>NZ_QICN01000005.1 GCF_003201205.1 Sinimarinibacterium flocculans
GCCTTCTCATCTGCTCTTCCTTGGGCGCCACAGGCGCCGTCTGATTAGAGCAGAACATCACTTATCCGACTGTCCGACTTCGCGGGTCCACTTCTAGCCACGCAATACTGGTGCTGCTGGAAGCGCTGAGTGTCTACGCCCAAACCGACTCGCTGCGTCCAAACGGACAGAACGACCTCAGCCTGAACAACAAGCTTGGAACATTGCTTCGAGGCACGGCCCAACCAGGCTCGAATGCCATGCCCCGCCTGAGCGACAACGGCTTGGTCAAACTCTTTCGCTTGCTGCGGCTCACGCGGCGGCTTCTGGATCTGGAAGCCGGTCTAGACAACCTGCCAGGCCGCTGAACCGCCAGGAGGCGATCATGTCGGCACCCCATCCTCTGAACCAAGCTGTCGTCGCCCAGGCACTGCACGACTTGCGCAACGGCCAACTGCGCCGCTGCTTGGCGATGGGATTCGGGGAGAAGGAACTGGACGTGCTGAAGCAGCCGGCCGTAGTTGCGGTACTCGCCAACGCCCGTGTGCCCTGGTGCTCCGTCAAGGTTAACCGGGAGATGCTGTGGCGTCTGGTCAGCCAGATCCACGACATCGAGCGGGAAATCACGACGATCGATCGTATGTTGCGGCTTGGCGCCAGCACCGAGATGGTCAGCAAATTTTATGGCCTGACGCATCAGGAGGTCGCTCTGAGACGCGACATCCTCGGACTCCCCAAGCGCAAGGGCCGGCACCCGGTGCTGAGCGAAGAGCAAGAGACCGGCCTGTGGCACGCCTGGAAGGCCGCGGTCGCAGAGCGCGGCATCGCACCGGATGATGAAGCGGCGACGTTGACGCTCACGATGGACTTGGCCGAATCTCATTCATTGCCTGTGTCCGTCATCTGGGCTGCCATACGGAGTTGGATCGACCAAGGACTGGCGTAGACCATGGCGACGCTCCGCTTCGGTTCGGAAGAACCCGTCGCCCTGTCAACCGTCCTGGACAATGCACTGCGCCATCTGGAATCTTCTCGTCGCCGCAGCGACAGCACGAGCGCATCCGCCGACGGTTTTCTGTTTAGCGGCAATCGCCATGAGAGCGTGCCTCGCGCGCTGTTTCTCGACCGGCGCTTGACGCCATTGGAGCGCAACGCCTGGCAGGTATGCCGCCTCCAACTCAACGACGACGGGCTCACCGCTTTTCCGACTTATGAGCAGCTGCGCCCCTGGCTGACGTCGATGCCCTGCGCGCCTCAGGCTTCTCACGAAACCGTGGCACGGGCTCTGACGATCCTGCGCCTGACGCGCTGGCTCAGTCTCGTGCGGCGCCGACGCGATGCCAAGACCGGACGCATCCAGGGCAACCTCTACGTGCTGCACGATGAGCCATTGAGCCCTTACGAAGCCATGCAGCTCGATCCCGACTACCTCGGCCTCGTGAGCCAAGCACTCACCCATGCCAGCAAGGCGGTCCAGCGCGTGGGCAGGCATGCCTTGCAGGAACTGGCTGACGATCCGCTGCTCGCAGGCCGCGTGCTGCCGACACGGATTCAACTGCTGGCACAACGCATAGCCGTTGACCCGCAGGACACTTATACACAGGACATGCACATTCACGATTCCGAAGAAGGGTCCGGCAACCTTCTTCGGAATGCAGCTCCACCGTCTTCGGAGTCCGAAGCAGGCACGAAACCCCGCAAAACCGACGTTCTTCGGAATCCGAAGCGGGACCGTACTGTACTGAGTAATCGTATAAAAGCAGTACGTACAGTACCGCGCGCACACGCGATCCAGGACCTGAATCTACCCTCACGCTTCTTGAGCCTGCAGGACGAGCAACGAGCCGGCGCGCTGGTCGCCCTGCGACAGGTGGAAGCCGGTCAACAACAGGCCGTACTCGACGAGTGGGCTGCCCGCTGCAACGGCAACGCCGTGCGCAATCCGGCCGGGTATTTGTTCGGCCTCATTCAACGGGCGATTCGCGGGGAGTTCAAGGCATGGGCCAGCGAAAGCGCCAGCAGCAACACGCCTCCGTCCAAAACCTGCGACACCTGAATTGGCTCGATCGCAGATCACGATGGACGTCCATGGCGCTATCCCCTGGGGATAGAAGGAACAAAATGCCTTCCGAGCAGCCTGAAACTGACCTGCGCTCAATTAGCTTTGTTGACTGGCACCCTTCCGACGCGCACCGCTGCTAACGACTCGCCTTCACGGCCAACGAATCCCTAACAAGTTGTTGAGTTTCCTTCATCGTCGGTCGCAAGGCTATTCACTGGGCGCGAAGAACTTCCGGCGAGCGGATTGTGCAGTGTGTCCGAAGCATGGCCGCCACCACTCATCCACCCTCAACGGCTTTGGAGGGTCGTCAGCATCACGCCACTGGAGCGATTCACGGAACGCATGATGACTGAAGAGCCGCATGAACTCGCCGAGATAGATATCGGCAACCCTCGTGTTGCCACGCGTGATGATCATGTTCTCATCGTTGTTCCGAACAGAAGCCTCGCTGAAGTTGGCGGAGCCCGCAATAACGATCGGATCATCGGAAAGAGGATCTATCAGCATGAACTTGTTGTGAACGTACCTGACATTCGAGTTGAGCCCGGATAACTTCTCCATGACCCATCCGTCAATCTTGTTCGTCTGGATCAGGCCACCGATCGCGAACACGTTCTCGGGCATGTTGCGAAGCAATTGAATTCGCCTCTCTTCCGCGGTCCGCTCCGGACCTTCCTTCATCGGCCGCGTTTTCTTCTCCATTAGGGCGAAGCGCAGAGATGCTGTGCTTTTTTCATATACTTCCTTGAATTGATCATTCATTCCAAACGCGAAGGTCATGAACAATCCTTCCTGAGCACTCCTTGCCATATCTGCATACCACTGCAATGCATCAAGATTCCTTCGCGGGCTGAACAAAACCGTCGTTCCAACCGGTGGCTTTCCATCGGGAAGCGGGGAAATACCCTCGACCGCTACCCTCGCCTCAGCAGTCGCAGGATCTTGTGCGAGCAGGTTCCAGTAGTCCAGAAACTTGCTAGCCACGACAGGGTCTTCGACCACATGGGCAACATTCGAATGTCCGTAGATACCACCTTCGGAAAAGTTAGTGCCTCCTGTCCATACTGACTGCGGCAAACCATCTTCCAGCTTGACGATGAACTTGTTGTGGGAGATGTAGGACTTCGGCGTCGCGCGTTCGACACAGAGGGCGCCTATGCCCGCGACATTCGTGGCTTGCTGGTTGCGGGTCCGCGGCTCATCCTTCCGTGCATCGAACACGACCTGCACGTCGACGCCTCGTTGATGTGTGTCCCGAACCAGATTCAGAAATCGCTCGTAGTTAAACTCGTATGCCGCGATGCGCAGCGCATGTCGCCCTGCGATGCAGGAATGGAAAAACTCCTCAAGCGCTTCATTTAGTCCACGTGACAGCCATTCGAACGCCCTGCGATGCGGTACCTGCTCGGGACGGCGATTACCGAACCGGCGTACATACTCCTGAGATGCTGCCACGCCGCGATTGAAGTAGACGTCATGATCACCGGAAGCAGGGCTTTCCGTATGAATCTCGATAGTAGTCGTTGCGAACACTACTAGATCCTGGGGCGAGCCCTTCAATGCACTGACGGTGTAGCTGTAACTGTGTCCGGGCTTGGCAGAGTAGTCCGCCCATTGGAAGCTTTGAATCGGGTGCTCTCGAGTCGAGTACAGCGACCCAGGAGGAAAGCCAGGGTCAGTCTCTGCAAAGGCCTTCATGCCAGACAGGTAGTAAGCCTCATTCTCGGTGTGGTCGACACGATGGATCGAGAATCCAAGCAGGTTGTCGCAGGCCGCTTCCGGCAAGTCGAATCCCATCATCACCACGTAGGTTCCTGCGACAGCATGAACCCGCAACCCATCGTTGACTGAGCTTGTTCGCATGATGTCCTTCCCCGGCTTTCGGGAAACATCTTCCCACAAGCATATGGCAGCTACACGACTTGTAGCATCTACGAGTTTTGGCCTTCAATGAAACCGACCTGCCGCGCCTGAGGTCGCGCACAGCTATCAGTAGCTTGGGAAACGCACAGAAAACCCGCACGGCTCGTGGATACGCGGATGGGCGTCTGCGCAACTACTCCGTCAAAAGCCGGTGAGACCTGAATTGGCTCGATTGCGGATCACCATGGACTTCCCTGGCCTTATCCCCTGGGGATAGGTGTAACAGGCAGCCTTCCTCGCCTTTCGAAACTGGCGTCCGCTCGATGCGCTTTGTTGACTGACAGTCCTCCGGCGCACATTGACGCTGGCGACTCGCTCATTCCTCACGAGTCACCTTCATGGCCAACGAGCCTCTGCAGTTGAACCTCGGATCGCTGCGCAGCGCGATGTCATTGACGCTGCACACGCACCACGCCTCGCGTATCTGGCACGGCCGCGCCCCCGCCGAGGGGCGTCCGGGCATCATCGGGCTCAACGGCTTCATCAGCGCCATGAACAAGATGAAGCGCGGCGCCGAGCAGGATGATCCGTACTCCGACTGGTGGATGCTGCGCATCGAGGAGAAGATCGCCGATACCAAGACATGCATGCAGACGCTGCGTGAGCAAGTCGACCAGGCACTTGCCGATGTACCGCCTGCATTGAGCCTCGGGGAAAACCTCAACGTACAGCCGGTCAAGCTGCCGCTGTTCGTCAATGCACAGCTGGGCTTCATGGCGGTCTATCTGCTGGCCGACTACGACGACCTGGCTCGCCGTTTGATCCTGGCGCACCACACGGCGCTGATCGATCGCAGCACATTGGAGCGCTGGCTCAACGACGGTGCCCATGCACTCCGCAGTCTGTTTGCACTAGCGCAGCAGTACCGCTATTCCGGGGCGACTCGCGATGACTTCGCTGCGAACAATGCCGTAGCGCGGGCGGCGCTGGAGAAGTTCGGCGCGCTTCCAAAGGACGTGCTCGAAGGCACACGCCGATCGCGCTTCGCACCACCCATCGCGCGTCGCGCCAACCGGCCAGATACAACGACTGCGCTGGCCACTGACGCGCCCGAGCCGGCGGCGACGGACGACGCGGCCGATGCGGCGCCGGATGAGGACGCCACGGCATGACGACGTCGTCACACCCGGCGCGCTTCCAACCACTGGAACAAGCGGACTTCCAGCGACTGGAACACGCAGCCTACCTAAAAGGCCTTTTAAAGCCCTTTAAAGGTAAGGGGGATCTGGAGACCTGGGCCAGCCAGTGTCACGCGCTGCGCGACGATCTGATTGCACTGGCGCAGCGGCGCGTGCTGCCGCAGGTGCACAGCTACCCCTTCAGCCGGCTCGACGTGCAACTGGCCCAGCAGACCACTGGTGCAGGCACGACCTTCCTGCGCTGGCGCAACCTCGACCGCTCCTGCATGGGCGTCGCGCTATGGGAAACGCTGCTTGCCAATCCCGCGACGCCGGCATCGCTGATCGACGACCTGTATGCGATGGAGCTGCAGCGCATCGCGCTGAACATGCAGATCAGCCTCACGCACAGCATCGCCCGCCAAGCCCTGGAATGCACCAGCAGGATGTCCCAGGCCGAAGCGGTCTACCTGCGGCGTGTCCACGGACACACCGCTTCCACCACCCCCAAGGAGTCACCATGAGCACGCACTTTGTTGGCGAAGGCAACATCGGCTCTGCGCCGGAATACAGAGAATTCCCCAACGGCAACGACGAACCGCGCCGGCTGCTGCGCCTGAACGTGTATTTCGACAACCCCGTTCCGACCAAAGACGGAGAGTTCGAGGATCGCGGCGGCTACTGGGCGCCGGTCGAGCTGTGGCATCGCGACGCCGAACACTGGCAGACGCTGTACCAGAAGGGCATGCGCGTCCTCGTTGTCGGCCGCACGGAACGCGATCCGTGGACAGACAGTGAGGGGAATCCGCGCGAAACCTGGCAGATCAACGCTCGCAGCGTCGGCATCCTGCCGTATCGCATCGAATCCGTAACGCTCAGCCCGAAACCTTCCAACGCCGGTTCGCAACCACCGGACGAGCAGTAGGTGCCGCACAAGGGCGACTGCGGTTGCTTGCAGTCGCCCTCGCTGCGCCAGAGCTATCCCCTGGGGATAGCGCCAGCGACGTCCACCGCGTTCCACTCGCCTGTCGGTGACGACGCTCCCGCGCGGCATGCCGCCGGCCATTCATGATCTGCCCCGACAAACCGGCCCCCCGCCCTTCCGCCTTCCTTGCGGTTCGCCGCCCCTCAGATGGACATGCTGAGGTACATCCGATGAGCCGAACATTCACGAGGAGACGGCCTGATGCGCTTGTATCTGTGCGAGAAGCCTTCGCAGGGCAAGGACATCGCGAAGGTACTTGGCGCCAAGCAGCGCGGCGATGGTTGCTACAACGGGGCCGGCGTCGTCGTGACCTGGTGCATCGGTCATCTGGTCGAAGCGGTTCCGCCCGAGGGCTACGGCGAACAGTACAAGCACTGGTCCATCGAGCAGCTTCCCATTATTCCCGAGCACTGGCGTGTCGAGGTCAAGGCCAAGACCGTCACGCAATTCAAGATCGTCAAGCAGTTCGTCGGTCAAGCCAGCGCGTTGGTGATTGCTACAGACGCCGACCGCGAGGGCGAAATGATCGCCCGCGAGATCGTCGAACTGTGCAACTACCGCGGCCCGATCCAGCGACTGTGGCTGTCGGCGCTCAACGACGCGTCGATCCGCAAGGCCCTGGGCGCATTGAAGCCATCGGGCGAGACGCTGCCGCTATACCACTCAGCATTGGCCCGCTCGCGCGCAGACTGGCTGATCGGCATGAACCTGAGCCGGTTGTTCACCGTACTCGGGCGTCGAGCCGGTTACTCCGGTGTGCTTTCGGTGGGCCGGGTACAGACACCGACGCTGAAGCTGGTCGTGGATCGCGATCGTGAGATCGCACGCTTCGTTTCGGTGCCGTATTGGGCCATTGAGGTCACGCTATCGGCGAGCGGCCAGTCTTTCGTCTCAAGCTGGCTTCCGCCGCAAGGCTGCACCGACGACGCCGGCCGTTGTGTACAGCAGCTGGTGGCGCAGCAGGCCGCTGAGCGCATGCGTGCCGCAGGCATGGCGCAGGTGGTCTCGGTCGAGACCGAGCGCGTGCGCGAGGGGCCGCCGCTACCGTTTGATCTCGGGACTTTGCAGGAAGTGTGTTCGCGCCAGTTGGGCCTCGACGTGCAGGAGACGCTGGACATCGCGCAGTCCCTCTACGAGACGCACAAGGCGACAACCTATCCCCGCTCGGACTCTGGCTACCTGCCCGAAAGCATGCTGGTCGAAGTGCCCGCGGTGCTCTATGCCGTGCTCACCACTGATCCCAGCCTGCGCCCGCTGATCGATCGGCTCGACCGCACCCAGCGTTCGCGTGCATGGAACGACAGCAAGGTGACGGCTCACCACGGCATCATTCCCACGCTGGAACCCACCAAGCTCTCCGCCATGAACGAGAAGGAGCTGGCCGTCTATCGACTGATCCGGGCGCACTACCTCGCGCAGTTCCTGCCGCCTCACGAATTCGAGCGCACTACCGCGCGGTTAGCGTGCGGCGGCCAGGCACTGCAAGCCATCGGCAAGCAGGTCATCGTTGCCGGCTGGCGGCAGGTGCTGGCCACGCCGGAAGCAGACGACGCGGACGGAGAATCGCAGCTCGGTCAGGTCTTGCCCCCCTTACACGAGGGCCTGCCGTGCCAGGTCGATCTGGTCGATCTGAAGGCGTTGAAGACGCTGCCTCCGAAGCCCTACACCCAGGGTGAACTCGTGAAAGCGATGAAGGGTGTCGCCAAGCTGGTCACCGACCCACGCCTGAAGCAGAAACTCAAGGACACCACCGGTATCGGCACCGAGGCCACGCGCGCCAGCATCATCAACGGCCTGCTCGGCCGTGGGTATCTGCTGAAGAAGGGGCGCGCCATTCGTGCGTCCGATGCCGCCTTCACGCTCATTGACGCGGTGCCGGCGGCGATCGCTGATCCGGGTACGACGGCGATCTGGGAACAGGCGCTGGACATGATCGAGGCTGGCCAGATGACGCTGGACACTTTCATCGCCAAGCAATCCAACTGGGTGGCGCAGCTCGTGCAGCAGTACCGTGGCGCGACACTCTCGATCAAACTGCCGCCATCGCCCGCCTGCCCTCAGTGTGGCTCGCCGATGCGTCAGCGCCCGGGCAAGAACGGGGCGTTCTGGTCATGCAGCCGCTATCCCGACTGCAAGGGCACGCAGCCCATCGAATCCTTGGCCGGCAAGCACGGCGCACCGCGCAAGCGTCGCGCTGCATCCAAGGCGTCCTGATACCCACGCATCCCTCCAGTCGCTCGCCGGCGATGAGGTCAACGTCCCGTATGCCGTGCGGGACCCTCCAGCACGCGTTCCCTTCGATGACGGTGTGCGCGTCCCCGGCCAGTCCGGTCGTGGGGCGAGAAGGCTCTTTACTTCATGAATCGCGCCCAACGCCATTCCATTGATCGGCGACATTTCCGTCCATCGCGAGGGGTCTCCTGAAGGCTTGCCGCCGTGCGAGTCGTCAGGAGACCCTTCGGGTCGACGGTACTCGTTTCCGGTGCCCGCCGGCGAAACAACGGGCTCCCTTTGTGCGCGGATGTGTGCCAGCGAATGCCGACCTCAGCCACGACACGGGTCGGGTGCGTGCGGACGCAGCGAACGGCTTTGACGACGGCCTGAACCTGCATCAGCCCACGGGTGGTTGCGTCATCTGCAGCCGAAGGTGCAAGCCTTCGGCGCCTTTCTCCTGACGTTCCGAAACACACGACTTCTCCAGCCGTGCCCCCCATGAACAGGAGACTTCCAGATGCGCCCCCAACCCTCCGCCCCGACTACGTTGCAGTACGGCAGTGTGTGATCGGGAATTCCATGGCCGTCCCGTGTGTCGCGTGGCCGGGTCGGAGACTGCAACAGGCTCTTGCTTGAAACGGGTGGCGATCCACTTCCCATTCTCGCAGGACACCATCGGCTTTCGCGATGACGCTCGCCACACGCACCGCTGATTCGTCAGCGCCCTGCCCAGGCAGCCACGGTCCTCAAAGCTGCGACGCGCACTTCGTGCGTTGACCGATTCCATCCGTCACATCGTTTCCACGGACGCTCTCCGCCAACGATGCCTGTTTCTCAACCACCCGAGGGTACCCATCCCCGACGGATGCGTGCCCCCGAATCACTCAGGAGCAACGCATGTCCGACTCTTCCGCATCTTCATCCTTGACTCCGGTACGCAACGGCGTACTCGCGCTGGCCTACACAGGCAAATGCCTGCCCCTGCAGGTACTGAGCAGCGCAGCCGGCTACTACATCGGCACCTACGACGATGCAGGTCCCGTCACGCGGGAGTCTGTCCAGTACTTCCCCACCCATCAGGCCGCGCAACAGGCTCTCTCCACCGGAGCCTGGACGCAGCGCGACCACCTGTAGTTTCTGAAAGGAGGCTCATCATGAATTCGTCATTGCCCCAAGAAACCGTCGACAAGATCGCGCAGGAGCGGTCTCACTTCGCAACCGCTCCGTCGGCATTCTTCCAGGCGTGGAAGCACGGTGTCGCCATCGCCGGCCCTCGCCTGTTCGGTGACGGTACGCGCGAGAGCTGGGAGCGATCAAACGACAAGTGGGATCTTTGCCCCAATACGTCGCTGATCAAGCGCTCGATTGGCGCCATGAGCTCCGGCGAGAAAGTGTTCCTGGCTGCGATGGTCAGCTTCTACAACTCCCG
This sequence comes from Sinimarinibacterium flocculans, assembly GCF_003201205.1. GTDB lineage: Bacteria > Pseudomonadota > Gammaproteobacteria > Nevskiales > Nevskiaceae > Solimonas > Solimonas flocculans. Next base: position 9,711 of record NZ_QICN01000005.1, read on the forward strand.
CGATGGCGGTGCGTTGCTCAAGCGCGCCGGCGTCGAAGGGCTGGCCGATCTGGGCGGCCTGGATCTGGGGCGCCGTCAGGTCATCGCGGCACTGATCCTCCACTACAACGGCTGGTGAACCCTTCGCGGCACTTTGCGTCACCTGTCTTTGCGCTCATGCCGCCAACGGGTGTTTCGCTTTCATCCACCCAACGGGGTCCGGTCCCCGGCAGGGGATTGGACCCTCCTTTTCCCTGCTGGAGGCATCCCATGTCACAGATCGACAATCCCTTTCACCGCGGCTATCAGAACCCGCGCATTGTCCGAACCCTGCTCATCACCTACGAAGACGACTGCGCGCCGGTCTGGCGGCCGTTGCATACCAGCCAGGCACATCTCTCCGATGACGACGTCGCGCAATTTCCCTGCCTGATCGGCAAGGATTTCGCCCTCATCACCGAAGGTCAGGAAGTGCCCGAAGACCTGGAAGCCCGGTGCCAGACCGAAGGCATCGTTCGCACGGTGGTCTACGCCGTTGCCGCGGACGACTTCGACGGTCGTCAAATGCATGTGGGCGACACCTACTCCGAAGAAGCTGCCCGCGAGGTGGTGCGGCGCCTGAAATTCGAGACCGGCTTTTACAGCCGGTGCTGGGAAATCAGTTCCGCACACATCACCGAGGAGGCCGGCCGCTATCTGGCCGAGCTGGCCGACACCGTCGTACCGAGCCGATTCTTGTTTCACCCGTTCCGCATTCCATACAGCCCCGCAATCGGCGTGAAGCTGATTGCGACACCCTGGACTGACGAGAACCTGCAGATGATCGAAGGCACTACCGCGGAGGCTCTGAAGGAAACGCATCGCAAGAAGGGCATGCCCGAATGTCTCGTCGAGGTGCTGCACCTGGCTGCGCTGGCCGACGTGCGCATGCTGGTGTTCGATGCCGATGCGCCGATACTGGCAGGACTGAAGCTGCACGACGACGAGTAGCACTCCGTTGAGCCCCCATGCGGGGCTCTTCCTGTTTGAGGAACGCGGTGAAGGCACGTTGCCGATTCCCGGACGACGGCCACCGATGCTTGACCCACGCTGGCAGCATGTTCGCTGGCGCTGCCGGCAGCATGCCCAGGCAGTCGAGGCCTTCAAGACTGCGGTGTGGTTCGCCGCACTGGTTGGTTCTTTCTCCGGGCGCACACCGCGTCCACTCACCTCACCCACAAGGGACAGACCTCCCTTGCGGGCGGGAGTCCCTTGATTTCCACAAGGAGTTCTCCCATGGATACCCAAGCCATCCGCACACAGATGCCGACGCTGGTTCTCGGTCATCTGCCTTCCAACGTACGCAAGTTCAAGTTCAACATCTTCGACGGCCAGCCTATGTTCTCGGTGCTGGGCTTGCACGCCGATCCCAAACCCTTCGAGGGCAAGGTCATCGCCAGGACCGACGAGGCCATCGTCGCCAAGACGGGACGGGCCGAATTCGCGGTACTCGACCGGACGCTCGTGACCGAGGTGCCCGACAACGGCACCAAGGTGCAGGTCGAGCCCTATGCCAGGCGCCGCTTCGACGGTCAGCGCGCGGACACGCCCGAGGAGCAAACCGAGTTCACCGCCGACGGCCAGCCCTACACGGTGAGGCGCTACGTACTCGGGTCCGCACCGGCGAAACTGCCGATCCCGGAACCCTCCTGCCCTGAGCTGCGGGAGCTGATCCGCCAGATGGAGCAGTTGCCCGCGCCTGACCGCTTCCGGCGCATCACCCACCTGCTGGTGGATGCCGGCGCGCAGGACTTCACCTGGGTCGACCCGCTGCCCAAGGACATCATCCGTACGCCGCCGGCCATCTGCTTCACGGTCGCCACGACGAAGTTCCAGGGCCGCGTCACCGTGCTGTACGAGCGTGGCCCCAACCTCTACTCGGTGGAGTTGCACCGCGACGGGGAATTGGTTGAGCGCGCCGACGAGGTATTCCTCGACACCCTCGGCGAAACACTGGAACGACTGATCGACGACGGGAGCTGGCGACACATCCGTGTGCAGTGCCTGTCCGGTCGTAAACCCAACCGTCACTGACCCCAGTGTCGCTTCCCGCACTACTGGAGATCACACCATGTCTGTTCGATTCAAAAGCACTGACCTGCGACCTGTGCTCACCGAAGCGGTGGCCAACCAATGCCGCGTCATTCTGGTCAAGGACCGCGGCGTGTACTTCCTAGCCGAGCGCGGCGAGCACCGACCGGATGGTCGCCAGAAGCTGATCGCCTACGCGGTCGGTTGCAACCCGGACGTTGATCCGTTCGATGACTGGTGGGCGTTGGCGAACACCGAGTTCGGAGGCGATGACTTCGGCGAGTTCCTCGACGCGCAGGAAGGCGTCTTCGCACGCATCCTGCAAAGTGAGGACGACCTCGAAGTGTCCGCTACAGCGACGCATCTGTCTCTGCGGGCCGTACCACCGGTCCCAGGAAGAAGTTGACCCCTGCTTGTTCTCAACCCTGTCCGTGGGACCCTGTCGGCCCTGCAATCTGCGGCGCCACGCCCCATCGACAATTAGCCATTTGGCTAATAGGCAGATCCGTATCAGATGTCTATCATCGCCCCGTACGATCCGACCCTCCCTGGATCGTATCTCTGACTCCGCCCCCGGCCTCCGGGGGCTTCTTCTTCTGAGGGCTGTTGGGCACTGGCCTGCCGTGCCTTGAGACTTGGCCAACAGAAAGCCGCGCCAAGAGGCGCGGCCTGTACCTCACGGCTGACCAGCAATGCTCAGAGCGAGTCCTTCGCGGCCTTTGCAGCCTTGAAGGCAATGCTCTTCGACGCCTTGATCTTGACGGTCTCACCCGTCTGCGGATTGCGCCCCTTGCGGGCCGCGCGCTTGCGCAGCGTGAAAATACCGAACCCACTGATGCTGACGCGCCGGCTCTTCTTCACGGCCTTGATGACCGCATCGTGCTCGGCTTGCAGAACGGCCTTCACCTGAGACTTGGCCAGGCCGGTCTTGGCGGCGATCTCTTCGATCAGCGCCGCTGTGCTCAATGTATCGCTCACGTATTACCTCATTGTTGATATAGGAACACGCGCTCCGGAACGGTTGCGCGAGGTCGGAATGTACCCGGTCTGCGTAACTGTGTCCTGCACGTAAGAGCGACATGGCAGCGAAAACGGTATAGCCCTTTGCCGACAGAGAGAGGCCGGCATCGTCGTGGCCACCCGAAACAAGGAACCGCGCCGGTGCCGATTCATCGTCGCACCGGAAATCCCACCTCTGCACGCTGTCCCCATGCATCGCTGACACCCGTCAGCAGCATCCCAGGTCGCCATGATCTTCAAGGCGACGGCACGGTTCCGACCGCGTTGATCACTCCAGTTCGCACCGGCATCCACGCGCGAACGGCCATCGATTCTCGATGGTGATGCCATCGCTGTTCTTTCAACCCACCGCGGGGTTACGCACCTTCCCGCTGTGGGGTCGGTGTGTCTCCGCTTCTCTTGTTCACAAGTCTGGAGATTCACCATGACCAACACTGCTTCCAACACGAAGTCCTATTTCGACATCCACACCTCCGGCATCGGCTATGTGCAGCGTGCCCGTGAGGTTCCGGTCAAGGGCGGCCGCAAGGCGCAGCCGTTCCTGGCCTGCACCATCGCAGCCCTCGTTGGGCCGGCCGAAGACGCGATCCTTCGCTACTTCGACGTCAAGGTGTCCGGGGCCGAGGCCAAGAAACTGGTCCAGGGCTACGTCGGCATCGATGACCCGAAGAAGCGTCCGCTGGTTCGCTTCCGGCTCGGCGACCTCTGGGTCGATCCGTTCATCCGGCCGAAGGGTGATCACAAGGGCGAACCTGCGGCCAGCCTGAAGGCGCGGCTGTTGAAAGCCGAACTGATGGATCGTGCCGAGCTGGCCAAGATCGAACAGTACGAGCTGATCACCCGCGGCATCGGCTATCTGAACCGTCCCAGGGAAGTCACTCCCGCCGACGGCGATCCGTTCCTCTCTTGCACCATCGGCGCACTGAGCGGACCGATCGATGATCCCGACTATCGTTACATCGAGACCATCGTCGCCGATGCCGATGCCCGGCACCTGGTGCGCCGCTGCGCGCAGGCCGTGGAGGCGGAGAAGAAGGTGCTGATTGCCTTCCGCCTCAGCGACATGAAGGCCAATCCGTACATTCGCACCAAGGGCGAAAAGGCCGGCGAGGCTGCGGCAACGCTGCAATCCAAGCTGATCCGCATCGGCATGATCAAGGTCGACGGCCAGAAGGTCTACCCGGAGAAGTCCGAAGCCCCCACTTCTCAGGACGCAACCGCGGCCGAAGAGACGGTCGGAGCCGAGGGCGACACCGGCATCCCCCAGCCCGCCGAACCCGCAGCGCGGGAACCGGAGGCCGAAGCACCTGTCCAGGCACCCGCTCTGGCGGCTTAGCTCTGATCTACAAGGCCCCGTTTCCAGGGCCTTGTTCTTTTCCATGTATCCATGCCGTCGATATCCCTGTATCTGCGGCATGCGATCGCTTCAGTTCCTCCCTCCCATCGACCCGTTTCGCGGGTCGCCCTCCCTCCCATGCAATCGGTTCGTCGGGCGTTCCAGGCTCGAGGCGCCCATTGCTGCCATATTCAAGGAGAAGTCCATGCTACTCGCATCCCGCTTCGGATCCCGATCCCCCGTGCTGCGCGCAGACCATCCGCTGTCGGATGATCAGATCCGCGCCGTGGCTCCATCCATCTTCACCGAATCCGCACATGAAAGCCGTTCGGACCGGTATAGCTACATCCCAACCGCCACCGTACTGGCGAAATTGCGCAACGAAGGCTTCGAGCCGTTCATGGTGTGCCAGACTCGCGTACGCCAGGAAGATCGGCGCGATTTCACCAAGCACATGCTCCGGCTGCGCCATGCCAGCCAGATCAACGGCAGCGAAGCCAACGAAATCATCCTGTTGAATTCGCACGACGGCACCAGCAGCTACCAGATGCTGGCCGGCATGTTCCGCTTCGTCTGCCAGAATGGGCTGGTGTGCGGTGATACGACAGCGGACGTGCGCGTTCCCCACAAGGGCGACGTTGCCGAACGAGTGATCGAAGGTGCCTACGAAGTCCTGAGCGGCTTCGAGCGGGTGCAGCAATCCCGCGACGCCATGCGTGCCATCCCACTGGATGCCGGAGAAACGGAGGTGTTTGCACGCTCCGCACTGGCGCTCAGATATGACAACCCGGCAAAACCCGCCCCCGTTACAGAGAGCCAGTTGCTGATCCCACGGCGGTTCGATGACAAGCATTCCGACCTGTGGTCGACGTTCAACCGAGTGCAGGAAAACCTGGTCAAGGGAGGTCTATCTGGCCGTGCCGCCCACGGCCGTCGGCAACGCACTCGATCTGTGCAAGGCATCGATCAAAACGTGCGCTTGAACCGAGCCCTATGGCTGCTGGCGGAAGGCATGCGCCAGTTGAAGACGTAATCCCACGTGAACCATCAACGGCCCTTCGGGGCCGTTTCTTTTTGAGCATGACATCAGCGTTGAATCCGCGAGAAAGTCGTTCGCTTCGGTTGCCCCTCGGGAAAGCGGTCGGCTGTTGTATCCCTTTATCTGCTGATTCGGATATCGCAAGCAGCGATGGTGAAGGCTCGACGTCAGACATGAGCCGCTCATGCCATCGCCATCCCGTATCCGTATCGGTCGCAATTCGGTTGCCGTCATGGCTGCACTGTGTTTTTTGGTCGGCGGTTGCGCTACCGCACCCGTAGTACCTCCCGCACCCGAGGTGCCAGTGCAGGAACCTACACCGGACGAGCACTGGATTCCGATCGTCCGCTACGGCCGCTACACCCTCGTGGAGCTGGTGCCGGAGACCGCCCAGCAAGACCTGATGCTGCAGGTCATCGACATCTCCCTGTCCAACGTCGTGCCCCAGACGGTCGGCGTGGCGCTGGATCACGTATTGCGGCGCTCGGGCTATCGCCTGTGCGACATCGATACGCAGATGAGGGTGTTCTACGAGCTTCCGCTCCCGGCGGTGCATCAGCGTCTCGGCCCCCTCTTCCTGCACGATGCGCTACTCACTCTTGCGGGACCGGCCTGGGATCTGCAGGTTGACGATGCAGAGCGACGCGTGTGCTTCGCGCGGCAGGAGGATGCCGAAAGCGCCGTCGATGACACTCCCGTCGCAGTGGACACACCGTGACGACGCCTTTCACGCACCTCGCTTCAGCGTGCGTCATCGCGGCCACCGCTGCGCTGCCCGCCATCGCGCAAACTTCCACCGTCACCGATTCGCGCATCGCCCACAGTCAGGATCGAGTCGCCGGTGATTCCGCTCTCGACGAGCGCCTTGCACAAGACTGGGGCTTGCAGGCCGAGGACTGGGCGCGATACCGGCGTTTGATGCAGGGCCCATTGGGCGTGCATTCGCCCAACCTCGATCCGCTCACCGCCCTCGGGATCGAAGCACGCACCGAAGACGAACGCCGCCGCTACGCAGAACTGCAGGTCCAGGTCGAAGCGCTTCGCGTCGAGAAGCTGTTGGCCTACCAGCGCGCCTACGACGCGGCCTGGAAGCGCCTTTTCCCCACGCTGCAGCCCGTCATGCCGGCCAGCGCTGGCGGCTTCGTCGCAGCGTCCGGCGTGCCCAGCCGGCTGGCGGTCTTCGTCAAGGACGACTGCCCGCCGTGCGAGCAGCGCGTCCGGCAACTGCAAGCGGCCGGCACGGCGTTCGATCTCTACCTGGTCGGCAGCCGCCAGAACGATGCGCAGATCCGCCAGTGGGCGGCCAAGGCCGGCATCGATCCCGCCAAGGTCCGCGCCAGAACCATCACGCTGAACCATGACAGCGGCCGCTGGCTATCGCTCGGCCTGCAGGGAGCGCTTCCGGTCACGGTGCGCGAGGTCGATGGGCAATGGCAGCACTGGTAAGCGTTCGCCGGGCTGCGGCCTCAGGCCTGCTTTGCCTCGCCGCCTGGGCGATCCCCGCACGCGCCCTGGAAATCCCGCCGCCGGCGTATCAAGTAGCTGCCCATCAAGCCGGAATTCCACCGGCGGTGCTGTTCGCCGTGGCGCAGCAGGAAAGCGGTGTCCGCCTGCGCGGAAAAACCATTCCATGGCCTTGGACCTTGAACGTGGCGGGCGAACCGCGCCGGTTCCGGACCCAGGACGCGGCTTGCGGCAACTTGCAAAGTACGCTCAGCGAAGTGGCGCCTACGCGCGTTGATGCCGGCCTTGCGCAGATCAACCTGGGCTATCAACGGCATCGCTACGACCATCCCTGCGACGTGCTCGATCCTTACCGCAATCTCGCCATGGCCGCAGAGATTCTGCGCGAACAGCACACACCGGGAGAGGACTGGCTGCTCGCCATCGGCCGTTATCACCGGCCAGCCGGTGGTACGCCGGCAGAGCGCTATCGTCGCAGCGTCCGTCAGCACCTGTCGCGCGTCCACGGCAACCCGATTGCGCTCGTCGCATCCGGGAGTCACTTCCCGTGAGATGCGCCGCCCCACTGCTCGGCCTGCTGATCCTCGCCGCCCATGCGGCCGAACAGGCCCTGATTGTCGTCGAGAACCGGGGAGGTTCTGCCGAGTTGCCGTACTACCAAGCCCTGGGCCTGCCGCCACGTGACCAGGATGCGCCAACGCCGCATATCGAACTGCCCCCTCAACAGGACCATCGTTACAGCGAGGCGGACATGCTGCCGGTGCGCTCGGCTCACCTGTCACCGGGCGACGTGGCGCGCAGGGAAATCCGGGCACCAGGGCTCACATCAGTATTCCTGGTCGGCGACGACGACCGTTCCCGTTTGTGGCTGGAACGGCGGGCGCCGAATCTGCGCGACCTTGGTGCGGTGGGGTTGGTAGTCCAGGTCGAATCGCCAGAGGCCCTGGCCTCGCTGCGAGCCGTGGCGCCCGACCTGCCCCTGGTGCCAGTCTCCGGTGACGATCTGGCCCAGCGCCTGGGACTGCGCCACTACCCGGTGCTGATCACCGCCACCGGCATCGAGCAGTGAGGCCATCGCCATGGCCCAGCCGCATGCCGTCGAAGTCCTCCTGCGGCCAGCGGTGGAGCTCTACACCGTGGCGGTCTGCGCCGGCGCCGCGCTGGTGTGCCTGGTGGCACCGTGGTCGCTTGCGCTAAGCCCGCTACTCGGGGTCGGAAGCGCACTGACGTTCCTGGTGTTCGGTGCGATCCGACTGCGTGACGCTTGGGTAATCCTGCGCTACCGCCGCAACATCCGCCGGCTGCCGCGCTACGTGATGACCAGCCGCGACGTGCCGGTCAGCCAGCACCGCCTGTTCGTCGGCCGGGGCTTTCGCTGGGAGCAGCGACACACGCACCGGCTGGTGCAGACGTACAAACCCGAATTCCGTCGCTACGCCGAGCCGACGACGTTCTACCGGATGGCCCGCCGGCTGGAGGAGCGGCTGGAGTTTGCGCCACCACCGCTGCCCAAGCTGGCGCGCGTGCTGGCCTGGGACAGCCCGCTCAATCCAGCCCGGCCGCTGCCGCCGGTAGGTGGCCTGCCTCGATTGCACGGCATCGAGCCTCACGAGATCGACGTCACGCTGCCACTGGGCGAGCGTGTCGGCCACACGCTAGTGCTCGGCACTACGCGGGTCGGCAAGACCCGCCTGGCCGAGCTGTTCATCACCCAGGACATCCGCCGCAAGGTCAACGGCGAGCACGAGGTCGTGATCGTGTTCGACCCCAAGGGCGACGCCGACCTGCTCAAGCGCATGTATGTCGAGGCTCGTCGTGCCGGGCGCGAAGGCGAGTTCTATGTTTTCCACCTCGGCTGGGCCGACATCAGCGCCCGCTACAACGCCGTGGGAAGGTTCGGCCGCATCTCGGAGGTCGCGACGCGCATCGCGAGACAGCTTTCCGGCGAAGGCAACAGTGCGGCATTTCGCGAGTTCGCCTGGCGCTTCGTCAACATCATCGCGCGCGCCCTGGTCGAGCTGGGACAGCGCCCGGACTACCTGCTGATCCAGCGGCATGTGGTCAACATCGACGCGCTGTTCATCGAGTACGCACAACACTTCTTCGCCAAGACCGAGCCCAAGGCCTGGGAAGTCATCGTCCAGCTCGAAGCGCGTCTGAACGACAAGACCATCCCGCGCCACATGGTGGGGCGCGAGAAGCGGGTGGTGGCGCTGGAGCAGTACCTGTCGCAGACACGCATCTACGACCCGGTACTTGATGGCCTGCGCAGCGCTGTGCGCTACGACCGAACGTACTTCGACAAGATCGTCGCATCGTTGCTGCCGCTGCTTGAGAAGCTCACGACCGGCAAGATCGCGCAACTGCTAGCACCGAACTACTCGGACCTGTCGGACCCGCGTCCGATCTTCGACTGGATGCAGATCGTCCGGAAGCGCGCCATCGTCTATGTCGGGCTGGACGCACTCTCCGACGCCGAGGTGGCGGCTGCGGTCGGCAATTCCATGTTCAGCGATCTGGTCTCGGTCGCCGGCCACATCTACAAGCATGGCATCGACGACGGCCTGCCGGGTGCGGATGCCAGCACCAAGGTGCCGATCAACGTCCATGCGGATGAATTCAATGAGCTGATGGGCGACGAATTCATCCCCCTCATCAACAAGGGTGGCGGTGCCGGCATGCAGGTCACCGCTTATACGCAGACCCTCTCGGACATCGAGGCACGCATCGGCAACCGCGCCAAGGCCGGCCAGGTCATTGGCAACTTCAACAACCTGTTCATGCTGCGCGTGCGGGAAACCGCCACCGCCGAGCTGCTGACGCGGCAGTTGCCGAAGGTCGAGGTCTACACCACCACCCTGGTGAGCGGCGCCACCGACAGCTCCGATATTCACGGTCCAACTGACTTCACCAGTAATGCGCAGGACCGAATCAGCACGTCGAGTGTGCCGCTGATCGAACCCGCGCACGTGGTAGGGCTGCCGAAGGGGCAGTGCTTTGCTCTCATCGAAGGCGGCAACCTGTGGAAGGTACGCATGCCGCTTCCGGCGCCCGATCCGGACGAGGTCATGCCCAAGGATCTGCAGCAACTCGCCGGTTACATGCGTCAGCACTACATTGAGGAGGGGGAATGGTGGGAGCGCGCCGGCGCGCCCTGCCTGCAAGATGACGACTCTTTGCCTGAGGACTTGGCAGAGGAAGCGCACAGCGACGAGGCGCGGTCATGAACGATCCGGCGGCAACGACCCAGCGGCAGCAGGTACGCCAGCATGGGTTGATCGCCAGCATCGTCACCCTGCCATTTCGTCTGTTCGGCGTGCTGTGCGCCTCGTTACTACTGTCGATCGTCATCGAATGCGTCGGCATGCATCTGTTCTGGCCGGACCAGGGATGGCGCCACGCCCAGGGTATGCTCGAATACGAGCTGGACCAGCTTTCCTCCCACTTCACTCGCAGCGCCGTCGTGCAGGAGCCGGGCCGCACGGCGCGCTGGCTGGTGGAGGGTGCCCACGAGTGGATCTTCGTGAAGACCGGCCTGCTGGAGTGGATGCGCGATACCTCGGCCCAAGCCAGTGCGCCCAGCCATAGCGGCGTCCGTGACTTCCGCTACTACCTCAGCCAAGCCTATGTTTGGACCGAGAGTTACCTGATCGCCACCGCCTTCATCACGCTGACCTTCTGCGTCCGGCTATTGGTCCTGGTGCTGACGCTGCCGTTGTTCCTGCTTGCGGCCTTCATCGGATTGCTCGACGGACTGGTACGACGCGACATCCGCAAATTCGGTGCCGGGCGGGAATCCGGATTCGTCTACCACCGGGCCAAAGCTGCGCTGATGCCGCTGGCCGTACTGCCGTGGGTGATCTACCTCACGCTGCCGATATCGGTGCATCCGCTGCTGATCTTGCTGCCAGCGGCCATGCTGCTCGGGCTAGTAATGAACATCGCGGCAGCGACGTTCAAGAAATATCTTTAAGACTATCGTCTGAACTTCTCCGGATGTAGTAGGAATGCGGGCCTATATGAGATTAGCGTCTCGAAATCAGCATGGCATGAGAGGCAGCAGTGTGCCGGACGCGGCCCGTCGCGATGCATTTAGGACAGGGGTCGAACTGAAACGTTTCCAGGTTAGCGAAGCCTTTCCAATAGCTTCGGTTCTTCTTTATGTGCTCTCTTTACCTTATCGTGAAGTGAACTGCGGGACTGTCGCCAACAGTGCTTCTATTCTTCTTCAGCCCTCGGCGGCCAAACATCTACGGAGCGCGGTAGATGCAGCAGACTCAGAACAACACCGTACTGCTCTGCATGAATCTTCATCTCCCGGAGCGGCGTATCAGCACTGGCATACGGAAACCAGATCGAGGCGGGGATTCGAGTGCCCAACCGATCACGCTTGATGCTAGCGTTGGCGGCGAGCGCTCCGTCAGGCACGGGGATAACGTTGCTGCGTGTCCGGAAGAAAGCACCGGCCTTGGCCGCCGGTTCACTCGACCACGCCCAGTTGATAAAGCCATCGTTGGACATCACCAGCACGGCCTTCTCATCCGTGTACTGCAACCATTTAAGGATCGCCGCTGTCAGCGACACGCCGTAGCGATCAGCGCAATGCCCGAGCAAGTCCAGATCGACGGTGGTCGTGACCTGCTTACGATAGTCGTCGAGCGGCATCAATAAGTATGACGCAAACAGGTCGGCTTGCCCTTCGATGTCCTTGTCATCCTTGGACCAGTTCAGCATGTCAGCGTCGCTGCATTGGAACGACTCTCTGATTTGCCGGTGCAGGATGTAATGCCCAAGCTCATGGGCTTGCGTGAACCGTATCCGACCAGGTGAAGACACTGCCTCGTTGTACAGCAGCAGCCATTCTTTTCTACCATCGCCCGGAAACAGCGCGCCATCGAAGCCCTTGATGTTAGCCGCCTGGACTTGGGTGATCGGATCGCCCCAGCCAAAGATGCGGGCCGCCTCCATCGCGAGCGGCGGTACCTCTACAGGAAAACGCTCCACACCGTGGGCTGCGCTGAATATCTCAGCCAGTTTCACTAACCTGTTGGCTGCACGCTGTGGAGTCCAGACCTCGGTCATTGCGAGGTTTTCTTAAAGGTGTTCAGTATCTTGCGGAGTTGCTCTTTCGCCTCAGGCTCGAGCTTCTGATAGCCGCGAAAGAAAGCCTCGTCCAGATGCCGTTCCTCTGGCGCCCGCACATCCTCTTCCAAGAAGTAAGCGGCAGCAACGCCTAGCGCGTCGGCGAGTGCCGTCAGTTTCTCTGCCGATGGTCGCTGGGATTCGCGGTTCTCAAGTTCCCAGAGGTAACTCTTGCTGAGTCCTGCAAGGTCGGCCAGTTTCTCGAGCGTCAGCCCGCGCTCCTTGCGAAGCTCGCGCAACTTCTCGCCGAGACGTGTCGCCATGATCCGTCTCCTAATCCGAAATGCGTGAGCGAAGAATACCACGACACCGAACTTTTCGTTTGACATTAGAGGAAACGGGTGTAATATCCCCTCATGTTCACGATACCGAACTTTTAATCATGACTCGCTGATACGAGCCAGATTGCCTCATAAGGAGCCTTCCAAATGTCCCGAACCCATATTGACCATCGCGACCTGGTGCGGTTCGCGGAAGATAAGGTCAATCTGCCCAAAGACAAGGCGGATGAATACCGCGCTCAGGCGCGCCGGCTGCGCGAGAAGTTGGAGGGCTACCTCTCGGAACACCCGGACTTCTCACTTAGGCGGATTCAACTATCGGGCAGCCTTGCCAAGGGCACCGCGCTGCGGTCGCTCAACGACATCGACATGGCCGTCTACGTCAGTGGCTCCGATGCCCCCCACGACATCCAGGCGCTGCTGGATTACCTGGCTGAACGGTTGCGCAAGGCTTTCCCCAACTTCAGCCCGGATCAGGTCAAGCCGCAGACCTACTCGGTCACTGTATCGTTCCGGGGATCAGGCTTGGACGTGGATGTGGTCCCGATCCTGTATGCCGGCCTGCCTGACTGGCGCGGCGATCTGATCAGCCAGGACGACGGCTCCTTCCTAGAGACCAGCATCCCGCTGCACTTGGAGTTCGCACGCAAGCGCAAGCAGGCGCAGCCGACCCACTTCGCGCAGGTCGTGCGGTTAGTGAAGTTCTGGGCACGACGCATGAAACAGGAGAGAGACGGCTTCCGGTTCAAGTCCTTCATGATCGAGATGATCCTGGCAAAGCTGTGCGATGACGGCGTAGGTTTCTCGGACTATCCCGAAGCGTTGCAGTCGTTTTTCACCTACGTTGCGAAGTCGAACCTTCGCGAACGCATTGTCTTCGAGGATCACTACAAAGCCTCCAGCGTCGCCAAACTCGACGATCCCGTGCAAATCATCGATCCAATCAACGCGAGCAACAACGTGGCGCGGCTCTATACGGCTGAGAACGCCGACGCCATCGTTGATGCCGCCCTGGACGCGGGCGACGCCATCGACGCTGCCCTGACCGCACCGAATAAAGAACTGACACTGCACTACTGGCAGAAGGTCTTCGGCCCTTCCTTCCAAGGTTAAACATCATGAGCTACAGCCTTACCGCGACCGAAACCAGGACTTTCACGCTGACGCATGCTAGGCACCTTGCAGCGAAGGTGTCGGCGGACCTCAAGCGCTTGCAACGCTTGTACGGGCACATCACCGATGAGCGCATCGCAGAATTCGAGGGCGAGGTCACCGAACTGCTGCGTATGGGCTATCTCGGAACCGTCACTTACGGCTTTCAGCGCGACGGCAAGTGGATCGAACCCACCTTGCGGTACACCGCAAGCGACTTGGCAGGCAGCGGCACGGACGACGATCCTGGACGAGTACCACCTGGGAAAGACATCAGCGGAGCGCAGTTTCACAGCTACTTGACATACAGCACCACCTGGGACGCCCTGACGGCGGAGCAGCGTGCGGCGATCAAGCAGCAGTTGCCGCTGCAGCGTGTCAGTGGATCGGACGCCGTAGTCAGCAATGGCTACTTCGCCGACGATAAAACCTATTCATCCGGTGGCCGCTCACTTGGCCGCGCCAGCGTGAGGAGCTATTGATGAGCCAGCAACCCTACCTCCAAGGGGTGTTCGAGCGCCCGACAACGCTACCCGACCCAGACGCCCAGGGGCGCCTCGCACAACTCGTCGGGATGGACAACAAGATCAAGCGGCTGGCCAACGTGCTGGGCGTTCTGATCAATCCAGCAGGGCTTCGAAAATGGCAAGACAAACACCATGCCGACGCCGGCAATCTGCTTGATACCGTCATCCGTCGCCCGCCACTGGTGGTCCTCTCCGGTGATGTCGGCTCAGGTAAGACGGAGTTGGCGGAGACCATCGGCGACAAAGTCGCACGCCAGGAAGGCATCGACATCACACTGTTGCCGCTGAGCCTTTCTTCACGCGGGCAGGGTCGCGTCGGCGAGATGACCCAGCTTGTCTCTGCAGCGTTCGAATATGCGTTCAATGAGGCCAGCAAGTTCAAGTCGACAAAAGGCGCAGCACGCGGTGGCGTCATCCTGCTTGTCGACGAAGCCGATGCGCTGGCTCAGTCGCGTGAGTGCGATCAGATGCACCATGAAGACCGGGCGGGTGTCAACGCCTTCATCCGCGGCATCGATCGATTCGCGAATGGTGGGCTCCCCGCCGTAGTTCTGATGTGCACCAACCGGCTGAATGCCCTGGACCCGGCAGTGCGCCGGCGAGCCGCGGACATTCTTGTATTCGAGCGCCCCGATGCCGCGCAACGACATGATGTTCTCTCGCGTCGCTTGGGAAATGCCGGCTTCGGCAAGGCCGACCTGCAGGCGCTCGTAGATGCGACGGGTGAGCAGCCCAAGCGCGCCTACGGGTTCACGTATTCGGATATCACGCAACGGCTGTTGCCCGCCCTCGTGCTGGACGCGTACCCCGATGGCCCGATCAAGCCATCGCGCGCCATCGAACTGGCTCGGTCGATTCTGCCGACACCGCCGTTTCGCGATGTGTGACATCTACGCACAGGATGCAATCAAGCGAACAGGTCATCTGTACTAACAAGGAACCAAAATGACCCAAGCCGTTTCCGTCCGCAGAGACGGGGATGCCTTCCAAGCCAGAATCTTCTGGCGCAAAGCGGCTTGCCTGCTCGACCCGAAAAGTCCTGTGACGGTCGTGGGGTTTGAGTCGGGGCCGAAGGGCTTCGACGATGTGTGGGTTGCCTACGCGGCCGACCGTGCACCGGGTGATCATGAAGGCAAGCCCATCCTGCGGGAACACATCCAGTGCAAGTGGCATGTCTCCATCAACGATTTCGGGTATGCCGACCTGGTTGAGCCGGAATGGATCAACGCGAACAAGTTCTCACTGTTGCAGCGGGCCCGCGCAGCACAGGTTGCGCACGCACGTGACGGGATCGGCGCCCGGTTCAAGCTACTCACCAATTGGCGCATCGGGCAAGCTGATCCGTTGCGCAGGTATATCAATCAGAGATCGAAGACGCTGCGCTTGAAAGATCTGTTCGATAGCACAACCGAGCGCTCCACGGCCGGCAAGATTAGGAAGCTTTGGCGGGAACACCTTGACATCGATGACCAGGAACTCATGCTCCTCGCTCGGACGCTGTCATTGGACACGGACTCGACCTCGCTCGACGATCATCGGGACAACTTAGACCTGTTGTTCGAGAACCGCGGCCTGCGACGCGTGCCTGCAAACGAGAGCAGTTTTGTCTACGACGATGTCGCGTTTCAGTGGCTCGCGCAAGGCCGGCTTGAGTTCGACCGGCGAACGTTTCGGGATGCCTGCAAACGGGAAGGCCTACTGGCCGGCGACAGTCATGCACATGTAGTGTTCGGAGTGAAATCTTTCGAGCATCCTTTCGATCGGTTGGAGGATCGCTGCACAGTCGCGCTTGATTTAATCCCTCATTTCGACGAGCGCACGATCCGTGACCAAGCCGAATGGACGACGACGCTCTACCCTAAACTCAAGAGCTTCCTGCAGGTTGCAGCTAAGGACAACCAGCATCTCCGGCTGATCCTCGATGCACACATCACGCTCGCCTTCGCCGCTGGATCAGTGCTGAATATCAAATCCGGCCGCAACGTCGAGATTGAGCAGAGAACCGTGCATCGGAATGTTTGGCACTCAAGCGACATGCTGCGCGATCCGTCCTGGCCCAGGTGGAAATTCGATCTGGAAGCACTGAACGCACCCGAGGGAGACGTGGCCGTCGCGGTATGTCTCACTCATGACGTAGTGCCCGCCGTGAAGGTGCATCTGGCGGCTTCTTTGCCACAGGCGAGTTCGTTGCTGATTGCGCGCCCGACCTGTGGTCCCGGCGCACGCTCTATCGTGTGTGGTCAACACGCATTTGATTTAGCCGAAGCATTGGCGTTACAGATCAACCAGAGACGCAATGGGACCAAACTGCCGCTGCATCTCTTCATCGCAGCACCGAACGCCTTCACGTTCTTCCTGGGGCAACGACAACCCAGCCTCGGAAAAACTACGCTGTACGAATATGATTTCGAAGGCGCGAATGGTGGCGGTTACAAGCCGTCTCTGTCATTACCCATCTGAGGAGCCTAAGCAACCAGGAACGCCTTTCTAAGCTTTTTGGCAAACGAGTCAATCAGCAAGCACCAAGCTCTTTACAGAGCGCTACCCGATTTTCGTCACGCGCATAAGCTCGTGTCAACCTCTGAGGATCGCCATCCATGAGTCATGTTTACTGCTGTGATCTGCAGAGTTCAGCTCTGGAATAAGGCGCGCGTGACGCGCGATGGGCGTAATCTTCGCCAGATCCAGTGCATCAAAGGCGTTCCTCCTACCATTTGTTGTGACTAGAAGCAGCTGGCGTTTCGCGGGTGGTCGACGATCGAATCCCACTCAGTTGGGAGAGCGGAATCCCGCGAAGATCCCCGATCGCGGTGAGCACCCCAATTCGGTGTTTCAACTCTAACGTGAATGGATTGAAGTTCGCGGTTTCCGGTTTGTCGACGAATTCAGCGAGCCACTTGACCATCGTCCCAGCGACGACTTTCGGGTAGGCCTGCCCTTTGGCCGTCCAGCTCACAGCGCGCCGGACTACGCGAAATGCTGATGCAGTCGCGATACCGAATCCATAAAATTGGGTCAGTCGAAGAACGGAAGGATAGATTTGATCGTATGCAGGATGCAGACGGAGGTGGTGAGCCTTGCAATCCGCGAAGAAATAGTCGGTTACCGCGAGTGCAATAGACTGAATCACAAGGTCGTCCCAGTGCCCCTCAAACAGTTCCCTCAGCCAATACCCAAACCCTTCAAGGCCGGCGTGGTCGCCTGATACAGGAGTGCCCAATATTGTTAGAGGACTGCTGCGCAGCACCACATCTGCCGGATTAAAGGTCAACCGTCCGGCATTGAGCTCGAATGAGCAAAGGGGCGAGGCATCGAGGTCAATCGTAACGAGCCCTGCATTCAGGAGTTGCCGGCGAATCTCTTGCAGCACCTCATAGGACCGAGCGAGAGGAAAAGCTGGGTCATTTGGCGCCACACTGCTCTGAAGCCAGCTATAAAGTAAGAGCAGCAGCCATGGATTGGAGATATGGGCGTTCAGCTCTATCTCGCGTGCTGCTCCGTGGACTGCTTTTGCCTCTAATCGCTTGTTCAGTTCAAGGAGCAGTTCGCGTTCGCGCTCGATCCGAGCCTCCTCCATACGCCGCTCGATTTCGCGTTTCTGCCTCGAGGATCGGCATGTTGGGCAGATTTGGTCACGCACAGTGACTACCAGTTCCGAACGACTTCGAATCGCAAAGGGGGCGTGTTGGTCACAACCCGGCAATGGATCGCAAAGCGCCGTTGAGTTTTTTGCCAACGCAACTCTCAGATCGTACTCGCGTTCGAATCCGAAAGCGGCCGCCAGCGCTGGCACCGTTTCATGAAAAACCAAGCTCTGGGAGCGTATGGAAAAGTGCCAATATCGATGTGCTGCCTCACGCAGCGAAGGCTCTATGTCGTCGAGAAATGACAGGGTGATATTCGGCAGTAAGCGATTCATATAGTTGTGCAGTTTGTCAAGGGTTGACTCTTCCTCAGGCGACACGCGCCGGAGGTAACCAAGGGACAACTTCAACTCCAATCCATTTGTAGCCAGAAGCACCAAGCTTCGCCTTGAACTAGGTCACCCACGCCGCGCTCCCACGTGACTGGCTGCCGACCATAGCCTCTCGCGAAGCCAGCCGGAGGGAATTCTCGAACCTCCCTCCAAATCGCACTAATCCGGTCATGCCGCGATTCCCATTCTTTGCCCCGCGAAGCGATTGCGCGCTCCACCATCGTGCCAGTCACATCACCGGGAAGTCGCACGATGGAACACACCAACGGCCGTGGGCCCACATGGCACGGTTTGCTCGCATCATTGCTCATCGCATCGTATTTGATGACGTACGCTGCCAACGCCCACGACGACGCCTTGGAGCGCGAGCAACTCACCACCCTCGCTCGCCAGATTGAGCTGATCGATCGCCTGGCCGAGCACACTACCGATAGTGCTCCCGAAGCGCGCACCCGCTACCACTTCGACTACACGCGACTGCGCGATGACCTGAGGCGCGTCCGCATCGGCATCCAGGATTACCTCGTCCCCCGGCGCGCCCAGCCGCGTGATCCCGCCGCGATCGATGGCAACTACACCCAGCGCGACGACCGCAATGAGCGCCAGCCATGACCCCCTCCGCCGATCAGGTCACCGCATTCCAAGCCAACGGCGGCTTCACACCGTCGGCCGCTTCCACCGTCGTTCTCAGCTTCGTTTTCGCGGTGCTGCTGCTGTGGGGTGCGTGGGCCATGCGCACCGCCTACGTCGGCTGGGCCGAGAACGACCTCTCCCAGCGTCAGCTTCTAGCCGTCGTCGTGCGTTTCGTCGCGATGTACGTTGTGCTGACGTTCTTCCTGCTGTCCTGAGCTTCACGAAGGGCTACTCCACCATGAAAACCCACTCGATCGTCCATCGCTTCCCGATCCACACCCGTGCACTGCTGATACCGCTGGCGCTCGCGACCCTGCCGCGACCCGCAATCGCCCAAGGTCTGCCGACGCTCGAAGACCCGTCGCGGGGCCAGGGCACCGGCATCATGCAGACGCTGCAAAACTACGGCTACGACATCGTGTTGCTGGTCGCACTGCTCGTGGTTTCATCGATGTTCATCGGCGTCTGCTACCACGCCTATACGCGCTACGCGGAGATCCACAACGGGCGTGCAACGTGGGGGCAGTTCGGCCTGTCCGTCGCCGTGGGTGCCATCCTGCTCGTGGTCGGCATCTGGCTGCTTACCCGTGCAACCGGCGTGCTGTAAGGGCGGTGCCGCGTGGTCACTTCGACGGAGCACCTGCGCGACGGGCTGGTGACGTTTCTTCCGCACCGCCTCAACCGCCAGCCCGTGGTCGTGCGTGGACTGACAGCCGATGAGCTGTGGTTCTGCGCCGGCCTGTCGGCAGCCGCCGGATTCGCGCTCGGCCTGCCGCTGGCCCTGGTCGCACGCAGCATCGCCGTCATCCCCACGCTGATTGTCGTCAGCATCGCGATGGGCATCTTCGTCGGCGGCGGATTCCTGCGCCGGCAGAAGCGCGGCCGACCCGATACCTGGCTGCGTCGGCAGCTTCAGTGGTGGCTGGCCCTGCGGTACCCGGTGCTGGCCCAGCATCTGGGCGGCCATCATCTGATCACGCGATCCGGTTACTGGAGCCCCCGGCGTCCATCAAGCCACAAAGACAGCCGCCGAGGCACTACGTGAGCCGTTTCAGGAACGAGGTCACTCACCTGCAGGCGCACGTCAAGACCTTGCGCCTGAGCATCGCCGGGATGTTCGTCGTGGCTCTGCTCCTCAGTCTCGGCTGGTGGAGTGCGCCCAGACACCTGACGATCCACGTACCGCCAGACCTCCGCTCGGGCAGCACGCGCAAATGGTGGGACGTGCCGCCGGAATCGGTCTACGCCTTCACCTTCTATGTCTTCCAGCAACTCAACCGCTGGCCGGCTAACGGCGAGGACGACTATGCGCGCAACATCCATGCGCTGTCGGCTTACCTGACGCCCGGCTGCCAGACCTTCCTGCGTCGCGACTACGAGCAGCGGCGCAGCAGCGGCGAGCTGCGGCAGCGTGTGCGCGGCATCTACGAGATCCCGGGTCGCGGCTATGGCGATAACCCTGCCGCTCGCGTCAAGATCGTTTCCAACCACGACTGGCTTGTCACGCTCGACGTCAGCGCCGACGAGTACTACGGCGCGGAGCAGATCAAGCGCGCGCTGGTGCGCTACGCAATCAAGGTCGTTCGGCTGGACATCGACCCCGAACGCAACCCCTTCGGATTGGCCCTGGACTGCTACGCCGGCGCACCTCAGCGCATCGAGGTGGCACCGGCAGCGCAGTCGCCCGCCGCCACGCGCGTCACCGCGTCCGGTCAGCCGCAGTGAGTTCCCCATGAAACGACCCTTCCTGTCGATACTGATGGGCGCCATATTCACCATCGGATTCGTGCCAGCCGGCCTTGCCACGGAAATCCTGCGCTGGGAGCGCCTGCCGTTGCCGGTCACGCTGGTCGTCGGCCAGGAGCGCACCGTTTTCGTCGATCGCGACGTGCGCGTTGGCCTGCCGGCGGGCGTCGGTGATCGTCTGCGCGTACAGAGTGCGGGAGGAGCGGTCTACCTGAGAGCCAGTGCCCCGATCCCGACGACTCGGGTGCAGTTGCAGGATGTGGAATCCGGCGCCCTCATCCTGGTCGACGTCACCGCTGTCCCTGGAAGCGGCGATGGAATGCCGCTGGAACCGGTCCGCATCGTCGACGCCAACACAACGACCAAGCGCTACGGCGATGACACGAGCGCACCAGAGGGTCCATCTGCCCAACGGCGCGAGACGCCGATCCCGGTCGTGCTGACACGCTATGCCGCGCAGAACCTGTATGCGCCCCTGCGCACCGTCGAGCCGGTCACCGGCATCGGCCGCGTGAACCTGCACCGCGATCTCGCGCTCAACAGCCTGCTGCCGACGCTGCCGGTACACGCGCGGGCGCTGGCCGCCTGGCGCCTGGAAGACTTCTGGGTCACGGCCGTCCTGCTGACCAATACGTCGTCCCGCTGGCTGGACCTCGATCCGCGCGCGGCGCAAGGCGACTTCGTCACGGCGACCTTCCAGCACCCGGACCTGGGACCAGCTGGCGGCTATACCGACACAACCGTGGTCTATCTCGTCACGCGCGGCCATGGCCTCGCCGAATCTCTGCTCCCGACACTGAGCCCCATCGACGCCACCGTGAATATGCCCCCAGCACGCGCGGCTGGTGCACGCAGCAGGATTGCGAGATGACGAGCAACCCCCTGTTGAAGTGGCTGCTGATTCCGATGGTGCTGTTGCTCGTGCTCGTCGGCATCAAACTCTTCTCTGGTGGTGATGACGGCACGTCCGTGCCGGCTGATGCAGCCAGCCGGCTCACGCCAGAGGAGATGAAAGCACTGGGCATCGTGGGCGATACGCCCAGCGACACGGTCGCCACGCTGGTGGCCCAGGTCAAGCAACTGCGCACCGAACTGCAGGCAGCGCTGAGCGACAACCGCAGCCAGAAAGCCGAAAACGAGCGTCAGCGTGCGCGCGAGGGGGCGATCGACCAGCGCATCCAGACCACACTCGATGGTGAGCGCAAACGACTGCAGCAGGAGCGCGAGCAGATGGCCCGGGAGCGCCAGCAAGCGCAGGGGCTGCTCCAGGACCTGCAACGGCGGCTGGAAGGTCCGTCCGGCAAGAGCGGCGCCGATCTGCCGGTTGGGCTGGGCCTGGAAGACGGCGACGGCCAGCATTTCAGTGGCGGCGGCAACACGCACTGGATCGAACCGGACGATGCGCGTGGCGAGACCAAGGATGGTGGGCTCAAGGGCCTGGGTTTTCCCACACCCTTCGGGCCGGCGCAAAGGAGCCTGTCCACCGCCGTGGATTCAGTTGCCGATGCGGGCACGCGCGCCGTGGGTGCGTACACGAAAGCTGTGTATACCGTGCCTAAGAATTCGACATTGATGGGCTCGGTCGCCATGACGGCGCTGATCGGCCGCGTGCCGATCGACGGCACGGTCAATGATCCCTACCCCTTCAAGGTCCTTATCGGACCGGACAACCTGACCGCCAACGGGGTTGAGATTCCCGAGATAGCGGGCGCGGTCGTCAGCGGTACGGCGTCAGGCGACTGGACGCTCTCCTGCGTGCGTGGGCAGGTTCGCAGCATCACCTTCGTCTTTCATGACGGCACCATCCGTACGGTCCCCGACGACAGCGACGGCGGCCGGCAGGGCAGTGGTGCCCAGCAAGGCGGCCTGGGCTGGATCAGCGACCCCTACGGCATCCCCTGCGTCAGTGGCGTCCGGCGCAGCAACGCGCAGCAGTACCTAGGCACCCAGTCGCTCATCACCGCGGCTGGCGCCGGTGCGGCTTCTCTGATCGAAGCGGACAACGGCGGCGTCGCGGTGGTCTCCAGCAGCAGCGGCTCGCTGGGGACCGTCGGCATCAGTAGCAATGAGGCCATGGGACGCATCCTCGCCGGCGGCGTCCGCGACATGGCCGACTGGGTCAACAAGCTCTACGGACAGGCTTTCGCGGCGGTCTACGTCCAGCCTGGCGCCGAAGTCGCCGTGCATCTGGAATACGCCCTCAACATCGACTACGACGCGAAGGGGCGTCGGGTCCATCACGGGATGGGAGAACACCATGCGTTGGACCTGGACTGACGCCACCGCGCTGTTGCTGGCCGTCATCGCGCTGAGCGGCTGCGCCACCAGCAAGGAGAAGCTGCTGCCACATGGCAATAGCACCATGCATGACATTTGGCTCCGGGAAGCTGGTGCCGGCGCAGGCACAGGTCAAGCCGCCCGGCAACTGCTCGATGCACGCCAGGCTTTACGCCGGCCGCTGACCGAGGCTGACATGCGGGCAACACCCGAGGCCAATGCGGCATACACCCGTATGGCAAGCAACGAGATCTACCGCCAGTTCCACCGCCTGCCGAATCCGGATCTGGTGATGTACGTGTTCCCACACCTGGCCGGGACTGATCCGGTGCCGGTACCCGGCTACACGACCGTGTTTCCGCTCTACCAGCGGGTGCAGTACGCGATGCCGGGCGAGCGCGTGGAGGACTACTGATGGCCTGGGCACGGCATGTGGCATCGCTGGCACAGGGCGTACCCGAGCCCGGTGGTGCGCGCACCGGTAAACGCCGGCCTGCTACCGAGGCTGACAACGCCGCGCTGTACGACGTCGCGCCCTCGTTCGTCGAACTACTGCCGTGGGTCGAATACCTGCCGGATTCTCAGTGCATGCTGCTGGAAGACGGTCAGTCGGTGGCGGCGTTCTTCGAGCTGACGCCGATCGGCACCGAAGGGCGCGAGATGGCCTGGCTAGGAGAAGCACGCGACGCGTTGGAAAACGCCCTGCAGGACTCGTTCGACGAGCTCGACGACAACCCGTGGGTAATCCAGCTCTATGCGCAGGACGAGGCCAACTGGGACGCCTACCTGCAAACCCTGAAGAGCTATCTTCAGCCACGCGCACAGGGCAGTGCCTTCAGCGAATTTTATCTGCGCTTCTTCGCTCATCATCTGCGGGCCATCTCCAAACCGGGCGGCCTCTTCGAGGACACGACGGTGACGCGCTTGCCGTGGCGCGGCCAGGTTCGTCGTGTGCGCATGGTGATCTACCGCCGCACGCCCAAGGCCGCCGCTTCACGCCGCGGCCAGTCCCCCGAGCAGGCACTGACAACGATCTGTGACCGTCTCGTCGGCGGGCTATCCAATGCCGGCGTGAAAGCCCGGCGCCTGGGGGCGGCGGACATCCACGACTGGCTGCTTCGCTGGTTCAATCCGAATCCGACGCTGCTCGGCACCTCCGCCGCAGACCGGGAGCGCTTCTACACACTCACCCGCTACCCGGAGGAGTCTGAAGCCGGCGAGATCGAACTCGCCAGCGGTACCGACTTCGCGCAGCGCCTGTTCTTCGGCCAGCCGCGCTCGGACGTGGCGAACGGGTTGTGGTTCTTCGACGGCGTGCCCCACCGCGTCATCGCGATGGATCGCCTGCGCACGCCACCGGCGACCGGGCACCTGACGGGCGAAACGCGCAAGGGCGGCGATGCTGTCAATGCGCTGTTCGATCAGATGCCCGAGGACACGGTGATGTGCCTGACGTTGGTCGCCACGCCCCAGGACGTGCTCGAAGCACATCTCAACCATCTCGCCAGGAAGGCGGTCGGCGATACGCTCGCCTCCGAGCAGACACGGCAGGATGTTCAGCAAGTCCGGAGCCTGATCGGCAGCGCGCACAAGCTCTATCGCGGTGCGCTCACGTTCTACCTGCGTGGCCACGACGTTGCCGAACTCGACGCGCGTGGCCTGCAGCTCGCCAACGTCATGCTCAACGCCGGCCTGCAGCCGGTGCGTGAAGAGGATGAGGTGGCGCCGCTCAACAGCTACCTGCGCTGGCTGCCCTGCGTCTACGATCCAGCGTCCGACCGGCGCCAGTGGTACACGCAGCTGATGTTTGCGCAGCACGCGGCGAACCTTGCGCCGGTCTGGGGTCGCAGCCAAGGCACCGGGAATCCCGGCGTCACCCTTTTCAATCGCGGTGGCGGCACGATCACTTTCGATCCTCTGAATCGCCGTGATCGGCAAATGAACGCCCACCTGTTCCTGTTCGGCCCGACCGGCTCGGGCAAGTCGGCCACCCTCAACAATATCTTGAACCAGGTCACGGCGATCTATCGGCCGCGGCTGTTCATCGTCGAGGCCGGCAACAGCTTCGGGCTGTTCGGGGAGTTCGCCACACGACTAGGGTTGACGGTACATCGTGTGAGGCTCGCGCCCGGTGCAGATGTCAGCTTGGCCCCTTTCGCCGATGCACGGCGTCTCGTCGATACGCCCAACGAAGTGCAGACACTAGATGCCGACGCGCTCGAGGAGGAACAAGCCGATCCCAGCATGACGACCGGTAATGACGAGCAACGCGACGTGCTTGGCGAGCTGGAGATCACTGCGCGCCTGATGATCACCGGCGGAGAGGAGCGCGAAGAGGCGCGCATGACGCGCGCGGATCGCAGCCTGATCCGCCAATGTGTCCTTGACGCGGCGAAGCGCTGCGTCGCTGAGGAACGCACGGTGTTGACCCGCGATGTGCGCGACGCGCTGCGCGAACGCAGCCACGATACAACGTTGCCGGAAGCACGGCGCACGCGGCTGCTGGAGATGGCCGACGCGATGGACATGTTCTGCCAGGGCGCGGACGGCGAGATGTTCGATCGGGCTGGAACGCCCTGGCCCGAGGCCGACATTACCATCGTCGATCTCGCCACTTTCGCGCGCGAGGGCTACAACGCCCAACTCTCGATCGCCTACATCTCGTTGATCAACACCGTGAACAACATTGCCGAGCGCGATCAGTTTCTCGGCAGGCCGATCATCAACGTCACCGATGAAGGCCACATCATCACACGCAATCCCTTGCTCGCGCCCTACGTCGTCAAGATCACGAAGATGTGGCGCAAGCTCGGCGCCTGGTTCTGGCTGGCCACGCAGAACCTGGACGATCTACCGAAAGCGGCTGAGCCCATGCTCAACATGATTGAGTGGTGGATCTGCCTGTCGATGCCGCCCGACGAGGTCGAAAAGGTCGCGAGGTTTCGCGAGCTGACGCTCTCGCAGAAAGCCCTGATGCGCTCGGCCCGCAAGGAATCCAGCAAGTTCAGCGAAGGGGTGATTCTTTCGAAATCGATGGAAGTGCTGTTCCGCGCGGTCCCGCCGAGCCTTTACCTCGCAATGGCAATGACCGAACCGGAGGAGAAAGCGGAAAGATTCCAGCTCATGCGCCAACATGGAATCAGCGAGCTGGATGCTGCGATCAGGCTCGCCGAGCGGATCGACCGCTCTAGGGGGATCGAGCCGCCAGAGTTCAATGCACTAGCCTAGTGGCCGACGATGCGCTCTATGCCCTTTGCTCAACCTTCTGATCTGTTCTCCGGCGGTGAGAAACCTCGTCCTCATGTTCATGCTGCGCGCAGAGGTACCACGTTGACGCGCGTACGCAGGGTGTCCAGATAGTCCGCCCACGCTTGCATCATTGCCTTCCGTTCATTCAGATAGGCAGCGCGGTCGTAGGCTGCTCCCAGCGGCCCAGACGCCTTGTGTGCAAGCTGCCGCTCGATCGCCTCGGGCTTCCACCCCTGCTCCGCCAACAAGCTGCGCGCCATCGCGCGGAACCCATGCGCGGTCATTTCGTCGTTGGTAAACCCCATATTCCGCAATGCCTGCCGTACTCCGTTCTCGCTCATGGGACGCAGGCGCGAGCGAGGCGAAGGGAAAACATAGCGCGGCGCATTGGGCTGCAGGCTCAGGCCGCGGTCCGTCAGCGGTTGAAGATCTCGCAGCACTTCAAGGGCCTGAGCCGACAGTGGCACGATATGCGGTGTGTTGGTCTTGCTGACCACGTAACGCCACTGCGCGGCGTCAAAGTCAATCTCTGACCACTGCATGCGGCGGATTTCGCCAGGGCGCTGGAATAGCATGGCGGAGAGCTTCAGCGCCGCCCGAATCTCCGGCGTACCCCGGTAGCCATAGATCGCCTGCATGAGGCGTGACACGTCCGCCGGATCGGTGAAAGCCGCGAAATTGCGTTTGGGTGTCCGGCGCCGCTCGCCACGCAATGCCAGCGTAGGGTCGTTCTCGGCCATGGCTTCCCGGATCGCATAGCGGAACACCTGCCCGATATTCACCCTCGCCCGGCGCGACGTTTCCTCGGCACCTCGTTCCTTGATGCGGTTGAGCACAACCAGCAGTTCGCGCGCCGAGATCTCGCGGATGGCTCGCTTGCCAACATACGGGAGGATGTCCCGGTCCAGGGTGCGCCTCACGCTCGCCCGATACGTCTCGGACTTGTTGTCGATCTCTGCCGCGAACCACATCTCGGCAATGGCGCCGAAGGTATGCTGGGCCGCGATCTTCGCGGCCTCGCGGACCTCTCGTCGATGCTCACTGGGGTTGACGCCTTCCGCCAGCAGCTTCCGGGCTTCGTCCCGGCGCTGACGGGCCAGGCTCAGCGACACATCCGGGTAGACGCCAAGCGACAGAAGTTGCTCCTTGCCCCCGGATGTGTACGCGAAGCGCCACCACTTTGCCCCGTTGGGATTGACCAGCAGAAACAGCCCAAGCTCGCGCGGCAGCTTATAAGGCTTGCCCTTGGGCTTGGCATTGCGAATCAGGGTATCGGTCAGCTTCATGTCGGGTAACTCCATTCGCGGAACGACGATGCGAATCAAGTTACCCGAATAGTTACCCAGTTCAAGGGTTGGCTGTCCTTGGACGTCAGTGGACGGTCAAAGACGAGAAATCAATAAAAAACCGCGCATTAGCGCGGTTATCTATACATCCTCGGACCCATCTGGACGTTGTTATGGCGGAGTGAGAGGGATTCGAACCCTCGATGCGGTTTTAAGCCGCATACTCCCTTAGCAGGGGAGCGCCTTCGTCCACTCGGCCATCACTCCGGGACGACGATCTGAGGGCCTTGCGCCCGTGCCGCGGACTATACACGTTGAAGCGGTCCGCATCGTGGCGGAGATCCGATGGCGATGGCGCGACGCCATCGCTACGGACTGCCTGCTCGTGTCGTTCGGGTCCTGCAGGACTGCAGGATGGCGCGCCCGGAAGGATTCGAACCTCCGACCCCCAAGTTCGTAGCCTGGTGCTCTATCCAGCTGAGCTACGGGCGCTTTGACTGCGGTCTCGACGACGCGAGGGCCGCGATTCTAGCGGCCCCCGTCGGCAAGGTAAAGAAATATCTGCGGAAGATTTGCGGCGGTGCGCCGCGCGCTGCTTCAGGCCGCGGCCTTGACCGGCGAAAGCTGACCTTCCTGGCGAATGCGCTCGAGGATTTCCTCGCGATGGACGGCCACGTCGCGCGGCGCCTTGACGCCGATACGCACCTGGTTGCCCTTGACGCCGAGCACCGTGATCTCGATGTCGTCTCCGATGACGACCGTCTCGCCGACACGTCTGGTGAGAATGAGCATCCGTTCTTCCTCTTCGATCCACTGTGTGTACACAGTGTCCATAAGAGGCCTCACGCGCGGTATCCCCTGAAAAGGGCTAATCGCCTGTGGATAAGTCCGCTTGTGCTCCTGCGCTCAGGCGCTCGTCGCCTCCTCCAGTCCGAAGGCCTTGTGCAGCGTGCGCACGGCGAGTTCGAGATACATCTCGTCGACGACGACGGAGATCTTGATCTCCGAGGTGGAGATCATGCGGATGTTGATGCCGGCCGCGGCCAGCGACTTGAACATCTTCGACGCCACACCCGCGTGACTGCGCATGCCCACGCCGACGAGCGACACCTTGACGATGTCGGCGGCGCCGGACACGCCCTGCGCGCCCAGCTCGCTGGCAATGCGGCGCATGATCTCGAGGCCGCGATCGTAGTCGTTGCGATGCACGGTGAAGGTGAAGTCGGTGGCGCCGTCGTCGCCGACGTTCTGCACGATCATGTCGACTTCGATGTTCGCATCGCCGACCGGACCGAGAATGGCTGCCGCGATGCCGGGACGGTCGGGCACGCCCGTCATCGTGATCTGGGCCTCGTCGCGGTTGAAGGCGATACCGGAGATGAGCGGATCTTCCACGTTGTTTTCCTCGAGCGTGATCAGGGTGCCGGGACCTTCGACGAAGGTGGACAGCACGCGCAGCGGAACCTTGTACTTGCCGGCGAATTCCACCGAGCGGATCTGCAGGACCTTCGAGCCCAGGCTGGCCAGCTCCAGCATCTCCTCGAAGGTGATCTTGTCGAGCCGTCGTGCCTTGGGCTCGACGCGCGGATCGGTCGTGTAGACGCCATCCACGTCCGTGTAGATTTGGCATTCGTCGGCCTTGAGCGCCGCCGCCAGGGCGACGCCCGTGGTGTCGGAACCGCCGCGGCCGAGGGTGGCGACGCTGCCGTCCTGCGTAAGCCCCTGGAAGCCGGCGACGACCGGCACGATGCCGGCCTGGCAGTCGGCCAGCAGGCGCGCGCCGTCGATCTTCTGGATGCGCGCCTTCATGTGCGCGCTGTCGGTCTCGATCGGCACCTGCCAGCCGGTGTAGGAACGGCTCTGCACCCCGAGCTTGCCCAGCGCGAGCGCCAGCAGGCCGATGGTCACCTGTTCGCCGGTCGCGGCGATCTGGTCGAACTCGCGCTGGCTGCCGCGCGCGTCGATCGACCGCGCGAGCTTGAGCAGACGATCGGTCTCGCCGGACATCGCCGAGACGACGACCACCACCTGGTGGCCCTGCTGCTGCCACGACGCGACCTTGCGCGCGACATGCTCGATGCGCTCGACCGAGCCCATCGAGGTGCCGCCGTATTTCTGAACGATGAGTGCCATGGTTCTTGTCCTGTAGGAGCGACTTCAGCCGCGACCGCCGGTGACGTCGAGGGTCGCGCCGGAAGGCGCTCCTACAATTTGTTTTCGACCCAACCCGCGACGCTGTCGATGGCCGCCGGCAGCGCCGCCGGCTGCGTGCCACCGGCCTGCGCCATGTCCGGCCGACCGCCACCCTTGCCGCCGACCTGTCCGGCAACGAAGTTCACCAGCTCGCCGGCCTTGAGCTTGCCGGTGAGATCCGGCGTCACGCCGGCGATCAGGCTCACCTTCTCGCCACTGGCGGCGCCGAGCACGATCACGCCGGACCCCAGCTTGTTCTTGAGCTGGTCCATCAGGCCGCGCAGTTCGCCGCCTTCGACGCCGTCGACGCGCGCGGCCAGCACCTTGACGCCCTTGATCTCGCGCGCCTGGCCGGCCAGATCGCCGCCGGCAGTCGCCGCAAGCTTGGACTTGAGCGCGCCCAGCTCCTTTTCGAGCTGCCGTGCGCGATCCTGAAGCTGCTCGATCTTGCCGCCGAGTTCGTCCGGCGAGGCGCGCAGCAGCTCGGCTGCCTGACGCAGGCGATCCTCGCGCTCGCGCAGGTGGGCGATCACGTTCTGGCCGGTCACCGCCTCGACGCGACGCACACCGGCGGCGACACCGCTCTCGGACACGATCTTGAACAGGCCGATGTCGCCGGTGCGCGACACATGCGTACCGCCGCACAGCTCCGTCGAGTAGTTGCGCTCGCCCTGGCCCATCGCCAGCACCCGCACCTCGTCGCCGTACTTCTCGCCGAACAGCGCCATCGCGCCCGCCTGGATCGCGTCGTCGTACTTCATGACCTCGGCGCTGACCGGGACGTTGGCGAGGATCGCCTCGTTCACGCGGCGCTCGATCTCGGCGAGCTCGTCGGCCGTGACCGCCTGCGGATGCGAGAAGTCGAAACGCGTGCGATGCTCGTCGACCAGCGAGCCCTTCTGCGCAACGTGCGCGCCAAGCACATCGCGCAGCGCGCGGTGCATCAGGTGCGTCGCCGAGTGGTTGCGCATCGTCGCGCGACGGATGCTCTCGGTGACCTCGGCGGTCACCGCGTCGCCGACGCTCAGCGTTCCGGACTGCAGCGTGCCGTGGTGGCCGATGACACCGTTGCGGATCTTCTGCGTATCGGAGACTGCGAACTCCCCGATGCGGCCGCGATCGCCGACCTGGCCGCCGGACTCCGCGTAGAACGGCGTCGAGTCGAGCACGACGACACCGCTGTCCCCGGCCTCCAGGGCGTTGACCGGCTGACCGTCGCGATACAGCGCCATCACCTTCGCCTCGCCGCGCAGACCGTCATAGCCGACGAAGCAGGTGTCGTCGCCGTCGTAGCTCAGCGTTCCACCGGTCTTGAAGCTCGACGCCGCCCGCGCGCGCTCGCGCTGCGCGTTCATCTCGCGCTCGTAGCCGTCGAGGTCCAGCGCCAGCTCGCGCTCGCGCGCGATGTCGGCCGTCAGGTCGACCGGAAAGCCGTAGGTGTCGTAGAGCTTGAAGATGACTTCACCGGGGATGACCCCGGAGACCCCACCGGGATTGGTCTTGCCGTCACCCAGCCTGGCGATGGCCTCGTCGAGCAGCTTCATGCCCTTGTCGAGCGTGATCGCGAAGCTCTCCTCCTCGGCGCGGATCGCTTTTTCGATCTGCTCGCGCTGCTCGCGCAGCTGCGGGTAGGCCTCGCCCATCTGCTCGGCCAGCGGCGCCACCAGCTTGAAGAAGAACGCGTCGTTGATGCCGAGCTTGTAGCCGTGGCGGATTGCGCGGCGCATGATCCGCCGCAACACGTAGCCCCGCCCTTCGTTCGACGGCAGCACGCCGTCGGCGATCAGGAAGGCCGTCGCGCGGATGTGGTCGGCAATGACCTTCTGCGAGGCGCTTTCGTAGGGCTGCTGCCCGGCGAGCTTCGCGACTGCCGTCACCAGCTGTCGGAAGGTGTCGGTCTGGTAGTTGTCGTTGGTGTCCTGCATCAGCGCACTGATGCGCTCCAGGCCCATGCCGGTGTCGACGCTGGGCGCCGGCAGATCGGTCATGCGGCCGTCGGCATGACGCTCGAACTGCATGAACACCAGGTTCCAGATCTCGATCCAGCGGTCGCCGTCCTCGTCGGGCGATCCCGGCGGGCCGCCGGCAATACCCTTGCTGCCGTCCGGGTCGTGGTCGTAGAAGATCTCGGAGCACGGTCCGCAGGGGCCGGTGTCGCCCATCGACCAGAAGTTGTCGGACTTCGGAATGCCGCCCGTCCCGGCAGTGCCGGGACTGTCTCCAATCCGCACGATCCGTTCGACCGGCACGCCGACCTCGTCGCGCCAGATGCCGTAGGCCTCGTCGTCGTCGTGGTAGACCGTCACCAACAGGCGCTGCGGATCGATGCCGAGCCAGTCCTTGCCGGTGATGAACTCCCAAGCGTAGTGGATCGCGTCCTTCTTGAAGTAGTCGCCGAAGCTGAAGTTGCCCAGCATCTCGAAGAAGGTGTGATGCCGCGCCGTGTAGCCGACGTTCTCCAGGTCGTTGTGCTTGCCGCCGGCACGCACGCACTTCTGGCTCGACGCGGCGCGGGTATAGGCGCGCTTGTCCTGGCCGGTGAACACGTCCTTGAACTGGACCATGCCGGCGTTGGTGAACAGCAGCGTCGGGTCGTTGCCCGGCACCAGCGGGCTCGAGGGCACGAGCGCATGACCCTTGCTCCGGAAGAATTCCAGGAACCTGGCGCGGACCGTATTGGTGTTCATGCGCAAATCGCGGGAAAGGCGGGGCAAAAAGGGGCGATATGGTAATCAAGCGCGCCCGCAGCCGCCACAGCGGCCACCGGACCAAGGCCCTGTCGCAACAAGAAAAAAGCGCTCATGCCGCACGCGGCGCCAGGTCTGTCGCAAGCTCCGCGGCGAGAACGCCGAGGCGGCGGATCGCGTCCTCGATGCGCCGCGTCGGCCGCTGACCGCAGTTGATGCGCAGGCAATCGGCGAAGCCGCTGCCGAACAATGGCCCGGGCGCGAACTCGATGCCCTCGTCGGCGGCGCCGCGGTACAGCGCCATCGCGTCGGCCGCCCCCGGCAACTGCACCCAGAGCAGGAAGCCGCCCTGCGGCTGCATCACGCGCGTGCCGACGGGAAAGGCCTCGATGACCCACTGCGTCACCTGCCGCAGCTGCCGCTCGCACTCGGCCCGCAGCCGCCGCAGGTGGCGGTCGTAGGCCCCGCCTTCGAGCAGGTCGGCGATCGCCTCCTGCAGCAGCGGCGCCGTCGTCACCGAGACCGCGAACTTCAGGCGCCGCACCTCGGCGGCGTGACGACCTGCGGCAATCCAGCCGACTCGCGCGCCGGGCGCCAGCGTCTTCGAAAACGAACCGCAGAGCATGACCTCGCCGTGGGTGTCGAAGTGGCGCAGCGGCAGCGGGCGGGCACCGGAAAACTGCAGCTCGCCGTACAGGTCGTCCTCGATCAGCGCCACGCCGTGCCGCCGGCACAGCGCGACCAGCGCCGCCTTGTCGGCGTCGCTCATCGTCGCGCCGCTCGGATTGCTGTTCGTCGGACTGACGATGCAGGCACGGATGCCGCGTCCGTTCGCGGCGGACAACAGACGCTCGACGGCGGCCACGGACAATCCGGTGCGCGGGTGCGTGGGCACCTCGCAGGCCTTCAGGCCCAGCGCCTCGAGCACCTGCAGGAAACCGAAGTAGCACGGCGACTCGACGATGACGCCATCTCGGGGCCGGCAGACCGCGCGCAAGGCGAGATTGATCGCCTCCATGCAGCCGTTGGTGATCAGCAGTTCCGGGACATCCAGCGGCGTCGCGCAGCGCAGGTAGCGCGCGGCCAGCCGCCGCCGCAGCCGCGGCGAACCGTCGAGCAGGCCGTAACCGGTCAGCAGTCGCGGCGAGCGGCGCGTCCATCGC
Source organism: Sinimarinibacterium flocculans (assembly GCF_003201205.1). Taxonomy (GTDB): domain Bacteria; phylum Pseudomonadota; class Gammaproteobacteria; order Nevskiales; family Nevskiaceae; genus Solimonas; species Solimonas flocculans. The sequence continues at coordinate 42,931 of NZ_QICN01000005.1, forward strand.
GCCGTCGCGCGCTGCAGCGCCGCACTGTGCAGCAGCTCCGGCCCCGGCAGCGCCGCTCCCAGCGGCACGGGTCGCGAGGCGTCATCGCCGTCGGCGGAGAACATCTGCGCGACCACGTCGCTCACCCGGACCTGCCGCGCCTGCATTCGCGGCCGGCTCATCGCCGGCTCGGGGACCCCGGGCCGGGGCCGGCGGGCGAAGTAGCCGACGCGCGGTCGCGCCTCCACCAGATCGCGACGCTCGAGCAGGCGCAGCACTTCGACCGCCGTCGTCACGCTGGTACCACGCTGCATCGCCAGCTCGCGCACGGCCGGCAGGCGCGCGCCGTCGGCAATGTGGCCCTCGAGAATCAGCTTGCCGATCTCGTCGGCGATGCGCCGGTAGGCCGGGATGTCCGCCATGGCGATCTGTACTGGTCCAAATGTCACTTCATTGTATCTGTACTGGTCCGGGGCGGCTGCCTAGAGTGCCGCGCCATGGACACCGCACTTCCCCCCTCCGCGGCTTGGCAGGCACTCGCCCTGCTGGCCTTCAGCACCGCCATCACGCCCGGGCCGAACAACCTGATGCTGCTGGCCTCGGGCGCCCGCTTCGGGCTGCTGCGCACCCTGCCGCACCTGCTCGGTGTGGTCTTCGGAACGGCCATGCTGGTGGCCGCGAGCATCGCCGGCTTCGGCGCGCTGCTGCTGGCCTGGCCGCTGGCGGTGCACGTCCTCAAGGTCGCCGGGGCCGGCTACCTGGTCTATCTGGCCTGGCGGCTGACCCGGCGGGCGCCGGGCACGCCTGCCGGCGACGCGCCATCCGCGGGCCATCCGCTGAGCGCGCTGCAGGCGCTGGGTTTCCAGTTCGTGAACCCGAAGGTGTGGATGATGGGACTGGCCGCCGCGGCGACCCTCCAGGCCGCCGACGCCCGGACGGCGCTGCTCGGGGTCGCGTTGTTCAGCGCGGTCGCCCTGCCCTGCATCCTGCTGTGGGCAGCCTTCGGCGTCGTGATCCTGCGGGTCCTGCGCACCGCCCGCGCGCGTGCGATGTTCGACCTGGCGATCGCCATCGCCCTGGTCGCGACGGCACTGATGATGCTGGCGGGCTGAACCGGCCTTCAGTCCGCGTCGTCGGGTGTGTGCGCACCGCTGCGCTTGAGGGCGGCGCGAATCTGTGTGGCTTCGAAGCCGCGCATCGCAAGGTGCCGGTACTGCTTCTGCCACTCCGCGGGCGTGCGTGCGGCATCGCGGAACTTGCGCGCATGCACGCTCGCCGCACGTACCGCCCAGTCGACCTCGGCGGCGTCCAGCGCTGCCCGGATCTCGCTCTCCGGCACGCGCGCGGCTTCCAGCTCGGCACGGATGCGCAGCGGTCCGTACCCCTGCTCGACGCGGCTGCGCACCAGCATTCCGGCATAGCGCGCGTCCGACTGCCAGCCGGCGCCGGCAAGCTGGCCGACGATGTCGGCCGCGGTGGACTCGTCGTGGCCGCGACGCACGAGCTTGTACTTCAGCTCGGCCGCGGCGTGCTCGCGGCGCGACAGCAGGCGCAGGGCGGTCTCGCGGCCACCCTGCGCGGTCGGCTCGCTACTTCTCTTCCGCGGCACCGGCTGCGGCGGCCGGCTTGCGGTCCGGCATCAGCTTGGCGCGGATCGCCTGTTCCAGCTCGTCGGCGATCTGCGGGTTCTCGCGCAGGAAGGTGCGCGCGTTCTCCTTGCCCTGGCCGATCTTGTCGCTCTTGTAGGCGTACCAGGCGCCGGACTTCTCGACCAGCTTGTGCTCGACACCCAGGTCGATGAGCTCGCCGAGTTTGGAGATGCCCTCGTTGTACAGGATCTCGAAATGCGCCTCGCGGAACGGCGGCGCCATCTTGTTCTTGACGATCTTGACGCGGGTCTCGTTACCGACGACCTCGTCGCCCTTCTTGATCGCGCCGGTGCGGCGGATGTCCAGGCGCACCGAGGCATAGAACTTCAGCGCGTTGCCGCCGGTGGTGGTTTCCGGCGAGCCGTACATCACGCCGATCTTCATGCGGATCTGGTTGATGAACACCACCAGGCACTTGGAACGCGAGATGTTGCCGGTGAGCTTGCGCAGGGCCTGGCTCATCAGTCGCGCCTGCACGCCGACGATGCTGTCGCCCATCTCGCCTTCGATCTCGGCCTTCGGCACCAGCGCCGCGACGGAGTCGATGACGATGATGTCGACACTGTTCGAGCGCACGAGCATGTCGCAGATTTCCAGCGCCTGCTCGCCGGTGTCCGGCTGCGAGATCACCAGATCCTCGACCTTCACGCCGAGCTTCTGCGCGTACTGCACGTCGAGCGCGTGTTCGGCGTCGATGAATGCGGCGACGCCGCCGGCCTTCTGGCACTCGGCGACGGCATGCAGCGTCAGCGTCGTCTTGCCCGAGGATTCCGGGCCGTAGATCTCGACGACGCGGCCACGCGGCAGGCCGCCGATGCCCAGCGCGGTATCCAGCGTCAGCGAGCCGGTGGAAACCGTCTCGACGTCGCGCAACTGCTCGCCGGGCGTCATCTTCATGATCGCGCCCTTGCCGAACTGGCGCTCGATCTGCGACAGCGCCGCTTCCAGCGCTTTCTTGCGGTTTTCGTCCATGGGTGTCCTGTGGCGGTGTTCTGTAATGGCGCCATGATGCCGCGCGGCAGGCTCAGAACCTGAGCCCCGTCCCTCCCGGCCGCTGGCGACGCCCCGGTATTGTTTCACAGCGCCCCGGCGCCGGTCAGTGGTGCGCCTCACAGCAGGTCGAGCTGACCCGGTTCCGGCGTCGGCTCGGGCGCTGCGGGGTCGAGCGGCCAGCGACCGACTTCCTCGTAGACGACCGGTCCCCGCCCGAGACGGCTGCGGATCAGCACGAAGTCGCTCACCGGCCAGTCGACCGGCGTGATCAGCGTCGGCGGCAGCGGCAGGCCGGCATCGCGGTGGATCGTCAGATGCGGAGAGAAGCGCATCGGCTGCACCGGCACACGCGCGCGCAGCATGGTTTCGCGCAGGCGCTCGTACAGCACGTTCAGGGCCGGCGGCGGCTCGCGGCTGCCGAGCCACCACGGCACCTCGCGATTGCGGAAGCAGCCGGCGTGATCGAGCCGCAATGTGAACGGCCGTGCGCGCACGCGGCTCGCCGCCTGCCGCGCCGCCGCCTCGGCGACCTCCGGCACGTGATCGCCGAGAAACAGCAACGTCAGGTGATAGCGCGCAACCACGCTCGCCGCGCCGCGCGGCTGCATGCGCAGACGCAGCTGTCGCGCCGCCTCGGCGCAGGCCTCGCGCGTCGCCTCGTCCGGCCACAGCGCAAAGAACAGGCGGTTGGCCGGCTCAGCCGGCATGCCGCAAACGATCGACGAGGATGTCCAGGGCCATGCGCGCAGACTGCAGGCGCACCGATGCGCGATCGCCGTCGAAGCGGAAGCAGCGCACGCTGCAGTCGCCGCCCTTGTGCGCGCAGGCGATCCATACGGTGCCGACCGGCTTGTCCTCGGTGCCGCCGCCGGGCCCGGCGACGCCGGTGATCGCCAGCGCCCAGTCGACACCCGCAGCGTCGATCAGGCCCGAGACCATCGCGCGCGCCGTCGCCTCGCTGACCGCGCCGTGCTGCGCGATCGTCGTCGCGGGTACGCCGAGCAAGGCCTGCTTGGCGGCATTGGAGTACGTGACCACGCCGCGCTCGAACCAGGCCGACGAGCCGGCGAGATCGGTCAGGGTCTTGGCGAGCAGGCCGCCGGTGCAGGACTCGGCCACGGCGAGCCACTGCTGGCGGGCCAGCAGGTTCTCGGCAATCTCGGCGACGCGCGGTTCGATCATCGTTCAGACCCTGAAGCGCTCTTCGGCCATGCGATCGGCGATCTCGCCGGTCGGCCGCCGTTCCGCGGCGGCACGCGCGAAGATCTCGGTGAGCGTCGCGCCGATGCGCTCGAGATGCGCATCGACCCTCGCCGCGTCGTAGTCCGGCCCCTCGTAGAAGATGTCGATGATGCCGCCGGCATTGATGCAGTAGTCGGGCGCGTAGACGATGCCGCGCTCCATCAGCGCACGATCGTGCTGCGGCCGCGCGAGCTGGTTGTTGGCGGCACCGGCGACGATCTTCGCCTTGATGGCCGGGATGCTGACGTCGTCGAGCACCGCACCGAGCGCGCACGGCGCGAACACGTCCACATCGAGCGTCGCGATCTGGTCCATGCCCACCGCGACCGCGCCGAAGTCCTTCACGCAGCGCTCGACCGCGGGCGCGTGCAGATCGGTCACCCAGAGCTGGGCACCGGCCTCGTGCAGATGCCGGCACAGCCGGTAGCCGACATTGCCGGCGCCCTGCACCGCCACGCGCAGGCCGCGCAGGTCCTCGCGCTGCCAAACGTGCCGGACCGCCGCGCGGATGCCGATGAAGACACCCTTGGCCGTGGCCGGCGACGGATCGCCGGTGCGGCCGGCGGCCACCGCCTGCTCGTCCGCGAGGCCGCCGACGTGTGCGGTGACCTCGGCCATCAGGCGCATGTCGGCGACGGTGGTGCCGGAGTCCTCGGCGATCACATAGGCGCCATTGAGGCGGTCGACGGCACGCCCCATCGCACGCATCAGCTCGGGCGTCTTGTCGCGGCGCGGATCGCCGATGATCACGCTCTTGCCTCCGCCCTGCGGCAGACCGGCGAGCGCCGCCTTGTAGGTCATGCCGCGCGACAGACGCAGCGCATCGGTCAGCGCATCGGCTTCGCTCGCGTAAGGCCACATGCGGCAGCCGCCGAGCGCCTTGCCCAGGTGCGTGTCGTGGACGGCGATGATCGCGCACAGGCCCGCAGCCGCATCGAAGCAGAAGCTGACGGTCTCGTGCGCGTCGAATTCCGGATGCGAGAACAGCTGCATGTCGAGTGATGGCGGGTGACCGGACGCGGATTGTATCCCCGCTCACCGACCCGGGCTCGTTTCACCGACATCGCATGGCCACATGCATCGGCATAATCGCGCGACCGTATTCGAACCGGGGGGAGAACACCGATGATGCGCTGCATCGCGGGGACCGTGGCATTCCTGTCACTTTCGGCCGCATCTGCCCACGTGGCGGAAGCACCGACCGAGCTCGACGACATCGACGTGTATGCCAGCGCCGATACCGGCGTGACGCCGTCGGCCTCTTCCGGCCGCATCGACCGGGGCGAGCTCGATGCCCACGCGAGCCAGCGCACCGGCGACCTGCTCGAGCTGATTCCCGGCTTCATCACCACGCAGCACAGCGGCGAGGGCAAGGCCAACCAGTACTTCGCGCGGGGCTTCAATCTGGATCACGGCACCGACTTCGCCGTCTCGATCGAGGGCGTGCCGCTCAACCTGTCCTCGCACGGTCACGGCCAGGGCTACCTGGACCTCAACTTCCTGATTCCCGAGCTGCTGGCCGGCTACGATTACCGCAAGGGCAGCTACAGCCTGCGCGACGGCGACTTCGCCACGGCCGGCAGCGCCGAGCTGCGCTGGGTGGACGACGCGCCGAATCTGATCCAGGGCAGCGTCGGCGAGTACGGCGAACGCCGCGGCCTGGTTGCCGGCAGCCTGCGCGGAGCCGGCAGCACCTTGATCGCCGGCATCGACTACAGCGTCAACGACGGCCCCTGGGAGCTGCCGATGGACCAGCGCGCCGCGCGCGGGCTGCTGCGCTGGCTGCGCGAAGCGGCGGACCGCCGGATCAGCCTGACCCTCGGCGCCTACGACAACCGCTGGACCAGCAGCGATCAGGTTCCCGAACGTGCGGTCGCCGACGGTCGGATCGACCGCTACGGTTTCGTCGATCCGACCAGCGGCGGCGACACGCACCGCTACATGCTGGCGTTCTCGCTCTGGACGCGCGATGGCGATACGGAGATGAGCGGCGGGTTCTACGCGGTCGACTATCGCCTGCAGCTGTTTTCGAACTTCACCTACTTTCTCGACGACCCGGTCGATGGCGACCAGTTCGAGCAGTTCGACGACCGTCGCTACTACGGCACCCACCTCGACTACCGGCGAGGCGTCTCGCTGTTCGGCCGCGATGCAGCAGTCGTCGCCGGCTTCGCGGCACGCCTCGACCAGATCGGCGACGTCGGGTTGTACCGGACGACCGCGCGCGAGCGCGTGGCCACTGTGCGCCGCGACCGCATCGGCGACCTGCGCATCGGCAGTTTCGTCGGACTCGACTGGTCGGCGACGGACTGGATGCAGCTGCTCGCCGGCACCCGACTCGACCATTACGACTACGACGTCGACTCGCGCAGCGGTCTACTCGATCGCCGCGGCAGCGAACTGCAGTGGAGTCCGAAGCTGAGTCTGGTGCTCGGCCCCTGGGCATCCACCGAGGTCTTCGTCAATGCAGGGCGCGGCTTCCACAGCAACGATGCCCGCGGCGACGACGGCTCACCCGGCTTCGATCCGCTGGTGGCGGCGAGCGGCGCCGAGATCGGCTTGCGCAGCACCCCGGCGACGGGCCTCGAGCTCGCCGCCGCCCTGTGGGCGCTGGAGCTGGACTCCGAGCTGGTCTACGTCGGCGACGCCGGCCAGACCGAGCCGAACAACGGCAGCCGGCGCCGCGGCGCCGAGTTCTCGGTCCGCTATCACCCGCTGGACTGGCTCGGCTTCGACGCGGACTGGACGGTGACCCGCGCCCGTCTCGACGCTGCGCCGGGCGAGGACCGCATTCCCAACGCGATTCCGCGTGCCGGCCGGGCCTCGGTCGGCGTTCGCGTGATGCCGACGCTGCGCCTGGGGCTGCAGGTCCGCCACTTCGACGGGGCACCGCTGGTCGAGGACGGCAGCGTCACGGCCCGCGACAGCACCCGCGCCGATCTGCTGCTGCGCTGGGCCGCGACACCGAAGCTATCGCTGCGCGCCGAGCTGCTCAACGTGTTCGACGAAAGCGATGCGGACATCGAGTACTACTACGAATCGCGCCTCGCCGACGAGACGCAGGCGGTCGCGGACCGGCATTTCCATCCCGCATTGCCGCGCCTGCTGCGGCTGACGCTGCGCGCGGAGTTCTGAACGCTCAGCTGATGCGGCGCAGCGGGGCGATGTCGAAGTGCAACACGTCCTCGCGCACGCCGAGCTTGTCGTAGAGCGCGATTGCCGGATCGTCGCCGTGATCGGCCTGCACGAAGATCACGTAGGCGCCGCGGCGTGCCGCCAGCGCACGCAGCGCGTCGATCAGTGCCGTGGCGATACCGCATCGACGGTGCGAGGCGGCGACGGCGAGATCGTAGATGTAGATCTCGCTGCGCTCACGTTCGAACTTCTCCAGCTCGTAGGCGACCAGCCCGCCGACCACCGTACCGGCGTCGAGCGCCGCCATCGCGATGAAGTGCGGCCTGCCGAGCAGGCGCGACAGATACGTACGCGACGGCCGCGCTCCCCCGTAGACCTCGGCGTCTTCGAAGGCCTCGCCGAACATCGTGTTCATCGCCTCCATCAGGTCGACGTCGTCAGGCCCGAGTTCATGCAGGCGATGGTCGCCGGACGAGCCGAAAATGGTCATGCGCTTCTCCTGCCGGATTCCGGCTCCCTGCGGGCAGTCGTCGTTGCCCCGTTCTGAAGGCAGGGTCTTGCCCGCTCGCGTCAGCCGCTAGAATGCCCGCCTGCCGCAATCCGATCCAGGAGCCCCCCATGTCGCCATCCGCCGATTCCGTCGTCATCACCGCCGTCGCCCGCACGCCGATGGGCGGCATGCTCGGTGTGCTCTCGCCGTTCTCCGGTGCACAGCTCGGCGCGCTCGCGATCAAGGCCGCCGTCGAGCGCAGCGGCCTCGCCGCCGACAGCGTCGATGAGGTCATCATGGGCTGCTGCCTGCCCGCCGGTCAGGGACAGGCGCCGGCGCGGCAGGCCGCACGCGGCGCCGGCCTGGTCGACGCCACCGGCGCCCTGACCATCAACAAGATGTGCGGTTCCGGCATGAAGGCCGTGATGCTCGCGCACGACCTGCTGCTCGCCGGCAGCAACCGCGTGATGATCGCCGGCGGCATGGAAAGCATGACCAATGCGCCCCACCTGCTGACCAAGGCCCGCGCCGGCTACCGCTACGGCCACGGCGAACTGCTCGACCACATGGCGCTCGACGGTCTCGAGGATGCCTACGAGAAGCGTACGCCGATGGGCGCCTTCGCCGAACGGACCGCGGAAAAGTACGGCTTCACGCGGGAAAAGCAGGACGCCTTCGCCATCACCTCGCTCGAACGGGCCCGCCGCGCCAACGACGACGGCAGCTTCGCCTTCGAGATCGTGCCCGTCGAAATCCGGGGCAAGGCCGGCGTCGAGTCGGTCGACAAGGACGAACAGCCGGCCAAGGGCCGCCCGGACAAGATTCCGACGCTCAAGCCGGCCTTCAAGAAGGACGGCACGATCACCGCGGCCAATGCCAGCTCGATCTCCGACGGCGCCGCGGCCGTCGCGCTGATGCGTGCCTCGGAGGCTGCCAAGCGCGGCATCGCGCCGCTGGCCCGCATCGTCGCGCATGCCAGTCACTCGCGCCTGCCGGCCGAGTTCACGATCGCGCCCGTAAATGCGATCTCCGGCGTGCTCGAAAAGGCCGGCTGGAACGTCGCCGACGTGGACCTCTGGGAAATCAACGAAGCCTTCGCCGTGGTGACGATGGCGGCGATGCACGATCTCGAACTGCCGCACGACAAGGTCAACGTCCACGGTGGCGCCTGCGCGCTCGGCCACCCGATCGGCGCCTCGGGTGCGCGCATCATCGCAACCCTCGTCGGCGCCCTGAAGAAGACCGGCGGCAAGCGCGGCGTCGCCTCGCTGTGCATCGGCGGCGGCGAAGCCGTCGCACTGGCGATCGAGATGCTCTGATGCGCGGCGGCGGCGTCATGACGGCGCTGCTGGCGCTGGCTCTGGGCGCCTGCGGTGGTGACGATGGCGACACCGCGGCACCGGTCGACCCGGCCGCGCTGTGCGTCGACGACGCCTGCGGCGAGAAGATCGAGCTGCTGCCGATCGCCGATGCCGAGAACCTGCTGTTCACCGACGACGGCCGCCTGTTCGTCTCCGGCGGCACCAACGTTTTCGAGATCGTGCGCGACGGCGACGGCTACGCCGCGTTCGCGATCCGTGACGGCAGCTGCAACTTCACCGGACTGGCGCAGCGTGGCGACGTGCTCTACGCCAACTGCTTCGACGGTCGCCTGTACGCGGCCCGGCTCACTGCGGCGCCGTTGCTCGAGCCCATCCACGAACTCGGGCTGGCGGCGCCCAACGGCCTGGTGGACGGACCCGACGGCGAGCTGTATCTGGTCAACGGCCCGCTGGCGACGAGCGCGGCGCCCGATCCCAAGATCGTGCGGCTGCGCCTCGACCCGGCCGACCCGTTCAAGGTCATCGAGCAGACCGACTGGTTCAGCGAGGGCCTGCTCGGACCCAACGGCATCCAGCGCCACGGCCGCCGCCTCTACGTCAGCAATACCGGCCTCGGCGGTCTCGGCGAGATCCGCACCGTCGACATCGCCGCCGACGGCACGCCGGCAACGTCACGCCAGCTTCTGTCGTTCACCAGCCTGCCGGACGATTTCAGCCTCGTCGGCGAGCATCTGCTGGTGGCCTACTTCGGCGGCGGCCGCATCGCGCTCTACGCGCCGGACGGCGCGCTGCTGCAGCGCACCGGCCCGGCGCGCTTCAGCTTTCCCTCGCAGGTCCGCGTCGGCCGCCCGCCGCTGTTCGCGCCCACCGACATCCTCGTCACCGAGAAGGGCGTGATCGGCGACACCGCCTCGGCGATCGGCAACCGGCTCTCGGTGTTTCGCCCGGCCGCGTCGCGCTGAAGCACCCCGGCGCGGTCATGGCGGCCCGTCGGCGACCGTGGCGTCCCAGCCACCGCCGAGCGCGCGATACAGATCGACGATCGCCAGCTGCGCGCCGAGCCAGGCCTGCGCACGCGCCTGCTTGGCGGCGAACAGGTCGCGATCGGCATTGATCACGTCGAAATACGAGGAGTACCCGGCCCGGTAGCGCGCCTGGGCGATGTCCTCGGCGCGCTGCAGTGCATCGACCTGGGCCTGCTGCGCGCTGAGCACATCGGCGTTGCGACGCTGCGCGACCAGGGCGTCCGCCACTTCCCGCAACGCCGTGCGCACGGTCTTCTCGTACAGCAGCAGCGCTTCGCGCTTACGCGCCTGCGCGAGATCGAGCTGGTAGGCACTGCGATCGGCATCGAGCAGCGGCTGCAGCAGCCCGACGCCGACCGACCAGGTTTCGGCAGACCCGGTGAGCAGCTCCGACACATCGGTACTCAATGCGCCGAAGGCGCCGGTCAACGACAGCGTCGGGAACAGGGCGGCCTTGGCCGCGCCCACGCGCGCATTCGCCGCAACCAGGGCCTGCTCCGCCTGCAACAGGTCGGGCCGCCGCTCGATCAGCGTCGACGGCAGCCCGGCCGGTGCGCTCTGCGGCGCCGCGCAGGTCCCGCGCGGCAGCGGCTGGGGGTTCTGCGCGAGCAGCACGGCAAGCGCGTTCTCGGTCTGTTCGTACTGGCGCGAAAGGTCCTCGATACTCACCTGCGCGGCTGCCAGCTGCGCCTCGGCACTGGCGACGTCCAGGCCGCTGACGACCCCTCGCTGGAACTGCGCACGCGTGAGCTTGAGGAAGGCCTCGCGCGTCTGCGTGCTGCTGCGGGCAGCGTTCACGCGCTCGTCGAGCGCGCACAGGCTGTAGTAGGCCGTGGCCACGTTGGCCACCAGGCTCACGCGCACCGCGCGCTCGGCCTGCGCACTGGCCAGCCAGTCGGCGCGCGCCGCTTCGCTCAGGCGTCGCAGACGTCCCCAGAAATCGAGCTCCCAGGCCAGGCTCAGTCGCAGCGTGCCGGATTCGCCGATGCGGGGCTGACCCGCCGCGCGGGCATATTCCGACGACTGCCCACGCTCGACACCGCCCTCTGCCGCGAGTCCCGGCAACTGCCGCAGCCCCGCACTGCCGAGCTGCGCCCGCGCCTGCTCGACCCGCGCGGCAGCGATGCGCAGGTCCAGATTGGCCAGCAGCGCGGATTCGACCAGCGACTGCAGCGCCGGCTCGGTATACACGCTGCGCCAGTCGTCGTCGCCGAGCGAGGTCGCGACCGCATCCGTCTGGCTGCGGTATTGCTGCGGTACCGGCAGTTCCGGCCGCGTGTAGTCCGGGCCGAGCGCGCAGGCGCCCAGCAGCAGTGCCGACGCCGACACGATGCAGCGGCGCCGGGCCCTCATGACCGCGCCCCCGCGTCCGCGGTACGCGGCCGCCAGCGCTCGACCGCGCCCTGGATCAGCACGTAGAACATCGGCACCAGGAAGATGCCGATCAGCGTCGCCGCGAACATGCCCCAGACGACGACCGTGCCGAGCACCTGGCGCGCGGCCGCGCCGGCGCCGGTGGCGAGCATCATCGGCACGGCGCCGAGGATGAACGCGAGTGAGGTCATCAGGATCGGCCGCAGGCGCAGGCGCGCGGCCTCGACCGCCGCATCCAGCAGCGGCCGGCCGCGCTCGTGTTCGAGCTTGGCGAACTCGACGATCAGGATCGCGTTCTTGGCCGCGAGGCCGACCAGCATCACCAGACCGACCTGGGCGTAGATGTCGTTGGCCATACCGCGCATCGCGAGTGCGGCGAACGCGCCGAGAATGCCGAAGGGGATCGACAGCAGCACCGCGAACGGCACGGCCCAGCTCTCGTACAGCGCGGCGAGGACCAGGAACACGAAGATGATGGCGGCGGCGAAGATGTACGGCGTCTGGCCGGCGGACCTCTTTTCCTGGTAGGTCACGCCGGCCCACTCGAAGCCGTAGCCCGGCGGCAGCGTGGCGCCGACCTGCTCCATCGCCGCCGCCGCGTCGCCGGAACTCACGCCGGGCGCGGCCGAGCCGAGCACTGTCACCGACCGGTACACGTTGAAGCGCTCGATGTAGTCCGGCGTGGTCTTCGGCCGGATCGTGACCAGCGTCGACAGCGGCACCATCTCGCCGGCCGACGAACGCACGTAGAGCTGGTTGACCGCCTCCGGCGTCGCGCGCGCCGACGCTTCGGCCTGCGCGGTGACGCGGTAGGTGCGGCCGTAGAGATTGAAGTCGTTGATGTAGCTGCCGCCGAAGAAGGTCTGCAGCGAGGAGAAGATGTCGGAGATCGGAATGCCCAGGGTCTTCGCCCGCTCGCGATCGATCACGTATTCGATCTGCGGCGTCTCGGCGCTGAACTGGGTGAAGACCCGCGCCAGTTCCGGACGCTCGCGCGCCTGGGCGATGACGTCTCGGGCGTTGGCGACCAGATCCTGCAGGTCTCCGCCGCCGCGCGCCTGCAGCACGAACTCGAAGCCGCCGGCCGAACCGATACCGGGAATCGACGCGGGGTTGATCAGCACGAAGTTGGCCTCGCGCAAGGCCGCGCTGCGCCGGCCGAGGTCGGCGAGGATCTCCCGCGCGCTGCGCTCGCGCTGGTCCCAGGGTTTGAGCACGAGAAACAGCGTCGCCGTCGATGGCGACGCCACGCCGCTGAGCAGCGAGAAACCGCTGATGGCCACGGTGCTGTCGATCTCGGGCATCTGTGCGGTGATCTGGCGGAAGCGTTCGAGCACCGCATCGGTCCGCTGGATCGACGCGCCGGGCGGCAGCGTGACCGCCGACAGCAGGTAGCCCTGATCCTCCTCCGGGACGAAGCCGCCGGGCCGCGACGCGACCAGCAGGACGACGGCCACGACCACCGCGCCGAACACCGCCAGCCCCGATGCCGCGCGCCGGCCACTGCTGTGCACCGTACGGGTGTAGCGCGCGGTGGCACGCCCGAAGCCGCGATTGAACGCGGAGAAGAAACGGCCGGCCGGCCCACCCCAGTGCGACTCGGCGGTCGGCCGCAGCAGCAGCGCACACAGAGCCGGCGTCAGCGTCAGCGCGATCAGCACGGAGATCAGCACTGCCGTGGACAGGGTCAGGGCGAACTGGCGGTAGAACTCGCCGGTCAGGCCCGGCAGGAAGGAGACCGGCACGAACACCGCGCTGAGGACCAGGCCGATCGCGATCACCGGGTTGGAGACGTCGCGCATCGCCGCGCGTGCCGCCTCCTTCGGCGGCAGACCGTGCGAATCCATCTTCTCGGTCACCGCCTCGACGACGACGATGGCATCGTCGACCACCAGGCCGATCGCCAGCACCAAGGCCGCCAGGGTCAGGGTATTGATCGAGAACCCGAACAGCACGAAGGCCGAGAACGCGCCGACCAGTGCCACCGGCACGGTCAGCATGGGAATCAGCGTCGCGCGCCAGCTTTCGAGGAACAGGAACACCACCAGCAGCACCAGCAGGCCCGCCTCGAACAGCGTCTTGATCACCTCGGCCAGGGATTCCTCGACGAACAGCGTCGTGTCGAACGGAATGCGGTACTCGATACCGTCGGGAAAGCTCTGCGCGAGCGTCTCCATCGTCGCGCGAACCCCGGCGGCGACTTCCAGCGCATTGGCATCGGCGGACTGGAAGATGCCGATGTTGGCCACCGGCTCGCCGTTCAGCCGGCTCGACCGCGTGTAGTCGGTGGCCGCGAGTTCGACGCGCGCGACGTCGCGCAGCTTGACGATCGACCCGTCGTTGCGCGCGCGCACGACCACGTTCTCGTACTCCGACACCTCGCTGAGCCGTCCGCGCACGCTCACCGCATATTGCGTCTGCTGCCCCCGGGGCGCGGGCTCCGCGCCGATGCGCCCGGCCGGGGCGACGACGTTCTGCTCCTGCAGCACGGCGGCGATGTCCTGGGTCGTGACGCCGAGCCGCGCCATGCGCTCCGGGTCGAGCCAGATGCGCATGCCGTAGTCGCGTGCGCCGAACACCGTGACCTGACCGACGCCGGGAATGCGTGCGAGCGCGTCATAGATATTCAGCGTGGCGTAGTTCGACAGGAACAGATCGTCGTAGCGCGGATCGGTGGCACGCAGCGCGATGAACAGCAGCGGCGACGGCTGCCGCTTGATCACGGTCACGCCCTGGCGCACGACTTCCTGCGGCAGGCTGCGCTGCGCGATGGCGACGCGGTTCTGCACCTCCACCGCCGCCAGATCCTGGTTGGTGCCGACGTCGAAGGTCACGGTGAGCGAGTACGAGCCGTCGTTGCCGCTCTTGCTGCTCATGTACAGCATGTTCGGCGTGCCGTTGACCTGCTGCTCGATCGGCGCCGCCACCGATTGCTCAACCGTGGTGGCATCGGCACCGGGAAAGCTGGTGCTGACGACGATCGACGGCGGCGTGATCTGCGGGTAACGCTCGATCGGTAACTGCGTTGCCGCGATGGCACCGGCGATCGTGATGATGATCGCGAGTACCGTCGCGAAGATCGGCCGGCCGATGAAGAACTGGCTCACCGGCCGTCTCCGACGCCGGCGGGCTCGAGCTTCTGCGGCGACACCGCAATTCCCGGCCGCAGCCGCTGAAGTCCGTCGACGACGATCGTCTCCCCGGCCTGCAGTCCTTCTTCGACGATCCAGTCACCGCCGACGCGTGCGCCCATGCGCACGTCACGACGGTCCACGGTCCCGTCCTCGCGGAGCACCCACAACGAAGTCCGGCCCTGCAGCTCCTGCACGGCGCGCTGCGGCACCAGCAGCGCGGCATCGATCCGGTCGACGACGACGACGACGCGTGCGAACTGCCCTGCGCGCAGCAGGCCGTCCGGATTCGCGACCTCCAGCCGGATCGGCAGTGTCCCGGTCTCGCGGTCCACCGCCGCGTCGACCAGGTTCAGGTGAGCCGGATGCGGGTAGACCGAACCGTCCGAGAGCATCAGCTTGAAGGCGTTGTCGTCGTCATAGCGGCTCTGCGGCGGGCGCGCGCCGAACTGTTCCTGCAGCTCGAGCATGCGGCGCTCGCTGATGCTGAAGTTCACGTACATCGGATTGGTGTCGTAGACCGTCGTCAGCAGCGACTGGTAGGCCGTCACCAGGCCGCCGACGCGGAACTGCGCGCGGCCGACGACGCCGTCGACCGGCGAGGTCACGCGGGTGTATTCGAGGTTGAGTTCGGCGCTGCGCACGGCGGCCTGCGCGGCCTGCACCGCGGCGCGGCCGGCGCTTTCGCGCGCCGTAACCGAATCGAGCTCCTGCTGGCTCACGGCGTCGAGCTCCGACAGGGGCTGCACGCGCGCCAGATCGCGCTCCGCCTGCTGCAGGCCGGCGCGTGCCTGCGCCAGGGCCGCCTTCGCCTGCTCCAGTTCGACGATGTACGGCTGACGGTCGATCACGAACAGCAACTGGCCCTTCTCGACCGTTTCGCCCTCGACCGCGACCTGCTGTTCCAGCAGGCCGCCGACCCGCGGGCGAATCTCCACGGTATTGGAGGCATCGAGTTGCGCGACGTACTCGGCCTCGATCGTCGCCGGACGCGGCTCGATGCGCAGCACGCCGACCTCGGGCGTCTGCGGCGGGGGGGCGGACGGCTGCGAGCAGGCAACCGGCAGCGTCGCGCACAGCAACAGGCAGAGCTGTCGGGAGAAGCGGGTCATGGACGGGGCTCCGGTCGCGAGACTTGCGACGAATCTTCGCGACTGTTATCGTGCTAACTATTAGCCTGCAATGGGTATAGACCCTCAGTCCCATGCCAGCCATCTGTGCGGAGCAGCATTTCGGTTACTTGGTCAAGGACCTGGCGACGCTTTGGCGAGAGATCATCGACCGCCGCCTCGAGCCGCTGGGCCTGTCGGCCGCGCGCTGGCAGCCGCTGGTCGTGCTCTATCGTGCCGACGAGCCCCTGACGCAGTCGATGCTCGCCGCCGCGCTGGAGATCGAGGCACCGACCCTGGTGCGACTGCTCGACCGGCTCGACCGCGACGGCTGGATCGAACGGCACCGCTGCCCGCAGGACCGTCGCGCCCATCATGTCGTGCTCACAGCCCGCGCGCTGCAGGCCTGCGCCGACATCGAGGACGTGGTCGACCGGACACGCCAGGAGATCCTGTCCGTCGCCGGCAAGCGCGAGCTGCGCGCCTGCATCGACGTGCTCGAACGCATCCGCGGCCAGGCACTGCAGCTGCGGCACGACGGCGCGCCGCCCCCGGAAAGCCCCCTGACCCGGATGACGCGAGTCCCGCGCCGCGCGCGCTGACCGGCCGCCTCAGTTCGCGGTCATTTCGCGGGCCAGCGTGCCGGCGCCGTAAACCTTCTCCAGCGACTCGAGCATCGCCGCACTGTGAACGGCGACGCAGCGATTCAGGGTCTCGTCGTAGCCGAAGGCGCCGCCGAGCGCGTGGATGTTGGTGTCGAACGCCACCCCGACGACTTCGCGGTTGCGGTTGATGACGGGACTGCCAGAGTTGCCGCCGATGATGTCGTTGGTGGTGACGAAGTTGAACGGCGTCTCCATGTCGAGCGTGCTCTCGACCTTGCGCCAGGATGGCGGCAGCGCGAACGGCTCGGCGCCCGTGGCCCGCGAGAACAGGCCGCCGATCCGCGTGAACGGCTCGATCTTGCGCCCGTTCTCCTCCCAGCCGCGCACTTCGCCGTAGCTCAGCCGAAGCGAGAAAGTCGCGTCCGGATAGAGCGCGTCGCCGAAGGCGGCGAAGCGCAGCCTGGCAATGACGGCCGCCTGCTTGTTCTCGACCGCTTCGACTTGCGTCTCGTAACGCTGGCGCAGGTCGCGCGAGACGCTGTCGACGGCGCGCGCGAGCTGGATGAACGGGTCGGTGGACGCCGACACCGCCTCGAAGCCGCCGTCCCACAGCTTGCGGCGCACGTCGACGTCGCCGAGTTCGGTCCCGGCGACGAGCTTCGCCGCAAGCGCCTCGGGCGACTCGCGACCGAGCACCAGCTTCACCAGCGGATCGTCCGGCCCCAGCCGCTCACGCAGCTTGCTCAGGGACCAGGCCAGCCTGGTTTCCTCGTAGGCGGGATAGATCGGCGCCGTGGTCAACACCGTCTGCTGCAGCCGCGTCAGCGCCGCGTCCTGGTATTCGCGCAGGCGCTGCGCATTCGGCTTCGCCCGCTCCTCGCCCGCACGCACCAGGTCGCGCGCCAGCTTGAAGTATTCCGAGTCGAAGCCCAGGGCGCGCTCGGCCATCTGGTACGGCGCCTCGATCCGGCGGTAGGCCTGCTGCGCCGAAGCGATCGCCGCCCACGGATCGCCGTCCTCCGTCTTCGCCGTCGCCCGCAGACGCAGGGCGTCGGCGCGCCTGCGCGCGAACAGCTCGGGCCGCTGCAGGGCCGCGAGCTGGCCCCGGTAGACCTTGATGCGGTTCTCGGTCAGCGTCAGGTCGGCCTGCGCCTGGCGCGCGGCCTCCTCGCCGGAGCGACCGTACTGCCACAGCAAGGCGCGGCGCTCGGACAGGTACAGCAACTGGTTGACGAGATCGACGTCGCGCAGCCGCTCGAGCTGGCTCGCCGTCAGCAGGCGCCGCGTCTTTCCGGGATGCCCGGTGACCATCACCAGCTCCCCTTCCTCCGCCCCTTCGCGGCGCAGCGACAGATGCGCGTCGGTCGCCACCGGCTGGCCATCCTCGTAGGCGCGCAGCAGCCCCATGTCCAGGTTGTAGCGCGGGAAGTTGAAGTTGTCCGGATCGCCGCCGAAGAAGCCGATCCGGTACTCGGGCGAGAACACCAGCCGGACGTCCTGATAGCGACGGTAGCGATACAGGTGATGCATGCCGCCGCCGTAAAGTTCCACGACATCGCAACGCACCGTCGCCGCATCGTCGCCGACACACTCGGCCTCGATCCGCGCCTTCTCGCCGTTGCGCGCATCGATGAAGGCCTGGCCGCTGCGACCGTCGGTCGCCGCATCGATGCGGGCGCTCACGTCGGTGATCGACTCGAGGCGGTTGAGCTCCTCGGCCGGGCAGCGCAGTTCGTTCTCGCGCGCCGTCGCCACGAAGCCGTCGTTGACGTAGTCGGCCTCGGCGCCCGACAGCTCGCCGACGCATCGCAGCACGCAATGGGCATTGGTCAGCACGAGACCTTCGCCCGACACGAACGACCCCGAGCAGCCGCTGGCGAGACGCACCGAGGCTTGCATCAGCTGCTCCACCCAGGCCTCGTCCGGCTCGAAACCGTAGCGCTCGCGCAAGGACTCGCGCGGCAGGTTGTCGAGCGTCCACATGCCTTCGGCCGAATGCGCCGAACCCGCCGCCAGCACGAACACGACGCCGGCCATCACCGCAGTGCGAACCATCATCCGCTGCCCTCTCGCCTCTCCCGTACCGCGGCAGAACGCGGCACGCTATCCTGACCCGGCCATGTCCCGGGAAGTTTCCATGGATCTGCGCTGGTATGCATGGCTGACGGTCCTGTTCCCGGTCGCCGCCGTGCACCTTGCCTACCTGGCATCGATCACGCAGGGCTCGGTCGAAGCCTGCATCCCCTACTGGGACGGCTGCACGTCGATCAGCCGCGCCGGCCGCCATGGCCTCGCCAACCTGTTGTTCAAGGGCCTGATGCTGCCACATGCCGCACAGCTCATGGGCTTCTGGCTGCTGAGCTGGGCGTGGCTGCGCAAACTGCGGCCGGACGCGGACAGGCGCACTCATGGGGTGCTCGCGCTCGGGGTGATCGCCGCGGCATTCCTGGTCCTCTACGCCAGCTTCCTGGGTGCGGAAGGCGAGACCTACCGCTGGCTGCGCCGCTACGGGATCAATGTGTTCTTCTCGTTCAGCGTGCTCGCGCAGATGCTGGTCATCGCGCTGCTGACGCCGGTGCCCGTGCTCGGCGCCGGCCTGCGCACGGCGATGCTCTCGTTCGCTGCGGCCCTGCTGCTGCTCGGCCTCGCCAGCCTGCCGCTGCGGCACTTCGCCGGGGGCGCCGATCACGCCATGAACGCGCTGGAGTGGATCTACGCCCTGCTGATGGCCATCTTCTACGGCCTGATCGGCATCGCCTGGGGGGTGACCGGCTATCGCCTCGAAGCGTCCACCGCTACCGGTACATCCGGGAGCAAGCCGCTCTAGCTGGACAGAATGTATAGCTGTTAACGTTTACAAAGGCCGGACGTTGCGCAAGTCTACGCCTGCGGCCGGCACCTCCCCCGATGCGTGCACCCCCGCCCGCCAGCCGCCCGGGCCGGCAGTCCCTGTTCTGCCGGCCCGTCTTTCGAGGAGCCCGCGCCCCTCGCCGCAGGGAACGCAGGGCATCGAGCCTTGCGCGGCCGACTCAGCCGGACAGCACGTGCCGCTTCAGATCCTCGCGCTCGAGGACATGCTCCAGCGCGTTCTCGAGCAGGTGGCGACACTGCGCCGCGGCGCTGTACAGCAGCGCATGCGTCGCGCCGTCGCGGGCATCCGCACTCTCGCACTCCAGGCTGTACTGCTCGAACGCATTCAGACCGGTCAGCAGATCGGCGAGATGCTGCGGACACTCGCACTTGATCGACGACTGCAGCGTCGACACGGTCTCCAGGGCGCCCTCGTCGAAGCGACGCGCCGGCACTTCGCGCACCAGCAGCCGCTCCACGCCCTCGGCCACCTCGGGGGGGACGAGGTTGAGGCTCATCAGGCACACGCGGGCCAGATGCGCCGGATCGACCGGCGCGCGCACGGCGGTGATGCCGTCACGATCCAGCCGCCTGAGCGTCGCCCGGCTGGCGAAGCCATAGACGACGACGGTCAGACGCGGCCGGAAGCGCGCCGCCAGATCGAGCACGGTCCGGACCTGCGGCGTCCGCAGGGTGGCGCAGTCCAGCACGAGCGCGTCGATGGATTCGCCACTGGGCGGCAGCTCGCCATGCGTGTAGATCGCGTCCAGGTCCAGCATCGGCCGGCCCGACCACTCGCGGATCAGGCGGTTGCCGAGCGCCCGGCCGATCACGACCACGCGGCACCGTTCACCCGCCGGGGCGCGGCGCAGACCGCTGCGCTCCAGCCGGGCACGGATGTCCTCGTCCGGGAGGAAGACGACAGTACCGATCGCGTGACCGGCATCGACCGCCGCCTTGAGCAAGGACAGGCGCTCGACCTCGTGCGCGCTATAGAGGCGCGCACCGACGTCGGAACGGCTCGGCACGATCATCTGGTAGCGCCGTTCCCACATGCGGATGGTCGGCACTGGAATGCCGGTCAATCGCGACACCGCACCGATGCGGTAGCCACGTTCATCGGGATCGCGGGCCTGAACTGACGTTTCCATGAAGCCTCCTGGGGATACGGCGGCGTGGGTGGACGCCCCTTCGGACGCCGAGACCCGTGGACCGCCGACTCTCACTGTATAGCTTATGTATATCCTTTTGTCGCTATACAGGAGGGGTGATGTGTCGAGGCCGCCGCCAGCCTCCGGGATCGCTCAGTAGCGCCAGAGCAGGCTCAGCAGCCCCTGCTCGCGCCGGTACGGCGTGCCGGTATCGGCCTCGGCATCGACCAGCCGCCAGCGTGCATCGATGCTCCAGTGAGCCGACAGCGAGAAGTTGAGGCCGGCGCTGTACACGTCTGCCCGCGAGGCCAGCCGGAACGCCGACTCGCCGTCGAACACATCGTCTTCGGCGATCGCACGCGCCGCGGCCACCGCGGCCGGCGGCGGGTTCGGCGCAACCGACACGAGGTCGCCGTCCAGGTACTGGTAGCCCGCGTAGAGCACAAGCCTGCGCGCCAGCAGCCAGTCGAGATCGATGCTCGCCGACCGCGCGCCGGTCTCGAACACGCGCGCATGCACCCCGTCGACGGCGCGCGCCGACCAGCCCAGACGCCACGTCATCCGCGTCGTGAGCTGCTGTTGCGCGAACACTCCGGCGCGATACGTCCACACGTCGCGCAGGCGGCTGTCGAACTCGCTGCGCTCGACGCGCAGGCTGGCGCCGAGCAGCGGCGTGTAGAAGCCGCCGTCGCGGCGATACGCCCAGCGCCAGCGCACGCCGGCGGTGATGTCGTCGAGGTCGTCGTAGCGATCGTGACCACGCGCCTCGGCGGAAAGCTGGAAACCCATCAGGCTGTTGGGCGCCAGGCGCCAGACGTTCTCGTAGGCGGCACCGACCTGTGCGACGACATCGTCACGCAGAACCGCGCCGCGGCGCGCGTTGGCGACGTTGTCGTCGAATCCGGCCGCGAACTCGCCGGAAAACACGCGCTCGACGGCGTGCGCGGGCAGCGCGATGCCGAGCACCAGCAGGCCTGCCCAGACCCGGTGCGCACGCCCGGACGATCGAGTTCCCATTCCCTGCCCCTGCTCCATGTGCATCAGCAGGCCCATTGTGAACCCGTTCCAACACGGCGCCCACGCGCCGTGGTCAACTGCGCGCCATTCGCATCTCATGGGGGCAGCGCGATGCCGACCCGGCACGAAGAAGACATCGACGATCCACGACGCGCCTTCCTGGTGCGCGCACTCTCGCTCGGCTGGCTGGCGGGCGGCGCAGGCTGGCAGCTCGATGCCCTGGCCGGCCCTCTCACCGACGTGTTCGGCGCACTGCCGGCGCGCCTGCCGACGGGACGCTCGATCTTCCGCATCGACGGCCAGGTCTGGGTCGACGGCAAGCCGGCGACGCGCGATACCGTCATCGGCGACGACGCGCACATCCGCACCGCGGACGACGCGTCGCTGGTCGGCGTCGTCGGACAGGACGCGCTGATCCTGCGTGGACGCTCGGAGCTCCAGCTCGGCGGTGCGCGCACGGCCAAACGCGTGTTCCGGCTGGTGACCGGGGCGATGCTCGCCGTGTTCGGCCGACGCGAGCAGACCCTGGACATCCAGACGCCGACGGCGACGATCGGCATTCGCGGCACCGGTGTCTACACCGAGGCCGACGAGGAAAAGACCTACGTCTGCACCTGCTACGGACGCACCAGCATCGGCGCCGCCGACGACCCGGCCATCAGCGAGACCATCACGGCGCAGCACCACGATGCGCCGCGCTGGGTGCTCGCCAGACCGCAGAACGGCCGCCGCATCATCCCGGCTGCACTCCAGTGGCACACGGACCTCGAACTGATGACGCTCGAAGCGCTGGTCGGTCGTCAGGTGCCCTTCGGGCTCGAGGACATGGACTACCGCGGACCGCGGCGCGAGTACTGAGTGCTGCTAGGCGAGCCGCTTCTCGACCGCGTAGTTGTGGATCGGCGTCCCGGCGACCTCGAAGTCACGGCGCGCCACGACGACGAAGCCGCGACGCAGGAAGAAGCGCCGCGCCATCTCGCTGGCCTCCGCATGGAGCAGGCTCGCGCCCCGGGAGCGGGCCCGCGCTTCCAGCGCGGCGTAGACGGCTGCAGCGGCGCCGGAGCCCACGGCCGCCGGCGCGCTGTACAGGTAGTCGATGTGTCCGTCGGCCTCGAGATCGCCGAACGCCAGCAGCGCACCGTCGTCATCGGCGGCCACCAGCGTGATGCGACCGTCCGCCATCTTCCCGCGCAGACGATCGGCGCTCGGCGTCAGCGACGCCCATGCGGCCACCTGCCGCGCATCGTAGTCGCGGGGGCCCAGCGTGGTCACGGATGCGCGGTACAGTGCGCTCAACGCCGACGCATCGTCCGGCACGGCTTCTCGGATGTGCATGCGCACATTGTAGTCGCGGCGATCCGCGACGCTTGCCCTGCGCGAGGCACTCGCCCTCATAATCACGGGCCCATACACGCAGCGATCGGAGGGAAGTCTTGACCGGGTCGGCGTCACAGCGGCTGCTGAATGCAGGCGACACCCTGTTCAACGAGGGCGACGTCGGTCACGAGGCCTATCTGATCGAGACCGGCGCGGTCGAGATCTACGTCGAGCGCCCCGAAGGACGGCGCGTACTGGCCGTGCTGGGTCCGGACGACCTGTTCGGCGAGCTCGCACTGATCGGCGACCAGACGCGCACCGCCTGCGCCTGCGCCACCGCATCGACACAGCTCAGCGTCATCACCCACGACACGCTCGCCGACCAGCTCGAACGTGCGTCTCCGCTGCTGCGGCACCTGCTGCGCGTGATTCTCTCCCGCTGTCGCAACAACCTGCGCATGATCGGAGCCGGCGAGACCTTCCAGCCGGACCAGATCGTGCGCGCGCCGGAGACCGACGGCGACGGCAATCTCGCCATCAAGCGCCTGCGGCTCGAGCAGGCGCTCGCAGAAGCCATGCGCAAAGGCGAGCTGGTGCTGTTCTATCAGCCGATCGTCCGCCTCGGCAGCGGGCACATCGTCGGTTTCGAGGCCCTCGTGCGCTGGCGGCGCAGCGACGGCAGCCTCGTGCCGCCGGGCGAATTCATCGGGGTGCTCGAGGACTCCAACCTGATCATGGAATTCGGTCGCTGGGCAATCCGCCGGGCTGCGACCGACCTGCACCTGCTGGGCGCCGACTACCACCCGCATCGCGTCGACGACGAGCCGCTGTTCTGCTCGGTGAACCTCTCGGTCCGCCAGTTCGGCGATCCCGACCTGCTCCCCGCGGTGCGCTCGGCAGTCGATGACTGCGGCCTGCAGCCGGGCCAGCTACGGCTGGAGATCACCGAATCGGGGCTACTCAACAATCTGCAGGCGGCGCTCGAACTGATCGAACAGTGCCACCAGCTCGGCTGCCGCGTCGTCGTCGACGACTTCGGCACCGGCTACAGCTCGCTGTGGTATCTGCACAGCCTGCCGGTGAACGGCCTCAAGCTGGATCGCTCGTTCCTGCAGGACTCCACGCGCAGCCAGCGCGGCTTGCGCATCGTGCGCGCGGTCGGCCGTCTGGCGGTGGATCTGGACATGTACGCCGTCGCGGAGGGCATCGAGACGCCGGAGCAGGCAGCGATCTGTCACGACCTGGGCCTGGACTTCGGCCAGGGTTTCTTCTTCAGCAAGGCGGTGCCGGTCGCCGAGGCACAGGCGCTGCTGCGACAGCAGGCCGAAGCGCTCTAGACGCGGCTTCGGCGCCCTATGCGCGGCTGCGCCGCAGGCCCGCGGCCTGTTCGGACAGCAGCCGCCAACCGAGTGCGAACATGCCGACGCAGCCGGCCATCGTCGTGACCAGCGTGCTCCGGGCACGCGAACCCAGCGGAAGCTGCATCAGCACCCACATCACCACCCCGACCGCACCGAGCAGCGCGTACAGCAGTCGCGCGGTGCAGTACTGCAGGCCGTCGAACAGGCTTTCGGGAAAAGCATGACCCGCAGCGGCTGTCCGAATCCGACGAGTCTTGGTCGCGATGGTCATCCCTGTGTCCTCCTGGCACCTGCCAGAACCGTGGCGTACGACCATTTGACGGCAAGCCACGCCGGCAGATGAGGCCGTTCGCGGGACGTTCGCGGCCGCTGATCGGTCCGCAAAACCGGGCGGCGACGCAGGACCGACAAGCGGTGAGGATGTCGGGTCGCGCCCGACGGCCGAGCCTCGGGCCGGTCCGGGTGATTGGCGGGAATTCACAATCCGCGATCGTCACGAGCCTGTAATCTTCCGGCCGCAGCGCGCCTCGTCGCGCGCACCACAACAACGCTTCGAGACCATCGGAGGAGAGCATGGCGGCCCCGCATCACGGCCTGCGCCTGCGGCGCGGATGGGTATTGGCATCGGCACTGTTGCTGGCGGCCTGCGGATCGAGCAGCACGCCCATCGGCGAACCGCCGCCGCGCAACGACTCCCTGGACGATCTGCTCGGCGACGCCGTGGCGCAGACGCGCGCACGCGGCTGCGACTTCCTCGAATCCGCCTACTGCCTGTTTCCCTGGCCCAACGACTTCTTCACCGTCGCCGACGCAAGCACCGACACCGGACGACGTGTCGACCTGCCGCTCGCCGCGATGCCGCGCAATCTCGCCGGTTTGCCGCTGCGGCCGGACGAATGGAACCGCAACGACGGCTTCTCTCCCGGTCAGCTGATGGTCACCTACGTGCCCGGACTCGACCCGGCCGTCAGCGGCATCGGCAACGTCACCGACATCAAGGCCTCGCTGGCCGACGACGCGCCGATCCTGGTCATCGATGCCGATACCGGCGAGCGCCACCCGATCTGGGTGGAGATCGACGCCAGCGAAACCGCGCAGACCCTGTGCGATCTGCCGTCGAGCGTCTTCGGCACGGCCGGACTGGTCGCCGGCGAACTCGGTGTCGACGACGCGCTCGCGAATCTCGATGCGGTGATCGCCGGGCTCGGCGACGGCTGCACGCTGACGCTGCAGCCGATCCTCGCTGCGCTGGGCGAGACCCTGCACGACACGCTGGCGCCGAACAACGCCCTGAAGATCGATCCCCCGGCCCTGCTGATGCGGCCGGCGCAAAACTTCCGCGATGGCCATCGCTACATCGTCGCCTTGCGCGGGCTGAAGACCGCCGATGGCGAGCGCATCGAGGCGCCGGCCGCGTTCCGCGTCTTCCGCGACAACCACGTCAGCGCGATCGACGAGGTCAACGCGCGCCGCGCGCACATGGAAGACCTGTTCGCGCGCCTGCAGCAGCACGGCGTCGCCCGCGACGAGCTGTACATGGCCTGGGACTTCACCGTCGCCAGCACCCGCAACCTCGCCGGCCGCGTGCTGCACATGCGCGACACCGCGCTGGCGCAACTCGGCGACGCCGCGCCGGCATTCGAGATCACCGAGGTCGTCGACTTCGCCGAGGGCGAGTCGATCCGCCGCGTCTACGGCCGCTACACCGTCCCCAACTTCCTGACGATACCCGACGGCATCTGCGACAACCTGCTGCCCCCGGTCAGTGAACTGGTGGACTACTGCGCACAGCTCGAATCCCTGGGCGAGCTGCTCGGCGGCAATGACCTGCCGCTGCTCGGCGATCTGCTGGGCACCGCCGCCGACGCCACCGGGCTGCTGATCGAGCTCGGTCAGCTGCCGCTGTCGCGCCTCTACTACGCAGACGGCGGCAGCGGCGCCAACGAGCTGCCGACGGTCAATCCGCTGCAGCCGACGCAGTCCTTCGATTTCCAGTGCGAGATTCCGCGCACGGCGGTCGGCAGCTTCGACGACGCGGACACCTGGCTGCGCCCCGCGACGCCGACGCTCTACGGTCACGGCCTGCTCGGCAGCAAGGGCGAGGTCGGCGGCGGCAGCACGCGGCGCCTGCGTGACCAGAACTTCATGCACTGCGCGATCGACTGGGTGGGCATGGCCTCGCGCGATGTGCCGAGCGTGCTCACCTTCCTGCTCGACATGAGCTTCTTCCCGACGCTGCCGGACCGCGCCCAGCAGGGCATGGTCAACTGGCACGTGCTCACGCGCCTGATCAAGCACCCGGACGGACTGGCATCCGACCCTGCGTTCCAGACGGCCGACGGACGACCGGTGTTCGATGCGACCGAGGTCGTCTACGACGGCAACAGCCAGGGCGGCATCATGGGCGGCGTGGTCGTGGCGACCAGCACCGAGATCACCCGCGGCTCGCTCGGCGTGCCCGGCGCGAACTACTCGACGCTGCTGCGCCGCAGTGTCGACTTCGATGCCTACGGAGCCCTGCTCTACGCCTCCTACCCCAACTCCTTCGACCAGAGCTTCATCCTGTCCTTCATCCAGATGCTCTGGGATCGCGGCGAGACCAACGGCTACGTGAATCACCTGCGACGTCCCGACGCGTTCATCGCACTGGGGCACCCGACGCCGAACCACGAGGCGATCCTGAACGTCGCCTTCGGCGATCACCAGGTGGCCGACGTCACCCCCGAGGTCATGAGCCGCAGCTTCGATGGCGCCGTGCACCTGCCGGGCACCGAACCGGGCCGCCACACCAGCGTCAATCCCTTCGCGCTGATCCGCCCGGCAGTCGACGGCGAAAGCGGAACGGTGATGGTCATCTGGGACATCGGCCCGCTGAACCCGGACAACGAGGACAACCCGGGGACCGGTCAGCCTCCCGCCACCAACGTGCCGCCGCGAGAGGGGCGCGACCCGCACTCCGATCCGCGCGCCGAAGTCGCCGGCGGCATCCAGCGCGAAGCCTTCCTGCGCAAGAACCGCTATCTCAACGTCTG
Source organism: Sinimarinibacterium flocculans (assembly GCF_003201205.1). GTDB lineage: Bacteria > Pseudomonadota > Gammaproteobacteria > Nevskiales > Nevskiaceae > Solimonas > Solimonas flocculans. The sequence goes on from NZ_QICN01000005.1 coordinate 69,713, forward strand.
CGGCGATCGTCCGTGCTTCGCGCGCGGCTACGTGCCGGCGGACGTCGCCAGCGGCGCGCGCGGCAATCTCGCGCCATTCGTCAACGCCCTGCAGGACGCGCAGGCCCCTCCGGGCGGCCGCGTCGCGCTCACAGCCATTGCCGCGGACCCCGACCGCGACGAACTCGCCTTCCTCTGGGAGGCGATCGACGGCGGCGACTGCATCGCCGGCATCGACGACGCGCAGGCAGCCCGTACCGAGCTGACGCTGACCGACACCTGCGCGAACCGGGATGTCGTACTGCGCGTCACCGTCAGCGACGGACGCGGCGGCAGCGCCCGCGAGACCACACGGGTCACGGTGCGCAGCAGCGACTGACCGCCGGCTGTCGTCGTTCGCGCACCACCGGTGCGACCGTCGCGGGGGCGCGCTTGAGTTGCGCCCCCGCGCGGTGACATGCTCGCGGCCTCGTCAGGGCCATCAGGGGCGGCACCGCGGTTCGCACATGAGCGTGATCACGACGCGCGGTCGAGGACCGCGAGCGCACGGCTGCCGTGCGGGACTGCTCGGTCTGGTGCTGGCGACGATCGCCGGCTGCAGCGGCGACTACAGCGGCAACGGCAATCCGCCGGACGGCGTGCCGACGCCGCTGCCCACGACCTCGCCGGTGCCGACCGCCACGCCGACGCCCGGCGGCGACGATCTGGGGGCGACGCTGCAGCGCGGTGCACAGCGCTACGCGCAGCAGTGCGCAAGTTGTCACGGCGGCAGCGGCCAGGGCGGCGTCGGCCCGGCGCTGACGAACACCACGAGCTGCCCGAGCTGCGCCAGCTTCGACAGCCTGTGGCCGCGCATCCGCGACACCATGCCGATGAGCAATCCCGGCGCCTGCGACGAGTCCTGCGCGCGCGACGTCGCTGCCTACATCCTCAACGGCTTCTCGACGGTTCCGCCCGGCGGCACACCGACGCCGACGCCGTCATCGACACCACCGCCCGGCGCCACGCCGACGCCTGTACCGACGGCGACCCCCACGGCCACACCGCCGCCGCCCAAGGCCACGTGCAGCGCGGAGTTCAAGTACCCCAGCGTCTGGAACACCGGCTTCGTCGGCGAAGTGACGATCCACAACTTCAGCGGCGCACGCATCGACGGCTGGGAAGTGCGCTTCACCTTCCCCAACGACCAGGTCGTCACCAACGACTGGAACACCGTTCTCGCGCAGTCCGGCGCGGCGGTGACCGCGCTGCCGGAGAGCTACAACGCCGGAATCGACGACGGCGCCAGCGTCACCTTCGGCTTCCAGGGCACGCACGGCGGCACCGCTGACGTGCCCACCGACCTGCGACTCGAGGCCGCGGGCTGCGTCGTCGAGACGCCGCCCCCGGGCAACGGCGGCGGCGATCCGGTGGCCTGCGCCGAGCAGCCGGCGGCGCCGCGGCTGCTGCGTCTGCTCACGCGCCGCGAGTACGCGCAGAGCGTGCGCGACCTGACCGGCCTCGACGGCGACTTCACGGCCAACCTGCCGGTGGAGGCGCTGGTCCAGGGCTACGACAACAACGCGCGCGTCGCCGTCGTCACCGAACGTCATGCCGAGGAGTATCTCGAAGCGGCGAGGACGATCGCCGAGCGTGCCGTCGCCGAACGTCGCGACGCCCTGCTGCCCTGCGCCCCGTCGGAAGCCGACTGTGCGCGCCGTTTCGTCGAGCAGTTCGGCCTGCGCGCCTTCCGGCGCCCGCTGGTCGCCGCCGAGCGCGACGCGCTGGTGGACCTGTTCGACGGTGAGCTGTCGCCCGGCTTCGACGAGGGCATGGTGCTGGCGATCACAGCGATGCTCGGGTCGCCGGCCTTCCTCTACCGCAGCGAGACCGGCACCGACATCGGCGGCGGAAGCTACCGGCTCGACGGTTACGAGACCGCGAGCAGCCTGTCCTACCTGATCTGGGGCAGCGTGCCGGACCAGGCCCTGCTCGACGCGGCCGCGGCCGGGCGGCTGGGCGATGCGGACGAACGCCGGCAGCAGGCGCAGCGGATGCTGGCCGACCCGCGCGCACGCACGCAGTTCGCCGACTTCGCGACGCAGTGGCTCGGCACCGGCTACCTGCTCGGCAGCTTCAAGGACCCCGAGATCTTCCCGCGTCTGACCGACGACGTGCGCCGCGCGATGGCCGAGGAGCTGTCGCGCTTCGTCAACCATGTGGCCTTCGACTCGACCGACGGCACGCTGACCGAGCTGTACACCGCGGACTACGTGTTCGTGAACGGGCCGCTGCGCGACTACTACGGCCTGCCCGGCGCAGCAACCGATGCCGCTTTCGTGCAGCAGCCCGCCGGCACGCAGCGCGGCGGCCTGATCGGCCTGGGCGCGGTGCTGGCGGCACACGCGCACTCGAACGAGTCCTCGCCGATCAAGCGCGGCGTGTTCGTGCGCGAACGCCTGCTGTGCCAGGACCTGCCCGATCCGCCGCCGGACGTGGACACGACGCCGCCCGGCCTCGATCCGAACCTGACCACGCGCGAACGCTTCGCCCGCCATACCGCCGACCCGGGCTGTTCCGCCTGTCATCGTTACATCGACGGCACCGGCTTCGGGCTCGAACGCTATGACGGCGCCGGCGGCTACCGCAGCACCGAGAACGGCCAGCCGGTGGACGACAGCGGCGAGCTGTACGCCCGCGAGGGCCTCAGCACCGAGACGCGCGACCCCTTCCGCGGCCCGCGCGAACTCGCGCAGATCCTCGCCGGCACCACCGCGGCGCAGCAGTGCGCGGTCACGCAGTACTACCGCTACAGCCACGGCTACGTCGAAACCGACGCCGACCGCTGCCAGCTTGAGGAACTGCAGGCGCGGTTTGCCGACAGCGGCTACAAGCTGGAGGCGCTGATCACCGACTGGGTCGGCAGCGACGAATTCATCCTGCGCCGGGGCACGCCATGATCCGCCACGACCGCCGCCGCCTGCTGCGCGGCCTCGTCCACGGCAGCCTGGCCGGCCTGCCGCTGGCGCAGTTGCTCGTACGCAGCGCGCACGCGCAGACCGCCGCGGCCAGCCCGGCGCGGATGCTGTTCGTCTACATTCCGGACGGCTGTTCGCCCGAGCACTGGCATCCCAGCGGCTCGACCACCGGCTTTACCCTGCCGGAGATGACCCAGCCGCTCGCCGCGCACCGCAACGACCTGGTGTTCCTGCGCGGCCTCAACATGTATGCCGGCGGCTCGACGCACGAGGGCGGCATCCGCAAGGTGCTCACGGCGACCAACGACGTCTCGCTCGACGTCTTCGTCGGACAGTACTACCGCGAGCAGAGCGCGCACGCCTCGATCCACCTCGGTATCGCCTCCACGCACGAGAACGGTGCCGGCTACGTCTCCTATCTCGGCAGCGAGCAGCCGATCGTCCCGGAGGACAACCCGCTGCGCGCCTTCGAGCGGCTGTTCGGCGCCCCCGGCAGCCCCAGCGACCCCGAGGCGCGCCGGCAGCTTTCGGTGCTCGATGCCGCGCAGGCCGATCTCGGCCGGCTGCAATCGCGGCTCGGGCAGACCGAGCGCGACAAGCTCGACCGCCACACCGAATCCCTGCGCGCGCTGGAGAACCGGATTCTCGCCGCCGATCCCGGCTCGGGCGGTGTCTGCGGCAACCCGGACTGGAACAGCCAGGGCTGGTCGGTGCCGGCGGGCTACAACAGCTACCCGGCGTACTGGAACCGCGACGACCAGTTCGACAGCATGGCGCGTCTGCAGATGGATCTCGCCGTGCTCGCCCTGCAATGCGGGCTGTCGCGCAGCATCACCCTGCAGTTCTCGCATGCGGTGAGTCCCACCAGCCTGCCGCAGATCGGCACCTCGCAGCGCCACCACGACAGCTCGCACTTCGACGCCAACAGCGCCGCGTCGGTCCAGACCTTCGTCACCTGGAAGCGCTGGTACTGCGAGCAGTTCGCCTACCTGCTGCAGTCGATGAAGAACGCGCCCGGCAGCCAGGGCAGCCTGCTCGACGAGACGCTGGTGCTGCTGTGCTCGGAACTGGGCCACTCCGCCCGGCACGATCACCGCGACATGCCCTTCGTGCTCGCCGGCCGCGGCGGCGGCCTGCAGCCCGGGCGCTTCCTCGACTACCGCACCGCCAACGGCGGCGACGGCGACACCCACGCCAAGCTGCTGGTATCGCTGGGCAATGCCGCCGGCATTCCGATCGACCGCTTTGGCTATACCGGCCACGGCACCGGGCCGCTGTCCGGCCTGTTCATGTAGGCCAAGCTAGATCAGGGTTTCCCAGCCGCGCGACAGGCCGCGGCCACTTCACGTCGCTCCGGGCCAGTCTATGAAGGCGATTGTGATAGCCTGTGTACATTGCCTCACATCCATGGTCCGCACGCATGTCCACAACGATGACCATCCGCCTCGAAGACGACACCAAGGACCGTCTGGACAAGCTCGCCGAGGCGACACAACGCAGCCGATCCTTTCTCGCTGCCGAAGCGATTCGCGAGTACGTCGAGCTGAACGAATGGCAGGTCAGCGAAATCCGGACGGCGATCGGGGAAGCGGACCGCGGGGCATTTGCTGCCGACGACGAGGTGAAGCGCTTCTTCGCAGACTGGCGTCGTCGTGCAGGTTAGATGGCTCAGCCGGGCGCTGCGCAACCTTGGGGAGGAAGCGGACTACATCGCACAGGATGATCCGGCCGCCGCCGCCCGAATGGTCGCTCTTATTGAGGATGCCGTGGCCCTGCTGGCGGACCACCCCGGACTGGGGCGCCCCGGCAGGGTGCCCGGAACGCGGGAACTCGTCGTACCGGGCACGCCCTACCTCGTGCCGTACCGGGTTCGAGGCCAACACGTCGACATTCTGCGGGTCTTTCACGGCCGGCGACGTTGGCCGTCACAGCTCTGATCACGGCCGTTCGCCACCTGTAAACGGCCAACGCCAGCGTCCAGACGGCCAGACTCCTCCGGCTCAGTAGAACAGCGCAGCGTAGATCACGAACAGCCACGACAGCAGGCCGTGCACGATCGCCCAGCCGATCGACTCGTTGTGCACGTAGCTCACCGCAATCGCCAGCGAGGAGCCGAAGCCGATCGCGCGGATCGCGGGCACACGGATGAACTGCACGCGCGTCTGCCAGCCGGCGCCGGCACTGCGGCCGCCGGGGATGTATTCGCCGCTACGCGGCCCGTCGTCGGGATACATGCTCACTGATTCACCTCACCGAGCGCGCCGCGAACCGGGGTGCGCGCTTCTCCATGTTGGCCCTGACCGCTTCCTTGTGATTGGCGCCGAGCAGCAGCTTGAGCTGCAGCGCGCTTTCGACACGGAAGGCGCGCCGCTCCGGCACCGTCCAGCTGCTGTGGAACAGGCGCTTGGACAGCGCTACCGCGTCGGGCGAGCGCGTGGCGATCTCGGCCGCCAGCGCGCGCGCCGCCGCCAGCGGATCGTCGCTCACCTCGGTGACCAGGCCGAGCGCCTTCGCCCGCGTCCCGCTGAAGCGCTCGCCGGTCATCGTCAGCCGCATCGCCTGATCCATGGGCAGCAACTCGCGCAGGGTCACGCTGCCGCTCATGTCCGGGATCAGGCCCCACTTGGCCTCCATGATCGACAGGTCCGCATCCGGCGCGGCGAAGCGGAAGTCCGCACCGAGCGCGATCTGCATGCCGCCGCCGTAGCACACGCCGTGCACCACCGCGATCACCGGCACCGGCAGCCGCCGCCAGCAATAGCCGGCCTCCTGGTAGAGATTGGTCTTCTTAACGCCCCATTTCATGAAACTGCGCAGCATGCGCCCGCGCTGCCGCCCCCAGGACTTGAAATCCAGCCCGGCACAGAAGCCGCGCCCCTCGCCGCGCAGGATCACCGCCCGCACCGAGCGGTCCCGCCCCAGCGCACGTGCCGCGCCGACAAGCCCGGTGAACATCTCGTAGTCGAGGCCGTTGATCGCATCCGGGCGGTTCATCACCACCTCGGCAATGCCGTCGTGCCGGTCGATGCGCACGCGCTCGTTCATGGAGAGGTCCCTTTGAAGTTGATGCCGTGCATTCTCGCCGAGTGCGCGGGCAGCGTCATGCCGCCTCGGATCAAGGGCATGCCACACGCATCAATCTGATGCATCACTTGGCGCATCACTCGGTGCTAGTATCCGTGCCGATACCATGAGACTACCCCCATGCGCACAACCTTGGCCCTTGACGACGACTTGCTTGCGAAAGCGCAGTCCTTCACTGGCTTGCAGGAAAAGTCGGCACTGGTTCGGGAAGCGCTCAAGGCGCTGATCGAACGCGAAAGTGCCCGCCGTCTCGCACGCCTGGGCGGCACCGAGCCTGGCCTGACCCCGACTCCGAGGCGGCGTCAGCCTGCGCCGTGATCCTTGTCGATACCTCGATCTGGATCGACCATTTACGCAGGGGAGATGCCCTGCTGGAAATGCGCCTGATCGCTGCCTTGGTGCTATGCCATCCCTTTGTCGTCGGGGAGTTGGCCTTGGGCAATCTACGACAACGCAAGCAGGTATTGTCCGCACTCAGCAACCTGCCCCAGGCGAACATCGCCACCGAAGACGAGGTCCTGGGCCTGATCGACCGACAAGGCCTCCATGGCCGCGGCCTGGGGCTGGTTGATGTGCATCTCCTTGCAGCGGCGCGGCTGACCCCGGGCTGCACGCTTTGGACACGCGACCGACGCCTCGCCGGGGCTGCCGAGGCGATGGGACTATCAACCGATCGCTGAGAGTATCCATGTCCATCGCACCCACCTCCGCCCAACAACTGGCCTGCAAGTTCGATGATCGCAGCGCCACCATCGGCGTCATCGGCTTGGGCTATGTCGGCCTGCCGCTGGCGCTGCAGTTCGAGTCCAGTGGCCTGAATGTCATGGGCTTTGACATTGACCCCGCCAAGATCGACAAGCTGCGGGCCGGTCAGAGCTACATCAACTACCTGCCGCACGACGACATTGCCACTGCCGTCGCCCGCCGCCTGCAAGTCACGGCCGACTTCGGGCGGCTGAGCGAGCCCGACGCGCTGATCATCTGCGTGCCCACACCGCTCGATCATCATCGCGAACCCGACCTGAGTTACGTGCTCAACACTACGCGCGAAATCGCGCGCGGCCTGCGCCCCGGGCAACTCGTGTCACTGGAAAGCACCACCTATCCGGGCACCACTGACGAGGAACTCAGACCCCTGCTCGAACAAGGGGGGCTCAAGGTCGGACAGGACGTCTTCCTCGTCTTCTCCCCCGAGAGACAGGATCCCGGCAACACGCGCTTCGGTCCGCATAACATCCCCAAGATTGTCGGTGGATGCACCCCGGCATGCCTTGAACTCGGGCGGAAGCTCTACGGCATTGCGGTCAGTCAAGTCGTGCCGGTCAGCTCAACCAAGGTCGCGGAGCTGGCCAAGCTCCTCGAGAACATCCACCGCGCCGTCAACATTGGCCTGGTCAACGAACTCAAGATGGTTGCCGACCGCATGGGCATCGACATCTTCGAAGTCATCGATGCCGCCGCCACCAAGCCCTTCGGCTTCGTGCCCTACTACCCCGGCCCCGGCCTGGGCGGCCACTGCATTCCCATCGATCCGTTCTACCTGACCTGGAAGGCGCGCGAGTACGGCGTACACACCCGCTTCATCGAACTGGCCGGCGAGATCAACAGCGGCATGCCGCATTGGGTGCTGCACAAGATCGCCGAAGCGCTCAACAACGCCGGCAAGGCCATCCGCGGCGCGCGCGTGCTGATCATCGGCATCGCCTACAAGAAGGACGTGGATGATCTGCGCGAGTCACCGGCGCTGGAGCTGCTCGACCTGCTCGAAGACCGCGGTGCCGTCGTGGACTATCACGATCCACATATCCCGTTCATTCCCCCCATCCGACGCGGTCGTTACGACCACCACAGCGTGCCACTGACCGCCAACGGGATCGCGAGCTATGACCTAGTGCTCGTTGCGACCAACCACAGGGCGGTTGACTACGCTCTCCTGAAGGCACACGCCAAGGTGATCGTCGATACGCGTGGCCAGTACCGCGACAAGCGACCCAACGTCGTGAGTGCGTGATCGCCGGTGAATCGCACAGGCGGAGTCCATGCAGATCCAGGGTCCATCACGGCAACGCGGTCACGTACTGAGCCGACGACACTGACAAAACATGTCAGTTACCGACCACACCTGCCCACACGGGACAGTAAAAAATACCCAAACCTCTGTGCAAACCCAGCTATCGCCGGCATGTGCGGTGCAGCAAATCCTTGGCACGAGCCATGCTCCACAAAAAACCGCACAGGGAGACGTTCCTGGTGCATCCACCATTCAAACTCTTTGGAGTTCTTCATGAAGAAGCAACAGGGCTTTACGCTGATCGAACTGATGATCGTCGTCGCGATCATCGGCATTCTGGCCGCCATCGCGATTCCGGCCTACCAGGACTACGTGACCCGCTCGAAGGTCACCGAGCTGGTCACCGCCGCCTCTGCGTGCAAAGCCTCGGTCTCCGAGTACGCCCAGACGATGAACGCCCTTCCGGGTGATATCTCCGAGGCCGGCTGCGCGAACAACTCGTCGCAGTACATCACCAGCCTTGGCGTGGGCGCCAACGGCGTGATCACTGTCGCCGGTCGTACGGGCGCAGGCGCGCTGCCGACTGCCGCCGCCGGCAACCTGGTCCTGACCCCGACCTACGACAGCACGACCGGCACGGTGTCGTGGGCATGCGACAATTCGACGATCGCGGAGAAGTATCTCCCGGCGAACTGCCGCTAACGCTTTCGCGTAGCTGAAGTAGTCAGGCCGCCCCGCATTGCGGGGCGGCTTTTTGTTGTGTAGCAACCAAGCCACATGACCGCAACGAAGGCCGGGCCGATGGCGAACCATCTTGCCGACAACAAGCGCCAAACCCTCGCCACCTCGCTTCAGTTGACCGGTGTCGGGGCACTGGCCGCCGGCTGGCTACTGCTGATTTACTGGCCCGGGCTGGGCGGACCGTTCCTGTTTGACGACGCCTGGAACCTCGAGGGCCTCGCCGCCAGCGGTAGTGGTATAGAACACGTCAGAGACTGGCTCACGTTCGTTCTCAACGGCACCGCCGGCCCCCTCGGACGGCCGATCAGCCTGGCGAGCTTTACGCTCAACAGCTTGGAGTGGCCCGCCGATCCCTGGCCGTTCAAGCTCACCAACTTGTTGATTCACCTCGCGACAAGCGTTCTGATCTACGCACTGTGCGCGAAAATGGTTGCGATATCCGGCCTGAGTCGACCTCGCATCCTCGCTTTCGCCTGTGCACTGCTCTGGGCCACCCACCCGCAGAACGTCTCCACCGTGCTGTATGTTGTACAACGCATGACACAGCTGGGGGCCCTGTTCACCCTGGCCGGACTTCTCTGCTTCGTGCACGGTCGCCAGATTGCAGCTCGCGATCCCCGTTCCGGCTACGCCTGGATATGCGGGGGCATCCTGGGGTTCGGCACGCTCGCCGCGCTGAGCAAGGAAAACGGCGCCTTGCTGCCGCTCTTCGCGCTGGTGCTGGACACGACCGTGCTCAAGGCAGGCGGACTGCCCACGCCACGATGGTGGCGTCACGGCTCACTGCTGCTGCTGCGTCTGCCGCTGTACTTGCTGGTCGGCTACCTCGCCTTCACGTCATCGAGCTGGCTCGAGGGGTACCTGGCGCGCGACTTCTCATTGTCGGAGCGCCTCGCATCTCAGGGCCCAGTCCTGTTCGAGTATGTCAAGCAAACCTATCTGCCCAGCCTGACGAGCGCCGGGATATTCACCGAAGTTCAGCCGCAGCAGTATCCGGTGTGGCGAGTCTTCTGGAGTTGGCTGGCAGTCGCCCTCCTGATCATCGCCGCGCTCCGCGTTCGACGACGGGCGCCTCTTCTCGCCTGCGGAGTTCTATGGTTCGTTGCCGGACACGCTCTGGAGTCGAGCGTGCTCCCGCTCGAGCTCTATTTTGACCACCGCAATTATCTGCCCAGCGTCGGCCTCATCTGGATCGTCCCGGTCACCTTGGCCGCTGCTCTGTCATGGAAGCCCCTGCTTTCAGTCCTGGCCGCGATCGCGCTGCTTCTGAGTGGACTGACCGCCGCACAGAGCCGCGTGTGGGGTGACGAAACCGTGGCAGCGACCGTGTGGCCGATGGAGAAGCCCGACTCTCTTCGGGCACTCCAGTTCGCCATTGGCGTCTGGCAGGGTCAGGGTCAGTTCATGCAGTCCAAAGCCATCACGGGACGATACCTCGAAGCGCACCCGAATGATCCAACGGCGCTGCTGCATCTTCTGGAGCTGCAGTGTCAGCTGGATCAACCTACGGGCGACACTACGCAGCGGCTGCGTCGTCAATTGGCATCCGGACCGTTCAGAAACGGCATGCAGGCCTCACTGCGCACCGTCGTGGTCCTTCGTCGCGCGGGCCGTTGCACCGATCTCGGCTGGAGCACGGTACGGACCCTGGTGGATGCACTTGGACGTAACCCGAAGCTACGAGCTCGCCCTGTCGCAGCGGCAGAGCTGGCCATGGTCACCGCCGAGATCAGCCTCGCAGAGAACAATGTAGCCGGCGCCATCCAAGCTGCCGAGACCGCGCAGACCCTCTCCCCGAGAATCAACGGTGCATACTGGCAAGCTCTATGGTCGCTGGATGCAGGCGATCTCGCTGCAGCAAAGCGCTACGCATCGGATGCGAAGCTGCGGGCGTACGGGCGTTTTTCCCTTATCAACAACCCTCCTGAAGCCTATCTGGACGCGCTGGACATCGCGATTGCGGACGCGACGAAATGGCGGCCCGAGCAAGAAGCGGAGCACTGATTGACGATGACTGCCCTGCACAGCGTTTCATCAAGACTCCTGTTGTTCCTCGCCATTGCCGGAACGATCGCCGTCTATCGCGCGGGACTGTTCGGCGGCTTTCTCTTTGACGACCATCAGAACATCGTCGAGAACGCGGCGCTGCAGTCGGTCGACGGGAGCGTCTTCCAGTGGATCGTTGCGGCGCTTTCATCCAACTCGGGCATGTTGATGCGCCCCATCAGCATGCTTTCCTTCGCGGTCAACTACTACATATCGGGCCTGGACCCGCTATCCTTCAAGGCGACCAACCTCGCAATACATGTCGCGACCGGCCTCGCCATTTATGCACTAGGTATCCAGCTCATCCCCCGACTCCTACGGCAGGTCGCGGCGCCGGCCACAACGCGCGCGATCGCTCTCGTGGCCGCCTCAATCTGGATGCTTCATCCGCTGCATGTCAGCAACGTGCTCTACGTTGTCCAGCGCATGAATCAGCTTTCCACCTTGTTCGCGCTTCTTGGGTTGCTGTGCTATTCCGTTGGCCGCTGGCAGACGCTTCGAACGGGATCGGGCCTGGCGACCTCACTCTGTGGCCTCACTGCCTTCGGCATCCTTTCGCTGTTCAGCAAGGAGAACGGCGCCCTGACATTCGCGTACGCCTTGGTCATCGAGTGTCTTTGCTTTGGATTCTCCGCATCGACACAGGGACAGCAACGCATCCTCAAACTGTTTTTCATATTCACGCTCGCGGTGCCCGGCGCCGCGGCTGCCATATCGCTTGCGGTCGCCCCGGACTGGCTGCTCGGTGGCTACTCGGTACGCGAGTTCACCCTGTACGAGCGCCTGCTGACGCAGCCGAGAATTCTGGCGCACTACCTGCTTTGGATAGCGGTTCCGCTCCCATCCTGGATGGGGATCTACCACGACGACATTGCAACCTCGACCGGCCTGTTCTCGCCACCGGCAACTGCCCTCGCATTGGCGGGACTGGCAGGCGTGGCCACTCTTGTCTGGCGCCTGCGGCACCGCTCCCCGGGGCTGGCCTTCGGTGCCGCATGGTTCCTTGTCGGGCACGCAATGGAATCCACCATTTTGCCGCTGGAGCTAGTCTTCGAGCATCGCAACTACCTGCCCTCGGCGGGGCTCCTGATTGGAGCCACTGCAGCCATCTGGGGCTTCACCGAGCGTATTCCCAACGCCCGCCTGGCGGGCTGCTGTGTGGCGATTGTGGCGCTCGCCGCCGGGACCGCCACACGCGCGCATTCATGGGGTGAACCATATCGTCTTGCGATGACAATGGCCGCACACCACCCAGAGTCAGCGCGCAGCCTGTACGACGCCGGCCGGGCGATCTATTCCAGGCGCACGACATACGATGATCCCGAACGTGCCACAGAGCAGGCGACGCAACTGTTCCAGCATGCGATGCGAATAAACCAGCACTACGTCCATCCGGCTGTCAGCAATGTGCTCATCAATTACAAGACCGATGAAGCCCCGGCGGATGTCGTCACTGACCTCGCACGCCGGCTGCGCGAGTCGCCGATGCTGCACGCCACCTCGGTGCTCCTGCTTATCAATGGAATTACGGACGGCAGAACGCTCGTCTCTCCCGAAGGTGTCCGGGCGATATTTGAAGCGGCGATGGACAACGACACCACAACGACCGCGATGCGTGCAATGCTGCTGAGTGCGTACGGCCGCTATCACTATCTGGTCCTGCGGGATATCCAGAACGCAGTCGCCTTGACCATGGCAGCGGCCGAGCAAGATCCACGGAGCCCCATAGCGCAGCTCAACCTCGCGAAGCTCGCCATAGAGCTGAATGAGATCGGTATCGCCACGGCAGCCGTAAAAAGAGCTTCCGAGCTGGACACAGCCTCGGTTCACCGCGACGAAATCCGCCGTATTCTGGAGCGTGTGGGTGCAGAATAGTCCGGTTGAGTGTGGGCCTTGCCACCGTGCCAATACCAGTTGGCCCCAGGGACCGTCAAAGAAGCTCACCCCCAGCACGCGCACCACACAAAACCGCAACCGCCTACTGAGACCGGCCAAGCTCTAGCCACCGCCATTCGGCAGCATCGTGACTGACAAACCATTTCTTGTTTTCGGGGCGCCAGACATCGGGGAGGAAGAAGTCTCCGAAGTCGTCCAATGTCTTCAGTCTGGCTGGCTCGGTACCGGCCCCCGGGTCGCGCAGTTCGAGCAAGACTTCGCCAGTTACAAGGGAGTCGGTACGACTCACGTCGCGGCAGTCAACTCGTGTACGGCTGCACTTCACGTCAGCATGGTTGCTGCGGGCATTGAACCCGGCGCGGAAGTGATTACCACACCACTGACGTTCTGCGCGACGATCAACGCGATCATCCATGCGGGGCTCACGCCTGTGCTGGCGGATGTCGACCCCGCCACGCAATGCATCAGCCCGGAGGCCATCGAGGCAGCGATCACACCCAGAACGCAGGCAATCCTTCCGGTCCACTTTGCTGGCAGGCCATGCGAGATGGACCGGATCATGTCCATTGCCGCCAAGCACAAATTCGTCGTCATCGAAGACTGCGCGCACGCCATTGAAACGACATACAAGGGCCGCCAAGCCGGGACCTTTGGTGACTTCGGCTGCTTCAGCTTCTACGTCACGAAGAACGTCGTGACTGGCGAGGGGGGAATGATCCTCGCTCGCAGCGAAGCACATATTGCACGCGCCAAGGTCCTGGCTCTTCACGGGATGAGCAAGGACGCATGGCATCGATTCGGCGACAAGGGATACAAGCACTATCAGGTTGTCGAGTGCGGATTCAAATACAACATGATGGATCTGCAGGCTGCCATTGGCATCCATCAGCTTTCCCGTGTCGAGAGCAACTGGCTACGGAGACACGACATCTGGAATCAATATCAGGCAGCCTTCGCGGACCTGCCCGTCGGCAGACCGGCGGAGCCCAGCTCAGATGGGCGACATGCCCATCATCTATACACCCTCATGGTCAACCGCGAGCGGAGCGGCGTCGGGCGGGATGATTTCCTTGAGCGGATGAACGCCCAGCGAATCGGCACCGGAGTGCATTATCTGTCGGTACCTGAGCACCCCTACTACCAGGAGCGCTTCGGCTGGACACCCGATGAGTGGCCGACCGCCAAGAAAATCGGCCGTGAGACAGTCAGTTTGCCGTTGTCGGCGAAGTTGAAACCCGCGGATGCAGAACGGATCATCGCCGCTGTCAACGGCGCACTTGCCTAAGGTATGCGGCACACCTTGCAGCTGGCATACACGTTCGCCACGGACGCACTGAGATGGCTCCTGCAAAGCAGGGGGGTCCGATCTGTCCTCGGCGTCACGGCAGGCGCGCTGATACTCTGGCTGGCGTGGCGCTATCGCTCTGGGCTTCACGCGCTGATCCTTAATGCCAGCCCTCTGCTTCTGCTTCTGTCGATTGCGCTCGGGATACTGGCCAACTATCTGACAGGGCTACCATTCAGGCTTTTTCTCGCCCAGCATGGAATCAGTATCCGCTTTCGAAGAGCAGGCTGGTTGCAGCTGGCGGCACAAGTCACGAAGTACATTCCTGGAAAAGTCTGGAGCGCCGTCCTGCAGGCTCAGCTTATCGGCACGCATCGTATCGGCGGCACGCTCCTGGCCGGAATGGATGCTTCGATTTTCTTGATGCTCACTCTCTCAGGGCTCGGAGTCGCGCTTTTGCTGGTGCACTTGACCTTTTTCGGAGCCATCCTCTGGCTCGTGACCTGGTTCGCCGGAGTCGCCCTCATCTCGTCCAAGGCACTCTTGGCCAGACTTGCAAATACGTTGTCTGCCACCCGGGCTGGCGAAGCATCCACCCTTGAACCTGCGGCAGGCCCTCGCTCCTCGGCAATGTCGTTCGCGGCGGGCGGTCTTCTACACGCTGTGGTTCACACCGCGTCCATAGTGACGCTCCTCATGGCCACCACCGATTTCGATGCCCAGTCATTGTCAATTGCCGCCGCAAGCGTTCTTCTTGCGTGGGTGATCGGCAACCTCGCAGTTGTCGTTCCGACAGGCCTCGGCGTCAGGGAAGTAACCTTTATCGGACTGAGTCAGGCTCTGGCCCTGCCCGCAGAAATTGAGACGCTGGCGGCGGTATCCATCCTCATTCGACTGGCGCAACTTGTCCAGGACGTCATTACGGCGGGCGTAGTGGTCCCGGCTATCGTTCGCCCGAGAGCTCTAGAGTAGCTCGCACTGGTTCCTCTTGGTCGGAAGAGGCCAGTAGGTTCCTGTTCCCTGCGAACGTGGAACGACATCCCCACGAATGATCGCGGACATCCAATCGCCGAGATGGCTCCTGGCGACTCTGGACAGGCACAACTCGACCAGACCGCGCGAGAACCTGAATCGCGGCTGCGCAAGCGCAGAAAAGAAAACGTCGCCCTCGTCGAACTTCTCAGCAACAGCATGCAAGGTCACGCCAAATACCGTTACTCGCCTGCGCAACATCCAGTAGATCGGGTCGGCACCGCGCCAATCCGGAAGGGGCGCAGGGTGCAAGTTCAGCAGGAGTTTGTGCCGGCCTATCACGTGAGGTGGAAACCGATAAGCGAATGAAGCTGACACGAGGGCAGCGGCTCTCTTTCGATCCGCGAGACGAGCTAGGCCATCCCAGTCGCCAGCCGGGACCTCATGGACCTCAAGCTGCCGCCACTCGCGCCTCGCCAGTATCAGCCAGGACACCCGGAGCGCCGCGTCTGCGATTCGCTCGATGGTGTAGGCAAGGCCATAGTTGGCGATAGTGTCGCGGACAGAACCACGCCTGCCGGCCGCGGCTCTCATCAAGGCGACTTCAGGACGAAAGCCTGCTTGCCTGAGGGCCAGGGCTGCCGATACGGAGAGCATGCCTAGGCGATTGGTGATCACCAGAACGCATTGCCCCTCTGCCGATTCGCGTCCCACAGCCATGCTCTGCTCACGTCAAGAAAATACAGATATCAGTTTGCGGCAGCCTTACCGCGCGTTGGCAAGTAATGCTGCCATCCGTTTTGCGGCCCTGAAGAAACCTGCCCGCAACGGTCGCACATCGATATCGCTGACGACGAACGGCCCAGCAACGGCGCCCCATGCGGATTTGTAGTGCGCCAGGCTCGGCTGATCTGGCGGCGAGGGCAGGAAATCGAAAACCTTCGCCCCATGAGCCTTTGCCATCGAGATCATCTCGTAGAACAGCAAGTCTGATGCGTAATAGCGTCGCGTACTCGCATCGTGCGCACCATGCAGATAACAAGCGCGCAAGCCTTGGTACGCAAAGCTTACAAAACCGCAGACGCGCCCATCTAGGCGGGCAATCAGCGAACTGTTGGCGCCGGCGAGCGCGCGAAAGTAAGGCAAGGTATACCTCTTGCTTCCTCCACGTCTCGATAGCGTCTGAAGATAGAGCGCATACATCTCTGGCGCATCGTGAGCGACAGCCCGCTCGATGGCCAGCGGACTGCGATTCGCACGATTTCTGCTCCGCCGAGCCTTCTCGATCCCTGACACGTCCCAGGCCTGCACATCGGGGATCACATGAGTTCCCAGATCGAGCGCAGTGACATGGCTTTCCGCCTGCACTGAACCGCAGGAATGAAAGCGCAGCATGTCCACGCGGTGATCACGTGCCGCTCGAACGATCGCATTGGTCAAACTACGGGGGTATTGCGTCGCACCGACTGGAAACTCCGGGTACGCAATCCGGAACGGGCCTGCACGGAAGATCGTCACGCGCGACGTCTCGGCGCCCTCAGCGACATCAATCAAGCTGGCGCCGAATCCGGACCTGAGTATCCCGGCCCACTCCTCGGAGTCCAGATTGAGCCACTTGCGCATCATTTGCCACCGAGCGCTCTGGGCTGGTGCTGGCCAGGCTTAGCGTCGCCCCCGCGATCCTCGGCTTTGGCAAGCAGGAAGACGAAGCCAGGCGCAAGCGGACTCAGAAGCTTGTAGACGGAATCGGGCACGGCCTTCGCCAAGAGCGCAAGCCAGCTGTGTCCCCCTGCCCTTAGCCCTGCTGCGGCACGTGCACGAAGTAGATTCGAGGCAGATAGTCCCGCGCAATCGAACCAGTGCATGAGCACCCAGTGGCTGGCGGAATATGCGTCCAAGGCGTCCGCACGCTCCGAGCCCAGCGCGCGCATGAAGCCGTGAGCGGTACGCCTGGGCAACCAGTGCACGAAGGGCCAGTGAACGTGGGGCTCCACGGGCCAAAGCAGGTTGGGGCCTGCGAAGTAGCAGATTCCCGAGGGCTTCAAGACGCGATGAATGTTGCGAATCAACTCTGCGGGATGCGCCACGTGCTCGTAGACCTGATTGCAGATGACCACATCGGCTGTTTCCTCCGGCAGTGGCAGCCGACTCCCGTCGAAGCTGGCCGTGAGAAACGAAAGGTTGGGCCGCTCTTCTGCCAAAGAGTCCCAGGAGTGCCACTGCTCAGGATCGATACCGATGATCTGCTTCACATGCGGAGAGATCGCGCCGGCAATGCCGCCGCTGCCGCACCCGACATCAACCCATACGCCGTCGGCAAGCTGCTTTCCACGCTGGGAGAACAGCGTCTGCAGGATCGCCATCGCCTTGCGATCTCGTCCTTCACTCCCCCAGCGCGGAGTGGCGGCCGCCAAATCATCCATGGCACCCGGCTCCGTGCCGCGAAGCGATGTCTTGCGCCAGTCCGGTCAGATCGAAGGTTCGCGCCATCACCTCCAGTCCGTTGGCGAAACTGGCCGGCGGCTGGCGCAACGCGCTCGAGATGGCAGTCGCATAGGCGTGTGCATCCACCGATTCCGCTACCAGTCCGCACCGTGGCGTCGCGTTGACGAGGCGGGGCAGGTCCCCGACCGGACTAGCGATCACCGGACATCCAAGCTTGATCGCGTCCGAGAACACCACAGGAATGCTCTCAATGCGAGAAGGAATCAGCAGGTAGTCGGCGCACAGAAGAGCGTTTTCGGCGACAGGCTTCTGAACATATCCACGCAGCTCGATACGCCGCCCGGCAGCCAGCAGGCCGGCGACGCCCCGCCTTACGGTCGACTCCATTGGCCCGCCACCGCAGATCTCGACTACTTCGATGTACTGCCAGTCCTCATCGCTCAACAGATTCAGCGCAGCGATCAATAGATCTATTCCCTTGTTCGGGTGCCAGCGCCCGAGGAACAGGAGCCTGTACGGTGCCGCCTTCTTGAGATCCATCATGCGCGCCCGTTCGATGCGGCGCGTACTCGGCAGGAACTCCACCGGACGACCACAGATGGCACGCGTCTCGTCCGCCAACTTGAACCCGTCCGAATAGCAACGACGAGCATCTTGCAGAACCCGACGCAGGTGGGCACGCACAAGGGGGAGCTTTCCCAATGTCCAGATGTCGCTGCCGAGCGTCCACACCGAATACGGGACACCGACCCGCCTCGACACCTGGCGCGCCCAGTGGCCGGATGGCAAGGCCCAAAGCGCCAGCATGTGCGCAGTGCGGCCAGCCTGCACAGCTCGTTCGGTGGCAACCTGTCCGGCGGCCAACACCCGTCCGATGGCGCGAATCTCGGCGGGCCGCCAAGGTCTCAAGGTCGAGAGCGCCTTGTCCGGTGCCGCGAACCGGAAGACTTCTACGTCTCCGGGCCATGCCTCCTCGCAGGTCTCCTCGCCAGGTGCCACAACGCGAACGGGGACATGCTTGGCAAGTTCCTCGGCGAGATCAGAGACAAAAGAACCCGCCGCTTCACTTCCGTCACCGCGGATGGGAAATGACGTCGTGACCAGGACGATGGCGCCCGTGCGCCTCATGACTTTCTCGCGACGGCGACATAGCCGGCAGTGACGGCGGTCCATCCGGGGAGCAGTTTCCCTGCCACCCATGCCGTGACGTTGATGATGGATACTGCCAAAGCGGCAAAGGGAAAGAGCAGCACGCCCAAGCTACGGCGGCGTACGGATTCCGCGGCCATGCCCCCCAACGCCAGGCACACGATCAACCCTGCCGTCTGCACCGCACCGAGGCTAGGCCTGAGTTCGCAGACTCGCATTCCGGCCAACTCGATCTCATGCGCCAGGCCGTGCTCGGTGAACCGCTGAAAATCGTATGGCGCGTCGTGGATGGGATACAAGAAGGGAACGGAGAGAAGCAGCTGCCCACCGGGACGCAGCACTCTTGCAATTTCGTGAAGCGCCTGGCGCGGAGAAGGCAGGTGCTCAATCACTTCGAGGATCACCACTGCATCCACGCTCGCGTCACGCAGGGGAAGAGCTGCCGCGTCTGCAAAAGCGTCGGGGCTTGCCCCGTACATCAGGCTGCCAGTGACGAAGTAGTCGATGCCCGTGTCCTCGCAGCCCGCTGGCAACTTGGCCTCTACCCAGCGGTCGGCGCAGCCTATGTCAAGGATATGACCCGAACCGAGCGTCCGAAGCTTGCCAGTCACGATGCGCCGGTCACTCAGCAACCACTGTGGATGCAGCGGAGTATGCCGGAGCGAGTCAACGAAGCGGCGCAGACGACTGCTTGCCACCCCTCAACCCCGCGACTTGCTGTAAACCAGGGACGTAATCTGCTCTGAGACCAGACCAATAAGAAAGATGATGACGGCTGCGCTGAATAGCAGGGCACTCATGTTCGTGAACCGGTGCACTGTGGAGTATGTATACCCGTAGTAGGCCAACCCCATCACGAAGAACAGAAAGGCGGTTGGCGCGAACAGCTTGAGCGGCGAGTAGAGCGTTGCAATCTTGAATATGATCAGCAAAAAGCGAACGCCATCCTTCAGCGGCCGTACGTGGCTGACAGTGCCAACACGCTGATACACCGGGACCGGCTCGTAAGCCACGCCGTACGCACTGCGGAAGAACGCCATCGTCACGGTGGTCGGATAGGAAAACCCGTTGGGGAGCAGATATAGGAACTCCTTAAACTTGCCAGCCCGTACAGCGCGGAATCCAGACGTCAGGTCCAGCACCCTGTGCCCGGTCATCCAGGATGCCAATCGGTTGTAGAGGCTATTGGCGAGGCCCCGATGGATGCTCGCCTGCCCTTCCCTGCTCCGCGCTCCAACCACCATGTCGTACCCGGCCTCCAGCCGACTCAGTAGTCGCTCAATCAGGTGCGGATCGTGTTGGCCGTCTGCATCCATGAAAACAAGGATGTCTCCGGTTGCCTCCCGGGCTCCACGCTTGATTGCCGCTCCGTTACCCATGGAATACGGTGACGACAGGCATCGCACACCGAGCCGTCGGCAGAGTTCGGGTGTCTGGTCAGTAGAGCCATCGTCGACGACGATGATCTCGGACTTCGGTTGAGCCTCGCGGAGCTTGGGGAGGAGCGCGCCAAGCGCAGCCGCCTCGTTCTTTGCGGGCAGAATGATGCTGACCTTTGACACGGTATGGAAAGCCCCCGATACGAAGTAAGTTGCGCTCCCCAGCGGCAAATCCCCGCACTCACGCTACCACTGTCAAGCGCGCAGATTCTCGCCCACTTCCCTCTTCAGCGCACACGTTGCGCTTGAGCAGAGCCCTTGGTCGTGCCCAGGCGGCGCTCACGATGATTGACTGGGTCCCGCCAGCTTCTATAGTGGCGTGGTTCGCAACTTGGCGCCACATCGCATGACCATCGCGCAGCAGTCTCAAACGGGTGTGTTCCTCAGTGGTCTGGCACGACGGCTGGTCGTCGACGGCCTGCTGACGGAAGAGGCGGCCAAGACCCATCAGATCAAGGCGCAAAAGGCCGGGCAGCCCTTGGTCGCAGCGCTTGTTGAGGCCAAGGCTGTTAATCCGGCAGCGATCGCGGAAGCAGCGAGCGCGGAGTTCGGCGTCCCGCAGCTGGACCTGAGTGCGGTCGAGCTTGACTTCGCAGCGGCCAAGGAACTCAGCGAGAAGGTACTGCGCAAGGCGCATGCCCTGCCGCTGTTCAAGCGCGGCAAGAAGACCTACGTGGCGGTCTCGGACCCCACGAATCTTGCGGCGCTAGACGAGATCAAGTTTGCCACCGGCCAGCAAACCGAGGCCGTGATCGTCGAGGAAGACAAGCTCGCCAAGTTGCTGGACGCTGCCATTCAGGCCCAGAGCGAGACGCACATGGACCTGGGCGAGGCTGGCCTGGAGGATCTGGAGGTCGAGGGGGGGGAGGCAGAGGCCGGTCACGATGTCACCAGAGCGGACGCCGAAGATGCGCCTATCATCCGCTATATCAACAAGATACTGGTCGATGCGATCAATGCTGGTGCATCCGACATCCACTTTGAGCCTTACGAAAAGACCTTCCGCATCCGCTATCGTCGGGACGGCGAACTCAAGACCATTGCTCAACCGCCCATCTCACAGGCTCAGAGGCTCGCCGCGCGCGTGAAGGTCATGTCGCGCCTGGACCTAGCCGAAAGGCGTGTTCCGCAGGACGGTCGCATCAAGCTGTACCTGTCGAAGACGCGGGCGATCGACTTCCGCGTCAGCACCTGCCCGACGCTGTTCGGTGAGAAAATTGTCTGCCGTATCCTCGACCCTTCCAGCGCCAAGCTGGGCATCGACGCGCTGGGCTACGAGCCTGAGCAGAAGGAGGCTTACCTGAAGGCTTTGGAACAGCCCCAGGGAATGATTCTGGTCACGGGCCCAACCGGCTCGGGCAAGACCGTTTCGCTCTACACCGGCCTGAACATCCTCAACACCGACGATATCAACATCTCCACGGCCGAGGACCCTGCGGAAATCAATTTGCCGGGTATCAATCAGGTGAACGTGAATCCGAAGGTCGGCCTGACCTTCGCCGCGGCCCTGCGCTCGTTTCTCCGACAGGATCCGGACGTGATCATGGTCGGCGAAATCCGTGACTTGGAAACGGCCGAGATTGCCATCAAGGCAGCCCAGACCGGCCACCTGGTGCTCTCCACGTTGCATACGAATGATGCTCCGCAGACCATCGTCCGCATGATGAACATGGGCGTACCGGCCTACAACCTCGCGTCCACCCTCACATTGATCATTGCACAGCGTCTTGCACGCCGCTTGTGTGGCAGCTGCAAGCGGCCTGCAAACATTCCCAAGCCGGAAATGCTGCGCCAGGGCTTCTCCGAGGAGGAGATTGGCCGCCCCGACTTCGCCATCCACGAAGCCGTCGGATGCGACCAGTGCGAGAACAGTGGCTACAAGGGGCGTACCGGCATCTACCAGGTAATGCCGTTCTCGGATGCCATGGGGCGCATCATCATGGAAGGTGGCAATGCCATCGACATTGCCGATCAAGCCAAGAAGGAGGGCATCAAGGACCTGCGACAGGCAGCGCTGGTGAAGGTCCGCAATGGGGTCATTGATCTGCTGCAGGCGAATGCCTGTACGATGGGCGAATAAGCAGCCTTTCGGGGCACTCAGGGAACGGCGATGGCACAGGCGACGACTGTCAAGGAAGCGATATTTCGTTGGGAAGGCCTTGACCGCAAGGGCAACCGGGTCAAAGGTCAGTCACAGGGCCCCTCCGACAATTTTGTCAAGCAGCAACTGCGCAAGCAGGGCATTGTCCCTGTCGTGGTGCGCAAGCAGTCTGCCCTGTTCGGGCCGCGGAAGAAAAAAATTACCGCCGGGGACATCGCCATCTTCTTGCGGCAGATGGCGACGATGATGAGCGCCGGCGTGCCGCTGGTGCAGTCGCTGGAGATCGTCGGACGCGGTCACGAGAACCCCAGCGTGGGCGAAATGATCATGGGGATAAAGGCCCACATCGAGGGCGGCAACTCTTTCGCGGCCGGCCTCGGCCAGTTTCCGCTCTACTTCGACGATCTGGTCGTGAACCTGGTCGATGCCGGCGAAAAGTCAGGCACTTTGGAGACGCTGCTCGACAAGGTGGCCACCTATAAAGAAAAGACCGAGGCGATCAAGAAGAAGGTCAAGAAGGCACTGACTTACCCGACGGCGGTCATCATCGTCGCCTTCATCGTTACCGGCATCCTGTTGTACTTCGTCGTCCCGCAGTTCCAGGATCTGTTCCAGGGGTTCGGCGCCGATCTGCCCGCGTTTACGCTGATGGTCATCGGGCTGTCTAAGTTCGTGCAGGCCAAGTGGTGGCTGATACTCGCGGTTGTCGGCGGCACCGGGTTTACTCTGTTCGAGCTAAACCGGCGTTCCGCGCGCTTCAGAAAGCTCAAGGATCGCGTGCTGCTGAAGGTGCCGGTCATGGGAGACATTCTTTACAAGTCCGCTGTCGCCCGCTACGCGAGAACGCTGTCCACCATGTTCGCAGCCGGCGTTCCGCTGGTGGAAGCGATGACCCCTGTTGCCAAGGCGACCGGCAACATCGTTTTCCAGGACGCCGTGATGATCATGCGCGATCAGGTCTCGACCGGTCAGCAGCTGCAGTTGACGATGCAGCAATCGGGCATTTTCCCCAACATGGCGACGCAGATGGTGGCGATCGGCGAAGAGTCGGGCTCGCTCGATGCCATGTGCGCCAAGGTGGCCGACTTCTACGAAGCCGAGGTCGACAACCTTGTGGATACGCTATCGAGTCTGCTCGAACCGATGATCATGTCGGTTCTCGGCGTGCTCGTCGGCGGCCTGGTCGTGGCCATGTACCTGCCGATCTTCAAGCTCGGTCAGGCGATTTGAGGGGTTCACACTGCAAGGGGCCGCTCACCCAACCCCGGGGCGTTCGCCGGGTAGGGAGTGCTACCGGCAGCCCATGAGATCGCCCTGCTCACTCCCGCACGCTGGGAGGAGTTTGAGCGGGGTCCCAGGCCGAGTGTTCGGCCCGCCGGGGGGAACTTAAGCCATTGAAGTCACTGTCTCGCACCGGGGCGGCGGTCGCGACCCGGTGTGGCACAGGCGAACGGCGCCAGATTGCGTTGACATCGCCCAGATGTAAGGAAACAATGCCTTACATCCATCAACGCTCGCTATCCAATGACAACACTCTCGATCACCAGCAAAGGACAAGTAACTCTCAAGAAGGATTTGTTGAAACACCTCGGAACGCAGCCGGGCGATCAACTCGATGTCCATACACTCCCGGGCGGTCGCATCGAGATCGTTGCAGCGCCGAAAAAGGACATCGGCGGATTCATCGGGCTGCTTGCCGGCAAAAGCGCCAAGTGCGCCAGCATTGATGAGATTAACGAGGCTGCCGCGAAAGGCTGGGCTGGAAAGGCGCGGTGAATATCACTGCCGACACGAACGTACTGATCCGAAGTGTCGTCCAGGACGATCTCCGACAGGCAGCGTCTGCCGATCGCCTGCTGAGAAAGGCCGAGCTGATTGCCGTCACGCTGCCCTGCCTCTGCGAGTTCGCGTGGGTGCTGGATCGGCTCTATGGTTTCAAACGACACGACATCGCAACGGCGATTCGCGCGCTGCTCGATGCGAGAAGCGTGGTGGTTGATCGGCCCGGTGCCGCTGCCGGGCTTGCAGTGCTCGAAGCCGGCGGCGACTTCGCTGATGGCGTTATTGCCTACGAGGGTGCCAAGCTCGGCGGCGATACATTCGTATCCTTCGACAAACAGGCAGTGAAGTTACTGCAGGCCAGCGGCGCAAGTGCGCGATTGCCTTGAGCTTGCAGATGCTGATCAAAGTGGCGGCTCACAGGGCTTGCTTGGCCGTGGTGGAGCGGTCGCGCCTGAAGGCGCTCCTACAGGATTCCTGATCTGATGACTTTTCTTGATGCGTTGCGCAGCAGCCCGGGCCTGCTGATCTCCGCCACCGTGCTGCTTGGCCTGATCGTCGGCAGCTTCCTCAATGTCGTGATCCTGCGGCTGCCGCGGATGATGGAGCGGGCGTGGCGGCAGGAGGCGCGCGAGATCCTGGAGCTGCCGGCGGTCGACGAGCCGCCGCTTTCGCTGCTGCGGCCGGCATCCACCTGTCCGCAGTGCGGCACGGCCATCCGCCCCTGGCACAACGTCCCGGTACTGGGCTGGCTGTGGCTGCGCGGTCGCTGCGCGAGCTGCAGCACGCGCATCTCGGTGCAATACCCGCTGGTGGAGCTGGCGTCCGGCCTGCTCGCCGGCCTGTGTGCGCTGAAGTTCGGCTGGAGCGCGCAGCTGGCCGCGGCGCTGGTGTTCACCTGGGGGCTGCTGACGCTGGCAGTGATCGATCTGCGCACGACTCTGCTGCCGGACAACCTGACCCTGCCCCTGCTGTGGCTGGGACTCGGTCTGAGCCTTGCGCCGGTGTTCGCGGCGCCCGAAGCCGCCATCGTCGGCGCGCTGGCCGGCTATCTCAGCCTCTGGTTCGTGTTCCAGGGCTTCAAGCTGCTGACCGGCAAGGAGGGCATGGGCTACGGCGACTTCAAGCTGCTCGCGGCAATCGGCGCCTGGCTCGGCTGGTCGGCGCTGCCAATGGTGATCCTGTTGTCCTCGCTGGTCGGTGCGGTGGTCGGCATCGGCATGATCCTGCTGCTGCGCCACGACCGCCGGGTGCCGATTCCGTTCGGCCCGTATCTCGCCGCGGCCGGATGGCTGGGGATGATGTACGGCGAGACGCTGAAAGGCGCGTACTTCAGCGCCGTGGGCCTGTAGATCGAGGCGCGGCCTCAGCGATTGCCCAGCCGGCCTTGCCTCGATAGACTTGTCCCATATATAGGACAAGTCACGCCATGAAAGTCATTAATTTCTCCGAGGCGCGCAGCAAGCTGAAGCAGGTCTTCGACTCGGTTGTGGACGATGCCGACTACGCCATTATTTCGCGCAGGGACGCACCCGACGCCGTGCTGATGTCGCTGGACACATTCAACAGCATGATGGAAACCGTCCACCTGCTGAAGACGCCGGCCAACGCCGCGCATCTGGCGCGATCTATCGAACAGCTCCGCAAGGGGAAAACACGGGTGCGGAAGCTTTCGGATGCCTAGCCGCGTGGTCTGGACCGCTGCCGCGTGGGAGGATTACCTCTACTGGCAGACCCAGGACCGAAAGACGCTCAAGCGCATCAATTCCCTGATCCGGGATGCACTGCGCAACCCATTCATCGGCATTGGAAAGCCGGAGCCCTTGAAAGCGAATCTCAGCGGCTTCTGGTCACGCCGGATCGACGACACGCACCGGCTGGTGTACGCCGTGTCGGGCGAGGATCTGGCGATCGTCGCCTGTCGATACCACTACGAATGATCCTTGCCCGGGGGCTGCGTCCGCGGCAGTGAAGCCGTTGCTCAGTTCCACGTCTGCGTCACCGGGTCCGCGTGACGCCACAGATACCAGCTCGCGACCGAACGGTACGGCGCCCAGGGACGCGTGATGCTCAGCGTGCGCCGGTCGGATAGCACGCGCCCCTTGCCGTAGAGCTGATTGATGCCGCGGCGCAGGCCGACGTCGTCCATCGCGAACAAGTCGAGCCGGTGCAGCGCGAAGATCAGGAACATCTCGGCGGTCCAGCGCCCGATGCCGGGCAGCGCGTCGAGCACCTCGATCGCAGCCTCGTCGTCCATGCGCTTGAGCGTCGCGAAGTCCAGCGCGCCGCTCGCGGTCTGTGCGCCGAGGAACTGCAGCCACTTGGCCTTGGATTGCGACAGGCCGCAGGCGCGCAGCGCGTCCATTTCCGCGGACGCCAGCCGCGCTGCGGAGATGCGGCCACGCTCGCCGAAGGCAGCGACGACGCGCGCCTGTATCGTGTCGGCCGCGCGGCTGGAAATCTGCTGGCTGATGATCGAGGCGCACAGCACCTGAAACGGCTCGCGGCGGCGCGCAGCCAGCCCGCAGGGACCGAAGCGGTCGATCAGCGTGCGCATCACCGGGTCGCAGTCCGCGAGGTGCTGCTCGGCGGTACGCAGTCGTTCGTGGATCGTGGGCATGGGGGGAGATTAGCCTGAAGTCCGTCCGGGTGCGGGCCCCGATCGTGCCCGGATGACTACAATGGCCCCAGACTCCGGAGCCGACCCGTGCTGTTCACCTTCTTCTTCACCCTGCGCGCCGCGGGACTCAAGCCGTCCCTGAGCGAGTTCCTGACGCTGCTCGAGGCGCTGGCCCGGCACGTGGCGATCTTCTCGCTGGAGGATTTCTATCACCTGTCGCGCGCGGCGCTGGTCAAGGACGAAACCCAGTTCGACCGCTTCGACCGTGCGTTCGCCGCCTACTTCAAAGGCGTCGAGGCCGTCACCGGCGAGCTGTTCGGCGAGATTCCCGAGGAGTGGCTGCGCAAGATGGCCGAGCGCCATTTCACCGAGGAGGAAAAGGCCAAGATCCAGGCCCTCGGCGGCCTCGACAAGCTGATCGAAACGCTCAAGCAGCGCCTCGAGGAGCAGAAGGGTCGCCATCAGGGCGGCAACAAGTGGATCGGCACCGGCGGCACCTCGCCGTTCGGTCACGGCGGCTTCAACCCGGAGGGCATCCGCATCGGCGGTGCCGGCGGCGGCAAGTCCGCGGTCAAGGTCTGGGAGAAGCGCGAGTACCGCAACCTTGACGACACCATCGAACTGGGCACGCGCAACATCAAGATCGCGCTGCGCCGGCTGCGCCGCTTCGCCCGCGAGGGCGCGCCCGAAGTGCTGGACATGGACGACACCATCACCAGCACGGCGCGCAATGCCGGCTATCTCGACATCAAGATGGTGCCGGAGCGGCACAACGCGGTGAAGGTGCTGCTGTTCCTCGACGTGGGCGGTTCGATGGACCCGCACGTGCGTGTCTGCGAGGAGCTGTTCAGCGCGTGCAAGACCGAGTTCAAGCACCTGGAGTACTTCTACTTCCACAACTTCCTCTACGAGACGGTGTGGAAGGACAACGCGCGGCGCCACAGCGAGAAGATCCCGGTCTTCGACATCCTTCACAAGTACACGCCGGACTACAAGGTGATCTTCGTCGGCGATGCGACGATGAGCCCCTATGAGATCGTGCATCCGGGCGGCAGCGTGGAACACTGGAACGAAGAGGCCGGCGCGGTGTGGTTCAAGCGCGTGATGGACGTGTTTCCCAAGCTGGTCTGGCTCAACCCCGAACCGGAGTCGCACTGGGAGTACACGCCGTCGGTGCAGGTGGCCAACGAGCTGCTCGGCCCGGAACGCATGTTCCCGATGACCCTCGCCGGCCTCGAGCAGGCCATGCGGCGACTGACGCGCTGAACGGCCCGGCGGCCGCGACGCGCACGGCGCCGCGCCGCGACCGTCCGGCTAGAATGACCGGCATGTCCGCGAGGAGAGAATGCATGACCGCCGCCCCTGACCGCAGCCGCGGGGGTCATTCGCCTTGAAGCCCTCCACACGACGCTTCCTGCGGCGCTGGATCAGCTTCGGCGCGGTCATGCTGGCGCTGGCGGTGCTCGGCGCCAATCGCTGGGTCATCAACAGCACCGATGCCTACGTCTTCAAGGACTGGGCCCTGCTGCCGTTCAACGAGGTCGGCGTGGTACTGGGCA
Organism: Sinimarinibacterium flocculans; assembly: GCF_003201205.1. Classification (GTDB taxonomy): domain Bacteria; phylum Pseudomonadota; class Gammaproteobacteria; order Nevskiales; family Nevskiaceae; genus Solimonas; species Solimonas flocculans. Next base: position 97,776 of record NZ_QICN01000005.1, read on the forward strand.
CCAGCAAGTACATGCAGAGCGGCAAGCCCAGCCCGGAATTCCGCTGGCGCGTCACCGCTGCCGCGGAGCTGTACCGGAACGGCAAGGTCAAGCACCTGATCGTCAGCGGTGCCAACCCGGACGAGACCTACAACGAGCCGCGGCACATGTACCGCGAGCTGGTGGCGCAGGGGGTGCCGGAATCGGCGATCACGATGGATTTCGCCGGCTTCCGCACCTTCGACTCGGTGATCCGCGCCAAGGCCGTGTTCGGGCTCGACCGCTTCACCATCGTCACGCAGAAGTACCACAGCTACCGCGCCGTCTTCATCGGCCGCAAGATGGACCTGAACGTCGTTGCCTATCTCGCCCCGGCAACCAGCGACGGCGGCCCCGGCAACCGCCACCCCGTGCGCGAGGTCTTCGCGCGGATGAAGGCCGTGCTCGACATCTTCCTGCTGCGCACCGAGCCGCGCTTCCTCGGCGACCCGCACCCGATCCAGCTCGCCCCCGAGGCCGAACCCGCCTGAACCGGCCCCGGTCGTTCCGGCCCCGCGCAGCTCTGCGTTGCGATCAGTTATGAGAATCGTTATCGTTTCTCTTTCCAATTGATCGATCGCCGCCTCCGCCGTGGAGGCGCGATGCAGTCCCGGGGGCATCCATGCGTTTCTTGACCATCGTCGCGCTGGCCGGCGCGTCCGCGTGGCCGACCGCCGGCCGGGCGACGGATGACGCGTCGCCAGCGGACGGGGACACCGGCCTGTACGACACCGTCCCCGTCGTCCGGGAACGGCCGGACGACGAGGTGCCGGTGCAGCTCGCACCGCTGGAAATCACCGGTCATGCCGACGCCCTGCCGCGCTACCTCGCCGACCGCGCCAGCAGCGCGACGAAAGCCGATACGCCACTGGTCGAGACGCCGCAGTCAATCTCGGTGATCAGCGCCGAACGCCTGCTCGATCTCGGCGCACTGACGCTGCAGGACGCGCTGCGCTACACCGCCGGCGTCCGCAGCGATGCCTACGGTTTCGATTCGCGCGGCGACTTCGCCAACATCCGCGGCACCGCCTACGTGCCCTACCGCGACGGCCTGCGCGCACAGTTCGGCTACTACAACAACGTGCGGCCCGATGTGTACGCGCTGCAATCGGTGGAGGTGCTTCGCGGACCTTCATCGGTGCTCTACGGCCAGGGCACCAGCGGTGGCATGGTCAACGTGACGTCCAAGCGGCCGCAGCCGGCCTTCGCGCACGAGTTGCGCGCGGAATTCGGCGAGTACGCGCGCCGGCAGCTCGCGCTGGACACGACCGGTCCGCTGACCGGCGACGGCTCGCTGCTGTACCGCCTCGTCGCGCTGATGCGCGAATCGGATACGCAGGTCGATTTCGTCGGCAGCGACCGCTGGTTCGTCGCGCCGTCGCTGAGCTGGCACCCGACGCCGTGGCTGAGCTGGACCGTGCTCGGCAACTTCCAGCGCGACGAGTCCGGCTCGTCGACGGCGTTCCTGCCCTGGGAGGGCACGGTGCTGCCGAGCCGCAACGGCCGGATTCCGACCGGACGCTTCGTCAGCGAACCCGACTACGACCGCTACGACACGCAGCAGGATGCGGTGACCTCGCTGCTGCGGATCGACCTGGGCGAACGCTGGTCGCTGCACCAGAACCTGCGCTACGTCGACAGCGGCGCCGTGTACCGCTCGCTGTATCCGAACGTCTACGTCGGCGATCCGTACCAGCTCGACCCGATCCAGCGGCGCCGCGTGCTGCGCGTCACTAACGCCAGCGACACCGACGCGCGTGCGCTGACCGCCGACCATCGCCTGCAGGGCCAGTGGCGCTGGGGGCCGGTCGAACAGACCGTGCTGGTCGGCGTCGACGCCACCGACGTGCGCCTGCGCGAGGTGGCCGGCACGCTGAGCATCCCGCAGATCATCCAGCAAGGCCGCTTCGACCTGTACGAGCCGGTCTACGGCAACTACATCGTGCCGGACACGGCACGGGTGCCGGATCTGGAACTGCGGCAGACCGGCGTCTACATCCAGGACCAGATCCGCTTCGGCGATCGTCTCATCCTGTTGCTCGGCGCGCGCTACGACGACGCCAGCTCGGAAAGCGTCGGCAACACGCCGCCGGTCGAGAACAGCGAAACCTCGCTGCGTGCCGGCCTGCTGTATCGCTTCGATGCCGGCTGGGCGCCCTACGTCAGTTACTCCGAATCCTTCGAGCCGGTCGCCGACTTCGACGCCGATGGCAATCCGTTCAAGCCGGTGCGCGGCGAGCAGATCGAAGCCGGCGTGAAGTTCGAATCCGCCGACGGCGGCGCCCTGTTCACCCTCGCCGCTTTCGACATCGAAGAGACCAACCGGCTGGCGCCCGGCGACACGCCGGCGGAACAGAAGCAGCTCGGCATCGCGGAGATCCGCGGTTTCGAGTTCGAAGCCATGACGCGGTGGTTCGATGCCCTCGATCTGCTGCTGTCGTACACCTATCTGGACGGGCACAGCGACGAAGGCCCGAACGCCGACGAGGCCACGCGCATCCAGAACATTGCCGCCCTGCCCCGGCATAGCGCGACGGCGTGGCTACGCTGGCGCTTCGCGCTGTTCGGTCTGCCCGGCTTCTCGATCGGCGGCGGCGCGCGGTATACCGCCACCCTGCCATCCGAGGGCGGCACGGTCGAAGTGCCGGCTGTCACGCTGTTCGATGCGATGGCTGCCTGGGAATCCGAGCACTGGCGCATCGCCGTCAACGGCACCAACCTCGAGGACGAGTCGGTCCTGTCGATCTGCCTCGAGCGCGGCGACTGCTTCTACGGCTCGCGGCGCAACGTCGTCGGCAGTGTCGCCTACCGTTTCTGATGCGCCTCGCCACGTCGATCCGGGCCGTGCTAACGGCGAGCGCCTTCATCGTCACGACGTCGGCGACCGCCGAGGACGCGCCGCCCGGAACGATCCCCGTCGAACCCCTGCGCACTGCAGCGCCCCCCGAGGCTGAAGCATCGCGCGCCACCCCCGTGGGCCTGGAGACCATCGTCGTCACCGGCGAGCTGATCGCGCGCGATGCCGACCAGACCACCAGCAGCGTCGCCGTGCATACCGGCGCGGAGATCGAGCGCAGCACCGCGCTCGATGTCTACGATGTGATCCGCGCCACGCCCAACGCCGGCCTGGAGGACAGTGACTACGGCTTCGGCGGCATGACGCTGCGCGGCATCGGCAGCTACGGCGCGAGCGGCGCCGGTGCCTACGCGTCGTACGGCACGACCAATGTCGTCGTCATCGACGGCGTCGGCCTGCCGCGCTCGGCACTGAGCTACGCTGATCTGTCCGCCCTCGACCTCGACACCGTCGAGATCTTCCGCGGTCCGCAGTCCACCAGCCAGGGCCGCAATGCGATGGGCGGTGCGGTGGTGATCAACAGCATCGCGCCGGAGCCCCTGCCCGCATTCACCGGCCAGGCCCGCGGCCGCATCGCGGGCGGAGACGATGGCCATCGGCAGTACGCCGGCGCGGCGGAAGCGACGCTGTGGCCAGACGTGTTCGCACTGCGCGGTGTCTACGACGATCGCCGCGACGACGGCGACATCACCAACACGACGCGCAACGAGGACGACGCGGCACGCCGCGACAGCCGCAGCCTGCGCCTGCGCGCGCGACTGCGGCCCGGCGGCACAGACAGCCCCTACGACGTGCTGTTCGGCGTCGCCGACGTCGAGCAGTCCCGCGGCAGCACCTACGTGCAGCTCGAGCACGAGCACGACCGTGTGGCGCGCAACGACCAGCCGCAGGACTTCGACAACCGCTCGCAGCTGTACTCGATCGACCAGCGACTGCAGCTCGGCGACGCCTGGACGCTGCGCGCCGTCAGCGCATGGTTCCGCTCCGGGACCCTGAGTCGCTTCGACACCGACTACGACGAACGCAACGGCGGCGCGACGGTGCAGCGCGAGGACTCGGACGGCTTCTCGCAGGAGCTGCGGCTGAACTACACCGGCGAGCGCGTCCGCGGCACCGTCGGCGCCTACTTCTACGACGAGTCCAACCAGGACCGGAGTGACGGCTACCTCGACCTCAATTTCGTGCTGGGCTTCACCGGCCTCTGCGCCGTCCAGGTCGTCTGTACCCTGCCGCTCGGCAACATCGTCTTCGAGTCCGGACTGCCGTCGGATGTGAAGGACATGGCGGTGTTCGGCGAACTGGACTGGGACGCGACCGACCGACTGACGCTCACCGCCGGTCTGCGGGCCGATCGCGAGGAGAACCGCCGGGTGTTCGAGACCGCCTACGCCGGAGACTCGCTGACCGCCAGCCTGCTGGTCGCCACCTTGCGCGGCAGCGTGCTGCCGGCGGATGCCGAAGTGCCCGTGTCGCGCGAATTCTCCGAGGTACTGCCGAAATTCGCAGCGCGCTATGCGCTGTTCGACCACTGGTATCTCGGTGCCGCCTACGCCAAGGGCTACCGTCCGGGCGGCGACGGCTACAACCAGGTCTCCGGGCGCTACTTCAGCTTCGATTCCGAACGCACGCGCAACACCGAACTGTCGCTCAAGGGCACGCACACCCCGTGGCGGCTGCAGGCGGCGCTCAACCTGTTCCACACGCGCTGGGACGACATGCAGGTCCAGGGTGGCGAAGGCATCGACAACTACATGGAGAACGCCGGCCGCGCGACGATCCGCGGCGGCGAACTGGAATTGCGCTGGCGCGCGCTCGACGCCCTGCAGATCGTCGGCGGTTTCGGCCTGACCCGCGGCCGCTTCGACGCGTACATCAGCACGCAGGGCGAGGACTTCGCCGGCAACCGCCTGCCCAAGGCGCCGACGTACACGGGCGTGCTCGCACTCGAATGGATGCCGCTGCCCGGCCTGCTGATCCGCCCGGATGTTCTCTGGATCGGCGCGACGCCCGCCAACGCCGACAACAATCCCGTGCACGAACTGTCAGGCTACCGACTGCTCAACCTTGCGGTGCGCTGGCAGTCCGGCAACTGGAGCCTGTTCTTCGCTGGCACCAATCTGGCCGACGAGCACTACCGCAAGGACGCCAACAACTTCGGCAGTGCCGGCTACGACGTCGTCAGCCTCGGCGAACGGCGGCGATTGAGCGGCGGCATCGAGTTCGCATTCTGAGGAATCGCACGACATGACTGACGCAACGATCCGCGATGTCGCCACGCTCGAGGCTATCGTCGGCAAGGTGCCCGGCCCGCTCGACATGAAGGTCATGGACCATCTCGATGACAGTGCCCTGCGCTGGCTGACGCTGTCGCCGCTGCTGTTCGTCGCGTTCGGATCGGGCACGCGCATCGGCATCACGCCGGGCAGCGGCGCGCCGGGCTTCGTCGAGGCCGACGGTGCGCGACGCCTGCGGCTGCCCGTCGCCTCGCTCGATGAACCGACGCTGGCACAGCCGGGCGACGGCTTCGGCACCCTCATGCTGCTGCCGGGCGTGGCGGAAACGCTGCGCGTCAACGGTCGCGTCGCGGCCATCGACCGGAACGCGATCGAACTGGCCATCGACGAGTGCTACCTGCACTGCGCCAAGGCGCTGATCCGCTCGGACTTCTGGGCGGCGTCGCCACGCAGCGACGTACCGGACGCGAGCGAAGCCTTTCTCGGCGAAACCCGCTTCATGGCGCTGGCGACGGTCGACGCGAACGGCCGCGCCGACGTCAGCCCCAAGGGCGATCCGGCCGGCACGATGTTGAGACGGCACGATGGCGCCGTCTGGTATGCGGATCGTCCGGGCAACCGCCGCGTCGACAGCTTCCGCAACCTGCTCACGCAGCCGCGCCTCGCTGCGATTGCGCTGATTCCCGGATCGAGCCGCATCGCCGTGCTCGGCGGCAGCGCAACGATCACCACGGACGAGACGATGCGAAACGCCTTCAGCGTGCGCGAACGCGTCCCCAGGATCGTCACCCGCGTCGATGCACCGGCGCTGGCGATTCGCGACAGCGCCGCACTCGCGCGGCTGGCTCCGTGGCCGCTTACCACTAGGCCCGCCGACGTCGATGCCGCGGCGATGTTCGCCACGCACGTCCAGCAGAGCACGGCCACGGGCATGCAGGCGAAGCTCGCGCGTGCGGCGCTGAAGATTCCGGGCCTGATGAGGAAGGGCTTGGACCACGACTACAAGAACAACCTGTACTGATCGGCGATGCTCCCTTTGTCCGCCCCCGGCCGCCTCGCCCTGATCCTGCTGTCGATGCTGCCGGCAGCGTCCCTCGCGCAGCAGGCCGACGACACGCCGCTGCCCGTCATCGACGTACCGCACTCCGACGACGCGGCACCCCCGGCCGATCCGCCGACGCATGGCGACGATGCCGTGCTGCTGCCGGTGATCGTCGTCACCGGCGAGAACCTCGAACGTGATCTGCATGAACTGGGCAGCAGCGTACAGGTGCTGCTTGCCGAGGACATCGCGTCGACGGCGATGGACGATGTCTACGACGCCTTCCTGCGCACGGCCAACGTCAATGCCAACACCTCGAAGCTCGGCGGCTTCGGCGGCTTCGTGATCCGCGGCATCTCCGACACCGGGGTGTCCGACGCGTCGGTCGGCTCGGTCGCGCCGCTGGCGAGCATCCTCGTCGACGGCGTGCCGCTGTCGATTGCCGGCGCGCGCGCCGGCCCGCTCGATTTCTGGGACATCGACACCGTCGAGGTCCTGCGCGGTCCGCAGTCCACCAATCAGGGACAGGGCGCGCTCGCCGGCGCGATCCTGCTGAACACGCGCGATCCGGACGAGACGTTCAACGTTCGCGGCCGCGTGCGACGCGGCGAGTACGGCAACGAGCAGCTTGCCGGCGCCGTCGGCACGCCGCTGGGCGGCGGCTTCGCGATCCGCGGTGCCATCCAGCACAGCGAGGCCGACAACGCCGCGTGGAACCTCACGCGCGGGGAACCGGCCAATGCGCAGGAGTCGAACAACGCCCGCGTGAAGCTCGGCTGGAGCGACGTATCGGAGCACGCGCCGTCGGTGCTGCTGAGCTACACGCGTGCCGATGCCTTCAAGGGTCAGGGCCAGCTCACCGGCGAGCCGCGAGACCGGCAGACCGTGGCCAACGATCCGGAGACACTGGAATCCGACTCCGAGCTGCTGGCCCTGCGCAGCCGTTTGCATCTATCTAAGCGCTGGTCGCTGGAGCTGATCAGCGGCTACGGCCAGACCGACCTGCGCAGCGAGGACGACTACAACACCAGCGCCGAACCCGATGGCGTGATCGTCAATACCAACGACGACCGCAGCCTGACGCAGGAGCTGCGCCTGCGCTTCGATGCACTGAACCTGTTCGGCCGCGATGCACGCGGCGTTATCGGCCTCTACGGCGCCGATCTCGACACCGACAGCACGCTGCGCGTGATCGACGGCAATGTCACCGGCGGCGAGCCGATCGACGCCTGGCTCGACATCGATTCCGACATCGATCAGCAGCGCCGCGGCTGGGCAGCGTTCGGCGAGATGGACTGGGACGTCGCGCAGGACTGGACGCTGACGCTGGGCCTGCGCGTTGATCAGGAGACCCTGGATTTCGCCTACGTCTCGGACTCGTCCCTGTCCATCCTGCAGGACGACGACTCGCTCCCGGGCGACCTGATCGGCGGCCTGATCGGTCCCGCGGTCGGCCTTCCGGCCGACGCCGAGGGTGCGGGCCGCAGCAAGACCACCGCGGTGCTGCCCAAGCTCGGCCTGCGCTGGCGCATCACCGATGAGCTGACCATGGGCGTGCTCGCGCAGCGCGCCTTCCGCGCCGGCGGGCTGTCGGTGAACTTCGTGCGCGGCACGTTCGAGGAGTTTGATCCGGAGTTCACCACGACCGGCGAGCTGTTCGTGCGTGCCGAGCTATGGGATCGCCGGCTGCGGCTGCGCGGCAACGTCTTCTACACCGACTGGCGCGAACAGCAGGTCGCCGTGCAGCTGTCGGATGACCCCAACGATGCGCAGACCGAGAATGCCGGACGGTCGCGTCTGTACGGTGCGGAACTCGAACTCGACACCGCATCGCTGCGGGGCTTCCGTGGGTTCGCGTCGCTGGGCTACGCACGCACCGAGTTCCTCGAGTTCGACAGCTCGGGCGGCGACTTCAGCGGCAACGAGTTCCCGAGTGCACCGCGCTGGCAGGGCGGCGCCGGCGTGCTGTGGGAGTACGGCGGCTATGGCCCCTATCTGCAGGTCGATGCCAACTTCATCGACGACACGTTCCGTCGCGCGGACAACGATCCGGAACAGACGTCCGACGCCTACACCCTGCTCAACGGTCGCGCCGGCTGGCGCTTCCGGCACTTCGAGCTGTACGTGATCGGCCGCAACCTGGCCGACCGCTTCTACGTGACGCAGCGCGCCTTCGGCAGCTTCATGGCCGGCGAGCCGCGCACGCTGATCGGCGGCGTCGAGTTCGACTGGGACTGATGTTCCGGGGCCGGCACCGGGCTGGCGCGGTATTTGCGCCCCGTGGAGCCGCCATTCGAACCGGAGCCGGCGATGAAGGGGGTCAGGGAGGGCTGGGGCCGACTCTGGGTCTGCTGGACCCTGTGTGCCGCATCGTTTCCGGGCATTGCGGCTGACAATGGTGCAGCCCTGTTTGCCGAACGCTGCGCGCCCTGTCACCAGCCGCAGGGCCAGGGGCTGGACGGCCGCTATCCGCCGCTGACGCATCTGGAGGACTGGCTGGCCACCGAGGACGGCCGCCACTACATCGCGCGCGTGGTCATGCACGGCTTCGCCGGACCGATCGAGGTGGGCGAACAGACCTACGACGGCCTGATGCTCACCTACCGCTGGCGGCTGAAGGATCCGCAGATCATGGCGGTGCTGAACTACGTCGCCGAGACGCTCAACACGCCGCCGTCCGGCTACGTGCCGTTCGACCTGTCCCTGCTGGGCAGCATCCGTGCACAGAAGATGCCCGACGCCGAGGTGATGGCCCTGCGCAATCGCCTGCCGGCCCGCTGACCGGCTCGCCACTCGCGTCGCCAGTCCCCGCGCGTTGCGCTAACGTGGCGGTCGACGCGCACCACGAACCTGAAGGGAGCCGCATGTGAGCAGCGATGTACGCGGGCGCGTACGCTTGGGCTTCGCCGATACGCTGAAGATCCTGCTGCCGTACTTCTACGGCAACTTTCTCGAGCAGTTGCGCGCGATCTGGTTCATCGTCGTCTACCTGCTGCTGTTCCAGATCCTGGTGCTGGGCCTGCCGATCGTGCATGCCGCCATGATCGGCGCCGGCATCGCCATCGTGGCGGTGGGCCTGATGTTCTTCATGGAAGGCCTGCGCCTGGGCCTGATGCCGCTGGGCGAGACGATCGGGGCGGTGCTGCCGCGCAACGCCTCGCTGCCACTGATCCTGCTGTTCGCCTTCCTGCTCGGTGTCGGCGCAACCTTCGCCGAGCCGGCCATCGCGGTACTGCGCAGCGCCGGCGCCGGCGTGCGCCCGGAGCAGGCGCCGCTGCTGTATAGCCTGCTCAACGACTTTGCCGACCAGCTCGTCGGCGTCGTCGGTGTGGGCGTCGGCGTGGCGGTGCTGCTCGGCATCCTGCGCTTCTTTCTCGGCTGGTCGCTGAAGCTGCTGATCATGCCGCTGGTGCTGCTGCTGTGCGGTCTCACGCTCTACGCCCACCAGCACGCGGTCCTGCAGCCGGTGCTGGGTCTCGCCTGGGACTGCGGCGCGGTGACCACCGGGCCGGTGACCGTGCCGCTGGTGCTGGCGCTGGGCATCGGCGTGTGCCGCATCGTCGGCGACGGCGACAGCGGCAACGCCGGTTTCGGCATCGTCACGCTCGCCTCGCTGTTCCCGGTACTGGCGGTGCTGCTGCTCGGCCTGTGGCACATCCAGGCGGACGACTACTACGGTCGCAGTCACTACGCCGGCACGATGCAGGAGGCCGCGCAGACCCGCGAAGCCGCCGCACAGCGCCCGGTGCGGCAGCCGGCCGGCTTCGACGACGAGGATTTCGAACGCTTTCTCAAGGACGGCGTGCCGCCGGACGACTATCGCCTGCGCTTCGAGGACGGCGAACCGCGTCTGGTCGACGGCCGCATCGTGCTCGACGATGCCACGCTGGTGCTCGAGAAGCGCCAGCTGCTGCAGGCCAAGGTCGTCTCGCGCGACACCTGGGACCCGGCGCTGGCCTTCGCCGAGGAGCTGCGCGGCGGCACCCTGTCGGCGTTGCGCGCGATCGTCCCGTTGTGCGTGTTCCTGCTGATGACGCTGCGACTGGTGCTGCCCGACCGCATCCGCAACCGCGACGAGATCCTCATCGGCATCGGCTTCTCGGTGATCGGCATGAGCCTGTTCATGCTCGGCATCACACTCGGGCTGACGCCGCTCGGCACCCAGCTCGGCAGCAACGTGCCGCTGAGCTTCGCGACGCTCACGCCCTGGGGCGCGGAAGGACTGCGCGAGCCGCTGTTCGAATCGGACGTCGCCGGCAAGATCGTCGCCGCGATCTTCGGCTTCTTCCTCGGCTACGGCGCCACGCTGGCGGAGCCGGCGCTCAACGCGCTCGGCAACACCGTCGAGAAGATCACCGTGGGCGCGTTCAAGAAGTCGCTGCTGATGCAGTCGGTGGCGATCGGCGTGGGCATCGGCATCGCTGCCGGCGTGATCAAGCTGGCCTTCGACATTCCGCTCGAGTACCTGCTGATTCCACCCTACGTCGTGCTGCTGCTGCTGACGGCCATCTCGTCCGAGGAGTTCGTGAACTTCGGCTGGGACAGCGCCGGCGTCACCACCGGCCCGATCACCGTGCCGCTGGTGCTGGCGATGGGCCTGGGCATCGGCGCCAACGTGCCCGGTGTCATCGACGGCTTCGGTGTGCTCGCGCTGGCCTCGGTCGGCCCGATCATCACCGTGCTGATCGTCGGGCTGCTGGTGTCGCGTGCGCGCCGCGCCGAATCGCTGGCGGGCAGCGCGCCATGAGCGAGCATTTCCGCGCGCTGCACAAGGTCTCGGTGGTCGCTGCGATCCTGCCGCCGGCGGCGGCCAAACCGGTGATCGAGCGCCTGTTCGCCGCCGGCGAGCGCAATGCCTTCGTGACCAATGCCCGCGGCACGCTGATCCGCGATCAGTGGTTCCAGCGCTTCATGCCGCTAGTGAGCCCGGAGAAGGAGATCCTGCGCTTCATCGTGCCGGACGCGCAGGTCGACGGCGTCATCCACGACATCGCCGACGCCGGGCAGCTGCGCTATCCGGGCTCGGGCGCGGTCTACTCGGTCCCCTGCGACACGCTGTACCACACGCCGGATTTCCCGGTGTGGGCCGATGTCGACGACGAGGCCGGCGCCGATGCCTCGATCGCGCTGCGCGAGAACCTCTCGCTGATCTCCTGCATCGTGCAGCCGGAACAGACCGAGGCGATCTCGCGCGCTGCGATGCAGGCCGGCGCGCACGGTCCCGTCGTGTTCTATTGCGAAGGGCGCGGCCTGCGCGACCGTCTGGGCTGGCTGCGGATCACGAAGAAGCGCACCAAGGAGGTCGTGACGCTGATCGTCGACAACGCCGACGCCGACGCCGTGGTCGACGCCATCACCGTCGCCGGCCGGCTGGAGATGCCCGGGCGCGGCTACCTGTACTGCATGCCGGTGCACAAGGGCATCGTGCACCTGGCGAGCACGGTCGGCGGACGCCATCACGCTGCCGACATGCAGCAGATCGTCGCGGCGATCGACGAGCTGATGGGGCATTCCGACTGGCGCCGGCGTCAGGTCGTGCGGCTCGGCGGCGGCGGCCGTGCCGCCGGCCTGCGGCTCGACCCGGCCGAGCAGGCCGATCCGCTGCTGGTACCGCAGATGCGCGTGACCTTCATCTCCGGTCAGGCGCATACGCCCACCCTGCTCGACACGGCGCTCGCGGCCGGTGCCGACGGTGCGAACGTGATGTCCGCACGGTTCGTCGAACTCGAATCGCGCGTGACCATGGGCCGTCGCCTCAACCGCGAACGCAACTGGGTCCAGACCGTGATGCCACGGTCCCAGGCCGAACGAATCCTCAAGGCGGTGATGCAGCGCGTCGAGGCCGAAGGCATCAGCGAGACCTGCCTGTTCGCGCAGCCGGTCAGCCGCACCGTGACCTACCGCGCCCAGACCCACGCCGACACCGCCGCCGAGGCGACGGCGGGCCTGACCTACCGCGGCGCCCGCGCCACGCGCTGAGTCCGCGCCAGCAGCGGGCGCCGCCGCATCAGGGGCTCAGGACCTCGAGGACCGCGGTATAGGACAAGCGCCGGTACGGTGCCTCGGCACTGCCCTGGCGGTCCTCGGTGCCGACGTTCAGCCAGTAGAAGCCGGGTCGCGGCCATGCGATCTCGATCCGGCCCTGCGCGTCGGTCTCCAGTTCCATCGCCTCGACGGCGTCGCGGTAGCGGATGCCGTCGGCAATCACCTCGACGACGAGCCCGGCCGCGGGTTGGCCGTCGATGACGAAGCGCAGTTGCGCCGGCTCGTCGGCGTACAGGTCGTTGACGGCGCTGACCGGCTGCATCGCCAGACCCTCGGCCGGCTCGTCGAAGACCGTCGCCGTCGGGCTTCCGGCGGTGACGAAGGTCTCCAGCCGCGACAGCATGCGCACGACCTTGAGGTCGGTTGCCGTTGGCGGCAGCACCTTCGCGAGGCCGTCGGCACTGAACGGCTGGCCGCGCGGCGGCCAGCGGCCGCGCTTGCCGGCATCATCCCAGCTCGCACTGATGCCGTCGCGGACCATCGCCAGCTTGTAGGTCCCGGGCTGATCGAGCCGCAGATCGAAACTGCTGCGCAACTCGCCGGTGGCCGGGTTCGCGGGCGCGAGCACGGCACCGTCAGGCGCGGTGATCGTCAGCGACTCGAGTCCCAGCGGGCGGTGATCGCGGACGAAGGGGTCGGTCGATGCGGCGGCATCGACGGTGATCCACTGTCCGACGCTGAGCACGGTCTTGGACGGCTGCATCCACATCTTGTGTGCGTGCGCGACCGGTGCGCTGGCGAGCACGGCAGCGGCCAAAGCGGCCGACAGGGAAGGTTTCGTGGCGGACATCGTGGTCTCCTCAGGGAGTGAGTTGAAGCTGCACGGCGCCGAGCTCCGACCGGCCGCGGGCATCGAGCGTCTGCCCGGCCGCTGGCGGCCAGTCGAAGGCGATCGGCAGTTGTTCGCGGCCGCCCTCCTCGCGCGCCGCTTCGACGACGAGCCGGTAACGGCCGTCCTCGAGCCCGGCGAGGGGTCGCGAGCCGGCGTCGAACCGCAGCACATGCGTGCCGACCGGGCGCGTCGCGCTGCTGAGCCCGTCGACCGGCATGGCGAGGTCGCGCCCACCGCGTCGCCACCACTGGCGCAGGTCGGGCAGCCACTTGGTGCCGGATTCGCCGCGCGGCGCGGCACCGGACGGCGCCGGGCGGTCGAGCTGATACCAGACGGAAAGCTGGGCCGCGACGCTGCGGTCCTCGCGCTCGATCCACGCCGCGACGTACGGGCGGTGGTACTCGGCCACGTCGATGCGCGGCAGCTCGATGGACAGCGCCAGCTCGGCCGCGGACACACCGGGGGCCGTCATCGCAAGACCCAGCGCCATGGACAGGAATCGGAAGTCTTTCATTGCTTTCTTCAGTCAGTGAACGAACAGCGCCAGCAGCACGACGGGGGCGACCAGACCCAGCGTCACCATCGGCCAGGTCATCGCGCGATGCGCCGCGTGCAGCTTGAGCAGGATCAGGCCGGTGATGCAGAACACCAGGCAGGCGATTGCGAACAGGTCGATGAACCAGGTCCAGACGACGCCGGCGTGGCGACCCTTGTGCAAGTCATTGAGGTAGGCGATCCAGCCGCGATCGATGACCTCGACCTCGACGTCGCCGGACAGCAGATCGACGCTGAGCCAGCCGTCGGCGCCGGGACGCGGCAGGCTCAGGTAGATCTCGTCCTCGGACCACTCGGCGACGCGCCCGCCCGGGTGCAGCGACCATCGCGCGTCGAGCCAGGTGGCGAGCGCCGCCGGCAGGGCGCCGGCATCAAGCCCGGCGGCCACCGTCTGCAATTCCGCCAGCAGGCCCGGCGGCAGGCTGCCCTGCAGCCGCGTCACGACCGGCGTCGCCGGAATCTGCGCGGCATGGTTCAGGGTGATGCCGGTCGCGGCGAACAGGATCATGCCGATCAGGCACAGCGCCGAGCTGATCCAGTGCCACTGGTGCATCTGGCGCAGCACGCGCGCACGAATCGAGCGGGCCATCGTGTGCTCAGACCTCGGCCCAGCGCCGCAGCAGGTTGTGATAGACCCCGGTCAGCCTCAGCACTGCGGTGGTATCGGCACCGCTGCGGCGCAGCGATTCGATCGAGGTGTCCATCTCGAACAGCAGGCGCCGCGCACCCTCGTCGCGGACCATGCTCTGCACCCAGAAGAACGAGGCCAGCCGTTCGCCGCGCGGGACCGGCATGACCTGGTGCAGGCTGCTCGACGGATAGATCACCAGATCGCCCGCCGGCAGCTTCACGCGATGCTCGCCGTAGGTGTCGCTGATCACCAGCTCGCCGCCGTCGTAGTCGGCGGGATCGCACAGGAACAGCGTGCACGAGATGTCGGAGCGGACATGCAGGCGCTGGTCCGCACCGCCGAGACGCATCACCGAACCGTCGATGTGATACCCGTAGTTGCCGCCGCCGCGATAGCGGTTGAAGCGCGGCGGCACCGTCCGCTGCGGCAGCGCCGCGGCGAAGAACAGCGCGCTGCGTTCGAGCGCGGCGAGGACGATCCGCCCGAGTTCGGCCTTCGCCGGCGAGGCATCCGGCAACTGCTCGTTGCGCTTGACCTGCGCGCCCTGTACGCCGACGGTCTCGCGCCCGTCGGTCCAGTCAGCCGCGGCCAGACCGGAGCGGATGCGGGCCAGTTCGTCGGCCGTCAGTACTTCGGCGATACGCAGCAGCATCAGACGTCCCTCGTGCGCGGCGCGCGCAGGAGCGCAGGCCGGGCACCCGGGCCCGGCCTGCGCGCGGTCGCGCCCGACTCAGAAGCGGAAGTCGGCACTGAACAGGAACGTGCGCGACGCACCCGGCATGTAGCGGTAGCCGCTCTTGTTGATCGACGCGACATAGTCCTCGTCCGCGAGGTTGTAGCCGTTGACGCGCAGCGCCAGTTGCGGGCTGAAGGCGTAGGCGACGACCGCGTCGACCACCGTGTACGACTCGGTGTACGTCGGCGTGCCGACCGCACCGTCCGTGCCCCGGCGCAGGCCGTCGGTATGGCGCACGCCGCCGCCGACCAGCAGGCCGAACGGGAAGCGGTACGCGGTCCAGCCGGTGAGGCTGGCGTCCGGGGTGTAGGTCAGGTTCTCGGAGCCATCGGCGGTCACCGTGCGCCCGGCCTCGACACTGGTGCTCAGGTGCGAGTAGCCGGCCGACACCGACCAGTTGCGGGTGAGATTGCCGACCGCAAAGATCTCGATGCCCTCGACACGCTTCTCGCCGGTCTGCCGCGGCACGCCGTTCTCGTCGGTGTCGTCCGCGTTGATCTCGTTGGTCACCTCGGTGCGGAACAGCGCCAGGTTCAACGACAGCATCTCGTCGAGCACGTCCCACTTGGTGCCCAGCTCGTAGGTCGCCGCCTTCTGCGGATCGAGGTTCGGCCGGTCGAGGCTGTTCGTCGAGGTGCTGAACTGGAAGTTCGAACCGCCCGGCGGCTGTTGCGAGATCGCGTAGTTGATGTAGACGCTCGCCGTTTCGACCGGCTTGTACAGTGCGCCGAGCTTCCAGTTGAACAGCGTGTCGTCGTCCTCGGCGTTGATCGTCTCGACCAGCGTTCCCTGCGGCAGATCGCCGCAGTCGACCGCACCGCGGCCGGTGCCGCCGCAGGGCGTGGTGTTGCGGTACTCGGTCTGGTAGCGGTCCGCGCGCAGCCCGCCGGTGACGATGAACCGCTCGCCGAACCTGACGGTATCGAAGACATAGACCGCAACCGTGTCGGTGCGACCGACGCCGGCGCCACCGTTGCGTGAGATCGACAGCGTGCCGGGCGCGTTCCAGTCCGGGGCGTACAGGCTGGCCGGCGGCACGGTGCCGGTCGCGGTGTTGCCATAGGCGGTCTGTTCCTCGCGAATGACCTCGAGCCCGGTGCTCAGCGTGTGGCGGATCGCTCCGCTGCCGAGGTCGGCGCGCAGGTTGAGCTGGTTGGTCAGGATCTCGTTGACCTGGTCCTTGATCGTCGGGAGGCTGCGGTTGAGCGTGTAGGTCGACAGATCGTCGGGATCGGTCCAGCCGATGTTGCCGGAAGGCTCGCCGTTGTCGTCGACGCCGCCGGTGCTCATGAAGGCGGTCAGCAGGTAATCCTGTTCGGTCTGTCCCCAGCGCGTCGTGTTGGTCAGCCGCAGCGTGTCCGAAAGATCGTGCTCGATCCGTGCCGTGGCCATCCTGGCGACGCTGTCGTCGTGGTCATGGCGCGTGCCGTAGAAGTTGTGCGGATCGACCGGGTTGCCGGCCAGCGCTTCGAGCCCCGGCTGCGGCGTCCAGCCCGGCAGACCGATCGTCGGCACGAAGCCGTCGGGCACGTTGTCTTGGCGGACGTAGAGCAGATTCACATAGGCGCGCGTGGCGCCGTCGAGCCCGAGTCCGAGCGAGGGCGCGATACCGACGCGCGAGTTGTTCACGTGATCGCGGTGCGGCAGGTCGCTGTCCTGCCACAGCGTGTTCAGGCGCAGCGCCGCGCCCGGCACGCTGCCGAGCGTCTGGTTCAGGTCGGCCTGGGCGCGCCGCTGGCCATCGCTGCCCACGGAGACGAGGCCGGACACCGCGTTGCCGAGGTGGGCCTGCTTGGTCGCGAGGTTGACCGAACCGGTCGGCGCGGTGCGTCCGTAGTCGGTGCCCGCTGGCCCCTTGATCACTTCGATCTGCTCGATGTTGAAGACATCGCGCGAGATCGACCCCAGATCGCGGATGCCGTCGACGAAGATGCTGTTCGACGTGTCGAAGCCGCGCATGTAGATCGCATCGCCGGTGGTCGTGTTGCCGTTCTCGCCGGCATAGAAGGTGCCGACGCCCGGGCTGTTGCGCAGCGCCTCGGTCAGCGTCGTCGCGCCCTGCTGGGTGAACACCTCACTGGTGATGATCTGGATCGTCTGCGGCGTTTCACGCAGCGGCTGGGTGAACTTCGGCGACTGCACTGCATCGGCCTTGTACGGGCTCACCGTGCTGCCGTCGACGGTCACATCGGGCAGTGCCGTGACCTGCGTCAGCGGTGAGGCTGCGACCACCTGCTGATGTTCGGCGGTTGCCGGCTGCGCGCACAACGCGACCGCCGCCGCGGCGATCGGACTCAGATGAAACTTCATGAGAACTCCCTGGGCAGTATCCGGGACCCCGTCCCGGGTGAAAGGGCACACGACGCAACCCTTGCGCACCGTCCGGCCCGGACGGAATGCGGCAGGGTCAATGGGCGCTTTGGGGGAACCGGAGACCGGTACTGCCTGGAAGCGGCACTATCCTAAATGCGAGTGTTTCTCATTACAAGTCGCATTGAGATGCGAGGCCGGCGAGCGGGATGCGCGAAGATCCACCGGCGCCGTATTCCGCCCCCGCACTACACTCCGGGGCAGGACCCACGCCGCCACCGCTGCCAAGCGATCTCCGACATCCGCCGATGACCATCGCCGCCTGGATCGCATCCGGACTGGCCTGCGGCTTGTTCGCGGCCTGGGGCGCCCTCGCCCTGCACTTCCAGGGCCCGCGGAACCGCGTCCGGCGACAGTTGCTGATCGCCGTCTGGCTGCTGTTCGCGTTCGCGGTCGTCGTCGCCTTGCGCGCGTATCCCCTGGCCGCGGCGGCGCTCTACCTCGTCGCGGCGGTGCTGTTGCTGGCGTGGTGGCGCGGCATCCGTCCGGCGCGCGACCGCGACTGGGCCGACGAGGTCGCGCGGCTCGCCACCGGCCGCGTCGAGGGCGACCGCGTGATCGTCGATCACGTCCGCAACTTCACCTGGCGCACGACCACCGACTACGACGTGCGCTGGGAACAGCGGTCCTACGACCTGAACCATCTGCAGTCGGTCGACCTGATCCTGTCGTACTGGGGGCGACCGGGCATCGCACACACGCTGGTGTCGTTCGGCTTCGCCGATGGCGGGCAACTCGTGTTCTCGGTCGAGATCCGCAAGCAGCGCGGAGAGGCCTACTCCGAGATCGGCGGGTTCTTCCGCCAGTTCGAGGCCAGCATCATCGCCGCCGACGAGCGCGACATCGTCTACCTGCGCACCAATGTCCGCGGCGAGGACTGCTACCTGTACCGCATCCATCTCGGCGAGGACGCGCGCCGCGCACTGCTGCTCGCCTACGTGGAAGAAGCGAACCGGCTGGCCGAACGGCCGCGCTTCTACAACTCGCTGACGAACAACTGCACGACCGTCGTCTACCGCATGCTCAGCCGCATCCTGCGCGGATTGCCGCTCGACGTCCGTCTGCTGTTGTCCGGCCTGCTGCCGACCTACATCCACCGTCTCGGCGGCCTGACGCCGGCGCATGATCCCGAGGAACTGCGCGAACGCGGCCGCATCACCCGGCGGGCCATCGAAGCCGGACACGTCGCGGATTTCCCGCAACGCATCCGCCGCGGCGTGCCGGGCATCGACCCGCGCTGAGGCTCAGGCGCCGCGACGGTCGGGCGCGATCGCGACGGTATCGACACGGCCGAAGCCGCTGCCCGCCGCGTAGTCCCAGCGTTCGACGTGGCAGGACCGTCCCCGGGGGTCGTAGCGCAGCAGGTTGACCGAGTTCGGCGCCTCGCGCCGCGTCCGCGACGAGACCGCCGTGCCCGCCTGCACGCACCACAGCGTGCGTCCCTGCACCCCGCCGTACGCGTTGAGCGTGCGCACGTAGGGCAGATGGATATGTCCGCCCATGACGATGTCGGCGCCGCTCTCGGCCCACCGGCGCAGCGCGCGCTCGTGCCCGTGCAGCAGGTTGTGCGCGTCGCCGGCGCTCGGCACGTGCAGCGGCTGGTGGGTCACGACCACGCGCAGCTGGTCGGGCGCGGCGCGACGCAGGCGTGCGGCAACGGCCTCGACCTGCGCCGCCGACACCTCCCCGTCGACATGGCGCCATCGGCGCGTGGTGTCGACGCCGAGCACCAGCATCGACGCATCCTCATGGACGGGCGCGTGGTCGTCGCCGAAAGCGCGCCGGTAGCCGGCATAGGGCCACAGCAGGCGCGCGACCGGATTGAACAGCGGGATGTCGTGGTTGCCGGGGATCGCCAGCAGCGCGGACGGTGCCAGGCGCTCCACGAACCGGCGCGCCGCGGCGAACTGCGCCCGGCGTGCGCGCTGCGTGATGTCACCGGAGAGCACCACCAGATCCGGCCGCTGCGCATGCGCGAGCGTCAGCAGCGCATCGACCACCGGCGCCTGCTCGGTGCCGAAGTGCGGATCGGAAATCTGCAGCAGGACGCTCATGCGCGCTCCTGGCGGTCGTCTTCGGCCGGCACCATCAGCCGCAAGGGTTGCGGCGAGACGCTGAACACCAGCGGGCTGCGCATGCGATGGATCTCGCCGTCGGCGGCGACCTTGACGCGCCGTTGTCCGCGCACGTGCACCGTGAGGCGGCGGAACGGAAACTCGATGACGCGGCCGGTGCTGCCGAGCTGGCCGATCGCGCCCCGCAGGGCCAGCGCGAACAGCGCCCGGCTGCGCGTCGGCTCGACCGCGATCGCCGCCAGCTGGCCGGCGTCGAGTGCGTCGGCCGCCGTCGACAGGCCACTCTGCTCGAACTGCAGGCGGTTGTTGCCGATGAACAGGGTCGGCGTGCGCAGGTGCCGGTTGTGGCCGCCGTTCTCGATCTCCAGGTCCAGCTGCCGGTGATCGCGCATCAGCGTCGCCAGGCCGGAGACGATGGCGACCCAGCGATACCGGCCGAGCTGCCGCTTGTAGGCCTCGCGATCCTCGAGCAGTCGCGGGTACAGGCCGAGACTGGCATTGACCAGGAAGGCCCGGCCGTTGACCAGGCCGACGCGCACCGGCTGCGGCTTCGCCCGCAGCAGACTGCGTGCGGCGCCCTCGATGTCCTGCGCCACGCCATGCTCGCGGCCGAAGTAGTTGAAGGTGCCCTGCGGCAGGATGCCGAACGCGCAGTCGCTGCCCAGCGTCGCGTGGGCGACCGCGCTGAGCGTACCGTCGCCGCCGGCCGCGACGACCACGCCGCGGCAGGCCGCGGCGCGCGTCACCGCCTGCGCGGCGACGGCATCGAGCTTCGCCGGCGTGCGCACCGGCAGGAACTCGACCTCGCGTCCGCCCTCGCGGAACACGGACGCGAGCAGGCGGCAACGCTCGTCGCCGGCGGTGCGACCCGAGCGGGTATTGATAACGACGAACAGCGGCGCACGGTCGGTCATGGGAAGACGATAACGGCTGCCGCCGACTGCCGCGTGAATGCTGCCCCGCGATTGCCGCAGCACTTGGGAATCATTATCATTCCTGACCGACGGCCGTCCGCCTCTCTCGTCGATCCCGCGATGCTCCTGTCCTGCCCCCTCCCCCGTCCGCCGTCGCGTCGAAGCGCCAGTCGCCCATGAGCAGCGAACGCCGCCGCCTGTGGTCGCGCGTCGCCCTCGCCGGGCCCGTCGTCTTCGTCTGTGCCGCGCTGGTGATGTGCGGCGGCGCGCTGTGGCTGCCGAAGGGGCCCGCACAGATCGACAACGTGGTCCTGCCGATCGTGCTGTTCCCGGCGATCTGGGCGGGGCTGTTCTTCTACGCCTGTCTCGATCGTCGGCTCGGCCGCGCCTGGGGTGTCGTCTCCGCGCTCGCGCTTGCCCACGCCGCGCTGATCGCCGCCCACCTGCTGCAACCGGGAGCCTTCGCATGATCCGCCTGAGCCAGGAACGCGCCAAGACCCTGCTCGCGATCCACGGATGGTCGGCCGTGTTCCTGGGCCTGCTGCTGTACGCGGTGATCCTCACCGGCGTCGCATCGGTGTTCGCCACCGAGATCGGCGACTGGTCGAGCCCGCTGCCGGCACGGGTCGAAGACCCCTTCCCGCCGGGGACCGACGGCATGATCCGCGGACTCGCCGAAACGGTCGACCCGGCGTTCCACGAAGAGCTGTTCTTCTTCCCGCGCGCCGGCAATCGTCTGTACGCCTTCTTTCATGCGCACGAGACCGGCGAGGACGGCACGCCGCGCGAACGCGGCGTGGCCGCCGAGTTCGACCCGTCCAGCGGCGCGATGATCAAGCGCGTCGAGGGCACCGGCGACGACATCGAGGCGCAGGACGATGCCAACGCGCTCGCCCACTTCATGGTCGACCTGCACGTGCGCCTGCATCTGCCGCACCCCTGGGGCCTGCTGCTGACCGGCGTGCTCGGACTGGCCATGCTCGTCGCCGCGGTGACCGGCTTCGTCGTGCACCGTCACCTGATCCGCGAACTGTTCACGCTGCGTCGCCGCGGCGACCGGCTGCTGACGGCGCGCGATACGCACGTCATCGCCGGCACCTGGAACCTGCCGTTCGCCTTCGTTCTCGCCTTCACCGGCAGCTACTTCAGCTTCGGCAGCGCCTTCGGCATTCCGGCGATGGCGATGGTCGCCTTCGGCGGCGACCAGGAGCGGATGATCGAGACCGTCATCGGCAATCCGCCGGCCACCGACGAGACGCCTGCCGTCATGGGCGACCTCGACGCGATGATCGCCGACGCGCGCGAGCGCTCCGGCGCCCAGGTCGGTTTCGTCCAGGTACAGCACTGGGGCCGTGCCGACGCGCTGGTGACGATGTTCATGGACTACCGCGAAGGCAAGCTGCTCGGCCCGAACTACGTCTACGGTGGCGCCAACGGCGGTTTCCGCTACACCAAGCCGTCGCTGGGGCTGACCGATTCCACCGGCAGCGCCCTGTTCTCGCTGATGTCGCCGCTGCACTTCGGCAATTTCGCCGGCGTGTTCTCCAAGGCGGTGTGGTTCGCGCTCGGCTTCGCCGGCGCCTACGTCTCCATCACCGGGCTGCTGCTGTGGACCACGCGCCGCCAGGCACAGCGGGGTTGGCGACATCTCGCCGCGGCCACCCACGCCGTCGGCTACGGCCTGCCGCTGGGCCTGGTGCTCGCTGCCTGGGCCTACTTCGGCGGCCGTGCGCTCGGTTTCGACGTCAACACGGCGATGATGAGCACGTTTCTGATGACGCTGGCGGCGTCCTGCGCCGTCGCGTGGCGCGTCGAAGCCCTGGCCACTGCCCGGCGCGGTCTGCTCGGTGCCACGGGGCTGGCGCTGATCGCCCTGCCGGTCCTGCGGATGACGAGCGGCGGTCCCGGCTGGGCCGATGCCTTCGGCACCGGGCTGCAGACCCTGGTCGCCTTCGACATCGTCGTGGTGCTCGGCGGCCTGTTCTGCCTGTGGACGCTGCGTCGCGTACCACAGCCGGCGACGGCGCCGCTCGCCGCCGACGACGAACTGGACGAAGCCGCGCGCACATGAGCACCGACCTGTATTCGGCGATCGCGATCGCCGTCAGCCTGCTGCCCGTGCTGACGCTCGCGCTGCGCGATCCCAAGCGCCTGCGCAGCCGCCGCAGCGCGCAGCGGACTGCTGCCGCCAGCGAACGCCGCGTGCTGGCAGTGCTCGCGCTGGTGCCGGGCCTCGTACTCGCGACGCTCGGCCAGTGGCCGGCATTCCTGATCTGGCTCGGCAGCGTCAGTGCCGCCGGCTGGCTGCTGGTGCTGTGGCTCTCGCGCGAGTCGGGCCGCGTCGTCGCGGAACCCTGATTCGGTCATCCGGCGACGCACGCGACAGGGCCGGAGCTTGCGCGCCGGCCCTGTCGGGTCATTCGGTCGTTGCCGCCAGGCTTACGGGTCGAGCCGGCTCAGCTGTCGCGGATCGGGCGACTGCTGCGGCCAGACGAAGACCACACGCTCCGGCTCACCGTTGCTCACCTTGACCTCGCGGGTCTTGGTATCGCCGCCCAGCGTCGCCGACACCGTATAGCGGCCGTCCGGCAGCTCGGCCATCAGCAGCGGCCCCTGCGCCTTCGTTTCCAGCTGGGCATTGCCGCTGCTGTCGGTGATCGTCACGCCGACCCCAGCCGTGTACATGTTGCGACCATCCGGCGCCCGTTCGACGAAGGTCAGCGTCAGCGGATACTCGCTGCTGAGGCGGCGCATGGTCTCGGCCTCGGCGGCGCCGATGCCGCCGACGCGGTATTCGATGCTGCCGGCGCGCTGCTCCGGTGGCGCGTCGGTCGCGGCCAGTGCACCGGCCGCTGCGAACGAGAAAACGCCGGCGAGCGCTGCAGACAGCGCAGTGTGCGCGGCGCGTGTGCGGTGAATCCTGTTCATGGCGTCCTCCTGTTGCGGATGGGTGGCGCCGGGCGCATGGAACACCCGGCGCGCGACGCCCAGTTTCCGCACCGCACCTGAAGTCAGGCTGAAACGCGCCGCTTCAACGGCAGGACGGCGCGTCGCCGCCGCCCGCCGGCGTCAGACGATCGGTGTGCAGACGCCCCTGGATCGCCAGCAGGCATGCCGGGAAGTTGGTGATGATGCCGTCGACGCCCATGTCGATCAGTTGCCGGATGTCGGCTTCACTGTCGGCGGTCCACGGTACGACCTGCTTGCCGAGCGCATGGGCGCTGTCGACCAGCGCGGCGTTCAGGTCCGGCGAGGCGAACTGCGGCGCGACGTACTCGTGCCCACGCAGGGTGGCGTAGCTCAGGCTCAGCAGCGCACCGCTCGGTGTCAGGTAAAGCGTCCTGATCGTCGGGTCGAGCAGCTTGACCGCGTCGATCGCCAGCGGATTGAAGGACTGCACGATGATGCGGTCCTGGATGCCGCTGGCCTGGATCTGCCCGACCAGCAGCTGCGCGGCGCGGAGCCCGGCCGTGGTCAGGCCCTCGACGCCGTCGAAACTGATCTTGATCTCGATCGTCACCGTCGGCGCGTAGTCGCCCTCGAACTGTGCGGCGAACGCGAACAGCTCCTCCGCCGTCGGCACGCGCACGCCGGTGCCGCGCAGCGGATGCGCCCGCGCCTCGTCGGGACTCGTCGTCGGCTGCCCGGGCGAGAACCAGTAGGCTGCATCGCATTCGAGAATCTCGGCGTAGCTGTGGTCGGCGACGCGGCCGCTGCAGTCCGTGGTGCGGTCGAGCGTGTCGTCGTGCATGAGCACGAGTACCTCGTCGGCCGTCACCAGCATGTCCGCCTCGAAATCGTCGACGCCCAGGCGCGCGGCGTTCTCGTAGGCGAGCATCGTGTTCTCCGGTGCGTAGGCGGCACCGCCGCGATGCGCGGACACGAAAGGCACGGCGACGAAGGAGGCCGGGGGCGGCGCGGTGCCGCCCGGCGCTTCCGAGCTTCCACAGCCGCTCAGCAGCAATGCAGGCAGAAGCACGGACAGACGCTGCGCTCGGATCAGATGCAAGACGCTCATGGACAGGACGGGTGCTGGGAGGCGGGTGAGGATCGCACGGGCAGGCCGCGAGGCCCGCCCGTGCGGGCGCAGTCGCATGCAGCGTCTAGCGCGTGTCGGCGAAGGTGCAGCGCTGCTCGATGCAGGCCACCCCCGACGGGCGCGGCGCGCAGGTCGGCACCGGACAGGGTCCGGCATTGCATTGGTCGATGCGTCCCTGCAGGGCGGATGCTAGGCTTTGCAACTGCGCGACCTCCGCGGCATTGACGGCGTAGCCGCAGCCCAGGAAGCACTGAGGCTGGCCGCCATAGCTCACGCAGTCGTCATTGGTTTCGCACGCCCGCGCGTCCTCGACGGCGGCCGTCCATTGCTGGAACGCCGTGGCC
The DNA here is from genome assembly GCF_003201205.1 of Sinimarinibacterium flocculans. GTDB lineage: Bacteria > Pseudomonadota > Gammaproteobacteria > Nevskiales > Nevskiaceae > Solimonas > Solimonas flocculans. Next base: position 122,468 of record NZ_QICN01000005.1, read on the forward strand.
CGCTCCTCTTCCGCGCTGGCGCAATCGCTGCCGTCTCCGCTGCACGCAGCCAGCAGCAAGGCCGCGGTGGCCATCAACATCGCACGCATCTTCATCACATGACCCTCCCGGTTGTGGACGCTCAGTCTGCCTCGCCTCGCAACAGCGCAGCCAGCGCCGCGCCGCCGACCAGTGCGAGCGCGCCGAGACCGAGGCCGCCGCCACCGCCGAGGGGATCAGGCCCGCCACCCCCCTGCTGCCGGAACGGCCCCGTGATCTCGAAGATCTCGCCGCGGATCTCTTGGCCGGTGGACTCGTCGACGGTGTGGCGCTTGCCCTGGCTGGCAAGGTACAGGCGCGTGCCGTCGGGCGAGAACGCCGGGCCGGCGAGTTCCGAGTGCGGCACGGGATAGCGCAGGAACGGCGCGACCGTGCGCGAGTCGTGCGTGATCATCACCAGCTCCATGTTGCCGCCATCCTCGGCGACGAACAGGTCGCGGCTGTACGGGTGCACGACGAGGTTGTCGACGCCGGTCAGCACCGCGGCGTCGCCGGCATCGGCCGCGTCGTAGAGGATGTTGATGGACTCGGCCTCGGTGTCGTAGACCCAGACGCGGTTGCTGCCCTTGGTGGTGAAGTAGACCTTGCCGCTGTCGTACCAGCAGCCCTCGCCGCCGTCGAACACCGCGGCATTCTCGACCTGATAGCGCGTGGGCAGCGGCAGCCCGAGCGGGTTGCGCACGACCTCCCAGCGCACGCGACCGGTCGCGGTCTCCCGCACACCCGGCATCAGCGCCTTCCACGGCACGTCGTGCGGGTCCGCCAGCGGATGCGCGGCGCGCCAGGCATCGAGCTCCGGCTGGTAGTTGCGGCGCTTGACCGGCGCGCCCTCGTCGAGCACCAGCACTTCGAGCGTGCCGCTGGACAGATCGGGATAGTGGTCCGGCGTGTAGCGGTAGAACGCGCCGTCGCCGGTGTCCTCGGTCATGTAGACACGCCGGCCGACCGGATCGACGGCGGCGGCCTCGTGGCTGAACTGCCCCATCGCCAGCAGACGGCGCGCCGGATTCAGACGCGTCGGATCGCACTCGTAGACGAAGCCGAGGAAATTCTCCTCGCAGGACAGCCAGGTGCCCCAGGGTGTCGGTCCGCCGGCACAGTTGTTGTTCGTGCCCTGCAGCACGGGATAGGCATCGACGACGTTGCCCGCCGCGTCGAAGCGGATCGCGCCGACGCCGCCCTGGTCCCGGCAAAAACGCGACAGCGGCGCATCGAGGCATTCGTCGGCGATGATCGGCACCTCGGAGTTCGAGACGTAGATCCAGCCGCCGTCATCCTGCGGAAAGACGGCGCCGCCGTCCGGCGCCCGATGCCAGACGTACTGCGAGGCGCCGCCGGCGGCGAGCGGCACCGGCGAATACGCCTCGGCGATCCGCCGCGAACGAAAGCCCGGCGGCAGCCACAGACCGTTGTCATCCGGCCCGATGAGTTCGCCGTAGGGACTCGGCCCGGCCTGCGCCGGCGCGGCGTAGGCGCGCTGCCAGAAGGCGGGTCCCAGACCGAAGGTGCCGGCGACCGCGAGGCCGGCCTGCAGGAAGTGTCGTCGCTTCATCGCCGCCCCGAAAGCAAAGCGCGGCAGGCTAGCGTGCGGCGATGAAACCCCGATGACGGCCCGGCGGCGCCCCGGTCGCGATCACGCCGGACGCCGCGTCCAGTGCGCGAACAGCGCGCCGGCGACGACACAACCGAGCGCCATCGTCAGCAGCCCGGCAAGGCTGCGCGTCGCGTCGATCAGCACCGGCGGCGGCACGGCCGCATCCGTCGCGCGGATCGCGACGATCACCGCGACACCGGCGGCCAGCGCGAACAGGGCGGTGCGTGCGGCAGGCCAGCGTCGCGCGAGCAGCATGGCCACCAGGAACGCCGGCAACCAGGCGACCAGCAGCATCAGGGCGTACAGCGATCCGAAGCCGGCCAGATCCTGCAGTGTCGTCATCAGGCGCACGCTCGGCGGCACGTCCACGAACGGCGTCAGTGCCTGCAGGTTGAACTGGGTCTGCACCACCGATCCCCAGGCGCCAGCCAGCAGCAGCGCGGCAACGAAGGCGATCAGACGTCGGGTCCACGTGGAAGCGGGCGTCGTCATCGGGTCGTGTCCTGCGTCATGATGTCGTGGATATTGCCGCATCCGCGGCATCGACGGGAGCCCACCCTCTTGACCATGCCGAGCTTCACCCGCCCCATCACCGCGCTGCGTGCGCTGGCGTTCGCACTGCTGCTGACGGCCCAGGCCCAGGCCCAGGCCGCGGACTATCGCGTCGACACGGTCATCGATGGACTCGAGTTTCCCTGGGCGCTGGGTTTCCTGCCGGGGGACCGCATGCTCGTGACCGAGCGTCCGGGTCGCCTGCGCGTGATCGAGCCCGGCGCCGATGGCCGACCGACCTTGCGTGCGGAACCAGTCTCCGGGCTGCCGCCGGTGCTCGCGAGCGGTCAGGCCGGGCTGTTCGACGTGATGCTCGACCCGGACTTCGCCGACAACGGCCTGCTCTATCTGTCGTTCGCGCATGGCAGCGTCGAGGCCAATCATCTGCGCGTCGTGCGCGCGCGCTTCGACGGGACTGCGCTGCACGAGGTCACGCCGATCCTGACGACGCTACCGGCCAAGTCGCACACGCAGCATCTGGGTGGCCGCATGGCCCTGCTCGCCGACGGCACGCTGGTCGTCGGCATGGGCGACGGCAATCTCGAACGCACCGATGCGCTGCGCCTGCATACCCACCTGGGCAAGCTGCTGCGCGTCCACCGCGACGGCCGCGTTCCCGACGACAACCCCTTCGTCGGCCGCGAGGGCGCACGCCCGGAGATCTACAGCTACGGCCATCGCAATCCGCAAGGTCTGGTCTACGTGAGCCGCGACCGCACGCTGTACGCGCACGAGCACGGTTCGCGCGGCGGCGACGAACTCAACCGCATCGAAGCCGGTGCCAACTACGGCTGGCCGATCACGACCCACGGGGTCGACTACACCGGCGCGCGCATCACCCCCTACCGCGAATGGCCGGGCGTGACGCCGCCGCTGACGCACTGGACGCCGTCGATCGCGCCCTCGGGCATGTGCTGGTACGACGGCACGCTGTTCCCGCAATGGCGCGGCAGCCTGTTCGTCGCCGCGCTGGCCGAGAAGAGCGTGCGCCGCGTACCGATGCGCAACGGCCGGCCCGGGCAGCAGGACATCCTGTTCCGGGAACTCGGCGAGCGCATCCGCGACGTGCGCGCAGGCCCCGACGGCGCGCTCTACCTGCTGACCGACAACGCCGAGGGGCGCCTGCTGCGGGTCACGCCATAGCGGCGAGGTCCGCGATCAGGAGGTGCCCGCGGCGGTTCGCTCGCGCGTCTCGATCCACTGCGTGACGCGCCGCTCGAGGATGTCCAGCGGCAGGGCGCCGCCGCCGAGCACCGCGTCGTGGAAGCCGCGGATGTCGAAGTCCTCGCCGAGCCGCGCCTCGGCCAGCGCACGCAGCTCCTGGATCTTGATCATGCCGATCTTGTACGCCGTCGCCTGTCCCGGAATGACGAGATAGCGCCGTACCTCGGACTGCACCGCCGCCGCCGGAATCGAGGTGTTGGCGTCGAAGTACTCGATCGCCTGCTGTTCGGTCCAGCCCTTGGCATGCAGGCCCGTGTCGACCACCAGACGCACGGCGCGCCACATCTCGGAGGTCAGACGGCCGTAGTCGGAGTACGGGTCCTGGTAGGTGTTGGGCATCTGCTTGGCGAGCCACTCGGCGTACAGGCCCCAGCCCTCAGTGTATGCGGTGAAGTCGGCCTGGGTGCGGAACTGCGGCACGCCTTCGAGCTCCTGCGCGATGGAAATCTGCATGTGATGCCCGGGCAGCCCCTCGTGATAGGCGATGACTTCCAGTTCCGGGATCGGCATCGCGTTCATGTCCGACAGGTGCGCGTAGTACACGCCGGGCCGCGAGCCGTCCGGCGTGCCCGGATAGTAGTGCTGCGCCGCGCCGTCCTGCTCGCGGAAGGCCTCGACACGCTTGACGACCAGATCCGCCTTGGGCAGCAGACCGAACCAGTTCGGCAGCTCCTTCTTGATGTTGTCGATCGCCGCCGTCGCCGCACTGATGTAGGCCTGGCGCCCCTCGTCGGTGTTCGGGAACTTGAAGCGCGGATCGGTGGCGATAAAGGTGAAGAAGGCCTGCAGGTCACCGTCGAAACCCACGCGCTGCTTGAGCGCGATCATCTCGTCGCGGATGCGCGCCACCTCGGCAAGGCCGATCTCGTGGATCTGCTCGGCCGTGAGATCGGTGGTGGTCATGAGCTTGAGGCGGTAGGCGTAGTAGGCCTCGCCGTTCGGATGCGTGCTGACGCCCGTCGGGTTGACTGCGGTCTGCGGCAGCTCCGACTCGACCCAGGCGATCAGCTTGCGATAGGCCGGGCCGAAATGCTCGAGCAGCGCCGCGCGCGACTCCGCCTCGAGGGCGTCGGCGGTATCGGCGTCGATCGCACCCTTCTCCTCGAGCGCAGCGATCTCGGCCTGCATGTCGGCCCAGATCGCCGAGTCGCTACCTTCTTCGAAGGGTGCGCCGCCAATCACCTTGCGCGACTGGTCGAGCACGCCCTCGTAGGCAAAGCGCGGCGGGCGGATGCCCAGACGCGCAGCACCCTGTGCCCGCACCAGCAGCTGGTCGATCGCGCGCTGGGCCTCGCCGATGCGGGCGATGTAGGCGCGCATGTCGGCGGCATCGTCGACACGGTGGAAGTTGATCAGAAAGGTCGGCAGGAACGACTGCGTGCCGCTCATCTGCTGGAAGGCGTAGCGGTTGGCGCGGAACGGCACCCCGGCGGCGGCGCGCTCGTACTGCTGCTTCCAGATGTCGTAGGAGCGCTTCGCCTCCTCGGACAGCAGTGCGTAGTCGAACTGCGCCTCCATCTGCTCGACGCTGGCCTTCTGCCAGGCGAGCTGTTCGTCCTCGGCCGCGATCGACAGGTCGTCGAGCTGGTCGTACAGATCCTTGCGGCCGAGGAAGGTCATCTGGATCGGGCTGAACTGCAGCTGCTCCTCGTAGCGCGCCTCGAACCAGGCGTCGATGCGCTGCGTCTCGGCTTCGATCTGTGCGGCGGTCGGCGCCGCCGGCGTGGAGGACGATGGTGCCAGCGCGCAACCGGCGACGATGAGCGCGGCACTGCCGACGACGAGAACGGAACGCATGATCGGACTCCGGGGATTCGGTAAAGGCCGGAGCCTAGCGCAATCGGGCGCCGCCCAAATGGGGGAATCTCCGGACTGGACCGCAGCGCCGAGCCTGGCAGCGGCGAGCGCCGCTGCCAGGCTCGGCCTCAGAACGCGTACTTCGCCACCAGGCTCATGAAGTCCCGGTCCTGCAGCAGATTGAAGCGGCCCGCGCCGAAGTAGCGGGTGTAGCCCGCCTCCAGCGACCAAGACTGCAGGTAGAACCCGGCCACGCTCGCCGAGATCAGCCGGCGGTCCTCGACAAAGTTCGTGATCGGCGTCGGCGTCACGCCACGCACGTCGTGGTCGAAGCGCAGGGTCGGCTCGACGCGGAAGCGGCCGAGCACGTTGTTGTACTGCGCACGGGCGACCATCTTGTAGCCCCAGGAGATCGCGTCCGCCCAGCCCTCGGTCTGCTGCGGTACTGCCGAGCCGAGCGCCGGCAGCGTCGACGCCGAGACCAGCGCGGCGACATAGGCATCACCGGGTGTGTAGGTGCCGGGCCCCTCGTAACGCAGCTCGTCCTTGGGCGGCAGGTCATGCACGTAGACGCCGCCGACCTCGCCGATGAACAGCACCTGGTCCCAGCCCATCATCTCGGACGGCCCGAAGGCGTAGGTCACGCCGATGTCGGCCTGACTGACGTCGTGGCGACGATAGCCGCGCAGGTACTGCCCGCCGAGCGCGGCGCCGAAGTCCGGGTCGCCGGTCAGCTGGCTCGGCAGGCCGACACCGGCCAGCAGCACCTCGACATCCTCGAGCTGCAGCGGCTGGTCGACCTTGTAGCTGTACTCGCCCTGCAGCGACCAGCCGCCGACCACGGTATTGAACGAGATGCCGTAGAGCTGGATGTCCTCGGGATACTCGACGAAGTAGCTGCCGGTGGACGCCGGCGCCGCAAAGCTCGCCTTGGAGGTGCCGCTGATCAGCGGCAGGCGGCTGTGGTAGTTCATCGCGTACAGCGACAGGTCGATGTCGTTGAAGTACGGCAGCAGCATGCTCAGCCGTCCGCCGAACTGCCCGCTGTTGCCGGGCTCGCGATCCGGCGCGCGCGGAATCGTCGTGTTCGGGAAGTTCTCCGGCGGCAGGCCGAAGGTCAGGTTCGCGCGCTGCCCGCCGACGCCGGCGAAGTCGTTCGTCGACCAGAAGGAGCCGGCGGCGTCGATCTCGGTGTGATCCCAGTCGAGCTGGTAGAAGGCCTCGACGGAGACGCCGCTGGTGACGCTGATCGATGCCCAGGCCAGCGCCGTCGGCAGCAGCAGTTCCTCGATCTCGAAGCCCGGCACGCGCTGCTTGTTCTGGTCGAAGGTCAGCAGGCTGTTGATGCCGTGCAGCACGAAGGTCGACTCGCCCCAGTTCAGCACCTGGCGGCCGATCTTGAAGGCCATGTACCGCGAGCCCAGCTCGAGACTGCCGAAGACATAGGCGTCGAGCAGGTCGGCGTTGTTGCCCAGATAGTCGCGCGAGGCATCGGTGCGCTGGTTGAACACCGAGATCGGCACTTCCGACGGCCGGCCGGTCGGCGTCAGACCGACGCCGACGTCCGGCGCGCCCGGTGTCGGCGTGTAGTAGTTGTCCGGGTTGAAGAAGTCGTAGTCGTTCAGCCGCTGGTCGAACAGGTAGGTGCCGCGCAGGAACACGCCGAAGTTGCCCTTGCTCAGGGTCAGGTCCGAGGTGATCTTCGCGGCGGCGGCGACGACGTCGCCGGAGTCGAACGCGAGATTGCCGTCGTCGCCGTTGGTCGAGAAGGCCTGGCCGCCGTTGCCACGACCGACCAGGGTGTCGCTGCGGGACTCGACGCGCCATGCCGCACCGAGCGAGAGCTTGTTGTCGAGTCGCACGTCGACACCGGCGAGCTCGGTGCTCAGGGCGCTGGCGGTACCGCCGGCCGAGACGAGTGCGGTGGCGGCGAGCGCGATCAGGGTTCTTTTCATTGTCGTGTCCTCCTCGTTCACTGTCCGCCGGTGCAGTTGCCCACCGGCAGCTGCCGCCCTGCGGATGCGAGAAAGGTTGCCGCCTGGGTCTGCATCTCGCAGGTCACCTGCGCATTCGCGGCAGGGCTCAGGATCGAACCGTGATCGCCCTGGTTGAAGCGCACGACCGTGCGCAGGCCGATCTCGGGCGGACCGCTGAAGTAGAGATTCGGTGCGATCGGCACGTCGAAGCCATCCCCTTGCGCCGGCCCGGGCACGAAGGACAGGCCCAGGGCACGCGCCAGCGGATCGCTGCCGCCGAGGAAGGACGAGATCGGAATCGTGTCCGTGGCGGGGCAGCCCTCGTCGCCGGCCACGGTGCAGTTCGGCACCACGGCATCGCCGCGCACGACGAACATCAGCAGCGGACGATTGTCCGTGGCCGCGGCGGCGTAGTTGAGCGGATCGCCATCGTCGATCACCTGCTGGGCGAAGCGCAGGAAGGTCTCGTAGGTGTCGTTGCCCTCGACGATGCTGCCGCCGCTGGCAGCCTCGAGGCCGGCCGCAACCGTGGGACCGAAGGCCGCCGAGCCGTCGAGCAGCTTGGCGATACCGCCGCCGGGCATCGCCAGCACCGCCGGTGCATTGCCCGGCTCGACGCCGAGGAAGGTGCCCATGACGATGCCACCGAGCGAGTGACCGGCGTAGCGCACGCTGTCGCCGTCGAAGGCGATGCCCGCCGGCTGCAGGTTGCCGCCGAGAATCACGCTGCCGCCGACCGAGGCCGACAGGGTGATCAGGTCGGCCTCGGCCTGGCGCAGGTTGTCGCGACTGGTGAGCAGGCTCGACAGGTTGATGAAGTGGGTGCCCGACGGATCGGGCGTGCCGTCGGCCGGCGGTGCACCGGTGGCGTTGGTCACGAGGTCGAGATCGAAGGTCCGCTCACGCGGCCTCAGCGGTTCCGGGAACTGCTCGGTCGCTGCCCGCAGGGCGTCGCCGGGGGGCAGACCGTGCAACGGCAGGTCGATGGCGACGACAGCGAATCCCGCCGCGGCGAGCGCCGGGGCCAGTGCCAGCATCTGCGAACGGTTGCCGGTAATGCCGTGCTGGAAGATCACGACCGGCCAGCCGTTCTCGGGCGCGGTGCGCCCGCTGTTGGCGTTCGGAATCGTCGCCAGCACCGGCACCCGTTGGGATGCGCGGGCGCGCGGCTGCGGGAAGCAGGCCGTGGTGCTTTCACTGGGCTGCAGCACTGCACAGGGCACGCCGACCGGCGCATTGCCGTCGCCGCGGACCGCCGCATCGGCGCGCCAGAAACTGTTGAGCGGATTGTCCGGTGCGCCGCCGACGAAGAAGGACTCGTCGGCATCGTCGGCCGTCGCGGTCGCATCGGCGAGGTAGTACGGCAGGGAGATGCTGCCGACATACAGGTCGGCCACGGGCGGCAGCTGCGCGATCACGTCCTGCGTCGTCAGACCGGTGGCCACCAGCGTCAGCGCCTGCGGCTGCACGCCGGCCTGCAGCCGCGACAGGGTCGCGCCGATCGACTGGGTGGTGAACGGCCAGGCGATCACGAGGCTTTCGGCCGGCAGCCCGGCCGAAGCCAGCGGCGGCAGGATGCGCATCTGGTAGAGCTGGCGGATGCCTTCGAGGCTGGCGCGCTGGGCCTCGCTGAGCAGGGTGAGCGCCGGCTCGTTGCCGGCGACGAGCTGCTCGTCGACCGTCTGCGACGACAGCAGCACGCGGAACAGGTCCGCCGGTTCGGCCGGCACGCCTTCGACCGACTGCAGGGCGCGCGTGACCACGACCAGATAGGTCGTCGACGGCGCCAGCGGTCGCAACGGTTCGATCAGCAGGCGCGAACGCAGCGCGTCGAGCGGACGCCCGGTCACCGGGTCGATCGCGGTCGAGAACTGCACGCGGTAGTCCGTGCCCGGCACCAGCGGCTGCAGCGTGCGGGTGTTGATGATGACGATGCTGCCGGGCGCATTGGCGCTGGCCAGATCGACTTCACCGATCAGGTCGGTGAAGGCCGAGGCCACCGTCGAGAAACCGTCGAGGCGGTTCGCGGCAGCGACGAACGGCGCGTTCGTGCCGTTGGGGATGTTCAGGGTGCCGTCGGCAGGCGTGCCGAACAGCCCGTCGTTCGGAAACGGAATCACCGCGCTGGCAGCGACGGGATCGAACAGGGAGATCAGCTTGCGCGGGTTGTCGGCCAGTCCGCCGTCACCCTCGTCGTCGGAACTGCAGGCCGCGAGCCCGAGCGCCAGCAGGCACACGGGCAGCCATTTGAGAAGCCTCATTGCGTCTCTCCTCATCTCGCACGGGAAAGCGGGCGCCTTCCTTTATTGGTTCTGTCTGTCCGCGGCACGCGGCCACGGTCAGCGCGATGGACCCGCCCAGTATGTCTGGGCCGAGACGTGTCGGGAGTCGGATATTTCCGCCAGATTGCACCGCTCGTCGGAATGCGGCAGCGCAACACGCTGCCGGCGTTCAGCCCGCGGCAGTTTCGCTTTCGATCAGTGCCTGCAGGCGCGGCTGCCAGGCGTCGTCATGCACCAGCAGCGACAGTGGCGTGCGTCGTCGCGCGAGGTCGTCGACCTCGAACGCCATCTCGTTGCGGATGGCGTGTACGGCTTCGGCGAGGATGAACGGCGCCTGCTCGTCGATGCGCCCGGCGAGCGCGGAGCGTTCGGCGATCAGGTCGAGCATCGCGTCGATCCCCGTACCGTGACGCAGGGTGAGCCAGCGTGCGGCATCGAGGTCGACGCCGGCCGCCGCGAGACGCGCGATCGCCTGTGCCTGCCAGTGTTCGAACGGCCCCTCGGGCGCACCGGGCAAGGGATGGCGATGGGTGACCGCCGGCGGCGGCTTGCGGTCGAGCGCCCGGAACACCGCATCGACGATCTCGATGCTGTCGCTGCGCGAGGTCGTGTACTTGCCGCCGACGTGCATCACCAGTCCGGGGCGCGGGCTGCGCACCTCGAATTCGCGCGAGACCGCGGCCAGCGACGCGCTGTCCTGGGCCTGGAGCATGCGCACACCGGAGAACGCACCGATGACGTCCGCTTCGGTCCAGCCGATTCCCGGCAGGCCGCGGCGCACGCCGTCGAGCAGGTAGCGGGTCTCCTCGATCGTCGGCACCGCCTCGGACGGGTGCTGCACGGTGGACTCGGTGGTGCCGACCAGGGTGCGGGCGTACCACGGAATCACGAAGAACACGCGACCGTCGGCGGCGGTCAGCAGGAAGGCCTCGTTGCAGCCGGGGATCGCCGGCAGGATCAGGTGCGTGCCCTTGACCAGCTTGATGGCCGGCGCATCCGCGCCGAGCAGATCGCGCGCCCACGGGCCCGCGGCGTTGACGACGACGCCGGCCCGCAGCGCGAAGCGTTCGCCGCTGCGCTCGTCGACCAGGTGCGCACCGCAGACCCTGCCCTGCTCCTCGATCAGGTTCTCGGCACGAACGCGGTTGGCGCAGACCGCACCGAACGACTGCGCCGCGGCCGTCACCACCAGGGTCATGCGCGCATCGTCCTCCTGGCAGTCGCCGTAGCGGAATCCGCCGAGCAGCCGCTCCGGATCGACGAAGGGATAGCGCGCCAGCAGATCGCGCGGACGGTGGAACTTGTGTCGCGGCACCGGCTGATCGCCGATCGCCAGCAGGTCATAGAGGTGCAGGCCGGCAGACACCATCAGCGGACTTGCCCGCGGCCCCTTCCACATCGGCAGCACGAAATTCAGCGGGCGCACCAGATGCGGCGCGATGCGATACAGGGTGCGCCGTTCCTTGAGCGCATGGCGTACGAGGCCGAACTCGTAGTGCTCCAGATAGCGCAGCCCGCCGTGGATCAGCTTGCTCGATGCCGAGGACGTCCCTGCGCCCCAGTCGCGCTTCTCGACCAGCGCCACCGACAGGCCGCGGCTGGCCGCATCGTAGGCGGTCCAGGCGCCGTAGATGCCGCCGCCGATGACGAGGACGTCGAAGCGCCCGGCGCGAAGGGCGGCGACGTTGCGCTTGAGCGGGAAGGCAGTCACGCCGCGCAGTTTCCGGTTTCCGGTTTCCGGTTTCCAGTCACAGCGGCGTCTTCATCTCTGGAAACTGGAAACGATCGACTGGAAACTACTTGCAGACCACCTCCGTCTCGAAATGTCCCTTGGGCTGGTGGTGGAGCTGCACGAACGCGCGGGCGATGCGCTGCGGATCGTACTGCGTACCGGTCTGCACGAAGCCGTGCACGGTCACCGTCGCCACGTGCACGCCGTGCGCGCCGAGCTCCTGGGCGAGCGTGAAGGTCAGCGAGCGTAGCGCCGCCTTGTCCATCGACAGCGACGAGTAGTCGGCTGCCGGCGCGGTCGCGAAGCCGCCGCCGGTGAACAGGATGCTGCCGCGGCCGCGCGCGATCATCGCCGGAGCGACGGCGCGCGCGGCGATCAGCGCACCGACGACGTTGGTGCGGAAATTCGCGATCAGCTCGTCGAGCGGCACGTTCATCGGTCGTCCCGGCGCGTGCTGGGCGACGTTGTAGACGAGCACCTCGGGATCGCCGAGATCGGCGCGCGCGGCGGCCACACCCTGCAACAGCGATTCCTGCGCCGCGGCGTCGGCGGCGTAGCTGAAGATGCGGCGTCCGCTCTTCTTGCTCAGCTCGCCGCAGAGCCCGGCCAGCCGCTGCGGCTGGCGCGCGAGCAGTGCCAGGTCGTAGCCCTCCTGGGCGAAGGCTTCGGCCACCGACTGGCCGATCCCGGGACCGGCGCCGACGATCAGGCAGGACCCGAGTGCGGACGGCGGCGTCTGTGTGCGGCTCATGCGTGTCTGCTATTCCGTGTTGGACGAATGGGCGGGAAGCGTGCCGATGATAGGCAACTGTCGGCAGGCGATGCGCATGTTCGCACAGCCGGCGCCGCGCTCTGCGATCTTTCCGACACTGCCCCGGGAAATCCCTCTGTGGCAGCGTCCCGGAAAAGCCGGCACACTGCGCCCGCCTTGAGGCCGGGGAGGCGCCTCGCGTCACATGAACGACACGTCGAATCTGTTGGGGCAGTTGAAGATCGACAAGACGGCGCGCCAGTCCGCACGCCCGGGCGGCGCTCGCTGGCTGCTCGCGGGCCTCGGCCTGCTGCTGATCGCGGCAATCGTCTGGTTGCTGTTCCTGCGCGATGGCGCACCGACCATCCGGACCACCACCGTGCGCAGCGCCCCGACCGGTGCGGCGGCGGCCGCGTCGGTACTCGACGCGTCCGGCTACGTGGTTGCGCGCCGACAGGCCACGGTATCGTCCAAGCTCACCGGCAAGGTCGTCGAAGTGCTGGTCGAGGAAGGCATGCGCGTCGAGGACGGACAGGTCCTCGCCCGCATCGACGACATCAACGCGCGCGCCCAGCTCGCACTGGCCGAGTCGCAGCTCGCCGCGGCACGAGCGCAGCTCGCCGAAGTGCGCGTGCAGCTCGCCGAAGCGAGGCGCCAGCTGCAGCGCAGTCGGAGTCTCGCCGAGCGGAAACTGGTCAGCGAGGCCGCGCTCGATACCGCCCAGGCCGAGGTCGACGCGCTCGAAGCGCGGCTGGCAAGCACCGAGTCGCAGGTGGTCGTCGCCGAGCGCGGCGTACTGGTCCAGCAACGCAACCTCGAGGACACCGTCGTGCGCGCGCCGTTCGCGGGCGTCATCACCGTGAAGAACGCGCAGCCGGGCGAAATGATCTCGCCGCTGTCGGCCGGCGGCGACGGCACGCGTACCGGCATCGGCACGCTGGTCGACATGGAGTCGCTGGAGATCGAGGTCGACGTCAACGAGAACTTCATCAACCGCGTGCAGCCGGGCCAGCCGGTCGCGGCACGGCTCAATGCGTATCCCGACTGGGAGATTCCGGCCGAGGTCGTTGCCGTGATCCCGACGGCCGATCGCTCGAAGGCGACCGTCACTGTGCGCGTCGGCTTCCTGCAGAAGGACCCGCGCATCCTGCCCGAGATGGGCGTGCGCGTGGCGTTCCGCGAGTCCGAGCCGGCGCAGGCCGCCGAGCAGCGCCCCGCCGGCGTACTGGTCGATGCCGACGCGATCCAGGTCAATGGCGACACGGGCGTGGTCTTCGTCGTGCGCGACGACACGCTCGAACGCCGCGCCGTGCGCGTGGCCGGCAAGACGGCCAGCGGCGTGCGCGTGGCCAGCGGCCTCGCTGCCGGCGACGTACTCGCCGTCGGCGATCAGGCCGGCTTCAGCGACGGCATGGCGGTGTCCATCGAGCCGTGAGGCCACCAGCGAGCGCCTGCCATGCCCGTCCCCACCCTGTGCGAAAACCGCCTTCACAACCGCCCGCCACAGCGGGCAAGCGAGTGTCCAGATGACTGAAGCCATCGTCAGCCTCAAGGGCGTCACCAAGAGCTATACCCGCGGCAAGCAGAGCGTCGAGGTCCTGCAGAGCCTGGACCTCGATATCGCCAGCGGCGATTTCCTTGCCCTGATGGGACCGTCCGGCTCCGGCAAGACGACACTGCTGAACCTGATCGGCGGGCTCGATACGCCCAGCGGCGGCGAACTGCGCGTCGGCGACGCACGTCTGGACCAGATGTCGTCCTCGCAGTTGACGAAGTGGCGAGCCAACCACGTCGGCTTCGTGTTCCAGTTCTACAACCTGCTGCCGGTGCTCTCGGCCGAACGCAACGTCGAGCTGCCGCTGCTGCTGACCTCGCTGTCGGCCGCGGAGCGGATGAAGCGCGTGCGCATCGCACTCGGGGTCGTCGGCCTTGCCGAACGGGCCAAGCACAAGCCCGGCGAGCTGTCCGGCGGACAGGCACAGCGCGTCGCGATCGCCCGCGCCATCGTCGCCGACCCGACACTGCTGGTCTGCGACGAGCCCACCGGCGACCTCGACCGCAAGACCGCGGACGAGATTCTCGGGCTGCTGCAGATCCTCAACCGCGAACACGGCAAGACCATCATCATGGTCACGCACGATCCCAAGGCCGCCGAGTTCGCGACGCATACGCTGCATCTCGACAAGGGCCGCCTGGTGGAAGCGGGTGAGCTGGAACAAGATGAACGTCCAGTGGACGTTCATCCCAGCGAACGCCCGGACATGGATGTCCGGGCAGGACGCAGCGCCAGGGATGGCTCCACGGGAGCGCCGTGATGAAGTACCTCCCTCTGATCTGGGCCGCCCTCTGGCGGCGCAAGCCGCGGACGATCTTCACGATGCTGTCGATCGTCGTCGCCTTCCTGCTGTACGCCCTGCTGTCGGCCGTCAACGCCGCGTTCAACGCCGGCGTCGAGATCGCCGGCGCCGACCGCCTGATCACGACCGGACGCTACTCGCTGACGCAGGTGCTGCCCTTCGGTCACCTGCAGCAGGTCCGCAGCGTGCCCGGCGTCGCCAGCGTTGCCGGGCAGTCGTGGTTCGGCGGCTACTATCAGAAGGAGAGCAACTTCTTCCCGCAGTTCCCGACGCAGATCGAGCCCTATCTCGAGATGTATCCGGAGATCGTGCTGCCGGAGGAGCAGAAGCAGGCGATGCTCAACACGCGGACGGGCGCGATCGTCGCCAAGACGCTGGCCGACCGCTACGGCTTCAAGGTCGGCGACCGCATCCCGATCATCGCCGGCATCTGGCCGCTGGCGGACGGCTCGAACAACTGGGAGTTCGACTTGGTCGGCATCTTCGACACGAAGAACCCGAAAGAGCGCTCGATGTACGAGATGCTGCTGTTCCACCACGAGTACTTCGACGAGGCCCGCCAGTTCGGCAAGGGCACGATCGGCTGGATCGTGATCAAGACAGAAGATCCGGATCGCAACGAGGAGATCGTCGAGGCGGTGGACGACCTGTTCGCCAACTCGCCGAACGAGACCCGTACGGAGACCGAGCGCGCGTTCAACCAGTCCTTCGTCAAGCAGATGGGCGACATCGGCCTGATCATGTCGTCGATCATCGGCGCGGTGTTCTTCACCCTGCTGTTCCTGACCGGCAACACGATGATGCAGTCGGTGCGCGAACGCATTCCCGAACTCGCCGTGCTCAAGACACTCGGCTACTCGGACGTCGGCGTGCTCGGCCTCGTGCTGGCCGAGTCGCTGGCCCTGTGCGTGCTGGCGGCACTGGTCGGCATCGGCCTCGCCGGGCTGCTCCTGCCGGGGATTGCCGCGAAGCTGCCCGGATTCTCCGGGCTGGCCCTCAAGCCGGAAGCCTTCGCCGGTGCACTCGGCATCGCCGTCCTGCTGGCGCTGATCGTCGGCCTGCCGCCGGCCCTGCGGGCGATGCGCCTGAAGATCGTCGACGCGCTGGCGGCACACTGAGGAGACGGTGATGGCCAATACCCTGAACCAGATCGGCGCGGTGACTGCGCTCAACGTGCGCTCGATCCCGTCGCGACTCGGCACTTCCCTGGTGATCGTGATCGGCATCGCCGGCGTCGTCGGCGTGCTCGTCGCCCTGCTGTCGATGGGCGCCGGCTTCGCGGCAACCCTCGGCGGCACCGGCACCGAGGAACGCACCATCGTCCTGCGTGGCGGCTCGGTGGACGAGCTGTCGAGCGTGATCACGCGCGAACAGTCGCAGATCATCGGCGACGCACCGGGTGTCGCCCGCGATGCCGACGGCAAGCCGGTGATGGTCGCCGAGTTCTACCTGCTGACCGACGTGGCCAAGCCGGACTCGACCTCGCCGAACAACGTCGTCGTCCGCGGCACGCAATCCGATGTCGCCCGCGTGCGACCCGAATTCGGCATCGTCGAAGGCCGCATGTTCGAGTCCGGCGTGCGCGAGGTGATCATCGGCACCGGCGTCGCGCGACAGTTCGAGACGCTGCAGCTCGGCGGCACGGTCGACGTGCGCGACGGCGCGTGGAACATCGTCGGCATCTTCGAAACCGGCGGCGACGTGCACGAATCCGAACTGTGGGTCGACGCCGGCGCACTCGAAACCGCCTCGCGCCGCAGCGCCTTCAACTCGGTGACGCTGCAGCTCGAAAGCGCCGACGCCTTCCAGACCTTCAAGGATGCGCTGACCACCGACCCGCGCCTGGTCGTCAACCCGCAGCGCCAGACTGACTACTACGCCTCGCGCTCCGAGCAGCTGCACATGCTGATCCGCATCCTCGGTTATACGGTGGCCGTGATCATGGGCATCGGCGCAGTCTTCGGCGCGCTCAACGTCATGTACGCGGCCGTCGCCACCCGCACCGTGGAGATCGCGACCCTGCGCGCGCTGGGCTTCGGCGGCCTGCCGGTGGTGATCTCCGTGATGATCGAATCGCTGCTGCTGGCGCTGGCCGGCGGCCTCGTCGGCGCCCTGGGTGCCTATCTGTTCTTCAACGGCTTTACCGTCAACACGCTGAACTTCCAGACCTTCAGCCAGGTCGCCTTCGCGTTCCAGGTGACACCCGAACTGATCCGCCAGGGCATCGTCTGGGCGCTGGTCATGGGGCTGATCGGCGGCCTGTTTCCGGCGGTGCGCGCCGCGCGGCTGCCGGTGGTCGACGCCCTGCGGGCAGGCTGAGCGGTCGTCGCGATGGCCAGCCCGCTGACTGCCGGAACCCTGCGCGCGCTGTTCGTCGAACGTGCGACGGCGAAGTTCGCGCGCAATGTGCCGGACTTCGTTGCGCTGCAGAAGCTGGTCGCCGACAACGGCGGCCGCTTTCGCAACGACCATGGCGCGATCCGCACCGCCGACCCGGCGGTGACCGCGCTGTTCCTGCGCGCCGCCCAGGTGCTCGGCCTGCGCCGCGAACTGGACTACCGCTTCCCGGCCAAGAAGCTGGTGTCCTGCGACCTGCAGGTCATCGGCGAGGACGCGACGCAGTTCAAGATCTTCGTCTCGCAGGTGGACCTGCCCGCATTTCCCGAGGAAGTCGCCGCACTGATACGCGACGACTGTGCGGAACAGTCACGCGCGGCGGATCACGGCCCCTTCGTGCGCCTGATCGAGCGCTTCGAGCAGGCCGGCAGCCTGGACTCAGGTGACGCCGAAGCCTTCGTCGAACACTTCGTCGAACGGCTGATGGCGCGCAGCGGCGCGCCGCTGCGGCGCAGCACCCTCGCCGCCGTGGCACAGGTGTCCGGCGAGGCTGCGAGCGCGCTGGCGCTCGGCCCCGACTTCAATCACGTCACCATCGACGTCCGTGCCGCCGGCTTCGAGGACATCGAGGCGATGGCGTCGGCGATGCGCGCCGCCGGCTTCCGCATGCTACCGCAGATCCAGGGCGCCGCCGGAACCAGGCTGCGCCAGACTGCGACTATGGCCGCAACGATGCAGACCCCGGTGCTGGAAGCCGACGGCTCGACCGGCAGCGCGCCCACCGAAAAGCAGTTCGTCGAGATCATCGAGCGCAACCAGGCGGTAGATGTCGACGGCCATCCGCTGTGGACACAGGACGGCCGGCCGCTGATCTTCCGCAACTTTCTCGCCGCCAACGCCGAGAAGATCTTCGACGCGGCGTCCACGCGCGTCCGCGACTGACCGTCATCCCGCGGCCGGCGTCTTTCCCCCGGCAGCCTCGTCCGCCGATTCGCTCTTCTCCTCTTCCTCGGGCGCCGGGTCACGCGGCGGCCACATCAGGTCCTGCGGACGCCGCAGCGCCCGCCGGGCGACTTCCAGCATCAGCTCGCGGCGGTCGCTGACCGGTACGCGCTGCGCGCGCAGCGCCACGAACAGGGCGAGGCTGAAGCTGACCAGCAGGTTGATCACGCCGATGCCGGCCACTCCGATCGCCACCATCGCGACCATCGACCGTGCGAGCTGCCAGTCCAGCGCCACCATCGCGTAACCGAAGTACGAGGTCGAGAAGGTGATGTGGCGGATATCCAGCGGCAGGCCGAGGATGAAGCCGATCGTCCCGGCGCTGCCGAGCATGCAGCCGAAGAAGAAATTGCCGGCCAGCGCGCCGAGATTGTTCTCGACGTAGACCGCGAAACGCTCGGCGCGCGCTTGGCCGAGCAGGCGCCGCAGCCAGCGCAGCTGCAGCATGCGCTGCGGGATGCGGTTGTAGACCGCCTTGTTGTCGAAATAGCCCGAGATCAGGCCGGCGAGGAACAGGCACACGCCCGCCACGCCGGCATGCAGCCACGCCAGGCTTTGCAGCGGGTGCTGCTCGACCAGCAGGTAACGCGCCGTCTCCGGCTCGAGATAGTGCCGCCCCGTGTTGAGCAGGATCGCGTAGGCGATCGCCACCGGCAGCAGGAAGGCCGGCAGCACGTTGCCGATGATGGCGATGAACTGGCTGCGCAAGGTGCGCACGACCAGATCGGCGCCGATGGCGATACGTTCCTTGCGGTTCTGTGCGGCCGACAGCGTCGAGGCGAGATATGACGCGGTCATCGCCGGCTGCTTGGTGGCGATGGTGAAGTGCAGCAGGTAGATCAGGACGAAGCCCAGGCCGTAGTTGAGGCTGTACAGCACGGCACCGGCCAATGGCGAGTGCGACTCGGCCGAGAGCGCCACCTTGATCATCGCCATCGCCGGCACGATGCAGCCCGCCCCTGCGGCCGAGCGCAGCATGCCCCAGTACTCGGCGCGCGTCGTCGTCACGTAGTGCTCGCCGGTCTTGCTGGCGTTGTCGGTGATGCGGGTCGCCAGCAGCTCGACATTCTGCTGCCACAGCTCGCTGACGCTGTGCCGCGTGTTCTCGGCGCGCACGACCTGCTTGAAGAAGCGCACGCGCAGCTCGTTGAGTTCGTGCACCGGGCGTCGTTCCAGCAGTTGCAGCAGCAGCTTCAGCCGGCCGATGTTCTGGTTGAGGCGCGCCAGCAGCACGGTGAGGCTGACGCTGGCTCCGGTCTGCGCCGCCTGCTTGCGCACCTTGCCGATGATCTGCTCGCATTGACCGAGCAGCACCAGCAGGTGCTTGTCGTCGAGGGCCGGATCGCGTTTGTCGGCGATGGCCGTCTGGTGCTCGTCGATGAACTGGCGCATCTCGACGTTCTGGGTCAGGAACGGCGACTCGTAACGCTCGATGGCGGGATGGTTGCGCACCAGCTCGGGCTCGAGGCCGAGCGCGGCGATGCGGTAGGAGACCACCTGCAGCGCCTCGAGAATCTGGAACGGCAGGCGGCGGCCATGCTCGCGCCCGGCAGCGCCGAGATCCAGCGCGTCGAGAAAGCCGACCCAGTCGGCGTCGGCGATCGCCTCGACCCAGACGTAGTCATCGCGACGCGCGAACAGCAGGTTCACGGCGTCGCGCAGCTGCGCGGGGTCGAGTTCGTCGGGCAGCAGGCCATGGACGAAGCGCCGCCACAGGCCTCCGACGAAACCCTGCCCGCTGAGGATGCCGGAGTCGCTGAGCAGGCGCAGCGGCTGGGTGTCGGTGACCAGCCACAGCAGGGCATTGCGGATCGCGGCGCGGGCCGCGGCGTCGCTGCGCACGCATTCGACCAGCACCTGCAGGCGCTCGCGGGCGACAGCCGTGTCACGCAGACGCCGCGGACGCAGCCAGCGCACCAGTGCCGCCAGCGCCGGCAGCCGCTGCGCGGCGTCGGCGGACTGCAGCCGCTCGATCGCGGCATCGAGCTGCTTGCGCGTGCGCGCCGCCTGCCGCTCGGCACCGAACCATCGCTTCAGCACCGGCGGCTCCGGCAGGCACGAAGCAAGCGCAGCGCGCACGCGCCGGGCGACGCAAGGGAACGGACCGGGTGGATCGAGGGCATCAGCGGCAGCAGCGCGAGGGGGCCTCCATTGTCGGGATCGCGGTTGCCCGCGCAAGCGGCATCGACCGCATCCGCTCCCCCCGCCGCCGGCGTCGTCCCGCATCGGCGCGCCCAAGTCCTTGGATTGACGGGATACCGCGCTCCGGGGCGCCATTTATCCACAGGATGCGCACCGCAATCGCACCGTTTTGGACACAACAGTTTGCGGTTGACGGGCTCGCGAACCACAAGATATGGTTACTCAACGAGCTGCGGGGCCCGATTCGGGCGTCGTGGCTCCACGATTTTCTGCCAGCGTTTTTGCTTTATCACGGGGAGCTCAATTCCATGCAGACCGATACCACGGTTGCTCCGTCCGAATCCCGCCGGCCGACCCCGACGATCCCTGCCGCCGGCACTGCCGAGCTGGCCGCCACCGCGCCCGGCGCGGTGAAGGTGATCCGTCGCAACGGCAAGGTGACGGCGTTCGACGCGTCCAAGATCCAGATTGCGATGACCAAGGCCTTTCTGGCCGTCGAGGGCGCGGCCGCGGCCGTGTCGGCGGCGATGCGCCAGAAGGTCGAAGCCCTGACCCAGCAGGTGGTCCAAGGCCTCACGCGCCACATCAGCGGCGGCGGCACCCTGCACATCGAGGACATCCAGGACCAGGTCGAGCTGGCGCTGATGCGCGCCGGCGAGCACAAGGTCGCGCGCGCCTATGTGCTCTACCGCGACGAGCAGCAGCGCAAGCGTGCGGCGGAGGCCGCCGCCCAGCCGGCCGCCGAGCGGCCGTCGCTGTCGATCACCCGCGACGACGGGTCGGTCGTGCCGCTCGACGAGGCGCGCATGCGCCGCGTCGTCACCGAGGCCTGCGACGGGCTGGCGGGCGTCAACGTCGACGAGGTCGTCAGCGCCGCGCTGCGCGATCTGTACGACGGCATGCCCGAAGCCGAGCTGGCGCAGGCGCTGACGCTGGCCGCGCGCGCGCGCATCGAGAAGGAGCCGAACTACACCTACGTCTCCGCGCGCCTGCTGCTCGACGCGCTGCGCCACGAGGCGCTGAAGTTCCTCGGCATGAGCGAAACGCGCCCGACGTTCGAGGAGATGAAGGGCCTGTACGCCGACTACTTCCGCGAGTACATCCACAAGGCCGTGTCGCTGGAGCTGCTCGACCCCAAGCTCGCGCTCTACGATCTGGACAGCCTCGGCAAGGCGCTGCTGGCAGAACGCGACGGCAAGTTCGACTACCTCGGCCTGCAGACGTTGTACGACCGCTATTTCATCCACAGCAACAAGACGCGCTTCGAACTGCCGCAGGCGTTCTTCATGCGCGTGGCGATGGGTCTGGCGATCAACGAGATCGACCGCGAGGCCAAGGCGATCGAGTTCTACCAGCTGCTGTCGAGCTTCGACTTCATGTCGAGCACGCCGACGCTGTTCAACTCCGGCACGCTGCGTCCGCAGCTGTCGAGCTGCTATCTCACCCAGGTGCCGGACGACCTGCACGGCATCTTCGGTGCGATCCACGACAACGCGATGCTGTCGAAGTTTGCCGGCGGCCTCGGCAACGACTGGACGCCGGTGCGCGGCATGGGTGGCTACATCAAGGGCACCAACGGCAAGTCCAATGGCGTCGTGCCGTTCATGAAGGTGGCCAACGATACCGCGGTGGCGGTCAACCAGGGCGGCAAGCGCAAGGGCGCGGTCTGCGGCTACCTGGAGACCTGGCATCGCGACATCGAGGAATTCCTCGAGCTGCGCAAGAACACCGGCGACGACCGCCGCCGCACGCACGACATGAACACGGCCAACTGGGTGCCGGACCTGTTCATGAAGCGCGTGATGGAAGAAGGCCAGTGGACGCTGTTCTCGCCCGAGGAAACCCCGGACCTGCACGATCTGGTCGGCGAGGCCTTCGAGCAGCGCTACGTCGCCTACGAGAAGCTCGCGGATGAAGGCCGGATCAAGAACTTCAAGCGGATGCCGGCGCTCAACCTCTGGCGCAAGATGCTCTCGATGCTGTTCGAGACCGGGCATCCCTGGGTCACGTTCAAGGACCCGTGCAACCTGCGCTCGCCGCAGCAGCACGTCGGCGTCGTGCACAGCTCCAACCTGTGCACCGAGATCACGCTCAACACCAAGGCCAACCAGGAGATCGCGGTCTGCAATCTCGGCTCGGTGAACCTGCCGGCGCACGTGACCGAGGATGGCAAGCTCGATACGGTCAAGCTCGAGAAGACCATCAGCACGGCGATGCGTATGCTCGACAACGTCATCGAGTACAACTACTACTCGGTGGCCACGGCGCGCAATTCCAACCTGCGCCACCGGCCGGTCGGCCTCGGCGTGATGGGCTTCAACGACGCGCTGTACAAGCTGCGCCTGCCCTACGAGTCGGACAAGGCGATCAGGTTCGCCGACGTGTCGATGGAAGCGATCAGCTACTACGCGATCAAGGCCAGCACGGATCTGGCGGCCGAGCGTGGGCGCTACTCGAGCTTCGAGGGCTCGCTGTGGAGCCAGGGCATCCTGCCGGTCGACTCGATCCGCATCCTCGCCGAGCAGCGCGGCGGCTACATCCAGCAGGACACCAGCGTCTCCGGCAACTTCGACTGGGACACGCTGCGCGAGCGCGTCCAGACCGTGGGCATGCGCAACTCCAACTGCATGGCCATCGCCCCGACCGCGACCATCGCCAACATCACCGGCGTGTCGCAGTCAATCGAGCCGACCTACCAGAACCTCTACGTGAAATCGAACCTCTCGGGCGAGTTCACGGTGGTCAACGAGTACCTGGTCAACGACCTCAAGAAGCTCGGTCTCTGGGACGAGGTCATGGCACACGACCTCAAGTACTTCGACGGCAGCGTGCAGAACATCGACCGCATCCCGCCCGAACTCAAGGACATCTACAAGTGCGCCTTCGAGATCGACGCCAAGCGCCTGGTCGATGCCGCCAGCCGCCGCCAGAAGTGGATCGACCAGGCGCAGTCGCTGAACCTGTACATGCGCGAGCCCAGCGGCAAGAAGCTCGACGAGTTGTACAAGCACGCCTGGGTCTCGGGACTGAAGACCACGTACTACCTGCGCACGATGGGCGCGACGCACGCCGAGAAGACGACGATCAGCGACAACCGCCTGAACGCGGTCGGCGGCAGCAACGGCAGTGTGACTGCCAAGCCCGCCCCGGCCGTCGCCGCGCCGGCGGCCGCGACCGACGTCGGCAGCGCCAAGGTGTGCTCGATCCTCGATCCGGACTGCGAGGCCTGTCAGTAGTCGACGAGTGTCGTACCCAGGCCCCCGCCGAGTGCGGGGGCTTTTTGTTGCGCGACTTCGCTTAGAGTGCGGTAATCCCCGAATCGAGTCGCGCCATGCTCACTGCTGTCCTGCTCCCCTGGCTGCACTACGTCGCCGTGATCATGATGGCCGGCACCCTGATGAGCGAACTGTATCTGCTCAAGCTGCGGCCGGACGCCGACACCGTGCGCCTGCTGGTGCGTGTCGATCGCATCTTCGGTGCGTCCGCCATCGCCGTACTGGCGACCGGTCTGCTGCGCGTTCCGCTCGCGCATGGCGGCAAGGGGCTGGCGTTCTACTTGAAGAACGGCGCTTTCCACGCAGCGCTGACATTGTTCGCCGTCGGGTTTGCGATCTCGGTCGCTCAGGCCGTGCGCCTGAATCGCTGGCGCGGTGTTCCCGCCGAGGCGGACTGGCGGAAAACCCGGATGTCCGTGCACGCCGGGCTGCTGATCATGGTCCTGTTGGCGGCGACGATGCCGATGATGGCGCGAGCAGTGGGGAGTTTTCAGTAGGCAGCGTGCGGCACGTGGAATGGAGGGCAAACGAAAAGCCCCGTTCAAGGGGATTTCTCGCGACGTCTCGCCGAGGGTGGGAACCTCGCGTCGGCTCGGCCATCCTGGCCTCGACGCGCTCGCCGGAGCAGGCCATCCATGCCCTGCCCTTCGGTCAAGGCGTCGGGAACGCCTTGACGTGAGCGCAGCGAAGCCGCAGGCGCGGCCCAAGGATGGGCCGCGCAATCCCACCCTCGCCTTCCACTTCACACAAATACAAAAGCCCCATTCAAGGGGCTTTTGTATTTGTGTGGCGGAGAGGGTGGGATTCGAACCCACGGTACGCTTGCACGTACGCCTGATTTCGAGTCAGGTACATTCGACCACTCTGCCACCTCTCCGTGACGGGGTGCTCATCGGACCTGGCGGGCGGTCTAGTCTACCGCCGGTCCTGTTTTCGCTTGCGGGTCCGGGAAACCCGGTGTGCTAGCGTGCGGTCTGAGCGGGCACCCTTGGAAGGGCTGCACGGTCCGGCCGCGTCGAGCAGGCCGCGTATTCTAAATGAACCTGAACACAAAACCTATCACCCGGCGATTCTCCACGGGCGGCCTCTGGCGGCTCGCGGTGATGCTGTGCGCGCTGGCCCTCGTCGGGCTCGCGGTGACCTGCTCGCCGCGCCAGAGCCTGCTCGAAGAGGTCCGGTCGCTGGGCGTGCTCAGGATGGCCACCGTCAACAGTCCGACGACCTACTACATCGATGCGAACGGCGAACCGGCGGGATTCGAGTACGACCTCGCCCTCGGCTTCGCGCAGACGCTTGGCGTCAGGCTCGAGGTGACCCTGGCCTCGAACCCCCCCGAGGCTGCGCAGATGACCCGCGATGGCCGGGTCCACCTGGCTGCTGCCGGCATCGGCGTGACCCGGATGCGCGCGCGCGCGCTGCGCTTCGCGCGCCCCCTGCAGACGGTCGTGCCGATGCTGGTGTACCGCAAGGGCGCGCGCGAACCGGAGAGCCTGGATGCGCTCGACGGCACGCTGCGGGTCGTCGCCGGCGGCGTCCATGCCGAGCACCTGCGGGCACTGCGTGTCGAGCAGTACCCGGAGCTGCGCTGGGAGGAAGCTCCCGATGTGGAAGCCGAGGAACTGCTGCTGGCCGTGGCCAACGGGGAACTCGACTACACCATCGCCAACTCCGACCTGATCGCGATCAACCGCCGCTACTACCCCGACCTGCGTACGGCGTTCCCGATCGCGGACTCGCAGGCACTGGCCTGGGCGTTCTCGGCGCAGCGGGACCGCAGCCTGCTGCGCGCCGCCGAGGACTACTTCGAGGAGCTCGGCGAAACCGAGCTCTCGCGCCTGCGCGACCGCTACTTCGGGCACGTCGAACAGGTCGACACCTACGGGGCGCTGACCCTGGCTACCCACGTCGAGACCCGGCTGCCCAAGTACCGGAAGCTGTTCGAGCAGGCTGCGGAGGTCACCGGGCTGGACTGGCGCCTGCTCGCCGCGATCGGCTACCAGGAGTCGCACTGGGACCCCGCCGCCGTCAGTCCGACGGGTGTGCGCGGCATCATGCAGCTGACCACCGCCACGGCGAAGCGCATGGAAGTTGCCAACCGTGAGGATCCGGCGCAGAGCATCATGGGCGGCTCCCGCTACATCCGCCTGCTGCTGGACAAGCTGCCGCCGGACATCACCGAACCGGACCGGACCTGGCTGGCCCTGGTCGCCTACAACATCGGCTACGGCCACCTGCTCGACGTCCAGGATCTCACCGCGCAGCAGGGCGGCGATCCGAAGCGCTGGCTCGACGTACGCGAACGCCTGCTGCTGCTGACGCAGAGCAAGTGGCACAGCAAGACCAAGTACGGCTACGCGCGTGGCCACGAGGCGCGGACCTACGTCGGCAACGTGCGCACCTACTACGACATGCTCGTCTGGATGACGGGCGTGCCCGCCGTGCCGCCGGAGCCGGCGGCCGAGCCGGCGCCGACACCGGCGCCCGAGCGACGCAACAAGGACCCGCTCGATATCGACTCGCCGATTCTGTGAGCACGCCACCCGACGCCAACGGCTGACCCTGCAGCCGGCGAAAATCCGCGTTACTGCCAAGGCCCGCGCCGCCGTGGGCGTTACCATCGTCGCTTTCCGATGCCAGTCCAGAAAAGGGGCCTCCCTTGACCAGCCGTCATCCCTACTCGCAGCTGCTGCAACCGCTCGACCTCGGCTTCACCACGCTGCGCAACCGCGTGCTGATGGGCTCGATGCATACCGGTCTCGAGGATCGCCAGAAGAACTTTCCCCGGCTCGCGGCCTATTTCGCCGAGCGTGCACGCGGCGAGGTCGGCCTGATGGTCACCGGCGGCTTCGCCCCCAACATCGAGGGCTGGCTGTTCCCGTTCGCATCGAAGCTGACGACGCACGGCGAGGCGCGCGCACACCGGCAGATCACCGATGCCGTGCATGCCGAAGGCGGCAAGATCGCCCTGCAGATCCTGCATGCCGGGCGCTACGGCTACACGCCCATTTCCGTCTCGGCCTCGCGCACGAAGTCACCGATCACGCCGTTCGCGCCGCGCGAACTGTCCAGCCGCGGCGTCGAGCGCCAGATCCGCGCGTTCGCACGTTGCGCAGCACTCGCCCGCGAGGCCGGCTACGACGGTGTCGAGGTGATGGGCTCCGAGGGCTACTTCATCAACCAGTTCCTCGTCGAGCACGTCAACAAGCGCACGGATGCCTGGGGCGGCAGCTTCGAAAAGCGCATGCGCCTGCCGGTGGAGATCGTCTCGCGCGTGCGCGAAGCGGTCGGACCGGACTTCATCATCGTCTACCGCCTGTCGATTCTCGACCTGATTCCCAACGGCCAGACCTGGGACGAAACGGTGCAGCTCGCCATCGCGATCGAGAAGGCCGGCGCGACGATCATCAACAGCGGCATCGGCTGGCACGAGGCGCGCATCCCGACGATCGCCACCTCGGTGCCGCGCGCCGCCTTCGCCTGGGTCACGCACAAGCTCAAGGATCACGTGCGCGTTCCGGTGTGCACGACCAACCGCATCAACGATCCGGCGGTGGCCGAACAGATTCTCGCCAGCGGCCAGGCCGACATGGTGTCGATGGCGCGACCGCTGCTGGCCGACGCCGACTTCGTGAAGAAGGCGCGCGAGCAGCGTGCCGACGAGATCAACACCTGCATCGCCTGCAATCAGGCCTGCCTCGACCACACCTTCAAGGCCAAGACCGCGAGCTGCCTGGTCAACCCGCGCGCCTGCCACGAGACCGAGCTGAACTACACGCCGACCGCGAAGGCCAAGCGCATCGCCGTCGTCGGTGCCGGCCCGGCGGGTCTGGCGGCAGCGACGGTGCTTGCCGAACGCGGCCATGCCGTCGACCTGTTCGACGCGGCAGCCGACATCGGCGGTCAGTTCAACATGGCCAAGCGCATCCCGGGCAAGGAAGAGTTCCACGAAACCCTGCGCTACTTCCGCCGAAAGCTCGAACTCACCGGCGTGGGTCTGCACCTGAACACCTACGTCGATGCGACGCGCCTGAAGGCAGGAGGCTACGACGAGGTACTGCTGGCCACCGGCGCGATCCCGCGCGATCCGAAGATCCCGGGCCAGAACGCGCAGCAGAAGGCCGGGCGCGTGCTCAGCTACATCGACGTACTCCTGCACAAGAAGCCGGTCGGGCAACGCGTGGCGGTGATCGGCGCCGGCGGCATCGGCTTCGACATCGCCGAGTACCTCGTCCACGAGGACCATTCGCCGACGCTGGATCTCGATGCCTGGAACCGCGAGTGGGGCGTCGACGATCCGCAGCGCTCGCGCGGCGGCCTGACCCGACCGGAGGTC
This sequence comes from Sinimarinibacterium flocculans, assembly GCF_003201205.1. Taxonomy (GTDB): domain Bacteria; phylum Pseudomonadota; class Gammaproteobacteria; order Nevskiales; family Nevskiaceae; genus Solimonas; species Solimonas flocculans. The sequence goes on from NZ_QICN01000005.1 coordinate 149,861, forward strand.
GCACCGCCGGCGCGCAAGGTCACGCTGCTCCAGCGCAAGGCGGAAAGCCTCGGCAAGCGCCTGGGCAAGACCACCGGCTGGATTCATCGCGCGCAGCTGAAGATGAAGCAGGTCGAGATGATCGGCGGCGTCAACTACGAGTCGATCGACGAGCGTGGCCTGTTCGTCACCTTTGGCGAGAAGCGCGAGAAACCGACGCTGATCGAGGCCGATACCATCGTCCTGTGCACCGGCCAGGAGCCGCTGCGCGAGCTGCAGGGGCCGCTGGAGGCAGCCGGCGTCAAAGTCCATCTGATCGGCGGCGCCGACGTCGCCGCCGAACTCGATGCCAAACGCGCCATCAATCAGGCCTCGCGACTCGCGGCGACGCTCTGAGGCGTCTGGCCGGTGCGTCAATGACCTCTCAGGTCGTATCGCAACCGCAAGGATCGCAGTAGGCTGAGCGCCGGCGCAGCGAGGAGCAGGTCATGCCGGACAGAGACGATCGGGCGCAGGACCATCGGCCGCTTCACTGGTCGCTGCTGCTGTTCATGGCGGCCATGTCGCTGGGCAACGGCGTGCTGATGATCCTGTTCAGCGAGCAGTGGTATCTCTGCCTGATCACCCCCGAGCGCGCCAGCCTGTTCAATCCGCACTTCGTCGTCGATGTCGGCGCGGCCTACCTGACCGTCGGCACGGCGTTGCTCTGGGCGGCGCTGCGGCGGCAGGACGCCTTCCCGCTGGTGACGATGGCGCTGCTGTTCTCGCTGCTGCACGCGGGCAACCATGCCTACGAGTACCTCAGCTTCGGCAACCCGACGCGCCATGTCGTCGTCGAATTGCTGGGCATCTGGGCGCCGGTAGTGGTTCTCGGATGGCTCAGCCTTGCGTTGCGTCCGGACCGTCCCGGGCATCGGCTCGAGGACGAGCGCCTGATCTGACACCACCTCGGCAGGCCCCGGCGGTCTGCGGCTGACGTGAGGACTAGCGACTGTCGCGACGGTCCGGCGTCCGCACCCACTCAAGGACGATCGGCCGGCTGTCGGTACCGATCTGCGTGCTCATGCGCAGCAGGGAGCGCGTCCGTGGCTCGATCCAGTACAGGCGCCGGAACTCGCCGCGCTGGCCGGTCACCTGCACGCGCTCGCTGATCTTGATCGCCGGACCGGTGTACGCGAAGCCCTGGTAGATGACTTCCTGGACCTGTTCGGCCACCGCGCGCTGCTCGATCCACTCGCGCGATTCGGAGGTCTTGATCCAGACAACCGATGGATCGTACGGCTGAATCTCGTCGGTTTCGCCCTGGAGAAACGCCCACACCGCGCCGTCACGAACGGATTCCGACTCGATGATGTCGATGACCATGCCGTCGGTGAACCGTACGTGCGGCCCCTGCATCGCCAGCTTGACGCCGCCGCTGCCGATCCACAGGTCCTGCCCTCCCGGCAGCTTCTGCTCGGCAAGCAGGAACACCGCTTCCTCGGTACCGGCGAAGCGCACATAGAGCTGCGCGTACGGGATGTCTCGCAGACCCCGCAACTGCTCGCGGATCTCGGGCGAGATGTCATCCGAGAACACGTCGCGCGCCGCATCGACAAGCCCCGACGTGCCAACCAGGGCGTTGCAACCCGAGAGCAAGATGCCCACCAGCGTTACCGCGAGCAGCCAGGCCCGCGACCCGTGGCTCTGGACGCCCACCGATCGCTCAGCGTTCATGGATCGCCCCGGCGCTGTGATGCCCATAGACCGAGTACAGCGAGCGACCGTCATCGACCTTCTGCCCGCCGTCGCGTGACAGGAAGCGATAGTTGAGCGACAGCCCGTTGCCCTTCAGCCCCTTGTTGATCTGAGACAGAGGAAAGTACACATAGAATCCCTTGTCGAACGACCCTTCGCCGAACTCCGCCGACGAGGCATCCGTCTTGCTGGCAAAGACGCCGAAGCGCGCGCCGTTCCGGAACTCTCGCGCGACATCCAGGGTAACGCCCACATCGCGCGCCAGATAACGCCCGACGCTGGCCTGCACGACGATGCCCTCGATCGGTGCGCGGTAGTAGAACGTCAGATGTCCGGTCGCGACCTCGTAGTCGCGGAACTCGAATCCCTGGTCGTAGTCGCGTTGCTTGACGTAGTTGGCGTTGAGTGACAGCGCCCAGCGTCCGTTGTAGGGGCGATACAGGACTTCCGAGCCCACTCCGCCGAACATCTCCTCGAAGATGCCGGCCGAGATGCGGCCGTACCACTGCGATCCCAGCGGGAACAGCCAGTTGGCCTCAAGCTCCTCCAGGTACATGTCGCCACTGCCGGACTGGTAGAGTTCCAGGTCGCTACGTACGGGCGGCAAGCTGCCGGTACGTCCGGGGATCGTCACGTTGTCCAGATCATTGAGCAGACTGACGCCCACCGTGGACGTGAGGCTGAAGCTTCGAGTGAGCTGCACGGTCACGTAGGGCTTGAGCAACAGTTGTCCGACGAAGAACTCCGCCGGGCCGCCGATGTTCGAGCGGATGGCCGGTGACACGCCGTAAGCGAAGGTCGGATAGTTCAGCAGTCCGGAATAACGTGCACGGTCCAGCGCCCAGCCTTGACCCGCGGTGAACTCGCTGCGAGCCACCAGCTCATCCGGCGTCGCAAGGCCGCTGCCCTCGGCCTCGATCAGCCAGCGCGACGCCCGAATCCGTGCTGCCTCGGCGCCGCCGGCCATGCTGACGATGGTGATCGTACGCACACGCGCAGGCAGAAAGTTGGCGGCATGGCGCCCCACGAACTGCAGGACATAGAGCGGGTCGTCGGTGATCGCGTTGCTCTGCCAGATCGTGAACGTCTCGCCATCGGGCGTGAGGTCCATCGCATGCACGAAGAACCCGCTGTAGCGCAGCGTGTCGTACAACTGCTCCAGCCGCTGCTCCTCATCCGCAGGCAGGCGGCGCCGATAATTGGGGTGTGCCGTTTCATCGAGTACGGGCAGATACGCCTTGCCGCGAGGTTTCCTATTGACGCCGATCAGCGGGTGAATGCCCACTTTGAAAGCGAACGTATCGCCACGCAAGTATGAAGCACCCAGGGATGCGTAGTCCGACAGCGTGTAGCCGATACCGAAGTTCAGGCGCGTTCTCGGCTCAATCGCATTACCTGCCGGTTCATCGCTGTAGTCGTTACCTTCCACTTCCGCCAGGATCGACAGGCCTTGAACGAATCTCGGCCTCCAGACCAGGCTGCCGAACACCGCCACGTCTTCGCCCCTGAACCACGAGTCGTAGCTCAAGCTACCGGTGTTCTCGAACCCGCCGCCAAAGCCGGGCCGGTTGCGAAAGCGGTCGCTGACGGCCGTCAGCGGGTTCTCGAAGTCTCCCGCCCTTCCGAGGCGCCCCCAGCCAAGGCCCACCGACGCGTAGAAATCGAATACACGCTCGGACAGCACGACGTATTCACCGGACAGCCGCCCCGTCCCGCCCAGGTCAACCAGCCCTACGCTAAGCGCCGGCAGTGGCCCTCGGCCGTCGAAAAGGCGCACTGCAACGTCAAAGGCCTTGTCCCTGAAGCCCGTCCCCGGAGTTGCAGGTACATCCGTGATCTCCGTGTAACGCGCGTTGAAATTGAGCCAGTCGAAGGGCTGCAGATTCAGATAGAGCGTGTCGTACGGATCGAAGGACGAGATACCGAAGCCCAGGGAGCCTTCGGGCGCCATGAAAGCGGAGGGAGTCTGCAGCGCGCCGGGGAAGCCCGCCTGGCTCAGCCAGTCGTCGCCCGCACTGGCAATCGGAGGCAACGATCCGAGCAGGCCAGCGGCCAGCACGATCCGCACGACGGGACGCAACATCGGAAAACTACCGGCGTACGGTCACCGGCAGGCATGCCGGATCAGCGACGCCGAACAGCAGCAACGAGCCAGGGGGAATCGCCGTTGGCTGATAGTTCCAGAACCGTAACTTGAGTATCTGCGTCTCGCCGTCCGGCAGAACGAGCAGGTCGCGACTGAACCAACCGCGCCCGCTACCACCGGCCGCTTCGTAATAGTCGTCTCCCTGCATACCCGCCTCGTACAGCACGGGTCCCTCCCTCGACACGCGTCCACCTACGTAGGTGTAGGCGGGCCTTGGAGGAATGATCAGGACGTCGCCATCCATGAGTTTCGCGGCTTGACCGGCCCCGGTCTGCAGATCCGGCGCCGATAGTCTTACAGGTACGCGCACGAGTTCACGGCTGTAGATTGCCTCGGCCAGTTCGCCCGCCTTTGCCGAAGAGACTGCCGTACGGACTGCTTGCAAAGCCTGCTGTTCGGCCCCCGCGAGACAGAATCGATTCTGCGGCCCCGCATAGCCGATCGCGCTACGTGCCTTCCGCAGCAGGACCGCCCCGAACAAGTACGCGTCGTCTGTCAGCCCACCTGCCTGACGGATCGCATCCGGCAGATCAAGCTGCGCTTGGCGCAACAGGATCGTTCCCGGCGTCGATACGGAGCCGTGAATCTCGACAATGCCTCGGCTTGGTGGCTGGGGGACGAAGACATTGGCCGAACTGCCCAGAGGCACAAGCACTGCGACAAGCAGCGCCAAGAACCGGAATAGCCGGGGTCGGCGTCGTCGGGGAATCATTGCGGTACCGGGTCCCGATGCCAGCTCGGTGAACATGCGTGCATTGTAGCGATGAGTCGCGGCGAAGGCGGAAGCCGGTGAAAACAAAAGTCCGCCAGCGATCAACTGCGAGACGCCGCGCAGAACGCAAACGGGCTGGCGACCCTCGCCAGCCCGTTCTGCGACGCTCGCGCTCAGGGCCCTCCGGTACCGCCGGTGCCGCCCGAGCCGGTGCCTCCGGTCCCTCCCGTGCCAGTTCCGGTCGTCCCCCCCGTCGGTGTTGGCGTTGGCGGCGGCGGCGTGGGGGTCGGCGGCGGCGTGGCCGTCGGCGTAGGGACCACCGGTGTAGCCGTGGGCGTAGGTGTCGGAACTGGCGTCACCGTGGGCGTAGGTGTCGCTGTCGGACTAGCGGTTGCCGTCGGAGTCGGGGTCGGGCATGCGCCGTCTAGCTTTGGGCTAAGCCCATCAGGACACACAACGGGAGTCGGCGTTGCCGTAGCGGTCGGAGTAGCTGTAGCCGTCGGCGTTGCGGTGGCCGTCGGGGTCGCCGTCGGCGTTGCAGTGGCCGTCGGGGTCGCCGTCGGCGTTGCAGTGGCCGTCGGGGTCGCCGTCGGCGTTGCAGTGGCCGTCGGGGTAGGCGTTGCGGTGGCCGTCGGGGTCGCCGTCGGCGTTGCGGTGGCCGTCGGGGTAGGCGTGGCCGTCAGCGGAACATCATCGTCGACCAGACTCTCGCCGATAACCGTCAGTCCCAAAGCAAGTGCGACCATTCCGGTGATCTGAAGCGGAGTCGCCCCCGCGAATGCACCCAGCGACACGCCATTTGCGGCGAGTAGTGCGGCCCCGGATTCCGTTACCAGAAAGTTGCCGTTCTCAAGCTGCTCCATGAGCCCCTGCCGGACTGCTTCGTCGACGGTGAGGTTCATGCGCTGAGCCACCTGCCCCGCTTCCGGCGGCGTCAGTTCGCGCTCGGCGCGCACAACAGCTTGGGCCGAAGCCTCCCCTGCGTACATCGTTGCGGCGATCTGCCCGCCAACAAGCATGGCCGCAGTGGCTGCAATCAGCAACTTCTTATCCATTTTTTCCTTCCCCGCTCTGAAAGCCGTCGTTTGAAAAGGCATCCACGCCACGGATCGGTGAACCAGCGGCCTAACCTTCACACTATCCTGCAAACTCTAACATAACCGCTTGACATGACCGTGACCTTACTCACGCTCTGACAACACCGCCCCTGATCGCGGATCAGCGATATCCGTCGGAGCCCCTTGACCGCCGACGAACAACCTCACGACGAAGTATGCCGTTTCGGCTGCCAGGCTACTCGGCAGATAAGCCCGATCCAGTTGTACGCTTGACAGCACAGAACGGATGCTGGCCTCCTGCTGCGCCGGATGTGAAATACCGTAGTACTCCGCAGAGTGTCCAAATGCCGGATCCCGCACCGGCGGCATCATTTGTTGCGGCAATTCCTGTGCCAGAATTGACTGAGACGCAAGAAAGAGCCCGCTCGCCACTATCTTCCGTGACAAGCGATCAGGCTGCGCTCGACGGATAACTCTTGTACTGATAGGAATATCCATACCTGTATCCTGCGTAGCCCGTTCCCGGACGCCCCACTTGGTTGAAGATGGTTCCACTGACTTTCACGCCAGCGTTCTGCAATCTCGCCGCGGTTTCCTGAATCATCGGCATGGAATGTTCCCCAGCCTTGAGCACGAGCAACGTGCTTCCGGCCACCTTACCAACGATCGCTGCATCTGTCACAGCGAGAATCGGCGGCGTGTCGATGACGACGTAGTCGAAGTTCTGAGAAAGGGCCTTGACCAGCTCGGAGAAGTTGTCCGTGAGCAGCAGTTCTGCGGGATTCGGAGGAATCAAGCCAGTCGGTACGATCCAGAGTCCGTCGACAACCGTCCGCCGCAGGACGTCCTTGATGTCGGCCTGCCCTGCACAGTAGTCGGATAGGCCTGGGCTGCGCTGGCAGTTGACATACTCGTTCAGATGTCCGCGACGCAGGTCGCCGTCGACGACGACTACGCGCTTGCCGGACAGCGCCAGCACAGCACCGAGATTGACTGAAACGAAAGACTTTCCGAGCCCCGGGCCGGGGCCCGTCAACATCAGGACATTGTTCGCCGAATCCAGCATCGCGAAATGCAGCGAGGTGCGCAGACTCCGCAATGCCTCCACCGCGATGTTCTGGGGTTCGACGAATGCCAGCAGCTGCCCTTCGCCGTCACGGCCACGCCGGAGCAAGCGCCTCTGTACTGGAGTAAAGGGCACCGTCGCGTAGGTCGGTATGCCCAGTGTGCGCTCGACCTCGGATGGATCGCCGACGGCGGGACGAAGCGCCCGCCGCACGAAGATAGCCACAATGCCGGCAAACAGGCCCAGCAGCACGGACAGCGCGAGAATCAGCGGCACCTTGGGCTTCGATGGTTCGCGCGGATCCACGGCGTAGTCGACAATGCGTACGTTGCCGATCGTGCCCGCCTTGACCACCTGCAGCTCCTGATAGCTGTTAAGCAGGTTGGTATAGAGCGTTGTGTTGACTTCCACGTCGCGCGCCAACCGCAGGATTTCCTGCTGCGTCTCCGGAAGTCCCTTCACTCTTTCGGCGATCGTCTGCTGCTCGCTGCGCACGGACTGCAACTGGCGGTCGATCGCAACCATCGTGGGATGACTGGGCGTGAACCGCTGGAGAGCTTCAGCGCGCTTCTGCTCAAGTTGCAATCGAACGGTTTCAAGCTCCACGCTCTGCTGAAGGATCAGCTCGGTTTCCTTCGTCAGATCGGCCGACCCCTCACGCAGGCGGTAGCTGTTGAACGTAGCCTCAGCGCCTTCGAGCTTCTCGCGAATTTCCGGCAGCTGTGCCTCGAGAAATGACAGGGTCTGCGCCGCTTCGGCTGACCTGCGCTCGATATTCTGACGTTGGTACGCGATCATCAGGCGGTTAACGATCTCTCGAGCGAGTACCGGATCGGATGACGAGTAGGCCACCTGCAGAATCCCGCTGTCCTTGCCGCGCTCCGATACCCGGAGATCCGCCTGAATCCTCTCGATCGCGGCGGTCCGGTTCTCTCGCATCAATGTGAATGTGGTTCCCGGCGCGGCCACAAGGTCCTGCACGAAGACCACCACCTTCCTGCCCGAGAGCACCTGTCCCTCGACGCGTGCGCCAACGGCTCCGGCAAGCACGTCCCGCCCGTCGAAGCGCAGCACGAAACCTTGCTCGGTAACCTCCAGCTCGAATGGCTTGCCGATCAAGGCATTCGGAACGTCGAACGTCGACACCCGAACGAACTCCCCACCCCAGGCATAGCTGCGCAGGCCGAGGAACGCCGGGGCAACCTCCTGGTTGTCCGATTCGGCACGATGGCCTCGTGACATCGCCCTCCCAACCAGCGGGAAATAGTTGGGACGGGCGATGATCGCCAGCTGCAGCGAGTCGACCACCGAGCCGACGATCATGCGGCTCATGAGCAGCTCTACCTCGGCCGTTACGGCCGAGGGCTTGCCCATGAACTCCGCCATCTCTCCAAGAGCTGCGGTGAAACCGGACTCCTCCTTCTCGACCTGGACCAAGGCGTCCGCGTCGTACACGCGAGTGGCGGTCCATGCATAGAAGGCGCCAAACAGAAGAAACACGGCGGTGACCGCCAGCAGAATCCAGCGTCCTCCGGAGATCGCGCCGAGAAGCTCCTGCAGGTCGATTTCATCCTCGGCCGGTGCGAACGCGACTGCAGGCACATCCTGCTGCCCTGTCCTTGGCGAAACTGCATTCATAGTGATGAGATCTATCGGCGCCTCAAGGCCCACTGGCCGGGGGAACTCACAGCTGGTGTCGTGACCAGCCCCTTACTCGGTGAGCCTGTCGATCTGGAAGACAGCCGAAATCGTGGGCAGCAGCTGCCCGATGACCGAGTTGTACTTGGCAAAGCCCGTCGCCTTCACATAGACCACGTCTCGCGGGTGCAACACGAGCTCTCCCGCCAGCATCAGCCCCAGGGGGTTGTCGAGGTCGAGCGTGTAGATCGTCGGCAGGCGCCCTAGGGCAAAGGGACGGCGAAAAACCAGTACGCCCGAGTCATTGGAGCGAAGCTTGTCGAGTCCGCCCGCCTGCGCGAGGGCCTCGGTCAGAGTGGTCTTGCCCTGCTGCAACACGATCTGTTGCTGCTGCGTCGTTTCGCCCAGCACGAAGACCAGGTCGTTCGAGCTGTCGGGCACATGAACGATATCGCCGGCGATGAGGCGCGGATTGGACACCGGCCGGTCTCCCGAAAGCATGCCGGCCAGATCGAGCGGATAGCTGACGCCACCCCGGGTGAGAAGTACCCGACGGCGGCTCGCGCCCGACGCCAGCCCCCCCCGCTCATTGATCGCCTCGAGGACCCCTTTCGGCGTGTCGTCCAGTGTCACGGTGCCCGGAGACTCGACGTCGCCGGTGACCTGCACTCGCTGCGAACGGAAGGCGACCACGCGCGCATCGACCTGTGGACTCGTAATGACGCGCGAGATGCGCTGCGCGATGAATTCTCGCAGCTCCACGACTGTCATCCCCGCGACTTTGAATTCGCCGATGTAGGGATAGAACATGGTCCCTTCCGCCGAGACCAGCCGGCCGGCGTTCGCTACATCCGAGCGATCGCCCAGAGGGGTCGAAAGCTCAGGGTGGTCCCACACGACCACCAGGATGATGTCGCCAGGACCGATACGGTACTCCGGAGGGACTTGATCAGGCGTGATCTGCTGGAAGTCCGGCGGGAGTGGCGGCCATATCGTGTCTGTTTCCTGCCGGATCTGGGACAGCGACTGTCCTGAGACCTGGACGACTCGATAGCCGATCAGCTCGCCGTTATCGAGCTGTGCGCGATATTCGGTAACCCCTCCATCCTCGACCTTGGACTTGTTGCGGCCATCGATGCCGCCCACGCCGGTGACGTGCATGCCGGGAAGAATGGAGCAGGCCGACAGCAGTCCCGCAGCTAGCGCGGTCCACACGCTCCGAGCCAAGTTCATTGTGGTCCCCTTCTTATTCATGTGGCGCGCGCCCCTGATTCCGGTCGTGTACCCATATCGATTCTCGTGCCAACCGATCGCTTCCAGCCGCTGGCCCGATGCGGCATCCGTGTTCGAGCAGGCCAGCCCGCGTGCGCGGCAGCAGCGTAAAGCATCCCCAGTCTCCGATCAAAACCCGGATCCATACCGCACGAGACGCTCATGCTGAATTCCCCATCAAAGGAGGCCTTGAGCCCGGAGGGTCCCCTAGGCCCCACGAATACGACCTTCATTGTCCAGGAACCACGCATAGGTCTGCGCGATACCCTCGCGCAAGCCGATCTGCGCCCGCCAGCCCATCGCCAGCAACCGCGTCACGTCCATCAACTTGCGCGGCGTGCCATCTGGCTTGGTCAGGTCCTGGGTGATGTGGCCCGCATAGCCCACGACGGAGCGGATGATTTCTGCGAGGTCGCGAATGGTCACGTCCTCACCTACACCGACGTTGACGATGTCGTCGCCGGAGTAGTGGCGCATCAGGAACACAGCGGCGTCGCCCAGATCGTCCACATGCAGGAACTCCCTGCGCGGCGTGCCCGTCCCCCACATCACCACTTCGGAAGCGCCGTCGACCTTGGCTGCGTGGAACCGCCGTATCAGGGCCGGCAGAACGTGTGCGTTCTGCAGGTCGAAGTTGTCGCCTGGTCCGTACAGATTCGTCGGCATCAGGCTGATCGCGTCAAATCCGTACTGCCGCCGATACGCCTGGCACATCTTGATACCCGCGATCTTTGCAACGGCATACCACTCGTTCGTGGGTTCGAGTGCCCCGGTCAACAGGCACTCTTCCGGCATCGGCTGCGGTGCCAGCTTTGGATAGATGCAGGAAGACCCCAGGAACAGCAATTTCTTTGCGCCGTGCCGCCAGGCGGAATGAATGACGTTCGTCTGTATGGCGAGGTTGTCCCGGATGAATTCGGCGGGGTAGGCACTGTTCGCGTGAATGCCTCCGACCCTGGCAGCAGCCAGGAACACATAATCCGGGCGCTCGACCGAGAAGAAGTCCTCGACATCCGCTTGGCAGCTCAGATCCAGATCCCTGTGTGTGCGTAACAACAGGTTCTCGAAGCCCGCCTTCCGCAGTGCTCGAACGATCGCACCACCGGCAAGACCGCCGTGGCCTGCGACATAGATTTTGGACTGTGGCGACATCCCTGATTACTCGTGGTAGTCGAAGGCCTTGTAGCCGGCCTCCTTGACCATGCTGTCGCGCTTGGCGGCATTGAGGTCCTCAAGGACCATTTCCCGCACGAGCGACTCGAATGACGTGGTCGGCGTCCAGCCGAGCTTTTCGCGCGCCTTGCTCGGATCACCGAGCAGGGTCTCGACCTCGGCCGGGCGGAAGTAGCGCGGGTCGACCGCCACGATCTTCTGCCCGAGACGCAGCTGCAGCTCGGCATTGCCGACGGAGCCGACCACGCCAACCTCGTCGACCCCCTGCCCCGACCACTCGATGCCGATGCCGAGCTCTGCCGCAGCGCGCTCGACGAACTGGCGCACGGAGTACTGCACCCCGGTCGCGATGACGAAATCTTCCGGCTGGCCCTGCTGCAGCATCAGCCACTGCATCTCCACGTAATCCCGCGCGTGACCCCAGTCGCGCAGCGAGTTCATGTTGCCGAGGTACAGGCAATCCTGGAGACCCAGCGCAATCCGCGCCATGGCGCGCGTGATCTTGCGGGTGACGAAGGTCTCGCCGCGGATCGGACTCTCGTGATTGAAAAGAATGCCGTTGCAGGCATACATGCCGTACGACTCACGGTAGTTCACCGTGATCCAGTACGCGTACAGCTTGGCCACCGCGTAGGGCGAGCGGGGATAGAACGGCGTGGATTCCCGCTGCGGAATCTCCTGCACCTTGCCGAACAGCTCCGACGTCGACGCCTGGTAGAAGCGGGTCTTCTGCTCGAGACCGAGGATGCGGATGGCCTCCAGCAGGCGCAAGGTCCCTACTGCGTCGCTGTTGGCCGTGTACTCCGGACTCTCGAAGGACACCGCGACGTGGGACTGGGCACCGAGGTTGTAGATCTCGTCCGGCTGCACCTGCTGCACGACCCGGATCAGGTTGGTCGCATCCGTAAGGTCACCGTAGTGCAGGATGAAGTTCCGGTTCTCGATATGGGGGTCCTGGTACAGGTGATCGATGCGATCGGTATTGAACAGCGAAGCACGCCGCTTGATCCCGTGGACCTCGTAGCCCTTCCTGAGAAGAAACTCCGCAAGATAGGCGCCATCCTGTCCGGTGACGCCGGTAATCAGTGCACGTTTCATGAAAAAAGCCGTCACTCCCAGTCAATGTTTCGATGCTGCCGCGGGCTGCATGGGGGATGCGCGAACTAGCTCGACGCGCTCGCATCTGCTGACTCCCGGGATTTCGGGGGACAGAGCTCTTCGAGATCACGCTCCATTCGCTCGAGGATCGCATCGCGATCCAGGTTCTCTTCGGCATACCGTCTGGCTCTTATGCCCATGCGCTGCCGCGAAGCAGCATCGTCGCTCAAGCTGACGACCGCTGCCACGAGGGCGTCAACGCTTTCGGGTGTCACTGCCAGACCGCACCTATGGGCGGACAGGACCTCGTGAAGCCCCGTCCCGGGCTCTGCCGTTGCTACGCAAGGACGCCCAGCCGCAAGAATGTTGGTCAACTTGGACGGCATGACCAAATCCGCCGCTTCTGCGCGCTGCACGATCAGATGGATGTCCGCCGCGCCCAGCATCTCGCTGAGCCGCTCCAGCGGCTGGACCGGCAGGAAGGCCATATTCCTCAGCTGCAGGTCGCGCGCAGCCCCCTCAAGGCGAAGCCGCTCGGCTCCAGCTCCGACCATGACGAAGCGGATGTCGTCGCGCTCCCGCACCCGGACCGCGAGATCGACCACGATCTCCAGCCCCTGCTTCGCCCCCATGGCGCCGGCATACATCACGATGACCTGATCGTCGGTCCAGCCGCGTTCGCGACGGAACGCGTTGTCGCGCACTGTCGGGCGCACCGATGCGATATCCGCCCAGTTGGGCACGAGCCAGCTTCGATGTGCCGCTCCACCCTTTTTCAGGACGCGGTCTCGCATCGGAGGGGTGATCGTGCTCGTTCGGGATGCTTTCGCCACAAAGAAGTTCTCCAGGGCAAACAGCAGGCGCCCGAGTCGGCCGATGCGCAACATCCCCAGGCGCACCGCCGCATCAACCTGAAAGTCCTGAATGTGGTAGACCCAAGGCACGCGGCGCAGCAGGCCGTAGAACCACGGCAGCAGCGCATCCTGCATCGGCGGGCACACGGCGATCACGGCATCGTAGCGGCGACGCTGCAGCAGGATGGGCAACCACCAGCGCAAGGACGCCAGCGTGAAGCTGCATTCCATCAGAATGCGACCGAACGCCGATACCCGACCGGGGCGGGGCACGAAATGCGGTGCACGCAGAACTCGCACACCGCCGAGCCGCTCCTCGTGCCAGGCACGACCTCGATACCCCCGCGCAATCACCCACTCCGGATAGTGCGGCATGCCCGCGATGGCATCCACTTCATGGCCTCGCGCTGCGAACCACCCCGCCATCTCCCCGGTGTACTTCCCGGTCGCGGTGAGCTCTGGCGAGAAATTCAGGCTGACGATCAGTAGCCGCACAAAGACTCAAACCTTCTCGTTATCCATGCAGAAATCTGCAGGAATCCATTGTACGCAAGCATCTACTGCACCGACTGACGGACAGTTCACGCAGCGTGAGCATGCATCTCAGCCGCGTCCGAACAGGAAGTCCGCCTGGATCGCTACACCTCGTTCGTCATAGGACATGTTGTAGACGCCCCGCAGCGAAAATCCACGTTCGCGCAACCATGCGATCACTTCGTCCGCGAAGGCCTGCCCCGCATACAGCTCCACAAAGGAACATTCGACATATGCCCAACTGAAACACCCGATCAGCGAACCACATCCCTCGAGCGCCTGCAGTTCGTATCCCTGGACATCGATCTTGAGGAGCGCAGGCTCCGCGATCTGCGTGGCGTCGACATACGTGTCCAACGGACCTACCTCGATCACGAGCGTGCCGGTCTCCGCGGTGCCATCGAACAGTTCGCTCTGCCTGTCAGTGATCGGCAACAAGGATGACGAGTCATCACGCGCGGAAAGGTGCATGGCGGACCGACTGCGAGCCGGCCCGACAGCAGCTTCGTGCAGATGAACATCTGCGGCGCCGGAGAAAATCGTCCGAAAGACGCCCGCTGGTTCACGCAGTGGCTCGAATGCGATCAGGCATGCATCCGGCCAGGCGTGCTTCGCCGCCAAGGCGAACTGACCACGATTGGCTCCAATGTCGACCACCGTAGCCATATGCCCGAGGCTCCCGAGCACCGGTGCATGCTCCACGCCGGCCGCCACGCCGTGCTTCATGAGCACCGCCCTCATAGATCCGCTCGAGGCAATGCGGGCGAGCTTACGTGCCCGAACGGAGAGCTGCGAAACCAGCCGCCTGACACTTCTAGCCATGTTCTCGCACGCTCCCTGCGGACGCATCCGGTGACGGGCTGCCGGTTCGACGCGAGTGTCCCCTGATCGCTGCCTCGTAGGCTTCCACGTGGCGGTCGGCACATTGCTCCAAGGAAGCATGACTCTCGACGAAATCACGGCCGGCGAGCCCCATTGCAGTGCGCGCCCCTGCATCCAGGAGTCGAGCGACCGTAACGTCGGCGACAGCGACCGGATCTTGTTCTGCGATGACGAACCCGGACCGACCTTCCTGGATCAACTCCCCGATGGAGCCGACATCGAAACTGACGACTGGCAGCCCCAACGCCATCGCTTCCTCCATCGAGGTTGGAATACCTTCCGACTGCGGGCGCGGCGTCATCCAGAAGATATCCATGGCCTGCGCATAGCGATGAACCTGCCCCTTGGGATCGAGAAGAAGAAGATCACGGCCCACTTCCAGGCCCAGCTCGGTGGCCAGGCGGAGCAGTCCCTCGCGATACGCGCGATGAACGTCGTAGCTCGCCCCCAAAATCAGGAAACGACAATCCGGCGCGCGCCGCCTCAACTCTGCCGCTGCCCGAATGAAGCTGTCGTGGCCCTTCTGCGGATTGACGTTTCCGACAGTCCCGACCACCAGTGACGCATCGTCGATCCCGAGTTCGAGGCGAACCTCACGGCGAACCGCTGCACTCTGGGCAAACAAACGCAGGTCTACAGGGGGGAAAAAGTTGATCAGCGCGCCGCCGGCGCGTACGCATCCCGGATGTCCTTTCGCCACCACGCGACCAGTGCACATGACCGCATCCGCGTAGTGCCGCACCACGGGAGCCAGCACCCGCCGCAGGGGAACTGGCGTGAAAGTATCCAGGATCTGCCATACCACAGGAACACAGGCGCGGTCCGCGGCGATCGCCCCGTGTGGGTTGACCAGGCCATTGATCTGGACCACATCAATGCCACGCTGTCGGATCAGCGCCTCTATTCCGTTCAGGTCGGAGCGAAAGTCGCGCATGAACCGGAAGTGCGTCAACGGATTCCGCGATGCGCGAAGGCGGCGCAATGGAAGCTGAACGACATCTACCCCGGCACTGCGCATCCGGTCGGCGGCGTTCCCCGGCTCGTCCGGAAGCAACACTGTCGTTTGAACGCCGCGCCGCGCCATGACGGGAGACAGCCGCGTATTGCGGTTGTGGGGGCCGCCAAAGACCGGATAGTGAATGATGCTGAGGACGCGCATCAGGAGTCCGAGGTCTCGATCTGCAGCGCTTGGTCGCCCAGAGCGGAAAACCACTCCCATGTCGCCGCCAAGCCGTCCTGCAAGGTCCAGCGGGAGCGGAATCCGAAAGCGGACTCCGCCTTGTCGCACCTCGCGAAGTTGCGTGCGACCTCACCGGCCCTGGCCGGTCGGAACTCGATGGGATGGGCCGGCTTTCCGGCAATGTCCCTCAGCGTGCGCGCGAGCTCAAGCACGGTTGTCTCCCGGCGCGATGCCAGGTGGTACACCTCTCCTGCTGGAGACTCTGCACCAAGAGCTGCAGAGATGCCCGCGCACAGGTCCTCGACGTGGATGTAGTCCCTCGATGCAGACCCATCTCCATAGATGACGATCGGCTGATCGCGCATCAAGGCCTTGATGAAAAGCGTCACCGCCCCCTTCTTGTGCGCGCTGTGCGGTCCGTAGACGTTACCGAACCTCAGGCAAGTGGTGTGCAGTCCAGATGCCTTCGCGAAGGCGTGCGCGTAGGCTTCGCCACAGAGCTTGCTGGCCCCGTACGGCGATATCGGCTTCGGTAGCGATTCCTCGCTTACTGGCGGCGTGGCATCTCCTATGAGAGCGCCGCCCGTCGACGCAAAGATCACTCGGCCGACTTGCGCATCAAGCGCAGCTTTCAACACATTGAACGTTCCTTGAACGTTTGCGGTGAAGTTCGTCAGGGGATCACTCACTGATTCGACAACTGAGCCGTAGGCAGCCAGATGCACGACCGACTCCATACTGCCCATCGCGTCTCCGAGCGCCTTGGCGTCGAGAATATTGCCCACAACCATCTCGGCCGCATCCGGCTCCCAACCGGTTGGCGACGATCGCTCGAGGGAATCGAAGACGCGCAGGCGGTGCTCTCCTGACATCTGCTTGACGAGATTCGTACCTACGAAGCCTCGTCCACCCGTTATCAAGGTTGTACCCATCGTCCTACCTCTTCGTTCGACATCCGTTCGTCAGCACACCGAAATCCTCAACGCCGCTTGGCACGCGCATGGAGGGTTGGTCTGCGACCCTGATCTTGCCTGTCACTCGGCACTCCCAAGGGACCTACGGGCAATGACCCCACGCCTAGGCCCGAGCCCGCGCAAGCGGCATATGCATCGTGGACACCCGTGTCGGAGAGCTCTCCGGCGCGGGAGCAGAAGTTGCCCGGACGTACTCCGCCAAGAATATGGCCAGACAAGTCATGTCGATCAAGGACAGCCCTCCTCCGCCACCACCTACCATCATCCTCACGAGCGGCAGTGCCGGCAGGCCGCTGACCCATATCTGCGCTCGCACTACCGCTTCGTCGCCTCTTCCGCCCGAGATCACGTGCCTCGCCCAGACCACGAGGAGCACGACATAGAAGCCGACTGCGATGACGAATCCCGGATATCCCGCTTCATACCAGGCAGCGAGAAAAAGGTTGTGAATCTGCATGTCATCTGCAACGACGCCAATGGACCCGCTCAGAGTCGCTCCAATACCGTAACCCGTCAGTGGACGATCCCCGATGGCCTTCATCGACTCCCGGATCATGGCCAGTCGCGGGTCGTCGCCGATCTGTGAAACGCGTGCCGCAACTACGTCGAGGACCGACACCAGCGCCTCTGCGGATACCACAGCCAGTAGCAGACAGGCAGCAATCGCCGACATCAGGATCAGCAGCGTCGACAGACGAATGCCGCGCCTCGCTGATGAGGCCCCTCGACGCCGATTCTTGAAGTACGCCGACATGGAAACGGCAGCGATGCCCAATGCCAGAGCAAGCCAGTTCGATCGGCTCACGCTGAGCACCACGAGAATCAGCGACAGGCCGCCGAATATCCAGGAAGCGGCCAAGCGGAGAGAGCCACGTCGGCGGCGATTCTGGCGATACGCGTTGGTCAGGAAAAAGTAGAGGACGAACGCACCGACCAGTGTGTTCCGCAGCGAGGTGCTGATGAAGTTCGCGTCGTCGCGCGTCAGCGTCTCGCCACCGGCAGCCGCATTGAAAAGCTTCGGATAGAACCCGAACTGCAGCGCGACCAGGTCGCGGCTCACCGCCGCCTGAACATACTCGATGAGAAAGTGGCGCCCCTGTTGCGCGAATGTGAGTTCAGCCACAGCCAGGAACATCAGGCAACCGGCAGCGGCGCCCCAGACTCCAACAACGTTCTTGTCCTGCATCTGCATGTTTCGCCAGGAGCCATACAGGATGAGAAACATGGCGAAGTAGACAGTGTCCTTGCCTATGGCAACGAATCCAGCGACCGACGGACTCCAGATCAGCGTCGACCAGCACCAGACGAGATAGGCGGCGAAGAGTACGAAGAACGCTGCTGACAGTCCGCGCTTGGGCCACCGTACAACCTGCCGCCCCCATGCAAGCAGGGCGCCGCCGAGGACTGCGGCGAACGCCAGATGCACTGGCTTGACCGAGAAGCCCTCGCCCCGGACCAGACTGAACCAGATCAACGGCTGCGCCGATACAAAGGCCAGTACGGCGACCACTGCAATCTTCTGTCGGCGTATCATCGGCGCCCCCTCGCCGGGACCTCATCGGCAGAAGTGCCTCCAGAAGCAAGCGACACTGCAGCCCGCGCCGCCCGGATACCACTCAACATCCGTACGAGTCCGATCATCTTTCGGCCTCGCGCATGAGCCGCTCGTATACGTGAACGGCCCGCCGCTCCAGACGACTCCCCTCCAGCCCCGCCCAGTGACGCTCGATCTCGAGCTTGCGCCGGTGACGCTCCGCTGACGGTCGCGCAACACTGGTCTGCTGAACCACGCCATCACCGAATCGCAGCGCATTGCGCCGCTCGATGGCGGCAAAGCAAGCGTCCACGTTACCGGAAGTATGCTCGAACCGGGGAAAGTCCGTGCCAAAACGTCCGTTCACTCGATCGAGCACGCTACCGAAGTCCGCGGTCACCTGCTCGAAGCTGGCGATCACGAATCGCCCTGTCAGTGGCAGGACTTTCTCATGAAAATGAATCCATGACTGCAGTGCCTGCCGCACCGCCACTTCCGGGTGCCGGATCATGAACGACAACACCGAGTCGCGTGGCCGTCGAACGATGAGAACGATGGGCTTTCCCAAGCGAGCGGCCTGGATCAGCTGTGCCGGCGCATGGCAGTGGTGGGCGATGTCGTAGCGCCTTGGCTCGACCTGACGGAGGGCTGCAACGGCAAACGTATTGCCGCTTCTAGGAAACGCTTCGATGACCAGGTCGGTATGTGGCCCGACAATCGTCGCGCCGTCCGGGTCACGCTGCTTCGCGCGCATCAACGGAAGGTACAGCGCGGGAATATGCGAGATCGAAGTACGTACCCAGTAGCGGGTGCGCACCACTGCCGTACGCAGGTTCATCTGGACACCTGCCACTTGCCAAGGTCAACGCCGATCAACTCGCTGGTACGCTGAATCTCCTGCTCGTAGTAGCTCTCCAGACGTGCACGGATGTCGCCCCTGAGCTCTGGCTTGTCGTTTCCGAGAAGACCCCTGAGGACGTAGCGGTCCAGAGCCGTGATCGCTGCAGCCGGCAGCCAACGGTGCGGATACCGGCGCTTCTCGATGAGCTTGCCTGAGCCAGCATCGTAGGCGTACAGGAATCGATTCCTGAGCGTGAGAAGCCGCAGGCGCGAAAGCGAGTAGACGCCTGCATTGGCGAGCTCCGGAAGCGGGCCGAGGGATGAGTGCTCCAGCCTCAGGAAGCTGCACAGCCGGCGCACCGCATCATTCGGGGTAGCCTGGATTTCCTCCTGAAGCAGGACCAGCATCTGATGGGCGGGAAACAGGGCCCGGTACCGCTCCAGGTGCGTCGCATAGTTTCCGTACTCCAGCAGCTCGCGCGCCTTGGGACCGCCGTATGCCTCGCCGTCGAGCAGGCGCGCGAGGGCGACGTTGATGTCCGCTACCGGCAGAAAGCCCAGCTTGACGTAGAAGTAGTAGGCGGAAAGGAGGCGATCGATAGGATTGCGCAGCACCACGACGAGCTGCGCGTCGGGGATGATCCGGCGAATCCTCGCTGGCACTTCGGGGCGCCCCAGGTAATCCGGCCGCTTGATCCCGAGGCGCCTTTCGTGACATCCGCGAAAGAGCGCACGCAACGCATCGCTGTCGCCTTCTCCGAACTCAGGGTCCTCGAAGAACCGCGTCTCGTCTTTCGGCATGTACACATCGGGGTGCTCTCTGAGTACCGTCTGAACGAAAGTCGATGCCGATTTCTGCGCCCCGATGATCAGAAAATCAGGAAGCCTCGTGTTTTTGACTGTGGGGCGCCCGCTCATGACTCAAGCCTGATCTCGCGAAGACCGACCGGACCTGCGAACTGAATGCCGTGCCACCTTCTGAACGACAGGCTGCTATCAGAGAAGACGCTCCGGCCATCAACTGACAGACTCGCCCACTCCGGAGCCAGCGCCACCTCTGAAGCCCCCACCTGCCGCTGTACTTTCTGCGAACTCGGTGCGGGCCAACGTGGCTGCGCCGGCGCAGCGATGATGCTCGCGCCGCCTTCTGTCACCTTGACCCAGGCAAACTCCTGCCTGCGCTGCGGATCATCGACCTCCGCCCGCAGATAGAACTCCCAGTGCCGTGCCGTCGGTCGCCAGCTCAGTCGAACGGTCGAGCGTGGGGTCATTGAGCGTTCGATATCCAGCAGGCGCTCACTGCCCTCTTCTCGCGCGGGAATGCTGAGGTACCTGCCACCATTCTCCGACTGCATCGCAGCACCAGGCAGGTCCGAGAAACCTGTCAAATCGATACGTAGCGGACTTCGCTCGGGTGGGGCACTCCTCTGAAGGATCACCCCCGTCCCCGGGAGCAGGACCCTGCGTCCGCTCATACGATCACCTTCGGGGGTGTAGTACTCGCCTTGCAGGCTCAGCACGCCACCTTCTCCGTCGTCGGGAGCAACCGCTACCAGCCCAGAACGATACTGCCTGGTGAAGAGCCCGTCGTGCGCTCGGAATCGACCTTCCGCCGGCCCGAGAGACACCCGCCAATCGGCATACACGGAAAGCCCGCCGCTTCTTCCGCGCACTGTCGGGTGCTGGAACGTCGCGTGATACTTGAAGGCAGTGTGCGGTCCTGCAGCGAGCAGATAGGCAGCGTAAAGGTAGCGCTGCCGCGCGTAGTCCTCTGCATAATCCGTGTACGACCAGCGTCCGCGGCCGAACGCGTAGACGCGACGGTCTGCGGATGCGGACACCATGGACTCGAGATAGGGCTGGATATCGCTCGAGAAACTGGCACTCTCGTCTTCGGGTTCGCCGCCGAAATACTCGATGATCGCTGCATCTGCGACCGACAAGAGGCTGGCCTGATCTTTGACGGAATCAGGCCCGAAGTTCCAAAGCCCGTTGTAGAGAATGGTTCGTTGCCCCAGGCTCTGCCTGAGTACCTGCAGCATCTTGTCGATGCCCTCGGCGTAAGCTCGACAGAAGTCGACCTCCTTTGCGCAGAGTCTGGCGAGCGGCCTGGGCCTGTATCTGGGTGTACGGACCAGCAGATCAAGTGCTACTCCGTCATACCCCCCCTTCCTCACGGCGTTTCCGATCGTCTCGGCCATGCGCGAGCGATAGCCGGCATCGGTCACCTTGCCGAAACCGGGGATCGTCTTGCCACCCCGCGATGCGATCAGGTACTTGTGCGGGTTCCGCTCGATCCAGTCCGAGAGCCCCGTGCTTCCCGGCGTACCTGCGATGTTGCGGTTCACCCAAGCATACATGAGCAACGGCACGTCACTTGCGCGGCGGCGCAGCCGTGCCACTGCTTCTGCGTCGCCGCGCCCTGCCGGCATGCGTAGTGCCACGACTGATGCGTAGTCCTTCAGAATGCCTGACACCTGCAGGTCGATCCGCGTGGGCTGGCTTGCGGCGATCCAGAACGGCGTCTGCTGCTGCGCTACGCATGGAAAGGCGAGCATCATCGAACACGCCATGAAGGGCACCTTCAAGGAGCCGGTCACCGCGACGCCCCTCTGACGCGCCGGTGGCGCTGCGGCAGCCTGCCTCCGAACGGTCCGGCGAAGGTACCCGCCATCAGTATCTACGCCTTCTCGAGAACAGCGATATTCGAGAAGGACCAGCCTGGAAAGAGTTTCGAGAGTCCGATCTCAACCTTCTTGAGCGGAGAGCTGACCGGCGTTCTCCTCGGAAAGAGAAACACCTCGTCATGATCTAGGCGTATGACCTTTGCCTTGAGGATGTTGGTCAGGAAGTTCAGCCAGTGTCCACGGTCCCAGGTCATGACATGGCCCTGGTTCGCCTGATACTTGCGAAAGGCCGCCTTCATGAAGTTGGCCGGATTGACGGGGTTGGGCACCGCTACGACAAGACGCCCTGTCGGCTTCAAGGCATCGAAGATCTTGCGGACCGCGTCAACAGGATTGTTGAGGTGCTCGAGGACATGGCAAAGAATGATGGTGTCGTAACCCGATCCGGCGGCGGAGATATCGAACGAATCTTCCGACAGAAGGAAGGTCCCTGAGACGATGTGCTCGATCTTGGAGAATCCGTGCGACTGCACGTCAGCGGCATACAGCTCGAGCTCGGGGCGCAGGCGGTGCAACTCCCGAAGAATCTGCCCTCCGCCACTACCGATATCGAGGACTTTTCCCGCTGGGGTGTATTCGGCTGCCAGCTCCGCTATCAGGGAGTGATACAACTTTGGCGCTTTCTCAAAATCCAGATGAACAGTTTGCATGAGGGGCTCAGGGCAGTGGGTCTAGCGTGAATCGTCTCGTTCCCGACAACGAAGAGGGCGGTGGTTTCGATGCAGCCGATTCAACGGTCCGGCTTCCCGCGCTTCTGAATGAAGACCATCAGCGTTGGCGCGAGTCCTTCCGGAGTCAATCGCGCGGCAAACATGATCGCTCGCCACAGGACAGCGGAATGACCGAAATAGCGGGGCTCGCCGAAATGACCGTAAACCGCGTGAAGGTATCGTGCCGGCGGGAAACATCGACGCAATGCCGACCTCGTGTTCATTCTGTAACGTGTGGGAAACACGTCTATCGATTTGCGATCCGGTTGGGCGCGGCGCAAGACCGCTACGTGCCAGCGGTTGGGGACAAGCGTTGTCGCAAGGCCTATGTAGCCCCATCGGTTGGGGGTGCGCGCACATAGCCAGCCGCCAGGCCTGAGGATGCGGTCGATCTCACTCGAGAAGAACGTCGGATCGTCAACGTGTTCGAGGACGTAGTCGCTGATGATGAGGTCCACCGACCCGTCATCCATCGGCAACGGCCTCTGCGGATCGATAACGTACGCCTCGTCCACGCCCGGATTGTCGAGGACCGCAGGATCCGGATCGAGACCGACCAACTTGGCGCACCGCCCCTTCAGTTCGCGAAGCCGGCGTCGGAACGTGACCGGATCGTCCACGATACCCCGCCCGCGCCCCGCCCCCAGATCCACGACTACGGAATCCGGACGGATCAGTGCGTTGACCCGCCCGTAGAAGTGGACGCCACCGTCGTGGCGGGAATAGCCACCAGCTGCGACCTCCGGGAAGAGCTTTTGTTGTGGCCCTACGTTCATGTCTGCCGAACTGGCACAGTAGCTAGAACACCTCTCTCCAGCATCGTCACGCCCGCCACGCTAGACATTCCTTCCCTGCGGGCTTCCGGCCGCAGCCGGCGCCTCTGCACCCTTGCGGCCACCATCCGACTCCGGAGCCAGCTTTCCGCTACGCCAGTTCGACACACAGGGAATCTTGCTGTGATCGCAACGATCGGCATACTTTCGAGCGATCTGCGTCACTTCTTCCATCAGGCCATCGCCCAGGGTGATCGGCTCGAGGCCAAGATGCAGGAATCTGTCGTTGGCGACATGCAGCTCGTTCTCGTCCGCTTCGATCCGCGGATTCGCCACGAAATCCACCTTCGCGCCAGTGCGGTCAGAGATCATCTTCGCCAGGTCCCTGACTCGATGGGTCTCTGTCATCTGGTTGAAGATGTGCACCCGATCGCCGGGCTCGGGCGGATTCTCGAGCGCGAGCTGGATGCACTTCACCGTGTCCTGAATATGGATGAAAGCTCTCGTCTGCCCGCCGGTGCCGTGCACCGTCAGCGGATGGCCGACAGCAGCCTGCATGAGGAAGCGATTCAGTACCGTGCCGTAGTCACCGTCATAGTCGAAGCGATTGATAAGGCGTTCGTCCAGACGCGTCTGTTCTGTCTGCGTACCCCACACGATGCCCTGGTGCAGGTCGGTCACCCGGACCTTGTCGTTCTTGTTGTAGTAGAAGAACAGCAGTTGATCCTGCGTCTTCGTCATGTGATAGATGCTGCCCGGATTCGCGGGATACAGGATTTCGTTGTCGACGAGGCGTCCGCCGTCAACCTCTACCTTGACCTGCAGGTAACCCTCGGGAATCTTCATTCCGGCGGTACCGTATCCATAGACACCCATCGTGCCGAGGTGCGCAATGTGGATGTCCTGTCCGCTCTCGACCACGGCTGCCAGCACATTGTTGGTCGCATTGATGTTGTTGCTGACCGTGTAACGCTTGTGGAAGCTGCTCTTCATCGAGTAGGGCGCCGCTCGCTGCTCGGCGAAGTGGACGATCGCATGCGGGCGCCACTCCTTGAGCAGATCGAGCATCCGCTGATAGTTGACGGCGACATCGAAGTTGTGGAAGGCGACATCTCGCCCTGTGAGGTCTTTCCACGCCCTCAGCCGCTGGCCCAAGGGGCGAATCGGCGTGAGAGATTCGCATTCCAACTCGACGTCGATGTTGCGACGAGACAGGTTGTCGACGATCGCCACGTCGTGTCCCAGCGCCGAGAGGTGCAACACGGTCGGCCAGCCACAAAATCCATCACCGCCCAGAACGAGTACTTTCATTTTTCTGTCTCCCGATTGTGAGTCTCTGACTGCTTTCCCGGCTCGCGTCGCCGATGTTCCCGCGGATTCACTCGCGACCGGCGGCTTGCCAACAAGCTGCTGTCGCACCGAACTCTCACCATCCCGCGGCCGGACACTCCGCGCAAGGCGGCCGGTCGACGGATCCATATGCAAACCGCACTCCTTCACCTCGTCGCGCTCCCACCACCAGCGCCCGGCTCGCGCATCCTCCCCCGGCGAGATGGCCCGGGTACACGGCGCGCATCCGATACTCGGATAGCCTGCATCGTGGAGCGCGTTGTAGGGCACGGCGTGTTCGCGAATGTATGACCAGAGCGCTTCGTGGTTCCATTCGAGCATCGGATTGAACTTGTACAGCCCATGCACGGAGTCCCACACCCGTTCACCGAGGTGGCTGCGCGTGACCGACTGCTCGCGTCTCAGCCCGGTCAACCAAGCCTTCCTTCCCTCAAGCACCTTCTTCAGCGGCTGGACCTTCCGGATTGCGCAGCACTCGCGCCGACGATCCACGCTCCGATAGAACGCGTTCGTACCGTGCTCGGCAATCCACGGCTCCAGCTCGGAAGGGTCGGGCGAGACCATGCGCACGGTCAGGCCGTAGCGCTTGCGGACGTTATCCGCCAGTTCGTGCGTCTGCTCCGGGAGGCGCCCGGTATCCAGCGAGATGATGTCGATACCGAGCCGGTGCCGTGCGATCAGGTCCGTGATCACCATGCTCTCCGGGCCGAATCCATTGGCCAGCACGGCCGGACTGAAATCCCTGGCGATCTCGTGAAGCAACTCCACAGTCCGGGACAGAAAGGCGTCGTACTTCTGGCTTTCGACGCTCATCGTCAGACGCCCTCGGCGAGCTTGGCCCTGCCGCGGCCTAACCTGGCGCGAATCATCGTCACTGCCTCCTTGATCACGGCCACGTCGACCGATGCGAATATCCAGATTCCGAGGCTTCTCCTGACCAGTACGACACCAACGAGATTTCCAACAAGCTGACCAACCGAGAAGCCTATTGCTACGCCCAGCACCCCGAGGTACGACCCCAGCGCAACGCTGGCCGTTGCCTGGGCAAACAAGGCGGCAAGAACAGTGCCAAGCATGAAGTGCCTTCGCCCCGTCATTGGCAGGACGATCTGCCAGGCGCCCGCCGCCACGTTGATCAGCTGACCGACGCAGAGAACCATCAGC
Source organism: Sinimarinibacterium flocculans (assembly GCF_003201205.1). GTDB lineage: Bacteria > Pseudomonadota > Gammaproteobacteria > Nevskiales > Nevskiaceae > Solimonas > Solimonas flocculans. The sequence continues at coordinate 175,222 of NZ_QICN01000005.1, forward strand.
AGGGTGAATGCTGATGAATAGAAGTCTCCGAAAAGCTGGCCCAGCAGTGTCTTTCCGCAGATCAGCAACACCACCACCAGCGCCGCGCAAGGAAGCAGGCTCAAGCCAGCGAGGGAGCGGACCGTCCGCTCCAGCTTTGGCATGTTCCCCGACGCGTGCAACGTCGCGACAACAGGAGGCAAAACGGCGTTGATCACGAGTGCGGGGGCTATCAGCACCAACGCCAATCGTTGGGCCACGCCGAAAAGAGCGACGCCGTCGTCGCTGTCGAACGCGCTGACCAGCCAAGCGCCGCTCTGCGTGTACAGTGCCGCAATCATGATGGCTGTCCACAGTGGCCATCCCTCCCGCACCAGCCCCCCAACGGGCAGAAGGGCGTGAGGCACCTGTTCCCCCTCTCCCCCCACGTCATCCGGGAGTTCGCGAAGCCGCCGCCTGAGCGCCACGAACCCCGCGAAGACGATGGCAACGGACACGAGCAACATGCTCAGCAAGGCGGTCTCCAGGCTGAGCAGGCCCGAGAACCAGAGCACCGTGATCACGAGCGTGGCACCAACCGCATTGCTGATGCCGTTGTTTCTGACGCCTCCCAGAAGCGTGGCCATCCGGATGTCATGCATGCCGCGGAAGGTTTCGGCCAGGAAGCGCTGCACTGTCGCCGAGAACAGCCATGCGAGAACTACGAGTTGATACTCGATCAAACCGGGCGCATTGATGACGACACCGAGCAGCCACGGCAGGAGAAGAAACAGGGAGATGCAGACAGCCGTCGTCGCAGCGAGCACGACCGTCAGACATCGTATTGCCAGACGACGCATGGCACTTCGCGCCCCCGCGCTGGCAAGGGGTGCAGCGAAACGCACGATGACTTGGTCCATGCCGACCGTGCCGACACTGGCCAGAATCATGATCGAGCTGATCGCGACAAAGAACAGGCCATACTCGGAAGGCGGCAACGCGCGCGCCAAGACCACGGTGAGCAATAGTTGGCTCGCCATGGAGAGAAGCTTGCCGGCACCGGACCAGAGGGCGCCGCTGAAAAGCATATGCCGGAGCCCCTTCACAGACTTCGATGTCTGATCGACAACTCTCGGCAAAGCTTGGCTATCTGGCGCTTCGGAATGCACGTCTGATGTTTGTCATTGGATTCGCAGGCCGAGCGCGGTACGCGAGTCGGCTGCAATCACCCCTGAAATCAACTGATGATTCTGCTTGATCCGCAGCGTTCGTCCTGTGCGCTGGTTGGCATAGCCGCGGCACACACCCTCGAAGTCATGTGGAAGACGCTTCATCGCGTTGACTCGCCTGCTCTGTATCCACCCGAAGCTCCGCACTCAGCTCTTCGATCTCAAGCCTGAGGCGCTCGTACTCCTCCACCTTGCTTCGCAGAAACTGCAGGGTCGCGCTCGCCTTCGCCTGCACCCCTGCAGGAGTCAACAGATAGGCGTAGTGCATCTTGTTCGACCTTCTCCGAAATCTCGTGAGCTTCACGTGCCCCTTTTCGGCCAACGCTCGCAAGCAGTAGTTGACCTTGCCCAAACTCACGCCCAACTCGGCCGCGAGTTCGCGCTGAGTGATTTCGGGCCTCTGTTCAATCAGGCGAACGATGCGAAAACGGACGTCGTCAGCATTCATCAGCGACCACTGCGTTCAACGGTTGAACACAACCTAAGTGACGAGCCCGGCTTTCGCAAGTCGTAACTCCTTTAGCTGGCCGCGAATGCGGCGCCATCTCATGCTGCGCAGTGACGACAGATTCGTTCGATCAGACGCGACCGTAGACGTCCTGAATCCGTACGATGTCGTCCTCCCCCAGGTAACTACCGGACTGCACTTCGATCAGCTCGAGCGGAAGCTTGCCGGGATTCTCCAGACGGTGGGCGGCTCCCAGCGGAATGTACGTGGACTCGTTCTCCGAAAGCAGGAACTCCCTTTGCTCGCACGTCACTTTCGCTGTACCGCACACCACGATCCAGTGCTCGGCGCGATGGTGATGCATTTGAAGGCTCAACTTGCTTTCAGGATTGACGACGATGCGCTTCACCTGAAAACGAGGGCCGGTCGCAATCGTTTCGTAGCTTCCCCAGGGCCGGTGAACCACCGGGTGTCGTTCACCCTCGTCTCGTCCCTCAGCCCTGAGCCGAGCGACGATGCTGCGAACCTGCTGTACCTTCCCGCGATGAGCCACAAGTACGGCATCCTGGGTCTCGACAATCACCAGATCATCGACCCCCAGCGCCGCCACCAGACGATGCTGCGCATGGACCAGGACATTGGAGCTGTCCTCCAAGAGGACATCGCCCGACTGATAGTTGCCTGCGGCGTCCAGCGGAAGTTTGGCGAGGTAGGTCCAGGACCCGACATCGTCCCAGCCGGCGTCCATAGGTACGAGCGCAGCCCTGCCCGTCTTTTCCATGACGGCGTAGTCAATGGAATCCTCCGGAGCAAGCACAAACGATTCGGCGTCCAGGCGCACGAAATCCAGGTCCTGCACAGCGCGAGCCAAGGCCTGCCGGCACGCGGCAACGGTACCCTCAGAGGCGACGCGCTGTGGCCCGGAGCCTGCCGCTCCTTCGCTCCCACCGCCTCGATTCCCGTCCGCACCCTCAATACGCGAAAACTCGTTGAGAAAGAGATCGGCTCGAAACAGAAACAGCCCCCCGTTCCATGCGTAGTCGTCACTCTGGACGAAGGCTTCCGCTCGCTCCCGGTCCGGCTTTTCCACAAAGCGCTCCAACTGGAAAGCGCCATTCCCCAACGGCTTGCCTCGCTTCAGGTAGCCGTAGCCGGTCTCGGCCCGAGTCGGTTTGATGCCGAAAACCATCAGGTACCCACCCGAAGCAACCTGGGCTGCGATACGGCTGGCCTCGCAAAACGCCGGTACGTCTGCCACGGCGTGATCTGCACTCATCAGGAAGACAAGAGCGTCTTCGCCGTACTTCTGCTGTGAGAACAGCGCAGCGACCGCCGCCGCCGGCGCAGTGTTCCGACCATGAGGCTCCAGGATGATCGTAGCGCCGCTGGCGCAAATCTCGCGAAGCTGCTCGGCGACGATGAAGCGATGGACGTCTCCGCAAATGACTACGGGCGGCGCTGCGTTCTCGATCGCTCGCGCACGCAGCACCGTACTCTGAAGCAACGTGTGCTCGTTGCTGCCTATCTTCAGAAACTGCTTGGGCCAGGCTTCACGAGACAGCGGCCACAGGCGCGTCCCCGAGCCGCCGGCAAGGATGACGGGAACGATCGTGGGGTTCTTCACGGCTGCAGTTCGTCAATCAGGGCCAGGAGCCGCCCGGTCTGCACTCGCATGAGTTGCTCATCTCCTCGCGCCTCGACATTCAGGCGCAGGAGGGGCTCCGTATTCGAAGCACGCAGATTGAAGCGCCAGTCCGGATACTCGACGCTCAGGCCGTCGGTATGGTCCACGGCCTGCGCTGCGTCGGCATACCGGGCCTCGATGCGTTTCAGAACATCGGCGATGCTGGCAACCCTGCGGTTGATTTCGCCACCGGACGGGAAGCGACGGATCCGCGCGTCGACGAGCGAGGAGAGGGGCGCACCTTTCTCGCTGACGAGCGCCGCCACGAGCAGCCACGGAATCGTCCCGTTGTCGCAGTAGGCAAAATCACGGAAGTAGTGATGCGCGCTCATTTCGCCGCCGTAAACCGCGTTCTCCAGACGCATGCGCTCCTTGATGAAGGCATGGCCTGTCTTGGACTGCACCGGAATCCCGCCGCTCGCCCGCACGATATCGATGGTGTTCCAGGTCAGTCGCGGATCGTGAATGATCTTGGCGCCAGGGTCTCGCTTGAGCAGCGCTTCGGCCAGGAGGCCGACGATGTAGTACCCCTCGATGAATCGGCCTTGCTCATCGAACAGGAAGCAGCGATCGAAGTCGCCATCCCAGGCGATACCGAAGTCCGCGCCGCTCTCTCGAACCGCTTCGGCGGTAGCCGCCCGATTCTCGGGCAGAAGGGGGTTGGGGATGCCGTTTGGAAACGTGGGATCGGGCGCGTGGTGCATGCGCACGAATTCAAAGGGCAGATGCGGCGCCAGCGCATCGATGACGAGCCCCGCCGTACCGTTCCCTGCATTGACGACCAGCTTCAGCGGCTTCAGCCGCGACACGTCGACATAGCCGAGCAGGTGGCGAACATAAGCCTCACGGCCGTCGTAGCCGACGAGCCGCAATTCACCTGCGACTCCATCGGACGAGAGCGCTACGGCGCGCTCCAGTTCTCGCAGACCGCTGTCCCCTGAAACGGGCTGAGCGTTGCTGCGCACGAGCTTCATGCCATTGTAGTCCGCCGGATTGTGGCTCGCGGTGACCATGATGCCGCCATCCAGATCGCGGTCGAAGGTGGCGAAATAGACCTCTTCGGTGCCGCAAAGCCCGATATCGATGACTTCGACGCCCCGAGCAGTCAGCCCCCGGGCGAGCGCCTCGAGCAAGGGGCGACTGCTGTGGCGGACATCGTGCCCGACCACGACACGCTGCGCGTCGAACTGCTTCGCGTAAGCGACGCCCAGGCGATAGGCAATCGCCTCGTTGAGTTCATCCGGGACGCGTCCACGGATGTCGTAGGCCTTGAAGCAGGAAAGAGTCTCCACGGGAAGCTTGCAGTGAGGCGGACGGATGGCGTCGGCGGGGTCGTTCGGATGCGATGAGTGCTGCTACGTTCCGGAGAGGTGCCTATGCCGCAGCCGGGCCGGGCACAGGCTGCAAGATCGGCACTCGTCGTCAGTAGGCGCCGCGACGACCGAGAACGACGAGGACCGTGCGCAGCAGGATGCCAACGTCCATGAACACGGTGGCCCGCTCGGCGTAGTAGCGGTCGATTGCGACGCGGCGAACGTAGTCGGTGTCGTTACGACCGGAAACCTGCCACAGCCCCGTGATACCGGGCTTGGTTCGCAGGTAGAAACAGACCGCGCGACCGTACTTGCTGATCTCGGACCGAGTGACCGGCCTCGGCCCGACCAGACTCATCTCACCACGCAGCACGTTGATGAGCTGGGGAAGTTCGTCGAGACTGGTGCGGCGCAGGAATCGCCCGATACGGGTGATCCTCGGATCGTTTCGCAGTTTGTGATCCCGCCGCCATTCCAGACGCAGCTTCGGATCGCTCGCAAGCAGGTCCTGCAGCACCGCTTCGGCATCGGGCACCATGCTGCGAAACTTGTAGACGCTGAACGGTTGTCCGTCGCGGCCGACGCGCTCGTGTGAAAACAGTACCGAGCCACCTTGCCGCCTCAAGGCCACCGTAACGATGACAATGACGGGGGAAAACACCGCCCCCAGGACCAAGGCTCCGGATACGTCCATGCAGCGCTTGATCACCCGATAGGTGAGGCTTCGCGGAGCAGGCCCGGCAGCGGACTCGTCGCTCGTCGGAGACGGCGCGTCAAGACGCACGGTCCCAACGGTTCGACCTGTCGTTGCGCCTACGTCCCAGGCGCGCCCGCTGTCCATTCGACTTCCTCCCATCCCCTGATTTAGCGATCGTCCCGTTCAGCCTTCTGGCCTAAAGGCCATGATTATTACGCTGCACGGTGAATGTGTCCTTAAGAATACTATCATCCAGCAAAAACATGACGGCTGTTGCGGCATGGTTCTCAGATTCATTCGATCTGAGCGGCAGAGCCTCTGCGTCTACTTCATGCATGAGCCGTGCCGGAACGGGCGTAGGCTTCAGAAACGCGGCTCCCGGTGCCAGCGCCACGCCGATTCGATGATGTCGCGGATGGCGGGGCGCAGCGGGCGCCACCCTAGAAGCTCTGTTGCCTTCTTGCTGCTCGCCACCAGCGCAGCAGGATCGCCTTCGCGACGAGGGCCAACGGGAATGTTCAGCGCACCACCGACGACATCCTCGACCGCAGTGATGACCTCTCGTACCGTGTAGCCGCGACCGTTGCCCAGGTTGTAGCACTGGAATCCTTCCTCGCGCTCCAGTTGCTGCAGCGCACGCAGATGCGCGTCGGCAAGGTCGTTGACGTGGATGTAGTCGCGCACGCAGGTGCCATCCGTCGTGGGATAGTCGCTGCCGAAAATGCATACATCCAGGCTTTCCCCCGCCGCGCGCCGCAACAGGCGCGGAATCAGATGCGTTTCCGGCTCGTGGGATTCGCCGATCAGCCCCGATGGGTCAGCACCAGCAGCGTTGAAGTAACGCAGGGCAACGGCCCGCAAATCGTAGGCCGCGCAGGCATCGCGCAGGACCTGTTCGATCGCGAGCTTGGTTCGACCGTAGGGGTTGAGCGGCTGCGTCGGGTGATCTTCATCAATGGACGCAGCCCGGGGTTCGCCGAATATGGCAGCCGTGGACGAGAAGACGAATCGAGCAACACCGTGTCGACGCATCGCCTCCATCAGGGTCAGCGTATTGCCGACGTTGTTGCGCCAGTACTTGAGCGGATCGCGGACGGATTCACCCACCAGCGAGCAGGCGGCGAAGTGCATGACCGCACGAGGCCGCTCGCGAACGAACAGGGAGTCGAGAGCGGCCGCATCGCCAATGCTGGCCTGGATGAACCTGCCCCAGCGCAATGCAGCGCGGTGGCCTGTCGACAGGTCGTCGCAGACCACCAGTTCGAAGCCGCTCTCCGCGAGCAGCTTGCACATGTGAGCGCCGATATATCCGGCGCCTCCGACGACGAGAACTTTCATGGACGTGGCGGGGGTTCGTGCGCGAACTGTGCGCCGGAGCACCGCAGTCCGCCTAGCCCCCGTATGCGGGGTGGGCTACAGAGCCAGCCCCTGCCCTATCCCTGTTCCTTCATCTGCAGGCGCTCGGCCAGCGCGTCCGCCGGCATGTAGCCGTTTACGACCTCGCCGTCGGGCAGGATCATCATCGGCGTACCGCGCAAGCCGAGCTGGGCGCCGAGCATGTACTCGCGCGCCACCGGATTCTCGCAGCCGGCCTCGTTCTGGATGTCACCGCCCTGCTTGGCCAACGTCAGCGCCTGCTTGCGATCATCCGCGCACCAGACCGACTCGGCCTTGCGGAACGACGGAGAGTTGGGCCCGGCACGCGGATAGAACGCGTAGCGAATGGCGATGCCGCGAGCATTGTAGTCCTCGATCTCGCGGTGCAGCTTGCGGCAATAGCCACAGTCGATGTCGGTGAAGACGGTCACGGCGTATTCGGTCTTCTCCGGCGCGAAGACGATCATGTTCTCCTCGCCGAGCGCCGCCAGTTCGGTGACGCGCACGTCCTTGCGCTTGTTCTCGGTCAGGTTGACGCGGGTGACCAGATCGATCAAATCGCCGTCGATCAGGTGGCGACCGTCGCCGGTGATGTAGCCGTACTGACCGTCCTGGCTCAGCTCGTACAGCCCCGGAATGGCCGATGGCTGGACGTTGTCGCGCTTCACGTCCGGGAGCGCTCCGGTCACCGCATCACGCACCGCCTCCAGGCCGGCATCGCTCACAGCGACGTTGCCGGCCGGCGCCGTCGACCCACGCTCGGGCGCACACGCGGTAATCAACAGGCCTGCGAGCACCAAGGCCGCGATCAGCGCAAACAAGGAGGTTTTCATGAGGAATCCGAAACGGGAACAGGGCGGCATTATGACAGCAAGCCACGATGCGAATTCCGCGCCGCGAACCGAGGGTCGCCATGTTAGCCGCGCGGATGATGACGAGCGTGGAGGTCGCGCAGGCGCGCACGCGCCACGTGCGTGTAGATCTGCGTCGTGGAGAGATCGGCGTGGCCGAGCAAGGCCTGCAGCGAGCGCAGGTCGGCGCCGTGCTCGAGCAGGTGGGTGGCGAAGGCGTGGCGCAGCGTATGTGGGGACAAAGCGCTGCGGATGCCGGCGCGTGCCGCGTACTGCTTGATCAGTCGCCAGAAGTTGTGGCGGGTCATCGGCTTTCCGCGGACGGTCAGGAACAGGCCTTCGGCGTCGCGGCCATCCGCCAGCTCGGGCCGGCTTTCGCGCAGATAGCGCTGCATCCAGTCCATGGCGTGCTCGCCCATTGGCACCAGACGTTCGCGGCCGCCCTTCCCCAGCACCTGAACGACACCCGACCTCAGATCGACGCTCGTGCGCGGCAGCCCCACCAGCTCGCTCACCCGCAAGCCGCAGGCGTACATCAGCTCCAGCATGGCCCGGTCGCGCACACCCAGTGGAGTGCCGATATCGGGGGCATCGAGCAGGCGCTCGACATCCGTTTCCGCCAGCGTCTTGGGCAGGCGCAGACCGGCCTTGGGAGAGTCCAGCCGCGCCGTCGGATCGTCGGCGCGCTGACGCTCGGCATACAGGTGCCGGTAGAACTGGCGCAGTGCCGACAACAGGCGCGCCTGCGAGCGCGGACTCAGCGCCCGCGCAGCCAGGTACTCCCGCAGATCGACCTCGCCGGCTTCGACGAGCGGCACTGCGCGCGACGCCAGCCAGCGAGCCAGCAAAGACAGATCCGAGCGGTAGCTGGCCTGGGTGTTGCGCGACAACCCGCGCTCCAGCCACAGACGGTCGAGGAAACGGTCGATGGCCGCCGCACTTTCTGCGTCCGCAGCCGGTGGGTTCCCGATAGCGCTCATCGCGACCCCAGACAGCCCTGACGCCTGTGTTCGTGAACCACGGATCGCACCAAAAGAAAAACCCCCGCTGCCGGCAGCAGCGGGGGTTCGAGGCTCGCGGCGCCCGATTACTCGGTCGTCGTGCGGACTTCCGCGCGACGGTTGAGCTGACGGCCCTCGTCGGTCTCGTTGGTCGCGACCGGCTTGGACTCGCCGTAGGACGTCGTGTCGATCTTGTCGGCAGCCACACCCTTGCGGATCAGGTAGGTCTTGACCGCGCTGGCGCGGCGCTCGCCGAGGCCTTGGTTGTAGCCATCGGTGCCGATCCAGTCGGTGTGACCATCGACCTTGACGCGCAGGTTCGGATCCTGCTCGGCCAGCTCGTTGATCGTCGAGGCGGCGCTGTCCAGATCGCTCATCGCCTTCGGCGTGAGGTCGGACTTGTCGAAGGCGAACAGCACGTCGGTGAAGCGGCGCTCGCCACCCAGTGTCGGCTGCGGCTGCGGCTTCGGAGCCGGAGGCGGAGTCTCCTTGGCCGGCGGCGGTGCGGTGACCGCATACGACGTGCCGAACGGCACGACGAGACCGACCTTGGCGATGACGTCCTCGACCTTGTCGGAGCCGCCGATGTTGGCATCGGAGGACAGCCAGCGATAGCGGATGTCGTAGACGAAGCCCAGCGTCGTGCTCTTGAACGGGAAGGTCTGGAAACCGACGCCCGCGTCGAAGAAGCTGCCATCCTCCTCGAAACCGGTGCCGTCGAGCTCGTTCTCGGCCCAGCCGGCACCGAAGCCGACATACGGCGAGAACACGCGGTTGCGGGAGTAATAGAACAGGAAGTCCGCCTTGATGGCGTTCTCCGTCCATTCGTTCGGCTTGGACGCGCCATCATCGGAATAGCCGTGATGGTAGGCGCTGAAGTCGACGTTGAAGTAATGCGTGATCGGCACACCGACCCCGACGAAGAACCCCATTCCGTCGCCGGACGCGCGAGCGCCGTCGGCAAACGCATGGGAGTATCCGCCCTGAATCGTCCACTTCGGATACATCGTCTCCGCGTTGGCAGCGACCGGGACCGCGGTCAGCGCAGCAGCCGCCAGGAGGCATCCCCTAATTCTCATTGTCGACCTCGTCAGTTCCTTTTTGAGTTCCCAAACCGGCGCGCCGCTATCGATTTGAACGGCAAGCAGGGAGCGCGAACACCCGGTCTCACAAATACTATATCGCTCGATTCCGAATTTTGCACCACGTCATGCTTGAAACCTTCCTGCAAAACTACCTGATCTTCCTCGCCAAATCGGTGACCGTGGTGCTGGCCGCCGCGGCGATCATTACTATCGCGATCAACGCTGTACGGTCGCTGAACTCGCTGAGGCACGGCGAAAGGCTGGATATTCGCAGTCTCAACCAGCGTTTTCGGGACCTGGCGGACGCCGTGCGCGAGGCGGTGCTGCCCGACGCCGAACTCAAGGCCCTCCAGAAGCAGCGCAAGGCCGAGGACAAGGCCCGCCACAAGGGCCGGGAGTCGCCGCGCCCCCGCGTCTTCGTGCTCAACTTCGACGGCGACCTGCACGCACACGCAGTGGAGGCCCTGCGCGAGGAGATCAGTGCCGTACTGCAGCTGGCGCAGTCCGGCGACGAGGTCTTGCTGCGGCTCGAAAGCGAGGGCGGCTTGGTCCACGCCTACGGGCTGGCCGCCTCGCAGCTCGCGCGCTTCAAGTCCCGCTCGGTGCCGTTGACGGTGGCGATCGACAAGGTGGCGGCCAGCGGCGGCTATCTGATGGCCTGCGTCGCCGACCGCATCATCGCCGCGCCTTTCGCCGTCGTGGGGTCGATCGGCGTCATCGCCCAGCTGCCGAACTTCAACCGGCTGCTGCGGCGCATGGACGTGGACTACGAGCTGCACACCGCCGGCGAGTTCAAGCGCACCCTCACGCTGTTCGGGGAGAACACGGAGGGCGCCCGGGCGAAGTTCCGCGAGGAGCTCGAGGACACGCACCGCCTGTTCAAGGACTTCGTCACCGAACATCGCCCGCAGCTCGACCTCGCCCGGGTCGCGACGGGCGAGCACTGGTTCGGGCTCCGGGCCGTGGATCTGAAGCTGGTCGACGCCCTGCAGACCAGTGACGACTACCTGCTGGGAAAGGTCGACACGACCGAGCTGATCGAACTGCGCTTCCAGCGTCGCCCGCGCCTGGCCGAGCGTCTGGCGCAGGGCATGGCGACGCTGGGCCGCGGCCTGCGGCGGAGCCTGCTCGACGGCAGCGGCGCACGCTGGCGCTGAGCGGAACTGCCGGTACTATTGCGGCCCAGTCGAATCGACGAGGAGATCAGCCGGATGAAAGTCGTGAGCCGCAGCTTTCGCGCCAATGGTCGCATCCCCGGGCGTTGCGCGTTTGCCGTCAAATCCCCGAAGACGCATGTCCGCCTGGCCGACAACCGCAATCCGCACCTGGCCTGGAGCGGCGCCCCGCCCGGCACGCGCAGCTTCGTCGTGACCTGCATCGACGGCGACGCACCGACACGGCCGGATGACGTCAATCAGGAAGGCCGCCAGGTCCCCGTGGACCTGCCACGCGCGGAGTTCGTCCACTGGCTGATGGTGGACATCCCGGTCGAGGTGACCGAGATCGCCGAGGGCAGCTGCTCGGCGTCGGTGACGGCGCGCGGCAAGACGGCGCCCGGCGGGCCCGACGGCGCACGCCAGGGGCTGAACGACTACACCGGCTGGTTCGCCGGCGACCCCGAGATGGAGGGCCGCTACCTCGGCTACGACGGCCCGTGCCCGCCCTGGAATGATGCACGCGTGCACCACTATCGATTCGAGGTTTACGCCACCGATCTTGAGCGCTGCGACCTGGGAGAGGCGTTCACGCTCGCGGACCTGCGTCAGGCCCTGCAGGGCCACATTCTGGCGCAGGGCGGGATCACCGGCCGCTACAGCCTGAACCCGCAGATCCGGCTGCGCTGACGCCAGGGCCCGCCCGGCCCGCGTGAAACTCGGATGCTGCAGCGCGGTCATAGGCGCGCAATCCAGTCTTTTCCCGATAAAGGAACCCGATGTCCAAAGATCTCGCCGTGAAAGTCGTCGCCCCCCTGGCGGTTTCCGCCTCGATCGTCGCTGCCGCGCTGGTGATGACCGGCGCCCCACCGCCGGCGCGCGCCGACATTCCGCTGGCCGCGCCGGCCACGCAGCAGGGTCTGCCGACGCTTTCGCCGATGCTCAAGCAGGTGATGCCCGGCGTGGTGAACATCTCCGTCACCGGCGCCGTCGAGGTACAGAACCCGTTCGGCCCCTTCATGGACGACCCGATGTTCCGCCGCTTCTTCGGCGTGCCTGACGTGCCGCGCGAGCGCGAATTCCAGTCCGTGGGCTCCGGTGTCGTGGTGGATGCGGGCAATGGCTACATCCTGACCAACAACCACGTGGTCGAGCGTGCGACCGAGATCAAGGTCTATCTCAACGACGACCGCGAGTTCGACGCGGAACTGGTCGGCGGCGATCCGGAGACCGACGTGGCGGTGCTCAAGGTCAAGGCGGACAACCTGACGGCGGTGCCGATGGGCGACTCCGACGCGATCGAGGTGGGCGACTTCGTTGTCGCCATCGGGTCACCGTTCAACCTGCGACACACGGTGACCAGCGGCATCGTCAGCGCGCTCGGCCGCACCGGCGTCTCCAATGGCTATGGCGACTTCATCCAGACCGACGCCTCGATCAACCCGGGCAATTCCGGCGGCGCGCTCGTCAACCTGCGCGGTGAGCTGGTCGGCGTTCCGTCGATGATCTTCTCGCGCTCGGGCGGCAACATCGGCATCGGCTTCGCGATCCCGGTCAACCTCGCCAAGAGCGTCATGGCGCAGCTCGTCGAGCACGGTGAAGTGGAGCGTGGCCGCATCGGCATCATGGGCCAGCCCCTGACACCCGATCTCGCCGAAGCCTTCGGCCTGAAGGATACGCGCGGCGCCGTCGTCACCCGCGTCCTGCCGGATTCGCCGGCAGAGAAGGCCGGACTCAAGACCGAGGACATCATCGTCGAGGCCAACGGCAAGACCATCAACGACTTCCTCCAGCTGCGCAACATCGTCGGGCTGCTGCGCGTCGGCGACAAGGTTGCCCTCACCGTGATCCGCGACGGCAAGCGCAAGAAGATCACCGTCACCGTGGGCAAGGACGACGAAGCCGCCTCATCCGGCGAGGAGCTGCACCCACGCCTGGCCGGCGCCACGTTCGCACCGGTCGACGAAAGTGCGCGCGGCGCTGCGGCTGACCGCGGCATCGTCGTGCAGTCGGTGCAGTCCGGTTCGCCGGCGGCACGCGCCGGCCTGCGCCAGGGCGACGTGATCCTCTCGGTCAACCGCAAGCCGGTGGCGACGATGGAAGCGTTCCGCGACGTCGCCAAGAGCAAGGGCCAACTGCTGCTGCACATCCGTCGTGGGCAGGGCGCGATGTTCCTGCTGCTGCAGTAAGGCCGCTTCCGGTTTGACGTTTCCCGCAGGCGCCCGGGGGCACCACCCCCGGGCGCTTCGCGTTGCAGCGCGCGCCGACGGCATCCCTTCGAATCCGGTGCCTACCGTTGCCGGCACCTTTTTTTTGCTGGAAACTGGACGCTGGACACTGGAAACTGCCGTTCAATGATCGATGCCGAAGTCCAGCAACTCGAAGAGCGCGTGCAGCGCCTGATCGCCGCGTTCCGGCAGGCGCGCCTCGAGCAGAAGCGCGCGCTGCAGGAGCGTGATCGCCTGCTGGCACTCAATGCCGAGCTGCGGCGGCGTATCGAAGGCATCGTCGATCGCGTGCGTTCGCTCGAGTCCGAATCGGAGCACGAAGCGTGAGTACCAGGGATCCGGGGCAGAAGCCCGCTGACGAACCGCTGTCGATCACCGTGCGCATCATGGGCAAGGAGTACAGCGTCATCTGCCCGGCTGAGGAGCACGAGGCGCTGGTGAAGAGCGCCGACTTCCTCAACGAGCGCATGACCAGCATCCGCCGCCGCGGCAAGGCCCTCGGCACCGAGAAGATTGCCGTCATGGCGGCACTGAACATCGCGCGCGAACTGCTCGAACTCAAGGGCGTTGAAGGGGTTGCGAGCGCGAGCCCGGAGTCGGTCCACCGCCTGCGCCAACTGGCGCTGGACATCGATTCCACCTTGTCGATCGAGTGATCGTCGGCAGCGCGCACGCGACCGCCGGCGCCGACCGGACCGGAGCGTCGATGCTATGCTTGTCGCGTGTCTCCTGCGGTGTTCGACAGCCGGTCTGGAACCCCTTGAGCCTATTTGCACCCTTAGGGAGCCGTAACCGCGCCGGGCGTGCAGGCCCACCTTCGCAGTGGGAAGCCCGATGGTGCGGCGAGGTGCCCACTTGAGACTTCGTCTCAAGGTCGATGACCGGATGACGGCACAGGCGGGAGACACCACCCAACTCAAGCGCGCGCTGCGCCGCCAACTGCGGTCGCAGCGCGCTCGCATTCCCACACCGGCAAGGCTCAGGGCCGCGCAACGCGCAACGGCCGTGCTGGTACGAACGCGGATCTGGCGCCAGGCGCGGCACGTCGGAATCTATCTGGCATCCGGAAGCGAGCTGCCGACGACGCCGCTGATCGATGCCGCGCTGCGCGCCGGCAAGCTGCTGTACGTGCCGCGCATCGGCGCGGCAGGCACGATGCGCTACGTCGCCTGGACGCCCGGTGCGGGCATGCGCCGCAATCGCCACGGCATTGCCGAACCGCGGCTGACGCGGGCCCGCCCCTGGCGCGGGCTCGACCTGATGATCGTGCCGCTGGTGGGATTCGACCGCAGCGGCTATCGTCTCGGCGCCGGCGGCGGATACTACGACCGCCTGCTCGCCCGTCGCTGCATCGCGCACCCGCCATGCCTGGGCTGGGCGCTGGCACAACAGCTCATTCCCGCCGTGCCGCGCGATCCCTGGGATCGGCCCGTGGACGGCACCGTCACCGAACGAGGTCTGGTATGGCGTACTGGCTGATGAAATCCGAGCCCGACTGCTTCTCGATCGACGATCTGGCCAGGCGGCCGAAGAAGACGTCCGGCTGGGATGGCGTGCGCAACTACCAGGTGCGCAACATGTTCCGCGACCAGATGAAGGCCGGCGACAAGGCCTTCTTCTACCACTCCAGCTGTGCCGAACCGGGCGTCGTCGGGATCATGCGCATCGTCTCCGGTGCCTACCCGGACCCGACGCAGTTCGACCCCGCAGCTGATCACTACGATCCGAAATCCACGCGCGAGAACCCGCGCTGGCTGCAGGTCGACGTGCAGTTCGAGAAGAAGCTGACGAAGCCGGTGACGCTGGCCACGTTGCGGGCACACGCCGCCAAGCTCAAGGGCATGCTCCTGCTCGCACCCGGCTCGCGGCTGTCGGTGACACCGGTGCGCCCGGAGCACTGGGACTACGTGCTCAACCTCGCCGGCGAGTAGTCCGGCAGCTCCGGTCGAGGCGTCGTCAGTCGGTGCCGAGGAACAGGCGGTACGCCGGGTTGTCGCTCTCCTCGACATAGGCGTAGCCCAGCGCATCGAGCGATCGCCGGCACTCCGCCCACTGCCTCTTCGGCACCTGCAGACCGCACAGGACGCGGCCGTAGGCAGCGCCATGGTTGCGGTAGTGGAACAGCGAGATGTTCCAGCGCGAGCCGATGGCGTTGAGGAAGTCGAGCGCAGCGCCGGGGCGCTCGGGAAACTCGAAGCGAAACAGGCGCTCGTCGGCGAGCCCTGGGCAACGTCCGCCGACCATGAAGCGGACGTGCAGCTTCGCCATCTCGTTGCCACTCATGTCGACCACGTCGTAGCCCGCATCCCGCAGGCCGGCGAGCACCGCCGCACGCTGCTCGGCCCCGTCGGTGATGCGGATGCCGACGAAGATATGCGCCGCCTCGGCCGAGCTGTAGCGGTAGTTGAACTCGGTGATCAGGCGCTTGCCGATCTGCTTGAGGAAGCGCTTGTAGGCTCCCGGCTGCTCGGGGATGGTCACGGCCAGCAGCATCTCCGCCTCGTCGCCGAGTTCGGCACGCTCGGCGATATGCCGCAGGCGATCGAAATTGAGGTTGGCGCCGGAGACGATCGCGGCCAGCGTCCGGCCGCTGACCCGCTTCTCGTGGACCCAGCGCTTGAGCCCTGCCAGGGCAAGTGCCCCGGCCGGCTCCGGCAACGAGCGGTTCTCGTAGAACAGGTCCCGCGTGGCGGCGCAGATCTCGTCGACGCTGACGGTGACGCAGCCATCGACGAGATGCCGGGCGACGCGGAAGTTCTCCTCGCCGACCTGCCGGACGGCGACGCCGTCGGCAAACAGCCCGACCTGCGGCAGCACGACCCGGCGGCCGGCGCGCATCGCCGCATCGAAGCAGTTCGAGTCGTCGGGCTCGACCGCGATGACCTTGGTCTTCGGTCGCGCGGACTTGATCCATGCCGCAACACCGGCCAGCAGGCCACCGCCGCCCACCGGCACGAACACCGCATCGAGGTCGCCGCACTGCTCGAGCAGTTCGCGCCCGACGGTGCCCTGCCCGGCAATGACATCGGGATCGTCATAGGGATGGACCAGGGTCATGCCCTTGTCCGCCGCGAGCGCCAGCGCATGCTCGCGGGCATCGTCGTAGGCGTCGCCGTGCAGGATCGCCTTGCCGCCGAGCGCCCGCACCGAGTCGACCTTCACCCCGGGGGTGGTGCGCGGCATGACGATCCACGCGGTGAGCCCCAGCTGCCGCGCCGCCAGCGCGACGCCTTGTGCATGGTTGCCGGCCGACGCCGTGATCACGCCACGCGCACGTTCGGCTGCGGACAGCTGCGCGATGCGGTTGTAGGCGCCGCGCAGCTTGAAGGAATGCACCGACTGCTGGTCCTCGCGCTTGAGCAGCACGCGATTGTCGAGCCGCTGCGACAGCTTGCGTGCCTCTTCGAGCGCACTGACCACGGCAACGTCGTAGACCTTCGCCGCTTCGATACGGGCACGGTAGCCTTCGAGCAGTCGAGCGGTGTCGTGGCCGGCTGCGGGCCGGGTGGGTGGCGTCAAGACGGGAACTCCTCGCGGATGGCGGTCGCGCGGATGAGCCGCGCTACGCGATGCCCTATCATACCGCGCACTCTCGCCCTCCCCTCCACGGTCACGAGCATGTCCTCGCGCATTGCCTTCATTGGCGGCGGCAACATGGCAGCCAGCCTGATCGGCGGCCTGCTGGCGGCCGGCCATGCGGCGCAGGACATCCGTGTCGCCGAGATCGGTGCCGAGCGGCGCGAGTGGCTGCAGCGCCGTTTCGGGATCGCGGTCTTCGAGCGGCCGGGCGATGCCATCGCACGGGCGCAGGCCGTCGTCCTCGCCGTGAAGCCGCAACAGATGCGCGAGGCGCTCGCCGGACTGCGACCGGCGGCGGGAACGCTCGTCGTGTCGATCGCTGCCGGGCTGCGGCTGGCGAGCCTGGAGCGCTGGCTCGGCCCCGGGTTGCACTACGTACGCAGCATGCCGAACACCCCGGCGCTGCTGGGCGCCGGTATCAGCGGCCTGTACGCCGCCCCGGGGACGCCGGCCGAGGTGCTCGGTCTGGCGGAATCGATCCTCGCGGCCGCCGGCGAGTGCGTCTGGCTCGGCGACGAATCGCAGATGGACGCGGTGACGGCGCTGTCGGGCTCCGGCCCGGCCTACTACTTCGCACTCACCGAAGCCCTGCGCGATGCCGGCACGGCGCTGGGCCTAGCCCCGGAAACCGCTGCCCGGCTGGCCCGTCAGACCTTCATCGGCGCCGCGCGGATGGCGGACGGCGAAGACGACGTCGCCGAACTGCGCGCGCGCGTCACCTCCAGGGGCGGCACCACCGAAGCCGCGTTGCAGCGACTGCAGTCCGGCGGACTGGATGCGCTGCTCAAGGACGCCCTGGGCGCGGCTGCGCAGCGCGGGGCCGAACTCGGCTCCACCCTCGACCCGGAGCTCTGATGGGCGCGAACACCTCCAATGCCATGCTGTTCCTGCTCACGACGCTGTTCGACCTCGTGCTGTGGGCATGGCTGCTGCGCATCATCCTGCAGGCGACGCGCGCCGAGTTCTACAACCCGATCTCGCAGGCGATCTGGCAGATCACGCGCTATCCGACCGACTGGCTGCGACCGGTCATCCCCAATGTGCGCAATATCAACATCGGCGCGGTCATCGTCGCCTTCGCCATCGCCCTGATCTACGTCCACCTGATCGACGGCATGCTGCGGCTGCGCTACAGCGAGGTCACGCTGGTGATCTCCGCCGTGCTGAAACTGCTCGTCCTGAGCCTGAACCTCTATACCTTCACGATCTTCATCCAGGCCATCATGTCCTGGCTGGGCCCCGGCGTGAACAACCCGGCCAGCAACATCCTGTGGAGCGTCAACGAGCCTCTGCTGCGGCCGGCACGCCGCATCATCCCGCCCCTCTCCGGGCTGGACCTGTCGCCGCTCGCGGTGATCCTGCTGCTGCAGGTCCTCAACCGCCTGCTGCCGCTGCCGGGCGCATTCCGATAATCAGCGGCCGATGAGCACCGGCTTCCCCGCCGACTCCGTGGGGCTGGTACAGCCCCGACGCATCCCGATCGCCCAGCCGCTGACGCTGGACTGCGGGCGCGTCCTGCCGCAGCACGAGCTGATGGTCGAAACCTACGGCACGCTCAACGCCGCCCACAGCAATGCGGTGCTGATCTGCCATGCGCTGTCCGGTGATCATCACGCGGCCGGCTTTCACGATGCGCAGGATCGCAAGCCGGGCTGGTGGGACAGTTGCATCGGGCCGGGCAAGCCGATCGACACGAACCGCTTCTTCGTCGTCTCGCTGAACAATCTCGGCGGCTGCCAGGGCTCCACCGGCCCGAGCACCGTCAATCCGGAGACGGGCCGGCCCTACGGGCCGGACTTTCCGCTGCTGACGGTCCGCGACTGGGTGCGCTCGCAGGCCCTGCTGGCCGATGCGCTGGGCATCGGGCGCTGGGCCGCGGTGGTGGGCGGCAGTCTCGGCGGCATGCAGGTCATGCAGTGGACCATCGACCAGCCCGAGCGCGTTGCCCACGCCTTGGTGATCGCGGCGGCGCCCAAGCTGTCGGCACAGAACATCGCGTTCAACGAAATCGCCCGCCAGGCGATCCTGTCCGATCCGGACTTCCATGGCGGCCGCTTCTACGATCACGGCGTCGTGCCGACCCACGGACTCAAGCTCGCCCGCATGCTCGGCCACATCACCTACCTGTCCGACGAGGCGATGCGTGCGAAGTTCGGCCGCCTGCAGCGGGTCAACCAGTTCAGCTTCAACTTCGATGTCGAGTTCGAGGTGGAAAGCTACCTGCGCTACCAGGGACAGTCCTTCGTCGAGCGCTTCGACGCCAACACCTACCTGCTGATGACCAAGGCGCTGGACTACTTCGACCCGGCCCGCGAACACGGCGACGATCTCGCCGCCGCGTTCCGCAGGGCGCAGGCGCGCTTCCTGGTGATCGCATTCTCCAGCGACTGGCGCTTCTCGCCGCAACGTTCGCGCGAGATCGTCCGGGCCCTGGTCCGCGCCGGTCGCGATGTCTCCTACGCGCTGATCGAGTCGACGCTCGGCCACGACGACTTCCTGATGCCGATCCCGCAGTACCAGCGGGTCCTGCGCGACTATCTCGACCGCGTAGCCCGCGAGGCCGGCACATGACGCGCTCCGCCGGGGCACCGCCGGACCTGCGCCCGGACCTCGCGCTGCTGTGCGACTGGATCCGCCCGGGCAGCCGCATCCTCGACCTGGGCTGCGGCGATGGCGCGCTGCTGAGCTATCTGGCCGAACACCGGCAGGTCAGCGGCTATGGCCTGGAAGTGGACGAGGACAAGGTCGCGCGCTGCATCAAGGCCGGCGCCAACGTGATCCAGGCCGACCTCGACGACGGCCTGCGCGACTTCGACAGCGGCTCGTTCGACTACGTGGTGATGAATCTCGCGCTGCAGGCCCTGCAACGCCCGGACGACGCCGTGACCGAGATCCTGCGCGTCGGCCGCGTCGGTATCGTCACCTTCCCCAACTTCGGCCACTGGCGCGTGCGTGCGGCGCTGGCCGCCGGACGGATGCCGGTGACGCCGTCCCTGCCCGACCGCTGGTACGACTCGCCGAACATCCACCTGTGTACGGTCGACGATTTCGAGGACCTGTGCCGGCAGCGCGGATGGCGCATCATCGCCCGACGCCTGCTCGACCGCTCGCATCACGAAGGCGCGCGCATCCGCCTGGCGCCGAACCTGTTCTGCGAGATCGCGCTGTACATGCTGCAGTCGCCGGAGCCGTCCGCATGAGGCGCTTCGCCGCCTCCGTCATGCTGCTGCTGTCCAGCCTCGGCGCCGCGGCCGAGCAGTACGTCGACGACGGGCCGTTCCGCGTCCACTACGCCGCCGTCAACACGACTGCACTCACGCCAGAGGTCGCCCGCCAGTTCGGCGTCGCCCGCACGCGCAACGAGATCCTGCTGGTCCTCAACGCGCAGCAGCGGATCGACGGCCGCTACGTACCGGTGCCGGCCACGGCCAGCGGCACGGCGACGACCCTGCTCGGGCATGTCCAGACACTCGAGCTGCGCGCGGTCCGGGAAGCCGAGGTGCACTACGTCGTCGCCTCGTTCCAGACGCTGGACGGCGAATTCATGACGATCGACGCACAGGTGCTGCCCCAGGGCGCGAACGCGCCGCTGCAGGTGCGCTTCAGGCAGCAGTTCTACCGGGACTGAGCGGGGCGCTTCGGGCGAAAACTACCGTGCCGACGCCCGCGACTCGGCGAGCAGTTCGCCGATACGGCGGTCCTTGGCGGCCCACAGCTCGCCGATCCAGGACTGGAAGCGCGTACGGAATTCCGGATCGTTCTCGTAATCGCCGACGTAGAGTTCGTGCGGGATCGTCAGCTGCCGCACCTCGACCACGACATGCCGCACGCGGCCGGCGAGAAAATCCCAGAAGCCCATCGCCCCCTGGGGATAGACGATCGTCACGTCGAGCAACGAGTTGAGTTTCTCGCCGAGCGCGGACAGCGTGAACGCGAAGCCCCCCGACTTGGGCTTGAGCAGATGCATGTAAGGCGACCCCGTACGCGCATGCTTGGCCGCGGTGAAGCGCGTTCCTTCGAGAAAGTTCAGGATCATCGCCGGCTGGTTGCGGTACTTCTCGCAGGCGGCCCGGGTGGTTTCCAGGTCCTTGCCGCGCAGGCCGGGATTCTTCTCCAGCGCTTCCTTGCTGTAGCGCTTCATGAACGGGTAGTCGAGACCCCACCAGGCCAGACCGAGCACCGGCACCCAGATCAGCTCCTGCTTGATGAAGAACTTGAAGAACGGCGCCTTGCGGCCGAAGGTCTTGATCAGCACCAGGATGTCGTTCCAGGTCTGGTGGTTGGCACAGACCAGGTACTGACCCTGCGGACTCGTCTCTGCATCGATCCGCAGGTCCCAGCGCATCGGCAGCAGCGTGTCGACGAACCAGACGTTGACCATGGCCCAGTGCTGCGCCAGCGCCGCGGTGATGCGCGAAACGCCGTCGCGCACCGGTCCGCGCGGCGTCAGGAGCTTGACGAAGATCATCACGTAGACCGGCACGGCCCAGAACAGCGTGTTGACGATCAGCAGCAACGCCATGATGACGCCGCGAACCGGCGCCGGCAGAAACCCCAGCATGTACGTCCCCCTCGTAGTCGGCCGCGGTGTCGTCCCGGTCAGGGCGCCGCCGACGGCTCGTGCCCGGACCAGTGGAT
Source organism: Sinimarinibacterium flocculans (assembly GCF_003201205.1). Lineage (GTDB taxonomy): Bacteria > Pseudomonadota > Gammaproteobacteria > Nevskiales > Nevskiaceae > Solimonas > Solimonas flocculans. The sequence continues at coordinate 196,464 of NZ_QICN01000005.1, forward strand.
GTGCAGGATCTTCCAGCTTTCGCCGCTGCGCCGCAGCACCATCGTTTCGGTGTTGGTCAGGTTGACCGGCTCTCCCTGGAACTCGCCGGTATTGCGCGTCTGCGTGATCACCAGTCCGAGGTCGCCGGACACCACCGCTTCACGATGCACCACCTCGCGCTGCACCGTCGCCGCATACAGCATGTCGGCACCCAGATGTCCGGCGGCGTATTGCTCGCGGCTGGCCTCGACGTAGCCGGTCTCGAAGATCACAGCATTGGGCATCAGCAGCTTGAGCACGCCGTCCCGGTAGCCTTCGGCCAGCGCACGGTGGAAATCCGCGACCACGGCCTTGATCGCGGCCTCGTCCTCGCCCTGCGCCTGTACGGCCGTCGAAACGAGCAGGAGCGCGGCGAGCACCCCCGACAAAACCCGGCTCATCGCGCTCATGCGTCACCCCGGCTGCTGGCGCGTCGCTGGCCGTCCTGGTCGAAGACCTCGACGCCGACGTAGTTCCCTTCGGTCAGGTGCACGAGCACGCAGGGACTGGTGATCATCTGCGTGCGCATCGAGCCGGGCTTCGGCGAGAAGAAGGTCGCGACCAGCTGCAGGCTGTCGCCCACGACGCGTGCCTCGCGGCTCACCGCCAGACCGTACCCGCCCGTGTGCCGCTGACCCATCTCGACGAGGGCATAGCGACCACGTTCGAGCGCCTTGAACTCGGCCAGCCGGATGCCGGTCCGCTCCTGCCAGTCGATCACCGCCGCCGCGGAATCGAAGATGCGCACGCGCGGGTTCTCGTCTTCCGCCGAACAGAGCTGCGCCCTGCCCGCCTCGGTCACGCGGATAGCGTCACCGCCACCCATCCAGCCGCGCATCGCGCAGGCCGCCAGCAGCAGCGTTGCGGAGAGGGACAGCATCCTGCCCGTCTGGTTCACGATCCGCCGTATCTGCATCTTCTTCTGCTTCATCGATTCGTCCTGGCCGTTTCGAGAATCATGTCCGCGCCCTTCTCGGCAATCATCGTCGTCGGCACGTTGGTGTTGCCGCCGATCAGCGTCGGCATGATCGACGCGTCGACCACCCGCAGGCCCGTCAGACCATGCACTCGCAGCTGCGCATCGACCACCGCCATCGCGTCGCTGCCCATCTTGCAGGTGCCGACCGGGTGGTACAGCGTCTCGGCGTGCTCGCGAATCCACTGCCCCAGCGCTTCATCGGTCTGCACCTGCGCCCCGGGCTCCATCTCCAGCGCATTATGCGGGGAGAACGCCGCCTGCGCGAAGATTTCCCGTGCCTTGCGTACGGCGACGACGAGCTTGTCCAGGTCGCGCGGATCGTCGAGATAACGGGGATCGATCTCGGGCGCCGCCATCGGGTCGGCGCTCGCCAGCCGGATCTCGCCACGCGATCGCGGACGCAGATCGCAGGCGAGAATCGAGTAGCCGTAGTAACGGAACAGGGGACCGAGCTTCAGGCCGTGATAGCTGTTGACCATCGGCACGAAGTGGAACTGCAGGTCCGGCACCGGCTCCGCGTCATCGGACCTGAGGAATCCGCCGCATTCGGCGACGTTGCTGGTCAATTCGCCGCGGCGGCCGAACAGGTACTGCGCGAACGCCTTGAGCGAGCGCAGCAGTGACAGGGGGTGGAACGACATGCCGAGTCGCGTGCGGCTGCGCATGCCGATGAGCACGTCGAGATGGTCCTGCAGGTTCCTGCCGACCCCCGGCAGCTCGTGGACGACGCCAATGGTGTGACGCTGCAACTCCGCCTCGGGGCCCACGCCGGACAGCAGCAGCAGTTGCGGCGAGCCGACGGCGCCGGCACTGAGCACGACCTCTCGCCGCGCGTGGACCTCCCGGTACGCACCGCCGTCGTAGTAGCGCACGCCGACGGCACGCCGGCCCTCGAACAGGATCTTGGTCGCCCGCACGCCGGTGAGCACGTCGAGGTTGCCGCGGCCGCTCGCCGGATGCAGGTAGGCGCGGGCGTTGCTCCAGCGCTCGCCGCCCTTCTGCGCCACGTGGTAGTAGCCCATGCCATCCTGCCGCGAACCGTTGAAATCCGGATTCTCGGCATGCCCCGCCTGCCGCGCCGCTTCGAGATAGACGGCGGACATCGGATTGGGCTGGCGCAGGGTGGCAACGTTGAGCGGCCCGCCGGCGCCATGCAGGGCGTCGGCGCCCGGCTCGAAATGCTCGAGTCGCCGGAAGTACGGCAGCACGTCCTGCCAGCCCCAGCCGGCGTTGCCGAGCGCTGCCCAGTGGTCGTAGTCCGCGGCGTGCCCGCGAATCACGCACATGGCGTTGATCGCCGAGCTGCCGCCGAGCGTGCGGCCACGGGGCCAGTACATGCGCCGCCCGCCCATCCCGGCCTGCTCGACGGTCCAGAATTTCCAGTTGTAGGCGTCGGAGCGCAGCATCGCCAGCACACCGGCCGGCATGCGGATCAGCGGGTGCGCGTCCGGCGGCCCGGCCTCGAGCAGGCAGACGCGATGACGTCCGTCCGCACTGAGCCGGTTGGCCAGCACGCAACCGGCCGAACCGCCGCCGACAATCACGAAATCGTACATACCGCCCCTCACCCATCAGCGGGTGCATACGCTGTGGCGGCGAATGCTAACGTAGACCCATGAATGATTCCGTCGCCGCTCCCGCACCGCTGCATCGTCTCGATGGCGACAGCCTGCTGGATGCGCTGACCGCGGACGGTCTGCTGGGCACCGAGCAGGCCCGCGAGCTGCGCGGCGAATGTCGTGCCCTGCCGGGGCGCGAGCTGCTGCCGGCACTGGCAGCGCGTGCGCTCGAAGACGCGCGCCATCCGGGCCGCACGCTGACGCTCGAAGCGCTGACCGTCTGGCTCGCCGAGCGCAGCGGACTGCCGTATCTGCGCATCGACCCGCTGTCGCTGGACGTTCCGCGCATCACCGCGGTCATGCCCTATCCCTATGCCGCCCGCGCACGCATCCTGCCGGTGAAGCTCAGCGCCACCGAGCTGGTCGTCGCGGTGGCCGATCCCTTCGATCGCGACTGGGAGGCGGACATCGGCCGGCTGGTGCGCCAGCAGGTCCGTCGCGTGGTCGCCAACAGCAAGGACATCGAGCGCTATCTGGTCGAGTTCTATGCGCTCGCGCGCTCCGTGCGATCGGCCGAGAGCGAGCGCAGCCGCGCGCCGGGCGGGCGTTTGCAGAACCTCGAACAGCTCACCGAACTCGGGCGTCGCGACAAGCTCAGCGCCGACGACCAGCACGTCGTCGCCGTCGTCGACTGGCTGCTGCAGTACGCCTTCGAGCAACGCGCGTCCGACATCCACCTCGAGCCACGGCGCGACAGCGCACAGGTGCGCTTTCGCATCGACGGCGTGCTGCACGAGGTCTACCAGATGCCGGCCAGCGTCTACGTCGCCGTGGCGAGCCGCATCAAGATTCTCGCGCGCATGGACGTGGCCGAGAAACGCCGGCCGCTGGACGGCCGCATCAAGGCACGCTCGCCCGGCGGCAAGGAAGTCGAGCTGCGCGTATCGAGCCTGCCGACCGCCTTCGGCGAGAAGATGGTGCTGCGCATCTTCGACCCGGAAGTCCTGATCAAGGATTTCGCCGCGCTCGGCTTCTCGCCGCAGGACGCGGCGCGCTGGCGCGAAATGATCGCGCAGCCCAACGGCATCATCCTCGTCACCGGCCCCACCGGCTCGGGAAAAACGACGACGCTGTACTCCACGCTACGGCAGCTGGCGACGCCGCAGGTCAACGTCTGCACGATCGAGGATCCGATCGAACTGATCGAACCGGCGTTCAACCAGCTGCAGGTGCAGGCGGCGATCGACCTGGACTTCGCCACCGGCATCCGCGCGCTGATGCGACAGGATCCGGACATCATCATGGTCGGCGAGATCCGCGATCTGGAAACCGCCGAAGTGGCGGTGCAGGCGGCGCTCACCGGCCACCTGGTGCTGTCGACGCTGCATACCAACGATGCCCCGTCGGCCATCACGCGCCTGCTCGACCTGGGCGTACCGTCCTACCTGTTGCGGGCTACGGTGCTGGGCATCGTCGCGCAACGCCTCGTGCGTACGCTGTGTCCTCACTGCAAGGCCCCCCAGGCGCCGGATCCCCAGGCCTGGGCGGAGCTCTGCGCCGGCTGGAAGCTGCCGCCGCCCCCGCAGGCGCAGCGCGCAGTCGGTTGCCTGGAGTGCCGTGAAACCGGCTTCCTGGGGCGCAGCGGCATCTACGAGGTGCTGCCGCTCGGCGCAGCACTCAAGCCGTTGATCCAGGACCACGCCGACCCGGCCGCGCTGCGCGCCGCGGCAATCCGCGACGGCATGCTGCCCCTGCGCATCGCCGGCGCCCGCAAGATCGCCGCGGGCCTGACGACGCCGGCCGAAGTGCTCAAGGTGGCGCCGCCACCGTTGCGCCCCGCTTGACAAACCCCTTGAAAGCCGCGCGCCCACCTCCAGATAGCGGTCACGAGGTTGTTGGTCACCGCTAGACACCAAGGAGGTCCACCATGAGCATCACCCGTTACGAACCCTGGGGGCTCCACCGCGAGCTGCTCAACGAGTTCAACCGCTACTTCGACCGCGCAGCCGATGCGTCCAGCTCGGCCACCGCCGACTGGGCTCCGCCGGTCGACATCGAGGAGTACGCCGACAAGTTCGTGATCTACGCCGATGTGCCGGGCATCGAGCCGGACAGCATCGAGGTCACGCTGGAAAAGGGCGTGCTGACGCTCTCGGGTTCGCGCGAGCTCGCCGTCGAGTCCGGCGGCAACATCGAGCGCAAGCGCACCGAACGCGCGTCCGGCCGCTTCCTGCGCCGCTTCGTGCTTCCCGACACGGTCGACTCCGACAGCGTGTCGGCCAGCGGCAGGAACGGCGTGCTGCAGATCGCGATCCCGAAGCGCCCGCAGGCGCAGCCCCGCAAGATCACGGTCACGCACTGAGGTTGAGGTAAAAAAACGGGGCGCGAAAGCGCCCCGTCTCGTTTACAGTGCCCGCCGGCCCCCGGCTCGACGTTCGCTTCGCATGCAGTACAAGGACTACTACAAAATCCTGGGTGTTCCGCGCTCGGCCAGCGCCGAGGAGATCAAGCGCGCCTATCGCAAGCTCGCGCGCGAGTTTCATCCGGACAAGAATGCCGCCAAGGGTGCGGAAGACCGCTTCAAGGAGATCAACGAGGCATACGAAGTCCTCGGCGAGGCGGAGAAGCGCCGTGCCTACGACGCCCTCGGGGCCAACTGGAAGGCGGGTCAGCAGTTCGCGCCCCCGCCCGGCTGGGGCGGCGGCGGGTTCGGCCGGCGCCGCGCCGGCCGCGGAGCCGAGGATCTCGGCGGCTTCTCCGACTTCTTCTCGCAGCTGTTCGGCAACATGGGCGGCATGGGTGCCGGTCGTGCCGATCCCTTCGGCGGCTTCGGCGGCATGGGCGCCGACACCGCGGCCGCCGACACCCGCGCGCGGCTCAGCATCACCCTCGAGGATTCGTTTCAGGGCGCACAGAAGCAGATCACCGTCGGCGGGCGCACGCTCAAGGTCCGGATTCCCCAGGGCATCACCGCCGGCAAGACCATCCGGCTGGCCGACCAGGGCAGTCAGGGCGGCGACCTGCTGCTCGAAGTCGAGTTCGCCGCCCATCCGCTGTTCGAGCTCGAGGGCTCCGACGTCTACCACACGCTCAGGATCGCGCCGTGGGAAGCCGCGCTGGGCGGTCGGGTGGCGGTGCCGACGCTCGGCGGCGCGGTGGAGCTCAACCTGCCGCCGAACAGCCAGAGCGGCCGCAAGATGCGACTCAAGGGACGCGGTCTCCCCGGGCCGGTTGCGGGCGACCAGTACGTGACCCTGCAGATCGTCACACCGCCCGCCGACACCGACGACGAACGCGAGTTCTACGCCGAGATGGCGCGCCGCTTCAGCTTCGACCCGCGCCGCGCCTGACCCCTTCGCTCAGCGGTCGCCGGCTTCGCGGTGGTAGCGCGTGGCCACCTCGACCTCGTTCTTCGAGCCGAGAAACACGGCAACGCGCTCGTGCAGCTGCGCCGGCTGCAGATCGAGGATGCGCTCGTAGCCGTTGGTGGCGGCGCCGCCGGCCTGCTCGACGACGAAGCTCATCGGGTTGGCCTCGTACATCAGACGCAGCTTCCCGGGTTTGTCCGGATCCTTGCGGTCGCGCGGGTAGATGAAGATCCCGCCGCGCGTGAGGATGCGGTGCACGTCGGCAACCATCGACGCCACCCAGCGCATGTTGAAGTCCTTGCCGCGCGGGCCGGTCCTGCCTTCGAGCAGCTCGCCGACATAGCGCTGCATCGGCTCGAACCAGTGGCGCTGGTTCGACATGTTGATCGCGAACTCCTTCGTGTCCTCGGGAATGCGCATGTCGCGCTGGGTCAGCACGAAGCTGCCCTGCTCCCGGTCCAGCGTGAAGGCGTGCGTGCCGGTTCCCACCGTGAGTACCAGCATCGTGCTCGGGCCGTAGACCGTGTACCCGGCCGCAACCTGGGTGCTGCCCGGCTGCAGGAAATGCTCGTCCTGCGGCTCGGTGACACCATCCGGGCAGCGCAGCACCGAGAAGATCGTGCCGACGCTGATGTTGACGTCGATGTTGCTCGATCCGTCGAGCGGATCGAACAGCAGCAGGTAGTTGCCCTTGGGATAGGCGTTGGGAATCGGCTGGCAGTGATCCATTTCCTCGGACGCGCAGGCGGCCAGATGACCGCCCCACTCGTTGGCCTCGAGCAGGATCTCATTGGACAGCACGTCCAGCTTCTTCTGCGCCTCGCCCTGGATGTTGCCGGTACCGGCATCGCCGAGCACGCCCCCGAGCGCGCCCTTGCTGACCGCATGGGCGATCGACTTGCAGGCCCGCGCCACCACTTCGATCAGCAGTCGCAGGTCGGCGTTGATATGCCCCGCGCGCTGCTGCTCGATGAGAAACCGCGCCAACGACACCTGGCCCATGCACCCTCCGCTGGAATGAATCGCCCGCGCATTGTCCAGGTCGGGCGAGGGAAAGCAAGCGATGTTGGCGCGAAGGACCTTGCACGCCTGATGCTCTGTATGGCCCTAGCCCCGTCAGCGCTGCCCGCCGTTCACAAAGAACCCCCACCCCGAGGGAACCGACCGCGCACACATAGCGTGCGGCATATGGGGCCTCGTCCCACAGGAAGTGCTACAAGAAGCTCAATCAAGGCCTTCTAAGTATTAAAGCCTTCTAAGTATTTCGGACCGCTCTCCACAGGCGCGATCAGCGACCCGGCATCGACGACAACGCCCTGGTGGCCGAACTTGGCACGGTCCCGCTCCAGCTCCTCCGGCCCGTAGTTGGCCACGGGCGCGCCGTTGACCGCCATCAACCCCAGGAACCCAACTCGATTCACCCGAGCAGTTCGACGCCCCTGCCTTCGCTGAGACTCCCTCATAGGCCGACGCAACACCAGAGTGTCTAACCCTGTAGCAGCGCCTCGCGAGTCAGGTGCGCCGAGCAAGCAACCCCTAACCGAAGCCCAGGCATCGTAGATACTTCGTCGCTCCATTGATCCACGCGCCCGCGAGGGGCGCGACACGCGGGCTGAATCGCTGATTGCACGCTCGGCGTGGTTTCGATCCACGCGCCCGCGAGGGGCGCGACCTGGATTTGCATGTTTGCGTTCTCGGCTTGCGGTTGTTTCGATCCACGCGCCCGCGAGGGGCGCGACCGGTCCGGTGACCGGCTGCAGCGCCGTGATGCTGCGTTTCGATCCACGCGCCCGCGAGGGGCGCGACACGTACCGCCCGGCCGCTTGATGTAGCCGCAGGGGTTTCGATCCACGCGCCCGCGAGGGGCGCGACGCGGCGAAGTACCTGCGCGCGATGTACAACCGCACGTTTCGATCCACGCGCCCGCGAGGGGCGCGACGGGGGATGTATCTCTGATCGTGTGCGAGGTGCGCGAAGTTTCGATCCACGCGCCCGCGAGGGGCGCGACTAGCACGGTTCCGTTCTCCGCTCCATTCGAGGTGATGTTTCGATCCACGCGCCCGCGAGGGGCGCGACCAGGGCAGCTCGATCTGCAACACGTGGCGGTACAGGTTTCGATCCACGCGCCCGCGAGGGGCGCGACTCCCGGAGTCGGGTGCATGACCGGCCAGGACTGGTTTCGATCCACGCGCCCGCGAGGGGCGCGACACCAGGCCGAGCAGCGCCTGCTCGCACACGTCCCAGTTTCGATCCACGCGCCCGCGAGGGGCGCGACGGACCGCTTCCAGTACTTGGGCAGGTCCTTGTCGTGTTTCGATCCACGCGCCCGCGAGGGGCGCGACGCTTTCTGACGCCGTTCCACGTCACCGACCTGCAGTTTCGATCCACGCGCCCGCGAGGGGCGCGACGTCTGCCGGCCGCTGGAACTGGGGTTGCTCAGCGTGTTTCGATCCACGCGCCCGCGAGGGGCGCGACCGCCAGACGCTGCTGCTGCTGACCGAGGAAGAGCAGTTTCGATCCACGCGCCCGCGAGGGGCGCGACACCCGCGCGGCCTCGTCGCGGTACGCCTCGCGGGGTTTCGATCCACGCGCCCGCGAGGGGCGCGACATATGCAGCGTCCGCGACTCTTGCGCGCCTGTATCGTTTCGATCCACGCGCCCGCGAGGGGCGCGACTCCAGCGGCCCGACGATCAACATGGGCCGCGACCCGTTTCGATCCACGCGCCCGCGAGGGGCGCGACGTGGCTGTCCATCACCTGGGCGGCCGACAAGATCGAGTTTCGATCCACGCGCCCGCGAGGGGCGCGACTCATCGCCGCGCCCCGCGTCGACGTGGCGCCCGTGTTTCGATCCACGCGCCCGCGAGGGGCGCGACGCTGTAGTTGGGGCTGGCGAAGAGGTATTGCCAGCGGTTTCGATCCACGCGCCCGCGAGGGGCGCGACATGCGGCGCGCAATTAGCACGCTAGCTGGACAAGGTGTTTCGATCCACGCGCCCGCGAGGGGCGCGACTGGAAAAGTTCAGCAATGGGGATTCCTTGGATTACAGTTTCGATCCACGCGCCCGCGAGGGGCGCGACCTTTGCGCCGGTGTCGTAGCGCGCGAAGGGGCCGGAGTTTCGATCCACGCGCCCGCGAGGGGCGCGACCGCATCGCGACGTTCGCCGACTCTGACGGTGCGGCGTTTCGATCCACGCGCCCGCGAGGGGCGCGACTTCTTCCCAGTAGCACTCGAGCAGATGCAGGTCGGGTTTCGATCCACGCGCCCGCGAGGGGCGCGACGCGGTGGCTATAAGGTGTTCTCATGAATCCGATTGTTTCGATCCACGCGCCCGCGAGGGGCGCGACGCTCGGCATCTGGAGCGGGACGGTGTGCGCGTCGTGTTTCGATCCACGCGCCCGCGAGGGGCGCGACGGAAGAGCACATGGGAAACGCTGAACTACCGCAGTAGTTTCGATCCACGCGCCCGCGAGGGGCGCGACGTCGAACCACGACAAGGCGCTGACGCGGTGGTTGCGGGTTTCGATCCACGCGCCCGCGAGGGGCGCGACGTCCGCCGCTTGACCATACCTCAATCTGCGAAAGGGTTTCGATCCACGCGCCCGCGAGGGGCGCGACGCGCGGCGCTAGCCGTGCCGATGTCGACGGCGACGTTTCGATCCACGCGCCCGCGAGGGGCGCGACAGTTGCAGTTGTTCGATTCCTGCGGACTCGTGAGTAGTTTCGATCCACGCGCCCGCGAGGGGCGCGACCGCAGGCGGCCGGCCGCTCGACGGTGGGTGAGCAGTTTCGATCCACGCGCCCGCGAGGGGCGCGACTCAAAGGTGACGAGACGGGCTTGGAGTTCGTGGACGTTTCGATCCACGCGCCCGCGAGGGGCGCGACGCACGGAAGGCGGGCTGTTCGGCATCGGTGGGCAGTTTCGATCCACGCGCCCGCGAGGGGCGCGACGCGCTGGCAGGGTCAGGTTCCGACCATCGAGGTGGTTTCGATCCACGCGCCCGCGAGGGGCGCGACGAGCGCGCCGACCTCATCGCCCTGCTCATGGAGCAGTTTCGATCCACGCGCCCGCGAGGGGCGCGACAGGTGCCGCCGGATCAGCTGATGCGCCGCATCCGTTTCGATCCACGCGCCCGCGAGGGGCGCGACGACCGACCACGGCATCGAAGACCGATGACCGGGCGGTTTCGATCCACGCGCCCGCGAGGGGCGCGACGCGATGTCAGTTGCCATGCTCGGGCCTCAGAAATGGTTTCGATCCACGCGCCCGCGAGGGGCGCGACAAGGCGGCCGACGAGGCGCAGCGTGCCGAAGAGGTTTCGATCCACGCGCCCGCGAGGGGCGCGACTGGCCTCAATCGCGCGCTGGATTGCGTTCTCACTGTTTCGATCCACGCGCCCGCGAGGGGCGCGACCCACCGCCGTCTCGGCCCCACGCTCCAGGTTGTCGTTTCGATCCACGCGCCCGCGAGGGGCGCGACCTGCGCGTTGCCGACGCCCTGACTGAACTGGCTGGTTTCGATCCACGCGCCCGCGAGGGGCGCGACACGTGCAGGCGTCTACCTGTTCACTGCGGAAGCGTGGTTTCGATCCACGCGCCCGCGAGGGGCGCGACACGCCGGGTCTTCCTCGGTATCCAGCTCGATATAGCTTCGATCCACGCGCCCGCGAGGGGCGCGACCCTCAACAAGACGATGTCGCAGTTCGTGCATGTGGTGTTTCGATCCACGCGCCCGCGAGGGGCGCGACCGGTGCTAGCCACAGCAGCACGCCAGATCGACGGCGTTTCGATCCACGCGCCCGCGAGGGGCGCGACGTATGCTTACGGCGGTCGCGCGATCGTCACGCTGTGGTTTCGATCCACGCGCCCGCGAGGGGCGCGACCGTCTGACGACGACTGGGATACACACGTGAATCAGTTTCGATCCACGCGCCCGCGAGGGGCGCGACACGCGGCCACCGCCGCGCAGGCCGCCGCGCAGCAGGTTTCGATCCACGCGCCCGCGAGGGGCGCGACCGCCGCATGATCATCGTCAATCCAATCCAGCTGACGTTTCGATCCACGCGCCCGCGAGGGGCGCGACTCTCGTCCGGCGGCTCGGAATACTCCACGCTCGGGTTTCGATCCACGCGCCCGCGAGGGGCGCGACGCACGCAGGCGCAGCAAATCAACGCAGCGGTACAGGTTTCGATCCACGCGCCCGCGAGGGGCGCGACCTGACGCATGGCAGGCGACGCCGCCAGATGCCTCGTTTCGATCCACGCGCCCGCGAGGGGCGCGACCGCGCACGTGGTGCGCGACATCGCCGAGACGGTGGTTTCGATCCACGCGCCCGCGAGGGGCGCGACGCATACAACCCGGCGAGGAAATCCCTGCTGATCCAGTTTCGATCCACGCGCCCGCGAGGGGCGCGACCCGGCGGTCGGTGTCGGCCTCGGCGCTGTCGGTGCGGTTTCGATCCACGCGCCCGCGAGGGGCGCGACGTTAACGCCTCCGCGAACTGCCGCCGCGCGACAGGGTTTCGATCCACGCGCCCGCGAGGGGCGCGACAAAGGGCCGGCGCTGATGTTCTTTAACGACGAAAAGTTTCGATCCACGCGCCCGCGAGGGGCGCGACGTAGATGAGGATATCCAGCACGCCGGCCACGGACTGTTTCGATCCACGCGCCCGCGAGGGGCGCGACCCTCCGGCATCCGCCTGTATGCCGACCAGCCGGAGTTTCGATCCACGCGCCCGCGAGGGGCGCGACGCAGATGCTGCGTGTCCTGATGCAGATCGAGGAGCGTTTCGATCCACGCGCCCGCGAGGGGCGCGACGCATATATTCCCGGTACTCGTCCGGGTTAGAGCCGTTTCGATCCACGCGCCCGCGAGGGGCGCGACTGGAGTGCTGCTCGATCAGCCTGTCGACGAGATCGTTTCGATCCACGCGCCCGCGAGGGGCGCGACGTCCTGTCGTCGTCGATCTCGCTGTTGCTGCGAACGTTTCGATCCACGCGCCCGCGAGGGGCGCGACACGACGTTCCCGTTCTACGCGCGCGCGGCAGCCGAGTTTCGATCCACGCGCCCGCGAGGGGCGCGACAAGAAGTTCGCAAGTTACATGCGGATGCACATATGTTTCGATCCACGCGCCCGCGAGGGGCGCGACTGGTGCGGTTCTGAGCAAAAAACAACCTGAATTGGAGTTTCGATCCACGCGCCCGCGAGGGGCGCGACCCGTGGCGGGCACGAGCACGGCGGTGGCGCTGTCGTTTCGATCCACGCGCCCGCGAGGGGCGCGACCGTGTAGCGGTTGCGCGCGGCCCACTGGTCGTACAGTTTCGATCCACGCGCCCGCGAGGGGCGCGACTACTCGTACTCCGTGATCTTCTGCCCGCCGATGCCGTTTCGATCCACGCGCCCGCGAGGGGCGCGACTCGGCGATGCGGTTCGCCTTCTGCTCGTCGCTGGCGTTTCGATCCACGCGCCCGCGAGGGGCGCGACCGGCGGCGCCGCGCCCCCGGCAGCGGCAGCCTTCACGGTTTCGATCCACGCGCCCGCGAGGGGCGCGACTCGCCCGCCAGTGCGCAGTACGCTGCACCGTCGACGTTTCGATCCACGCGCCCGCGAGGGGCGCGACAAAGGGCGCGCGTGGCTGTTGTCCAAGTCGCTGAAGTTTCGATCCACGCGCCCGCGAGGGGCGCGACTGTATTTTCCAATCGACTTCGCGATGTCGATTTAGTTTCGATCCACGCGCCCGCGAGGGGCGCGACGGCCCTCCTCGTGCAGCCTCGCCGCGCAAGCGGTGTTTCGATCCACGCGCCCGCGAGGGGCGCGACGCGAGCACCGCCCCCGCGTTGGTGCCGGGGTCAAAGTTTCGATCCACGCGCCCGCGAGGGGCGCGACCCGGCGTGAGCGCCACCTGGACGCTAGGGCACCAGTTTCGATCCACGCGCCCGCGAGGGGCGCGACGCTGCGCATCTAACTTCTTGACCGACCAAGCCGCAAACATGCCTTTCCGCGAACCAACCGCCTAGCGGCCGATCACCTCATTGCCCTCCGACGTGATCGGCACTTATCGCATAGCAATCAAATTGTTAAAGAACTGCGAACCCGCCCGCAGCTGGCCGAGCGCTAGAGGTTCGCACCTTCAAACGATCAACGGGCCATTCAGATCAACGGACGGCTTCGCCCCCACATGCTCAACCTTTCGCTGCCAGTTGGAGCCCATGAAGTAGAAGCGCAGGCTGTCGGAATCAGGATCGATCAAGCCGATCAGCCGCTGCTTGAGCACAGCCCACTGAGCCGGCTCCACCTCGATCTCAAAGACGGAAAACTGCACTCTCTGCCCATAATCCCGACATGCCTTCGCAACCTGCCGCAATCGACGACGACCAGCTGCATCCACCGTCGTGACGTCGTAGCTGACAAGAACCATCATCGACTCACCCCCTACTTCCAGAGAAATGGCGGGTATGCGTCGAGGTCTCCGCGCAGATGACGTGCCAAGAGCTGTGCCTGCATCCAGGGGAGCAGTCCGATGGGCATCTTCTCGTTCACAAACGCGTGGAGCACTTCTTCTCGCTTACGTTCCTGATAGGCCACCAGTAAGTTTTTCCTCGCCTCTTCTCGCAGCAGCACCACACCGTTGTCCATCCCCTGAAAATCGCGCTCGGAAACTTGCCGCCGATTGACCATCGACAACACGAGGCGATCTGCCAGAAAGGCGCGAAACTCTTCCATCAAATCCAGAGCCAGACTTGGCCTGCCCGGCCGATCACGATGAAGAAAGCCGACGGCGGGATCTAGCCCCACCGTCTCCAATGCTGATCGGCAATCGTGGGTCAGCAGCGTGTAGAAGAATGACAACAAGGCGTTGACCGCATCCCGAGGCGGCCTACGATTCCGCCCATCGAACCGGAACATCGGGTTTGGCACGCGGATCAGATGGTCAAAGACCCCAAAGTAGGCCTGCGCAGCCTCACCTTCCAAACCTCGAAGAACCTGGGACTCAGGTTCCGTTAACAACTTTCGTGAGATGCGTTCAAGCCGCTGGTACGCCTGTCTCAGCTCCGTCGAAGCTTGGGCGCTCATGGAGTCACCGTGATCCCTTAACGCCCGCCCCAGGACCACGCGTTGATTGAACAGCTTGCCCACTAACACATGACGAACGATGGCCGCACAGCCCTCGACGTCATCGCTCCGACGATACTGCTCGCGCCTGAGAAGCACATTGCCGGATACAGGCCCCTCGACTCTCGCAAGGAACTTGCCGTTCGGGCTCAGAAAGCAGACGCTGATCCCCTGCTCCGCGCAATAGCCAAGTAGCGGCGGAGAGACCATCACGCGGCCGAAGCACACAAGACTTTCCAGCATATGGATGGGAATTCTGGCACGCTCCTGCTGATCCACATCCATGACCATGTTGGCGCCGTCCTTGTGCAGCCACGCGCCTTCCGTCGTCACGTACAGCGTATTGAGCTGACGACGCATCAGTCCGTAGCTTCCATCTGGCGCTCCAGCCATTTGCGTACGGACTGCCGACGCTCAATCTCACGCGGCCTGCAGAGATCCATCAGCGAACAGGCGTCGCAACGTTTCGGCTCGTAGGTTGCCGATGGCGTGCTTCGCTCTTGGAACAATGCCCTCACCGCCAGAATGGTCTGCAGCGTCAGCTCGCGTAGCGACCCGTCGAAAGCTACAAGCTTTCGACGACGGGTTTGGCCGTAAAACAAAGCGCCCTCAGGCACCGCGCAACCCAGCATCGCCTCCAGGCACAAGCCCTGCGCGCAAAGCTGAACCTCATCCGCGCGATGCGCCTTCGGTCTGCCGCGCTTGTACTCCACTGGGCACGGGACCGACGTCGACCCCACCACTCGGAACTCCACGACATCCGCCACACCCGCCACCCCAAGCGCAGGAGCAGCTAAGGGCATCGCGGTCACCGTCCGCACGCCACGGCGCTGCTCGATGCCGGGCAAGTCCGCCCGATCGTGCATGATCCGTCCCTCGGCGGTATGACGGTTTTCGGACCACAGGCGCTCGACTTGAATCAGGGCGAATTGCCGCGGGCAGTACAAGTAGTGCTGGAGGGCGGAGATAGGAATGAGGTCGTCGTCTTCCATCGTCCGCCCTCCAACTACGTCAGAACGGCTCGAACACGGTTACGCCGTCAGGAAGGCTGTCGCGATCAACATTGACCTGATAATCGGAGAAATGGCGCGCGGGCGCTTCCGCCTTTGGATCGACGCGCTTCACGGTGACCTTGTCGAACAAGACGTGAGCCGGGGCATTCCCCATCGGCAGCTCATGCTTGAACACGATCAGTTTGCGCGCCGACATCTCACCGTGAGCGGCGGAGCGGTCATGCTCAAAAAGGTTGGTCAGCGCCCGCCAGAGCAGGGCCAGATCCTCTTCCGAGAATCCCGTGCGTTCCGCCAGCTTGGCAGAGACAAACCCGTGCATGCGATACAGCCCATAGGGCAGAACATGCTTGCGGCCCATAGTGCGTTCCTTCTCCAGGTCCTTCTCGTTCGTCACCGCAACGCGTGTGATGGAGATCTCCAGGGGCACTACCGACTCCACGGAGCTAGCGAAGGCCAATTGAATAGGCCCGCGAACCTGTCCAGCATTCACTTCCGTCGTCATCACCGCGCCGAACGCCCGTACATCGAAGAAGTTCTTGCACATCCAGGCGGTCAGCTCGCGCGCTTTCGCCTCGTCCTTGGGCAGCTTCTTGGACTCCGGTTCAATGTCCAGCGCGGCATAGGCCTGCTTGTGCTGGTTGTTGAGAACCGACTTCTCCTGCATGTAGATGGCGTAGCCCGCCGCGCCCTCCTTTTCCAGAGCCACGTAGTTCCGAATCTTGCGTTTGATCGCAACGTCGGTGACCAGCCCCTGATTCGTCTCTGGATCGAGACGCGGCAAATTGCCGGCATCGGGGTCTCCATTCGGGTTGCCATTGCTCACGTCGAACAGATAGACAAACTCGTAGCGGTTGGTAATGGCGCTCATGCGATCTCTCCCTCGGTTTCGGTATCCGCAACATCGTGACGCGCAAAGCGCGCCTGGATCTGGTGGTAGTAGCCGATGGCGAACTGTCCCTGCGCCTCGATGCGCAAGCTCCTTGGAAACGCTGTTCCAAGTCGATCGACGATTTCGCCAATCTCCTTCTCGAGATTCACTGCAAATCCGGGCTTGTCCTTACGCAATCGCCCAAGGTGATGCTGTGCGTTCCTGAGCAGAACCGGAAACACGCTGGCGGGTGTCGCCGAGGCCGCGCCGTAGTAGCGATCCCGAATCGTTGCATTGATCTGTTTGCCCAACGCAGCGCGCTGGATGTTCTCCAAGGTCGAGAACAGACGGCCCAACAGATAGCCGGGATCGGCATTTTCTGTATCAAGACTCACGGGTAGTACTCCCTTGTCGATGTCCCTCTGGCCCAGCCGCGCTTCGCGGGCCAGGATGGCTTTGATCAGTGAGGCGCGCGCGCCGAAAGCCCTCTCATCACCGTCAGCGCGAAGCCGCATGATCAAGGTGGTCAATAAGCTTCGCGGGTAGCGGCCGCCGGTCAGGATCGCGCGGGTCAACTCCCCGGCCAGCTGCGGTGGCACGTCCTCGCTCTTTGCTTTGCCGTCACGCGACGGCGCTGATGCGAGCAGCAGCCGCCAGACGGGCGGTGGCCTCCGCCAAGGCGACGGCACGAGATTCAAATCGTCGAAATGCCACGCCAGTCGCTCGGCGAACACGGCTAGCGTCTCGGTCTCCCAGAAACGCACCGACAATCGCGAGGCATTCGGCGCCAGTCCGAGCACGAAAATACGCGTACCGTCGTCTAGCTGCCCCTCCAGGTCGCGCAGTGGCAATCCACGGCGGACCTGGTCGAGCACCTCGTACAGTTGCCGGATCGCGCGTTCGTCATCGTCCGCCGGATCGAAGAAGCTGGCGAACAAGTCCTCCGCCGCCTGAGCTTGGGCATTGCTTGGCGCCTGCGCCCAGAACACGACTGTCGTATCACCAATCCGAAGCTGCTGCCGACTTTCGCGCCTCAACAGGTGGTTGAGAACCGTTGTATAGGCAAACGCAACCGCTTCCGAGATCGGCGCATTCTCGCCCTGCTGCTTTCCATAGGAGGTGAACGATTCAAGGTTGAACGAAACCAGTGAAGCGCCGGAACTTTGAGCCCCCATCACACCTTTGATGGCGGGGTGCAAACGCGCCACCGGCGCCTTCTCGCCGGTTACCAGACACATCCTCAAGGCGCTGCCGGCACCGGCAGCGACCATCCGCTGCCACGCGGCACGCGCGGCAGGACGCTCGTGCAGAAAGCGCTGTTCACCCTCCAACCGGAAGACCACGTTGGTATCCAGCATCGTCTCGCCGTGGCGCACGAAAGCCGGATGCTCCGTGAACATCTTCGGCCGCCACTGGCTCAGGAACGTCTGAAGCGCCCGCAGTCCCGGATCGTCGGTATCCGCCAGCGCTTCGGCATGCAGCGCGCGGAAGGTCGCATGCTCCTGCTCGCTTCGCTTGCTGCTGGCGCTCACCCCCAGCACGTAACTGGTCTTGTCCCAGAGAAAGCACGCCGCGATGTTCACCGAGCGCTTCGGCGCTTGCGGGACGCTGAGGCCGCGCGGAGTCGGCTTCTTGCCGCTGGTATCGCGGATGTCGAGTACATCGATGACATCGCCGCCCGGCGACAGGATGATCGCGTAGCTGATCTTTTCCTGACTGTAGCCTGGGGCGGAAATGCTCTCCGGTTGCTCATCCAGCAACCGCAGGTAGTAGTCATTCAAGGCGGCAAGGATCATGAGCGAATCTCCTCGCTGGCCATAGGCGGCACCACGATCAAGCCATCGACCATCCGCGCCCGAAAGAAGCGGGACGTCATACCATCAGCGAAGTCGATGTCGTGCAGCATCCATCCCAGATCCCGCTCGCCGGCCAGCGAGGCATGCGCAGCGGGCGTCTCGCTGCCGTCCTCAATCAACTCGAAGCGAGCGGGAAACTCGCGAGTGCCAAGACACGGCGCGTGAAAGCACTGCCCGCGGCGCGCGCGCCGATTGAAGATGTCGAGATGCTTGCCGACGTTGTCGTCGGGGCCAGCCTTGTCCGTCAACTCGAAGTGCGCGCCGATCACATAGGCCACGTCCCGCAGAAGCGTCGTGGCCCGCTGCTGGCGATCTTCCTCGACATAGCTGACCAGCGTGTCGGTGCGGCCAGTCTTGATCGCCTTGCCGACGCTGGCTGCAGACAGCTTGCCGCCCACCTCGTTGCGCCGGATCGACTCGAAGCGAATCGGCTTCAGCACCTGGATGCTGTCCACCACCCAGCGAATCGCAGGCTTCCAGTGAATCGCCTCCAGAATGCCGCGAGCGGCCGACGGTGTGATGACGTCGTACGACACTCTTTCGACCTTCATTTCGGGGCGAGTAAATAGTGCTCGCTCGCCTTGGATAAATAGCTTGACGCCGAAGCCCATACCCCCTCCCGCCCACAAGAGGCGCGACTTTGTGGATACAGCCCCCTTCAAAGAAGGGGGCTGGCTAATACATCCAACGGCGCTTCACGAGTTTCGATCCACGCCCTCACAGCAACCTGTCCATTAGTCGCCCCAAGAAGGGTGAACCCAGGATCATTGCCACAAGGACGACCACCCACGGCCAGACTGGCGCCCTTTCGCGTCCTCGAATGTCGAGAGTCAAACGAACCGAGTAATCCGGTGGTTCCGGCTCTCTATCTGGACGAGACATGGAAGGCTCCCTAGCAGTGGGTGCCGCATCCTATCAATAACTGATATTCTCGTGAAGTGCTGTTGGAAAACTAAAGTACAAGGCGCTCCGCCTCCCAGAACTGCGGGTTATCCCAATGCAGCCCGGACCGCTCGTCATAGAGACGCGGGTTTACGAGCTGAACGAACTGATCGCCGAACCGCTCCGCGACCGGCTGAATCGCATGTGCCTGCCACAGCGCGTCATACGCTTTACGCGGAACCTGCACGAGATAAGGCTGTAGGCGGCGAGCGATCGCGCCGCAGCCCTCGGCAAAGGCCAGTTCCCTGAGCGCCTCACGCGCAGACTCATCCCAGGGCACGATCACCGGGCGCATCGCCGTTTCGATCAGCCGGAATTTCTCGGCCAAGGTTTCGAACGGAAGATCGTCCGGCTTCCGCGCTTTGAGCAGATCGAGCAGGCCATGTGCATCCAGTTCCTTCGGCCCCTTCTGCCAGTACAGCTCCTGAAAGTACGCACGCACGGCTTCCGGCGACAGCAGATCGTCGCGGTACTGCCGCTCAACCGCGCGGAATGCCTGCGCGAACTGCTGCAGCTCAGGGGGCGGCGCCCACTCCGGATTGGCCGTCGCGAACACCAGGACCTCGCTATCCTCGTGACGGCGCCTCCCTTCCCGATTGCAGCGGCCCGCCGCCTGCGCAACCGAATCCAGCCCGGCCTCCGCGCGGAGGACCGTAGGCAGATCGATATCCACACCGGCTTCGATCAGCGACGTTGCAACTAGCCGGCAAGGCTGCCCTGTCTTCAATCGCTGCCGAACTTCCGCCAGCACGGCGCTGCGATGCTTGGCACACATCAGAGTCGTCAGGTGACGGGCGCCCGGCTGATCGGAAATCGTCTCGAACATAGCGCGCGCATGACGCCGGTTATTGACGATGCATAGCACTTGCTGGCGTTGACGCAAATGATCTGTCAACGCTTCATCATCCAGCGCACCGACATGCCTTAGTCGCCCCTGAAAATTCCCCAACCTCATGAATATCTTTGAGAAAGTGGCGCTGAAGTGCTGCTGGATTTGCCAGGAACTGCGATAATTGCATTCAGAAACTGGCGAAATCTGGAGGCTTTTCGATGCGTCATCAGGTATCCCCCAGCGAGACGGCAGCGGCCCGAACGGATGACTTCTTCCGCTCCCGTCTGGACCAGATGATCGAGATGCGTCATCCCCTTTCCCGACTAGCTGAGGTGATGCCCTGGCAAGCCCTGGAATCTGAGCTCTCCGGGGTGCTGCCGCCGACACCCGCCGGGGCTGGCCGTCCCGCCTTGCCGCTGCGGATGATCATTGGCCTGCTGTACTTGAAGCACGCCTACAACCTCTCCGATGAACAGGTCTGCGCCCGCTGGCTGGAGAACCCCTACTGGCAGTTCTTCTGCGGAGAAGTGATCTTTCAAACCCGCTTTCCCTGTGATCCCAGCTCTCTGACCCGCTTCCGCCACCGACTGGGGGAGGCTGGCGTGGAAGCACTGCTGGCCCAGACCATCGAAGCCGCCAAGGACCTGAGGGCGGTCAAGCGCGCCGATCTCGAACAGATCGTCATTGACTCCACGGTGCAGGAGAAAGCCGTGGCCTATCCCACCGACAGCCGCTTGCTGGAGATCGCCCGACACAAGCTCGTGAAGGCCGCCAAAGCCGAAGGCATCGTCCTGCGCCAGAGCTACGCCCGCATCGGCCCGGCACTCAAGTTCAAGGCCGGCCGCTATGCCCACGCCAAGCAGTTCAAGCGAATGCGCAGAACCTTGAAGAGCCAGCGCACTTTGCTCGGACGGCTGATCCGCGAGTTGCAGCGCAAGGCCAACGACGAACAGCGGCAACGGCTCGCCGTCTTGCTTGAACGCGCCAAGCGCATTCGCAGCCAGAAACTCAAGGACAAGAACAAGCTCTACGCCCTGCATGCGCCCGAGGTGGAATGCATCGGCAAGGGCAAAGCTCGCCAGCCCTACGAGTTCGGGGTCAAGGTCGGCATCGCGGTGGCAGCCAAGAAAGGTCTGGTCATCGGCGCCCGCAGCTTTCCCGGTAACCCCTATGACGGCGATACCCTGGAGGAGCATCTGGAGCAGACCGCCATCCTCACCGGCGTTGCGCCGAAGACCGCCATCGTCGATCTCGGCTACCGGGGCAGGCAGCCTGAACACATCACCATCCTTCACCGGGGCAAGAAGAAGACGCTGACCCCGCCGCAGATCCGGCTGCTTAAGCGACGCCAGGCCGTCGAACCGACCATCGGGCACCTGAAAGACGGCCACCGCATGCGCCGCTGCTTTCTCAAAGGTCAGATGGGCGATGCTCTGAACGTGGTGCTGGCCGCTGCTGGTTACAACATCCGTTGGTTGATGCGCTGGATCGCCTTTTCTTGGGCCCAAATCCTGTCCCTGTTAATTTCACACTGGCGCGCAGCAAGAGCCGCTACCGAGCACCAGCAACAATCCAACCAACTTCAGGCCACTATGGCGTGAGAATTGGTGAATTCTTCAGGGGCGACGCCTTACATTCACGCGGCGAAGCTGTCGGTATAGCGCAGGCGGATTGGGCGCCAGTTCTCGAACGCCCTTCAAGCCATCCAGAAAGCCTTGATCCGCATTGAGTGCTGGCTGGGTTGCCGTACACAGGACGATGCTACTGGCGTAGTTGAGCGCAAGTTCGTCAATCAAAGCGACGCAGGGCCGCAACAGCTTCAGCGGCAAGGTCTGGGCCTCATCGAGGATGACGACGCTGCTGGCGACGTTGTGCAACTTGCGGCAACGCGAAGGCCGATCGGCAAAAAAACTCTCGAAGAACTGCACCGCCGTGGTCACGACCAGGGGCGCATCCCAGTTCTCCATCGCAAGCCTGCGCTTCTCCCGGGACTGAAAGGCGTGCTTCGGGTCCTCGATGAAGGCGCTGTGGTGCTCCAGAACGGCATCTTCGCCAAGGTCGCCGAAGGCTTCGCGGAATACCTGGGCGTTCTGCTCGACAATGCTGGTGAACGGAATGACGAAGATCACGCGGCGGAGCCCGTGCGCGATCGCATGGTCCAACGCAAAAGCCAGGGACGCCAGGGTTTTTCCGCCACCTGTCGGGACCGTCAGCGAGAACAGTCCGGGAGTCACCCCGGCCTGAGACCGGACATGAGACAGGATGTCGGCGCGAAGCTGATTCACCTCGCCGTCCGCCTTGAACCTAGACAGCCTCGCATCCAACCGCGCGCGGAGTTCAGTCAGGCTGGGCAACTCCCCGCCTCTGCGAGGGCCACGACCTTCTATGCGGCGATAGAACTCGTCGGTGTCGATGAAATCCGCGTCCACCAGACAGGCGAACAGCATGCGTGTCAGCAATGCGAGCTGGAATGCTCCACGCTCGCGGCACGCCTGAAATCCAGCAGGCAAGCCAAGCTCGTCGGCTTGAGGAAGCGTCAGCTCTCGCTCCCAAACCGGTAGCAACTCGGGCAGCTCGCTGGACAGCCGGTCCTTCAGGGACGTCCGCGCACCCTCGCCTCGCCCATTGGCTAGCCCGGCGTGATGCCCCGCGATTGCGTAGGCCAACAGCTGCCCGATTGCACCGCAGCGCTCAATTGCAACGCGGGCGCCCCAGGTAGCGTGGTCCATCTTCGGGAACTCACCCCTGAGGCGGGACTGGAACTCGTGGGTGTACTTGCCCAAGTCGTGCAGCAGACCCGCGGCAAGAGCGATCGTCGATGCGCAGAAGGCCTCGGCGTTGGCCGCCGCCAGCCGACCAGTACCTGCAAGATGCTCCGCGAGCAACTGCCAATCCGATTGATCCGGACTGTCCGTCGAATGCGCATAGAAATCGCTCATCGAGCCGCTTCCCTCCAAGCGACCGAGTCCCTTCATTGGCCCTTTGCCGACATCCCTGTCGAGGGCCTGATTCGGTTGGACCGTAGCGCAGAACCTTTCAGCGCGCCAGCGCAAGCAGATAGTCCGGCACCCAATTGCGCCACGGCTGGTTCTTGATCTCCGGGCGCTCAGGCAGCAGGCGCACGTTCATCGCCGACGGGCGACGGCGCAGCTCGGCCGGCAGGGATTCGACCGGAATACGGACATTGATGTACTTGCGGTCGGCGGTGAGCTGGACGGCGAACGGCAGGGTGTCGACAGTCATGGTGCGGCTCCGCGTGTGTGGATGACGGAGTGCATTGTCGGGAGGGGTTGGCTCAGAACATGAGCCTTGTTTCGGCAGAGTGCGATTCGAGCCGCTCACGCCTGAAGGCGCTCCTACAGGCTGCTCATTCAGGTGAGGTGCCGCGGTAGCGGGCTGCAGCCTTCTCGAGGCGGCGGGCGACGGAAATGCGCAGGCTGGCCGGAGCGATGACTTCGACGTCCGGACCGTAGCGCAGGATGTCGAGAATCAGCTCCTCGTCATGGTGGTACGGCACCGACAGCTCGTAGCTGCCGTCGGCCAGCCAGATGCCCTGTTGATGTTCATGCCACTGCTCGACCGAGACCCAGCGTGCGCGTTCGGCGGTGAAGCGCAGCACCGCGGTGGCGGTCGGCGCGCCGGAAAAGATGCCGTAGGAACCGCCGAGCTCGACATTCAGTCGATCGTCTGCAACGTCCTGGGCGCGCGTGTCGAGGACATCGGCCCGGATCACGCAGTCGAGCGCGAAGGTGCGCAGACCGTTGGACTTGTGGCACCAGGCGTCGAGGTACCAGTTGTCGCGGTAGTGCGTGAGGCGCTGCGGCGAGATCTCGCGGGTGCTGGTCTGGCCGCTGCCACGCGACGCGTAGTCGATCATCAGGCGCTGGCGCTGCAGCACCGCGGCGGCAATCGCGGCGAAGTGCCGGCCGGCGGGTCGCGCCGCGGCCCGCAGCAGGCGGATGCGCGCGGCGTTGCTGTCCTTCAGGCCCTGCGATTGCAGGATGCTGCCGATCCGCGTGCGCAGCGGCGCCAGGGCATCGTCGAGCAGGCCGGGCTGGAAGCTGGCCAGCAACTGCTGCAGGCTCAGCAGCGCCTGCAGCTCCTCGGCGCTGAACCAGAACCCCGGCAGCTCGTAGGCCTCGTCGGTGTAGCGATACCCGCGCGGCTCGCGCGAGGTCTCGATCGGCGCCCCGAGCACGTCGCGCAGATAGGCCAGCACGCGCTTGGTCGTCGCCCGCGAACACTCCAGCTCGGCCTGGACGCGCTCGAACGGCACCGGATAGCGCCGGCTCTTGAGCAACCGGTGCAGACGGTAGACGTGCTCGAAGGATTTCACGGCCCAAGGCTAGCCGATCGCCGCCGCCGAAGGCAGGCCGCGTCAGGCGGAACGCAGCGCATAGACACCGACGCCATCGCCGAAGCCCTTGAGGCTGCCGACGGCGCGCGGCTGCGACGCCAGCAGGTCGCCAAGCCCCTCGCGGACCGCGGCATCCACCAGCACCTCACCGTCCTGCGCCTGGTCGCACAGTCGCGCCGCGAGGTTGACCGCCGATCCGACGGCGACATATTCCAGCCGGCCACCGCCGCGGATCGCGCCGACGGTGACTTCCCCGCAGGCGACGCCGGCGCCGATGCCCAGCCCCGGTGGCAGGCGGTCCCGCAGTCCGGCGACGATCTCGAGCGCACAGCTCGCCGCCCGCTCCCGGTGGTTCGCATACGCCACCGGCGCGCCGAACAGGATCACGACACCGTCGCCGGCATGATCCTTGATCGTGCCACGATGACGGAACGCCACCTCGCCGACGGCGTCGTAGTAGCGCTCCAGCACACCGACGACATCGGCCGAGTCCTGTTCGCGGGCATAGCCGGTGAAACCCCGCAGGTCGCAGACGACGACGCTGATCTCGCGCCGGTCCCGGCGCAGGACCTCGTCGAGGCCGCGCAGCTTGACCAGACGCGCCACCTCGGGCGACAGGAAGCGATCGAGGGCCTGCGCACGCTGTGCCTGCACGATGAGGTAGCGCACCGTACCGGCCATGAAGATCATCAGACCGACCACCAGCACCAGCGGAATCCAGGCCTTGCCGACGACCAGGCCCGCAAGCAGGAACGGCGCCGCGAGCACGAAGGCGCGCAGCCGGATGGACTCCGCGGGATCGGCACGCGCGATCAGCAGGATCAGGATGGCGATGCCCGCCAGCAACGCCGAGGTGCCGAGCACAGGCGCGAAGATCGCCCACTCGTAACCGCGCAGCGCGATCAGTCCGTCGCGCTCGCTGGTCGCGGCCTCCGGCGCGATGAGCAGGTACCCGAGCCGCATCGCGCCGAAGAGCAGGGCCAGGCCCTGGGCCACGCGGAACAGCACGCTCGCGACCCGCCCCGGTCGTTCCGCCGCGGTCAGACCGACCCGGCGCGCCCACTCCATGCCGACGACGATCGCGGCAGTCTCGCCGAATCCACCGGCCAGCTCGACCCACCACTGCGCGCCGCCGGACTCGAACGGCTCCAGCAGCAGGCTCGCACCGATCAGCAGCAGGCACAGCGCCAGCGCCCGGCTGGTCGGGCTGCGGCGGTCGCTCCAGAAGAACATCAGCCCCGCCACCAAGGTCATCACGCCGAGAAGCAGGAAGTGCTGGAGCATGGGCGACATCGGCTGATCTTAGCGGGATCGGTGACACGGGTCGGGGTTGCCGCGCTGCGCGCGGCCCTCTCCCGCCCCTACGGGGCACCCTCTCCCACACGTGGGAGAGGGGAATGCACCAAAAGACAAGGCCCCGTTTCCGGGGCCTTGCAGTACCACATGCGCTGCGCAAGTAGCACGCATCGCTATGTTTTGAAAGTCGCCGCCATGGATGGCGGCGGCTTGTCAGGACGACATTAAAAATCCCCCATGCCGCCCATGCCGCCGCCCGGAGGCATCATCGGCGCCTCTTCCTTCTTCGGCAGCTCGGCGATCATCGCCTCGGTGGTCAGCAGCAGACCGGCAACCGAAGCGGCGTTCTGCAGCGCCATGCGCGTGACCTTGGCCGGATCGATGATGCCGGTGTCGATCATGTCGACGAACTCGCCCGTGCCGGCGTTGTAGCCGTTGGCACCCTTGGCTTCCTTCACCTTGTTGACGATGACCGACGGCTCTTCGCCGGCATTCTTGACGATCTGGCGCAGCGGCTCCTCGATGGCGCGCTTGAGGATGTTGACGCCGACCTGCTGGTCGTCCGTCGACGCCTTGAACGCATCCAGGACCTTCTGCGCGCGGATCAGCGCGGTACCGCCGCCGGCCACGATGCCTTCCTCGACGGCCGCACGGGTGGCGTGCAGGGCGTCTTCGACGCGCGCCTTCTTCTCCTTCATCGCGGTCTCGGTGGCGGCACCAACCTTGATCACGGCAACGCCGCCGGAGAGCTTGGCCAGACGCTCCTGGAGCTTCTCGCGATCGTAGTCGGAGGTCGCGGCCTCGACCTGCGCGCGGATTTCCTTGACGCGCGACTGGATCTTCTCCTTCTTGCCGGCGCCGTCGATGATCGTCGTGTTCTCCTTGTCGATCTGCACCTTCTTGGCGGTGCCCAGATCGTCCACGGTCACCTTCTCGAGCGACAGGCCCAGCTCCTCGGAAATCACCTGGCCACCGGTCAGGATGGCGATGTCCTTGAGCATTTCCTTGCGGCGGTCACCGAAGCCCGGCGCCTTGACGGCAGCGACCTTGAGGATGCCGCGCAGGTTGTTGACGACCAGGGTCGCCAGCGCCTCGCCCTCGACGTCCTCGGCGATGATCAGCAGCGGCTTGCCCTGCTTGGCCACGCCCTCGAGCACCGGCAGCATCTCGCGGATGTTGGAGATCTTCTTCTCGGTGATGAGAATCAGCGGGCTGTCGAGCTCGACCTGCTGGCTCTGCGCGTTGTTGATGAAGTACGGCGACAGGTAGCCGCGGTCGAACTGCATGCCCTCGACGACTTCGAGCTCGTCGTTCAGGCCCGAGCCGTCCTCGACGGTGATCACGCCTTCCTTGCCGACCTTGTCCATCGCCTCGGCGATGCGCTCGCCGATCGACTCGTCGTTGTTGGCCGACACGGTGCCGACCTGGGCGATCGCCTTGCGATCCTTGCACGGCTTGGAGACCTTCTTGATCTCGGCGACGACGGCCTCGACGGCCTTGTCGATACCGCGCTTGATTTCCATCGGGTCGATGCCGGCGGTGACCGACTTCAGGCCCTCGTTGACGATCGCCTGTGCGAGCACGGTCGCGGTCGTGGTGCCGTCACCGGCCTCGTCGGAGGTCTTGGAGGCCACTTCCTTGACCAGCTGCGCGCCCATGTTCTCGAACTTGTCCTTCAGCTCGATTTCCTTGGCGACGGAAACGCCGTCCTTGGTCACCGTCGGGGCGCCGAAGGACTTCTCGAGCACCACGTTGCGGCCCTTCGGACCCAGCGTCACCTTGACGGCGTTGGCCAGGACGTTGACGCCGGCCACCATGCGGGCGCGGGCATCGTCACCGAACTTCAGTTCTTTTGCTGCCATGTTCTATTCCTCTTTCGAAACGAATGCGGGCTCCCGCCGTGGCGGGTGCCGGGAATGAGCGGAATGCGTCTTACTTGGTGAAGACGGCCATGATGTCGTCCTCGCGCATCACGAGAACCTCGTCGCCGTCGACCTTGACCTCGGAACCCGAGTACTTGCCGAACAGCACGACATCACCCTTCTTCACATCCATGGCAATGGTCTTGCCGTCGTCACCCTTCTTGCCGGGGCCGACCGCCAGCACTTCGCCGCGAACCGGCTTCTCGGCCGCATTGTCCGGGATGATGATGCCGCCGGCGGACTTCTTTTCCTCTTCCAGACGCTTGACGATCACGCGATCGTGCAGGGGGCGCAGATTCATAGATAAATCTCCCGATGATTCAGTGGCTTGAGTCTCCAACGGCGAACGCCGCCAGACCGTGTTGACCCGGTCTTGTTAGCACTCGCCATGAAAGGCTGCTAATTGTTGGGGACGGCCTTTCAGGATTCAAGACCCCGCCGCAAACCCGCACCCGCTAGGCGCCTGACGCCGCCACGCGGCTGCGTGTCGGCGCCCCGGCCGGCCCGGCCAGGAACGCCTCGGCGAAGGCCTCGAAACGGCCCTGCTCGATCGCCTCGCGGATGCGCCGCATGTGGTTCTGGTAGTAGTGCAGGTTGTGGATCGTGTTCAGGCGCGAACCGAGGATCTCGTTACAACGGTCGAGGTGGTGCAGGTAGGCGCGCGAGTAGTTCGTGCAGGTCGGGCAGTCGCAGGCGGGGTCGAGCGGTCGCGGATCCTCCCGGTGCACCGCGTTGCGGATCTTGATCACGCCTTCGCTGGTGAACAGGTGGCCGTTGCGCGCATTGCGGGTCGGCATCACGCAGTCGAACATGTCGATGCCGCGTGCGACCGCCTGCACCAGATCGCGCGGCGTGCCGACCCCCATCAGGTAGTGCGGATGATCGGATGGCAGCTCGGGACCGATCGCATCGAGCACCTGCAAGCGCTCGGCCTCCGGCTCGCCGACCGACAGGCCACCGACCGCGTAACCGTCGAAGCCGATCTCGCGCAGCCGCGCCAGCGATTCGCGGCGCAGGTCCGCGTGCATGCCGCCCTGGACGATTCCAAAAAGTGCTCCATGGTTCGCGCCGTGCGCCGTCTTGCAGCGCGCCGCCCAGCGCGCCGACAGCTCCATCGACTGGCGTGCCTGCTTGGCGGTGGCCGGATACGGCGTGCACTCGTCGAACTGCATGACCACGTCGGAACCCAGCGCATGCTGGACCTCGATCGCGCGCTCGGGCGTCAGGAAGATGCGGTCGCCGTTGACCGGCGACGCGAACTTCACGCCTTCCTCGGTGATCTTGCGCAGACCGGACAGGCTCCAGACCTGGAAGCCGCCGGAGTCGGTCAGGATCGGCCCGTCCCAGTGCATGAAGCGGTGCAGGCCGCCGAGCGCCCGCATTGTCTCGGCACCGGGTCGCAGCATCAGGTGAAAGGTGTTGCCGAGCACGATCTGTGCGCCGGATGCGCGCAGTTCCTCCGGCGTCATCGCCTTGACCGTGCCGTAGGTGCCCACCGGCATGAAGGCCGGCGTCTCGACCGTGCCCCGTTCGAACAGGAGCCGGCCGCGACGGGCGGCGCCGGAGGTGGCGAGCAGTTCGAACTTCACGACGGTCCACGGGCAGGAAAAACGGGCGCGGATTGTCCCACAGCGCCCGCCCCGGCCGTCGGCGCCGGTTCAGGCGGGGCTGCTAGGATCGGCGCATCCCCGACACCGGACGGGCACCATGAAGATCGTGACCGGGTTGGCCGACCGGCTGCTGTTCGCCGCCGGCCTGCTGCTGTTCCTGCAGATTCCGCAGTTCATCGATCACTACACGCAGCGCTATGCCGGCTACCGGCAGGCGCTCGCCGACAGCGTGCAGCAGTACCAGGCCAGCGCGGATGTCCACTACGACGGCGACCTGCAGCTGATGATCCACGAGTTCGAGACGGCCGCCGCGCCGGCGATGCGCGACATGGGCAGGAAGATGGACGGCGAGCGCATCCGTCTGGGCGAGATGACTGCTGGCCTGGCCACGCTGCGCAGCGGCTCGCTGCCGGCACGGATCGCGCAAGTCGCGCGCGGCTACGACAGCCCGCTGCTGCGTGCCACCTTCGACGATTTCAAGCCGGGGCTGCCGCTGACGGTCGACGCGGCGATCTGCGGCCTGGTCGGCGGCATCCTCGCCAGCGCCCTGTTCAATCTGCTGATCTGGCCGCTGCGTCGCCTGCTGGACCGTCGTCCGCTGCTGCGTGTGTGAGCCTCAGCGGCCCGACTTGCGACTGCGCGCGAAATTCAGATCCGAGCTGGTCGCGCGCAGGCGTCCACCGAGGTACAGCGCGAGGGCGCGGTAGAACTTGGCGGCGATCGCCGGCTGCGCATCGAGCACGGCCCTGAGCTTGTCGTAGGCGATCACCACGAGTTCGCTGTCCTCGAGCGTCCGCGCCGTGGCCGAACGCGGCTCGGCGTCGAGCAGCGACATCTCGCCGAAATGCGCACCGCTGCCCAGCGTCGCCAGCATCACCGTGTTGTTGTCGCCGGACTGGGCGATCTGCACCGAGCCGTACTTGATGATCAGCAGGCTGTCGGCGTCCTGCCCTTCACGGAACAGCTCGACACTGCCGGCGTGAGCCTGCGGCTGGGCGATCTCCTCGATCTCGCCGAGCTCGGCGTCCGAGAAATCGCTGAACAGATACACGTTGCGCAGCAGCGAGCGACGTTCCATCCGATACCCCCTCTTGGTCCGATTCAGGCGCCGGGTCGTCCCGGCGGTTGCGGCTGCGAGCATATCGCAGCCCGGCAACCGCGGCGGAGACACCGGTCACGCCGCCGCGTCGCGCTCGATCAGCATCGCGTCGCCGTAGCTGAAGAAGCGGTAGCGCTGCGCCACCGCGTGCCGGTACGCCGACATGAGCCGCTCGTAGCCGCCGAAGGCGCAGACCAGCATCATCAGCGTCGACTGCGGCAGATGGAAATTCGTCAGCAGCCGGTCGACGACGCGAAAGCGGAAGCCCGGCGTGATGAACAGCCGCGTTTCCGCGCTGCACGGCGCCACCCGGCCTTCGGCATCCTGCGCCAGCGCCGCGGACTCCAGCGCGCGCGCCACCGTGGTGCCGACGGCGACGACACGGCCGCCGCGCTCGCGCGCCGCATCGATCGCCGCGCACAGGGCCGCGTCGATCCGGTAACGCTCGGCATGCATGCGGTGCTCGTCCAGGTTCTCGACCCGGACCGGCTGGAAGGTGCCGGCGCCGACGTGCAGCGTCAGCGTCGCCCGAACGATGCCGCGCGCGTCCAGGGCCGCGAGCAGGGCGTCGTCGAAATGCAGCCCGGCGGTGGGCGCCGCCACCGCCCCGGGCTCGCGCGCGAACACGGTCTGGTAGCGCTCGGCGTCCTGCGCCCCAGGCGCATGCGTGATGTAGGGAGGCAGCGGCAGGCGGCCGGCGCGCTCGAGGAAATCCAGCACGCCGTCCGCGCCGTGGTAGCGCAGCTCGAAGAGATCACCGTCGCGGCCGAGCACTTCCAGGCGGTCGGACCCGACCCGGATCTCGCCTCCGGGCCGCGGCTTCTTGCTGACACCAAGCTGTGCGAGGAAGCGCCCGGACTCGAGCACGCGCTCGACCAGGATCTCGACCCGGCCGCCGGTAGGCTTCACGCCGAACAGCCGCGCCGGTATCACGCGGGTGTCGTTGAACACGAGCAGGTCGCCCGGCGCCAGCAGCGCCGGCAACTCGCGGATCTGCCGGTCGGCCAGACCCGATGGCGCCACCTGCAGCAGGCGACTGGCGGAGCGTTCGGCCGCCGGCTGCTGGGCGATCAGCTCGGGCGGCAGCTCGTAGTCGAAATCGGATCGGCGCATCGGTGAACAGGTATCGCGGCAGCGGCTTGGGGCGCGCACTATACCCGCGCACCGGCGTTGCGCCGCGTCCGCCTGCAACGCAACCGTCATCTGCGGCCGATAGGCTGCCGGCCCATCCCTGCGCCAGACCTGTTCTCGTGACCACGCCCGCGGACGACATTGCACGCCTGCGTCTGGACGTCGCGCCGCTGTCGCCGACGACGACCGTGGACGCGGCGGCCGAGCTGTTCCTGCAGCCCGAGTACGCGCGCATGCTGTGTCTGCCGGTGGTCGCCGACGACATGGTGGTCGGCACCGTCAGCCGGCATGCGCTCAACGGCATCTTCCTGCGTCGCTTCGGCCGCGAGCTGTACGGCGCCAAGCCGGTATCGGCCCTGATGAACCGCGACCCCCTCGTCGTCGAGGAAAGCGCGGCGATCGACGAGGCCGCCGCCTATGTCGGCGCGCATCTGGGCTCGCCGATCACCGAGGACTTCGTGATCCTGCGCGACGGCCGCTACGCCGGCATGGGCATCGTGCTCGACCTGCTCGGCGCCATCCGCGGCCGCCTCGAGGCCAACGCACGCCAGCTCGAGTCGGCCTACCGCGACCTCAAGGCCTCGCAGGCGCAGCTCGTGCAGTCCGAGAAGATGGCCTCGCTCGGCCAGATGGTGGCCGGCGTGGCGCACGAGATCAACACGCCGCTGGGCTATGTCCGCAACAACGTCGAGATGACCGAAAGCGTGTTCGGCCTGCTCGCCGACGCGCTGGCGGTCCACGACCGGCTGGCGAAGCTGCTGGTCGACGACAGCGCCGACGAGCAGGGCCTGGAACGGGCCCTGACGGCCTGCGGCGAGTCGATCGAGGCCTTGGGCGATCTCGCGGTGATCGACGACACGCGCGCGCTGTTCGGCGACACGCTGCACGGCGTCGATACCATCCGCGATCTGGTCGTCAACCTGCGCAACTTCTCCCGTCTCGACCAGGCGCGCGTCGCCGAGGTGTCCCTCAACGACTGCCTCGACCAGACGCTCACCATCGCCAACAACGTCTTGCGCAACAAGGTGCAGGTGATCAAGCGCTACGGCGAGATTCCGAAAGTCCGCTGCTCGCCGTCGCAGGTCAATCAGGTGCTGATGAACCTGATGACCAACGCCGCGCAGGCGATCGAGCACGCCGACGGCAAGCTGCTGCTGAAGACCGAAGCCGACGAGCAGTGGGTGCGCGTGCACATCCAGGACAACGGCAAGGGAATTCCCGCAGAGAACCTGAAGAAGATCTTCGACCCGTTCTTCACGACCAAGGCCATCGGCGAGGGCACCGGCCTGGGCCTGTCGATCTCGTTCCAGATCATCCAGGCCCACGGGGGCGAGATCAAGGTCTCGTCCGAACCCGGTCGCGGCACGCGCTTCGTCATCAGCCTGCCGATCAAGGGCGTCGAAGTGTCGGCGCTGGCAGCCTGACAGGAAGCATCCACATGACCGACAAGCCCACCTTGCTGCTGATCGACGACGAGGAGCGCATCCTGCGCTCGCTGGCGATGCTCTTCCGCGGCAGCTACCAGGTGCATGCCACCGTCGATCCGCACGAGGCGATCGCGCTGGTCGAGCGCGAGCGGGTGCATGTCGTCGTCAGCGACCAGCGCATGCCGGTGATGCGCGGCGCCGATCTGCTGCGCGAGGTCCGCAGCCGCTCGCCGAACTCGATGCGCATCCTCCTGACCGGCTACTCCGAGCTGGATGCAGTGGTGTCGTCGGTCAACGAGGGCGAGATCTTCCGCTTCGTGCAGAAGCCCTGGGACGCCCAGGAACTGCGCGATACGGTGAAACAGGCCGCCGAGATCTCGTCGGCGCTGTTCGGCGCCGGCGCCCACGCGCCGCCGTCGCCGCTGCTGACGGAAACCGGCAGCTTCGTCGCACCGCCGCTGCCGCCGGCGAACGCCGAGGGCGTGCTGGTCATCGACGACGACGAGGACGTGTTCGTGTCCGTCCGCGAGATCGTCGGGGACTCGCACCCGGTCCATTGGGCGCGCAGCCTCGACCAGGCGCTGGAAACGCTGGCGGCCAACCCGATCGGCATCGTCGTCTCCGAACTGGCCGTCGGCGGCGAGAGCGTCACCACGCTGCTCAAGCTGCTGAAGGCCGAGCATCCGGAAGTCGTCACCATCGTCCTGACCCCGTTCCAGGACGTGGCCGTGTTCATCGGCCTGATCAACCAGGGCCAGGTCTACCGGCTGCTGCCCAAGCCGGTCCGGCGCGGGGCCTTCTCGATGAGCATCGCCAGCGCCCTGCGCCACCATCGCGCGCTGCGCGCCGCGCCCAAGCTGCGCGAGGCACACAAGGTCGACCAGTTGCGCGCCCCCGAGGAGGTGTCCGTGGCGGGCCGCGTGATGGGATTCCTGTCGAGAATCCGCGCGCGCGCGACCGCGAGCTGAATCCGGACGGACACCCGATTCGTTATCATCGGGGCCTTCAGGATTCCGGGGAAAGCGGGATGCGCTTCTGTCTTGTCGCGTTGATCGGCCTGTTGGGCTCGTGGGCGTTGCCTGCGCCGGCCCAGGACGACGCTGCGCGCGATTGCAAGATCTTCGACGGACGCGCCTGGCAGAGCGTGGGCACGGTATCGCGAACCGCCTGCCTCGAAGGCATCGAGCAGTGGGTCAGCGAATACAACTCGCAGGGCTTCAAGTTCGGCCTCTGGGGTTCGATGATGCTCTCGGCCGACCGCAACTACTTCTACCGCTCGCCCGATGGCGGCAAGAACTGGGAAGCCCTGGGCCTGAAGTCCGATCTGGCCGTGCGCGTCGCCGAGGTTCCCGAACCGGCGGCACAGGCCGAAGCCGACACCGCCGAGGCCGTCGGCGCCATGGACGCCCAGAGCAGCGACGTCCCGAGCGGCGGCACGCCGGCCCCGGCCTACGACGACGGCTGGGCTGCCGGCGGCGAAACCGTGGTCGAGGCGGCACCGACGCCCGCACCGGTCGTCGAGTCCGTGGCCCGCGCACCGGCGCAGCCCTCGGTCAGCGGCTTCGACCGGCGCAGTTGCAGCCTCGGCGTCAGCGCCGCCTGGGAGCAGATCGGCATCCTGACGCTGCGCGAATGCGCCGAGGCGCTGGACCGCTCGCCCGACAGCTACGACGAACTCGGCTTCAAGTACGGCTACTGGAACGGCGTCTTCCTCGCCGCCAACGCCGGCGAGATCCTCAGCTCGACCGATTCGCGCAGCTGGCAGCCGCTGATCCGGCGCGACGGCCGCTAGCGGCAGCGCGCGAACGCATCCGCGGACGATGTCGCGGCCTCGATGACCTCGCGCGTGCAGTAGGTGATCTCGGGCGTGTACGCGCCCATCACCTCGCGCACCGGCGTGCCGTAAGCCACGTTCTGGATCGCCTCACCGAAGTGCGGCGACGGCAGCATGTGCCGGTAGATGATCACGGAGTCCGGATAGACCGCACCCCACGGCAACCAGGCCATGCCGTGCGCGTCGTTGGCGTTGTCCGGGCGCTGCGCCGGATCGGACACGACCACGGTGAAGTAGCCGTCGCCGTCGAGCGGCATCTGCGCGTCATGCAGACAGCCGACGTAACGCTGACTGACGAACTCGTTGGTGCAGATCGACCAATAGCGGACCTGCGCATCTCCCAGCGGCGCCTCCGCGGGCCTGCGCGCCCAGCTTGGCGCCTTCCCACGCAGGATGTAGAGCGCCCCCTGATTGCGACTCATCATCGTCGTCACGTAGGCATTGTCGACGTTGCTCAGAAAGCCGCCGCCGGTGTCACTCGCGGTGATCGCCTGCAGCGGCAGGCTGAAGCCGGCCGCGTTCGACAGCAGCAGCCGCAGGGTTTCCGGCAGGCCGTAAAAGCGCACCAGCTCGGGCTCGTCCGGCGCCAAGGGAAAAGGCAGCAGGCCAATGAGGCCCGGCTCGCTGCTGTCGCGGATCAGGTCGTTGAGCAGACTCGGCACGCCGTCCGGCGGCAGCGGATCGCAGCCTTGCAGGGCAATCGGCGTGCCGCCGTCGGCCGCCTCGAGGTGCAACGACGGCAACGCAACACCGCCGGTGCGATCCCCCTCCGGCAGGTAGAGCCGGTAGATCAGCACCCATGCCGGATTCGGCAACGCGGCGCGACCGAGCAGATCGATCTCGCCGGCGTACAGGGTGTTCGGCGCACGCACATCCGGCACCGCGCCCGGCTCGATCCAGGCGACGTAGTGCCCGGACGGGCCATCGCCTCGATACGGATTCACGCCCTCGGCCGCGTCGATCTGGTAGTCCGTGAGAACGTCGGTCGGACGCAGCACCGGATCGTAGGTGTTGTACGAGAAGTAGCGCGCCTGCGGAAAGTCGGCTTCGATCCGTAGCCGCGTCCCCGGCAGCGCCGGGACCGCCGCCACCCAGTAGGTCGCCCCCTCGTCCGGGAATGCGATGTTGAGCAGGTCGGGATCGCTGCGCAGCAGCCATGCGCAGTTGGCCGCGAGCAGCCGGGAATCGGTGTCCGCGACGGGGGTCGGTGCCGGCGGATCGGATACCGGCGCACCGCTGCCGCAGGCCGAGACCAGCAACGCGACACCGGTCAGGCCGACGCCTCTCACGACGCCGTCTCGGCGGACTGGAACAGGCGCATGAACCGGGCAAAACCGAGTTTCGAGCCCTGCGTCACTTCGAAGTCCCGCACCAGGCTCAGCGCCGGATTGCGGAGCTGGGCGAGCATCTCCTTGAACGCCTGTGCCGACACCCGCACGACGATATCGGCATCGTCGCGCAGCACCGGCACGACCTCGCTGGCGCCGCGACGCACGATGTAGGTGTAGCGCTCGTCGCTGTCGGTGAACTCGAAGCCAACCGCGGTCACCGTTTCCGCGGCCGCTTCGGCGTCGAGATTCACCGCCATGCCGTCGAAGAACCGCGCGAGCGGCATCTGCGCGAGCATCTCCGGCGTCGGCGTCAGGATGCGCTGCGGCAGCGTGAACTCGCCGGCGAGCTCGCGCGCGGCCATCAGATACCAGTTGCGGGCGTTGGGATTGGCCTCAACCTCGCCCAGTGCGCGCAGCGCGCGGATCCGCGCTTCGCGCACCGCGGCGTGCTGTGGCTGCAGGCGCAGCACGTGGTCGGACAGCTGCAGCGCCCACTGGTGTTCGCCGGCCGCCTGCGCGTCGACCACCTGCTGCGCGAGCGCGTCGAGTCCGCCTGCCAGCTCGGCCCAGCGGGCGGCCTCGTCATCGGGCGGCAGCGGCTGCAGCGTCGACGGGTTGCCGTCGTACCAGCCGAGGTTGCCGGCAAAGACGCTGCGCGCCGACCACGTCGGTTTGCCGTAGAACTGCGCCAGATAGTCCGCATCCGCCAGGTGAGCCGGCAGGCGGATGCGTGCGGCGATCTCGTCCGGCGTCAGCCCCTGGTTGATCATCCGCAAGGTCTGGTCGTAGACGTAGCGGATGCCGTCGCGGTACTCGGTCAGCAGCGCATCGATGCGCGCGGCGCCGACGACCGGACGCGTGTGGCTGGGCACCAGATACTCGGCACCGAGCGCGCGCATCGCATCGATCGAGTCGGCCCACTGGCGCGGGTCGCGATAGGCCGTCCCGCGGATCGTGTACAGGTTCGGGAAGGCCTTGTAGATGTTGTCGCCGGGCAGCAGGATGCGGCGGT
Source organism: Sinimarinibacterium flocculans (assembly GCF_003201205.1). Classification (GTDB taxonomy): domain Bacteria; phylum Pseudomonadota; class Gammaproteobacteria; order Nevskiales; family Nevskiaceae; genus Solimonas; species Solimonas flocculans. Next base: position 233,033 of record NZ_QICN01000005.1, read on the forward strand.
CCGGCAGCCAGACGAAGAGCTGGTCCTCGGTCTCGCCGGGGGCATGCACCAGCTCGAAGCGGATGCCGGCGACGGTCTGCTCCAGGCGATCGTCGAACTCCTGCGTCGGGCGCATCACGCTGATGGTGCTGCCGTCGTGGATGTCGACGCGCGGACCAAGGCCGACGTTGATGTGCTCGTCCTCCGGCAGGTACGAGCCGTACATGCGCAGCGAGCGCCGGGTGATGGCCGTCTGCAGCTCAATGGAGGTCTTCTCCATGTTGCGCACGACGTCGCGGTGCGCGTAGACCGGGATCGCATCGTTGCCTTCGGCGAACACGCGCGCGCCGCCGATGTGGTCGGGGTGCGAGTGCGTGTAGATCAGGGCCTTGACGGGCTTGTCGGTGATCTCGCGGAATGCCGCGAGCACCGCCTGCGCGCTCTCGGCGGTCTCCATCGTGTCGACGATGATCACGCCGTCGTCGCCCTCGAGCAGGATCGAGTTGGCGATGCCGAAGCCGATCGCGACGTGCACGCCGTCGGTGACCTCGAACACCCCCTGCTCGAACTCCGCGCTGTGCGCGCGCAGCGCCTCGGGCGAGGCCACGGTCACGGCGGGTGGCGGGGCTTCCTGGCGACAGCCGGCAACGCCGATCAGCAGAACGCTCAGGACAAGGCGGATCATGGACATGGCAGTGCTCTCCTCGGCATCGGTCTCGGGCCGTCGTCCGCGACTCTAGCGCCGCCACGGATTGCACGACTTGTCCGGATGGGACAGAGTCGGCCATGGCCGGTCCGAGCACCCTGAGTTCCTGGGCCGCCGCCGTCGCGGCGGCGCTGCGGGCACGCGGAATCGATGCGCGCGCGCTGCTGCTGCAGGCAGGGCTCGATCCCGGGCTGATCGCGATTCCGGGCGCACGCTATCCCGCCCACCGCATGACCCGCTTCTGGGCGCTGGCCATCGAGGCAACCGAGCCGGCATTGGCGCTGGAAGTGCCGGACCACGTCCAGCCCGGAACCATGCACGCGCTCGGGTCCTCGCTCGCCGCCAGCCGCAGCCTCGCCGAGGCCCTGCTGCGCATCGCCCGCTACTCGCGGCTGGTGTCGGATGCCGCGGACGTCGTCATCGAAACCGAAGCCGACCGCATCGGGGTCGTCTATCGCCCTCCGCCGCGCGATCCGCCACTGGCGCCGGCGGCCTTCGAGGCCTTCATGGCGAGCGCGGTCCGGCTCGCACGACAGCTCAGCGGGACCGCGAGCGGCGGCCTGCTCGGCTGCGAGTTCCGCCACGCGGCGCCGCCCGATCCCCGGCCGTACCGCGAGTGGTTTGCGGTGCCGGTGCGCTTCGGTGCGCCACGCAATCGACTGCTGTTCGATCGCCGTCTCGCGCACATGCCGCTGCCGGGTGCCGACGAGCACGAGGCGCGCCACCACGACGCCGTGGCTGCCGGTTATCTGGCGCGCTTCGACGCGCAGCCGGTTGCGCGGCGCGTCCGCGAAGTCCTGATCCGCCATCTGCCGTCGGGGGAACCGACGCGCGCCGCACTGGCGCAGGCGCTGCACCTGACGCCACGGACCCTGCTGCGGCGACTGGCCGCCGAACACACGAACTGGAAGACCCTGCTCAACGAGCTGCGCTGCGAGCTCGCGCAGTCCTACCTGCGGCAGGGGCGCAGTGCCGCGGAGATCACCTATCTGCTCGGATTTGCCGACCCGGCGAACTTCACGCGCGCGTTCCGGCGCTGGACCGGCATGCCGCCGCGGCGATGGATCAGTTCAGAACGCGGTAGCCGCGGCCGCGCAGGCAGTTCTTGACGACGCGGTCCTTTTCGCTCTCGCCGCGCGCCGCGCCCCTGGCACCCCCGACCACGCCGCCGACACCCGCGCCGCGCGCCACCGTCGTGCTGTTGCCGACGATCGCCCCGATGGCCGCACCGAGCACGGCGCCTCCGACCGCGCCCTTGCCGGCCTCGGCGCCGGTACTCACCTGCGTCGCGTAGGTCTCGCACTGCGAGAGGTCCTGGTCGTAGCGCGCCATGTCCACGCCCTGCGTGTCGATGATCGGACCGCGACTCGCGCAGGCCGCGAGCAGCAGCACCGCGGACGCTGCAGTGAAAACCGGTCTGCGAGTCATGGGCTTCTCCTGAACGATGCTCGATACGCAGACCGAGCATGCCGCGATGACCGGATGACCGCCACCACCGTTCGATGAACGGCGGCGAATCAGGTCTTCGGCAGCGTCACGCCGCGCTGGCCCTGATACTTCCCACCCCGATCCCGGTAGGACGTCTCGCACACCTCGTCGGATTCGTAGAACAGCATCTGTGCGACGCCTTCGTTGGCGTAGATCTTCGCCGGCAGCGGCGTGGTGTTGGAGAACTCCAGTGTCACGTGGCCTTCCCACTCCGGTTCCAGCGGTGTGACGTTGACGATGATCCCGCAGCGCGCATACGTGCTCTTGCCGAGGCACACCACCAGCGTCGAGCGCGGGATACGGAAGTACTCGACCGTGCGCGCCAGCGCGAAGGAGTTCGGCGGGATGATGCACACGTCGGACTGCACGTCGACAAAGGACTTCTCGTCGAAGTTCTTTGGGTCGACGATCGTCGAGTTGATGTTGGTGAAGATCTTGAACTCGTTGGCACAGCGCACGTCGTAGCCGTAGCTCGACGTGCCGTAGGACACGATGCGCTGGCCGTCCACATGCCGCACCTGCCCGGCCTCGAACGGCTCGATCATGCCCTGCTGCTCCGCCATGCGGCGGATCCACTTGTCCGATTTGATGCTCATCTAGTCGTCCGTCATCTCGATGTCCGGGAAGCTTCCCTCGTACACGCCGTAGGCCAGCCGCGCCGCCGCCAGACGCGCGATGCCGCGATAGCGCTGCGCGAGCTCGCCTTCCGGATCGGCGGCAACGGTCGGGCAGCCGCCATCGGCCTGCTCGCGGATCCGCAGATCCAGCGGCAACTGGCCGAGCATTTCGATGCCGTACTCGGACGCGAGACGCTCGCCGCCGCCGGCGCCGAAGATCGCCTCGTGATGTCCGCAGTTCGAACAGGTGTGCCAGGCCATGTTCTCGACGACGCCCAGCACCGGGACCTCGACGCGGCGGAACATCTGCAGGCCCTTGCGCGCGTCGAGCAGGGCGATGTCCTGCGGCGTGGTCACGATCACGGCGCCGCTGACCGGAATGCGCTGCGACAACGTGAGCTGGATGTCGCCGGTGCCCGGCGGCAGGTCGACGATGAGGTAGTCCAGATCCTGCCAGCGCGTTTCGCCCAGCAGCTGGTTGAGCGCCTGGGTGACCATCGGCCCGCGCCAGATCATCGGCTGCGCCTCGTCGATCAGGAAGCCGATGCTCATCGCCTGCAGGCCGTGGGCGACGATGGGATGCATGTGTTTGCCGTCCGGCGAAGTCGGCCTGTCGCTACTGCCGAGCATGCGCGGCTGGCTCGGACCGTAGATGTCGGCGTCGAGTATGCCGACGCGCGCGCCCTCGGCCTGCAGCGCCAGCGCCAGGTTCACCGCGACCGTCGACTTGCCGACGCCGCCCTTGCCGCTGGCCACGGCGACGATGTTGCGGATCTGCGGCATCGGCTGCAGGTTCTTCTGCACGGCGTGGCTGGTGATGCGCGAACGGATCTCGACCTCGGCGTCGAGCCCGGCCTTGTCGCGGATCACCGCGCGCAGGCGCTGCCCGATCTGCTCGTGAATGCCAGCAGCCGGAAAGCCGAGTTCGATCACCACACGGGCGCGCGAACCGTCGACGCTGGCCGCGGCCACGGTGCCGGCCGCAACCCAGCCTTGCCCGATCAGGGGGTCGACATCGGCATCGAGAACGGCGAGCAGGCGGTCGCGGGACATGTCGGCACAGCGTGGGAAGCGGGCGCGCAGTCTAGCCCAAGGCGGTCGGCCCAACGAAAAAGGGCGGGCCGACCGGCCCGCCCCGAACCTTGCAGCAAAGCCTTACTCGCCGACGTACAGCAGCGCGTTCGGCGAACCGCTGCCGATGCTGCCGAGCACGCCGAGCGTGGCATTGCCGATCACCGCGTCGGCCACGGCGTCCGGCGTCGAGCCGGGCGCGGCGCCCAGCGCCAGCGCGGCGGCGCCGGCCACGTGGGGCGAGGCCATCGAGGTGCCGCTGATGGTGCTGGTCGCGGTGTTGCTGGTGTACCAGGCGGAGGTGATGTTCGAGCCCGGCGCAAAGATGTCGACGCAGGTGCCGAAGTTCGAGAACGAGGAGCGTGCATCCGTGTTCGTGGTCGACCCGACGGTGATCGCCTCGGCGACGCGGTTCGGCGAGCCGGTGCAGGCATTGGCGTTGTCATTGCCCGCGGCGACGACGAAGGTCACACCGGCGTCGATCGCGTTGCGCACGGCTTGGTCGAGTGCATCCGAGTTGCCGCCGCCGAGCGACATGTTGGCAACCGCCGGCAGCTGCGCATTGGCCGCGACCCAGTCGACACCGGCGATGACGCCGGAGTTGGAGCCGCTGCCGTTGCAGCCGAGCACGCGCACCGGCACGACAGTCGCGGCCTTGGCCACACCCCAGGTCGAGCCCGCGGCGGTGCCGGCGACATGCGTGCCGTGCCCGTTGCAGTCGGTGGTGTTCGCCGGGTCGGTGCTGCAGCCGATGCCGAGCAGGTTGCAGAGGAAGCCGCCGCTGTTCGGCGCGAAGTTGCGCCCGGTGCCGACGCGACCGCCGAAGTCGACATGCGTGGCGTTGAGGCCGGTATCGACGACGTAGACGTTGACGCCGGCTCCGGCCTGATTCGGATAGACGTAGTTGCCGTCGAGCGGCAGGTTGCGCTGGTCGACGCGGTCCAGCCCCCAGGTCGCGCCCGACTGCACCGCGCTGGCGGTCATGATCTGGTCCTGCTCGACGAAATCGACCAGCGGCAGCCGCGCCAGGGCCGCCGCCTGCGACGCGCTCATGCGCACCGTGAAGCCCTTGAGCACGTGCTGGTACTGCGCGAGCACCTGTCCGCCGCCAACCTGCACCAGCAGCGACTGCACCGTCTCGTTGAGCCGCAGCGGGTCGCCCAGGCCGATCTGCGGCTTGAGCACGACGATGTACTGGTTCTTGATCGGCTGCGGGGTCGCGGCCTGCGCCGACGACACCAGCAGGCCCAGGCCGGCAGCGACCGCCGCCACGCCCGAAATGAAGCGCTTCGATGCACCCATTACGCACTCTCCTTGTGAACTGGTCTGTTGATCGCCGCGCATCCCGGACCGGGCGTCTCCCCCGCGCCGTCGGCGACGCGGTCCGACTGTACCCCACACGGTCAGCCATTCCCTTACAGGAAAACCCCCAGTTTCGGATGCGCCGTGCGCCCTCAGGAAGTGGCCGATTCGGCGGGGTGGCGCGAGCGACATGCGATAATCGCGTGATCCCGCTTGCCGAACCGCCTTGATCCGCATCCCATGCGTCGACAGATTCTGGTCACCAACGCCCTGCCCTATGCCAACGGACCGCTGCACCTCGGTCACATGGTCGGCTACGTGCAGGCGGACATCTGGGTGCGCTTCCAGCGCATGGCGGGCCACGACGTGCACTATGTCTGTGCGGACGACGCCCATGGCACGCCGATCATGCTCGCCGCGGAGAAGGCCGGCGTGACGCCGGAGGCGTTCATCGAGAACGTCCGCAGCGAGCATGCGCGCGACTTCGCCGACTTCGGCGTCGCCTTCGACCACTACCACTCCACGCACTCGCCGGAAAACCAGGCACTGTCGGAGCTGATCTACCGGCGGCTGGACAGCGGCGGCGCCATCGCACGGCGCACGATCCAGCAGCTGTACGATCCGGTGAAGCAGATGTTCCTGCCGGACCGCTACATCAAGGGCGAGTGCCCCAAGTGCGGGTCGGCCGACCAGTACGGCGACAACTGCGAGGTCTGCGGTGCCGCCTATGCACCGACGGACCTGAAGGACCCGCACTCGGTGGTGTCGGGCGCCACGCCCGAGATGCGCGATTCCGAGCACTACTTCTTCGAGGTCGGCAAGTTCCAGACCGTGCTCGGCGAATGGCTGGCCGGCGACGTCGCCCATCCCGCGGTCAAGGCCAAGCTGCGCGAGTGGTTCGACGCCGGCCTGCGCGACTGGGACATCTCGCGCGACGCGCCCTACTTCGGCTTCCCGATCCCGGATGCGCCGGGCAAGTTCTTCTATGTCTGGCTCGACGCGCCGATCGGCTACATGGCGAGTTTCCGCGCCTGGTGCAAGCAGAATGGCAAGGCGGACGCCTTCGACCGCTTCTGGGCGGCGGGCGCCGACAGCGAGCTGCACCACTTCATCGGCAAGGACATCGTCAACTTCCACGGCCTGTTCTGGCCGGCGATGCTGCACGGATCAAAGCACCGCACGCCGACCAAGCTGCACGTGAACGGCTACCTGACGATCAACGGCGCAAAGATGTCGAAGTCGCGCGGCACCTTCATCCGCGCGCGCACCTATCTCAACCACCTGAATCCCGAGTATCTGCGCTACTACTTCGCGGCCAAGCTCGGCGCCGGCGTCGACGACCTCGACCTCAACCTCGACGACTTCGTCAGCCGCATCAACAGCGACATCGTCGGCAAGTACGTCAACATCGCCAGCCGCTGCGCCGGCTTCATCGAGAAGCGCTTCGGTGGCCGGCTCGCGGGCGAGATGCATGACCGCGCGCTGTTCGAGCGCATTGCCGCCGCAGGCCCGTCGATTGCGGCGCTGTACGAGTCCGGCGAGTACGCCGCCGCCGTGCGCGAGATCATGCGTCTGGCCGACGAGGCCAACGGCGAGATCCAGACGTTGGCGCCGTGGATCATGGCCAAGGATCCGGACAAGGCCGAGGCGCTGCACCGCGTCTGCACCACCTTCATCAACGTGTTCCGCCAGCTCACGCTGTACCTCAAGCCGCTGCTGCCGAAGATTGCCGGGCAGGCCGAGACCTTCCTGGGCATCGCCCCGCTGACCTGGACGCAGGCCGGCGACGCCTTGCTCGATCATCCGATCCAGCCTTACCAGCCGCTGGCGATGCGCATCGACAAGGCCGGCATCGACGCGATGCTGGCCGAAGAGGCGGGCGATAGCCCCTCTCCCGCGGGCGGGAGAGGGGTTGGGGAGAGGGCCGCGCGCCAGCGCGGAAAGACGCCGGCTGCGCCGGCGCCCTCTCCCGCCTCTGCGAGGCACCCTCTCCCGCAGACGGGAGAGGGAAACACCATCGGCATCGACGACTTCACCAAGGTCGACCTGCGCATTGCCCGCATCGCCAGCGCCGAAGCGGTCGAGGGCGCCGACAAGCTGCTGCGCCTGCAGCTCGACGTCGGCGAGCTGGGCACGCGGCAGGTCTTCGCCGGCATCAAGGCCGCGTACGACCCGGCGCAACTCGTCGGTCGGCTGACGGTGATGGTCGCCAACCTCGCCCCGCGCAAGATGAAGTTCGGCCTGTCCGAAGGCATGGTGCTGGCCGCAAGCAATGACAGCGCCGGCCCCTGCCTACTGTATCCGGACGATGGGGCGCAGCCCGGAATGCGGATCAAATAGCGCGCCGCGACACCGGTCGCCGCGCAGTGCATATTCCGCAGCGGAATGAGAACAGATTGTTGATCCTGTCATCCTTGTTTGCCGCGGTGCGGCAACGCATGATCACGCGGTTTTGACGCCCGGCGGCGGCCTTCGCCTTGACTGAATACGTCCTCATCCTCATCGGCGCGGTTCTGGTCCACAACTTTGTCCTGGTCCAGTTCCTCGGCCTGTGCCCGTTCATGGGTACCTCGAAGAAGGTCGAGACGTCGGCAGGCCTGGCGCTGGCGACCACCTTCGTGCTGACGCTGACGGCGGTGGCGACCTACCTCACCGACACCTACATCCTCGTGCCGCTGGGCCTCGAGTATCTGCGCACGATCGCCTTCATCCTGGTCATCGCAGCAGCTGTGCAGACCGTCGAGATGGTCGTGCACAAATCCAGTCCGCTGCTGTACCAGGTGCTCGGCATCTACCTGCCGCTGATCACGACCAACTGCATCGTGCTCGGCGTCGCGCTGCTCAACGTGCGCCAGTCGCAGAACTTCATGGAATCGCTGCTGACCGGGCTCGGCGCCGGACTCGGCTTCTCGCTGGTGCTGCTGCTGTTCGCGAGCATCCGCGAACGGCTCGCCGTGTCCGACGTCCCGGCAGTGTTCAAGGGCGCACCGATCGCGCTGGTGACCGCGGGGATCATGTCACTGGCCTTCCTCGGCTTTTCGGGATTGGACTGAAGACATGATCCCGTCGACTCGCACGGCTCGCATCCCCGCTGCGCGTTCAGCGTCACTGGCAATGCGCATCAACGCATTGCCAAAGCGTGACGCTTCACCCCGCTCGTATGCTCGCGCCGGTACGTCGCTGGCCTTCCTCGGCCTTTCGGGGCTGGACTGATGCTTGCGGCGATCATCGCGCTGGCGGCCCTGGCCGCGGTCTTCGGCATCGGCCTGGGCTTCGCCGCCGTGCGCTTCAAGGTCGAGGGCGATCCGCTGGTCGAGCAGATCGACAAGATCCTGCCGCAGACGCAGTGCGGCCAGTGCGGCTTTCCCGGCTGTCGGCCATACGCCACGGCCATTGCCGCCAACGAGGCCGAGATCAACCAGTGCCCGCCCGGCGGCGAGGACGGCATCGTCAAGCTCGCCGAACTGCTCGGCCGCGAGCCGATTCCGCTGAACCCGGAGAACGGCGTCGCCAAGGCGGTGCCGACCGTCGCCGTCATCGACGAGAACATCTGCATCGGCTGCACCAAGTGCATCCAGGCCTGTCCGGTCGACGCGATTCTCGGTGCCGCGCAGCAGATGCACACCGTGATCGCGACGGAATGCACCGGCTGCGAGCTGTGCCTCGAGCCCTGCCCGGTCGACTGCATCACGATGGAACCGATTGCCGACACGCCGCGGACCTGGCGCTGGCCGCTACCGGCATCGGAACCGCAGACGGCGGAGGCGGCCTGATGTCGCTGATGCAGCGGCTATTCAACTTCCGCGGCGGCCTGCACCTCGACTATCGCAAGGACATGTCGACGCGGCACCCGATCCGCGTCGCACCGGTGCCGCCGCAACTGGTCCTGCCGCTGTCGCAGCATGCCGGCGCGCCGGCCAAGCCCGTGGTCAAGGTCGGCGAGCGCGTGTTGCGCGGCCAGACCATCGCCCAGCCGGACGGCTTCGTGTCGGTGCCGATCCACGCCAGCAGTTCGGGCACCGTCGTCGCGATCGAGTCGCGGCCGATTCCGCATGTCTCCGGTCTGGCCGCGCCGTGCATCGTCATCGACACCGACGGGCGCGATGAAAGCCTGCCGGCACCGGAATGGGCCCCGGTCGACGACTTCTCCGCACTCGACGCGAAAACCCTGCGCGAGACCGTGCGCCGCGCCGGCATCGCCGGGCTCGGCGGCGCCGGCTTCCCCAGCTTCATCAAGCTTTCCCCGGGCCGCTCGGTCGAGACGCTGATCATCAACGGCGCCGAGTGCGAGCCCTATATCAGCTGCGACCAGCAGCTCATGGCCGAGCGCGCCGACGAGATCGTCGGCGGCGTGCAGGTGATCCTGCAGGCCATCGGCGCACCGCACTGCCTGATCGGCGTCGAGGACAACAAGCCGGACGCGATCGCCGCGCTGCGCGCTGCCGCGGCGCAGGACGAGCGCATCCAGGTGCGCGTCGTACTGACGCGCTACCCGCAGGGCGGCGAGAAGCAGCTGATCCAGACCCTGACCGGCCGCGAAGTGCCGAGCGAGGGCCTGCCGCTGGACATCGGACTGGTCGTGCACAACCCGGGCACGGCGCGCGCCGTGTATCGCGCGGTGCGCCATGCCGAGCCGCTGACCGCACGCATCGTCACCGTTACCGGCGGTGTGGTGGCGCAGCCGCAGAACTTCGAGGCCCGCATCGGCACACCGATGCAGTTCCTGATCGAACAGGCGGGCGGTTACGTGCAGCCACCCGGCCGGCTGCTGATGGGCGGCCCGATGATGGGCTTCGCGCTGCCGTCGGACGCGCTGCCCGTCATCAAGAGCACCAACTGCATCCTCGCCGCCGCGCCCGGGGAGCTGCGCCCGGACGAGGCGGCGATGCCGTGCATCCGCTGCGGCGCCTGCCAGGAAGCCTGCCCGGTCAACCTGCTGCCGCAGCAGCTGTACTGGCACGCGCGCGGGGGCGAGTTCGACAAGACCCGTGCGCTCAATCTGTTCGACTGCATCGAATGCGGATGTTGCGCCCAGGTCTGCCCCAGCCATATCCCGCTGGTGCAGTACTACCGACACGCCAAGACCGAGATCTGGGCCGAGGACCGCGAGAAGCGCAAGGCCGACGCCGCACGTGAACGTCACGAAGCACGCCAGGCGCGGCTGGAGCGCGAAGAACGCGAGAAGGAAGAAGCGCGCGCACGCAAGAAGGCACAGCTCGCCGCACGCAAGGCCGACGCCGATTCCAGCGAAGCGCCGCCCGCCGCGGGCGCGACGCCGGCCGACGGCACCGACGATCCGGTAGCCGCCGCGATTGCGGCCGCGAAGGCGAAAAAGGCCGCTGCGCAAACCGCTGACGGGAGCGCCGCAACCGACGACCCGGTAGCGCGCGCGATCGCTGCCGCGAAGGCGAAGAAGGCGGCAAGCACGGACAACTCGAACGCCACCACCCCGGCAGACGATCCGGTTGCCCGGGCCATTGCAGCAGCCAAGGCGAAGAAGGCGGCCGCCGCGGCCGGTGGCCCGGCCGAAGCGCCGGTTGTACGGCCACGCAAGGCCCCGCCGTCGGACGACGCCGTCGCTGCCGCCATCGCGGCGGCGCAGGCGCGCAAGGCGGCGAAGGCCGCAGGCACCGAACCCGCCGACGCGCCACCTGCGGATGATCCGGTCGCACGGGCCATCGCCGCTGCGAAGGCCAGGAAGGCAGCCGCCGAGCAAGCGCAGGACGCCGCCGATCCCGTTGCCCAGGCCATCGCGGCGGCGAAAGCGAAAAAGGCCGCCAGGGAGGCTACGACCGCACCCGCATCTGACGACCCCGTCGCCAAGGCCATTGCCGAAGCCAAGGCAAAAAAGGCGGCGAAGGAGGCGACTGCGAGCGACAACGCCGACGATCCGGTCGCTCGCGCCATCGCCGCAGCGAAGGCCAGGAAAGCCGCGAAGGACGCCGCCGCAACGCCGGCCGACGATGATCCCGTCGCGCGCGCGATTGCGGCTGCGAAGGCGAAGAAGGCCGCGCGCGAGGCCGCGGACAAACCGGACGGCGCGAGCTGATGCGCCTGTCCTCCCCGTTCCTGCCGGTCGCCGCCAGTGTCGGCAGCGTGATGCGCGACGTGCTGCTGGCGCTGCTGCCCGGCATCGTCGTCTATGTCCTGCTGTTCGGCCCGGGCGTACTGCGCAACATCGCGATCGCGGTGGCAGCCTGCCTGCTGTTCGAAGCGATCGCGCTGTGGCTGCGGGGCCGGCCGCTCAGGCCGTTCCTGTCCGACGGCAGCGCGCTCGTTACCGGCGTGCTGCTGGCGCTGACCTTGCCGCCGATCGCGCCGTGGTGGATTGCCGTCGTCGGCAGTCTGTTCGCGATCGGGCTCGGCAAGCAGGTCTACGGCGGGCTGGGTTACAACCCCTTCAACCCGGCGATGGTCGGCTACGTCGTGCTGCTGATCTCGTTCCCGGTGCAGATGACGGCGTGGCCGGCGCTGCAGCCGGTCTGGGATTCGGCGCCCGATGCGGTGTCGGCGGCGACGGCGCTGGATCATGTGCGCACGCAGCTCGCGCTGGACCGCACCCTGACCGAGATCTCGGGGGACGCCGCCATCGGCTGGGCGGCCGGCGCCGGCTGGGAGTGGATCGCGCTGGCCTGGCTGGGCGGCGGCCTGTACATGCTCTGGCGCGGCACGATCCGCTGGCAGATCCCCGCCGGCATGCTCGCCGGCCTGACGCTGATCGCGCTGCCGTTCTGGGCGGCAGACCCCGACCGCTACGCCTCGCCGCTGTTCCACTGGCTGGCCGGCGCGACCCTGCTCGGCGCCTTCTTCATCGCCACCGATCCGGTGTCCGCGGCAACGACGCCACGCGGACGCCTGCTCTACGGCGCGCTGATCGGCGTGCTCGTGTACGTCATCCGCACCTGGGGCGGATATCCCGACGGCGTCGCCTTCGCCGTGCTGCTGCTCAACATCTGCGCACCGACGATCGACCGTTACACCCAGCCGCGTGTCTACGGCCACACGCGCCGCGAGTCCGAGCCGTGAACGCAACTGTCGTGCAGATGCTGCGGGCCGGCGGCGTGCTCGGCGCGTTCGGTCTGGTCGCCGCGGCGGTGCTCGGCGGCACCTGGTCGCTGACGGCCGACCGGATCCGCGACGCCGAACAGCAGCGCCTGCTGCAACAGCTCGAAGAAGTGCTGCCCGCGGGCGGCTACGACAACGCGGTGGCCAGCGACACGCTGCAGGTGGACAGCGATGCCCTCGGCCCCGGAACTCACACCGTCTGGCGCGCGCGCAAGGACGGCCGGCCGGTGGCCGCCGTGCTCGGCGCGGTGACGCCCGACGGCTACAGCGGGCCGATCGCGCTGCTGGTCGGCATCGCCTACGATGGTCGCATCACCGGCGTGCGGGTGACCTCGCACAGGGAAACGCCGGGCCTCGGCGACAAGATCGACCTGAGCCGCAGCGACTGGGTGCTCGATTTCGACGGCCGCTCGCTGCTCGCCCCCGGGCCGCGCGACTGGACCGTTCGCAAGGACGGCGGCGTGTTCGACCAGTTCGCCGGTGCCACGATCACGCCACGCGCGGTGGTCAGGGCGGTGCACCGCAGCTTGCAGTACTTCGCCGAGAACCGCGAAACCCTGTTCGCCACGGCACCGGAGACGCCATGACCACGACCGTCGGCCCCTACGCAAAGATCGCCCGCGACGGCCTGTGGACCAACAATCCCGGCTTCGTGCAGCTGCTGGGCCTGTGCCCGCTGCTCGCGGTGAGCAACAACCTCGTGAACGCCCTGGCGCTGGGCCTCGCGACGATGTTCGTGCTGACGATGTCCAACACCATCGTCTCGCTGATCCGCCCGGTCGTGCGCCAGGAGATCCGCATCCCGATCTACGTCATGGTGATCGCGGCACTGGTGACCATCGTCGAGCTGGTGATGAACGCCTGGTTCAACACGCTCTACAACATCCTCGGCATCTTCCTGCCGATCATCACGACCAACTGCGTGATCATCGGTCGCGCTGAGGCCTACGCCGCGAAGAATCCGGTGAATCGTGCCGCCTTCGACGGCCTGATGATGGGGGCCGGCTTTGGCCTCGCACTCGTACTTCTTGGCGGGATGCGCGAACTGCTGGCCCAGGGCACGCTCGGCACCGACCTGCACCTGCTGTTCGGCGAGGCGCTGCGCGGCGTCCACCTGACCGTGATCCCGGACTACCAGGGCCTGCTGCTCGCGGCGCTGCCGCCGGGTGCGTTCATTGGCCTGGGGCTGCTGATCGCCGGCAAGAACTGGATCGACCGCCGCTACGCCGCGCGCACCGCGGCGCCCTCGCCCGCTCCCGCCGCGGCATGACCGTCGAGTGATCGCTGCATGAGCATCGAATGAACGGGGCCAAGCGCCACGAGATCTTCCGGCGCCTGCGCGAGAACAATCCGGCGCCCACGACCGAGCTGAACTACGACTCACCGTTCGAGCTGCTGGTCGCCGTGGTGCTGTCGGCGCAGGCCACCGATGTCGGCGTCAACAAGGCGACGGCAAGGCTGTTTCCGGTCGCCAACACGCCGCAGGCGATACTCGCGCTGGGCGAGGAGAAACTGCGCGAGTACATCAAGACCATCGGCCTGTATCAGACCAAGGCCAGGAACGTCATCGGCCTGTGCGCGGCGCTGATCGAGCGGCATGGTGGCGAAGTGCCGCGCAGCCGCGAGGCCCTCGAAGCGCTGCCCGGCGTCGGCCGCAAGACCGCGAACGTCGTGCTCAACACCGCCTTCGGCGAGCCGACCATCGCCGTCGACACGCACATCTTCCGCGTCGCCAACCGCACCGGCCTTGCCCCCGGCAAGACCGTGCGCGCCGTGGAGGACAAGCTGGTGAAGTTCACGCCGGCGGAGTTCGCCCGTGACGCACATCACTGGCTCATCCTGCACGGTCGCTATGTGTGCAAGGCACGAAAGCCCGAATGCGCACGCTGCGTGATCGTCGACCTCTGCGAGTTCCGGCAGAAGGTCCTGGACACGAGTGCGGCACCGCTGGTGTAAAAGCGGCTGCCTCCGCAACGCGCCTGACCACATTTTTACTGCAGCACGTCCGCGGCCGGTGTGTACGGGTAACCCAGTGCCTCGGCCACGGCCCTGTAGGTGACCTGCCCGCGGTGCACGTTCAGCCCCTCGCGCAGGTTCGGATCGTCGCTCAAGGCCTTGCGCCAGCCCTTGTCGGCCAGCGCGATCACGTGCGGCAAGGTCGCGTTGGTCAGCGCGAACGTCGACGTGCGTGCCACGCCACCCGGCATGTTGGCGACGCAGTAGTGCACGACGCCGTCGATGACGTAGGTCGGCTCCTGATGCGTCGTCGGCCGCGAAGTCTCGAAGCAACCGCCCTGGTCGATCGCGACGTCGACCATCACGACGCCGTTGCGGATCGACTTGAGCATGTCACGCGTGACCAGCTTGGGCGCAGCGGCACCCGGCACCAGCACGGCACCGATGATCAGGTCCGCGCGATGCACGCAGGTCTCGACCGCATCGCGGGTCGAGTACAGCGTCGTCGCGCGGTTCTCGAAGACACTGTCGAGCCAGTTCAGCCGCGGCAGCGTCCGGTCGAGAATGGTCACGCGCGCGCCCATGCCGATCGCGATGCGTGCTGCGTTGTAGCCGACGACGCCGCCGCCGATGATCACGACCTCCGCGGCCGGCACGCCCGGCACGCCGCCGAGCAGTACGCCGTTGCCACCCGCCGCCTTCTCCATCGCGTGTGCGCCTGCCTGGATCGACATGCGGCCCGCGACCTCGCTCATCGGCGCCAGCAGCGGCAGGCCGCCCCGGCCGTCGGTCACGGTCTCGTAGGCGATCGCGGTGCATCCGGAGTCCAGTAGCCCTTTCGCCTGCTGCGGATCGGGCGCCAGGTGCAGGTAGGTGAACAGCAGCTGGTTCTCGCGCAGCATCGCGCATTCGGACGCCTGAGGCTCCTTCACCTTCACGATCATGTCCGCCTGCTCGAAGACCTCGGCGGCCGTCGCGAGTATCGTCGCCCCGGCCGCGACGTACTCCTCGTCCGCGATGCCGATACCCAGGCCCGCGCGCGTCTCGACGAGCACCTCGTGCCCATGCGCCGTCAGCTCGCGCACACCCGCCGGGGCCAGTCCGACGCGGTACTCGTGATTCTTGATTTCCTTCGGGGTCCCGATACGCATCGCGATCTCCTCGACGTGCGGATAGGCCGGCGATTATTTCACGCACCCCCGGGCCGTCGCGCCGTGGAATCCCCCCAGACGGCCCGCTGACGATCGCCCACGTACAATCGCGGCTTTCGCCCTCCCATCAGCCGATCGCCATGCCCCCGAAACGCTCGCCACGCACCTTCACCGCATTGCTGCTGGCGCTCGGCATGGGACTGTGTGCCTACTACGGTCAGGAGTGGTGGGCTTTGCCCGACTACAGCGCCGCCGACATCGAGGCATCGGTCGAGCTCAACCTCCGGCTCGAACTGCAACGCCGCGGCCCCCACCTGCAGCCGGACGAGGCCGGCATTGCGCGACTGCGCGATATGATCGAGCGCGAGATCACCGCACAGCTCACGCAGCAGCGCGAGAAGATCCAGCTGCGCTTCGGCGTCGGGCTGGTCGCACTGGTGCTGGGCTTGGGTCAACTCGCGATGGCCCGCATCCTCGGTCAGAAGTCCGACGCCTGAACGAGCCGAGGCCAGCAATGCCGGCCGCGGCCCACTCCGTTGTCAGCTCGACGGCTAGGGGCCGCCCCCTCCGCCGTCGCCGGTCTGGTCATCCAGGCGCAAACGGAACTCGTAGGACGACTCCGCGCCGTTCGGTGCAGTAACTTCGAGCGTCAATGCGCCAAGCTGATCGCCCGGCACGAAGACTTCATCGACGATCGTCCATGTGTAGGTGTTGCCCCCGACAGAGTCATCAGTCTGATTGCCAACGACATAAGCATCAGAAGGTGTAATCGTCACGTCTCCACCGAAGTTGGTCAGTGAGATCACCGTACCCAAAGGCATCGGCTGGTCGTTGAGGTCGCGAATCACGACGCGGAGCGTCGCCGTGCCGCCGGTGCCTTCGCGCGTCGGAATCGTGATCGTAGGCACCGAACCTTCAAGTTCGAAGCTACCGCCATCGACAGTGATGTCATTGCTCGGCGGCGTCACGTCGATCAAGGATTCGGAGTCCGACATCGTGATCACGATCGAGTCGAAGACGTGCAAGGTGCCGGCCTCATCGCAGCGATTCGGCCCATTGCAGAGCGTTCCCGTGAACCGCGAAGGATTCTCGAAGTCAGGGCCCGTCGCGTCATTCGGATCATTGCGACGGTTGTCGCCATTGAAGTCGAGAAACTCCTCGACGCCGCTATCGAACGCGCCATTCAGGTTGTCGTCCCGGAATGCCTCCGCGAGATTCTGGAAGGGTTCGCCGTCGTCGTAGCGGCCGTTGCCGTTCGAATCGATAAACGATTCCTCGCCGACGGCGGTGGTCAGGATCACTGCTCGCGGCACGCGTGGATTCTGGCTGACCCAATTGACCGTACATGCCCCATCGACCGTCACGCAGGAGCCTCCGATCGAGCCTCCGGACGTCGTGAAGGCAAACGCTGTCCCGTCCGGGACCGGGTTGTTGAAGCGGTCTGCAGCGCGCACTGTCACCGGCACGGTCGTGCCATCGACATCCCAGGCCTGCGGATTCAGCGTTTCGACCGACAGCGACACGCTGTTCTGGTCCGGCAGGCCGGTCGTGATCGTCAGCTGCGACGAGAGCGCCGAGACGGTCGGCGACCCATCCGCCCCCGTTGCCGTCGCGCGAACACGCACCGCTGTGTGTACCGTGCCGGCACGCACAATTGTTCTGACAACACCGCTGGCGTCCGACACGGCCGTGGTCGGCTGCAGCTCGATGCCGCCGACGCTGGTCGACAGGCTGAAGGTCACCGGCTGATTCGCGATGGGTGCGCCGGTATCGGAGAACACCTGGAAGGTCACATCAGCGGTTTCATCCAAGCCGGTGCCACGGATTCCGATGGTTTCCGGGGAGGCAGACACGAACTTGATCGACCCCAGATCGCCCGGAGGTGGGGGCGGCTCACCTGGATCAGGAGAGAAAGTGACACCGATTGCAGCTGACGAAACAACACCGCTGGGGGTGGTCACCTTAACGCTGAAGATGCCGGAATCCGGCTCGTCATTGGTTGGTGGCTCTATGACGAAGGTATAGGGGAACGGAGCGTTCAGCGTCGTGCAAACTTGGTCGAAACTGGAGTCACCGATGATCGAGCCCAGTGTCGTGGATGCTTCGATCCGGCTCGCTCCGGGCATCGGCTGTCCGGCATCGTCGCCAATGTCGACACGGACGGCGACGGCCCCGTTTGACAGATCGATGGGGTTCGGCGTGAAATCGAAGAACGCTGTCGAGCCGGACATGATGATGACCTGCTGGTCTCGCGCATGCAGCGAGGAACGCGAGTCACAGCCGGAATCGCAGAGCACGCCCGTGAAGCTGCCGCTGGGCCCGTCATAGACTCCGTTGTCGTTGAAGTCCAGAAACGGTTCGTTGCCATCGCGAACACCGTTCTCGTTGTCGTCGCGGAAGGCCTCGCCCTCATCGAGAAAGGGCTCGCCCGCATCATACCGGCCATCGCCGTTGATGTCGGTGAAGCTTTCCTCACCGATAGCGGTTGCCAGAAGGGTCACACGATGATTCGGCCGTCGCGGGTTCTGCGTCGTGAACTGGACCGAGCAGCCGCCGCCAACCGTCAGGCATTCGGACTGGACCGAACCGCCTTCGACGGTGAAGGCGACCGCCGTGCCATCCGGCACCGGATTATTGAAGCGGTCGGCCGCCAAAATGTTGACGTTCGTCTGGTTGCCGTCGAGTGTGTCCCCCTCGATATTGAAGCAGCCCACACTCAACGAAAAGCTGTCCTGATCTGCCAAGCCGGTGGAGATCACTAGGGACTCGGACTGGGCTGGGGGCACCAAGCTTTCGTCGACATCGGGTGTAGCGGGGCTATCCAATAAGCGCGCCGTGATGCGTACGCTCGTGTGGACCGTTCCCGCATTGACCGTGGTCTGAACGAATCCATTCGAGTCGGTAACCCCCTGAACGGGATTCAACGTGATCCCACCAACGGTCGTGTCGAGTGTGAACACGACCGTCTGATTGGCAACCGCGCCACCCGCAGCATTGGTCACCTGAAATATGACGACGGCTGTATCCGGACGGCCGGACCCGCGCAGGCCGACCACCGACGGTGTCGCCGAGATGAAAGAGATCGCGCTCGCCGGAGAAGGCAGCACTTCGATCGTGGACGTCGCCACGAGAGACTCGCCGCCGACGCTTACCGTCGCCGTTATCACATCGTCGCCGCTGCAGCCCTGTGCGCGATACGTCGTCGACGCCGAGCCCGTGCTGGTCGCAACAGGGGTGTCGATCTGTGCCTGTCCTTGAGCCTGGCACGGCGACGAGAACGTCACGCTGGCAGCTTCAGTGACAAGTGCGTTTCCGTTCTCGGTATCGACGATGTCCACGCGCAGACCGGCGCTGCCGCCGGCGTCGAGCGGGCTCTGCGAGATGGCAATCGCGCCTGGCGTGAACTGCTCGCCGCTGAGGATGCCGACACGGATGCCGGTATCGCCTCCCCCGCCGCCTGTCGTACCGCCGGTCGTGCCACCGAGCGTGCCGCCGGTCGTCTCGCCGAACTCGGCTCCGCCGCCGCAGGCGGACAGCACGAATGCCGTCAACGCGGCAGAAACCAGCGACCAGATACGCGTCTTCACCATGGGTCTCCCACCTGCCGCTAGCCCCCGCGGCGCGCGAAACAGAGTCTCGCGGATGCTAAATCAAAAACTCAAGAAAAACAAAAAAATCGGCGCAACTCTGCAAGCGGCTTGCCAACTGTAGCACCGCCGGGAGTGGTGCCCTCGGCAGGAATCGAACCTGCGACCCTCCGCTTAGGAGGCGGAAGCACGTTAGACTGTAGGCCGTTGTCCTGCCTCGACTTTTTAACTTGGCGCCACTCGCTCATCTGCTCTATACCTGCCTTTCGACACCATGGCCTACTACAAGGAGCGCCGCTGGGAAGTAGAGCGCGAATACGCCGACGGGCGCAAGCGCACGCTGAAGCAGGTCCGCCACGATTTTCGCATAACGCTGCCTGACGGCCGCAGAGTCACACGGTCGTTCAAGACCAAGGACGCGGGCCAGCGCTGGGTCGCCGAGCAGGAGCGCCTGGTCGAGCTGGGCGCAGACCTCGCCGGTGTGGAGCGCGCGAAGAAATCAACGCTCGGCAAGATCATCGACCGCTACATGGAAGAGGTCGTGCCCCGCTTGCGCTCGCCTGGAGCTGCGAAAAGCTGCGCTACTCCGCTCCGGCGAGAACTCGGAGACATCCCGCTCGCGGCCCTGACACCGGAGCGGATCGGCCAGTATCGAGACGAGCGCCTGCGGCAACGCTGCGTACGCAGCGGCGGAAGACGCGATCTGCCGTTGGTCGAGCTGGACCGCTACGTAAAGCCGCCGACGGTGAAGAAGGAGATGGCCTTCCTCGCCCGGGTTATCGATGTGGCGATCAAGAGCTGGGGATACCGGCTACCGTTCGGCAATCCCGCACGCGGCGTAGATCGACCGCCGGAGGGCGATGGGCGCGACCGCCGGCTTCTCCCGGGGGAAGAGGACCGGCTACTTGGCGCCTGCGCATTCAATGCGAGCTTGAAGTTGGCGATCATCCTGGCGATCGAAACCGCTGCCCGCCGCGGTGAGCTATGCGCATTGATCTGGGCAGACATCGATTTCGAACGGCGTACCTTGCAGATCAGGGCCGAGGACGCCGGCGCCGCCAAGACCGGCATGAAGCGTACCGCCCCACTCAGCCAGCGGGCCATTGATGCACTGACGGCGGCCAAGCCCAAGCGAATCAAGCCCGACGAAGCAGTGCTCGGATTCAAAGCCGACTCCCTGAGCCAGGCTTTCGACAGAGCGTGCCGGCGAGCCTCGATCGATGGCCTACGTTTTCACGACCTCCGCCACGAAGCCACGTCACGGCTCTTCGAGCTCGGCTTGGACATGATGGAAGTCTCGGCGATCACCGGCCACAAGACACTGGACATGCTGAAGCGGTACACGCAGCTGCGTGCCGAACAGATTGCCCTTAAAATGGATCGGCTTGCTCTTCAGTCGGCCGACAATGCGTCGCTGGAGGTCCAGCTCGCCGCCGTCCTCAAGGAGCTACGGCTGCTCCGGCAGATGCAATGATCTGCGCCTCGGTAGCTCAGTGGATAGAGCATCTTCCTCCTAAGAAGAGGGTCGTAGGTTCGATTCCTACCCGGGGCGCCAACTTGCCTTTTGATTACAGCTCAGCCTCGTGCCGAGCGGCGCGCCGCAGAAGCCCTAATTAACTGGCGGCTCCCAGCAACCCAGCACGAGGAGCGAGTGAACCAGCCACAGCACCGCCCCCAAACCAACGTGCTCACTAGACAACAACCCGTGCGCAAAGTCGTTTCGCAAATTCCAGCCGCGTGGATCACAGAACAGGCACGCAAAATGAATCTTGAGGAACGGGCCTAGCACCCCTAATGCGGCAATCGTTGCGTCGTCGTAGATGATGTCACCCATGTTGATGGCGACACTGGTACCAGCAATGCGTCCCGCCTTCGTAACCGGCAACCCGACAGCACCGACTGCAGCGCGTAGCGCGCGCTCGACCTGTGGAATCAGTAGGTGGAGCGCCTTCGCGTAGTCTCCGTCCTGCCACGCTTGAAAACCTGCTCGAAGTAGCTCTGTGTCACTCTCGAAAAGCCCGCGCTGATTCGCCCAACCCACCAGGTAGTCCGGCGAGACGGCGTGGCGCTCAATGGCGATCTTCACTGCGCGATCAAGCAACCGCGTGTTGAAGTTCAGATTTTGGAGCCCATGCTGGATCTGCTGCCCGAGGATGTCGTCGGCGACTGCCCCCACTATGCCGACAACCCGATTGTCAGAGACGATGCTCCTGCTCAACATCGACATGAGAGGTGCGACTTCCGCCAGATGCTCGATCTCGCGCCGCAGATTATCTGGCTTCAGCAGGAACTCCACGGCGATATTCGCCAGTGTCTGGGCGTCATTTTCCACAATGAGTTTCTGCAAAGCAGCTTCTATTCTTTCAGCGTCTACCTTGACCTCTGTGGAAATTTCGGTCATTTCCCCTCGCGACTCCTCGATTTTCTGCTCCATGAGCACGCGCACGCGCCCGACTTCCTTGTGGAGCCCGGCTCGCTTGAATGCTTCTAGGCTTTCAGCAAGGAAGTGACTGGCCAGCATCGCGGTACCAAGGCTGGCGTGATGCTCGTGGGCGCGCGCCACGATCTCCCAGATTCGTCTCACATCTTCCGGTCTGCCCAGCCTCGTGTAGTGCGCGACGAGCCGACGCCCGGCGTCCGCTACGTCATGCGGATTGAAGCGACCACTCTGCGCCTCAGAGCAGGAAGCAATGGTGGTTTCTAGGTCGGCAACGAGGGCTTCGCGCTCAGCGTCCGTGAGTCGAGTTCGACGGCTGGAAATCAAAAAGTCATACGCACGTGGCCACCACGTCCCATCAGCACGGAATTTGCTCTCATGGTGTAGCTCTAACAATGCACCGCGGCCTCGGTCAGTGCGCTCTTCGTCTCCGATTTGAATGGCCAGCGACATCCCCCGTTTAGCCCACTGGAAGCGATCAAGTGTGTGCTTCGCTGACTCGGTAGCCGCAAGTTCGAGGTAGGCGTCGATTGCGGCGCGCGCCAGCTCCACGTCTCGCTGGCTAGACTGAGTAATTTGCCGACCGAGATCCCACACAAGGTCTGCATATCGCGCACGAAGGATCGGATGCCGGACTGAGTGCGAACGACCTGCCCAGTGCTCGACGATTGAGGAGTCGGCCTGCCTGATGTCGGGCGAGTAGAACGGCTCGCCGCTCTCAAGCGTGCCCGACATCATCGGCCGGAAGAAGGACCGCCATGGATCTTCACCCCCTCCGTCGAAGGCGGGCATAAATCCGAAGGCCATCATCTCCGCCAACGCGCCGGGCCGCAGGTCCTTCGACACGTCGCCCACTTTGTCAGCCGCCGCTCGAAGAGCCGAGTGTACCGCCCACTCGGTGAACAGGCCGTCCTCGGCATCCTTCGCCTGAATGACTGACTCGATTTCCTCGGGAACGGGAAGCATGAAAATCACTCGCCTCGCGGGCAAGGCGCGCAGTCAGCACGGACGAGACTCCGCGGTCCCAAAACCGCCTGACAGACTGCGAGCAGCATCACGCGGCGCTGCATATCTACCCGCTCTTTTGTACGGATCAAGTTATCAGGCAGAGGAATCGCGTCGGCGATGATCTGCCCAGCCTTAGCGACCGCACGTTCCGCAGCCTCCTTCGCTCGCCATACCTCTTGCCGAGATATTCCCAATCGCTTTCCCACGGCTGCACACCTGGTCTTCTCTACTGCATCTTGCTCGGCCATCAGGAACCCGATAGCCAGATGCCTCGCCCTCACTCGCTGACGGACCATCTCGTAGGCGATTCGGTAGATCGTGCGAGCGTGCAGTTCGACCCCGCGTTCTTCAACCTCAACCATGTAGTCAATCGTCGCATTCTGGAGGTCTTCGAGCGTGCGTTTCGCATGCGAAACGGATGCTGCGCTCGGAGGTGACAAACCCAGCTGGCTAGCGATCGCTTCCGAATGCTTCCTGTCGGCCAGCCGCCATTGCTTTCCAGCCTCCCAGTCCGACAAGACATATCTCGCGAAGCTTGAATACTGCGGTGATCTGAGCAGTTGGCCTTCGATCCGACCTGCCTCCACCATCAGACTGCGCGCGAGGCGCTGAAACTCGTCGTCGTAGCGGGGCTTTGTTCGGACTCGTAGGTGGTCGTGGCAGCGCCCGACATTCCGGTCTGCCGGCTTCCAGCAGTACCGGCAGGTTGCCGACATTCGGGGTGGCAGCAGCTGTTCGGGTTCAGACGCGACGAGGCAGTTCTTGACCAAGGAAAGACCCGTGACGAGAACGAATGCAGGATCTTCATCCCAGGGTGAGCTCACATGCTCGCGCTTCTTGGCTGCACGCATATAGGCGCTCAAAACTGAACTCGGTTGTGGCGGCTTACCAAGCCTTGATCGCCGGACAAGGCGACGGAGAAATCCTCTGGGATCAAACGCTGCGTCTGGCAGGCCAGCTGCCGGCGATATAGCGAGAAGCGCCGCAGGTGTAATCAGTGCGACCAAGTCGATTTTCAGTAGCGCTTCGACGACAGGGCGCACGTCGATCAGCTTGGGCCACGACGCTCTACGCGACCTTTCTTGAACATCAATGAGTACGGCGAGCTCGCGTAACTCTGCCGCATCCCAGTAAGGCGCCGGCGAGGCGCTCAGGTAGCCCGCCCCAGTTGCGAACTCGAGGAGCGCGTCCCGAACCGCTGCAATCTTGTCGCCGCACAGGTCAGCCGCTCGTTTGACAGCCGAAGTAACCTTGTCGGCTGATGTCGTGATGGTGCGGCGCGATGTGCCTACGATGTGCGCCGTCTCTGATGCCGTTGACCCACACAGCCGCAGAGCCCACGCCCTCACGTCCCGGTCGACTATCTTTCCCGTCCCTTGGCCAGCCCCGCAGAACTCGGCGGCCAAGTGCCGCAAACCGCTTTCGAGACGCTGCGTCGCCTCCCGACGCAGGCGCAAGTAGTCACGCTCGAAGTCGAACGAACTTCGCCCCTTTTCTCGCTCGATCAGTTGATCCGTCCATCGTGAATCGACCCGCGCGGAGACAGCAGCGTCGCCGAGCTGCTGCATCCAACGGTTGAAGCCTTGAGGCGTCCGAGAGTGCCGCGCGCAGTACTTCCGCTGTGGCCGGATACGGCCGCTGGCCTGACTGTGAGCAGACTGCACCAAGCTACCGCATGCCGCACAGAACGGCGCGGATGCCTCGTCAACACATTCAGCCGCTTGTGCACGCATGGGAAGCAATCCTGACAGACGAACCCCTGTGCTGCCAAGGTTTCGCAAATAACTTCCTAGGCCACCCCATGACGCACATAGGTGGCGCAATGTTGCACGCACTCCACGGCCCGGCCAGCGACATGCTGGACGTTGCTGGCTTGAGCATCCTGCTCGGGTTATCCCCCGCAACTGTACTGACCCTACGCGCTCGCGCACCAGACCGCGTGCCGCCGCCCTGGCGAACGCGCCCTCTTCGTTGGCGACGCGAGGCTGTCATGCGCTGGATTGCCGACCAAGAGGCACGTGAGCTCCGCCGCATCGAGGAGCTTCTGCGCCCTGTTGCCTCGCGCGTCGTCTCACGTGCTGGACGTTGAACCGGTGCGGGCAGCAACCATGCTGACTTGCGCGGAACGACGCATCATCGCTGCAGCCGAGGCTATCGCCCTCGACGCGCCGGCGGACGACGATCTCACCTTCCTCGATGGCCTACTCTGCACAGTCGGTCTTCCACGTTCGCGCGTGGATGGCGATTGTTTCGAGCGGACGAGCGGCCGCGGCTCACTCCGCGTGGAAGCAGGACGAGTGTGGACCGGCACGTCCTGGAAGCAGCAAATCGTTCCGTACGGCCCGCTGCCGCGGCTCATGCTGGCATGGATTTGCACCCAGGCCGTCCGGCACCGGCAGCCGGAGATCTGGATTGGCGACAGTGCCGCCGGCTTCCTTCGGCTGCTCGGGAAGACTCCCAACGGTGGGCAGAAGACACGCGGCGCGTACGCCGCACTTCGGCGACAGGCTTCTGCTTTGGCGGTTTGTCGCCTTCAGTTTGGGTGGAGCCACGGCCGATCGGTAACGACCTCCAACCTTCAGCCGGTCACCAGATTCGATGCGTGGATCGGCAATGACGAAGGTCAGCGTGCACTGTGGGCGCCCACGCTCGTTTTATCGGACGAGTTTCTACGCCGGCTCCTGGATCACGCCACGCCCCTCGACTTGCGGGCGCTCAAGGCGTTATCCAGTTCGGCACTCGCGATGGACTGCTACACATGGCTTTCTTCGCGTCTGCATCGACTCCGGGGACCAACGCTTGTCCCGTGGTCAGCGCTTCACAAGCAGTTCGGCACCGAATGCAGCGGCGCACACGCTCGCAAGAACCTAAAAAAAGAGCTGCGCCGAGCGCTGACTCGTGCCCTCGCCGTTTACCCGGCAGCTCAGGTCGATACCGTCTGCGGCGGGCTCCGACTCCTGCCGTCTCGACCACCGGTGTCACACCGCACTTTGATTTCTGTGGAAAACCCTCTGAGTCACGGGAGTTATCCACGCGACATTTCCACCCCTTCGTTCGCGACATCTCCACCCCGCAACACCGATTCCGGACGCGACATTTCCACCCCCCAAAAACCTATAGCTGTTACCGATAGGGAAAGAGCCGATAGCGGGAGGGTGGTTGCGGTGGATAAGCACCGAGCCCACGACCGTTTCGCATGCGAAACGCCAGCCCGCTCTCAGCAACAGAAAACGGGATACGGTCCCCGACTGGAGGTTTCCGATGAGTACCCTTGATGTGGAGCAGCTCGCCGACCGTCTCGGCGTGCCCGCCTGTTCCATTCTCACGCTTCGCGCCCGGCAGCCCGACCAGCTTCCACCGGCCTTCCAAACGACTCCACTACGCTGGCGCAGCCAGACGGTTGACTGCTGGATCTCCGAGCGAGCCGATGCCGAACGTCGCCGTCGCTTAGCGCGCCGCATGGTGATGGTGCTTCTGGTTGTAGCGGCCCTTGCACTTGCGGCGGTGTGGAGCGATCGAGCTCGGGCGGATTGGGTCGAGGACTGGTTCGATCAGTCGATCAGCGGCGGTCCCAGCTCGCTGCAGACGCAGCAGCGCGGGTACTACAACGCTGGCTCGTTCAGCGGCCGCTGGCGCATGACCAACGACTACCTGCTGACCGTGCAGCCGCCGCGCATTCAAGCCGGCTGCGGCGGCATCGACCTGTTCGGCGGTGCCATGAGCTATCTCGATACCGAATATCTGGTCGAGAAGTTCCAGCGCATCATCCAGGCCGCGCCGGCTTTCGCGTTCGAGCTCGCGATGCAGGAGTACTGCAAACCGTGTAGCTCCGCGATGCAGACGATGGAGCAGATCACGGACTACCTGAATTCGATTCAGGTGAACGACTGCCGGATGTCGAAGCAGGTCGCGGCGCTCGCGGTGTCGGGGGACACGTCCGTATTCGACGGCATGCGCGAGAAGGCCGCCCAGGGCAAAGGCATCCTCGATGGGGTACTGAAGAATACCCAGGACTTCAACGATCAGACGGCTGCAGGCAATGGTGCCTCGCCGGTAAGCCAGGCCGACGCAATGTCCGAGTGTCCGGCGGCCTTCAAGAACGTCTTCACGAACGGGAGCGTGGTCGGCAACGCGGCCGAGTTGCTGGACCTGGATGAGTACGCCGACCTGGCGCGCGGCCTGATTGGCGACGTGCACGTCGGCTACAGCGACGCCACACGAACCTGGATTGTGATGCCGGTCGAATCGTGCGCCGGCAATGACCAGATTGACGGCTTCGATCTGATCGTCGGGCAGATGGAGAAACGTGCGCCGGTCGCCGGTGGAACGGCCGGCGCGTGCAGCGTCGCCAGCTCGTCGAACATCGCCGACTCGATCGCGGACCGGCTGACCGGCATCGCCGCGAAGATGTCGGTCGGTGGCGCACAGCTGCTTTCGGCCGACGACCGCGAGTTCCTGAGCCGCGCGCCTTTCCCGCTCTACAACCTGTTGCGCGACGCGACGGCACAGCAGACGGTTCCGGAGACGATCGACGCACTGGTGCTTCCGCTGTCGACGGCCTACGCCGCCCGCGTCTTTGATGACTTGCACAAGATGACGCGCTTGGTCCTGTCGAAGGCGCGCGAGGTCCACGAACTCCAGCGGTACAGCGCCGGCACCCCACAGAAGTGCAACGTCGCCCACATCTCGGGTGCCTACGAGCGCGTGGCGGCGATGGAAGAGCGCTCCCTTCGATACCGAGAGATGGCGAAGGCGAACTACGCGGCGCAGGTTGCCGATCTGTCGACGAACATTGCGCTCGCGCACGAGATGCTGAGTCAGCGGCAGCGAGACCTGCAGATGAAAACCAGCGCGTCGAAGTGATGCCCATGCGCACGTTCCTGCGGTGCAGCCCGGTTTTTCTGCTGTTCGTGCCGTCGTGGGCTTACGCCCTCACGATGGAGTACATCACCTACAACGCCTTCGACGAAACGGTCGCGGCATTCAAGCGCCTCGGGCTGATCGTTTCCGATCCAGGCTTTGTCATCCTGGCCGCGTGCTTTGTGGCAGTGACATGCATCGGTGGCTCGATCTTCTTCGGGACGCAAGCGCTCGGCGGCCGAGGCGGCAACCCGATGTCACTGATCACGCCGTTCCTGATCGGGATCATGCTGTTCTGGGGCATGGTCCTGCCGAAAGGTGCGCTGCAAATCTACGACCC
>NZ_QICN01000006.1 GCF_003201205.1 Sinimarinibacterium flocculans
GATCTGCTCTTCGCTGTACCGCTTCTTCACGTCCGACCTCCTAGTCTTGGGTCGGACTCTAAATCACCGTGCTACTCAATGACGGGGTAACGTCGAATGCCCAACAGCGCTGCGTAGAGGCCGTATCGTTCCCACTGGCCTGCAGGCGGATCGCTGTCGGGAAACGCAGCTTCGTACCGCGATTGGAACTCCTGAAAACTCAGTGAGTTGATCGACATGACGAAGTTGCGGTCTGTCCCCGAATAGTTCGCAGATGCTGGATGGCTCAGAACTGCGGCCTGCTCCCAAATGCCCCAGCTTTTTCTCCATGCTCATTAAAGGTGTCGGCGTCGAGTACCACATCGTTCTGCTCAGCCCGGAGGCGGCAATAGCCTCGCATCATGGTCTGTCGGAACTCGTACCCGCCAGCTCTCGAGCCGACTACTATTTCTCCATGAGAGTCTTTCTTCAGACTGTTCAGTCGAGTATTGAATGTCCTTCGGGCAATCTCATCGCGAAGGAGCTTCACGCGAATTCTGTTCGCGGATTCAAAGATATCTGTTGATCGACGCTTAAGCTCCGGAGAGTCAGCTAAACCCCACAACACTGCTTCGTATTCGTCTTTTGTGGAGTACTTCTCAGTTGCCTTCTGGTATGCAATTCTGAGGGTGACGTTCACCTCTTGAATTGCGCACCGTACGGCAGCGTTGAATTCCTGGACTCTCGCGACTTTGGTTTCAGCATCTCGCATCTTCAGGAAAAGCTGCCGTGTAACTAAATGTACGAAATGCGCAAAACCATCACTTAGATGGCAGATTCTGTAGACGAAACCTCTATCCAGCTCGAACCCAACAGCTGCTGCCGCTGACTCAATGATGTCGATTCTGGCTTGGAAGCTGAGGCGGTCGAGTTCGACATCGCGGACATAGCGAAATGCAGATGTGTGACCAGAAAGTAACTGTTCAAGCGATGTGGCGACGCCGCATACGATCAGGCGAACCGGCACACGCCGATCTGAGAGTTGCTTGATGAAGTCTCCGAACAGTGTGCGAAAGGCAGTGTCGTTTGGTCGATCAAACTCATCGACGATTAGGACTAAATCATCGGCCCGGCTGCCGACGATCTCTTGAATTTGCGATACCGCTTCATCAATAGAACGAGGTAAACGAGTGGGCACAACCTCATCGCTCTGTTCGGATTTCAGGCGAAAACCGCCGAGACCTAAAGCTCCCCCGAAGGAACCTGTGCTGCGTTGTAGTCGAAGAGATATGTTGCCGAGTTTTCTCGCAGCGAGCTCGAAAAACTCCATTGCAGAGGTGTTTGGATCGCAGCTTACGATCGGCGGATCGGTGTCTGTGGGATGAGCAAGGAAAGCTGCGGTCGACGCGAGCGAGGTCTTGCCGACGCCGGCTGCACCGAAAATGAAAACGTGTCTCCCCGGCGTTTTTAGAGCCTCCTGGACTCGCCTCAACTCCGTATCGCGGCCTTTCAAATGCTCAATGCTTTGAATCGGCTGTGATGGCGACAGGAATCGATCGAGCTTTTTGTAAAACTCGTCCTCGAACTGCTCGCCGGGGAGATGCTGTTCGCCGCTCATCGCGCAGTTATCCCAATGACCACTGCTGATGCTGCGCGCACGTACTCAATCAATCCCAGCTCAACGCCCCACCCGTCTGATACTCCGTCACCCGCGTCTCGAAGAAGTTCTTCTCCTTCTTGAGGTCCATCACTTCGCTCATCCACGGGAACGGGTTTTCCGCGGCGGGGTAGAGGGCGGGGATGCCGATCTGGGCGCAACGGCGGTTGGCGATGTACTTCATGTACTCGTTGAACATGCTGGCGTTGAGGCCGAGCACGCCGCGGGGCATGGTGTCGTGGGCGTAGCGGATTTCGAGTTCGGTGGCTTCGCGGATCATCGCGCCCACTTCCTTCTGGAATTCGGCGGTCCACAGGTGCGGGTTTTCGACCTTGATCTGGTTGATCACGTCGATGCCGAAGTTCATGTGCATGGATTCATCGCGCATGATGTACTGGATCTGCTCGGAGGTGCCGACCATCTTGTTGCGGCGGCCGAAGCTGAGCAGCTGCACGAAGCCCACGTAGAAGAAGATGCCTTCGAAGACGACGTAGAAGGCGATGAGGTCGCGCAGCAGGCGCTGGTCGGCCTCGGGCGTGCCGGTGTGGAAGTCCTGGTCGGCGAGGCTCTGCGTGTACGGCAGGCTCCACGCGGCCTTGTCGTGGATGGACGGGATCTCGCGGTACATGTTGAACACCTCGGCCTCGTCCAGGCCCAGGCTCTCGATGCAGTACTGGTAGGCGTGGGTGTGGATCGCCTCCTCGAAGGCCTGGCGCAGCAGGTACTGGCGGCACTCGGGGTTGGTCAGGTGGCGGTAGACGGCGAGCACGAGGTTGTTCGCCACCAGCGAGTCGGCGGTGGAGAAGAAGCCGAGCGAGCGCTTGATGATGGTGCGCTCGTCCTCGGTCAGGCCGTTGGGGTCCTGCCACAGGGCGATGTCCGCGGACATGTTGATTTCCTGCGGCATCCAGTGGTTGTTGCAGGCGCTCAGGTACTTGTCCCAGGCCCACTTGTACTTGAACGGGACGAGCTGGTTGAGGTCGGCGCGGCAGTTGATGATCTTCTTGTCGTCCACCTGGATGCGGCGTGCGCCCATCTCCAGGTTCTCAAGGCCGGTGGCGCCGGCGGCGGGGCTGTCGCTCACGGCCTGCTGGATCACGGCGGGATGCGGCGCGGGTTTGGTCGCCGGCTTGTGCGCGGGCGCGGTGGCCGTCATCGGTTCGGGGGTGGTGGTGCCCGGCGTGTCGTCCCAGCTCAGCATCGGTGTAACTCCTTCGTTCGTGTGCGTCCGGACGTCGCTGTCCGGTCGGTGTATTGGCGTCGCGGCGGCTGCGCAAAACCGAAAGGATCGCCCTGGCCATTGCCGGTCACGGCTTCTGCCATACGGTCCGATCGGGTGGTGTTCGGGCGCTCGTTCTCCCCAGCGTTGACGGCCGTGGCGGTCTCGCGGAGCGCCGCGGACGGCTGTCCCGTGACGGCGACAGCGCATGGGGCAAGAGTGCGCCTGTGGGCGTAGCGCGTCAAGAGGTCTGCACTACCTGTAGTGATATTCGTCTAAACGAGCCGCTACATATAGTGATTGGCACAGCCTGTCCCGTGTTTGCGCACAGGTATTCAGGGGGCCGATTCACCGCTTCTGCGGGGGGCTGTCCAGAGGCTTGCGCACAGCCTTGTGCACAGGCGGCGCAAAGTGCCGCGCCGTCATGGACTTGTCGTTTCCGCTGCCTATGCTCGCCGCCTTCATGGCGCGGCTGCCGCGCCGATGCAGCACGGAGAGCGGGGGCATGCAGGGGAAGCTGGGGGCGGGGAGCGCCGGCCATGTGCCGGCGAAAGGGAGAAGGGCAGCCGCGGCGGTAGGCGCCGCGGTCTTGCTCGCCGGGCTGGCGGCCTGCGGTGGCTCCGATCCGCTTGCCGGTCCGAACCCCGGCCCGACCCCCGCACCGGGCCCGGACGCCGGTCCGGTGACGCCGGTGATGCGCTGCGCGCCGGGCGCGGATGTGGATATCGCTTCGTCGGACTGCGCGCCCGCATCGCGGACGACCGGCGAGGGGGTGCGTTCATGAGCACGATGGACCGTCGCCGTTTCCTGAAGCTGGCCGGCACCTCGGCCGCCGCCGCGTCGCTGTTGCCGCAGGTGCTGCGCGAGGCGCTGGCGATTCCGGCCGCCACGCGCAGCGGCACGATCATGGACGTGGAGCACGTGGTGATCCTGATGCAGGAGAACCGCAGCTTCGATCACTACTTCGGCACGATGCGCGGCGTGCGCGGCTTCGGCGACCGCTTCACCGTGCCGCAGAGCGGCGGTCGTACGGTCTGGGAACAGCGCAACCTGCGCGGCGAGATCATCCGCCCGTACCACCTCGACGGCAGCACGGGCAATGCGCAGCGCGTGGAAGGCACGCCGCACGGCTGGGCCGATTCGGTGCCTGCCTGGAACAAGGGGCGCTTCGGGCGCTGGCCCACGTTCAAGGAAGACCAGTCGATGGGCTACTACCGGCGCGCGGAACTGCCGTTCCAGTTCGCGCTGGCGGATGCGTTCACGGTGTGCGACGCCTATCACTGCTCGTTCCACGGCAACACCAATCCCAACCGGCTGTTCATGTTCACCGGCTGGAACGATCCCTTCGGCACCGGCGGCGGCCCGCGCCTGTACAACGACAACGACAATCTCGGCCCGCCGGAAGAGGGTTTCACCTGGACGACCTACGCCGAGCGCCTGGAAGCCGCCGGTGTGTCCTGGAAGGTCTACCAGGACATGGACGACAACTTCACCGACAACTCGCTCGAAGGCTTCCGCAACTTCCGCCTCGCCTGGGACCGGCGCGAGAGCGAGCCGGGCCATCCGCTGCTCAAGGGTGTGAGCACGACGATGCGCGCCGGCAGCTTCGACGCCCTGCGCGACGACGTGCTCGCCGACCGGTTGCCGCAGGTGTCGTACATCGTCGGTCCGGCGGCGTACTCGGAGCACACCGGGCCGTCGAGCCCGGTACAGGGCGGCTGGTACCTGCAGGAGACCATCGGGGCGCTGATCGCCAACCCGGAGGTCTGGGCGCGCACGGTGCTGCTGGTGATGTTCGACGAGAACGACGGCTTCTTCGATCACCTGCCGCCGCCCTGCGCCCCGTCCTACGACAGCGGCGCGCTGCTCACGGGCGCGCTTGCCGGCGCGGCTACGGTGGACGACCGTAGCGAGCGCTACCAGCTCGGTCCGTACGCCAACGATCCAACCTTCGTCGGCAGCTGCTTCGGCCCCGGCCCGCGCGTGCCGATGTATGTCATCTCGCCGTGGAGCCGCGGCGGCTGGGTCAACTCGCAGACCTTCGACCACACCTCGATCATCCGCTTCCTGGAAGCGCGCTTCGGTGTCGCCGAGCCCAACATCACGCCGTACCGGCGCGCGTTCATGGGCGACCTCACGTCCTGCTTCAACTTCCGCAACCCGAACGACGAGGCCTTCCCGGCGTTGCCGGCGCTGAGCCGCGACGAGGCCGACGCGTTGCGCGCCGCACAGGAAGCGCTGGCGCAGATCCCGGCACCGGTCGGCGACGCCGGCACGCGACCGCAGCAGGAACCTGGCGTGCGACCGTCGCGCGCCCTGCCGTACGAGCTGTTCGTGACCTCGCGCAGCGACGGCCTGAACGGGCTGGAACTGGTGTTCGGCAATACCGGCGGCGCCGGCGCGGTCTTCCACGTCTACGATCGCAACGATCCGGACGGCGTGCCGCACCGCTATGCGGTCGAGCCGGGAAAGACGCTGCGCCACACGTGGATACGCGCGTTCGGCGCGCATGACCTGTGGGTGCTCGGCCCCAACGGCTTTCACCGGCACGTCCGTCATCCCGCGCTCACGGTGGGCGGTGCGGCGCCCGAGGTGCAGGCCTGCTACGACATCGCCAATGGCGACCTGCAGCTCAAGCTGCGCAACGACGGCGACACCGCCTGCACGTTCACCGTCGTGGCCAATGCCTACCGCGACGACGGCCCTTGGCAGTCCACCGTCGCGCCCGGCGAGACGGTCGAGCACCTGTGGTCGCTGGCCAGCAGCGGCGCCTGGTACGACTTCAGCGTCACCGTCGACGAGGCCCCGGACTTCCTGCGCCGCTATGCCGGGCGCGTCGAGACCGGCCGCGACTCGGTCAGCGATCCGGCGATGGGCTTGAGCTGAGCGGTTTCCTCTCCCCCGGGCGGGAGAGGGGCTGTGGGAGACGAACTTCCGGGGCGCCGGCCCACTTCGCCCAAGGGCCCACAGGCCGCCGGCTGGTAAACTTGCCGCCTTTTTTCGTTCCCGCCGCGACCCGCCCATGCAAGAGCAGTATTCCCCCGCTGACGTCGAAGAATCGGTCCAGGCCGCCTGGGCGCGAACACGCGCCTTCGAGGTCAGCGAGGACCCGACGCGCGAGAAGTTCTACTGCCTGTCGATGTTCCCGTACCCCAGCGGAAAGCTGCACATGGGGCACGTGCGCAACTACACGATCGGCGACGTGATCAGCCGCTACCAGCGCATGCTCGGCAAGAACGTGCTGCAGCCGATGGGTTTCGATGCCTTCGGCCTGCCGGCCGAGAACGCGGCCATTGCCAACGACACCCAGCCGGCGAAGTGGACCTACGCCAACATGGACTACATGGTGAACCAGCTGCAGCGGCTGGGCTTCGCCTACGACTGGTCGCGGCGCGTCGACACCTGCCGGCCGAACTACTACCGCTGGGAACAGCTGCTGTTCACGCGCTTGATGAAGAAGGGCCTGGTCTACCGCCGGAACGCGGTGGTGAACTGGGACCCGGTGGACCAGACCGTGCTCGCCAACGAGCAGGTGGTCGACGGGCGCGGCTGGCGCTCCGGCGCGGTGGTCGAGCGCAAGGAAATCCCGCAGTGGTTCCTGAAGATCACCGCCTACGCGCAGGAGCTGCTCGACGATCTCGACACGCTCGACGGCTGGCCGGACGCGGTCAAGACCATGCAGCGCAACTGGATCGGCCGCTCGGAAGGCCTGGAGCTGCAGTTCGCGATCGAGGGTGAGGCCGAGCCATTGACGGTGTACACGACGCGCCCGGACACGCTGATGGGCGTGACCTATGTCGCCGTTGCGGCGGAGCATCCGCTGGCACTGAAGGCGGCGGCGAACAACCCGGCGCTGGCGGCCTTCATCCAGGACGCCTCGCGCTCCGGTGTCGCCGAAGCCGACATGGAGACGATGGAGAAGAAGGGCATGCCGCTGGGCATCAGCGCCGTGCACCCGATCTCCGG
The DNA here is from genome assembly GCF_003201205.1 of Sinimarinibacterium flocculans. GTDB lineage: Bacteria > Pseudomonadota > Gammaproteobacteria > Nevskiales > Nevskiaceae > Solimonas > Solimonas flocculans. The sequence goes on from NZ_QICN01000006.1 coordinate 6,801, forward strand.
CGAGCAGGTGCCCGTGTGGGTCGCCAACTTCGTGCTGATGGGCTACGGCACCGGCGCGGTCATGGCGGTGCCCGGGCACGACGAGCGCGACTTCGCCTTCGCGCTCAAGTACGGACTGCCGATCAGGCAGGTCATCGCCGTCGGCGACGAGTCTTACGACGCCACGCGCTGGCAGGACTGGTACGCCGACAAGACGCATCCCGGGATGCGCGTGATCAACTCCGGGCAATTCGACGGGCTGGACTACACCCAGGCCTTCGAGGCGATGGCGCGGCACTTCGAAAGCACGGGGCAGGGGCAGCGCCGCGTGAATTTCCGCCTGCGCGACTGGGGCGTGTCGCGCCAGCGCTACTGGGGCTGCCCGATCCCGGTGATCTACTGCGCCAAGTGCGACGCGGTGCCGGTGCCGGAGGACCAGTTGCCGGTCGTGCTGCCCGAGGATGTGGCCTTCACCGGGGTGCAGTCGCCGATCAAGGCCGATCCCGACTGGCGCAAGACGACGTGCCCGAGCTGCGGTGGCCCGGCCGAGCGCGAGACCGACACCTTCGACACCTTCATGGAGTCGAGCTGGTACTACGCGCGCTATGCCTGCCCGGACAACGACGAGCAGATGCTCGACCAGCGCGCCAACTACTGGCTGCCGGTGGACCAGTACATCGGCGGCATCGAGCACGCGATCCTGCACCTGCTGTATGCCCGCTTCTTCCACAAGCTGATGCGCGACGAGGGCATGCTCGCGTCGGGTGAGCCGTTCGCGAACCTGCTGACGCAGGGCATGGTGGTCAAGGAGACCTACTACCGCGAGGATGGCGGCAAGAAGCTGTGGATCAATCCGGCCGACGTGGAACTGGAACTCGATGCCAAGGGCCAGCCGCTCGCCGCGAAGCTGAAGGCCGACGGCGCGCCGGTGATCATCGGCGGCGTCGAGAAGATGTCCAAGTCCAAGAACAACGGTGTCGATCCGCAATCGCTGATCGACGCCTACGGCGCCGACACCGTGCGCCTGTTCGCGATGTTCGCGGCGCCGCCGGACGCGTCGCTGGAGTGGCGTGACGACGGCGTCGAAGGCGCATCGCGCTTCCTGCGCCGGCTGTGGCGCGGCGTGCACCAGCATGTCAGCGCCAGTGCGGCGCCGACGCTCGACAAGAACGCGCTGAATGCGGAGCAGAAGGCGCTGCGGCGCAAGCTGCACGAGACCCTTGCCAAGGTCGGCGACGACTACGGCCGGCGCAAGACCTTCAACACGGCGATCGCCGCGGTGATGGAACTGATCAACGAGGCCGCGCGTCTGCCGGACGATGGCGCGCAGTCGCGTGCCGTATTGCAGGAAGTCTGGGAGGCGGTGACGCTGATGCTGCAGCCCATCGTGCCGCACGTGTGCCACGCCCTGTGGCAGGCGCTGCGCGGCACCGACGATCTGCTCGCGCAGCGGTGGCCGACGGTAGACGAATCCGCGCTGCAGAAGGACGAGCTGGCGATCGTCGTCCAGGTCAACGGCAAGCTGCGCGCCAACATCCGCGTGCCGGCCTCGGCGGGCAAGGACGAGATTCTTGCGGTGGCGCTGGCCGACGAGAACGTGCAGCGCTTCATCGACGGACAGGCGATCAGGAAGCAGATCGTGGTTCCCGGCAAGCTCGTGAACTTCGTGGTGTAGGCTGACGCTCGATGACGCGTCTGCACCTTTCCGCTTCGATGGTCTTGCTGCTCGGCAGCTTGTCGTTGCTGTCCGCCTGCGGCTTCCACTTGGCGGGCACGCGACCGCTGCCGGAGCCGCTGCAGCGCGTCTACATCAACGTCATTGCGCCCTACCAGGTCGTGCAGCCGCCGCTGGAAACGGCGCTGCGCGCGATCCTGCAGCGACGCGGCGCCGACGTGCGCGGCGAGACCGCGCCGGGAACCGCCGTGATTCGCCTGTCCGAGCTGGAGGAGACGCGCGAGGTGCTCTCGGTGGGCATCGACGGCAAGGCGCTGGAGTTCCGGCTGGTGACCAGCGTGCAGTACCAGGTGTTTCGCGACGGCCGCATGCTCGCCGGTCCGGATTCGCTGCGGCTGACCCGCGACTACAGCTTCCAGCCCGAGCAGGTGCTGGCCAAGGAGGCCGAGGAGGCGCGGCTGCGGGCGTTCATCCAGACGGAGATGGCGGAGCTGATGCTGCTGCGGCTGGAGTCGCAGCTGGGCAAGCTCGCAGCCGTGTCCACCCCCGCACCGGCATCTGCACCCTAGACACGCCGGTCGTGCGGGTCGCGCCGCCTATAATGGCGCGCGCCCTGGCGTATCCACTTGAAACCGGAGTCATGATGTTCCGTCGCTGTGCCTGCCTGATCGCCGTTCTCGCCGCCGCCCCCGCATCCGCCCAGTGGTCCGGCGAAGTGGGCCTGGGGTATCTCGGAACTTCCGGCAACACGAGCACGGAATCGCTCAACGGCAAGCTGGCGCTGGACTACACCGCGGCGAGCTGGAAGAACAGCTTCAAGGCGCTGAGCACCTACAGCACCGACCAGGACGAGACCACCGCGGAGCGCTATGCCGCCTCGGACAAGCTCGACTGGAACTTCAGCGAGCGCAACTACGTGTTCGCGTCGCTGGACTGGGAAAAGGACCTGTTCGGCGGTATCCGCGAGCGCACCTCGGAGACGGTGGGCTACGGTCGCAAGGTGCTGGTCGGGCCGACGCATTTTCTCGAGGCCGAGATCGGTGCCGGTGCGCGGCAGTCCGAGGAGAATGTCACCGGGTTGCGCGACGACGACCTGATCTACCGCGGCTCGGCGCTGTATACGTGGAAGCTGTCCGAGACCAGCGAATTCAGCGAGGGCGTGAAGCTCGAGTCAGGCGAATCGAACACCTTCGTCGAGTCGCTCGCCGAGCTCAAGCTGTCGATCGTCGGCAACCTGTTCGCGTCGATCTCGTACACGGTGCGCTACAACTCCGACGTGCCCGACGGCACCGACGAGACCGATACCTTCACCGCGATCAACCTGTCCTACACCTTCGGCGCGCAATGAGCGAACCGGCGAGCTTCTACCGGCATCACGTCTTCTTCTGCTGCAACCAGCGGCCGCCGGGCGAGCGCGTCTGCTGCAACGACAAGGGCGCGAGCGAGCTGCGCGACTACGCCAAGAAGCGGGTCAAGAAGGCCGGACTCGCCGGGCCGGGACAGGTGCGCATCAACCAGGCCGGCTGCCTGGACCGCTGCGAGCTGGGCCCCTGCGTCGTGGTCTACCCCGAGGCGGTCTGGTACACCTACATCGACGAGGAGGACATCGACGAGATCGTCGACGAACACCTCGTCAACGGCCGTATCGTCGAGCGGCTGCGTATCCGCTGAGGCCCTGCAGGGCAAAGGCGGGATGGCGACAAGCGCGCCCGGACGCCCCTAGCCGGAGATTCCCAGGCGCGCCGCCACGTAGACGGCCTCGGTGCGGTTGTGCACGCCCAACGCGCGGAACGCGGCGGCGAGATGTGCCTTGACCGTCGCCTCGGAGACGTCCATCTCGCGCGCGATCACCTTGTTGGACTTGCCCTGCATCGTCAGCCGCAGCGTTTCGCGCTGGCGCTCGGTGAGGTGGGCCGTGGTCGGGGCCTCGCTGTTGTTGCCGCCGTCGTTCTCCGGGCGGGCGTCGATGCTCAGGACGTGCGGCGGCAGGTAGGTGCCGCCGGCGATGATCAGCCGCAGCGCGGCCATCATCATCGCGTGGCTGGAGGCCTTGGGGATGAAGCCCGCGGCGCCTTCGTCGATCACGCGGCGGATCAGGGCCGGGTCGTCCTCGCCCGAGAGCACGACGATGCTCGCCGCCTCCGCTGCCAGCCTCAGGGCGGCCAATGCCTCGAAGCCGCTGGGGCCGGGCAGGCGGAAATCGAGCAGCACGATGTCGAAGCGCTGCTGCGTCGCCAGCTGCAGGGCACTGGCCAGTTCGGCCGCTTCGGCGAACTCGCAGGACTCGGCGAGGTTCGCGAGCAGCAGCTTGATCCCTTCACGAAACAGCTCGTGATCGTCGACCAGCAGAATCTTCAAGGCTTCTCCCAGTGGCCCGTTTCCGGGCCGCACAGCCACGCACTGTAGTCGATCTTGACGCAGTGCTCATCCGGTCCGGGTTCGCGCACGTATCGTTCACACCACGTACTCTTCGTCCCGTTCCCCCTGCATGCTGCCTGCCGACATGAGCCTGACAGCCGCCTTCGCCTTGAGTGTCCTCGTCGCCGTCGCCGCCAAGACCGGCGCCTGGCTGTGGCAGTTGCGCACGCGCAATGCCGGCATGGTCGACGCGATCTGGGCGTGGACGCTCGGCGGACTCGCCGGCCTGTACGCGCTGTGCGGCGACGCCCCGGCCGTGCTGCGGCTGCTGGTGGCGGTGATGGGCGGTGCCTGGGGCCTGCGCCTGGGCTGGCACCTGTGGGTGCGCAACCACGGCAAGGCCGAGGACTGGCGCTATGCCCAGCTGCGCAAGGAGTGGGGCGCCGGCGCGGACAGCAAGATGTTCTGGTTCTTCCAGTTCCAGAACGTGTTCACGCTGATGCTCGCGGCCAGTGCCTTCGCGCCGGTGGCGTATCGCGACACGATGCCGCCGGCCTGGGCCATCGGACTGGCCGTGCTGCTGTGGTTCGGGTCGATCGCGGGCGAGGGCATCGCCGACCGGCAGATGGAGCGCTTCCGCGCCAATCCCGCGAACAAGGGCACGGTCTGCCGCGACGGTCTGTGGCGCTACTCGCGCCATCCGAACTACTTCTTCGAGTGCGTGCACTGGGCGGCCTACGTGCCGCTCGCGCTCGGTGCGCCCTGGGGCTGGGTGTCGCTGGCGGCGCCGGCGATCATGGCGTTTCTGCTGCTCAAGCTGTCCGGCGTGCCGATGCTCGAGGCCGAGATGAGCCGTCGTAAGCCCGGCTACGACGCCTACGTGCGCTCGACCAGCGCACTGATTCCCTGGCCGCCGAAGGCCTGAACCCGGCCGTCATCATCGGCGGGCCGTGCGCGGCCCGCTGCCCGTTGCAAGGACGATGTGAATGAATGTGATCGATTGGTGCGAGCGCGGCTATGTCCCGGACGCTCTGGCGCGCATCGGCATGCGCCAGCTGATGAAGCGCCGCCTCGTCGACGAGGCCAACCAGGAGGGCGAAATCCGGTCGCAACGCTTCAACCGGTTTCTCGCCGAACTGCGCGCGAGCCCGATCGCGATCGAGACGTCGGCCGCCAACGAGCAGCACTACGAGGTCCCGGCCGAGTTCTTTCACCTGCACCTCGGGCCGCGGCTGAAGTACTCCTGCGCGCTGTATCCGACCGGCAGCGAGACGCTCGCCGAGGCCGAGGAGCGGATGCTGGACCTCTACGCCGAACGTGCCGAGCTGGTCGACGGTCAGCGCATGCTCGACGTCGGCTGCGGCTGGGGCTCGCTGTCGCTGTGGCTGGCGGAACGCTTTCCGAAGTCCGAGGTCGTCGGCCTGTCGAACTCGCACGGCCAGCGCCAGTTCATCCTCGCGCGCGCCGCCGAGCGCGGGCTGAAGAACCTGCGCATCGTCACCGGCAACATCGTCGACTTCGAGTTCCCGGCGGACGGCATCGAGCCGGGCCCCTCGACGGCGCTCGGGACAGGCTTCGACCGCGTGCTGTCGATCGAGATGTTCGAGCACATGAAGAACTACGGCCTGCTGCTCGCGAAGATCGCGCGCTGGATGCGGCCCGAGGCGAAGCTGTTCGTGCACATCTTCGCGCACAAGCTGCTGGCCTATCATTTCCAGGTGGCCAACCAGACCGACTGGATGAGCCAGTACTTCTTCACCGGCGGCACCATGCCCAGCGAGAATCTGCTGCTGAACTTCCAGGACGACGTGCGCATCGAGCAGCAGTGGTGGGTGTCCGGCACGCACTACGAGCGCACCTCGAACCACTGGCTCGCCGGCATGGATGCGAACCGGGAGCGGATCATGGCTGTTTTCCGCGACGCCTACGGGGCCGATCAGGCGGCGATCTGGTTCCAGCGCTGGCGGATGTTCTACATGGCCGTCGCCGAGCTGTTCGGCTATTCCGGCGGCAACGAATGGGGCGTGGCGCACTACCGTTTCGCGCGCCGCTGAGCTAAACAGGGCACCGGGTGCCTCGCGCAAGGAGAGCTGTCATGACGCGTCTGATGGGAGTGATCGCAATGCTGCTCGTGCTGCCTGCAGCGGCGGAAACGACGACCAACCGCTTCTACGGCTACGCCTTCGACCTGAAGAGCGATGCCTACCTCTACACCGAGGTGCACGAGCAGGTGATCGAGGACGGCAAGTGGGTGCGCGGCAGCATCGCCTACTACCGTCCGGACGGCAGCCGCATCGGTTTCAAGCCGCTGGATTTCAGCGCAGATCCGTACGTGCCGCTGTTCGAGCTGACGATCGACGGCAGCGGCTACGCCGAGGGCATCACCGACAATGGCGATCCGATCGTCGTCACCCGCCGCGACAAGGCTGGCGCCGAACCGGAAACCAGACGCATCGATCGCAACGGCCTGACCTGCGCGGACTCCGGCTTCCACAACGTGCTCGTCGACAACTTCGACACGCTGATGCAGCGCGAGCGCGTCCAGCTGCGGCTGGTGGCCGCCGGCAGTCTCGACCAGTTCAAGTTCCGCGCGCGACGCATCGACGACGGCAGCTTCGAGGGTCGGCCGACTGCGCGTTTCCTGGTCGAGCCCGATTCGCTGCTGCGCTTCCTGGTCGATCCTCTCGAACTGAGCTACGACCCGGAAACCCGCAAGCTGCTCGAGTACCGCGGGCTGTCGAACATTCCGAATCCGGATACCGGCAAGCCCTACGTGGCGCGCATCGCCTACTACAGCACGCCGCCGAAGCAGGCGGGCACGCTGCCGCCGCTGGAACCGTCCGACGCAAAGGCAACGATGGGTGACACCGGGATGGCGGACGAGGCAGCCGACGAGGCCGCGGAGGCGCCCTGATGCGTCGCCTGATGCTCTGCGCGGTGCTCTCGCTCGCCGCCTGCGACAGGACGCCGTCACCGCCGCCGGCGGCAGCGGTCGAGCCGGCCGCGGCCGTCGCGACGCAGAAGCTGTCGTTCGAAGAGGCCGGCGAGCTGGCGCGCGAGCGTCGCCAGCCGCTGCTGGTCGAATTCCACGCGCCCTGGTGCTACTCCTGCTACTACATGGCGACCCACGTCATGACCGGTCCGCAGTGGACCGCCGTGCATGATCGCGCGGTCGTGGTCGAAGTGGATGCCGATGCGACGCAGGGCGCGGCGCTCAAGGCGCGCTACGGCATCCGCGCGTTGCCGAGCTATCTCGTGCTCGATGCCGAGGGTGACGAGATCGGTCGCATCCTCGGCGAGCAGACGCGCGAGGCGTTCTACGCGGCACTCGACGAGATGCTGGCACGTGGCTCGGACCTCGACGCGCTGGCGCAGGCCGCAGACGGGGCGGACGCGGCGGCCGTGGCTGCGGCGCGCCAGCTGCTGGCGTCCTGGCACGCGCGCTACGACGCTGCCGACGCGCTCGCCTGGCATGCGAGCCGCGACGACGACGTGCGCGCCGCACTGGACGCCGATCCGGCCGCGGCCGGATGGCTCGCGCGGCTGCGCTTTCTCGCGGCTGCCCAGGGGGGTGACGCCGAGGCCTGCCTGCAGGCCGGCGAGGCGGCGCTGACCGGCGATCTGGGCTGCGCCCGCGCCTACGAACTGGGTCGCTATCTCGGCTGCGCCGAGCGGCAAGCGCCGTCCCGCGAACGCCTGCTCGTCCAGCGCGAAGCGATGGCGCAGCTGGTGGAGCAGGGGGCTTTCGGCGAAGCGCGCTGCGCGGACGAGCGCTCGGTGGTGCTGACGATGACACAGCTGCAGTCCGCACTCGGCGACACCGAGGCGCAGGCCGCACTGCTGCAGCGGGCGACCGCCGACGTCGAACGCCGGCTTGGCGGCGCGCTCGACCGCGACCGCAACCTGGCCGACAACCTGCGCGTCTACGTCGAGCAACTGGCGCGGCTCACGGACAACTACACCGCGCTCGACGCGCTGATGCCGGCGCTGATCGACGCCTGGCCGCAGGACTACGTCTACGCCTTCCGGCACGGTCGCAGCCTGCTGGCGCGCGGCGAGCCCGCTGCGGCGCTGCCGTTTCTCGAGCAGGCGGCGCAGCATGCCTACGGCGTCAACCGCCTGCAGGTAGCCGAACAGCGCGTGCGTGCCCTGCTGGCGCTGGATCGCGAAGACGAGGCACGTCGTGTCGTGGGCGCCACGCTCAAGGCGAATGGCCCCTGGTTTCCCGAGCAGGCGGCGGCGCTCAAGGCCTTGCTGAAGACCTAGCGGTTCGGCGGGGACGCTCGCCAATCGCGGCGCCGGCCGCTATAACAGCGCCCCCGCACCGTCGCGGCCTGGATGCCTTCCGTGAGCACGCAAGCCGATACCACCGCCCGCCTGCTGATCGACTGCCCGGACCGTCCCGGCATCGTTTCGGCCGTGACGACGTTCCTGTATCACCACGGCGTCAACGTCACCGAGCTCGACCAGCACTCGACCGACCCCGAAGGCGGTCGCTTCTTCATGCGCCTGGAGTTCCAGACACCGAATCTCGACGTGTCGCGCGCGACGCTGCAGCAGGCCTTCGGCGACGTCGTCGGCCGGCGTTTCGACATGCAGTGGCACATCAGTTACGCCGCCGACCGGCCGCGCATGGCGATCCTCGTGTCCAGGCACGACCACGCCCTGATGGAACTGCTGTGGCGCTGGCAGCGCGGCGAGCTGCGGGTGGAAGTGCCTGTGGTGATTTCCAATCACCCCGATCTGCGCGAGGCTGTGGAGCGCTTCGGCGTGCGCTTCGAGCACGTGCCGATCGATGCGGCCACCCATGCCGACGCCGAAGCACGCATGCAGGCCCTGCTGCACGGGCAAGCCGACGTCCTCGTACTGGCGCGCTACATGCGCATCCTGTCGGCGGACTTCGTGGCCCGGTGGCCACGCCGCATCATCAACATCCATCACAGCTTCCTGCCGGCCTTCGCCGGCGCCGATCCGTACCAGCAGGCCTCGGACCGCGGGGTGAAGCTGATCGGTGCGACGGCGCACTACGTCACTGCCGATCTCGATCAGGGGCCGATCATCGAGCAGGACACGGCCCGGGTCTCGCATCGGCACGAGGTGCCGGACCTGCGCGATCTGGGGCGCGATCTCGAGCGCCAGGTATTGGCGCGGGCGGTGCGCTGGCATGTGGAGGATCGGATCATCGTCAACGGCAACAAGACGATCGTGTTTGCCTGAGGACGCGGTTCTTCTTTGCGGGTTTTCGCTTCCCCTGCCGGGCGAGCTACTTTTCTTTGCTTGTGCAAAGAAAAGTAGCCAAAAGAAACGGAGTTATATACCTGACAAACCCGTCAGTCGGGAGTATGCTGCCGCGCGCAGGCTGAGCCGCCGCGCGAAAAGGAGACGACTAGATGTTCACAGCGAAGGTCAACGACTCACCAGAACAGCGGCAAGCCGCCGCGCTTGAGGAAATCGCAAGAAACTCGTCAGCGATACTGGCCAACTTGCAGCACATCGCTAAGGCGCTGTCGGAGATTCAGAAGAGCAACCAGTCGATTGCGAACTCAGCTCTGAGGCAGCGATAAAGCGAAAGTACTTCTCGGCGGCGGCAACAATCTCGTCAGGCGTTCCCTGAACTGTAGCCGCCGCATGGGCCAAAGCTCGCTCGCGTAAATCGGTGCTGTCCATGTTCGTTTCCTCGAATAACGAGAAAGCCCGCCTATTTGGCGGGCTTCTTCTTTGCGGGCTTCTTGGCCTTTCCCTTCTTCGGGTCGGGCGGCGTGCTCAGCATGCGGCGGAGAACGTCATCTGTGCGTGATGCGTGATCAGAATTCTTAACCATGAAGCTAATCCGAAACCCGGAGATCAAGGGCTCCTTGTTTCTCCGGTGGGCGCGGGGGCAGTTCGTGGACGCCGAATGCCTTGATGCCATTTTGAGCCGCCTTCCTGCAGAGCTTTCCGTCGTCTGAGTAAATGGCGCTGACGCCCGCTACTTTCGAGATGGCAAGAATCTGGCGGTCGTACTTCAGCTTTGCCTTGGTTTCGTTGCTCAACCGCATGGAACGAATACACCCGTCTTGGAAGGTCATGTAGCCCACCTCTACGGCAGCCAGCGCGTCGAACTCCCCCAAAACATATAGTTTCCCGTTTCCGAACTGGTTCATGTATGCGGGGATCGACTCTGGATCACATACAAGAATTTCGCTCAACGCAGGCATCGGAATCAGTATCCTCTCCCGGGCCTCCGACAGCCGCTCTATCAGGTACTCAACCCTCTCAACATGCTTTTCTACCGGCAAGCCGGTAGCTGGGTCGATTGGAGGGGCCGCTGATCCGTCAACCAGGTAAAGCAAAAATGTCGCGTCGAACGTAACCACGATCAGTGGTCTTTCCTCTCTGAGAGAAGCGAGGAAACATCTCTCAAAGGGTGCCGATCTGAATCTGCCGTGATCGCACGGAGCTGAGCAACCGAATCCGTAAGACTTATCTCGGGCAGCGTCTCGTATTCATTTGCTTTGAGAACTTTTAGGGCCCAGTTAGCATCTTCGCTTCGAAACCAGCGCCCTTCGCCGCTCAACTTTAGCGGGGTCGTATATAGGTACTTGGCTATCTGAATCGCCATGTCCCGGGTCATCTGGCACTTCCAAGTACGTCCCTCAAAGTCCTTCAACAGGCCATGCGACGTATCGTCTTCGCCGCCAATCCGCATCAGGATTCCATGCAGAATCGTATGCTTGTTGAACGGTCCGACTTCTTGCGGAATCGGCGCCTTCTTCCCGGGAAACTCGAGTATCTGGGCCTGCCCCCAATAAAGCTTGCCTTCGGCGTTGTCTGCGCGCAGATACCTATTGATCTCGACAACAATCTTCCCGAGTTCCCCGTCATCGCTGATATCGGCACTGCGGGCTCGCTGGACTCGTTCAAGGACCTTCGGCCTGGCCTCATAGTCAATGCGCGACACCACGACCGTGCTGCCCGACTCAAGATTAGCAAAATGAACGGCGTGCTCTTGCCCGAATAGGCCTGCAAGTAGGCGCATGTATTCGGCGAGGCGTCCCATGGGGATCGTCTCTGGCGAATATGCACCAATCTCAAATCGATATTCGTCCATAGCCGTGAGACCGCCCGCTGTGGTGGCTCCCTTCGATCCACTTCCTAAACAGAGTCCCGGTACATCAGTCGCTTCCCGCCAATCTGGCCGAGAAGCGCCCCCGCACGTTCTGCGTCCGTGACTTTACGCTGATTCCAGCGGAAATCGAACTCCGTGGCGTAGCGCTGCAAATGCGCCTCGCTGACCTTGTGGAAAGTACCCACGAGGCCGCGCTTGAGCAGCGCGAAGCTGGATTCAACGGTGTTCGTCGTCACGTCGCCGCGCGCGTACTCCTTCGCAGCGTGATTGACGATGCCGTGCTCGGCGAATTCCTTGCCGACTTTGTGATAGACGCGAGCCTCGTCCGTCATCAGGCGGGCCTTCTCGGAAAGCTGCGCCTTGAGGATCGGGCGCAAGGTCTTCTCATTCACGCTGGCAACGCGATAGGTGCGCTTCTTGCCGTCGCGCTCGACCAGCGAAACGATCTTCATCTTGTGCTCGTAGCCGCGAGCGGTTTTGCCCTTCGGCTTGGACGTGCCCCAATAGGTCTCGTCCACTTCGACAGCACCGCCGTTGCCACCGAGCAGGCCGCCGTTCTCATCCTTCATCGCCTCGCGGATGCGATGGCACATGAACCAAGCGGTCTTGTAGGTCACGCCGAGCATGCGATGAACCTGATGCGCGCTGATGCCTTTCTTGCTCGCGCACATCAGATGCACGGCCAGCAGCCACTTGTTCAGCGCGACCTTGGAGCTTTCAAACACAGTGCCAACCGTGACGCTGAACTGTTCGCGGCAGTCCTTGCACTTCCACAGACCCGGACGATGGGCCTTGCCCTGGAGCTGGTAGTGCTCGCCGACTGCGCCGCAGTGCGGGCAAGTGACACCGTTCGGCCAGCGCAGGGCTTCAAGGTATTCGCGGGCCTTGTCAGCGTCGGTGAAATGCGGTGCGGTCAGGTCGGTCATGGCGCTCTACTCCAATGGCGCCATTCTCCCCAAACCACTTGGGTTTGTCAAGTATATAAGTCCGAAAAGAAAGCACACCCTGCGTCCACCCCCGCTGCGCGGGTGCCCTGCGCTGCTCACGTGCTCGGGGTCGCGCTGACGCGACATCCTGTCGCGGCAGCGCTCAGCCGGCCGTCCCTGGCCGGCTGACCCACTGTGCACGCTGCGCTGCTCGGTGCGGCCGAAGGGCACCCGGAACGGCAACAGCACGCTGCCTGCGGCAGCGCTTGGCGGCGGCAAAGCCGCCATGCTGTTGACGTTTGGGGCCCCTTGGAGGCGCCGAGCGGAGCGCCGCGCGCAGGCTGTGCGCGGCACGGATGCCGCGCAAGGACCGCCGGCACAGGGATGTGCCGTCGGTCCGCCGGCCGAGCACGGCGCGTAGAGAGGGCACCGGCGCAGCCGGCGCCGACACGGGGTGTGCTTTCTTTGGGTCACGTTTCTTTGCACAAGCAAAGAAAGGTGACTCGGCCCGGCAGGGCCGAAACCGCTTCTACCAGGGACCGTCCGAAACCGCTTCTACCAGGGACCGTCCGAAACCGCTTCTACCAGGGACCGTCCGAAACCGCGGTTGCGCTACTCCCAAACCACCTTCGTCTTGTAGTCACCCGCGGTCTTCTCGAGCAGCGGCATGTAGCGCTGTTCGACGACGTTGCGCTTGACCTTCATCGTCGGCGTCATGATGTTGTTGTCGATCGTCCACGCTTCCTTGGCGACGACGATCTTCGCGATCTGCTCGTGCGCCTCGAGCTTGGCGTTGACGGCTTCCATGTCGGCAATCAGGCCCTGCTCGATCTCTTCGCGCGACTTCTCGTTGGGCTGCACCAGCGTGATCACCATGATCGGTTGCTTGAGCCCGGCGCCGACGAAGCAGAGCTGGTCGATGTCGGTGTTGCGCGACAGGGCGCCCTCGATCGGTGCCGGGGCCACGTACTTGCCCTTGAGCGTCTTGAAGATGTCCTTCACGCGGCCGGTGATGAACAGGTAGCCGTCGGCGTCGATGCGGCCGCGGTCGCCGGTGCGCAGCCAGCCGTCGGCGGTGAACAGTTCGGCGGTCTTCTCGGGGTCCTTGTAATAGCCCGGCGTGACGCCTGCATGCTTGTACTGGATCTCGCCTTCGCCCTTCTCGTCCGGCTCGTAGATGCGCATGTCGGCGCCGGGCATCGCGCGGCCGACCGAACCGATGCGGTTGGCCCCGGGCAGGTTGGCGGTGGCGTAGATGTTGTTCTCGGTCATGCCGTAGCCCTGCAGCACGGTGATGCCCATCTTCTCGAACCACTGCATCAGCGGAATCGGCATCGGTGCCGCACCGACGAACAGGTAGCGCGCGTTCTGCAGGCCGATGCCTTTCTTGATCTTCTTCTTGACCAGCGTCGACAGCAGCGGAATCTTCATCAGCCGGTCGAGCTTTTCCTGCGGCATCTTGCGCAGCACGCCGGCCTGGATGCGGCCGTAGACCAGCGGCACGCCGAAGAAGCGCGTCGGCGCGACGTGCTTGAGCTGATCGGCCAGCTTGTCGAGGTTCTCGAGGAACCAGACCTCGGCGCCGAGGTAGATCGAGGCCATCTCGACGGCGCCACGCTCGAAGGCGTGCGCGAGCGGCAGGTAGGAGAAGAAGCGCTCCTGGCCCTGTGCCGGCATGGTCTTGAGCAGGCCGCCGGTGGCGAACACCAGGTTCTCGCTGGTGATCATCACGCCCTTGGGGTTGCCGGTCGTGCCGGAGGTGTAGACCAGAGACGCGAGCGCCTTGGGATCCGGCGGCTGATAGCCGGCGAAGGGCTCGTGGGCGCGCACGAGGTCGTCCCAGTTGTGGTCGCAGGGCGGCACGTCGGCGTACGGGAACGCGATGGTCTTGATGCCGGCCGGCAGGGCGCCCAGGAATTCGTCGACGTCCGGCATCGGGCCGATGAAGACGGCCTTGGCCTCGCAATGGTTGAGGATGTACGTGACCGCTTCCGGCGCCTGCTTCGGATACAGCCCGACGCTGATGTAGCCGGCCATGGCGACCGCGAGATCGGCGAGCACCCAGTGCGCGGTGTTGCGTCCGGAGATGGCGATCGCGCTGCCCGGCGGCAGGCCCAGCGAGCGCAGCGCCGTCGCCATCGAGCGCACCTGCGCCTCGGCCTCGGCCCAGGTGTACTTCTTCCAGACATCGTTCACAGGCTGGTAGAGCCAGGGCTGGTTGGGCTTGTCCTTAGCCCACTGCAGCAGGGTCTCCACCGGATTTTTCAGCGACATGAATCTTCCCCCGGATCTTGAGCAACGAGAAATCTGCGCCGGCGCGCGGCTCCGCGGCTGATCTTGAGGCCGCCCTTGCGGAGATCGTGGCGCGAGCCGGTGAAATGGCGGGCATCGCGGCGCCCGGCGGGGCATTATAGGGGCAAACATCCGCCGGGCCGGCCACGGGGCGTGCCGGTTCGGCGTCTCGGCCGGGCGGTCCGGCATCGCCGACGGGCAAGGGGAGAAGGAACCATGCGCTTGCTGAGCTACCTGGTGCTGCCGCTGGCGGTAGTCGCCGCCTATCTGCTGTTCTGGCCGGTGCCGATCGAGCCGCAGATGTGGGAGCCGCCACCGCTGCCGGGGCCGCGCCACCCGTACAACGAGGCGCTGCGCGCGGTGGAGCGCATCGGCGAAGGGCAGGGTGTCGGGCCGGAAGGCATCGCGGTCGACGACCAGGGGCGCCTGTATGCCGGTTTCATCGACGGTCGCGTCGTGCGCATGAATGCCGACGGCTCGGCGCCCACGCTGCTCGCGGAGACCGGTGGTCGGCCACTGGGTCTGGGCTTCGCGCCCGACGGCAGCGTGCTCGTGGCCGATGCGACGCACGGTCTGCTGCAGGTCGGTGCCGACGGCGGCCTGACGACCCTGGCCGACGCGGCCGACGGGGTGCCGTTCAAGCTGGCCGACGACGTCGATCGCGCGCAGGGCAGCGACAAGGCGTACTTCAGCGATGCCTCGTCGAAGTACCCATTGCCCGATCTGATGGCCGAGGTCTTCGAGCACCGCCCGCATGGCCGCCTGCTCGAGTACGACTTCGGCACGCGGCAGACCCGCGTGCTGCTGTCGGACCTGTACTTCGCCAACGGCGTCGCCGTGGGCCCGGACGAAGCCTACGTGCTGGTCACGGAAACGACCCGCTACCGCGTGACGCGCTACTGGCTCAAGGGCGAGCGGGCAGGGACGTCGGAAGTGTTCATCGACAACCTGCCCGGTTTCCCCGACAACATCAGTTTCAACGGCAGCGACCGCTTCTGGCTCGCCTTGTACGCACCGCGTACCTCGGCACTCGACGCCCTGCTGCCGCGGCCGTACCTGCGGCGGGTGATCTTCCGGCTGCCGCATGCGCTGCATCCCAAGCCCAAGCTGCACGGCTGGGTGTTGGGGCTCGATCTCGACGGCAACGTGGTCGCCGACCTGCAGTACGCCGGGGACGGCGCCTTCGGGCCGGTGACCAGCGTCGAGCAGGCCGGCGACACGCTCTATCTCGGCAGCCTGAGCGACACGGCGATCGGCCGGTTGCCGCTGAGCGCACTCACGGGCGCGCCGTGACGGCAGCGCCGGCCTACGACTGCATCGTCGTCGGCGCCGGCCACAACGGGCTGGTCTGCGCGGCCTACCTCGCGCGTGCCGGTCGCAAGGTGCTGGTGCTCGAGCGGCGCGGCATCGTCGGCGGTGCGGCGGTCAGCGAGGAGATTGCGCCGGGTTACCGCGCATCGACGGCCTCGTACCTGATCTCGTTGCTGCTGCCGCAGGTCGAGCGCGAACTCGATCTCAAGGCGCATGGCTACCGCGTGCTCGCGCGCAACCCCTCGTCGTTCACGCCGCTGCCGGATGGTCGCTCACTGCTGATGGGGCCGGATGCCGCGCTCAACCGGCGCGAGATCGCGAAGTTCTCCGCGCGCGACGCCGAGGTCTATCCGCGTTACGAGTCATGGCTCACGCGCGTGGCCGAGGCGCTCGAGCCGGCGCTCGAAGACATCCCGCCCGATCTGTTGCCGCTACCGGCGACGTACCGGCGTCGCGGCCTGCGCGAGCGCATCGCCAACGCCGTTCGTGCGCTGCGCTTCCATCGGCGGCTGAAGGCGCTCGGCGACGATCTGCCGGCCGCGCTGGAACTGCTGGCGGGGCCGGCACGACCGATCCTCGACCGCTGGTTCGAATCCGAGGCGCTCAAGGTCACGCTGGCCACGGACGCGATCATCGGTGCTTTCGCGCCGCCGTCGGCGCCGGGGACGGGCTATGTGTTGCTGCATCACGTGATGGGCACCGCCGGCGGCGCGCGCGGCGTCTGGGGCTACGTGGAGGGCGGCATGGGCGCCTTGAGCGAGGCCCTGCGCCGCTCGGCCGAGAGCGCCGGGGTCGAGGTGCGCGTCGGTGCCGAGGTGGCGCGGATCGAGGTGAGCGACGGTGCGACGAACGGCGTGCGCCTGACTTCGGGCGAGTTCATCGCCGCGCGCCACGTCGCCTCCAATGCGACGCCGGAGGTCACGTTCCGCAAGCTGCTCGAGCAGGACCGCCTGCCGCCGGCGTTTCGCGAGGCGGTTGCGCGCATCGACTATTCGAGCGCGACGATGAAGATCAACCTCGCGGTATCGGAACTGCCGGACTTTGCCTGCCTGCCGGGCACCGCGCTCGGGCCGCAGCATCGCGGCACGATCCACATCAGTCCGTCGATGGACTACCTGGAAGACGCGTACGAGGACGCCCGCCGCGGACTGCCCTCGCGCGCGCCGGTGGTCGAGCTGACGATCCCCAGCTCGGTGGACCGCACGCTCGCGCCCGAGGGGCATCACATCGTGCAGATGTTCGTGCAGTACGCGCCGTACCGGCTGGCCGACGCGCACTGGGACGCCATCGGCGAGGACTATGCGCAGCGCTGCATCGACACGGTGACCGCCTACGCGCCGAACTTCGCCGCGTCCGTGCTGCACCGGCAGGTGCTCACGCCGCTGGAGCTGGAGCGTCGCTTCGGACTGACCGGCGGCAACATCTTCCACGGCGCCATGCCGCTGCACCAGTTGTTCGGCTTTCGACCGGTGCCCGGCTGGAGCGACCATCGCACGCCGGTGCGCGGACTCTACCTGTGCGGGGCCGGCGCCCATCCGGGCGGTGGCGTCAGCGGCGCGCCGGGGCGCAACGCCGCGCGCGTGATGCTCGGCGACTGAGCGACCGCCCCTGCGCCGCGGCGGCGTCGGGCAAGCTGCTACATTGCCGCCGCGGCCCTGCGGCCATTCCGGCGCAGCGGCGATCCGACGACGCGGGGAGCGCAATGGCAGCCGAAGCACAATCGCATGAACTGGTGCGCGTGGTCGCGTTGCTCGCGGCCGGCGTCGTCGCGGTGCCGGTCTTCAAGCGGCTGGGCCTGGGTTCGGTGCTCGGCTACCTGGCTGCGGGCCTGGCGATCGGCCCGTTCGGCCTGAAGCTGTTTGCCGATCCGCAGGCGATCCTGCACGTTGCCGAGCTGGGCGTGGTGATGTTCCTGTTCGTCATCGGCCTGGAGATGCGGCCGACGCACCTGTGGAGCCTGCGACGCCAGATCTTCGGTCTCGGCACGCTGCAGATCGGCGCGTGCACCGCGACGCTGACCGCGGTCGGCCTGGCCTTCGGCTTTCCGCTGCCGGTCTCGTTCATCGGCGCCGCCGGCTTCATGCTCACCTCCACGGCGATCGTCATGCAGTTGCTCGGTGAGCGTGGCGACCTGGCGTTGCCCCGCGGGCAGAAGATCGTGTCGGTGCTGCTGTTCGAGGACCTGCTCGTCGTGCCGCTGCTGGCCCTCGTGGCGTTCATGTCGCCGCAGCATGCGGCTGCGGAAGGCGGCGGCATCCACTGGGCCAGCATCGGCATCGCCGTGGCCTCGCTCGCCGGCCTCGTCGCGGCTGGCCTGTGGCTGCTCAACCCGATGTTCCGCATGCTCGCCGAAGCCCGCGCCCGCGAGGTCATGACCGCGGCGGCGCTGCTGGTCGTGCTGGGGGCGGCGCTGCTGATGGAGGTCGGCGGCCTGTCGATGGCGATGGGCGCGTTTCTCGCCGGGGTCCTGCTGTCGGAATCGACGTTCCGGCATCAGCTCGAAGCCGACATCGAGCCGTTCCGCGGCATCCTGCTGGGCCTATTCTTTCTCAGCGTCGGCATGGCGCTGGACCTCGCGGTGGTCGCGCGCAATGCGACGCTGATCGTGGCCGGCGTGCTCGCCCTGATGAGCGTCAAGGCGGTGACGATCTACGCGGTGGCACGCCTGCTGCGCTCCACGCATGCCGAGGCGCTGGACCGCGCCGTGCTGATGGCGCAGGGCGGCGAGTTCGCCTTCGTGCTGTTCGCCGCGGCCCACGCGGGCGAGGTCATCGACGCGGACGTCAACGCGAACCTGACGGCGATCGTCGTGCTGTCCATGGCGCTGACGCCGCTGGCGGTCACCGCGCTCAAGCGCTTCGGACCGCGCGAGGCCGTGAGCATGGACGGTATCGACCAGGCCGACGGCCTGACCGGCACCGCGTTGATGATCGGTTTCGGTCGGTTCGGCCAGGTGGCGAGCCAGGCCCTGCTGGCCCGCGGCATCGAGGTGGCGATCATCGACTCGGACACCGAGATGATCCGCAGCGCCGCGGATTTCGGGTTCAAGGTGTACTACGGCGACGGCACCCGGCTCGACGTGCTGCAGGCGTCCGGTGCGCGCACGGCGCAGGCGATTCTCGTCTGCGTCGACGATCGTGGCGCCGCCTCGCGCATCGTCGAGCTGGTCCGGCACGAGTTCCCGCAGGCGCGGCTGCTGGTGCGCGCCTACGATCGCGAGCACGCGCTCAAGCTGATGGAGGCGAACGTCGACTACTTCGTGCGCGAGACCTTCGAGTCGGCCAGCCACTTCGGCGAACGGGCGCTGCGGCTGCTCGGCGTCGGCGAGGAGGAGGCCGCACAGCTTGCTGCCGACGTGCGTCGGCGCGACCTCGAACGGCTGGAGCTGCAGTTTACCGGCGGCATCAAGGCCGGTCGCGACCTCATGCACAGCAACCGCCTCAAGCCGCAGCCGCTGACCGCTCCCCAGCATCCGGGCCAGGCCCTGAGCGCGGAAACGGCCGAGGTGACGCAGACCGGCGGCGCCTGACGCGCGTTTCGGCCGGACACGAAAAAGGGGCCGTTTCCGGCCCCTTGGTCGCTGCTTGGTCGGGGCGAGAGGATTTGAACCTCCGACCACTTCCACCCCAAGGAAGTGCGCTACCAGGCTGCGCTACGCCCCGTGGTAAGGCTTGAGGGGCCGGCAGTGTAGCGAAGGGCCCCGGGCAAGGAAAGCGAAAGCCGGTCGCTACTCGGGAAACAGGCGCAGCAGCGATTCCAGTTCGTCGCGCAGTTCCTTGATCTCCTCGCTGCGGCGGTTCGCCGAGGCCGGCAGCGCGGGCGTGGCGATCATGGCGTCATTGACGGCGCCGCCGCGGGCCATCTCCTTCAGGCGCTGGCGTGCGCCGCCGATGGTGAAGCCCTGTTCGTACAGCAGGCTGCGGATGCGGCGCACCATCATCACGTCGTCCTGCTGGTAGTAACGACGGTTGCCGCGGCGCTTGACCGGCTTGAGCTGCGGGAATTCCTGTTCCCAGTAGCGCAGCACGTGCGGCTTGACGTCGCACAGTTCGCTGACCTCGCCGATCGCGAAGTAGCGCTTGCGCGGGATGGCCGGCAGCTCGGCCGTGAGCACGCGGCTATCGGCGGGTGACATCGGCTTCGACTCTCAGCCGCAGCTTCTGGCCGGGGCGGAAGGTGACGACGCGACGTGCGGAGATGGGGATCTCCTCGCCGGTCTTGGGGTTGCGGCCGGGACGCTGGTTCTTGGAGCGCAGTTCGAAATTGCCGAAGCCCGAGAGCTTGACCTCTTCCCCGGATTCGAGCCGGCCGCGAATCTCCTCGAAGAAGAGGTCCACGAACTCTTTCGCCTCGCGCTTGTTCAAGCCCAACTCGTCGAACAAGGCATCCGCAAGCTCAGCCTTCGTCAGCGCCACACGCGCTCCCTGTCCCCGTGCTCAGTGTCGGATCGTCGCTGCCAGCTCCTGGCTCAACGCCTGGGTGACCGCCTGTGTGGCTGCGTCGATGTCATCGATCGTTAGCGTGCGCGAATAGTCATTGAAAATCAAGCCCAAAGCCACGCTTTTACAAGCATTTCCGACAGCTTCGCCGCGGTAGATATCGAACACGAAAACTTTCTGCAACAAATTGCCACCGGCCTTGCGTACGCAATCGACCAGGGCCTGCACCGGTGTCGTCTCGGCGACGACGACGGCCAGGTCGCGACGCGACGAGGGGAATTCCGACAGCGCCTGCGCGCGCGGCACCGCCGCATCGCGGATCGCCGGCCAGTCCACTTCGAACACCAGCGGCGCTTCGGGAAGGTCGAGCGTCCTGACGGCCGAGGGGTGCAGTTCGCCGATCCAGCCGATCGCGCGGTCGCCGCGCAGGATGCGCGCGCTGCGCCCCGGGTGCAGCGCCGCGTCGGGCGCCGCCTCGAAGCGATAGTCGTCGGCCGGCGCGCCGAGCAGCGCGGCGACATCCGCCTTCAGATCGTAGAAGTCCACGGGCCGGTTCTTCTTGCCCCACTGCTCGGCAAAGGCGTCGCCGGCCGCGAGCCCGGCGATGCGGGGCGTCTCGACCACGGCGCCGTCGCGCAGCGCGAAGCAGACGCCGGTCTCGAAGAGACGCGCGCGTGGCAACTGGCGCTGGCGGTTGTGCAGCCAGGCGGCGACCAGGCCCGGCCACAGCCGCGTGCGCATGACCGACTGGGTTTCGGCGATGGGATTGTCGACCGCGATCGATGCGGCGTCCGGGTCGAGCGCCGCCTGTACGCGCGGATCGACGAAGGCCAGGGAGACGATCTCCTGCCAGCCGCGCGACACCAGCGTGCTACGCGCTGCGGCCAGCGGCCGGCGCCCCTCGGCCGGCTGCGACGGCGCCAGCGCCGCGAGGTAGGGCCGTGCCGGAATCCTGTCGTAGCCGTGCAGGCGCGCGGCCTCCTCGACCAGGTCGACTTCGAGGCGCAGGTCGTAGCGATGGCTCGGAATGCGGCACAGCCAGGTGTCGCCGATCTCGTTGCGCGTGGTGATGCCCAGGCGTCCGAGCAGCTGCTCGACCTCGCGGCTGGCGATCTCGTGTCCGAGCAGCTGCGTCATGCGCGCATGACGCAGGCGCACGTTCACCGGTTCCGGCTGGCTGCGCCCGGCCTGGCTCACCGGATGCACCTCGCCGCCGCAGATCTCGGTGATCAGCTGCGAGGCGCGGTCCAGCGCAATGCGCTGCAGGCCCGGATCGACGCCACGCTCGAAGCGGTACGAGGCGTCCGAGACCAGCTTGTGGCGGCGGGCGGTGCCGGCCACGGCTTCCGGCGCGAAGCAGGCGGATTCGAGGAAGATCGAGGTGGTGGCGTCGGTGACACCCGATTCGAGGCCGCCCATCACGCCGGCCAGTGCAAGCGGTCCGTTGTCGTCGGCGATCAGCAGCTCGCCGTGCTCGGTCACGACGCTCTCGCCGGTGAGCATCTTCAGCTGCTCGCCCGGCTTGGCGCGGCGCACGCGGATCGTGCCGGAGAGCTTTTCGCGGTCGAAGGCGTGCAGCGGCTGGCCGAGTTCCAGCATCACGTAGTTGGTCACGTCGACCAGCGGATGGATGCAGCGCAGGCCACTGCGCCGCAGCCGCTCCCGCATCCAGTCCGGCGTGCGCGCCTTGGCGTTGAGCTTGGAGATGATGCGGCCGGTATAGGTCGGACAGGTCTCGGCGTCCTCGATCTCGACCTTGATCGTGCGATCGCCGACGACGACGGCCGGCGGCAGGTTGGGGCGCTTCATGTTCACGCCGAACAGCGCGGCGACGTCGCGCGCTAGGCCCAGCACCGACAGGCAGTCGCCGCGGTTGGGCGTGATCTCGAGGTTGAGGATGTGATCGTCGAGCCGCAGGTAGTCGCCGATCGGCTGGCCCGGCCGGGCGGTGGCGTCGAGTTCGAGCAGACCGTCGGACTTGTCGGACAGCGCCAGCTCCTTGGCCGAACAGAGCATGCCGGAGCTGTCGACGCCGCGCAGCTTGGCCTGGGTGATCTCCATGCCGCCCGGCAGGCGCGAGCCGACCGTCGCGCACGGGGCGTTCAGGCCGACCCGCGCATTCGGCGCCCCGCAGACGATCTGCAGGGGTTCGCCGGCGCCGACGTCGACGCGGCAGACCTGCAGGCGATCCGCCTGCGGGTGCTTCTCCGCCGCGACGATGCGACCGACGACGACGCCCTGCGGCAGCGTGTCGACCGCCGGCTCGACTTCCAGCTCCAGTCCACCCATCACCAGGCGCTGGGCGATCTCTTCGATGGTGGCCTGCGGGTTCACCCACTCGCGCAGCCAGGTTTCGCTGAGTTTCATTTCAATGGTTCCTCACCGCACATCATGCAGGAGCGCCTCCAGGGGCGGTCACTGCACCGGGGAAAGCGTCGCGGCCGAAGCCGCTCCTACCGGAACTGCTCCAGGAAGCGCAGGTCGTTGTCGAAGAACAGGCGCAGGTCGTCCACGCCGTAGCGCAGCATGGCCATGCGCTCGACACCCATGCCGAAGGCGTAGCCGGTGTAGCGCTCGGGATCGATGCCCACGGCTTCGAAGACTTTCGGATGGACCATGCCGCAGCCCAGTAGCTCCAGCCAGCGCTGGCTGCCGTCGGCCTGCGTCCAGCGCATGTGCACATCGGCGCCGGGTTCGACGAACGGGAAGTAGGACGGCCGGAACAGCGCCTCGACGTCGCGCTCGAAGAAGCGCGACAGGAAGCTCTGCAGGTCGTACTTCAGGTCCGCGAAGGTCACCTTCTCGGCGACGTACAGGCCCTCGACCTGGTGGAACATCGGACTGTGCGTACGATCGGAGTCGCAGCGGTAGACGCGGCCGGGGCAGATGATGCGGATCGGCGGCTGGCGCGACTGCATCGTGCGGATCTGCACCGGGCTGGTATGCGTGCGCAGCAGGCGGGCGCCGTTCATCACGTAGAACGTGTCCTGCATCGCGCGCGCCGGATGGGCCTCGGGAATGTTCAGCGCGTTGAAGTTGTGGAAATCGTCCTCGATCTCCGGGCCCTCGACGGTTTCGAAACCGAGTTCGCCGAACAGCGTGCAGATGCGATCGATCGTGCGCGTGATCGGATGGATGCCACCGGTGTCCTCGCCGCGTCCGGGCAGCGACACGTCAATCGCCTCGGCCGACAGACGCTGCTGCAGCTCGTGCTCCTGCAGTGCCGAGCTGCGGGCATCGATGGCGTCGGCGACGGCCGACTTGAGCTTGTTGACGCGCTCGCCGAAGGCCTTGCGCTCATAGCCCTCGAGCGTCGACAGCTGCTTGAGCAGCTCGGTGACGCGGCCTTTCTTGCCGAGCAGTTCGACACGCAGCGCCTCGAGGCTGCGCAGATCGCCGGCGGCGGCGATGTCGGCCTTGGCCTTGTCCAGCAGTTCGTCGTGTGGATGGGTCATGGGCGGGCAGAAGTGAAGTGAGACGGCCGGAAAACAAAAAAGGGGAACGGCGAGTGCCGTTCCCCTTGTTCGCGTACTACGCTGACTTCAGTCGGGGATCAGGCTGCGCCGAGCTGGGCTTTCGCCTGGGCCACCAGAGCGCCGAACGCCGCCTTGTCGTGCACCGCGAGATCCGCGAGGACCTTGCGGTCGAGGGCGACGCCGGCCTTGGCGAGCCCGTTGATAAATCGGCTGTACGACAGACCCAGTTCCTTGGTCGCGGCGCCGATGCGGATGATCCACAGCGCGCGGAACTCGCGCTTCTTCACGCGGCGGTCGCGGTAGGCGTACTGGCCGGACTTGATGACCTGCTGCTTGGCCGAGCGGAACTGGCGCGACTTGGCGCCGTAGTAACCCTTGGCCTTCTTCAGGACCTTCTTGTGCTTGGCGCGGGCGGTGACGCCCCTTTTGACACGTGCCATCGTTCGTTCTCCCGGTTACGCGTAGGGCAGCATGATGCGGACTTCGCGATGATCCGACGGATGGATCTGCGCTTCGCCGCGGAGCTGACGGATACGCTTGCCCGACTTCTTGGTCAGGATGTGGCGCTTGTGGGAGTGCGAACGCTTGAACCCGCCTTTGCCGGTCTTGGCAAAACGCTTGGCCGCGCTCTTCACGGTCTTCATCTTCGGCATTTTTCGGTGACTCCTGTTTGGGTCGTTGCCGGTGTCGCAACCCTGCCTTGAAGGGCGCTGGCCGGGCCTTTCCCTGCGGGAAAGGACTTCCTGATCTGCGACGGGCGCAGAAGGGGCGCGATTCTGAAGGGTTTTTCGCCCGGTTTCAAGGCGCTGGGCGCCTGCGGGCTGCAGGAACGCCGACGGGCACGACGGCGCATCGCCGTGTGCCCGTCACGAATCGCGGCTTAAACCGTTCCTGGATGCGCACGACGCCGCAAACGACGGCGGCGGGCCGTCTATTTGCGCTTGGGCGAGATGACCATGACCGACTGGCGGCCTTCCATCTTCGGGAACTGCTCGATCTGCACCAGCTCGCCCAGCTCCTCGCGCAGGCGGTTCATGACCTGCATGCCGAGTTCCTGGTGCGCCATTTCGCGGCCGCGGAAACGCACGACGATCTTGACCTTGTCGCCTTCCTCGATGAAGCGCGAGATCGAGCGGAACTTGGTCTGGTAGTCGCCTTCCTCGGTGGTGGGGCGGAACTTGATTTCCTTGACCTGGATCTGCTTCTGCTTCTTCTTCGCAGCCTGCAGGGCCTTGTCCTTCTGGTAAAGGTACTTGCCGTAATCCATGATCTTGCAGACCGGCGGATCGGCGTTCGGCGAGACTTCGACGAGGTCGAGTCCGGCGTCTTCGGCCTTCTGCAGCGCCTCTCGCGTCGGCAGGATGCCGAGCTGGGCGCCGTCGTCTGCGATAACACGTACACGCGGCGCGAGGATCTGGTGGTTGCGCCGGTCTTCACGTTCCAGTGCGATGCGAGGTCTCCTTAGGGTCAGGCCTGGATCAGTCTATAGCGTCCGCCTCGCCGCGACAGGCTTCGCGCACGTCGGGAAGGGGGGATCAAGGCGCGGATTGTACGGGCGCGTCAAGGCCTTCACAAGCGGAGTCATCACCTGGCGGACGTCGGTCACGCAGGCGCCCCGCGGGCATGCGACGATACGGCTTTTCCGGCTCCGGAGAGCTTCGCCGCGCATGAGTCAGGACAGTTCCATCCCCGCGGACGCCCGCGAGATCCTGCGCCAAGCGGCGCTGGCCTACCACGAGTACCCGGTGCCCGGGAAGCTGTCGGTGACGCCGACCAAGCAGCTCACCAATCAGCGCGATCTCGCGCTGGCGTACTCCCCCGGCGTCGCGGCGGCCTGCGAGGAGATCGCCGCCGACCCGACCACCGCCGTGCGCTACACGGCGCGCGGCAACCTCGTGGCGGTGATCACCAACGGCACGGCGGTGCTGGGACTGGGCAACATCGGCCCGCTGGCGGCCAAGCCGGTGATGGAAGGCAAGGCGGTGCTGTTCAAGAAGTTCGCCGGCATCGACGTCTTCGACATCGAGGTCGACCAGGCCGACCCCGACAAGCTGGTGGAGGTCGTCGCGGCGCTGGAGCCGACTTTCGGCGGCATCAATCTCGAGGACATCAAGGCGCCGGAGTGCTTCTACGTCGAGCGGCAGCTGCGCGCGCGGATGAAGATTCCGGTGTTCCACGACGACCAGCACGGCACCGCGATCATCGTCGGTGCCGCCGCGCTCAACGGCCTGGCCGTGGTCGGCAAGCCCATCGAGGACATCAAGCTGGTGGTCAGCGGCGCCGGCGCGGCGGCGCTGGCCTGCGTCGGCATGCTGGTCGAGCTCGGCGTGCGCAGGCAGAACGTCTGGCTCACCGATATCGCCGGCGTGGTCCACGAGGGCCGCACCGAGCTGATGGACGATCTCAAGGCGCAGTATGCGCAGAAGACCGATGCACGCACGCTCGCCGAGGTCATCGACGGCGCGGACATGTTCCTGGGGCTGTCCGCAGGCGGTGTGCTCAAGCCGGAGATGGTGGCGCGCATGGCGCCGAAGCCGCTGATCTTCGCGCTGGCCAACCCGACCCCGGAGATCCTGCCGGAGCAGGTCAGGGCGGTGCGCGACGACGCCATCATCGCCACCGGCCGCACCGACTACCCGAACCAGGTCAACAACGTCCTGTGCTTTCCGTTCATCTTCCGCGGCGCGCTCGACGTGGGCGCGACGACGATCACGCGCGAGATGGAGGTGGCCGCGGTGCGCGCGATCGCCGATCTGGCGCGCCGCGAACAGCATGACGTGGTGGCCAGCGCCTACGGCATCGACGATCTGCAGTTCGGCCCCGAGTACCTCATCCCCAAGCCGTTCGATCCGCGCCTGATCGTCAAGATCGCACCGGCGGTCGCGCGCGCGGCGATGGAATCCGGCGCGGCGACGCGGCCGATCGCGGACTTCGACGCCTACGAGCAGAAGCTGCAGCAGTTCGTGCACCACAGCGGCACGATGATGAAGCCGATCATCGACATCGCGCGCCGCGTACCGGAGACGCACAAGCGCATCGTCTTCGCCGAGGGCGAGGAGGAGCGCGTGCTGCGCGCGGTCCAGGTCCTGGTCGACGAGCGCATCGCCCGGCCGCTGCTGGTCGGCCGGCCGCAGGTGATCGCCAGCCGCATCCAGCGCTACGGCCTGCGGTTGCGCGAGGACGAGCACTACGGCGTCGTCAACCCGGAATTCGATCCGCGTTATCGCGAGTACTGGCAGGATTACCACGCGCTGATGAAGCGGCGCGGCGTCACCGAGCAGTACGCGCGGCTGGAGATGCGCCGGCGCACGACACTGATCGCGGCCATGCTGCTCGCCAAGAACGAGGCCGACGGCATGATCTGCGGCCTGGTGTCGAACACCGCGCGCCATCTGCGCTACATCGACGAGGTGCTGGGCAGGAAGCCCGGCGCCAGCGTCTACGGCGCGATGAACGGGCTGATCCTGCCCGGGCGCCAGCTGTTCATCGTCGACACCCACGTCAACGTCGATCCGAGCGCCGAGCAGCTCGCCGAGATCACGCGCATGGCCGCGGACGAGATGCGCCGCTTCGGTTTCGAACCCAAGGTGGCGCTGCTGTCGCACTCGAACTTCGGCAGTTCGAACGCGCCGTCGGCGCAGAAGATGCGCGAGGTGCTGGAACTGCTGCGGGTGCGCGCACCGGAGCTCGAGGTCGACGGCGAGATGCACGGCGACTGCGCGCTCGACGAAACCACCCGCCGCGGCATCCTCGGCGACAGCACGCTGCACGGCAGCGCCAACCTGCTGGTGATGCCTGACCTCGATGCCGCCAACATCGCCTACAACCTGCTCAAGACCGCCGCCGGTCACAACGTCGCGATCGGACCGGTGCTGCTCGGCTGCGCGCGGCCGGTACACATCCTCACGCCGTCGGCGACGGTGCGGCGCATCGTCAACGTCACCGCGCTGACGGTCGCCGACGCGCAGGCCGCCCGCAGCGCCTGAGCCAACTTCCGCCACGCCGATTCCCGCCACAAGGAGCCGTCATGAGCCTGACCGAAATCCCGCCGCAGCAACCGCACGGCACCGTGGTGGTCCACGAGGCCGGCACCGGCCGATACGTCCAGCACGTGCGCATGGGCGTGCACCTGGCCGATGCGGACGAACCCGAGGACGTGGGCGGCCAGAACCGCGGTCCGAACCCCTACGAGTTCCTGCTGGCGGCGCTCGGCACCTGCACCAGCATGACGTTGCGCATGTACGCGGAGATGAAGAAGCTGCCGCTGGAGCGCGTGGCGGTGCGGCTCGTGCACAGCAAGATCCACGCGCAGGACTGCGCGGAATGCGAGACGCGCGAGGGCAAGGTCGACCAGATCGAGCGCGAGATCACGCTCGAGGGACCGTTGTCCGACGAGCAGCGGGCGCGGCTGCTCGAGATCGCCAACAAGTGCCCGGTGCACCGCACGCTGACCTCGGAAATCCGCATCGTCAGCCGTCTGGCGGACTGAGCCTCAGAGCAGGATCACGGTCCCCAGACCGAGCAGCGCGAAGAAGCCGACGACGTCGGTGACCGTCGTCAGCACCACCGAGCCGGCGAGTGCGGGGTCGACCCCCATGCGCTTGAGAATCAGCGGGATCAGCACGCCCGACGCCGCGGCGATGACCTGGTTGACGACCAGCGCCAGCGCGATCACGAGGGCCAGCCACAGGCTCGAGAACCACCACGCGGCGATCGCACCGACGACGATCGACCACAGCAGGCCGTTGACCGCGGCGACCGAGAGCTCCTTGCGCAGCAGCAGACGGGTGTTGCCGACACCGGCCTGACCCAGGGCGAGGCTGCGGATCATCAGCGTCAGCGTCTGGCTGCCGCCGATGCCGCCCATGCTGGCGACCACCGGCATCAGCACCGCCAGCGCCACGACCTCGCCGATGGTGGCCTCGAAGCGGCCGACGACCCAGGCCGCGGCGAAGGCCGTCATCAGGTTGATGCCGAGCCAGATGCCGCGGCGCAGCGCCGCCTGGCGTACCGGGGCGAACAGGTCCTCGTCCTCGGCGAGACCGGCCATCGACATCATGTTGTGCTCGCCTTCCGCGCGGATGACGTCGACGACGTCGTCCACCGTGATGCGGCCGACGAGGATGCCCTTGCCGTCTACGACCGGCGCCGAGACCAGGTCGGCGGACTCGAAGCGCCGGGCGACGTCGTGTTCCTTCTCGCCGGCCGGGATCGCCGGGGTTTCGCGCTCCATCACGTTGGCCACCAGATCGTCGGCGGCACGCGTCAGGATCTTGTCCAGCGGCAGCGCGCCGAGATAGGCGCCGTAGCGGTCGACGACATACAGCGCGTCGGTGTGCGTCGGCACCTCTCCGCGCAGCCGCAGGTAGCGCTGCACGACGTCGAGCGAGACGTCCGGCCGCACGGTGACGGTGTCCGTGTTCATCAGACCGCCGGCGGTGTCCGGCTCGTAGGCGAGCACCTGCTCGAGGCGGGCGCGGTCGTCGGCGTCTAGGGCCCTGAGGACTTCGCGGGTGACGGTCTCGGGCAGGCCCTCGAGCAGGTCGGCGAGATCGTCGATCTCGAGTTCCTCGGCGGCCTTGATCAGCTCCGCCGTGTCCATCTGCCGGATCAGGCCGGTGCGGATCGATTCGGGCAGGTGCAGCAGCACCTCGCCGTCGTCCTCCGGGCTGACCATCTCCCAGACCAGGTTGCGCTCGGTGGGCGGCAGCGAGGCGAGCAGGCTGGCGATCTCGGCCGGGTTGAGCGCATGCAGGGCGCGCCGGACGGGCAGCATGTTGCCGCTGCCCAGCCGTTCGCGCAGTCGGCGCACCGCCGTCTCGTTGCTGTCCCGTTCGCTCATCCTGCTGCGGCCCCGTGTCCGGGGCCGAGCATAGCATCGCGACTGCGGCCGGACTCGGCCGTCAGCGGCAGTGTTGCGACGATGCCGATGCCTACGGTGCGTCCAGTTCGGCGATGCGGTCGCGCAGGGTCTGCGGATCGCCGCTGTCGAGCGCGCCGGTCATCGCCGCGCGCAGTCGCGCGATGTCGGATTCGACGACGATCTGCTTGATCTCGAGGATGCTGTTCGGATGCATCGAGAAGTCGGTCAGCCCGAGTCCGAGCAGCAGCCGGGTGAAGCGCGGATCGCCGGCCATCTCGCCGCACATCGCCACCGGGATGCCGGCGCCGCGCCCCGATTCGATCGTGTGGCGGATCAGGTGCAGCACGGCCGGATGCAGCGGGTCGTAGAGGTAGTTGACCTCGTCGTCGACGCGGTCGATGGCCAGCGTGTACTGGATCAGGTCGTTGGTGCCGATCGAGAAGAAGCGCGCATGGCGCGCCAGCATTGGCGCGGCGATCGCCGCCGCCGGCACCTCGATCATCGCGCCGATCGGCACGTTCTCGGCAAACGGCCTGCCTTCGGCGCGCAGCTCGGCGCGCGCCGTCTCGATCAGCGTCGCCGCCTGCCGGAACTCCTGCAGATTCGAGATCATCGGCAGCATGATCTGCACGCGTCCGTGTGCCGAGGCGCGCAGCAGGGCGCGCACCTGGATGCGGAACAGTTCGGGCTCCTTGAGGCACAGGCGGATCGCGCGCAGGCCCAGCGCCGGATTGGTCGGCAGCGGGCCGTGGCTGCGACCGCTGTCGACCTGCTTGTCGGCGCCCAGGTCCAGCGTGCGGATCGTGATCGTGCCGGACACCGCCGAGACGATGCGGGCGTACGCGTCGTACTGCTCCTCCTCGCTCGGCAGCTCCTTGCGGTTCATGTAGAGGAATTCGGTGCGGTACAGGCCCACACCCTGGGCGCCGGATTCCTCGGCGACGCGCGCATCCTCGGGCAGCTCGATGTTCGCCAGCAGGCGGATCGGCACGCCGTCGCGCGAGACGGCGTCGCGACCCTTGAGCCGGACCAGACCCGCGCGATGGCGTTCGTGCTGGCGCTGCTTGTCGCGGTAGAAGCCGAGCGCCTGGGTATCGGGGTCGGCGAGGACGTGACCCGCCTCGCCATCGACGATGACGGTCTCGTTGTCGCGCAGCAGGCGGCGCGCGTCGCGCAGGCCGACCACCGCCGGGATACCGAGGCTGCGCGCGAGGATCGCGGTGTGCGACAACGGGCCGCCGTACTCGGTGACGAAGGCGGCCACCTGCTGCTGTGCCAGCAGGATGATGTCCGCCGGCGTCACGTCGTCGGCGACGACGACGGCCGGCTCACCGTGCTCGCTGCGTGCGCTGATCTGGCGCTCGGACCTGAGCAGGATGCGCAGGATGCGGCTGCACACGTGCTCGACGTCGTCGCGACGCGTGCGCAGGTAGGCATCGTCCATCTGCTCGAAGACCGAGATCAGCGCGTCGCGCGTGCGGATCAGCGCGGTCTCCGCATTGATGCGCCCGTCGCGGATGTGCGCCGCCGTCGACTCGGTGATGGAGCGGTCGTCCATCATCAGGATGTGCGTGTCGATGAACGCCGCGATGTCGCCCGGCGTGCCCTCCGGGATGCGGGCGCGCACTTCGCGCAGCTGGGTCTTCGCATGGGCGTGCGCGTCGACGAAGCGCGCGATTTCGGATTCGACGTCGCCGGCGGCGAGGCGATACTCCGGCACGTCCAGATCGCCGCCGTGCGCCTTCTGCACGCGCGCGATGGCAATGCCGCGGGAAACGCCGATGCCGGAGAGCCAGAGGCTCACGCACGGTCTCCGGTCACACCGTTTCCAGTCGGGAGTTTCCGGTTTCCAGTAACAGCAACGGCCGCTCTTCGATCTGGAAACCGGAAACGGGAGACGGGAAACTGCTTCATCACTCGTCTTCGCCGAACCGGTCCGCGACGAGCTGCGCCAGTTCGTCGAGTGCCTGATCGGCATCGCTGCCGTCGGCAACCAGCGTGATCTGCGCGCCACGCGCGGCGGCCAGCATCAGCACGCCCATGATCGACTTGCCGCTGACTTCACGGCCGTCTTTGCGCACGCGGACGTCCGACTCGAACTTGCTGGCCAGCGTGACCAGCTTGGCGGCGGCCCGCGCGTGCAGGCCGAGCTTGTTGACGATTTCGACGGTTCGTTCCATGTGGCTCAGCTTCCAGTTTCCATCCCGAGGTCGCGCTGCGCCGGCGCCCAGGCAGGGTGCCGCAAGGCGCCGACGGAAAAGGGTTTCATTTCGGGCACTCGAGAATGCCGCGGCTGCCGCCCTCGACGGCGCTTCTGGCCATCTCGGCCAGCGGCAGATCCGGGTAGTTGAAGATGCGCACCAGCATCGGCAGGTTGACGCCGGCGACGACGGCGCAGCGATGCGAGTCGCGCAGCTTGTTGGCGATGTTGCTGGGCGTCGAGCCGAAGGCGTCGGTGAGGATCAGCACGCCGCCGCCGCCGTCGAGGCGGTCGAGCATCTTGCGTCCCTGGCGGATCAGCACCTCGTGCGCGGAGACGCGGCGCACCTCGAGCACGTCGGCGCCCAGCGGCAGTTCGCCGATCATCTCGCGCAGCGTATCGAGCAGGTGATGTCCGAGCTTGCCATGCATCACCAGCAGCAGGCCGATGCGGTTCATGCGCACACCTTCGTGCTCGCCGGCATCGGAGCGGATCGCGTCGTCACGTCGCACCGTCCGGCTTGCGGCGCTCGTTGCCGTTCCACAGTTCGCGGTGCCGCACGGACAGCTGCTCGCACTGCGTGCGCAGCAGTTCCGCGAGACGCTCGACCACGTAGACGCTGCGATGCTGGCCGCCGGTGCAGCCGACCGCGACCGACAGGTAGGCGCGGTCCTGCTTGCGGAACTCGGGCAGCCAGCGTTCGAGAAAGCCGCGCAGGTCGCGGATCATGCGTTGCACTTCAGGGTACCGCTCGAACCATGCCGCGACCGCGGCGTCGCGGCCGCTGAGCTTGCGCAGCGTCGGCTCCCAGTGGGGATTCGGCAGGCAGCGGATGTCGAAGACGAAGTCCGCGCTCTCCGGGATGCCGTTGCGAAAGCCGAAGGATTCGAGCTGCACGATCAGCTTGCCGGAGCCGCCGCCCGGGACCTGGCTCTGGATCTCCTCGCGCAGCTCGTGAAGGTTCTTGCCGGTGGTGTCGATCGTGGCGTCGGCACAGTTGGCGATCGGTTCCAGCAACTGCTGTTCGGCGCGGATCGCCTCGTGCAGGGACACATCGCCGCGCGCGAGCGGATGCGGCCGCCGCGTTTCCGAGTAGCGCCGCAGCAGCACGCTTTCCTCGGCGCGCAGGAACAGCACGCGGGTCTCGATGCCGCGTGCGCGCAGTCGTTCGAGGTAACGTGGAAAGCGCGCGATCTCGCGCGGGCTCTCGCGTGCATCGACGCCGATCGCCAGGCGTGCATAGCGCTCGTCGCCGCCGCGCGCCGTGCGCCGGGAGATCGGGCCGACCAGCGCCAGCGGCAGGTTGTCGATGCAGTAGTAGCCCAGGTCCTCGTACTGCTTGAGCGCGACGGTCTTGCCGGCGCCGGACAGGCCGCTGACGATCACCAGCTTCATTCGCCGTGGCGCTCCCCACAGGGCCGCGCGCGTTCGTTGCGGCGCTCGTGGCGGTGTTTCACTTGGGCTTCCCCGGTGACGGACGTGGGTCCTGCTTCCTGATCTCGAGCATCTGCCGGCGCGTCAGGTCGGCGTCGGCGCGATAGCCTTGGCGGCGCAGACGGTCGTCGCGGCAGGCGGCTTCGACGAGTACTGCGAGATTATGCCCGAGCCGCACCGGGATCGAGACCGCCGGCACGTCGATGCCGAGGACCTTGCGCGTCGAACGCTGCCCGCTCAGGCGTTCGAGACCGGTTTCCGGCAGCGCCCCGGGCGTGTCGAGCGCAACGATGAGATCCAGACGTGTCGTGCCGAGCACGCTGCGGGAACCATAGAGGCGACGCACGTTGAGGATGCCGAGGCTGCGCGCCTCGATGAAGCCCTGCAGCAGCGGCGGACAGCGACCGCGCAGGACGCCGCGCGCCATCGTGAATTCGGCGGCATCGTCGGCGACGAGCCGATGGCCGCGGCTGAGCAGTTCGAGCGCCAGTTCGCTCTTTCCGACACCGCTGGCGCCGGTGAGCAGCACGCCGACGCCGTGCACGCGCATCAGCACACCGTGCAGCGTCGTCGACGCAGCCGGCGCGTGTCGCGGCATGGTGGATCAGTTCGCGGGCGTGTAGGCGTTCAGCAGCTTGAACAGCGCACCCTCGTCGGCGGCCTCGCGTGCCTGCTGGCAGAACGCACCGTCGGAGAACATCTCGGCGATGGCCGCCAGATGCTTCAGGTGGGCCTCGGTCGCCCCTTGGGGGACCAGCAGGCCGAACACCAGATCGACCGGCTGGCCGTCGTGGGCGTCGTAGTCGAGCGGGTGTTTGAGGCGCATGAACGCGCCGACGCTCTCGTTGACGCCGGCCATGCGGCCGTGCGGAATCGCCACGCCGTGTCCCAGGCCGGTGCTGCCGAGCTTCTCGCGCGCGGCGAGGCTGGTCAGGATGTCCGCAGCCTGCACGCCGGGCACACCCCGGGCCAGCAGGTTCGACAGCTCTTCGAGCGCCTTCTTCTTGCTGGTGAAGGTCTGGCCCTGGCTGACGCGGTCCTGCGACAGGATGTCTGCGATCTTCATGGTGTGGTGTCTTCTTCCTGGCGAAAAAAGAGGGCCCGGGCACGAGGCTGCCGGGGCCCTCGCGAGTGCGTGGATTCTACCAGCAGCACTCACGCCGTCCGTGTGGGGCAAACCCTATGTGCGCCCGCGCACCGGACGGCGGCTGCACGTTTCGCCAGCGGGGCGCATCACCGCCGCCCGCCAGCCGGTGTGAAGCCTGGCTTCACGACACCCCCGGCTGCGCCATGCGCTTGTGCGCTTCCTTCTGATGGTGGTCGCGCAGCTTCTCCTTGTGCTTGCGCGTCTGCTGGTCGAGCTTGTCCGACATCAGGTCGATCGCCGCGTACAGATCGCCGTCGACCGCCTCGGCATGCATGTTGGCACCGCTGGCGTGCACCGTCGCCTCCGCCTTCTGTCGCTGTTTCTCGACGGAAAGCACCACCTCCGCGCTGATCAGATGGTCGAAGTGTCGTTCGAGCTTCCTGAGCTTGGTGACGACGTAGTCGCGCATCGGCGGCGTGACTTCGACATGGTGACCGGAGATGTTGAGATTCATCGTGGACCTCCTAGGCGATACGGATGCCGGCCCTCAGGCCAGCGGCTTGCGCTCGTGCGAGGGGGGAATCCCCAGGCCTTCGCGGTATTTGGCAACGGTACGACGTGCGACCTGGATGCCCTCCTTGAGCAAGAGTTCGGAAAGGGTGGCGTCGGACAACGGGCGCGCGGGGTTCTCGGTGCCGATCAGGCGCTTGATCATCGCCTGGATCGCCGTGGCCGAGCAGACGCCGCCGCCCGTGGTCTGGACGTGGCTGGAGAAGAAATACTTGAGTTCGAAGAGCCCACGTGGCGTGAGCATGTACTTGTTGGCTGTGGCGCGTGAAACGGTCGATTCATGTATGCCCAGCTGTTCGGCGATGTCGCGCAGCACGAGGGGACGCATCGCTTCGGGTCCATATTCCAGAAAAGCGCGCTGCTCTTCAACTATCGACTGGGCGACGCGGAGCAAAGTTTCATTGCGGGCCTCCAGGCTGTTGAGGAAGTAGCGCGCCTCCTGCAGGTGCTGCTTGAGCATCTGCTGGTCCCGGGAGGTATCGGCACGGCGGATCAGGCCTTGATAGTGGCCGTTGATCCGCAGGCGCGGCGTGTGTTCCGGGTTGAGACTCACCGTCCAGCGGCCATTCTTTTTGAAAACAAAGACATCCGGCGCGATGTAGTCGGATTCGTGCGGCTTGAAGGCCTGTCCGGGGTGCGGCTGCAGCGAACGCAGCAGGGCCAGCGCGGCGTCGAGTTCGGCGCCGTCCAGGCCGCTGGCCCGCGCCACGGCGGCGTTGTCGCGCCGCGCCAGCAGCGGCAGGTGCCGTTCGATCAGCAGCAGCGCGGCCTGGGCGCCCGGCGTGCGCGCCGGCATCGACTCGACCTGCAGTCGCAGGCACTCGCTCAGGTCGCGCGCCGCCACGCCGGTCGGGTCGAAGTCCTGCAGCTTCGCCAGCACTGCCTCGACCTCGGCGGCGGAAGCGCCGAGCGTCACCGACAGCTCTTCGAGCAGCGAGGGCCAGTCGCGCAGATAGCCGTCCTCGTCGATCGCGTCGATCAGGTAGCTGGCGATCGGCGCCTCCTCCGGATCGAACGGGGCGACGCGTGCCTGCTCCAGCAGGTGTTCGCGCAGGCCGAGGGACTTGTGCAGGTTGGCTTCGAGGAACTCGCGCAGTTCATCGTCGTCGCTGCTGCGCGGCTGTGCCGGCAGATCGTCGAAGACGTCGCCCCAGTCGGCGTCGACCGGCATCTCGTCCGGGATCGCGCCGTCGTCCCCCAGTTCGAGGGTTTCGGTCTCGCCGGACTCGGTGGTCTCCGTTGCCTCGGCAGCAGGGGCCTCGTCGTCCGTCGCCGCCTCGTCGCGTTCCAGAAGGATGTTCGCGTCCAGCGCCTGCTCGATTTCCTGCTGTAGGTCGAGGCTCGACAACTGCAGCAGGCGGATAGCCTGCTGCAGCGCGGGGGTCATCGTCAGCGACTGGCCGAGCCGCAGGCCGAGAGAGGATTTCATGCCGGAGAAGCAGTGTCCTGTGAAAAGTTGCCGGCTTTCAGGGCCAGGCCCGGCCTGCCGCCCTGACCGGCGGCAGGCAACCGGGAACCGGAAACTGCCGTGATCACTTGACCGTGATCGTGATCTTCTCCGACTGCACCGGCGGATTGTGGGGCTGGTGCTTCCAGTCGCCGAGCAGCAGTTGCAGGGTGTGGGTGCCGGGCGCGAGTTCGATTGTCGTCTCGGTCTGACCGCCGCCGAAGTGCACGACCTGCTCGGAAGCGGGCAGCGGCTGGGTGTAGTCGATCTGCGGGCTGTCGATCAGCAGGTGATGATGTCCGGTGCCGGTCTGGTTGACGCCGGCGGGGGCAACGCCCATGGCTTTCAGGCCGAAAACGACGCGCACCGGGCTGGAGACTTCGGCGCCGTTGGCTGGCTCGATGAGGTAGACCTCGGCGCCAGGCTTGGACGCCTGTGGCAGACCGAGCTCTTCCTCGGCTTTCTGCGACGCCTGCTGCTTAGCGGTTTCCTTCAGGGCCTTCCAAGTGTCGGCGTGGGCGGGTAGGGCGAGCAGCGCGGTGGCGGCGAGGATGAGGGGCTTCATGATCGGCGTCCTTCTGGCTGGGGTGGTCATTTTTTCGGCACATATCTTGCGTGCCGTACGGCCGCAGATTAGGTGAATTTCGCCGTCGCCGCTATACTGCGCGCCGTTTGCGAGGCGCACTGTCGGTTTGCGCTGTCGTAAAGCGGCCCCGGTCCGGGGCCGCGATGCCGCAAACCTGCTGGCGATTCGTCCCCCGCAACCGTTGATTGACTCGCCTGAACCGGCCCCGGCAATTCTTGGTGATTGCCCGGCAGGCTTTGCGGCCATTGGCCGCCCGCATGTTCAGGAGATGTCGATGTCGTTCGATTCGCTGGGCTTGGCGCCGCCTTTGCTGCGCGCCGTGGCCGAACAGGGCTATACCACGCCTACCCCGATTCAGCAGCGCGCCGTGCCGGAGATTCTCGCCGGCCGCGATCTGCTCGCCGCCGCACAGACCGGCACCGGCAAGACCGCAGCCTTCACGCTGCCGTTGCTGCACCGCCTGTCCGCCGAGGCCGTCGATCCGGCGCACCGGCACGTGCGCGTGCTGGTACTGGTGCCGACGCGCGAGCTCGCAGTCCAGGTTGAGGACAGTGTGCGCACCTACGGCCAGGGCCTGCCGGCCCTGCGCGCGGCGCTGATCTTCGGCGGCGTCAGCATCAAGCCGCAGATCGAGACGCTGCGTCGCGGCGTCGATATCGTCGTCGCCACGCCGGGGCGCCTGCTCGATCACGTGCAGCAGCGCACCGTCGATCTGTCGCGGGTTGGTTATCTGGTGCTCGACGAGGCCGACCGCATGCTCGACATGGGCTTCATCCGCGACATCCGCCGTGTGATCGAGAAGCTGCCGTCGCGACGCCAGAACCTGCTGTTCTCGGCGACGTTTTCGCCGGATATCCGCAAACTCGCCGAAGGCCTGCTGCACAACCCGGCGACGATCGACATCGCGCCGCGCAACAGTGCCGCCGAAGCGGTGACGCAGCGTGCGATCTTCGTCGACAAGATCGACAAGGCGGGGCTGCTCGGCTACATGATCAGTCGCTTCAACTGGCGCCAGGTGCTGGTGTTCACGCGCACCAAGCACGGCGCCAATCGGCTGACCGAGCGCCTGATCAAGGACGGCATCACGGCCGCTGCCCTGCATGGCAACAAGAGCCAGAACGCGCGCCTGAAGGCGCTCGAGGGGTTCAAGACCGGGCAGGTGCGGGCGCTGGTTGCGACCGACATCGCCGCCCGCGGCCTCGATATCGACCAGCTGCCGCACGTCATCAACTTCGAGCTGCCGGCGGTGCCGGAGGACTACGTGCATCGCATCGGCCGCACCGGCCGTGCCGGACAGGTCGGCGAGGCGATCTCGCTGGTCTGCCGCGAGGAGTATTCCGAGTGGCGCGGCATCGAGCGTCTGCTGCGCCGCACGGTTCCGGCCTTCGAGGTCGAAGGCTATGTGCGCCGTCCCGCGAGCGACACCGCGGCCGAGCCGCAGCGGCGCGAGCGGCCTGCCGCCGAACGCGAGCGCGGCGGTCGCGGCGCCCGCCCATCCCGAAATGCACCGGCTGCCGCGCCGGTCGCGCGCGAAGCGCGCACGGAGCACCCGGCTCCGAAGCGTCGTCGCCGCCGCCGCGGCGGACGCCAGGCATCCTGATCCACCCGCAAGGAGAACGACATGAAGCGAGTATTCGCCGGCAACCTGCCCGCCGACACCACCGAGCGCGAGCTCAGCGAACTGTTTGCCGGTTTCGGCAAGGTATTCTCGATCAAGCTGGCGCAGGACGTGTTCAGCGGCCAGTGCAAGGGCTTCGGCTTCATCGAGATGGAAGGCCACGAAGCGCGCGCCGCGATTGCCGGACTCAACGGCAAGGAACTGCGCGGCAAGCCGCTCAAGGTCAACGAGGAGAAGCCGCGCGACAACCGTCGCGGCGGCGCGCGCCGCCGCTGATCGCCGGCCCTGCAGGCAAGGGCTCCGGTCCGCCCGGCGCGGGCCGGAGCCTTTGCGTTTGCGGCGGCCGGGCTAGCGGCCGTCGATGATCTGCGTGCCGCCGGGCGATCCGACGATGAGCACGTCCGCGGGTCGCTGTGCGAACAGCCCCACGGTGACCACGCCGGCAATCGCGTTGATGCGGCTCTCGAGCGCGACCGGATCGACGATGTCCAGACCGCGCACGTCGAGAATCAGGTTGCCGTTGTCGGTGGTCACCCCTTCGCGCAGATAGGGGTGACCGCCGAGCGCCGTCAGCTGGCGGCCGACGTAGGAGCGCGCCATCGGGATCACCTCGACCGGCAGCGGGAACTTGCCGAGCACGCCGACCCGCTTGGACTCGTCGACGATGCAGACGAACTTGCGGCTCGCGGCCGCGACGATCTTCTCGCGCGTCAGCGCCGCGCCGCCGCCCTTGATGAGCTGCAGATGCGCATTGGCCTCGTCGGCACCGTCGACGTAGATCGACAGCGTGCCGGTGTCGTTGAGGTCGAGCACGCGCACGCCGATCTTGTGCAGCCGCTGCGTGGTGGCCTCGGACGAGGAAACGGCGCCGGGAATGTCGGCCTGCAGGCGCTTCTCGGCGATCAGGTCGATGAAGTGGTTGACGGTCGAGCCGGTGCCGACGCCGAGCACCTCGCCGGGCTCGATGTAGGCGAGGGCGGCCTCGGCGGCCTGGCGTTTGGCGGTATCGGCGGACATGGCGGAATCGGAGCGTGGCAGTCGGGGCGCGCTATCGTACCCAGACCGGTCGGTGTCGTGTCGGCCGGCGCGGTCCCGCCTGATGCGCGCTGCGTCGTGCCGTCGCCCCGACTCAGACAACCTGCCGGCGGCCGAAGAGGGCCGAGCCGACGCGCACCATCGTCGCGCCCTCGGCGATCGCGGCTTCGAGATCGTCGGACATGCCGGCCGACAGCGTGTCGAGTCCGAGGCCGGACAGTCCGGCGAACAGTTCGCGCAGGGCCCGGTAGGGCGCCCGCGGGTCGCTGCCGGGCGCGGTCGGTGCCGGAATCGCCATCAGGCCGCGCAGGCGCAGGCGCGGCAGCTGCGCCACGGCCCGGCACAACGCCGCGGCTTCGTCCGTTGCGCAACCCGATTTGCTGTGCTCGCCGGAAATGTTCACCTGTACGCAGACCTGCAACGGCGCAAGCGCCTGCGGGCGTTGCTGCGACAGGCGCTCGGCGATCTTCAGGCGGTCCACGCTGTGGACCCAGTCGAAATGCTCCGCCACCGCCCGCGTCTTGTTGCTCTGCAGCGGGCCGATGAAGTGCCACGCGAGATCCAGGTCCTGCAACTGGGCCTGCTTGGCCAGCGCTTCCTGCACGTAGTTCTCGCCGAAGGCACGCTGCCCGGCGGCGGCCGCGGCACGCACGGCGGCGGCGTCGAAGGTCTTGCTCACCGCGAGCAGGGTGACGGCGTCCGCCGCACGGCCGGCGGCAGCGCAGGCGCCGTCGATGCGCGAGCGCACCCGGCCCAGGTTTTCGCCGATGTGGTTCATGTTGCCTCGCCCCGGAATTGCCGATAACGTGCGACCGGCTCGACGGGCAATTAGACAATAAGTTCAGGGACGTATTGCATGGACATCGCGCAGTTGCTGACATTCAGCGTGAAACAGGGGGCATCGGACCTGCATCTGTCGGCCGGCGTCGAGCCGATGATCCGTGTCGATGGCGACGTCAAGCGCATCAACCTGCCGCCGCTGGACCACAAGCAGGTCCACGACATGGTGTACGACATCATGAACGACAAGCAGCGCAAGGCCTGGGACGAGTTCCTGGAAACGGACTTCTCGTTCGAGATTCCCGGCCTCGCGCGCTTCCGCGTCAACGCATTCACGCAGGCGCGCGGCTCGGGCGCGGTGTTCCGCACGATTCCGTCGAAGATCCTCACGCTCGAAGACCTCAAGTGCCCGGCGATCTTCAAGGACATCTCCGAGTTCCCGCGCGGCATCGTGCTGGTGACCGGGCCGACCGGCTCCGGCAAGTCGACCACGCTGGCGGCGATGGTCAACCACATCAACGAGAACGAGTACGGACACATCCTCACCGTCGAGGACCCAATCGAGTTCGTGCACCAGTCCAAGCGCTGCCTGATCAACCAGCGCGAGGTGCATCGCGACACGCTGGGCTTCAACGAGGCGCTGCGATCGGCCCTGCGCGAGGACCCGGACGTGGTGCTCGTCGGCGAAATGCGCGACCTCGAAACCATCCGCCTGGCACTGACCGCGGCCGAAACCGGTCACCTCGTGTTCGGCACGCTGCATACCTCCTCGGCGGCCAAGACCGTCGACCGTATCGTCGACGTGTTCCCGGCGGCGGAGAAGGACATGGTGCGCGCGATGCTGTCCGAGTCGCTGCGCGCGGTGATCTCGCAGACGCTGCTGAAGAAGAAGGGCGGCGGCCGCGTGGCCGCGCACGAGATCATGATCGGCACGCCGGCCATCCGTAACCTGATCCGCGAGAACAAGGTGGCGCAGATGTACAGCTCCATCCAGACAGGTCAGAAGGAAGGGATGCAGACCCTCGACCAGTGCCTCAAGGACCTCGTGCGCAAGGGCATGACCTCGCTCGAGGAAGCGCGGATGCGTGCCGCGGACCCGCGCAGCTTCACCGTCTGACCTCCCTGCCGAGAACGCCATGGACCGCGAACAAGCCGTCAAGCTGGTACAGCAGCTGCTGACGCTGATGAAGCAGAAGGGCGCGTCGGACCTGTTCATCACCTCGGGTTTTCCGCCGGCGATCAAGCTCGACGGCCAGATGACGCCGGTGATGGACAAGCCGCTGCCCGCGGAAGCCGCGGCCATCATCGTCCGCTCGCTGATGAACGACCGGCAGATCAAGGATTTCGAAGCCAACAACGAGTGCAACTTCGCGATCTCGCCGCCGGGGATCGGGCGTTTTCGCGTCAACGCCTTCGTGCAGCAGAACCGTGTCGGCGGCGTGCTGCGTACGATCAACACCGAGATTCCGACCTTCGAGCAGCTCGGGCTGCCGCCGCAGCTCGCGAAGATCGTCATGGAGAAGCGCGGCCTCGTGCTCATGGTCGGCGCCACCGGCTCGGGCAAGTCGACCTCGCTGGCGGCCATGGTCGGCTACCGCAACACCAACTCGCGCGGGCACATCATCACCATCGAGGACCCGATCGAGTACGTGCATCCGCACATTGGCTGCCTGATCACGCAGCGCGAGGTCGGCACCGATACCTACTCCTGGGAAAACGCGCTCAAGAACACCTTGCGCCAGGCGCCGGACGTGATCCTGATCGGCGAAATCCGCACCCGCGAGGGCATGGAGTACGCGGTCAACTTCGCGGAGACCGGTCACCTCGTGCTGGCGACGCTGCACGCCAACAGCGCCAACCAGGCGCTCGATCGCATCATCAACTTCTTCCCCGAGGAGAAGCGCGAACAGCTGCTGATGGACCTGTCGCTCAACCTCAAGGCGATCATCTCGCAGCGCCTCGTGCGCAAGGAAGGCGGCGGCCGCGTCG
Source organism: Sinimarinibacterium flocculans (assembly GCF_003201205.1). GTDB lineage: Bacteria > Pseudomonadota > Gammaproteobacteria > Nevskiales > Nevskiaceae > Solimonas > Solimonas flocculans. The sequence continues at coordinate 48,974 of NZ_QICN01000006.1, forward strand.
CGGCGATGGAGATCATGATCAACTCGCCGCTGATCGCCGACATGGTCTTCAAGGGCGAGGTCGCCGGCATCAAGGAGGTCATGGCGCGCTCCAACGAGCAGGGCATGATCACCTTCGACCAGTTCCTGTTCCAGCTGTTCGAGGACGGGCTGATCAGCTACGACGAGGCGATCCGCAATGCCGACTCGCAGAACGAACTGCGGCTGCGCGTGAAGCTGGAGTCCAAGCGTGCGCGCCAGAACCTGATGGACGACGAGATGGTGCGCAAGATGCAGATGAAGGAAGACGAGACCGCCAACGTGATCCGCCGCTAGGCGAACGACTCCATGCTCAAGATCCTGCCTTACCTCAAGCTGTGCGTGGAGAAGAACGGCTCCGACCTGTTCTTCACGGCCAATGCACCGGCGCAGGTGAAGATCGAAGGCGAGCTGATGCCGATCGGCAAGAACGTGCTCACCCGCGAGTTCATCAAGGAGCTGGCGCTGTCGATCCTGTCGCAGGAGCAGCAGGAGTACCTGCAGCAGAACATGGAGATCGACCTGGCGACGGAGGCCGGGGGGCTCGGCCGCTTCCGCGTCAACATCTTCAACCAGCGCGGGTCACTGGGCATGGTGCTGCGTTACATCCGCGCGCAGGTGCCGCGCCTCGACGACCTGGGCGGCATGCCGCCGGTGCTCAAGGACCTGATCCAGCACAAGCGCGGCCTGGTGATGATGGTCGGCGCCACCGGCTCCGGCAAGACGACGACGCTCGCGGCGATGATCAATCACCGCAACGAGACGCAGACCGGGCACATCCTGACGATCGAGGACCCGATCGAGTTCGTTCACCCGAACCGCCGCAGCATCGTCAACCAGCGCGAAGTCGGGACCGACACCGTGAGTTACGAGCGGGCTCTCAAGAGTTCGCTGCGCGAGGCGCCGGACGTCATCCTCGTCGGCGAGGTGCGTACGCGCGAGACCATGGACGCCTGCATCCAGCTCGCCAACACCGGTCATCTGGCGATCTCGACGCTGCACGCCAACAACGCCTATCAGGCGATGCAGCGCATCGTGAACCTGTATCCGGAAACCATGCGCGAACAGCTCTACATGGACCTGTCGCTGACGCTGCGCGCGATCATTTCGCAGCGTCTCGTGCGCCGCAAGGACGGCAAGCGCGTCGCCGCGATGGAAGTCATGCTCAACACGCCGTACGTGCAGGAGCTGATCCTGAGCAAGCGCATCGACGAGCTGCGCGAGGCCATGAACCAGTCCTCGGACAAGGGCATGCTGACCTTCGACACCTCGCTGTACGGCCTGTACAAGTCGGGTGCGATCACGCTCGAGGAGGCCCTGTCCAACGCCGACTCGCGTACCAACCTGGAAGCCAAGATCAACTTTGGGAGTTGACGGCAGGGGGGCGTCCGGGACGGGATCCCGGCCATCGGTGGCCGGGGGATGCCAACCCGGCAGGTGCCTTGCGCGGGGCAGGTGTCGCCGCTACAATCCGCGGCCTTTTTCGAGGTTGCCCGGCGTTCCGGGGCAACTGAACTATAAATCGCCCCCAAGGGGCCTGAAGGACTGGACTGATGAAGACCACCATCTTCGCCAAGTCCGAGACCGTCAAGCGCGACTGGTTCGTGATTGACGCGACGGACAAGCCGCTCGGCCGGCTGGCAACCGAGATCGCGAACCGCCTGCGCGGCAAGCACAAGCCCGAGTACACCCCGAACGTCGACACCGGCGATTACATCGTCGTCGTCAACGCCGAGAAGGTGAAGGCCACGGGCAACAAGCTCAAGGACAAGACCTACTACCGGCACACCGAGTATCCGGGCGGCATCCGCTCGCAGACGCTCGAAGAGGTGCTGGCCAAGCATCCCGAGCGCGCCATCGAGAAGGCGGTCAAGGGCATGCTGCCGAAGGGCCCGCTGGGCTACGCCCAGTATCGCAAGCTGAAGGTCTACGCCGGCGCGGAGCACCCGCACACGGCGCAGCAGCCCAAGACCCTCACTCTCTAAGACCGGGACTTTCGAGCCATGGCCAAGACCATCGATTACAAGTACGGCACCGGCCGCCGCAAGACTGCGACGGCGCGCGTGTTCCTCAAGCCCGGCAAGGGCGACATCACGATCAACGACAAGACCGTCGAGGATTACTTCGGCCGCGAGACCTCGCGCATGCTGGTGCGCCAGCCGCTCGAAGTGACCGAGTCGGTCGGCCGCTTCGACATCAAGGTGACGGTGGCCGGCGGTGGCCCCAACGGCCAGGCCGGTGCGATCCGTCACGGCATCACCCGCGCGCTGATCGACTACGACGAGAGCCTGCGTCCCGGACTGCGCGCCGCCGGTCTGGTCACGCGCGACGCCCGCGAGGTCGAGCGCAAGAAGGTCGGTCTGCACAAGGCCCGTCGCGGCACGCAGTACTCGAAGCGCTGATCGGCACTGCGCGGTCGAACAGACTCGGGTCGGCGCGATATACTCGCCGACCCGAGTGCCCCAGGACTCGACAACGAATCAATTGGGGGATCGTCTAATGGTAGGACTGCAGACTCTGACTCTGCCTATCTAGGTTCGAATCCTAGTCCCCCAGCCAACACGCCGGCACCGCAAGGTGCGGCAGTTCGGAGAAGCCCGCGGATTCGCGGGCTTTTCTGTTGTGTCGACCTCTGTAGTACCGTCGGTCTGGATCGATTCGTGCTTGCCTTCTACGGCGGGCTATCATCCAGCCGCTTCATTTGCCGCGACGTACCATGACCAAGCCACGAATCACTGCCTCGATGCTGCGCAAGCGACCGAAGCCGGCGGAGCCGGAGACGGCGCCGCAGGCCGAGACGGCCGCCGAGGAGACCGAGGACTCGTTCGCCGGGCAGCCTGCGCAGGCGGGCTCGATGCTCGACAACCCGTCCTTCCGCGCGCCGCAGTTCGGCATCAAGCCGCGCGTCGGCACGCAGTCCACCGTCCGCGTCCATCACTCGGGCAAGCGCCGCTACGAAAGCGCCTGATCCGCGGGCCCGGGTGCGACGACGTGGCGGGCCCGCCAGCGGCCGCCCCCTTACAATGCCGCCCCGATGGCCGCCTTCACCCTGCTGATTGCCTGTCTGCTGCTCGGTGCGCTGGTTGCGCGCCTGGCCAGGCCGCCGCTGGGGCTCGCCCAGGGCCTGAACTGGTGGGTGATCAATCTGGCCCTGCCGGCGCTGGTGCTCGATCTGATTCCGCAACTGCGGTTCGACTGGCAGTTCTGGTTTCTGGTCGTGTCTCAGTGGCTCGTCTTCGCAGGCGCGTTCGCCGGATTTCGCCTGCTCGGCGGACGGCTGGGCTGGAGCCGCGCACGCATCGGTGCACTGACGCTGGTCTGCGGCCTCGGCAACACGTCGTTCATGGGCTATCCGATGATCGAGGCCCTGCACGGTCGCGACGGCCTCGCGCTGGGCGTGGTGGCCGATCAGCTCGGCTGCTTCGTCGTGCTCGCCACGGGCGGTACCTGGGTCTCCGCGCTCTATTCCGGTGCAAGGACGCACGCCTCCGCGATCGCCAGGCGCGTGCTCCTGTTCCCGGCCTTCCTCGCGCTGCTGGTCGGCGTTCTCGCCGGTGGGCTCGGCGGCTGGCCGCCGCTCGTCGATGAAGTGCTGCAGCGGATCGGCAGTACGCTGGTGCCGCTGGCGCTGTTCTCGGTAGGCCTGCGCTTCCGGCTGCAGCTCGGCGAAGGCCAGGCGCTGCCGCTCGTGCTCGGTCTGGGCTGGAAGCTGCTGCTGGCGCCGCTGCTGGTCCTGCTGCTCGGCGTCGTTGCGGGCGTGGGCGGCCTGACGCTGACGATAGGCGTGCTGCAGGCGGCGATGGCGCCGATGATTTCCGCCGCGATTCTTGCCGATCAGCACAACCTGGAGCCGGCCCTCGCCAACAGCGTGCTCGGTGCGGGCATCCTGCTGTCGCTGGCCACGGTGCCGCTGTGGAGTCTGGCGCTGGGGTGAGCGATCCCGGGCGTCCGGTCATGGATAGGCCGTGTGCATGGGCCAGCATTGCGCAGGGATGGCGAAACGAGCCAGGGCGCGGCGCGCGGACGCGGTTGGTGCGATCATGCCGTCAGCCATGAATGACCAGCGCTTCGAGTCCGTCCTCGCCGAGCTGCGCGCCGTCGTCGGGCCGGCCGGATGGATCGACGATCCGGCGGCGATGGCGCCGTACGTCGAGGAGCAGCGCGGGCGCTATCGGGGCGCCGCGGTCGCAGTGATCGCACCGGCATCCACCGACGAGGTGTCGCGCGTGCTCGCGCACTGCAATGCCGCGCGTCTGGGCGTCGTCCCGCAGGGCGGCAACACCGGACTGTGCGGCGGGGCGGTGGCGGGTGCCGACCAGGTCATCCTCAGCCTGCGTCGCATGAACCGTATCCGTGCACTCGATGCGCGCAACCGCACGCTCACCGCCGAGGCCGGCTGCATCCTCGCCGAGCTGCAGCGGGCGGCGGCGGAGGCGGGCCGGCTCTTTCCCCTGAGTCTCGCCGCCGAAGGCAGTTGCCAGATCGGCGGCAATCTCGCCACCAATGCCGGCGGCACCAATGCGCTGCGTTACGGGGTCGCGCGCGACCTCGCACTGGGCCTGGAGGTGGTGCTGGCCGACGGCACGGTCTGGAACGGACTGTCCACGTTGAAGAAGGACAACACCGGCTACGACCTGCGCGATCTTTTCGTCGGCTCCGAAGGCACGCTCGGCGTGATCACCGCCGCGACGCTGCGCCTGTTCCCGCAGCCGGGCGACGTCCAGACCGCGCTGCTCGCGGTCGGCGATATCGACGACGCACTCGCGGTGCTCGACCGCCTGCAGCAGGCGAGCGACGGTCGCGTCAATGCCTGCGAGCTGATGTCCGATCGCAGCGTCGCCTTCGCAACGCGACACGTCGCCGGCTGCCGCGCGCCGTTCGCGACGCTGCCGCCGTGGATGCTGCTGGTCGAGGTGAGCGGCGGACGCGTCGTCGACGAGCTGCGGCCGCTGTTCGAGGCGACACTGGCCGAAGCCCTGGAGGCCGGCGAGCTGCTCGATGCGGCGCTCGCCGAATCGCAGGCGCAGGCGCAGGCGTTCTGGCGTCTGCGCGAAAGCATCCCGGAGGCGCAGAAGCACGAAGGCGGCAGCATCAAGCACGACGTCTCCGTGCCGGTGTCGGCGGTGCCGGAGTTCCTGCGTCGTGCCGGCGCGGCGGTCGAATCGGCGCTGCCGGGTGCCCGCGTCTGCCCGTTCGGGCACCTGGGCGACGGCAACATCCATTTCAACGTGTCGCAGCCGCAAGGCGCGGATCGCGAGACCTTTCTCGGCGAGTGGGAGCGCTGCAACCGCATCGTCCACGACATCGTCGCCGAACTCGGTGGATCGTTCTCCGCCGAGCACGGCATCGGCCGGCTCAAGCGCAACGAGCTGCTGCGCTACAAGCCGGCCGTCGCGGTCGAGGCCATGCGACGCATCAAGCAGGCGCTCGATCCGAACGGCATTCTCAATCCCGGCGCATTGTTGTAAGGCGCGGCGGGCACCGGCCTACGTCGTGGCCGCCTGCCGCGCGGCGCCGGGGCGCGCATTGCCCAGCGAACGTGGCCTGCCGGCCGGCTTGAGCGTGTAGGCCAGCGGATCGAAGCGGCGCGTGGACAGGCGGAATTGCCAGGTGAAGCCCGGCCACAGCGTGACGTTGCGACCGCTGTCGGGATGCACGTACCAGCTCATGCAGCCGCCCACGGTCCAGATGGCCTTGCGCAGCCGTGCGTGTAGCGACTCGTTGAAGCGCTGCTGCGCGGCCGGCTGGACTTCAACCGAGCGTAGTCGCCGCCGGTCCATGGTCTTCAGCGCATCGGTCACATAGGCGACCTGCGACTCGATCATATAGACCATCGAGTTGTGACCGAGCCCGGTGTTCGGCCCGACGATGAAGAACAGGTTCGGGAAGCCCGAAATCGCGGCGCCCTTGTACGCCTCGGGGCCCTGCGGCCAGGCGTCGACGAGATCGCGGCCGTCGCGGCCGTAGACCACGCCGCGCGGCACCGGGTCGGTCGCCTTGAAGCCGGTGCCGAAGATGATCGAGTCGACCTCGCGTTCGACGCCGTCGGCATCGACGACGCCGTGCGCGCGCACTTCGCGGATACCGGTGGTGACCAGTTCCACGTTCGGCTGCGAAACCGCGGGGTAGTAGTCGTCGGCGATGAGCACGCGCTTGCAGCCCATCGTGTAATCGGGTGTCAGCTTCGCGCGCAGCGCGGGGTCCTTCACCTGGCGGCGGATGTACGCTTCGGCCATCTTCTGCGCCAGCTTCATGATCCGCGGCTCGACGCTGAAGGCCAGCGCGCGGCTTTCGAGCATGCCGTAGATCGCGCCGCGCATCGCCGTCTGCACGAAGGGCAGCTTCTCGAAGAGCGTCTTCTCGGCGTCGGTGATCGCGCGGTCGGGCTTGGGTACGACCCAGGGTGGCGTGCGCTGATACAGATCCAGGTGCGCGACCGATTTCTGGATCTGCGGCACGAACTGGATCGCCGACGCGCCGGTGCCGATCACGGCAACGCGCTTGCCCTTGAGGTCGTAATCGTGGTCCCACTGCTGCGAGTGGAAGGTCCTGCCCTTGAACCGCTCGATGCCCGGTACGTTCGGGTACGCCGGGGTCGACAGGCCGCCCATTCCCGAAACCAGCACGTTCGCGGTGTGCTCGACGCCGTCGGCATCGGTGATGTGCCACAGGCCCTCGTCCTCGCTCCAGCGCGCGCTGCGGATCTCGGTGTCGAAGCGCAGGTGCGGCAGCACGCCGTACTTCTGCGCGCAGTGTTCCAGATAGGCCTTGATCTCCGGTTGCGGCGCGAACATCCGCGACCAGCGCGGATTCGGCTCGAACGAGTACGAGTACAGGTGCGATTGCACGTCGCAGGCGCAGCCCGGGTAGTGGTTCACGCGCCAGGTGCCGCCGACGCCGCCTTCCTTCTCGAAGACGACGAAATCGTTCATGCCCGACTGCTTGAGCCGGATCGCCATGCCCAGCCCGGAAAAGCCGCTGCCGATGATGGCGACGCGATGCCGGGTCGGTCCGCGCGGCGCGGGGTTCTCGTACATGCCCATGGTCGTTCGTGCTCCAGGTTCAGGATGTCGCGTCGCGACGCTTGCCGACCCTCCCCCTTTGCGGGGGAGGGGGGACCGACCGCGCAGCGATCGGTGGGAGAGGGCGGCCGTGCGCAGCGCGGCCGTCAGGCGGCGGGGCGCAGCTCGCCGAGCGTGCTGTCGATCTCGTCGAGGAAGTGGCGGTTGTCGTGATCCCAGGGATGGAAGTCGCGACGGAAGTAGTCGAGATACGGCCTGAGCAGGCGCGGGAAGAACGGCACCTTGGTGAAGCTGTGCTGGAAGAAGAAGCGCCAGCCTTTCAGATCCGTGAGCCTGCCCTCGCGGCGGATCACCGCGAGATAGGCCGGAATCGCGATCGACCAGAAGATCACCGTGGCCAGCACCAGGCCGCCGGTGCGCTCCAGGTAGGCGCCGGTGCCGCGACCCATGACGGTATCCCAGACGTCGAAGGCCACCGCCTTGTGCTCGGTTTCCTCCAGCGCGTGCCAGCGCCACAGGCGCGCGAAGCGCGGCTCGGCGTTTTCCAGCACGCGTGGTTCGCTGAGCAGTTCGTTGGCGAGAATCGCGGTGAAGTGTTCCAGCGCGATGGTGGCCGACAGGCGCATGCGCGGCGGCAGCTTCTTGAGGTTTTCCAGCAGGGCGAAGACGAAGCGCTCGACCTGCGCGGCCTCGGGCACGCGCGCGAACAGCAGCTCGTTGTATTCCTCGTGCTCGCGACCGTGCATCGCCTCCTGGCCGATGAACGCCGTCACCGCCTTCTGCAGCTCGGGGTCGGTGATGCGGTCGCGGTACTGGCGCACGGCGTCGATGAAGAAGCGCTCGCCGACGGGGAAGAAGATCGACAGCGTGTTCATGAACTGCGAGAGGTGCACGCTGCCCTTGTTCCAGTCGGCGATGTGCTCGGCCGGCAGGTCGAAGCGGATGTCGCGGCGCGTCGGCAGGATCGCGGCCTGTGCCTTGCGGGCCAGGCCGGAAATGTTCGAGATGGTGGCGGACGGATTCATGTCGGCGTCTCCTGGAGGCTCGCCGGAAGGCGAGGTGTACAATCGTCTACCGGCAAAGTAGACGAGTGTCTACGACGATGTCAACGCTTGATGTCATGGTTTCACCGACTGCGCTATCCATGCTGCTGAAATGAAAACGGATTCGGGAGTGGCCCCGGGCACGGCGACGCTTCGCGGCAAGGCCGCTGCCGCGCCGCAGACCGGGCGTCAGCGACTGATGGCCGCGGCCCTGCAGCTCGCCGCGACGACGCGCAGCCTGGCGTCGCTGGGGCTGCGCGAGGTGGCACGTCAGGCGGGGCTGAACCCGAACACGTTCTACAGGCATTTCAAGAACTTCGACGATCTCGGCCTGGCCGTGATCGAAGAGCTGGCCGGCGAGCTGCGGCAGGGCCTGCGCGAGCGCCGGCGGCGGCCGCTCGGCGATGCGCTGCGGCTGGACGCCGCGAAGGACCCGCTCGAGCTGATGCGCCGGGCCGAAGGCATCATCCAGGAGTCCGTGGCACTGGTGCTGGAGTTCGTCACCGAGCATCAGCAGGCCTATGTCGTCGGCATCCGCGAGCTGCACGGCACCTCGCCGGTGCTGCGCGGAGCGCTGCGCAAGGTGTTCGACGAACTGGCCACGGACATGGCCGAGGACATGCTGGAGATCGTGCCGCCGCAGTTCGTCGACGCCCAGGCCGTGCACGGCATCGCCGCGGTGGTGATCCGCGAGATGGCGTTCTACTCGCTGGACTACCTCGAGCAGCCGGCGCGGCGCGACCAGATCCGCACCGAGGCGCAGCGCTTCATCCTGATGCTGCTGTGGGGCGGCATGGCGATGCGCATGCCGCAGGTACTCGCTGCGCGGGCGCGCTGATCAGACGATCGTCGCGAACAGGTCGTATTCGTCGGCGTCGACGACCTTCACCTTCACGCGCTGGCCGGGCAGGGCCTTGAGCTTGCCCCCTTTGCCGAGCCCCTTCACGTAGACCTTGCCGTCGATTTCCGGCGCATCCGCCCAGGAACGGCCGACGCTGGCGGCGTCGTCGTGGATCTCGTCGATCAGCACTTCGATTGTCTGGCCGACCTTCTTCTGCAGCTTGGCTGCGCTGATCAAAGCCTGCTTCTGCATGAAGCGGTGGTAACGCTCTTCCTTGACCTCGTCCGGCACCGCGCCGGGCAGGGCGTTGGCGGTCGCGCCGTCCACCGGCGAGTACTGGAAGCAGCCGACGCGATCGAGCTGGGCCTCGTCGAGCCAGTCGAGCAGCAGCTCGAAATCCGCCTCGGTCTCGCCGGGGAAGCCGACGATGAAGGTCGAGCGGATGGTCAGGTCCGGGCAGATGCGGCGCCAGATGGCGAGGCGCTTGAGCGTGTCCTCGGCTGCGGCCGGGCGCTTCATCGCCTTGAGCACCGACTTCGAAGCGTGCTGGAACGGAATGTCGAGATAGGGCAGCACCTTGTTTTCGGCCATCAGCGGGATCACGTCGTCGACGTGCGGGTAGGGGTAGACGTAGTGCAGCCGCACCCACGCCCCCAGTTCGCCCAGGCCGCGGCACAGGTCGAGCATGCGCGTCGCGTAGCCGGTGTCGCGCCAGCGGCCCGGCGCGTACTTCAGGTCGGCCCCGTAGGCCGAGGTGTCCTGCGAGATCACCAGCAGTTCCTGCACGCCGGATTTCACCAGCTTCTCGGCCTCCAGCAGCACCTCGCCGACCGGGCGCGATGCGAGCCTGCCGCGCATCGACGGGATGATGCAGAAGCTGCACTTGTGATTGCAGCCTTCGGAAATCTTCAGGTAGGCGTAGTGCTTCGGCGTGAGCTTGATGCCTTGCGGCGGCAGCAGGTCGAAGAACGGATCGTGCGCCGGCGGCACCGCGGCATGCACCGCGTTCATCACGGTGGTGTAGTCCTGCGGCCCGCTGATCGACAGCAGGTCGGGAAACTTCTCGCGGACGATGCCGCTCTTCGGTCCGGTGCCCAGGCAGCCGGTGACGATGACCTTGCCGTTCTCGGCCATGGCCTCGCCGATGGCGTCGAGCGACTCCTCGACCGCGGCATCGATGAACCCGCAGGTGTTGACGACCACCACGTCCGCGGCGTCGTAGGCGGGCGCTGTCTCGTAGCCCTCGGCACGCAACTGGGTGAGGATGCGCTCGGAATCGACCAGCGCCTTGGGGCAGCCGAGCGAGACGAAGCCGACCTTGGGGGCGGCCCTGGCGGGCTTGGGTGCGCGGGCGCGGGCTGCTGCCGGGCTTCGGGTCGCGGCCATGGGATGCGGCGGAAATGCCGGGCGAAAACGGGCGCGCATTGTAGCGGCTCGTTCCGCGCCGGCCGCAGCGCGGCGACGAGCGGTGCTAGGCTGGCCCGGCCACCCGCGAAGGAAGCCGTCGATGAGCAGCTACTACGAATCCGAGGACCTGAAGAAGTTCGGCGACATCGGCCGCCACGCCGGGCCGCTGGCCGAGGAATTCTTCAAGTATTACGGCATGGTCACCGGCGCCGACGGCGCCCTGACCCGGCGCGAGAAGGCGCTGATCGCGCTGGCGATCTCGCATTCCGAGAAGTGCCCGTACTGCATTGACGCCTACACCACGGCCTGTCTCGAAACCGGCGCCAATCCGGAACAGATGATGGAGGCGGTGCACGTGGCGGCGACGATGAAGGCCGGCATCACGCTGGCGCATGCGATCCAGATGAACAATCACCTCGACAAGCTGGTGCTGTGACTGATCTGTTCTCGCGCGAGCTGGAGCGCCGCGGCATTGCCCTGCCGCCACGGGCGGTCGACACGCTGCAGCTCAACATCACGCGGCGCTGCAACCAGGCCTGCCGCCACTGCCATGTCGATGCCTCCCCGGCGCGCACCGAGATGCTCTCGGCCGAGGGCGTCGCCGCCTGTCTCGACGTGCTCGAACGCCACCCGCAGATCGGCACGCTCGATCTCACCGGCGGTGCGCCGGAGCTGCACCCGCAGTTCACCCAACTGGTCGAAGGGGCGCGGGCGCTCGATCGCCGCGTCATCGTGCGCCACAACCTCACGGTGCAATTCGACGGTGATCCGGCGACGAAGCAGCCGATGGATCATCTGCCGGCGTTCTTCGCGCAGCAGGGCGTCGAGGTGGTGTCGTCGCTGCCGTACTACCAGGAGTACTTCACCGATGCGCAGCGCGGCAGCGGCGTGTTCTCCAAGAGCATCGAGGCGCTGCACCGGCTCAATGCCGTCGGCTACGGCGTTCCCGGCACGGGGCGGGTGCTGAGCCTGGTCTACAACCCGGTCGGGCCGTACCTGCCGGCGCCGCAGGCCAGTCTCGAGGCCGACTATCGCAAGGCGCTCGAGCAGCAGTTCGATGTGCAGTTCACGAACCTGTTCACGATCACCAACATGCCCATCCACCGCTTTCGCCTGCACCTGGAGAAGAGCGGCCAGTACGCGGCGTACATGGACAAGCTGCTCGCGGCGTTCAATCCGGCGGCCGCCGGGAACGTGATGTGCCGCGACCTGATCAGCGTCGATCACCTGGGCCGGCTCTACGACTGCGACTTCAACCAGCAGCTCGGCCTGCACCTGCAGCGCGACGACGGTACGCCCGAGACGATTTTCGATTTCGATCCGGCGCGCCTGCTGCGGCGTTCCATCCGGCTCGGCGACCACTGCCTGGGCTGCAGCGCCGGCGGCGGTTCGTCCTGCGGCGGCGCGACGGTATAGAACGTCGTCCGGCGCTGTCGGAAATCGTCGACAGATCGCGGCTTGGGCTGGATTTACGCCCGGTGCTGCGCGTCCGTGACCCTAAGCTCGATGACAGGGACATGACATCGGGAGACGGGCGAGATGGGTCGGACAGTCGGCGGCGGCGTGCCGCGTGTGGTGATGATCGGTGTGCTGGCTTCGGTGCTCGGCGCCTGCGGCAGCAGCTCCGCGCCGACGGGTGTCCCCGGCGACGGGCCGGCCGGCCCGCAGCGACAGACCATCCACAACGTCGCCAACGCCTGCTGGTTGCTGCACTCGGACGCCGGCTACGTCACCGCCGACGCCACGGCAGCGGACTACGGACTGAGCGAGGACGCCTCGCAGGCGACCTCGTTCTACTTCAAGCCGAGCGCGCTGGGCGCCTACCTGCTGCTGTCGGACTATCACCGCGAGCCCGGTGAACGCGGCAGCAAGTCGCTGCTCGGCATCAGCGATCCGGTGGGCGAGTTTCTCGACACCCTCGGCAACTTCGTCGGCGAAGTCGGCTACCTGATCGGCGGCGTCGGCGACATCACCGACATCGTGCTCGATCCGCTCGGGCCCGGCGGCGGCATCGTGCGCCCCATCGGCGACGAGGTCGGCGGCATCGGTGACGGGCTCAGCGGCATCAACGTCAACCCGCGACTCGCGATGGTCGACGAGGCCAGCGATCTGGCCGTCTGGAACCTGGTGCCGGCGACGACCGATCGTTTCAGCCTGGTGTCGGCGATCACCGGGCAGAAGCTCGCCGCATCCAACGGCGTGCTGGCGCTGACCGGCGTCGTCACCGAGGGCATCTACACCGACTTCGATCTGGTGGCCGCCGAGGGCTGCGACGCCTACCCGGAAGTCGGCACCCAGGCACGCCTCGTCGATGCACGCGGGCCGGCGAAATACCTGCGCGAGGTGCCGCTGTTCACGCAGGCGCCGGGCGCGCCGGCCTACGACGCCGATGATGTGTTCGGCTACGTCGATGCGCACGCGCATGTCACGGCCTACGAATTCATCGGCGGTCGCGTCAACTACGGCGATCCGTTCCACAAGTTCGGGATCGACCATGCGCTCGACGACTGCGCGGTGAATCACGGCCCGCAGGGCCTGCTCGGCATCATCGAGACGGCGACCTCGGGCTTCAATCCGGTGCACGAGACGCGTGGCTGGCCGGACTTTCCGTTCTGGCCGCGCTACGACTCGCTGCAGCACCACCAGACCTACTACAAGTGGATCGAGCGCGCCTGGCTCGGCGGCCTGCGCCTGCTGGTCAACCACTACACCGGCAACGAGCTGTTGTGCCAGCTCAATCCGCAGAAGGAGAACGACTGCGACTTCGAGGCCAACTGGCGCCTGCAGGCGCAGCGGTTGCGCGAGATGCAGGACTACATCGACGCCCAGAACGGCGGTCCGGGCGAGGGCTGGCTGCGCATCGTCGACAACCCGGCCGATGCACGCGCGGTGATCGCCGACGGCAAGGTCGCCGTGGTGCAGGGCATCGAGATTTCCAAGGTGTTCAACTGCGGCGAATTCCTCGGCCAGCCGGAATGCTCGCGCGAGCAGATCGTCGAGCGCCTCGATGCCGCCTACGCGGCCGGGGTGCGCCATGTCTTTCCGGTGCACAAGTTCGACAACGCCTTCGGCGGCGTCTACCCGACCGAGAGCTTCGGCATCGGCACGATCCTGCACGTCGGCAACCTCGCCGAGACCGGCCATCTGCAGGAGTTCGAGGCCTGTCCGGAGCACTACGAGGGACCGTCGACCGAGACGCAGGGCGGCGTGAACCCGCTCGGGATCATCGACCAGCTGCTCTACCAGGTGGAGTACCTCAACGGCCAGATCAGCAGCACGGCGCCGCTGCCGCCGCTGCTGCCGCCGACCGAAACCGGCCTGTGCAACATCCGCGGACTCACCGAGCTGGGGCGCTACTTCGTCGAGGAGCTGATGCGCCGCGGCATGTTCATCGAGGTCGACCACACCAGTTCCAAGGGCATCGACCGCATTCTCGAGATCGCGGAGGCCAACGGCTATCCGGGCGTGATCAGCAGCCACGACTGGACCTATGTCGAAAGCTTCCTCGACCGCATCGTCGCCGGCGGCGGCACCATCGGCCGCTTCGCCGCTCAGCGCGACGGCTGGGTCGACGTGCTGCGTCGCGCCAACGCGCGGCCGGCGCGTGACCGGGTGGCCGACGTCGTGTCGACCGGCGTCGCCTCGGACGTCAACGGCATCGCCCACCTGCCGCGCAACAGCAGCGAGCCGATGCCGCTCTATCCGTTCCGCTCCGTCGACGGCCGCGTCGAGTTCGACGAGCAGGTCACCGGCGATCACGTCTTCAATCTCTACGAAGGCCGCGGCGTCGCGCATTACGGCTTGTACCCCGACCAGATCGCGGACATGCAGCGCTACTCCGCCGATCGCAGCGAGGCGGAGATCGCAGAGGCCCTGCGCGCGATGTTCTCGTCGGCCGAGGCCTATCTGCGGCAGTGGGAGGCGGTGGAGGCATGGCGACGCTAACCGGCGCCTCCCGCGGAGCGCGGCGGCATCCGCTGGTCGGCCCCACGGCACCGCCTGTAGCCGGGCCCCGGCGGATCGCCGGCGGGCGGCCGATCTAGCGGCATCACCATTCCGAGTCGATGCCGCGGCATGTGTGGGCGGGTACTTTCAGCCGAACCGGGAACCGAGCGATGCTGAGCAGCCGCGCGGCTCGCACGCGCGCGCTCTGGCATCTGGCCGCGGGCCTGCTCTGCGCGACGCTGAGCGTCGCGGCGGCCGTCTGTGTCGACCGCTCCGAGCACCTGCACGATCGTCAGCATTTTCTCGACGAGAGCGCACGCCTGCAGCAGCAGATCCTGCGCCGCTTCGAGGTTCACGAGGAACTGTTGCAGGGCGCCGCCGGCCTGTTCGCAGTCAGTGGCGACGTCGACGAGGCACAGTGGCGCACCTACATGGGCGGGCTGGACCTGTCGCGCCACCTGCCCGGACTCGACGCCGTGGCCTACGGCCTGCAGGTCGGGGCGGCCGATCTCGATGCGCATGTCAGCGAGATGCGCGAGCGCGGCTTCGAGGACTACCGCGTGTTTCCACCCGGTGAACGTGCCTCCCACGTCGTCGCCACGCTGATCGAGCCGTTCAATGCAATCAATGCGCGCGCCTTCGGCTACGACATGTACTCCCATCCGGAGCGACGGGCAGCGATGGACCGCGCGCGCGACGAGGCGCGCGCCATTCTGACGGCGCCGATCACGCTGGTCAGCGCGCATGCCGACCAGGCTGTCCCGGCGACGCTGATGTTCCTGCCGGTCTATCGCACGCGCATCGCGCCAATGTCCGTGGACGCCCGCAGGGCTGCGCTGTCGGGATACGTCCTCGTCGCGATCCGCATTCACGCCCTGATCGAGACGCTCATGCCGGTGCGTGCGCCCGGCGTGGAGATGGCCATCGAGGATCTCGCCGGGGCGTCGCTCTACGGCGGCGAGACGCCCGAGTCCGCGGAGTTCTCCGTCGAGCACGTCGTCGAGGTCTATGGCCGGCGCTGGCGCCTGCGCATGTGGTCGACCGACCTGCTGGCCGGACAGCCGCGGTCGCTCGCGCCGCTGACGCTCGGCAGTGGCCTGCTGCTGAGCCTGATGCTGTGGGCGCTGCTGCATGCCGCGCATCGGGCGGAGGTCCGGGCCGCGGCCATGGCGCGCGAGATGACGGCGGCGCTGCGCACCTCGGAGGCCAGTCATCGGGCGGTGGTGCAGAGCAGCGCCGAGGGTATCCTGACCATCGATCCGCACGGCATCGTGCTGAGTTTCAACCGCGCCGCGGAAAGGATGTTCGGCTTCTGCGCCAGCGAAGTCATCGGGCGCAACGTGTCGATGCTGATGCCCGAGCGTTATCGCGCGCGGCACGACGGGCTGGTCGCCAACTTCCAGCGCGGCGGCAGCCGCAACATCGTCGACCTGCGGCGCGAGGTGACCGGGCTGCGCCGCGACGGCGAGGAGTTCCCGATGTCGCTGGCCATCGGCATCGTCGACGACGGCGGGGCGGTCGGGCGACTCGTCGGCGTGATCCGCGACATCACCGAGAGCAAGCAGCAGCAGCAGTTCATCCGGCATCTCGCCGAGCACGACGCGCTGACCGAGCTGCCCAACCGCACACTGCTGCAGCACCGGCTCGAGGTCGCGATCGCGAAGGCGCGCCGCGAGAGCACGACCGTCGGCGTGCTGATGGTCGATCTCGATCACTTCAAGCGCATCAACGATTCGCTCGGCCATCAGGTCGGCGACCAGGTGCTGCTGCAGATCGCCACGCGCCTGAAGACCTGCGTGCGGGAATGCGATTCGGTGGCGCGCATGGGCGGCGACGAGTTCGTGGTCCTGGTCGACGGCGCGCGCGACGGCGATGCGATCACGCGCATCGCCGGTGACATCGTCGTGGCGGTGTCCACGCCGATGCTGGTCGGCGGACACGAGTTGCATCTGAGCACCAGCGTCGGCGTGAGCTGCTTTCCCGCCGACGGGGACGATGCGGCGACGCTGCTGAAGAATGCCGACACCGCGATGTATCACGCCAAGTCGTCCGGGCGCGGGCACTACCAGATGTTCAGCGCCGAGATGATGCGCCGCGCCAACCGCAAGCTCGAACTGGAGAGCGCGATGCGCAAGGCGCTGTCGTCGGGCCAGTTCCTGATGCACTACGAACCGCAGGTCTGCCTGCGCACCGGCGCCCTGCTCGGCGCCGAGGCCCTGATCCGCTGGCAGCATCCCGAACGCGGCATGATCCCGCCGATCGAGTTCATTCCGGTGGCCGAGGACACCGGCCAGATCATCGCCATCGGCGACTGGGTGCTGCGCACCGTCTGCGCCGAGGCGCGCCGCATGCAGCAGCGCCTGGGCCAGACGCTCGCCGTGTCGGTGAACCTGTCGCCGCGGCAGTTCGCGCAGCCGAACCTCGGCGAACTGATCGAATCGGCCTGCCGCGAAGGGGGGCTCGACCCGCAGTTCCTCGTGCTCGAGATCACCGAGGGCACACTGCTGAAGCGGTCCGAGCAGATCCTGGCGACGCTCGACCGCCTGCGGTATCTGGGCGTGCGCATCGCCGTCGACGACTTCGGCACCGGCTATTCGAGCCTGGCCTACATCACGCGTTTCCCGGTGGACCTGCTGAAGATCGACCGCAGCTTCGTGCGCGACATCATCGACGATCCGGCCGACGCCGCGATCGCCAACGCGATCATCGCGATGGCGCACAGCCTCGGCATTGCCGTCGTCGCCGAGGGCGTCGAGACGGCACAGCAGCTGGCCTTCCTGCGCGAGCGCGGCTGCGATGCGGCGCAGGGCTATTTTTTCGGGCGCGGCACGCCTGCGGCCGACTTCAGGCTGCCGTCGCGGTATCTGCCGTCGGTGGCCTCCGACGCGCCGGGCAGCCGTCGCTTCGCCGCCGTCGATGGCGGCGATCTGTTCTGAGCGGATCAGCGCGCGGCCGTCGCCGCCGACTGCAGGTCGTCGAGCAGGCCGGGCAGCGCGGCACGCAGATCCGGTAGCCGTTCGGTCCAGCGCTCGGCAGCGTGCAACAGCCGCTGCGGCTCACGCAGGCGCTGCGCGGTGCGCTGCAGCGCGCGTTCGATGCCGTCGGGATGCGCGTACGACAGCAGCAGGCGTGCGAAGCTCGCGGCCTCGATCGCGCGACCGCCGGCTTCGACGAACCAGGCCGAGTCGGCGGCCAGTTGCGCGGCCGCATCGCTGCAGAACTCGGCGAGCGGCCGCGCGTGGTGGCGCGACCAGTCGAGCGCCAGCGCGTGATCCGCCGCCAGGTCCAGGACGATGCCTGCATAGCGGCGCTGGCCGTGAGCGAAGCCTTCGCGCAGCCGCACGATCGCGGCGTGGCGGTCGGTCGCGGCGTCGACGCGGCGGTGCAGGCGGATGCCCTGCGCGAGATGCGCGGGGTAGGCACTGAGATCGGCGCCGCGGACGACGTCGCCGAGCACCGCGCCGGTGAGCGACGTCGCCGTGCGGTCGGCCAGCCACAGGTGGGCGAGAAAGTTCACGGGGCCGGGATGATCGCGTCGATCAGCCCCCATTCGAGCGCCGTGCGCGCGGCGATGCGCTGGCCGCTCAGGACCATCCACGCGGTGCGCTGCCGCCCGATACGGCGCGTCACGCTGACGCAGCCGCCGGCGCCGGGAATCAGACCGTACTTGAGCTCCGGCAACTGGAACCAGGCGTCCTCGCGCGCCTCGGTGCGCGCGGCGAAGGCCGGAAACTCGATGCCGCTGCCGACACAGGCGCCGTGAAGCGCCACCACCGCGCGCTCGCCGCAGCGCGCCAGCAGGCGTCCCGGCAGGGCCAGGTTGCGCACGGCATGCGCCGTGGCGGTGTCCGGTGCGCTGCCGAATTCGCCGAGATCGCCGCCGGTGGAAAAGCACTTGCCGCGAGCGTCGATCCGGACCTGCGCGATGCCCGGGTCGAGCAGCGCCAGTTGCAGCGCCTCGCACAGCGCGTCGCGCATCTCCACCGTCATCGCGTTGCGGTTCGACGGCCGGTTCAGCGTCAGCCGCAGCCGCTCGTCGTCGCGTTCGAGCAATACGGCGGGGCCGTCGTCGGATGCGGGCGGCGGCGCCGGACGGTGGCCCGCGAGCCAGGCGCGGAATTCGCGGCCGCCCTGCAGCGTCGCGTAGGCCAGCGACTCGGCGATCAGGGCCGCTTCCAGCGGCTGGCCCTCGCTGGTCCGCAGCAGCTGCACCAGGACCGTCGCGGCCAGCGGCGTGCGCCGGATCGCTGCGGTCATCGCCGCCAGTTCACGGTCGCAGGCGGCGATCGCATCGCAGGCATCGGCTGCGTGGCCGTCGCCGATGCCGATCACCGGGCAGGGGCGCGTGCGCAGCCAGGCGGTGAGCGCGTCGTCGTCATCGAGCCCTGCCGGATCGCACAGCAGGTACGGCGTATCCGAAAGGGCGTGGTGCGACTCGTCGCCGGCCGCGCACAGCGCGCGCAGGGCGTCCGCTCCAAGAACCTCGTCGCTCATGCCCTCATGCTAACGCTCGCCGCGCTTGAACAGCGAGAAGAAGGCGTACGAGGGATCCTCGGGTCCCGGCCTGCCGATGTGCGCGCCGGCCAGGAACGGGTGATCCAGACGCACCGCGGACGGCGTCGCCGGATAGGCCCAGTCGGCGACGATGGCGCGATGGCTGAACTTCCAGACGCCGCCGCGCTTCTCGTACTGGTCGAAGTAGCGGCCGCCGATCAGCACGTCATAGCCGTCACCCTGATCCTTCACCTTGTGGAAAGCCAGGATGTAGACCTCGCCCTCGGCACGGTCGCCGTCGAGCTTGAGGTTCACCGTGGTGACGTTGTGGTGCAGGATCGCCATGCCGGCCTGGATCTCGGGCAGGCGGTCGATGAAGTCCATCGCCGGTCCGTTCGCGAAATGGCCGTGGTCGTCGATCGCATCCTCGTGGTAGAGCGTGCGCATCTTGACGTGATCGTGGCGGTCGGCGGCGTTGCAGTAGGCCATGATCAGCTCGGTGATCGCCTGTCGGTCGAGCAGTTCGTCGAGCTGCTGTTCGCGGGTCTTCGGAGTCATGCGTCACCATCGGCTGCGGAGGTGACGGCAGTGTCGGCGCGCGCGGCGTGCCGCGGTTCGTCCGAATGCGTGACGTCGGCTCAGGCGGTAACCGCCGGCGTCGCGGACTGCGTCAGCAGGCGCCGCTGCGCGCCCGGAGCGCGGCGATACCAGCGGCGGCAGGCGCGCGAGAAGGTGCTCTGTTCGCTGTAGCCGAGCAGGCCGGCGACGTGCGCGAGCGGAATGCGACGGTCGCCCAGCAGTTCGAGCGCGCGTTCGCGGCGCAGGCGGTCGACCATCTCCTCGAAGACGAGCCCGGCCTGCGACAGATGGCGCTGCAGGGTGCGTTCGTGCATCGACAGTTGCGCGGCGACGCTGGCGAGACGGCAGTTGCCGGACGGCAGCATGCGCGCGATCAGCTCGCCGACCTGGCGCTCGATCGACAGGGGCTGCCGGTCGATCATCGGCTGCAGGTACTCGTCGATCGCGCGACGCATGATCGGCGCGACGATCTCCAGCGGCTGCTCCAGGTCGCGCCGCGACAGCTCGATGGCGTTGACGTCGGCGCCGAAGCGCGGCACCACGCCGAAATGCCGGCGGTAGACGTCCGCCGGCTTGTTCGGTTCGTGGCGGAAGAGGATGGCGCGCGGCAGGAAGGCGGGGCCGATGAACAGGCCCAGCACGGCGTGCATGAAGGCCAGCGAGAACTCGGTCTTCTGCACGCGGTGCGGCACGCCCGGGACGCCCTGCAGCACGTCGTACTCGAAACGTACGGGGCCGCCGGGCGGATCGCTGAGCCGCAGCGTCGTCGACGGGCTGTAGGTGTGCAGGTTGCGGGTCAGCGTCTGCAGCGCGGTACCGACGGTGGTGCAGTTGGTGACCAGCAGGGCCAGCGGCCCGAGCTTGTCGAGACTCTGGTAGCCGGCGAGGCGCAGGCCGAAGTCCGCGCAGTCCAGTTCGTCGGCGGCGGCTTCCATCATGCGCACGACGTTGTTGTACGGCACGAACTCGGTCGCCGATTCGGCGGCAACGCCCTCGAGGTGGAAGCGCCCGAGGATCGCGGCGGCATCACCGCCCAGGCGGGTGACCAGACCGGGAAACCCGGCGAGTACCGACGCGCGGATCAGTTCTGCCATACGTCAAATGCTAAGAATCTGTCGCCAATTGTCAATTAACGGGTAGGCCCCTCGTCGATACTCCGATGCGTGCGCCGGCCCAGACCGGCTCTGGAAGGAGAGATCGAGATGGATGCTTCGATCGATGTACAGACCCGCGGCCCCGCCCGCGAGACGCGCCCCCCGTCCCTCGACTTCGCGGCGGGCCCCGACGAACTGACCGGCGGCGAACTGCGGGTCCTGCGCCTGCTGGCCGGCGGTGCCTCCAACCGCGAGATCGCGTCCTGCGCGGAGATCTCGGAGAACACGGTCAAGTTCCACCTCAAGAACGTCTACGGCAAGCTCGGCGTGTCGTCTCGCGCCGCGGCGGTGTTTGCCGCGGTCCAGCGCGGCCTCGTCGGCGGGGACTGAGGACGTATCGTCGGTTCGGCTGTCGATGCACTATCCTTGTGTGGCTGTCATCCCACTGCATAAGGAGCATGCACATGAAGCAGATGTCCGTGACGCTGGCCGCCCTGCTCGGCGCCTCGCTGATGCTGGCGGCCTGCAAGAAGGAAGAACCGACGCCGGTCGAGAAGGCCGTCGAGAGCACCAAGGACGCGCTCGACATGCGCGAGAACGAGAAGGCCAAGGACGCCGCGGAGGACCTGCAGTCCGCCGGCGAGAACGCCGCCGAGGCCGTCGAGGAGAAGGCCGAGGAGATGGGCGAAGCGATGGAGGACAGCGCCCAGTAAGGGCGTCGCATCACTCGCGGTCGAGCACCGAAGGCGGCCTGCGGGCCGCCTTCGTTGTTTTGGACGGCCCCGCTTTTCAGTCGAAGCCGACGAAGTGGGCGAAGGCCTCTTCCGGCAGGCGCTGCGAGCGAAAGCCGTTCACCGGCGCATCCGGGTCGGCGTAGCCGATCGACATGCCGCAGAACAGCATCAGCTCCGGCGACGGCTGCAGCACCGAGGCGACGGTCTTCGGGTAGACGCTCCAGCACTCCTGGGCGCAACTGTCCAGGCCGCGCTCGCGCAGCAGCAGCATCAGCGTCTGCAGGTACATGCCCAGATCGGACCACTGCGGCGGTCCCATGCGCCGGTCGACGTAGCAGAAGACGGCGGCCGGGGCGCCGAAGAAGCGGTAGTTGCGCGCGAACTGCTGCAGGCGCCCGAGACGGTCGTCGCGCGCGATGCCCAGCGCCGCGTACATCTGCTCGCCGAGTTCGAAGCGGGCGCTGCGATGCGGGTCCCACAGTTTCGGGGGATAGATCGCGTATTCCGGGCGTTCGTCGGGATCGGCGCGCTGGATCCGCTGCGCCACCCGTTCGGCGATCTGCCGCTGCGGCTCGCCGGTCACCGCGAACAGGTGCCAGGGCTGCACATTGCCGCCCGACGGCGCCCGCGCGGCGAGGGCGATGGTCTCGCGCAGCACGGCCTGGGGCACGGGCTTGTCGAGAAAGGCGCGCACGCTGCGGCGCGACTGCACGGCTTCGGTGACGTTCATGCGGCGGAGACTCGAAAGGGATCAGTCGCGGATGCTAACCGCGTCGGCTGCGGCGGGTTGCCCGCCGGGCGGGAGTCGGGCGGTCTGCTGCTGAAGCGTCTTGCGCATCGCCCCGAAGCGCCGCCGGTACTGCGCCGGCGTCAGTCCCACGCTGCGACGGAAGAAGCGATTGAAGAAGCTGGCGTCCTCGTAGCCCACGGATTCGGCGATCGCCTCCACCGGGTCCGCCGTGCGTTCCAGCATCAGCTTCGATTCCTCCAGTCGCAGTGTGTGCACGTAGTGCATCGGCGTCATGCCGGTCGCTTTCTTGAACCGGCGGTTGAAGCTGCGCTCGGTGAGGCCGGAACGTTCGATCATCGCCTGTACCGGCGAGGCGCGGTCGTAGTTGTGCGCGATCCAGGTCTGGCAGTCGCCGATGACGGCATCTTCCTTTTGCCGGTTGCAGCTGAGCATGGCGAACGGCTGTTGGCCGACATCGTGCCAGTTGATCAGGAACAGCCGGGCGACCTGCATGGCCGCGTCGACCGAGACATAGCGGGCCACGAGATACAGCGCGAGGTCCTGCCAGCCGGTGCCGCCACCTGCCATGACCAGGCGCCCGGCATCGTTCTGCACGAGGGCGCGGTCCCGATGTACCCGCACGCCCGGATACCGCGCCAGTACGTCGCAGAAGAGCCAGTGGGTCGTCGCGTCACAGTCCTTCAGCAGCCCGGCCTCGCCCAGCAGCAGCGCCCCCGAGCAGGAGGTCGTCAGCGTGCTGTGGGCGGCGTGACAGCGCTGCAGCCAGGCGATCTCGGCGTCGAAGCGCCCACTCAGCGGGCTGGCGGGGTCCACGGCCACTTCCGGAATGCAGACGATGTCCGGCGGGTCTCCGAGCGTCGCATCGGGCTTGAGCCAGACGCCGTTGGCGACGCGGAAGGGGCCGGGATCGGAGGCCACGACGCGGACCTCGAAAGGCGATTGTGCGGGACGTTTCTCGATCAGCGTCGGCCAGTCGCGTCCGGCGGCGGCGAAGACGTCGTGCATGCCGTAGAGGGCCGAGGCGGAGACCTCGGGCACCGCGAGCAGATCGACCTTGATGCGCGGACTGGACATGGCAGATAAGGACAGGGGCTGTCCGGATCGAACCTGACGTCGCGAACCCGTCGACCGTATCGTGGCAGGCGTCGCCGGTGTGACCCGTGGCCGTGTGCGCGCGAGCGTAGCAGGCGAGCCCCGACGGGGTCACCGCGGCCGTTCACGGTTCGAACACGAGGAATTCAAGGCAATGATCAGGCGGATCGTCCATGTCGTCCTGCTCGTCGCGCTCCAGGGAATCCTGGGCTGCGGCGGCATCGGCGGCTCGCTCCCGGAGGAAGACGTCTTCGAGTCCCGCGGTCTGGCGGGGCTGACCGTCGTCGGTTTCGTCGAGAACGAGTCCACGGTGCTGGCCGCGACCGATACCGGCA
Source organism: Sinimarinibacterium flocculans (assembly GCF_003201205.1). GTDB lineage: Bacteria > Pseudomonadota > Gammaproteobacteria > Nevskiales > Nevskiaceae > Solimonas > Solimonas flocculans. The sequence continues at coordinate 72,328 of NZ_QICN01000006.1, forward strand.
TTCATCGGTATGACGGAGGCAATAGCTGGACCCGGACGACGCCGGAGAACTGGTCGGTGGGCGCGATCGAGGCGCTCTACCCATCCCAGATCATGGCGTTCGTCGACGACGGCGGTGCCTATGGACGGCTCGTCGAAAGCCTCGACGGCGGAAACAGCTGGCATGCCGTCGAGCACGACTTCGGCGGCAGCGGGGAAGCGGGACCGTGCGATCCGGTTCGACGCCTGCAGTTCAACGACCGGTCTGGCGAGCTGTTCGCCACCGGCAATGCGGTCGTCGCCGTCTCCGCGGACTTCGGCCGGACGTGGTCGGTGATCGACGGCGACTGGTGCGGGCTCGCCAGTGGCCTGTCCGCGCTCACCTGGGTGCAGGACACCCAGAGCCTGTGGTTCGGCGGCCAGAACGCCATCGAGGACCCGGTCCTCAAGCGTATGGACTACGCGACGCGGAACGTCGCCGACCGGTCGGCCGCAGCCCGGGACACGCTGGGCCGCCCGAGCACGATCAAGAACGTGGTCCGGGCCATGCTCGACGGCCCCCGGCTGTTCGCGACGGGCGAGGGCGGTGTCATGCGCTCGGCGGACGACGGCCAGAGCTGGGAGGCGTCGATCGCCAACGACGACGCCCGCTTCTACTTCGACCTCGCCGTCGATGCGCGCACCGGCACGATCTACACCGCGGGCTGGAACAAGGACTTCACCTCGCCGCAGCCGCTGATCCTGGAAGCCAGCACCGACGGCGGGCGTACCTGGACGCCGCACCGGCATGCCGACGAACGCCTGCTCGGCGGCGTGTGGAGCTTGCGGCTGTTCGACGACGGCGGGCGTTCCCGGCTGTTCCTCGGTCTGCAGGGCGGCGGCGTCTACGAAGCCGATCTCGACCGGCTCGATGGCTGACCGGGCAAGCCGGCGTGCCGTACGCTCGCCGGCAACAAAAAAGGAGCCGGGCCTGCGCCCGACTCCTTTCGATGTTCCTGGTGGACAGTACAGGGATTGAACCTGTGACCCCCGCCGTGTGAAAGCGGTGCTCTACCGCTGAGCTAACTGTCCGAGGGGCGCAGATGATAGTGGCGGCCCTGCGCAAAATCAACGAGTCGTCAAGTCCGGCGCCGGTCGCGGCCGCGGGTTCAGGAGGTGTTCAGAGCGGCGCGATACCGTGCGGATCATTCCCTGCACAAAGAGGCTCGAGCACGATGAGAAAGGCATTGTGGACCTGTGTGGCGGTGCTTGGCCTTGGTCTGGCCGCGCCCGCGAGTGCTGACGACAAGACGATCGGCGCGGTGATCGGCGGTACCGCCGGCGGTGCGGTCGGCTATCAGCTCGGCGGCGAAGGCGGCGCGGCCATCGGCGCGATTCTCGGCGCCGTCATCGGGGCCGAAGTTGCCGACGACGATCGCGGGCACAGCCACGATTCCCGCTATCGGCGGTACGACGACCGCCGCTATCACGACGTCCGCCGCGGGCCGCCGCCGCATGCGCCGGCCTGGGGCTATCGGGCGCCGACCCGTGTGGTCTACGTCGATGACGACCGTCGCTGGCGCGGCGACGACCGTCATCGCCGCGACGAGCGCTACCGTCATGGCGATCGTCGCCACCACCACGACCGGTACTGCGACGACTGAGCCTGCATCCGGCTGCACGACGCGAACGGGCCTTCGGGCCCGTTTTCGTTATGCTGGCCGACATGGACGAACAACGCCTCATCGAGATCGAGACCAAGCTCGCGTTCCAGGAAGACGCACTGCGCCAGCTCAGCGACGCCCTCGCCGGGCAGCAGCAGCGGGTGGCGGATCTGGAGGTGCTGTGCCGGCAGCTCGCCGCGCGTCTCGCGCGCATGGGTGACGGCGCCGACAAGGGCGCTGCGGTCGACGAAGTCCCGCCACACTACTGAACATGATGGAGGTCGCGGCGGTTTTCGCTGCACTGCAGCGAAGGACGCGACGCCGGCGCATGCTGGTCAGTCCCGCGCAAACGACGCACAATGCGGCGGCCCTGCGTCTCGTGGACTGGGTGCGATTGTGAGGACACTGACAAAGCAGATCGATACCGGCCGCGTGGCCGCCGAGCCGTTCGGCGACTCGGTGCTGTGCCCGCACAAGTTCTTCGCGCCGCCTTCGGTGCGTCGCGCCGTCGAGCGCAGTGCCCTGCACCAGCGCCTGCTGAGTCATCCTGATGCGCGCGTGATCGTGCTGCAGGGCCCCGCCGGCCACGGCAAGTCGACCGCATTGCAGCAGATCAAGCAGGCCTGCGAGGCCGAAGGGCGCATCACCGCGTGGCTCAGCTTCGACGACGCCGACAACGACCCGCGCCGGTTCTTTCCGCACATCCGCGCGCTCGTCAGCGGGCTCGATCCGGATGCCGAGATCGATCCGCCACCGGCGCGCAGCCGCCGGCGCTCGGACTGGATGATCGAGTGCCTGCGCCGGCTGGAGCGTCCGACGGCGCTGTTCCTCGACGAGTTCCAGACACTGACCGCCGCCGAGCTGCTGCGATTCTTCCGTGAGCTGATCGAGCATCTGCCGGAGAACGTGACGCTGTACGTCGGCTCGCGCTCGGTCCCGGAGATCGGCCTGTCGCGTGCGGTGGTGGAGGGGCGGGCACTGCTGATTCCGGCCGAAGAGCTGCGCTTCTCGGTCGACGAGGTGCGCGCGTTCTTCTCGAACGCCTCGGAGCTGGCGCTCAGCGGCGTCGAAGTCGAGGCCATCTACCGCCAGACCGAAGGATGGCCGGCTGCGCTGCAGCTGTTCCGCCTGTCGCTGGGACGCCGCAGTGTCCGCGAAAGCCTCGCGGCGCTGGACGTGGACCGGCCGCGCGAACTGGCGGACTACCTGACGGACAACGTGCTGGCCACGCAACCGCCGGACGTGCAGGACTTCCTGCTGCGCACGGCGGTGCTCACGCGACTCACGGCCCCGCTGTGCGAGGCGGTGACCGGTGCCGCAGGCGCGCAATCCCTGCTCGAACTGCTCGAGCGTTCCGGCCTGTTCCTGCGCAGCCTCGACAACGAGATGCGCTGGTTCAAGTACCACGGCCTGTTTTCGACCTGCCTGGCCGATCAGCTCGGCGCGCGCGATCCGGAGGCCCTCGTCGACGCGCACCGCCGCGCCGCGCACTGGCATCGCGACGCCGGCATGCACGCCGAGACGGTGTATCACGCCATCGCCAGTCAGGACTGGGACCTCGCCGCGGATACGCTCGATGTATGGGCGCTGCAGCTGGTGCCGGACGGTCAGCTGATCACCCTGGAGCGCTGGGCCTCGCAGATTCCGTGGGAGGCGATCGAACGGCGCCCGGCGCTGATCGTCAAGATCGCCTGGGCCTACGTGTTCCTGCACCGTCGCGGGCCGCTCAAGCCGCTGCAGGAAGCACTGGAGCGCATGGAGCACGACAACCGGCTGCGTCCGGACGTGGTGCTGTCGATGGCGGCGATCTCCAGTGACGATCTCGCCGAGGCGTTCCGCCGCGTGCGGCGTGTCCGGCTGGAACGCGACGACAGCGACGGCTATACCGCCTTCGAACTGGGCGCCGCCGGCAATCTCGCGGCATATCACGCGCTGTCGCAGAACCGTTTCGACGACGCGGCGCACCTGATCGAGCTGGCCCACGAGCATTCCCGGCGCGGTTCGTCGCCGTTCAGCGGCGGCTACAACATCGCGCTCGCGGCCAGCGTCAGCCTGTTGCAGGGCGATCTGCAGGGCGCGCTCAAGCGCTGCCGCGTCGCGGCGCGCGAGGCACGACCGCTGCTCGACCGCTCGGTCGCCGCCGCGGCCATGAACGCCTGCTACCTGTGGGTGCTGTATGAGGCCAACGAACTCGACACGGCCGAGGCGCTGTTCGAGCGGCATCACGACATCATCGTCGAGTCGACGCTGCCCGATTTCGCCGCGGTGGCCCTGCTGAGCATGGTGCGGGTCTGCGACGCGCGCGGCAACAAGGCGCAGGCCGACGAGCGTCTCGACGAAATGGAGTCGATCGCGCGCGCCAACGGCTGGACACGGATGCTGCGCGAGGTGGGTTGGGAGCGCGTCCGCCGCGCGTTGTCCTCGGGGCATCTGGCCTATGCGCAGACGCTCGCGGCGACGCTGATGCCGCCGTCGGAGCCACCGCCGTGGATGCTGTTCGCCGACGATCTCGGCGACCCGGTCTACGGCGCCATTCGTCTCGCGATCCACGGCGGTCGCGCGGAGCATGCGCAGAAGCTGCTGCAGCAGCAGTCCGGGCGCTGCGCGCAGCGCCCCTACGCGCGCATGCGGCTGAGCCTGCTGGAGGCGCGCTGGCACGTGCGCAGCGGAACCGAGCGTGCCGCGCTGCGCGCCCTGGTCGAAGCGCTGCGCGTCGGCGCCACCGGCGGCTATATCGGCTGCTTCGTCGAGGAGCGCGAGGATCTGCTGCCGCTGCTGACCAAGCTGCAGGCGACGCCGCCACCGGACGTGGACGATGCCGCCGCATACCTGTCCCGCCTGATCGCGGCCTGCGGCGGTGCGGCCGACAGTCGCGCCGGCGAGGGCAGTGCCGCCCTGATCGAGGATCTGACCGAGCGCGAGCAGGCGATCCTCGGTCTGCTCGCCAAGGGCGTGTCCAACAAGGAAATGGCGCGACGGCTGTTCGTCTCCGAGAACACCGTCAAGTTCCACTTGAAGAACATCTACGCCAAGCTCGGCGTCGACAACCGCCTGCGGGCGATCACGACGGCGCGCAGCTACGGCCTGATCACCTGATTGCCGGCGACGCGCTCCGGCGCCATGTCCAGCGGCAACAGGAAATACGCTTCCACCAGGCGCGGATCGTCGAAGGTCCGCTGCAACGGCGCCAGCGGCGGATGGCGGCCGAGCTGCAGCGCCGGGTGACCGGAAGACACGCGCAGTCGCCCGCTCGCGTCGAACGCACTCATCGTGCCCTCGCCGCGTGGCAGCACCAGCAACTCCTCGTAGGCCACCAGCGCATAGTCGCGCGCTGTGGTCGCGACCGCAGTCTCGGATACCGGCTCGCCGGGTTCGACCGCGGTGACGGCGGCGGTATCGGCATCGACATGGACGCGCAACGGCCCGGTGCCAAGGACGTCTTCGGCGATCACGCCAGCCGCCAGCGTGCGCGGATGACGGACCTCGAGTGCCTGCGCACGATGGATGCGATAAGCGCTGCCATCGGCGCCGAGGCTGTCGTAGAGCAGCGGCCGGCCGTTCTCGTCGAGCGTCACGCGCCAGATCACGCCGTCGATGTCGCCGTCCGCGCCCGCGAACCAGACGAAATAGTGGAATTGCATCAGGACCGTGTCGCCGGCGCGGGCGAACGCAGGCATGAAATAGACCGTGGGCCTGGCGGTATCCGCGACGAGGTGCGTGTCGTGCCAGGCGAGCGCCGAAGGCGTCGCGTTGCCGCGACCGCTGCCGATGATCCACGTGGGGGCGAACTCCGTCGCCAGTGCCAGCCAGCCGTCCACCGTCAGCCCGGTCCGCCGCAGCGGGTCACGCGGCAGACGCGCGAACCGTTCGAGCAGCTCGCGCGCCTCGTCGTTTGCTGCAGCGCGCCAGACACGCTGCGTGGCGCGGCCCGATGCCGGTGCGTCGGCGTGCTCCGGCGGCGCTGCCGACGGTGCCGCTTCGGCGGTCTTGCGAACGGCCCGGATCATGGCGCGCAGACGCTCGGGGTCACCGGTCTCCATGAACGACAACCACACGGCGCACAGGCGCATGTCGAGCAGCAGCGTCGAACGTTCGCGCGTATCCAGGCCGAGGTTGCGGAGCTCGATGTCGCGCGAGAAATTGTCGTTGTCGCGCAACTGCAGCAGCCATGCGTCCAGCTTGTCGGGATCGTCGAGCTCGCGATCGTACGAGGACATCAGCCGGTCGGTGCGCAGATAGGGAAAGCCTTCGACGCGTCGGTAGCTGGCATCGCCGACGCCGGCCTCGGCAACGCGTGCGTCGATCTGCGCGAAGCGCGGCGCGCAGCTCGGCAGGAACTCGGCGACGGCCTGGTGCGGATCGTCGGCCGGCCGCTCGGTCTGGGCCTGTGCCGGACCGGTCAGCGCCAGTAAGACAGACAGCATGACCGGACCTCGTGCGCGCGCTCTGATCGTGCCCATGACGGAATTCGTATCCATGCTGCCGGGGTCCTCCGGATTCTGGTGCAGGGGGGTAGTGCGTCAACCTGCCCGAATGGGTGGTGACGGGTTTCGGCCGCACCGACAAAGTAGACCTGCCCGTGCATGGCCAGACGGTCATTACGGAAGATGATCAAGGCTGGATTCACAGCCACAGGCCGGCAGCCAGCATGTCGATGCTGCCGAGCGAACGGTGCGTGAGAGGAGAGTGCAAATGCAGCAAGTGGGGCTGGGCGATATCCGCTCGATGCCGGTATTCGGCGACGAAAGTCCACGCAGGCGCACCGCAGGCGTCCGTCCGTCCATGGAGGCGGCGCGCCGATGAACTCGACCCGTTTCCGGATTGCCGCCTGGGTGATGGCGCACCGCGGCTGGGCCGCGCTGTTCTTTGCGCTGGTCACGCTCGGATTCGCCGCCGGCATTCCCGGCGTGACGATCAAGACGATCTTCTCCGACCTGCTGCCCAAGGACGATCCTTTCGTCCAGGTGTTCAAGGATCACCCGAACTTCGGCAATCCGCTGACCGTGACGGTGATGATCAAGCGCACCGACGGGCAGGACATCTACAACCCCGAGACGCTCGGCAAGGTCTGGCAGTTCACGCGTGACATCGACCTGACGCCGGGCATCAACCACGACTCGCTGATCTCGATCGCGACCGAGAAGGCGCGTTACGCTGAAGCGACGCCCGATGGCGTCGACATGCGGCCGCTGATGGAAGACAGTGTGCCGGACACCGACGAGGAGATCGCCGACTTCCGCCGCCGTGTCGAGCAGAGTCCGAACGTGCGCACGTTCTACGTTTCGGGTGACGAGACGGCCACGCTGGTGACGGCAGCCTTCCTCGAGAACCTGCTCGAGTACGACGTGGTTTTCGAGCAGGTGCAGCAGCTCGCCGAGCAGTATCGCGACGAGCACCACGAACTCTACGTCGTCGGCCAGCCGATCCTGACCGGCTGGGTCTACAAGCTGCAGGAGCAGACCTACACCATCTTCGGCATCACCCTGCTGGCACTCGTCGTCGCGCTGGCGCTGTACATGCGCAACGTCGCCGGCACGCTGACGCCGATCGTCTGCTCGGCGACGGCCGCCATCTGGGGCTTCGGGCTGGTCGGCTGGATCACCTCGCCGATCGAGCCGCTGCTGATGATCGTGCCGCTGCTGCTGATCGCGCGATCGTTCTCGCACTGCGTGCAGTTCACCGAGCGCTTCTACGAGATCTACGCGCAGATCAAGGACAAGCGCAAGGCGGCCGAGATCACGATGGGCGTGATGATGGCGCCGTCGATTCTCGGCGTCATCACCGACGCCCTCGGTATCGTCTTCATCGCGGTGGCGCCGATTCCGGCGATGGAACGCTTCGCGCTGTTCTGCGGTTTCTGGGCGTTCTGCATCATCCCCACCGGCGTGTTCCTGATCTCGATCCTGCTGTCCTATCTGCCGGCGCCGCGCAACATCGAGGCGATCGTCGCGGAGAAGGACGATGCCGGTTTCCACGCGCTGCAGAAGCGTGCGCTGGAGCGCATCGCCTCGCGCACCTACGGCCCTAAGGCGCGCCTGACCACGGCGGTGTTCACCATCATCGCCATCGCCGCCATCGCGCTGAGCTTCCAGATCAAGATCGGCAACCCGGTCGAGGGCTCGAACCTGCTGTGGGAGGACTCGGACTTCAATACGGCGATCCGCGCCGTCAACGATCACTTCCCGGGCGTCAACACGCTGGAGATCGTGCTCGAAGCCCGGGAGCGCGACATCAACAACCGCATCGCGCGCACGCCGGGTGTGGTCGAGGTGTCGATGGCGATCCAGGCGATGGTCGAGGCCGACGAGACCATGCCGCCACGCGCGACGCTGTCGTTCACCGACTACATGATGGAAGGCAACCGCCTGTTCTCCGGCGGCAATCCCAAGTGGCTGCCGCTGGACCCGACCGACAGCGCGGTGCGCGCCGCCGGCAACGCGGTGGTCTTCGGCACCAATCCGGTGAACTTCAGCCACATCACCGACTTCGAGTTCCAGAACTCCACGATCTCGCTCTGGTACAAGGACAACAAGCAGGAGACGGTCGACGCCGCCCTGGCCAGCGCGCGCCGCGCGGTCGAGGCCGTGGGCACCGACCATGAGGCCTTCACCGTACGGCTGGCGTCGGGCACGATCGCGCTGCAGCAGGCGATGAACGTCGTCGTCAGCCGCTATCACTGGCTGATCCTCGGCCTGCTGAACTTCGCGATCTTCGTCGTCGCGACCTACGCCTACCGCTCGGTCGTCGCCGCGGTCATCGTGCTGATCCCGGTGAACCTGTCGAACTTCCTGCTGACCGCGACCATGCACGTGATGGGCATCGGTCTGGACATCAACTCGGTGATGGTGGCGGTGCTCGGCGTCGGCGTCGGCATCGACTACGGCATCTACCTGCTGTCACGCATCTGCGAGGAGTTCACCAGCCAGGGTCACGACTGGGGCAAGGCGATCACCGCCGCGCTGACGACGACCGGTAAGGCGATCATGTTCACGGCGACGATCATGCTGATCGGCATCCTGCCGTGGTACTTCCTGTCGGATCTGAAGTTCATGGCCGACATGGGCCTGCTGCTGGTCGCGATCATGCTGATCAACATGGTGCTGGCGCTGATGGTGCTGCCGCTGCTGGTGTGGCTGATCAAGCCGAAGTTCGCGGCGCGCGAGGACCTGATGGTCGGCGAGTCGGTCGACCTGACCCAGTTCATGGACTCTGACCCGCCGTCCGCGATGCGCGCGGTGCCGGCAGCGGGATGATGGCAGCAGCGCGAATTCATCCGGGCACGCGGCAGGGACGTATGCACGTCATCTGCCGCGGCGGGCCCGACAGGAGCACGACGAGGTAGGCCGGAACGCGCCCCCCGGCTTCCAGCGGGCCGTACAGATGGCAAGAAGAGGAGAGTCAGATGCATATCAGAAAATATGACTTCAACTACGGACGTCGCCAGCTGATGAAGAACGTGGCGATGGGCGCCGGGGCGGGCGTGCTGATGCCGCTGTCAAAGCTGTTCGCCGCCGAGCAGAGCATCGCCAAGGCCTACCCCGACGAGTTGATGTCGATCGAGATGTACACCAAGGGCAAGATCAAGCCCGGCGATTTCATCACCGCGCAGAACGTCGACGTCGTCAAGGAGCTGCTCGATCCCATCGTCTATGACCAGATCAAGACGATGAATCGCAAGATCAAGATCCGCGCGACGGAAACGGATCTGACCAAGATGTTCCCGTACGAGTACTACGATGCAACGATGCGCAACCTGAAGAACGGGCTTGCGGGCAAGTTCAATGCCGATGGCAACGTGGTCATGCCGGACGGCTCGAACTGGGCTGGCGGCATGCCGTTCCCGGACCCGAAGACCGGCGACGAAGTACAGGCCAACATGGCGATGTCGTGGGGCCGCGGCGACTACAATCAGTACGCGATCAACGACACCGTGTTCAATCCGGACGGATCGAAGGGCTACAGCTACGACCTGGTCTGGGCCGAGCTGCAGGTGCAGGGCCGCTGCGACGGCAAGGTCTTCCGCGACATGAAGGACCTCGTGCGTCTGCAGACGGTGCTGTTCACCGCCACCCAGGACGTGGCCGGCAGCTCGTTCCTGTCGACCTGGTACTACGACCAGCGCAAGTTCCCGGACCTGTACGGCTACCTGCCGCAGTTCCGCCGCGTGCGTCAGTTCCCGACCAACCAGCGTTTCGAACCGCTGATCCCGGGCGTGACCTGGTTCCTGTCGGATGCCTGGGCCGCCGGCGATCCGATGCGGACCTGGGGCGAGTACAAGATTCTCGAGCGCAAGCCGATGCTCGGGGCGTTCAACTCGAACTGGGGCGGTGCGGATTCCGACAACTGGGTGCACAACGTGCACGGCGGGCCGACGGGCGAGACCTTCTTCGACGTCGAGTACGAGCTCGCACCCGAAGTGGTCGTGCTCGAATCCAAGCCGGTCGGCTATCCGCGTTCGCCGGTCGGCCGCCGCATCGCCTACTGCGACGTGCGCAACAGTCTGTTCTGCGGCTGCATCCGCTTCGATCGTCAGGACAAGCCCTGGGTCAACTTCGAGGCCGGCTTTGGCCAGTACAAGGCCGGCGACAAGGAGGTCAAGGGCCCGGACGGCAAGAACACGGCGTGGTCGTGGACCTATGTGATGTCGTTCGACTCGCAGACCCGGCGCATGAGCCGAATCGCCCACCAGAAGGAATGCACGGGCGGTTACCAGAGCATCTTCAAGCAGGGCGAGGACGAGAAGATGTACAGCCGCTTCTTCACCCAGCAGGCCCTGCAGCGTCTGGGCCAGGTGTAAGCCTCGAGCGGGGGCGCGCAAGCGCCCCCGCTACTTCGGGAAGATCAGCATGCAGGCAGGATGGATGGGCAGGATCAGCATCGTGATTGCGCTCGTTTTCGCAGGCGCAGGCTCCGCCGCGCCGACACCGGTCACAGTGTCGAGCGGTATCCCGCACGAGGCGCTGTTCGACGTCGATTTCGACGGCGCGACCGGCTACGCGGTCGGCGCGGGCGGCGAGATACTCAGATCTACGGATGGTGGCGCGAATTGGACGCGCGAAGCGACGCCGACGCGACTGTCGATGCTCGGCGTGGCTGTGCGCGGCGAGCGCGCGATCGCCGTCGGCCAGATGGGCGCGGTGCTGGTGCGCGGCGCTGACGGGAAATGGAGCGAAGTCCAGAGCGGCACCCAGGAACGCCTGTTCGGTGTCGACGTCAACGCTGACGGCGTTGCGCTCGCGGTCGGCGCCTTCGGTGCGCTGCTGCGCTCGGCCGACGGCGGCCGGACCTGGGCGCCGAGTGCGCCGCAATGGGCCGGCACCTTCAAGGACACCGCAGGACGGCTCGGGGATTTCTTCGAGCCGAGCATGTACGGCGTGCAGCTGGCCGACGATGGCCGCGCATGGGTCGTCGGCGAACTCGGACTGGCGCTGCGCAGCGACGACGGTGGCCAGAGCTGGCAGGTCGGCCATGCCGGCGAAAGCGCTGTCGACGGAGTCGATCCGACGCTGTTCGGCCTGAGCCTGCGCGCCGACGGCAGCGGCTATGCCGTCGGACAGGAGGGTTACATCCTCAAGACCGAGGACGACGGCGTCAGCTGGACCGCGGTCGAGCGTCCGACTCACGCCAATCTGCTTGGCGTCAGCATCAGTGCAGCCGGCGGCGTGCTCGTCACCGGCATGCGCGACATGCTGGTCAGCAGCGACAACGGCGCGACGTGGACGCGGGTCGAAGGTGCAGATGTCGCCACCGGCTGGTACAGCGGCGCCGCACACCCGCAGGACGGCAGCGCGCCGCTTGCGGTCGGCAATGCCGCACGGATTCTGAGAGTGGAGCAGTAAGGCTGCGCAACTAGTTTTCGCTTGGGGGTTTCGCAAGCGCACTCCGGCGCGACAAGACCGGGGCATCGAGCGAGCCGCATTCAAGGTGTGTCTCTTTGGAGAGAGAGGACTTAAGGCAATGAACGACTTTCACGTCCGGCAGCACCTGCTGAAATCCGGCGCCCTTGCAGTGGGTCTCGGACTGAGCGTTCCGGCGTCGGCCGGCTTGTTCGAGGACATGGACGTCAGCTTCGGCGGCTTTGTCCGCGCGGAGATGGCGGCGCGCACGACGGCGCTGGAGAATCCGAACAATCAGGGCGGCAACTACTTCAACGATCGGTCTGTTGGGCGCACGGCGTTCGTGCCGCCGGCGCTGCTGCCGGTCGTTGGCGGCTCAGATGGCCTGCTGCAGGTGCTGGTGCCGGGCACAGAACTCGGCGAGTGGGGCTCTGTCGTGCTTCCATTATTTGGCGACAACATCCGTCGCGGTGACGAGATCGTGTCGGTCGACAACGACTTCAACTACACGGTGCTGCGTGCCGAGGGTGAGGTCGGCATCCGCTTTTCGTCCGAGTTGCGCCTGATCGCGCGTGTGCGTGCGGTCTACGATCCGACGTTCTACGACGAATGGGACGCGCGCAGTGTCGAGCAATTCAACAACGGCATCGAAGGTGGCGAGGACTTCGACGAGCGGCTCTACACCCGGTCGCCGAACTATTTCGACTACATCGTGGCCGGCGGCAACACACCCAATCCGCTGGAGTGGACCGGCCGCGACTATCAGGTCTACTTCCCGGCGCTGGTACTCGAGTACAACACCGGCGACTTCAACTTCCGCATCGGCAACCAGCAGATCGCCTGGGGCCAGTCGATCTTCTTCCGCGTGTTCGATCTGCCGAACGGTCTCGATCTGCGACGCCATTCGATTCTCGATCGTGCGCTCGAGGAGTTCTCCGACAAGCGCGTGCCGATGCTGTCTGCCCGTCTGAGCTACCAGATGACGGACAACATCCTGCTCGACAGCTATGTCGGCAAGTTCCAGCCGACCGTGCTGGGCAACCCGAACACGCCGTACAACATCATCCCGGTGCAGTTCACGGTCCAGGACCGCTACGAGCAGGGCGGCTACGATGACGAGCTCGTCTACGGCCTGCGCCTGAAGGCGGACTACGGCCAGTGGGGCTGGCAGGCGGCGGCATCACGGCGCTACGGGCCGGAAGGCGTCTATCGCTGGACCAAGAGCGGCGTCAACAAGCAGCTCACCGGCCCGCTCGGCAGCCTGGTGAACGTGCTCTACGCGGCCAAGGTGCCGGCCGGCGATGGCGGCTTCTGCAACGGCGGTGCCTTCGACGCGACGCTGTGCCGGCGTTATGCCGATTCAGGCGAAGCGCTCGCCAATTCGCCGTTCGAGGCGTCACCCGGCGGCGTGTACTCGGCCGACGAGTGGTTCCGCTACGCAGCCGAGGTGCGGCTGGATGGAATCACCGGTCTGAATGCGAGCATCACCGACTTTGATGGCTCCCAGGACGTCTACGCAACACCGGTCGAGAATGCCCGACAGGCCGCCGCGCAGCTCAACACCTTCTTCATCGCCGCCAACGACAGCCTGCGCGGGCACATCGAGCGCGAGTACTTTCAGGAGAACGTGTTTGCCCTCGGTGTCAGCTATGTCAACGAGTCTGACAACGACTTCCTGAACCAGCTGATCTTCAACATCGAGGCGCAGTACACGCCGGAGCGCACCTTCACCAACATCACCCTCGGCCAGGAGTACATCCGTCAGGACGAGTACACGGTGTCGCTGGTGATCGACAAGTGGCACCGCTTCTTCGCCGAGTTCCCGGGCACCTACATCGTGTTCCAGGCGCTGACCAAGAATCGCAGCGATCTGGTCGGCCGCCATCTGTCCGGCTACGGCGGCAAGCCCCTGAACGAGCTCGAGCCGACGGCGACGCGTGCGACCACCGGCAAGAACGACAACGCCAACTACGTGGTATTCGGCTTCCTGCAGCCGTTCCCGAACAAGATCTGGGAAATCGAGTTCGCGACGCTGTTCGACCCGGAAGGCGGCATCTTCGCCCAGCCCGGCGTGCGCTGGAACCCGGGCAAGGGTGTGACCGTCGAAGGCTTCTACAACTACATCAATGGCGAACTCTGGGGCAATCCGAACGACAACCTGCTGTCGACGCTGGATTTCGCCGAGGAGTTCACGTTGAGGTTGACGTATCAGTTCTGAGCCGATGTCCGAGCCGTCTCTCCCCGCCGCCTTCGCTCCCCAGCAGGCGGCCTCCTCCAGCCGGCGGCGCGATGCCGCCGGCTTTCCTTTTCCGCAAGGACGCGGGGAAGGGCGATGACGCCGCTGCGCTGGTCGTCGCGTCTGAGTCGCCGGGAGCTGCTGCAGCGCGGTGCGCGCGTCGCCGGCGCCGGGCTGCTGGCGCCGCTGTGGCCGACCATCGCCGCGACCGGCGAGATCGGCCGGGCCTATCCCGACGAGCTGCTGTCGATCGAGGCGTATACGAAAGGGCGGATCAAGACCGGTGATTTCATCACCGCCGACAACGTCGAGCACGTGAAGGACCTGCTCGAGCCGGCCAAGTATCACCACGTCGCCAGGATGGGGCGCCGCCTCAAGGTGGTGCCGACGACGACCGACTGGATGAAGCTCGGTCCCTGGGAGTACCTGGAGGCCACGCTCAGGCACCAGGGACAGGCGCGCTTCGACGATCAGGGCAACGTCGTCACCGCCGACGGTCAGCCGTGGATCGGCGGACATCCGTTTCCCGGCAGCGGGGATGCGCTGGAACTGTTCGCCGGCCTGACCCTGTCCTGGGGACGGCACGATGCCAACCTGTTCGCGATACGCGAGTCCAACGTCGCCGCCGGCGGCAACGTGGACTATCGCTACGATCTCGTCTGGGCCGAGCTGTCGCCGGTGGGGCGCCTGGTACTCGAGCCCAGACCGTACTGGACCAAGCACGCCGACAAGCTGCGCTTCAACACGGTGGTCTACACCGCGCCGGAAAGCGAACGCGGCGCGAGCTATCTGAACATCTGGCCCTACGACCAGAACGAGTTTCCCGAGCTCTACGGCTACGTGCCGCACTTCCGGCGTGTGCGCCAGTTTCCGACCAACCAGCGCTTCGAGCCGCTGGTCGCCGGTTCCGCGCTCTATCTGTCCGATGCCTGGGCGGCGGGCGATCCGCTGCATACCTGGGGCAACTACAAGGTCATCGGCCGTCAGCCGCTGCTCGCCGGCGTCTCCGGCGGCTGGCATCCCGAGCATGAGAACTGGGAGCATCCGGTGCAGGGCGGGCCGAAGAACGAGAGCTTCTTCGACAGCGTCGTCGAGATGGTGCCGGAGACGATCATCTGCGAGGCCGAACCCACGGGCTTCACACGCGCGCCGGTGAGCAAGAAGCGCGTGTGGTTCGACGCGCGCAACTGGATGCCGGTGGCGATGGTGACCTACGACCGCCAGGGCCTCGAGTTCCGCTCCTTCGACGGCTGCTACAGCCTCTACGAGAAGGACGGACAGCGCTTCATGAACGGCGCGCACCCGTACTGGTCGTGGGCCTACGTGCACGCCTACGAATTCCAGACCGGACGCATTACGCGGCTCGAACAGGTGCGCGAACTGTCCGGCGGCCACAAGACCTCCGTCAACGACGAGTCGATCTACGACAAGTACCTGACGCACGTCGCCCTGCAACGGCTGGGCCGGGTGTAGCGGGGCGCGGCCGGCTTGTGTCATAAGTTTCGCTGCTGCAGAACACCAAGGCACCGAGGAGAATCCTGATGACCACCACGATGCGCAGCCTCGCCTGTGCGCTGCTGATCGGCCTGCTGGCAGCGTGCTCGCGGTCCGGCGGCGACGCCGAGTCCCCGAAGGCGGATGCCCCCGCCGCGAAGCAGGTCGCCGACATCGACGGCGACGACATCGTCGCGCTTGCCGACGGCGGCGGCGACTGGCTCAACTACGGTCGCGGCTACTCCGAGCAGCGCTACAGCCCGCTCGAGCAGATCAAGGCCGACAACGTCGGCGAACTGGGTCTGGCGTGGTCGCTGGATCTCGACAACAAGCGCGGCCTGCAGTCGACGCCGCTGTATCACGACGGCGTGCTCTACGCGACGCTGGCCTGGAGCCGTGCGATCGCCGTCGATGCGCGCAGCGGCAAGCTGCTGTGGCAGTTCGATCCGCAGGTCGAGAAGGTCAAGGGCGAACAGGCCTGCTGCGGCGTCAACAACCGTGGCGTGGCGCTGTGGAAGGGCAAGGTGTACCTGGGCACGCTCGACGGTCGTTTGATCGCGCTCGACGCCGCCACCGGCAAGCCGGTGTGGAGCGTACAGACTACCGACAACAGCAAGCCGTACACGATCACCGGCGCGCCGCGCGTCATCAAGGACAAGGTGATCATCGGCAACGGCGGTGCCGAGTTCGGCGTGCGCGGTTACTTCTCCGCCTACGACGCCGAGACCGGCAAGATGCTGTGGCGCTTCTACACCGTGCCCGGCGATCCGTCGAAGCCCTACGAGCATCCCGAGCTGGAGGCCGCCGCCAAGACCTGGAACGGCGACAAGTACTGGGAGTACGGCGGCGGCGGTACGACCTGGGATGCCATGGCCTACGACCCTGAGCTCGACCTGTTCTACATCGGCACCGGCAACGGCTCGCCGTGGAACCGCGAGATGCGCAGCCCCGGCGGCGGCGACAACCTCTATGTCTCGTCGATCCTCGCGCTCAGGCCGGATACCGGCAAGCTGGTCTGGCACTACCAGGTGACGCCCGGCGACACCTGGGACTTCACCGCGACGCAGCACCTGATCCTTGCCGAACTGCCGATGGGCGAGACGACGCGCAAGGTCATCATGCAGGCACCGAAGAACGGCTTCTTCTACGTGCTCGACCGCGAGACCGGCGAACTGCTCTCGGCCGAACCCTACGGCAAGGTCACCTGGGCGACCGGCGTCGACCTGAAGACCGGCCGACCGATCGAGGCCGAGGGCGCACGCTACGTGACCGCGCCGTCGGTGCAGTGGCCCAGCCCGCTCGGCGCGCACAACTGGCAGCCGATGTCGTACTCGCCGGATACCGGGCTGGTCTACATCCCCTACCAGGAACTCGCCGGCATCTACAGCAACGAGGGCAAGGATTTCACCTTCGGGCTGCGCGGCTTCAACACCGGTGCCGGCCTTGCCGACATCGTCGACCTGCCGGCCGAGTTCGGCTCCGGCGCCCTGCTGGCCTGGGATCCGGTCGCCCAGAAGGAAGTCTGGCGCGCGCCGCGTCCGGTCTACTGGAACGGCGGTACGCTCGCGACCGCCGGCAATCTGGTGTTCCAGGGCACCGCGACCGGCCAGTTCGAGGCCTACACCGCGGACACCGGCGAGAAGCGCTGGTCGTACGACGTGCAGTCCGGCGTGATCGCCGCGCCGATGAGTTTCGAGATGGACGGCGAACAGTACGTCGTGCTGATGGCAGGCTGGGGCGGCGCCGGTGCGCTGCTCGGCGGCGGCGTGACCCAGGCCGCGGGGCGGCAGCACACCGGCCGCATGCTGGTCTTCAAGCTCGGCGGCAAGGCAACGCTGCCGGCGCGCGCCGAGCCGGAGCCGCTGACGCCGCCCAAGGCTCCGGACGCTGACGAAGCGACGCTTGCCCTCGGTCAGAAGCACTACCAGCACTATTGCGCGGTCTGCCACGGTGCCGGTGCGGTCGGTGGCGGCGTGCTGCCGGACCTGCGGCTGCTGGAACCCGGGGTGACGGACTACTTCGTCGCCGTGGTGCGCGACGGTGCGCTGAAGCCGCTCGGCATGCCCAGGTACGGCGACGTCTTCAGCGACGAGGAGATCGCCGCGATCAAGATGTTCATCGAACAGCGGGCCGCACTGACACTGGCGCCGCCCGCCGGGAACTGACGCTGCCGGCAGGTCGCATGCCTCGCACCGCAAACAGGTGAGGCACGACCGGAGCCGATCGCTAACATGCCGAAGGCCGGACCGCATCGCGGCCCGGCCTTCGGTTTGAACACGCCCCCGGAATTCCGATCCATGCCCATACGCTGTTTCGCCACCGGCCGCCTCTCCACCGGCTGTCTCGTCGCCGGCCTGCTCGCGCCGGCGGTCCTTGCGACCGCGCAGGCCCAGCAGCCGCTCGATCCGATCGAGGTCACCAGCCCGCGCATTGACCTGCCGTGGTCACAGACACCGGCCGCAATCGGCGCCGTGTCGGCGAGCGATCTGCGCGGCGATCCGCAGCTCGCGCTCGACGAGGCGCTGGTCCGCGTGCCCGGCGTGTACGCGCAGAACCGCTACAACCTCAACCAGGGCCTGCGCTTGTCGATCCGCGGGTTCGGCAGTCGCGCGAGCTTCGGTGTGCGCGGTATCCGCGTGCTGCTCGACGACGTGCCGCTGACCATGCCGGACGGCCAGACCGATCTCGATGCGCTGGACCTCGCCCTGCTCGATCGCGTCGAAGTGCTGCGCGGCCCCACCTCGGCGCTCTACGGCAACGGCGCCGGCGGCGTCGTCGGCCTGCGCACGCGCAGTGCGCCGGAGCGCCGCTACGGGCGCGTCGACCTGGTCGTGGGCGAACTCGGCGAGCGTCGCTGGCGGGCCGAGGCCGGCGGCGTCGGCGAGAACATCAGCGGGCTGGCGTCGATCGCCCGCCGCGAACTCGACGGCCATCGCGACAACATGGCCGCGGACAGCACCCTGGCCAGTGGGCGGCTCAGTGCCGCAGTGGGCGGCGGCGTGCTCGACCTGTCGCTCAACACGCTGGAGATCGATGCACTCGACCCGGGCGCGTTGACGCGGGCGGAAGCCGACGCCGAATCGTCGGCCGCCAATCCGGCGGCACTGCGGTTCGCGGTCGGCGAGCGCATCGAGCAGCAGCGCGTCGCGGCCAACTGGTCGCGGGCGCTGGATGGCGCGACCGAGCTGCGTGTGCGCGGCTGGCTCGGCGAGCGCGACTTCGCCAACCGGCTGCCGTTCGCGGGTGGCGGCCAGACCGTGTTCGACCGTCGCTTCGGCGGCGTCGGAGCGCAGCTCGACCGCAGGTTCGCGACCGTAGGCCTGGCGCATACGCTCAGTTTCGGCGGCGACTTCGAATCGCAGCGCGATGCGCGCGAGCGCTTCGACAATGCCGAAGGCGGCGTGCGCGGCGAGCAGACGCTGGACCAGGTCGAGAAGGCGCGCGGCGTGGGCGTCTTCGTCGTCGACCAGGTGGCGCTCGGCGAGGCCTGGTTCGCGGCGCTCGGCCTGCGTTACGACGAGATCCGCCTCGACGTCGACGATGCCTTCGTCGGCGACGGCGACGACAGCGGCCGACGGCGCTTCGAGGAAACCAGCTTCAACCTCGGCCTCGGCTACCGGCTCGCCGCGGACACGCTGCTGTACGCACGCTACGGCAGCGGCTTCGAGACACCCACCAACAACGAACTCGCGAATCCGGGCGGCGGCGGCTTCAACCCAGACCTGGAGGCGGCGCAGTCGCGCAATCTCGAGGCGGGGATCAAGCTCGAACGCGCGAGCCTGCGTGCCGAACTGGCCGTCTACCGCGTGCGCAACGACGACGAGCTGGTGCGCTTCGAACTGGACGACCAGCCGGGCCGCAGCTTCTATCGCAACGCCGGCGCGACCGAGCGCGACGGTGTCGAGCTGAGTGTCGCCTGGCAGGCACTGCCGTCGCTGACGGTGTCCGGTGCGTACAGCGTCAACGACTATCGCTACGACGCCTACCGGCTCGGCGACAGCGATTTCGGCGGCAACGACCTGCCCGGCATTCCGCGCCAGCAGTTGTTCGTCGAGGCTGCGTGGACGCCGCATCCCGGCTGGCTTGCGCGCGTGCAGGCCGTCGCACTCGACCGCGTGTACGCCGAGGACGCCAACGACGAACGCGTCCCCGGATACGTCGTCGCCAATGCGCGGCTGTCCTGGGAGGGGCGCGCCGGCGAGCTCACGCTGCGGCCATGGCTCGCACTCAACAACGTCTTCGACATCGACTACACCGACAACCTGCGGGTCAACGCCTTCGGCGGCCGCTACTACGAGCCGGCCGCCGGGCGCGTCGTCATCGGCGGCCTCGGCGTCCTGTTCTGAGCGGGATCAGGGCCCGCCGAAGCGCCGGCCCAGCGAGAAGCCGCCGGAGTAGCTGCGGATGAAGACGTTGGCTTCGCCGCCGCCGAGCGCGGCGGGAATGGAGTTCTCGCCGGCGACCTCGTTGCGCCCCATGTGGGCGTAGTAGCCGCTGAACTCCCAGCCGCCGCGCAGCTCCTGCGTGAAGCCCACGGTGACGTGGCGCTTGCCGGTGACCTGTGCCAGCAGGCTGAACAGCGTGTCGGACGGCTGCACGATCACGGTGGACTCGCTGTAGCCGGCACGCAGCGTCAGGCGCTCGCGCGGTTTCCAGACAACGCCGATCTTGTAGATGGTCTGGTCGTCCCAGCCGAAACCGGGACCGTCGTCCGAGCCCAGCGGCTTGCCTTCGTCCAGGCGCGACAGCGGATTGCCGAAGGCAGCGACCTGCTCGTACTCGACGTGCTGGACGTCGACGGACACGGTCACGTCGGGGGTGAAGCGGTAGGCGAGGCCGCCTCCCCAGATCGCCGGCAGATCGAGCTGGCCCTGGTTGGGCAGCACGCCGGCGTAGTCGTCGAGCCGCTCGATCCAGGTCCGGCTGCGGTACGCGGCGCCGACGCTCAGGCCGCCGCCGAGATCGCCGACCCACCCCACGGTCACGCTGCCGCCGAAGCCGCCGTCGCGCCCCTGGTTGGTGAACTTGCCCGGGTTCTCGGACAGTGACGCGAAGGGCTGGATGCCTTCGATCTCCAGTTCGCGGTAGCCGAGGTTGAGCGAGAAACCCAGCGCGTGATCGGGATGCGGCCGGAACGCGATCACGCAGGACACGCCGGCCTGGTTCAGCCCGAGGCCGCCGCGCGGATCGCCGCCGAAGCGCGCGTAGGGATTGCGCTTGTAGTCGCTGCCCAGTCCCGCCGCGAACATCGTCGCGCCCACCGTCACCCGCCCGGTCAGCGGACGCACGTAGGCGCCCTGCGGGATCGGGAAATGACGCTGGCCGTCGGACTTGAAGGTGTCATCCGGTCCGGCGGCGTTGCCGAGCAGCCGACCGCCGGGCAGCACCGTCACCCAGTTGAGCCCGGCGTCGAGGCGATGACCGAGCAGCGCGGCCGTGGCGGGATTGGCGTTGAGCGTGGACCCGTCCTCGGCATGAGCGAAGCCGACGCCGCCGGCACCCATCGACTTGATGCCGTAGCCGTGCTCGAACGGACCGTAGGTGGCGGAAGCGCCCGTGGACGCCGACAGGCAGACGAGGGCGGCAATTCTTCTTTTCATCGGCAGTCGTGTGATGG
Organism: Sinimarinibacterium flocculans; assembly: GCF_003201205.1. Lineage (GTDB taxonomy): Bacteria > Pseudomonadota > Gammaproteobacteria > Nevskiales > Nevskiaceae > Solimonas > Solimonas flocculans. The sequence goes on from NZ_QICN01000006.1 coordinate 93,132, forward strand.
GAGGAGGAAGCGCAGCCCGGCACGGAACCGGGCTGCGCATGGAGGGCTACTGCACGGTCAGTTCGACACGCCGGTTCTGCTCGCGACCTTCATCGGTATCGTTGTCCGCCACCGGGCTGGCCTCGCCGTAGCCGACCGCGCTCAGGCGCGCGCCGTCGATGCCCCGGTCCACCAGATAGTCGCGAACACTGGCGGCGCGACGCTCGGACAGGCGCTGGTTGTAGTCGTCGGCGCCGCGGGCATCGGTGTGGCCGCCGACCTCGACGCTGATGTCTGGCGCCGCCTGCAGCGCGGCAACGACACCATCGAGGATCGTCTGCGCGTCGGCGGTCAGCCGCTCGCTGTCGAACTCGAAGGTGACGCCCTGCAGCACGACGACGTCGCCGGTCGTGCATCCCGCCAGATCCACTTCGCCGTTCTCGCCGACCGGCGCGCAGACCGGTTCGGGCTCGGGCTCCGGGGCCGGCGTGCAGCCGGTCGCATCCACGGTGGCGCCGTACGGCGAATCGGGACACTGGTCGATGTCGTCGATCACGCCGTCGTAGTCGGCATCCGCCACCGCGACGACCTCGACCGGTTCGGGCGCCGGCGGGGGCGGCGGCGGGCTGTAGAACAGCGGGAACATGAAGCCCGCGCTGAGCACGACGTCGCCGAACTGATCGTCGCTGCCGTCGCCCAGGCCTTCCTCGCCGTGGTCGTCGAGGCGGTACCTGGCCTCGAAGCGCAGGGCCGCCGGGTTGCCGAACAGGTCGAAGGCGCCGAGATAACCCAGGCCCAGGTCGTAGACCGTGGAGTCGTAGTCGGCGAGCCCCACCGCACCGCCGGCCGTGTACGGGTGCTGGCGCACGTCGTTGTAGGCGGCGCCCGCGAGCAGGAACACGTCGCGCATCGCACCCGGCAGCGGGAACAGCAGCAGGTTGCCGCCGTAACCGGTGGCCTCGGTGCGGGCACCGACGTAGATATCGTTCTCGTCGTTGAACTTGGTGTAGTAGGCCATCGCCTCGACGGCGGCAAAGCTCAGCACGCGCGTGCCGAGCGCGAGCGTGCCGCCATACCCGACCTTGGTCCGGCGCGCGCTGTCGTCGACGGTGAACGAGATCATCGGCGCGACGTAGACCGGTCTGCCCATGTTCTCGATTCGTCGCGGCGTTGCATCGTCCGACTGTGCGCCGGCTGCGCCGGTCGCCAGCATCGCCGCCGTTGCAGCGATGAATGTCGCTCGCTTCATGTATCGCTCTCCTCGTTCGCGGATGTTCTGGGCCTGCCCATCGGCCGGCCCGGCGCGCGGGCACGACGCGATGTGCATGGCCGGGGCCCTGCACGACGCATGATCTCGCGTTCCCCGCGCACAGGAACTACCCGTCGGGGTGGTGGTGGGTGACGGGCCTTTCGCTAGTCTGAAATCGTCGTGTGGCTCAGGCCTGCACGACCCAAGAACGAGACAACCGGCTGAGTGCTTCCGAGGAGACGACATGGCCGAATTGCCAGCACGGCGGGCAATGGACCCGCTGCCTTACTTCCTTCCAACCCGAGGGCGGGCATGAATACCGCAGTGCAAAAGAACGCGGCCGGCGCGATGCCGGCGCGCGCGCCGGCGGCTGCCGGCAAGCTGATCAACATCGACAATGGCGGCACGCTGACCGATATCTGCGTGATCGACGGTGCCCAGGTCTACCGCACCAAGACCATCACCACGCCCTACGATCTTTCGAAGTGCCTGCTCGACGGCCTGAGCAAGGTGTCGGCGCAGATCTACGGCGAAGAAGACATTCAGGCGCTGCTGCTGTCGACCGAGTACATCCGCTACTCGACGACCCAGGGCACCAATGCCCTGGTCGAGCGCAAGGGTCCGCGCCTGGGTCTGATTCTCGGCGGCACGCTTGCTGCCGAGGCGATCCGCAAGGCGGAAGACGGCGGGCTGTTCGACGCGATCGTCGGCGAGCGCATTACCGTACTCGATGCCAAGCTCGAAGGCGAAGCCCTCGATACCGCGGTCACCCGCGCGGTCACCCAGCTGGCGTCGAGCGGTGCCAACCGTATCGTCGTCGCCTGCGGCGGCGCCCGCCGCAACGTGCTCGAGAACGATCTCAAGCACACCTTGCTGCGCAAGTTCCCGCAGCATCTGCTGGGCGCGGTGCCGGTCCTGTACTCGCACGAAGTCGTCGAGGACGGCGACGACGTGCGCCGCGCCTGGACCGCATTGCTCAATGCGTTCCTGCATCCGGCGATGGAGCGTTTTCTGTACAGCGCGGAGCGCAAGCTGCGCGACTACAAGACGCGTAACCCGCTGCTGATCTTCCGCAACGACGGCTATTCGGCGCGCGTTGCCAAGACCATCGCGATCAAGACCTACAGCTCCGGGCCGCGCGGCGGCGCCGAGGGTGCGCGTGCGCTGGCGGCGCACTACGGCTTCAAGCATCTGCTGTCGATGGACGTCGGCGGCACGACGACGGACATCCTCGAAGTGCAGGACGGCCAGGTGCGCGTCGACAGCCGTGGCCAGGTCGAGGGCGTGACCACCTCCTTCCCGCTGTCCGCGGTGGTTTCCGTCGGTGTCGGCGGCAGTTCGATCATCAAGGTCGGTGGCGGCAAGGCCGTGAGCGTCGGTCCGGAATCGGTCGGCGGTGCCCCCGGTCCGGCCTGTTTCGGTCTCGGCGGCACGCTGGCGACCATCACCGACGCCGTGCTGGTCCGTGGCCTGCTCGATCCGGCGACCTACTTCGGCGGGCAGCTGAAGATCGACGCCGCGCGCGCGCGGGCGGCGATCGAGGAACACGTCGCCAAGCCGCTGGGCATCGATGTCGACGCGGCGGCCGAGGCGATGATCGAGGCCTGGGTGGCGAAGATCGCAGCGGCGCTCAAGGCCCAGGCGACGATTGGCGACGACACGGTGCTCGCCGCGTTCGGCGGCGCCGGTCCGCTGCTGGCGTGCCGCGTCGCCGCGGCCGCCGGCATCCGCAGCATCATCGTGCCGGCGCTGGCGCCGGTGTTCTCGGCCTTCGGCATCGGCTTCTCCGATGTCGGCCACGAATACGAGCTGCCGCTGCCCAAGGCCGATGCAAAGAGCTTCGAGGCCGTGCGCGACCAGCTCGTGGAGCGGGCGCGCCGCGGCATGTTCGCCGAAGGCGCGGAGCTCGACGACTGCAGCCTGCAGTTCACGCTCAAGGTCGGCGGCGAGGAGGATCGCGCGCTCGGCGCCGAGCCGTCGTGGCCGGCCGACGTCTCGGCCAAGTCGCGCATCGTCCTGTCGCTGCTCGCGGTCAAGCCGATCACGCATGCACAGCTCAAGGGCGGTTTCGGCAAGACCCGCGCCGTCGCGAAGGCCGCCGGCTCGCGCACCGTTGCCGGCGCCGAGCTGCCGCTGTTCCGCGTGGCCCACCTGGCCGGTGGCGCCAGCGGCGAGGGGCCGGCGGTGATCGAGGACGACTTCTTCACCGCGCTGCTCGACGGTGGCTGGCGTTTCGAGGTGAACGAGGCGCACGACGTCCTGCTGACCCGGACCTAGTCGCGCAACCGTCTCACGGAGAACCCTCAATGAAAGTGCTGATCACCGAGTATCTGCGCATCGATCTCGACAGCGAGAAGTGGGAGTGCCGTCGCTGCTCGCACGAGATCGGTCCGGCGCGGGAGAACTACAAGCGCGGCCTGCTCGTGCACGACCGCGATCCGCGCGAGATCCACAAGCCGCTGCTCGACACCAGGCTCTACGAACGCACCTATTCGCCCGATCCGAAGTGGTGCCGGATTCTCGAGTACTACTGTCCGAACTGCGGAACGATGTTCGAGGCCGAGTACCTGCCGCCGGGCCACCCACCGCTGCACGACATCGAGCTCGACATCGACGCGCTCAAGGCGCAGTGGAAGGACCGGCAGGAGATCACCGAGTCGCCGATGGGGCCGGACCTGGCGCTGGCCAAGGTCAAGGCGGGCCGCGCGCTGCACGCGCACGCCGGGCACAAGCACGGCTAGGAGACCCGCATGACGCAGCAAATGAAAAGAGTCTCCGTGGACATCGGCGGCACCTTCACCGACTGCTTCGTCGCCTGGGGCGACCAGCAGGTGCAGGCCAAGGCGCTGACCACGCACCACAACCTGGCGCAGGGCTTCAACGAGGCGCTGACCGAGGCCTGCCGCGAGCTCGGCGTCGAGGTCGGCGGCCTGCTGTCGCAGGTCGACTCGGTGCGCTACGCGACGACGCTCGGCACCAACGCGCTGATCGAGCGCAAGGGGCCGCGCATCGGCGTGCTGGTCACCAGCGGCTTCAAGCACACGATTCCGCTGTCGCGTGCACGCGGCTACGGCGAGGGTCTGCCGGAAGAAGAGCAGATGGACATCCCGAACGCCAAGCGTCCGGATCCCATCGTGCCGATTCCGATGATCCGCGAGGTACGCGAGCGCATCGACTATCTCGGCCAGGTCTTCTGGCGGCTCGACGAGGACGATGTGCGCCTGCGCATCCGCGAACTCGTCGACGCCGGTGCCGAGGCGCTGGTGGTGTCGTTCACCAACAGCGTGGTGAACCCGGTGCACGAGCTGCGCGTGCGCGAGATCTTCCTCGAGGAGTACCCGGGCCATCTGCTCGGCGCGATCCCGCTGCTGCTCGGTCACCAGGTGGCCGGCCGCAAGGGCGAGTACGCGCGCTCGCAGAGCACGATCATGGACGCCTACCTGCACGCGACCATGTACCACGGTCTCGGCACGCTGGAACTGAACCTGCGCGGCCAGGGCTACGACAAGCCGATGCTGGTCAACCACAACTCCGGCGGCATGGCGCAGCTCAACTCCACCGACGCGCTGCAGACCGTGCACTCCGGTCCGGTATCGGGGATCGCTGCCAGCGAGCACCTGATGCTGGCGGCGGGACTCGGCAACGTCGTCGCCACCGACATGGGCGGCACCAGCTTCGACATCGGCATCGTCGACCAGGGCGGCGTCAAGCACTATGACTTCAACCCGGTGATCGACCGCTGGCTGGTGTCGATCCCGATGGTGCATCTGCAGACGCTGGGCGCCGGCGGCGGCTCGATCTGCAGCTACGACCGCCTGTTCCGCACCGTCAAGGTCGGACCGCAGTCGGCCGGCTCGGACCCGGGCCCGGCCTGCTACGACCGCGGCGGCATGAAGCCGACGGTGACCGACGCCGACCTGATCCTCGGCTATCTCGATCCGAAGAACTACGCCAACGGCCACATTCCGCTGAACCCGCGCCGTGCCAGGCAGGCCTTCGAGGAGCTTTGCGACGACCTCGACATGGAGCTGGCCGACGTCGCCAAGCTGGTCAAGCAGACCGTCGACGCCAACATGGCCAACGGCATCGCCACCGAGCTGCGCACCAAGGGCTACGAGCCGCGCGACTTCACCGTGCTGGCCTACGGCGGCAACGGGCCGCTGCACGCCTGCGGCATCGCCGAGGTGCTGGGCATCGACCGCATCCTTGCGCCGCCGTTCTCGGCGGTGTTCTCGGCGGTGGGCGCCGGCAGCACCAACCAGATGCACATCCACGAGGTGAGCACCTGGACGGTACTGTTCGACCCGGCGCAGAAGCGCTTCTTCGACGACTACGCGAGTTTCAACGCGCACGTCGAGTCGCTCGAGCAGCGAGGCCGCGAGGACCTGACGCGCCAGGGCTTCGCCGCAGAGGACATCCGCTACCGGCTGGAGCTGGACATGCGCTACGGCAACCAGCGCGTGCAGACCGCGGTGGTCACCGACCTCAACCGTGTGCACAGCCAGCGCGACGTGCTGCGGCTGATCGATCAGTTCCACACCCGCTACGGCGAACGCTACGGCGCCGGCAGCCAGTCGCCGGAAACCGGCATCCGCATCAACACCATCCGCGTCTGTTCGTATGTCGAGCAGCGGCGCATGGCCTTCGGCGGCATCCAGGACGACGGCCGCGCCGGCCAGAGCGTCCAGCCCGTCGGCAGCCGCCAATGTCACTTCGTCGGCCACGACCAGCCGGTCGATACGCCGCTCTACGACGAGTCGGCGCTGGCCGAGGGCACGCGCATCGAAGGACCGGCGCTGGTCACCACGCGCGCCACCACCTATCTGGTCGAGCCGGGCTGGCGTTACTACGCCGCGGCCCAGGGCGCCGTGTGGTTCACGCGCGGCGGCCACTGAATCGAGGAGAACCCCCATGGATGACGTCAAGCTTTCCGCCGAAGACAAGGCCCTGCTCGATCAGTTCCTCGCCGAACACCGGCTGTTTCTCGGGCCCGATCCCGAGATCATGCGCAACCACACGCTCACCGAGCGCTCGCAGATGGAGCAGGCCGCCATCGCGAAGAACCCGGACCCGCACCAGATCCATCACATCCGCGGCCTGATCAACGCGGCGCTGTCCGAAGGCTTCCAGATGGTCAACCAGATGGGCGCCGCGCCGGGGGCCAAGTGGGGCGATCTGGTGACCGGCGTCTACACCGCGCAGGGCGACCTGGCGATGATCGCGCCGCACGGCATCATCGCGTTCGCCGCCTGCTGCTTCTACCCGATCCGCTTCATCATCAAGTACTGGGTGGACGATCCGACCGTCGGCGTACGCGACGGCGACGGCTTCATCCACAACGATGCGCGCTACGGCGGCATCCACAACACCGACCAGTCGATGATGCTGCCGCTGTTCTACAAGGGCGAGCTGGTCTGCTGGGTGTCGTCGACGGTGCACGAGGGCGAGAACGGCGCCTGCGAGCCGGGCGGCCTGCCGGCAGCCGCGGAGAGCAAGTACGACGAAGGCATCAAGATGTCGCCGTTCAAGGTCGTCGAGAACTTCCAGCTCAAGCGCGATCTCGTCACCTTCCTGCAGAATTCGGTGCGCGATCCCAAGCTGCAGCTCGAGGACATGAAGGTCAAGCTGCACGCGGCGATGCGCCTGCGCGAACGCATGATCAGCATCATCGAGCAGTTCGGCAAGGATGCCTTCGTCGCGACGCTGCGCATGCATCTCGAGGACACCGAGACCGAGATGCGCCGGCGCATCAAGGAACTGCCGGACGGCACCACGCGCGTGCTGCAGTTCATGGATTCCTCGCTGCGCGAGAACGTGCTGCAGAAGATCAGCCTGGCGATCCACAAGAAGGGCGATCGGCTGATCATGGATTTCCGCGGCACGGCCCCGCAGTTCATGAACCGCTCGGTCAACACCAACATCGCCTCGTTCAAGGCGGCGCTGTGTACCGGCCTGCTGCAGAACGTCTGGCCGGACCTGCCGCACACGATGGCGGTGCTCTCGCCGATCGAGGTCATCACCGACCGCAACACGATCATCGATGCCGAAGGCGAGATGCCGCAGGCGATGAGCCTGATGCCGCTGTTCAAGGCCTGCGTCTGCTGGACCATTCCGATGAACAAGCTGAACTACTCGGTGCCGCACCGGTACTCGGCGATCATCGCCTCGCAGTACGACCAGGCGGCCACGTTCATCTACGGCGGCATCACCCAGCACGGCGACGCCACCGGCAATTTCTGCGGCGACATCAACGGCAACGGGCAGGGCGCGCGCAGCCACGCCGACGGCGAGCACAGCATCTCGCCGGTATTCGGCTTCATGTGCGATTCCGGCGAGCACGAGATCAACGAGGAAGACACGCCGATCATCCGTCTCGGTGCCCAGCGTCTGGCCAAGGATCGCATCGGCTTCGGCAAGTACCGCGGCGGCATGGGCTACGAGCAGATCGCCACCGCGCGCGGCTCCGGCATGTGGGGCTTCATGACGGGTTGCGAGGGGTCCAAGTTCCCGTCGGCGCAGGGCCTGTTCGGGGGCTACTCGTGTCCGAGCTACCAGCTGATGAAGATCAAGGGCATCAACATCTTCGAGGAGCTCGACAAGAACCCGAAGGTGGTCGAGGAGTTCGACATCGTCCGGCTGATGAACGAGCGCCCGATCCCGGGCGGCAAGTACTCCAGCAACGACATGGGCATGACCTTCGAGCTGTGCAACGACGGCGAGATCTACATGATCTGCCAGGGCTCCGGCGGCGGCTACGGCGACGTGCTCGAACGCGATCCGGAGCTGGTCATGAAGGACCTGCGCGAGGATCTCATGAGCCACGACAACGCCTGGGACATCTACCGCGTCGTCTACGACCGCGAGAACCTGATCGTCGACGTCGAGGCGACCGAGAAGGCGCGTGCCGAAGAACGCAAGGCGCGCATCCAGCGCGGCAAGCCCTTCGAGGCGTTCTGCAAGGACTGGGTCACGCCCGAGCCGCCCACCGACGTGCCGTACCTCGGCAGCTGGGACGACAACACCGAAACCTGGGCGAGCATCCCCGGCATGATGCGGGTGAAGACGCCGTCCGACCAGATCCAGGGCGTGTTCATGCCCAACCCGAAGGACGTGCGCATCGCCCAGCTCGAGGCCGAACTGGAAGCCTGCCGCGGCGGCAAGGGCTAGCGCCGCGGCGCGGCCTGCCGGACGTCGGAACTGCAACGCCGCATCACAACAACGAGGAGAGCGCAGCGTGGACTATCAGAAGGCATTCCGGCTCGACGGCAAGGTCGCGCTGGTCACCGGAGCGGCACGGGGACTGGGTCGCGAGATCGCGCAGGCACTGGCGGCGATGGGCGCCCGTGTCGCGGTCAGCGACATTCTCGACGACGGTGCGAAGGCCACCGTCGAGCTGCTGCGCGCGTCCGGTGCGCAGGCACGGGGTTTCGTGCACAACGTCACCGACGAGGCGCAGTGGCAGGCGACGATCGCCGGCACGATCGAGGCGTTCGGCGGCATCGATATCCTCGTCAACAATGCCGGCGTCGAGTCCGGTGCGCTGCTCGCAGCCTGCACGGTCGAGGATTTCCGCCGCATCCAGGACGTCAACGTCACCGGCACCTTCCTCGGCTGCAAGCACGCGATCCAGGCGATGTCGCCGGGCGGTGCGTCCGGGCGCGGCGGCTCGATCGTGAACCTGTCCTCGGCCGCCGGCATGATCGGCGTGATCGCGCACGGCGCCTACGGTGCGTCGAAGGGCGCGGTGCGCACGCTGACCAAGACCGCCGCCGTCGAGTGCGGGCGGCTCGGTTCCGGTGTGCGCGTGAACTCGCTGCACCCGGGCCTGATCCTCACGGCGATGGGCGAGCAGTTGCTCGACGGCATCGTCGAGCTCGGTGTCGCCCCGGACCGCGCAGGCGCCGAGGCGGCGCTGCTCGCACTGCATCCGATCGGCCGCTTCGGCGAGCCGTCCGACGTCGCGGCCGCGGTGATCTATCTGGCGAGCGACGCCGCCAAGTGGGTCACCGGCGCGGAGCTGTCGGTGGACGGCGGCGTGGTCGCGGCCTGAGGCGATGAATCCCCTGATCTCGCGCTTGCAGCCGGGCGCCACACCGGGGCTGTGGATCGACGGTACGGACTACTGCGCGCGCCTGTTCGGCGCGGACGCACCGTGGTTGGACGTGACTGCCGGCGTGGCCTGGCTGCGCAAGGCGCAGGACCTGTTGCGCTCCGACGTGCTGGAACTCGATGCGATGCGCATCGTCGACGCCGCCTGCGCGGCACGGCTGGAACTGCGCACGGCGATGGCCGCCCGCTCGCGCGGCGGGTATGCGCTGAAGACCCTGCTCGCCGACGAATCGCTGCGCGCACTGCTGGTGGAGTGGGTCGTGGCGCTGCGCAGCGCCCTGCCGAACGCGCCGCTGTGCCTGCGCCTGCCGTCGCCGCGCGCGACCATTGGCCATGCATGGCAGCTCGCGCACGGCGCGCCGCCCGAGGATGCCGCGGACGAGGACATGATCGACGCGGCGGCACTGCATGTCGCCGATTTCCTGCGCGGGTTCTCCTCCGCCGGCCTCGACGCCCTGCTGCTCGACGAAGGCAGCGGCCCGATGCCCGCAGCCGACACGCTGGCGCTGTACCAGAGCGTGCTCAATGTTGCCGCCGGCTACCAGTGGGCCGTCGGCCTGGCCTGTCCGCAGGGGACGGGCGCGGCGGATCTGCCGGCCGCCTTCGCCTTCGCCGTGGCCGATGCGCCGCTGACGGTACCGACGGTGCTGCGCCTGCCGGCATCGGTGTGGGACGGCGGCGACGCCGGCCCGGCTGCACCGCTGCGCCACGTCCGCATTCCCGAGCCCACGCAGCCCGAACAGGTGCTGCGGCAGCTCGGCCAGCTTCGCGGTTGAACCGGGAGAGTACGCATGCATGCGCTGAAGACCGAGCACCTGTTCAGCTACGAGGCCACGCTGGCGCCGCCGGAAGTGATCGGCCCCGTGGTCGAGGGCATCCGCGTCAACTTCTGGGTGACCGGCGGCGTGGTCAAGGGCCCGCGCATCACCGGCAAGCTGCGCCCGGAGGGCGCGGACTTCTTCACGCTGCGGCCGGACGGCGTCGGTCTGCTGAACGTCAAGGCGGTGATAGAGACCGATGACGGCGCGCTGATCGATCTGGCTTACGAGGGAATCGCCGATCTCGGCCCGGACGCCCATGCCCGGTTTCTTGCCGGCGATCCGCCCACGCGCCTGGAGCTGCGCACCACGCCGCGTCTGCGCAGCACCCATCCCGCATATGCCGACCTGGCGCGACGACTCCACGTGGGCGTCGGCGTCGGGCAACTGGACACGCTGAGCGTCAGCTACGACATCTACACCGTCGGCTGAGCTCGCAGGAGAACTGACGAAATGGCGCAGAGCATCAAGCGCAAGGTGGAGGAGGGCGAGTGGCTGTGGACGCCGCGGCCGGATTTCGCGAAGGCCTCGCACGTGGCGCGGTACATGGACTGGCTGGACCGCAAGAAGCATCGCAGCTTCGAGGACTACGACGCGCTGTGGCGCTGGTCGGTGTCCGAGCCGGAGGACTTCTGGGCGTCGATCTGGGAATACTTCGACGTGCAGTCCGACCAGCCGTATCTTCGCGTGCTCGACCGGCGCGTCATGCCCGGCGGCAAGTGGTTCGAAGGCAGCCTGGTCAACTACGCCGAGCATCTGCTGCGGCACGAGACCCGGGCGGCACCCGGCGAAACGGTGTTCCATCATTGCTCGGAAGTGCGCCCGCTGGCGCGCATGGACTGGCAGACGCTGGGTCGCCAGGTGCGCATCCTCGCCACGCAGATGCGCGCGATGGGGGTCGAGCCCGGCGACCGTGTCGTCTCGTACATGCCCAACGTGCCCGAGACCGCGGTGGCGATGATGGCCACGGTGGCGATCGGCGCGATCTGGTCGTCGGCAGCGCCGGAGTTCGGCGTGCAGACGGTCGTTGACCGCTTCGCCCAGATCGAGCCCAAGCTGCTGTTCGCCGCCGACGGCTACCGCTTCGGCGGCAAGGACTTCAAGCGCGAAGCCGAGGTGCGCAAGATCATCGACGCGCTGCCGACGCTCAAGCAGGTCATCTGGCTCGACTACCTCAACCCGGGCACGCCGGCGCCGAGACTCGCCAACGTCGTGCGCTGGGCCGAGCTGATCGAGCAGCCGGACGTGCCGCGCGAGGAGTTCCGCTTCACGCGCGTGCCCTACGACCACCCGATCTGGATCGTGTTCTCGTCGGGGACCACCGGCCTGCCCAAGGCGATCGTGCACAGTCACGTCGGCGTGCTGCTCGAGCACCTGAAGCTGATGCACTTCCACCTGAACATGAAGCCCGGCGGGGCCATGTTCTTCTACAGCACCACCGGCTGGATGATGTGGAACCTGCTGCTGGCGGCGCTGCTGACCGGCAGCGCCGCGGTGCTCTACGACGGCAACCCCGCGCATCCGAATCCCGATTTCCTCTGGCAGCTCGCGGCCGACACGCGCACGACCAGCTTCGGTGCCAGCCCGACCTTCGTGCAGATGATGGAGAAGGCCGGCCTGCGCCCCGGCGAGAAGTTCGACCTGTCGGCGCTGGAAAGCATCGTCGTCGCCGGCGCGCCGTCGACGCCGGAGACCTTCGACTGGTTCTACCGGGCGGTGAAGAAGGATCTCTGGGTGACCTCGCAGTCCGGCGGCACCGAGATCTGCAGCGGTTTCGTCGGCGCTTCGCCGACGCTGCCGGTGCATGCCGGCGAGATCCAGACGCGGATGCTCGGCATGGACGTGCACGCCTGGCGCGACGACGGGACCGAGGCGCCGGCCGGCGAGGTTGCCGAGCTGGTCGCGACCACGCCGTTCCCGTCGATGCCCGTGTGCTTCTGGAACGACACCGACGGCAAGCGTTATCACGAGGCCTACTTCGACGTGTTCCCCGGCGTCTGGCGCCACGGCGATTTCATCAAGATCAACGAGCGGGGCGGATGCTACATATATGGTCGCAGCGACTCGACGCTCAACCGCTTCGGCGTGCGCATCGGTACGGCGGAGATCTACCGCACGGTCGAACAGATTCCGGAGGTTGCCGACAGTCTGATCGTCTGTTGCGAACTGCCGGGCGGCAAGTTCTTCATGCCGCTGTTCCTCAAGCTCAAGCCCGGTGCCGCGCTCGACAACGGCTTGCGTGACCGCATCAATGCCGCGCTGCGTGAGAATTGCAGCCCGCGACACGTGCCGGACCGCATCTACACCGTCGAGCAGATTCCGTACACGCTCACCGGCAAGAAAATGGAGATCCCGGTGCGCAAGATCCTGATGGGTTGGCCGCTGGCCAAGGCGGCCAGCCGCGACGCGATGATGAACCCGAGCGCCATCGACTGGTTCGTGCGCTTCGCGCAGGAGTCGATCGACTACCAGTGGCGCGCGGGTGCCGCGTGATCCGCAGACACGACCTTCCTTCCTTCAGCACGGAGACCCGATGAGCGAACTCAACCCCCAGGCCCGCCAGGTACTCGACCTCATGGCCGCCTCCGGAGCGCCGACCCTCGACCAGCTCCCGCCGGCCGACGCGCGCGCACTCGCACAACAGGCCTTCCTGTCGATGCAGGGGCCGAAGCCGGAGGTGGCATCGGTCACCGACTTCCAGATCGAGGGTGCCGGTGGCGCGATGCCGGTGCGCGTCTACCGTCCCCACGGCAGCACGGCGGACGAGATCCTGCCGGTGTGCCTGTACTTCCACGGCGGCGGTTTCGTGATCGGCGACATCCCGATCTACGACAATCTGTGCCGCATCCTCGCCAACGCGGCGCGCTGTGCGGTGGTCCTGGTCGAGTACCGGCTCGCGCCGGACGCCCGGTTTCCGGGCGCCGTCGACGATTGCTGGGCGACGACGCAATGGGTCGTCGCACAGGCCGGCGCCTTGAAGGTCGATGCGCAGCGCATGGCGGTCGCGGGAGACAGCGCCGGCGGCAACCTCGCCGCCGTCGTCGCACTGATGGCCCGCGATGCCGGCACACCGAAGCTGCGCTACCAGTTGCTGATCTACCCGGTCGTGCAGATCGCCGAGACCGAGAGCGCCAAGCGCAACGCCGATGGCTACTTCCTGACGGCGAAGCTGATGCAGTACTTCGTCGGTCACTACGTCGGGGACAATGCCGCCGCGCTGCAGGACTGGCGGCTCGCGCCGCTGCTCGCGGCCTCGCACAAGGAACTGCCGCCGGCGAGCATCCTCGTCTGCGGTTTCGATCCGCTGCACGACGACGGCGTCGCCTATGCGGAGAAGCTGCGCAGCGCGGGGGTTGCGGTGAAGTTCACCGCCTTGCCCGACCAGATTCACGGCTTCGTGTCGATGGACGGCGCGATTCCGGCGGCGACGCCGGCGATCGAGGCCCTGGCCCGCGAGATGGCTGAGGCGCTGAAATGAGCCGTGTGGCCGGCAAGGTCTGCGTCGTCACCGGCGCCGCGCGCGGCCTCGGGTTCGCCGCGGCGCAGCGGCTGCTTGCCGAGGGCGCGCAGGTGCTGATGACGGACGTCGACGCCGACGCCGGAAAGGCTGCGGCGCTGGACCTCGACGCCAGTGGCAAGCGCGCCGCGTTCACGACGCACGACGTGACCAATGTCGATGACTGGTCGCGCGTGCTCGATCTCTCGGAGAAGACCTTCGGCGCCGTCGATGTGCTCGTCAACAACGCCGGCGTCGCGGCGATCATGGATGTCGAGCAGCTCACACCGAAGGAGTGGCAGCGCACGCTGGACATCAACCTGTCCGGCGTCATGTACGGCACGCAGGCGGCGATCGCGCGCATGAAGGGCAGGGGCGGCTCGATCGTCAACATCGCGTCGATCGAGGGGCTCATCGGCGAGCAGCTCGTGCCGGCCTACAACGCCAGCAAGGGCGGCGTACGGATCTTCACCAAGTCCGCGGCGATCCACTGCGCACGCGCCGGGTACAACATCCGCATCAACAATGTCTGTCCCGGCTTTGCCGAGACGCAGATGGTCGCCGGTGCACTGGCCGGCATGGCTGCCGAGGATGCCCAGGCCTTTGCCGCGCGCACGCTGGCGCGCATTCCGCTCGGCCGCTTTGCCCAGCCCGCGGAGATCGCCGCCGCCGTGCTGTTCCTCGCGTCCGACGAGTCGAGCTACGTCACCGGCTCCGACCTGGTCGTCGACGGCGGCATGACCGCCTGAGCGCATGCGACTGGAAGTCCTCTCGCGGCTGCCGCAGCACGACGACGGACGGCCGCCGCTGCTGTTCGTGCACGGGGCCTGGCACGGTGCCTGGTGCTGGGACGAGCATTTCCTGCCGTACTTCGCGGAGCATGGCTGGCCGGCGTACGCGCTGAGCCTGCGCGGACACGGCAACAGCGAGGGCCGCGACAAGCTGCGCTGGACGCGCATCGACGACTATGTCGATGACGTGGCGCAGGTGGCCGACACGTTGCCGCGTCGACCGGTCGTCATCGGCCATTCGATGGGCGGCTGTGTCGTGCAGCGGTATCTGGAAGATCACGACGCCCCGGCGGCCGCGATCCTGGCGTCGGTGCCGCCGGCCGGCGTGCTGCCGACGGTGCTGCGCCTGATCCGCCGGCATCCGCTGACCTTCCTGCAGATGAACCTGCGGTTGAGTCTGTGGCCCATGGTCGACGCGCCGCACAAGGCGCGCGAGCATTTCTTCTCGCCCGACCTGCCGGCGGCCGATCTCGATCGCTACGCCGCGAAGCTGCAGGACGAGTCGTACCTCGGCTTTCTCGACATGCTCGCGTTCGCCCGGCCGCGGCCCGCGCGTGTCCGCCGGGTGCCGTTGCTGGTACTCGGTGCCGAACAGGACACGGTGTTCCTGTCGCAGCAGGTGCGCGACACCGCGCGCGCCTATGACGTCGAGCCGCAACTGATCGACGGGCTCGCGCACGACGTGATGCTCGATACACGCTGGCGCGAGGCTGCCGACGGCCTGCGCGCGTGGCTGGATGTCCACACTGGGCCTGCTTCCGCTGCCCGTTCCTGAACCGATACAAGAGGAGAGTGCCCCATGAGCAGCAAGAAGCCCGTCGTCATCTACGGTGCGAGCGGATACACCGGTCGGCTCGTTGCGGAGTACCTGCGCGAGTACCGCATCCCGTTCATCGCCGCGGGCCGTGACGCCAAGCGCACGCAGGAGGTGATGGACAAGGTGCCGGGCATCGAGAACGCCGACTACGAGGTCGCCGAGGTGGAGCACAGCACCGAGGCGCTGACCAAGCTGTTCAAGGGTGCCAAGGTGGTGTGCAACATGGTCGGGCCGTTCATGAAGTACGGCCCGGAGGCGGTCGAGGCGAGCCTCGCCGCCGGCTGCCACTACACCGATACCAACGGCGAGCAGAACTGGATGATGCACGCCGAGGAAACCTGGGGCGCAGCCTTCGCCAAGAAGAACCTGCTGCTGACGCCGGGCATCGCGCAGATGTACACCACCGGCGAGATCGCCGCGAACATCTGCCTGGAAACGCCGGGCATCGACACCCTGGACATCCTGGTGCTGTGGAAGGGCTTTCCGACCTACGCCTCCACGCAGACCATCTTCAGCATCCTCACCGCCAACTTCTACCACCTGGAACAGAACCAGTACGTGCAGTGGGCGCCCGATGCCAAGGTCGAGGCCATGGTGCCCGGCCAGCACGCGGTGGCGATGGCGCTGCCCTGGGGCGGCACGGCGCACCCGGTTTGGTTCAAGAACGATCCGCGTGTGTCGACCTGCAAGGCCATGGGCGGCGTCTTCGAGCGCAGCGTGATGGAGGGCGTGGTCCAGATCACCAGCGTGATCGAGGAGAAGATCAAGAAGCTGCCGAAGGCCGAGCAGGAGAAGGCGCTGTCCGACATGGCGGCGAGCCTGCAGTCCGGCATGCCGCCACGCGAGAATCCGCGCATCAACATCTCGGTGGATTCGGTGCATGGCAGCGGACCGCTGGCGCACGTGCACTGCGTGATCCATGGCAACTGCAACTACAAGCAGACCGGCCTGCTGCAGGCCTACACCGCGCACCACCTGCTGCAGGCGCCGCCGAAGCGCTACGGCTTCGCCTCCGGCTGCCAGGCCTTCGGCCATCGCGAGCTGCTCGGTGTGCTGCAGAGTTTCGGCCTGGTGTCGGCGCCGGTGGTGACACGCGCCGCGCCGTAGCACGGCGCATTGAATCCCTCTCCCGCTTGCGGGAGAGGGTGCCCGGAGGGCGGGAGAGGGCGGTGCGCAGCGCCGTTCGTTCGTCACCGGGAAACGTTGCGCAACCGCTTCGCGGCCCTATCCCCCAACCCCTCTCCCGCTTTGCGGGCGAGGGGAGCTGGCGTTATGCCCCCAAGGAGCATGCATACCGGATAGTATGTAAGCCTTCTCCGGGGAGGCTTCGTCCATGGAAGCGCGTATCGCCGCCGCACTCGTGCGGTATCGGCTGGTGTTGTTCGTCGTCGGCCTGCTGTCGCTGCTGGTGCTGGCGGCCGGCGCGCGCGATCTGTGGTTCGAAGGCAGCTACCGCATCTTCTTCTCCGACGATGATCCCTACCTGGTTGCCAACGACCAGATCGAGGCGTCGTACACCAAGGCCGACAACATCGCCTTCGTCGTCGCCCCGGACGATGGCGAGGTGTTCACCCGGCACACGCTGCAGGCCCTGCGCGAACTGACCGAGGCCGGGTGGACGCTGCCGCGCTCGATCCGCGTCGATTCGATCACCAACTTCCAGCACGCCGTCGCAGAGGCGGACGACCTGCTGGTCAATGACCTCGTCCCCGACCCGGATACGCTCAGCGACACGGACATCGCGCAGTTGCGCGAGATCGCCCTGGCCGAGCCGGCACTGGCCGGCGCATTGCTGTCGCGGCGCGCACACGTGGCCTCGGTGAACGTGCGCCTGGAGATGCCGGGCGACAGCCGCGAGACCAGCGAGGTCAACCTCGAGGTCATGCAGGCCGCGCGCGCCTTGCGCGACGACTTCGAGGCGCGCTATCCGCACCTGGACATCCACCTGATGGGGCAGGTCGTCGTCAACCACGCCTTCAACGAGCTGGCCGAGGCGGATGCCGGCACGCTGGTGCCGGCGATGTTCCTCGTCGTCGTCGTGCTGCTGGCGCTGTTCCTGCGATCCGTGGGGGCGGTGGCGGTGACCAGTGCGGTGATCATCGCCAGCATCGTCGCGACCGTCGGCGTGCTCGGCTGGCTGGGCTATCAGGTCAACCAGATCAACGTGTCGGCGCCGGTGATCATCCTGACGCTGGCGGTATCCGACTGCGTGCACATCCTCGTGCACTACCTCAACGACCTGCGCCGCGGCATGGCCAAGCCGGACGCGATGCGCCATGCCCTGGAGATCAACGTCGCGCCGGTGTTCCTCACCAGCCTGACGACCGCCATCGGCTTCTTCTCGCTCAACAGCAGCGACTCGCCGCCGTTCCGCGAACTCGGCACGGTGGTGGGCTTCGGCGTGTTCGCGGCGATGTTCTTCGCGCTGGTGGTGCTGCCGACGCTGATGCTGTGGCTGCCGGCGCGGGTGCGCGCGCAGACGCAGTTCCAGCAGCTGCACTTGGCCGGTCTGGCCGACCGCATCCTCGCGCGTCACGGCCTGTTCTTCTTCGGCACCAGCGCCGTCGCCCTGGTGCTGATCGCGTTCATGCCGCGCAACGAACTCAACGACGACACCGTCGCCTACTTCAAGCCGCCGCTGGAGATCCGCACGGCCTTCGACTTCGTGCAGGACAACCTCACCGGCGTGGACAGCGTGGCCTATTCGCTCGATGCCGGTGCGCCCAACGGCATCAACGAGCCGGCCTACCTGCACAAGGTGGAGGCGTTCAAGACCTGGCTCGAGCAGCAGCCCGAAGTGACGCACGTGGCCAGCTTCACCGACGTGGTCAAGCGCCTGAACCGCAACATGCACGGCGACGATCCGGCGTACTACCGGATTCCGGACGATCGCGAGCTGATCGCGCAGTATGTTTTGCTCTACGAGCTGTCACTGCCGCAGGGGCTGGATCTCAACGACGCCATCACCTTCGACAAGTCGGCGACACGCGTCAGCGTCAGCATCAACAACGTCGCCTCGCGCGGCCTGATCGCCTTCGAGCAGCGCGCCGCCGCGTGGCTCGAGCAGAACGCGCCGGAGTTCGCAGCGCAGGGCTCCAGCGTCAGCCTGATGTTCGCGCACATCGGCCAGAACAACATCTACAGCATGCTGCGCGGTTCGCTGATCGCCATCGTGCTGATCGCCCTGACCCTGATCGTCGCGCTGCGGTCGGTGAAGTTCGGCCTGCTGTCGCTGCTGCCCAACGCGTTTCCGGCGGCCATCGCCTTCGGCGTCTGGGGGCTGGTCGACGGCAAGGTGAACCTGGCCGCCGCCGGCGTGTTCTCGATCACGCTGGGCATCGTCGTCGACAACACCATCCATTTCTTCAGCAAGTACCTGTACGCGCGGCGGCAGCGCGGGGAGGACACGGCGGCGGCGATCCGCTACGCGTTCTCCACCGTGGGCGCGGCGCTGCTGGTGACCACCGTGGCGCTGGCCCTGGGCTTCCTGATCCTGGCGCAGTCGAATTTCGCGGTGAATGCGACCATGGGCCTGATGACGGCCATGATCATCGGCATCGCGCTGGTGTTCGACCTGCTGTTCCTGCCGGGCCTGCTGATGCGTGCCGACCGCGCGTCCGCGCAACGGCAGCCGGCGGGCGCACGGCCTGTGTGAAGATAGTCGCTCCACCGGTCCGCAGGAGCCTGTCATGAGCCCCGAAAGCCCGTTCTTCACGCACGAGGTCGAGAACCAGGCGCCGCCGCTCGGCGACTACGACGCATGGGGCACCGACACGGTCTTGCGCGAAGGGGTCGCGCGCGAAGGCGGCGGCTGGGCCGAGGCGCATCTGGCGGCATTCGGTGTGGTGGCGGGCGGCGAGCTGATGCGCCAGGGCTATGTCGCCAACGAGAACAAGCCGAAGCTGCGCGCCTTCGACCGCTACGGGCACCGTCTCGACGAGGTCGAGTTCCATCCGGCCTACCATCGCGTGATGCAGCTGGGCATGCAGTACGGCGTGCATGCGTTTGCGTGGCGCAACGAGGACAAGCCCGGCGCCCACGTCGCGCGCGCGGCCTTGTCCTACATGCACGCGCAGGCCGAAGCCGGCACCGGCTGTCCGCTGACGATGACGCACTCGGCCGTGCCGACTCTGCGCCACGGCACCGCGCTGGCCCAGCGCTGGCTGCCGAAGATCAACAGCTACGACTACGACCCGCGCGTGATGCCGATGGCCGAGAAGACCGGCTGCACGATCGGCATGGGCATGACCGAGAAGCAGGGTGGTTCCGACGTGCGCGCCAACAGCACGCGCGCCGTGCGCCAGGCGGACGGCAGTTATCGCATCGTCGGCCACAAGTGGTTCTTCTCGGCGCCGATGTGCGATGCCTGGCTGGTGCTGGCCTATACATCGTCTGATGGGGGGGGCGCCGGTCTGGGCTGCTTCCTGATGCCGAAGGTCCTCGACGACGGCAGCCGCAACGCGATCCGCATCCAGCGTCTCAAGGACAAGCTCGGCGACTGGAGCAACGCCTCGAGCGAAGTCGAGTTCCACGATGCCCGGGCCGAGATCGTCGGCCAGGAAGGCCGCGGCGTGGCGACTATCCTGCAGATGGTGGCGCTGACCCGGCTGGACTGCATGATCGGATCGAGCGCGCTGATGCGCCAGGCGCTGGTGCAGGCGCTCCACCACGCGCGGCATCGCAAGGCGTTCGGCAAGCGCCTGGCCGAACATGCGCTGATGAAGAACGTGCTTGCCGACCTGGCGCTCGATTCGGAAGCCTGCACCGCGCTGACGCTGCGCGTGGCGCGGGCCGTCGACGCCTCGCCGCGCGACGCCGGCGAGGCAGCGTTCGCACGCCTCGCCACGGCCATCGGCAAGTACTGGATCTGCAAGCGCTGTCCGCCCTTCATCAACGAGGCGCAGGAATGTCTCGGCGGCGCCGGCTACGTCGAGGAAAGCAACCTGCCGCGGCTGTACCGGCAGGCGCCGCTGAACTCGATCTGGGAGGGCAGCGGCAACATCCAGTGCATCGACGTGCTGCGTGCGCTGAACAAGGAGCCGGAGACGCGCGAGGCCTTCTTCGCCGAGCTGCTGGCGGCCAAGGGCGCGCATGCGGATCTCGACCGCGAGATCGGCTGGCTGTCGTCGGCCTTCGATGACGTCACGACGCTGGAGCTGCGCAGCCGCATGATCGTCGAGCGCATGGCGCTGGCGCTGCAGGCGTCGGTGCTGCTGCGTGCCGGCGTGCCCGGTGCCGAGCTGTTCGCCACCACCCGCCTCGGCGGTGAGCACGGCCTCAACTACGGCACGCTGCCGGCGGATGCTCCGTTCGACGCGATGATGGCGCGCGCGGCGGTGGCGGCATAGGGCCACGCTGCCGTCGTCCCCTCTCCCGCGTGCGGGGGAGGGGACTGAATCCAACCGCGCTCAGCCGCTGCTGCGGCTGCTGTCCCAGGCGCCGGCGCCGAGCATCACCAGGCGCATCTGCTTTTCGGCGTGGCGGTAGATGCGCGTCAGCGCCTCCTTGTCCTTCGGCGGCGTGTCGAGCACCAGCTCGCTCGCGGCGACGACGACGTTGACCATCAGACCCGCGAGCATCTGCAGGTCCTCGGCGCTGAACTTGCCCAGCGCGGGAAAGCGCGACAGGTCTACCGCCAGCTCGCCGACCCAGAGCCGCACTTCCTTGCGGATCGCGACGCGAATGACCGTGGAGCCGGAGAACCGCTCCTTGGCGATGAAGCTGAAATGCGCGCGATGCGCGCCGACGTGATCCAGGAACACCTTGACCGACGCGCGGATCATGCGCGTGCTCGGCAATCCGCCGGCGCGCGCCTTGCGCATCATCTCGTGCAGGGATTCGAAGGAATCCTCGATCAGTGCATGCCCCAGCTCCTCCATGCCGGAGAAGTGGCGGTAGAAGGCGGCCGGGGTGATGCGCGCGCCGCGCGCGACTTCGCGCAGGCTCAGGCTGGAGAAGCTGCGCTCGCCTTCGAGCAGGGCCAGCGCGGCATTGATCAGGGCGCGGCGCGTCCGGCGCTTGCGCCAGTCGCGGCCGCCATCGGGCTCGGCCTCGACGGTTTCGCCGTCGCCGGGCGGCTGCGACGGCCCGTCTGATCGCTTCCTGCTTCTCATGGTGAACACAGCATAGCAGCAGAAGGGGTGTTTCAGCGACTATAAATTCAATAAAAACAGTCGTGAACGGAAAAGCGGTAAACAAGTGTTGACTGACATGCTGCGATGCACATACAGTTTACACACGTTTACTGATCTGTCGATGGAGTCCCCATGGCTGATGACCGCCTCCCCGCCGCAACGCTGAACTCCGCACGCTGGCTGCAGCGTGCCGCCGGCGCGCTGACCTGGCCACTGAACCCGTCCGACTATCTCGGCGCGCTGTTTGCCGATACCGCCGGCGGCAACGCCGTGGTCGAGCGCATCGGGCACCCGACGCCGGATGCGGTGACGCTGACCTTGCGCGTGCCACGCGGCTTCCCGCGCCACCGGGCCGGACAGTTCGTGCGCCTGGGTGTCGATATCGACGGCGTGCGCCACAGCCGCTGCTATTCGATCGCCTCGGCGCCGGAACGCGACGACGGCTGCATCGAGATCACCGCCAAGGCGATTGCCGGCGGCCGTGTGTCCGCCCATCTCAACGAGCTGCTGCGCGTCGGTGCACGCCTGCAGATCGATGCGCCGGCCGGCGACTTCGTGCTGCCGGAGTGGCTGCCGGAGCGCCTGCTGTTCATCACCGCCGGCAGCGGCATCACGCCGGTGATGGGCATGCTACGCAGCCTCGACGCCCGTGGCACGGTGCCCGAGGTGACCCTCGTCCATGCCGCCCCGGACGCCGCCTCGATGATCTATGGCGATGAACTGGCGGCATTCGCCGCGCGTCACCCGCAGGTCACGCTGCATCGCGTGTACACGCGTGCGCAGGGCCGCTTCGACGTGTCGCAGCTCGACGCGGTCTGCGAAGGCTGGGCCGGGTGCGAGACCTGGGCCTGCGGCCCGGACGCGCTGCTGCAGCAGCTCGAGGATCACTGGCAGCAGGCCGGTATCGGCGCGCGGCTGCATACCGAGCGCTTCCGCCCGCGTGTACCGCAGGCGGGCGATGCCACCGCCGCCCGCGTGCAGTTCCTGCGCAGCGCGCGCGTCGTGGACGGTCGCGGCGACCAGCCGGTGCTCGACCTGGCCGAACTCAACGGCCTGTCCCCGGCGCACGGCTGCCGCATGGGCATCTGCCACGGCTGCACCGCAACGCTCAAATCCGGCTGCGTGCGCGACCTGCGCAACGGCAAGACTTTCGACGAAGAAGGCGACCTCGTGCAGATCTGCGTCTGCGCGCCGATCGGCGATGTCGAGATCGACCTCTAAGGAGCCCCCCAATGAGCCATACGCACTATCTCACCGACGCCCAGGCCGATGCCTTCGGCCGCGAACTCGACGCGATCCGCGACGAGATCAAGGCCAGCCTCGGCGAATCCGACGCGGCCTACATCCGCCGCATGATCCGTATCCAGCGCGGACTGGACATCGGCGGCCGCGCGCTGCTGTTCGCTGGCGTCCTGCCGCCCGCATGGCTCGCCGGTACGGCGATGCTGTCGATCGCCAAGATCCTCGAGAACATGGAGGTCGGCCACAACGTCATGCACGCGCAGTGGGACTGGATGAAGGATCCCAAGATCCACTCCACGACCTGGGAGTGGGACACCGCCTGCCCGTCGGACCAGTGGAAGCACTCGCACAACTACATGCACCACACGTACACCAATGTCGTGGGCATGGATCGCGACGTCGGCTACGGCATCCTGCGCATGAGCCCGCAGCAGCCGTGGCGGCCGTGGAACCTCGGCCAGCCGGTGTACAACGCACTGCTTGCCGGGCTGTTCCAGTACGGCGTCGCGCTGCACGACGTGGAGTTCGAGCGCGTGCTCGAAGGCAAGAAGACCTGGCGCGATGCCTGGGCGCGGCTCAAGGCCATCGGCCGCAAGACCGGCCGGCAGACGCTCAAGGACTACGTGCTGTTCCCGCTGCTGGCCGGGCCGTTCTTCCTGTACGTGTTCTCCGGCAATCTGGTCGCGAACTTCGTCCGCAACCTGTGGGCGTACACGATCATCTTCTGCGGACACTTCCCGAGCGGCTCGCACACCTTCAGTGCGGCCTCGGTCGAGAACGAAAGCCGCGGCCGCTGGTACCTGCGCCAGCTGCTCGGCTCCTGCAACATCAAGGGGGGCAAGGTCTTCCACATCCTGTCCGGCAACCTGAGCCACCAGATCGAGCACCACCTGTTCCCCGATCTGCCGAGCAACCGCTACGCCGAGATCGCGCCGCGCGTGCAGGCCCTGTGCGAGCAGTACGGCCTGCCGTACAACACCGGCTCGCTGGCGCGCCAGTTCGGCACGACCACCTGGCGCGTGCTGCGCCTGAGCCTGCCCGGAGGCCAGTCGCTGGAGCCGCAGCTCGCCTGAGCGCGAACGCCGTCCTTGCATGTCTCGCCTCGGACATCCATGGCCGGGCGTTCGGGATCGCTGCGAGTGCACCGGCACTCGCAAAAACAAGATCGCTCTCTTGCTCGCGGGAGAGGGCAGGGCGCGCGGACCACGGGCAGGCGGGGTCGGGGCAGACGTATGCTTGCGGCGTCTCTGACGTGCACGCCCGACGCCCGACATGTCCGCTCCCTTCGCCATCGGCATCATGGCCCGCGCGCCGGTGGCGGGCGAAACCAAGACCCGCCTGATTCCGGCGCTGGGCGCCGAGGGGGCGGCACAGCTGCAGCGCAAGCTGACCCTGCAGGCGCTGCAGACCGCGGTGCAGGCTGCGCGGCAGGCCGTCGTCCTGTTCACGGCGGGTGACGCGCGACACCCGTTCTGGGCCGAATGTACGGACCGCTTCGGCGTGCGCTGCATCGGGCAGCGGGGAGCGCACCTGGGTGCGCGCATGCTGCAGGCGCTGCAGACGCTGTTGCAGACGCATGAGACGGCGGCCCTGATCGGCACCGACTGTCCGGCGCTGCAGCCCCGGCACCTGATCGACCTGCGCGACGGTGTACAAACGCCACGCATGGCCTTCATCCCGGCGGAAGACGGCGGCTACGTTGCCGTCGCGGCACGCGAACCGCTGGCCTCCGCCTTCGGCACGCTGGACTGGGGCACTTCCGCGGTGATGGCGCAGACGCGCGCGGCACTGCTGGCCGGCGGTTGGCGGGCCGGGCACGACTGGGCGGAGTTGGCGCCGCTGTGGGACCTCGACCGCCCGGCCGACCTCGAGCGTGCGCGCCGGGAAGGCTGGCTGCCGGACTGACACAGACCCGACATCAGGCCGCCGCATGCTGCGGCGATGAACCAAACCGACCGATCGATGAGGTCTGCGAGGGGGTGGGCCGTCCTGCTGCTCGCTGCCGTGCTGATCGCCTGCAGCGGCTATGACGGCCGCCCGCAGGGCGAGATCGGCGCGACGCCGAGTCCGGCGCCGCAGGCGGATGCCGGTCCGATCGACCTCGGGCGTGGCGAGGCGCTCTACCAGGACCTGTGTGCGCACTGCCACGGTCCCGAAGCCGAGGGCGGGCGAGGCTGGCCCTCGCTGCGCGATGCCAGTTGCCAGTCCTGCGGCGAGTACACGGACCTGTGGCAGACGATCGAGGCGACGATGCCGTGGCGTGCGGCGAACCAGTGCGGCCGTCGCTGCGCGCGCGACATTGCCGCATGGATCGTCAACGACCTGTCGACGACGCCGAGCTGCACGATCAACTTCGAGTACGCGCAGATCGCGATGCAGGACTTCCGAGCGACCGTGCGCATCGCCAACCGGCGGGGACTCGACGTGGAATCCTGGACGCTGGCGTGGACGCCCGACGCCGGCCAGCGCATCACTGCCGTCGAGGGTGGCGATATCGAGCCACGCGCCACCGACCTGCTGCTCACGCCCGCCGCGGCCCATGCGCGCATCGCCGACGGCGGCGAGGTGCAGATCGTGCTCGAGGGGACGCACGAGGGCGTGAACACGGTCCCCGAGGACCTGCGGCTGGAAGCGCCGCCCTGCTTCGCGGCAGCGCCGGCGGCTGGGTGGTAGCCTCACCCGCGATGCCCCCCCATCTCCCGCTGCTCACCCGATCGGTTCACGATGCACTCGCAACGGCCCGCGACGCCGGCGAGGTCACGCTGGCCTGTTCGCTCGACCTGCAGCGGTCGACGACGACGGTCGGCATCGGCGCCGATGCCTGGCGCTGGAACGACCGCGACTGGCCCTACCCGGACAAGTGCAAGGAGCGCACGGTCTATCACTGGAACGGCGAGGCCTTCGAACCGGTGTCGCGCTACGGCGAGTCGCTGATCAAGCTCGTGCCCACCGATTGGGGGCCGCCCACCTTCGAGATCGACGGCATCAAGATGCTGCCGACGGCGCAGGTCTCGCCGTATGCCGACGCCGAGCGCAAGGTCGGACTCATCGAGCCGCGCGGCAAGACCGTCCTCGACACCTGCGGCGGCCTCGGCTACTTCGCCGCCTGCAGCCTCGCCGGTGGCGCCGCGCGCATCCAGTCCTACGAGAGGAATGCGGACGTCATCTGGCTGCGTGGCCTCAACCCCTGGTCACCGTCGGTCGAAGACAGCGACGGTCGGCTGCAGCTCACCTGGGGGGATGTGAGCGAGCACATCGGCAGCCTGCCGTCCGAGTCCTTCGATGCCGTCCTGCACGATCCGCCGCGCTTCGGCATCGCCGGTGAACTGTATTCTCAGGCCTTCTACGACCAGCTCGCGCGCGTGCTGCGCCCCAACGGTCGCCTGTTCCACTACACCGGTACGCCGAACAAGCTGACCAGTCGGCGCGACGTGCCGAACGAGGTGTCCGGGCGGCTGCAGCGCGCCGGCTTCCGCACCGAGGTGATCGGCGACGGCGTGCTAGCGATCAAGGGCGCAGGCCGACGTTGAGCCATGGGCTCCGGGCTTGATTCCGAGGCGGACTGCGGTCGGAAGAAATCCGTATCGCGGTGTGGGCTACCGGGCTGACGGCTTCGCCATAATGGGGGTATGGCCAAGCCCTTGCATCAGCGGGTCGTCCCTTCCACGTTCACGCTACTGCTCCACGACTATCTGGAGTCCTGCGGCTACGTTCCGGACGAGGTTCTCGGCGTGTCGCGACCGGCTGTCGATCCCGACGGCCAGGATCGAGTCGACGTCGTGCAATGGGAGCAGATGCTCGAGCGCGCGATGGCGCATCTGAACGACCGACAGCTTGGCCTGAAGCTGGGCGCGACGGTCCGCGCGCGACATCTGGGCGTGGTCGGACACCTGCTGCTGGCGTCGGAGAACTTCGGGGTGGCTCTGACCCGGCTGGAGCAGTATCAGCGGCTGATCTTCGACGCGATTCCGATGACGCGGCGCGAGACGCCGGACGCGATCGAGATGGTCTGGGACATCAGCGAGTTCCGCACCGGCATCCTCGTCGGCGAAACGGGATTCGCGGCGATGGTGCAGTTCTGCCGCAGCCTGATGGAGGGTCGTGCCGATCCGCACTCGGTGGACTTCGCGCATCCGCCGCCGGACGACATCCGGCCGTACGAGGAGTTCTTCCGCTGCCCGGTGCGCTTCCTGTGCCCGGCCCCGATCATCCGTGTCGGGTATGAGCTGCTTGCGCGGCCGTTGCGCAAGACCGATGCGGCGCTGGAGAAGCTGCTCGAACAGCACGCCCAGCGCCTGCTGGCGCAACTGCCGCGCCAGGAGCCCGTGGTGATGCAGGTACGACGGGTGATCGCCGAGCTGTTGCGCGACGGCGAACCGATGATCGACAGCGTCAGCAGCCAGCTGTGCTGCTCGCCGCGCACGCTGCAACGACAGCTCAAGGCCGCCGGTACGAGCTTTCGCGACGAGACCAACCTCGTGCGCAACGAGCTGGGCAAGTCCTATCTGCGCGATGAGCAGCTCACGCTGGCGGACATTGCGCTGCTGCTCGGCTACTCCGAGCACAGCGCCTTCACGCGCGCCTTCCGCAAGCAGAACGGCTGCACGCCGCAGCAGCTGCGCGAGAGGCTGCAGACCGGGTGGCACGCGCTCGACCGGTAGGCCGGAGCGTCGCGTCCGCGTGGCGCAAAGTGTCAAGGTCGCTGACGTTTCGGGTCAAGCGGGCGACGGAGTGGATCAAAGAGAATCCGCCGCTTGTCCGCGCGGGCTCCTGCGGTTCGTGCCCGCGCCTCGTCACTTCACCCGGATTTCGTCATGGTCATCAAGCGTCTTCTCGTCATTGCTGCAATGTGCAGCGGCTTCGTACTGAGTGCCTGCCAGGGCGGCAGCGATCCGGTACCGGGTCCAGGGCCCGCGCCGGGACAGGGTGGCAGCGGTGACGGCCGGCTGTTTCGCATCGAGCCCGGTCCCGAAGCGACGACGCAGATGGTGCTCGCCAGCATCGACGCCAGGCCGGGTGACGTGATCGAGTTCGCCGAGGGCTACTTCGAACTGTCGAGCGGCATCCAGATCACCGGCACCGAGGACATCCTCGTGCGCGGCGCCGGTCGCGACAAGACCGTGCTGTCGTTCAAGAACAGTTCCAGTCAGGAAGGCCTGCTGGCCTCGAACGTGCGCGGGCTGACGGTGCAGGACCTGACCGTGCTCGACCCGCCGGGCGACGCGTTCAAGCTGCAGGGGGTGAACTGGGGCACGCTGCGGCGCGTGCGCGCGATCTGGTCGAGCGGCCGCCACCTGGAGAACGAGCGCCTGATCACCGCCAGCAACTACCAGGCTGCGATGCAGGTCGCCTGCACGGATCCGGCACGGCACAACCCGAACAATCCCAACCCGCTGGAGACGGACACCGACTCACCGGACTACACGGTGAGCAATCTCTCAGGCCGCTACGGCATCTACCCGGTCAACTCGCAGAACATCCTTGTGGATGACGCGATCGCCATCGGTGCATCGGATGCCGGCATCTACGTCGGCCAGACCGACACGGCGATCATCAAGAACAGTCGCGCGGCGTTCAACGTCTTCGGCTTCGAGATCGAGAACGTGCGCGGCGGCGAGTACGTCGACAACCTTGCCGAGTGCAACACCGGTGGATTCCTCGTCTACGACCTCGACGGCCTGACCCGCTACGGCAGCCGCACGCGCGTCTACCGCAACGTCTCGCGCAACAACAACACCTACAACTTCGCGACGCCCGGCAGCATCGTGTCCAACATCCCGCGCGGCAGCGGCATGATCACGATGGCCTACGACAAGATCGACATCTTCGAGAACACCTTCGAGAACAACGGCACCGCCGGGATCATCCACACGAGCTACGACCTGCTCGGCGTGCCCGGCGACCGCCGTCTCGACAAGTACACCGAAGGCGTCCACATCTGGAACAACCGCTTCATCAACAACGGCAACGACCTGCCGACGCCAGACTTCGCGGCGATCATCGCCACCGGCGGCGAGCAGGTCACCTCCGCGTTTCCGACGCTGGTCGGCCTCAAGGTGCTGGCCGGAGGCGGTGGCTACCGCGGTGCGCACATCGCCTGGGACGGCTACATGGATGAGCTGGACGCGGACTGTCCGTACCCGGTCGACGACCAGGGCCAGCCGGTGCCGGCCGACGCCGAGGGCAAGCCGATCCAGGGCAACCAGTACCCCAACCCGAGCTGCCGCTACAACGCCTACAAGTTCGACCAGAACGGCGTGCGCCTGAAGCCGGAGTGGTGGTTCTCGTGCATCGACGCGGACAACGACTTTGCCGATGACAGCCTGACCTTCGCCAACTTCAAGGGCACCAAGGGCCTGGACATCCTGCTCGATGCGCCTCCGGGCGATCTGGACGACATCGTCAGCGGTCTCTCCGGCATCCAGGACTTTCCGGCCGATCTCGACATGAGCGCGCACCAGTGCGTGGCCGCGTACGGCCGCAACCTGCCGCCGCTGCCGCCGATCGTGATCCCGCCGTTCCAGCGCTCCGGCAGCGTCGCGCCGGCGCCGACGCAGGAGCTGATCGATCGCCTGTGCAAGGCCAGCGTGCCCGCGGGCTACGTCAACGAGGACGCCTACGCCGTCAACTGCCCGACGCTCGACCAGTACCACCTGTTCAGCGATCCGCAGGATCCGCGCAGCCTGCCCAACGGCCGCGGCGTGCCGTTCGCGATGAACTCCAAGCTGTTCTCGGACTACTCGACCAAGTTCCGCGTGGCCTACATCCCCACCGGCGAGCAGGCGATCTACCGCGACGGCAGCGACGGCGTGAACGCCACGATCCTGTTCCCGGTCGGCACCATCCTGGCGAAGAGCTTCGCCTTCGCAGATGAGACCCAGGGCACCGAGCAGGTCGCCGAAACGCGCCTGCTGATCAAGCGCGCGAACCCGGACGGCAGCCCGTACTGGGAGGGCCTGGAGTACATCTGGCAGGAAGAGAACGGCCAGCGCGTCGCGCGCCTGACGCAGCAGGGCGGCGTGGCCAGCGTGTCGTGGAACTACCACGACGTGGACTCCGGCACCTCGCATGTCGGCAGCACCGACGCCTACTCGCTGCCCAATGCCAACCAGTGCCAGATCTGCCACGCCAATGACGATGCCGAAACCGGTGCGGCGCCGATCGGTCCCAAGCCGCGCAACATGAACGGCCCGTACCGCAGCGAGTCGCCGCTGGGCGCGGCGCAGGATCATCCGGTGCTGGGACACAACCAGATTGTCTGGTGGTGCAGCAACGGCCTGATGAAGAACTGCCCGGACGACCTCGCCGTCGATCCGCTGACCAAGGCCGCCACGGCCATCGAGCGCAATGCGATCTACAACAAGCCCGGCGATGCCGGCTATCCGGCCGGCAGCGATGCGGACATCGAGGCGCGGGTGCGTTCGTATCTCGAAGTCAACTGCGCGCACTGCCACAACCCGCGCGGACTCGCGCAGAACACGGGCTTCTACATGGACGTGTTCCGCCCGGTGAACGACACCTATGGCATCTGCAAGGGACCGACGGCGAGCGGCAGCGAAGGCCGCGGCGGTCGCGAGTACGACATCGTGCCGCAGCACGCCATCGACTCCATCCTGCCGTACCGCCTGGGACCGGAGGCGACGACGCTCGCGGCGAAGATGCCGCCGCTGGCGCGCAGCGTCGTGCATACCGAGGCCTGGGAGCTGATCAATACCTGGATCGACACCGTCGTCGACGACAGCTACCCCAACGCCAACGCCTGCGGCGACAGTGGCGGTGGCGGTTTCGGCGGATTGCCGCTGCCTCTGCCGTTGCCGATCCCGCTGCCGCCACCACTGGGCTGAGGCCCGACGGCGTCCACTCAGACCAGCACCAGCTTGCCGGTGCTTCCACCCTCGCCCAGCAACTGCTGGGCGAGGGCGGCCTGTTCCAGCGGGATGCACTTGCCGACCTGTGGCGCGATCCGGCCTTCGGCGAGCCACTGCATCAGTTGCGTCAGGTCCTTGCGGTAGGCCGCCGGGCGCTGATCCATCCAGGTCTTGACGTTGTAGCCACCCACGGTCTTGCTCTGCGTCAGCAGCGCGATCGGTGAGTGCTTTGCGCCGGTCACGGCGCGCAGGATGCCGGGCAGGCTCATGCGACCGTTCTTCGCCATCGACAGGCCGCCGTAGCTGACGACGCTGCCGGAGGGCTTGATCAGGCGGACGGCGCGCTGCGTTTCCTTGCCGCCGATCGCATCGAGCACCGCTTCCACGCCGCGTCCATCGGTCATCTCGCGCACTCGCGCGTCGATGTTCTCGTGTCGATAGTCGATCGGCTCGCCGCCGAGTTGGCGAACCAGCTCATGCTTGCCCTTCGACGCCAGTCCGATGACACGAATGCCGCTCAGGCGTGCCAGATCCAGCACGGCGGTGCCGACACCGCCTGCCGCGGCGTGAATGAGCACGGTGTCGCCGGCATCGAGACTCGCCACGCGGTGCAGCATCTGGTACGCCGTCAGGTAGTTCAGCACCAGCGCCACCGCGGGCACCGGATCCACGCCCTGCGGAACCGGCACGCAGTCCGCCGCGGGCAGCAGGCGATGTCGCGCATAGCTGCCATGCACCGTCAGTGCCGCAACACGCAGTCCGACAGGCAGCTCCGGAGGTACGTCCGGCCCGGTCGCGTCGATCTCGCCCACGATGTCGTAGCCCGTCGTGCGCGGCCACGGCAGGCTGACGGGATACAGGCCTTCGCGCAGCATGATGTCCGCGAAGGCCACACCGGCCGCCAGCATGCGCACCCGCACCTCGCCGGGCCCCGGTTGCGGCATCGGCACCTTACGGACCTGCAGAACCTGCGGGCCGCCGCGCCGCATGGCGCTGACGCAGACGGTTTCGCTCACGGTGTTCATAGTGCTTGCGCGTCGACGGTCAGCAGGGTGTCGTCCAGTCCACTCAGCAGCGCCGCCTGACGCTCGATCTTCGGCAGCTCCCAGCGGAAGAAGAAGCGGCAGGCATTGATCTTGGCCTGGTAGAAGTCACGGTCCGGTGCGTTCTCGCTCAGGCGCTGGTGTGCGGCCAGTGCCTGCTCCAGCCAGATCCACGCGATGACGGTGTGTCCCAGCATCTCCAGGTAGATCCAGGAATTGCACAGGAAGCGGTCGGTGTCCTGGGCCGCGGCGGCGACCAGCGCGGACGTGGTGTCGGTGACGATCCGGGTTGCGGCCTTCAGGGCCTGCGCGTGTTCAGCCAGCGCGTCGACCTGGGCGGCGGTCTCGGCGGTCTTGCCCAGCCGGCGCATCAGCAGCTTGAACGCTGCACCACCGTGCATCGTGACCTTGCGTCCGAGCAGGTCGAAGGACTGGATGCCGTTGGTGCCCTCGTGGATCGGATTGAGACGGTTGTCGCGGTAGATCTGCTCCACGGGGTAGTCGCGGGTGTAGCCGTAGCCGCCGAGGATCTGGATGGCCCAGTAGTTGGCTTCGAGGCAGTAGTGCGAGCTCCACGCCTTGATGATGGGCGTGAGGATCTCCAGCTCCAGCAGCAGCGCCTGCTGCTGGTCCGCGTCGTCGCTGGCGGCGCGCTCGTCAACCAGCTTGGCGCCGTACAGGCACAGCGCCACCGCACCTTCGGCATACGCCTTCTGCGTGAGCAGCATGCGCTTCACGTCCGGGTGCTCGACGATCTTGAGCTGCGGCTGTGTCGCGTCGCGGCTGCTGAAGCTGCGGCCCTGCGGGCGTTCGCGCGCGTACTGCAGCGAGTACTCGTACGCCGAGCAGCCCTGTACGGCGGCATTGAAGCCGACGGCGATGCGCGCCTCGTTCATCATGTGGAACATGAACGACAGCCCCTTGTGCGCCTCGCCGATCAGCTCGCCGTAGCAGTCGCCGTTCTCGCCGAAGTTCAGCAGGGTGTTCACGGTGCCGCGGTAGCCCATCTTGTGGTTCAGGCCGGCGAGCACGACGTTGTTGCTCTCGGCCGGGCGCCCGGCGTCGTCGAGGCGGTAGCGCGGCACGATGAACAGCGAGATGCCCTTGGTGCCGGGCGGTCCTCCGGGAATCTTCGCCAGCACCAGATGCACGATGTTCTCGCCGAGCTCATGTTCGCCGCCGGAGATCCACATCTTCGTGCCCTTGAGCCGATAGCGACCGTCGCCCATGGGCGTCGCCGTCGTGCGGATATCGGACAGCGACGAGCCCGCCTGCGGCTCGGACAGGCACATCGTGCCGAAGAAGCGGCCCTCGATCATCGGCCGCATGTAGCGATCCTTCTGCGCCTCGCTCGCGTGGGCCGCGAGCAGGTTGGAAGCGGCCATCGTCAGAAACGGATAGCCGACGGTGCAGGCATTTGCGGCGTGGAAGAACCAGGCGACCGCCTGCGAGACCAGAAAAGGCAGTTGCACACCGCCGTACTCGGGAGCGAACGTCGCGGACAGAAAGCCCTGGTCGATATAGGCGTCGATGGCCTGCTTGACCTCGGGAATCAGAACCACCTTGCCGTCGACGATGTGCGGCTCGTGGGCATCGGCCCTGGCGTTGTGGTTGGCGAACTTCTCCATCGCAAGGCGCGCAGCGGCGTCCAACATGGCATCGAAGCTCTCGCGACTGTGCTCCGCGTACAGCGGGCGCTCGCACAGTGACTCCACGTCCAGCAACTCGTACAGAAGAAAATCGAGGTCCCGGCGGTTGACCTGCATCGCGTACTCCTGGTGCGGTGACTGCGCTTCAACCGAAGCGCCGGCGGCGTTCGTGCAGCGCTGCCTGCAGACCGTCTTCCGCCGCCTTGGCAAAGAACTGCACGAAGGTTTCGCTCTGGTGAAACACGGCGTCGAGTTCCGCCGCCTGATCGCCAGACGCGAACAGACCCATATTCTCGTAGAAGCGACTGGTCGCCTGCTTGAGAATCGCGAGATTGTTGGCCGGCGTCCTGGCGACATCGGCGGCCAGTGCATCGACGGTCGCTTCGAGTTCGTGCGCCGGCACGACGCGGTTGACCAGCCCCAGTCGCTCGGCCTCCGTGGCGCTGAACAGGCGCGCGGTGTACAGGAACTCGCGGGTCTTCTTCATGCCGATGAGCATCGGCCACAGGAAAACCGTCGGTGGGATGCCCAGGTCGCGTCCGGCCGGATGCCCGAACTTGGCGGTTTCGGAGGCGACGACGAGGTCGCACATGGCGATCAGTTCGCCGCCGCCGGACAGGCACAGCCCCTGCACCTGCGCGATGATGGGCTTGGGGAACTTCCACATCGCCCACCAGTATTCGAGCAGCGCTTTGATGTCTTCCCGGTCGCGGTCGAGATTCAGCCGCCCGCTGACGTCGATCGGGTTCTGCGACAGGATCCAGTCGCTGCCGTCGAGGTCGTAGCCGGTGGTGAAGGCCTTCCCGGTGGCCTTGAGCACGACGACCGATATCGTGTCGTCGAACTTCACCGAGTCCAACGCAGCTTTCAGGTCGTCCAGAAAGCTGCGCGTCATCGCGTTCATCTTCTCCTCGCGATTGAACGTGATGACGAAGATGTTGGCGCGTCGTTCGGTCAGCAGGTTCGGCTCGGACATGGCGGCGTGTCGTTCTGTGCAGGAGATGTTCGCCGGACGATAGCCGGCCGCCGAGCGCGCCCGCCCCCTGCATCCGGACGACGAAGCGGGGCCTGGCCATGCCGGGTACCCTGGTCGACACTTCAAGCCAAGGAAGAGATCAGTCGGCAAGAATCGGATAGGTCGTGCACGGGGCGGGAGCGACACTGTCTGCACCAGAAGACACCGGAAATGTGCCATGAAGACCTCTGCGCTTCTCGAGCAAGCTGGCATGAAGCCTGACGACGACACCTGCTGGGCCGCCGTGCGCGACCGCGATCGCGCTTTCGACGGCCGGTTCTTCTACGGCGTGCTCAGCACCGGCGTGTACTGCCGGCCGTCCTGCGCGTCGCGCACTCCGCTGCGTCGGAACCTGCGCTTCTATGCCGTGGCTGCCGATGCCGAGCGCGACGGCCTGCGTCCGTGCAAGCGCTGCAAACCCTTGGCGCGCACGGCCGACGAGGCGACGATCCGCACCGTGCGCGAGCTGTGCCGCTACATCCAGCAGCACAGTGATCAGAACCCGGGCCTGGAGCAGCTGTCCCGGCGGGCACATCTGAGTCCTTCTCACCTTCAGCGCCGCTTCAAGGCCGTGCTCGGCGTGAGCCCGAAGGACTTCGTCGAGTCCTGCCGGCTGGACGCCCTGAAGCGCAAGCTGCGCGACGGCCGTTCCGTGGCCGCCGCAACCTACGACGCAGGCTTCGGCAGCAGCAGCCGCGTCTACGAGCGCGCCGCGCATCGGCTGGGCATGACGCCCAGGCAGTACCGCGCCGGCGGTCGCGGTGTGGACATTTCATGGGCGCTGTCGGAGACGCCGCTGGGTTTGCTGATGATCGGCGCCAGCGATCGTGGCCTGTGCTTCGTGCAGTTCGGCGCGAGCGAGTCCGAGCTGCGCGGGCAGTTGCAGGCGGAGTTCCCGCAGGCGGCGATCACGCCGATGCCGGCGAACGCCCGCGACCAGTTCGCGCAGTGGATGCAGGCCCTGTCGCGTCACCTGTCGGGCCGGCAGGTCGCACTCGATCTGCCGCTGGACCTGCGCGGTACCGCGTTCCAGATGAAGGTCTGGAACTACCTGCTGAAGATCCCCTACGGAGCGCTGCGCTCCTACAGCGAGGTTGCACAGGCGATCGGCGCACCCCGCGCCGTGCGCGCCGTCGCCAGCGCCTGTGCCGCGAACCGGGTCGGACTGGTCGTGCCCTGCCATCGCGTCATCCGCGGCGATGGCGGACTCGGCGGCTACCGCTGGGGACTGGAGCGCAAGCGCAGCCTCATCGATCTCGAACGCAGCGTCCGCACGGCGGGCGCATGAATCGCGTCGACTGGCGTGCGCTGCAGGGCGAACTCGACGCCGATGGCGTGGCGCGCATTCCGGCGCTGCTCGACGCCGCTTCCTGCGAGACCCTGCGCCGGCTCTATGCGGACACCGGCCGCTTCCGGTCGCGCGTAATCATGCAGCGCCACCACTACGGCCGCGGCGAGTACCGCTACTTCGACGATCCACTGCCGGATGTCGTGCAGGCTTTGCGCGAGGCGGCCTATCCGCCACTGGCCATGGTCGCGAACGCATGGGCCGTGGCGCTCGGCGAGTCGCACCGATATCCGCCGACACACGCCGACTATATCGAGCGCTGCCGCGCCGCCGGACAGACCCGCCCGACGCCGCTGCTGCTCCGCTACGGCGCCGGCGACTACAACTGCCTGCACCAGGACCTCTACGGCGAGCAGGTGTTTCCGCTTCAGATCGTGATCCTGCTCAGCGAACCCGGGCGCGACTTCGAAGGCGGAGAGTTCGTGCTGGTCGAGCAGCGTCCACGCATGCAGTCACGCGTCCGGGTGGTACGGCTGCAACAGGGCGATGCCGCGGTCTTTGCCGTCAACCGCCGGCCCGTTGCCGGCGCGCGCGGCGCCTACCGCGTCGCCATGCGCCACGGCGTCAGCCGCATCGAGTCGGGCGAGCGCTTCGCGCTGGGCGTCATCTTTCACGATGCGGCCTGAGCCGGCTGCCTCGGGCAGCGTGGGGCGAACCCCCTAGACGCCTGACTCGATACGCCGGCCATCGCGGTCGTGGAAGATCCGCTCGACGGCCACGCCGCGTTCGTAGCGGGTCGTCTTCGTGGCCCAGCCTCCGCCGCGCCGGTTGACGGGCTGCAGGTCGGTGCCGAGACAGGATTGCCGAAGTTCGTTGCCGAACGGATCGCGTTCGGTCTGCAGGATGGCGAAGCCATCCGGACCGATGACCAGATCGCCCGCGGCATCGCGGTATCGTCGTTCGACTTCCAGGTCGTAGCGGTCGCGCACGATCTCAGCCATGGAGACGGGCGGTGCACCGTTCTCGCCTTCCTCGTAGTGTTCGGCGGCCACGACCCCCGATCCGTCGTACTCGAAGCGCACCGCCGCGTAGCCGCGTGAACCGTGATGCGGACTGCCGGTCGCGTCGACGTGACGCCGGCGAAGCAGACGTCCGCGGCTGTCGTACTCGGCATTCCACCCGTGGCCGTCGTCACCGACGGAAGCGGGCCGGTCCCGGTCATCGTAGTGGCGCCGCTCGATCTCGTTGCCGCCGGCGTCGAAGCGGGAGCGACGAACGGAGTAGCCCTCCGCGTTGATCACGGGCATGCCGTTCTCGTCGAAATGGCGCAGCTCCGCCAGGTTGCCGAAGTCGTCGTAGCGATAGCGCAGGATGGCATGACCGTCCGGCCCTGAAACGAGGTCGTGATCGGAGTCGAGCAACCTCGTCTCGACGACGTTTCCGCGTTCGTCCCGGTCCACGGAGAGCACGGCGGCGCCCCGGTCCGGCCGGAGATGGCGGCGGCCTTCTTCGTCGAAGAACGCCCACTCGACGATATTGCTGCGCTCGTCGTAGCGCAGCCGGATGCGCGCGCCCCAGCGGGTGCGCGTCGGCCGGCCGTCGGGATCGAGGAAGTCCTGGTCGACCATGTTGCCGCGGTCGTCGTAGCGGAACCGGTTGATGGCGTAGCCATTGCGGTTTCGCGTGGGGCGTTCGTGACGGTCCAGTTCGGCGGCCTCGACCAGCAG
Organism: Sinimarinibacterium flocculans; assembly: GCF_003201205.1. Lineage (GTDB taxonomy): Bacteria > Pseudomonadota > Gammaproteobacteria > Nevskiales > Nevskiaceae > Solimonas > Solimonas flocculans. The sequence continues at coordinate 130,357 of NZ_QICN01000006.1, forward strand.
GCCCCGGTCGTCGTACGTCGCGACGAGTACGGCAGAGCCTCCGAATCCTTCTGTCAACGCCCCGTCGGCGCTCCGCCCCTCGACGCGAATGCGATCGCCACGATCGTCGAACCGCGACACCAGCACTTCGGTCCCCTCGGACGATGACGTCCATGTCGGCAGCCCCTGCGCATCGAAGTAGGCCTCGCGTACCCGGTTGCCGCGACCGTCGTAGGCATAGGTCACGCGGGCCCAGCGATCCCGGTTTGCCGTGGGACTGCCGTCGGCATCGAAGCCGGCGACGCCGATGGGGTTGCCTGCCTCGTCGTACTGCCATTCGAATCGCGCAACGCCCTGTCGGCTCACGCGCGGCCGACCGTCGATGTCCTCGAATCGTGTTCGCGCGAGGTGACCGCGTGCGTCGTACTCGTTGACCGTCACCGGCCCGACTTCGTTGCCGTCGGCGTCGAGGGGACTGCGCCGGGTTTCCCGGCCACGCGCGTCGTACTGCATGCGGTAGCCGAAAGCCTTGCGGTCATCCGGCCGCGGCTGTCCACGGGAGTGCAGGAAGTGCATGACGATGTCGCGGCCCAGCCGGTCGCGCTCGAAGTGCACGTAGTAGATGCCGCTGCGGGCGTTCGCTGCGGCAAAGCCTTCCCGTGTGAATTGCGCGAGATCGGGCTCGGTGTAGCTCAGCGACTGGAGCGGATCGCCGAACATGTTGAGCAGGCGTTCGGCGCGGATACTGCCATCCCGAGCGTAGCTGAAACGCGCGCTGCAGATTCGAAGATTCCTGGACTGCCACTCGTCGCCGGAATGCTGTCCGAGAACGTCGGCCATGCCCGACGCCGTGCAGTGACCGGAGCCGTTGGTCCGGTCGACCCGGGAGGGTGGGTTGAGCCGGCCGCTGCGGAGGAAGCGGTACGACGCGTGACGCTGCGATGCATCCTTGCGCGATATCCGGTCCACCCCGGTCCAGATGCCGTCGGTGCGCACGAATTTGTCGTAGTACGTGACGTGCTCACGGACGAAGAGATCCCAGTAGAGCGCGGTGCCGAGCAGGGCACCGGCGCCGACGGCCGCGGCCGCGAGCTGCCTGCGCTGTCGTCGTTGCGCCTCGCGATCGCGCAGCTCGGTGAAGTTCACCACCGCCATCGCCGCCACGAGCTTCAGCACCCCGACGTCGTGCGCCGCACCAGAACGCAGGTCGGCGGCGAGCGGCTCCTCCCCTTGGTCGCGAAGCGCGGCCGGAAAGACCGACGGCGGATCCCCGTCGAGCAGCACGCACAGGATCCCCTGCGGGCCGTGCTTGCTCGCAAAGTACTCGACCTCGGCATTGACGTAGGCGGAACGTGCCGATGCCTTGGAGCACAGCACAATCAGCCAGCGCGACTCGTCAAGCGCGGCCTGCAGACGCGATGTGAGGCTGGCCGAGGCTTCGAGTTCTTCCAGGTCCCGGAACACGGGGATCAGCCGCTTGGGCAGCCGATGGGCCCGGCGCACCGACGCGGGTAGTGTGTAGTGCTCCAGCTCGCGATGCAGCCGCGTTGCCGCCGCACTGTCGGCATGCGCATACGAGAGGAAAGCCCAGTATCTCAACGACGCCCCCGGGCCGTGCTCGACGGCCACCTCCGGACACGGGCATCAGTATGCGCAAGTCGAGCCGGCGCAACTGCGAATTTTTCGACAGAGGACAGCCTGCTGCAGCCGGCGGCCGTGCGATGCCCTACGGTCGGCGTCTGAACACGCTCAGCTGATCCAGCGGCAGGTTGTTGTCGAGCAGCACGCCGGTTTCGGTGACGACGATGTCGGTCGGCGCGAACATCGGCGGTCGGCCCAGTCGCACCGAGGACGGGAAGCTGAAGACCCCGGGCGCGGTGGCCTGTAGCAGTTCGCCGTCGCGCGAGATCAGGCTGATGCGGCCGGTCAGGAAGTTCGCCAGCAGCACGCCGTCGTCGACCAGTCCGAGGTCGTCGTGGACGTCCACTTCGAAGAAGATCGGCGTGACCGCACCGGCGCTGCCGTCCGGCAGCAGGTCGACGTGATAGATGCTGCCGCCGTCGGTGCCGAAGAATCGGGTGCCGTCGGCCTGCAGGCCATTCGGAAAGCGCAGGGTGTTGCCGACGCCGAAGGAGAGCAGGCCGAGCTCGCTCCCCTGGACCCAGACCTCCTCGTGCGCGACCTTGAACGGGTCACCGGGGTCCAGCGTCAGGCGCTTGATCTTCGGATCGGGCACGCAGAGGTTCAGCGGCTCGTCGACGATGTACAGATTGCCGTCCGCGCCCACCGCCGTGCCGTTGGCGATGCACATACCGGTCATCGTGTGAATGACCTGCAACTGCGGCGCGTCCAGGCGCGTGGCCCAGACCGCTCCGTCGCCGCCGATCGCGTACAGGACATCGCCTTTCACCGCGAGTCCGGTATAGCCGCGCGCTTCGGAGATGAGCTGGCGGGCGAACTGGCCGTCGGCATCCTGCACGATCTCGAAGACGCCGACGCCGCTGCTGACGAACAGGCGTCCGTCGTCGCTGAAGACGAGGTTTTCCGCACTGGGGATGTCGAGCAGCACGGTGCGCTCGCCGCACTCGCTGCTGACACAGAGCATGGTTGCATCGACCGCCGGTGCCGGGTTGCCGTCGGTATCGCTGCAGCCGCACAGCACGGCAAGCAGCGCCATGGCTGCCAACGTGAATCTCATGCCCCGATCTCCCCTTGACTGCGCACGCGCGACGGTCGTGTGCCGAATGGCCGCCAGTGTAGCTTGCGGCCCGCCGGCGTAGGTCAGCGCCGACACCGGCCCGGTGTGCGTGGCACGTCCGCAGCGCATCGCGCGGCGCCGCGCTAGCCTGTCGGCATGGATTCCCTGATCGTCGCGTCCGCTCGCGCGCTCGCTGCCGGCGACGCCATCGGTGCGCTCAAGCGTGTGGCCTTGCGCGAGGACGCGCCGGCGCTGGCCCTGCGCGGCATCGCGATGGCGCAGCTCGGGGAGCTGGGGCGGGCGCGGGAGCTGTTGCGGCGGGCCGGCCGCGGCTTCGGCGCCAGCGAGCAAAAGGCGCGGGCGCGCTGCGTCGTCGCCGAGGCCGAGGTCGCCCTGGCGATGCGTGATTTCGGCGCCGCGCCGCGGACGCTGCTCGCGGCCGCGGAACTGCTCGCCGCGCGCGGCGACCGTGCGAATGCGCTGCAGGCGCGGCTGATCGCCGTGCGCCGCCTGGTGCTGCTGGGGCGCCTCGATGCGGCGGCCAGCGACCTGGAACGACTCGATCTGGACGGCGTGTCGCCGACCCTGGTCGCGGTGGCCGAGTTGCTGAGCGCCGAGCTGGCCTTGCGCGCGCTGCGGACCGAACACGCGCGCGCCGCACTGTTGCGGGCGGCGCAGGCCGCGGCACAGGCGCGGATTCCCGCGCTAGCGGCAGAGGTGGCGGAGGCGGCGCAGTCGCTCGAACGTCCCGCGGCGCGCCGGCTCAGCGCGCAGCGTGCGGAGCAGGCCCTGCGGCTGGACGAGGTCGAAGCGCTGCTGGCGTCCGGCGCGCTCGTCGTCGATGCCTGCCGGCGCGGCGTGCGGACCGGCGACGATTGGCGGCCACTGGCGCGACGCCCCGTGTTGTTCGTGCTGGCGCAAACCCTTGCCGAAGCCTGGCCGGACGATGTAGGCCGCGAAACGCTGATCGAACGAACGTTCCGGCTGCGCGATGCGGACGAGACCCACCGCGCGCGGCTGCGCGTGGAGATGGGCCGCCTGCGCAAGGCGCTTGCCGGTGTGGCGCGCATCGACGCGACGCCGCGCGGCTTCGTGCTGCAACCGGAGACGGCGCGCGACGTGGTGGTGCTGGCGCCGCCGATCGCCGGCGAGCAGGCGTCGCTGCTGGCCCTGCTGTCCGACGGTGCGGCATGGTCGACGTCGGCCCTTGCGCTGGCGCTGGGGGCGAGCCAGCGCACGGTGCAGCGTGCGCTCGCGGAGCTCGAAGCCCAGGGGCGGGTGCGTTCCGTCGGCCGGACGCGGACGCAGCGATGGCTGGCCCCGTCGCTGGCGCCGAACCTCGCCGCATTCACGACGATCTTGTTACTCCCCGCTGCGCTGCCGTCTGGGTAGATTGGCCTTGTCGCGTCGCGCTGCGGCGCATTGCAAGGAGACGGGCAGTGCAAAACAACACCACAACACCTGCGCAGGCCGCCGAGATCGTGCGCGAGTACGGACCCTTCCCGGGCGCCTCGGCCATCCACGGCGTGACGCATGACGGTCGTCATGTCTGGGCTGCGACCGGCGAGAAGCTGCTCGCCCTCGACGCGGCGTCCGGCGACGTCACGCGCACGATCGATCGTCCCTGCGACGCCGGTACGGCCTTCGACGGCAAGTATCTCTACCAGCTTGCCGAAGCCCGCATCGACAAGATCGATCCGGTGAGCGGCGAGGTCGTCGCGTCGATTCCGGCGCCGGGGCAGGGCACGGACTCCGGCATGGCCTGGGCCGAGGGCAGCCTGTGGGTCGGCCAGTGGCGCAATCGCAAGATCGTGCAGGTCGATCCCGAAACCGGCGCGGTGCTGCGCACCATCGAATCCAACCGTTTCGTCACCGGCGTGACCTGGGTCGACGGCGAACTGTGGCACGGCACCTGGGACGAGGACGAGAGCGAGATCCGTCACATCGATCCCGCCAGCGGCGCAGTGCTGGAGCGTCTGCAGATGCCCGCCGGCACTGGCGTCAGCGGCCTCGAATCCGACGGCGCCGAGCTGTTCTATTGCGGCGGTGGCGGCAGCGGCAAGGTGCGCGCGGTTCGGCGGCCGAAGGCGGCGAAGGCCTGAGACGCGTCGTCGATGTGGCAAATGTAGGAGCGCCTTCAGGCGCGACTCTTTTCTCTGGACGGAGCGCGACGGTTGCGCCTGAAGGCGCTCCTACAGGTTTCGTATTGAGGATCGACCATGAATACGGTTGCTGAAGTCATGAATGAGCGGGTAAGTCATACCACTGTCTCGCGTACGCAATGGCTTGCCGAACGCGAGCGGCTGCTGGTCCGCGAAAAGGAAGTGCTGCGGCTGCAGGACGAACTGGCCCGCGAGCGCCGCGCGCTGCCGTGGGTGCGTGTCGACAAGCGCTACGTCTTCGACACGCCCGAGGGGCCGCAGAGTCTCGCCGAGCTGTTCGGCGGTCGCAGCCAGCTGCTGGTGCAGCACTTCATGTTCGGGCCCGGCTGGGAGCAGGGCTGCCCGAGCTGTTCGTACATGGCCGATCACAGCGACGGCATGACCGCGCATCTGGCGCAGCGCGACATCGCCTTCGTCGCGGTCTCGCGCGCACCGCTGGCCGAGATCGAGCGCTTCCGCCGGCGCATGGGCTGGCGCTTCCGCTGGGTGTCGTCGCACGGCAGCGACTTCAATCGCGACTTCCACGTGTCGTTCTCGCCGGAGCAGCGCAGCGGCGGCGAGGTCTACTACAACTACGGCATGCGCGCGTTCCCCAAGGACGAGGCGCCGGGCGTGAGCGCGTTCGTTCGCGACGAGGCCGGCACGGTCCATCACACGTACTCGACCTACGGTCGCGGCGTCGAGGTGATGATGGGCAGCTACCGGATGATGGATCTCACGGCAAAGGGCCGCGACGAGGACGCGCTGCCGTACACGATGGCCTGGGTGCGGCATCACGATCGCTACGAGGCGACCGGCAACGGTGCCTGCTGCGGCGGCAAGGCCTGAGTCGCGGCGCGGCCGGCCGGGGTGGCACCGACGTGAGCAGCCTCTGGCCGTGGTTGGCCGTCGCAGGACTCGGTGCCCTGCACGGCCTGCATCCCGCCACTGGCTGGCTGCCCGCCGCGGCCTGGGGCTGGCGCGCCCGCGACCGCCGGCTGGCGTTGCAGGCGCTGGGCCCGATCGCACTGGGGCATGCCGCGTCGGTCGCAATCGTCGCCACGCTCGTCGTGTTCGGTCTGTCCGTGGACGACAGGGTCCTGCAGCTCATCGCCGGCGGCCTGCTGCTGGGCATCGTCGTCGCGCACCTGCGTGGCGGGGCATGCCGGCCGCTGCGCGTGCCAGCCGGGTCTGCGGGACTGGCCTTGTGGTCCTTCATCGCCGCCACCTCCCATGGGGCGGGGTGGATGCTGGTGCCGGCGCTGATACCGCTATGCGGCGGCAGCGCCGCGCTGCGCGAGATCTCGGCCTCGGGGTCTGCGCTGCTGGTGCTCGCGGCCGTGGGCGTGCATCTGGCGGCGATGCTCGTCGTCACCGGCGTCGTGGCGCTCGGCGCCTGCCGGGCACTGAGCGGCCTGTCGCCGTGCTTCAGCCTGCCGCGTCGTACGCGGCCTTGATCCAGCCGACGAGGGTCTTGTCGATCTCGGCCTCGCTGCCGAAGCGCACGGTGTAGTTGCACATCTTGCCCGGCGGCTGCGCCTTGAGCCGCGGATCGTCCGGCAGCGACTTGACGTTGAGGCCGAGTTCGAGCGCGTCCTTGGTCGCGGGGCCGAGCATCGCGAACTGCTTCCTGCGGCGCAGGCTGATGTAGGTCTTCTTCGGCGCCTGTTCGTGCGTGCCGAGCGCGTCGATCTTCGCCTGCAGCGTCTCGTGCAGCGGACGCAGATGCGCCTTCGCGCCGGTGTAGATGGCGCTCAACGGATCGCCGTCGGCGGCGGGCGCGGGCGGTGCGCCGCCATCCAGGGACGGCAGCGGCTTGTCCAGAAAGTGCACGACCGTGTTGGCGTCGCCGTAGCCGAGCTTGAACTGCTCCATCAGCCAGCTGCGCCGCTCGCCGTGCTTGACGAGGCCGCTGCTGCGCACCGCGGCATGCAGCTGTTCGATGGTCTTGCCGGAGCGCGACTGGATGTTCCTGAGCTGCGTGATGACGGCGGTCTGCGGGTCGGCCATGGTCGGTCTCCTCGGGGGCGGGTCATTGCCTGCGGTTCAGCGGCCAGTGCTCGCTGCGCGTGCGGGCCGGCAGCACGAATTCCAGGTGGTCGAACATCCAGTACATCAGCCGCGTGCCGAGGCTGGGCCGGCCGGTTTCGCAGATCGCCTTGAGGCTGGCGAGGATCGTCGTGCCGCCGCTGGTCATGCTCTTCGCGGTGCGCGTGCCGGTCGGCATGCCGGTCACGCGCAGCGTGACCTCGACACCACTGCCGACCGGCCTGAGTTCGTAGCTGACGGTGCAGGGCGGATCGTCGTACTGGGTGAAGCGGTGCGTATGCGCGTAGCGGTACGGCGGCTCGAAGGTGACGATGTCGCCGTCGACGATCACGTGCTTGCCGGTGCCGGTGCGCATCTGCATGCGTTCGCCGGTCTTGAGTCCGGTCGTGTGCAGCCAGGCATTGAAGACGGCGCCCTGCGCCTCGCCGGTCTTCGTCAGTTCGTGCCAGACGCGTTCGATGTCGGCCTCGATGAAGATCTTGAAGACCGCATCCTCGGTCCCGGGTTGTTCAGCCATGACGGCGCTCCTTTCGAGTCTTCGGCAACGTGTGGATCTCCGCGCCTTCTGCGCGGTACTTCAGGCGGGTGAGCTGCGCCGACCAGTAGGCGCTGAACTCGGTGGTCCAGCGCTCGTGGATCAGCTGCAGCGGCGTCGGGTCCAGCCACAGCCGCTTGTCGCGGCCGTCACGCTGCGTCACCAGCAGGCCGCCGCGTTCGAGCACGGCCAGATGCTTCATCACGGCAAAGCGCCCGATCTCGCCGTCGAACGCCGCGCAGACATGGTTCACGTTGCAGCCGCCGTCGCGCTTGAGCAGGTCGAGGATGCGGCGCCGCACGGCCGAGGACAGCGCGAAGAAGGTCGCGTCGAGGCGGGCTTCGGTGTCTGCGGCGGCTGTCTCGGCGTTCATATGTGCCATTATGGTCACATATTGACTGTCGGGCGCAAGCCCTACCGTTCCCTCTCCCGCTTGCGGGAGAGGGGAGTACCGCAAGACCGGAGTGTGCTCATGGGACAATGCGCCGTTAGCCAGAACGCCTTCCGCCTCCAGCCGCCATGCTCCGCATCACCGAACTCACGCTGCCGATCGAGCATGCGCAAGACGCGCTCGCGCCGGCCATCTGCCAGCGCCTGAAGATCGCGGCGGCCGATCTGCAGTCGTTCACGGTGTTCAAGCGCGCCTACGACGCGCGCCGCAAGGGCGCGGGCCTGAGCTTCGTCTACACGGTCGACTGCGAACTGCGCGACGAGGCTGCGGTGCTGCGGCGCTTTCGCGAGGACCGGCACATCGGCCCGGCGCCGGACACGCGCTATCACCCGGTGGCAGCCGCGCCCGCCCATCTTCCGCGGCGGCCGCTGGTGATCGGCTTCGGTCCCTGCGGACTGTTCGCGGCGCTGATCCTCGCCCAGGCCGGTTTCCGGCCCATCGTGCTCGAACGCGGCAAGCCGGTGCGCCAGCGCACCAAGGACACCTGGGGGCTGTGGCGCAAGAACACGCTGAACCCGGAATCCAACGTGCAGTTCGGCGAGGGCGGTGCCGGGCTGTTCAGCGACGGCAAGCTCTACAGCCAGATCAAGGACCCGAAGTTCTACGGCCGCAAGGTGCTGCACGAGTTCGTCGCCGCAGGCGCGCCGGAGGAGATCCTCTACGTCAGCAAGCCGCACATCGGCACGTTCCGGCTGACCGGCGTGGTCACGCGCATGCGCGAGCAGATCGAGGCGCTGGGCGGCGAGGTGCGCTTCGGCCAGCGGGTGTCGGACCTCGTCATCGAGGACGGCGCGCTGCGCGGTGTCGTGCTCGACGGCGGCGAGACGCTGGAGGCGGACCATGCCGTGCTCGCGCTCGGCCACAGCGCGCGCGACACCTTCCGCATGCTGCACGCGCGCGGCGTGTACATCGAGGCCAAGCCGTTCTCGGTCGGTTTTCGCATCGAGCATCCGCAGTCGCTGATCGACCGTGCGCGGCTCGGTCGTTACGCCGGTCACCCGCTGCTCGGCGCGGCCGACTACAAGCTGGTGCATCACGCCGCCAACGGGCGCTCGGTCTACAGCTTCTGCATGTGCCCCGGCGGTACCGTCGTCGCGGCGACTTCGGAACCGCAGCGCGTCGTCACCAACGGCATGAGCCAGTACTCGCGCAACGAACGCAACGCCAATGCCGGCATTGTCGTCGGCATCTCGCCCGAGGACTTTCCGGGCGGTGTCGCCGCCGGCCCGCTGGCCGGCATCGCGCTGCAGGAAGAGCTCGAATCGCGCGCCTATGGGCTCGGCGGCGGCGACTACCTCGCGCCGGGCCAACTCGTCGGCGACTTCATCAAGGGGCAGGCGTCCGTGGCGCTGGGCGAGGTGGAGCCGAGCTACAAGCCCGGCGTGCACCTGACCGATCTGGCGAGCGCGCTGCCGGACTACGCGATCGCCGCAATCCGCGAGGCGCTGCCGGCCTTCGACCGGCAGATCCGCGGCTTCGCGCGGCCCGATGCGGTATTCACCGGCGTCGAGACGCGCACGTCCTCGCCGCTGCGCATCACCCGCGGCGAGGACGGTCAGAGCCTGAACACGCGCGGCCTGTATCCGGCCGGCGAGGGCGCGGGCTATGCGGGCGGCATTCTCTCCGCCGGCGTCGATGGCATCCGCGTCGCCGAGGCGCTGGCTGTGCAGATGCTCGCACGTCACGGTGCTGCAACCGGCGCTGCCTAGGCTGCGCGCCTGCCGGGTTTCGGCCTTGGCGTGATTGCGCAGTACGGCGCTCCCCGGCTTTCGTAGCATCCCGCGGCGAAGGGACGTCGGCACCCGGCCGTGCGCCACGACAATGGGGAGAGCAGCATGCAAGGTCCGCAGCGGCGGAAGGCCGGCATCGTTGTCGCCGTCATCGGCGGCATCGCGTTGTCGGCCTGTGGCGATTCGACGGTGCCGGGGGACGGCACTGGCGATGCCGGTCGGGTGCGGATCGAGGGCCGCGGCCAGGTGGTGTCCTCCCCGCGCACGGTCGACTGCTTCGAGGCCTGCACGATGACACTCGCGGCCGGCGACCGCCTGCTGGCGGTTGCGGCGCGCGACTGGCGCTTCGAGCGATGGGACGGTGACTGCGCCGGCCAGACCGGTGACGAATGCGTGCTGCCGGCGGGCGGGCCGGTCGAGGTCGTCGCGCATTTCGCACCGGCGCCGCAGGATCTGTCGGCTGCGCAGTGGCGCAAGGGCGACCTGCACCAGCATTCCGATCATTCGTCCGACGGCAGCCTCGGCCGCCAGCTCGGCGACGATCAGGCGCCGGGCAACATGCCGCTGGCGGACATCATTGCGCAGGCCGAGGCGGCCGGCCTCGACTTCCTGCCGATCACCGACCATCGCACGCACGACCAGCACTACGACCCGCAGTGGGAGTCGTCGGGCCTGCTGCTGATCGCCGGCGAGGAAGCCAACGGCAGTCCGCACGCGACCGTGCACGGCGCGGTGGACATGGTCGACCAGAACGCGCGCATCGACGGCGAGCCGGACAGCCGCGTCGTGCAGGAGTCGATCTGGCTCGCGCACAGCCAGGGCGCGGCCTGGGTCACGGCACACCCGGACGACGGGTCGGTGGACGACGACGGCGTGCCGAACGCGCGTGCCGATGCACTCGGTGTCGATCTCGTAGAGATGTGGAATCGCGCGTCGTACATCGAAGGCGAGATCGACTACGTGGAGAACCGCTGGAACGCGGGCTTCCGCTTCGGCATCGCCGGCGCGAGCGACAACCACTTCAAGGAGTTCTGGCTGCTCGGCGGCGGCACCGGACGCCCGGCCACGGAGGTGCTGACGCCGGCGCTGACCGACCGGGCACTGGTCGATGCGCTGCGCGCGGGGCGTACCGGCGTCTACGCCGGCGATGTGCTGTCGCCCCGGCTGCGCATCGACGCGGATTTCGACGGCGACGGTGTCTATGAAGTCCGCGCCGGCGACGAGGTGTTCGTGCCGGCCGGCACGCCCGGCACGCTGCGCGTGCGGGTCGAGCAGGGACTGGGCAACCGTGTTCTGGTCTATGCCGCACCCGGCCGCAATGCCGGTGCGCTTGCGGAGGTGGTCGGCTCGTCGGTGATCGGCTTCGAGGACATCGTGCTCGACATCGTCGCCGGCGACACGCCCACCTGGTATCGCGCGGAGATGCGCAGTCTCGGGCTCGCCGATCCGTCGAGCCTGCTGTTCGGCACCGTGCTCGGCCCCTACGATCTCGGCAACCTGTTCCAGCAGCTGCTGGCGCAGGTGCGCGCGATGACCTCGGGCATCTTCGTGTCGACCGGCCCGGTTGAACCGCAGGGCGCGTTCCTGCCGCCGCCGGACAGCGGCGTCGACGACGGCGCCGAATACGCGCTGGGCGCGCCGGGCGAGTTCGCCGGCTTTGCCGACGCGGCCTACGACGCGGCGTCGGGCCGCCTGCATGTCGTCGGCGAAGTGCATGACGCGGCGTCGACCCGCATCGAGTACACCGTGCGCGAAGCCGACGGTCGCTGGCGTGCGCCGCTCAGGCTCGACGACTCCGGTTCGGCGCGCTTCCCGCGCGTGGCCGTTGCCGGCGACCGCGTCGTCGTTGTCTGGCAGGACGAGCGCGCCGGCCAGATCCCGCGCCGGCCGGCAATCCTCTCGCGCAGCAGCGACGAGGGCGGCGCGCAGTTCGGTGCGGCGGTCGTGGTGCAGGCGCCCGACGGCCGGGCGATGCATCCGGACGTGGTGCTCGCGTCCGACGGCACGGCGCATGTCGTCTGGCAGCAGATTGCGGCGGGCGAGCCCTTCGATGTCTTCCACGCCACGATCGGTTCCGACGGCAGCGTGTCGGCGGCGGACAACCTCAGCCGCGAGGGCAAGGTCGTTGCCGCGGCGAGCGGACTCGATGCGCGCAGCGCGCGCTATCCGGCGTCGGTGCGTCCGGCGATCGCGATCGGCGGCGACGACGTGCCGGTGATCGCCTGGCAGGACAACCGCTTCGATGTCGATCCGCTATGGACCGGCCAGACCGGCAGCGGCGAGGGCACCGACCCGGACGATTGGCAGATCGCCGTGCGCAGCCCCGGTCAGGCCATCGAGTTCCTCGGCGCGGCCGATGCCGCCGACCGGCACGTCGACGTGCTGGTCGACAGCGACGGGCGTACACATCTGGTCTGGACCGCCAAGCCGCTGCAGGCGGCGGGGGCGAACCTGTCGCTGCAGGCGGCGGTGCGCGCATCCGGTGCCGCCGCGTTCGCGGCGCCGCAGCCGGTGGGCGCCTACGCCGCGAGCAGCGCGCGATCGCCGCGCCTGGGGCTGGATGCGGACGGACACGCGCAGCTGGCCTGGTTCGACAGCCGCAGCGCCGACTGGCGCTGGCGGGTCATGACGGCGGTGTTCGACAACGGCGCCTGGGACGCGCCGCGGCTGCACGCCGGCCGCGGCGTCAGCAGCTGGCCGGTGCCGGCCGGGCCGTTCGTCGCCTTTGCGACGACACGCCACGCGCAGCGGCTGCAGCGGGACCGCACCCAGCAGGTGTACGTCATCGACGGCCGGTCGCCGGTGGCCATGCGCGCGGCGCGGGTGCCGACGGCGAAGGGGCAAGGTCTGCTGCCGCCGCTTGCCGATGCGGACTGCGCGTCGCGTGGCGCGCACTGACCGGCGGCTCAGTCGTCGTCCACCGCGTCGAAGCGCATCACCTCGATCTCGCGCCGCGGGCGCTGCGGCAGCAAGCCCGTGAGCTCGAGATTCTTGCCCTGACGGGTGACCTGCAGCTTGAGCGGCTGGTCGTCCGCGGCTTCGGCGATCTCCTCCCAGGCGGCGACCGGGCTGGCGACCGAGCGGCCGTTGATGCGGCGGATCACGTCGCCACTGCGCAGGTCGAGGCTGCCGCCCTCGGGCGCGGCGACCACGAGCACGCCGTCCTTGGTCTTGAAATAGACGGCGAGATCGTCATCGAGCCGGGCCAGCTGCAGGCCGCCCAGTGCCCGCGGCGGACGCGGCGCCAGCGCCGGCACCGGCGGGACGGGCGGCAGCGGCGGTACCAGCACGTCGAAGTCGCCGACGTCGTGCCAGGCCACCAGCGGCGCCGTTGCCGCCCTCGGGCGCGTCGCGACCACGGTGACCTGTGCGCGCTTGCCGCCGCGCTCGTAGTCGAGCACGACCTTGTCGCCGGGCTTGACCGCATCCATGACTTCGACGAGCCGCTTCTTCGGGTCGCGCCGGTCGTCGACGGCGGCGTCGAGCTTCGTGCCGTTGGCACCCACCAGCAGGTCACCCGACCGCAGGCCGGCTTTCTCGGCGCCGCCGCCCGGCGTGATGCCGGTGATCAGCACGCCGCGCCGCCGGCCCTTCTCTTCGGGCCCCTGGTCGATGGTCACGCCAAGCATCGCACGGTCCGGATCGGTGACGAACTCGTAGGCGTAGGCGCGGGGACTGTCGAGCCGGTGCTCGCGCGCCTGGCGCGCGAACTCGCGCGCCGCCTTCTGCAGCTCGGCCTTGGCGCGCTCCAGCTCCGCGCGGGCCGCTTCGACCTCGGCCTCGGCCGCCTTCTGCGCGGCGCCGGCCTCGGCCTCCGCGAGCCGGGCGTGCAGCTCGGCTTCGACGCGGGCCGGCTCCGCGGCGCGTTGTTCGTTGCGCGCCTGCCCGGCCGGTGTCTGCGCCGCCAGCGGCGTGATCGCGACGGCGGCGGCGAGACCCAGCGCGAACGGGGCGCCGGAAATGACGGACTTCATAGACTCCACTCCTGTTGTGCAGGCGCCAGCGCGACGGCGGATGGCCCTTCGCCGGCGGCCTGATGGGTCGCGACCAGCCGGTCGAGCAGGCTCACACGGTTTTCCCACAGGGTCCGGGCGCCGGCCGCGGACGCGTGGTTGAGCTGCAGATCGACCATGGCGATGTCGCTCTCGATGGCTTGCGTGGTGGCGGCGTAGCGCGCGTCCCAGACCACGACCTGCGGACGCAGCCGGACGAGGTGGCGCTCCAGCGCCTGCGAGCGCTGCATCAGCGCGGCGATTTCGGGATCGGCCGGCGACAGTGCCTGCGGCGGCATCAGTCGCACGATCCCGACCGCAGCCAGCACGGAAGCGGCGAGCGCCAGGGCGGCGGTTGCCCGCCGCCGGCGACGCGGTGCGGGCTGCAGCGCCTGCTGCAGCCGCGACCAGCCGTCGGCCGGGGGCTCGAACGCCGGCAGTTCACGCAGGGATTCGGACAGATGACTCATAGCAGCGACCTCAGGGGCGGGCGCAACGGTGCGGCGGCGGGTGCGCCTTGGGCATCGTCGGCAAGCAACTGGCGCAGGCGGCCGTGGGCCCGCGACAACTGCGATTTCGAGAAGCTCACGGTCTTGCCGCACAGGGCGGCGATCTCCGCGTGGTTGTAGCCCTCGACGTGGTAGAGCCACAGCACCGAGCGCGGCAGCGGCGGCAGCAGCGACAGGGCCTTCTCCAGGTCGAACTGGCAGATGTCCTCGACCGCGGGCTCCTTCTCGTCGGGGATCTCGGCGGGCTCGAACAGCTCGAGGAAGCGTCGTCCGGCGCGCAGATGCATCAGCGCCTCGGTCGCGCAGATCGAACGCAGCCAGTGCCCGAAGGGCGCCTCGCCGCGGTACTGATGGATGGAGCGAAACGCGCGCAGGAAGGTGTTCTGCATCACGTCGGCCGCGGCGTCGGGGCAATGCGTCATGCGCCGTGCCAGGGTGAACACGGCGCGTTCGAAGGCGCGGTACAGCCGCTCCAGGCCGACCCGGTCGCCGCCGCGCGCGAGCGCCAGCGTGTCCTCGTCCACCACCGCATCGAAAAGGCTGCTCATGCCCTCTTGGATGCGTGTGGAGCGAAAAAGGTCGCAGCCGCCCGTGTTTCTACCGCCCAGGCTCCCAGGTCGCGGCGGACAGGAATTCGCGCACGACGGCTGCGGCGCGGTCCGGGTCCTCCTGCATGAAGCAGTGGCCGCCGGGGATAGTGCGCACGGTGATGTTCGGGTTCAAGCGGGCGGCGCGGCGCGCCGCCGGCGGCAGGAACGGGTAGCTGGATTCGCCGTGGACGAACAGCACCGGGCAGCGCACCTGGCGGATCAGCCGCCAGGGATAGACCGGGTTCTCGAAGATCGCGGCCTCGATCTCGCGCGGGCAGCACAGCACCCGGCCGTCGCCGTCGTCCCGGGTCGCGTAGTCGACGAAACTGGCCAGCGCGTCCTCGCGCCAGCCGGCATAGATGCCGCGGCCGCGCAGGCGACCGAGGACCTCGTCGCGCGATGCCCAGCGATCGCGGCGCCGGCGCGCGGCGTTGGCGATCGCGTTGCGGCCGAGCCGGTTGGCCAGCTTGAGGCCGAGCCACGACGGCGTCGGGATCAGGATCGGGTCGAGCAACACCAGCGTGCGGAACAGCTCCGGCCGCCGTGCCGCCACCGCCAGCGTAACGGCGGCGCCGAAACTGTGACCGAGACCGATCATCGGCATCGCGCCGGCGCATTGCTCGTCGATGACCTGCGGCACGCGTTCGATGATGGCGCGCGTCCCGGAGTAGCGCCGCGGCGCGTCGCTCGCACCGTGGCCTTCGAGGTCCTGGCAGAACAACGCGTGGTCGGAGGCCAGCGTACGCAGGAACGGCCAGTAAACCCCGCCGCAGAAGCCGTTGCCGTGCAGGAAATGGATCAGCGGCCGGCCGTTGTCCCGTCGTCGCCCGCGCAGCGTCGGGCCGTCGCCGGCGTCCGACTGCCACGGGGTCGTGGCCTGCAGGAAGTCGGTGGCGGGCAGGTCGTTCATCGGGGGGGGGCGTGCGCTGGGCGGCCCGCGAATCTAGCAGATGCCGCCTTTCCGGCGACGGCCGATCAGCTGTCGACCAGCGGCCCGAGCTGTGCGCCGTTGCGACCGCCGCGCTTGACGGTATAGAGCTGCTCGTCGGCACTGCGATAGAGCAGGGACAGGCTGTGACTGCCGTCGGAGATCACGCCACCGGCGCTGATCGTGAGCTTGCGCAGCGGTGCGTCGGCATTGTCGATCCCCAGCGCCCGCACCTGCGCGACGAGCACGCTCAGCCGGTCCTCGGCCGCAGCGGGTTCGCAGTCGTACAGCAGGATGGCGAACTCCTCGCCGCCGAGCCGCGC
This sequence comes from Sinimarinibacterium flocculans, assembly GCF_003201205.1. Classification (GTDB taxonomy): domain Bacteria; phylum Pseudomonadota; class Gammaproteobacteria; order Nevskiales; family Nevskiaceae; genus Solimonas; species Solimonas flocculans. Next base: position 146,282 of record NZ_QICN01000006.1, read on the forward strand.
GCACAGGTCCAGCGGCCGGCGGCCGAACTGGCTGAGCACCACGGCCACTTCGCTGAGGGCGCCGTCGCCGTAGTCGTGGCCGTAGCGGTCGTTGACGAGCTTGAAGTGGTCGAGATCGGCCAGGGCGAACAGCATCGACTTGCCGTCGCGCCGCGCCTGCGCCGCCGCCAGCTCGAAGTGCAGCTCGAACGCGCGCCGGTTGCGCAGGCCGGTCAGCGGGTCTTGGTGCGCCTGCAGCTGCAGCAGGCGCCGCGCCGCCCAGCTCCGGCGCTGGGTCGTCTCCATCCACAGTGCGGACAGCGCCGAGACCAGCAGCAATGCGGCTTCGCCGACCCAGGTGATCGGGCTCAGCGACGGCGTCAGGGCGATCAGGCTGCCGCCGAGGACCACCGCGACATAGCAGGCGTGCATCGCCATGACGCGACTGAAGCGGAAACCGCCGAGCACGGCCAGCGCCACCGGCACGGCCACCGCCAGTCCGTGGTCGGCGGTGTAACCCCACTGCACGCCCTGCGTTCGCAGGGTTTCGAGTGCGACCAGGATGACCAGGCCACCGGCGGCGATGAACGCGCCGGAGATGGCGCGCTCGGGCAACAGCCAGGCGACGAGGGCCGCCGCCAGCGCTGTCGGCACGATCACCGAGAACGACAGCAGGGTCAGCAGTTCGTGATAGGCGCCGGACAGGCCCAGGCGCTGCACCGGTGCGAGGGCCAGCCCGCCGAAGATCAGCACCGGCAGCAGGGCGAGCAGCACGCGCATCTGGTTGGCGTTGACCCGCCACTGCTCGCGGTAGCTCGCTTCGACGTCCCGTGGCAGCCGCAGCAACGGCCCGCTGGAACGGGCGATGCGCTCGAGGGCCTGCACCGTGGCGGGAGCCAGTTCGTCGACGGGATTGCGCCGGGACGCAGCCGCGATCAGCCCGCGGTTTCGTATCCGCAGGAAAAATCCGCCCGACTCGGTGGGCACCGATCGTTCGTCGAACACCGTCCTCCCCATGAGGAATATCGCTTGTCGGTGCGCCTCGTCCGGGGGCGCGCACCGACGGCCCGGTCTGACGCCGGGTACAAGATATGGAGTGTATGGGGACCGGTGCCGCAGCGACACCCCGCAAACCGGGGGATCAGCCGGTGTCGAGGAAGGCGGCGATCGCGGCACCGGTCGCCTCGGGCGCATCGAAGTGGAGCATGTGGCCGGCCCCGTCGATGCGCAGCTGCGCATGGTCGCGGAAGCAGGCGCGGCGCTCGGCGGTCTCGGCGGCGCCGATCGCCTGGGGGAAGATCGAGTCGGCGGCGTCGACGAACAGCGTGCGTGCGGTCACCTGTTGCCAGATCGCCTTCGACTCGGCGGCCCGGTACAGCGCCGCCATCGGCAGATGATGCTTGGGGTCGGCGAGCAGGCGGATGCGGCCGAAGCCGTCGGCCGCGCCCCAGCAGCGCGCGATGAACAGCGCACGCTCGGCCGTCAGCGCCGGGTGCTTGGCCCGCACGCGCCGCGCCAGCGCCTCGAACGAGGGATAGAAGCGCTCGCGCGTGTCGCCGGGCCACAGATCCATCCAGCGGCGCAGCACCTTGGGTGCCCGCGCGGCTTCCATGTCCGGCAGGAACAGGCCGTCCAGGCACACGTAGCGCTCGACGCGGTCCGGCCTGAGCCCCGCGTAGAGGCTCATGATCTGGGCGCCCATGCTGTGGCCGACGAGCCGCAGCGGCGCGTCGGGCGAATAGTGGGCCACCAGCGCGTCGAGATCCGCCACGTAGTCGGGAAACCAGTAGCCGTCGGCCGGCCACTGCGTGTGGCCGAAGCCGCGCCAGTCCGGTGCCAGCACCTGCCAGCGATGCAGCAGCGGCTGCACGAGCAGCTGGAAGGTCGCCGAGACGTCGAGCCAGCCGTGTCCGAGAAACACCATCGGTGCGTCCGGGCGACCCCAGCGACGGACGTGGTAGCGCAGGCCGCGGAGGCGGACGTGTTCGGATCGGCTGGCGAGGCCGGAAGCGGGGTCTGTCATGGCGCGCGCAGTATAGGCAGACTGCGGCGGTCGCCCGGTGGCAAGCCTTTTGCCAGCGGAGGGGACGTCCCTGGACGGCGGCCTCGGCGCCCGGCCGGAACGGGTCGGGCGGTGCGGTGCCGGGGCGATGCCGTCGCGCCACGGTAAGTTCGAGCTCACCACGAAGGGTCTTCATGTCGATTCACGTCGCGCTGCACCACCAGACCCGCTACCGGTACGACCGGCGGGTGGGGCTGTCGCCGCAGATCATCCGCCTGCGACCGGCGCCGCATACGCGCACCAACGTGCGCAGCTATGCGCTGAAGATCGAGCCCGATCCGCATTTCATCAACTGGCAGCAGGACCCCTTCGGCAACTGGCAGGCGCGGGTCGTGTTCCCGGACAAGGTGACGGACTTCGTCGTCACCGTGGACCTGGTCGCCGATCTCGTGGTGATCAATCCCTTCGACTTCTTCGTCGAGGAGGACGCACGCGAGCTGCCGTTCACCTACGCGCCGGAACTGAAGACCGATCTCGAACCCTATCTGCGCGTCGATGCGCCCGGCCCGCAGCTGCAGGCCTACCTCGACGGCGTGCAGATGGAGGGTTGCGCGACGGTCGACTTCCTCGTCGAGCTCAACCGCCGGCTGCAGCAGGACATCGGCTACCTGATCCGCATGGAGCCGGGTGTGCAGACGCCGGAGCAGACGCTGTCGCTGCGTTCCGGCTCGTGCCGCGACTCGTCGTGGCTGCTGGTGCAGATGCTGCGCCACCTGGGCTTTGCCGCGCGCTTCGTCTCGGGCTACCTGCTGCAGCTCAAGCCCGACGTGAAGCCGCTCGAAGGCCCCGTGGGCGCGGCCGAGGACTTCACCGACCTGCACGCCTGGGCGGAGGTGTTCGTGCCCGGCGCCGGCTGGATCGGTCTCGACCCGACCTCGGGTCTGTTCGCCGCCGAGGGTCATATCCCGCTCGCGGCGACGCCGGAGCCGTCGACGGCGGCACCGATCACCGGTGGCGTCGAGCCCTGCGAAGTCGAGTTCGGCCACGAGATGCGCATCGCGCGCGTGTTCGAGTCGCCGCGCGTGACCCGTCCGTACAGCGACGATCAGTGGCACCGGATCGACGCCCTCGGTCAGTCCGTCGATGCACGGCTGAACGAGGACGACGTGCGCCTGACGATGGGCGGCGAGCCGACCTTCGTCGCCGCCGACGATCCGCAGGGCGCCGAATGGAACACCGCCGCGGTCGGTCCGAGCAAGGCGCAGCGCGCGCTCGACCTGGCCCTGCGCCTGCGCGCCCACCATGCGCCGCAAGGTCTGCTCACCTGGGGGCAGGGCAAGTGGTATCCGGGCGAGTCGCTGCCGCGCTGGGTCTACACGCTGTACTGGCGGCGCGACGGCGAGCCGATGTGGCGCCTGCCGGTGCGCACACCGGACCCGGCGAAGCCGGTGAGCCTGCTGCAGGCCAACCAGTTCATGCTCGGACTGGCCGAGCGGCTCGACGTCGATCCGCGCAACGTCTGCGAAGCCTATGAGGACGCGCTGCACTACCTGGTGCGCGAGCGCCGGCTGCCGGTGAACATCGATCCCAAGGACAACCGCCTGTCCGATCCCGAAGAGCGCGCGCGCATGATCGGCGTGTTCGAGCGCGGCCTCGGCAACGCTCGCGGCTACGTGCTGCCGGTGCAGCGCTGGCAGGCGGCGGCGCGCTGGATGAGCGAGCGCTGGCTGTTGCGCAGCGGCCGCCTGTTCCTGGTGCCGGGCGACTCGCCGATCGGGCTGCGCCTGCCGCTGGAGTCGCTGCCGCCGGTGCCGCCCGGCAGCGTGCCGGCGAGCTGGCCGGCCGATCCATGGGCGCTGCCGCAGACGCTGCCGTCCCCCGACCCGCGGCGCCAGCCGTTCCTGCAGATGCGCGGCGACGCACCGGCCGCGCGCACGCGCGAGCAGCAGGCGGCGCGCGAACCGTCGCCGCCGCCGCCGCGCGGGCGCTACGTCAACGGCGTACACGTGCGCACGGCGCTCGCGGTCGAGCCGCGCGAAGGCTGGATCAACGTCTTCCTGCCGCCGCTGTCGCGCACCGAGGACTTCATCGACATGGTCGCGGCGATCGAGGACGTGGCCGCCGAGACGCAGCTGCCGGTCCGGATCGAGGGTTATGCGCCGCCGGCGGATGCCCGGCTGGAAACGCTGAAGCTGACGCCCGACCCCGGCGTCATCGAGGTCAACGTGCAGCCGGCGCGTTCCTGGGACGAGCTGCGCGACAACACCCTGTCGCTGTACGAAGCGGCGCACCAGTCGCGCCTGACCGCGGAGAAGTTCCTGATCGACGGGCGCGCGGTCGGCACCGGCGGCGGCAACCACGTCGTCGTCGGCGGCGCGCGGCCGGCCGATTCGCCGTTCCTGCGCCGGCCCGATGTGCTCGCCAGCCTGCTGCGCTACTGGCAGAACCATCCGTCGCTGTCCTACCTGTTCTCGGGGCTGTTCATCGGGCCCACCTCGCAGCATCCGCGCGTCGACGAGGCGCGCGACTCGCAGCTCTACGAGCTGGAGATCGCGCTTGCGCAGTTGCCGAAGAAGGGCATGGACGTCCCGCCGTGGATCGTCGACCGCACGCTGCGCAATCTGCTGGTCGATCTGACCGGCAACACGCACCGCGCCGAATTCTGCATCGACAAGCTGTACTCGCCCGACGGGCCGACCGGCCGTCTCGGTCTGGTCGAGCTGCGCGGTTTCGAGATGCCTCCGCACGCGCGCATGAGCCTCGCGCAGCAGTTGCTGGTGCGGGCATTGATCGCGTGGTTCTGGCGCGAGCCGTACGAACGTCCGCTGGTGCGCTGGGGCACGGCCTTGCACGACCGCTGGATGCTGCCGCATGACAACTGGCGCGACCTGGGCGAGGTCGTCGACGACCTGTGCCGTGCCGGGTTCGCGTTCGAGCGCGACTGGTTCGCGCCGCATTTCGAGTTCCGCTTCCCCTGCCACGGCGTGCTGCGCTACCAGGACATCGAACTGGAGCTGCGGCATGCGCTGGAGCCGTGGCCGGTGCTCGGCGAGGAGCCGGGTGCCGGCGGCACGACGCGCTATGTCGACTCGTCGGTGGAGCGGCTGCAGGTCAGGGTCGGCGGACTGTCACCCGGCCGCTTCGCGGTGACCTGCGGCGGCCGTCCGCTGCCGCTGCGTCCGACCGGGATACACGGCGAATACGTCGCCGGCCTGCGCTATCGCGCGTGGCAGCCGGCGTCGTGCCTGCATCCGACGATCGGCGTGCACACGCCGCTGATCTTCGACCTGTACGACACCTGGAGCGGGCGTGCGGTCGCGGGCTGCACCTACCACGTCGCCCATCCGGCGGGCCGCAACTACGACAGCTATCCGGTCAATGCCTTCGAGGCCGAGGCGCGGCGCATCGCGCGCTTCGAGCCGATCGGCCATACGCCCGGTCCGTATCCGCTGCGTGCGGAGACACCGAATCCGGACTACCCGTGCACGCTGGACCTGCGCTGGTCCGCGTAGGCGCCTGCCGGCTCAGCCGACCGCCTGCAGGAAGTGCAGGTGGCGCTGGTAGTGATCGAGGACGTCGCCGATCACGTCCTCACGGCGCCAGTCCATGATGTCGTAGTCCTGACCGCCTTCGCGCAGGTGCACCTCGGCGCGGTAGTACTTCATCTGCGCCTGCCGGTCGCTGCGCGTGTCGCGCAGGATGAAGGCCGGCGGCTCGTAGGCGCGCGGTCGCACCGAGTAGAAGAAGTCGATGGCTGCGCCGTGACCGACCTCGACCCAGACGCGGCCGTCGTCGCCGTTGCCGACGCGGGCATCGAGCTGCTTGCTGCGCAGCTCGGCGGCCACGTCCTCCAGCGCCGGTCGCACCGTCTGTTCGAGGTAGGCGAGCACCTCGCTTCGCGAAGGCTGGTGCACGATGCCGCTGAGGCGCTTCTGCCAGCTCAGTGTCTGCGGGCTGCGGGCGCCGATGCGGATGTCGCGCAGGCTCAGACGCTTGTAGCCCTCGATGCGCAGGGCACGCAGCAGTCCCCAGCACATGACGATCATGACCAGGGCGAACGGCAGGGCGCTGGCGATCGTCGCGGTCTGCAGGGCGTTGAGGCCGCCGGCGACGAGCAGGGTCGCGGCGACGATGCCTTCGATCACGGCCCAGAAGATGCGCTGCCACAGCGGCGATTCCTCCTGGCCGCCCGAGGTCAGCATGTCGACCACCAGCGAACCGGAGTCCGACGACGTGACGAAGAAGGTGACGACGAGCAGCGTCGCGATCAGCGAGGCGATGCCGGACAAGGGCAGGTACTCGAAGAACTTGAACAGCGCCACTGACGTGTCGGCGGCCACGGCCTCGGGAAGTTCGCCGATGCCGCGCATCATGACCATGTGGATCGCCGTATCGCCGAAGAAGGTCATCCACATGAAGGTGAAGCCGACCGGCACCAGCAGCACGCCGACGACGAACTCGCGGATCGTGCGGCCGCGCGACACGCGTGCGATGAACATGCCGACGAACGGCGACCAGGCGATCCACCAACCCCAGTAGAACAGGGTCCAGCCGCCGATCCAGCCGCTGGGTTCGTAGGCGTAGAGGTTGAAGGTCATCTCGAACAGGTTCGACAGGTACATGCCGGTGTTCTGCACGAGGGTTTGCAGCAGGAACACCGTCGGCCCGGCCACGAGCACGAAGGCCAGCAGCAGCACCGCGAGCACCATGTTGAGCTCGGAGATGCGGCGGATGCCGCTGTCGAGCCCGAGGCCCACCGACAGCGTCGCCACCGCAGTGATGCCGGCGATGAGGGCGATCTGCACGCCGGTGGAAACCGGCACCTCGAACAGGTAGTGCAGGCCGCTGTTGACCTGGATCACGCCGAAGCCCAGCGACGTGGCGACGCCGAAAATCGTGCCTAGCACCGCGAAGGTGTCGGCGGCATGTCCGATCGGCCCGTGGATGCGCTCGCCGATCAGCGGATAGAAGGCCGAGCGGATCGTCAGCGGCAGCCCGTGGCGGAAGGCGAAGAAGGCCAGCGACAGGGCCACCACCGCGTAGATCGCCCAGGCGTGCATGCCCCAGTGGAACATCGTGATGCGCATCGCCTGGCGCGCCGCCTCCACCGTCTGCGCGTCGCCGGCCGGCGGATCGGCGTAGTGCATGATCGGTTCGGCGACGCCGAAGAACATCAGGCCGATGCCCATGCCGGCCGAGAACAGCATCGCGAACCACGAGGTGTAGCTGTAATCCGGTTCGCTGTGGTCCGGTCCGAGCTTGATGCGGCCGTAGCCCGAGGCCGCGAGCAGCACGACGAATACCAGGAAACCGGCGACGGCCAGCACGTAGAACCAGCCGGCGGTGTCGACGACCCAGTTCTGCACCGCGCCGAACACGCGGTCGGCGGACTCGGGTGCCGAGGCGGCGTAGGCGACGAAAGCCAGCGTCAGGATCGCCGAGGCGAGGAACACCGGCGGATTGATGCGGATCCAGCTGCGCGCGGGGGCGGCGTTGCGCTCGCTCATGGTCGGTGGCGTCCCTAGAAGTACAGGCCGAGATTGACGTTCAGGCGCGAGCGCCAGCGGTCGCCGCCCGGCTCGCGGATGCCGACGCCGGGACCGCCGACGAACCACATGTTGTGTCCGGCGATCCAGTCGACGTAGGTGAACATCGGCCCCTTGGCGAAGCTGCAGCCGCTGACGTTCTGCCAGGAGTCGCGCAGGCCGGGGCCGTCGACCTGTGTCGTGCTCAGGTCGTTGTAGCAGGTGATGGCGTCCAGCCAGCCGGTGCGCGGCAGCGCGTAGGCGAGGTTGGCGGTCAGCACATCGGCTTCGGCGGCGATCTCGAACGGGAACATGAAGGCCGACAGCGCGATGCGGTCGCCGTCGACGCCGTAGTCGTAGTGCGCCCACTGCAGTTGCAGCGACCAGTCGCCGCGGACCAGTTCCGCATGCACGGCTGTGCCCCAATGCACATCGTCGCCGCCGGTGGCGCGGTTCTCGATGCGGCCGACGAAGGCCGATCCGCCGGCCTCGCCACGCCAGCCGTCGCCGTCGAGATCGCGGGCGTAACGCAGATGCACGCGCTCGGCTTCGCGGTACGGCAGGGCGTCGGTGGTCGCCACGTCGAAGGAATAGCGGTCGAATTCGCCGCCGTTGCGGTACTCGTCGCCGGCGAACAGCGCCAGATGCCAGCGCCGGTCATCGCGCGCGTCGCGCCAGACCGCCCCGAGGTCGTAGTCGTCCTCGATGCCGAGGTAGTAGCCGGAACCGAACCAGAAGCCGTGAGAGGCATACGGCAGCAGCCCGAACGGCACCTGCACGACGCCGGCGCGCAGGTCGCGCGCCTCGTCGACGCGCCAGCCGAGCCAGGCGTGGTGGATCGCGTCGAAGTCCTCGTACCAGCGGTACTGCAGCGAGAAGAACAGCGCACCCTGCTCGCCGCTGGCGTCGACCCGCAACAGCTCCAGATCGAAGGCGCCGTCGCCCTTGTCAGGGCCGTAGTCGAGCCAGCCGTAGTTGAAGCGGGCGGCGCCGCCGAGCCGCCAGTCCTGCTCGTTGTCGTCGCCGGCGGCCGATGGCTGCGGCAGCATCGTCCACAACAGCAGGCCGGCGACGACGCTCCGGTTTCGCGCTGCGCTTGGCATCTTGCGGTGCCCCCGCTGGTCGATCGAATGAGCGGCCCATTATACGGATCGGGTTTTGCAGCTCTGTCAATGACTTACGGCTCGTTGCGCCATTTTTGTGCGCGGAGGTCGAAGCGCACCCCGACGGGATCCTGTACCGCGACGAGGCCGCCGAGAATCGACAACGGCGTGATGCCGAGGTCGGTCTGCCGCAGCACCAGTTCACCGCGCGCGCGCAGGCCCTCGTCGTCGCGGTCGACCTGCAGCAGCACGTCGTCCTCGTGGCGCCGGCCGCGCCAGTCGACGGCGATGCGCGCCACCAGCACCGGCCAGTCGCCTTCCACGCGCAGCGCGTGAAGATGCAGCGCGGGGGCGTTCGCGGCGTCGAGCACGCGCTCGCCGAGCATGTTGCGACGGGTGCCGGCGATGTCCGATTCGGATCGCGGACCGGCGAAGCTGCCGCCGGTAGCTTCGCGAAGCGCGGGGTCGTCGATGGTCAGCGCATCGAAGGCGAAGCGCAGGTCGAAATGCGCCGACGTCGCGGCCTCGCCGTCGAGACTCACGTAGCCGTCGAAGTCCGGCGCCGACAGCACATGGTTGTGGCCGAGCGGCGCCGCGCGCCCGCCGCGAAACACGTAGATACGGACGTCAGACGCGGCCGGATCGACGCGATAGACGGTATGCCCCTGCGCCCGTCGCCGGGCGTAGAGCGCTTCGAGGTCGGGCGTCGCAACGGTCTGTGCGGGCGCCGCAACGCGCGGCGCCGGGCTCTGGCAGGCGGCGAGCAGCGCGACCAGCCCGGTGAGCAGGGCCGCGCGGCGCATCAGGCGGCGAGTCGCCCGCTGAGCACTTCCTCCATCAGCTCGAAGCGGTCGTTGCCCCAGAACATGGTCTTGCCGACGAAGAAGGTCGGTGCGCCGAATACGCCGCGCTCGACGGCCTCGGCGGTATTGGCCTTGAGGCGGTCCTTGGCAGCCGGGGTCTGCGCCTGCGCGAGCAGGGCCTCGCCGTCCCAGCCGAGCGTGGCCGCGACGGCCTTGAGCACGTCCGGCTGGCCGATGTCGCGGTCTTCGGTCCAGTACGCCTGCATGACCGCCAGCGCCCAGCGGCCGATGTCGGCGTCCGCCAGCGTGCAGGCGACGCGCAGCGAGCCCAGGCTCGCCACCGGGAAGACCGACGGAAAGCGGAAGGGCACGCCGTAGTGCTGCGCCCACAGGCGCAGGTCCTGGAACAGGTACTTGCCCTTGGCCGGGATCGTCGCCGGCGCGCGGTTGCCGGTGGCTTCGAAGGCCTTGCCGAGCAGGAACGGCTTCCAGACCACGCTGGCGCCGTAGCGCGCGGCGAGCGCCTCGATCTGGGTCGCAGCAAGGTAGGTGTAGGGGCTGGCCGAGTCCCAGTAGAACTCGATCTGCGCGGCGGTCATCGGCGGTCTCGCAGGTCAGGGGCGGGACCGAGTCTTGCACGGGGGTTTTCGGCGGCACAAGTTGTGCGAGAGGGCCTGCGATGGCGCGATGACGTGCGCGGTCGCTGCGCCTACACTACGCCGCCGCGCCGGTACCCGCCGCCGCCCGAACCCCTGCCGGAACGCTGCACCGCATGACGTACTGCGTCGCCATCAAGGTCAACGAGGGACTGGTCTTCGCCGCCGATACCCGCACGAGCGCGGGCGTCGATGACGTGCGCACCTACAACAAGCTGCATGTCTTCGAGTTCGCCGGCGAACGCGTGTTCACGGTGCTGTCGGCCGGCAACCTGGCGACGACCCAGGCCGTGCTCGCGCACCTCAAGCGTGATCTCGACGATCCCGCCGCCGCCGTGAGCCTGCGCAACGTGCGCCACATGTTCGACGCGGCGGAGTACGTCGGCGCGGTGTCGGTCAAAGCGCAACGCGACACCGCCGCACACATGCAGCTTGGCAATACCGTCGATCTGCGCACCACCCTGATCCTGGGGGGGCAGATCCAGGGCGAGGAACCGGCGCTGTACCTGATCTACCCCGAGGGCAACTGCATTTCCAGCTCGCCGGAAACGCCGTACCTGCAGATCGGCGAGAGCAAGTACGGCAAGCCGATCCTCGACCGCGTCATCCGTCCGTCATTGCCGCTCGAGGACGCCGCACGCTGCGCCCTGGTGTCGCTGGATTCGACGATGAAGTCGAACATCTCGGTCGGACCGCCGATCGATCTGGCGATGCTGCCGCGCGATGCGCTGCGCATCACGCACACCCTGCGGCTCGACCTGGACACGCCGCTGCTGGCGCAGTTGCGAGAGGCCTGGGGGCAGGCCCTGATGTCGGCCTTCCGCAGCCTGCCGCGCTTCGACTGGGAGATGTCGGACGCGCAGGGCAGCCTGCTGCGGGATGAAGTCGACGACTGACGGGGCCGACGACTGACAGGCGACTTGCGGCTCAGGCCTTGAAGTAACTCGCGGCAATCGCCTCGTGCAGTTTGCCGATGCCGACCTGCACCTCGTCGAGCCAGTCGTGCAGCCCGGACTCCACCAGCCTTTCGATGTTGGCGTCGCGCACGACCGCCCCGGTGCGCTCCAGTGCGCGTTCGGCAGCGCGGCTCGGCGGCAGCTTCGGCAGCGTCGCGCCGATCATGTTCAGGCAGAACATCACCGAGCGCGGAAACTCGCGGTCCTGTAGCAGGTAGCGCAGCACCGCGGTGCCGCGCACGCGTGCCCGCTCGTGGCGGCGATACATGTGGTAGGCGGTCAGCGAGTTGAGCACGCTCATCCACTGGATGTTCTGGAACGGGCGCAGTGCTTCGTCGGCGGCGCGCGGCTTGATCAGGCTCGACGTGCGCACATCGATGATGCGCGTGGTCATGTCGGCCTGCTCCAGATTGGTGCCGAGCCGCATGAACTGGAAGCCGACGTCGTGGCTCATGCTGGCGATAAGGATGCCGTAGGTCATCAGCGCCGCATCGAGCACGTGCTGCAGCAGGTCCTGACGCCGGCTGCGCGTCAACAGGCGCTCGCCGCCTTCCTGCAGGATGAGGTGCACGTTGTTGATGTGCTCCCAGGTCTCGTGCGGCATCGACTCGCGCACGGTGCGCAGGATCTCGCGCGCGCTGGCCAGCGACGAGGCGACCGAGCCCGGGTTGTCGGCGTCGAGCACGAGGAAGCGCACGACGTCCGCCTCGGCATAGCCGGTCCCGTAACGCGCCCGGAACAGGTCGTCGACGCCCATGATCTCGACCAGCGCCGACCAGCCGACAGCGACGTTGCGCGGCAGGTCGAGCACCAGGTTCGAATGCACCACAATGGCGCGCGCGGTGTTCTCGGCACGCTGGATGTAGCGTCCGAACCAGTACAGGTCGTCGGCGACACGCGAAAGCATCAGCGACGCTCCAGGGAAGACGTGACCGGCGTCATCCGGGTCTCCGGCGGCGGGCGGGCCGGGCTGCCGATCCCTGCGACTGCGTCTGCCGTCCGCCCTTCTGCGCCTGGGTCTGCACCTGCACGGGGGGCTCCGTTTCGCCGTCGAGGTCGACGATCCAGGTGTCCTTGGCACCGCCGCCCTGCGAGCTGTTGACCACCAGCGAGCCCTTGGTCATCGCCACGCGCGTCAGGCCGCCGGTGGTGACGTAGACCGAGTCGCCGCGCGACAGGATGAACGGACGCAGGTCGAGATGCCGCGGCTCGATGCCGTCCTCGGTCAGCGTCGGCGCCGTCGACAGCGACAGCGTGGGCTGCGCCATGTAGTTGCGCGGGTTGGCGCGGATCAGGTCCGCGAATTTCTCGCGTTCCTTCTTCGACGCGCGCGGGCCGATCAGCATGCCGTAGCCGCCGGATTCGTTGGCCGGCTTGACCACGAGCTTGTCCAGGTTCGCCAGCACGTGCTCGCGATCTTTCTTGCGCATGCATAGCCAGCTCGGCACGTTCGGGAGGATGGCGTCCTCGCCAAGGTAGTACTTGATCATGGCGGGCACGAAGGCGTAGACCACCTTGTCGTCGGCCACGCCGGCACCCGGCGCATTGACCAGCGCGACCTTGTTCTTGAGCCATGCGCGCATCAGACCCTTGACCCCGAGCACCGAGTCCGGCCGGAACGCCTCGGGGTCGAGGAACAGGTCGTCGATGCGCCGGTAGATGACGTCGACGCGCTTGGGGCCGTAGACCGTGCGCATGTAGACGATGTCATCGTCGCCGACGAAGAGGTCCGGGCCCTCGACCAACTCGATGCCCATCTGGCGCGCGAGCCAGGAGTGCTCGAAGTAGGCGGAGTTGTAGATGCCCGGCGTGAGCAGCGCGATGCTCGGCTGGTTGCCCGGGCGCGGCGACATCGCCGCCAGCATGTCGTAGAGCTGCGCCGGGTAGTCGTCGACCGGCAGGATGCTGCCGGTCTCGAACAGCTCCGGGAACACGCGCTTGGTCACCAGCCGGTTCTCCACCATGTAGCTGACGCCGGACGGGACGCGCAGGTTGTCCTCGAGCACGTAGAGCGTGCCGTCCAGGTCGCGCACGAGGTCGGAGCCGCAGATGTGGGCCCAGACGCCGTGGCGTGGTTTCATGCCGACGCACTGCGGTCGGAAGTTGACCGACTCCTTGAGCAGCGACGCCGGGAAGACCTTGTCGCGGACGATCTTCTGCTCGCCGTAGATGTCCTGGATGAAGTGGTTAAGGGCCTGGACGCGCTGCTTCAGGCCGGCCTCGGTGCGCGCCCATTCGCGGCTGGTGATCGCGCGCGGAATCACGTCGAACGGCCACGAGCGGTCGACGTTGCGGCCCTCCGAGTAGACCGTGAAGGTCACGCCCATGATCTTGATCGCCAGCTCGGCGGCGAGGCGCCGTTCGGCGAGTTCCGCCGCGCCGAGGTTGCCGAGGTAGTCGACGAGCCGGCGCGCGGCGGCGCGCGGTTGGCCGGGCTTTTCGAACAGCTCGTCGTGATAACCGTTGCAGCGGTACTGGTGCCAGTCGATCGCCATACGCGGTTGCGAGAGGGAGTTCCCCGGTTCGTGGACGGCTCTGCCTGAACGCTTCAATAGCATGTTGGGGGGCGGAAGCAAAACACGAGCCAGTGCCCGCGGAGCCGGCCGGCGGCCGCGGGCCGTGTACAATCCGGCAACCGCACGAAGCCGTCATGACGTCGAACAAAGCGCTGGAATTCAAGGGCCGCATGCTGTCGCTGACACGCGCGCGCATCCTCGACCCCGATCCGAACGCGATCAGCACGCAGTTGCAGGAGTTCGCCCGCCAGATGCCGCAGGCGGTCCGGGGCATGCCGGTGATGCTGGAGGCCGATCGTGCGGTTCCGATCGAGGGGGTGATCGCCGCGATGCGCGAGGTCGGAATGCAGCCGGTCGGCGTTGCCGACGGTCCGCTGGCCGGTGCGGCAGCGGCCTGCGGGCTCGCGGTGCTGCCGGCGGACGGCGGCCAGCGAAGTCGCAGCGCAGCGGTTCCGGCCGAGCCGGCGCCGGCGGCGCCCGCACCGCGGCGTTCGGCGCGCATCGTCACCGAGCCGGTCCGCTCGGGACAGCAGATCTACGCGGCCGAGGGTGACCTGATCGTGCTCAGCACGGTCAGCGCCGGGGCCGAAATCGCCGCCGACGGCTGCGTGCACGTCTACGGCGTGCTGCGCGGCCGCGCGATCGCCGGGGCACGCGGCGATGCCGACGCCCGCATCTTCTGCCGGCGCTTCGAGGCCGAGCTGGTGGCGGTGGCGGGTGTCTACGCCGTCGCCGAGCAGATGCAGGGCGAACTGCGCCGGCAGGCCGTGCAGGTCTGGCTGGCGGACGGCAAGCTGCGCATCGAGCGCCTGGAAGGCTGATCGATCGTGGACAGGACAAATGGATGGCTCCGGCGCGCACCGGAGCATGGGAAGACCGGAATCAGGAGAACGCCTTGGCAAAAATCGTCGTCGTGACCTCGGGCAAGGGCGGGGTCGGCAAGACCACCACCAGCGCGTCCTTTGCCACGGGCCTGGCCATGCGCGGCCACAAGACCGCGGTGATCGACTTCGATGTCGGTCTGCGCAACCTCGACCTCATCATGGGGTGCGAGCGTCGCGTCGTGTTCGACTTCGTCAATGTGATCCAGGGCGAGGCGACGCTGCGCCAGGCGCTGATCAAGGACAAGCAGCACGAGAACCTCTACATCCTCGCGGCAAGCCAGACCCGCGACAAGGACGCGCTGACCGCCGACGGCGTCGGCCGCGTGCTCGAGGAGATGTCCAAGGAGTTCGAGTACATCGTCTGCGACTCGCCGGCCGGCATCGAGAAGGGTGCACACCTGGCGATGTATCACGCCGACGAGGCCCTGGTCGTGACGAATCCCGAGGTGTCGTCGGTGCGCGACTCGGATCGCGTGCTCGGGCTGCTGTCGAGCAAGACGCGCAAGGCCGAGAGCGGCGACGGTCGCGTCAAGGAACACCTGGTGCTCACGCGCTACAACCCCGCGCGCGTGGCCAAGGGCGAGATGCTGTCGGTGGATGACGTCAAGGAGATCCTGGCGATCCCCCTGCTCGGTGTCGTGCCCGAATCGCAGGCGGTGCTGACCTCGTCGAATGCCGGCACGCCGGTGATCGTCGACAAGGCGTCCGATGCGGGACTCGCCTACGACGACGTGGTCGCGCGCTTCCTCGGCGAGGAGCGTGCGCATCGATTCCTCACGGCCGAGAAGAAGGGGCTGCTCGGCCGCCTGTTCGGACCCTGAGGAGGGCGCTATGGACTGGCTCAAATTCTTCCGATCCGAACCCAAGAACACCGCGGCGCTTGCCAAGGAGCGTCTCAAGGTCGTCGTCGCGCATCAGCGCGACGGCCGTTCCAATGCACCGGCCTACCTGCCGAAGCTGCGCGAGGACATCCTCGCGGTCGTGCGCAAGTACGTGCAGGTTCCGGACACGGCGGTCAACGTGCACGTGCAGCGCGAGGCCGGGCTCGAGGTGCTGGAGATGAACATCACGCTGCCGGAGATGTGACGCCCGGCGCGGGCTCTGCTGCCCCGGCGATCTTTCGTTAGAACGAACGCATCGCGGGGGCTGACGCGGCCGGTTCCGCTGCGTAAGGTGCGCGCTCATCACTGTTCACCGGGTTGCAGCATGGTTGCCTTCGCCAACGAGACCGTCCTCAACGTCCGTCACTGGAACGAGTCGCTGTTCAGCTTCACGACGACGCGTGACAGCGCATTGCGCTTCCGCAATGGCCACTTCGTCATGGTCGGCATGCCGGTCGAAGGGCGGCCGCTGCTGCGCGCGTACAGCATCGCCAGCCCCAATCACGACGAGACGCTGGAGTTCTTCAGCATCAAGGTGCCCAACGGGCCGCTGACCTCGCGCCTGCAGCATCTGAAGAGTGGCGACCAGATCCTCGTCAGCCGCAAGCCGACCGGGACGCTCGTGCTCGACGACCTCAAGCCGGGTCGGCACCTGTACCTGCTGGCGACCGGCACCGGCCTCGCGCCGTTCCTGAGCCTGATCCGCGATCCCGACGTCTACGAGCGCTTCGAGAAGGTGGTGCTGGTGCACGGCGTGCGCCGCGTCAGCGATCTCGCGTACTACGACTACATCCGCGACGAGTTGCCGCAGCACGAGTTTCTCGGCGAGCAGGTGCGGGCGCAGCTGATCTACTACCCGACGGTCACCCGCGAACCCTTCGAGCACCAGGGACGGCTCACGGAGCTGATCGAGAACGGCCGGCTCGCTGCCGACATCGGCCTGCCGCCGCTCAATCCGCAGACCGACCGCGTGATGATGTGCGGCAGCCCGGGGATGCTCGCGGACACCAGCGCGATCCTGGATGCGCGCGGCTTCTCGATCTCGCCGCACATCGGCACCCCCGGCGACTACGTCATCGAGCGCGCCTTCGTCGAGAAATAGGCCGGCTCAGTCGCCGCTGCCGTCGCGGCTCAGCCAGCGGCGCAGCGACAGGGGGCCGGTGCGTTCCTCGAAGGACTTCTCGGCGGCGCCGAGCAGGTCCGCGACCTCACGACCGAGCTCGTCCCCCGGTTGCGGCAGCGTGCTGGCGCCGGCACGCGCAAGCCGCCACAGCCGCGCCAGCTCGATCGAGTCGAGATCCATGCCCGGAATCAGCTGCGTGCGGTCGTGCCCGGTCTCGACGAGCAGGCCGTGGAACAGCAGCACCTCGACGACACGGGCGACGTGGTCGGGTTCGGCGTGCAGCGCCAGCGCCAGTTCCTCCTGCGTGTAGCCGGGCCTGCCGGCCATGAAGCGCCGGCCGGTCAGGCCCATGATCATCAGTGCGAGGTACTCGGTGGCGCGCCCCGACAGGCTGGCCGGCGTCCGTCGCGGCTTGAGGTGCTCGGGGTGCTGGATGTAGAACGCGAGCTGGCAGCCGATCAGCAGGATCAGCCAGCCGACGTAGAGCCAGATCAGCAGGAAGATCACGATCGCGAAGCCGGAGTACACCGCGTTGTAGTTCGGTGCGTGCGCGACGAAGGAGGCGAACGCCGTACTGCCGGCCTGCCACAGCACGCCGGCGAGCAGTCCGCCGAGCGCCGCGGCGCGAAGGCGCACGCGCGTGTTCGGCACGAAGGCGTAGAGGAAGGTGAAGGCGCCGATGATCAGTGCGTACGGGAGCAGGCGTGCGGCGATGAAGATCAGCAGGCCGAAGGGTTCGATGCTGCCGATGCGCAGCATGACCGCGCTGTTGAAGATGCTCGCGGTCACGCCCAGCGCCGCGAACACCGCGACCGGCCCGACGGTGAGCACGGCGAAGTATTCGCCGAGGCGCTGCGACAGCGGCCGCGGCCGCTCGATGCGCCAGATGAAGTTGAACGCCGACTCGACCTTCTGGATCAGCGACAGCGCTGCATAGAACAGCAGCGCGACGCCGAGCGAGCCGAGCACGCCGACGCGGATGTTCTCGACGAAGCCGATGACGTTCGCCGAAATGTCTTCGGCCTGGGCGCCGAGCGGACGCAGCAGCTCGAGCAGCACCGGCTCCAGCGAGTTGTGCACACCCAGCGCCTTGAGCACCGAGAACGCCAGCGCCAGCAGCGGGACGATCGACAGCAGGGTCGTGTAGACCAGGCTCATCGCCCGCATGTTGAGCTGGCCTTCGATCAGGTCGCGCGCGAGCACGAAGCCGTAGCGGCCGAGCACGACCAGGCGCTTGGGGTAGCGCGCCGAAGCCTCGAGATCCCAGAGCAGCTCGCGCAGCCGTTGCAGGTAGCGATCCATGGCGCGGGAGCATACCGGATCGGTCTTTTCCGGCCGCCGGCGGGCGCCCGGGCCGGGGCGTTCCCGCGCGCCGCCCGTCGGTAGTTGACAGCCTCCGGGTGCGCCAATATGATGCAGCGCAACAAATGTTGCATCGCAGCATTTCAGTGGTCTCTACCGTGTGGATTTGTCTTTCGAGGAGGGTGTGAAGTGAATGTGGAATCGCTCGTGAACGATGTGAAGACGCGTGCCGACGTGGTCGTGACGCGTGGCCAGGACGTGATCGAGGCCGGCGTGGAAACGCTCAAGGCCGCCAACGCGATCATCGTCGACGGCGTGCAGACGGTCGTGCAGACCAACGTCGCCGCCGGCAAGGAACTCGTGAATCTGGCCCAGGCCAGCTTCGAGAAGGCCAAGGCCGACGGCATCAAGGCCGTTGCCAGCAACCCGATCGCCTACCTGCCGGAAGGCAAGAACACCGTGGTCGGCGCCTACAGCGACAGCCTGTCGACCTTCTCCAAGGCCGGCGACCAGCTGGCGAAGACGCTGAAGAGCGGCTACGGCAGCATCAGCGCCAAGATCAATGGCGAGGCGCCGAAGGCCGCGGCGAAGAAGACCGCGCGCAAGACCACCGGCAAGGCGCGCAAGGCCGCGGCAGCCGCCTAAGGGGGGCAGGCTTGCCGTAACGCGGGTTTCGCCGCCGGCCCGTCCGGTGGCGGCAAGGGGTTGGGGATTCTTTCCTCAACCCCTTTTTTGTTGATCGAAAGCGTGACTCCATGACGTCGCACCGCCCCCGACAAGCTGCACCGATCGACCGTCTGCTGGACGGTCTAGCCCTGATCGCCCTGCATGAGGCCGATGCCCTCAACGCGCATCTCAACGCCGCCGGCGAGCGCCTGCGGCTGGCCTGGCAGGCGCGCAGCGCGCGCGAACTGCTGCGCGACCAAGTGGATCTGCTGCCGGAATCGCGCAATCGGCTGCGTCGCGATCACGCGGTGCGGCGGCAGCTCTGGCAGGGCCTCGCCCGGGATCTGCGCGGCGGCGCCCGGCGTCTGCGGCGCGCGCGCTGATCGCCCGCTGATCGTCCGTTCAGGGCGTGGCGTCGTCGCGCTGCTTGCGACGCTTGCCGGCGCGGCCGCTCGCCGTCCGCCTTCGCGGCTTGGCCGGCGCCGCCGCGGCCGCCTGTTCCTCCTCGGCGATGCGGATGCGGGCGATCAGTTTCTGGAACGCCGGGTTCTTGCGCAGCGTGCCGAGGTTGGTCTTGACGAAGCCTGCCGCGTCGAACTCGCTGGCCGCCCCCGCCAGCTCGCGCACGAAACCGACCACATCGGACGGCAGCGCGCTGACGTCGGGCAGGCCGAGGAAGCGGCGCAGCTCATCCGGGCGAACGTCGATTTCGATCTTGATCTGCATGGCTTCACTCCTCGGGTTCGGACTCTGGCGGCGGTCACCGACGCTGCGGTCGTGCAGTCCGCCGCCGATGTGCAGGAGCGGCGCTGCGTGGTCGCGGCAGCATAGCCGCGGCTGCGCGAACGCGGCTAGGAGCCTGCGCGGTTCCTGTCGCCCGGGCTCCTAGCGATGCAGCAGCCACCACTGGGAGATGCCGCCCATGAGCATCTCGACCGCGATGGTGACGAGGATCAGACCCATCAGGCGTTCGACCGCGGTCAGTCCGCGCACGCCGAGGATGTCGCGCAGGCGCGTGGCCGCGAGCATCGCCGGCAGACACAGGCCCCAGGCCAGCAGCAGCGCGCCGGTCCACTCGATCCAGCGTCCCGGCTCGCGGCTCATCAGCAGCAGCACCGTGGCCAGTGCCGACGGCCCGGCGATGTAGGGAATCGCCAGCGGCACGATGAAGGGCTCGGCGGAGACCTCCTCGTGCAGCGAGTGATCGCGCGACGGGAACACCATGCGCAGCGCGATGATCATCAGGATGATGCCGCCGGCCGCCGACAGGGCCGGCTGCGACAGGCCGAGCAGGCGCAGCATCTGTCCGCCGAGAAACAGGAACAGCAGCAGCACGGCCAGCGCGATCAGCATCTCGCGCAGGATCACCTTGCGCTGGCGCTCCGGCGGCACCTGCTTGAGCGCCGACAGGAACAGCGGGATGTTGCCGAGCGGGTCCATGACCAGGAACAGCAGGACGGCGGCGGAGACGAAGCTCATTGTCGGGACCGCTCAGTCGCCGGTCAGCAGGCGCTGCGCTTCTCGATACTTGGCCGCGCTCTTGTCGATGATGTCCTTCGGCAGCTGCGGGCCGGGCGCCTGCTTGTTCCAGTCCAGCGTTTCCAGGTAGTCGCGCACGAACTGCTTGTCGAAGCTCGGCGGGCTGATACCGGGACGGTAGGTCTCGGCCGGCCAGAAGCGTGAGGAGTCCGGCGTGAGCGCCTCGTCGATCAGGTGCAGCACGCCGTGCTCGTCGAGGCCGAACTCGAACTTGGTGTCGGCGATGATGATGCCGCGCTCGCGCGCGTACTCGGCGGCTTCGGCATAGAGGCGCAGCGTGGTGTCGCGCACCTGTGCAGCGAGGTCCGCGCCGATGCGGCGTTCGACCTCGGCGAAATCGATGTTCTCGTCGTGCTGGCCGACCGGGGCCTTGTCGGCCGGCGTGAAGATCGGCTGCGGCAGCCGGTCGGCGAGCTGCAGTCCCGGCGGCAGGGCGATGCCGCAGACGGCGCCGGTCCTGTTGTAGTCCTTCCATCCCGAGCCGATCAGATAGCCGCGGGCCACCGCCTCGATCGGCAGCGCCTTGAGCTTGCGCACGACGTTGCAGCGGCCGGCGACCTGCTGCAGTTCCGCCGGCGTCAGGTGGCTGGCGAGGTCGATCTCGGGCGCGAGATGGTTCGGCAGCACACCGGCGAAACGCGCCATCCAGAAGTTGCTGACCGCGGTGAGCACCGCGCCCTTGCCGGGGATCGGCTGCGGCAGGATCACGTCGAAGGCCGACAGGCGGTCGCTGGTCACGATCAGCAGGTGATCGTCGCCGAGCGCATAGATGTCGCGCACCTTGCCGCGGTGCACGCGCGGCAGGCTGGTGATCGAGGATTCGTACAGAGCGTTCATGGCGCGGCCCGGCGGTGAGGCGCGCATTGTGGAGAAGCGGTGCAGGGGGGTAAAGCCCTGCGGCGCCGGGGTTTCAGCCGATGTTCAGTGCGGCGCGACTACGGTGGCCATCGTGGAACAGGGCCCTTGCATGGGCCATCACGACCGATGACGCCGATGACCGATCGCCTCTTCAATGTGCTGTCCGTACTGGCCCTGAGCCTGCTGGCCTTTCTCGGCGGTGCCTGGGTGGTGCTCGCCGAGCGCTTTCCCGCGGACTGGCTGCGCGACGCGCACCTGGCGGGGCGCGCACTGCTGCAGCAGCGCAGCGGCGCATCCGATCCGTATGCGTCCGACCTGTGGCGCGAAGCGCGCAGCGCGCGTCGCGGCGTCACCGTGAGCGATCCGGCACGCATGCAGCCGGGTTACACGCTGTACACCTCCGGGCACACGCAGGGCGCGCTGCTGATCGATGCCGACGGCACCGTGGTGCACGAATGGAAGCTGCCCTACGAGCAGATCTGGGATGCGCAGTCGTCGTCGGTGCGCAAGCCGGTGGCCGGGACACACATCTACTTCCGCAAGGCCGTGCTCCATCCGAACGGCGACCTGCTCGCGGTCTACGACGGCGTCGGCGACACGCCGCACGGCTACGGCCTGGTCAAGATGGACCGCGAGTCGCGGGTCATCTGGACCTATCTGCAGAACGCCCACCATGACGTCGACGTCGCGCCGGACGGCCGCATCTTCACGCTGACGCACGAGATCGTCGACGAGGCATTCGAGCCGCGGCTGCACCTGAAGCCGCCGCGCATCGACGACTTCGTCGTCGAGCTGTCGGCCGAGGGGCGGGAGCTGCGCAAGATCCCGCTGCTGCAGGCGCACGACGGCACGCCTTACCTGCGCCTGCTCGACCGCTCGCCGTGGTACCTGGGGCGCAGCGGCGACTACCTGCATACCAACACGATCGACTACATCGACGCCGGCATCGCGCGGCACTTCGACTTCGCCCGCGAGGGCCAGCTGCTGCTGTCGATGCGCGAGACCGGCGCCATCGCGGTCCTCGACCCGGATCGCGGCAAGCTCGTGTGGGCCATGCGCGGCTCCTGGGTCGGCCAGCACGATCCGGACATGCTCGACAACGGACACATCCTGCTGTTCGACAACAACGGGCATTTCGGCACGCATGGACAGTCGCGCGTGATCGAGATCGACCCGAAGGATGAACGGATCGTCTGGAGCTACGCCGGCAGCGCCGACGCGCCGCTGGACAGCCGCATCCGCTCCGCGCAGCAGCGGCTGGCCAACGGCAACACCCTGATCACCGAGTCCGACGGCGGTCGCCTGCTCGAGGTGACGCAGCAGGGCGAGATCGTCTGGGAGTACGTCAACCCCGTTCGCGGAGGCGAGGGCGAGCGCCTGATTCCCGTGGTCTCCTGGGGACAGCGCATCGACGCCGCCGGTCTCGAAACCGCGTTCCGCGGACATCTGGAACAGCAACGCAACAGGAGGATCCGGTCATGAATCGCATCGTGAGTCTGGGTGTCGCCAGCGTCTGCGCGCTGGTCGCGTGGCCGGCGACGGCCTATATCGGTCCCGGTGCCGGCCTGAGTCTGGTCGGTGCGCTGTGGGCCGTCATCGCCGCCATCGGCGCGGCCCTGTTCTTCGTGCTCGCCTGGCCCCTGCGACGGATGATGCGCCGGCGTCGCGTTGAACAGACCGCGGATGCGGCGGCGGCGGCCGATGCGCCGCCGGGCCCGGTGCGGACGCGGCCGCACGACGGACACTGACGCGGGTCGCGGCCATGGACTGGCTCGAACTGCCGCCACGTGCGCTGGGCTGGGTCGACCTGCAGATGTCGGCGATGCTCGGTCCGGCGATGCGCCTGACGCTGTGGAGCGTCGTGGGCGGCGCGCTGACCATGCTGCTGTATGGCGCCCTGTCGCCGCAGCGGCGTATCGCCGCGGCCAAGCGCGAGCTGGCCGTGGCTCGCGACCGGCTCGACCGCTTCGATGGCGAGATGCACGAAGCGCTGCCGCTGATGCGGCGGATGCTCGGCAGCGCCTTCAGGCAGCTCGGGCTGGTCGTCGTTCCGGCGCTCGTGGCGCTGCTGCCGATGATCCTGCTCGCGTCCTGGCTCGCCCAGAGCTACGGACACGTCTTTCCCCAGGCACAGCAGCCTGTCGCCGTTCGCGCCGAGCCGGCACCGCTGCAGGCGCAGTGGCGGCCGGCGCAGTCCCGGCGCGACGGGCGGACCGAGCCGCCGCGCGTGAGTCTGCGCGACGACGCGGGCCGCCCGCTCGGTGAGGTCGAGATGCAGGCCCCCGTGCCGGTGCTGGCCAAGCGCACCTGGCGCACGGCCATGATCGTGGGGCCGCTCGGGTTCCTGCCGGATGGACAGCCGGTCGACCGGGTCGAGATCGACCTGCCGCGCCGGGAGTTCATCGCCTGGGGGCCGCAGTGGATGCGGGGTTGGGAGTTCCTGTTCTTCGGCGTGCTGACCGTGGTCGCACTGGGACTGAAGCGCGCCCTGCGCCTGCAATGAGCGAGTGAGACCGACATGAACACTCAAGCTTCTTCCGATCGGGCCGCGACGACGTCGTTTGCCGTGCCGGCCTGGGTCGACTGGCTCGGCGGTTCCGTCGCGCGCCGGCCGCGGCTGTGGCAGCGGCTCGGCCGCCTGGAGTCGTCCGCCTTGCGCGAGCGCATCCAGGCCACGCCGATCCAGGCGCCGGTCTACGTCAGCGGCCTGGCCCGTTCGGGCAGCACCGTGCTGCTGGAAATGCTGGCCGCCCATCCGGACATGGCGACGCATCGCTATCGCGACTTTCCGCTGGTGTACACGCCGTGGTGGTGGAACCGCTTTCTCGACCGCGCGCAGCGCCCGCCGGCCGCAGCGACGGAACGTGCGCACGGCGACGGCATCCTGGTCACGCCGGACAGTCCGGAGGCCGTCGAGGAGGTGCTGTGGATGGGCTTCTTCCCGCACCTGCACCGGCCGGGGGCCAGCGACGTGCTCGGCTTCATGACCGATGCGCCGGTGTTCGAGGACTTCTACCGCGACCACCTGCGCAAGCTGCTGCTGCTGCGCGGCGGCCGGCGCTATCTGGCCAAGGGCAACTACAACACCACGCGCATCGAGTACCTGCTGAACCTGTTTCCGGATGCGCGCTTCGTCCTGCCGGTGCGCGAGCCCGCGGCGCATGTCGCCTCGCTGATGCGCCAGCACCGGCGGTTCGCCGAGCGTCACGCCGCGGACCCGCGCGCGCTGCGCTACATGAGCCGGCTCGGACACTTCGAGTTCGGGCTCGATCGTCGCCCTGTTCACATCGGCGATGGATCGGAGGCATCGGCCATCGCGGCAGCCTGGGCCGCCGGTCGCGAGGCGGAGGGCTATGCTCGGGCATGGAACGACCTGTACCGCTTCGTGGCCGACCGTCTCGACGCCATGCCCGCGCTGCGCGAAGCCGTGCTGATCGTGCGCCACGAGGATCTGTGCATGGAGCCGGAGCGCAGCCTGCGCCGCCTGTTCGCGCACTGCGCGCTCGATGCCGGGCCGGCCTACTTCGAGCGTTGCGTGGCCCAGTTGCGCTGCGGCGCCGTCGGCGGACCGGGGCTCGACGCGTCGGATCGCCAGATCATTCAGCAGATCACCGCGGAAACGGCGGCGCGTTACGGCTACGGCCGCGGCGCCGGCATCGCCACGCCGCCGCTGCGCACCGCCCGCTCCGAGGACCCGTTCTCGCGGCGCCTGACGGGCTGAACCGGGGCCGGTTCGTTCTGGAATAATGGCG
This sequence comes from Sinimarinibacterium flocculans, assembly GCF_003201205.1. Classification (GTDB taxonomy): domain Bacteria; phylum Pseudomonadota; class Gammaproteobacteria; order Nevskiales; family Nevskiaceae; genus Solimonas; species Solimonas flocculans. The sequence goes on from NZ_QICN01000006.1 coordinate 170,827, forward strand.
GCCCTTTTCGTCCGGGACCGCCCATGGCCAGGCTCGCGCCGCTGATCGCCCCCAGCATCCTCTCCGCCAACCTCGCCCGTCTCGGCGATGACGTGGAGCGCGTGCTCGCGGCCGGCGCCGACATCGTCCACTTCGATGTCATGGACAACCACTACGTGCCGAACCTGACCTTCGGTCCGGCGATCTGCGAGGCCTTGCGCAAGCACGGCATCACTGCGCCGATCGACGTGCACCTGATGGTCGAGCCGGTCGACGCACTCGCCGCGCTGTTCGCCAAGGCCGGGGCGAGCTACATCACCTTTCACCCGGAAGCGACGCGGCATATCGACCGCAGCCTGCAGGCGATCCGCGACGCCGGCTGCAAGGCGGGCCTGGTGTTCAACCCGGCGACGCCGCTGGACTGCCTGAAGTACGTCATGGACAAGGTCGACATGGTGCTGCTGATGTCGGTCAACCCGGGCTTCGGTGGCCAGAGCTTCATCCCGGCCTCGCTGGACAAGCTGCGCGAGGCGCGTGCGCTGATCGACGCCTACACCGCGTCCCACGCCGGTCGCGAGATCCGGCTGGAGATCGACGGCGGCGTGAAGGTCGACAACATCCGCGAGATCGCGGCCGCCGGGGCAGACACCTTCGTCGCCGGCAGCGCGATTTTCGGGGCGACGGACTACGCGGCTACAATCGCCGCGATGCGGGCCGAGATCGCCCGCGCGGCCTAGCCCGGCAGAACGAATCGATGAATCGGAAGCGTCCGGAACGGCGGTGGTGGCGATGGTGCTGAAGCACCGTCGATTCCTCCTGCACGCCTTTTTCCGAGACCTCTTCCGATGACTGCCTACAACCGCATTGCCCTGACCCGCGAACTGCCGGGCGACCTCGATACGCCCGTCGGCGCCTATCTGCGCCTGGCGCATGGGCCCTACAGCTTCCTGCTCGAATCGGTGCAGGGCGGGGAGCGGTGGGGGCGCTATTCCTTCATCGGCCTGCCGTCGCGCGAGGTGCTGCGCATTCGCGGTCACGCCGTGGAGCTGCGCCGCGACGATGCCGTGGTCGAGCAGCTCGAAACCGACGACCCGATCGCCTGGGTCCGTGCGTACGCGGCACGCTATCGCGTGCGCCCCGAGCCCTCGCTGCCGCGCTTCTCCGGCGGTCTGGTCGGCTACTTCGGCTACGACTGCGTACGCTATTTCGAACCGAAGCTCGCGGCCACGCAGAAGGCCGATCCGCTCGGCACACCGGACATCCTGCTGATGCTCGCCGACGAGCTGGTGGTGTTCGACGCCCTGCGCGCCAGCCTGACACTGGTCGTGCACGCCGATCCGGACGACGCGGCCGACCTGGAGCGCGGCTACCGCCGGCTCGACGAGATCGAGGCGCAGCTCGCGGCACCGGCCGAACTGCCGCGTGCGCCGATGCACGCCGGCCCGGCGCTGCCGTTCACCTCCTGCTTCGGCGAAGCGCCGTTCAAGCAGGCCGTCGACCGGATCAAGGACTACATCGCCGCCGGCGACTGCATGCAGGTGGTGCCGTCGCAGCGTCTGACCGCACCGTTCGACGCCGATCCGGTGCAGCTGTATCGCGCGATCCGTCGTCTCAATCCGTCGCCGTATCTCTACTGCATGGACCTCGGCGATCACCACGTCGTCGGCTCCTCGCCGGAGATCCTGGTGCGTGTGGAGGATGGCGAGGTCACCGTGCGGCCGATCGCGGGCACGCGCAAGCGCGGAGCCAGCGAGGACGAGGACCGCGCGCTGGAGGCGGAGCTGCTCGCCGATCCCAAGGAGATCGCCGAGCACCTGATGCTGATCGATCTCGGCCGCAACGACGTCGGCCGCGTCAGCGAGACCGGCAGCGTGCGCCTCACCGAGAAGATGATCATCGAGCGCTACAGCCACGTCATGCACATCGTCTCGAATGTCACCGGCCGATTGAAGCCGGGCCTCGACGCCCTGCACGCGCTGGCCGCGACGTTTCCCGCCGGCACGCTGTCCGGCGCGCCCAAGGTGCGGGCGATGGAGATCATCGACGAGCTGGAGCCGGTCAAGCGCGGCATCTATGGCGGCGCGGTCGGCTATCTCGGCTGGGACGGCACGATGGACACCGCGATCGCCATCCGCACCGCGGTGATCAAGGACGGCCGGCTGCACGTCCAGGCCGGCGCCGGCATCGTCGCCGACTCCGACCCGCAGTCCGAATGGGACGAGACCATGAACAAGGCCGCGGCAATGCTGCGCGCAGCGGCCTCGGTGGAGCGGGCGTAGCGTCTCCTGCAGGCGGCTGAACCTTGTTCCCCTCTCCACCCGCTTGCGGGGGGAGAGGGCAGGGTGAGGGGGGCGCCGGCGGAGCCGGCGTCTCCGCGCTACGCGCGGCCCTCTCCCGTCCCTTCGGGACACCCTCTCCCGTGTGCGGGAGAGGGAAACTCAAATGCTTGCGCTAGCGCGCCGCAACATCCTGCGGCACGTCCCAGCCGCCGCCCAGCGACTTGTAGACCGCGACCAGCGCGGTTGCCGTCTCGGTGCGTGCGAGTGCGAGACGGTCCTCGGCCTCGAGCAGGCTGCGTTCGGCATCGAGCACATCGAGAAAGTCCGAAGCGCCGCCGTCGAAGCGAATGCGCGCGAGTTCGGCCGCACGGCTGCTGGCCTGGGCGCCGGTGTCGAGCAGGTCGAGCCGGCGTCGCAGCTGGCCGTAGGCGTGCAGGGCGTTCGCATGTTCCTCGAGCGCACGCAGCACGGTCTGTTCGTAGCGCGCGAGCGCGCCGTCGGCCCGCGCTTCGGCCTGGTCGATGCGCGCACGCACGCGGCCGAGATCGAAGGCGGCCCACGAGATGCGCGGCCCGAAGGCGTAGAACTCGCTGCCGGCATCGCCGATATCGCCGGTGTCGGCGACGGAGATGCCGACTTCGCCGACGAAGCGCACCTGCGGGAACAGCGCGGCGGTGGCGACGCCGATGTTGGCGGTGGCCGCGGCGAGTCGCCGCTCGGCCGCCGCCACGTCCGCGCGCCGGCGCAGCAGGTCTCCGGGCGCGCCGATCTGCACGAGGCGCGGCAGCGCCGGCAGCGCGGCGGTGGGCCGCAGCACGGCGTCGAGTGCCTCGGGCGTGCGCCCGGTCAGCACCGCAAGGCGGTGGATGGCGTTGCTCACGGCGATGCGCAGCTCGGGCAGGCGCGCCTGTGTCGCCTTGAGCTGGGCGATCGCGCGCGCATGATCGAGTTCGGTGCCGCTGCCGTGCTCGAGCCGCGCCTGCGTGTAGGCTGCCGTGCCCGCCTGGTTCTCGGCATTGCGCTGCGCCACCGACAGCCGGGTCTGGGCACCGCGCAGTTCGAAGTAGGTGCGTGCCAGCTCGGCGGCGACGCTGACCTGCGCGTGCTGCAGCTCGGCCGCGACCGCGGCTTCACCGGCGCGGGCGGACTCGTTGGCACGGCGTACCCGTCCGAAGAAGTCGAGCTCCCAGAAGGCATCGAAGCTCGCCTCGTAGAGTTCGCCCGTGCGCGCGTCGCGATCCAGCCCCGGGGCCTGCGCCGCGCTCTGCTGGCCGCGGACATAGCCGGCGCCGGCGCTGACGGTCGGCACCGCGTCGAGCCGCACCTCGCGGCGCAGCGCGCGCGCGGCATTGAGATTCGCCAGCGCGATGCGCAGCTCGGGGTTGGCCTGCTGGGCGTCGGCCTGCAGCGCGTCGAGCGTGGGATCGCCGAACACGGTCCAGAACCGGGCAACCGGTTCCGCGGTGCTGTAGTCGGCATCCCCGGACGGCGCCGCGGCCTCCACGGCGGGAGGCTGCGGCGCGCGGTAGTCCGGGCCCACCGCGCAGGCGGCGAGCGCACTCAGCGCGAAGCCGCCCAGGGTGGCGCGCACGCCGGTGGTGAGCGCGTTCATGCGGCCGCCAGGTGGGGCGCGACGAAGGCGTCGAGCCGGCTCTTGGGAACAGCGCCGGTCTGCGTGGCCGCCGGCACGCCGTTGCGGAACAGGATCATCGTCGGAATGCTGCGGATGCCGAGCGCCGCCGCGGTCTGCGGGTTGGCGTCGACGTCGAGCTTGACGACCTTGAGCCGGCCCGGGTGCTCGTCGGCGATCTGGTCGAGGATCGGCGCGACCATGCGGCACGGGCCGCACCACTCGGCCCAGAAGTCGACGAGGACCGGCTGCACCCAGCTCGCGAGTTTCACGTCCTGCTCGAAGCTGGCGTCGGTGGCGGCAGAGATCTGCGGGTTCATGGCGTACTCCTGGTCAGTGACCCGGCAGGGCCGGGGCGGGGGATGCCGCGTCGGCGGCGGGCGTCGCCGCCGCGCCACGTCCTTCGACGAGGTGGCGGATGACGACGTAGAACAGCGGTGTGAGGAACAGGCCGAAGAAGGTCACGCCGAGCATGCCGAAGAACACGGCGATGCCCATCGCGCGCTGGATCTCGGCGCCGGCGCCGGTGGCGATCGCCAGCGGCAGCACGCCGAGGATGAAGGCGAACGAGGTCATCAGGATCGGCCGCAGGCGCAGGCGGCAGGCCTCGAGCGCGGCCTCGACGTAGCCCATGCCCTGGTGCTGCAGCTCGCGGGCGAACTCGACGATGAGAATCGCGTTCTTCGCGGCAAGTCCCATCAGCACGAACAGGCCGATCTGCGTGAAGATGTTGATGTCCGAGCCGGTGAGGTAGATGCCGGCGAGCGCCGACAGCAGCGACATCGGCACGATCAGGATGATCGCCAGCGGCAGCGACAGGCTTTCGTACTGCGCCGCGAGCACCAGGAACACGAACAGCACACCGAGCACGAGCACGATGCCGAGCGCGCCGCTGGCGACGACCTGCTGGTAGGTGATCTCGGTCCAGTCGTAGGTCATGCCCGGCGGCAGCGTCTCGGCCGCCAGGCGGTCGATGATCGCGATCGCCTCGCCGGAGCTGTAGCCGGGCGCCGGCATGCCGTTGAGATCGGCGGACGGAAAGCCGTTGTAGCGCTGCACCGTCGTCGGCCCGTAGCTGTCGCGCAACGACAGCACGCTGCCCAGCGGCACCATCTGGCCGGCCGCGTTGCGTGTCTGCAGCAGCAGCACGTCGTCGGCGCGGTCGCGGAACGGCTCGTCCGCTTGCACCAGCACGCGGAAGGTACGGCCGAAGCGGTTGAAGTCGTTGACGTAGTAGGAGCCGAGGTAGGCCTGCAAGGTCGTAAACAGCTCGTTGAGATCGATGCCGAGCTGCTTGGCCTTGACGCGGTCGACGTCGGCGTAGAGCTGCGGCGCGTTGATCTCGTAGTTCGTGAACACGCCGACCAGGCCCGGGGTCTGCCGCGCCTTGGCCGCCAGCTCCTGGGTCGCGCGGAACAGCGCATCCGCACCCTGGTCGGTACGGTCCTCGATCTGCAGCTTGAAGCCGCCGGCGGGACCGAAGCCGCGCACCGGGGGCGGCGCGATCGTCAGCACGAAGGCATCGTCGATCTCGGCGAACTTGGCGCCGAGTGCCTGTGCGATCGCGTCGCCGCTCAGCGCCGTGCCGCGTTCCTCGAACGGCGTCAGCGGCGTGAATACAATCGCGGAGTTCGTCGTGCGCGTGAAGCCGTTGATCGACAGGCCGGGGAACTGCACGGCGTTGGCGACGCCCGGCTGTTCGAGCGCGATCTCGCCGATGCGGCGCACGACCGCCTCGGTGCGCTCGATCGACGCCGACGGCGGCAGTTGCACGATGGTGATCAGATACCCCTTGTCCTGCGTCGGTACGAAGCCCTTGGGCGCCTGCACGAAGCCGAGCGCGGTCAGGCCGAGCAGGCCGGCGTAGACCGCGAGGCCGATGCCGCCGGCCCGCAGCACCTTGCGCACGCCGCGCTGGTAGCCGCTGGCCGAGCGATCGAAGAGGCGATTGAACGGGCGGAACAGCCAGCCGAAGGCGGCATCGATGCCGCGCTGCACGCGGTCCGGCGCGGCGTCGTGCGGGCGCAGCAGCAGTGCCGACAACGCCGGCGACAGGGTCAGCGAGTTGACTGCCGAGATCAGGGCCGCGAAGGCGATCGTCAGCGCGAACTGCTGGTAGAACTGGCCCTCGAAGCCGCCGGAGAACGCGGCGGGCACGAACACCGCGCACAGCACCAGCGTCATCGCGATGATCGGTCCGGAGACCTCGTCCATCGAGCGATGCGCGGCCTTGCGCGGGGTCAGGCCGTCACGGATGCCGCGCTCGACGTTCTCGACGACGACGATGGCGTCATCGACGACGATGCCGACCGACAGCACCAGGCCGAACAGCGTCAGCGTGTTCAGCGAGAAGCCGAAGGCCTGCAGCGCGCCCAGCGTGCCGATGATCGACACCGGCACGGCGATGATCGGGATCAGTGCCGCGCGCCAGGTCTGCAGGAACAGCAGCACGACGATGACGACCAGCAGCGTCGCCTCGAACAGCGTCTTGACCACGGCGTCGATCGAGTCGGAGATGAACACCGTGGGGTCGTAGATGATCTGGTAGTCGACGCCCTCGGGGAAGCGGGTCTTGAGCTCGGCCATCGTGCTGCGCACGTCGGCCGCCAGATCCAGCGCATTGGCGCCGGGCTGCAGGAAAACCGGAATCGCGACCGCCGAGCGGTTGTCGAGCAGGCTGCGCAGCGCGTACTCGCCGGCGCCCAGCTCGATGCGGGCGACGTCATGCAGCCGTGTCACCTCGCCGTTGCCGCTGGTCTTGACGACGATGTCGCCGAACTCCTGCTCGTCGCGCAGGCGCCCCTGGGTGTTCACCGCGAGCTGGAAGTCCACCGCATCGCTGACCGGTGCGCCGCCGACGCTGCCGGCGGCGACCTGCACGTTCTGTTCGCGGATGGCGGCGATGACGTCGCTCGCGGTGAGCTGCCGCGACGCCAGCTTCTGCGGGTCCAGCCAGACGCGCATCGCGTAGTCGCCGGCACCGAAGATGCGCACGTCGCCGGCGCCGTGCAGGCGCGCGAGCGCGTCGCGCACCTGCAGCACGGCGTAGTTGCGCAGGTACAGGCCATCGTAGCGGCCGTCCGGCGAATACAGGTGCACGACCATCGTCAGGTCCGGCGAGGACTTGCGCGTGGTCACGCCGATCGCGCGCACCTCGGCGGGCAGCCGCGGCAGGGCCTGGGAGACGCGGTTCTGCACCAGCACCTGGGCGCGGTCGATGTCCGCGCCCAGCTCGAAGACCACCGAGAGCTGCAGCGTGCCGTCCTGCTGCGCCTGCGAGTTCATGTAGATCATGTCCTCGACGCCGACGATCTCCTGCTCCAGCGGCGCCGCCACGGTCTCGGCGACGACCTGCGGATTGGCGCCCGGATACTGCGTCGACACCACGATCGTCGGCGGCGAGACCTCGGGGTACTCGGCGACCGGCAGCGTGAACGCCGCGATCGCGCCGCCGATGAAGATCAGCACCGACAGCACGCCGGCGAAGATCGGCCGTTCGATGAAGAAGTGGGCGAGTTTCACGGCCGGTCTCAGTTGAAGGCGGCGAAGGCCGTCGGGTCCAGCGTGTCGGCGGTCAGCGTCGGCGCCGCCTGCTCCTGCGCGGCGACGATGGCGCCGGGCCGCACCCGCTGCAGGCCGCCGACGATGACACGCTCACCCGGCTCGAGGCCGCTGCGCACCACGCGCAGGCCCTCGTGCGTGCCGCCGAGCTGCACCTCGCGGTGCTGGACCGCACCCTGGTCGTCGACGACGTAGACGAAGCGACGGCTCTGGTCGGTGCCGATCGCGCGCTCGTCGACCAGCGTGGCCGTGTAGCGGCCGCTGCCGACGAGCTGGACGCGTGCGAACAGGCCCGGCGTGAAGCGGGCGTCCGGGTTCGGCAGCACCGCGCGTGCGCGGATCGTGCCGGTGCGCGGATCCAGCGCGTTGTCGATGAAATCCATCTCGCCGCCATGCGGATAGCCATCCTCGTTGGCCAGACCGACATAAACCGGCAGACGCGCCTCGCGCTCGCTCGGGCGCTCGCCGCGGCTGGCCAGCTCCGTGTAACGCAGGTAGCTGCGCTCATCGCCGTCGAAGTAGACGTGGATCGGATCGACCGACACCACCGAGGTCAGGACCGTCTGGCCGGCGGCGACGAAGTTGCCCGCTGTGATCTCGGCGCGCGACACGCGACCGGCGATCGGTGCGGTGACGCGCGTGAACTCAAGGTCCAGGCGCGCGGCCTCGACTGCGGCCTCGGCCGCACGCAGTGCCGCCTCGGTCTGTCCGCGGCGGCTGATGCGCTCGTCGTATTCCTCGCGCGAGATCGCGCGCGCCTGCAGCAGGTTCTCGGCGCGCACCGACTCGGACTGCGCCAGCTCCTTCTGCGCGACCGCACGCGCCAGTTCGGCACGGGCCTGGTCGAGCCGCGCCTGATAGGGACGCGGGTCGATCTGGAACAGCAGGGCACCCTGCTCGACCAGCGCGCCCTCGTCGAAGGCGACGCGGTCGATGGTCCCGGACACGCGCGGGCGCAGTTCGACACGCTCGACGGCCTCGAAACGGCCGGTGTAGTGATCCCAGTCGACGATCTCCTGCGCCACGGCGGCGCGCACGGTGACCTCGACCGGCGGCGGCGCGCTGGCTTCCTGCGCCGCCGTCTCGCAGCCGCTCAGCGCGGCGGCAGCCAGCAGCAACAGTGCGGGCGCGAGCAGTCCGAGCGTAAAATCGCCCGCCGAGCGGGCAGTGGTCTTGGGGGGTGGCACGATCATCGGTGTCTCCAAAATGCCTTGCGAAAGCGTCGAAACGGGCGGCTGGCGTGGATTCGGTCGGTTGACGGACGGGCCGATTCCGCGGAAGCTATGGGTGTTACCGGTCAGTAACGTGAGGCGTACGTTACTGACCGGTAACACCCATGTCAAGGGGGCCGTGTCTGGAGGTGAACAGATGAAGCAGGACAAGGTATCGGCAGACTGCAACCAGCAGGGCGGCCTGCGCGTGCGCGATCGCATCTTCAACACCGCACGCGAGCTGTTCTATCGCCAGGGCATCCGCGCCGTCGGCGTCGACGCCATCGCCAGCGAAGCCGGCACCAACAAGATGAGCTTCTACCGCTCGTTCGCGTCGAAGGACGACCTGGTGGCCGAATGCCTGCGTGCGCAGGTGGCGGAGTCCTGGACGCGCTGGGATGCCGCGCTGGCGCCGCACGAGGGTGACGCCCGCCGCCAGATCGAGGCGGTTTTCGAGATGTTTCTGGCCAAGGCCTGCAGCGAGAACGCCTGCGGCTGTCCGTTGAGCAATGCCGCGGTCGAGCTGCGCGAGGAATCGCATCCCGCGCGCGAAGTGATCCGCGAACACAAGACCGAGATGCGCAACCGCCTGCGCACGCTGGCGAAGCAGGCGGGCGCCGCCGATGCCGATGCGCTCGGCGACGCGCTGCTGCTGCTGCTCGAAGGCAGCACGGCCACCCGCCTGGTCTTCGACGGTCGCAACGGGCCGGTCGGCAACGCGCTGGTGGCGGCGCGTGCGCTGCTCGATGCCTGCCTGCCGCCGGTCAAGGCACCGCGCAAGTCCCCCGGCAAGTCATCGGGGCGCCGGGCCGGCGCCTAGGCTCCTGGGCCGTGTAGAATCCGCCGCTCGGCAACCGCATTCCGATCATGAGCACGAGCGCGCACAGCTGGCGATGGTGGCGTTGGAACGCTTGATTCGACCGTTCCTCCGTCCTTCCGCTTTCATGGTGCTGCGTCATGCTCTTGATGATCGATAACTACGACTCCTTCACCTACAACCTCGTCCAGTACTTCGGCGAACTCGGCGCCGAGGTCGAGGTTCACCGCAACGATTGCATCACGGTCGACGAGGTCGTCGCCAGGAAGCCCCGTCACATCGTGCTGTCCCCGGGGCCCTGCACGCCCAACGAAGCGGGCATCTGCCTGGAGCTGATCGACCGGCTCAAGGGACGCTTCCCGATCCTCGGCGTCTGTCTCGGCCACCAGTCCATCGGCCAGGCCTTCGGCGGCACGGTGACGCGGGCGCGCGAGGTCATGCACGGCAAGATCAGTTCGGTGCACCACGCCGACGCCGGCGTCTTTCGCGGGCTGCCGTCGCCGTACACGGCAACGCGCTATCACTCGCTGGTCGTCGACAAGACCGGCCTGCCCGACTGTTTCGAGGTCACGGCGTGGACGCAGCATGCCGACGGCAGGATCGACGAGATCATGGGCCTGCGTCATCGCGAGTTGCCGATCGAGGGCGTGCAGTTCCACCCGGAGTCGATCCTGACCGAGCACGGTCACCAGCTCCTGAAGAACTTCCTGGAGGCCTACTGAGTATGAGCATCTCCCCGCAGGAGGCGTTGCAGCGCACGATCGAGCACCGCGAGATCTTCCACGACGAGATGATCGGGCTGATGCGCCAGATCATGCGCGGCGAGGTGTCGTCGGTGATGACGGCCGCGATCCTGACCGGCCTGCGCGTGAAGAAGGAGACGGTCGGCGAGATCGCCGCGGCGGCCACGGTGATGCGCGAGTTCGCGCGCAAGGTCGAGACGCCGCCCCACGATCATTTCGTCGACATCGTCGGCACCGGTGGCGACGGCGCGCACAGCTTCAACATCTCGACGGCGTCGATGTTCGTCGCCGCCGCAGCCGGCGCGCGCATCGCCAAGCACGGCAACCGCAGCGTGTCGAGCAAGTCCGGCAGCGCCGATGTGCTCGAAGCCCTGGGCGCGGCGATCGATCTGCAGCCCGAGCAGGTCGCGGCCTGCATCGCCGACTGCGGCATTGGCTTCATGTTCGCGCCCAATCACCATCCGGCGATGAAGGCGGTCGGGCCGGTGCGCAAGGAGATGGGCGTGCGCACCATCTTCAACATCCTCGGCCCGCTGACCAACCCGGCGAATGCGCCCAACATCCTGATGGGCGTGTTCCATCCGGATCTCGTCGGCATCCAGATCCGTGTGCTCGAACGCCTCGGAGTGGCCAACGCGATGGTCGTCTGGGGCAAGGACGGCATGGACGAGATCACGCTCGGCGGTGCGACGATGGTCGGGGAGCTGCGCGAGGGCACGCTGCGCGAGTACGAGATCCACCCGGAGGATTTCGGCCTGCGCATGGCCGGCAGCCAGAACCTGCGCGTGGCCGATGCCGCGGAGTCGAAGGCGCGTGTGCTCGAGGCGATCGACAACCGCGACGGTGTCGCCCGCGACATCGTCCAGCTCAACGCCGGTGCGGCGCTGTACGTCGCCGGCGTCGCCGACTCGATCGAAGCCGGTATCGCGCGCGCCGGTGCGGCGATGGCGGACGGCGCGGCGCGCGCGAAGCTGGAGGCCTACGTCGCCGCGACGCAGAAGCTCAAGGCGGCCTCCTGATGGCCGACATCCTCGACAGGATCCTGGCGACCAAGCGCGACGAGATCGCCCTGCTGAACCGGCGCTACTCGCGCAGCACGCTGGAGGATCTGGCGCGGACTGCCGATGCCCCGCGCGGCTTCATCGCGGCGCTGGCAACCAAGGCGGCCGGCGGGCAGGCCGGCGTCATCGCCGAGATCAAGCGCGCGTCGCCGAGCAAGGGCCTGATCCGCGCCGACTTCGACCCGGCCTGGATCGCCCGCGAGTATGCGGCGGGCGGTGCCGCCTGCCTGTCGGTGCTGACCGACGAGCAGTACTTCCAGGGGCACAACGCCTTTCTCGTCCAGGCCCGCGCGGCGTGTCCGTTGCCGGTCATCCGCAAGGACTTCCTGGTCGACGAGGCGCAGATCGTCGAGGCGCGTGCGATCGGTGCCGATTGCGTGCTGCTGATCGCTGCGGCGCTGGAGCCGGCACGGCTGAAGGCGCTGTACGAGGCGGCACGTGCCTGGACGCTGGACGTGCTGGTCGAGGTCCACGACGGCGCCGAGCTGGATCAGGTCCTGTCGGCCGGACTCGGTGACGGCTGGCTGCTGGGCGTCAACAACCGCAATCTGCGGACCTTCGATACCCGCCTCGAGACGACACTGGACCTGCTGCCGCGCCTGCCGGCCGGGCTCGACGTGGTGACCGAGAGCGGGATCGCCGCGACCGCCGACGTGCAGCACATGCGCGCCGCCGGCGTGCACCGGTTCCTGATCGGGGAATCGCTGATGCGCCAGGACAGCCCCGGCGCCGCGCTGAAGGCCCTGATCGCTTGAGCCGGACCTTAGGCGTCCTGGGGGATGAAGACGCCCAGGATCAGGATGCTGCGGCCCTGGCTCTGCACCATGCCGTCTTCCTCGAGCTTCTTGAGGACGCGGCCGGCCATCTCGCGCGAACAGCCGACCAGCCGCGCCAGCTCCTGGCGGGAGGTGCGGATGACCGTGCCGCGGGCATGCGCGACAGCCCCGGGCTTCTTGACCAGTTCGAGCAGGATGTGCGCCATGCGACCGGCGACGTCGAGGAAGGCCAGGTCGCCGAGCCGGCGCGTCGTGTCGCGCAGCCGTGCGGCCAGCTGGCCGGCGAGCTCGAACATGATGTCCGTGTGCTGGATCGCGAAGTTGCGGAAGCTCTGGTAGCCGACTTCGGCGACCAGCGTCGGCGTGCGCGTGCGCACGATGGCCGTGCGCACCTGCTGGTCCGGGAACAGGCACATCTCGCCGAAGAACTCGCCGGGACCGAGGTAGGCGAGCACGATCTCGCGGCCATGCTCGTCCTCGAGCAGGATGCTGACCGAGCCTTCGAGAATCAGGTACAGGGACTGCGGTTCGTCGCCGGCGTGGATCAGCGTGTGCTTTGGCGGATAGCTGCGCTTGTGCGCCAGCTCGATGAAGGACTGCACGACGGGTTTGCTCAGCATCATGTCCTCAGCACACTGTGTCATGGCCGCGAATTTGCCGGAAAATAGCACATCCGCGATCGCGGACCCCGGAGCAAGACCTTGAAAGCATGCATCAAATGGAACGGCGAGGCCCGGTTCACCGCGACCAGCGGCAGCGGCCACGATCTGGTCGTCGACGGGCCGCCGGAGATCGGCGGGCGCAACCAGGGGCCGCGGCCGATGGAACTGCTGCTGATGGGCGTCGGCGCCTGTTCCGCGGTGGACGTCACGCTGATCATGAAGAAATCGCGCCAGCAGGTGAGCGACTGCTGGGTCGAACTGGAGGCGCAGCGGGCGCCGACCGAGCCCAAGGTGTTCACGGCCATCCACATGCATTTCGTCGTCGTCGGCACCGCCCTGGTCGAGGCCCATGTGAAGCGCGCGGTACAGCTGTCGGCCGAGAAGTACTGCTCGGCGTCGATCATGCTGGCGCGCGGCGGCGTCGCGATCACGCACGACTACGAGCTGCGCGAGGCGTAGGGCATGACAGCAGGCCCTTAGCCCGCATTTCTCACAGGGTCGCCTTCGATCCCTGTGCGCAAGTTGAAGATCATTGGATCGTTCATGCGGCGTGCTCTGAACAGAGTGTCGGAAGGATCGAAGGCTGATCGGCGCTGGCCTGTCTGCGGGGCCAATGGCTTGGGCTTCACTCAAGCCATGGAACAACCATGGCTTTCGCTCCAGCCCGGCGCCACTGGCCTCCTCGACCGACGGCCATCACTCGATCCCCCTGTGAGAAATGCGGGTTAGTCACCAGACTGACGCCGAAATGCCGCATAATTCGCGGCTTATCGACATCAGGGGGCGCCCGATGAGGCGAACACCCCCCGGCCACCGGAGACTGCATTGGCCAAGGCAAAGCCCAAGCCGACCAACAACCCGCGTCTGAAGCTGCTTGGCTTCAACAACCTGACCAAGTCACTGTCGTTCAACATCTATGACATCTGCTATGCCCGTTCGCGCGAGCATCAGCAGGAGTACATCGAGTACATCGACGAGGCCTACAACGCCGAACGCCTGACCGCGATCCTCACCGAGGTCGCGCGCATCATCGGTGCGCACATCCTCAACATCGCCCGCGAGGACTATCACCCGCAGGGCGCGTCGGTGACGATGCTGATCTCCGAAGGCCATCACGACGGTCTGCCGACGCCGGGCAAGAAGAAGGGCGAGAAGGAATCCGTCGTTGCGCACCTGGACAAGTCGCACATCACCGTCCACACCTATCCGGAGACGCATCCGGATGCGGGCATCTCGACGTTCCGTGCGGATATCGACGTGTCCACCTGCGGCAAGATCTCGCCGCTGCGCGCCCTGAACTACCTGATCAAGTCGTTCGAGTCCGACATCGTGGTGATGGACTATCGCGTGCGCGGTTTCACTCGCAACGTGCGCGGCATGAAGCACTTCATCGACCACAACGTCGAATCGATCCAGGATTTCCTGTCGGCGGACATCAAGGACCGCTATCAGATGATCGACGTCAACGTCTATCAGGAGTTCATCTTCCACACGAAGATGCGCCTGAAGGAACTCGACCTCGACACCTACCTGTTCGGCGAGGGCGCGCTGGAGCTGCCGCCGCGCGAGGCGCGCAAGATCCGCGACCGCGTCAACCGCGAGATCATGGAAATCTTCTACGGCAAGAACATGCAGCACGCCTGAGCCGGCCCGTCGGGCGCCGATGGACGCCCGCCACGGTCCTGCGTAACGTGACGGCGTCCGTTCCCGAGACTGCCGCTCCCACGTGCACGATCGCGCCCACGAACATTCAGCGGAACACAGCGCCGACGGCCGCCTGAGGCTGGCGCTGGCGCTGACCGCCGGCTTCATGCTGGTGGAAGTGGCCGGCGGCATCTGGTCCGGCTCGCTGGCACTGCTCGCCGACGCGGCGCACATGCTCACCGACGCCGCGGCACTGGCCTTGGCCTTGTGGGCGCGGCGCCAGGCCTTGCGGCCGGCCGACACGCTGCGCAGTTACGGCTACCACCGCATGCCGGTCCTGGCGGCCTTCGTCAACGGCCTCGGCCTGCTGCTGCTGGTGGTATGGATCGCGGTCGAGGCGGTGCAGCGCATGCTGGCGCCGCCCGCGGTGATGGGCGGGCTGATGCTGGGCGTCGCCGTCGCCGGGCTGCTGGTCAACGCGGCCGCCTTCCTGATCCTGCGCGGCGGCCATGGCAGCGGACACGGCCACGACCATGCGCACGACCTCAACCTGCGCGGCGCGCTGCTGCACGTGCTGGGCGATCTGCTGGGCTCGGCGGCCGCGATCGTCGCCGCCATCGTCATCCTGGTGACCGGCTGGATGCCGGTCGATCCGATCCTGTCGCTGCTGGTCGCGGCGCTGATCCTGCGCACGGCGTGGCAGCTGGTGCGCGAGTCCGCGCACGTGCTGCTCGAGGGCACGCCCGAAGGTTTCGACGTCGCGCAGTTCGCGCAGCGTCTGGTGAGCGACGTTCCGGGCGTCGCCGGCGTGCATCACGTGCACCACTGGATGCTGACGCCGCAGCGCTCGGTGATGACGCTGCATGCGGTGATCGCCGAAACCGTCGACGACGATCGCGCGGTGCGCGAGATCAAGACCTGGGTGCGCTCGCACTACCGCGTCGCGCATGTGACGGTGCAGACCGAGCGCGACGGCTGCGCCGACGATCACGCGCACTGAAGGCCGCGTCAGATCCGGTAGGCGCCGAACTTCATCACGCCGGCGACGGCCTGCATCAGCCGCCGCACCGGGCGCGGCAGCGGGCGGGCGCCGGCTTCGTGGGCTTCGCGGCCGTGGCGTTCCTCGTCGCTGCGCATGCGTGAGAGGATGTCGCGGCTGCGCCGGTCCTCCTCTGGAAGGCGCGCGAGATGCTCGTCGAGATGGGCCGCCACCTGGCGCTCGGTTTCCTCGACGAAGCCGAGGCTCCAGTGGTCGCCGGCGAGCCCGGCGGTCGCGCCGATCGCATAGGAGCCGGCATACCACAGCGGCGCCAGCCGGCTCGGTCCGTCGCCCAGCTCGCGCAGCCGCTGTTCGCACCACTGCAGGTGATCGCGCTCCTCTTCCGCCGCCTTGAGCAGGTGTCTGCGCACCTGAGGATTGCGGGCGACCAGCGCCTGACCGCGATACAGGGCCTGGGCGGCGATCTCGCCGGCGTGATTGATCCGCATCAGGCCGGCCGCATGGCTCCGGTCCGGCGGCGCGAGTGTCGTGTCCGCGGCCGACGGCGCGGCGGGCGGCGCCCGCTCGGGCAGGCGCGACAGCCCACGCCCTGCGGCGGCGAGCAATCGGTCGACGGCACTCAACTGGCGTTGCATGCGCCTATTCTATGCGTCCCCGCGGCCACGCCTGCTGTGCTTCCATGATCATCCCCCGTTACCACGTCGCCGACTCGCGCATCCGCGGTGCCGGCAAGGGCCTGTTCGTCGACGAGGCGGTGCGTCGCGGTGCCGTGATCATCGCGCCGGACAAGGTACACACGGTGTGGCCGGAGTCGCGGCTGCGCAGCTACCCGCCGGACTCGCGCGAGGTGGAGTCCAGCGTGCGCTGGTTCGAAGACTGGTTCTCGCTGACGCCGGAGTGGAGCGACGAGTGCTACGTCAACCATTCGTTCTCGCCCAGCGCCCTGTGGCACCTGGGGTTCATCTTCGCGCTCGGCGATCTGGTGCCCGGCGCGGAGGTGACGATGGACTACCGCTACGTCATCGGCGCCGGCGAGCGGATGCCGTTCGCCGACGCCCAGACCGGCCGCGAGATCGTCGGCCTGCCCTGGGCGCAGGCGGTCTCGCAGAGCGCCCGCTGTCTCGCGGAGCTGGTGGCGCCGGTGGCCTGAGCCGTCAGGCGGCGTTGCGCAGCTCGACCGGCCCGTCCAGCGGAAAGATCAGGATGTTGCGGCCCTGCGGCCGTACCAGACCGTCGTCGTGCAGCTTCTTGAGCGCGCGCCCGGCCATCTCGCGCGAGCAGCCGATGTGGCGGGCGAGTTCCATGCGGCTGATGCGCACGAGCTTGCCGAAGGGGTGCGGTTGCGCATCCGGCTTGCGGGCAAGATCGTGCAAGGTGCGGGCGAGGCGGCCGGCGACGTCCAGGAACGCGAGGTTGGCAACGCGCTGACCGGTCTCGCGCAGGCGCCGGGCGAGCTGGCCGGCGATCTCGAACATGCAGTCCGGATGTTCGGCGACGAAGCGGCGGAAGGCTTCGTAGTCCAGCTCGGCGACCAGCGTCGGTCCGCGGGTGCGCACCATGGCGCTGCGCACCTCCTGTTCCGGGAACAGGCAGATCTCGCCGAAGAACTCGCCCGGGTTGAGATAGTCGAGCACCATCTCGCGGCCGTCGCCATCCTCGAGCATCACGCTGACCGAGCCTTCGAGGATCAGGTAGATCGACTGCGGGCGGTCGCCCGCATGCAGCACCGTGTGCTTCGGTGGCAGGCTGCGCTTGTGGGCACGGGCGATGAAAGCGGCGATGGCGTTGCTGTCGAGCATGGGCGGTCTCCAGTCCTGACGTCCAATGCCCATAGGCTGCGCGGTCGCGACGATCCGGACAATTAGCCGGACGGCTAATGCCGGCTTACCCGCGTATTAGCCAATCGGCTAATGTCCCCATGCGGGGGTGACCGGTATCGTGAAGGCACACGAACGGACGACAGGGCCGATGCCGAACAGTGGATCGCGCACAGCAACACCCGATCTGACGCCGGCACCGTCCGTCGCGGAGGATGCACCGCGCTCGCTGCACGGCGAGCTCGTGCTGCTGATCGCCGGTCAGGCCCGACGCATTCCGATCGAGCGCTATCTCACCAGCGTGCTGCTCGCGGCGCTGCTCTGCGTCTACCTGCCGCCGTTCGCCCCGCTGGCCTGGGCGGCGCTCGTGCTCGGCGTGCTGGCCTTGCGCACGCGCTGGCTGCTGCGACTGGCCGACGACGGCGATCGCAGCGACGAGGACAAGCTGCGGCACATTGCCTGGCTGTTCTGGCTCAGCGGGGTGGTGCAGGCGGCGGTCGTCGGCTTCTTCGCGTTCGTGCCGGTGGCGATCGCGGCGGTCATCACGATCTACGTCGTGGGCGTATGCTCGGCGACGCTGCATGCGACCGCCGGATTCCGCACCGTCTGCGTGCCGTACACGCTGATCATGATGCTGCCGGTGGCGATCGCCTGGGTACTGGCACCGAATCTCGACGTCACCGTCCTCGAACGCGTCGTCTTCGGCGCGCTGACGCTGATCTACATCACAACCCTGCTGAGCCATGCGCGCGGGCTGCACGAGGTCTTCGCCGACTCTTACCGCATCCGCCTGCAGCGCCTCGAACTGAACCTGCGCCTGCGCGAGGCGCTGGGTCGCGCCGAACTCGCCAACCAGGCGAAGACCCGCTTTCTGGCATCGGCCAGTCACGACCTGCGCCAGCCGATCCACGCGCTGTCGCTGTTCAGCGGCTCGCTGCTGCTGCGGCCGATGGACGAGCGCACCGGCGCCATCGCCCGCCAGATCGACCAGGCGGTGCAGTCGCTGGCCTCCCAGCTCGATGCCCTGCTCGACATCTCGCGGCTCGACGCCGGCGTCATCGAAAGCGCGATCTCCACCGTCGACCTGCACCTGCTGCTGACGCAGCTCACCGAGGAGTTCCGCCCGCAGGCCGAGGACAAGAAGCTGCGCCTGGACCTGCGCTGCGAGCGCGGGCTGATGGTACGCACCGATCCGATGCTGCTGCAGCGCATCCTGCGCAACCTGCTGTCCAACGCGATCAAGTACACCGATCGCGGCAGCGTCGAACTGGTCGGCGCGCGCGACGGCCGTCGTTGCGGCGTCAGCGTGCGCGATACGGGTCGCGGCATCCCCGACACCGAACATGCACGCATCTTCGAGGAGTTCTATCAGCTGCAGAACCCGGAGCGCGATCGCAGCAAGGGCCTCGGGCTCGGGCTCGCGATCGTGCGCCGCCTGACCGATCTGCTGGGCGTCGAGCTGCGGCTCGAATCCGCGCCCGGCGCCGGCAGCTGTTTTCGCATCGAACTGCCACTCGCACGAGCAGAGGATGCATCCGTACCGGAGGGAACCATGGCAGAAGACGGAGTGGCACCGCGCATACAGGTGCTGGTGGTGGACGACGAGGAGGCGATCCGCGTCGGCATGAAGACCTTGCTGGAAGAGATGGGCTTCGAGGTGCAGGTTGCCGCGTCGACCGACGCCGCGATCGACGCGTCGCGGCGCTTCCGGCCGTCGATCGTGCTCGCGGATTTCCGCCTGCGCGGCGAGGACAGCGGCATTCGCGCGATCGAGGCCCTGCGCATGGTGTGGCCGGAACTGCCGGCGCTGCTGATCAGCGGCGACACGGCGCCGGACCGCCTGCGCGAGGCGCGAGGCGCCGGCGTCGAGCTGCTGCACAAGCCGGTTCCCGCACTGGCCTTGCGCGATTCGATTCTGAAGGCGGTACACGTCTGACCGCGAGGGCCGTGCCGTCGATGACGGCGCGATGAGCGGGGGCGTGGCGTCGGGGGGCGCAGACGATGGGCTACAGCAACGCAGCGCAGCGGCAAGCGTCCGGCAACGGACACCGGGTGTCGTCGTGACCGCCGCCGGCGCCGAACCCGCGGCCGGCAGCACGCGCTGGCTGTCGCGCGAGTTCGCCGAACTGTTCGCCGATCCGCGCCGGTGCCTAGAGGCGCCGGGCGGCGCCGAGCCGGCCTTCGACGTGCTGATCGTCGGCAGCGGCTACGGCGGGGCGATCGCCGCAGCCGGGTTCGCCGGTCGCGAGCGGGACGGCCGGGTGCTGCGCATCGCCGTGCTCGAACGCGGGCGCGAGTATCTGCCCGGCGCGTTTCCGTCGCGGCTGTCGGAACTGCCGACGCATCTGCGCGGCCGCTTCGCCGGCAAGTCGCGTGCGGGGGAGGCGCTGTTCGACATCCGCACGGGCACGGACGCCGGCGTCGTGCTCGCCAACGGCCTCGGCGGCGGTTCGCTGATCAACGCCGGCGTCATGCTGCGGGCCGAGGCCGCGGTGTTCGACGATCGCTGGCCGCAGGCACTGCGCGGCGGCGACGCGCTCGCCGCGCACTACGGGCAGGCCGAGACGCTGCTCGGCGCCGTCGTCGACGGCAAGCCGAACGTCGTGCCGGAGCCGCGGCCGGACAAGGCCCGCGTGCTGTCGCGGCTCGATGCCGCGACGCAGACGGTGCCGGTGACGGTCGCGTTCGCACCCCGCACGACCAGCGGCGGCGTCGACCTGTCGCCCTGCCTGCACTGCGGCGACTGTGCCACCGGCTGCAATCACGCCGCCAAGGAGTCGCTGGACACCAACCTGCTGGCCACGGCGGTGCACCGCGGCGCAGAAATCTACTGCGGGGCCACGGTGCTGCGGGTGCAACGGCCGCCGGGGCGCAGCGACGTCTGGGCAGTGCTGGTCACCCACACCGACGAGGCGCTGCGCCGCTGCGAAACCGGCCCGCGCTGGATTCTCGCGCGACACCTGGTGCTCGCCGCGGGCGCGCTGGGGTCGACCGAGATCCTGCTGCGATCGCAGCGTGCCGGGCTGGCCTTGTCGCCGCGGCTGGGGCAGGGCTTCTCGGGCAACGGCGACATGATCGCCTTCGGCTATGGCTACGGCGAACAGGGCCAGGCTAATGCCGTCGCGCACGAGGATGTGCCGCCGGATCGGCGTCGGATCGGGCCGACGATCAGCGCCGCCTTCCATGCGCAGGCCCGCGCGCCCGGCGACACGCGGCAGCACCGGATCGTCGTCGAGGAGATGGCGGTGCCCGCTGCCCTGCGGCGTCCGGCCGAGGAGGTCATCACCACGGTGTCCGCGCTCTACCGGCTCGACGCGGCCGACGATCATGCGCACACCGACGGCCATCCGCAGGACGACGGTCTGGCCGTGCACCGCGATCGCATCCGCAACATGTCGGTGTTCGCCGCGATCGGCGACGACGGTGCGGGCGGAACTATCTTGTTGTCTGACGAAGACTCCGGAGCCAGCGATGCGCAGGTCGATGTCGTCTGGCCCGAGGCGCGCGACCATTCGCTGTTCGAGGCGCAGATCGGCCTGCTGCGCACGCGCGCGCAGGTAGCCGGCTTCGAGGGTGTCACGCTGCCGAATCCGGTGTGGCGGCCGCTGCCGGATCGCATGGAGCGGACGCTCAGACTGCCGCGCGGGCCGGTGGTCACGGTGCACCCGCTCGGCGGCTGCGCGATGGCCGACGATGCGACGCGAGGTGTCGTCGACGATTGCGGTCGGGTGTTCGATCCGGCGGTGGGTGCGGAGGCGGTCCACGACGGCCTCGTCGTGCTCGACGGTGCCGTCGTGCCGTGCGCGCTTGGGACCAACCCGGCGCTGACGATCGCCGCACTGGCGCTGCGCGCGGTGGCGGCGCTGAACACAGCGTGGGAGTTCAAGGATGGTCCGTCACCGGCGCCGGTCACGGGTCCGCGGCCAAGGCTGCCGCTACGCGAGGCGGTAGATGTGCCTGCCGGATCGGGCACCGACATCGGCGTCACCGAACGCCTGAGCGGCGAGTTGCCGCTGCGCTGCGCCGACGGCCGCATCGAGCGCTGCCATGTCGAGCTGACGCTGAGTTACCGGCGCTTCCCGATCGAGAACCTGTTCGTGCCCGATGCAGCGGGCCGGCTCAGCGGCGCGGTGCTCGATCTCGTCACCGAGGGGGCGGCCGCGAGCGAGATGCTCGTCGTACCGGCAGCCGCGCGCGAGGCCCTGCTGCGGCGTGGGCTCACCGCCGAGGAGCTGGCGCGCGAGCAGGCACGCCTCGGCTGTCGCTACGCCCTGCGTGGCTCGCTGACGGTGTTCGAGCGGGTGGCGACCGGCGCACGTGCGCGCACACTGCGGGCGGCGGGCGCGTGGTTCCTGAACCGGGGCGCGCGTGACCTGTGGCAATCGGCGCGCGAATACCTCCGCCGCCGCGGCGCCAAGGACGAGCGCGGGCTTTCCTTCACCGAATACGTGACCGGCATGTGGGCGCTGCTCAGTCACGCCGGCGAGGTGCGGCGCTTCGCCTACGCGCTGGAAATCGGTGCGCGCCTGCCGGGAGGGGATGCCGGCTTCGCGCTCGACCTCGCGTCGCAGGATCGCGGACTGCGCGGGCACAAGCACATCGGCTACACGCGACCGGGCAACCCGTGGCGTCAGCTCCAGGAACTGGAGATCACCGCGATGGCCGGGCTGCTCGGCGCCGGCGGCAACCGGCGGCTGGTGCTCGATCCGCAGTACTTCGCCGAGCGCAGCCAGCCCCTGCTGCGCATCGAGGCGCAGCGCTGCCATGTCGAGGCACTCGCGGACCTGGGGTCGCTCGGCGCGCTGATGCTGCGCATGCTGCTCTCGCTGCACCAGCTCAACACGCGCAAGCCGGACGCGCCGTCCCAGCCGCCGGCGGTGCGCGTCCCCGGGCCGTTGCCGGGACTGCCCGATCCGGACGTCGAGGAACTGATCGTCGACGACTGCCGCGGGCCGGTCCGTATCCGGATGACGCGTTACCGCAAGACCCGCTCCACGTCCGGCGCGCCGGTGCTGCTGATTCACGGCTACAGCGCCAGCGGAACGACCTTCGCGCATCCGGCACTGAAGTCCGATCTCGTGCGCGCACTGGCGCAACGGGGGCGCGACGTCTGGATCGTCGACCTGCGCAGCAGCGCCGGAATGGAGACGGCAATTCTGCCGTGGACCTTCGAGCAGGTCGCACTGGCCGACATCCCGGCGGCGGTCGAGTATGTCGTCGACAAGACCGGGGCGGCGCAGATCGACGTCGTCGCGCACTGCATGGGCGCCGTGATGCTGAGCATGGCCGTGCTCGCCGCCGATCTCACGCCGCAACAGATCGCCGAGCTGCTGCGCGACCGCACCGGTGTGGACGACACGCCGGCCGACGCGCATGCCGCCGCCCGCCGGGCGCTGCCCGGGCGCCTGCGTCGCGTGGTGCTGTCGCAGAACGGCCCGGGCATGGTGATGACGCCGCAGAACGTGTTCCGCGGCTATGTGCTGTCGTACTTCGAGGCCGCGCTCGGCCCGCTGGAGTACCACTTCCGGACGGACGAGGACGGCTTCGTCGGCGGCGCGATGCTCGATCGCCTGCTGGCGACGCTGCCGTATCCCGACGACGAGCTGCTGCGCGAGAACTCGCCCTGGCCCTGGCAGTCGACGCGATTCGTCGGTACCCGGCACCGCATGGATGCGCTGTACGGCCGCACGTTCTCGCTGGCGAACCTGGACGCCCGCGTGCTCGACCGCATCGACGACTTCTTCGGTCCGCTGAATCTCGCCACCGTCGCCCAGGTGATCCACTTTGCCCGCCACCAGACGATCACCGATCGCGGCGGGCACAACCGCTTCGTCGATCCGGCCAGGCTGCGTGCGCACTGGCGCTTCGACACGCTGTTGCTGCATGGCGCCGACAACGGACTGGCCGACATCGCCACGCTGCATCGCAACCGTCGCCTGCTGGCCGAGGCCGGCTGCGCGGTACGCGCGGAAATCCTCGAAGGACAGGGGCACCAGGACAGCCTGATCGGCCGCCACGCGCACAAGACCTTCGACCTGATCCGCGACTTCCTCGACGGGCCGGCGCTGCCGGCGGCCGCGCCGGCGGCGGTCTTCGTCGCTCGCGTGCCCTGGCTCGGCCCGGTGCGCTATGCCGGCGACACGGAGGATGCGTACATCGGGCTGGGCGCGAGTCCGCGGCTCGGTCGGCCGCAGCAGGTCTGCCTGCATCCCGTCGTGCGTGACGCCGACGGTTGCTGGCGCGCGGTGTCGGGACAGGCGCCCGACTGGCATCCGGTGCCCGAGGACAGCGACTGGTTCAAGCTGCCGCTGCCGGCGTCCCCGACAACCGCAGTGCTCGCACTGCTGGTCTACGAGCAGCTGCCGGGCATCGGCGTGTCCGACGCGGACGCCGCCACTGCGGGCACCGGCGCCAGCCCCGAGGAAGCCGTCGCCAGTGCAATGTCAGCACAGCCGATGCTGCGGCTCGGGCTCGTCGAAACGGCAGAACCGGCCGATGCCGGACGCGTGCGCATCGCGCTCGGGAGCTGCCAGTACCCGCCGGGCATCTTCAACACCTTTCCGGCACAGTCGTCCTGGCGCCGTCTCAACGCACGGCTCGATCGCGGCGAGCGCATCGACCTGCTGCTGCTGACCGGCGACCAGGTCTACGTCGATGCGACCGCGGGCCTGTTCGATCCGGCGGACCTGCACGACCGCTACCGCAAGCCCTATGAGACCTGGCTGCACGACACGCAGGTGCGTGATGCCCTGCGGCGCGTGCCGCTGGCGGCCCTGCCGGACGATCACGAACTCGTCGACAACTGGCAGCCGGTGGCCGGTGCACCCGGCGATTCGGACTTCGATCGGCACCTGCGGCAGCGCGATGCGGGGGTGGACGGCTTCCTGCGCTTCCAGCGGCCACCGTCGGCAGGCGGTGGCCCGCTGTCGATGACACTGCGCAGCGGCAGCGTACCGGTCTGCCTGTTCGATACGCGCGTGCAGCGCAACCACCGTGCATCGGCGCGCACGGATGTTCCGCTGTGCGCCGATGCCGCGGCCTGGCAGCAGCTCTGCGACTGGCTGCGCGCGGCGCCGCCGGCGCTACCCAAGCTCGTGGTCACGCCTTCGGCGCTGCTGCCGCGTCATCGCAGCGCGCTGCGCGCCGAGCTGGCCTATGGCCGGCGCGACGGCGGGACGCATGCCGCGCTCAACGCCGACGGCTGGGACGGCTATCCGGCCAGCCTCTACGAACTGCTGGGCATGATCGCGCGCGAGCGCATCGGACAGGTCGTGTTCCTCTCGGGCGACGAGCACCTCGGGCTGTTCGTCGAGGCCGAGATCGAACTCGGCGGCGCCCGCACGAAGATTCATTCCGTGCACGCCGCTGGCCTGAACACACCCTACCGCTTCGCCAATGCCGCGGCGGCGGACTTCGTTGCCGACGAGCGCTTCGCCTTCAGCGACGGCGCGCAGCAGGGGCATTGCACGGTCCGCACCCAGCGCTTCGAAGGGGCCGGATTCACCGATGTCGAGCTGTACTCACGCGACGGGCACTGGCATCTGGACTGCCGCTTCGAGTCCGAGGACGGCGCCGTGCGCCGCTTCGACGCCGTGCTCTGACCCGGCACAGCGGGCTTCCGCCAGACCCCACCACAGCAGCAGGGCCGGCAACAGCAGCCACAGCAGGCCCTTGATGAAGAAGAACCAGAAGCCGAACTGGGCCAGTCGCCGCCAGCGCGGGTGCTGCAGCAGCGCGCGCAGGCGCGGGTTCACGCGGGGCTGCGGGCGGCCCGTGCGCGGCGGGCGAGGTCGACGAGCGCCTTGCGCACCGCGTCCGGTGTCGTTGCCGGTGCTTCGAAGCCGATGCGCAGCAGGTGCTTGTCGAGCATCAGGTCGCAGCCGTCGGCATCGATGGCGCTCATGCGCGGCCGGGCGCTGCCGGGATCGATACCGTACAGCCGGCAGTAGTCGCGCATCGCGTCGGCGTGATCGGCATTCATGTGCGCGACCATGCGCGCCTCCTGCGCGGGATCGAAGGGGTTGGCGCGGCACACGGTCGTGGTGTCGAGCCAGTGGATGCGGCCGAAGCCGCCGATGTAGCGCAGCTTGCGCGGCCGCAGGCGCCAGAACGCGAAATCGTGTGTGCGGTGGTAGTCCGCGGCTTGCGGAAACCGCGCGTAGTAGCGTGCCGCGACGTTCTCGCCGTCGGTCGTGACCGGCTCGGCATCGCCGACCAGGGTCAGGCGGCCGAGCGCCTGACCGTCGTCGCCGGGCTCGGTGACGATCAGCGAGCAGCGCGGATCGGCCTGCAGGTTGCGCGTGTGCTCGGCGATGCTGCTGATCAGCAGCACCGGCAGCCCGGCGCGATCGGGTGCGAAGCTGACCACCGATCCGAACGGATAACCGGCGAGCTCCAGCGACAGCGTCGACAGGATGCCCTGGTGGCTGGCGGCATAGAGCGCGTGTGCGGCGTCTGCGGTGCGGTTGCTCATCGAAGGCTCAGGGTGTGACGGGGGCGTATTCGAAGACGGGGAATGCGGCTGCGCCGGTGTCGGCGTCGTAGTAGCTCAGGATGCGCAGCTTCCAGGTGCTGCCGTCGTGTGCGCGCAGCAGGTAGACGACGTCGCGCGGCGAGACGTGATGGTTGCCGTTGCCCTTGTCGCAGAAGCCGGAATAGTAGTGCCAGCCGTAGTCGCCGTCGGCGCCGAAGGTGCATTCGCCGCCGACCTCGCGTGGCGGCACCGTCAGCATCGCCAGGGCGCCGTCGGCATCGGTATGCCACTCGGCGTCGCCCGGCACGGCGGTGCGGGTGTCCCAGTCGTCGCGCAGGATGTCGTGCACGCCGACGCTGCCGGCGCCCGAACTGCCGCCGTTGAGCCGGATGTCGGTGCGCCGCCACGCCAGGTCCCAGCCCGGTGGATCGTTCGCCGGACTGGCCGGGACCACCTGCGTGGCCTGGACGAGGTCGAGATAGACCCAGGCGTCCTCGTCGCTGGCATCGACGGTGACTTCGGTGCTGGAGCTGCCGGCGGTGAAGCGCGCGCGGCCCAGTGGCGCGATGTCGCCGCCGCCGCTGCAGGCCGGTCCGTCGATCGCGGCAAAGTCGTACTGCGGATGCCCGGGCGCGCCGTCGCCGTCGTGGTACGCGGTCATGCGCAGCTTGTAGTAGCGGCAATCGACCGTGCGCAACACGTAGCCGACGTTCGCGCGCACGCTGACCGGCGATCCCGAGGTGCGCGCGCCGAGACGATACCAGCCGTGATCGCCGGCGCCGGTGAGCACGTTCGGCGCCTCGTCGGCGTCGGGGTAGGTGCTCATCGCGTAGGCCGGATCGCCGAGTCCGAGCAGGCCGCCCGCGGCGTCGGTGCGGTAGGGCACCGCGTTGTCCGGGGGCGCGGCGCGGATCTCGTCGAACGCATAGGGGGTGCCGGGTGGCGCCTTGTCCGCGTACACCGCGGCCTCGGTGATCGTCGGCGGCGTACCCGAGACGCCGCCATTGAGCTTGATGTCCACCCCGCGATGCGCAAGGTCCCAGTCCGCGCTCGCGGCCGGGTCGGACGGAAAGACCTGGGTCTGCGTGTCGAGATCGAGGTAGACCCAGTCGCTGCCGCTGGCATCGATGACGGCCTGGTAGTAGCCGTCGGCATGGCGCGTGAACACGGCCTGCGGACCGCCGGGGCCGGGCAGATCGCTGCCGCCCGGCTCGCCGGGATCGCCGTCCGGCGAGATGTCGCCGGCGCAGGCGGCGAGCAGCAGCGCGGCGGGGAGGTGCAGGAGCGCCTTCAGGCGCGACCAGCGTGTACGCCGGGGAACAGCATCGCGCCAGAAGGCGCTCCTGCACGGCTTCAGTACATCGTCCATTGCAACTCCAGATAGGCGCTGCGCGGTGCGATGGGCAGGAAATCCGGATCGCCTTCGTCGAACAGGTTGTCGACACCCAGCGCGACCTGCAGTCGGCGATGGGCCCGCCATTCGCCGCGCAGGTCGAACAGAGCGTAGGGGCTCGCCGTGCCCGAGGCGCCGGGCGGCCCCTCGGTGCTGATCTCGGTGCCGAAGCGCCGCGCGCCGATCCACACGCCGCGCAGTTGCAGTGCACAGGTGCCGGGCTCGAAGCGGAGCGCGGCATGGCCGCGATGCTCGGCGCGACCGCTGAGCGGCTCGCCGCTGTCGCGGTCCTCGGCATCGAGCCAGCCGTAGCCGGCGCGCAGCTCCCATGACGGCAGCGGGCGCCATTGCGCCTGCAGGTCGACGCCGGTGAGCCTCGCGGACGCGAGGTTGCGGTAGCCGAACACCACGGGCGGGCCGGCATCGGTCTGCACGATCTCGATCAGGTCGCGCACGCGATGGTGGTAGGCGGACAGTGCGATGCTGCTGCTGGCATTGGCGAACCAGGTCGCGCCGAGGTTGTAGCCGACGCTGCGCTCGGGCGTGAGATCGGGATTGCCGTCGACGCGATAACCCACGCCGCTGTTCTCGAAGCGCAACAGCAACTGCTTGAAATCGGGCGCGCGATAACCGCGACCGACGCCGGCGCGCAGCACGAGGTCCTGGCGCAGGTCGTAGCGCAGCGCGAGCTTGGGCGAGACTTGGTCGCCGAACTGCGAGTCGCGGTCGTAGCGCACACCCGGCACGATCTGCAGGCGCGTGTCGAGCAGATCGAACTGGTCCTGCACGAACACCGCCTGGCGGTCGCGTTCGGCATCATCGGCCAGGCGATCCGCCCGCAGTCGTTCGAGCTGGGTCTCGATGCCGACGCTCAGCAGATGGCGGTCGAGACGATGATCGAGCTGGGCAGCGGCGACGAACAGCTCGTCGAGGGTTTCCTCGTCGAGGCCGACCTCGCCGCTGGCGGCATGGGTCTGCAGCAGCTGGTCGAAGTAGCGGTGGTAGTACAGATCGAAGCGCAGCTCCGTGCGGTTGCCCAGTCGCGTGTACGGTGCGATGCCGGCGCGGACCTCCTCGATGCGCTTGTGCGTGTCGGTGGTCGCGCTGCCGATGCCCGGGTCGAGCCGGCGCAGATCGTCGAGCGAGTACGCGCCATGCAGCCCGATGCCGACGCCGTCGCCGAGCGCCCAGTCGGCCTGCGCCGAGGCGTAGCCGCCTTCGCCGTCGGGTCCGTCCTCGCTGAGGGTGGTGTCGTCCAGATCGTAGGCTTCGCCGTGCTGGTAGCCGGCGCTGGCCTGGCCGTCGAGCGTGCCCAGCGTGAATCCGCCGCGCGCCCACGCTTCGCCGTTGGCGTCGGTGTCGCCGCGCACGGTAACGACACCGCCGAGGCCGCTCCCGCCCTTGCGCGTGATCACGTTGACCACGCCGCCGAGCGCATCGGCGCCGTAGAGCGCCGATACCGGTCCCTTGACGATCTCCACGCGTTCGACATCGGCGATGCGCAGCCGTGTCAGGTCGATCGCGCCGTTGACCAGGCCGATCATGCGGCGGCCGTCGACGAGAATCAGCACATGCTCGGACGACAGGCCCTGGATCTCGATGCGCGTGCCGCGCGCCGCCTGGCGCGTCACCGTGACGCCGCCCTCGCGCTCGAGCAGTTCGGCGAGATCGCGCGCGCCGCTGTTGCGGATGTCGCGCGCGGTGATGAGCTGGACCTCCACCGGCGCATCCGAGAGCCGGTGTTCGGTGCGCGTGCCGGTGACGACCACGGGGTCGAGCACGACGGTCTCGGCCGCCGTGACCTCGTCGCGCAACGGGTCGACGGGGATGCTGGGTGGTTGTGCCAGCGCCGGGAACGCGAGCGCGCCGAAGGCGATAGACGCGCAGCGCGCCACGCTGTCTCCCCTCTCCCGCTTGCGGGAGAGGGGAGGAGGAGAGGGCCCGCGAAGCGGGTTGCTGCGGCATGCGCGTTCGAGAAACGGCGCTGCGCGTCGCCCTCTCCCACCCCCAAGGAAAACTTGGGGGCACCCTCTCTCGCAAGCGGGAGAGGGATCGTGCGGCGTCGATTCGATAGGACTCACAGCGTCCACTCCAGCGTCGCGCCGAAGCTGCGCGCCTCGCCGTAGCGGCTGGCGATGCGCGAGCCGGAGACCAGCGCGCCCTGCCGGTTGACGTCGTCGGTGAGATTGCGCCCGTAGACGGCGAGCGTGAAGCCGGCCGGCAGGCGGTAGCCGAGCTTGGCGTTGACCAGGGTGCGCGCGTCGGCGCGCGACAGCGGATCGTTGTCCGGGTCCGAGTAGAACGCGGCGATGTGGTTGACGTTGATCTGGCCGCTCAGCCGGCGCCACTCACGCAGGCGCAGGCCGAGGCCGGCGCTGTAGTCCGGGGCGTAGGGGAATTCGTTGTCGGCGTAGTCCTCGCCGTCGTTGACGAACTCGTCGAACTCGCTGTGCAGCAGGCCGGCGCTGACGAAGACCTCGAACGGCGCATCGAAGCGCCACAGCGCCTCGGCCTCGAGGCCGTAGTAGTGCGAACGGCCGGCGTTCGCGGTCGTGGTCTCGAAGCCGGAGGTCTCGCCGATCGTCACCTGCTGGTCGCGCCAGTCGGTGTAGAACAGGTTGGCGTTGAGCGTCAGGCGCTCGTCCAGCCAGCGCGAGCGTGCGGCGAACTCGATGGTCCGCGTGTACTCGGGTTCGAAGGGGCTGACGGCGCCGCCGAAGAAGGAGATGCTGGTGCCGCCGGAGCGGTAGCCTTCCTGGTAGGTCAGCGACAGCGCGGCGCCGGTGTCCGTGAACCAGGTGAGGCCGAGTTTGGGCAGCAGGTCGGTGTGGCTCGTGCGTCCCGATTCCTCGTAGTCCGGGGGAACCACGCCGGGCAGCAGCGTCGCCAGCAGGTCACCGGCGGCGTCGGGCAGCGGCACGCCGAGCGGCAGGTCCAGCGGCAGCCCGGGCACGGCCGTCGTCAGCGTCAGCGACAGATCCGACTCGTCGTGCCGCCGGGCGCGCTCGTCGTTGAGGCGCAGGCCGGCGGTCAGGCGCCAGGCATCGGCGAAGTCCCAGTCGGCCTCGGCGAACAGCGCCTGCGTGCGCAGCGTGCTGTCGGACCGGATGTAGCCGTTGAGCAGCACGAGCCCGCCGGCCGCGGCGACGTCGTGCCCCACGGTTTCCGTGGCCTTGTCGCCGTCGGCGACATAGGCGCCGAGCACGGCGTTCAGGCGCGCGCCGGCGTAATGGAGCCGCAGCTCCTGGCTGAAGACCTGCTCGTCGACGGTGTTGTCGGAATAGCCGCCATCGGACGCCGAACGGTCGTAGTCGATGACGTAGAGATTGGCGAAGTCGGCCCAGCCACTGATCACGTCGACGCGCCAGCCGTCGCCGAAGGCGACGCTCTGCTCGAGGCTGTGCAGATGCGTCTGGTCGTCCTCGTTGCCGCGCACGTTCGCGGTTTCGGTGCGCGCGCCTTCGGACGAGTCGTGCAGCGGGTCGCCGAATTCGTTGTCGGCCTCGGTGTAGCCGTATTGCGCGCGGTAGCCGGGGAGCAGCGCCGGCGTCCATGCCAGCTTGGCGCGTGCGTTGCGCGTGCGCTCGCGGCCGGCATCGTCCTCGTTGCGCGTGAGGTTGCGGATGTCGCCCGGATCGAAGCGGTCCTGGGCGGCGACGCGAAAGCGCAGCGTCTCGCCGATCGGGCCTCCTCCGGCCACGGCGTAGTCGTGGCCGCCGCGGCTGATGATGCCGGCGCGGGCACGCGCATCCCAGTACGGGGTCGGCTCGCGCGAGCGCAGGACGACCGAGCCGGCCAGGCTGCTGCGCCCCTGGTTGGTCGATTGCGAACCGCGCAGCACTTCGACCTGCTCGAGATCCCAGGCCGAGACCGGGCCGGCGAAGCTGGCCGCGCGCGCGGGCAGCGCGACGCCGTCCAGATAGACGCTGATGGTTTCGCCCTCGCCGCCGATACCGCCCTGCGGCACGCCGCGGATCGCGATCTCACGGTCGCCGGCGGCCGACAACACATTGGCGAACTGCGTGACCACGTCCTTCATGGCCGCGTCGCTCGAGGCGGCCAGATCTTCGCGGGTGACGATGCCGACGCTGCTGGCGGTCTCGTTGAGGCTGCGGCCGAGCTTCTCGCCGGTGACGACGATGGTCTCCAGCGTCGGGGGCGGCGTGCGAGCGCCGCCCTCTGCGCCGTCATCCGGGGTGTCGTCGATCTCGTCGGCCGGCAGCGCCGCCGCGTCGACGGCGATGGTGTCCAGCGTCGGCGGCTGTGCGCCGGCGTCGTGCCACAGCAGGCCGGCGGCCAGCACGGTGGCGGAGGTGACGGTCCAGCCGGGCGGGCGTGTCCAGACCGGCGCAGCCGCCGCGCGTGCGCCGAGGTCGATCAGGCCGATGGCGGCCAGATGCGCGCTCCAGCGCAGCAGACCGTCCGCGCCGAAGCGCTGGAGCCACACCAGCAGCGCCGCCGAGGCCAGCAGCGTGCCCACCAGTCGCCACTCGAGTGCGCGATCGGCGCGCCAGCCCCGCAGCAGGGGGAGCAGCCAGCAGCCCGCGGCCGTGAGCATGCTCGTCGTTGCCAGAATCTCCAACCGCTTTCCCCGTCATGTCGCGCGCGACCGGCTGCCGCAGCGTCCTGTGTTGCGAGCGGTGATGATAGTCGTTCTCATTTGCAGACTCAATTGCACCGATCGCGGCAGACACCTTGATTCGCCCGCAGGCGACCGCACTGTGGACGACAGCGGTGGCGGTGCGGTTCAGAATGCGGCCACCGCCTCACTTCCTCGCACGGAGTTCCCCATGTCCCTGGTCTCGAACTCGCGCGGCAGCGCGCATCCCCTGACGCCGGCCGAGTTCCCGGATGCGGACCTCGACATCGGCAGCGATGCCGGCGCGCGTCAGTCGGCGGTCCTCGCCGGCGGTTGCTTCTGGTGCGTCGAGGCGGTCTACCGCCAGCTCGACGGCGTGCTCGATGTGGTGTCCGGATATGCCGGCGACAGTGCGGCGACCGCCGACTACAAGACCGTCTGCAGCGGCACCACCGATCACGCCGAGGTCGTGCGCATCGACTTCGATGCCACGAAGATCAGCTTCGGCACGCTGCTCAAGGTGTTCTTCTCGGTGGCGCACGATCCCACGCACCTGAACCGCCAGGGCAATGACGTCGGTCGCCAGTACCGCTCGGCGGTGTTCTACGCCGACGACGCACAGCGCGAGGTCGCCGAACGCTACGTCCGCAAGCTCGACGCGGCCGGCGCCTATCCCGAGAAGATCGTGACGACGCTGGAACCGCTCGAAGCCTTCCATCCTGCGGAGACCTACCACCAGGACTACGCGGCACGCAATCCGGCGCAGCCGTACATCGCCGCAGTGGCGGCACCCAAGGTGGAGAAGCTCAAGCGCTATTACGCCGATCGCCTGAAGTGACGGCGTCTGCTGCGGCGCGCAGGGCCTCAGGCCAGCAGCGCCGCCGCCTTGACCTGCGCCCAGACGACGCGTCCCGGTTCGAGCCCGAGCTGGCGCCAGGAGCGGGCGGTGATGCGGGCCAGCAGCGGTGTGCCGCCGGCGTCCAGTCGCACGAGACATTGTGCGCCGCCCGGCAGGTCCCGTCGATCGACGACGAGGGCGGCGATCACGTTGAGGATGCTGGTCGCCTGCGGCGGCTGCGTCGTCAGGCTGACGTCGCGGGCGTGCACGCGACAGCGCAGGGTTTCGCCAGGCGCCTCCGCACGCAGCGGCACCTCGATCGTGCCGCCGGGGAAGCGCAGCCGCGTCAGACGGTCGCCCGGGTCGTGCGCATCGACGCGTGCGTCGAAGACGACGGCGGCGGCATCGCCGAAATCGCCGGCGATGTCGAGCCGGGCGACGGTTTCGCCCAGCGGCCCGGCGGCGCGCACCTGCCCGTGGTCGAGCACGACCAGGTGGTCGGCGAGCCGGGCGATCTCGTCGAAGGCATGGCTGACGTAGACCGTCGGGATCGCCAGCGTCCGGTGCAGGCGCTCGAGGTAGGGCAGCACTTCGGCCTTGCGCGCGGCATCGAGCGCCGACAGCGGCTCGTCCATCAGCAGCAGGGCCGGGTCGGCGAGCAGCGCGCGCGCGATCGCCACGCGCTGACGCTCGCCGCCGGACAGCGCATCGGCCTGGCGTTGCAGCAGGTGGCCGATGCCGAGCAGATCGACG
Source organism: Sinimarinibacterium flocculans (assembly GCF_003201205.1). GTDB lineage: Bacteria > Pseudomonadota > Gammaproteobacteria > Nevskiales > Nevskiaceae > Solimonas > Solimonas flocculans. Next base: position 204,043 of record NZ_QICN01000006.1, read on the forward strand.
ATGTCGTCGAAACGCAGGTTCTGCGGACGACCGCGACGGCGCCAGCCGTATTCGAGGTTGCCGCGCACGCGCAGATGGGTGAACAGCGCGGCCTGTTGCCCGACGTAGCCGATGCGCCGGGCGGGCGTCGGCACGAAGATGCCGGCGGCGCTGTCCTGCCAGCAGGCCCCGTGCACGTGCAGCGTGGCGTCGGCGAGCCGTTCGAGCCCCGCCAGCGCGCGCAGGCAGGTGGTCTTGCCGGACCCGGACGCACCGAACAGGGCGCTGATGCCGCGGGCGGGGAGGTCCAGTTCCACATCGAGCACGAAGCCCGGGTGGCGCTGGCGCAGGCGGGCATGGATGCCGTCCATCAGACGCTGCGCAGCCGCGGGTTGAGGGCGTACAGCAGCAGCAGCGCGCAGAACGACAAGGCCAGCAGGATCGCGGCCAGCCCGTGTGCCTGCGCGTAGTCGAAGGCCTCGACGTGGTCGTAGATCTGCACCGAGACCACGCGGGTCGAGCCCGGGATGCTGCCGCCGATCATCAGCACGACACCGAACTCGCCGATGGTGTGGACGAAGCCGAGGATGCCGCCGGCGGCGATACCGCGTCGCGCCAGCGGCAGCGCGATCGTGAAGAAGCGGTCGACCGCGCCGGCGCCCAGCGCGGCGGCCTCCTCGAGTACGTCATCGCCGACGGACTCGAAGGCCGCGCGCAGCGGCTGCACGACGAAGGGCAGCGAGTAGACCAGCGAGGCGACGACCAGGCCCGGGAAGGTGAACGGCAGCAGGCCCAGGCCCAGCGACTCGGTCAGTCGGCCGAGCGGGCCGTCGGCGCCGAGTGCGACCAGCAGGTAGAAGCCGAGCACCGTCGGTGGCAGCACCAGCGGCAGCGCGACCAGCGCACTGACCGGCCAGGCCCACCGCGAGCGCGTACGCGCCAGCCACCACGCCAGCGGTGTCGCCAGGCCGAGCAGCAGCAGCGTGACGACGCCGGCGAGCCTGAGCGTCAGGCCGAGCGCGATCCAGTCGGCCCGGGACAGCAGCGTCCGCGTCGGTTCGGTAACGGTCGTCGCCAGCGGCGCGGCGCCATAGCCGTGACGCGCGATGACGGCCTGCGCCTGTTCGCCGTGCAGCCAGCGGGCGAAGGACTGTGCGAGCGGCTTGCCGGCGCCGTGGCGCGTCAGTACCTGACCTTGCGCCAGCGGCGCGTGCAGGATGTCCGGCACCAGCGTGTAGCGGCCGTCGCCGGCGAAGTCCGGGTCGAGCACCTGCGACAGGGCGATCAGCCCGATCTGCGCGTTGCCGCTGCGCACGAACTGCGCGGTCTGGCCGATGTTCTCGCCATAGACGAGGCGCGATTCGACCTGCGGCCAGATACCACTGGCGCGCAGGGCTTCGCGGGCGCGCATGCCGTAGGGCGCGTGGCGCGGCTGCGCGATGGCAATGCGCGAGAAGCGCGGGTCAGCCAGGTCTTCGAGCGTCAGCAGGCCGGCATCGGTCATGGTGCTCCACAGCGCGAGACGTCCGCGCGCGTACTCGCGCACCGGCGCGACCGCGAAACCCTCGGCGATCAGCGCTCTCGGACTGTCCATGTCGGCGGCGCAGAACAGGTCGTACGGCGCGCCGGCACGGATCTGTGCCGCGAGTTTGCCGGTCGACGCGTACACGGCGCCGACGTCCGCGTCCGCGTGGTGTGCGCTGAACAGCGCGAGCAGCTCCTCCATCGCCGGCTTGAAGTTGCTGGCGGTGGCGACGAGCAGCCGCTCGCCGGCCGCGGCGGGCGCGGCGGCCAGCACCATCAGGACGGCAGCAAGCAGGCGCCCGCTGGCGGGCATGACGAACGCTCCATGAAAACCGGACTGCGCAGCGTTATATCCGCGAAGGTATAACGCGCGCCAGCTTCCCGGCGCGATCAGCGGTGCGATCAGATGTGGCAGGCCTCGGCCGGGCCGGTGACCAGGAACGGGCTCGACGCACTGTCGTAGGCCTGCGCCGGCAGCACCAGCGTCTGTGCCACGCCCTCGATGCGCAACCGGTAGGTGCCCGGTGCCAGGTTGCGCGGAATCGTCCACACCGCCTCGACCGTCGACGGGCCGATCTGCGCCGTGTCGATCGGCAGCGGCGACGGGATCAGCGGCTTCCAGACGAAGCGCAGCTCGGGGTCACGATCCTGCGCGACGACCTCCCAGCGCCCGTCGCCGGCGAACCGCTCGGCGTAGACATAGCTCGACTGCGTCTTCAGGTCGTTGCGCGGATGGCCACCCTGGATCTCGAAGCGCACGACATCGCCGGGTGCCGCCGTCTGTGGCACGTCGCTGATGACGTCGCCGAAGCCCGCAGTGAGGCCCGGCAGGTCGGACGGCACGTACGGCGTACGGCGCTGCAGCGGGATGCTGTCGACATAGTCGGGGCCGACCGGCGCGGGTGCGCCGGCGGCGAGGCTCAACGCCAGCCGTCGGGACTCCTGCTGCACGGCGGCCAGCGTCCACGGTCCGTAGAGGTTCGAGCCGCCTTCGTACTGCTGGGTGGCGTACTCCTCGCGCGTGGTCAGGTAGTGCGCGAACTCGTTGACCAGACCGGCGATGACGATCGTGTCGATGCCCACCGGTGCCAGCACCTCGAACAGGGTCTTCTGCAGCCGCCGTGCCGACATCGTCGTGACTTCCCACGGCACGCCGAGGATCGCGAAGTTGCCGACGCGGAACAGCTGGAACGGCACGATGTTCGGTTCGAACGACAGCGGCGGGCCGACCGGAATCAGCACCGGCTTCTCGGCCTGGCAGGACAGGTCGAGCAGCGGCAGCTCGTCGATGTTGCAGAACACGGCCTTCGACAGCGTCTCCGCCGGCAGATGCGCGCCGAGCAGGTTGACGAGGTCGTTGCGCACGGCGTCGAGCAGCGCCGGATCGTCGCCGCAGTCGATGCCCTCGACGGTGAAGCCGGGCCCATCCTCGGCGCCGGCGGCGAACGAGGGGCCGAGCACGCCCAGGCAGGTGCGCTTGATCTCGGTGTCGAGCGTCGCCGGATGCTGCAGGCTCGCGAGCACCACCGGGTCGGTGACTTCGACGGCATCCATCTGCACGTGCATCAGTCGATAGTCGACCGGGCCGCGCAGGGCGCGTCCGCCGCCGGTGTACAGCTCCAGCGACTTGGCGAGCTGCTTGGCGGCGGCGATGCTGGTGGATTCGTACGGGTCGGCGCCGCCGCCACGGGTCGGGTCGGGGTGCGGACGTTCGACAATGAAGAGGTTCGGCGAGGAGTCGCCCTCGTCGGTCTGCGCGAACGCGGCGACGAAGTTGTCGGTGCCGGGCTGCGCTGCGTAGTCAGTGTGCATGATCCGCTCGAAGCCGAGCGAGGCCTCGCCCTTGTGGTCCGAGCCGACCAGGTCCAGTTCCGGGCCGAGGATCGTCGGATGCACGCCGAACCAGTTGATCACGCCGACCCCGTTTCCGTCCGCGCGAGCGAGGTTGAGCTGCACGAAGCGCTTGTTGGTGTCGACGATCTCGCCGCGGGCGTTGGTGAACTCCAGGCGTTCGCTTTCCGGGTTCTGCTCGAACGCGATCCGCGAGCGGTTGATGTTCGTGTTCAGCAGCTCGCCGATCGCCAGTTCGACCGGTGCGGTCTGCGGGTGCGCCTCCAGGTTGGCATGTGCGAGGCGGATCGCCTCGACGATGCCGTCGACGATGGTGTCGAGCACGAGCTGATCGAAGCCCAGGTGCAGGAAGTTGAAGGCTTCGTAGTGCGAATACCCGGCGGGCCCCTGGTGCGTGTGCGTGGCCGACAGCATGAGGTTGTCCGGGCCGTAGTGCGGCGCGAGCGCCGGGTCGGCGGCAAGCTGCTCGAGCACGCCCAGGCGCACGGCGCCGAACATCTGCCCGGTGTCGGTGGAGACGAAGACCACGCGCTTGCCGTTGCACGGCGAGGCCAGCGCGAAGGCGCGTGCGTACTGGCGCGTGTACAGGCCGTGGAACACCTGGGTCGGGTCCTCCCAGCCCATGCCGCTGGTGTTGGCGACCGGACCGGTGATGTCGTGGAGCCCGGAGCCGAAGCGGTACGCGGTATTGCCCGCGCAGTCGCCGGAGGCTTCACCGACGGCGGCCGGTTCCACGGCCAGACGCCGCCCCGGCGCATCGACCTCCGCGCCCACCTGCAGGTAGGGGCTGTTCAGCGTGCACTGCGCACGGGCAGTATCGGCGACCCCGCGCGCACCGCCGAGTCCGGCAGCGGGTGCGGTGCTGTCGCCGCAGGCGCAGAGCGTCACGATCGCGCTCGCGAGCAGGGTGCCAGTGACGATGCGGCTTGGATGGGGCATGGCGGATCCTGCTGGCAAGGTTGTGAATCTGAGGTTACGCGGATCGTAACCGCCGCCGGCTTCCGGAAACGAGCACGCTGCCGTAAGGACTCCGTTCGTCCCGGGGGCAGGACCACTCGTCCTGCCATGCTGGCGCTGGCCTGCGCATCCACGTATCTCATCGGCTGCGGGGTCCGGCCTCGCCGGCCGCAGGGACGCGCCACCCGTACAACCGGTCCGGCTGGGGAGGTGCAGGACGCACCTCCTGGCGGTCGCACCGAGAGCCCTTTTCCTGAGCGTGGTTTCGATGCAACTGGCGCAACGACGAACGTCTCCCTCATGGCATCAGCCGAACATGGACCCGCGTGACTTCCTCGAAGGCCTGCGACGGCGTCTGCTGCGTGTCACCAGCGGCATGCCGCCGGGGGCGCAGCGTCTCGACCTCGCGATCGAGGCCTTCTGGTACGAGGCGCTGGAGGCGGCGCGCGGCGAGGCGGTGACGTGGACAGCCATCGCCGGCGAGGGACATCCCCTGCGCCTGCTGCTCGGTCCGGTCCGCCTGATGCTGCGATCCGAGCTGATCCATGCCGGGACATCGTGTCCGGATGCGCTCGTCGACGACGTGCTGCGCCAGGTGCTCACCGTCGCCGAAAGCGAGTCGCAGCGCGGCCGCCGCGACGATGCCCTGCGCGAGGACTTCATCACCTGGCTGCATCGCCGCATGCGCGGCGTGAGCATGCTGCGCAGCGTCGCGGCGGAAGCCTGACGCGACACAGCGGCGTGGCGCGGGCGCGGTTGCCGTTCGCGCGAGCCTACGGGACAGTAGCGGTTTTCCAGCCGCCAGTTCCGCCCGATGAGCTTGCCCCCTTCGAGTGACACCGTCCGCTTCCGCGACCTGCTGCGCGGGGCGCTGGGTACGCTGCCGGACTCGTTTACCGTCAATCGCGGGCTGCTGAATCTCGTCTGGCTCAAGCCGGACCAGAAGCACTCGATCGGCCGGGTCCTCGAAAAGCTGGCGGTGTCGCAGCCGCAACAGCCGGCATTGCGCTTCGAGGATCGCGTCTGGACCTACGCCGAGTTCAACGCCTGGGCCAACCGCATCGCCAGCCTGCTGCGCCGGCAGGGCGTGCGGGCCGGAGACGGCGTCGCGATCCTGATGGAGAACCGGCCGGAAGTGCTGGCCTGCGTCGCCGCCACGGTCAAGCTCGGCGCGGTGGCCGGCATGCTCAACCACCAGCAGCGTGGCGAGGCGCTGGCGCACAGCCTCAAGCTGACGCGCGCCGGCGTCGTCATCTGCGGCGAGGAGTGCGTCGACGCGCTGGCGTCGGCCGGCTACGCGCCGGACGAGGTGCCGGGCATGCGCTGGATCTGGGACGGTGAGGGCAGCGCGCCGTCCGGCTGGCAGCGACTGGCCGACGGCGTATCCGGCGGCGCGGCCTCCAATCCGCCGGAAACCGCGCGCGTGCGTCTGCGCGATCCGTGCTTCTACATCTTCACCTCCGGAACCACCGGACTGCCGAAAGCCTCGGTGATGACCCACTACCGCTGGCTGCGGGGCATGGCCGGCCTCGGGCAGATGACGTTACGGCTGCGTCGCGACGACGTGCTCTACTGCTGTCTGCCGCTGTACCACAACAACGCCCTGACCGTGTCCTGGGGCGCCGTGCTCGGCACCGGCAGCACGCTGGCGCTGGGGCGCAAGTTCTCGGCGTCGCGTTTCTGGGACGAGATCCGGCGCAGCGGCGCAACCAGCTTCTGCTACATCGGCGAGTTGTGCCGCTATCTGCTCAACCGGCCCGCCGATGCGCGCGACCGCGATCACCGGGTGCGCGTGATCGTCGGCAACGGCCTGCGCCCGGAAATCTGGGACGCCTTCCAGCAACGTTTCGGCATCGCCCGCATCAGCGAGTTCTACGGCGCCAGCGAGAGCAATCTCGCCTTCGCCAACGGCTTCGACGTATCGCGCACGGCGGGTTTCTGCCCGCTGCCGTTCGCCGTGGTGGCCTTCGACGTCGATGCGGAGACGCCGGTCCGCGGCGCCGACGGATTCCTGCGCAAGGTGAGCCGCGGCGAGTCGGGCCTGCTGATCTGCGAGGTCACCGACAAGGCGCCGTTCGACGGCTATACCGACGAGCAGGCGAGCCAGGCCAAGCTGTTGCGTGACGTCTTCAAGGCCGGCGACTGCTGGTTCAACACCGGCGACCTGGTGCGCGACCAGGGCTTCCGTCACATCCAGTTCGTCGACCGCATCGGCGATACCTTTCGCTGGAAGGGCGAGAACGTCGCGACGACGGAAGTGGAGGCCGCCTGCAACCGTTTCGATGGCATCGAGCAGGCGGTGGTCTACGGCGTGCAGGTGCCGGACGCGGACGGCAGGGCCGGCATGGCGGCGCTGAGCTTCTCGCAAACGCCGGACGTCGCGACCCTGCGCCGTCTGGCGCAGCATCTGTGCGCGGAGCTGCCGGCTTACGCGGTGCCGTTGTTCCTGCGGCTGCGCGCGGAGCAGGAGACCACCAGCACCTTCAAGTTCCGCAAGGGCAGTCTCAAGCAGGAAGGCTTCGACCCGGCGCGGGTCGACGATCCCCTGTACGTGCTGCGCGATCGCGACCTCGGCTACGAACCGCTGACTGCGGCACTGCACGCGCAGATCCGCGACGGCGCCGTGCGCTTCTGAGCCGGCGCGGCCCGATTGACCGGGCCGACCCGACGACGCTACGGCACGGCCAAGGCCGCGGCCGGCGTCGGGTGCCAAGCTCCGGGACATCCGAGGCAAGAGTGCGAGAAGCGCGGTCATGAAGGTCAACATCCAGGTGTCCCGCAGCGTCGACGTGTCCGCGCCGGTGGCGCGCGTGCGGACGCTGCTCGAAGACTACGAGAGCACCATCCGACGGTTTCCCAAGCTGCGCCGGCTGACGGCGCTCGAACCCCATGCCTACCTGTGGGAGATGGCGCCGATCGGCTCGCGCACCGCGGGCATCGCGCACGAAGTCCGCTACGCGGCGCGCTACTCGGTGAAGCCGGAGCAGGGGTTGCTCGAATGGAAGCCGCTGCCCACGCATGGCAACGCCACGATCGAGGGGCGCATGCATCTGCAGCCGCGCGGCAACGGCACGCGGTTGTCGTTCGACGTGAAGGGCGAGCTGCGCGACGTGCCGGTGCCGCTGATGTACCGGCTGGTGGCGCCGCCGTTCATCCAGGGCACGTTCACGCGCCTGGTCGACGTGTTCCTCGAGCAGACACGCGACGCCCTGAACTGATCGCGGCCGTTCCCCGGCCCGAGGAGGCGAGGTCATGGCATTCAGAAGCACGGCGATGGGTCTGGGTCTGCGTGCGGTCAACCGCATCGGCGGTTCCGCGCTGGTCGACCGGCTCGGCCTGCGCAAGCCGGCCGAGAAGGCGCTGTATCACGGTAGCCGGCTCGGCTTCCGCGGCGCGGACACGCTCGCCCGCGGCCTCAAGGCGACGCAGAAGCTGCTCAAGCCCGCGCGCCTGCCGCATCAGGCCGCGCAGGGCCTGTTCGACCTGACGCCGACCGACGAACAGCAGATGCTGCGGGACGCGGCGGCAGCCTATGCGGCCGAGCAGCTGCGCCCCGCGGCGCAGGCCGCGGACGCGACGGCTGCTGCGCCGACCGAGGTACTGGCCGGCATCGACGATCTCGGCATCGCCGCGATGTCGATTCCCGAGGCGCTGGGCGGCGTCGGCGCCGAGCGCTCGGCGGTCACCCACGCATTGATCGCCGAGGCGCTCGCCCACGGCGACATGGGACTGGCGGTCGCCGGGCTGGCGCCGTCGGCGGTGTCGACCGCGCTGGTGCTGTGGGGCGACGAGGCGCAGCAGTCGCAGTACCTGCCGGCGTTCGCCGCGGGGCAGGGACCGGTGGCGGCGCTGGCGATCTGCGAGCCGCAGCCGTTGTTCGACTCGCTGACGCTGCGCACGCGCGTCCGGCGCACCGCCGACGGCTTCGTGCTCGACGGCGTGAAATCGCTGGTGCCGCGCGCCGACCGCGCCGAGCTGCTGATCGTGGCCGCCGCGCTCGAGGACGCCGGACCGTCGCTGTTCCTGGTCGAGGCGGCCGGTGCGGATCTGCGCTATGCCGCCGAGCCGGCCATGGGCCTGCGCGCCGCATCGACCATGCGCGTCGAGTTCGACGGCGTGAAGCTGCCGGCATCGGCGCTGCTCGGGGCCGGCGATCCGATCGTCTACCGCGAGTGCATCCGGCTGGCGCGGCTGGGCTGGTGCGCACTCGCCGTCGGCACGGCGCAGGCGGCGCTCGACTACCTGATCCCCTACGTCAACGAACGGCAGGCCTTCGGCGAGCCGATCAGCCACCGCCAGTCGGTGGCCTTCGCCGTCGCCAACATCGGCATCGAGACCGAGGGCATGCGCCTGGCGACCTGGCGCGCGGCCAGCCGCGCCGAGCAGGGCCTGGACTTCGCGCGCGCGACCGCGATCGCGCGCCGCTTGTGCGCCGACAAGGGCATGCAGATCGGCTCCGAGGCGGTGCAGCTGCTGGGCGGCCACGGCTTCGTCAAGGAGCACCCGGTGGAACGCTGGTACCGCGACCTGCGCGCGGCTGCGGTGATGGAAGGCGTGGTGCTGATCTGAAGGACGGCCATGATCAATCTCGAAACGCCGAAGAAGTTCCGCATGCTGGTCGACCAGGCGCATCAGGTCGCCCGGCAGATCTTCCGCCCCAACTCGCGTCGCTACGATCGCGCCGAGCATCTGTATCCGCGCGAACTGGACATGCTCGGGGCGCTGCTGGACGGCATGAATGCAGGCGGCGGTGGCGGCGAAGGTGCCGGCGCCGCCGGCGTGCGGCGCAGCGCCGCGCGATCCGACGAGGGCAACCGCAACAGCAGCAACCTGTCGACCGTGCTCGGCACGATGGAGCTGTGCTGGGGCGACGTCGGCTTCCTGCTGACGATGCCGCGCCAGGGACTCGGCAACTCGGCCATCGCCAGCGTTGCCACCGACGAGCAGCTCGAGCGCTTCAAGGGCAAGTGGGCGGCGATGGCGATCACCGAGCCGGGCTGCGGGTCGGATTCGGCGGCGATCCGCACGACGGCGCGCCTCGATGGCGATCACTACGTGCTCAACGGCGAGAAGATCTACGTGACCGCGGGCGATCGCGCCGATCTCGTCGTGGTCTGGGCGACGCTGGACCGGAACCTCGGCCGTGCCGCGATCAAGTCCTTCGTCGTCGAGAAGGGCACCCCCGGCTTCGATCTGGTGCGCCTCGAGCACAAGCTCGGCATCCGCGCGTCCGACACGGCGGCGTTCGTGCTCAACGATGTGCGCGTGCCCAGGGAGAACCTGCTGGGCGATCCGGAGATCAACGTCGACAAGGGCTTTGCCGGCGTGATGCAGACCTTCGACAACACGCGCCCGCTGGTCGCGGCGATGGCCGTCGGGCTGGCGCGTGCCTGCCTGGAGGAGACGCGCAAGCTGCTGGAGCAGGCCGGTATCGAACTCGACGACGACGCCCCGGCGTTTGCGCAGCACGCGGCGGCCAGCGAATGCCGTCGGCTGGAGTCGGAGTACGAAGCGGCCCGGCTGCTGACCCTGCAGGCGGCGTGGATGGCCGACAACCGCAAGCCCAACTCCCTGCAGGCGTCAATGGCCAAGGCCAAGGCCGGGCGCAGCTGCGTCGAGATCGCGCTCCGGTGCGTGGAGCTCGCCGGTCCGCTCGGCTACGCGGAGGGTGAAGGTGGGCACGGCCTGCTCGAGAAGTGGGCGCGCGATGCGAAGATCCTCGACATCTTCGAAGGCACCCAGCAGATCCAGCAGCTGATCGTCGCGCGGCGCCTGCTGGGCAAGACCTCGGCGGAACTCAAGTAGCCGACGCGTCCGGACGAGCCGCGGCGGCGGGCCTTCGGGCTATCATCGTCCGCTATGGCAGCTGCAAAGACACGCAAGAGAGCCGGCGCCGGCCGCGCCGCGTCGAGACCGGACGAGTCGCGACGCCCGGCCGAGTACAGCGTCGAGGAACTCGCCCGTGCGGCACGCACGACGGTGCGCAACGTGCGCGCCTACCAGGATCGCGGGCTGATTCCGCCGCCGGAGCGCCGCGGCCGCATCGGCGTCTACAATGACGCCCATCTCTCGCGCCTTCGCATCATCGGCCAGATGCTGGAGCGCGGCTACACGCTGACCAGCATCGGCGAACTGCTGGAGGCCTGGGAACGCGGTTCCGATCTGGCCGGCCTGTTCGGCCTGGAGTCCGCGGTGTCGAGCCCGTGGACGGACGAGTCGCCGAAGCTCTACTCGCTGACCGATCTGGTGAAACTGTTCGGCGGCAACTTCAAGCTGCCGTGGCTGGTGAAGGCGGCCGAGCTGGGCATCCTGATCCCCGAAGGCGCACGCTTCCGTGCCCCGAGTCCGCGCATGATCCAGGCCGGCGCCGAGCTGGTGACCGCCGGCATTCCGCTTGACGAGATGCTCGACGTCGTCGGCCGGCTGCGCGGCAACGTCGAGCAGGCCGCGGACCAGATGGTGCAGCTCGTCGAGCAGCACATGTTCGACCGCTTCGGCAAGGGTCTGCCCCCGGCCGACGAGGTGCCGCGACTGGGCGAGATCATCTGGCGACTGCGCCCGCTCGTGGAGATGGCCGTGCATGCCGAGGTCGCGCGGGCGATGGAGGCGGCGGCCACGCGCCACCTCGGTGACCGGCTGGCAACGATCCTCGATCACATGACGCGGGCGAAGAAGAAAGCGAAAACGTAGGGCGGTCCGCGTGCGCCGAGCGCGTAGGGGTCGGCCGCGTGGCGGCCATGGCTGTCCTACATTGCCTGTCCAGGCCCTCCATGGCGCAGCGGAGTGCCGTCCGGATCGGCGGCCCGGCCATTCATGGCCGGGCGTTCGGGATCTCTGCGAGTGCCACCGGCACTCGCAGAGACACGATCCCTCACCGCATCGACAGCTTCGTGAAGCCCGAGACGATGCGCTGGTAGGCCGTCGGCATCAGCCGCACGGTGAGGTCGATCGCGTGGGCGTCGGCACCGATGAGCACGCGCCGCGCGTTGCGCTCGACGCCGCGCAGGATGGTGCGGGCCGCACTCTCTGCCGTGGTCCGGAACAGCTTCTCGAAGCGCGCCTTGGCGTCGTCGCTGCCGCGGCCGGTCAGCGCCTGCATGCTCTCGGTGTCGAAGCGTGCCGCCCGGGCGATGTTGGTCTTGATACCGCCCGGATGCACGCAGGTGGCACTGACCGGCGCGCGGGCGATCTCCAGTTCCTGGCGCAGGCACTCGGTGAAGCCGCGGACCGCGAACTTGGTGGCGTTGTAGGCGCCCTGGCTGGGCACCGCAGCGATGCCGAAGACGCTGGAGATGTTGATCACGTGGCCCTCGCCCGAGGCGCGCAACTGCGGCAGGAACGCGCGCGTCCCGTGGACCACGCCCCAGTAGTTGATGTCCATGATCCAGTGCAGGTCTTCGTCGCTGGCGCCCTCGATGCTGGCGCCGAGCGCGACGCCGGCGTTGTTGAACACGAGGTTCGCCGGTCCGTGATCGGCGTCGGTGCGGTCCGCCCAGGCGTAGATCGCGTCGCGATCCGCCACGTCGAGGGCAGCGGTCGTCACCTTCACGCCGTGCGCGCCGGCGGCCTGCGCCGTTTCGGCGAGCGCTTCCGTGTTTACGTCGGACAGCGACAGGTGGCAGCCGCGCGAGGCCAGCTCGATCGCCAGCGCGCGACCGATGCCGGACGCCGCACCGGTGATCGCGGCGACCTTGTTCTGGAATGTCTTCATGGAGTGGGAAAGGTTCAGGATTTGGCCGGCTTGTGGACGAACGAAGCCAGTGCCGGCAGCAGGAGAATGGCGCCGAGCATGTTGGCGGTGAACATGAACAACAGCAGCAGGCCCATGTCGATCTGGAACTGCAGCTCCGACCACAGCCAGGTCAGCACCGAGATACCGAGCGTCGCGCCGGTGAAGATCACCGCCTTGCCGGTGCCGCGCAGCGTCTCGAAGTAGGCCTGGCGCAACGGCTGGCCCTCCTTGAGACCGCTGGCGAACACGCCGTAGACGTAGACGCCGTAGTCGACACCGATGCCGACGGCGAGGGCCAGCACCGGCAGCGTGGCCACCTTCATGCCGATGTCCAGCGTCGCCATCACGCCGTAGCCGAGCTGCGAGACCAGCGCCAGCGGCAGCACGATGCACAGGATCGCGCGCCAGTCGCGGAAGGACAGCCACAGCAGCACGAGGATCACCGCATAGACCCAGAGCACGACCTCGGTCTCCTTGTCCTCGACGACCTCGTTGGTCGCCGCCATCACGCCGACGTTGCCGGTGGCCAGCGCGAAGTTGACCGGACAGTTCTGGTCCATCGCTTCGTACTCGGCGAGCAGGCGGTCGCGCTCCTGGGCCGCGGTGCGCTGCGCCTCGGGATCGCCGCCGGTGGCCGCCTCGAGCACGCTGGCGCCGGCGGCCTTGTATGCGCGGAACGCCGCGTACTTGTCGTCGCAGTATTCGGGCGTGACCTCGGGGTTGCGTGCGAAGAAGTCGGCGCGGTTGGCCTCGTTGAACGCCTTCACCTCGTCGACGATGTGGCTGATCGTGTCGGCCTTGTGGTCCTTGGTGAACATGTAGACCGCGAGCGCGTCGCAGTCGTCGTTGAGCAGGCCGGTACTCGTGGGCACCAGCGCGGTCGCCTGCGCCAGCGCATAGCGGTTGCGCGGCAGCACCAGCGCATTGAGCCGGCCCTCTGAGAGGCCCTGGTAGACGAGCTTGGCGAAGGTCAGCAGCGACAGCGTCGACTGCACGCCCGGGTTGTTCTCGAGCTGCCAGGCGAAGCGGTCGATCTGCTCGACGAGCTGGTAGTCGATACAGCCGTTGGGCGGCATCTCCGCGATCACCTTGAAGATGTCGACGGCGATGTCGTAGTTGTCGGTGATCGCGTTGAAGTCCTGGTTGAAGCGCGAGTCGGGGCGCAGCTCCGGCACGCCCTTGATCGCGTCGCCGATCTTCAGGTCCTTCGCCGCCCAGAACGACCAGCCGGTGATCGTCGCCGCGACCAGGATGACGCTGATGGCCACCGGCCGGCGGGTCACGCCCGACAGCCACCACCAGCCCTTGTCGAGCACGGCGTCGCGCTTGTTCTGGCGCTCGACGAAGGCGTCGACGTCCTTGATCCTGATCATCGTCAGCCAGATCGGCACGAACAGCTTGTTCGCGACGATGATGCCGACTCCGCCGAGCACGGCGTTGAGCGACATCTCGCGGATGATCTGGATCTCGATCAGGTAGATCGTCGCGAAGCCGGCGATGTCGGTCAGCAGCGCGACCGTACCGGCGATGGCCAGGCGCCGGAAGGTGATCAGCGAGGCATCAAAGCTGTCCTTGCCGGAATGGACTTCGTCGACCCAGGCGTTGACGTACTGCACGCCGTGGCTGACCGAGACCGCCAGAACGAGGAAGGGCACGAGGATCGCGAAGGGATCGAGGCCGAAACCGATGGTACGCAGCAGGCCCATCTCCCAGACCACGGCGACGATCGACGATGCCAGCGGGATCAGGCCGAGCTTGAACGAGCCGCAGTACAGCCACAGCAGCAGGCCGGTGATGACCAGCGCGAGGAAGAAGAAGCCGGCGACCTCGAGCGAGGCCTTGGTCATGTCGTCGACGATCTTGGCGAAGCCGATGATCTGGACGCTGATGCCGTCCTTCTCGTACTTCTCGCGCAGCTCCTCCAGATAGCTGCCGACGGCGCGGTAGTCGAGCTTCTCGCCGGTGGTCGGGTCGATCTCCAGCAGCTCGGTCATGATCATCGCGCCGCGCTGGTCGTTGGTGACCAGACGGCCGATCACCTGCGCCTTGGCGACGTTGGAGCGCACCTTCTCCAGCACCTCGGGAGTGGGCTGGTAGTCGGGCGGGATGACGGTGGCCCCGGCAAGGCCGCCCTCGACGTTCTCGACGTAGTTGACGTTGGGCGTGAACAGCGACATCACCCGCGCGCGGTCGACTCCCGGCGTGAAGAACACGTCGTCGGTCGCCTGCTGCAGCGTGTTCATGAACTCGGGGTTGTAGATGTCGCCGTCTTTCTGGATCAGCGAGAACAGCACCGTGTTGGCGCCGCCGAAGTCGCGGTAGTACTCGCGGAACTTCTGCATGTACGGATGGTTCAGCGGCACTGCCTTGAGGTAGCCGGCATCCGGCTGCAGGCGCGCGGTCTGCACGAGGAACAGCGCCGTGAGGATCAGCAGGATCGTGTGCGTCAGGTGGCGGCGTCCGTAGACGATCGGTTCGACCACCCGCAGGATGCGGTCCGTAATCGGACCGCTGATGGCGGCTCCAGCCATGGCTCTTTACCCCCTCGAGTGCGGTTACGGCAGCGCGATGCGCTGGGCGCCGGCAGTGCCGACCACGATCAGTTCGTCGCCGGCGGCGACCACCGCGTTCATGTTGTTGTCCGGCGCCACGGGCAGGCGCGTCAGGCGTCCTGAGTCGAGGTCGGCCTGCATGACGTGACCGTTCATGCCCACCAGCACGACGCGGCCGTCCGCGGTCACCGTGGCGTCGAACAGGCTCTCCACCTGTGCGCTGTCCAGTGCGCGCCAGCCGGCCACCTCGCTGACCGGGCTGGCGCCGCCGCTGGCGGCATCGGGGTCCAGCTCCGCGTCACGCAGGGCCTGCAGGGCCTCGGCATCGAGCGCTTCGGCGAGATCGATGTCGGCGCTGTGAAACGCATTGCCGCGCAGGCCGAAGATCAGCACGCCCTTGTCGCCGGTCGGCAGTGCGCCGAAGAACGAGCCGGTGTACGGCGAGCGCAGACGCTGCCAGCTCGCGCCGCGATCCTTCGATCGCGCGAGAAAGCCGCGCTCGCCGGCGATCAGCAGCGACCCGTCGCCGAGCGCGACGAGCCGGTACAGGTTCTGCTGGTCCTCGAAGGTCTCCGATTCGTTCGCGGTCCAGGTCCGGCCGCCGTCGGTCGTCGCCAGCAGCGCGCCGTTGGCGCCGGCCAGCAGGCCGTTGTCGGCATCGAAGAAGTGCAGGTCGTAGTACGGCCGCGCCCACTGCGGATCGAACTGCAGCAGCGTCCACTCGCGGCCACCGTCGACCGTGCCCAGCAGGGTGCCGTCGTAGCCGACGGCCCAGCCGCGCTGTCCGTCGAGAAAGTGCAGGCGCGTGAGCGTGGCGTCGACCGGCACGGGCACCTGCTGCCACGCGCTCGCATCGTCGGAGAGCAGGATGTTGCCGCGCTGGCCGGCGACGACCCAGCGCTCGCCGGCCTTCACCGCGTCCAGCAGCAGGGCCGACGCGGCGCGCGGCGCCATCAGCGCCGGGCGTGGCTGGCGGGCGTCCTCGTCCGCCGCGCCCTGCGCGGCAACCGCGGGCGGTTGCAGCAGCAGGAAGGCGACGGCGACGGCGCCGACGGAATGGGCGGATCGACGCATCGGCAGTTCTCCGCAGCGGTTCAGCGGCTTTGCGCCCGGCGCGACAGGCCGTTGGGCGCGAAGTCCTTGTCCGCGTAGTCGATCTTGAAGTCGCTGATGCGGTCCTCGTTCTGCAGCGCAGTGACGAAGTAGCGGCCGCTCTGCAGGTCGTAGATGATTTCCGGGATGCCGGTGACCGTCGGCACGAACGGCACCGTCAGCAACTGCGCCTCCTGCACCTTCCACAGCTGGTCGCGGTTGTCGTAGCAGTCGACCACGGCGACGGCCCACGAATCCTCGTCGATGTAGAAGCGGCGCTTCTTGAACTGGTGGCGCAGGCCGTCGCGCAGCGTCGCCTCGACGATCCAGACGCGGTGCAGTTCGTAGCGCGACAGGTTCTGGTTGATGTGCCCGGGCCGGATGATGTCGGCGTACTTGATCAGCGGCGCGTTGATCAGGAAGGAGTTGTAGGCGATGTACTTCTCCTGCTTGCCGATCAGCTTCCAGTCGTAGCGGTCGAGCGCGCCGTTGAACATGTCGACCTGGTCGTTGAACTGTTCGCCGTCGGTGCCGATATACGGATTGTCGTAGCCCACGTCCGGCGCACGGTTCACGCGACCCAGGCCCGGGTTGTAGATCCACGCATCACGGCCGCTGCCACCGGCGCCGGAGGTTTCGTGCACCAGCGTCAGCTGGCCGGCGACGCGCGGCGGCGACAGCACTTCCGAGAGGTAGTACAGCAGGATCTTGGTGCCCGGCGCCGGCTCTTCGAGGTTGGCGTACTTGAACTTCACGTCCTCGACCAGCTTGGAGATCTTGAAGCTGCCGTCGAGCTTGACGATCGCCTGGTTGTTGAAGCGGCGCACCGCACTGCCGCGGAAGCGCATCTTGTGGTTCCACAGGACCTCGGCGCCGCTCTTCGGAATCGGGAACGGAAAGCCGAGCACCGCGTCCTTGATCTCGTCGGTGCCGATCAGCTCTGCGCTGCTGGCATTCTTGATCGTGGCCTGCTCGACCTCGGCCGGGAAATAGGCGGTACGCAGGGTCGGGTAAACGATCATCCGGTACGAGGGGTACTTGGCAAACATCGCCTTGTGACCCTCGGTGAGCTTGTCGGCATGCTCGGCGAGGTTGTCCTTGGTGATGATGAACTGCGGTGCCTCGTACTGCCCGCCGCCGCCGATCTGCTCGCGCTGCTTGTGCGCCAGCGCCTGCTCGCTTGCCGGCAGCTTGGCGATGATCGCGTCGACCTGCTTGTCGACCGCCGGGTAGTCCTTGATCTCGAAGCTGTCGAGATACTTGAGCAGGGCGTCGAAGTCGGCCGGGCTCTTCTTGCGCACGTCCTCGAACTGCTGACGCAGCGCTTCGAGGGTTGCCGGCGTCTGCTTGCGGATGGTGTCGTCGAAGTACTTGCCACCGACCCACTCGGGAATGCTGCCGTCGCTGTTGCCGGCGCGCTGGGCGCCGACAGCGGTCAGGTCCTTGCCGAGCTTGGCCGCTTCCTCGGCCGTCGCCTTGGCAAACGCGCCCGACGTCATGCCCAGACCGGCTGCCGTCAGCAGCGTCATCCACCATCTTGCGTTACGCATGTCGCACTCCTTTGTTGCAGGCCTTCAAGCCGCGCGATGCCATCCCGGCACCCGCGCCATCCGGATCTCAGAATGTGTATGAAACGGCGAACCCGGCGAAATCCTTGTCGCGGTAGCCGTTGACGGTGCCGCCGTCGGCCCAGCCCTGGTAGAACAGCTGCGCACCGAGTCGCTGGGTGATCTCGATGTCGGTGCCGACCTGCCACAGCATCGTGCCTTCGATGAAGTTCTGGTTCGGACTGATGGCAACGCCGTAGACATCGTGCGACCAGACCAGCTGCGGCTTGAACGTCCAGCCGAAGATCACGTTGTTGTATTCCATGCGCACGATGAAGCGATAACCCGTGGCGAAGTCGTCGGCAAAGCCGTCGCGCTGCTGGGTCGGGTTCAGGCGCTGGGTCGGCTTGACGCCGGGGTCGCCGACATCACCGGTGCCGTCGGCGCCGGGACTGTAGTGGGTGTTGTCGTAGTCGCCGCCCTCGAACTGCAGGACGTTGCGGTCCGGCATGTCGGTGACCCAGGTGAAGCCGGCCTCGGCGATCAGCTGCACCTGCTCGGCGCCGATCGGGTTCTCGCTGCTGCCGAAGATGCGGATGCCGGTGAAGTCCATCTGCACGACATTGAGCCGCTCGTAGCCGCGGATCAGCTGGTTCGGGGTGACCCGATCCCAGCCGCGGTAGGCCATCAGATAGCTCGGCACGGCGACGGCGCGTGGCGGCAGCGCGAAGTTGGTCGTCAAGTTTGCGCCGACCTGAGTGAGCAGATTGATCGTGCGCGGGGAGGTCAGTAGGGCAAGCGCCGTCGTCGGTTCAAGGCCCAGTGCCAGCAGGCCACCGAGGGTCAGGTCGCTGACGGTGCCCGCGCCCAGCACGATCTCGTTCTCGGGCAGGGCCGGCTGCAGTGCGGTGAACACCACGTCAGTGATCTGCACCTGCACGGGCAGGTTGGGGCGATAGGCGACCTCGCCGGCGAGCGACCACTTGCCGACCGTGGTGTTGAAGCTCACGCCATAGAGCTGGATGTCCTCGGGGTAGTCGAGGAAGATCCGTGAGCTGTCGATCGGCGCCGGTTCGAGTCCGTTCGGGGTCAGGCGCATGCCGTCACAGTCTGCGATGGCCTGCAGCACATCGGTTGTCGTGTCCTGCACGCACGTGGCGTCGGCGGCGTACATGCTCAGGTAGGGAAGGCGGCTGTGGTAGTTCAGCGCGTAAAAGCCGAACTCGGTGCTGATGTCGGCGGCGTACCAGGTCAGCTTGACGCCGAACTGGCCGGCGTCGCTGGGTTCGCCTTCGCTCTGGCCGACCGGCACGGTCACCGAGGTGTCGGAGATCAACGCGCCGATGCCGGGCAGGCGCTGCAGGCCGTCCGGGTCCTCGTGGAACTGGCCCAGCGACAGCATCGCGTAGTCACGGCCGATCACATCAAAGGGCGCAAAGAACGCGCCGCCCTTGGGCACCTCGACGCCATCCCAGGCGAGCAGGTAGATCAGATCCAGCGCCAGGCTGTCGCCGATCGTCGTCGACAGCACCGCGGCCGGGGTGGTCTGGAACACCGCGGCGATCTGGGTGCCCGGCTGGTACAGATAGCGGGCGTCCGGTGCATTGATCTCGCTGAGGCTGTTCAGTGCGATCAGCGTCGACTCGCCCCAGCGGATGGTCTGGTAGCCGAGCGTCGCGACGAACTCGCGATCAAGCGCCTCGAACACCGTGCTGACCAGCAGATTGCCGATCGTGAAGTCGTGACCGACGCTGCCGCGCACGCTGTCGTTCCGCGGTGTGCGCGCGGGCTGGAAGGTCGTATCCGGATGGAACTCGTCGAAGTCGTCGTTGACCGGATCGAAGAACAGTGTGCCGCCGGCCTTGAACACCCACTCGCCCCAGGTCAGCGACAGCTCGCTGCGGACCTTGGAGACCGCCGCCACGACGTCGCCCTGGTCGTAGTTGAGATTGCCGTCGTCCTTGTTGAGGCCGAAGTGCGCGCCCGGCGCATCGACCAGCTTCTGGTTCAGCGAGGCGTTCTCGTTGAATGTCAGGCAGGCGTCGTTCACCGCGCTGCCGCACAGCGTCGGATCGAGGTTGTTCTTGTCGATCAGGGCGGGGTTGCGCTCATCGACGCGCCAGGAGGCGCCGAACGAGGCGCGGGTCTTCAGGTCGCCGAAGATCTCGCCGTACTCGAATCTGAACGCCTGCGCCGGCGTCGCCATACCCAAGCCGGCCAGCGCCGCCAGCGCCCAGTGACGGATATCGGCACGGACAGTCCGCGTGTTGCGCATGGTCGCTCCCCCGTTCTCTCGCTCTCGCATCTTTTTTCGCTTCGACTTATGGGCACCGCCATCCCCGCGACCGTGTCGCGAGGCGGACGTTACTGTGACAGCAATCGATGATAATGTCATCCGTTGGCGCCGGCTCGGGCATCGCGTCGCTTCGCGACCAGCCCGCGCAGCGCGTCGTTGAGCCGCGCGACGATCTCGTCGCCCAGATCTGCGGCGACGGCTGCGGCGCGCTGCTGCAGCGACGCGTCCATCTGCGCGACGAGCGGCAGCAGCTGCGGCCACCGGTCGCTGCTGTCCGTCGCCCGTATCAGTGCCGCGAGCACCGTGTCGTCGTGCAGGCCCGGCGCGCGCGCGAGCCGCACGCGTTCGGCGTCGGGCATTTCGGCGATCAGCGGCAGCAGCTGCGGCCAGAGCTCCTGCGTCTGCGTCAGATCCAGCATGCGCGCGATCGACGCGTCGTCCAGCGCGGCGGCGATCGCCGCCATGCGCCGGCGCGGAAGCGGACCGATCGCGTTGATCAGGGCGAGCGCCTCGCCCCACAGCTCGGCGCCGTGATGCACGGCAACGGCGATCATGTTGCGCAAGCGGTCCGCAGGCAGCATCGCGATCACCGCATCGAGCTGCGCAGGGTCCTCCACGAACAGGCCGATGCGCAGCAGTGCCTCGTCGTCCCGCAGGGCATCCAGCACGGCGCGCATCGCCGGTTCGGGCAGGCAGTCGACGAAGCGGCCCATGACGATGTAGGCCTTGCGTCGCGCCAGTTCGCGCGCGACATCGACGACCCGATCCACCGGTATGCGTTCGAGCAGCTCGCGCACCTGGCGCGGATCGATTTCGATGCACACGTCGGCGAGAAAGCCGCTCTTGAGGCGTTTGGCGATGTCGACCGCGCGCTCGACCGGCAGCTGTCCGGCGATGCGGGCGCACAGCAATGCTCCGAGCGCCTTCTCGGCGATCACGGCGGCGAGCGGCGTCGGCAGCAGCTTGGTCGCGGCGGCGACGCGGCCGAACAGGTGGGCGTCGGCGTCGAAGAGGACGGCCGTCGCGCGCTCCCGCAGCGCGCGGATGGCCGGAACGTCGACCTTGTCCAGGTAGGACAGCGCTTCGGGGGCGCAGCCCAGCGTGAGGGCCAGCTTCTGGATTTCCGCGTGATGCGCGAGGCCGGACATGGTGCGGAACCTACGGCAGCAGGATCTTGCGCACCGGCCCGCGCAGCAGCATCGGCAGATGCGCCAGTGCCGCGTCGAACGCCTGTGCCAGCAGGGCCTGCTGGCGCTGCCGGGCCTTGCGGACGGCCGCGGCGAGCGCCTGCTGTTCGGCGGCGTCGAGCGCGTCGAGTCCCGCTATCGGCGCGCCGCCGAGTTCTTCACCCAGCGTTCGCACGCTTGCTTGAGCCATCCCGCCAGTCTCCTGTGCACGCGGGCCGGGACCGGGTCTGCGCCCGTCGGCCATCGATCATGCGGCAGGCTAGCAACCGTGGGCGCACCGCGGCATTGACCGGTCCGCCAGCGACAATGTCACGATGGCAGGCGCGGCCCGATCAACCGGCGCGATGGCGCTCGCGGAATTGCACCGGCGTGAGGCCGGACCAGCGCTTGAACGCGCGGTAGAAGGTGCTCGGCTCGGAGAACCCGGTGAGATAGACGATGTTGTCGATCGACTCTTCCGTGCGTGCGAGCAGGCGCCGCGCCAGTGCGTAGCGGAAATCGGTCACGATCTGGCTGAAGCTCGTGCCGGCACGGGCCAGTTCGAAGCGCAGGCGCCTTGGCGCGAGGCCGACCTCGCGGGCCACATCGTCGAGATCGCAGGACTCCAGCTCCAGACGCTGCGAGAGCACCTTGCGGATCTGCTCCACGAGGTCGCGCCGGTGCAGGTCGGAGAGCCGCTTCTGGGCCAGTTCCTCGTGAAGGCGCAGCAGGTCCGGGTCCCAGCGCGGCGAGCGGTATTCGAGCAGCGCCGGGTCGAACCAGATCTCGCTTTCGCTGCCGTCGAACTCGACCGGGCAGCCGAACACCTGTTCGTAGTCGGCCTGAGGACTGCGGGCACTGCAACGCAGCTTGACCTTGAGCGGCGGATCGAAGTGGCGCTCGGTGACCGAGCGTGCGAACTGGATCAGCTCGTAGACGACGCAGATCTCGGTATGGCGCAGCTGCGGCGCTTCGAGCGCGCTGCCGATCACGCCGATGCGTGCCCCGTCGGCGTTGTGGACCAGGCGCACGCTCAGCGCGTCGCTGATCAGGCGCAGGTACTTTAGCGCGCGCACGATGCCTTCGCCGAAGGTCGGGCTGCTGAACATCAGGTACTCGATCACCTCGCCGCGGAACAGCGGCAGGTGCGGGCACAGGTGCAGGCCGATGTCGGCGTCTCCCGTCACGCCCTCGACGATCTGCCAGAACAGCGCTTGCTGCTGGTGCGGGGTGCGCAGCTCCTTGAGCGGCAGCTTGGCGGCGTCGTATCCGAGCTTGCGATAGATCGCATCGACGTCGATGCCGGCCTTGACCATGGCCTCGTGGACGACCAGCAGGAACTGTCCCGAATCACGCATGGCCTGGTTGTCTTCTTAAGACGACTTATCGTGGTGGAGGCGGCGACTGGGCGGTAGTGTGCCGCAAGCCCGGATCGCGGTCACGGCGCCAGCGCCGCACCGCCTCCGCGCAGGCGGGGGCATGGCGTCGCGCGAAGTCGTCGACGCACCAGCCGCGAGCGGCCAGCAGATGCCGGTAGCATGGCGCGAGGACGTAGGCCTGGACCGGACGTTCGCCTGCGCGATCCGCCAGCACGCGCATGCGACGGCGTTCGAAGAAATCGTCTTCCCAGGCGTCGAGCCACTGCAGTTCGCGCCGGCTCACCTCGATCAGCGCGCCGGGCGTCTGCGCGCCGGCTGACGGCACGATGCCCGGAAAGCGCTGCCCGCGCAGCGCACTGCACCGATAGCCCGGCAACTGTGCCGGCAGCGGCGCCGGCGCGCGGTCGAGCAGGGAGTGCAGGACCGACGGCGCCAGCAGGCTGCCGTAGACGAACAGCGTCACCCCGGACATCAGCGCTGCAGGGCGTGGCGGCCGAGTGCCCAGGCCAGTGCCTCGTCGAGACGGTCGTTGCCCCAGAAGAGTTCGTAGCCCGACCGCGCGTCGCCGACGCGAAAGCTCGGGGCACCGAACAGGCCCAGGGCTGCGGCACGCGTCGTGTTGTCGCGCAGGCGCTGTTTCAGCGGCTCCGCCTGTGCGGCGGCGATGCGCGCATCGGCGTCCGCGACCGACGCGGCCAGACATTCGCGGACGACGGCGGCATCGTCGATGTCGCGGTCGGACTCGAAGTTCGCGCGGTACAGCGCGCGCACGAAACCCGGCACCCACTCCTCGTCCGCGTACGCCGCGACCAGGCGCGCGCCGAGCACGCTGGTGCGCGGAAACGACGAGGGCTTGCGAAAGGCGATGCCGTGGATCGCGCAGATGCGTTCGAGATCGCGCCACATGTAGCGACCCTTCGCCGGATACTGCACGAAGGGCGAGCTTTCGTATCCCTGCTCGCGGAAGATCGGGCCGAGCAGGAACGGCCTGTACGCGATGGCGACGCCCGCACGGTCGGCGGCGGCCTGGATGCGCAGGGCCGCGGGGTAGGAGTAGCTGCTGGCGAATTCGAACCAGAACTCGACGGCGGTGGGCATTGCGGGCTCCGGGGGCGTGATCGTCCATTGTAGGCAAGGGCGCGATTCACCCGGGGGACGCGGCGTCGGCGATGTCCGGCCAATGCCGGCGCCGCGGCATCTACGCAGACTGCCGGCCGATTCCGCTCCATCCCCAAGGTCATCCCATGCCCGTCTACAAGGCACCGCTGCGCGACATGCGCTTCCTGCTCAACGAAGTGCTCGATTTCCCGGCCCATTACGCCGGTCTGTCCAACGGCAAGGACGCCGACCCCGATACGGTCAACGCCATCCTCGAGGAGTGCGCGAAGTTCTGCGAAGAGGTGCTGGCGCCGCTGAACCTGTCCGGCGATGCCGAGGGTTGCCGCATCGACGACGGCGTCGTCACCACGCCCAGGGGCTTCAAGGACGCCTACGACCAATACGCCTCCGGTGGCTGGCAGGGGCTGTCGCATCCGCAGGAGTACGGCGGTCAGGGCATGCCGATGTCACTGGGGCTGCTCAAGTCCGAGATGACCGGCACCGCGAACTGGTCGTTCACGATGTATCCCGGTCTCGCGCTCGGCGCGATGAACACGATCATGCAGCATGCCTCGCCGGAACTGAAAGGCCTGTACATGCCGCCGCTGGTCGAGGGCCGCTGGCTCGGCACGATGTGCCTCACCGAGCCGCAGTGCGGCACCGATCTCGGCCAGGTCAAGACCAAGGCCGAACCGCAGCCGGACGGCAGCTACAAGCTGACCGGCACCAAGATCTTCATCTCGGCCGGCGAGCACGATCTCACCGAGAACATCATTCACATCGTGCTCGCGCGCCTGCCGGACGCGCCGCCGGGCACCAAGGGCATCTCGCTGTTCATCGTGCCCAAGGTGCAGGTGAACGCCGACGGCTCGCTCGGCGAGCGCAACGGCATCCGCGCCGATGGCATCGAGCACAAGATGGGCATCAAGGCCTCCGCGACCTGCACGATGGCGCTGGAGAACGCGACCGGCTACATGATCGCCGAGCCGAACAAGGGCCTGGAGGCGATGTTCACGTTCATGAACACCGCGCGCGTAGGCACCGCCGTGCAGGGCATCGCGCACGCGGAGCTGTCCTACCAGAACGCGCTGGCCTATGCGAAGGAGCGGCGCTCGATGCGCGCGCTGT
Organism: Sinimarinibacterium flocculans; assembly: GCF_003201205.1. GTDB lineage: Bacteria > Pseudomonadota > Gammaproteobacteria > Nevskiales > Nevskiaceae > Solimonas > Solimonas flocculans. Next base: position 228,344 of record NZ_QICN01000006.1, read on the forward strand.
CCGGCAAGAAGGAGCCGGAGAAGGTCGCCGACGCCATCATCCATCACGCCGACGTGCGCCGCATGCTGCTGACGCAGAAGGCCGTCGCCGAGGGCGGGCGGGCGATGATCTACTTCGCCGCGCAGTACGCCGACCACATGGTCAACGGCATCGTCGAGAACGACGACGCCAAGTACCGCCACTGGGACGACAAGCTCGGCTTCCTCACGCCGATCCTCAAGGGCTTCCTGACCGAGATGGGGCTGGAGTCGGCCAATCTCGGCATGCAGGTGTTCGGCGGCCACGGCTACATCTGGGAACACGGCATGGAGCAGATCGCGCGCGACGCACGCATCAGCACGCTCTACGAGGGCACCACCGGCATCCAAGCGCTGGACCTGCTCGGCCGCAAGGTGCTGCTGTCCACGCGAGGCAAGGCGGTGCGGGAATTCACTGCCCTGATCGGCAAGTTCGCGGTCGAGCACATGCGCAACGGCAAGCTGCGCCGATATGCGGCCGACCTCGCGCGCTACGCCGCCGAGTGGAACGTGCTGACGATGCGGGTGATGCTGATGGCGCGCAAGGACCGCGACGTCGTCAGTGCCGCGAGCCATCACTTCCTGATGTACTCGGGCTACGTGACGATGGCCTACTTCTGGGCCTTGCAGGCCGCGGTGGCCAGCCAGAAGCTCGCCCAGGGCGGCGCCGAGACGCCAGTGTTCTACAAGGCGAAGATCGCGACCGCGCGCTTCTACTTCGACCATCTGTTGCCGCGCGCCAAGGCGCATGCGGTGTCGATGGTCAAACCGAGCAAGTCGCTGATGAAGCTGCCGGTCTACGCGTTCGCGTTCGAATGAGGGTTCTCGTCATAGATCAGGGCGCTGCTGCTGCAGCGCCCTGATCCGTTCTCCGGTGCGGCCGATCAGCGCCGCAGCAGGCCGCCGGTGCCGGGCAGTTCCGGCACCGACAGCGGCGTCGGTTCGCGCTCGAGAACCCGTGGCTGCTGCGGTGCGCTGACTTCGGGGGCTGCCGCCGTGCCGCTGCGCCGCGGCACGTGATAGTAGGTCGGATAGTAATAGTAACCGTAGCCGTAGAACGGGAACGGGTCGACGACATAGACCGTGTCGCGCGGCTGTTCGACCGGCCACAGGTAGACGTCGGTGCCGGCCAGCTTCGGATAGCGGTATTCGAACGCATCGACTTTGACCGGCTCGATCGCCTCGATGCTGCCGATCACGGTGACCTCGCGGCCCGGCTCGAACACCTTCGGATCCTTGAAGTCGGCGAAGCAGGCGAGAAAGCGGCCCTGCTCCTCGTCGCCGGTCTTCGGACGCGCATTGGCGCGCAGCGGTCGCGACAGGACCTCGAAGCAGCTGTTCTGCTCGCTGTTGCGCACCGACAGAACCGTCCCGCCCCATCGCACTCGTTGCGCCGCCGCCTCGCCGCTGCCGGCAATCTGTGCCGGCGTCAATTCGGCGAATTCACCGCGCAGGGATTCGGGCGCCGTGGCGCAGGCGCCGAGCAGGGCGGTCGAGAGCAGGGTCGAGCAAGTCAGCAGGCGGCGGCTGGTCGAGGTGCGCATGGCAGAAATCCTGTCAGGAAGTAGAACGTATCCCTCTTTTATGTAGGACGATGACTTAACCTAGGATGAATGTCGACGGTTCCGTCCGGTGCCCGGCCGATGCTAGCCTGACGCATCCTGGAGGCGCCGCACGACGTAGATTTTGCGGTGATAACTGATGTCAAAAACGAGGTGTTACCCCATGGCAAACCTGATTCGATGGACGCTGGTCGCGGGCCTGTTCGCGGCCGCGCCGGCGCTGGCCAAGGTGTCGGCCGACGAGGCGGCGAAACTCGGCAAGGAGCTGACGCCGGTTGGCGCCACCAAGACCGCGAATGCCGACGGCAGCATCCCGGCCTGGGACGGCGGCCTGACCAAGGCCCCGGCCTGTTTCAAGGGCGAAGGGTCGCGCTACTGCGATCCGTTCGGTGACGACAAGCCGCTGCTGACGATCACCGCGAAGAACCTCGCCGAGCACAAGGCGAAGCTGACCGCCGGACAGATCGCGCTGTTCGAGAAGTATCCGGACAGCTATTCGATGAAGGTCTACGAGACCCGCCGGACCTTTGCGAATCCGCCGTTCGTCTACGACGCAACGGCCAGGAACGCGACCAGCGCGACGCTGGGTGGCAACGGCGAGGCCCTGCAGGGCGCCATCACCGGCATTCCGTTCCCGATCCCGCAGAACGGGCACGAGGTCATCTGGAATCACAAGGTGCGCTACCGCGACATCGGCGTGCGTCGCTGGAACAACCAGTTCGCGGTGACCACGGCGGGCGACTACAACCTGGTGAAGATCCAGGAAGACGCGTTCTTCGTCTACAGCCAGCCGGACATCGATCCGGCGTCGCTGAACAACAAGATCCTTTACTTCCTGCAGCTGACGACCGCGCCGGCGCGCCTGGCCGGCACGATCCTGCTGGTCCACGAGACCATGGATCAGGTCGCCGAGCCGCGCGGCGCCTGGCAGTACAACCCGGGCCAGCGACGCCTGCGTCGCGCACCGAACATCGCCTACGACAATCCGGGCACGGCGTCGGATGGCCTGCGCACCAACGACCAGCTCGACATGTACAACGGCGCGATGGATCGCTACCAGTGGAAGCTGGTCGGCAAGAAGGAAATCTATGTGCCTGCCAACAGCTATGCGCTGCACAGCGATGCGCTCAAGTACCGCGACGTGATGAAGAAGGGCCACATCAACCAGGACCATGCACGCTACGAGCTGCGCCGCGTCTGGGTTGTGGACTCCTTCGTCAAGCCCGGCGTGAGCCACATCTACAAGCGCCGCACGTTCCATGTCGACGAGGACTCGTGGCAGATCGTCGCGGTCGACGTCTACGATCAGCGCGACCAGATGTGGCGCGTGCAGGAAGGCCACCACGTGATCGCCTACGACAAGCCCTACCAGTTGCCGGTGCTCGAGACCGTCTACGACCTGCAGAGCGCGCGCTACCTGGTGATGGCGGCGAACAACGAGGACGAAGAGACCAGGACGCGCAAGTTCTCCGTCGAGGACTTCAGCCCGACCAGCGTCTCGAAGCTCGCCACGAAGTAGGCCCCTTCGACCGATGCCGCCGACCTCGCGGGTCGGCGGCATTTTCTTTGCCGCTACACTGCCGGCTCGCGTCCACTCCGCCCGATCCAGATGGCTGCCGCCCCCGTCACCACTGTCCTGCTGATCGCCAACATCGCCGTCTTCGGGCTGCAGATGATGGCGGCCGACGGCCTGATCCGGCACTTCGCACTGTGGCCGCTGGGTGCCGGCTTCGAGTTCTGGCAGGTCGTCAGCAGCGCCTTTCTGCACGGCAGCCTGTTCCACCTGTCCGTGAACATGCTCGGCGTGTGGATGTTCGGTCGCGAGGTCGAACGGGCCATCGGCTCGGTCCGGTTCGTGCAGCTCTACACGGCGAGCGTGTTCGCCGCCGCGCTCGCGCAGCTGATCACCCAGGGCTTCAGCGACCCGGTGCCGACGGTCGGTGCCTCCGGCGGCCTGTTCGGGCTGCTCGGCGCGTACGCGCTGCTGTTCCCGCGACGCCGCGTGATGCTGCTGTTCCCGCCGATCCCGTTGCCGGCGCCGGTGTTCGTCACGCTGTACGCCGCCTTCGAGCTGTACGCGGGCGTTACCGGCACGATGTCCGGGGTCGCCCACTTTGCCCATCTGGGCGGACTCGCCGGCGGCCTGCTGCTGCTGCGCTCGTGGCGGCGGCGCGCCCGACGCTAGGAGCCTGGGCGGTAGGCACCGCGCAGGCGAGGCAAAGCCATTTCGAGACAGGTTTCGCGTTGATTCGAGGCCAATAGCTACTGAATATTGGCCCAGAGCCAGCGAGGAAGATGGCCGAAATGGTGACGCCGCAGCCGCGCGCGTTTCCGCCGCCCAGGCGCCTAGTCAGGCGCAACGCCCAGCACCACCAGCCGCCGGTCGTCGTTGCCGAGCCGCCAGCGGATGCGCTGACCGGCACGCAGGCCGATCAGCGCGGCGCCGATCGGCGTCAGCACCGAGATGCGCATCGCCGAGACGTCGGCCTGCTGCGGCCAGACCAGGTGAACGGTGCGGATCGCGCCGCTGGCGTCGTCCTGGTAGGTGACCCGCGAGCCGACGCGCACGGCGTCGTCCGGCAGCGCATCGGGTGCGACGAGTTGCGCCCGGTCGAGCTCCTGCAGCAGCCCGGCGGTGACCTCCGGCAGGTGCTCGCAGCGGTGCGCCAGCGCCTGGAGGTGGTCGTAGGTATCGAAGTCGATCAGCAACGCCGGCGTGTCACACGACGAACCGGTCGCGCGATCCGGGGTGGCGGGCAGGCGGGCGCTGGCCGCCGGGAACAGGGTATTCATCACACGCACTCCATGAGTCGTCTGCGGCGCGTCGCCGCAAACTTGGGAGAAGAGGAAGGAAGGGTGGTGCGTGCCCCGGGGACGGATGAAACGCCGAACGGCGCCGGCCCCGGGGTTCAGGAGCCTGCGACGAAATGTCCTGCGCGCTGCTGGCAGCGGCGCTGTGCGTGATTCACCGGCATGACGACGCGATCATCGGTAAGCAGAAGGTCGAAGTCAACGCCGCGCCGTCCGCCTCATTGTTCACGCTGTTCCGGACGCTGCTTCCTGCGCGAGAACGGATAGGCGCCGCGAGGCTGGCCGCCGTCCTTCGGCGGCACGTAGACCGACAGGAGCATCGTCACTGCCAGCACCAGTACGGTGGCCGCGAGCGACCACGCGACCGGAATCTTGTAGACGTCGATCAGCAGCATCTTCGTGCCGATCAGCACGAGCACGATCGCCAGGCCGTACGGCAGCAGATGGAAACGCTCGTGCACGCTGGCCAGCAGGAAATACATCGCGCGCAGGCCCAGGATTGCGAACACGTTGGACGTGAGCACGATGAACGGATCGACCGTGATCGCGAAGATCGCCGGGATGGAATCCACCGCGAAGATCACGTCGACGATGCCGATCAGCAGGACGACGACCAGCAACGGGGTGGCGATGCGTGCGCCGTCGATCTGCGTGAAGAACTTCTCGCCGTCGTAGTCCGGCGCGATACGCATGCGCCGCTTGATCCACTGCAATGCCGGGTTGTCTTCGAGATCCGGCTCCTGGCCCGCCGCCCACCACATCTTCACGCCGGTGAACACCAGGAACGCGCCGAAGACGTAGAGGATCCAGTGGAACTTCGCGATCATCCAGGCGCCGATCAGGATCAGGATCGCGCGCAGCAGCAGTGCGCCGAGGATGCCGATCATCAGTACGCGCTTCTGGAACTCCGCCGGCACCGCGAAATAGGTGAACAGCATCAGGAAAACGAAGATGTTGTCGACCGCGAGCGCCTTCTCGACCAGATAGCCGGTGATGAACTCCAGTGCCTTGTCGTTCGCCAGCGCGCGCGCGCCGGCGTCGTCACCGGTGCCGCCGAGTTCCCACCACAGGAAGGCCACGAACACGAAGCTCACCGCCACCCAGATCACCGTCCAGATCGCGGCCTCGCGCATCGAGACCTTGTGCGCGCCCTGACGGTTGAGGGCGAAGAAGTCGACCGCAAGGGCGACGGCGACGAAGAGGGCAAACAGCGACCAGAGCAGCGGGGTTCCGATGGAGACCATGGGCAGGACCTGAAAAGTGAACGGGCACGGCACATCCAACCAGCCTGTTCGGTCTTGCCATCCGCGCGAGGCGCGGGCCGTGACGCCGGGGTACTCCCGTACCCGTGCTGACGACGTCGCGGGAGCGGGTGAGGCCCCGGCTACTCCCCGTGAGAGCTGCGTGCTATTGAAGCGGCAAGCCGTGTTTTGCGCAAGCCGGTTGCGCATGCCACGACCGCGTCGGCGCCGCTCCGGGGCTGCCGGGGCCTCTGCTGCAGGCTCAGCCCGCCGTTCCCTGGGGACAGGGCGGCGGCGGGGCGTCCGCCATCGCCCGGGGCAGGTCCTCGTAGGCGACGTCGCGGAGGTGGGTCGCGATGGACCAGCGATGGCCGAAAGGGTCTTCGAGCACCCCGTAACGGTCGCCCCAGAACATGTCTGCCACCGGCATGATGACGCGGGCACCGGCGGCGACGGCGCGTTCGAAGCAGGCATCCGCGTCGTTCACATAGAGGTGGACCGTGACCGGCGACCCCTTCAGGGACTGCGGACTCAGCGAGCCATGCTCCACGAACTCGTCGGCCAGCATCACCGAGGACCCGTTGATGCGGATGCAGCCATGCATCAGGCGCCCGTCCGGTCCGACGAAGCGGCCCTCCTCGGTCGCGCCGAATGCCTTGATATAGAACGCTATCGCATCCGCGCCGCCGCGGCACACTAGGTGCGGTGTCACCGTGTGCATGCCGTCCGGAATGGATTTGGCCTTGCCCATGTCGATCTCCGTTGTCGCCGTATTGGCTGACGACTGGTCGACTGGCACGATTGGAAATCGACAGGCTTAGTTGCTAACGGGGCTACGGCTTCGGGGTCGAGGCTGTGTGCATGTCGAGCCAGTCTATGCCTTCTCGGATGGCGTAAGCCGTATCTTTGCCTTCGTGTCCATAGATGTGGCTTCGTAGATGCACGGCGGCCCCGTAGTGCCCGAGGATCGCTTCGAGCAGGAGGCCATCGTCGTAGGGTACGAGGTGGTCTTGACGTGAGTAGTAGAGAAAAACCGGTTTGCCGGCGATGCCCGCCATGGATGGGAACAGTCGGGGGCGAAAGACAGAGGCGCTAACAATGAGGCCGGTGATCGCCGGGTTGGTGACGGCGGATTCGATGGTCGCAGGCCCGCTGCTAGAGCCGCCGATCGCGAAGACTCTTCCTCGATCGATGGGGTACGTGTCCAGCAGATCATCGACAACGTCGCCGATGAATTCTGGTGTCGTGAATTTCATCCCCGGAGTTCTGACGAACGTAGTTGGCCAGACGATTCTCTGCTCAGCGGCCCATCGAGGGGCAACCAGATGTGCGAGCAGAGTATTACCCGGGAGGAAGTAGCGGACGAGATTCTGTGCAAAGACAAGCGTTGATTCATCTCCCTGTCCACCGGGGACGAATACGACCAGCCCAAGCGAACCCTCGGCCGCGTCACTGCGCCGGATAAGAAAGTAGCGCTTGAATGGATCGTTCTCGACCAGGCGGCGCTCGGTGACGATCTCCTTGGGTTTCGACGGCGTGTGGCTTTGCAGCAAATCGGATGAGGCTGCGGTGCCGGGGTGCGACAGCAAGGTCGCTAGCGCGAGGACAGCGCTCTGGGTCGGGGAATGCCTGTTTTTGCGGCGGACATTGCCTATTGGGTGTACACCTCCAGGCCGATGGCAGATGCCAGCAGCTGGTGCCGAAGGTGGGACTCGAACCCACACGCTTTTAAGGGCGGCGGATTTTGAGTCCGCTGCGTCTACCGATTCCGCCACTTCGGCGCGGCCGCGCATTATATCGGCCGGCCGCGTGCCCGTGATGGCGATCTTCAGAGGCGGAAGTCGATCCGCAGGCCGGCGTGATAGCCGTAGATGCGGGCGGAGGGCTGTGCGCGGTAGGCGGTGGCACCGCCGCCGACGCGCAGTTCGAGCGATTCGCTGGTGAACAGCGGGATCTCGAAGTTCACGCCGAAGCTGGCGCCGCCGACGGATTCGGAGACGCCGGGACGCTCAAGGTCGACATGGGCGTAGCCGATGGCGGCGCCCACTTCGATGAGATCGAGCAGCACGCCCGTCGGGATGAAGTACACCGCGTAGAACTGGTCGGTGCTGAACTCGTCGGCCTCGAGCTCGCCGACGCTGGTGTCGCCGGTGCCGATCTGTGCCTCGAGGCCGATCTTCTCGAACAGGCGCACGCCGGCGCGGACGCGGTACATGCTCGAATCGAAACGGTCGCCGCCGAAGTCGTCGATCAGGCTCTGCTTCGAGAACGAAGCCGTCGTCCAGACGTAGTCGGCACCGGCATACAGCTCCCAGGGCGTGTCTTCCTCGGGCTCCGGCTCGTAGCCGCCGCTGTCCGCGCTGTCGAAGCCGCCGCCGAAGCTGTTGGCATCCGAGGTGTCCCCACCGAAGCTGTTGGCGTCGCTGGTGTCGGAGCTGAAGCTGTTCGCGTCGGAGGTATCCGAAGTGAAGCTGTTGGCGTCGCTGGTGTCGGAAGTGAAGCTGTTGGCGTCCGAGGTGTCCGACGTGAAACTGTTGGCGTCGTAGGTATCCGATGCAAAGCTGTTCGCATCCGGCGTATCGCTGCCCGATTCGGCATCACTGATGTCGGCGAAGCTGTTGCCCGCCTGGGCGTCGCCGCCGTCCTGCGCGAACACCGGGCCGCAAAGCAACAGGCCGGCGGCCAGATACGAAATCTTGTTCATGCGCATCCCCCAGAAAGCCGTTTGAATGATTTTGATCTTGGCGCCGAATGTTCTCCGATTTGCGTCGGCAAATCCACTGAACCGCTATAGTGCCCGCGCTCCCTGCATTTCACGGCTCATGCACGCTCAAACGCGCTTCTGCAACGTCTGCGGACACTCGGTCGACTTTCTCGTGCCGGCCGGCGATCACCTGCCGCGGCACGTCTGCCCGAGCTGCGGCCAGGTGCAGTACCGCAATCCGAAAGTCATCGTCGGCGTGATTCCGGAATGGCGCGACGGCCGCGTGCTGATGTGCCGGCGCAACATCGAGCCGCGCCTGGGCCTGTGGACGTTTCCGGCCGGTTTCATGGAGATGGGCGAGACCAGCGCGGCGGGCGCCGCGCGCGAGGCGCGCGAGGAATCGCTCGCCGAGGTCGAGGTCGGATCGCTGCTGATGGTGATGAACGTCCCCTACGTGAGCCAGGTGTACATGGTGCATTGCGGGCGACTGCTCTCGGAGGAGTTCGGTCCGACGCCGGAGAGTTCCGAGGTCGTCCTGATGCGGGAGGACGAGATTCCCTGGGACGACATAGCCTTCCCGACGATCTGGCACAGCCTCCGGCACTTCTTCGACGATCGCCGCAACGGCAGCTTCAGCACGCACCTGCTGGACCTGACGTTCAAGCCGCGGCCGCCGCAGCGGCCCGAGGTGCCCGGCGACGATCCGACGGCCTGAGTGCCGGGATGCGCCGTCGGCAGGCGGTGATCGGTTAATATCGCCGGCTCAACGCTGCCAGCTTTTCAGCCAGCCAGGACCATTTGCGAGTTGCGCCCATGACCTTCGTCGTTACCGAAAACTGCATCAAGTGCAAGTACACCGACTGTGTGGAAGTCTGCCCGGTCGACTGTTTTCACGAAGGTCCGAATTTCCTGGTGATCGATCCCGAGGAGTGCATCGACTGCACCCTGTGCGAGCCCGAATGCCCGGCGGAGGCCATTTTCGCCGAGGATGATCTGCCGGAGGATCAGGCGCACTTCAAGGAGATCAACGCGCAGCTCACCAAGGAGTGGCCGGTGATCACCGAGCGCAAGGAGCCGGCGGCCGACGCCAAGGAGTGGGACGGCAAGCCGGACAAGCTGGCGCTGCTCGAGCGCTGAGCCGGGGCTCAGCGGTTCAGCGGCCAGTACACGAGCCGCTCGTCGAACACGAAGATCACGCCATCGCCGAGGATTTCGGCGATGCGCAGGCCGCTGTCGAGCACCGCCCCTTCGGCATGACGTCGGTTGTCGACCATGATCCAGCGGCGTGCCGGGTCGGCGTCGAAGACGTGCACCTGGATCAGCGGCGACGGAAACCTCGACTGGAAGCCTTCGGGCATTTCCGCCAGTCGCGGCGGCAGCGTGCGCGCGGCATCGGCGGCGGGCGTCTCCGTGGTTTTCGGACTCTGGCCGACCATGCTCGCGCCGGGGCTGTGCGGTGTCGGCTGGGGGGTATCGGCCGTTGCGATCGAGGGACGTCCGGGTGCCGGCGCTGCCGGGGGGCTGCCCTGGAATACCGGCGACACGTCGTCGAGGCTCTCGTAGCCCGCCAGGGCGGCAGCGTCCGACAGTCGCGGCGCCGCGGGCGCGGTTGCGGAGGGTGTCGGAACCGGTGCCATCGTCGGCGTGGCCTCGACCGTCGCCGATTCGACCGGCACCGGCGTGGACGCAGACGGGCGCAGCAACATCAGCGCGGCACCGATTCCGGCGAGAAATAGGGTGGCGCCGGCCAGGGCCATCGTCGTCGGACGCGGCCCGCGTTGCGGGGGGCGCGCATCCGCAGCCGGCTGTTCGGCCACCGTGGCGTGGCGTTCGCGTTCGGCGCGCCGCAGTGCTTCGAGGATATAGCTCACGGTGTTCCCCCGCGGCGGTCGTCCTGCTCGGCGCCGGATGGCGGGCGAGGGAACACCCCATTTCCGGTGTCCGGCGTGCGACGCTGATGTGCCGGCGTGCTCATGGTGCTCTCATCGCCAGCGTCGGCGTATCGGGCAGCGCATCACCGAGCTCGATCAGCGTGCGCACGCCGGCGATGCCGTCCACCGCGAGCCCACGGTCGGCCTGGAACCGGCGCACGGCCTGCACCAGCGACGCGTCGAGCATCTGCGGGGGCTCGCCGTCGGCATAGCCGAGCTCGACGAGCCGGTCGTGCAGCCAGGCGACATCGGCGCTGCCGGCCTCGGCGTCGATGCGGATCGCGTGGCTTTCGCGCCGCCACAGCAACAGGAACTCTCCCGTCCACAGCGGGCGCAACTCGGCGACGGCGATCTGCATCGGGCCGAGCGCGGTATGCAGCACGGCGTTGCGCGTATCCAGCGATTCGAGCAGCACGTACTGCGGACTGCCGTCGATGTCGAGGCCCAGCACCGCCGGGCGGTCCATCGCGAACAGGTCCTCCCAGTCGCCGCTGCTGCGGTAGCACTCCAGGCCCTGCGTCTGCAGGCTGGTGCACAGTTCGGCAGTGGCTGCCACCGGCGTCTCCGCACCCCACAGGCCGATCAGCCGGGCGAGCGCGGACGAGAGCGGCTGCGCGGTGCGCGCCAGATCCTCCGCCGGTGACAGCGGCAGTGCGGCCGGCACGAAAGCGGCCGCGGTCGGCGATGCCGCGGGATGCGGGCTTGCACTCGGGGCAGGTGTCGGCGGGGTGTCCGCGGCACGGACCGCTTGCGCCGGCGCCGGCGGCCTCGAGCCGGAGGGCCAGAAGGTGTAGGCGAACAGGGCGGCGCAGGCGATCAGGGCGACCAGCCAGCCGGTCTCGATGGCGCGCCAGCGGCGCGGCTCATCCGGCTCGAACAGCGCGGGCTGTTCGCCCATGACCTCGCGCGCCGCACGACGTACCGTCGCGGCATCGACCCGCAGGGCCTGCTGCGAGTACGCGCCGAGCAGCGCGCGGTCGCAGATCACGTTGATCAGGCGGGGAATGCCCTGGGCGTAGCGGTGCACGAGGCTGCAGGCGGCGGGTTCGAAGATCGGCGAGCATGCGCCGGCGATGCGCAGGCGGTGACCGATGTATTCGGCGGTTTCGCGCTCGGACAGCGGTTGCAGGTGGTAGCGGGCGGTGACGCGGCTGGCGAGCTGTCGCAGCTCCGGCCGCCCCAGCAGGGTCGACAGCTCCGGCTGGCCGACGAGCATGATGCGCAGCAGCTTGGCCTTCGCGGTTTCGAGGTTGGTCAGCAGCCGCACCTGTTCGAGCACGCCGGGCTGCAGGTTCTGCGCCTCGTCGATGATCAGTACGGTGCGGCGTCCAGTCGCATGCACTTTCAGCAGGTGCGCATTGAGCGCATCGACGAGGACCTTGATCGACGTGGTGTCGCGCGGCACCTCGACGCCCAGTTCGTCGCAGATCGAGTGCACGAATTCCTGCTCGCTCTGCCGCGGGTTGTGGATCATGGCCACGTCGACGTCCGGCAGCTTCTGGTCGAGCAGCGAACGCACGATCGTGGTCTTGCCGGTGCCGACCTCGCCGGTGATCTGCACGAAACCGCCGTACTGGCCGGTGCCGTACAGCAGATGTCCGAGCGCCTCCTGGTGGCGCGGGGACATGTACAGGTAGGCGGGGTCCGGGGTGATCGAGAACGGCATCTCCCGGAGCTGGAAGAACTCGGTATACACGGCAAGGGCGGGGCGGGTGCCGCGCGAGTATAGCGTCCGCCTTCAGGCCGGCCTGAGCATGTCCACGTGCGGGATGCCGTCTTCCAGGTAGGGGGCGGAGACGGTTTCGAAGCCCAGCGTGCGGTAGAAGTCTTCGAGATGCTGCTGGCCCGACAGGAACACGCGCTGTCCCGGGTACCAGCGCTGGCAGCCCTCGAGGCCGGCGCGCATCAGCGCGCGGCCGAGTCCGGTACCGCGCAGGGAAGGCGCGACGACCAGTCGCCCGAGCGCGGGGGCTGCATGCTTGACGCCCGGCGGCACCAGCCGCAGGCCGGCCTGGACGGCGCCGTTGCCGTCGCGGCCCACCAAGTGTCGGCACTGCGGGTCGAGGCCGTCCATGTCCGGATAGGCGCAGTTCTGCTCGACGACGAAGATGTCGGAACGCAGCTTGAGCAGGGCGTAGAGCGTGTCCGGGTCAAAGCCGGGCCAGTCGATCCACTGCCAGCGCAGGCCGGTCGGCGGTGTCTGCACGTCAGCGGACATCAGTTGCGCTGGAAATCGTAGAGACTGCCGAGCTTGAGCAGGCGCGTCAGCCGGTCCAGGGCGGTGCGACTCTCCTCGAGCAGTTGCGGGTCGGCTAGGTCGTCAGGCGTGAGCCGGTCGCGATAGTGCTTGTCCACCCAGCTCAGCAGGTCGGCGTGGCGCTTGGGCGTGATCCAGATGCCCGGCGCCACAGCGGCGCGTTCGGTCTCGGTGAGTACGACGCGCAGACGCAGGCAGGCCGGCCCGCCGCCGTTGTGCATCGACTGACGCAGGTCGAACACCGAGATGCCGTCGATCGGGTTGGCCGGGTCGGCGAGGATGCGTTGCAGTGCAGCCCAGACCGGCGCCGATTCCTCGCATTCGCGCGCCACGATCAGGCGCATGCCGCCCCCCGGCGGACAGACCAGCTGCGAATTGAACAGATAGGACGCGATCGCCTCGTCGAGGCCGACCTCGGACGTCGAGATCTCGACCAGGGCCGGTCGCCGCGCGCCCTGGAAACGGGTGCAGATCCAGCGGCGCAGGGCCTGGGTATCGACGAAGGCCTGTTCATGATGGAGCAGGACCTCGCGATTGCCGACGGCGATGACGTCGTTGTGGAACACGCCGCGGTCGATCGCGTCCGGGTGCTGCTGGGCGAAGAACGTCGCGGCCTTGCGGAGTTCGTGCAGGCGCGCGACCGACATCGATGCCAGCCGGGTCTGCCGCGCCGGATAGCGGGCCGGCCGCGACTCGTCGTCGCTGCCGCGGCCGTAGACGAACAGTTCCAGGCCGGCGTCGCCGTAGTCGCTGCACAGGCGCGTATGGTTGGCGGCGCCCTCGTCGCCGAGGGTCGGCGTGGCCGGCAGCGGGACGTGATGGGCAAAGTGGCTCGGGTCCGGGAATACGGCCTTGAGGATGCGCGCGGTCGTGTCGGCCTCGATCGCGCGATGCAGGTTCGTGCACAGGTTGGCCGGCGTGAAGTGCACCCGCTCGTCGGCGCAGTCGGCACTGGGCGAGACGGTCGCGGCATTCGCGGTCCACATCGCCGAGGCCGACGACACCGCCGACAGCAGCTCCGGCGCCGTGCGCGCCACGCGCGCGAGAATCCGCGCATCCGTGCCGCTGTAGCCGAGCCGCCGCAGCGTCGGCAGGTGCGGACGCTCGTGCGGCGGCAGCACGCCCTGCGGCAGGCCCAGTGCCGCCAGCGCCTGCATCTTCATCAGCCCCTGGCGGGCGGCTTCGCGCGGGTTGGCGGCGCGGTGCGCATTGCGCTCGGAGGCGACGTTGCCGAAGGACAGCCCGGCGTAGTGATGCGTCGGCCCGACCAGGCCATCGAAGTTGGCTTCGAGGGTGAGGGCGGACGGGATCACGGTCACGGCAGCAGTCCCGGCGGCAGTTGTGCCGGTTGCAGCGGCTGCGGCGCCTCGCTGCTGGCGACCGGATACGCGCAGTAGTCTGCGGCGTAGTACGCGCTCGGCCGGTGGTTGCCGCTGACGCCGACACCACCGAAGGGGAAGGCGCCCGAGGCGCCGGTCGTCGGCCGGTTCCAGTTGACGATGCCGGCGCGGATGCGCAGGCGGAAGCGCTCGTACTCGGCGGCATCCTCGCCGATGAAGCCGGCCGACAGGCCGTAGCGCGTGCGGTTGGCGCCGGCAATGGCCTCGTCGAGCGTGTCGTAGCGGATCAGCTGCAGCAGGGGGCCGAAGTACTCCTCGTCCGGCACTTCGGCGAGCGCGCTCACGTCGATGATGCCCGGGGCGAGGAAGGCCGGACCGGGGTCGAGCCGTCGCAGCGGCAGCACGCTGTGGGCGCCGACCGCGAGCAACCGCTCCTGCGCCGCCAGCAACTGGTCGGCGGCGCGGGCGCTGATCACCGGTCCCATGAACGGTGGTGGCTCCGCGTTCCAGCGCTCGATGCGCAGCCCGCGCGTCACCGCCACGAGACGCTCGACGAAGGCATCGCCCCAGCTGCCGCGCGGCACGAACAGCCGGCGCGCACAAGTGCAGCGCTGACCGCTGGTGATGAAGGCCGACTGCACCGTGTCGAGTACCGCGGCGTCGGTGTCGGCCACGGCGCGGACGATCAGGGGGTTGTTGCCGCCGAGTTCCAGGGCGAGGATGCGACCGCTGTCCGCCGCGAACTGGCGGTGGAGCAGGGCGCCGGTGCGCTGGCTGCCGGTGAAGTACAGGCCGTCGAGCTGCACATGGGCGGCGATGGCCTCGCCCGTGGCACGCTCGCCCTGCAGCAACTGCAGCACGCCGGGCGGGATGCCGGCACGCTCCCACAGTCGTAGGGTCATTTCCGCCGTGGCCGGCGTCAGTTCGCTGGGCTTGAACAGCACGCAGTTGCCGGCGAGCAGCGCCGGCACGATGTGGCCGTTGGGCAGGTGGCCGGGAAAGTTGTACGGCCCGAAGACCGCGACGACGCCGTGCGGCCGGTGGCGCAGGACGTGGCGGCCGAAGTCGGTGGCCTGTTCGTGCTCGCCCGTGCGTTCGCGATTGGCACGGATCGACAGCTCGATCTTGCCCACCATGGCGGCGACTTCGGTGCGGGCCTCCCACAACGGCTTGCCGGTCTCCTCGGCGAGGCATCGCGCCAGCGGCTCCGACTGGTCCTTGAGCATGACGGCGAACGCGCGCGCCAGCGTCGCGCGCTCGTCGAAGCGGCGATCGGCCCAGGCCGGGAACGCCGCGCGTGCGGCCGCGAACGCGGTGTCGACATCGGTGATGTCGGCCGCATGGCCCTGCCAGACGCGGCGCCCATCGTGCGGGGCAAGGCTCTCGAACGCCGGACCGGCGCCGCCGCGCCAGCGTCCGTCGAGATACAGCTCCCCGGTCGTCTTGAAATCCGTCTGCGTCATAGCGCCACCACGCGTGCGTTGTCGCCTTCGGCGAGGCCCAGGGTCGTTGCCAGTTCCGGTGTCAGGCTCACACTGTCCTGCTGCGGCGTGAGCGGGGCAAGCACGCAGCGAAAGCCGCCCAGCGACTGGTTGGAGACCAGATGCGGCAGGCCGCGTCCGGCCGGCTCGCCGATGCGCACGCGCAGCAGCCGCGAACGCCGGATCGAGCGTACCTGGGCCGTCGGCGCCTCCACCGTCGGTCCCCCGTCGAAGATGTCGATGTAACGCTGGTAGCGGAAGCCCTCCTGCTCCAGCAGCTTGAGCGCCGGCGCGGTCTGTTCGTGCACGCGTCCCATGACCTGCTGCGCCTCGGGCGGCAGCAGGGTGGTGTAGATCGGGTGCGTCGGCATCAGTTCGGCGATGCACGCCTTGTTGCCCTGGCCGACGATATGTTCGGCGCGCTCGTACTCGATGCTGAAGAAGTGACGGCCCAGCCCCTCCCAGAACGGCGAGCGGCCGGTCTCGTCGGAGACGCCGCGCATTTCCGCGATGATCTTGTCGGCGAAGCGCGGGCGCTGCCCGGCGATGAACAGAAAGCGCGACTTCGACAGCAGATGCCCGATGCCGCTCTCGCGGAATGTCGGGGCCAGATACAGCGAGCACAGCACGCTCGTGCCGGTGAGGTCGTTCGACAGGTAGAGCGTCGGCACGCGCGTGTACACGTCCAGTGTGCGGCTGGCGTGGACGGTGAGGCCGACGTGGTAGTTGTAGAACGGCTCGTCGAGGCCGCAGGCCGCCTCGACGGCGCAACAGCCGCCGATCTCTCCGGTCTGCGATTCGGCGAGCACGAACATGTAGCGCTGGTGTCCGGGTTCGCGCACGTCCTCGGCGAAGGATGCGAGCGAGCGTTCGACCTTCGCGCGCAGGGTGTCGCGGTCGGGCGGCAGCGAGGTGAATCCGGCGCCGGCGGTGCGTGCCATCTGCAGCAGGGCGTCGAGATCGTCGGCTTCGATCGGGCGGATGTAGCGCATGTCAGATGTCCCCCGGCGCGGCGCGCCGTCCGGTACGGTCGAGGCGGGCCGTCATCTCAGTGCCACTCCAGTTCGCCGCTGGCGCAGCGCAGCAGCAGCAGCGCGGAGATCTTCGCGCGCTCGGTCAGCGACGAGACGCGCATGCGCTCGGCGTCCGAGTGGATATCGCGGCCGACGACGCCGAGGTTGTCGACGTTCGGCAGGCCGTGTGCGGCGAGATTGTTGCCGTCGCAGCAGCCGCCGGTGGGCTTGAACGCGAGTGGCGTGCCGAGGGCGCGCCCGCAGTCGCCGAGCCAGTCGATCAGCGTCTGCGCGCGGGCGTCGACGATCTTCGGCGGCCGGGTGAAGCCGCCGCGCAGCTCGAAGCGGATGCCGTCACGCCGCGCGTCGATCAGGATGCGGTCGAGTTGCTCCTGCACCCAGCACTGATCGTCCGGAATCGTCGTGCGCACGTTCAGCTTGAAGACCGCGAGGTCCGGCACGACGTTTAGCGGGCCGCCGCCGTGGGCATAGCCGATGTTGAGCGTCACGCCGTCGCGGCTGCCGTTGAGGCTGTCGATCGCGCGGATCGCGTCGGCCGCGGCGCGCAGCGCATTGCGGCCTTCCTCCGGGTTGCGGCCGGCATGCGCGGCGCGACCGTGGACGATGACATCGAAGTTGCCGCTGCCCTTGCGGCCCGACGCCAGTCCGCCATCGGGAAACGAGGGCTCGTAGATCAGGCCGAAGCGGTTGCGGCCGGCCGCGGCGCGCAGCAGGGGATCGGAGCCGGCGGAGCCGATCTCCTCGTCCGGGTTGAGCAGGACTTCCCAGCCGATGCGTTCGCGCCACGGGCTGCGCTCGAGCGCCGCGAGCGCGGCCCACATGACGAGCAGCCCGCCCTTGAGGTCGGCGACGCCGGGGCCGTGCAGGCCGTCGTCGCCGTCCGGACGTGTCTTCTGGAACGGATGATCCGGCCCGAAGACGGTGTCGAGGTGGCCACCGAGAAACACCTGCAGCGGCGCATCGGGCCGCTGGCGCAGGCGCAGCGCCGGTCCGATGGGGTGTTCGCGCGGGCGTCCGTCGTCCGCGGTCGACACGAAGGTCGGCAGTTCGATCCACTCGTGCGTGCAGCCGAGCGGCGCGAAGCGCGCGCGCAGGCGCTCGCCGACCGCGCGCACACCGGCGGCGTTGAAGCTGCCGGAGTTCTGGTCGGACAGTTGCACGAGGGAGTCGCGCATCTCCGGCAACTGCGCGTCGATCCACTGCAGGAAGGGGGCGAACTCCTCTCGCATCGGCCGGACCCGTTCTGTTCTAATCGGGGGAATCTACATCGTGTCCTGCACGCGGATATTACGCATGAGGGGAATCCTGGGGGTGCGCCGGGAAGCGGCGGATGCCCACGGCCTCTTCTCCCAAGCGCGTGCCCGCAGGCAGCCGTGCGGGCGGGACGACTCGACAAGGTTCATCGTGATGATTCGATCGGTCTGTGCCAGTCTGTTACTCGCCCTGCTGACATGCCTGCCGGTGTGGGCGTCGGATCAGGCGCTGTGGGAGCAGTCAACGCTCAACCAGATCCTCAAGCGCGGCGAGTTGCGCGTGGGGCTCGAAGCCGGCTACATGCCGTTCGAGATGCTCGACCGCAAGGGCAACATCATCGGCTTCGACGTCGATCTGGCCCGGCTGATGGCCAAGTCGATGGGTGTGAAACTGACGCTGGTGAACACGCAGTGGGACGGCATCATCCCGGCGCTGCTGACCGACAAGTTCGATGTGCTGATGGGAGGCATGACGATCACGCCGGAGCGCAACCTGCAGGTCAACTTCACGGACCCCTACATCTACATCGGCCAGTCGGTCCTGATGAACCCCAAGCATCGGGAGACGATCAGCAGCTACAGCCAGCTCGACGACGAGCGCTACACGATCGCCACCAAGCTCGGGACGACGGGCGACATCGCCGCGCGGCGCTTCATGCCCAAGGCGCGGATCAGGAGCTTCGAAAGCGAGGCCGACGCGACCATCGAGGTGCGCAGCGGTCGCGCCGACGCCTTCGTCTACGACCTGCCCTACAACGTCATCTACGCCGCGCGGTTCGCGGATTCGGTGGTGCACCTGCACGAGCCGTTCACCCGCGAGGCGCTCGGCTGGGCGGTGCGCAAGGGCGACCCCGACTTTCTCAACTGGCTGAACAACTTCTTGCGGCAGATCCGCGACGAGGGTATCTACGATGCGCTCTATCGCAAGTGGTTCGAGAACACGGCCTGGTTGAAGAATGTCGCCGGCTGACCCGGGGCGGGCCGTGCGACCCTGGGGCTGGTACGTCCTGTATGCGGCGGTGATGGCCGCGCTCGGCTACGGGGTCTACGCCGCGGCGCAGCGCGTCGACTACAACTGGCACTGGGAGCGCATTCCCCAGTACGTCGTGAGTTTCGACGGCGAGGAGGTGGTGGCGCCGTTCGACGGCTTCGTGAAGCTTGCCGACGACGGGCGCAGTCTCGAGGTCGAATCCCTGCGCACGGCCGAGCGGGTGCGGATCGACGCGTTCGACCGCGTGCTCAGCGGCGACGGCGATCTGGTGTTCGAGGGCGATGCGATCGCGATGCGCTCCGGCATCGCCGCAGGACCGCTGGTCTGGGGGCTGTGGCTCACGCTCAAGCTGTCGGCGCTGTCGCTGCTGTTCGCGCTCGGCATCGGCGTCGTCGCCGGGCTTGGCCGGGTTGCGCACAATCCGGCGGCGCGCGCGCTTTCGGCGACCTACGTCGAACTGATCCGCGGCACGCCGCTGCTCGTGCAGATCTTCATCTTCTACTTCTTCGTCGGCACGGTGATGAACCTGTCGGCGTTCACGGCGGGCGTCGCCGCGCTGTCAGTGTTCACCGGGGCCTATGTCGCCGAGATCGTGCGCGCCGGCATCGAGGCCGTGCCGCGGGGCCAGATGGAGGCCGCGCGCAGCCTCGGCCTGTCCTACCCGCAGGCGATGCGACACGTCGTGCTGCCGCAGGCGTTCAAGAAGTCGCTGCCGTCGCTGGCGGGGCAGTTCATCAACCTGATCAAGGACTCTTCGCTGGTGTCGGTGATGGCATTGACGGATCTGACCAAGGCCGGCCGCGAGGTCGTCAGCTCGACTTTCAGCCCCTTCGAGGTCTGGTTCACGGTCGCGGCGATGTACCTGCTGCTCACCGGCGCGCTGTCGATTTGGGTACGGCGGCTCGAACGCAGGCTCGCCCATGACTGAGGTCCTGATCGAGGCGCGCGGCGTCTGCAAGACCTACGGCAACGGCGTTGCCGCACTGGACGAGGTGTCGCTGACGGTTGCGCGCGGGGAGGTGGTCTGCATCGTCGGCCCGAGCGGCTCGGGCAAGTCGACGCTGTTGCGCACACTCAACGCGATGGAGCCGATCAGCGCCGGCGAGATCCGGGTGCTGGGCGAGGCGGTGCACGACCGGCGCACCAACCTGAACCGCCTGCGGACCCGCGTCGGCATGGTGTTCCAGGCCTTCAACCTGTTTCCGCATCGCACGGTGCTGCAGAACCTGATGCTGGCGCCCCGCATCGTCGGCGGTGTCGCCGACGCGCAGGCGCGCGAACAGGCCCTGCGGCTGCTCGACAAGGTCGGTCTGGGTGACAAGCACGACCAGTATCCGGGGCAGCTCTCCGGCGGCCAGCAGCAGCGCGTCGCCATCGCCCGCGCGCTGGCGATGAATCCGCAGATCATGCTGTTCGACGAGCCCACCAGTGCGCTCGATCCCGAGAAGGTCGGGGAAGTGCTGGACGTGATGAAGGCGCTGGCGGCAGAGGGCATGACCATGTGCGTCGTGACTCACGAGATGGGTTTCGCCCGCGCGGTGGCCAGCCGGGTGGTCTTCATGGACGCCGGCCGCATCTGCCATGTCGATGAACCGCAACGCTTTTTCGACGGGTCCGGGCATCCGCGCCTGCAGGCGTTCCTGGGGCAGGTCCTGCAGGGCTGATGCGCCTTGGACTACCATGCGCGCGGTTGGAGCAAGGCCTTCGTCGCTCAGTGGGTGAGCCGGATCAGCGAATGTCCAGTGGACATTCGCCCCGGCGAACGCCCGGCCATGGACGGCCGGGCAGGACGCGGCGCCATGATGGATTATTGGCGGTATCGTTTGCGGGATCAGCGCCTTCGTAGCTCAGTGGATAGAGCATCCGCCTCCTAAGGGAAGGCACAGGCGCATGTAAGCACCTGATTCACATCATAACGCGTTGAAATTCAACAACAATGACATTGCGCGTCTTTGTGGAACATTGCGCGAATTTGCACTATGTTGCGGGTTCGGAGCAGATGTAGAGCAGATCGAATGGTCTCTGAGCGCTCGACGTGCGTTTCGCATGCGAAACGCCGCCGCTAGTCGTTTCGCTTGTCCGCAGATGCCTCTGCCACCGCGTCTAGGTATCCGCTCGGGACGATAGTTTCCGGCCCCATGGCGATTTGTAGGCATTCAAGGTAGTGACGTCGCCAAGCCGACGGGCGTTGGAGCAGCGGCCGTTGCGGCGGATGCACCTCGTGAAGTGCAGTCTCTCTGCCTTGGCCGATGAGGGCATAAGCTTCCGGTTGCGCGAACTCGCCGACGAGGACTAATGCGGAAGCTTCCGGCGCTACAAACGGTGGTCGGTAGGGGGCGGAATAAGTCGACAGTAAAGATCTCATGCGGACGGGCTTGCCGTTAGCCAGTGCGGCCAGGCCAAACGCCAAGTCACTTCTCAATGGGCACTCGCAAACCTGGACTTGGATTACTACGCTCTCGTCGCCGCGCGTAGAGATCATCCAATTCACCAGCCCAACGGATCGGTGTATGCCGTTCTCGACGAATATCGGACCTCGACCTCCCGGCAGACGATGACGAAGCAACCGAAGGCCGTAGCGAGCGCCATCGCCAGGGAAATCGGCATCTCGAATTGCAGACTCGAAGTAGTTAATGACACCGTCCTGCCAGCCATAGCCGACCTTTCGGATGGATTCTCTCCATGTCAATGGCGGGGCCCCGAAGTTGAGATGTCCGCAACCGATGATGTCTCGAACGGGCACGTCGACGAAGTGAGTGATCGTGTCGGCTGATCGATCTCGGAGGATATCCAGAGCATTCCGAGTGTCGTGTTCAAGCACGATCGGTCGGTCCAGCAGCTTACCTTTGTAGGCTGCTGCTGCAGCGCAGATTTTCAGATAGTCGCCGGAACTTTTGAGCATTGCTACTACAGTTTCGCACGCTCGCTTGTTGCGCCGTCGATTCTGCCCCAGGCCGCTTTCACCCTCCCTTTGGTCCGGGTGGACTCCGGGCGACCGATCTCGTTCGCGGTTGCTTTATCTGTCTTTGGCGCGGTTTCGCATGCGAAACCGCGGTCTTCGTCGATGCGCCTTTGCGCCGAAACGACAAAGGCCCACGTTTCCGTGAGCCTTCGCGTTATCGTATGTCCTCGGGGGGAGGCTTGCGCCCACATGTCCCGAAGCCAGCACAAGAAGACTATGGGAGCTTGCTCAGGATGTCAACGCCCGCTATCGCCGCCGCAGTCAAGGGCATCATTTCGTCCGCTCGCATGGGGACATACGAAACGGCCATGCGCACGTCGGCGGCCCCCGATGTCTCGGCCCTAGAACTCTACACGTGGAATGCGCAGATCTCCGCCGCCTTGATGGCGCCACTGCACATATGCGAGGTGAGCATTCGCAATGCTGTCCACGAAGCGCTCGAGGCCACATATGGCCCACGCTGGCCCTGGGATACCAACTTTGAGCGCAGCCTTCCATCAGGAACGTACTACGACCCTCAACGCGATCTGCGAACTGTTCGTGCTCGTCAGCCAACGACGGGTAAGGTCATCCCTGAACTCAAATTCGCGTTCTGGCAGAAGATGTACACGCGGCGCCATGACGTTCGTCTGTGGAATCCGCTTCTGCCCCGGCTGTTCCCCAACCTGAATCATCAGCTGCTGCCGGCAACGCTTCGCGAACAGATATACAACGATCTCGAGCAAATCCGCTTGCTGCGGAATCGTGTAGCCCACCACGAACCGATTTTCAGTCGCAACCTGACGGACGATCTCGCCAAAATGACTGGCCTGGTCGGCGCACGATGCGCCGTCACGGCCGCTTGGCTACAAACCCACCAGCAGGTCTCGACGCTGATTGCCCTGAAACCCGCCCCCGTGCCGGCGTCGCCGATATCCTAGCGACTGCCGCCCGGCCGAGGTCGGCACTCGCATTTGTGTGTTCGTGCTATAGTGCGATAGTGCCATTACAAGCTCGGAGGTGGCGGTGCCCGCTCTCACAACCCAGTCCACTGTGAAAATTGTCGGGGCCAATGGGACGATTTCCCTGGGCAAGCAGTACGCCGGGCGGCAAGTGCTGCTCGAAGAAAAGGAACCCGGTGTCTGGTTGGTACGCACCGCTACGGTGGTTCCCGACAACGAGCGCTGGTTGCACCACCCGCAAACCGCTGAGAGCCTGCGTGAGGCGCTGGCTTGGGCTCAGTCTCACCCTGCGAGCGACGACGATGGCGAAGCGCTGTTGAAGCGCCTGCGCGATGACAGCCGCTGACCGCGACTCCACGGTTCGCCTGGATTTGAACAATCCCGTATTCCAACGCGACCTCTTCGGATTGCAGAAAGCTGAACGTCACGCGGCACTGGACATGCTGGGCAAGCTGCGCCAGCTCACTTGGAATCAGGTCTATCGAGACAAAGGCCTGCGCTGGGAAAAGATCACCAGCGTCGAGCCACCCGCAGGCATTGCAGCACTCTATAGCCTGCGCATCACACAGGCGCGCCGGGCAGTGGCCTACCGCGATGGCGACTTCATCCGTCTGCTCTCGATCCCTCCAGATCACGACACCACCTATGGCAAGAAATAATCCGCCAACGGAAGTAAAGGGGCAGACATTGACGTTTCGCATGCGAAACGCGGAGTCGGCAGCGACACCCACCGGCTCTTCGGCGCTCGTTTACGTGGGGGTGTTCAACTGGCCTGGCGGCCTAGACTTGGCGCCGGACGCAATGCGCGATTCGACCGCGCAACGCGGCGAGTTCGTACTCCGATAGCAACGTCTAGCCCAAGATGCTTACCGGCGCATCGGCAAATCAGGTTGCAATCTACTTGGTGAAGATCGCCGCGCCCATGAGATGGTACTGGCATGGGCGCAAGCTCATCGACGGGAACTGATGGAGGACTGGACGCTGTGCGAGCGCGAGCAGCCGCCGAAGAAGATCGAGCCCCTGCGGTAGCGCCGGCTGTCGTGCCGGCGGCGCCGTGGCGTGTTCGCCGCGTCGAGGTGCTGCCGGATTTTGAGCTGAAGGTCGAGTTCAACGACGGCCTGTCAGGCACCGTCAGAATGAGGCGCCTCGTGCAGTCGCAGGAGGCCGGCGAGTTCCGCCGCCTCGCTGACCCAACTTTGTTTTCCCAGGTTGGTGTCGAGCTGGGGGTTGTGACGTGGCCCGGTGGACTGGATCTGGCGCCGGACGCCATGCACGACTCGATCGCTCAGCGCGGCGAGTTCGAGCCTCGGTAAGGGGCTGTCGACGCGAAACGTCACCCCCCTCTGAACTTCGCCATTGCGCTGCGGCCCGCTTCGATGCGCTCGCCATAGCGGACCACTATCTGCGGGTTCTTCCATCGGCCCTGCTGCTGAATCTCCGGCACTCCTGCGCCGGCACACGCGCGTGTTGTGCATTGAGATTCCGACGCACTAGGCTCGGCGCGCTGCCTCGATGCTTGAGAATCCTCGTAGAAGCCAGTCGTCCGTGAGCCATCTGCGTTTCGCGTGCGAAACGCAGATGGCTACTACAGTCGCGCGTCACGAGCGCCCTCAGCGCTTCAACGCGAATCCGTGGCAGGCGTCGCCGATCTCCAAGCAATGCCGACTCCGGCGGTCAGTTGCCTATATGGAGAGTCCGACTCGTTCCCGCCTGCTCTTACAATCGCGATGCGGCTTGGCGCCGCATCCGGTCCGAGGAGCTTGAACAGCTTCTGAAGCACCGTGTAGTGCTTGAAACCTTGTTCCTGGGCGGCGATGTCCAAGCGCTTCATGTAGCCAAGGCTTGGATGATCTGCCTTGATCTGATGCGCTCGGCGCTTACAGGTGTCGAGATGCTGCTGCATGTTCATAACAGTTTCCTGATGCGTTGGGTACCACATTCCACTCGCTGAGGTTCCCTGGAAAGGAGAACTGTCATGCGGTACAGCGTTGAAGCGATTTGCCGGCGGCTTTGCAGTGGACGCAGGACATTCCAGCCCTTGAACTGCAGCTTGGCTTGAACACCGGCGGCCGTCAACCGCCGAAACGGGCAGCGTTAGCGCCGGGAGTCCATGCCCTCGCGCCGATGCAGGCGTCGCCGGGATTCATCGTTGAGCAACCGGTGCTGTCGATCTTTTCGTCGTACTCGGAAATGCCGGCGTCCGCGGAATGCGACCCTACTTCCAATCCCGCCGACCCCTGATCGGTCGTTTCGCATGCGAAACGGCGGAGAACGATCTACTTACAGTCTATTGCTCTATGTCAATTAGGGTGTCCCAGAGTCAATATAGTTGACAAGCCGCGAGAGCTCGTTCAAGATTATCTGCACAGGGCGCCGGCTACCCGGCGTTCGCGCTCTTTCAAATTCAGGCGTTTGAAGACCTTAAGCGGTGCCACGTGAACTGGTGCCGGAGTCTGGGGCTTGCCCCACTCAATGGCCCGTGCGCTTTGTCGCGGGCCGCGTGCCGTGAGGTACGCATGCTGTCACGCACTCCCGAGGGCTGGGCGACTGAGCCTGGACTGGCGGAGTGATCGGTGGTGGCGAGGAGCGCTATGCGCGCTACTGGAGTCTGAATCACCCGGTCCGTCTCGGGCCTTTCTCGGGGTCTTGCTCAACGGCGAGGGGGCATCCGCCCCAGCAAGAGAGGCAAACGTCATGAAATCGAAAGAGCTTCAAGAGGCACTGCGGTTGATCACCAAGGTGCTGAATGACCCGAGACTTGGACCTGGTCGAGGAGATCGACTGCGGGTTGCAAAGCGGGAGTTGGAGATGGCAGCACGGTCAGGGAAGTTGGATCGCCAGAAGCTATTCCTGGCAACTGAGATCGTAATGGCTGTTCTCGCCGAACTCGTTGAGCAGCAGGCAGGCTGAAGACCGGGGTGATTCAGATCTAATGGAACAGCACGACTACGCAAAAGCATTTCGCATCATCCGCGCGGCCTTCGGACTCAAGCAGTCCGAGTTGGCCAAGCGAATGCGCGTTTCAACGAGCCAGCTTTCGCTGATCGAGGCTGGCAAACGGCAGCCCAGTCTGCGCGTCATTAACGGTCTTGCCGGCGCAGTAGGAGTGCCGGCGGCAATGGTGACGGTGCTGGCTTCGACTTCGCGGGCCATCGAGTCCGAGGACGATCGCAACGTCACCGATCTTGCGCGAACCTTGTTGCGACTGCTCGTCTCTGCAACACCGGACGCGCCGCGTCAGCTGGCACTGGATGCCTGAATGGTAGCCGCACCGATACTGTCGATTCGCGATCTCGCTGCCCGCGTCGGGACACCGATCGAGCGCATGACGGAAATCGCTGACGACATCGATTCACACTACCGTCCTACCGCTCTCTATGACGAGAAGCGTGGACGCTCTCGCATGCTCAACGTGCCTCGAAAGGAACTCAAGGCGCTTCAGCAGCGCATCCATCGCGTCATTCTTGATCCGATCGAGTTGTCGGCATGCGTTCACGGGGCAGTAAGTGGCCGCTCGCCGCGGACCAATGCCGAACAGCATCTCGGAAAGCCTTGCGTAATCTGCGTGGACGTGAAGTCGTTCTTCGACAGTGTGCGGCACTATGTCGTCTATAGGATGTTCCGGAATGACCTTGGCTTTGGGCGCGACGTAGCGCGGTTGCTGACCCGACTCACGACATACGACAGCCAGCTTCCGCAGGGCGCGCCGACTAGTCCTGCGATCGCGAACCTTGTGCTGGCGTTTCAGGTCGACAAGCCGCTTGAAGCGGCCGCTGCTTCGCTCGACCTTACCTACACCCGATTCGTCGACGACATTGCGATATCTGGCGGCGATCCGAGACCACTGATCAACGTGGCGGCGAAGCTGCTCTCAGCACGGCGCCTGAAGGTGCATCGCGCGACGGGCCGCGGGCGGCTGAAGCCGAAGCTCAAGATCATGTCTGGCGGAGTTCAGCAGAAGATCACTGGCCTCGTAGTCAATTCGGCCTCCGCACCGACAATACCTCGCCGCTACCGCGATCAGGTCCGTGCGGCAATCCACCAGTTGCGCGAGATGCAGTCGGGTGCGTCCTTCAACCGGTCGGTGGATTCGATTCGCGGGCGAATTGCTCATGTCCGGAGGTTGCATCCCTCGGGAGCTGCTCGGCTAGCGGGCGAGCTTGCGCGGGTCATCGAGAACCGACGTGAGTGCGGCTGATCATCGGATTCAGTTCTCGATGGAGGGGAGGTTGTGGCCTTAGGACGCGACGATGCGCTGGTGTTTGCACTCGATGCTGAGTCGGGTGCCCTCAGGCACGTTCGCGAGGGGGCGACCGGACAACGCTGCAATTGCGTCTGCCCTGGCTGCGGGCAGGCCCTGGAAGCGGTGAACGCCGAAGCGAAGATCTATAAGAGGCGCCCACACTTTCGACACCTCGATGGCCAGACCGTAGAACGCTGCGCTGGCCAAGCCCTCGCGGCCGCGATCGAGTCCGCGATGCGAACGGTCGACGCGATCCCTCTACCGCCAATTCTCCCGGGCGCTCCTCTATTGGACGTTCGTGCTGAGACTGTCGACGCGGTCGCTATCGAGCGCTTTGAGATCGTCGACTACACCGAGGGGTTGCTTGTCTTGCCCGATGGGCGTGAGTTCCGTGTCTCGATCAGCGCGCATGATGTGGGTCACGAGGACGGCGAGCGTACGTTCGATTTGGTGCTTCATGTTCCGGAGCACCAGATCGAGAGCTTGGAGTCAGTAGAAGGCCTTCGGAGTTACCTGACTCTGGACAAGTCCGCTTGGCGATGGTGTCGCCGGCAAACGACGCCCAGTCTTGTAGGACAATCTGCGGGTGCTGAGTCGCGTGCGGCGCAACTGGCGGTGCTGGGCGATCCTGACTTTTCCGTTGAGCCGGGGGGCGACGTACCCGGGGGCGAGCAGCTACCACCCTCTCAGACTCATCGAGAAAGCCGGCCCATTTATGAGTGGACCGTTCGCATTCCAGGCAGGGATGGAACGGTGACGCTTTTGCATCGCCAGAGGTGGCCGAACGGCGTGATGACGGAGCGGGTGGAGCGTCTCGCTGCGTCTGACTTGGAAAAGTTGATATAGCTGTGCAGCAGCAACTTCTTCCGACGCGTTCAGAGCTTCCCAGAACGGTCGGCGCCAATTACCCAGGGGGAGGCGCAGGAGTCATGTCGGTGTTGCATGGAAGTCTGGAAGACGAGATCGCGGATCGGTATTTTTCCTTTGCTAACGACGTCATCGGAGTCTTGGGGGTCTCGCTCGCGGCTACGGCGCTGCAGTTCGAGAGGCCGCCTCCGTTTGCAGCGATCTTCTTCGCGGTGCTGTTCGTGTGGACCTTCTCGAAGGGTGGCGAGTATCGAAGGATTGCCAAGCGTTACGTCGTTCGCTATCGAGGCTTCGTCGGTATGCTGCTCCTTCTTTGGCGGCTGAACATCTACCTGACCGGATTTGCCCTGCTGTTCTTGGTCATGAGCGGATCGCTCACAAAGGAAGTCATCTACGCCGCCTGGCCCTGGTGAACCAGCCGGAATCACCCTCCCTGTTTCGGCGAGACTTAGCTCGTCGAGCACATGAACGGGCCGCGATATCGCGACGCCTCTCCCCACTGAATTGCCGTCATCAGAGCCCCACAATCTCGGTGGTGAGCCGGTCATCCGCGTCGACGATTCCGAACCGGCTGCCGGTTGCTTGAGCGCCAACCGCAACCTCATACAGCGCCAATCCGCGCCGCAGGATGTCGGCCTTGCTCATGGAGCGGCCCTGCGCCAGTGCTTCAAGGCGACTGTCGAGGTCTGCCGAGATCACCAAGCTGTACCGAACGTCCGGTGCTGTATCCGTAGTCATCGTCGCTCCAAGGGGCGGCCGCCTCAGTTTCGCATGCGAAACGTCGCCGATGTCCCACGTGAAACATTGGCTATTTTATCCCTTTTAGCTATTTCTCAGATCGGGCGGCGGCCCCTCGCGGCAGTCGCCTTTTTCTGTTCTGATCCGTTTCGCATGCGAAACGTCGATGCGCAGCTTCGGAAGTGGGAGCGCCGAGGGCCCGCGTCGCGTTATCGTATGTCTTCGCGGCAACCATTCGAGACGTGTGAGGCCTTGAGATGGTTCCGCATCCTGGGCCGCCACCGCGCTTCGTATCGTATTTCGTAACTACGATACGAAATACGATACGGAATCCCACACTGCACCGGGAGCCAGCATGACGCAGAACTCGAACACCAATCCCGAAGGAGCACGAGCGGCCGCTCTGGCTGCCGCCGAGCGCAGCAACCTCCGCGAGGGGCTACCACCCGCGAGCCCGGTCGTGCGGGTGCTCGACGCCAAGCTGATTCGTGGCGAACTGACCTACGATCAGGCGATCGAGATACTGGGCAAGCACTACCGCGATGGCGTACCGGCCAGCGAGTTTGGTCTGGGCTCGGCATTGGCGGAGATCGGCGAGACGCACGGGGGCGTCGAGCTGGAGCCGATGCGCCGCGACGAACCGATGCGGATCGCGGACCTGCCGTAGCTCAGCCTTCGCGAGAGTGATGCTTGGTGACCAAAATCGATAGGCGCTCGCAGAAAGGTCCGCAGGGCACGGAGCAGCTGTTGGTCGAGTTGACGGCCGAGCTGCGCGCGCAGACGGCGCGAGCCCGGCAGGCTGTGCAGACGACACTCTGTAGTGTAGAAGCGACACTATGCGAGCTGCGGACGGCACGCAGAGAAAATGCACTCTCGAAGAGCTGATTGTCGCGAGATCGAGCAGCGCGTGCCCTGGCTCGGTAGAATCGTGTGCAGGGCGGCGGGATCGGACT
Organism: Sinimarinibacterium flocculans; assembly: GCF_003201205.1. GTDB lineage: Bacteria > Pseudomonadota > Gammaproteobacteria > Nevskiales > Nevskiaceae > Solimonas > Solimonas flocculans. The sequence continues at coordinate 257,670 of NZ_QICN01000006.1, forward strand.
TGCAGGAGCAAGCCCGATGCTCACGATTTCACGCCTGCGCGACAGCGCGGCTGCAGTCTCGTACTACGAGAAAGACGACTACTACACCACACGCACCGAGTCGTCCGACGCACAAGGTCAGTGGTGGGGCGCCGCAGCGCAGCGCCTGGGACTATCCGGTGCCGTTGATCCCGACACCTTCAAGAATCTTCTCGACGGCAAGCTCCCGAACGGCACGTCGCTGAAGACGACCCAGCCGGGTTGGGATCTGACCTTCAGCGCGCCGAAGAGCGTGTCGATCATGGTCGAAGCCTTCGGGGACGCGCGCCTGCGCGAAGCGCACGAGCGCGCCGTCGAGAAGGCGCTGGCCTACCTTCAGAAGCACAGCACCGCCTACCGCCAGCGTGGCGGCTGGGCCTGGGAAGGACGCCAGCGTCAGGGCGACAACCTGGTCGCGGCGCTGTTCGAACACCACACCAGCCGCAACATGGACCCGCAGCTGCACACGCACGCGGTCGTGGCCAACGTCACGCAGCGCGCCGATGGCCGCTGGGTAGCGATCGAATCCAAGCCGTTTTACGAGGATCAGAAGCTGGGCGGCATGATCTATCGGGCAGAGCTCGCCGCCGACGCGCAGCGCCTCGGCTATGCCGTCGAGAAGACGGCACGCGATGGCAGCTTTGAGTTGGCCGCCGTGCCCAAGCCGCTGATCGAAACCTTCTCAACGCGACGGGAAGACATCGAGCGCGCGATGGCGGAGCGTGGCCTGACCGGCGCCAAGGCTGCGGAACAGGCCGCGCTTCGAACGCGCTCCGGCAAGCACCCGTACTCCCGCGAAGCGATCGCGGAGCATTGGAAGGCACAAGCCCAAGAGCACGGCTTCGATGGCGATCGCGTGCTCGCCGGTGCACTCAAGGCCGGCGACGTGACACCGACGGAACGCTTCGACGACACCCGAGCAATCCTCGATGCCTCGGACCGGCTATCCGAGAGCGAGGCCGTCTTCCTCCGAGGTGACCTGTTGCGCGAGACCTTGGCCAACGGCGTCGGCCGCCTGCGCCTGGCGAACGCCTTGGCCGCCGTGCGCCGCTACGCAGCCGGCGGTGCGCTGCGAGAAACGCGCCTGGGCGCGCGGGACGGGTGGACCACGCCGAAGGCCCTGGAACAAGAGAAACGCACCTTGGAGGCTGTCCAGCGCGGCGAGAATGCCGTGTCGCCAGTGATGAGCCCGCGAGAGGCCGCGGCCGCCCTGGCGTGCACCGAGCTCAACGATGGCCAGCGCAAGGCCGCCACGCTGATCGCCACCAGCCGCGACCGCTTCATCGGCGTGCTCGGCCGGCCCGGCACCGGCAAAACCTACATGCTCGGGACGGCCCGGCAATTGCTCGAAGGGCGCGGTTATGCGCTGAAGGGCCTGGCCGGCAATGCTGACGCCGCCCGCCAGGTCGCGCGTGAAAGCGGCATCGAATCCAGCACGCTGCGAAAGCATCTGAACGCGGCGGAGCGCGCATGGTCGGCTCTTAAGAACGCCGGCCCGCACGAGGCCGCGAAGCTCCGCGCAGAGCACGAGAAGGAAGCCTGGGTGCTCGATGAAGCCTCGCAGATCGGCAGCGCCGACATGCGCAAACTGAGCTTTCTCGCCGAGCGCCTGGGCGCTCGCGTGATCCTGATCGGTGACCCGCAGCAGCTTCCCGCCATCGGGGCCGGCAAGCCTTTCGCGCAGATGCTGCCCCTCATGAAGCACGTCGAGTTGGACGAATTGCGGCGGCAGACACGTGACGAGCACAAGGCGGCCGTTCGCGCCGCAATTCAGGGCGACATCCCGGCCGCGATGGCGCGCCTCAAACCCGACACGCAGGAGATCCAGGACCGCGATCAACGGCTCAAGGCCATTCTCGAGCGCTGGCGCGCCGCCGGCGACGATCGCGCGCAGACGCTGATGCTGACAGCGCGCAACGTCGACAAGACTGCTCTCAACGACGGCGCGCGCGACATCC
>NZ_QICN01000007.1 GCF_003201205.1 Sinimarinibacterium flocculans
CCACCATCGACAGCCGCCAAGCTCCGCACAGCGGAGACTGAATCCATCGCTTGAGAATCAAGCGACCACCTGTCCGTGAGAGCGGGTCAACTCCATCCCATCTTTGACTTACATCTCTGAGCACTTCAGGCCAAAGAGCACCACCGCGCACGTGAGCCGAGGCCACGACGACCGCGCGCGCGCAAGCTTCTGACAACTCCTCATCGTCCATGTCTATCTCCATTTGTTGGCGGCGGGTGCCGCCTGAGACAGGTACCACGCAGTCAGGCAAAGAGGGCGACGTTGAGCAGCGCACTGGCTCCAGAGCCGTCGGCGATGACCTTTCGGTCGCTTTCAGCCCCTAGCGGAACTTGGGGAATCAAAAATAGCTGCCCGAAAGCGGCCTCCTCGAAGGGTATGTTGCCAACACAAGCAGAGGCTCACGGGCCGCCGGTGATTGATCGGCAAGTTTTGAAATCGCGCTGTGCAGCGAAGTGACATCCCAGTGCGATGTTGCTCCGAGTGATACGGCCGGCGAACGTATCGACCGGTTTTCTAGTGGCTGTCTATCCACGCATTGGACGCACGGCTGGTTTAACGCCCTTCGCCCAATTGTGCCGGCCTGGGTAGCTCGAGCACCATGCCACGGCATCACGTACGGTTTCCGAAAATGGGCGGGGATGCCACCCGAGCTCCCGAGATGCCTTGGAATGGTCCAGCTCTCGAAATACGTTCGACAAGAATATGGCATCGGATCTGACCAGATAGTCCTTCTGTCGCAGCAACTTGAAGATTTGCTCTCCGACCCAAGCCATTGTGTGAGCGACAGCGCGGGGAATGATCAATGGCGGCTTTACGCCGGTCTGTCCTGCAGCAATGGCGCAGAGGTCTCGATTGCTGACGTACTCGTTGGCGAGGATGTAACGCTCGCCAATGCACCCGCGCGTTTCAGCAAGAATCATCGCCTCCGCGACATCCCGAATGTCCACGGTCGGGGCTCCTGCCTCCCACATCACCGGGAACGTGCCACAGGCTAGGTCCCAGATCATCTTTCCTTGAGGTGTCGGCTGATAGTCCTCGGGGCCATAGGTGTTGGCCGCGCATAGCGCAACCCCGGGAAGACCTTTCTCTCGACAGTAGAGCTGGAACAGTCGTTCTGCTTCAACGCGAGAGCGGATATAGGGCGGAGCTCGATCCATCCAATTGAACTCGATGTCCTCGGTAACCGGCCCATCTGGATTCAAGCCCAAGGTTCCCATAGTGCTCGTGAATACGAACCGATCGACGCCGCATGCCAATGCGGCGTCCATGGAGTTCCTCAGTCCGTCAACGTTGTTTCGGAAGAGCGGCGCTGTATCGGTCAGCCAGAATCGTGGATCAACGACGCAGTGGAATATCGTTGAGCAGCCCTGCATCGCAGCACGCAAAGACGCCGGGTCGTGCACGTCACCTAAATATCGCTCGACGGGAAGTCCTGAGAGCGCTTCCTGATTGCTGCTCCTGCGATACAAGACGCGAATCTTTCGGCCCTTGGCGACCAAGAGCCTTGCGGTATGGCTACCCACGAATCCGCTGGCGCCCAAGACCAGTACTGGCCGTTCCGAAAGGTCAGACATCACTACGGTCTACTGTATGGCCGGACATGGACACCTCGTGATCGTCGGCAAGTGCTGAGAGGAAGATCTTGCTATGCAGCGGTGGCAGCAGCATTCAGTCGTCGTGCACCGACCACGGCTAGGCGCATCGCGAGACCCGCGGGGACGAGACCTAGCAAGCCCAGAAACTTCATCCGAACGCCGGTATGACGCCGCCGCGCGATCTGCCAGCCTTCGGCTGTGTGAACGAGTTCATCGTCGTAGTAGCCGATGGTATTCACTCCTCCCCATCCGCCGGGCCCGAGTACAACGGCATCGACATAAGTGCGTGACCGCGCCTGATCCCCTTCAACCGTGATGGCGAAGTTAGTGAGCCGGTGCTGGGATGGTCCCGAGTGTGACATCTGCATGAAGCGCGTCACTGCGTCCCGGCTGCTCCATTGACCCAAGGCTCCGTAATCCAGTTGGCAGTCGTCGGTGAAGCAGGTGCGAAACAGATTCCAGTCGCGTGAGTCGATGCCGGTTGCATAACGGACCAGCACATTTGTGATGTCTTCGACCTGGCTCATGCTTCAGTCCTTGCCCATGATCTTTTCGCTGGCCTTGGACATGAGGCCAACCACGAAATTCCGGGAAAACGGGTAGAGAAACCGCAGACCCCACCGCATCGTTTTGTTTGCGAGGCGAATCGGACCCTTCTCAAGATGGGCGATTGCGTCATTAACCACATCCTGTGGCGTCTCTGCGCCTTTGACCGGTTCATCCAGACTGCGAGCGAGCCCGCGTTCATATCGCAGGCGTCGGAGCGCCGGCGTGTCGGTCTCCCCAAGGATCAATCCAAGGACGTCGACACCCTTGGGTTTGAGCTCGCACCACAGCGCTTCGGCGAAAACCATATCGAAGGCTTTGGTCGCGCAGTACGCGACCATTTTCCCGGTTCCGGCGAACCCTGCCCCAGATCCGAAGATCACGGTGGCGCCACGACCGCGCTGAACCATCGGTCCGCAGAGGTGATGACTGAGCTGCATCAGCACCGTGCAGTTTCTATGCACCATCGCTTCAGCCACCTCTAGGGGTGACGACAGGAAGGGCTTGAAGTTCGAATCAGCGCCTGCGCAATAAACAAAAAAACCAATCTCAAGGTCGCTGACCTCGGCCGCTATCCGTGTGGCGGCGTCCGCAGTTGCCAAGTCCAGCGCGACGATGCGAGTCCGAACTCCGTGCCGGCTTTCGATTGCGCTTGAGACCTCATCGAGCGCACTCCTGCGCCGAGCCAGCAGGACGACGTTCAGGCCGCGACTGGCGAGGGTTTCGGCGAACGCTCGACCCACCCCTTCGGAGGCCCCTGCGACCAGCGCCCAGGGTCCATATCGCTCTGCAAATGAATGCTGCGGCATTTATTCTCTTAATTATTAGAGATACAATATTGTATAAGTAAACGGTACATGAAGAATTTGGAGATGGTCAATGCGCGGCGCACCATCTGGCCCTACGGGCCGAGCCCTCGATGTAATGGAATTGCTCGGTAGGGAGCCGACGGCCCGTCTGCGTTACGTCGACATTGTTCAGGCGCTGGGTCTCAATCAAGGCACGGCCCATTCGATCCTCAAGACCCTGTCCGATCGCGGCTGGGTCGCCCGCGATCCCGTCGACAAGACGTTTGCGCTCGGCCCTGCGCTTGCTGCACTCGCAAAGAAGGCCGACAAGGCCCGGCCGCTCGTGAGTGCGGCACGCCTCGTTGCCCGAGATCTCGCGGAAGAGTTGGGCTTCGCCACCTCGGTCATCGAACTGGTCGGGAACGAGTTGCTGGTTCTGGATTTCTATCGCACCGAGAAGTCAGTGCCCGCGCCGCCGCCTGGCCTGAAAGTGCCTTACGCGCCGCCGTACGGAACCGCGTTCGCAGCAGTAGCGACGGCAGAAGAGCGCAAGGCCTGGCTCGCGCGCCGTGCGACACCGAGCAAGGCTGTTGGCAAGGCACTCGAACGCGCGCTGGAACTCTCGCGGGAGCGGGGCTACGACGTCGACTGGACGACACCTGCAGTTGCTCAGCTAACGACGCTGGTCGGGTCGATGGATGAATTGCATCCGACCTTGCTGGCCGCAATGGATCAGATTCTGCTGGAGTACACCGCACCGTCATTCGAGGAATCCGGCGCCAATCGGCCGGTGACGTCCATCACCGCACCTGTTCTCGGTATCGGCGGCCATGCCCGGCTGGGTATTGCCATTCATCCGATAAGCCGGATTCCAGCGCGCAGAATCCAGGCTTGTGGACGTCGCTTGGCAGAGGTGACTGGAAAAATCGGTACCCCAGCGGCCTCGGGTTGACACTCGACCGGAAGCCCGCCTTAAATGTTTTTCTGTCATTGCGACAGTCTTAATTATTCAAGGTATTGGGGTTTTCGAAGATGCGTGCGTTATCCATCAGAGACGGCAAGCTAGCGATCCGCGACGTCGCCAAGCCAGTGCCCGGGAGTGGGCAGATTCTGGTGCGGACGCTCGCGTGCGCCATCTGCGCGTCCGATCACCACCATTTCGATCATCCTGAGTTGGCTCGCAACGACAGGACCGGATTGCGCGTCGACTCACCGGAACACGATGTCGTCATGGGCCATGAGTACTGCGCCGAAGTGGTGGAGTACGGCCCGGACACCGACAAGGCCTGGCCCGTCGGCACGCGGGTTACCGGCATCCCGGTACTGATGATGCCCACCGGGCAGACCCGCATCATTGGTTACGCCCCGGATGCCCCAGGTGGCTACGGTGAATACTTTCTGATGAACGAGTTTTTTGCGAGGCCCGTTCCGAACGACATTCCCGTCGAGATCATCGCCGTGAACGACGCAATGGCCGTCGGCTGGTACTTCTCGCGCGTCGGTACCGAGGCATTCGCGGGCAAACCCTCCGTTCCTCTGGTGATCGGTCTTGGTGCGATCGGTATGTCGATTGTCATTGGACTCAAGCAGCGCGGCGCAGGTCCGATCGTCGCGGCCGACTTTTCCGAAAGCCGCCGCAAGCTGGCTCTGGAGTTTGGCGCCGATGTTGTCGTCGATCCCGCGGTGGAATCCCCCTATGCGGCATGGCGCCGCGTCGCCTGGGGTTCACCCGACGAAGTGCACGACTACGTGCTCATGTCCTCGATGACCAAGCAGGTCGTCTACGAATGTGCCGGTAAAGAAGGCGTGCTCGGCGATGTACTCAACAACTGCGCTTTCGGCGCGCGTGTATTCAGTGCCGGAGGCCCGAACGTAGATAGCATCCCGACAGTTGCGGCCCATCTGAAGGGCATCAACATCCAATTCGGTGGCGGCCCGCAACTTGCGGACTGGTACGAATCTCTCGACCTCGTCGTCAAGGGCAAGATCAACCTGACGCGCTTTGTCGGCGAGACAGTCACGCTCGATCAGCTTCCGGATGCGTTCGATCGCGCGCGGCGCGACAGCAGCTCCGTCCGCATCGTCTACAAGGCCTGATCATGAGCGAAGCAGAACTCTACACTCGGCAGTCGACGCTGCTTGTGCTGTCCCGCACCCGCACCGGCAGGCTCGTTCGGCGGCTGGTCGCGATGCAGGCCAGGAAGGAAGCACGCACCAAGGAAGAGGCTCGCCTCTTCGCGGGTGCGACGGGCTATCTGACGCTTGAGAAGATGGTAATGGTGAGCAACGGCAAGTTGCCATGGGCGGTAGCCGATTCCGTGCTCGACTTTGCCAACGGCCACCCTAGGCGCGTGTTTTCGCGAATCGCTGATGCGGTTCGAGGCCGCTTCGGCAAGACCCGCAAATGAGCGCGACGTGACGACCTGTGAACATTGCATCGGTCCATCTATCGATCGACGAGATGAGGCAATTCAAGTCCGCCTATGGAGAATGGGCTCTCGTCACGGGAGCGTCGTCCGGCATCGGCGAAGCCTTCGGCCACGCTATAGCGTTCATCCATCGGCAGGTGAAAGCGGACGCTCGTGGCGGTCCTCTTCTGGCACGTCGGCGCCCCTAGCTCAGACCGCGTTCTCGATAGCACCCATCGCGCGGCATGAGGTAAGTTACCGCTTGGGACGATATTGGGACGTTATTCGTTGTCGGCAGTTACTTGCAGTGGTCTAGTGCCGAATCTCGATCAGCATAATCAATGAGTTAGGTGGCAACGACGAATCGGTGCCATTTTGAAAATCCCCGTGTCGGCGGTTCGATTCCGTCCCCGGCCACCATCAAGATCAGCCTCCACCGTACATTGCCTTCGGCGATAGACCCCTATTAGGTCGTCGGGCCTTCGTCGCTACGGGCTGGCCGATTCGGCAAGGGCTTGCTGGCATTCAGCGTGCAGACCGATCCCGCTCAGTTTCGCGTGCAGGGCGGCGCGGATCATTGCGGCAAGCTGCGCGGCGGCCTCGGCAACCGGGAGACCAGCGGGTCGCACGTTGGAGATGCAGTTGCGCTCGCCGTCGTTGCGCCCGAGCTTGGGATCGTAGGTGAGGTAGATGCCGAGGCTGTCGGGCGATGACAGGCCGGGGCGCTCGCCGATGAGGCTCACGGCGATGCGCGCGCCGAGGGCTTCGCCAACTTCGTCCGCGAGCGCGACGCGGGCGCGCGTGGCGATGACGACCGGCGCGATCGCGAGGTCTCGCAGCAGCGGCGCGACAGCGGCCAGCAATGCAGCGGCATGTTCCTGGACGGCGCGCGCCGACAGGCCGTCGCTGATGACGAAGACGACGTCGTACCGCCCTTTGCTCGCCAACAGTTCCGCAGCGTCCTCCGTCCGAAGCCGCCGGCCCCAGTCCGGGCGCGCGAGGTAAGCCTGCTGGCTGCTTGCGCGACTGCACACCCGCAAGGTGTGCCAGCCGCTGCCTTCGAGATCGGTCTTCAGCGCCTCGACGTCGAGCGGGATCAGCACCGCGTCGCGCGCCTGTGCATGCGCGAGCTCGAACGCCAGCGTCTCGCCGGTCGGCAGGCTCGCGCCGCACCGCCCGAGGGCGATGCGCGCCGCCGTGAGCTCGCGCAGCGTCGCCCAGCGGTCTTCAAGCCGCGCGACCGGCGCACTCATCCTGCTGACTCGACCAATGCGGTCAGTGCCGGCAAAACGTCGGTATCCGCCGCATCGCGCAAGCGACCGGAGGCATCGGCGACGCCGACCTTGTCCAGCCAGGCGGCGAACTCGGGGGTGTGCCGAAGGCCGAGGGCACGGCGCAGGAACAGCGCATCGTGGAACGAGGTGGACTGGTAGTTGAGCATGATGTCGTCGGCACCGGGAACGCCCATGATGAAGTTCACGCCGGCGGCACCGAGCATTACCAGCAGCGCATCCATGTCATCCTGGTCGGCCTCGGCATGATTGGTGTAGCAGATGTCCACGCCCATCGGCAGGCCGAGCAGCTTGCCGCAACAGTGGTCTTCGAGCGCGGCGCGCAGGATCTGCTTGCCGTCGTACAGATATTCCGGCCCGATAAAGCCGACGACCGTGTTGACCAGCAGCGGCTCGAACGCTCGTGCGACGGCATACGCCCGCACCTCGCAGGTCTGCTGGTCGACGCCGTGATGCGCATCGGCCGACAGCGCGCTGCCCTGCCCCGTCTCGAAGTACATGACGTTGTTGCCGAGCGTGCCGCGCCCGAGCCCCAGCGCGGCGTCGCGCGCCTGCCGCAGCAGCGCAAGGTCGATGCCGAAGCTCTTGTTGACGGCCTCGGTGCCGCCGATGGACTGGAACACGAGGTCGACCGGCACACCGGCCTCGATCGCGTCGATCTGCCGCGTGACGTGCGTGAGCACGCAGGACTGCGTGGGAATTTCGAAGCGCGCGATCAGCGTGTCGAGCATCGACCAGAGCGCAGCGAGGCGCGCGGGATCATCGCCTGCCGGATTGATGCCGATGACTGCATCGCCCGCGCCGTACATCAGTCCATCCAGCGTGCTGGCCATGATGCCGCGCGGATCGTCGGTCGGGTGGTTCGGCTGCAGGCGCACGGCCAGATGCCCGGGCAGGCCGATCGTGCTGCGAAAGCGGGTCACGACGTGGCACTTGCGCGCGACGAGAATCAGGTCCTGGTTGCGCATGAGCTTGGACACCGCGGCGACCATCTCCGGCGTCAGCCCGGGCGCCAAGTCGCGCAGAACCTCGGGCGTCGCCTGGTCGGACAGCAGCCAGTCGCGGAACGCACCGACGGTCAGCGCCGCCACCGGAGCAAAGCGTGCGGCATCGTGCGTGTCGACGATCAGCCGCGTGACCTCGTCGTCCTCGTAGGGAATCAGGGCCTCGTCGAGAAAGCGCGCGAGCGGCACGTCCGCCAGCGCGAGCTTCGCCGCCACGCGCTCCTCGCGCGTCGCGGCGGCGAGTCCGGCGAGCTGGTCGCCCGAGCGCAGCGGCGAAGCCTTCGCCATCAGGGTTCGCAGGTCCGCAAACCCGTAGCGGCGCGATCCGATGGTCGTGGCGTAGCTCATCGCCACACCGTTACTAGTACCACTGCGCCTGCAGCGACAGCGACACGCTGCGCAGCGGAATCTGCTGGGCGATGTAGGTCCGGCTGTAGACGCTGTGGTCCATCACGAGGTCGAGCGCGCGCTCGTCGGTGAGATTGCGACCGGCCAGCACCAGCGACCAGGTGCCGTCGTTACGTCCGAGCACGACGCGGCTGCCGAGCAGCAGATAGACCGATTGGAAACTGCGCGGATCGAGATCGGTCGCGGAGTACTGTTCGCCGCGGTAGCTCAGGTCGACGCCGATCTGGATGCCCAGGTCGCGACCGAACGGAAACGGCAGGCTCACCAGCGGCGAGACCGAGGCCGTCACCTCGGGCGCATTGGCCAGCGAGCGCCCGGACAGGTCCTGCACGTCCATGTCCTGTTCCTGCTGATCCTCCGTCGGCGGCGCGTTGGTGTAGCGCAGATACTTGGCCTCGCTGAGCGCCAGCGTCGCGTCCACGGCGAGCCACGCCCACGGCGACAGCCAGCGCAGGTCCAGCTCGGCACCCTGCAGCCGCGCTTCGGCAGCGTTGCGCACCTGGAACGAGAAGCCGGTGAAATCGACGACCTGCAACTCGTCGATGTCGCTGCGGTACAGCGCGAGGTTGAGCATCAGCGAGCCGTCGAGCAGACGGCTCTTGAGGCCCGCCTCCCAGCTCTGCGCGCGCTCGGCCTCGAACTCCAGGTTGTCCTGCGTCTCGGCGGTCGCGTTGAAGCCGCCGCCCTTGTAGCCGCGCGTCCAGGTGACGTAGCTGTTGATCGACGGCGTCCACGCGTACTGCAGGCCGAGCTTGGGCGACAGGTCGTCCTCGCGGCGCTCGCGCTGCGCCATGAAGGTGTCGGCACCCACGACGAGCCCGACCAGCCCGAGGCCGGTGGTCTGCACGTCGAACCGCGCGGTCTTGCGATCCTCACCCCAGCGCAGGCCGGCGATCACGCTCCAGTGGCCGAAGACGTTCCAGTCGAGCTGCCCGAAGAGGCCGACGCTCTCGGTGTCCTGCTCGAAACCGCGCAGCAGCGCATCCTCGATCGGCGTGCCCGGCAGCGGCGGCAGCAGGTTGAGCAGATCGTCGATGCCGCCGGGCAGCGAGGCGCCCAGGGCATCGAGCCCGGCCGGCGTGAGCGCGAACGGCACCAGGTCGGCGCCGGCGTGGGTATCGAGATGGCTGCTCAGATCGGAGCGCAATCCGAAGACGCCGACGACCAGGCCGACGTCGCCGCCGAAGCCGAACAGGCTGCCGGCCTGCGCCGCCGCCCGCAGCTCCAGCGAGTCCTGCGCGTAATCGACGCCGAAGTCGGTGACGATCACGTCGGCCGGCGAGGCGTCGATGTCGATCAGCGTCGCCAGATCGAAGGCGGCGTGGCCGACGACGCCCGTCACCACGACGCCGTCGAGACCGAGCAGGGTCCCGGCCTCGTAGTCGGCGCGCAGCCGCGACAGGTCCGAACGCCGATCGACGTAGCCGGGCCGATCGAAGCTGGCCTGCGCGTCGAGCGGATCGTCCTCGACCTCCGGGTCGTAGTTGCGTGCAAAGTCCAGCGCGTTGTCATCGGCGTCGTAGAGCTGCCACGGCGCGTAGTCGACGTGAGTGTCCGAGATCTGCGACGACAGCGAGACCGTCCAGGGACTTGCGGGCGCTACCTGCAGCTTGATGCGCCCTGCCCGCTGGCGCAGCGCGCCTTCGTCACGACGCAGCCGGGTGTTGTCGACATCGCCGGCCCGGTCCCAGTACACGCCGGAGACACGGGCGGCGAAGCTGTCGGACAGCGGGATGCTCAACCCCGCCTCGGCGCGGGACTCGCGCGGATCACCGACGGTCGCCAGCAGCCGGCCGCTCCAGAAATCCTCCGGCTCATACGAGGCGAAGGTGATCACGCCGGCGATGGTGTTCTTGCCGAACAGCGTGCCCTGCGAACCGCGCAACACCTCGATGCGCTCGATGTCGAACATCCCGTCCGGGATGAACTCCGGGCGCCCCAGTGCGACGTCGTCCATCACCAGGCCGACCGCCGGCTCGAAGCCGACGTTGTCGGTCTCGGTCGAGAAGCCGCGGATGCCGATGACCGGCGCCTGCGGATCGAGGTCGATCTCGATGTTGGCCACCAGCTCCTCCAGCCCGGCGGCATCGAAGCGCCCGGACTGCTGCAGGCTGTCGCCGTCGATCGCACTCACCGACACCGGCACGTCCTGCAGGCTCTGCGCCGTCTTCTGCGCAGTGACGACGATCTCCTCGAGCGCGCGCGGGGCAGCCGGCTTGGCCACCGGCTCGCCGCCTGCCGACGCTTCGATCGGCACCACCGGCACGGTGGGCAGCAATGGATCGAGAGGGTCTTGCGGCACCTGCGCGGCCGCCATCCGAGACACGAGAAGCGCTGCCAGCGTCGCGACACTCAGGCAGCGTCGGTGTCGGGTCACGAGGTGGCGCATGGGCTCGATGGAGGATCGCTGGCGGGGACCGCGCGATTGTCCAACAAGAATCGCGCCGACGGACAGTCGGAACGATTGCAACCGACCGTCCTTGAACCGCGCGCGCCGGCGAAGACGTTCGCCCCGGCTCAGGAGCCAGCCGGGGCCGCGGCGTCAGGCTCCGGGAAAAACGTCTCCGACCAGTTTGTTGCGGGCGACAACTGCAGAAGGATGGGAACAACGGGCGACACCGCAGCAAACGTACGTGCATCAAACTGCCATCGAAGGCTGGCAGAAGAGCGGACCGGCCCTCGTCGATCCGGGCACCGAGCCGCTGGAACGCGGTCCAAGCAATAGCCGCCCTGACGCCACGCCCCAGGTCCGCGACCTGAGGGCCGGCGGCGGGGAGGCCTCCTTGCCGGGCCGTTCCCGGCTCGACAACGTCCGGTTGGAGACTCAAGCATGGTGATCGAACTCGTCCGCAATCGCAGCATCGAACCCAGGATCAACCAGGACCTCGTCACGATGCTGCGCGAAGTCCTGAGAATGGCGGAGGCCGGCGAGCTGCAGGCCGCCGCGGTGGCCTACGTGCAGGCCAACGTGCCGATGATCTGTTACGAGGCCGACGGCCACGAGGCCGACATTGCCTGCGCCGCCCGCCAGATCGAGGAAGAGATGCGCAGCGTCATCTTCGACGATGCCGATACCGCGTGAGCGGTGCGGTCATCAGACGCCACGAAGCACGCGTCCGGCGGCGGGTGCGCTACTCCACCGTGACGCTCTTGGCGAGGTTGCGCGGCTGGTCGACGTCGGTGCCGCGCAGGACGGCCACGTGGTAGCTGAGTAACTGCAGCGGAATCGTGTAGACCAGTGGTGCCTGCAGCGGCTCGATGTGGTCCGGCATGGTGATGACGTCGACGCCTTCACTCGGCTCGATGCCGGTGTTCGGGTCGGCGAAGACGAACAGGCGACCGCCGCGGGCGCGCACTTCCTGCAGGTTGGACTTGAGCTTCTCGAGCAGGGTGTTGTTCGGCGCGACGGCGATCACCGGCATGTCGTGATCGACCAGCGCCAGCGGACCGTGCTTGAGCTCGCCGGCGGCATAGGCCTCGGCGTGGATGTACGAGATTTCCTTGAGCTTGAGCGCGCCTTCCATGGCGATCGGCCAGGTCGGGCCGCGGCCGAGGAACAGGGCGTGGTGCTTGTCGGAGAACGCCTGGGCCCAGCCGCGGATGGCGGCGTCCAGCTTGAGCGTGTGCTCGACCATCTCCGGAACCTGCCGCATCTGGCGCGTATACAGCGCGACGATGCGCCGGTCGATGCCGCGCCGCTGTGCGATGGCGAGGCCGAGCAGGCCCAGTGCCGCCAGCTGGGTGGTGAACGCCTTGGTGCTGGCGACGCCGACTTCCGGGCCTGCGCGCGTCATCAGCACGAGGTCGGACTCGCGCACCAGCGACGACTCCGGCACGTTGCAGATCGCCGCGGTGGCCACGTAGCCGAGCTTCCGCGCCTCGCGCAGCGCCGCGAGCGTGTCGGCGGTCTCGCCGGACTGCGAGATCGCGAGAAACAGCGTGCCGGGCATCACCACCGGGTTGCGGTAGCGGTATTCGCTGGCGACCTCCACGGTGCAGGGAATGCGTGCGCCCTGCTCCAGGTAGTACCGGGCCACGAGACCGGCGTGATAACTGGTGCCGCAGGCGACGATGTGCACCTGCTGCACCAGCGGCAGCACCTGGGCGGCACGCGGTCCGAAGGCCGCTTCGAGTACGTGGTCGGAAACGATGCGCTCGGACAGCGTGTCAGCAATCGCGCGCGGTTGCTCGTGGATTTCCTTGAGCATGTAGTGCGCGTACTCGCCGCGTTCGACGGCGTCGGCGGACAGGCTGGACTCATGGACGGGCCGCTGCACCGGATGCCCGTCGGCGTCGAAGATCGTGACCGAGTCACGGCGGATGTCGGCAACGTCCCCTTCCTCGAGGAACTGGAAGCGCTTCGTGACCGGCAGCAGGGCCTGGACGTCGGAGGCGACGTAGTTCGCGCCCTCGGCGAGGCCGACGACCAGCGGGCTGGCAATGCGCGCGACGACGATGCGATCCGGCTGCTGCGCATCGAACACGACGATGGCGTAGGCGCCGGTGAGCCGCCGCACCGCCTGCTGCACGGCCGCGGTCAGGTCGAGTCCCAGCTTGACGTGGTCGTGCACCAGATGCGCGATGACCTCGGTATCGGTTTCCGATGCGAAGGCATAACCCTTGGCGACGAGCTCCGACCTGAGCTCGACGTAGTTCTCGATGATGCCGTTGTGGATCAGCGCGATGCGGTCGCCGGAAACGTGCGGGTGGGCGTTGGCCTCGGTGACGCCACCGTGCGTCGCCCAGCGCGAATGGGCGATGCCGATCGGCCCGACGCAGGGTGCCGCGTCCAGACGCTGCTGCAGCATCGCCACCTTGCCGACGGCGCGACGCAGACACAGGGTCCCGGCCTGCGGCGCGACGGCCACGCCGGTGGAGTCGTACCCGCGGTATTCGAGGCGACGCAGGCCCTCGACGAGGACCGGACTGACATCCTGCGGCGCGATCGCACCGACGATTCCGCACATGGGCCGGGGTACCGGGCTGAGGAAGTGACGCCATTTTAAGGCGCCCGGACGCCCGGCGCGCCGCGGGTGGGTGACCGGTCACATTCACGCGCTATGATCGTGGCCAAGCCAGCCCGGAGCGAGCCCCATGGTCAAGATGACCGTCAACGGCGTCGAGCGCACGCACGAAGGCGATCCCTCGATGCCCCTGCTGTGGTTCCTGCGCGACGAAGCGCAGCTCACCGGCACCAAGTACGGCTGCGGCATGTCGCTGTGCGGGGCCTGTACGGTGCACATGGACGGTCAGGCCGTCCGCTCCTGCACGATGCCGGTCGCCGCCGTGGCCGGCAAGGCCATCACCACGATCGAAGGCGTGGGAACCGACAAGGTCGGCAAGGCTGTGCAGACCGCCTGGCGCGAGCACGACGTGGTGCAGTGCGGCTACTGCCAGTCGGGGCAGATCATGTCCGCCATCGCCCTGTTGCAATCGAACGCGACACCGAGCGACGCCGATATCGACACCGCAATGAACGGCAACGTCTGCCGCTGCGCGACCTATGTCCGCATCCGCAGTGCGATCCACAGCGCCGCCAGGGCGCTGAAGGCCTGACGGAGGAACGCCCATGTATCTCACCCGTCGTTTCGCCGCCCAGCCTCTGCTTCCGGCCGGCCTGCTGCCGGCACCGGTTCCGCTCAGCCGTCGCGGCTTTCTTCAGGGCGCCGGCGGTCTGGTCCTGGGCGTCTCGTTCATGCCGCTCGCGGCTGCCGACGACCCGGCGATCCCGGGCGATGCCGGCAGCGGCGTTGCGCCCGAGACAACCATCGAACCCCAGGCCTTCGTGCACATCGGCACCGACGGCCGCGTGACCGTCTACGCCAAACACCTCGAAATGGGCCAGGGCAGCTATACCGGCCTGGCAACGCTGGTCGCCGAGGAACTCGACGCCGACTGGAGCCAGGTGCGCGTCGAAGGCGCCCCCGCCGACGCGAAGCGCTACGCCAACACGCTGCTGGGCGTCCAGGGCACCGGCGGCAGCACCGCGATGGCCAATGCGCACCGGCAGATGCGGGAAGCCGGCGCGGCTGCGCGCGCGATGCTGGTCGCCGCGGCAGCGCAACGCTGGGGCGTGCCGGCCGGGCAGATCACGGTCGACAACGGCCGCGTGCTGCACGCGCCCTCGAAGCACAACGTGGGTTTCGGCGAGCTGGCCGAGGACGCGGCGAAGCAGCCGGTTCCCAGGACGTTGACGCTCAAGACGCCGGACGCATTCAGGCTCATCGGCAAGACCACGCCGCGCCGCGTCGACAGCGCCGGCAAGACCGACGGCAGCGCGCAGTTCACGCAGGACGTGCAGCTGCCCGACATGCTCGTCGCCGTCGTGGCGCATCCGCCGCGCTTCGGTGCGACGCCGAAGTCCTTCGACGCCGCCAAGGCCAAGGCGATCGACGGCGTCGTCGATGTCCTCGAGTACGAAGGGGGACATGGCCGCTTCGGCGGAGTGGCCGTACTGTCGCGCAACACCTGGATCGCCAAGCAGGGCCGCGACGCACTGACGGTGGAATGGGACGAGTCGAAGGCCATGAAGGACGGCAGCGACGCCCTCATGGCGCGCTTCCGCACGCTGGCCGATTCCGCCGGCACGGTCGCGCGCCAGAGCGGCGATGCCGACGCGGCGCTCGCGAAAGCCGACAAGCGCATCGAGGCGGACTACGAGTTCCCCTATCTCGCGCACGCCTCGATGGAGCCGATGAACTGCGTGGTCTCGCTGGGCGAGCGTTCCTGCGAGATCTGGAACGGCGAACAGTTCCAGACCATCGACCAGGCCGGCGCCGCGGCGCTGCTCGGCCTGCAGCCCGAGCAGGTGGTGATTCACCAGCTGTACGCCGGCGGCAGCTTCGGCCGGCGTGCCAATCCGCATGCCGATTTCGTGCTCGAAGCGGTGTCGATCGCCAAGGCCGCACGCAAGCAGGGCCACAAGGGCCCGGTCAAGCTGGTGTGGACCCGCGAGGAAGACACCCGCGCCGGCTACTACCGTCCGATGGCGCTGCACCGCGTGCGTGCCGCGATCGGCAAGGACGGCCGGCCGGCGGCCTGGCACCACCGCGTCGTCACCGAGTCGATCATGGCCGGAACGCCGTTCGCCGAGTTCGGCATCCGCGACGGCATCGACAGCTCGTCGCTGGAAGGCGTCATCGAGCCCTACGAGATCCCGAACCTGTACCTGGACCTGCACTCCCCCGACACCGGCGTGCCGGTGCAGTGGTGGCGGTCGGTGGGGCATACGCACACCGGCTACGTCACCGAGGTCGTCGTCGACGAGCTCGCCTACGCGGCGGGACAGGATCCGGTCGCCTATCGCCGCAAGCTGCTCAAGGATCATCCGCGTCATCTGGCAGTACTGGAACTCGCGGCCGCGAAAGCGGGCTGGGACACGCCGCTGAAAGCGGCGGCCGGCGAGAAGCGCGGCCGCGGCGTGGCCGTGGTCAAATCCTTCAACAGCTACGTTGCCGAGGTCGCCGAAGTGACGGTCAAGGCCGACGGCAGCCTGAAGGTGGACCGGGTCGTCTGTGCGGTGGACTGCGGCCTGGCGATCAACCCGGACGTGATCCGCGCACAGATGGAGGGCGGCATCGGCTTCGGGCTCGCCGCGATGCTGCACAGCCAGGTGACGCTCAAGGACGGCGTGGTCGAGCAATCCAACTTCCACAACTACCCGATGCTGCGTATCGGCGAGATGCCGCAGGTGGAAGTGCACATCGTCGCGTCCGCCGAGCCGCCGACGGGCGTCGGCGAGCCGGGTACGCCGCCGCTGGCACCGGCCGTCGCCAACGCGATCTTCGCGGCCACGGCAAAGCGCATCCGCCGGCTGCCGCTGGGCGACCAGCTCAAGGCCTGAGGCCGGCGCTACCGCCGCAGGCCAGCGTCGCGGCGCCGGGCGTCATCCCCGGCGCGCGTCACGCCGTGTACGCTGAGGCGATACCCGTACGCCCCGTCGCATGAACACGCCCGAGGAATTCGCCGCCCTCCATACCGGAGCGCACCGCCTGGCCGCAACCGGCGGCGGCGCGGTCGCGACCCTGCTGCGCACGCGCGGTCCGGTCTTCCGCCGTGCCGGCACCCGCATGCTGATCGGCCGCGACGGCAGCATCGTCCGTGGCCTGTCCGCCGGCTGTCCCGAGGCCGACCTCGTCGCGCGCGCCCGCGCCCTGTTCGACCGCGGCGGCAGCAGCGTGGTCCGGTACGATCGCGAGAACGGCTACGACGCCCTGCTCGAACTGGGCTGCGGCGGCGAGATGGAAATCCTGGTCGAGACGTTTTCCAGCGCAGACGATCTGCGCTACCTCGACGCCGTCGAAGCGTTGATGCGGCAGCGGCGCAGCGGCTGGCTCGCGACCTGGTTCGCAAGCGACGGCCGGGGCCTGCCCCGGCCACGGCGCCTGCTCTGGGCCGAGGGCACGCTGTTCGACGAAATCGCCGATGACCGGATCGCGACGGCCATCGCCGAGTGGTGTGCGGACGCCAGGGACGGATCGACCCGGGCACAGTCGCTGGACAGCGGGACCCGGCGCGTCGAGGTCCTGTACGAACGCGTGCTGCCGCCGCTGGCGCTCTACGTCGTCGGCGACAACGCCGGGGCGCATGCGCTCGCGGACCTCGGCCGCCGCCTGGGTTGGCAGGTCACGATCGTCACGCACGTCGCCGCCAGCGCGAATCCTCAGCCGCGCAACGACATCGTCTGGTTGCAGGCGCCGCCCGACCGCCTCGCGGGGATGGTGCGGCTCGATGCGCGCAGCGCGGTCGTCGTCATGACGCACAACCTCGAGCGTGATCTCGACTACCTGCGCGGATTGCGGTCGGCGACGCCCGGGTATCTCGGCGCCCTGGGTTCGCGCATACGCGCAGGTCGCATGCGCGCCGCGCTCGGCGACGACGCGCCCCCTCTGTACGCGCCGGCCGGCCTGGACATCGGATCGGAAACGCCGGAGGAAATCGCGCTGGCGATCGCGGCCGAGATCCAGGCCGTCCTGCGCGGTCATGCCGGCGGAGCACTGAGCCGGGGCGATGGGCCGATCCACTGAGCCACGGATCGCCGGCGTTCTGCTGGCGGCCGGTGCCGCGCGCCGCTTCGGGCGCCCCAAGCAGCTCGCCGTCGTCGACGGCGTCACCCTCGTACGGCGCAGCGCCCAGGCCGTGCTCGACGCCGGCCTGCCGCTGCTGGTGGTCACCGGCGCGCATGCCGAGGCGGTGCTGGAGGCACTGCAGGGTCTCCCCTTCGAGCACTGCCACAACGGCGACTGGGCGCAGGGCATGGGGCGGTCGATCGGCGCGGCTTTCGAGAACCTGTTGCCCCGTACGCACGTCGAGGCCGCACTGATCGCACTCTGCGACCAGCCGCGGATTGGCGCCGACGCCCTGCGCCGCCTGCTCGCGGCGCATCAGCGGATGCCTGACGGCATCACCGCGTCCTCTTTCGACGGCATCACCGGTCCGCCCTGCATCTTCGCCCGCCGGGATTTCGCGAGCCTGGCGAGGCTCGACGGCAGCGTCGGCGCCCGCGCCCTCATCGAGGCGCAGGCGGATCGGCTGCAGCGCGTGAACCTGCCGGAAGCCGCCCTCGACATCGACACGCCGGAGCAGTACCGCACGCTGGTCGGTGGCTAGGCCCTAGCGCAGCTGCAGCTTCTGCCGTCGGGGGCCGAGCGTGGCGAGCAGTCCCGCCCAGCCGGGAAACCGGCGCACCAGGTGAAACAGCACCGAGCGGTAGACCTGTCGCCACCAGCGCGGCATGCGCACCTGCTCGTAGTCGACGCGCCGGCACTGGTGCTCGATGGTGTCGATCAGGCGCCCGCGCAGATCGTCGGCCAGCTCGCGGTCCGAGACGAACAGGTTGGCCTCGAGGTTGAGCCAGAGGCTGAGCGGGTCGAGATTGCTGGACCCGATGGTCACGCGGTGCCCGTCGATCACCGCGACCTTCGCGTGCAGCGGCCGCTCGGTGAACTCGTGAATCTCGACGCCGGAGGCGATCAGATATTCGTACAAGGTGCGCGCAGCAAGCTGCGCGTACTTCAGGTCGGGCATGCCCTGCAGGATCAGCCGCACCCTCACGCCGCGTCGTGCCGCCAGTCGCAACTGCCGCAGCAGCCGGTAGCCCGGGAAGAAGTACGCGTTGGCGAGGATGATCTCGTCGCGCGCAGCGCGGATCCACGCCCGGTACATCTGCTCGATGTCGGCGCGGTGGCGCTCGTTGTCGCGGTACACGAAGCGCGCGACGCCGTCCGCACCCGGCGGCTGCAGCCCCGCGCCGTGCGCGCGACGCCAGCGGCGCCACCACGAAGTCCGCGGCGCGCGAGGCGATTCGCCGCAGACGAAGGCATCGCAGAACGCGCGGATCTCGGCGACGACCGGCCCGGTGACGCGCACCGCATAGTCCCGCTTCGAGCGTTCGGAGAACTCGACCTTCTGCCAGTCCTCGAAGTTGATGCCGCCGACGAAGGCGACCTCGTCGTCGATTACCGCGATCTTGCGGTGCAACCGGCGGAACAGGTTGGTTCGCATCCCCATGACCGTGGGCTGCGGGTCGAACACGCGGACCCGCACCCCGGCACTGCGCGGCGCCTCGAGAAAGGCGTCGGTGAGCTGCGGCGATCCGTAGGCGTCGGCGCAGACCTCCACGCGCACACCGCGCCGCGCCGCGTCGATCAATGCGTCACGCAATGCGCGCCCGATCCCGTCATCGTTCCAGATGAAGGTCTCGATCAGCACCGTCTCGCGCGCGCCGCCGATCGCTTCGAGGACTGCGGGGAAGAAGGCCTCGCCGTTCTCCAGCAGGGTGAAACGATGACCGGACAGCCAGGGACTGGTCAGCATGTCTCGACCTCGCACAGCAGCGCCGCGTGATCGGACAGGTGCGACCATGGGCGGCGGGTCAGTACGCGCGTCGAGCGCGGTCGCAGCCCGCGCAGGTAGATACGATCCAGCGACAGCAACGGCCACCTCACCGGAAAGCTGCGCGCGGCGCGCCCGTCACACATGATGAAGGCTTCGGTCATGCGTGCATCGGTGGCGAGCCGGCGATGTGCCCGCTGGCGCCAGTCGTTGAAATCGCCGGCGACGACCAGCGGTTCCCCCGCCGCGGCCACGCGGTTGGCCAGCGCGGCCAGTGCGCCGAGCTGCTGGCGACGGTGCGCCTCGCGCAGTCCCAGGTGGACGCAGATGGCATGCAGCGGCCGCGTCAGCCACGGCACGGCGATGCGACAGTGCAGCAGACCGCGGCGCTCGTGGCGCCCCACGGAGATGTCGTGGTTGTCGTAGGCCTCGATGGGAAAGTGCGACAGCAGTGCGTTGCCGTGATGTCCGTCCTGGTAGACCGCATTGCGACCGTAGGCGTGCGACGTCCAGATCGTGTCGGCCAGGAACTCGTACTGCGGCGCCGGCGGCCAGTTCGCATGCCGCCGTGCATGGCCTGCGTGTTCGCCGATGACTTCCTGCAGGAACACCAGATCGGCGTTCGCCGTGCGGATCGCCTCGCGCAGTTCGTGGAGCACGAACCGCCGGTTGAAGCTGCTGAAGCCCTTGTGCAGGTTGAGGCTGAGGATGCGGAGCGCATGATCCATCGGTTCCGGCCTTGCTGTTGTTGGAGAGGAGCACGGAGTCGGGAGGATGTTGCAGCCTAGCGCGCAGGTGATGAATCCGCGCTGAGTTGTGCATCATGCGCACATGGATTCCCTGCATCTCGCCCGCCGCGTACTGCGGTCCCGCTGGCTGCCGCTCGCCGCGTTGCTCGTGATCGTCTGCGCGCTGGCCGCTGCCTGGCGGTTCACGCCGCTGGGTGACGCCGTCGAACCGCGAGCGCTGGCGCAACGTCTCGAGGCGATCGGTCGCAGCCCGTGGGCGCCGCTGCTGATCTGCGGCCTGTTCATCGCCGCCAACCTGGTGCTGATCTCGAACATGGCGCTGACCACGGCGACGATCCTTGCACTCGGCGGCGTCACGGGCGTGTTCTATGCGTTGCTCGGCAGTCTCGCGGCCGGGCTGGTGGGGTTCTGGATCGGCCGTGGCGTCGGGGCGAAGCGCCTCGAGCGGCTGGACCTGCCGGGCGTCAAGCCGCTGTCGCGGACGCTGCGGAGCAGCGGCCTGCTCGGTGTCACGGTCCTGCGCATGCTGCCGGTTGCGCCCTACGGCATCGTCAACATCGCCATGGGTGCATTCGAGGTGCGCCTGCACTGGTTCGCGATCGGCACCGTCCTCGGCCTGCTGCCGAGTACGTTCGCGGTCGGCATCGTCGGCGATCGTGTGCGCAGCATGCTGAGCGACGGCTTCGACGCCGCGGACGTGGGTGTCGTCATCGCGATCATCGTGGCGCTGGCCGCGGTGATCGCGCTGCTGCGGCGCTGGCTGTCGGCCAGGGCGGCGGCCGGATCGGGCTGAGAGCGCTCAGGCCTTCGGCTTCTTGCGCGGCCGCTGCCAGGACGGATAGGTCTTCTGCTCGCGCGTGCGACAGACCGTCAGGCCACCGGCCGGCACGTCGCGCACGATCGTCGAGCCCGCTCCCACCGTCGCGCCCTTGCCCACGCGCACCGGCGCAACCAGCTGGCTGTCGGAGCCGATGAAGGCATCGTCCTCGATCACCGTCCGGTGCTTGTTGGCGCCGTCGTAGTTGCAGAAGATGGTGCCGGCGCCGATGTTGACGCCGCTGCCGACCTCGCCGTCGCCGAGATACGCGAGGTGGTTGGCCTTGCTGGCACGGCCGACGCGCACGTTCTTGACCTCGACGAAGTTGCCGACATGCACCTCGTCGGCGAGCTGCGCCTGCGGGCGCAGGCGCGCGAACGGGCCGATGCGACAGTCGCGTCCGGCGACGGCGTTTTCCAGCACGCTGTGGGCGTCGACGATGCTGCCGGCGCCGATGCGCACGTCGCGCAGCACGCAGTAGGGGCCGATGTGCACGCCGTCGCCCAGTTCGACGCGGCCCTCGAACACGCAGCCGACATCGACGACGACGTCGCGTCCGTGCACCAGCGTGCCGCGCAGGTCGAAGCGCGACGGATCGGCGAGTGTCAGCCCGGCGCGCAGCAGCGCCTGCGCCTGTGCCGCCTGGTAACGGCGCTCCATGCGCGCGAGCTGCAGGCGATCGTTCGCCCCCTCGACCTCGTCGGCGCTCGCTGCCGTCACCGTGGCGACCTTCAGCCGGTCCTTGACGGCGAGCGCGACGACGTCGGTCAGGTAGAACTCGCCCTTCGCATTGTCGTTGCGGATCTTCGACAACCAGGCGCGCAGGCGCTTCGCCGGTGCGGCGATGAATCCGGTGTTGACCTCGCCGATGCGCTTCTGCCGCACCGTCGCGTCCTTCTCCTCGACGATGCCGGTCACGGCGCCCTGGCGGTTGCGCAGGATGCGTCCGTAGCCGGTCGGATCGGCGAGCTCGACGGTCAGCACGGCGAGGGTGCGGCGACCGGCGTCCAGCAGTGCCTGCAGCGTCGCCGGTGCGATCAGCGGCACGTCGCCGTACATCACCAGCACCACGGCAGCGTCGGGCACCTCCGGCATCGCCTGCTGCACGGCATGTGCCGTGCCCTTCTGCTCGGCCTGATGGGCCCAGCGCACCCGGGCGGCGCCCGCTGCGTCACGTTCGCACCAGGCCCGTACCTGATCGCCGCCGTGGCCGTGGACGATGTGGATCGCCGCCGCGTCCAGCGCCTGCGCGGCATCGAGCACGTGCGCCAGCATCGGCCGCCCGCCGACCGCGTGCAGCACCTTGGGCAGCTCGCTGTTCATCCGCGTGCCTTGCCCGGCGGCGAGCACGATGCAGTGCAGCGGGGCGACGGTCTTAGCCATGAAAGCGGAACCCTGCAAACGAAAAATCCCGCTCATGCTGCCTGAACATGAGCGGGACGGTCATCTTTGCACCGCGGATCAGTGCCCGCGCGGACTCTTCAGCTTCTGCACGAACTGCAAACGCGCGGCCGCTTCGATCAGCTCCTGCTGAGCCCGGGCCGTATCCATCTCGTCCTTGGCGCCGGCGAGCTTCTCTTCGGCTGCCTGCTTGGCCGCGAGTGCCGCCGCCTCGTCCGCATCCTTGGCGCGCAGCGCGGTATCGGCGAGCACCGTGACCAGATGCGGCTGGATCTCGAGGATGCCCCCGCCGACGAAGAACTCGAGCTCGGCACCGTCCGGCTGCTGCACGCGCACCGTCCCCGGCCGCAGCCGGGTCAGCAGCGGCGCGTGACGCGGCGCGATGCCGACATCACCCATCTCCGCCGGCGCGAACACCATCTGGGCTTCGCCCGAATGGATGTGCCCTTCGGCGGCGACGATGTCTACGTGGATGTTTGCCATCGGATTCCTCGAAAACGTCCGGGTCGGGACCGCTTAGAGCTTCTTCGCCTTCTCGACGGCCTCGTCGATGGTGCCGACCATGTAGAACGCCTGCTCCGGCAGGTGATCGTACTCGCCGTCGACGATGCCGCGGAAGCCGCGGATCGTCTCCTTGAGCGAGACGTACTTGCCGGGCGAACCGGTGAAGATTTCGGCGACGTGGAACGGCTGCGACAGGAAGCGCTGGATCTTGCGCGCGCGGGCGACGACGCGCTTGTCGTCTTCCGACAGCTCGTCCATGCCCAGGATCGCGATGATGTCCTTGAGCTCCTTGTAGCGCTGCAGCACGCCCTGCACGTCGCGGGCCGTCTGGTAGTGCTCGTTGCCGATGACGTTCGGGTCGAGCTGGCGCGAGGTCGAGTCGAGCGGATCGACCGCGGGGTAGATGCCCAGCGAGGCGATGTCGCGCGACAGCACGACGGTCGAGTCGAGATGCGCGAAGGTCGTCGCCGGCGACGGATCGGTGAGATCGTCCGCCGGAACGTAGACGGCCTGGATCGAGGTGATCGAGCCCTTCTTCGTCGAGGTGATGCGCTCCTGCAGCACGCCCATTTCCTCGGCGAGCGTCGGCTGGTAGCCCACCGCCGACGGCATGCGGCCGAGCAGTGCCGACACTTCGGTGCCGGCCAGCGTGTAGCGATAGATATTGTCGACGAAGAACAGGATGTCGCGGCCCTCGTCGCGGAAGTACTCGGCCATCGTCAGGCCGGTGAGCGCGACGCGCAGACGGTTGCCCGGCGGCTCGTTCATCTGGCCGTAGACCATCGCCACCTTGGAGTTGCCGAGGTTCTTCGCGTCGACGACGCCCGACTCCATCATCTCGTGATAGAAGTCGTTGCCCTCGCGGGTACGCTCACCGACGCCGGCGAACACGGACAGACCCGAGTGCGCCTTGGCGATGTTGTTGATCAGCTCCATCATGTTGACGGTCTTGCCGACGCCGGCGCCGCCGAACAGGCCGACCTTGCCGCCCTTGGCGAACGGGCACAGCAGGTCGATGACCTTGATGCCGGTTTCGAGCAGTTCGGTCGAACCGGCCTGGTCCTCGTAGCTCGGCGCGTCGCGGTGGATCGCCCACTTCTCTTCCGACTTGACCGGGCCGACTTCGTCGATCGGCTCGCCGAGCACGTTCATGATGCGGCCGAGCGTCGCCGGACCGACCGGCACCGAGATCGGCGCGCCGGTGTTCTGGGTGACCAGGCCGCGCTTGAGGCCTTCCGAAGAACCGAGCGCGATCGTGCGGACGACGCCGTCGCCCAGCTGCTGCTGCACTTCGAGCGTCAGCTCGGTGCCTTCAACCTTCAGCGCATCGTAGATATTCGGGATCGCGTCGCGCGGAAACTCCACGTCGACAACCGCGCCGATGACCTGAACAATCTTGCCAGTAGCCATAGTTCGTTACTCTCAAGCGGGGTCCTGCGACCCCGTATAAAAAATTTAGACCGCTGCCGCGCCGCCGACGATTTCCGACAGCTCTTTGGTGATGTTGGCCTGACGCGCCTTGTTGTACTGCAGCTGCAGCGAGCTGATGATCTTGCCGGCGTTGTCGCTCGCCGACTTCATCGCGACCATGCGCGCCGACTGCTCGCTCGCCATGTTCTCGATCATGCCCTGGTAGACCTGCGACTCGACGTAGCGCTGCAGCACGTAGTCGAGCAGTTCCGGCGCGGCCGGCTCGTACAGGTAATCCCAGTGATCGAGCAGCTCCTCGCCGCCGACGGCCTCGATCGGCAGCAGCTGCATCGGCGACGCCCGCTGCGTCATCGTGTTGACGAACTCGTTCGACACCATCACGACGCGGTCGACCTTGCCTTCACGGTAGGCATCGGTCACGACCTTGATCAGGCCCAGCAGCTGCTCCAGCGTCGGCTTGTCGCCGAGCTGCGTGGCGGTGGCCAGGACGTTGCCGCCCATGCGACGGAAGAAGGACACCGCCTTGTTGCCGATGAGGACGAAATCGACCTCGACACCCTTGGCGCGCCACTCCTTGACCTCGCGCACCGTGGTGCGGAACACGTTCATGTTCAGGCCGCCGCACAGTCCGCGATCGGACGACACGATGACGTAGGCGATGCGCCTGACCTCGCGCTCGACCGTGAACGGATGCTTGTACTCGAGATTGGCCTGGGCGAGATGGCCGAGCGTACGGCGGATCTTCTCCGCGTACGGACGGGCCGCCGCCATGCGGTCCTGCGCCTTGCGCATTTTCGACATGGCGACCTTTTCCATCGCGCGCGTGATCTTCTGCGTGTTCTTCACGCTTTTGATCTTGGTGCGTATTTCCTTGGCGCCGGGCACTGTCGAACTCCGAGGTGCTTAGATCGCGGACTGCTTGACGAAGGCTTCCATCGCCGACTTGAGCTCGGCTTCGACGCCGTCGTTCCAGTCGCCGGTGTCGAGCTTGTCGAGCGTGGCCTTGGCGTTGCTCGCCAGGTACTGGTGCAGGGCTTCTTCCCAGGCCAGGACCTTGCTGACGTCGACCTTGTCGATGAAGCCCTTCTCCACCGCGTAGAGCGAGGCCGCCATCTGGCCGACCGAGAGCGGCGCGTACTGCTTCTGCTTCATCAGCTCGGTGACGCGTTGGCCGCGCTCGAGCTGCTTGCGGGTGGCCTCGTCGAGGTCCGAGGCGAACTGGGCGAAGGCCGCGAGTTCGCGGTACTGCGCGAGGTTCGTGCGGATGCCGCCCGAGAGCTTCTTGATGACCTTGGTCTGCGCCGAACCGCCGACGCGCGACACCGAGATGCCGGCGTTCATGGCCGGGCGGATGCCGGCGTTGAACATGTCGGTCTCGAGGAAGATCTGGCCGTCGGTGATCGAGATCACGTTGGTCGGAACGAACGCCGAAACGTCGCCGGCCTGGGTCTCGATGATCGGCAACGCCGTCAGCGAGCCGGTCTTGCCCTTGACCTTGCCTTCGGTGAACTTCTCGACGTAGTCGGCGTTCACGCGGGCAGCGCGCTCGAGCAGGCGGCTGTGCAGATAGAACACGTCGCCGGGGAAGGCTTCGCGGCCCGGCGGGCGGCGCAGCAGCAGCGAGACCTGACGGTAGGCGACGGCCTGCTTGGACAGATCGTCATAGATGATCAGCGCGTCTTCGCCGTTGTCGCGGAAGTACTCGCCCATCGAGCAGCCGGAGTACGGCGCGATGAACTGCAGCGCGGCGGACTCGGAGGCCGAGGCGGCAACGACGATCGTGTGCCCCATCGCGCCATGCTCTTCGAGCTTGCGCACGACGTTGGCGATCGACGAGGCCTTCTGGCCGATCGCGACATACACGCACTTAATGCCCGTGCCCTTCTGGTTGATGATCGCGTCGATCGCCATCGCGGTCTTGCCGGTCTGGCGGTCGCCGATGATCAGCTCGCGCTGGCCGCGGCCGATCGGCACCATCGCGTCGACCGACTTGTAGCCGGTCTGCACCGGCTGGCTCACCGACTGGCGTGCGATGACGCCCGGCGCGACCTTTTCGATCGGCGAGCTGAGCTTGGCGTTGATCGGCCCCTTGCCGTCGATCGGGTTGCCGAGCGCGTCCACCACGCGACCCAGCAGTTCCGGACCGACCGGCACTTCGAGAATGCGGCCCGTCGTCTTGACGGTGTCGCCTTCCTTGAGGTGCTTGTAGTCGCCAAGGACCACCGCACCGACGGAGTCGCGCTCCAGGTTCAGCGCCAGGCCGTAGACATTACCCGGGAACTCGAGCATTTCGCCCTGCAGCGCGTCGGACAGACCGTGGATGCGGACGATGCCGTCCTGCAGCGACACGATGGTGCCCGTCGTGCGCGCCTCGGTGGCGGCGTCGAAGTTCTGGATTCGCGCCTTGATCAGGTCGCTGATTTCCGAAGGATTGAGTTGCATACGAACCGTTTCCTGATAGTCCCCGTGGGGTCTCGCCGTCGGGCGATGTCTTACTTTGTGAGTACCGTCTGCAGGCGGTCGAGCTCGCCGCGCACAGAACCGTCGATGACCAGGTCACCCGCGCGGATCAGCGCACCGGCGATCAGCTCCGGGTCGGTGCTCCAGCGGATCGCAACCTCACGCTGCAGCCGCTTCTTCACGGCGTCCGCGAGCTGCTGCTGCTGGGCCGTCGGTACCTCCACCGCGGAGGTGATCTCGACGTCGACGCGTGCCTCGGCTTCCGCACGCAGCTGCTCGAACTGCTCGGCGATGGCCGGCAGCGCCGCCAGCCGGCCGTTCTCGACCAGCAGCCGCACGAGGCTCACCGCGTCCGCCGGGAGCTTGCCCGACAGGGCCTGGGCCAGCGTCTGTGCAAGCTCGCTGCGCGTGAGCGCCGGATGCCCGATCAGCCGGGCAACGCCCGGATCGCTGACCAGCGCGGCCAGCGCATCGAGCGCCTCGCTCCAGGGAGCGAACGCCTTGGCGTCGCGCGCGAGTTCGAATACCGCCTTCGCGTAGGGCCGGGCCAGCGTGCTGAAGTCCGCCATGATCTGCGCTCTTTAGACCCGGGCGGCGAGATCGTTCAGCACGTCGGCATGCGCCTTCGTGTCGATCTCGCGCTTGAGGATCTTTGCGGCGCCGACGACGGCGAGTTCGCCGACACGCTTGCGCAGCTCCTCGCGGGCATGGGCGACTTCACGCTCGACGTCCTCGTGCGCCTTGGCGACGATACGCGCGCCTTCTTCCTGCGCCGTGACCTTGGCCTGCTCGACGATCTGCGCCGCCTGCTTGTTGGCGTTGGCGAGGATGTCCTGCGCCTGCGTACGCGCGACCTTGAGCTCTTCTTCGCTCTTGGCGGACGCGTCCTGCAGGGCACGCGCACCCTTCTCGGCAGCGGCCAGACCGTCGGCGATCTTCTGCCGGCGCTCTTCCATGGCCTTGGTGATCGGCGGCCACACGAACTTCATCGTGAACCAGATGAACGCCCCGAAGACGATCATCTGCCCGACGATGGACGGGATGCTTGCCTGCATGGGCTAAGCTCCTGAGTGAGAGTGAATCGAGAAACCCGGAATGCTTGCGACGATCAGCCGCCGGCGACGGCCGACAGCAGCGGGTTCGCGAACATCATCAGCAGGCCCATGGCAACGCCGATGATCGACACGGCGTCCAGCAGGCCGGCGATGATGAACATCTTGGTCTGCAGCATGTTCGCCATCTCGGGCTGACGCGCAGCGCCCTCGAGGAACTTGCCGCCGAGCAGGCCGAAGCCGATGGCGGTGCCGAGCGCGGCGAGGCCGAAGATGAGGCCGATGGTCAGCGCCGTGTTGGCCTGGATCTGAGCGATGAGCTCCATGACGTACTCCGTGTGTTGCGGTGGTGGAAAAATCTGGGGATCGGTTGCCCGATCAGTGATGCTCGTAAGCCATGCTGATGTAGACGATGGTCAGCGTCATGAAGATGAACGCCTGCAGCGTCACGACCAGGATGTGGAAGATGGCCCAGCCCATGCCGGGGATGAACTGCGCCCACCAGGGCAGCAGCGCGATCAGGATGAAGATCAGCTCGCCGGCGTAGAGGTTGCCGAACAGTCGCAGCGCCAGCGACATCGGCTTGGCCAGCAGCTCGACGGTATTGAGGATGACATTGGCGGGCATCATCCATTTGCCGAACGGATGCGTCAGGTATTCCTTGGCGAAGCCGATGGCGCCCTTGCCCTTGAAGCTGTAGACGATGATCAGCGCGAACACCGTCAGCGACAGCGCGAAGGTCGCGCTCATGTCGGCCGAGGGTACGACGCGGAAGTACTCCAGCCCGAACAGGTGCTTGGCCGTCAGCGGCAGCAGGTCGACGGGAATCAGGTCCATGCAGTTCCACAGGAAGGTCCAGACGAAGATCGTCAGGGCCAGCGGCGCCAGAAAGCCGCGCGGACCGTGGAAGGCGTCCTTCACCGCACCGTCGACGAAGTCGACCAGAATCTCGACGAAATTCTGCAGCTTGCCGGGCACACCGCTGGTAGCACGCACGGCCGCCATGCGGAATAGCGTCAGGAAGAAGATGCCCAGGACCAGGCTCACCACCAGCGTGTCGATATGCCACGCCGTCGTGCTGATGAACGCCTCGTCCTTCCCGGAGGCCCAGTGCTCAAGATGGTGCGTTACGTATTCGGCAGGACTGCTAGCCATCCGTCGTATCCCAAAGAAGCGCGAACCAGTACACCAGCAGGCTCAACGCGAAAGTCGAAACCAGTGGCGCAAACACATCTGCGAAAAACCGAACCGCGACCGCGAACAACACCGCGGCGAGGAGCAGCTTCCTCACCTCGGCTCTGAAAAAAGTCATCACTGCGTGCCGCGCGTCGGACGCCGGCACCGCAAACGTCTTCGCGGCGGCGTAGATCGTCAGTACCGCTCCGATCCCCCCGCCGATCAGGGCCGCCAACCCGGCTTTCGGAGTCGACAGCATGGCCCAAGCCACGCCTGAAACGATTCCGATCAGGCCCTGCAGTAGCGCAATTCGCGTCGCCGTCTTCATGGGATCAAGGCGAGGGTGCGCCGCATCAATCCCAAAAAGTATAACGGGTGAAAAACCCCTAGATCAACCCGCACCGATGGGTGGGATCAATTCAACAGGGCCAGCAGACGCTCCAGTTCTTCGTGGCTGCGGAAGCTCACGGTGAGCTTGCCGCGGCCCGAATCGCCCTGGTGGAGGCGCACCGGCAGGCCGATCTTGGCGCTGATCTGCTTCTCCACCGCCGGCACCCGCGGCTTCCCAGGTTTGGCCTTCGGCGTGCCGCCCTCGGCATGCAGCAGCACCTCGGTCTGACGCACCGACAGCTGCCGCTCGACGACCAGCCGCGCGAGTGCCGGCTGGCGCGCGCCGGGGGCGCCCAGCAGCACCTTGGCGTGACCGAGGCTCAGCCGACCGTCGCGCACCAGCGCCTGGACGTCCGCGTCCAGATCCATCAGCCGCAACAGGTTGGTGACGTGCGCCCTGGAACGCCCCACGGCTTCGGCCACCTTCTCGTGCGTCAGGCCGCACTCCTCGATCAGCTTGTGCAGGGCCTCCGCCTCTTCGAGTGGGTTGAGGTCGGCGCGCTGGATGTTCTCGACCAGTGCCACGGCCATGGCGCCGCGCTCGTCGAGTGCGCGCACGACCACCGGCACCGCCTTGAGCCCGGCCAGCTTCGCCGCACGCCAGCGCCGCTCGCCCGCAACGATCTCGTAGCGGCCGCCGCCTGCGGGACGCACGACGATCGGCTGGACCACCCCCTGGGCGCGGATCGAATCGGCCAGCGCGGCGAGCGCCTCGTCGTCGAAATGGCGGCGCGGCTGGTGCTTGCCCGGCTGCAGCGTGTCCACCGACAGCTCGCGCTGCTCATCGGCCGATGTCTCCGTCGGCGCGGAGCCGCTGCTCAGCAGCGCATCGAGGCCGCGGCCCAGCCCTCTTTTCTTTGCACTCATGGGCGTCGCGACGTCCGTTGCCGGGGGGCGGAAACTGCCAACTGGACACTGCTTCTCATGCACTCAACCTCATCTGTCCGCCGTCGTGCCGGCGCAGCACCTCGCCGGCCAGCGCGAGATACGCCTTGGCCCCCGCCGATGCCGGGTCGTAGACCATGGCGGGCAGGCCGTGGCTGGGCGCCTCGGCCAGGCGCACGTTGCGCGGGACCAGGGTACGGTAGACCTTGTCGCCGAAGTGCTGGATCAGCTGGTTGGAGACGTCGATCGCAAGATTGTTGCGTGGGTCGTACATCGTGCGCAGCAGCCCCTCGACCTCGAGCCGCGGATTGATCACGCGGCGGATTTTCTGGATCGTGTCCATCAGCGCGGACAGGCCCTCGAGCGCGTAGTACTCGCACTGCATCGGGATCAACACGCCGTCGGCGGCGACCAGCGCGTTCACCGTGAGCTTGGATAGCGCCGGCGGGCAGTCGAGCACCACGTAGTCGAAGTCGCTGGCGACGTCGGCCAGCGCCGTCTTCAGCGCGAAGTCGCCGACCGCCATGTCGCGCAGCTTGATCTCGGCCTCGGTCATGTCGCCATTGGCCGGCAGCAGGGACAGGCCGAGGCTCGGCAGGTCGACGATCACTTCGCGGATCGGCGACTCCTCGAGCAGCACGTCGCGCACGGTACGGGCAACCGCGCCCTTGTCGACGCCGACCCCCATCGTCGCATTGCCCTGCGCATCGAGATCGACCAGCAGCACGCGGCGTCTGGTCGCCGCCAGCGAGGCGGCAAGGTTGATCGCCGTCGTGGTCTTTCCGACGCCGCCCTTCTGGTTTGCAACCGCGATGACGTAGCTCATGTCGTGGACTCTGCAATGACGACGTGCCGCGCCTCGTCGAGGCCCGGCACCTGCAGGCGAAGCGTCTCCCTGATCTGCACCGAGCCCGGCACTGCCGCCAGCTCGGCATCGTCTAGTTTGCCCTTCATGGCGATCCATTGACCACCGGGCGCGAGCAGATGCCGGGTCAGCGCGAAGAAATCGGCCAGCGCGGAGAACGCCCGGCTGACGATCCGGTCGTAGGCCGCAGGATGCGGCCAGCGCTCGACGCGGGCCTCGGCCACCTCGACGTTCGCCAGGCCCAGGCTGCGCTGCGCATGCCGCAGGAACCGCGCCTTCTTGCCGTTGCTGTCGAGCACGGTGACGACCAGCGCCGGCTCGGCGATCGCGAACAGCAGGCCCGGCAGGCCGGCTCCACTGCCGACATCGAGCAACCGCGTACCCGCCTGCAGCGTCCGCGCCCGCAGGGCCGGCAAGACCGCCAGCGAGTCGAGCAGGTGACGCACGAGCATCTCGCGCGGATCGCGTATCGCCGTGAGGTTGTAGGCGCCGTTCCAGCGGACCAGTTCGTCGACATAGCGCAGCATCAGCACCCGCGCGTCGGGGGAAAGCTCCAGGCCGAGGGCGCGCAGGCCGTCGTCGAGCGGGGCCGACAGCGGGTGTGCGGCACTCATCGCGCGGCGCGGGGTGTCGTGGCAGGTGAAGACATGCGCAAGACCGGTCCGGGGCAGGTCCGAAAAAGGGCGCGCAGTATACGCATGCCCGCCCCCGCGGCCGCCTCAGCGTCGCCTTAGCGAGCCGAGCACCCCGCGCAGCAGTTGACGCCCCAGCTCGCGCCCGATCGACGAGGCGGCGCTGCGGGTCGCGCTCTTGATGGCGGCCTCCATCGCCGTATCGCTGCGTCGACGGGCCGCCGGACGCCCACCGCGACCGCGCCGTGCCGTGGGCGCTTCGTCGCCGCGGTCCCACCAGCCGGTATCGCCGGAAGCCGGCGGCGTGGGTGCGGCCTCGGCCTGCGCGCGCCGGGCAAGCTTTTCGTAGGCCGACTCGCGATCGACCGCCTGTTCGTAGCGCCCGCCGACGGGGCTGCGCTGCATGATCGCGCGCCGCTCCTCGACCGTGGCCGGCCCGATCCGCGAGCGCGGCGGCCGGATCAGGGTGCGGTCGACGATGCCAGGTACGCCCTTGTCCTGCAGCAGCGACACCAGCGCCTCCCCGACGCTCAGCTCGGTGATCGCGGTGGCGACGTCCAGGTCCGGATTCGCGCGGAAGGTCTCGGCGGCGGCGCGCACCGCCTTCTGATCGCGCGGCGTGAAAGCGCGCAGTGCGTGCTGGATGCGATTGCCGAGCTGGCCGAGCACCGCGTCCGGCAGGTCCAGCGGATTCTGCGTGACGAAATAGATGCCCACGCCCTTGGAGCGGATCAGGCGCACCACCTGCTCGACCTTGTCGACCAGTGCCTTGGGCGCATCCTTGAACAGCAGGTGCGCCTCGTCGAAGAAGAACACCAGACGCGGCAGCTCGGCATCGCCACGTTCGGGAAGGTTCTCGAACAGCTCCGACAGCAGCCACAGCAGGAAGGTCGCGTACAGCCTGGGCTTGTGGAACAGCTTTTCCGCAGCGAGCACGTTGACGATGCCGCGGCCGGTCAGGTCGGTACGCAGCAGGTCGTTCAGATCCAGCGCCGGTTCGCCGAAAAAGGCTTCGGCACCGTCCGACTCGAGCTGCAGCAACGCCCGCTGGATCGCGCCGACCGACGCCTTGCTGACGAGCCCGTAGTCGGCACCGAGGTCGCGCGCGTTGTCGGCGACGAACTGCAAGGTCGCGCGCAGGTCCTTGAGATCGAGCAACAGCAGGCCGTGGTCGTCGGCGTACTTGAACACCAGATGGAGCACGCCGGACTGGACGTCCGACAGGTCCAGCAGGCGCGCCAGCAGCAGCGGCCCCATGTCGGACACGGTGGCCCGCACCGGATGCCCCAGCTCGCCGAAGACGTCCCAGAAGATCGTGGGCGACGCTGCCGGCGCGTAGCCCTCGATGCCGATCCGGCGGGCACGCTCGGCCAGCTTCGGCTTGTCTTCCGCCGCCAGCGCGATCCCGGACAGGTCGCCCTTGATGTCGGCAGCGAAGACCGGGACGCCGATCGCCGCGAACTCCTCGGCGAGGATCTGCAGCGTGACCGTCTTGCCGGTGCCGGTCGCACCGGCGACGAGGCCGTGGCGGTTGGCATAGCGCGCCAGCAGATGCTGGGCTCCGGTGCCGCTGCCGACGAGAATCCGCTGCTCCATGTCCGCCCCCTCGTCCGTCGTTTCGCAAGCCGGAACCGGCGCCGCATGATCGACGCTCGGCCCGACTGCGGCAAGCCTGCGTTCAGACGTCCATCCACTATCATGGGTGCGCCGTCTCCTGGAGATCCCGACCGTGGTCACAACCCCGATGCTGCGCATGGCGCTGGTGGTGCCCGTCATCGCCGCGATGATCGCCGCCTGCGCGACCTCCCCGACCGGACGCCGCCAGCTGCGACTCGTGTCCGACACCGAGATGGCGCAGATGGGCGCAGCCGCGTTCCAGGAGCTCAAGCAGAAGACGCCGCCGGCGAGGAATACGCCGGCGACCCGGTACGTGCAGTGTGTGGCCCAGGCCATCACCCGCGAGGTCGGCGGCGAGTGGGAGGTGCAGGTCTTCGATTCCAAGGAGGTCAACGCCTTCGCACTGCCGGGCGGCAAGATCGGCGTCTACACCGGCCTGCTGGAGGTCGCCGAGAACCAGCACCAGCTCGCGGCCGTCATCGG
Source organism: Sinimarinibacterium flocculans (assembly GCF_003201205.1). GTDB lineage: Bacteria > Pseudomonadota > Gammaproteobacteria > Nevskiales > Nevskiaceae > Solimonas > Solimonas flocculans. Next base: position 33,358 of record NZ_QICN01000007.1, read on the forward strand.
GCACGAAGTGGCGCACGTGCTCGCCGGCCACTCCGCGGCGCGTGTTTCCAACCAGATGGCGGCGCAGCTCGGGGTTGCCGTGCTGGCCGGCTCCACCGGCATGTCCCCGGACATGATCGGCATGGGTGCCAACCTGCTGCTGGTGCTGCCGAACTCGCGCGGCGACGAAAGCGAGTCGGACATCATCGGCCAGCAGATCATGGCGCGCGCAGGCTTCGATCCGGCCCAGGCGGCGCAGCTGTGGATCAACATGGGGCGCGATCGCAGTGGCGCACCGCCGGAAATGCTGTCGACGCACCCGTCGCCGGACACGCGCATCCGCGACCTGAACAGCAACCTGACGCAGGTGCAGCCGCTGTATCAGCAGGCGCGCGCGGCCGGCAAGCGGCCGAATTGCTCGAGCTGAGCGCAGGCCGGCGCTGGGCGCGGCGCCTCTAGGAGCCTGGGCGGCAGAAACGCGCGCGGCTGCGACTTCGCCGTTTCGGCCATCTTCCGCGCTGCTTCTCGACCAATAGTCCCTGCTATTGGCCTCGAATCAACGCGAAACCTGTCTCGAAATGGCTTTGCCTCGCCTGCGCGGTTTCTACCGCCCAGACTCCTAGTCCTTCCGCCGCTGGCGGTAGGCGTTGACGATGTCGGCCGCGATCTGTCCGATCAGGCCCGGCAGCCCGATCAGCCGCGCCATCTGCAGCGCCACCCAGGTTGCGAGCAGCAGTGCCAGCGGGACGAGAACGGCGGTCAGCAGCATCGCCAGTACACCCAGACCTTGCAGTTGCACGGGGCACCTCCCACATCGAAGGATTCGTTCCAGGCCCGCTGTCCGCTGCGCGCGGACCTTCGCCACGACTGTACACGGCGAGACGCAGATCGACGCAGGGGCCGCGCCCGCCGGCGGGGTGCCGGTGAAGCCCGCCGCGAATCAGGCCATGCGCGTCGGCGGCACCCAGTCGTCGGCGATGTAGAGGCAGGCCACGGCGGCGCCGTCGCGCAGGCTGCGCGTGTTCGGAACGCGTCGCAGGCATTCGGCGTCGGCCATCGGGCAGCGGGACGTGAACAGGCACCCGCTCAACGGCACGCTGACGTCCGGCGCCGGCCCCTCGCGCAACAGCGAAGCGCGCAGTCCCGGATCGGTTCCGGGCATCGAGGCCAGCAGTGCCTTGGTGTAGGGGTGGCGGGGCGTATCGAAGAGCACGGGCGTGAGGGCCTGTTCCATCACGCGCCCGAAATACATGACGACGACGCGGTCGCTGAAGCGTCGCACGACCCCGAGGTCGTGCGTGATGAACAGGATGGCGAGGCCGGTCTGGCGCTGCACGTCGCGCAGCAGTTCGAGCACCTCGAGCTGCGCGTTGAGGTCGAGGGCCGAGATCGCCTCGTCGCAGATGAGCAGTCGCGGCTCGCAGACCAGGGCACGTGCGATCGCAACCCGCTGGCACTGCCCCCCCGAGAGCTTCTTCGCCCGCAGGTCGTACAGCTCGGCCGTGAGGCCGACGCGCTCGAGCATGCGTTCGGCCTGTTGCCGCCGTTCCTCGGCGCCCAACTGCGGCCGCAGCGCCTGCAGCGGTTCGGCGACGATGTCGCGCACGCGCATGCGCGGATTGAGACTGCCCTGCGGGTCCTGGAAGACCATCTGCAGCGCGCTTCGCAGCGGCTGCCAGGCCTTCCGGTCCAGGCCGGCGAGTTCGCGACCGTCGAAACGGATGGAGCCGGCGCTGACCGGCTGCAGGCCGAGCAGGGCGCGCGCGAGCGTCGTCTTGCCGGAGCCCGATTCGCCGACGAGCGCGACCGTCTCGCCGGCCCGCAGGTTCAGGTTCACGCCATCCACCGCCCGCAGCCAGCGCGGTGACGCAAACGGCAGCCAGCGCCGCACGCGGTGGCGTACGGCGAGCTGGCGAACCGCGAGCAGAGGCTCGGCCCTGGCGTTCAAGCGCCGGACCCGGCGGACCTGCCTACTCGAGCAGGCTGCGCAGCATCCAGGCCGTCTTCTCGTGAACCTGCATGCGCTGCGTCAGCAGATCGGCCGTCGGCTCGTCGTTCGATTCGTCGACCGCCGGGAAGACCTTGCGCGCCGTACGCACGCAGGCTTCGTGACCCTCGACGAGCTGCGCGACCATCTCGCGCCACTCGGGCACGCCCTCGGTCTCCTTGATCGAGGACAGGCTGGCGTAGGCCTTGTAGGTGCCCGGCGCCGGGAAGCCCAGCGCGCGGATGCGCTCGGCCACCTGGTCCACCGCGGCCGCAGCCTCGGTGTAGTGCTCCTCGAACATCAGGTGCAGCGTGTTGAACATCGGGCCGGTGACGTTCCAGTGGAAATTGTGCGTCTTGAGATACAGCGTGTACTCGTCGGCCAGCAGCCGGCTCAGGCCGTCGGCGATCTCGCCGCGCGCATCCTTGGTGATGCCGATGTCGATCTTGGTCGCCCGGGTCGCCCTGGCGGCGGTTTTCTGCTTTGCCTTGGCCATCTCGTTCTCCTTGGCGCTGTGGTGGATGACGCCGAGCATCTTACGCGCTGCGAGCTTGATCGCAGATGACTTTGACGGGTTTTCGCGATTGAACTTCGCAATGACCGCGATTGACTCAGGCGTTCATCAGCTTGGACTTGCGGTAGTAGCTGAAGATGTCGTTGAAATTTCGTCGGGGCCGGAAGCCGAAGGTGCGGGCGAACAGCGCCCCGTCGAGGATCACCGGGTACTTGAAGTAGTTGATCAGGTACGGCGGGAAGAAGGCATTCCAGTTCAGCAGGCTGCTGACCATCTTCGGCAGGGCCGGCGGAATGCCGAGCACCGGCAGTTTCCGGCAGCCGCACTGCTCGACGGCGACCTGATAGGCGACCCAGTCGTCGGGGGCGACGTTGTAGATGCCGGGCTGGTTCTTCTCGAAGGCCAGCACCAGGGCATCGGCCATGTCGTCGACGTGCAGGAACTGCATCAGCGGCGAGAACCCCACCAGCACCGGCACCAGCGGACGCGACAGCAGCAGCGACATCGTGTTCTGCACGCCGGGACCGAGGACGTTGCAGGGCCGCAGGATCGTGATGTGCAGTTCCGGATACTTCCACAGGTAGATCTGCGCCAGGCTTTCCAGCTCGACCGAATCGACCAGGTCCTGCGTGACCTCGCTGGCCTTGAGCGGCGCATCCTCGTCGAGCAGCGCCGGGTTGTACGCGGAGGCTCCGTAGACGAAGTAGGTGGAGTGGATGATCACCTGCTGCACGCCGTACTTGCGGCACAGCTCGAGCAGCTTCTTCGTGCCCAGCACGTTGGCGTTGTATCGCCGGTCGCGGTCCGACTCGTGCGCGAACATGCGGCCGATGTGGACCACCGCGTCGATCCGGTGCGCACGGAAGATGTCCTCGAAACCGCGCTTGTAGGTCTCGACCCGGTACGAGGGCACGCCGGCGTCGGTCTCGACCTTGCGCCGGAAATCGACGGCGACGACGTTGTACTTGCCGTGCAGGCGCGCGATCACGCGCCGCGCGAGCGAACCCGCGGCGCCGGTGACGAGGACGGTCTTCTTCGGTGCTGCGGCAGTCTTCGGCATGTCTCGATCAATAGACGCTGGTGCGCTCGTTCAGGCCGCGCTCGATCAGTTCCTGGATGCGCGCCTTGACCTGCTCGACGTAGCCGGTCACCTCGTCCTCGCTGTCGGGGCAGCCCTCGAAGGTCATCGGCTCGCCGAAATTCAGGTAGACGCGCGCCGGCAGCGGCAGCGGCGGCGCGATGGGCACGTACGGGATGCCGAGCAGCTTCGCCAGCGGGGTGACGCTGCCCATCGACGGCATCGTCTCCTCGCAGCCGACCACGCCGACCGGCACGATCGGCGTGCGATGCTGCATCGCCAGGTGGACGAAGCCGTTGCCGAAGCGTTGCAGCTGGTAGCGCTTGTTGTAGGGCTTGCCGGAGCCGCGGACGCCTTCGGGGAAGACGATGATGACTTCCTCGCGCTCGAGCATCTTCGCGCAGTTGAGCGGATCGCCGATCACCGCGCCGACGCTGTTGAGCCAGTTGCCGAGCCACGGCACGGTCGGGAAGAAGCGCTCGACCATGGCGCGCGCGGCACGCGGGCCATCCGGATTGGTCGCCAGCGCCGCGCCGATCAGCACGCCGTCCAGCGGCAGCTGGCCCGAATGATTGGCGATCACGAGCAACCGCCCCTGCGCCGGAATGTTCTCGAGGCCGTGCGTGGTCACGCGGAAGTAGTGGTCGTACAGCCACTTGATGACGCCCAGGGCGAGCTTGGCGCTGTCCTCGTTGTACCCCCACGGATCGAAGCCGAAGCTGCCCACCGGCTTGGGGATGCGCGCGAACAGCTCGTCGAGCTCCGGCGTGACCAGCCGCCGGTAGAGCGCCTCGCGCGGCCCGATGCGGGCCACGTTCTTCAGGGTGTCGACCGAGATCATTCGTGTTTCTTGCCGGCCATGGGGCCGCTCCTCAGACGCACATGCTAGCAGCCCGCCGTATCCCCCGGCGCGCTCCGTACCCTCCCGCAAGACTCAGGCCACGGCGGCTTCGCCGTGCTCGCGCAGCTGCATGCGCCACAGCCGGGCGTAGGCCCCGTCGGCCGCCAGCAGTTCGGCGTGGCGTCCGCGCTCGACGATCCGGCCGTGATCCAGCACAACGATCTCGTCGGCATCGACGACGGTCGACAGGCGGTGCGCGATCACCAGTGTCGTGCGCTGCTGCGCGACCTCGCGCAGGGCGTCGAGAATCGCCTTCTCGGAGGCCGAGTCCAGCGACGACGTGGCTTCGTCGAACACCATGACCGGCGGGTCCCTGAGCAGCGCCCGGGCAATGGCCACGCGCTGCTTCTCGCCGCCGGAGAGCTTGAGGCCGCGCTCGCCGACCCGGGTGGCGTACCCCTCGGGCAGGCGCGCAATGAAGCCGTCGAGATGGGCCAGCCGCGCCGCACGCTCGATCTGGGGGCGGTCGGCCCCGGGACGGCCGTAGGCGATGTTGTATTCGATGCTTTCGTCGAACAGCACCGTGTCCTGCGGCACCACGCCGATGTGGGCGCGCAGGCTTTCCTGGCGCAGGCCACGCAGGTTGTGTCCGTCGATCAGCACACGGCCCGCATCCGGATCGTAGAAGCGATACAGCAGGCGCGCGACCGTGGACTTGCCGGCACCGCTGGCACCGACGACGGCAACCTTGCGGCCGGCGCCGATGCGCAGGTCGAGACCGTCGAGGATGCGCCGGTCGGGACCGTAGCCGAAGCTGACCCCCTCGAACACGATCTCCGGCACGCGGCCCTGCAGCTCGAGCGCGTGGTCGCCGTCGCCGATCCGCGGCTGCACGCCCAGAAGGCCGAACATGCGCTGCATGTCGGTGAGCGCGCGGCGGATCTCGCGGTAGACGAAGCCGAGGAAGTTCAGCGGGACGAACAGCTGGATCAGGTAGGCGTTGATCGCGACGAAGTCGCCCAGCGTCATCGTGCCGCCGGCCACGCCGCGCGCGGCCATCACCATCATCCACGTCAGGCTGGCGCTGACGATCAGGGCCTGGCCGGCATTGAGCGCCGCAAGCGACAGGCGGTTCTGCTGCTGCGCGCGCTCCCAGTGCGCGAGCTGGCGGTCATAGGCTGCGGCCTCGAAGGCCTCGTTGCCGAACAGCTTGACCGTCTCGTAGTTGAGCAGGCTGTCGATCGCCCGCGTGTTGGCCTCGGAGTCGAGCCGGTTGGCCTCGCGCACGAAGCGCGTGCGCCATTCGGTGGTCACCACCGAGAAGCCCATGTAGACGACGACCGCCAGTGTCGTGACCACGGCGAAGCCGGCACCGAAATTGAACAGCAGGATCGCCGCGACCAGCGCGATTTCGAGCAGGGTCGGCAGGATGTTGAACAGCATGAAGCGCAGCAGGAAGTTGATGCCGGCGACGCCGCGTTCGATGTCGCGCGACAGCCCGCCGGTCCGGCGCGACAGATGGAACTCCACGTCGAGGCGGTGCAGGTGGCGGAACACCGCCAGCGCCGCGCGGCGCATGGCGCGCTCGCCGACGCGGCCGAAGACCACGTCGCGCAGCTCGGCAAACAGGACGTTGGCCAGGCGCAGGGCGCCGTAACCGAGCAGCAAGGCCAGCGGCACGACGACGATCGCGTCGTCCGGCCGGTCGAGCGCGTCGACCAGGTACTTGAGCACCATCGGCAGCGCGGTGCCCGCGAGCTTGGCGGCCACCAGGCACGCCATCGCGATGGTGATGCGCAGCGGAAATTCGCGCAGATAGGGCCACAGCGACGCCAGCACGCGCCAGTCCGGTGCAACGGGCGGTTCGGTCTGCGGCACTTGCGGGAGCCTGCGGTGGCGGGGCACGGGCGGGTCGAAGTCGGGCCTGGAGGCCGCCGAGTCTACCGATGCGTGGCAGGATGCAGGGGCGCGGTGCAGAATTTGCTGGACCTCGTCGGGCCGGGCCGCATGTGCCCCCCGTCCATCGAACCGGAGGTGCAGCCGATGCTGGCCGCAGGGACGCAGCTGGGGAAGTACAGGATCGTTCGCCTGCTTGGACGCGGCGGCATGGCGGACGTCTACGAGGCCGAGGACGCCATGCTCGGCCGCCGCGTCGCACTCAAGGTGCTGCCACCGGAGTTCGGACGCGACGACAAGGCCGTCACGCGCTTCCAGAAGGAGGTGCGGGCAGCCGCCGTCCTCAACCATGCCGGCATCGTCACCGTCTATGACGTCGCCCAGGAACAGGGCCTGCACTACTACGCCATGCGCCTGCTCGCCGGCGGCGATCTGCGTGAACGCATCGAGCACGGCCTGACGCCGGAACAGGCACTGGGCGTGCTGCACCAGCTCGCCGGCGCCTTCGCGCACGCGCACGCCGCCGGCTTCGTGCACCGCGACGTCAAACCGGAGAACATCCTGTTCGACGAACAGGGCCGCGCCGTGCTCACCGACTTCGGCATCGCCAAGGCGATCTCGTCGAGCGCCAAGATGACGGCGACGGGCGTCTCCATCGGCACGCCACGCTACATCAGCCCGGAACAGGCGCGCGGCAAGCCGGTGGACGCGAGGGCGGACCTGTACAGCCTCGGCGTGATCCTGTTCGAGATGCTCGCCGGCCGCACGCCGTTCGACGCCGAGGATTCGCTGGCGCTGATCTTCAAGCACGTGACGGAGCCGGTGCCGCGGCTGCCGCCGCAACTCGAGCGCTATCAGCCGCTGGTCGACACACTGATGGCCAAGGAGCCGGACGAGCGGCCGGCGTCGGCGGAGGACGTGCAGGCGATGGTGCAGCCGTTCCTGCCGGCCGAGCGCTCGCTGCGGCTGCCCGCCCTCAAGACGGCGCCCGCTGCCCCGGCCAACGAGCGCGTCGTGACTGCCGAGCGCCGGTACGCCGAGCAGCTCGCCGAGGAAGAACAGCGTCAGAAGCGTGAAGCGCAGCGTCGCGGTTCCGACGCCATGCCGCAGCCTGCGCCCGCTGCCGCGCCGCCGCCCCCGGCGCCCCCGCCACCCTCCGAGCCCGCGCCGGCCCGGACTGCGCCGCCGCCTCGCGATCGCGGTGCCGCACCGCCGCCGGCGTCCGGGCCGTCAGCACGTGTCGCGACGGCGCCGTCGGCGATGCGCTGGCTGCCCCTGCTCGCGGCGGCCGTCGGGCTGCTGCTGGTCGTCGCTGCGGTCTGGCAACTGCTGCCCGGTGACGCCAGCGACGACGGACCGGTGCCGGCGATGACCGGCGACGTCATCGCCGCCGTGGCGCCGGAGAGCGGCGGGACCGACAGCCCTGCCGAACCGCCGCCCACCGTGATGCCGGCGGCCGCGCCTGCGCCGACGGACGCCCCGGTCGACGTGGTCGACGAAGGCGATGCGGCCACCGCACTCGAAGCGAACGCCGAGGCGCAGGCGCGCGAGCAGGCCGAGCGCGAGGCGGCGCAGCGCAAGGCGGCGGCGGAACAGCAGCGCAAACGCCAGCTGGAAGAGGAGCGGCGCGAGCGGGCGGCCGCCACGCCGACAGCAGCGCCGACGCCGGATCCTGCGATGAGCAAGGCCGAGAGGATGCAATGGGAGCGGGCGCGCTGCGACCGCCACGTCTCCGAGCTGTTCCCCGGCTGGACCTTCACCTATGCGGAGATCGCCGACTATCCCGGCGTGAAGAAGCAGCAGAGCGGCTACGTCGAGACGCCGCCGCTGGCGGCCGACTACGGCGCGATGCAGCGCTATATCATCGACCCGAACGGCTGCATCGTCGGCACGCTGCCGGCGCAGTGAGCCGCCAGGGGACCAGCCAAGGGGCTAGGCGTTGGAGCTGTCGTTGATCGAATCGATCGCACGCAGCACGTCGGTGCGCGAGATCAGGCCGACCAGGCGGTTGTCCTCGACCACCGGGTAGCGCCGGTAGGGCTTGTCGAGAAACATCTTCGCCAAGTCGAGAATCGACAGGTCGGTGTCGACGGTCACCGGGTTCTTCGACATGAAGTCGGCGACCTTGCCGCCCATCACGCCGTGATAGCTGGCGTGGATCGCCACCTTGAGGCAGTCGTGCTCGGACAGGATGCCGATGACGTTGCCCAGATTGTCGAGAACCGGCGCGCCGGAATAGCCCCGGTCGGCCAGCTGGTGGATCGCCGTCATCACGTCCATGTCGGGCCTGAAGGTCAGCAGGCTCTCGGCCATGAAGTCCCGCACCGTGATCGAATGCAGCATTGCGTTTCCCCTCGCCCGAATGTCAGCGCTGCTGCGGTTCTTCCGGTCCGCAGGCCTCGGTTTTGCCGCAGACCTCGCAGACGCCGCCGGTGAACGCCGCCTGGCTCGCACACGTGCCCTTGAGTTCGCGACCGCGCACCAGCCAGCCGATGCCCAAGCCGGCGAGCGCCAGGCCGAAGAGCGTGAAGACGGCGAGGAAGGTCGTGATCATGGGGGGAGTGTCGCGCTAGTGGTGGGTGGGTGCAAGCGTGCTTCTGCGAAGCGTTGTGCCGGCCATCCATGGCGCAACTTTGCGCCGTTGAACAAGCCCCTGGGCGGCCATCCTTGGCCGCCCGTGATCAAACCGCTGCGAATGTCCACCGGACATTCGCACGCTTGCGGTTTGATCACCCCCCGAAGTCATCCAGCATGATGTCTTTGCGCTCGACGCCGAGGTCGAGCAGCATCTTGATGACGGCGGCATTCATCACCGGCGGGCCGCACATGTAGTACTCGCAATCCTCGGGCGCCTTGTGGTGCTTGAGGTAGTTGTCGAACAGCACGTTGTGGATGAAGCCGGTGTGGCCGGTCCAGTTGTCCTCGGGCAGCGGCTCGGACAGCGCGACGTGCCATTCGAAGTTCGGATTCTCCGCGGCGATCCTGTCGAAGTCCTCGACATAGAACATCTCGCGCTTGGAACGCGCGCCGTACCAGAACGAGACCTTGCGCTTGGTCTTCAGGCGCAGGAATTGGTCGAGCAGGTGCGAGCGCATCGGCGCCATGCCGGCGCCGCCACCGACGAACACCATCTCCTTGTCGGTGTCGCGCGCGAAGAACTCGCCGAACGGGCCGGAGATCGTGACCTTGTCACCCGGCTTGAGGTTGAAGATGTAGCTCGACATCTTGCCCGGCGGGACGTTCGGCAGCTTCGGCGGCGGGCTGGCGATACGCACATTGAGCATGATGATGCCCAGCTCCTCGGGATAGTTCGCCATCGAGTACGCGCGTTCCAGCGGCTCGGTGACCTTGGACGTGTACTGCCAGAGGTTGAACTTGTCCCAATCCTCGCGGAACTGCGGTTCGACGTCGAAATCCTTGTAGTGCACCTCGTGCGCCGGGCATTCGATCTGGATGTAGCCGCCGGCGCGGAAATTCACGCGTTCGCCCGGCGGCAGTTCCAGCACCAGCTCCTTGATGAAGGTCGCGACGTTGTGGTTCGAGCGCACCGTGCACTCCCACTTCTTGACCCCGAAAACCTCCTCCGGGATCTCGATCTTCATGTTCTGCTTGACCGCGACCTGGCAGGACAGGCGATCACCCTCGCGCGCCTCGCGCTTGGTGATGTGGTTGAGCTCGGTCGGCAGGATGTTGCCACCGCCTTCGAAGATCTTGACGCGGCACTGCGCGCAGGAGCCGCCGCCGCCGCAGGCCGACGGCACATAGAGGCCGCAGCCGGCCAGCGACTGCAGCAGCTTGCCGCCGACGGGCACCTCGACCTCGCGCTCGTGGTTGATCAGCAGCTTGACGTTGCCGGCCGGCACCAGCCGGTCCTTGGCGAACTGGATGACCACGACCAGCGCGAGGATCACGCCGGTGAAGACCGCAACGCCCAGACCGATTTCGAGAAACATGTCGCTAGCCCCTTAAAGCTGGATGCCCGAGAAGGCCATGAAGCCGAATGCGAGCAGGCCCGAGGAGATGAAGGTGATGCCCAGGCCCTGCAGCGCCGGCGGCACGTCCGAGTACTTGAGCTTCTCGCGCACGCCGGCCAGCAGCACGATCGCCAGCGCCCACGAGGCGCCGGACGACACGCCATAGACGCAGGCCTCGGGGAAGGTGTAGTCGCGCTCGACCATGAACAGCGAGCCACCGAGGATCGCGCAGTTCACGGTGATCAGCGGCAGGAACACGCCGAGCGCCGCGTACAGCGCCGGCACGTACTTGTCGAGCGTCATCTCGAGAATCTGCACCGAGGCGGCGATCACGCCGATGTACAGGATCAGACCGAGGAAGCTCAGATCGGTGTTCGGCAGGCCCGCCCACGACAGCGCACCCGGCTTGAGCACGTACTGGAACAGCAGGTTGTTCAGCGGCATCGTCAGCGACTGCACCGCGATCACCGCCACGCCCAGGCCGATCGCGGTCTCGATCTTCTTCGAGATCGCGAGGAAGGTGCACATGCCGAGGAAGAACGCGAGCGCGAGGTTCTCGACGAACAGCGAGCGGATCGCGAGGTTGATGTAATGCTCCATGGCGATCTCTCCTTAATGCGCTTCGGCGCCGTGCGCCTGGCCGGCCTGGATGCGGAAATCCGGCTTCTCGACCTGCTCGGGCTTCCATGTCCGCACGGCCCAGATCACCAGGCCGATCAGGAAGAACGCCGACGGCGGCAGCAGCAGCAGGCCGTTGGGCACGTACCAGCCGCCCTCGGTGGCCAGCGGCAGGATCTCGACCCCCAGCAGCTTGCCGGAACCGAACAGCTCGCGGATCACCGCGAGCACGATCAGGATCGCCGAGTAGCCGAGCCCGTTGCCCAGTCCGTCGAGGAACGATGGCCACGGCGGGTTGGAGATCGCGAAGGCTTCGAGGCGGCCCATGACGATGCAGTTGGTGATGATCAGGCCGACGAACACCGACAGCGGCTTGGACTGCTCGTAGGCCACGGCCTTGAGCGTCTGGTCGACGAGGATCACCAGCGTGGCCACGATGGTCATCTGCGCGATGATGCGCACGCTCGACGGCACGTAGTTGCGGATCGTGCTGTAGAACAGGTTCGACAGCGCGGTCACCATCGTCAGGCCCACGCACATGATCAGCGCGGTCTCGAGCTTGCTGGTGACGGCCAGCGCCGAACAGATGCCGAGCACCTGTAGGATGATCGGATTGTTGTCGGCGATCGGCGAGAGAACGATCTTCTTGGCTTTCACATCGGACATGGCTGGGACCTCAGGCTGAGGGCGCGGCGGCGGCGCCCGCGTGCTGCGTCGCGAGGCGCTCGAGGAAGGGTTTGAAGCCGTCTTCGGACATCCAGTAGCGGACGAGGTTGCTGACGCCGTCGGACGTCAGCGTCGCGCCGGCCAGCGCGTCGACCTTGTGTTCGGCATCGGGGGCCTGCGGGTCGACGCCGCCCTTGACCAGGCGCAGCGCCACTTCGCCCTGCTCGTCGTAGACCTTCTTGCCCGACCACAGCTGCTTCCAGTTCGGATTGTCGACCTCGCCGCCGAGGCCCGGGGTCTCCGAATGCTGGTAGAAGTTGATGCCGACGACGGTGTTGCCGTCGGACTCGACCGCAAGAAAGCCGTAGAGCGTCGACCACAGGCCGTAACCGTTGACCGGCAGGATCACCGTGCGCGGCGTGCCGTCGTCGTTGTAGAGCATGTACACGGTGGCGTACTTCGGCCGGTACTTGATCTTGGCGATGTCGGCGCTGCCGAGAATCATCTGCCCGCCCTGTGCCGGGTCCTTGGCGGCCGAGTACTGATCGTAGGTGGCGGGGTCCACGTCCTCGACGATTGCCCCCGTGTCGAGCTCGACCACCTTCGGCGTGATCTGCTTGAAGGCCTCGTCGATGTTCATGCCCGGCTCGTACATGTTCACGACGCGCAGGATGTTCTTGCGCTTGTCGTCGAGCTTCGAGGCCTGCTGGACCGGGCGCAGCGCGATCGCCGCCACGGTCACCAGCAGCGAGCACACGAAGCACAGCACGCCGGCGACGATCAGGGCGTTGGCCTTGGTGTCCTTGATTGCCATGAGCGGTCCTTTAGTTCGTGGCCAGACGGCGCTGGCGGCGCGCGACGTTGGCGCGCACGACGCCGTAGTCGAACAGCGGCGCAAAGATGTTGCCCAGCAGGATCGCGAGCATCACCGATTCCGGGAACGCCGGGTTGATCACGCGCACCAGCACGACCATGACGCCGCAGAACGCGCCGAAGATCCAGCGTCCGACGTCGGTGTGCGCCGCGGAGACCGGGTCGGTGGCCATGAACATCAGGCCGAAGGCGAAGCCGCCGACGGTCAGATGCCAGTGCCACGGGAACGCGCTCATCGGGTTGTCGCTCGAGCCGACCAGGTTGAACAGCAGCGTCGCAGCGATCATGCCGAACAGCATGCCGAACACGATGCGGTAGCTGGCGATGCCGGTATAGAGCAGGAAGGCGCCACCGATGAAGATCGCCAGCGCCGACACCTCGCCGACGCTGCCCTGCTCGATACCGATGAAGGTCTGCATCCAGGTCAGGCCGGTGTCCTTGACCGCCTCGAGACCGCCGAGCTTGGCGATGCCCAGCGTCGTCGCCGACGTGAAGCCGTCGACGGCGGTCCACACCGCGTCGCCCGAGTGCTGCGCCGGGTAGGCGAAGTACAGGAAGGCGCGGCCGGTGAGCGCCGGATTCAGGAAGTTCTTGCCGGTGCCGCCGAAGATCTCCTTGCCGATCACCACGCCGAAGCTGATGCCGAGCGCGACCTGCCACAGCGGCACCGTCGGCGGCAGGATCAGCGAGAACAGGATCGAGGTGACGAAGAAGCCCTCGTTGATCTCGTGGCGGCGCACGGTCGCGAACACGACCTCCCAGAAGCCGCCGACGACGAAGGTCACGATGTAGACCGGCAGCCACAACCAGAAGCCGTACCAGAAGCAGTCCCAGATGCTGCCGGGGTCGAATCCGGCGCCGACCAGGTGCAGCATCGCCACCAGCCAGCCGTCGGCCTGGCTGCGGCCGAGCTCGGCCAGCGCGGTGTTGGCCTGGTAGCCCACGTTCCAGCAACCCATCGCGATCGCCGGGAAGGTCGCCAGCCAGACGTAGATCATCACCCGCTTGAGGTCGATGCCGTCGCGCACGTGCGGCGCGGCACGGGTCACGTCACCCGGCGAGTAGGCGATGGTGTCCACCGCCTCGTACAGGGGGTAGAACTTCTCGAAACGGCCGCCCTTCTTGAACAGCGGCTCGACGCGGTCGAGAAAGTTTCGCAGTGCTGACATAGTTAACCTGCCTCGGTTGACGCATCCGGCGGCGTTGCCGGAAGGCGTCTTTCAGTTCCGTTCGGGCGGCGCCGTGTGGGCCGTCCGTGGCGCGACCTCGTCCATTGTCGCCAAGCCCTGCCCGGGCATCCATGCCTGGGCGTTCATCCGGCCCCGGAGCACAGCTCCGGGGCGTTCCCCGGCGCAGAAAAGTGCCACCGGCACTTTTCTGGCCCGCGCCGGCTCACCCCTCCTGCTCGATCTGCTCGAGGTTGGCGCGCAGGATCGGGCCGTAGTCGTGCTTGCCGACGCAGACGTACGAGCACAGCGCCAGATCCTCTTCGTCCAGCTCCAGCGCGCCCAGCGCCTGCGCGGCGTCGGTGTCGCGGACCAGCAGCGCGCGCAGCAGCGGCGTCGCCAGCATGTCGAGCGGCATCACCTTCTCGTAGTTGCCGATCGGCACCATCGCACGCGGCGAACCATTGGTCGAGGTGTTCATCGCCATGCGCCGCCGGCCGCGGCTGAACGCGGAAAAGAACACGTTCAGCACCGAGTGGCGGTCGCCGGCCGGGTTGATCCAGCCCAGCAGCCGGCGCTCGCGACCCTCGGCGAGCACCGTAATCTGCGAGTTGTAGCGGCCCAGGTAGTTGCCCCAGCCCCGCGCCTCGCGGCCGCCGAACACAGAACCCGACAGCGGCCGTGCCTCGCCGGACTTGATCTCCGGCGTGATCAGCTCGGACAGACAGGCGCCCAGACGGGTGCGCAGCAACCGCGGCTTGACCACCTGCGGCCCGCCGAGCGCGACGACGCGCGTCGGATCGATCCGCCCCGTGGTGAACAGCCGGCCGATCGCGACCACGTCCTGCGGCCCGAGATACCAGTTGCCGCGCGCGGCGCCCACCGGCTTGAGGAAATGCATGTGCGTGCCGACGAGCCCAGCCGGATGCGGCCCCTCGAACTCGGCGACGCGGATCTGCGGCAGCTCGGGCACCGGAACGGCGGCGCCGGGCGCCTTGCAGACGTAGAGTTCGTCGGCCAGTCGCGCGAGCACAGTCAGGCCGTTGCGGAAATCGTCCTCCTGCCCGCGCAGGACCACGGCCGGATCGGCGGCGAGCGGCCGGGTGTCGATGCAGGGCACGAAGATCGCCGCCGGCGTCGCGTCGACCTTCGGCACACGCGAATAAGGACGCGTACGCAGGGCCGTCCACAGGCCGGAAGTCCGCAGCTGCTCGCGCACCTCGTCGGCGTCGATCGCGCCGAGCTGGTCCGCGGACCAGGACTTGAAGGTGATCTCGTCATTGCCGTCGAGGCGGATCACGACCGATTGGAGCACGCGGCGTGCACCACGATTGATCGCGACGACCTCGCCGGCGCCCGGTGCGGTGTGCAGGACGCCCGGCCGGCGCTTGTCCTCGAACAGCGGCTGGCCCAGTTTGACCCGGTCGCCGACCTCGACGTACATCGTCGGCTTGAGGTCGATGTAATCCGCACCGACGACGCCGACGGTGGTCACCGCGGGTGCGTCGTCGATGCTCTGTTCCGGGACACCCTGGAGCGGCAGGTCGAGGCCCTTTCTGATCTTGATGCGCGTGACATCCACGAGCGGGCCACCTGTAGTCTGGGTTGCAAAGCGCGCGGATTTTAGTCAATCGATCCCGGTGCCGCCACCGGGCGCGGGCGCAAGTGCCGGCCGGGAAAGCCGAATTGCCGGTTCGCGCAGGGCGGAGACGCTCAGCCGAGCGCGGCGAGAGCCCGGGCGACGGCGCCGGCCAGCGGCTGCGGCCACACGCCGCCGACGATCAGGGCCACGAGCAGCAGCGCCAGCGCGACGCCGCGGGTGACCGTGATCTCCGACCAGACGGTCTCCGGCCGCATGCCGCCCGGCCGCGGCAGGAACTGCACCACCACCAGCCGCAGGTAGTAGAACAGGCCCACCGCGCTGCCGAGCACGACGGCGACGGCCAGCACCCAGGCGTGCCGCTCGACCGCGGCGGCGAGGATGTAGAACTTGGCGAGAAAGCCGACCGTCAGCGGGATGCCGGCCTGCGCGAGCAGCATCGGCGTGAACACCGAGGTCACCAGCGGGCGCCGCCAGAACAGGCCACGGTAGTCGTACAGGTGGTCGGCGTCCTCGGCGTTGGCGCCCGGCGACAGCGCGGCGATGGCGCCGAAGCTGCCCAGGGTCATTACCGCATACGCCGCCACATAGAACAGCACCGCCTCGCGCGCCGTGTCGCCACCCACCAGAAACGGCACCAGCAGGTAGCCGAAGTGCGCGATCGACGAGTACGCCAGCAGACGCTTGACGTTGTTCTGCTGCAGGGCGGCGAGGTTGCCGACGGCGATGCTGGCGATGGCCAGCGCCGCGAGCGCCTGCGTCAGCATCGGCGTCTGCGCCAGCGACGCCGCGTCGAGCCAGCGCAGCAGCACGACGGCGACCGCGCCTTTCGAGACCGTCGCCAGGAACCCGGCCACCGGCGCCGGGGCGCCCTCGTAGACGTCGGCGGTCCACAGATGGAACGGCACCAGCGACAGCTTGAAGGCGAAGCCGACCCAGACCAGGCCCAGCCCGGCCTGCGCGATCGCGCGATCGCTGCCCTCGCCCGCCGCCAGCAGCGCGCCGAGCGCGTCGAACTGCAGGCTGCCGGTAGCGGCGTAGACCAGCGCGAAACCGAACAGCAGCGTCGCCGTCGAGGCCGCGGACAGCACCAGGTACTTGATGCCGGCCTCGAGCGGACGCTTGCGCAGCAGGGGATACGCCACCATGCCCAGCAGCGCGACACCCAGCGTTTCCAGCCCCAGCAGCAGCGTCGCCGCATGGCGTGCCGCGGTCAGCACCATGGCGCCGAGCACCGCCAGCAGGAGCAGCAGGTACATCTCCTCGCGCCAGCCGTCGTGACGCGCGAGGTACCCGTAGACCAGCAGCACGGTGATCGCACCCGCAGCGGCGAACAGCGCCATGGCAAGGCGCGCATAGTCGTCGATGACGAGCAGCGGCGTGATCTCGACGGTCGGCTGCGGGATCAGACAGGCTCCGACAGCAAGGATGAAACCCAGCGTCGTCAGCTGCGCGATCGCGCGGTGATCGCGCTGTGCGGCGATCAAGAGCATCACCAGCACGATGCCGGCCGCCATCAGCAGCAGCGGCGCGCCGGCCAGAAGCTGGACCTGCAGCGCCGCGCTCATGCGCCGGGCACTCCGAGCGCATACCAGTTCGCGATCTGCGCCAGCGGCGCGAACGCGAGGTCGATCACCGGTTGCGGATACAGGCCGAGCGCAAGCAGCGCGAGCATGACGAAGGCCATCATCAGCTTCTCGCGGCCTGTCAGGTCCTCGATCGGCGTGTCGTCGGCCGGCGGTCCGTGCAGTGCCCGCTGCACGATGTACAGCGAGTACACGGCAGCGAGAATCAGGCCGGTGGCCGCGATCGCGGTGATCCACGGCGCGACGGCGAAGCTGCCGAACAGCACCAGGAACTCACCGACGAAGTTGCCGAGGCCCGGCAGCCCGAGCGAGGCCAGTGCGAAGAACATCAGCGCGGTCGCGTAGTGCGGCGCGCGCCGCGTCAGCCCGCCCATGCGCCCGAGTTCGCGGGAGTGCAGGCGCTCGTAGAGTTCACCGCAGAGGATGAACAGCGCGCCGGTGGCCAGACCGTGCGCGAGCATCAGCAGCAGCGCGCCCTGCAGCGCCAGCGTCGTGCCGGCATAGATGCCCAGCAGCACGAAGCCCATGTGCGACACGCTGGTGTACGCGACCAGGCGCTTGATGTCGGTCTGCACCAGCGCCATCTTCGCGCCGTAGAGGATGCCGAGGATCGCCAGCGCCATCGCCACCGGCGCGAAATCCATGGATGCATTCGGGAACAAGGGCAACACGAAGCGCAGCAGCCCGTAGGCGCCGGTCTTCAGCAGCACGCCGGCCAGATCGACCGAACCGGCCGTCGGCGCCTGCGAATGCGCGTCCGGCAGCCACGGGTGCAGCGGAAACACCGGCAGCTTCACCGCGAAGCCTAGGAAGAAGGCCAGCATCAGCAGCATTTCCTGCAGCGAACTCAGCGGCGTGTACAGCAGCTCGGCATAGCTGAAGCTCCATTCGCCGGTGTTCTGCTGATGCAGCCACACCAGCGCGAGGATGCCGACCAGCATCAGCAGGCCGGAGGCCTGGGTGAAGATGAAGAACTTGGTGGCCGCGTAGACCCGCGAACGCCCGCCGCGACTGCCCCCCTGACTGGAATGGCCCCAGAGCGCGATCAGGAAGTACATCGGCACCAGCATCGCTTCCCAGAACACGAAGAACAGGAACAGGTCCAGCGCCATGAACACGCCCATGACCCCGGCGAGGTTCCACAGCAGGTTCAGATGGAAGAAGCCGACGTACTGCTGGATCTCGCGCCACGAACAGGCGACCGACAGCACGCCGAGCACGCCGGTCAGCAGCACCATCAGCAGGCCGAGACCGTCGATGCCCAGATGGAAGCTCACCCCCCAGCGCGGAATCCAGCCGGCGCGGAACTCGATGATCCACTCGGGCGAACCGTGGGGCGGCACGACCGGCGCCACGCCGGCATGCGCCCAGATCCAGATCGCGAGCACGCAGGTCGCGGCCATCGACAGCAGGCCGATCCAGCGCGGCCAGGTCAGCGACCAGCGCTCCGCGTACCAGGCCAGCAGACCGCCGAAGAACGGCACCAGTATCAGCGCCGGCAACAGCCACGGATTCAGGGCCGGACTCACGTCCATTGCGCCGCTCCGACCAGCACGACGATGCCCGCCGCCATCGCCGCGGCATACCAGCGCAGCTGGCCGTTCTGCGGCTTCAGCGCGAGCCGGTGCAGCCACATCAGTGCGATCGCGACACCGTCATAGACCTGGTCGACGACATCACGGCGGTTGATCCGGGCCAGCGCGTACAGCGGCCGCACGAACAGGGTGTCGTAGAGCACATCGAAGCCCCAGCCCGACTGGATCAGGCGGCGCAGCGGCGTTGCGGCGGGCGCTCCCTCGGCACCGCGGCCATACCAAAGCCACGCCAGCGCGATACCGGCGAGCCCGGCCGCGACGGCGAGGATTTCCGGCAGGTGGCTGGCCGGCTTCGCCGGATCGTCCGGCAGCACGCCGGACAGCGGCAGCGCGATCGCGCCGCCGACGACCGACAGCAGCATCAGCACGAGCCGCGGCGCGCGCATACGGACGTTGTCCGCGTCATGCGCATGTGTGTGCTCACGGCCGAGAAAGACAATGAACACGAGACGGAACGTGTACAGGCCGGTCAGGAAGGCGCAGACCGTCCCCATCGCCCACCAGAGCTGATGTCCGTTCGACCAGGCCCCTGCAAGGATCGCCTCCTTGCTCCAGAAGCCGGCGGTGACAAGGGGCAAGGCCGCGAGCGCCGCACCGCCGACGACGAAGCTCCAGAACGCGAGCGGCAGCGTCCGGCGCAGGCCGCCCATGCGGAAGATGTCCTGCTCGTGATGGCAGGCGAGGATCACGCTGCCCGACGCGAGGAACAGCAGCGCCTTGAAGAAGGCGTGCGTCATCAGGTGGAAGATCGCTGCCTGCCAGGCGCCGGCGCCGAGCGCGAGGAACATGTAGCCGATCTGGGACATCGTCGAGTACGCCAGCACGCGCTTGATGTCGGTCTGCACCAGCGCGGCGGTGCCCGCCAGCAGCAGCGAGACCGCACCGATCCAGCCGACCCAGGCCAGCGCGTCCGGCGCCAGCAGGTACAGGCCATTGAGCCGTGCGATCAGGTAGACGCCAGCGGTCACCATCGTCGCCGCGTGGATCAGCGCCGACACTGGCGTCGGGCCGGCCATCGCGTCCGGCAGCCACGCCTGCAGCGGTAGCTGCGCCGACTTGCCGACGGCGCCGCCGAGAATCAGCAGGGCAATCAAGGTCGGCGTCCACGTGTCATTCGCCCAGACCAGCGGCGCGGCCGTGAGCACGGTCGTGATCTCGAGCGTGTGCAACTCGCGATAGAGCAGGAACAGCCCGATCGCCATTGCCGTGTCGCCGACGCGCGTCGTGATGAAGGCCTTGCGCGCCGCGGCACCGTTGGCCGGGTCGTGATTCCAGAAGCCGATCAGCAGGTAGGAGCACAGGCCCACGCCTTCCCAGCCGAGGTACAGCAGCAGCAGGTTGTCGGCCAGCACCAGCACCAGCATCATCGCGACGAACAGGTTCATGTACGCGAAGAACTGGCGATAGTGCGGATCGTCGCGCATGTAGCCCGAGGCATAGCTGTGAATCAGCGCGCCGACGCCGGTGATCACACCGGTCATCGTCAGCGCCAGCCCGTCGAAATGCAGCGCGATGCGCGGCGCGAAGCTTTCGAGCTGCAGCCATTGCCACAAGACGGCGGTGAACGGCTCGCGCGCGTCCAGCCATTGCAGGCCGATCGCTGCCGTCAGCAGCGCGGCGCCGGCGATCGACCCGACACCGAGCAGAGTCACGCCGGCACGCGGAATACGCGTCCACAGCAGCAGCACCGCGGCGCTCGCCAGCGGCAGCCAGGCGACCCAAGGCAGCAGGGCACCGGCGTTCACGCCTTCATCCCCGCCACCGCATCCGGATCGAGCGAACGGAAGCGCCGGTGAATCTGCAGCAGCAGCGCCAGACCCACCGCGACTTCCGCCGCCGCGAGCGTCAGCACGAGCACGAACATCACCTGCCCGTCGGCCTGTGCCCAGCGGCTGCCGCCAACCACGAAGGCCAGCCCCGCGGCATTGAGCATGATTTCCAGGCACATCAGCGAGAACAGCAGGCCGCGGCGCACGAGCAGCCCGGCCAGCCCGAGCGCGAACAGCGCCGCGCAGACGCCGAGCGCATGTGCAAGCGGCACCGCGCTCATTCGCTGCTCCCCCGCGCCGGCTGTACCCGACCGAGATGGAAGGCCGACACCAGACCCGCGAGCAGCAGCATCGATCCAAGTTCGACCGCGAGCAGGTACGGCCCGAACAGCAGCATGCCGACAGCCTTGGGTCCGATTTCGACGCCGGCGGTGGGTGCGTCGAGCGTCCACAGCGAGGCCAGCAGCTGCATCAGCAGCGCCGCGGCGAGCAGACCCGGCCCGATCCAGTAGCGCGGTCGCAGCCACGGCGCCTCGTCGCGCGCGGCGCCCGGCCCGAGGTTGAGCAGCATCACGACGAACACGAACAGCACCATGATCGCGCCGGCGTAGACGACGATTTCCAGCATCGCCGCAAACGGTGCGCCGAGCGCGAGCATCACGCTGGCCGCGCCGAGCAGCGAGACGATCAGGTACAGCAGCGCGTGCACCGGATGCGCGCGCGTGATCGCGAGCAAGGTCGCCGCGAGCGCGACCGCAGACGCGCCGTAGAACAGCAGCGTCACGGCAGCAGGCTCCTCGGATCGACGGGCGGCTCCTCGTTCTGCGCCGCGCCCTTGGGTTTACCGGACACCGACAGGCCGGCGACCTTGTAGAAGCTGTAGCCCGGCTGCTTGCCCTGGCCGCTGATCAGCAGGTGCTCCTTCTCGTAGACCATGTTGCTGCGGTCGTACTCGGCCATCTCGAAATCCGGCGTCAGCTGGATCGCGTAGGTCGGGCAGGCTTCCTCGCACAGGCCACAGTAGATGCAGCGCGAGAAGTTGATGCGGAACCACTCGGGATACCAGCGCCCGTCCTCGGGCCGCTCGGTCTTCTGCAGGGCGATGCAGCCGACCGGGCAGGCGACCGCGCACAGGTTGCAGGCGACGCAGCGCTCCTCGCCGTCCGGATCGCGCGTCAGCACGATGCGGCCGCGGTAGCGCGGCGGCAGGTAGGGCATCTGCTCCGGATACTCGATGGTCGACTTGCGGTGGAACAGGTGCAGGAACACGCGCCACAGCGACAGGCATTGCGTGTAGAAGCCTTCGACCAGCAGGCGCAGACCGGACGGGGATGGCGTCGGCATCAGCCGGCCCTCCACAGGACGACGGCACCGGTGACGGCCGTGTTCAGCAGCGCCAGCGGCAGCAGCACCAGCCAGCCGAAGCGCATCAGCTGGTCATAACGCGGCCGCGGAATCGCCGCACGCAGCAGCACGAAGAACAGGATGAAGGCACCGGTCTTCAGGCAGAACCACAGCAGCGGCATGAACGCCCAGCCGAACAGGGTCAGGCCGCACGTCGGTCCGAGCCAGCCGCCGAAGTACAGCGTCGTCAGCAGCGCGGAAACCAGGATCACCGCGACGTACTCGCCGACGAAGAACATGCCGAACTTCATGCCGGAATACTCGGTGTGGAAGCCCGCCGTCAGCTCGTGCTCGGCCTCCGGCAGGTCCAGCGGCAGGCGGTGCGTCTCGGCCAGACCGGCAATCATGAACAGCAGGAAGCCAAGCACCTGCGGGATGCCGTGCTGGTACGAAACGATGTTCCAGCCGCCGCGCTGCGCCTCGACGATGTCGGCCAGGCCGAAGCTGCCGGCCTGGATCACGACGCCGACCAGCGCCAGCCCCATGAACACCTCGTAGCTGATCGACTGCGCCGCGGCACGCACCGCGCCGATCAGCGCGTACTTGCTGTTCGAGCTCCAGCCGCCGAGCAGCACCGCATAGACCGCCAGCGAGGTCATGCCGAGCACGAACAGGATGCCGACGTTCCAGTCGGCGGCGACATGGATGCCCGGCGCGACCGGCACGACGGCGAAGGCCAGCAGCACCGTGGCCATCGCGATCGCCGGCGCGATGACGAAGACCGTGCGGTCCGCGAACGGCGGCACCCAGTCGTCCTTCGTGAAGATCTTGATCATGTCGGCGACGACCTGGCCGATGCCGAGGAACCAGACGCGGTTCGGGCCCCAGCGGTCCTGCCACAGGCCGAGCATGCGCCGCTCGACCCAGATCAGCAGCGCGGCGGTGCCGACGACGGTGGTCAGGATCGCACCGACCATCAGTGGATTGACGCCGTCCGCGCTCACGGCTGCACCCCGGCTCGGAACCCGTGGTCACGGCCCTGCCGCGAGTCCGAGCACGCTCCCGCACCCGTTCGCGCTGCGCGCAAAGCACCGTGTCGCGCGCTCATGCCGCCTCCACGCGCAGCGCGGCGCCGGCGCGCACCGCCGGCACGCCGGGCAGGCCCCGCGGCACGCCGGCCGCGCCGGGCGCCATCGTCTCGTCGAGGCGCAGTTCGGCCATCCAGCGCAGTCCGTCGCTGCTGCATTCGACGCGGCGCCCCTGCGCAAGGCCATGGGCGCCGTCCGGATGCACGACGACATACGGCGCCGGCACACGCGTTGCAATTGCCGCACCGCGCGCCGACAGCTCCTCCGACCCGAACAGCTCGTACAGCCAGACGACTTCGAGCGTCCCGGCCGCTTGCCAGGCCGGACGCGCGTAGTAAGGGGCCGTTGCCTCTCGCCCCAGCAACAGCACGCCCGGATCGCCGCCGCGCAGCGGGCCGTTGATCTCGTGCTGGAACTTGTTGACCGATTGCACCGAGTTCCAGCGCGGCGCCCAGAAGATCGGGATCTCGGCGGGCGGCGCGCCGCTGCGCGCGCCCTCCATCGAGAACGCCAGCGGCGTGTCGGCATCCTGCGGCGGCCGCGGTTCGTGGATGTCGCGATGCGCGTGCATCGCGGTGCGGCCGCTGGAGCGGTGGGACTGCCGCGGGATGCGGCTGCCGGCGAGGCGGAACCGCGCCGACGGCGCGGCGTCGACGATGCCGGCGAGCGCCGGGTTCGCGCCTGCGCACTGTGCGATCAGCGCATCGAGCGTGTCGCCGAAATCCACGCCCGCCGCCGGCGCCGATTGCTGCAGCCAGCGCCAGGATTCGCGGATGTCGGTATCTCCGGGCACGAAGACCTGGAAGTGACGCTGCGCGCGGCCCTCGTGGTTCACCAGCGTGCCGTCGGTCTCGGCGAAGCTGCCGGCCGGCAGCAGCAGCGTCGCCTTCGCCGTCGTCGCTGTCGACACGGCATCGATGACGACGAGCTGCCGCAGCCGCGCCAGCGCGGCGTCGACGCGCGCACCCGGCGCCAGCCGGTACAGATCGCTTTCCAGCACGACGAGGGTGTCGACCTCGCTGGCTTCGACGCGGGCCAGCGCCGCATCGGTGTCGCCGCCGCCGAGCAGGGCGGTGCCCATGCTGTTGGCGGCACGCGGCAGCAGTGCGATCGACGGCGCGACACCGGCCTTGTCCAGCGCGATGCAGAGATTCGCGGCCTCCTGCAGCAGCGCGGTCGACTCCAGCGACGTTCCCGCGACGATCAGCGGGCGCTGCGCGGTCTTCAGCGCCGTGGCGATGTCATGCGCGAGATGGATCGCGTCGTCGTCGAGTCCCGGCGCACGCGGCTGCGTGTAGTCGAGCAGGTGCACGATCTCCTGCGCCAGTCGCGCCAGGTCGGCCGGCCGGCCGCGATGGAACCGGCGGGCGATGTCGTCGAGCCCGGTCGCGCGCGGGCCGAGGATGTACAGCGGACTCTTCGTCTCCTGCGCGAGCAGGCGCACCGAGTGGTCCTGCCAGCGTGGCACGTTGGCGGCATCGGCCATCGCGAACCCGACGTTGCGCACCGACTGGCGCAGCGCCAGCGCCAGCCGCGCGCCGGTCGCGAGCAGGTCCTCGCCGAGCACCAGCACGGCATCGGCGGATTCGGCTTCACGGATCGACGCGAGGCGTGCCGGCGTCTGTCGCAGGATCTGCACGAGCAGATCGTCGCAGGCCACCTCGCCTGCGGCGATGCCGCGATGGAAGTTCGCGTCGCCGACGAGCGCACGCAGCGCATGGTTCGCTTCGAGCGAAGCGCGCGGCGAACCGATGCCGAGCACGCGGCCGGTCGCACGTCCCTGCGCCACCCACTCGCCGAGCTGCGCGGCGGCCGCCTCGGCGGCGACCGGCGCATCGTTCAGCCGCGCGCGACGCGGACGATCGTCCGCGTTCGTGTACTGATAGCCGTAGCGGCCCCGGTCGCAGAGAAAGTAGCCGTTGAGCGCACCGTGATAGCGGTTCTCGACGCGCTTGATCCGGCCGTAGCGCTCGCCCGGCATGATGTTGCAGCCGAGCGCGCAGTGGTGGCAGACGCCCGGTGCCTGCTGCAGGTCCCACTTGCGCGTGTACGACTCGCCGTAGGTCCTGTCGGTGAACACGCCGGTGGGACAGACCTCGACGAGGTTGCCGGAAAACGGGCTTTCGAGCATGCCGTCGGACGCGCGCCCAAAGTAGACATGATGGTGGGCGCCGAAGACGTTCAGGTCGCCGCCGCCGGCGTACTCGCGATAGAAGCGCACGCAGCGGTAGCAGGCGATGCAGCGGTTCATCTCGTGGCCGACGAAGGGGCCGAGATCCTGATTCACATGCGTGCGCTTGGCATGGCGGAAGCGCCGGTAGCTGTGACCGGTCATCACCGTCATGTCCTGCAGGTGGCAGGCACCGCCTTCCTCGCAGACCGGGCAGTCGTGCGGATGATTGGTCATCAGCAACTCGATGACCGCCTCGCGCATCGACACCGCGTCGGCGTGCGCAAGGCTGAAGCGCGTCTTGTCCGCGCAGGGCGTCATGCACGCCATGACGACGCGGCCCTGGGTGTCGTTCTCGTCCTTGAACTGGGTGACGGCGCACTGGCGGCAGGCGCCGACGCTGCCCAGCGCCGGATGCCAGCAGAAGTACGGCAGGTCGTAGCCGAGTTCGAGGGCGACCTCGAGCAGGTTGCGCGAGGGATCGACGGCATGCGCCTTGCCGTCGATCTGGATACCGGCCTGCGGCGGCTTGCGCGAGACGGTCATGTCTGCGCCCCCGTTTTCGCCGCGGTGATCGGCACGCCGCGGTTCGCCGCGCGCTCGAAGTCCACGCGGAAGTGCTTGAGCGCACTCTGCAGCGGCTCCATCGCACCGGGCGCGTGTGCGCAGAAGGTGCGGCCCGGCCCGAGCCAGCGCGTGAGCTGGCGCAGCACGTCGAGATCCTCCGGCTGTCCGCGGCCGGTGTGCAGGCCGGCGAGAATCTTTTCGCCCCAGGGCAGGCCGTCGCGGCACGGCGTGCACCAGCCGCAGGATTCGCGCGCGAAGAACATCTGCAGGTTGCGCACCATGCCGATGACATCGGTCTGGTCGTCGAGCACGATCATCGTGCCGGTGCCCATGCGCGAGCCGGCCTTGGCGATCGAGTCGAAATCCATCGGCAGGTCGAGATGCTCGGCAGTGAGAAAGTCGGTGCTCGCGCCGCCGGGCAGGAAGCCGCGCAGCTTGAGCCCCGCGCGCATGCCGCCGGCATGCTCGTCGAGGATCTCGCGCACCGTCGTGCCCATCGGCAGTTCCCAGGCGCCGGGATGGCGCAGCTTGCCGGAAGCACCGTAGAGCTTGGTGCCGCCGTCGCCGCATTTCGACAGGCCGCGGAACCAGTCGGCGCCGTAGTGGACGATGTGCGGCACATTGCACAGGGTCTCGATGTTGTTGACGACCGTCGGCTTGCCGAACAGCCCGGCCGTCGCCGGGAACGGCGGCTTGGCCCGCGGGATCGCGCGCTTGCCTTCGAGCGAGGAGATCAGCGCGGTCTCCTCGCCGCAGATGTAGCGACCGGCGCTGGTGTGCAGGTGCAGCTCGAAGTCGAAGCCGCTGCCGAGGACGTTGCGCCCGAGCAGGTGGCGCGCGCGGCATTCGCGCATGGCCGCGCGCAGGCGTTCGGCGGCGAGCACGTACTCGGCACGCAGGAAGATGTAGCCGACGCTCGCACCGATCGCGTAGCCGCCGATGAGCATGCCTTCGATGAACTGCAGCGGATCGCCTTCGAGCAGCAACCGGTCCTTGAAGGTGCCCGGCTCCATCTCGTCGCCGTTGGCGACGATGTACTTTTGCTTGGGCGCCTCGGCGCCCATCGGCACCAGACCCCATTTCACGCCGGTGGGGAAGCCCGCGCCGCCGCGACCGCGCAGGCCCGCGGCCTTGATCAGGCCGGTGACGTCCTGCGGCGCCATCTTCAGCGCCGCGCGCAAGCCCTGGAAACCGCCGTGGCGTTCGTAGTCCGCGAGCCCGTACGGCGGATGCTCCGGCCGGATGCGGTCGGTCAGTGGCTTGCCCGGCGGCGAGGTGCGCGCGGTCACGAGTAGCGCTCCAGGATCGCATCGAGTCGTGCCGCATCCACCGATTCGAGATCGCGATGCGTGTCGCTGCCGATCATCAGCGCCGGCGCCCGGTCGCAGGTCCCGAGACAGCAGATCGGCAGCAGCGTGAAGCGGCCGTCGCCCGTGGTCTGTCCGACATCGACGCCCAGCCGCTGCTTCAGCAGTTCGGTCAGGCGCGGCTGGCCCATGATCCAGCACGACACCGAATCGCAGACGTGGATCACATGGCGGCCGACCGGCCGCCGGTAGATCAGGTTGTAGAACGTCGCCACTGCGTCGACGTCCGCGGGCGAACTGCCGAGCTTCGCGGCGATGTCGGCCACCGCCTCGTCGCTGACCCAGCCGCGATGGCGCTGCACGATCTTCAGGGCCTCGATCGTCGCGGCCGATGCCTGCTCGTAGTGGCCGAGTTCGGTGTCGATCTCGCGGAGCTCCTCTGCACTGAGCATGGCTATCGATCCACGTCCGCCATGACGAAATCGATGCTCGCGATGATCGCGATCAGGTCCGGCACCATCAGCCCGCGCGAGATATACGGGATCATCTGCAGGTGCGGGAAGCTCGGCGTGCGGATGCGCGTGCGGTAGCTCGCCGTGCCGCCGTCGGAGGTCAGGTAGTAGCTGTTGAGCCCCTTGGTTGCCTCGACCGTCATCGTGCATTCGCCGGCCGGGATCACGGGGCCCCAGGACACGTTGAGGAAGTGGTGGATCAGGGTCTCGATGTCCTGCATCGTCCGATCCTTGATCGGCGGCGTGGTCAGCGGATGGCGCGCCTTGTAGTCGCCGGACGGCATGTGGTCGAGACACTGCTCGATGATGCGCAGCGACTGCCGGATCTCCTCGACGCGCACGACGCAGCGGTCGTAGACATCGCCGTTGTTGCCGGTCGGCACCTCGAAGTCGAAGTGCTCGTAGCCCGAGTACGGCCGCGCCTTGCGCCAGTCGAAGGCCAGCCCGGTCGCGCGCAGTCCCGGGCCGGTCACGCCCCAGTCGATCGCATCCTGCGTGCTGTAGGTGCCGATGCCGACGCTGCGGCGCTTGAGGATGGTGTTCTTCAGCGCCATCTTCTCGTAGTCCTTCAGCCGCTTCGGCATCCAGTCGAGAAATTCGCGCACCAGCCGCTCCCAGCCGTTCGGCAGGTCGGCGGCGACGCCGCCGATGCGGAACCACGCCGGGTGCATGCGAAAGCCGGTGATCGCCTCGATGACGTCGTAGGCCTTCTGCCGGTCGACGAACATGAAGAACACCGGCGACATGCTGCCGACGTCCTGCGCGTAGGTGCCGTAGAACAGCAGGTGCGAGGTGATGCGGAAGAACTCGCACAGCATCACGCGGATGGTCTGCGCGCGCGACGGCACCGTGATGCCGGCCATGCGCTCGATCGCCATCAGGTATGGCAGGTTGTTCATCACCCCGCCGAGATAGTCGATGCGATCGGTGTACGGGATGTAGGTGTGCCAGGACTGGCGCTCGCCCATCTTCTCGGCGCCGCGATGGTGATAGCCGATGTCCGGCACCGCCTGCACGATCTGCTCGCCATCGAGCTGCAGCATGATGCGGAACACGCCGTGCACGCTCGGATGGTTGGGCCCGAGGTTGAGCACCATCGTGTCGTGGTCCTCGGCGACCTCGCGCATGCCCCACTCGGCCGGATCGATCTTCAGTGCCTCCTGCTCGCGCTCGACGCGCGCCTGGTCCATCACCAGGCGCTCGGCCTCGGTCGCCCGCGCGAAGTGATCCTTGCGCAGCGGATGGCCATCCCAGGTGCGCGGCATCATGATGCGCACCAGGTGCGGGTGACCCTCGAAGCGGATGCCGAACAGGTCCCAGACCTCGCGCTCGTACCAGTTGGCGTTGAGCCACAGGCCGGTGACCGAGGGACAGCAGGGCGCATCGCCGCTCAGCGCGACCTTGATGCGCACGTCGGCGTTGCGCTCGATCGACAGCAGTTGATAGACCACGGTGAAGTCCGCCACCGGCAGCCCGTTGCGATGCTGGCGCTGGCGCTCGTCGACTGCGGTCAGGTCGTAGAGCATGCGGTAGGGCTGCCGCAGCTCACGCTTCAGCGTCTTCATCACCGCAAGCAGCTTTGCCGCCGGCACCCACAGCGTCGGCATGCCGTCGGCCGTCGCCTGTTCGACCAGCCCCTCGCCGGGGAAGCGCGCGTACAGCTCGCCGACGATGCCGGTCGGCTGCGCTTCCTGGAGGACGGCGCTAGACATCATCCGGCGTCCTCAAGTCGGTCGCTGCCATGCGCTCTGCGTGCCTGGCGTCGCGCATCGACAGCGCCGGCATCTTGGTCACCCCCTGCGGACCGACCATCCACGACAGCGGGCGGCGCTCGGACTGGATCGAGTTCTGCAGCAGGATCAGCGCCTGCAGGAAGGCCTCCGGACGCGGCGGACAGCCGGAGATGTAGACATCCACCGGCAGGATCTTGTCGACGCCCTGCACCACGGAGTAGATGTCGTACATGCCGCCCGAGTTGGCGCAGGACCCCATCGAGATCACCCACTTGGGTTCCAGCATCTGCTCGTAGAGCAGCTTGATGACCGGGGCCATCTTCAGGAACGGCGTGCCGGAGATGACGATCACGTCGGACTGCCGCGGCGTCGCGCGGATCACCTCGGAGCCGAAGCGCGCGAGATCGTGCGTGCTGGTGAACGCGGTCGCCATCTCCACGTAGCAGCACGACAGGCCGAAGTTGAACGGCCACAGCGAGTTCTTGCGCCCCCAGTTGACCGCGTGGTGGGCGAGATCCTCGAGCTTGCCGAGGAACACGCTCTTGCGGACCTGCTCGTCGAGCGACGGCGCCGCGCCCGGATCGTCCATGCGCTTGAGGCTGTAGTCCATGACCCTAGTAGCGCCGGTCCGCAGGCTTCTGCGCCTTCGGCGCCCAGTCGAGCGCCCCGCAGCGCCACAGGTAGACCAGCGCCGCCAGCAGGATGCCGAGGAAGACCATGATCTCGACGTAACCGGCCCAGCCGGCTTCGCGTGCGGCGACGCCCCAGGCCAGCACGTAGACGACCTCGAGATCGAAGATCACGAACAGCATCGCGACGAGATAGAACTTCGCCGACAGCCGCAGGCGCGCACCGCCGGTGGAGACGATGCCGGATTCGTAGGGTTCGCGGCCGAAACGGGACGCAGCGGTCCTCTGCCCCAGGACCCAGGAGAGTCCCAGCATCACCGCACACAGTCCGAAGACGAGTGCCGCGTACAGCGCCAGCTGGCCAGGTTCCATGGCTTGCTCCTCGCTGCGACGAACCGCCGAACACACGATGGCGCGCCTCGGCGCGCCGATCGAAGTTTTCCGTGTTCCGCCCGCCTATCTGAACCTCATGCGGCCATGCACGTCAAATGTGCATCCGCCCAGCCATGGTGCATGCGTTGACGCTGCGCGCGCATTCGGCAACCATCCGGCATCTAGATCGCTAAAAACGCTCCTACAGAGTTCGCGGATGACGCAGCTTGTGAATCTGACCGTGATGCTCGCCGCGTTCTGGCTGCTGCTCTCCGGACACTACGCGCCGCTGTTCCTCGGCTTTGGCGCGTTCTCGGTGCTGCTGGTCGCGTGGCTGGCCCGACGGATCGACATCGCCGACGACGAGGCGCGCACGCTGAAGTGGCTGTTGCGCGTTCCGGGCTACTGGCTGTGGCTGTCGCTGCAGGTGATGCAGTCCGCATGGACCGTGGCGCGGCTGATCTGGACGCCCGGCGCCCGCATCGTTCCCGGTCTCGGCAAGGCCGGCGTGAGTGGGATGAGCGACGTGGAGCGCGCCGCCTACGCCAACTCGATCACGCTGACGCCCGGAACGCTGTCGATCACCGTCGACGAGCAGAGCATCGAGATCCACGCGCTGGATGCCGACACGCTACAGGCCATCGAGGCAGGCGACATGGAGCGGCGCCTGCGTCGCGCCGGACTGCACTGATGCTGCTCGCGGCGACGCTCGGCCTGCTCACCGCGATGCTGCTCGCGCTGGCGCGTGCCGTGCTCGGACCGACGCTCTACGATCGCATCCTCGCCGTGAACAGCTTTGGCACCAAGACGGTGCTGTTCATCGCGGTCGCCGGCTTTCTCGCCGGCCGGCCGGACTTTCTCGACATCGCCCTGGTCTACGCGCTGATCAACTTCATCGGCACCGTCGCCGTGCTCAAGCTCAGCCACTACGGCGAGTTCGGCGCCTCGGCCACCGGTGCGCACGGGGACGACCTGTGAGCACCCTGCACGTGGCGCTGCAGATCCTCTCCGATCTCGTGCTCGCGGCCGGCGTGCTGTTCGTGCTGACCGGCGCCGCCGGCCTGCACCGGCTGCCGGAGTTCTTCATGCGCACGCACGCCGCCAGCATCACCGACAGCGCCGGCGCCGGCCTGATCGTGCTCGGCCTGCTGCTGCGCACCGAGGAGTTCCCGACGGCGCTGCGGCTGGTGCTGATCGCCTTCTTCCTGATGTTCACCAGCCCCACGGCCTCGCATGCGCTGGCGCAGGCCGCGCTGGGCGACGGCTTCCGGCCCCAGGGCATCCGCGGGCGCAAGACCTCATGACCGGCTGGATGCTGATCGACATCGCGCTGTTCGCGATCCTGGTGGCAACCGGCATCGCCATCGCGCAGATCCGTCAGCTGTTCGCGGTGGCGATGCTGTCGGGCATCTTCAGCCTGACCAGCGCCTGCATCTTCGTGATGCAGGACGCCGTGGACGTCGCGTTCACCGAAGCTGCGGTCGGCGCCGGCATGACCACCGTGCTGTTCCTCGGCGCGCTCGCACTCACCCGCACCCGCGAAAAGGAGACGCCGCGTACGCGCAGCCTGCCGGCGCTGCTGGTGGCGGCTGCGACCGGTGCGGCGCTGGTCTACGCCAGCCAGGATCTGCCGGCCTTCGGCATTGCGGACTCGCCGGTGCAGACCCACCCGGTGACCGAGCGCTACCTCGTGACCTCCGCCGAGGAGATCGGCGTGCCCAACGTCGTCACCTCGGTCCTCGCCAGCTACCGCGGCTACGACACCTTCGGCGAGGTCGTCGTGATCTTCACCGCGGCGATCGCGGTGCTGATGCTGCTCGGTCACGGCGCGACGCGCGGCGTCGAGGAAGTGCCGCCGCCGATGCGCGACCGCCAACGCGTGCTGCGCGTCGTCGCCAAGCTGCTGATCCCGTACATCCTGCTGTTCGGCCTCTACGTGCAGTTCCACGGGGACTACGGCCCCGGCGGCGGCTTCCAGGCCGGCGTGATCTTCGCCGCCGGCGTGATCCTCTACGCACTGGTGTTCGGCCTCGACGCAGCGCGCAGCGGCGTGCCCATGCGCGTGCTGCGCCCGCTCGCCGCGACCGGCGTCGTCGTGTACGGCGGCGTGGGCGTCGCCACGCTGATGCTGGGCGGCAGCTTTCTCGACTACAACCGGCTCGCGCCGGACGATCCGGCCGCCGGCCAGCATCTGGGCATCCTGCTGGTGGAACTGGGCGTGGGCATCACCGTGACGGCGGCCATGATCATGCTGTTCTACAGCTTCGCCGGCCGCGGGGTGCGCCGCTCGTGAGCCTGCTGAGCCACTACAACTACTGGATCGCGATGGCGCTGATGATGATCGGCCTCTACGTCGTCATGAGCCACGCCAACCTGGTCAAGAAGATGATCGGCCTGAACGTGTTCCAGGTCGCCGTGTTCATGCTGTTCATCAGCCTGGGCAAGGTGCGTGGCGGCACCGCACCGATCCTGGACCCGCAGTTCACCGTGTATTCGCATCCGCTGCCGCACGTGCTGATCCTCACCGCGATCGTCGTCGGCGTGGCCACGACGGCGCTGGGCCTGGCGCTCGCGGTGCGGGTTCACGAAGCCTACGGCACCACCGACGAGGACGACGCGCTGCGGCGCGACGCGGCGGAGACACCGCAGCGATGACCGAACACCTGCCCGCGCTGCAGGTGGTGATCCCCCTGCTCGCCGCGCCACTGTGCGTGCTGCTGCGCAGGCCGGGCGCGGCCTGGGGCGTCTATGCCGCCACCGCGCTGGCGTCGTTGGCGATCTCGCTGCTGCTGTTCGCGCGCACCTTCGACGGTGGCACCCTGCGCTACGCACTGGGCGGCTGGCCCGCGCCCTTCGGCATCGAGTACGTGGTCGATGCGGTGAACGTGCTGCCACTGCTGCTGGTCAGCGTGCTGGCGGTCGCCGTGGCGATCTATGCGCCGCGCGCCGTCGCCTCGGAGATCGAGCGCCCGCGCATCTACCTCTACTACGCCTGCCTGTGCCTCTACCTGGCGGGCCTGCTGGGCATCGGCATCACCGGCGATGCCTTCAATGTCTTCGTGTTCCTGGAGATCTCCTCGCTCTCCGGCTACGCGCTCATTGCGATGGGCCGCCATCGCCGTGCGCTGCTCGCGGCGTTCCGTTATCTGGTGATGGGCACGGTCGGCGGCACCTTCGTGCTGATCGGCATCGGCCTGCTGTACGCGCTGACCGGTTCGCTGAACATGGCCGACCTTGCCGAGCGCGTGCCGCCGCTGTACGACAACCGTGCGCTGCATGCGGCGCTGGGCTTCATTGCCGTGGGCCTGGCGATCAAGGCCGCGGTCTTTCCGCTGCACGCCTGGCAGCCGGACGCCTATGCCGAATCTTCGAGCGCGGCCAGCATCATCCTCGCCGGCGCCGGCGCCAAGATCGCGCTCTACGCCTTCATGCGTTACGCCTACGGCATCTTCGGCGGCGAGCTCGTGGCCGAGGTGCTGCCGCTGGGGCGGGTGCTGCTGCTGCTGGGCGTTGTCGGCATGGTGCTGGGCTCGGCCGTCGCCTGCTTCCAGACCGACGTGCGCCGCCTGCTGGCCTGGTCGAGCATCGGCCAGATCGGCTACATCGTCGTCGGCATCGGCCTCGCCGATCCGGCCGGCCTGCGCGCCGCGTTCCTGCACCTGTTCAACCACGGCCTGATCAAGGGCGGGCTGTTCGCCGTCGTCGGCATCGTGCTGCTGCGAACGGGCGGCACGTCGCTCGATCACTTCGCCGGCCTCGCGCGGCGCATGCCCGGGACCTTCGCGACGCTGCTGCTCGGCGGGCTCGGCCTGATCGGCGTGCCGCTGACCGCGGGCTTCGTCAGCAAGTGGGCGCTGGCACAGGCGCTGATCGGCGCCCAACAGTGGTGGGTGCTGGCGGCGATGCTGGCCAGCTCGCTGCTCGCCCTAGTCTACGTCGGCAGGATCATCGAGACCGCATGGTTCCGTGAACCCCCCGGTGGCAAGGCCGCGCCGGCCGCACCCGGCATGAGCGCGACCGTCTGGATGCTCGCGCTGCTGACGCTGTGGATCGCGGTCGACAGTTCCGCCATTGCCGGCGTCGCCAGCCACGCCGCGCAGACCCTGCTCGGAGGCGCGCCATGAAGGCGGAGCTGATGCTGCTGGCGATGGCGCTGCCGCTCTGCGGCGCCGCCGGCCTGCTGCTGCTGCGCAAGCAGCCGAACCTGCGCGAAGCGGCGACGCTGGTGGCCGGCGTGGCGCTGGCCGCGCTGGTCGTCAGCCTGTGGCCCTACGTCGACGAGCGTCCGCGGCTGGAACTCTGGACCTGGATGCCGGGCCTGTCCTTCGCCTTCGAGATGGAGCCGCTGGGCCTGCTGTTCGCCAGCGTCGCCGGCTGCCTGTGGCCGGTCACCTCGGTATACGCGATCGGCTACATGCGTGCGGCGGAGGAGAAGAACCAGACGCGCTTCTATTTCTGCTTCGCCATCGCGATCTTCGCGGCGATGGTGATCGCCTTCGCCGGCAACGGCCTGACCCTGTTCGTCGGCTACGAGGTCCTGACCCTCGCCACCTGGCCGCTGGTCGCGCACAAGGGCACGCCGGAAGCGCGCAAGGGCGCCCGCATCTACCTGATCACCCTGCTGGTCACGTCCATCGGCCTGCTGCTGCCGGCGCTGGTGTGGACCTATGCGCTCACCGGCACGCTGGAGTTCCGCGACGGCGGAATCCTCGCCGGACATGCGTCGCCACAGGTGCTCGGCATTCTTTACGCGCTGTTCCTGTTCGGCATCGGCAAGGCGGCGCTGATGCCCTTCCATCGCTGGCTGCCGTCGGCGATGGTCGCGCCGACGCCGGTTTCCGCGCTGCTGCATGCAGTAGCGGTGGTGAAGGCCGGCGTGTTCACGGTGATGAAGGTCACCATCTACTTCTTCGGCATGGACGCGATGCGCTTTTCGGCGGTGGGCCAGCCCATGGCCTGGGTCGCGGCCTTCACCATCGTCGTCGCCGCCATCATCGCGATCCGCCAGGACAACCTGAAGGCGCGACTGGCGTACTCCACGGTGAGCCAGCTCAGCT
Source organism: Sinimarinibacterium flocculans (assembly GCF_003201205.1). GTDB lineage: Bacteria > Pseudomonadota > Gammaproteobacteria > Nevskiales > Nevskiaceae > Solimonas > Solimonas flocculans. Next base: position 68,279 of record NZ_QICN01000007.1, read on the forward strand.
ACATCGTGCTCGGCGCCGCACTGGCCTCGCAGGACGCGCTGATCGAGGGTGCGCTGCACATCGTCACCCACGCCGCCGGCAAGATCACCCTGTTCTTCTGCGCGGGTGCGATCTACGTCGCCGCGCACAAGACCAAGGTGAGCGAGCTCGACGGCCTCGGCCCGCAGATGCCGTTCACCTTCGCCGCGTTCACGCTCGCCGGTATGTCGATCATCGGCCTGCCGCCGCTGGCCGGCAGCTGGGACAAGCTGCTGCTGATGGAAGGCGCGGTCGAAGCCGGCACGCCGGTGATGATGGGCGTACTGCTGGTCAGCTCGCTGCTCGGCATCGCCTACCTGATGCCGATTCCCATCCGGGCGTTCTTCATGCCCGAGCGTGGCGCGCCGGCAGCCGCCGACGACCCGTCCGGCGAGGCGCGCGCCGCGCGCACCCGCAAAATCCGGGAGGCCCCGTGGGCCTGCGTCGTGCCCCTGTGCCTGACCGCCCTGGCCTGCTTCTTCCTGTTCTTCTTCGAAGACCAGCTCGTCGAACCGCTCGCCCACCGCCTCGGCTACGGATGGCGCCTCGAATGAACGACGACAACGACCGCTGGCTCGACCGCCCGCGCAACGTCACGCGCCTGGTCTACGGCCTGTACGCGCTGTGCGCGGCGCTGCTGCTCGCCGACCTGATCTACGAGAAGCACGGGCACTTCGCGTTCGAGCACTGGTTCGGCTTCTTCGCATTCTTCGGCTTCGGCGCCTACGTGTTCATCGTACTGAGCGCCAAGGGGCTGCGGCGGCTGATCAAGCGCCCGGAAGACTATTACGAGCGGCGCGGCAAGGGAGACAGCGATGACTGAAGCGCTGCTCAATCCTGCGTTGCTGATGATCGGCGGCGGCCTGCTGCTGCCGCTGCTGCGCGACTGGCCGCGCAAGCTGTTCATGCTGCTGCTGCCGGCAGCCAGCCTCGCCGTGCTGATCGCCCTGCCCGACGGCGATGGCGGCGCGATCCAATTCTTCGGCATGACGATGGAGACGATCCGGGTCGACCGGCTGTCGTTCATCTTTGCCGTGATCTTCCACATCGCCGCCTGGCTCGCGGTGATCTACGCGCTGCACCTTAAGGACACGCTGCAGCACGTGGCCGCGACGGTCTATGCCGGCGCCGCGATCGGGGCCGTGCTCGCCGGCGATCTCGTCACGCTGATGCTTTACTGGGAGCTGACGGCGCTGTCGTCGGTGTTCCTGATCTGGGCGCGGCGCACCGAGCGCGCCTATCGCGTGGGCATGCGCTACCTGATCATCCAGGTCGGTTCCGGCGTGCTGCTGATCGCCGGCATCGCCGTGCGCTACGTGGCCACCGGCAGCGTCGACTTCGAGCGCATGGAGCTGGCCGAGCCGGGGGCACTGCTGATCTTCCTGGCCTTCGGCATCAAGTGCGCCTTCCCGCTGATGCACAACTGGCTGCAGGACGCCTACCCCGAGGCCACCGTCACCGGCACCGTCGTGCTGTCGGCGTTCACGACCAAGCTCGCGGTGTACGCGCTCGCGCGCGGCTTCCCCGGCACGGAAGAGCTGATCTGGATCGGCGCGGCGATGACCCTGTTCCCGATCTTCTTTGCCGTCATCGAGAACGACCTGCGCCGCGTGCTGGCCTACAGCCTCAACAACCAGCTCGGCTTCATGGTCTGCGGCATCGGCGTCGGCACCGAGCTGGCCATCAACGGCGCCGCCGCGCACGCCTTCGCGCACATCCTCTACAAGTCGCTGCTGTTCATGGCCATGGGTGCGGTGCTGTACCGCGTCGGCACGATCAAGGCCTCGGAACTTGGCGGCCTGTACAAGTCGATGCCGTGGACTGCGGCGTTCTGCATCGTCGGCTCGATGTCCATCTCCGCATTCCCGCTGCTGTCCGGCTTCGTCACTAAGTCGATGATCCTGACCGCGGTTGCCGAGGAGCACCTGTGGGTCGTCTGGCTGATGCTGCTGTTCGCGTCCGCCGGCGTGCTCGACCACTCCGGCATCAAGATTCCGTTCTTCAGCTTCTTCGCCCACGACTCCGGCAAGCGCTGCGACGAGGCGCCGCTGAACATGCTGCTCGCCATGGGCTTCACCGCGGTGCTGTGCATAGCCATCGGCCTGTACCCCGCGCCGCTGTACGCGCTGCTGCCGTTTGACATCGACTACAACGCCTACACGACCACGCACGTCATCACGCAGCTGCAACTGCTGCTGTTCGCCGCCGCCGGCTTCGCCGTGCTCTACCGCCGCGGCTGGTACCCGCCCGAGATTCCGTCGCTGAACCTCGACGTCGACTGGACCTACCGCCGCTTCGCCCCGGCCGTCTGGGATAGCGCCCTGCGCCTGCTCGCCACCGGCCGCGACCGCGTGCTGATGCCGCTGTCATCGTTCGCGCTGCGCTCGGCGACCCGCGCCAGTACCGCGCTGCGTCCGAACGGTCGCATCGCCGACGCCTGGACCACCGGGACCATGGTGCTGTGGACAGCGGTGCTGCTCGGGCTGTTCCTGTTGGCAAGTCTGATGCGGTAGTCGAGATTCGAGCCGCAGCTCCGGGGAAGTCGGCCGGCGAACAGGCCGGGTGTATACTGATGTGTATATACGCGGAGCCTGTCATGACCATTGCTAGAGTCTTCAAGTCCGGAAACAGCCAGGCGGTGAGGCTGCCCAAGCAGTTTCGTCTCGACGCACCGGAGGTCGAGATCTTCCGTCGCGGGGACGAGATTGTGCTGAAGGCCAGGCGGAAGGGCATGGCCAGCGCGTTTCATCTTCTCGCCGGCATGCCGGACGATTTCTTCCAGGACGGCCGCGACGATCCGCCGCCGCAGAAGAGAAAGGGGCTTTGAGGTGGCCCGCTTCCTGCTCGACACCAACATCTGCATCTACATCCGGCAGAAGCGTCCTCCGGAAGTTCTGGCGCGTTTCGAGAAGCTCAAAGCAGGCGATGCGGTTCTATCCGTCGTGACCTACGGCGAGCTTTTGTATGGCGCGCACAAGAGCAAGCAGCGCGAGATCGCGCTGGCACGGCTGGCAGACCTCGTATCGCTGTTGCCGGTTCTGGAGATGCCCTCGGCTGCGGCAGCCGAGTACGGCGAAATTCGCGCGAACCTCGAACGCAAGGGCGAGAAAATCGGCGGCAACGATCTCTGGATCGCAGCCCATGCCAAGGCAGAAGGCTTGATTCTGGTCACGAACAATGAGCGCGAGTTCAAGCGCGTGCCCGGATTGAAGCTACAGAACTGGGCAGCGAGCAGCTGACGTCGCGGGAACTCCTACTAACCCGCGCCCCGCGTCCGCGTTCGATGCGGCCGAGCGTTCTGCTCGACGAACTCGATGATGCGGCCGGCGACGTCGACGCCCGAGGTCGCTTCGATCCCCTCCAGCCCCGGCGAGGCATTGACCTCGATCACCATCGACCCCTGCGGCGTGCGCAGCAAATCGACGCCGGCGACGTTGAGGCCGACGATGCGCGCCGCGCGCACGGCGGCACGACGCTCGTCCGTCGTCAGCTTGACCGGTTCGGCGCTGCCGCCGCGGTGCAGGTTGGCGCGAAAGTCGCCGGCTTTCGCCGTGCGCCGCATGGCGGCAACGACCTTGCCGCCGACCACGAGGGCGCGGATGTCGGCGTTGCCGGCCTCGGCGACGAACTGCTGGACGAGGAAGTAGGCATCGAGGCCACGGAAGGCGTCGATGACTGAGCGGGCCGCCTGCGGGTTCTCGGCAAGCACCACGCCCTGCCCCTGCGTGCCCTCGACGAGCTTGAGCACCAGCGGGGCGCCGCCGACCAGGCCGATGACGCCGTCGGTGTCGTCCGGCGAATGCGCGAAGGCCGTGGCCGGCATGCCGACGCCGCGACGGGCGAGCAGTTGCAGCGCGCGCAGCTTGTCGCGGGCCCGCGTGATCGCGACCGATTCGTTGAGCGTGTAGACGCCCATCATCTCGAACTGGCGCAACACGGCGGTGCCGTAGAAGGTCACCGAGGCGCCGATGCGCGGGATCACCGCGTCGAAGCCGGCAAGGCGACGCTGGCCGTACCAGATCTCCGGCTTGCCGGGCTGCAGCTTCATGTAGCAGCGCAGCACGTCGATGATGCGCACCTGGTGGCCGCGCGCCTCGGCGGCCTGCTTGAGGCGCCGGGTCGAGTACAGGCGGCGGTTGCGCGACAGGATCGCGATTTTCATCGGTCTTCCTGACTACTAACGAACCTCAGCTGAGTGATAGCCGGGAGGACATAAGGCATTGTTCTGTAAGGCTACGTTGACCACGCTCCACTGGCGTCTGAGATTCGCGTCAATCCCGCGCCAGCGCTAACGTTGGCTGAGGTTCGTTAATAATCACGTCGGTCTTTGGAGTGGCGGCCCCTATAATCGGCCGTTCATGTGAAGGAGACTCGGCGATGACGGCAACCGATTTCAAGAGCTTCGACGACTTCTATCCGTACTACCTCGAAGAGCACTCCAACCGCACCTGCCGGCGGCTGCACTTCATCGGCAGCAGCATCGGCATCGCGCTGCTGGTCGCGGCCGTGGTCACGCTCAATCCCTGGCTGCTGCTGCTCGGCCTGATCCAGGGCTATGCCTGGGCCTGGGTCGGGCACTTCTTCTTCGAGCACAACAAGCCCGCCACGTTCAAATACCCGTGGATGTCGTTCAAGGGCGACTGGAAGATGTGGTGGCAGATGCTCACCGGCCGCATCAAGTTCTGAACATGGCGGACCTCGACGGCCGCGGTCTGCTCAGCGGGCTGGCGGACGGCAGTCTGGAAGCGGGGCAGTTCGGCCATCGCGATCACGTGCGGGCCGCGTGGCAATGCCTGCGCGAGGACCCGCTGCCGCAGGCCGCGCATCGCTTCTCCGGGCTGCTGCGCGACTTCGTCAAACGGGTGGGCGCCGAGGACAAGTACCACCACACGCTGACGCTGGCACTGATGCACCTGATCGACGTGCGCCGCCGCGAGACGCCGGGCGACTGGGACGACTTCGTCCGCGCCTACCCGGAGCTGTTCCGCGACGCCCGCAAGCTCGTGGAGCAGCACTACGCGCCGGACCTGCTGGATTCCGCCGAGGCGCGCCGCGCCTTCGTCGAGCCCAACCGCGCACCGCTGCCCTGATCACTTTTTAGTCAGCCCGGCGTAGAATGCGCGCCCTCGCGGAGCAGGGCATGAGTGACAACCGTTTCGATGTGATCGTGGTCGGTGGCGGGCATGCCGGCACCGAGGCTGCGCTGGCCTCGGCCCGCGCCGGCGCGCGCACGCTGCTGGTCACGCAGAACATCGAGACGCTGGGACAGATGTCCTGCAACCCGGCCATCGGCGGCATCGGCAAGGGCCATCTGGTCAAGGAGATCGACGCGCTGGGCGGCCTGATGGCGCGCGCAGCCGACCGCGCCGGCATCCACTTCCGCATCCTCAATGCCTCGAAGGGGCCGGCGGTGCGCGCGACGCGCGCGCAGGCCGACCGCATGCTCTACAAGTGGGTGGTGCGCGAGGCGCTGGAGAACCAACCCGGCCTGTCGCTGTTCCAGCAGGAGGTGGAGGACCTGATCGTCGACGGCACGCAGGTGCGCGGCGTGGTCACCCGCCTGGGCCTGCGGTTCCACGCGCCCTGCGTGGTGCTGACCACCGGCACCTTTCTGGGCGGGCGCATCCACGTGGGGCTCACGCAGCATGCCGGCGGCCGCGCCGGCGATGCGCCGAGCCTGCCGCTAGCCGCGCGCCTGCGTGAGCTGCATCCGCGCGTCGGCCGGCTCAAGACCGGGACGCCGCCGCGGCTCGACGGCCGCACGATCGACTGGGCGCAGCTCGACGCGCAGCCGGGTGACACGCCGGAACCGGTGTTCTCGTTCCTCGGCAGCGTCGCCGAGCACCCGCGCCAGATCAGCTGCCACATCACGCACACGAATGCGGCGACGCACGAAATCATCCGCGAGGGCTTCGAGCGCTCGCCGATGTTCACCGGCGTGATCGAAGGGACCGGCCCGCGCTACTGCCCGAGCGTGGAAGACAAGGTGCACCGCTTCGCCGACCGCGACCGCCACCAGATCTTCCTGGAGCCGGAGGGGCTCAACACGCGCGAGGTGTATCCCAACGGCATCTCGACCTCGCTGCCCTACGACATCCAGGAGCGCTTCGTGCGGACCATCCTCGGCCTGGAGCAGGTGCGCATCACCCGGCCCGGCTACGCGATCGAGTACGACTACTTCGACCCGCGCGACCTGCAGCGCTCGCTGGAAACCAAGGTCATCGGCGGCCTGTTCTTCGCCGGCCAGATCAACGGCACGACCGGCTACGAGGAGGCCGCGGCGCAAGGCCTGCTCGCCGGCCTCAACGCCGCGCGCAAGGCGCGCGAACTGCCGGCCTGGGAGCCGCAGCGGTACGAGGCCTACCTGGGCGTGCTCGTGGACGACCTGATCACGCGCGGCACCTCCGAGCCCTACCGCATGTTCACCTCGCGCGCCGAGCACCGGCTGCTGCTGCGCGAGGACAATGCCGACCGCCGCCTGACGCCGCGCGGTCGCGAGCTGGGCCTGGTGGACGACACCCGCTGGGCAGCGTTCAACGCCAAGCAGGATGCCATCACCCGCCTGCACGACGACCTCGATCGGCTGTGGCTCAAGCCCGCACAACTGCGCGAGCCTGCACTCGTCGCCGTCTTCGGCGACGCACCGGACGATGGCGGGCTCTCGGGCCTCGACCTGCTGCGCCGGCCGCAGGGTTCCTGCGCCGTGCTGCAGCGGCTGGGCCTGCTCGACGCCGGAATCGATGCGGCGATCGCCGAGCAGGTGGACATCGACACCAAGTACGCCGGCTACGTCCGCCGCCAGCAGGCCGAGATCGAGCGCGGCCAGCGCTATGAGCACGCGGCGCTGCCAGCGGACTTCGACTACGGCGGCGTCAGCGGCCTGTCCAACGAGGTGCGCCAGAAGCTGAAGGACCACCGGCCGCAGACCATCGGCCAGGCCGCGCGCATTTCCGGGGTGACGCCGGCGGCGGTTTCGCTGCTGATGATCCACCTGAAGAAGCGTGGTGCGTTGCGCGCGGGATAGCACTCGCAGCGGGCGCGGCCGCGTTCATGATGGATTCAGCGCCGCGGTCTAATCTCAAGCTCATGCACACAGGACGTGTGCGCCGAGACAAGGGAGTGTCGATGCAGACCTAGCGTGTTGCCCCGGACGAGCCGCTGCCCCGCGCAGCCGCAGCACGCAGATCGAGCACCCTGACCGAGCCCCCCCCTGCCCCGCAGCCCCCCGCGGGGCAACCCCCGAGCCCTCCCGTTCCCCAAGCGGGAGGGCTCACCTTTTTGTGCCGCGCCTTTCGCCGATGGGCGTCTCAGGCGCGGCGCCGCGGCGGCAGATAATGCAGCAGTCGCGGCCCATGCTCGTTGAGCCAGCGCTTGTGGACTTCGAAGTCCGGCATCTGTCGCTCCACCAGCGCCCAGAAGCGCGGCGAGTGGTCCATGTGCACGCGGTGACACAGCTCGTGGACGACCACGTAGCGGAACGCCGCCGCCGGCGCCATGACCAGGCGCCATGACAGCGAGATAGTCCCGTCCGGGCCGCAGCTTCCCCATTGCGTGCGCGGGTCGCGCACCAGCAGCGCGTGCCAGCGCACCCCCAGGCGCGCCGCCTCGGCGTCGAGCAACTGGCGCGCCAGCGTCTGAGCGCGGCGCATCAGCGCGTGCCGCAGCGCGCGCTCCAGCCGCGCCGGCTCGCGGCAGGTCGCGGGCGGGGCGAACACGGTGACGACCTCGGGTTCCAGGCGGACCTGTATCTGGCGCAGCGTCGCCGGCTCGATGCACACCGGCACCAGTTGCCCGCCGAACAGGATCTCGTCGGTGCCGTCCCAGCGCGCGCGCGCCGGCACCGGCGCACGCACCTCCAGCTCGGCCAGCTTGTCGCGCACCCAGGCCTCGCGGGAATGCAGGAAGGCCAGGGCCTCGGCCCGCGGCACCCAGCGCGGATAGACGAGCACGACCTCGCGATCGGGGCGGACTTCGATGCGCAGATTGCGGGCACGCGCGCTGATGCGCTCGCGCAGCGCGTAGTCGGCGCGGAACAGATCGAGCTGGCTGTCCGCTGCTTGACAATCGCGGCCTGTCATCTGCCGTCGCCGGTCGGTAATTTTTTGTTCATGCCCGGAGCCAAGCCCCGATCTTGCGGCGTTTGCTGCGCCGCACATCGGCCTTATCCACAAGCTTATCCCCGGTCGCTGTCGATAAATGTTCAGCGCGCGTTGGGTTTCGTCGGTCAGCGCGCGGCATAGCCGATGCGCGCGAGCACGCCGTCGAGTTCGTCGAGCGAATGAAACCTGACGCGCAGTTCACCTTTGCCGGCCTTGTCCGCCTGCACCGTCACCGGGCAGGCAAGCAGATCGGACAGCTCGCGCTCCAGCACCTGCCAGTCGCCGGGCTTGCCCGGCTTGAAGACGATCTTGCGCGCGCGGGCGGCGGCGAGCTTGCGCTCGAGCTGGCGCACCGACAGGCGGTGGCGGATGACCTCGTCGGCCCAGCGCAGCTGCTCGTCGAAGGCCAGCGCGGCAAGAATCTTGGCGTGCCCGGGGTTCAGGTGTCCCTCGTTGACCAGGGCCTGCACCGGTGGCGCGAGGTTGAGCAGGCGCAGATAGTTGCTCACGTACTCGCGCGACTTGCCGACGCGCTCGCCGATCTCCTCGTGCGTCAGCTCGAACAGCTCGCCCAGCCGCTTGAGGCCGGACGCGGTTTCCATCGGCGTGAGCGATTCGCGCTGCAGGTTCTCGATCAGGCCGATGACGAAGGCTTCGGTGTCCGACAGATCGTCGCGCACGATCGCCGGAATCTCGTGCAGGCCGGCCTGCTGGGCCGCGCGCCAGCGGCGCTCCCCGGCCAGCAGCTCGAAGCCCCACACGCGCGTGCGCAGCACCACGGGCTGCACCACGCCGGACTCGCGGATGCTCTCGGCCAGTTCGGTGAGGGCTTCGGGATTGAAGTAGCGGCGCGCCTGCTGGCTGCCGGGCCGGATCAGATCGATCGGCACCTCGCGGACCTGACCGGCGGCCTTGTTGGACGTCATGCGCACATTGTACGGGCCCCGCCGGCACTCATCCGCCCGACGGCGGAGTCACGCAACGGCAACGTGGAATAATGCCGGCTCCTTCAAGAACATCTGCCGCCATGGAAGAGCACTACCGCGCGATCATCGAGTCGGTCGGCGAGAACCCCGACCGCGAGGGCCTGCTGCGCACGCCGCACCGCGCCGCGCGCGCGATGGAGTTCCTGACCCAGGGCTACGAGCAGGACCTGGGCGAGATCGTCAACGGCGCGGTGTTCGAGTCCGGCAACGACGAGATGGTCATCGTCAAGGACATCGAGCTGTATTCGCTGTGCGAGCACCACCTGCTGCCGTTCTTCGGCCGCGCGCATGTCGCCTACCTGCCCAGCGGCAAGGTCATCGGCCTGTCGAAGATTCCGCGCATCGTCGACATGTACGCGCGCCGGCTGCAGATCCAGGAGAACCTGACGCAGCAGATCGGCCAGTCCATCGAGGAGGTGACCGGTGCGGTGGGCGTCGCGGTCGTCATCGAGGCGAAGCATCTGTGCGCGATGATGCGCGGTGTCGAGAAGCAGAATTCGAGCATGATCACCTCGGTGATGCTCGGCCGCTTCCGCGACGATCCGCGCACGCGCCAGGAATTCCTGGAGCTGATCCGCAGTTCCGGACGCTGAGCGCGCCGACGGCCGGGCATGCTCAGGCCGTTGAATCTGGCTAGAATTTGAGCTCGTCTGGTACGACGATTGCGTATCGAATCCTGATGTCGAGGAACCGCCATGCTGTCATCTGACAAGAATCCCGACCTCGGCGCCCAGCGCGATGTGCTGGACGCCGTCGCGCCGCAGGTTGCCGAGTTCATGCAGCGTCATCGCGACAGCCGCAAGCTGTGGATGCCCAGCGACCTGCTGCCGGCACACGAGCAGAGCGACGCCGAGCACGACGCCGAGATCGCGGCGCTGCGCGAGCGCGCCCGCGGCCTGCCGGACAGTGTGCGCGTCGCGCTGGCGCTGAACCTGCTGACCGAGGAAGGTCTGCCGCACTTCCACCGACTGGTCGCGCAGTACATGGGCCACGACGGCGTCTGGGCCGAGTGGAACAACCTGTGGACCGCCGAAGAGGATCGCCACGGCTGCATCCTGCGCGACTACGTGCGCGATGCCCGCCTGTTCGACATGCGCGCGCTCGAACAGATGCAGTACGAGTACATCGAGTCCGGCTTCAACCCGGAGTGGAAGGACGACCCCTACCGCCTGCTCGCGTACACCAGCCTGCAGGAGAAGGCGACGCAGACCTCGCACGCCAATGCCGGCCGCCTCGCCGGCCAGTACGAACCCAAGCTGCAGAAGATCCTCGCGCACATCTGCGCCGACGAGGCGCGGCACTACGCGTTCTACCGCGACAGCTTCACCGCCGTGCTCAAGGCCGACACCAACCGCGCACTGGCGGCGCTGGCCTCGATCGCGCCGGCGCTGGCGATGCCAGGCCACAACATCGCCGGCTACGCCCAGATGTCGGAGGTCGAGCGCCGCGCCGGCATCTACGGCCCACGCGAATACCTCCGGCTGATCGAGGACCTGCTCAAGCACTGGGCCATCGACAAGCTCGACGGCCTTTCCGCCGTCGGGCGCGCCGCGCAGGACAAGGTGATGCAACTGCCCAAGCGCCTGCAGCGCATGGCCGAGTACATCGAGTCCAAGGCGCACACGCGCAGCTTCTCGTTCGACTTCATCTACCAGCGCGCCTTCGAGATGGCCGCCGGCCGCGGCGGCTGAGCGCCGGCCAGGAGGCTGGGCGGCAGGAACCGCCCAGGCGCCTAGCGCAGCACCCGGAAACCGGGGCCGAGCGGCGGCGATTCCGCTGCCGCCCACGCCAGATCGTCGACCCGGGCCGCGGGCGGCCCGTGGCACAGCCACTCGCGCAGTCGTTCGAGTGCCTCCGCGGGGCCTGCGGCGACGCCCTCGACGCTGCCGTCGGCGCAGTTGCGCACCCAGCCCTCCACACCGAGCCGCGTTGCCTCGTCGGCGGTCGACTGGCGGAAGTACACGCCCTGCACCCGTCCGCGCACCGTGAAGCGATATGATGCCGGCATCCGCTTTGATCTCCGACGAACCGGGCCCCACCCGAGCACATCCATGTTAAGGCGAATCCGCCGGCGCATCGGCCGGCTTGTCTCCATGCCGGCGCCGCCGACCGTCGATGGTGCGCGTCAGCTTGCGTTCGCCGCGGAACTGCCGGTGGGCCAGGACCTGCCGCTGTGGCGCGTGCAGGTGCAGATGGTCAGCGAGCCGCATGCCGACGGCGAGCGCCTGCGGTTGCGCGCGCACCTGCAGACCAACTTCGCCAGCGCGCTGCGTCCTGCGCTGCAGCAGGATGCCGGGCACGCTACCCGCCCCGCGATCGGCAGCGACGGGCGCACGGCGCTGAGCCTGGCGCAACGCGCCGGTGGCGTGGTGCAACGCGTCGCCGCCCGGGCGCTGGACGTGCCGGCGCTGCGCACGCTTGCCGAACCGCTGCTGCAGCTCGATCTGAACAGCTGGGTCGAGGTCCAGGCGTCGACCGCATCACTCGCGGACGGCAGCCATCAGTTGCTGCCGCAACAGGACAAGCTCGCGGCGCTCGGCATCCGCCCGAAACGCGCGGCGGACCAGCCGGTGGCCGAGTCCTGGGCCGGCGAGGCGCCAGACGGGTTCGCACAGGTGTCGGTGCTGCAGATCGACAAGCGTCATCTTCCCGAACGGCTGCGCCAACAGATGGGCGAGCGCCCGTTCTCGCTCGCCGCAGCGATCGTCAATACCGCGCAACAAAAGTAGCGCGTGGATACGAGCGCGCGCAGGCGCGAGGTGCTGACGCTGTCGCTGCCGATCCTCGGCGGCATGCTGTCGCAGAACCTGCTGAACCTCGTCGACGCGTGGATGGTCGGCGACCTCGGCCCCGCCGCACTGGCGGCGACCGGCCTGGCGAGCTTCCTCAATTTCATGGCCGTGGCCTTCATCACCGGATTCTCGCCGGCGGTGCAGGCGATTGCCGCACGCCGCATCGGCGAGAACCGCCACGACGAGGCGGCCGCGCCGCTCAATGGCGGCCTGCTGTTGTCGCTGGGACTGGGCGTACCGCTCGCCGCAATGCTCGTGCTCGCGTCGCCGGCAATCTTCGCCGCCCTGGTCGATGACGCGGACGTGGTGCGCGAAGGCGTGCCCTATCTGCAGTGGCGCCTGGTCGCCATCGCCGCCGTGGGCATGAACTTCTCGTTCCGCGGCTACTGGAGCGCGGCCAAGCTCACCGGCCTGTACCTGCGCACGCTGGTGACGATGCACGTGCTCAACGTGCTGTTCAGCTATGCGCTGATCCATGGACTGTTCGGCCTGCCGGCACTCGGCACCGCCGGCGCCGGACTCGGCACGACGCTGGCGATCTTCGTCGGCACTGCGCTCTACCTGCGCCTGGGCCTGCTGCACGCACGCGCGCAGGGCTTCCTGCAGCGCCTGCCGACGGCCGAGCAGTTCCGCAGCCTGCTGGCCATCGGCCTGCCCTCGTCGGTGCAGCAACTGCTGTTCGCCAGCGGCTTTGCGGCGCTGTTCTGGATCGTCGGCCAGGTCGGCACCGCGGAGCTGGCCGTTGCCAACGTGTTGACGACGGTCACGCTGACCGCCGTGCTCCCCGGCATCGCCCTGGGGATCGCCGCGGCCACGCTCTCGGCGCAGGCGCTCGGCCGGCGCGAACCCGAGCTGGCGCATCGCTGGGCCTGGGATGTCTATCGCACCGGCATCTGGATCTTCGTGGCACTTGCCGCGGCGATGCTGCTGCTGCCCGGACCGCTGCTCGCGGTATTCGTGCGCGATCCGGTCCTGGTCGACATCGGCGTACTGCCGCTGCGCCTGGTCGGTGCCACGATCCTGCTCGACGGGCTCGGCCTGATCATGATGCAGGCCCTGCTCGGCGTCGGCGCAAGCCGGCTGGTGATGCTGGTCGCCACCGGCATGCAGTGGGGCCTGTTCCTGCCCGTCGCCTACCTGCTGGGCCCGGTGCTCGGTTACGGGCTGACCGCGATCTGGCTGGCGATGGGCAGCTATCGACTGCTGCAGGCCGGCATCTTCATCGTCGCCTGGCAGCGCCGGGACTGGGTGCGGATCACGGTCTAGGACGTTACGGTACCTGTTTTACGGATTCCGTATCACGGAATATACTGGGCCATGATCCGCTCCTTCGCGTGCCGGGACACCGAAGCGCTGTTCAACAGCCGAGCCGTTGCGCGCTTCCGGAACATCGAACGGGCAGCCAGACGAAAGCTGCTGCAGATTCATGCGAGCACCGCTCTGTCCGCTCTGCGCATTCCGCCCGGCAACCGGCTCGAAGTGCTCAAAGGCGATCGGAGCGGCCAGTACAGTATCCGCATTAACGATCAGTGGCGGGTGTGCTTCATCTGGCGCGATCAGGGTGCTCATGACGTCGAGATCGTCGACTATCACTGAGAGACGGGCTGAGAGACGGGCTGAATAACGAGGACTTCGACATGGCCAAGATGCTGGATGAGATTCACCCGGGCGAGATTCTGCTCGAAGAGTTCATGAAACCGATGGGCATCACGGCACGCCAGCTGGCGGCGGATATCGACGTTTCACCGAGCCGCATCAGTGAGCTGGTCAATGGGATGCGCCCGGTGACGGCCGACACCGCGTTGAGGCTCGGGCTTTTCTTCGACATGGACCCGCGCTACTGGATGAACCTGCAGACCGAATTCGATATGCGCGTGGCGCTACGCGAGAACAAGGCTCGCATCGCGGCCCGCGTGCGAACGTTCCGCGCTCAGGCAGCCTGACGACTGTCAGCGGCCGTCGGCCAGATTCACCGCGAGCAAGGCTTTCGAGCGGCGCCAGACGTCGCCGACGATGCCGATGGTCACGACGCCGCCGAAGACCACCGACGGCACCGTGCCCATGAGGCGCGCGGCAAGCCCGGACTCGAAGGCGCCGATCTCGTTCGACGCCGAGATGAAGATGCTGTTGACCGCCTGGACCCGGCCGCGCAGATGGTCCGGCGGCGTGGTCTGCATGATGGTGTTTCGGATCACCACGCTGACGCTGTCGAAGGCGCCGGTCATGAACAGGGCCGCGATCGACAGCCACCACAGCTCGGAGACCGCGAACACCAGCGTGGCGACGCCGAAGCCGAGCACCGCCAGCAGCATGTTGCGCCAGGCCTTCTCCAGCGGCGGCCACCAGGTGCAGGCGATGATCGTCAGCAGCGCGCCCACGGCCGGCGCAGCACGTAGCACGCCCAGCCCTTCGGGCCCGACCTCGAGGATGTCCTCGGCGAAGATCGGCAGGATGGCGACCACGCCGCCGAACAGCACGGTGAGCATGTCCAGCGTGATCGCGTAAAGGATGATCGGTGTGCGCCGGACGTAGCCGAGCCCCTCGCGCAGGCTGGCCCAGACCGTCTGCAGGCCGGCGGGGTCGGGCGACACCGGCCGCGGCCGGATACGCAGCAGCAGCACCTGCACCGAGACGATCAGCGCCATGACCACGATCAGGCTGCCGGTCAGGCCGAGCGCCGCATAGGCGATGCCGCCGGCGACCGGTCCCAGGATCGCGGCCGCCTGCCAGAACGTGCCGCTCCAGGTGGCGCTGTTGCCGTAGATCGCACGCGGCACCAGGAACGGCCGCAGCGACGCCATCGCCGGCGAGTAGAAGCCGCGGGCAAAGCCGAGCACGCCGATCATCGCGTAGACCAGCCACAGCCACGCGGTCTGCGACAGGCGCTCGCGCAGCGGCGTCCACGCGATCAGCGCAAGCACCGCGGAGGCGATGAGCATGACGAGCAGCGCAAGCTGCATGATGCGGCGCTTGTCGAAACGGTCGGCGACGTGGCCGCCGAACAGCGCCAGCGCGATGAAGGGCACCGCTTCGGCCAGGCCGATCAGGCCCAGCGACAGCGGGTCGCGCGTGACCAGGTAGAGCTCATAGGCCAGCGCGATCTGCTGGATCATCAGCGCGCCGGTCAGCAAGAAGCTGCCGCAGATCAGTGCGACGAATTCCGGGTACCGCAGCGCCGCGTAGGGATCGCGGCGCGTGAACGGCTGCGGATCAGGCTCGGACAGGACCCGGCTCCAGACGCGCGATCACCGCCTGCGCCAGCAGTTCGCGGGCGCGCACGACGATCTCCTCCATCGCCGGCGTGCGGGCGAAGTTGCGACGCGCGCGCCGGTACAGCTGGTCGACACTCGGCAGCTCGGCGTGGATCAGGTGCGCGACGTGCTCGCGCCCATGCACCAGCTGCTCGGCCCAGCGGCGGCGCCACTCGTCGAAGCTCGCCCCCGGATTGAGCTCGGCCCAGCGCTGCTGCATGCGACGGACGATGCGATCGGCGCAGAACGAGTGCGCCAGATGCGCGGCGACGCGTTCCTTGAGCCCTTCGGTCAGCGGGCGGTCGCCCGCGAGCACATGTGCCGGGGGATCGCGCAGCTCCGAGACCAGCCCGATCTTCTCGAGGCCGCGCAGCACGTAGTAGGTCACGTCGACCTCCCACCATTTGAAGCCCTGGCGCGCCGAGGCCATGTAGTAGTGGTGGTTGTTGTGCCAGCCCTCGCCGAGCGACAGCAGCGCGAACAGCCAGTTGTTGCGCGAGTCGTCACCGGTGAGATAGCGCTGCTTGCCGAAGACGTGCACCAGCGAGTTGATGCAGAACGTCGCATGCCACAGCAGCACCGTCGACCAGAAGAAGCCGACGACCAGCGCCGACCAGCCGCCGATCAGCCACACCGTCAGGCCCATCACGGTGCCCGGCAGCCAGTGATGCCGGTCGAGCCAGCGCAGTTCCGGGTACTGCAGGAACTCCGGCACGCGCTCGTAGTCGGCCTGCTGCGCCTGCGCGTTGAAGATCCAGCCCAGGTGCGCGAACCAGAAGCCGTAGTGGCGCGGCGAATGGCTGTCGAGCGGGGTATCCGAGTGCTTGTGATGATCGCGGTGCTTGGCCGCCCACCACAGCGCACCGGATTGCAGCGAGGACTGCGCCAGCGCCGCGAGCAGGAACTGCATCACGCGACCGGTCTTGTACGCACGGTGCGCGAAATAGCGGTGATAGCCGCCGGTGACGCCGAACATGCGCACGGCGTACAGCGCGAGGCACAGGCCGACGTCGCCCCAGGACACACCGGTCCAGATGGCGCCCAGGCAGGCCAGGTGGATGGCGACGAACAGCACCAGCATCGGCCAGCTGGAGGGGTCGATGCTGCGGGAGGCGAGCGGAGTCTGCATGCGGGGCTCTGGCTGGACGGCTACAGCGTGCCGTGTTCCTTGGTATCGAGAAAGCGGACGTCGGGAAAGCGTTCCTGCGTCATGCTCAGATTGACGGCGCTGGACGCCAGATAAACGAGATCGCCGTAGTGGTCCTTGGCGACCCGGGTCTCGTTCTTGTCGACGAAGGCCTCGAGCTGCGTCGCGGTATCGGCCTCGATCCAGCGCGCGCAGTGCACCTGCACCGGCTCGAACACGCAATCCACGCCGTACTCGTCCTTGAGCCGATACTGCACGACGTCGAACTGCAGCACGCCGACGGCGCCGAGAATGATGTCGTTGTTGGAGACCGGACGGTAGACCTGCGTTGCGCCCTCCTCGGACAGCTGGTCGAGGCCCTTGTTCAGCTGCTTGGCCTTGAGCGGGTCCTTGAGGATCACGCGGCGGAACAGCTCCGGCGCGAAGTTGGGAATGCCGGTGAAGCGCAGGGTCTCGCCCTCGGAGAACGAGTCGCCGATGGCGATCGTGCCGTGATTGTGCAGACCGATGATGTCGCCCGGGTAGGCGGCATCCACCGTCTCGCGCTCGGAGGCCATGAAGGTCAGTGCGTTGGCAATGCGCACCGGCGCGTTCAGGCGCACGGAGTGCAGCAGCATGCCGCGGCGGTAGATCCCCGAACACACGCGCAGGAAGGCGACGCGATCGCGGTGCTTGGGGTCCATGTTCGCCTGGATCTTGAACACGAAACCGCTGAAACGCTCGCCGCCGGGCGGAACGGTCTGCTCGCCGCCGGCGACCAGCGCGGTACGTGGCAGCGGCGGCGGCGCCCACTGGGTGAAGCCGTTGAGCAGTTCGCGCACGCCGAAATTGCTGATCGCCGAGCCGAAGAACACCGGCGTCTGCTTCGCCGCGCGGTACTGTTCGAGATCGAACTCGGTGCCGGCCATCTGCAGCAGCTCGATCTCGTCGCGCAGCGTCTGGTAGACGCTGCCGAAGCGCTCGGCCACCGCCGGGTTCATCAGGCCGTCGACGGTCTCGATCTCGGAGATGCGGTGCTTGTCGCCGGAATACAGGTAGAAGCGGTCTTCGAGCAGGTGATAGACCCCCTTGAAGTCGCGCCCCATGCCGACCGGCCAGGTGATCGGCGTGCATTGCAGGCCCAGCACCTTCTCGACCTCGTCGAGCAGTTCCAGCGGCGGCCGGCCCTCGCGGTCGAGCTTGTTGACGAAGGTGACGATCGGCGTATCGCGCAGCCGGCAGACTTCCATCAGCTTGATCGTGCGCGCCTCGACACCCTTGGCCGCGTCGATCACCATCAGCGCCGAGTCGACCGCGGTCAGCGTACGGTAGGTATCCTCGGAAAAGTCCTCGTGACCCGGCGTGTCGAGCAGGTTGACGATGCAGCCGTTGTACGGGAACTGCATCACCGAGGTCGTCACCGAGATGCCGCGCTGCTGTTCCAGCGCCATCCAGTCCGAGGTGGCGTGACGGCTCGCCTTGCGGCCCTTGACCGTGCCCGCCATCTGGATCGCGCCGCCGAACAGCAACAGCTTTTCCGTCAGCGTGGTCTTGCCCGCGTCGGGATGGGAAATGATGGCGAACGTGCGGCGACGCGCCGCCTGTTCGGCGACTGCACTCATGACCAGAACCTGCTCCGGAAGGCCGCGCATTCTACCGGAGACGCGTCGGTCAAGACGCGCCTACACTGGACGCCCCCCACCGCGGAACATGGACATGGCCGCGAAAACGACAAAGACGGTCGCGCCGCTGCTGCTGGGCCTGTGCCTCGCGGCCTGCGGCGGCGGCGGCGGCGGAGACGACGGCCCGCAGCCGACCGCCACACCGACGGCCAGCGCCACACCCGTGCCGACGACGGCCCCGACGCCCCTTCCGACCGCCGTCCCGACGCCGACGGCCACGCCCGTCGTCGGCAGCGACCTGAGCACGGTGCGCAGCGTCACGCTCGGCCAGCTCGAACACCGTTACCGGCTGTACGTGCCGGCGCGGCTGGTGTCGGCCGCCGACGTGCCGCTGGTGATCTCGCTGCACGGCGGCGGCACCGACGCCGCGAACCATGACGTCTTCACGCGACTGCGCCTCACCGCCGCGGCCCAGGGCTTCGCGCTGATGACGCCCGACGGCTACGGCCAGACCTGGAACGCGGGCACCTGCTGCGCGCCGTCGTCGGCCTTCCGCATCGACCATGTCGGTGCGATCGACGCGATGCTCGACGATGTCGCCACCGTGATCGCCGTCGACGGCGACCGCGTCTTCGCGACGGGCCATTCCAACGGCGGCATGCTCGCGTACCGGCTGGCCTGCGAACTTTCGGAGCGCATCGCGGCGATCGCGCCCAACGCCGCCGTGATGATGGACACCGATCTGGACACGACACCGCCCACGGAGGTCTACGCCTGACAGCCCACGCGCCCGGTGCCGGTGCTGCACATCCACGGCCTGGCGGACCGGTGCACGCCCTTCGAGGGCGGCGTCAGCGTCGGCGTCGCCGGCGGCACGCGCAAGTCGGCGGCCGAGACGATCGACTTCTGGGTGTCCAACAACCGCTGCACGCTGGCGCCGCTGCTGGCCAGCTACAGCAACGGCGCCGCACGCTGCGAGCAGTACAGCCTGTGCCAGGCCGGCGCCAACGTCGAGTTGTGCACGATCGAGGGCGCCGGTCACATCTGGCCCGGCAACGGCTTCTCGCCGGCGGCCGGCGACGCCTGCGGCGGCACCGGCAGCGACGATCTCGACGCCAACGGCTACATCTGGGAGTTCTTCCGCACGCACCCGCGGCGCTGAGCGCCGCCGCTCACCACGGCATCCACAGGCGCCACTGCAGCGACTCGTCGCGCCAGTCGTCCACACCACTGCGCCAGTGGTAACTGAGCTGCAGCGTCGGCAGTTCGACCGGCCACTGCCGGGCGAGCCAGTCCGACAGGTCCAGGCTCAGCGCGAGATCCTCGGTCGGCACCGTGTGGTCGGGCAGGAACCAGTAGCGGTCGCCGGACTGCCACTGCGCGCTGAGCGCCACCGTGCCGATCTCGCGCCGAAGACGGGCTTCCATTGCCCAGTCGTCCGTACGGTCCGCCCCGGCGGTCTCCCGCCATGCCAGCCCGCTGTGCGCGGTCCAGGCGCCGATGCGCCGCTCGTGATCGAGCCCGACCTCCAGCGCCTGCGCCGCCGTGGCGACGTCGGTCGAGCCGGCCTCGACCGCCAGGACGCGCAAGCCCAGCCGGCGTCCGGCCGCCTGCCAGTGTGCGCCGGCGGACCAGGTCTGGGCGTCCGGGCCGAGGACGTCGCCGGGCATGCCGCTGACGCTGCAGGCCCGTCCGCCGAGTTCCGCGCGCCAAGCCGCGGACGACAGCGGCACCGCGAGGCGTGCATGCACCGGGCAGTCGAGCGCACTGCGCGCATCCCAGGGCAAGGCCGCGAGGTCCCACTGCAGCCGCACGTCGGCGAAGGCCGGCGCCCAGCGCAGATCGAATCCATGCCGGCGGGTCTCGATGTCAGTCTCGTCCAGCCACAGGCTCTCGCGCTCGTCACGCATCACCAGGGTCAGCGGCGCGGGGCCGGCCACGGGCAGCTGCAGACGCGCTTCCTGGCCGATGCGCTGCCGGCCCAGCGTCGTCGGCAGCAGATTGGCCCGCCAGCGATCGGCCTCGTCCGGCGTCAGCAGATCGCCCGTGTGCAGGATGTAACCCGACTTGAGACTGAGCAGGGCATCGATCGCCTGAAGCGAGACCTCGCCGGCAAAGACCGGCTGGTCGGCAACCGTCATCAGCGGCATGGCGGCATCGAGGCTCAGCGCCAGCTGCGTTCCGGGGATCGACCCGATGTCCAGTGGCTGCTCGAGCCGCAGGGCCGGCGGCGCCTGCGCGCATCCTGCGAGCCACAGCGCCACCAGGGCGCCAGCACCACGAGCGTGCATCGTTCCTTGATCTGGACAGGCGCGCGGCATCCTGCCGACGGCCGGGAAAACGTGAAGGTGTCAGGGTGTGACCGCCGAAGCGCGGCGCGGTTCAGCCGGCGACGGAGCGTCGGGTGCCCAGCAGGATGTCGCGCGTGCGCAACTGCTCGAAGATGCGTGCGCCCTCCGTCACGACCACCTCCGGCTGCGGATGCGCAAGCTCGCCGGCGATCTGCAGCAACAGTTCGCGCCCACTGGCCTGCGGCTGCGCTTCGATCAGCGCCGTCAGCCGGGCGGTGACGGCATTGATTTCCATGAAGCGCACGTTGTCGGCGCGGTCGCGGTTGACGATCAGCCAGGTCGGCGCGTCACCGGGCACCTGCGGCTGGAAGTCCGGCCCGATGCGGTGCACCGGAAACGTGTACCCCAGGGTCCATGCCAGCGGCGAAAGCACCGGCGGGGCGGCCAGGGGATCGCCATTCGGATCGGGCGCGTCGGGCCGTCGGGCCGGTGCGATCTCCAGCGGCGACACCGACAGCTCGAGCTCCACCCATTCGTAGTGCGCCAGCTCGCGCAGGAACGGCGGATCGTCGGCGTGCTCGCCGCGCTCGTCCTCGAGAAAGCGCAGGAACTCCTCCGGCACGCGGTGGAATTGCGGGGCGATGCTGCGGTGACGGGCGTAGAAATCGCGCACGCGCGCATGCCAGACGGCGTCGTCGGACAGCTTGCGCAGCACCGGGAAAGCCGCGGCGAGGCAGTTTTCGACGTTGTTGTAGAACAGCTCGCGGTAGATCTTCAGCCGCCGGTCCTCGATGTCGGCGACCTCGCAGCGCGACGGATCGCGCAGATGCGCCGCGAAAGCCTGCTGGCGGGCGCGAAAATCGATGCCCGCCTCAGGCATTGACGGCCCGACCCGCCTGTCCGGCCTGCGCCTGCAGGCTGCGGATGTGATCGATCTCGCCCAGCAGGGTGTCCAGCGGCGGAATGTTGAAGTCGCGTTCGAGCAGCGTCGGCTGCACGCCGAAGCGCCCATAGGCCTCTTGCAGCAGGGTCCAGACCGGGTCGATCACGCTGGCGCCGTGGGTGTCGACGCGCAGATCCTCGGCCTCGACGTAGTGCCCGGCGATGTGCATGTAGCGCACGCGCTCACGCGGCAGGGCGTCGAGGAAGCGCAGCGGGTCGTAGCGGTGATTGATGCTGTTGACGTAGACGTTGTTCACGTCGAGCAACAGGTCGCAGTCGGCGCGCTCGACCACGGCCTTGATGAACTCGATCTCGCTGAGCTCGGTGGCCAGCGGCGCGTAGTAGCTGGCGTTCTCGAGCGCGATGCGCCGTTCGAGAATGTCCTGCACGCGCCGCACGCGCGCCGCCACGTAGTCGACCGCCGCCTCGGTGAATGGGATCGGCATCAGGTCGTACAGGTGCCCGTCGTCGGAGCACCAGGTCAGGTGTTCGGTGTAGTCGGCGATGCCGTGGAGATCGAGAAACGCCTTGATCTCGCGAACGAACGCCTCGTCGAGCGGCGCGGGGGCGCCGATCGACAGCGATAGGCCGTGCGTGGCGAACGCGTAGCGTTCGGTCAGCGCACGGAATTGCCGGCCCAGCCGTCCGCCGATGCGCATCCAGTTCTCGGGGGCCACCTCGAGAAAATCGGCGCAGGCGCCTCGACGTTCGCCGAGCGGCGCAAGCAGTGCGCGACGCAGGCCGAGGCCCGCGCCGCGCACGCCGGCAACGGCCGTCATGCGGACACGCGTTGCACGATGCGGCGGGCGATTACTCGCCCTTCTCGCCGCACTTGCCTTCGCCGCACTTGCCTTCGCCGCAGCTGCCTTCGGCCTTCTTCTCGCCGCACTTGCCCTCGCCACACTTGCCTTCGCCGCAGCTGCCTTCGGCCTTCTTCTCGCCGCACTTGCCTTCGCCGCACTTGGCTTCGCCCGACTTGTGATCGCCAGCCGAGGCGACCATGTAGCCGGCGCCGAGGTCCGAGGCCTGGAACACCGAGGCCTGCGCGGCCATGCCGGTCAGGGCAAAGGCGGCACCGAGCGCGGCGACGAGCGGTTTACGGTTGCTGTTCATCTTGAATCTCCTTGAGGGGTTGCGCCCGGATGGCGAAATGCCGTCCGGTAGTCACCGGGATGATCCGGCAGCCGCGCGGGCGCCGACGCGACTGCGGTTACTGCGGTACGGGCATGAGGCGCTTTCGGATCCAGTGGTCCACCGAAACATAGCGCCCGGCGCCGGTAAAGAACAACGACAACAGCATGACAAGGTAGGTCGCGGCGAACTCGATGCCGTTGTTGAGCATCACCAGGCTGCCGTGCTCGGTGAGGTAACCGTAGTCGCCGTGCTGACGCAGCAGCGCCTTGGCCTGCACCAGCCGTTCGGTCGCCATCATGGTGCGATCGGTGGCGAACAGGCCCGATCCCTCTGCGATCGCGAGCCAGCCGTTGTCCCAGTGCACGGCGAAGACCGCCACCAGCATCGTCACCATCAGCGGGATCGCGACCCAGCGCACCGCCAGCCCGAGCAGCAGCAGCACGGCGCCGCCGAGTTCCGCCGCAGTGGCCAGCGCTGCGAGAACCGTCGGGAACGGCAGTCCCAGCCCCCAGTCGGGGTTGCCGAACCATTGCACGGTGCCGTCGAAGCCGGTCAGCTTGTTCCAGCCGGCCATCCAGAACACCGGCGCCAGATACAGGCGCAGCAGGAGCGGCGCGACGAAATCCGCCGCACGGCTGCGGTCGAGAACGGTCTGCAGGCGCAGCGCGGCTGCGAACATGAAGCAATCCAGGGAGTGACGGGAGTCCGCATCCTAGCCAGCGCTTCGCATCGGCACCGCCACGCAGCGTCCGGGTTTCATGCCCGAAACGCCGGTGCCGGGGCTTCAGGCCGCCGCGGCGCGCGCCTCGAAGGTACGCGCCCACTCCACGAACTGGTCCTCGGGAATCGCGCGCGTGTAGAGGAAGCCCTGCTGGACCGAGCAGCCGAGGTCGCGCAGACGGCGTGCGTCCTCCTCGGTCTCCACGCCCTCGACGACCAGCGAGATGCCCAGGCGCGCGGCCAGTTCGCTCATCGAGCGGATGATCTCCGCCGCGCGCGTGTTCTGTGCCGCGGCGCGCACGACGATCGGATCGATCTTGATGCGGTCGATGCGGAACCGGTACAGGTGCGACAGCGACGAGTAGCCGGTACCGAAGTCGTCGAGGCACAGGCGCACGCCGCTGTCGCGCAGGGCATCGAGAATCTCCGCGCACTGGTCGAGATTGCCGATCAACGCGGTCTCGGTGATCTCCGCGATCAGGTGCGAAGGGTCGAGGCCGGCCTCGGTAAGGGCCTCGCGGCAGATGTGCAGGATGTGCGGCGACAGCAGCTTCGCCGAAAGGTTGAACGACACCGTCAGGTTGAAGCCGCGCTCCGACCAGCCGCGCACCGCGCGGCAGGCCTGGACGAGCACGTTGCGGGTCATCTCGCGAATGACCTCGGAACTCTCGGCGATCAGCATGAACTCGCCCGGCAGGACGACGCGTCCGTCGGGCTGGCGCCAGCGCACCAGCATCTCGGCGCCGACGACCTTGCCGCGCGCGGCGTCGATCACCGGCTGGAAGAACGGCACGAACTGGCCCTCGCGCAGGCCCAGGCGGATCTGCTCGGCCAGCGCCAGATGCTTGCGCAGCCGGTGCGTATGCCCGCGCTCGCCGAAGTGCAGACTGCCGGGTTCCTGCGTCTGCGCGTGGCGCATCGCCTCGAGACTGACGTTGACGTACTCCTCGGCGTCGCGGGCATCGTCCGGATAGATCGCCGCACCCGCCGCGAGGCTCAGGATGAAGCGCTGGCCCTCGACCTCCAGCGGCGTACCGAGCCGCGAGAAAGCCTCCGCGGTGATGCGCTTGAGGTCGGCCCGGGTCACGGCCTCGGCAATGCCGCGGTCCACGAGCACACCGAGCACCTGGGGTTCGATCCTGAAGACGGAAACCGGCATCGGATCGAGCGCGTACAGACGCTGCGCCGCGGCGCGCATCACCGCCTCGGCAATGCGGAAGCCGAAGCCGCTGCGCAGCGTGTCGTAGGTTTCGATGCCGATCAGGATCAGGCCGTGCGTGCCGTCGATGGGCCGCAGACGGCGCACCTCGCGCAGTTCGGCATCTAGGCTGTTGCGGTTGGCGATGCCGGTGCCGGGGTCTTCATAGGCGATGCGGCGGATGTGTTCCGCCTGCGCCTGCAGCTTGTGGATCGCGCGCACGATGTCGCCGAACTCGTCGCCGGTTTCCTGCAGCATGCGGCTCGGCTGATGCCCGGTCAGCACCGCATTGAGACTGCCGGTGACCGCGCCGAGCGGGCGGATCAGACGCCGGTATGCCCAGACGCTCAGGCCCAGCGTCAGCAGCAGGGCACCGCCGACGCTCGCGAGCGCGATGCCGATCTGCCCACGCAGGCGCGCAAAGCCGTCGAGCGCCGCCGCCAGCGCGCCGTTGTTGTTCTCGTCGACGAGCGCCGCGAGCGTGCGCGAGGCGCGGTACTGCAAGGCAAAGGTCAGGCCGACCAGTTGCTCGGCGGATTCCGGCGTCAACGGGCCCTGCAGCAGCAGCGCCCGGACGTTCAGGGCCGCATCGTCCAGGTCGCGCCGCAGGTTCGCGATCGCCTCGCCGTCGGCATCGGTGAAGAAGCGCAGCTGGCCGCGCACACCGTCGAGTTCCTGCTCCAGGCGCAGCAGCGTCGCCGATGGATCGCCGCCTTCGATCGCCAAGCGCCGCGCGCGCTCGGCCTGCGCATGGACCTCGACCAGAGCGTTGTCCATGACCACGGTCATCGCGATACGGTTCGCGCGGCCGCGCAGCTCCGGCTCCACGCTGCGGTCGGACCCCAGGGACGGCAGGATCAGCATGCCCGCCACGACTATGGCGAGATTCACCAGCACGATCACTGCGATGAACTTGGTCCGAACCGTCATACCCGGCGTCCTACGCCCGGCCGGACGAAGCCTACGCGCGGCCGGGCTACGCTCGCATTCTAGCCCCAGCCCGCCGGCGCAAGGCTGCGATTCGTCGCACGACGGCTCACGCCCGGCGCGCCGAGGCTACAATCCGTCGCCGGCCATGCGCCCGGCCGGCGACGCCGGATGCAAAGGGCCTATAGCTCAATCGGTTAGAGCAGAAGACTCATAATCTTTTGGTTGCAGGTTCGAGTCCTGCTGGGCCCACCATCCTGTCCGCGAACCCGTTTCGGCGGTTTTCGCTCAGGGCGCCGGGGTCGCGGCCTGACGCGTGTACAGCCCGTCGAACGCGGTGGTCCACTCGCCATCGGGGGGCGCGACCTGCCAGTGCTGACGCACCGTACCGTCCTCGTTCGGCGTCCAGGTGATGCGCTGGCGTTCGATGCGGCCGTCGGCCGCGGTTCTGTTGCCCTCCAGCACCATGCTGTCGCCGTCGAAACCGCCCTCGAGCAGCAACAGCAGGCCGGCGCTGTCGGTCCAGGTCTGATGCCATACCTTCCGGGTGGCGTCGTAGGTGTTCAGGCTCTCGCCGCTGTAGCCGCGACCGGTCGCATAGCGCTCGCGGATGACGCAGCCGCCGTGCAGGGACTCGATGCGATTGATGCCGGCGACGACGCCGTCGGGCGTGAGCACCCGCCATTCGCCGATCCAGAAATCGAACTGGCGGTGTTCGGGCGTGCTGCATGGTCCGCTCGCCCGGGCCACGCCGCCGGAAGCGGCAACCACGGCGACGATGGCCATGACGGCGCTGCGAATCAGGCTCATGACGGCTCTCCCCTGGCCACCGAAACCGCCTTCATTCTGCGCGAAGCGGAGAAAAGAAAAAGGCGGGCACCTGGCCCGCCTCTTCGCGATCGCACGATGGCCGTCAATCGGCCCGGTCGGCGCGCTTGCGCTCGTGCTCCTTCAGGAACTTCTTGCGCACGCGCACGGATTCCGGCGTCAGTTCGACGAGTTCGTCGTCATTGATGAATTCCAGCGCCTGTTCGAGCGAGTGCTTGACCGCCGGCGTCAGGATCACGTTCTCGTCCGAGCCGGCGGCGCGCACGTTGGTGAGCTTCTTGCCCTTGAGCACGTTGACGACCAGATCGTTGTCGCGCGAGTGGATGCCGACGACCTGGCCTTCGTAGACCTCGTCGCCGGGCGAGACCATCATGCGGCCGCGCTCCTGCAGGTTGAACAGCGCGTAGGCGAGCACCTTGCCCTGTTCGTTGGCGATCATCACGCCGTTGTGGCGCTGGCCGATGTCGGTGGCCTCCGTCTTCGGCCCGAAGTGGTCGAAGTTGTGGAACAGCAGGCCGGTGCCCGAGGTCATCGTCAGGAACTGGGTCTGGAAGCCGATCAGCCCGCGCGACGGGATGATGTACTCGAGCCGCACGCGGCCCTTGCCGTCGGGGACCATGTTCTGCATCTTGCCGCCGCGCTCGGCGAGGCCCTGGATGACACCGCCCTGGTCGGCCTCCTCGACGTCGGCCACCAGCGTCTCGTACGGCTCGCAGATCTCGCCGTCGACTTCCTTGAGAATGACCTGCGGACGCGCAACGGCCACCTCGTAGCCTTCGCGGCGCATGTTCTCGAGCAGCACGCCCAGGTGCAGCAGGCCGCGGCCGGAAACACGGAACTGGTCGGGCGACTCGCCCGGCTCGACGCGCAGCGCGACGTTGGTGCGCAGCTCGCGCTGCAGGCGGTCGCCGATCTGGCGGCTGGTAACGAACTTGCCTTCCTTGCCGGCGAACGGCGACTTGTTGACCTCGAAGATCATGCTCATCGTCGGCTCGTCAACCTGCAGCATCGGCAGTGCTTCCGGCGTCTTGGCGTCGCAGACGGTCTCGGAGATGCCCAGATCCTCGATGCCGGTCACGGCGATGATGTCGCCGGCCTCGGCCTCGGCGGCCTCGTGCTTGTCCAGGCCCATGAACGCGAGCACCTGCAGCACGCGACCCTGGCGTACGCTGCCGTCACGGGCGACGACCGCCACGGGCATGTTGGCGCGCACGCGGCCGCGCTTGACGCGACCGGTGCCGATGACGCCGACGTAGCTCGAATAGGCCAGCGAGGTGATCTGCATCTGGAACGCGCCTTCCGGATCGACGTCCGGCGGCGACACCTTGTCGACGATGGTCTGGAACAGCGGCGTCATGTCGCCTTCGCGGATGTCCGGCGAATCGCCGGCGTAGCCGTTGAGACCCGAGGCGTAGATGAACGGAAAGTCGAGCTGCTCGTCGGTGGCGCCGAGCTTGTCGAACAGCTCGAAGACCTGGTCGACAACCCAGTCCGGACGCGCGCCCGGGCGATCGATCTTGTTGAGCACGACGATCGGGCGCAGACCCATCGCGAACGCCTTCTGCGTGACGAAGCGGGTCTGCGGCATCGGGCCGTCGACGGAGTCGACCAGCAGCAGCACGCAGTCGACCATCGACAGCACGCGCTCGACCTCGCCGCCGAAGTCGGCGTGTCCCGGCGTGTCGACGATGTTGATGCGGTACTCGGTGCCGTTGCGCGCGTCGGTCCAGCGGATCGCGGTGTTCTTGGCGAGGATGGTGATGCCGCGCTCGCGCTCCAGATCGTTGGAATCCATGATGCGCTCGCCGAGCTGCTCGCGCTGGTCGAGGGTCTGCGACTGGCGCAGCAGCTTGTCGACCAGCGTGGTCTTGCCGTGGTCGACGTGCGCGATGATGGCGATGTTGCGAAGATTCTGGACGCTCATGGGGGTACCAAATAGAAGGACGGGGCGGCAGCGCCGCCCCGTTGAACAGTCGTGGCCATGGACGGCCACGCCTTGTACAGGATGTACAAAAAGGCGCGGGATTCTAAGGCAGCCGCCCTTCGCCTGCATGACCGTCCGGCGGACAGGGCGCCTTCCGGCGGCTACGCAGACTGGACCCGCGCCCTCCCGGATTCGACGACGAAGGCCGCCAGGGTGCTCACCGACGCCTGCGGATCGCCGGCATCGGAGATCGCGCGCATCGACACGTCGAGGCGCTCCGGCGTCAGCTCGCAGCGCACATAGCCGCGCGGACGGGCATCGAAGAACCGGACGTGCGGATTCTCCGCGAGCATCGCGGCGAAACGGTCGTGCGGCGGCGGATGCGAGCTGATCGACGAGCCGACGAACTCGGTGGCGACGGGGTCGCGCTCGCCACCGGCACTCAGCTCGGTGGCCCAGAACGAGTGGATGTCGCCGCCGATCACGACCGGATTCGCGGTCCGGCGCTGCGCCAGGTGGCGCAGGATGCGCTCGCGGGCAGCCGGGTAGCCGTCCCAGCCGTCGGTCCAGACGCCGACCTCGGGCCCGGGCGTCTGGTCCAGCGGCGCCATCAGCATCGCCTGCGCGACCAGGTTCCAGCGCGCCGGACTGCCGGACAGGCCATGCAGCAGCCAGTTTTCCTGGCGCGTGCCGAGCAGGCAGCGCGAGGGATCGAGCATCTGCGCGCAGGGCGCGACCACCCGGGCGCCGCCGCGCTCGGGCGTCGCGCAGGCCTGGTCATCGCGGTACTGGCGCGTATCGAGGACGTGGAACATCACCAGATCGCCGAAGCCGCGCCGCTGGAACAGCGGCAGCCGCGCGCCCTGCGGTCGCATCGCATTGCGCAGCGGCAGGTGCTCCCAGTAGGCCTGGTATGCCGCCGCGCGGCGCAGCAGGAATGCGTCGACCGGGTCGCGATCCTGGCTGTACGGGCCGGCGTAGTCGTTGTCGACCTCGTGATCGTCCCAGGTCACGAGCCAGGCACAGGCGGCATGGGCGGCCTGGAGATCGGGGTCGAGGCGGTAGCGGGCGTAGCGGTTGCGGTAGGCGTCCAGCGTCTGCGGCTCGCGGGCCGTCTCGTGCCGGCGCACGGCGCGCGGTGACGAGGTCTCGTAGATGTAGTCGCCCAGATGCAGGATCAGGTCGGGCGATTCCGCCGCCAGATGCCGCCACGCGGCGTAGTGGCCGTGCTCGTAGTGCTGGCAGGAGGCGTAGGCGAAGCGCAGCCGCTCGATCGCCGACCAGAGCACCGGCGCGGTGCGCGCACGGCCGACCGGG
This sequence comes from Sinimarinibacterium flocculans, assembly GCF_003201205.1. GTDB lineage: Bacteria > Pseudomonadota > Gammaproteobacteria > Nevskiales > Nevskiaceae > Solimonas > Solimonas flocculans. Next base: position 97,454 of record NZ_QICN01000007.1, read on the forward strand.
CTGATCGCGGCGCCGTAGCGGAAGCGGTACCAGTACCAGCGGTCGGGCTTCAGCCCTTCCACCTCGACATGCAGGCTGTGCGCCCACGCCGGTTCGGCGACGGCGGTGCCGGCGCTGGCGATCTTGCGAAAGGCCTCGTCCTCGGCCACTTCCCAGACCACCTCGACCGGCACCGGATCCATGCCGCCGCCATCGAGCGGATTCGGCGCCAGCCGTGTCCAGATGACGAAGCCGTCGGCCACCGGATCGCCGGCGGCGACGCCGAGCGAGAACGGGTCGATGTCCACGCGCACGGTCTGCGTCTTCATGCAGCCGGCGGCCGGCAGGCCGAGCAGGCCGGCCGACGCGAGCAGCACGCGGCGACGCTGCGGGTCTGTCGGAGGGCGGGCCATGCCGTGCAGCGTGCCGGAGCGGGATGACGCGCGGATGGCGCTCAGCGCGCGCCGACGGCAGCGGCGGCCGTGCGCGCCCGCGCGCGGGCGGCATCGACCGACGCGCCCAGCGCCAGCGCCACGCCCATGCGGCGGCGGCCGACGATCTCCGGCTTGCCGAACAGGCGCAGCGCGGTGTCGGGCTCGGTCAGCGCGGCGGCGACACCGTCGAACTGCGGTGCCTTGCGATCGCCTTCGAGCAGGATGGCGCAGGACGCCGCGGGCCCGTGCTGCTGGATCGCCGGGACCGGCAGACCCAGGATCGCGCGTACGTGCAGCGCGAACTCGGACAGGTCCTGCGAGATCAGCGTGACCAGGCCGGTATCGTGAGGGCGCGGCGAGACCTCGGAGAAGATCGCCTCGTCGCCCCTGATGAACAGCTCGACGCCGAACAGGCCACGCCCGCCGAGCGCCCCGGTGATCTCGCGCGCGATGCGCTGCGAGGCCGCCAGCGCGGTGCCGCTCATCGGGTGCGGCTGCCAGGACTCGCGGTAGTCGCCGTCGATCTGCAGATGGCCGATGGGCTCGCAGAAGCTCGTGGTCACGGCACCTTTGCTGCCGGCGTGGCGCACGGTCAGCAATGTGATCTCGTAGTCGAAGTCGACGAAACCCTCGACGATCACGCGCCCCGCGCCCGCCCTGCCGCCGGACTGGGCGTAGTCCCAGGCCTTCTGCACGTCCGCCTCGGTCTTCACCGTCGACTGGCCCTTGCCGGACGACGACATCACCGGCTTGACCACGCACGGCAGGCCGATCTCGGCGATGGCCGCGCGGTACTCGTCGAGCGTGCCGGCGAAGCGGTAGCGCGAGGTCGGCAGCCGCAGTTCCTCGGCAGCGAGACGGCGGATGCCCTCGCGGTCCATCGTCAGGCGCGCCGCGCGCGCCGTCGGAATCACGGTGTAGCCCTCGGCTTCGAGCGCCAGCAGCGTCGGCGTGTGGATCGCCTCGATCTCGGGGACGATGAAGTGCGGCTTTTCCAGCTCGACGACGCGGCGCAACTCGGCGCCGTCGAGCATGGCGATCACGTGGCTGCGGTGCGCGACCTGCATCGCCGGCGCATCCGCGTAGCGGTCGACGGCGATGCACTCGATGCCGAGACGCTGCGCCTCGATCACGACTTCCTTGCCCAGTTCGCCGCTGCCGAGCAGCAGCAGGCGCGTGGCGTTGGCGGACAGCGGGGTGCCGATCGGGGTCATCGCTTCAGATTCCGGACGAGAGGTCCGCTACGGACCCCTGAATGAGGGATTCCACGCCATCCGGTGCAACGTGGCGCGGCATAGAATGATCGGACTCAAGGAACGCCCATGCAACGCCGCACGAAGATTCTGGCCACCCTCGGCCCCGCGACCGACGATCCCGACACGCTCAAGCGCATGATTGCCGCCGGAGTCGACGTCGTCCGGCTCAATTTCTCGCACGGCAGCGCCGAGGATCACCAGCGCCGCGCCGAGCGCGTGCGCAAGGCGGCCCTGGAGCTGGGCGTGGACGTGGGCATTCTCGCCGACCTGCAGGGGCCGAAGATCCGCATCGAGTCCTTCGCCGACGGGCCGGTCGAGCTGCGCGAGAACGCTCGATTCACGCTCGACACCGCCCTGGGCGCCAATGCCGGCGACGCCTCCGTGGTCGGCTGCGCCTACAAGGAACTGCCGCAGGACGTCAGCGCCGGCGACACCCTGCTGCTCAACGACGGCGCGATCGCGCTGCGCGTCGAGCGCATCGACGACACGCGCATCGAGTGCACGGTGCTGGTCGGCGGCGTGCTGTCGAACCGCAAGGGCATCAACAAGCAGGGCGGCGGCCTGTCGGCCTCGGCGCTGACGGACAAGGACCGCGCCGACATCCGCACCGCCGCGGCGATCGACGTCGATTTCGTCGCCGTGTCGTTCCCGCGCTCGGCGGCGGACATGGAACTGGCGCGCCAACTGGTGCGCGATGCCGGCAGCGACGCCGCGCTGGTCGCCAAGATCGAGCGCGCCGAGGCGCTGGGCGCACTGCGCGAACTGGTCGCGGCCAGCGACGTGGTGATGGTGGCGCGCGGCGATCTCGGCGTGGAGATCGGCGATGCCGAGCTGCCGGGCTGGCAGAAGCGGATCATTGCCGAGACCCGCGAGCAGAACAAGCTGGCGATCACGGCGACGCAGATGATGGAGTCGATGATCACCAACCCGATCCCGACGCGCGCCGAGGTGCTCGACGTGGCCAACGCGGTCATGGACGGCACTGACGCGGTGATGCTGTCGGCCGAGACCGCGGCCGGCAAGTATCCGGTCAAGACCGTGCAGGCGATGGCGCGCGTCTGCCTGGGCGCCGAGTCGAGCATGCAGAACCTGCCGCAGCGCGACACCCGCCGCAGCACCCTGCACTTCCAGCGCACCGACGAGGCGATCGCGATGGCCACGGCCTGGGCGGCGCTGCAGATGCAGGCGCGCGCGATCGTCGCGCTGACCGAGTCCGGCGCCACCGCGCAGATGGCGTCGCGCACCGGCACCGCCATCCCGATCTACGCGCTGACCCGGCACGAGAAGACGCGCCGGCGCATGGCCCTGTGCCGCGGCGTCTACCCGGTGGCGTTCACGCCCAGCGAGTTCGGCGGCCCGACGCAGATCCGCGAGGCCATCGACTCGCTGCGCTACCGCGGCGCGCTGGCCGCCGGCGACCGCGTGCTGCTGACCAAGGGCGACGGTGCCGGAACCGGCGGCACCAACACGATGAAGATCATCCAGATCGAACCCGACGGCGCGGCGGACCAATCGGCGTAAGCTGGGCGGACACGGTTTCCCCCGGGAGACGCCATGACCACCGAGCCGCTTCCCCGCTTCACCGTCATCGGCCACCGCGGCGCGCGCGGCCACGCGCCGGAAAACACCCTGCTGTCGATCGATACGGCGATCCGCCTCGGCGCGGACTGGGTCGAGTTCGACGTGCAGCATCACGACGGCGAACTCTGGCTGATGCACGACCTCACGCTCGACCGCACCACCAACGGCCGCGGGCCGCTGCACGCCCATAGCGCCGACAGCCTGCGCCGGCTCGATGCCGGCGGCGGCGAGATCATTCCGACGCTGCCGGAGGCGCTCGACCTCATCGAGCAGCGCGTCGGCGTCAATGTGGAACTGAAGTCCTGGAACGGCTGCGCCGCCGCCGTCGCCGCCTGCCTGCGCGACTACATCGCCGACGGCTGGCCGGCGGATCGCTTCCTGGTCTCGTCGTTCCACCTGCCCGAACTGTGGGAGTTCAAGCAGCTGCTGCCGGAGGTGCCGCTGGGTGCGCTGTACTGCGGGGTGCCGCTGGACTGGGCCGGCCTGGCTGCCGAACTCGGGGCGCAGACGCTGAACATCTCCGGCGAGTTCGTCGATGCACGCCTGATCGCCGACGCCCACGAACGCGGGCTGCGGCTCTACGTCTACACGGTCAACGACGAGGCCGAGCTGTGGGCGCTGCGGCAGATGGGCGTGGACGGCGTGTTCTCGGACTATCCCGAGCGGGCGCTGGCCGTCGCCGGACCCGCGACGTAGCGAACGCCCGGCCTGCCGCGGCCCGGCGTTCGCAGACGATGGGGCGCAGTGCTCAGCGCTCGAGCAACTGCCGCACGCCGGCTTCCATGGCCTTGAGGCCGTGCGCGCGGCCCTCGGCCAGCGCGTCGTCGATGCTCTTGCCGTCGAGCCAGTGGGCCTTGAGCGCGAACAGTGCGCCGACGCGGTTGCTGCTCATGCAGTGCACCAGCACCGGACCGCCGGCGTCCGCTACGGCCTGCGCGAGCCGCTGTGCGTTCTCGCGCGTCAGATCGCCGCCGCCGGCGATGGGGATGTTCTCGTAGGCCAGGCCCAGCTCGGCGGCCAGCGCGGGTTCGTCGAAGCCGAGGTCCTCGCTGTGCGGACACAGGTTGACGACCTTGGCGAGTCCCTGCTCTTGCGCGCGCCTGAGCGCCTCGGCACTGGTCTTGCCGCCGGTCAGGACCTGCGCGGACGGCGCGGCGAAGAACGGGATGTCGAGCTGGATCGGGGTGCTCATGGTCGTCGGGGCTCCGGATGACGGGGCTGCCGATTATCGCGCGCGGCGCCGACCTTGGGATCGCGGGCGGTTTCATGCTGCAATACCGGTCTGCCAACCTGCTCCCCGACCATGGCCGAAACCCTTTTCGGCGCCGCACCCGGTGCCGGTTCCGCGAGCGCGGAGATCATCGACGTCACCGACTTCGCACGCGAAGTCATCGAGCGTTCGCAGCAGATTCCCGTGCTGGTCGACTTCTGGGCCGACTGGTGCGGACCGTGCAAGCAGCTCACGCCGATGATCGAGGCCGCGGTGCGGCGCTTCGCCGGCCGCGTGGTGCTCGCCAAGGTCGACACCGAGCGACACCAGCAGTGGGCGCAGCGCGCCGGCGTGCGCAGCATCCCCAACGTCAAGCTGATCATCGGCGGACGTGTCGTCGACGAATTCACCGGTGTCCAGCCGCAATCGACGATCGAGCAGTGGCTGGAACAGATGCTGCCGCCACCGCCGGTGGACGTCGTCGCCGAGGCCGATGCGCTGCTTGCGCAGGGACACGTCGAAGATGCGCGCGCCCTGCTGATGCAGGCGCTGCAGGACCCGCAGTCGCCGCCGGGCGTGCCGCTGCGGCTCGCGCGGCTGCTGCTGCTCGAGGACCCGCAGTCCGCGCTGGGGCTGATCGCGCAGATTCCGCCCGGCACGCGCGAGCACGACGACGCGCAGGCGATGCAGCGCGTGCTGGCGTTCATGCAGCTCTCGGCGGACGACCTCGAGGCCTCGCCGGCGAAGGCGCCCTACGTCGAGGCGGCGCGCCGGCTGTCGGAGGGGCAGATCGAAGCGGCGATGGACAGCCTGATCGATGCCGTGCGCGCCGACCGCAAGTTCAACGAGGATGCCGCACGCAAGCGGCTGATCGACCTCTTCGACTGGCTCGGTTCCGGCGACGAGCGCACCCGCGAGTACCGCCTGCGCCTCTACGACGTCCTCTGACCGGTCTCTCAGCGCAGGCGATGGACCGCGCGAAAGCGCGCGAGCGTCGCCTCGGGCGGTCCGGCGACGATCACCGTCTGCTGCTCGGGCCCCAGCGCGGCGAAGGTCTCGGTGGCAGTGACGCGGCCGTCGTGGCGGAATGCCTGCAGCGTGGCCCAGTCGGAGAACACGTAGATGCGGCCGTCGCTGTGGATCTCGCCGTAGAAGCGGTCGGCATGCCCGCCGAGCCGGCCGTCGTACATCTGCTGCGCCGCCCCCTGGTAACCCACGCGCCGCTCCTGCTCGCGCGCCTCGACCGGGTTCAGCGCGTACTGCACCGTCTGCCCCGGCGTGCCGGCGCCGACCGCGGTCACGGCCCGCTCGATGCGGCCGGTCCAGCGGAAGCGCTCGTATTCCGCGGCGTCGGCGAAGACCTGGATGCGGTCGTCGCCGTGGACTTCGACGTAGAAGCGGTTGTCGCGCGGCGCGGCAAGCTGGCCGGCTGCATGGGCCTGCTCGTACTCCGCTTCGTCGCCGGCGCCCATCCAGCCACCGTCGACCGCGCAGCCGGCGAGCGTTCCCGCCAGCACCGCCAACCCCACCCTTCGCAGTCCCTGCCGCATGTCGTCGCCATGATCCGCCATCGAAGCGGATGAACATGCGCCCCGAATGTTGTCGCCCGGTGACGGTTTGGCTACAGCGCGGTGTCGAGCCAGCGCAGGGTGTCCGTCCAGAGGCTGTCGCGCATGCGCGGGTGGAAGTAGCCGAAGTGTCCGATGCGCCCTTCGCGCGGGCGGCCGATGTGGCGATGATCGGTGCGGGCCGCGGGGTAGCGCGCCAGCAGCGCCTCGACGGCAGGCCGCACCGCGTAGTCGTCGTCGGCGAAGGAATAGGCCAGCAGGGGCATGGCGAGCGTCGCGTAGCGCTGCGTGTCCAGGCCGTGCCGCGGATCGAAGAGATATCCGGGCGACAGGCCCCAGCGCGCCCAGTCGCGCATCGGACCGCTGGGCACGTCGATCGACGAGAAGCCGATGCGCCGCGCCGGAAACTGTTCGCGGCCGCGGCTGAGCAGGGGCACCAGCACGCGCCACAGCAGGCGCATGCGCAGCCGCGGCACGATCGGATACAGGCGCGGATCGGGGCATGACGCGCCGATCGCGATCATCGCCGCCAGACTTTCGCTCTGCGGCGTGAGTCCCGGCAGCTGACCGCCGAGACTGTGCCCGACGAAGACGCGCTGCTGCGCCGGCGAGTGTTCCCACAGCCAGCGCAGGGCCGCGTCCAGGTCCAGCCGCCCGGAGTCCGCGAGCCGCAGGCCCGCGCCGCGCTCCGCCCCTGCCGACTCGCCGACGCCGCGGTAGTCGATGCTGAGCACGTCGTAGCCGTGGCCGGCGAAGAACTGCGCATAGCGGTCGTAGAAACGTCGCGGAACGCCGAGCGCCGGCGCGATCAGCATCGCCGCCCGGGCGCCGCCGCAGAAGCGGCTGGCCGCCAGCTCGATACCGTCGTCGCAGGTGATTCGCAGGGGCGAAGGGTCGAAGGCCATCGTCGGTCCTCGGGAGCTTTCAGTATGCGATGGGGGTGCGCAGCCGTGCCAGCAGGAGCAGCAGCAGGGCCGCGGCAATCGGCACGTCGATCCAGGCGACGCGCCGCAACGGCGCGGCCAGCGCCGGTTCGGCAAAGGCCAGGACACAGTACCCCGCGGTGCTGACCAGACCGGCGAGCAGCATCGCCGTACGCAGGGGCGGCCAGAATGCCGCGGCGATCAGCCCGGCGCCGAGCAGGCCGAACAGCAGCGCGCGGTGCCGCATCAGCAACAACAGCTCGGGCTGCGCGATGGCGATGCCGTAGAGCTTCTCGAGTTGCGGCGCGCCGCGCAGGCCGACGGCGGGCAGCAGATGCGCCAGCCCGGCGACGACCAGCACGGCACGCGCAAGGATTTCCATCAGGCAAGCACCGGCCGCGCGGCCGGACGGCTGCTCATCAGGCCGACCAGCAGGTAGAGCAGCGGGCCGAAGGAGCCGCCGAACACCGTCAGCAGCAGGTACGGCCAGACGGTGCGGCCGCTGCGACGCGCATCCGCGATCATCCAGGCCATCGCCAGCGTGCAGACGATGACCAGATCGGCGAGCACCTGCCAGCCGGCGCTGGAGGCGAACTGGTACTCGAACAGGCCGACGTAGCCGTACTCCATCATCGAGTAGACGGTCAGCGCGGCGAAGTCGAGCGTGATCAGGCCGAGGACGACAAGGGCAACAGTGCGATTCATGACGGACTCCGTGGTCAAGCCTGCAATCGAGGCGGCGCCAAGGTGCCCGGCGCGGCGCATGCGGACAATTACGCGGGAGGTAATCGATTCGCCGCGCGCGTCTGCAACAATGGCCGGCATGCAGACCGCGAGTCCCACCCACTCCGACGAAGCGCCCTTCGGCCGCATGCTGCGCGACTGCCGCCGCGCACGGCGTCTGTCGCAGCTCGATCTCGCGCTCAACGCCGAGGTCTCGCAGCGCCACCTGAGTTTTCTCGAGTCCGGCCGCGCGCGTCCGAGCCGCGAGATGGTCGTGCAACTCGCGGTCGCGCTCGACCTGCCACTGCGCGAGCGCAACCGCCTGCTGCAGAGCGCCGGCTACGCCGGCCTCTACCCGCAGCGCCGGCTCGAGGCGGCGGACATGCAGCCGGTGCAGACCGCGCTGGACCTGCTGCTCAGCCATCACGAACCCTACCCGGCGATCGTCGTCGACCGCGCCTGGAATCTGGTCAGCGCCAACCCAGCGATGGGCCGCGTGCTCGCGATCCCCGGCGATCCGGAGGCGCGCTGGCGTGCCGTCTGCGGCGACGGGCCACGCAATGTGCTGAAGATGACCTTCCACCCGGAGGGCCTGTGTCCGCTGATCGCCAACCTCGAGGAGATCGCGCCGCCGTTTCTCGCGCGTACCGCGCGCGAGGCCCTGGAACATCCGGAAGTGCAGGACGTGCTCGACGAGGTGCTGCGCTACCCCGGCCTGCCGTCGAAGCTACGCCACATCGATCTGGAAGCCAGCCGCCTGCCGGTGCTGCCGATGCACTACCGCATCAACGGCATCGACCTGCGCCTGTTCACGATGATGACTACCTTCGGCACGCCGCAGGACGTCACTGCGGACGACCTGCGCGTGGAAAGCTTCTTCCCCGCCGATGACGGCAGCGCCGCCTTGCTCCGGGCGCTCGCCGGCACCTGAACCCCGGAGACCGGATGTGGAAACCCCACTCGACTGGTTGGCCCTGTGCAGCGTGCTGCTGTTCGCGAAGATGTTCGCGATCTCGCTGGTGCAGGGTTGGCACCGCATCGGCCGGCGCCGTTTCGTCAATCCCGAGGATGCCGGCTTCGTCGGCGCCGCGCCGGCCGCGGAAGAGCTCGAAGCGGTGTCGCGCGCCGCACGCGCTTGGCGCAACGACCTGGAGAACATCACGCCGTTCTTCGCACTGGGCATCGTCTACGTGATGACCGGCGCCAGCCCCGCCGCGGCGATGCCGCTGTTCCTCACGTTCACGATCGCCCGCACCGTGCACACCGTCTGCTATCTGGCGCAATGGCAGCCGTGGCGGACGATCGCTTACGCGGCGGGCATCGTCTGCCTGTTCTGGATGGGGGTGAATGTCCTGCGCACGCTGTAGTCCAAGAAGCACGTGCGGGCCGTCCATGGCGCAACCTCGCGCGCCTGACTCCCCCCTGCCCGGCCATCCGTAGCCGAACGCTCAGCGGGGCGAACGTCCGCTGGACGTACGCCTAATCCGCTTCGCCCATCCCGAGCTCCTTGAAATGGCGCGTGAGCCCGCCGCCGCGCGTGCGAGGCGGTCCACACGACCGAATACGCTCACCCCGGCCCTGCGGTACGCGGATGCGCAGGCTAGTCGCCCTCGCCCATGCCGAGTTCCTTGAACTTGCGCGTGAGCCCGCCGCCTCGCGTGCGAGGCGGTTCACACGACCGAATACGCTCACCCCAGCCCTGCGGCACGCGGATGCGCAGGCTAGTCGCCCTCGCCCATGCCGAGTTCCTTGATCTTGCGCGTGAGCGTATTGCGCCCCCAGCCCAGTCGCTTCGCCGCTTCCTGACGCTGGCCATGCGTGGCGGTGAGCGCGGTTTCGATCATCGTGCGCTCGAACAGCGGCACGGCCACATCGAGAATGTCGCTGCGACCGGCGGCCAGTTCCGCGGCGGCCCATTCGCCGAGCCGCTCGTGCCAGCGGGCACCGTCCTGCGGCGCCGCCGCCACCGTGGCCGCCGTCGTCGCGACAGGCGCGGCCTCGGCCGGGCCGGACACCGGCGCCGTCGTGCTCGGGGTCTGCACTTCCGGCGGCAGATCCTGAAGGTGCACGTCCTGCCCCGGCGCCATGACGGTCAGCCAGCGGCAGATGTTCTCGAGCTGGCGCACGTTGCCGGGCCAGTCGAAGTGCTGCAGTCGCTTGAGCACGTCCGGCAACAGCCGCTTGGGCTCGGCATGCAGTTCCTCGGCGGCGCGCGCGAGGAAGTGGCGCGTGAGCTGCGGCACGTCCTCCGGGCGCTCGCGCAGCGCCGGAATGCGGATGCGGATGACGTTGAGGCGGTGATAGAGGTCCTCGCGGAAGCGCCCCTCGCGGACGAGCTCCTCAAGGTCCTGGTGCGTGGCGGCAATCACGCGCACGTCGACCTTGATCGGCGCAACGCCGCCGACGCGGTAGAACTCACCGTTCTGCAGCACGCGCAGCAGGCGCGTCTGCAGGTCGGCCGGCATGTCGCCGATCTCGTCGAGGAACAGCGTGCCGCCGTCGGCCTGCTCGAAGCGGCCCTTGCGCTGCATCGCTGCGCCGGTGAACGCGCCGCGCTCGTGACCGAAGAACTCGCTTTCGAGCAGGTCCTTGGGAATCGCGGCGGTGTTGATGGCGAGGAACGGCTTGTTGGCGCGCGGGCTGTTGGCGTGCAGCGCGCGCGCCACCAGCTCCTTGCCGGTGCCCGACTCGCCGGTGATCAGCACGGTGATGTGCGACTGCGACAGCCGGCCGATGGCGCGGAAGACATCCTGCATCGCAGGGGCTTCGCCGATCATCGTCGCGCTCTGCTCGGGCGGCGGCTCGTCGAAGGCTTCGCGCTTCTTCGCCGCGCGGCGGACCAGGTCGGCCACGCTGTCGACGTCGAAGGGCTTGGGCAGGTACTCGAAGGCGCCGCCCTTGTAGGCGGCCACCGCGGCGTCGAGGTCCGAATGGGCCGTCATGATGATGACGGGCAGCTCCGGATGGGCCGCGCGCACGCGCGCCATCAGCGTCAGGCCGTCGACGCCGGGCATGCGGATGTCGGTGATCAGCACGTCCGGGGCCGGCTCGTCGTCGAGCGCGTCGAGCAGCTCGGCCGCGCCCGGAAAGCTCGTGACCTGCATGTCCTCGCGCTTGAGCGACTTCTCCAGCACCCAGCGGATCGACTCGTCGTCGTCCACGATCCAGACAGCAAGCGCGCTCATGAGGATTCCAGGGGCATGAAAAGAGTGAAAATGGTGCTGCCCGGCCGACTCCGGCATTCGATCAGCCCTCCGTGGCTGTGCACCAGATACTGTGCAATCGGCAGGCCAAGCCCGGTGCCTTCGGCCCGGGTCGTGACCATCGGGTAGAAGATCTTCTCGGCCATCGACGGCGGGATGCCGGGCCCGTCGTCCTCGATGTCGATCTGCACCACCAGCTTGTGGCGCACGGCGCCGATCGTGAACTGGCGGCGGGTGCGGGTGCGCAGCACGATGTGACCGTCGGCCTCGACCGCCTGCAACGCGTTGCGCACGATGTTCAGCACCGCCTGGATCAGCTGCTCGCGATCCGCGGTGAGTTCGGGGATGCTGGGGTCGTAGTCGCGCAGCACCGCGACGTCCGCCTGCGCCTCGGCCTGCACCAGGCTGCGGACGTGCTCGAGCACCTCGTGCACGTTCAGCGCCGCCTTCTGCGGCAGCCGGTTCGGGCCGAGCATGCGGTTGACCAGGTTCTGCAGACGGTCCGCCTCGCGGATGATCACGCGCGTGTACTCGCGATGCCCGTCGTCGGGGTACTCGCGCTCCATCAGCTGCGCCGCACCGCGGATGCCGCCCAGCGGGTTCTTGATCTCGTGGGCGAGACCGCGGATCAGCTCGCGGCTGGCATCGAAGTGCGCCAGCAGCTGCTCGTCGCGGGCGATACGCAGATGACGGTCGAGCGACTGCAGCTCGATCAGCAGGCCCGGCTTGCGACCGCCGGCGAACGGCGTGACCGTCCAGTCCACCGTGACCGCCGGGTCGCCGTTGCGGCGCAGCTCGGTCTCGCGCTCGATGAAGCCGGTCGCCGAGGCCTGCGCGCTGCGCAGGCGGTCCTCGTAGGGCTTGAGGTGGGGAATCGCATCGATCAGCGACGCGCCCAGTGCCATGCGCCGGGAGATGCCGAACAGGCTCTCGCAGGCCGAGTTGAGTGTCGTGACCCGCAGGCCGTCGTCCACGGTGACGATGGCCATGGTCAGGCCGTCGAGAACCTCCTCGGCCGTCACCCGGCTTCTGGGCACCAGTTTCATGTTCCCGCCGACGCAAGATGCAGGCCACGCGCCCGCCCGGGCAGGCTAGACCATTCGCCGCTTTGATGCACCAACTCGGTGCGCATCAAGCTGGCGCAACTGCACCTTTATGGGGCGGCCACTCGGAACGTCATCTCCTCGGAACGCGCCAGTTCACGCCCCTGGCCGTCGAGCACGGCGACGGACAGCCGGTAGTCGCCGGGCGCGAGATCCGGCAGCAGGATGCTCAGCTCGTCGGTCGGCGCCGCGACGATCGCGCGGCCGTCGAGCAGGTAGCGCAAGGCGAAACCGTCGACCAGCCCGGGCATCACGCTGGCGGCTGCCACCATGCGCGAGCCGGTGCGCAGCACCTGCCCGGGGGTCGGCGACTCGATGCTCACCGCGAAGCGCGCCGCGGCGCGCAGTGCGGCGGCCGAATAGAAGCGGCGCCGCGCCCTGGTCGCCGGCAAGGGCCCCGACAGCGGTTCGAGCTGGATCGGCCGCGCATGCTTGTCCGGCGGCTTGTCGGTGTAACGCACCACCCCGTCCGGTCCGACGTGGCGATAGACGTCGTCGGCCGCGGCGACGCCGGACCACAGCAGGACGAGCGCGATCAGGACTCTCATGCGTGCAGCATAGGATCTCCACGCACCTGAAAAAAGAAACCCCGCCGAAGCGGGTGAGCCGGGGCTTTCGCGAAGCGCCGCTTCGCGCCGGCGAACGGGTGGCCGTGGAGCGTTTGCCGTGGCGAGTCGTGACTCAATGTCACGAGGAGGTGAGCAAACGCCGCCCAGGGGCTCGCTCACTGGCGCGGCGTTGCGCCAAGGACGGCAAAAGAGAAACCCCGCCGAAGCGGGGTTTCCATGCAACTCGAAAGCACCAGCGATTACATCGAATAGTACAGATCGAACTCGATCGGATGCGTGGTCATGCGGAAACGCGTGACTTCCTGCATCTTCAGCTCGATGTAGGCATCGATCAGGTCGTCGCTGAACACGCCGCCGGCCTTGAGGAACTCGCGATCCTTGTCGAGGGCTTCCAGCGCCATGTCGAGGCTGTGGCAGACGCGCGGAATCTTCTTGTCCTCTTCCGGCGGCAGGTGGTAGAGATCCTTGTCCGACGGGTCGCCCGGATGGATCTTGTTCTGGATGCCGTCGAGGCCCGCCATCATCATTGCGGCGAAGGCGAAGTACGGGTTGGCCAGCGAGTCCGGGAAGCGCACCTCGATGCGGCGGCCCTTCGGGTTCGACACGTACGGGATACGGATCGACGCCGAACGGTTGCGCGCCGAGTACGCCAGCATGACCGGCGCCTCGAAGCCCGGCACCAGGCGCTTGTAGCTGTTGGTGCCCGGGTTGGTGAAGGCATTGATCGCCTTGGCGTGCTTGAGGATGCCGCCGATGTAGAACAGCGCGGTCTCCGACAGGCCGCCGTACTTGTCGCCGGAGAACAGGTTCTTGCCGCCGAGCGCCAGCGACTGATGCACGTGCATGCCGTTGCCGTTGTCGCCGACGATCGGCTTGGGCATGAAGGTGGCGGTCTTGCCGTACTGGTGCGCGACGTTCTGCACCACGTACTTGAGCTTGAGGACCTCGTCGGCCTTCTTGGTCAGCTCGCCGAACTTGACGCCGATCTCGCACTGGCCGGCAGTGGCGACTTCGTGGTGATGCACTTCGGTCGGCATGCCGACCGCTTCGAGCGTGGTGCACATCGCCGAGCGCACGTCCTGCAGCGAGTCGACCGGCGGCACCGGGAAGTAGCCGCCCTTGACGCCCGGACGGTGGCCCGTGTTGCCTTCGGCGTAGTCGCGGCCGGAGTTCCACGCGGCTTCGCTCGAATCGATGTTGACGTAGCAACCCGACATGTCGGCGCCCCAGCGCACCGAGTCGAAGATGAAGAATTCGTTCTCGGGGCCGAAGTAGGCGGTGTCGGCGATGCCGGTGGACTTCAGATAGGCCTCGGCGCGCTTGGCCAGCGAGCGCGGATCGCGCGTGTAGCCCTCACCGGTCGACGGCTCGATGACGTCGCAGCTGATGACCAGCGTGCTCTCTTCGAAGAACGGATCGATGAACGCGGTGCCGGCTTCCGGCAGCAGGATCATGTCGGACTCGTTGATGCCCTTCCAGCCCGCGATCGAAGAGCCATCGAACATCTTGCCGGACGTGAAAACGTCCTCGTCGATGGTGTGCGAAGGGACGGTCACGTGCTGCTCTTTGCCGCGCGTGTCGCAGAAACGGAAGTCGACGTACTTGACTTCCTTTTCCTTGATCATCTTCAGGACATCATTACCCGACATGGGCTTCTCCTAAGGAATAACGTGGTGGGTTCGCTGCGGGCCACCCCCGCTCAGCGTGCGCCAAAATGAAGCATGATCCATGCCATGCTCTGGGGCGCGGACCACGGAATCGCTCAGGCGGTGGGGCTGCGTATCCTAGCCCAGGACGCGGCGCCTCAGGCGCTCAGGATGCCGTCGCAGGCCGTCTGGTAGGCGGCCAGCACATTGTCCGGCCCGGTCATCGTCAGCCCGAGGTCGCGCAGCCGGCCATCCTGCAGACCGTAGACCCAGCCGTGGACCGACAGCGACTGCCCGCGTGCCCAGGCGTCCTCGACGACCGTGGTCTGGCACACGTGCAGCACCTGCTCGACGACGTTGAGTTCGCACAGCCGGTCGTGCCGGTCGCCATCGTCGGCCACGCGGTCCAGACGCTCCCGATGACGGTCGGCGACATCGCGGATGTGCCGCAGCCAGTTGTCGGCGACGCCGATCCGCGTCGCATGCAGCGCGGCATGCACACCCGAGCAACCGTAGTGGCCGACGACGAGGATGTGCCGGACCTTGAGCACTTCGACCGCGAACTGCATCACCGACAGGCAGTTGAAGTCGGTGTGAACGACGACGTTGGCGATGTTGCGATGGACGAACACCTCGCCCGGCGGCAGGCCGAGGAGCTGGTTCGCCGGCACCCGCGAATCGGCACAACCGATCCACAGGTACTGCGGACGCTGCCCGTCGGCGAGGCGACGGAAGAATTCGGGGTCCTCGGCGACGCGCTCGGCGGCCCAGGTCGCGTTCTGTTCGAAAAGATGGTCGAGTCGGTTCATGGCGTCGGCACTATAAACAAACACTCTGCGATCGGGAGGACCGGTACCCGTTGCTATACTCCGCGCCCGCTTCGGGTGCGCCGCGCCATGACTTCACAGGAACCCCTTTCCTTCCAGGACCTGATCCTCAAGCTGCAGGCCTTCTGGGCCGGGCATGGCTGCACGATCGTGCAGCCGATGGACATGGAGATGGGCGCCGGCACCTTTCACTGGGCCACCTTCCTGCGCGCGCTCGGACCCGAGCCCTGGAACACCGCCTACGTGCAGCCCAGCCGCCGCCCGACCGACGGCCGCTACGGCGACAACCCGAACCGGCTGCAGCACTACTACCAGTTCCAGGTGCTGATGAAGCCCTCGCCGCCGAACATCCAGGCGCTGTATCTGGATTCGCTGCGCATGCTCGGCTTCGATCCGCTGACGCACGACATCCGTTTCGTCGAGGACAACTGGGAGTCGCCGACGCTCGGTGCCTGGGGGCTCGGCTGGGAGGTCTGGCTCAACGGCATGGAAGTCACCCAGTTCACCTACTTCCAGCAGGTCGGCGGCCTAGAATGCCGGCCGGTCGCCGGCGAGATCACCTACGGGCTCGAACGCCTGGCGATGTACATCCAGAAGAAGGAATCGGTCTACGACCTGGTCTGGTCCAGGCACCGTTCGCCGGAAGGGGGTGAGCGCATCGTCACCTACGGCGACGTCTACCACCAGAACGAGGTCGAACAGTCGACCTACAACTTCGAGCACGCCGACGTCGCCACCCTGTTCGCGCGCTTCGACAAGGCCGAGGCCGAGTGCCAGCACCTGCTCGCGCTGGCCACGCCGCTGCCGCTGCCGGCCTACGAACGCACCATCCAGGCCTCGCATGCCTTCAACCTGCTCGACGCCCGCGGCGCGATCAGCGTCACCGAGCGCCAGGCCTACATCCTGCGCGTGCGCACGATGGCGCGCGCCTGCGCCGAGGCCTACTTCAAGGCCCGCGAGGCGCTGGGATTCCCGATGCTGCCGGATACAGCCAGGGCAGCGTAGGACCGGCCGTGATCCTCATCGGCATGTTCGATTCGCCGTTCGTGCGCCGCGTGGCGATCAGCATGCGGCTGCTCGGTCTGCCGTTCGAACACCGCAACTGGTCGGTCGGCCGGGACTTCGACGCGATCCGTCACTACAACCCGCTCGGCCGCGTGCCGACGCTGGTGCTCGACGACGGCGAAACGCTGATCGAATCGTCCGTGATCCTGGACTACCTCGATGAATGCGCCACGCCGGAGCGCGCGCTGCTGCCCGCTGCAGGCCCCGAACGCCGCCGCGCACTCAAGCTGATGGCCATCGCCATCGGCGGCGCCGAGAAAGGCGTGCTGCAACTCTACGAGCAGGCATTCCGCCCGCCCGAAAAGCGTCACGCCGGCTGGGTCGCACGCTGCCGCAGCCAGAGCGATGCGGCGCTCGACGAACTGGAGCGCGACGCCGCGACGCACGGCGGCGAATGGTTCGTCGGTGGACGCATGACGCAGGTCGACATCACCATTGCCTGCGTCACCACCTTTCTCACCGACGCGCTGGCGCTCGATGCCTCCCGTCGGCCGGCGCTGATGCGTCGCGTCGCGCGCTGCGAGGCCCTGCCGGCGTTTCGCGAGATCCGCCTGCCGTTCGCAGCCCCGCAATCGACGTAGAAGACGCACGCAGCCGACTGCCGCGGCGTGACGTCATCATCGCGGTATCGGCGATCGGTATGCTTTCGCATCCACCGCTTCCCACCCAGGACCGACGCATGAATCCCTTGCTCGCCCAGGCGATCCGCTCCGGCCATTCGCGCCGCGACTTCCTGCGCAACCTGCTGTTTGCCGCCGGCAGCGTCTCGACGGCATCGTGGCTCAGCGCCTGCGGCAGCAGCTCGCCGCTGAATTCGGTGGCGGCGCCCGGCCGCAGCCGCTTCGCCGACATCGGCCCGCTGCAGGCGCCGGATGCCAACGGCATCCAATTGCCGGCCGGCTTCACGTCGCGTGTCGTCGCCGTCGCCGGCGAGGCCCCGGTGCCGGGCAGCAGCTTCGTGTGGCACCGCGATCCCGACGGCGCCGGCAGCTTCGCGCTGGCCGACGGTGGCTGGCTGTACGTGTCCAATGCGGAGGTTCGCGACGCCACCAGCGGCGGGCTGATCGACCCCTTGCAGCCGATCCTGTCGCGCGAGACGGTCGCCGCCCTGGGCCTGCTGCGCGGCGGCGCGAGCGCGTTGCGCTTCGCGGCCGACGGCACGCTGGTCGACGCCTACACGATCCTGCACGACACCACGACGAACTGCTCGGGCACCGCGACACCCTGGGGCACCTGGATCTGCGGCGAAGAGATCGCCGACGGCTACATGTTCGAGTGCGACCCGCTGGGGACGAATCCGGACGGGCGGCGGCTCGACCTGTTCGGCCGCTTCGGCCATGAACAGGTCGCGATCGATGTCGCCGGCCGCGCGATCTACCACACCGAGGATTTCGGCGGCGACGACCGCTTCTACCGCAATGTCTTCACCGAAACCGACTGGCCGGCCGGCGGCCGCCCCGCCTTCAACGATGGCGTGCTGCAGGCGCTCGTCGTCGAGGGTGGTGTCGAAGCCGCACGCAACGGGCCGGCACCGATCCGCTGGGTCGATGTCGTCAACGACGGGCGGCCGCAGCGCCAGGTCTACCTGCCGGAAACGACGATCTTCTCCGGCAACGAGGGCGTCTGGTTTCTCAAGGGCTTCGTGTTCTTCTCGTCGAAAGGCGACAACAACATCTGGGCGATCGACACGATCGGCAACACGATCGAGAGCATCTACTCGCCGGAGTCGCAGCCGATCGGCTCGCCGGTCGACCCGAACGAACCGCCGCTGCAGGGCGTCGACAACCTGTGCATGACCGACGACGGCGAGATGATCGTCGTCGAGGACGGCGGCGACATGCGCGCGATGGTGCTGCTGCCGGATCGCACGGTCGTTCCGCTGCTGCGCCTGCCGGACGAGACCGGCGGTTCGGAGGTCACCGGCCCGGCGTTCTCGCCGGACGGCCGCCGCTTCTACTGCAGCGCACAGCGCAACGGCCGCAACGGCGCGAGCGGCAACGGCATCACCTTCGAGATCACGATGCCGTTCGCGGTACGTGTGACGCGCCCGCTGGCCGGCGCCTGAACCGGCCAGCGAGCGTCGCGCCTCAGACGACCACCACCTTCAGGCCATGCGCGATATTGCCGCGCGTGGCCTTGGAGTACGGGCAGAACTCGTGCGCGGCCGCGACGAGCCTGTCGGCGTCCGCCTGATCCAGCCCGCCGATCCACGCGGTGATGTCGGCCGTCAGGCCGAAGCCGGTGTCGTCGGTGCCGATGCCCACGGCAACCTCGATCTCGACCGAGCTGGGCTTGAGCTGCATCTTGCCGGCGAGAAAGTCGACGGCGCCGCCGAAGCAGGCCGCATAGCCGGCGGCAAACAGATCTTCCGGCGTCGTCGTGCCCGGCTTGCCGGGCCCGCCCATGGCCTTGGGCACCGACAGGTCGGCCTTGACGATGCCGTCGCGCGACTCGGTGTGGCCGTTGCGGCCGCCACTGGCGACCGCGTGGGCGGTGTAGAGCACTTTGACTGCCATGTCGTTTCTCCTTCGCGGCCGTTTCAGGCCAGATCGTAGCGGTCGAGATTCATCACCCTGGTCCACGCGGCGACGAAGTCGTCGACGAACTTGCCGCCCGCGTCGGCCGCAGCATAGACCTCCGCCACTGCGCGCAGCTCCGAGTTCGACCCGAACACCAGGTCGACCCGCGTGCCGGTCCAGCGCGGCTTGCCGGTGGCGCGCTCCACGCCTTCGTAGAGGCCGTCGGTGGACGCAGGCTTCCACTTCGTGCGCATGTCGAGCAGATTGACGAAGAAGTCGTTGGTCAGCGCACCGGGCCGCCGCGTCAGCACGCCGTGGCCCGCGCCGTCGACGTTGGCGCCGAGCACGCGCAGCCCGCCGACCAGCACCGTCATCTCGGGCGCGGTCAGCGTCAGCAGCTGCGCCTTGTCGATCAGCAGCGCTTCGGCCGGCACTGCGTACGGCGCCTTGAGGTAGTTGCGGAAGCCGTCGGCGACCGGCTCCAATGGCGCGAAGGACTCGGCGTCCGTCTGCTCGGCGGTCGCGTCGGTGCGGCCCGGCGTGAACGGGACGGTCACGTCGTGTCCGGCCTTCTTCGCCGCCTGCTCGATGCCGACGCCGCCGGCCAGCACGATCAGGTCGGCCAGCGAAATCTTCTTGCCGCCCGGCTGCGCACCGTTGAAGTCGGTGCGGACCTGCTCCAGCGCCCCGAGCACCTTGGCCAGTTGCGCCGGCTGGTTGACCGCCCAGTCCTTCTGCGGCGCGAGCCGGATCCGCGCGCCATTGGCGCCGCCGCGCTTGTCCGATCCGCGGAACGTGGAGGCCGAGGCCCAGGCCGTCGACACCAGCTCGGACACCGACAGGCCCGACGCCTGGATCTTCTGCTTGAGCGCGGCGACGTCCTTGTCGTCGACCAGCGGGTGATCGACGGCCGGCACCGGGTCCTGCCAGAGGAAGCTCTCCGCCGGCACTTCCGGCCCGAGATAGCGGGCGCGCGGCCCCATGTCGCGATGGGTCAGCTTGAACCAGGCACGCGCGAAGGCATCGGCGAACTGGTCCGGGTGTTCGAGGAAGCGCCGCGAGATCTTCTCGTAGGCCGGATCGAAGCGCAGCGACAAATCGGTCGTCAGCATCATCGGCTTGAGCCTCTTCGACGGATCGTGCGCGTCCGGAATGATCGCGTCGGCGTTCTTCGCGACCCACTGGTGCGCGCCGGCGGGACTCTTGGTCAGCTCCCACTCATAGGCGAACAGATGCTTGAAGAAGTCGTGGCCCCACTTCGACGGGGTGGTCGTCCACGTGACTTCCGGCCCGCCGGTGATGGTGTCGGCACCCATGCCGCTGCCGTGCGTGCTGGTCCAGCCGAAGCCCTGCTCCTCCAGTTCCGCGCCTTCGGGCGCGGCGCCGACCAGCGCCGTGTCGCCGGCGCCGTGCGCCTTGCCGAAGGTGTGGCCGCCGGCGATCAGCGCCACCGTCTCCTCGTCGTTCATCGCCATGCGGGCGAAGGTCTCGCGGATGTCGCGCGCCGCGGCCACCGGGTCGGGGTTGCCGTTGGGCCCTTCCGGGTTGACGTAGATCAGGCCCATCTGCACCGCCGCCAACGGATTCTCCAGCTCGCGGTCGCCGGTGTAGCGCTGGTCGTCCAGCCAGGTGCTCTCGCGCCCCCAGTAGACGTCCTGATCCGGCTCCCAGGTGTCGGCGCGGCCGCCGCCGAAGCCGATCGTCTTGCAGCCCATCGATTCGAGCGCGACGTTGCCGGCCAGGATCATCAGATCGGCCCACGAGATCTTGTTGCCGTACTTCTGCTTGATCGGCCACAGCAGGCGGCGCGACTTGTCGATGTTGGCGTTGTCCGGCCAGCTGTTGAGCGGCGCGAACCGCTGCTGCCCGCGACCGCCGCCGCCGCGGCCGTCGCCGGTGCGGTAGGTGCCCGCCGAGTGCCAGGCCATGCGGATGAACTGCGGCCCGTAGTGGCCGAAATCCGCCGGCCACCAGTCCTGCGAGTCCGTCATCAGCGCGTGCAGATCCTTCTTCAGCGCCGCGTAGTCGAGACTGTTGAATGCCTCGGCGTAGTCGAACCCGGCGCCCATCGGATCGGACTTCGAGGAATGCTGGCGCAGCAGGTCGACGCGCAGCTGCTTCGGCCACCACTCGCGGTTGGACGTACCGCCGCCGGTACCGGCGTGAAAGGGACACTTCGCTTCGTTGGACATGAGCGGCTCCTCCTGGTGGGTGGCTCGGGTGCAGTACGGCACTCTACGCCTGCCGGTTTCATTGTTGAAATTGATTGTTCGTTACCGATCGATAGGCTGCGGCTGTTGTTTGCCGCTGCGCATGGTTGGCGAAATCGCCAGCGATCCCGGACACTACGCGCCCTTTGTGACCCGCCTGCTGTCCGCACATGTCCCGCGATCTGCTGCTCGAAATCGGCACCGAAGACCTGCCGGCCCGCTACGTCATGCCGCTCGCCGAAGCCTTGCGCGATGGCGTCGCCGGCGGCCTGGACAAGCGCGGACTCACGGGCGGGACGGCGCGGCTGTTCGCGACGCCGCGGCGCATCGCCGTGCTGATCGACGCCGTTCCCGAGCGCCAGCCCGACCAGACCCTCGAACGCCTCGGCCCGGCGCTGGCCGCTGCGCTCAAGGACGGCCAGCCGACGCCGGCCGCGCTGGGATTCGCCCGCTCCTGCGGGGTCGAGTTCGCGGCACTCGGCGAGAAGGACGGCAAGCTGCACTTCGTCAGGCAGGCGCCCGGCCGCACGACCGCCGACCTGTTGCCGGAGATCTTCGAGGACACGCTCAAGGCGATGGATGCCCTGGTGCCCAAGCGCATGCGCTGGGGCGCGGGCGACGAAACCTTTGTGCGCCCGGTGCAGTGGCTGACCTGCCTGCTGGGCGACGAGGTCGTGCCGCTGGCGCGGTTCGGGCTGACCGCCGGCCGGCTCACCTACGGCCACCGCTTCCATGCGCCTGCCGCCATCACGCTGGATGCGCCCGCAGGCTACGAAGCGTCCCTGCGCGCCGCCCGGGTACTGGCTGATCCGGCTGTCCGCAAGCGTGAATGCCGCCGCCAGATTGAGAACGAGGCACGCACCCTCGGCGGGCATGTGCGCATCACCGAAGATCTGCTCGACGAAGTCACCGCACTGGTCGAGTGGCCGGTGGCGATCACCGGGCATTTCGAGCCGCGCTTCCTCGAACTGCCGCCGGAGGTGATCGTCGCCACCGTCGAGACCAACCAGCGCTATTTCACTGTGTTCGAGGACGCGCAACAGACGCGGCTGACGCACGCCTTCATCACGCTGTCGAACATCGAGTCGCGCGATGTCGCGCAGGTGATCGCGGGCAACGAACGCGTCGTGCGACCGCGCCTCGCCGACGCGCTGTTCTTCTGGCAGCAGGATCTCAAGCAGCCGTTATCGGCGTACGTGGAGAACCTCGACAGCGTCACCTTCCAGAAGGACCTCGGCAGCATCGGCGACAAGGCCGGCCGCATCCGTGCGCTGTCATCGACGATCGCCGGCGAGCTGGGCACCGACCGCGCCACCGTCGAGCGCGCCGCAACGCTGTGCAAGGCCGACCTCGTCACCAAGATGGTCTACGAGTTCCCGGAACTGCAGGGACTGATGGGCGGCTACTACGCCGCGAAGTCCGGCAAATCCCCCGACGTGGCACAGGCCATCCGCGAGCATTACCTGCCGACCCAGCAGGGCACGCCGGTGCCGTCGACGCCGGCCGGCCGCATCCTCGCGCTTGCCGACAAGCTCGACAGCCTCGCCGGCATCTTCGCCATCGGCCAGAAGCCGACGGCGAGCAAGGACCCCTACGCCCTGCGCCGCGCGGCTCTGGGCGTGCTGCGCATCTGCCTGGAGGCCGAACTGCCGCTCGACCTGCGCGCCCTGCTCAAGGCCGCGCTCGATGCGCAGCCCGCCGGCAAGCGTGACGCCGCCACGCTCGACGAGCTGGTCGAGTTCGTGATGGAGCGGCTGCGCGCCTACCTCGTCGGCGGCGACATCACCGCGGAGATGTTCGAGTCGGTCCGCGCGATGCAGGTCGAACAGCCGCTGGATTTCCAGCGCCGCCTGGCTGCCGTGCGCGACTTCGTCGCCGATGCCGCGGCGCCCAACCTCGCCGCCGCGAACAAGCGCATCCGCAACATTCTCAAGCAGGCCGGCGACAGTGCCGGCAGCGTCGACCCGGCGAAGTTCGCGCACGACGCCGAACACGCACTGTTCTCGAAGCTCGGCGAGCTCGAAACACTCAACGCGGCCACCCCCGACTACGGCGCACGGCTGATCCATCTGGCCGCCCTGCGCGAACCGGTCGACGCATTCTTCGACGGCGTGATGGTCAACGATCCCGATGCCGCGGTCCGCAGCAACCGCTTGGCGCTGCTGGCGCGACTCGATCGCCTGTGCCGCTCGGTGGCCGATCTGTCCTGCCTGCCCGGCTGAACTCACGGCGCGCTAGAGTCGCGACATGAAGATCGTGATTCTCGACCGCGATGGCGTCATCAACGAGGACTCGCCGGACTACATCAAGTCGTTGGCCGAGTGGCGTCCGGTTCCCGGCAGCCTGGAAGCGATCGCGCGGCTGTGCCAGTCGGGCTTTCGCGTCTTCGTCGCCACCAACCAGTCGGGGCTCGGGCAGGGGCTGTTCGACTACGACGCGTTCAGCAGCATCCACGACCGCCTGCAGCAGCAGCTCGCCGAACTCGGGGGACGCATCGACGGCATCGCCTTCGCGCCGGACCATCCGGACGCACCTACGGCGATGCGCAAGCCGGCGCCCGGCATGCTGCTGGATCTGGCGCGGCGCCTGAACGTGAGTGCGGACCTGATTCCGTTCGTGGGCGATTCCTGGCGGGACATCGAGGCCGCGCGCGCCGCCCGGGCGCAGCCGATCCTGGTGCGCACCGGCAACGGCCGACGGACCGAAACCCGGCACCAGGCCGAGTTGCGGGGCGTGGCGGTCTACGACGATCTCGCCGCCTACGCCGGCGCGCTGATCGCCGCACAACAGGCCTTGCCGCAGATCTCGTAAGCACGCACCTCGACCTGTCACGCGCCGTGGCCATCCATGGCGCAGCCATGTTCTCTTCATCTAACCCCGGCCCGACCATCCATGGCCGGGCGTTCAGCGGCCGGTTCGTCCGCCGGACGAACCGGAAAGCCCCGCCTCACCCACAGGCCGAGAAGTCCTCGCGCACGCGTTCGATCGCCACCCCCACCTGCTTCACGTCCGGCACCGCGCCGGGCTTGTCGATGACCAGACGCAGGCGCTGGATCGGAAAGTCCTCGAACAGCTGCCGCGCGAGGCGTTCGGCCAGGGTCTCCAGCAGCGCCGGCTGCAAGGTCTTCGCGATCCGCGTGACGGTTTCGGCCACGGCCGCGTAGTCGACGGCATCGCGCACGCGGTCGCTGGACGCGGCTTCGCGCGTATCCGCGCCGAGTTCCAGATCGAACACCAGCGGCCGCTCGAGCTGCCGCTCCCAGGCATGAACGCCGATGACGGTTTCGACACGCAGCCCGCGGATGAAAATAGTGTCCATGGTTCCTGCTCGGGTCAGGCTGCCGCGCGCGGCGGCGTCAGGGTATCCAGCGGCCAGCGCGGCGTCGTGAACAGGGCGCCACCCGCGGCCTGCCCGCCATGACGCCGCACCCAGCCGGCGTACGCGACCATCGCCGCGTTGTCGGTGCAGAACGCCTGTCGCGGAAAGTGCAGCGCGACACCCAGGTGCCGTGCACGCTCTGCCAGTTTTGCGCGCAGCCGGCGGTTGGCGCCGACGCCGCCGGCCACCACCAACCGGTCGAGCTTTGCCGCCTGCAGGGCGCGCTCGACCTTGATGACCAGGGTATCGGTGACTGCCTCTTCGAAAGCACGTGCGAGGTCGGCCCGCGTCTGCGCATCGGCGTCGGGCGGCAGCGCGGTCAGCACCGCGGTCTTCAAGCCGCTGAAACTGAACTCGAGGCCCGGGCGATCGGTCATCGGACGCGGAAAGCGGAACACGCCATCGCGACCGGATTCGGCCAGCTTCGCCAGTTCCGGCCCACCCGGATACGGCAGGCCGAGCAGCTTCGCCGTCTTGTCGAAGGCCTCGCCGACGGCATCGTCGAGGCTCTCGCCGAGCAGGGCGTACACACCGTACCCGCGGACGTCGACCAGCATCGTGTGACCGCCGGACACCAGCAGCGCGAGGAACGGAAAGCGCGGTGGCGGGTCCTCGAGCATCGGCGCCAGCAGGTGCGCCTCCATGTGATGAACCGGAATCAGCGGCACACCGAGCGCGCTGGCGAGGCCGGCGGCGACCGACGCACCGACCATCAGTGCACCGATCAGGCCGGGGCCGGCCGTATAGGCCACGCCGCCGAGATCCGCGGGGCTCACGCCCGCCTCGCCCAGCGCCGCGCGAATCAGACCGTTGATGCGGCTGACGTGATCGCGCGAGGCCAGTTCCGGCACGACCCCGCCGTACTCCGCGTGCAGCCGCACCTGGCTGTGCAGCACGTGCGCGAGCAGGCCGCGTTCGCCGCAGTAGATCGCGGCAGCGGTTTCGTCGCAGGAGGTCTCGATACCGAGGATCGGGGCAGCCATGGGGGCATTCTAGGGCCTGCCGGAACAACGGCGGCCGGCGACGGGCGCGTTCAGCCCTGCCTGCGGATGGCCGACTCGGCCAGCACGACGCGGTCACGCCCCTGTTCTTTGGCGCGGTACAGCGCGCGGTCCGCCGCCTTCATCACCACCTCGGCGGTGGCGCCGTGATCCGGGAACAGGCCGATGCCGCAGGACACCGTCACCGCGCCGATGCTGCGACCGTCGCAGTCGTGATGCAGGTCGCGGGCGGACCGGCAGATCACTTCCGCCAGTTCGAGTGCCCGCGATGCCGGTGCCCCGGGCAGCAGCAGCAGGAACTCTTCGCCGCCGTAGCGGCAGGCGATGTCGCTGCGACGCACACCGCCGACCAGCAACTGGGCGACGCGGCGGATCACGGCGTCGCCGCAGGCGTGGCCGAAACGGTCGTTGATCGACTTGAAGTGGTCGATGTCGACCATGATGATCGCCAGCGGCTCGCCGTTGCGGCGCGCACGCGCGAACTCGCGCTCGACCGCGTCTTCGAGGTGGCGGCGATTGAACAGCGCCGTCAGCGGATCGCGCAGCGCCTGTTCGCGCAGCATGTTCTGCAGCGCCTCCTCGGCCTGCTTGCGCGCCGAGATGTCCTCGATCTGGACGACGAAGTGGCGCGGTACGTCCCGTGCGTCCCGGACCGCCGAAACGCTCAGGTTGACCCAGACGACGTGGCCGTCCTTGTGGAAGTAGCGCTTCTCCATCTGGTAGGACTGCAGCTCGCCGTTGGCCAGGCGCCGCACCTGCTCGGTATCCGCCTGCAGATCCTCGGGGTGCGAGATGCTCTGGTAGTCGGCGCTGAGCAACTCCGACTCCGGGTAACCGAAGATCCGGCACAGCGAGCCGTTGACGCGCAGCCAGTGCCCGTCCAGCGACACCAAACCCATGCCGATCGTCGCCGACTCGAAGGCGGAGCGGAACCGCTCCTCGCTCTCGCGCAGCGATTCCTGGGCAGCCAGCAGTGCGGCATTTGCCTGTTCGACCTCCCCCAGCATGCGGGCGGTCCGCGTCGCCAGCCGGCGGTCGAGCGAGGACGCCACCAGCGTGGCGATCAGCAGGCTCAGGATCACGCTGCCCAGCGCGGCCGCCAGCCCCTCGGGACTCAGGCCGAGACCGCCCCCCGCCACCAGGCAGGTGCTGCCTTCGGCGAAGTTCGCTGCCGCCATGCCGGTGTAGTGCATGCCGGCGATAGCGCAGCCCATGACCAGCGCGCTGACCAGCTTGCCGGCCACGGCGAGATGCGAAGTCGTCGAGCGCAGGGTGAACGCCAGCCACAGCGCCGCGGTGGCCGCGGCGATCGCGATGCCGATCGACGCGGCGAACCATCCCGGGTCGTATTCGATCGGTGGTGACATGCGCATCGCCGCCATGCCGGCGTAGTGCATCGCGGCGATGCCGCCGCCCATGATGATCCCGGCGCCGAGCAGACTCAGCGCGCCGAGCACGCGGCGGCTGGCGACACTCAGTGCGTAGCCGGAAGTCACCACCGCGATCAGCAGGGAGGCGGCGGTGATCCAGCCGTCATAGAAGACCGGGATCGGCAGCTCGAACGCCAGCATGCCGATGAAATGCATCGACCAGATGCCGGCCCCCATCGCGGCCGAACCGCCGAGCAGCCACAGTGTCGCGGTCCGGCCGCTGCTGTGGGTGACGCGACCCGCCAGATCGAGGGCCGTGTACGACGCCATCGTCGCGACGACGATGGAAAGCAGCACCAGGGTGTTGTCGTAGGTCGCTATCACGGCGGGTTCGCCCGGAACAGGCCGACAGTCAATCACGACTGGCGGGCGACAGCCAGCGTCGCCGTGCACGACCCGCCGGGGCCGTATTGCACCGTCTTGGCGATCCCGCTAGAATCGCGGCCCTTTTTGGGTCGAATGGCCCTGCCCGATCACAAAGCGAGTAAGCGTTTATGCCTTCTGTCCGCGTTCGCGAGAACGAGCCTTTCGAAGTGGCCGTGCGCCGTTTCAAGCGCACCTGCGAAAAGGCCGGCGTCCTGACCGACCTGCGCAAGCACGAGTACTACGAGAAGCCGAGCCAGGAGCGCAAGCGCAAGCGCGCTGCCGCGGTCAAGCGCCAGGCAAAGAAGGTCCAGCGCGAATCGAACCGGCGGATTCGCCTGTTCTGATCGGCGTCCTGCCCCGTTGCGGCCACCGGCCGCGACGGTTCAGACAAGAACAACACGCGGCTTCGGGCCGCGTTTTGTGTTTGTGGAGATAAAGCGATGAGCGACCTCAAGACCCGCATCACCGAAGACGTGAAGACCGCGATGCGCGCCGGCGACAAGCCGCGCCTGTCGGTCCTGCGCATGCTGCAGGCCGAGCTCAAGCAGCGCGAGGTCGTCGATGCCGTCGAGCTGACCGAGGCCGTGATCCACGCGGCCGTCGAGAAGATGGTCAAGCAGCGTCGTGACTCGGAGTCGCAGTTCCGCAACGCCAATCGCACCGATCTCGCCGACAAGGAAGCCGCCGAGATCGCCGTACTGCTCGACTACCTGCCGCAACAGCTCAGCGAAACCGAGGTCGCCGCGCTGATCGACCAGGCCATTGCCGAGACCGGCGCCGCGGGCGGCAAGGACATGGGCAAGGTCATGGGCTGGATCAAGCCCAAGGCCCAGGGTCGCACCGACATGGGCAAGCTGTCGGGCCTGATCAAAGCGAAACTCGGGTAGATTGGGGCTCCGCTTGTTTTGAAAGTCGCCGCCATGGATGGCGGCGGCTTGTCAGGACGACAAATGTCCCGCATCCCCGACGCCTTCATCCACGACCTGCTCGCACGCACCGATATCGTCGAGCTGATCGGCGCGCGCATCGAGCTCAAGCGCGCCGGACGCGAGTTGCGCGGCCTGTCGCCGTTCACCAACGAGAAGACCCCCTCGTTCTACGTGAACCCGAACAAGCAGATGTTCTTCGACTTCAGCTCGGGCAAGAACGGCAACGCCATCGGCTTTCTAATGGAGTACGACCGCCTGAGTTTCGTCGAGGCGGTCGAGGATCTGGCGCAGCGCGCCGGCATCGAGGTGCCGCGCGAAGGCGGACAGGACGCCCGCGTGGTGATGGACGGACCGCTCGACGCACTCGCCGCCGCGCAGCGCTTCTTCCGCGAGCGCCTGCGCGAGGCGCCGCAGGCGATCGAGTACCTCAAGAAACGTGGCGTCTCCGGCGACACGGCCAAGCACTTCGGCATCGGCTTCGCGCCCGACGGCTGGGACCACCTCACCCGCTTTCTCAAGGACACGCGCCACGCGATCGACGCCGGCCTGCTGATCGAGAAGGAGCAGGGAGGCGCCTACGACCGCTTTCGCAACCGCGTCACCTTCCCGATCCGCGATACCCGCGGCCGCGTGATCGGCTTCGGCGGTCGCACACTCGGCAACGACCCGGCCAAGTATCTGAACTCCCCGGAAACGCCCCTGTTCCACAAGGGCCGCAATCTCTATGGCCTGTACGAGGCCAGGCAGGCGAGCACCGCCGCACTTCCGTACCTGCTGGTGGTCGAAGGCTACATGGACGTGGTGATGCTCTCGCAGCACGGCATTCACGAGGCGGTCGCGACCCTGGGCACCGCCACCACGCGCGAGCACCTGCAACTGCTGTTCAAGTCCACGAGCAAGGTCGTGTTCTGCTTCGACGGCGACCGCGCCGGTCGCTCCGCCGCCTGGCGCGCGCTTGAGCAGGCGCTGCCGGAAAGCCTTGAAGGCCGCGAATGCGCCTTCATGTTCCTGCCCGACGGCCACGATCCGGACACGCTGGTGCAGGCCGAGGGCGCCGAGGCGTTCCGGTCCCGCATCGGCCAGGCGCAGCCGCTGTCGCAGTTCCTGCTCGGCGAGCTGGGCAGGCAGGTCAACCTCGGCACGCTCGAAGGGCGCGCGCGCCTGATTGCCCTGGCGCGGCCACACCTGGAAAAGCTGCGCGAGGGGCCGCTGCGCACCCTGATGCTCGACGAACTGGCCCGGCTCGCACGCATGGGTCGCGGCGACGTGGACGCCGCGATGCGCAAGGAGCCGCCGCAACCCATGGCGTCGGCGGCAACCGGCCCAGTCGAAGCGGTGCCACCCGGAGCCGCCCGTCCGGTGCGGCGCCTGCTGCAGTTGCTGCTGGAACGCCCCGATCTGGCGGAGCGTGTCGACAACATTCCGCTGCTGCTGCAGGCCGGCGCTCCCGGAATCGACGTGCTGATCGAAGCGGTGGACTGGTTCCACACCCATCCGGACGCGCACGCGGCGCAGTTGCTGGAGGCGTGGAAGGACCAGCCACGCGGCCGGGCCGTCGGCCGTCTGCTGGCGCAGGGCAGCGTCGCGCTCGACGATGCGGCGATCGAGGCCGAATTTCTCGACGGGCTGGCGCGGCTGCGCGACAAGGCGCTGCGCGCACGGGTACAGGAGCTGCTGGCGCAGGCGCGGCTGCGCAGTCTCAGCGAGGCCGAGACGCGCGAAATCGATGCGATCACGCGACAGATCGGCAACCGGACTGGGCGCGAATCGGTCAAAACATCGCCCGCGGAGGGCGGTTGAGGGTATAATACGGGGTTCTTTGCGCCGGTCTGATGCCGGGGCGTCGTCACACGAGATCTGCATGGCAACGAACAGCGACAAGGCGGGCAACAGCGACAAGCACGAAAAGGCGCTTCTGAGCGACAAGCAGGCGCAGAAGCAGTCCCAGATCAAGGTGCTGATCGCGCTCGGCAAGGAAAAGGCCTACCTGACCTACGCCGAGGTCGCCGACCATCTGCCGGAAATCGTCGATACCGAGCAGATCGAAGACATCATCAGCATGATCCAGGCGATGGGCATCCCGGTCCACGAGGAAGCCCCGGAAGAGGATCAGCAGCTGTTCTCGGAACCGGCGGTCGTCGCGACCAACGAGGAAGAGGAAGAGGCCGCCGAGGAAGCCGCCGCCGCAATCGCCGCGCTCGACGACCAGTTCGGTCGCACTACCGACCCGGTGCGCATGTACATGCGCGAGATGGGCTCGGTGGAACTGCTCGACCGCGAGGGCGAGATCCGCATCGCCAAGCGCATCGAGGAAGGCCTCAACGAGGCCATGTTCGCGATGGCGCAGTACCCGGAAACGGTCGCGATCCTGCTCGAGGCCTTCGAGAACTACAAGCAGGGCAACAAGCGGCTGGGTGACATCATCACCGGCTTCTTCGACCCGAACGCACCCGACGAGATTCCGCCGCCGGCCCCGCCGCCGTCCGCCGACGACAACGACGACGACGATGACGACGACGGTGACGGCGACGAAGAGGAAACCGTCGACACCGGACCGGACCCGGTGCTCACCGCCGAGGCCTTCGCCGAGCTGCAGAAGCTCTACGACAAGGCCTGGGACGCGCTGCTCAAGCGCGGCAGCCACGACAAGAAGACGCAGGAAAAGCGCGAGGCCGTGGCCCACCACATCATGACCTTCAAGCTCTCGCCGAAGATCGTCGACGAGATCACGCGCAACCTGCGCGCGAAGATCGACCTGATCCGCCGCACCGAGCGCCAGATCATGCGCATCTGCGTGGTCGACGCCGGCATGGGACGCGACGAGTTCCTCAAGTCCTACCGCGAGGCCGGCGCTGCCACCAATCCGGACTGGATCAACAAGGCGATCCGCGCCAAGCGCAAGTACTCCTCCGAGCTGAACAACCGCAAGGACGAGATCTTCGCGCTGCAGGAGACGCTCAAGAAGATGGAGGGCGACAACCTGCTCTCCCTCGACGAGATCAAGGACATCAACCGCCGCGTGAACGTCGGCGAGGCCAAGGCCCGCCGCGCGAAGAAGGAGATGGTCGAGGCCAACCTGCGCCTGGTGATCTCGATCGCCAAGAAGTACACCAACCGCGGCCTGCAGTTCCTCGACCTGATCCAGGAAGGCAACATCGGCCTGATGAAGGCGGTCGATAAGTTCGAGTTCCGCCGCGGCTTCAAGTTCTCGACCTACGCCACATGGTGGATCCGCCAGGCCATCACGCGCTCGATCGCCGACCAGGCACGCACCATCCGCATCCCGGTGCACATGATCGAGACGATCAACAAGCTCAACCGCATCTCGCGGCAGATGCTGCAGGAGATGGGCCGCGAGCCGACGCCCGAAGAGCTGGCGAAGAAGATGGAGATGCCGGAGGACAAGATCCGCAAGGTGCTCAAGATCGCCAAGGAACCGATCTCGATGGAAACGCCGATCGGCGACGACGAGGATTCGCACCTCGGCGACTTCATCGAGGACTCCTCGGCCGTCTCGCCGCTCGAGGACGCCACCTCGCGCTCGCTCGCCGAGGCCACGCACCAGATCCTCGCCAGCCTGACGCCGCGCGAGGCCAAGGTGCTGCGTATGCGCTTCGGCATCGACATGACCACCGACCACACCCTCGAGGAAGTCGGCAAGCAGTTCGACGTCACCCGCGAGCGCATCCGTCAGATAGAGGCCAAGGCCTTGCGCAAGCTGCGCCACCCGAGCCGCGCCAACTACCTGCGCAGCTTCCTGGAAGAGTGAGCTTCGCTCTCGGATGCAACGAGAAAGCCCCGCAATGCGGGGCTTTTTCATTTGCGGGATCGGACGGGGCTCAGAAGTTGAACCGTCCGCCCACCGTCCAGCCGTCGGCATCGTCGCTGATCGAGTAGCCCGCGCCCAGCGACAGGGCCGGCGTCAGGTGGAACAGCCCGGACAGGGTCAGCGTGGTCTCGTCCTCGTCGAAGACATCGACGTAGTCGACGTTCACCGCGCCCTCGACATAGGGCGTGAACAGGTGCCGCAGTCCCAGACCCAGGCCGTAGCCGGTGTCGTCCTCGCTGCCGTCGGCAATCGTTCCGTCGGAACTGAATTCGACGCTCACGAACGCCGCTTCGGCGGTCAGGTCGGTCACGGGTGCCAGCGGGATCCGGTAGCCGAGCCCCGCCGTGATCACTTCCTGCTCGAGCGTCGCACCGCCGAGAAATTCGTCGCTCTCGATCTCGCCGTAGCTGGCGAACAGATAGGCCTGCTCGGCGATCTGCCCCGAAACCTTGGCGCGAAATCCGTCGTACTCGATGTCGCCTTCATCGGGCTCGACCTGCACATAGCCGGCTTCCACGTAGTTGTATGACAGCTCCTGGGCGGCCGCGGTCAGCGGCGCGGCAAGGGCCGCCGCCGCACAGAGTGATTCAAGCATGCGCATGGTCGTTCTCCTGATGGGTCCTGGACGTTCCTGAGTCGTGCGCCCCCTGCTCTGCGGTGGGTCGCGGCGCACATCTAGCCTGCCGATACATTGCTGCACGCTGAAAGCACCCCCGTAAAAGCAGAAACCCCGCTTGCGCGGGGTTCCTGGTACGGCGGCGGGGTGTGCGACTCAGAAGCGAAAGCGCATGCCTGCCCGAACGTCCTCGACGGTGGCCTCGCCGTCGTCGTTCTCCAGCTGGCTGACCCGGTAGTCGGCGAACAGGCCGAAGCTGCGGTCCAGATTGAAGCCCAGCCCCACGACGTACTCGAGGCCGTCGCTGTCGCCGACGTCGAGGTAACCGACGCGCGCGTCGAGGGTGACGAAGCGGGCGAGGTCGGCCTTGAGGCCCAGATGCCCGCCCCAGCCGCTCTCCTCACCTTCCCCGGAGAACAGCGTCTGCGCGACTTCCAGATCGTTGCGCACATACTCGACCAGCCCGTAGAGCGGCCAGGGCGTCTTGTAGCCGAGGCCGATCCGCGTCGTCTCGACGGTTGCCGTGGCGGTCGGAAAGTCGTTGTCGGTCGACTGGTATTCGCCCGACAGGAACACGCTCTCGCCGAGCATCGCCGCAAGCTTGACGCCGAAACCGTCCCCGTCGTCGGATTCGACCGCAGCGGCACCGTCGAAGTCGAACTCCAGCGTCGAGTCCGCGATGTAGTAGATGTCGAGGTAGGCCATGTCGGCCGCCGTGGCGGCCGACGACGCCGCCAGCAGGCCGCCGAACAGCATTGCCGGGACCGTGCCTCTGATTGCTCTCCCAACCCGTGTCATGTTGTCCTCCGATTATTCGTATCCGCGCCGGGCTTCCGGCGCCGCGCCTCAGGCCCGCCGGAGTATAGCGACCGCATCCTTCGGGCGGCAGTGCCGGGCAACGGCCACAAAAAAGGCACGCCATGCGTGCCTTTTCCGAACCACGGGCGCCGGCGCTGCCTACTCGGCGGACGGCCCGCTCGCGGCGTGAACGCTCGGCGTGTACAGCGGGCCGGGCTGGGCCGCGAAGTACCGCGACAGCTCGCGGATGTCCGCGTCGCTGAGCGCGCCGGCCTGTGCGGCCATGATCGCGTTCTTGCGCTCGCCGTCGCGATAGCCGCGCAGGCTGTGCTCGAGGTAGTTCGCGTATTGTCCGGCCAGCACCGGGTACTCCGGCAGGATCGGCTTGGCGCCGCCCTCCCCGTGGCAGGCGGCGCAGGCCGCGGCCTTTTCCGGCGCCTGGGCGAAGGCGCCCAGCGGCAGCAGGGCGAGCAGGGCGATGCAGGTGATGCGCTTCATGAAGCTGACCTCAGTTGGCGGGGGCCGACGACAGGAACGCGGCAATGTCGGCGATGTCCTGGTCGGACAGGCTCGCCGCTTGCGCGTGCATCGTCGGGTGCGGACGCTCGCCGCTGCGGTAGGCCTTCAACGCCGATGCCAGATACGCGGCCGGCTGGCCGCCGAGCTTGGGCACGCGGTACGTCGGGTAGGCGTTGTTGTACTTGGGAATGCCGTGGCAGCCCATGCAGGTGCTGGACTTGACGCGACCGGCCTCGGCATCGCCTTGCGCGAACGCCGCGGGCGCGGTCAGGGAGGCGGCAAGGGCAAGTACGCCCCAACGCGCAAACTTCATGTCTGGGACTCCAGGAAAACCGGGTGGGCCTTGAGCAAAGGCGCGATATGTTCCGGGAATTGCCCCGCGGGGTCAACGCGTCGGTACGTTGCCGGGATCGGTGCCGCCGTAAGCTGCTACCCTCGCGCCACCGCCCTGCACGTCCGTTCTCCGTGATCCGGCCAGCGTTTCGCATGCCTTCCGTCCCCACGTTTCTCCGTGCCGGCACCGGTTCTTCCTGCGAAGGCCCGGACCGCCTGCCGCGAGGGCCGCGATGAGTGCCGTGATCCGGCCGGCGGCGGACGCCTCCCAGGAGATTGCGGCGGTTGACCTGGGGTCCAACAGCTTCCACATGATGGTGGCGCGCAGCGACGGCGCCGAGGTGCAGGTCATTGATCGCCTGCGCGAACCCGTGCGCCTGGCCTCCGGCCTGGACGCCGACAAGCGCCTGCAACCGGACGCCGCGATGCGGGCGCTCTCCTGCCTGCAACGCTTCGGGCAACGCCTGCGCGGCATCCCCGCCGAGCGGGTGCGGGCGGTGGGCACCAACACGATGCGCAAGCTGCGCAACAGTCGCGATTTCCACGCCGCCGCGGAGGCGGCGCTCGGCCACGAGATCGAGATCATCTCGGGCATGGAGGAGGCGCGGCTGGTCTACGGCGGCGTCACCCACGGCATGCGCGCCGAGCAGGCACGCCGCCTCGTCGTCGACATCGGCGGCGGCAGTACCGAGCTGATCATCGGCCGTCGCAGCGAGCCGCGCCTGATGGAATCGGTTTCGCTGGGCTGCGTCGTGCACACGCAGCGCTTCTTCGAGGACGGCGAGATCTCGGCGGCGCGCTTCAAGCGGGCCCGCCTCGCCGCGCGTGTCGAGCTCGAATTTCTCGAGCGGCCCTACCGCCGCGCCGGCTGGGACGTCGCCATCGGTTCGAGCGGCACGATCCGCGGTATCTGGCGCGTGATCATGGGTCAGGGCTGGAGCCGGCAGCACATCACCCGCGAGGGGCTGGAGAAGACGATCGACCTCGTCCTGCAGCGCCGTCACGTCGACCAGATCGACTTTCCCGACCTGCGCGAGGATCGCCGACCGGTGTTCATCGGCGGACTCGCCGTGCTGGCCGGCATCTTCGACACGCTCGGCATCGAGGCGATGGAGACCTCGGAACGCGCGCTGCGCGAGGGCCTGATCTACGACCTGCTCGGCCGCCTGTCGAACCACGACGTGCGCGACGAGTCGGTGCAGGCAATGGCGGCGCGCTATGCGGTCGACGTCCGTCATGCCGGGGAGCTGTCGCGCACGGCGCTGAAGATCCTCGATCAGGCCGGCCGCAGCTGGAACCTCGACATGCGCGTGGCACGCCAGTTCCTGCACTGGGCCGCGCAACTGCACGAGGTGGGGCTGGTGATCACGCACAACGGTTACCACAAGCACAGCCACTACATCCTGCGCAACAGCGACCTGCAGGGCTTCTCGCAGACCGAGCAGAAGCTGCTGGCGGCGCTGGTCCGCCTGCATCGCGGCCGCTTCGCACTGGAGACGCTCGACGAGCTGCCGACGATCTGGGTCGAGCCGGTCAAGCGCATGGCGATGATCCTGCGTCTGGCCTACCTGCTGCACCGCTCGCGCTCGCCCGACCTGCGCCCGCCGGTGCGCGTGACCGCGAACCGACGCGGCTACGAGCTGCAGTTCACGCAGAAGCACTGGCTCGACAAGCACCCGCTCACGCTCGCCGATCTCGAGCGGGAAGCCGAAGTGCTGGCGAGCGCGCAGCTGCGCCTGAAGCTCGCCAGCTGAGACCGCCGCAAAGAAGGCGCTTCAGGCCTCTTCCATGAAGCGCAGCTGCACCGGCTTGCTGCCGTCCTGCGCTGGGCGCAGGTAGCTGCCGTCGGGCTGCAGCACCCAGCTCTGGGCGGTATCGGCGAGATAGGCGTGCAGATGTTCGAGCACCCGCTCGCGCAGCTTCTTGTCGAGCACCGGAAACGCCACCTCGACGCGGCGGAACAGGTTGCGCTCCATCCAGTCCGCGCTCGACAGGTACAGCTCGGCGTCGCCGTCGTTGGCGAACCAGTAGCAGCGGTGATGCTCGAGGAAGCGACCGATGATCGAGCGCACGTGGATGTTCTCGGAGAGGTCCTTCACGCCCGGACGCAGCGAACACATGCCGCGCACGATCAGGTCGACCTTCACGCCGGCGCGCGATGCCCGGTACAGCGCGAGGATCGTCTCCGACTCCACCAGCGCATTCATCTTGGCGATGATGCGCGCCGGCCGGCCTGCAACCGCATGCGCGATCTCGCGCTCGATCTTCGACTGCAGTTGCCTGGCCAGAGAGAACGGCGACTGCAGCAGGCGGTGCAGCTTGGTGACCTTGCCCAGACTGGTGAGCTGCAGGAAGACGGCGTGCACGTCCTTGCAGATCTGCGAATCGGCGGTGAACAGGCCGTAGTCGGTATAGATGCGCGCGGTGCGCGGGTGGTAGTTGCCGGTGCCCAGGTGTGCGTAATAGCGCAGCGTCGAGCCGCCGACGCTGGTGGCGTCCTCGCGGCGCACGACCAGGCACATCTTCGCGTGCGTCTTGTAGCCGACGACGCCGTAGACCACGTGTGCGCCCACCTCCTGCAGCTGTTCGGCAAGGTCGATATTGGCTTCCTCGTCGAAGCGCGCGCGCAGCTCGACGACGACGGTGACCTCCTTGCCGTTGCGCGCCGCCTCGATCAGCGCTTCGGCCACGGCCGACTTGTCGCCGGTGCGGTACAGCGTCTGCTTGATCGCCAGCACGCGCGGATCGCGCGCCGCGTGGCGCAGGAAATCCACGACCGGCATGAACGACTCGTACGGGTGCTGCAGCAGCTGGTCGCGTTCGCGGATCGCCGCGAACACGTCGGGGCCGGCGAAGGCCTTGGGGATGCGCGGCGTGTACGGGGGATACTTGAGTTCCGGCCGGTCGACCATGTCCGGAATCGTCATCAGGCGGTGCAGGTTCACCGGGCCGTTGACCTGGTAGACGTCGGCGGGCGTGAGCTGCGCGACGTCCATCAGGTACTGCCAGAGATGCTCGGGACAGTTGTGCGCGACCTCGAGGCGCACGATGTCGCCCCACTGCCGCTGCGACAGCTCGCCTTCGAGCGCCTCCATCAGGTCCTTGACCTCTTCCTCGTCGACCAGCAGGTCGGAGTTGCGGGTCAGGCGGAACTGGTAGCTGCCGGTCGCCTCCATGCCCGGGAACAGGTCGTCGACGTAGGCATGGATGACGCTCGACAGGAACACGAAGTCGTGCGGCCCGGTTCCCGGCACCTCGGGCGGAATCTGGATCAGCCGCGGCAGCGCGCGCGGCGCCTGCACGATGGCGAAGCCGGTGTTGCGCCCGAACGCGTCCTTGCCCGACAGCTGCACGATGAAGTTCAGGGACTTGTTGAGGATGCGCGGAAACGGATGCGCCGGGTCGAGGCCGATCGGCGAGAGCACCGGCATCAGCTCGTTGTGGAAGTAGTTCTTCAGCCAGGCATCCTGCTCCGTCGACCATTCGGAGCGGCGCACGAAGCGGATGCGCTCGCGATCGAGCGCCGGGATGATGACGTCGTTGAACAGCCGGTACTGGGCGTCGACCAGCTCGTGCGCGCGCTTGCTGATCGCCGCCAGGGTCTCGGCCGGCGTCATGCCGTCGGCGCCGCGCTGCAGCGGGTTGAGTTCGGCCATCTGCTGCACGCCGGCGACGCGGATCTCGAAGAACTCGTCGAGATTCGCGCTGGCGATGCACAGGAACTTGAGCCGCTCCAGCAGCGGCACGGATTCGTCGAGCGCCTGCTCGAGCACGCGCCGGTTGAACTCGAGCAGGCTCAGCTCGCGGTTCAGGAACAGGTCGGCGGGCGCAAATCCCTGCTCGGAAAGGTCCGGCAGCGCCGGTGGTTCCTTGGTCATCCTCGACACCCGGTCACGAACGGTCTGTCAGTCTATGACAGCCCGGTGGCCGAAAGGTGACAGCCCCGCGCTCAGCGACCGGTCGCGGCCTGTTCGCGTTCCAGGCGCAGTGCACGCGTCTTCGGCGGCGCGCCGGTGATCAGCCGGTCGCCCTCCTTGCGCGTGAAGTACTTCCACGCCCACTGCAGGAACACGCGCACGCGCTGCTCGGCATCGATCAGCGACATGATGTGCACGAAGGCCCAGACGAACCAGGCGAGGACGCCGGAAACGCGCATCACGCGCAGGTCGCCGACGGCCTTGTTCATGCCGATGACCGCCATCGAACCCAGATCGCGGTAGCGGAACGCCGCCGGCGCCGGCCGGTTGCGCAGCCGCGCACGGATCACGCCGGCGACGTAGCGCCCCTGCTGGATCGCGGCCGGCGCAAGGCCGGGCACCTCGCGCCCGCGCGCATCGGTGAGCCGCGCCAGATCGCCGATCACGAAGATCTCCGGGTGCCCCGGCAGCGAGCAGTCGGCCTCGACCTTCACGCGACCGCCGCGGTCCAGCAGCACGCCGGTGCGCTCGGCGAGAATTTCGCCGAAGTACGAGGCCTTGACGCCGGCGGCCCACAGCACCGTCGCCGTCTCGACCCGCTCGGCGTCCTCGCTGCCGCGCCGCATGCGCACGAAATCCGGCCCGATCTCCTCGACCTTGGTGCCGGTGCGCACGGTGACGCCCAGTTCCTCGAGATGCCGGCGGGCCGCGGTGCGCAGCTTCGGCGCGTAGACGGGCAGGACCTCGTCGGCCCCTTCCACCAGCAGGATCTGGGCACTGCGCGGATCGATACGGCGGAAGTCCCGCACCATGGTCTTGTGCGCGAGTTCGCCGAGCGCGCCGGCGAGTTCGACGCCGGTCGGCCCGGCACCGACGATGACGAAGCGCAGCAGTCTTGCCCGCTCGGCCGCATCGTCCGTCGCCTCGGCGCGCTCGAAGGCCTGGAACAGCTTGCGGCGGATTTCCAGGGCATGCTCGACCGTCTTGAGGCCCGGCGCGAACGCCGACCACGAGTCGCGTCCGAAGTAGTGGTGCTTGACGCCGGTCGCGACGATCAGCGTGTCGTACGCCAGCGTGCCGTGCTCATGGTGCAGCCGCCGCGCCTGCGGATCGAGTTCGTAGACCGCCGAGGTCAGGCAGGTGACGTTGCGCCGCCGCCGCAGCACGACGCGGTGCGGGATGGCGATGTCGCCCGGCGGGATCGCGCCGGTCGCCACCTGGTACAGCAGCGGCTGGAACAGCTGGAAGTTGCGCTTGTCGAGCAGCGTCACGCGGCAGCCGGCGCGACCGAGCCGCAGGGCCGCG
The DNA here is from genome assembly GCF_003201205.1 of Sinimarinibacterium flocculans. Taxonomy (GTDB): domain Bacteria; phylum Pseudomonadota; class Gammaproteobacteria; order Nevskiales; family Nevskiaceae; genus Solimonas; species Solimonas flocculans. Next base: position 136,692 of record NZ_QICN01000007.1, read on the forward strand.
TGCAGGCCGGCGAAGCCGCCGCCGACGATGACCACATGGTGTTGCGCGTCCAAATGCGGAGCATCCCGTAGGCATCGCTGCGATGTTGCAGCGCACAAAAGCCTAGGGCCGGCCCCGGTGGAACGCAATCACAGCCGCCTGTTAGCAGCGCTAGCAGCGCTCGCGGCGCGGCCTCCGCGCGCCGCCGGTCAGCGCGTGCGCTCGACCTCGTCCTCGAGCTGCGGCAAGCGGCGACGCATCCAGCGGTCCTGCAGCACATAGCGCGCGACGCGGGCGATGTCGCGGATGTACCCGGCATTGATCACGCCGCCGATCACCGCACCGATCACCGGCGCCACGCCGGCCGCCTTGCGCGTGCCCAGGTGCAGGCCGATGCGCCCGGACAAGGTCTTGAGGCTGAACTGCGCGGCGTCCTTGGCCAGCTCGCGTTCGGCGACGCGCTCGACACCGTCGCGCCAAGCCGCGTCGAGCATCGGCACGTCGCGCCTGAGCGCCTCCCAGGCCTGCTGCTTCTCCTCGAAGCTGTTGGCCGAGGCCAGCGCGAAGACGCCGATCGACAGCCCGCCTTCGGCGTGCCAGTCCTCGCCGTAGCAGTAGGCGCTGCGATGGATCGTGCGCAGTGCCAGCGTCAGCAGCGTCGGCACGTCGGCGACCATGCCGGCGGCGCCACCGATGCCGAAGGCAGCGCCGCTGCCGCCGCCCAGCGCCATTGCCCGACGCTCGACGCGCAAGGCCAGCTCGTCGCAGCGCTGCAGCCCGAACCCGGCGATGTCGGCGACGTGCTCGGCGCCGGCCCAGCGCAGGATGTCGCGCGGCCCGGAAAAGCGCCCCGCGGTGCGATCGAGCGCGCGCAGACTCGCCCGCAGTACCTCCACCGGAACCAGTCGCTGCGCTGCCTTGGCCGCGACCTGCCCCGGCCGCGACATGACCCGGGTGCCCCAGTCCGGCGGCGCCGCCAGCCAGCGCTCGATCTCGGCGCGGCGCGCCCAGGCGTAGTCGTCGATCGGCGGGGTTTCGCTCATGGTTGCGCTGCGGCGAGCCGGCGCAGGAAGGCCTGCAACGGCGGATTGACCTGGTCGGGATGCGTGAGGTTCGCGGCATGGGCGGCGCCATCGACGGCGACCACACCGTCGCAGCCACCCAGGCCGTCGGCCAGCGCCTGCGCGGCCTCCATGCCGATCGCGCTGTCGCGGGTACCGTGGATGACGATCGCCGGACAGGTGATTTCGGACAAACGCGGACTGATGTCGTCGCGCTCGAGCAGGCAGCGGCCGGGCTCGCGGATCAGCGCCTTCGGCCGCGCGCGCCACTTGGCGATCCAGCGCGCGTTCTCGGCAGGCTCGTCGATGATGATCGTGGCAATCGTCTGCGCGAGCGGGTCGACCGGTCCGTGCTCGGCCCAGGCGTCGAGCATCTGCCGGTAGGCGGCCCGCTTGTCGTCATGCTCCGCCGCGGCCTGCGTGTCGATCAGCACGAGGCCGAGCACGCGCTCCGGCGCGCTCAGCGCGAGCCGCAGCGACAGGTAGCCACCCTGCGACATGCCGCCGACGACGGCGCGCTCGAGTCCCAGATGATCCATCAGCCCCAGACAGTCGCGGGCCGAATCCCAGTAGCTGAACGGCTGTCCGTCGAACTCGGTCAGGCCGAAGCCGCGCTCGTCCCAGGTGATCACGCGGAACTCGCCGGCCAGAACCTCGACCTGCGGCGCGAACATCTCGTGATCCATCAAGAAGCCGTGCCCGAGAATCACCGGCAGGCCGCTGCCGCCGCTGTCCTCGAAGTACAGGTTCTGGCCGTTGATCCGTGCGTGCGGCATCCCGTCCTCCTCGCTGACACCCGTGTTTGACAGCCCGCGGCGCGAAAACGATTCTCGCGCCATGTGCCTGATTGCTCTCGCGCTCGACGCGCATCCGCAGTATGCCTTGGTCCTGGCGGCCAACCGCGACGAGTTCCATCACCGCCCGACGGCGCCGGCCTCGTGGTGGGATGACGCGCCGCAAATCTTCGGCGGGCGCGACCTGCAGAGTCACGGCACCTGGCTGGCGCTGGCGCGCGACGGCCGCTGGGCGGCGGTGACCAATGTCCGGCGCATGATCCCGCCCGATCCGAATGCGCCGTCGCGCGGCAGACTCGTCGCCCACTACCTGCGGCAGAGCGACGATGCTGCCGCCTACGCCGGCGCGCTGGAACCGGAAGCCGACCGCTATGCCGGGTTCAACCTGCTGCTCGGCGATGCCGCCGGCGCCTGGTACCTGAGCAACCATGACGGCTTCCGGCGCGAACGCCTCGCCGCAGGGGTGCACGCGGTCAGCAATGCCGCGCTCGACACGCCCTGGCCCAAGCTGGTCGCGCTGCGCGACACGGTGCGCGACTGGTGTGCCGAGGGGCGCACCGATACCGTCGAGCTGCTGACGGCGCTTGCCCGCGACCGCGTGGCCGACGACGCCGTGCTGCCGGACACCGGCGTCGGCGAAGCCATGGAGCGCTTCCTCGCACCCGCGTTCATCCGCGGCGACCGCTACGGCACGCGGGCCAGCACCGTGCTGACCATCGACCGGCAGGGTCACGCGCTGTTCACCGAGCACCGCTTCGGCCCGCACGGGGTCCCGACCGGGCACACCGTCGAATCCCTGCAGCTCGCCCCGTCGAATTGATTGTCGCTTTTTCGCTGGTCGCGCCGGGGCGGGCGGCCTAGCATCGCGGCATGCAGCAACTGCCCCCCACCGCCGAGATGCAGCGCGCCTATCTCGCCTCCGATGCGGGCTACGACGGCGTGTTCTACCTGGGTGTACGCACCACCGGCATCTTCTGCCGGCCGTCCTGCCGGGCGAAGAAGCCCAGGCCCGAGAACGTCGAGTTCTTTCCCGACCCCCGGGCCGCGACCTTCGCCGGCTACCGCGCGTGCAAGCGCTGCCGGCCGCTGGAAGCGCCGGGCACGCCACCGCCATGGATCGCGCGACTGATCGAGGACATCGAGTGCGACCCGTCGCGCCGCATCCGCGAACACGAGCTGCGCGCACGCGGGCTCGATCCGGCGCGCGTACGCCGCTGGTTCAAGAATCACTGCGGCATGAGCTTTGCCGCCTATTGCCGGGGACGACGCATGAACACCGCACTGCAGGCCATCCGCAACGGCGAGTCGGTGACCGATCTGGCGATCGGTCACGGCTTCGAATCCGAAAGCGGCTTTCGTGCCGCGTTCGCGCGCAGCTTCGGCCAGCCGCCGGCGGATGCCGGGCTCGACCCGATCCGGGTCGCCTGGCTCGACAGCCCGCTCGGACCGCTGCTCGCGGCCGCGCGCGACGAAGGCATCGTGCTGCTCGAATTCACCGAGCGGCGCATGCTCGAAGCACAGTTCGACACGCTGCGCCGGCACTTCGGCGTACCGCTGGTGCCGGGCGAGCACCGCCACCTCGCACGGCTCAGGACCGAACTCGCGGAGTATTTCGACGGCACGCGCAGGACCTTCACCCTGCCGTTGGCCTACCCGGGATCGGACTTCCAGCGCACGGTGTGGAGCGCCCTGCTCGACATCCCCTACGGCCGCACCTGTTCCTACGACGAGCTGGCCAGGGCCGTCGGCCGCCCCGGCGCCTGTCGTGCGGTGGGCACCACCAACGGCAAGAACCGCATCGCCATCCTCATTCCCTGCCACCGCGTCGTGAACAAGAACGGTCAGCTCGGCGGCTATGGCGGTGGGCTGTGGCGCAAGCAGCGGCTGCTGGAGATAGAGAACGCGACGAAGAAGCTCATTTGACACGAGGATGTGTCGGCGGAAATCAGGCGCCACCCGCGCTTGATTCCCGGGCGCGCAGAAGAAAAGCCATGTCCTTCCGGAGCGCCCTGAAAAAGGCCATGGAGGGCCTTCTTCGGCCAGCTATTTCAGCCGCAGTCCCCCGTCCACCGGCAGGATCGAGCCGGTCACATATGCGGCTTCTGCGGACAGCAGGTAGCGCACCGCGCGCGCGATCTCCTCGCCGCCGCCGAGCCGCTGCATCGGGATGCGCGCGAGTTCGGCGTCCTGCTGTGCCGCACTCATCTCGTTGCCGGTGGCCCACAGCATGTGGCCGGGCGCGACGCCGTTGACGCGAATCCCCGGCGCCAGCTCCAGCGCCAGCGTCTCGGTCAACGACGCCAGTCCGGCCTTCGCCGCGTAGTACGGGGCAAAGCCGGGCATCGGCCGGCGCAGCAGGGCATCGACGATATTGACGATCGCGCCGCCTTCGCCCATCAGCGGCGCGCAGGCCTGGATCAGCAACAGCGGCGCGCGCAGGTTGCTCGCCACCAGCTCGTCGATCTGCGCCACACCGATCGCACCCAGCGGCGTGCGGTGGTAGCTGGAGGCGTTGTTGACCAGTGCGTCGAGACGCTGCCAGCGGGCGTGCGCGGCCTTGGCCAGCGGCTCGATCGCCGCGGCGTCGCGCAGATCGGCGGCGACGGCGACGGCGCTGTCCGGCCGGCGCGCGTTGAGCGATTCCGCGAGTTCGCGGGCGGCGCCGATCGACGTATGCGCATGGACGACGACGTTCCAGCCGTCGCCGTGCAGGGCGTCGGCGATGGCGGCCCCGATGCGCCGCGCGGCGCCGGTGACCAGTGCCACTTTCGTTCGGGCTTTCGTATCGATCATCGGCGTATTCTATGCAGCCGCCCGCGCGCGCCGCGCCGGCACCTCCTCTCACGACACCGCATCCTCCGCCGATGGATCTGCTGCAAGCCATCGTCCTGGCGCTGATCCAGGGCCTGACCGAAATCCTGCCGATCTCCAGCTCCGGACACCTGGTGCTGGTCCCGCACCTGCTCGGCTGGCCCGATCAGGGCCTCGCCTACGACGTCGCGCTGCACGTCGGCACCCTGTTCGCGGTGATGACCTACTTCCGCCGCGAGGTCGTCGGCATGCTCGGCGCGTGGACCGGCTCGGCCATCGGCCGGCGGCCGCTCGACGGACAGGCGCTGTTCGCCTGGCGCCTCGTGCTCGCGACGATTCCGGCGGCAATCGCCGGGCTCGCCTTCAACGATTTCATCGAGACCAACCTGCGCTCGCCGCTGGTGATCGTGTTCACGCTGATCGGCTTCGGCCTGCTGCTCGGCTGGGCCGACCGGCGCGCGCCGGAAGGCCGCAGCGAACTGCAGACCGGCTGGCGCGACGCGCTGATCATCGGCTGCGCACAGGCGCTGGCGCTGATTCCCGGCACCTCGCGGTCCGGCATCACCATGACCGCGGGGCGCTTCCTCGGTCTGTCGCGCATCGGCGCCGCGCGCTTCTCGTTCCTGATGTCGATCCCGGTGATCCTGCTCGCCGGCGGCTACAAGCTGCTGCAGCTCGCGCTCGGCGACGAACCGGTGGCCTGGGGCCTGATGGCCGTCGGCATGGCGGTGGCCTTCCTGAGCACGCTGGTGAGCATCCACGTATTGCTGAGGCTGGTGCAGCGCATCGGCTTCATGCCGTTCGTGATCTATCGGCTGGCGCTCGGCGGCGCGCTGATCGTCATCTTCTACTGAGCCGGTTCTACTGCGCCGGCGGCAGCGCCCCGATCGACGCCAGCGCCGCACGCACGATCTGCGTCCGCTTGCCGACGTCGCCGGCGCCGTCGGGCATGTCGATGTTCAGGGCGAAGAACACCGCGCCTCCGTCGCGACCGACCCAGCCGACATACCAGCCGATCTGCGGCTCGACATCGAAGGCCCAGCCGGTCTTGGCGTGCAGCGTCCAGCCGTCGCCGCGTTCGAGCAGCATGATGTCCTTGACCGTGCGCTGATCCTCGCGATCGAACGGCAACGCTTCGTCGTACAGGCGCTGCAGGAAACCGATCTGCTCGAACGCCGAGATGCGCAGCGCGCCGGTGAGCCAGAACTGCGTCAGCCCGCCGCCGGGATCGGCATTGCCGTAGCCGATGCGGCGCAGGTAGGCGCGCTCGCGCGCCAGGCCGATGCGCCGCGCCAGCTCCTGATAGACCCAGACCGCCGAGTGCGCGTAGGCACTGCGCAGGCTGTGGTCGCGGTTCCAGGCGGCAAAGCTGCGCTCGGTGCCGTCCCAGGCGAATTGGCTGTCCGGCGTCAGCGCGGCATCGGCGTCGAGTGCGAACAGCGTGTGCGGAATCTTGAAGGTCGAGGCCGGCAGGTAGCGCCGCTGTGCGCGTTCGTGATCGTGGACCCAGTGCCGGTCGTCCCGCCGGTCGACCACCACCAGCGTGCCCGGAACTCCGGCAGCGTCGAACAGTGCCGCCCAGTCCGGGCGCTCCCGCCACGACGGCCCGGCCGGCGGCGCTGCAGGCAGCTGAACGGACGCGAGCACCAGGATCACGCCGGACCACAACCGGCACCTGCGCATCACGCCGACTCCCGGGGCAGGGCCGCCTGCCAGTCGCGCAACGCCGCGATGCGCCGCAGGCGCAGCTGCTCGCCGATCGCCGCGCCTTCGTAACCGAGCGGGATCACGTCGCGTGCCTGAGGACCGCGCGCGACCTTCGCCGCCTCGCGCAGATAGTCGGTCTGCGGATACTCGCTGTCCTCGAAGCCGAGTCGTCCGCGCGCGTCCGACTCGCAGGCCTGCAGGATCAGGGTGAAGCGATCGGGTTGACGCAGGGCGCCGAGACGCTCGATCAGGTCGTGCAGCGTCGAGGCCTTGAGTTCGCGCACGCGATGCACGTTCAGGTGCTCGCGGGTGTGAACGACGGCGATGTCGCGGCACAGGGCCGGGACGCGCAGGCGCGCGCTCACGCCCTCGACCAGCGGCACGCCGCGATGTTCGTGCATCTTGTGCGAGGGCCATTCCGCGGCCGGCGTCAGCCCCTTGCCGAGATCGTGCACCAGTGCGGCGTAGCGCACCGGCAGCGAAGTCCCGGCACGCGCGGCGGCATCGACGCACATCAGCGTGTGCACGCCGGTGTCGATCTCCGGATGGTAGTCGGCGCGCTGCGGCACGCCGAACAGCGCGTCGACCTCCGGCAGGATGCGCGCGAGCGCACCGCAGGCGCGCAGCGTGTCGAAGAACACGCCCGGGCGCTCGGACATCAGCGCCCGGCTCATCTCCTTCCAGACACGTTCCGGCACGAGATGATCGATCTCGCCGTCGTCGACGATGCGCCGCATCAAGGCCAGCGTCTCGTCGGCGACGCGGAATCCCAGGTGCGCGAAACGCGCGTGGAAGCGTGCGACGCGCAGCACGCGCACCGGGTCCTCGACGAACGCCTCGGAAACGTGACGCAGCACGCGCGCCGCGATGTCCTGCCGGCCGCCGTACGGATCGATCAACACGCCGTCCTCGTCCTCGGCGATCGCATTGATCGTCAGGTCGCGGCGGCGCAGATCGTCCTCGAGCGTGACGCCCGGATCGGCGTGGAAGACGAAGCCGCGATAGCCCGGCGCCGACTTGCGCTCGGTGCGCGCCAGCGCGTGCTCTTCCTTGGTGTCCGGATGCAGGAAGACCGGAAAGTCCTGCCCCACCGGCTGGTAGCCGGCCGCGCGCATCTGATCGGGCGTAGCCCCGACCACGACCCAGTCGCGCTCCGCCGGCTCGAGGCCGAGCAGACGATCGCGGACGGCGCCTCCCACCAGGTAGTGCTTCACGACGGTTCGCGCACGGGATGCAGCAGGTCGGACGGCGCCTGCGGCTCGCCACTGCGGCGCCAGCGATGCACGGTGACGTGCCACAGCACCTTCTGCACGTAACCGCGGGTCTGGTTGTACGGGATGTTCTCGATCCAGATGTCGGGCGCGAGTGCTTCCTTCGGCAACCAGCGCTTCACCGCATTGGGCCCGGCGTTGTAACCCGCCAGTGCCGGCAGCCACTGCCCGTCGAAGCGCGCATGCAGCTCGCGCAGAAAGGTGGCGCCGAGCGGGATGTTGACCTGCGGCTGCATCAGGTCGTCGCGGTCGGGGCGCGCGTCGCCGCGGCGACGCGCGACTTCGCGCGCCGTCGGCAGCAGCAGTTGCAGCAGACCGTAGGCATTGGCCGGCGAGGTCGCGCGCGGATTGAACAGGCTCTCCTGGCGCATGACGCCGTAGACGATCTCCGGCGCCAGGCCGACGGCGCGGGCCTGTTCGCGGATGGTGCCGGCATAGGGATCGGGATAGCTCAGCTCGAACATGTCGTGGATGTCGAGCCCGGCGAGCAGGGTCACCGCCTGGATGTGCCAACCCCAGTGGGACGCGAGGCGGGCGGCCTGCAGCTTGCGCGTCGCATCGAGATCCGCGACCACCCGCCGCCACTGCTCGTTGGCCCAGCGGTCGCGTTCGGCCAGGAACAGCTCGTGCGCACGCCGGACGCCGTCGCGTTCGAGCAGTTCGCTCTGCACGATCAGGTCGTCCGGGAATGCCCGCGACGACGGCGCATACCGCTGCCCGAGCCGCCACGCGGCCAGCAGGCAGTAGTAGCCGTTCTCCCGCGACAGCTGCTCGTACAGCGGCCGCGCCTGACGATCGCGCCCGAGCAGCTCCAGGCTGCGGGCCCGCCAGTAGGTCCAGCGTTGCTCGGCAGCCATGGTCGGCGGCATGGCATGCAGCCACATCGATGCCAGGTCGAAGCGCTGCTGCCAGAGTGCGGCACGCACCCGCCATTCGTGGACGCGCTCGTCGACGTGGCTCCGGGGCAAGGCCTCGAACCACGCGATCGCCTCCGGGCGCCGATCCCACGACAGTCCCAGGGCCACCCAGCGCTGCAGCTCCGCGTACTGGCCCTCGTCGAAGCGCTCGCGCCCGAGCTGTCCGAGCAGCTCGGCGGCCCGCATCGGGCTGCGCGGCGCCAGCCGCGAGAACGCCGCCTCGACGGCGGCGAATTCGACGCGCGCGTTCGCGTCGGCCGCGAGTCGCGCCAGCGCGGCGGACGGATCGCGCAGCAACTGCTCCCATTGCTGCAACGGCCGGGCGCGTGCCTCCGGCAGCGTGCGGATCAGCCACGCCGCCAGGCCAGGGTTGCCGTCGGCCAGCGCCTTGCGCGCACGGCGTTCGACCGCATCCGGCGTCCAGCGACCCTGTGTCTTGAGCCAGTCGAACGGCGGCACGCAGGCCTGCGGCATCTGCGGCGCGGTCTGCCAGAAATCGAGCAGCTGGTCGGCGAGCAGCTGCGGCTGCGTCGTCGTCTCGATGCGCGCCTGGTAGTAGTGGCAGACCAGCGCGGGCTCCGCGCTGTCGACGGCGTAATGGCGCAGGTAGTCGGTCCACAGGCGACGCTCGGCGAGGCTCAGCAGCCAGGCGCGGCGCAGTTCGCCGGTGACGGGCAGCGACGGTTCGGCCGCGACGAAGGCGGCGATCCCGCGATCGAGCGCCGGTGTCGGCGCGCGCTGCAACTGGGCCAGCAAGCGTGCGCCCTGCAGGTCGGGATAGAGCAGGTAGGCACGCAGCCCGGCGCTGTCGGGCGCCGCGGGAACCGCACCCTGCTCGGCGGCCTCCAGGGCGGCCCGGAACTGTGCGCGAACCTCGGGCGTCGCAGGCTCGGCCGTGCGCGGCAGCAGCACGGTCAGGCCAAGCGCAAGGATGGGAAGAGTCCGTTTCATCATCGGGTTAGGATGCGCGCGCCGCATTGTAGTCGACCATCCTGAACGCCCCCCGAAGCAGGAACCCCGCGACCATGGAGCAATGGCTGATCTTTCTCGTCACCGGCGCGGCTGCCGGCGTGCTCGCCGGGCTGTTCGGTGTCGGCGGCGGCCTGATCATGGTGCCGGCGCTGGCCCTGGTGCTGCCGCTGCAGGGCGTGCCGGAACGCGTGTTCATGCAGGTTGCCATCGGCACTTCGCTGGCGGTGATCTCGGCCACGTCGATCTCGTCGACGCTCGCCCATCACCGTCGCGGCAGCGTCGACTGGCACACGCTGCAGCGCTTTGCACCGGGGCTCGCACTCGGCGCACTCGCGGGCGCCTTCGTCGCCGACGCGCTGACCGGCACGGCGCTGCAGCGCATCGTCGGAACCGGGGCGATCCTGGTCGCCGTGCAGATGGCGCTTCCGCGTCGCGCGAGTTCGGCGCCGCCGGGACTGCGCGCCGGTGCGATCGAGTTGTTCGCTGCCGGCGGGGTGATCGGCCTGCTGTCGTCGCTGGTCGGCATCGGCGGCGGCTCGCTGAGCGTGCCCTACCTGAGCGGTCGCGGCATGCCGGTGCACCGGGCGGTCGGTTCGGCGGCAGCCGGCGGCATGCCCATCGCCTGGGCCGGTGCGCTGGGCTTCGTCGTCGCCGGCTGGGACGCGCCAGGCGTGCCGGCGCCGCACCTGGGCTATGTCAGCCTCGGTGCCTTCGTCGCGCTCGCCGGCACCAGTGTGCTCTGTGCGCCGCTGGGCGTGCGGCTGGCGCACCGGCTGTCGGCGGCGACCCTCAAGCGCGCCTTCGCGCTGCTGTTGCTGGCGGTCGGCGCGCGCATGCTGATCGCCTGAACGGGGACTTCAGTCGCCGGGGGCGTCGGCGTCCGGCAGCATCGTCACACCCTTGATGCCCGAGGCGAGAATGGTCTCGCGCAACATCGCGATCGCCTTGCGCCGCGGGAAGGTCTTGCGCCAGACCAGCGCGATGCGCCGCGTCGGCGCCGGCGGCACGAACGGCCGGGCCAGCAGCAGGCTGTCCTCGGGCCGGTTGTCCACCGACGAGCGCGGCAGCACGGTGATGCCGAGCCCGCTGACGACCATGTGCCGGATCGTCTCCAGCGAGCTGCCGGTCTGCGGCTTGGGGCCGTCGGCATCGGCATCGACGCACTTGGGGCAGGCCTCGATCACCTGTTCGCGGAAGCAGTGCCCGGGGCCGAGCAGCAGCAGCTTTTCGCCGGCCAGCTGCTTGGCCGGGATATTCTGCGTATCGGCCCAGCGATGATCCGGAGGCATGACGACGACGAAATCCTCGTCGTACACGGGCCAGGCCTGCAGACCGTTGAGGTCCACCGGCAGCGCCACGAGAATCACGTCGAGTTCGTTGTCGCGCAGCTGCTCCAGCAGCTTGGCGGTGAAGTTCTCCTCGATCATCAGCGGCATCTGCGGCGCGCGCGTGCGCAGCAGCGGCACGAGACTGGGCAGCAGGTAGGGCCCGACCGTGTAGATCGCACCCAAGCGCAGCGGTCCGGCGATCTCGTCTCGACCGTCGCGCGCCAGATCCTCGATCAGCCGCGCCTCGGACAGCACGCGTCGCGCCTGCTCGATGATGCGCTCGCCGACCGGCGTCGGCCGCGCCTCTCCGCGATTGCGCTCGAACAGGATCACGCCGAGTTCGTCCTCGAGCTTCTTGAGCGCGACCGACAGGGTGGGCTGCGACACGAAAGAGCGCTCGGCGGCGCGGCCGAAGTGCCGCTCCTTGTCGAGGTTCACCAGATACCGCAGTTCGGTCAGCGTCATGGGAGTTGGTACATCCTGTGCAAGCCGGCGCCATCCATGGCACCGACTTTCAATACAAGCAATGCTACACAAGCGTCTCCACGCTGGTTCATACCCAGTCGCGCACCTGCAGATAGCGTTCGAGCAGGGCCGCTTCCGGCGATCCGGGTTCCGGCTGGTAGTCGTAACGCCATGCCGCGAGCGGTGGCATCGACATCAGGATCGACTCGGTGCGACCGCCGGACTGCAGGCCGAACAGCGTGCCGCGATCCCAGACGAGGTTGAATTCGACGTAGCGGCCGCGCCGGTAGAGCTGCCAGTCGCGTTCGCGCGCACCGTAGGGCGTGTCCTTGCGGCGCTCGACGATCGGGACGAACGCCGACAGGTAGTGGTCGCCGACGCTGCGCATCAGCGCGAAGCTGGCATCGAAGCCGCCGGCAGCCCAGTCGTCGAAGAACAGGCCGCCGATGCCGCGGGGCTCGTCGCGATGCTTGAGAAAGAAGTACTCGTCGCACCACCGCTTCAGCCGCGGATGCACCTCGGCGCCGAAGGGCGCGCAGGCGTCGCGCGCCGTCGCGTGCCAGTGTCGCGCATCCTCGTCGTACCCGTAGTACGGCGTCAGATCGAATCCGCCGCCGAACCACCAGACCGGGTCCTCGCCGGGTTTCTCGGCGACGAAGAAGCGCACGTTGGCGTGCGAGGTCGGCACGTGCGGATTGCGCGGATGGATCACCAGCGACACGCCCATCGCCCGGAACGAGCGCCCGGCGAGTTCCGGGCGGTTCTGCGAAGCCGACGGCGGCAGACGGCTGCCCGAGACATCCGAGAACGCCACGCCGCCGCGCTCGATCACGGCGCCGTCGGCGAGCACACGCGTGCGGCCGCTGCCCTGCAGCGGGCTGTCGGCAGGCTTGTGCCAGTCGTCGATCGCGAAGGCGGAGCCGTCGATCGCGCCCAGCGTGTCGCAGATGCGGGCCTGCAGGTCCCGCAGATAGGCCTCGACGGCGTTGCTGTCGATCCCGCTCATCGGCGCAGGATATGTCCGGTCTGCACGTCGCGGATGGTCGTGGGCTTGGCGAGCCCGCCGAGCGCACCCGGCACGATCATGTCGACGTCGCCGCCGAGCTGCATGCGGACCTCGGCCACCGAACGCGCCGGCTCGCGGCCGCTGCGGTTCGCGCTGGTCGACACCAGCGGCCCGAACCGGCTGCAAAGCGCCCGCAGCAACGGGTGCGCGGTCACGCGCACGGCGATGCCGTCGTGCTCGCCGGTGAGCCACGGCGGCGCGTCGGGCGACGCCGGAAAGATCCACGTCGCCGGCCCGGGCCAGGTTGCGGTCGCGCGCTTCATCGCGCTGTTCGACGGCAGCTCGACGAACATCGGCAGGTCGTCGAAGTGGGCGGCGACGAGAATCAGTCCCTTGCGCCAGTCGCGCTGCTTGATGTCGAGCAGCCGCAGGCAGGCGCTGCGATTCAGCGGATCGCAGGACAGCCCCCAGACCGCCTCGGTCGGACAGGCGACGATACCGCCGTCCTCGAGCGCATCCAGCGCCCGGCGCAGATGCCACGGCGCGATGTCGAAGCCCATGCTCAGGTCTTGTCGCCGGTTTTCTTGGCCGCCTTCTTCGCGGTCTTCTTCACGGCTTTCTTCGCCGTTTTCCCGGCCGCCTTGGTCGTCACCTTCTTCGCCGCCTTGGGCGCGGCGTCCGCAGTCGCCTTCTTCGCCGTCTTGCGCGCGCCCTTCTTCGGTGCCGCCTTCTCCGCCTCGGCCAGGTAGGCCTCGCACTCGAAGACGCTGAGCGCCTCGGCGTCCTTGCCCTTGGGAATGCGCGCGCGCCGCTTGCCGTCGGTGATGTACGGACCGAAGCGCCCCTTGACGATGCGGATGCCGGTGTCGCCGAACCGCTTGATCGTCGCCGCCTCCAGGGCAGCGGCTTTCTGCTCGATCAGCTCGATCGCGCGCGGCAGCTCCACCGTGTACGGATCGTCGTCCTTCTTCAGCGAGACGAAGCTCGAACCGTGACGCACGTACGGGCCGAAGCGACCGATGTTGACCTCGACCTCCTCGCCGTTGGGCAGCTGACCGAGCTTGCGCGGCAAGGCGAACAGGGCCAGTGCCTGGTCGAGCGTGATCGTGTCGATGCGCTGGTTGGCGCGCAGCGAGGCGAACCGCGGCTTGTCCTCGTCGTCCTTGGTGCCGATCTGCACGAACGGGCCGAAACGCCCGAGCCGCGCCGAAACCGGCTTGCCGGACACCGGATCGGTGCCGAGCTGGCGGGCCTCGGAGACCTCCGAGCGGCTCAGCTCCTGCTTTTCGTCGACGCGCTGCTTGAACTGCTGCCAGAACTCGGCCAGCAGCGGCTTCCACTGCTTCTCGCCGCGGGACACCGCGTCGAGATCGTCTTCCAAGTGCGCGGTGAACTCGTAGTCGACGTAGCGGGTGAAGTGATCGGTCAGGAACTTGTTGACGATCATGCCGACGTCGGTCGGGTTGAAGGCCTTGCCTTCGAGCCGCACGTAGTCGCGCGCGAGCAGCGTCGAGATGATGCTGGCGTAGGTCGACGGCCGGCCGATGTCGTACTCCTCCAGCGTCTTCACCAGACTCGCTTCGGTGTAGCGCGGCGGCGGTTCGGTGAAATGCTGGTCCGCGATCAGGTGGAGCAGCCTGACGCGTTCGCCGACCTCCAGCGCCGGCAGGCGCTTGTCGTCGTCATCGTCATCCTTGCCGCTGGGCGAGTCGACACCCTGGCTGTAGACCGCGATGAATCCGGGCTCGACCAGCACCGAACCGTTGGCGCGGAAGGCGTTGTCGGCACCGGCACGCAGTTCGACCGCCACGGTATCGAACACCGCCTGCTGCATCTGGCAGGCCACCGTGCGCTTCCAGATCAGCTCGTAGAGCTTGGCCTGGTCCGGCGCCAGGTAGGCGACGACGTCCTTCGGCAGTCTCGACGCCGCCGTCGGCCGCACGGCCTCGTGCGCCTCCTGGGCGTTCTTGGACTTGGTCTTGTAGTAGCGCGGCTCGTCCGGCAGCGCGGCCGGGCCGAACTGCGCGACGATGGTGTTGCGGATCTCGGCGAGCGCGTCCTGCGCGAGGCTCACCGAGTCGGTACGCATGTAGGTGATCAGGCCGACGGTCTCGCCGCCGAGATCGACACCTTCGTAGAGCTGCTGTGCGGCGCGCATCGTGCGGCTGGCGGTGAAGCCCAGCTTGCGGTTGGCTTCCTGCTGCAGGGTGGAGGTGGTGAACGGCGGCGCCGGATTGCGGCGCCGCTGCTTTTTGTCGACCGCGGCGACGGTCAGCTCGCCCTGCGCCGCCTTGCCGATGATGTTCTTGGCGGTGAGCGCCGAAACCGTGTTGGTCAGCGTGAACTGCTCGACCTTGCGGCCCTGCAGTTCGATCAGCTTGGCCGTGAACGCCTGCGGCCCCTTGTCGCCGTCCTTCTGCGCACTGGCCTCGAGCGTCCAGTACTCGCGCGGCACGAAGGCCTTGATCTGCTCCTCACGCTCGCAGATCAGACGCAGCGCCGGTGACTGCACGCGGCCGGCCGACAGGCCGGGCTGGACCTTGCGCCACAGCAGCGGCGACAGATTGAAGCCGACCAGGTAGTCGAGCGCGCGCCGCGCCTGCTGCGCATTGACCAGATCGTCTGAGATCTCCCGCGGGTTCTGGATCGCGTTCTGCACCTCACGCTGGGTGATCTCGTAGAACACGACGCGCCGGACCGGCTTGCCGGCGAGCAGCTTCTTCTCGCGCAACAGCTCGACCAGATGCCAGGAGATCGCCTCGCCCTCGCGATCGGGGTCGGTCGCCAGCCAGAGTTCGTCCGAGCCCTTGAGCGCCGTCGCGATGGCCTTGACGTGCTTCTCGTTGCGGTCGATGACCTGGTACTTCATGTCGAAGCCGTTGGCGACGTCGACGGCGCCGTCCTTGGGCACCAGGTCGCGCACGTGCCCGTAGGACGCAAGGACCTCGAAGTCCTTGCCCAGATACTTCTTGATCGTCTTGGCCTTGGCGGGCGACTCGACGATGACCAGGTTTTTGCTCATGTAGCTCGGCATGTTGAACCACCGGTTGGTGGTCGAGTTGCGCGCCTTATAAGCGCAAGCCCGAGCCGCTGTCTAGGCCAACCGCGCGCGCGTATGCCCGCGCGCGCGAGGCATCGTCAATGCTTGAACTCCCCCTGGTAATAGACCATTTCCTCGAGATGACCGAATGCTTCCTCGGCGTCCGGCTGGTTCATCAGCACCAGCAGGCAGACCCACTTGGTGCGCTCCAGATCGATCTCTTCCCTGAGTGCCATCAGCCGGTCGATCACCAGTTCGCGCAGCGTGCCGTCGAGAATGCCGAGCTGTTCGAGGTACATCAGGAAGCCGCGGCAATCGACCGGGATCTTCGTCGTCTCCTCGCGGGCGTAGAAGCGCATCGCACCGCTAGGCCCGAAGACGATCGGCAACTGACGCTGCGCCGCCAAGCCGTCGAGCCAGTTGAACGCCTGGCGCACCTGATCGTCGGCAAAGCCTGCGGCGACGAGTTCCTCATGCAGCGCGTCCTGATTGTCGGTATCGGAAAACTCGCCCTCCTGGTAGTTCTCCAGCAGGTACATCAGCACGTCCAGGACCGTTTCCTTCATCTCGCCTGCTCCTTGCCGATCGTTGTTCGGGTCTCGCAGCCGGGGGCGCCGCCGGCTGCCCGTGACATCGCATCTGTGCGTTGCGGCTTCATGAACGCGACCGTGCGAGCCGCTGATAGCGTCCTCCCGGTACGCCGGCCACGGCGCCGGCCAGTTCGAGCCGCGTCAGGGCGGCCTGCAGTTCGCCGACCGGCGCCTGCACGCGGGCCGCGAGCGTGTCCACGGCCACGGTTTCGTCGCCCATCGCCTGCAGCAATGCACGCTCCATCTCGTCCCCCGTGTCCGACACCGCGGGTGCGGCGGTGGCCGCCGCCGGCAACAGTGTCGCACGCCGCGTGCCAAGCAGGGGGCCGATCTCCACGAGGATGTCATCGACGGTCTCCACCAGCTTGGCACCCTGACGGATCAGCGCGTGGCAGCCACGCGCCATCGGGTTGTGGATCGAACCGGGGATCGCGAAGACCTCGCGACCCTGCTCCAGCGCCAGCCGCGCGGTGATCAGCGAACCCGACTCGCGCGCCGCCTCGACCACCAGCACGCCGATCGACAAGCCGCTGATGATGCGGTTGCGGCGTGGAAAGTTCTCGGCAAGCGCGGCCACGCCGGGCGGAAACTCGGAGACCAGCGCACCGCTGGCGGCGATGTCATGGGCCAGGGCCTTGTGCCGTGCGGGGTACACGCGGTCGAGCCCGGTGCCGCAGACCGCGACGGTACCGCCGCCGGCAACGAGCGCGCCACGGTGCGCGGCGCCATCGATGCCCAGCGCCAGTCCGCTGGTGACCGCCAGCCCCCGGCGCGCCAGCTCGCCGGCGAATGCCTGGGCATTCTCGAGGCCCTGCGGACTGGCATGGCGGCTGCCGACGATCGCGATCTGTGGCACCGCGAGCCAGTCCGCGTCGCCCTGCACGAACAGCACGGCCGGGGGCTGCGCGATCTCGCGCAGCGCCGCCGGATAGTCGTCGTCGCGCCACGTCAGCAGGCGCCGGCCCGGAGCGGCCAGCCAGTCGAGATCGCGGGCAAGCGCATCGGCATCCGGACGCTGCACCGCCTCGATCTGGGCGACATCGAGACCGGCAGCAGCGAGCGCGGCCCGGCTCGCGGAGACCGCGTCGTGGGCGCTGGGGAAACGATCGAGAAGGTGGCGGATGGCCGCACCGCCGACCCGCGGCGCGCGGCACAGCACCAGCCAGGGTCTCAGGGCCTGTGCGTCCACCACGCTAGCGTCGCCCGAAGCCGGAGCGGCCGCAAGGGCGGTGTGGCCTCAGCCCCCGGCCTGCGGTCCGCGCACGCGATCGTAGAGATGGATCTCGCGCTCGGCGTCGACCACCAGCGCGAAGCTCACGCGCTCCTCGAGCTTGAACACCATCACCGTGCCGGCGAACACCTCGGGCAGCGGCACGTGCACGCCGCTGTACGGATCGCGTGTGCGACGTCCGGACTGGAACACGTTGAGCACGTGTCCCACCTCGACGCCGTCGACCGCCCCGCGGCTCAGGGTCACGACCTGGTACTGGCCGATCTGGGACACGCCGTCGAAGACCGAGATGATGCGGCCGGCGAGCCCGGCATCGGCCGGGCGCGGGTAGAAGTTGGCGGTGAAAGCGTCCGGCTCCGGTTCGAGCAGGCGGTCGCCGGCACGCGTCTCGCGGTAGCTGCGCGCGACCATCGCCGTCGCCGGCTCGCCGTAGCGACGCACTTCCATGTCGGCGACCGGAATCGCCTCCCAGCCGAGGAACTCGCCGCTGTCCGGGTCGACGTAGCGCTCGCCGATGCGCACGGCGTCGTACTGATAGGTCTCGTCCGCCGGCATGTTGCGCACGTAGACCTCGCTGCCGGCGCCGACGACGAGGCGCGGATCGGCGAAGCCGAGCACGTAGGGCGCGGTCCGCAGGTCTTCCGCCGACACCACGCGGGCGCGGCGCAGGAAATCGCGGATCGCTTCCAGCGGAATCGTCGGGATCGCTGCCTCGAGCGGCAGTTCGCGCACCCGCGGCGACAGGTACTCGACGTCGAGAGCCTCGCGCGCGACCATCGGCCGACCATCGCGCCAGATCAGCGTCAGCACGTCGCCGGGGTAGATCAGATGCGGGTTGGCCACCTGGTCGTTCACGTACCAGATCTCGGGCCACTGCCAGGGCTCGAGCAGGAAGCGCTTCGACACATCCCACAGCGTGTCGCCGGGCTGCACCACGTAACGCAGCGGCGCGTCCTCGCGGACCTGCGCGACGTCGCGGGGACGGGCCACGGGGGGCGCCTGCTCCGCCATCGGCGTGGCGGTCGGCGCCGTCGACACGGCGGGCGCTGCCGACGCAGGCGGGGGCACGTATTCGCGGCGTTCGCCGGTCTGCGCGCAGGCGGCAAGGCACGACAAGGCCACGGCGGCAATGCCGGGCAGCGTCCTCGAACCGGTATAATCGGGCATGGCGGCACCTTCCCCGCGGGTTGCGCCTGAACGGCCAAACTGTAGACGGCTCAATCGTTTGCCGTCAACTTTGAGGGTCATTTCTACACGCAGTCGGTTTGCCACGATGGCTTTGCTCACGATTCTGCATCACCCCGACCCCCGCTTGCGCCAGAAGGCGCGGCCGGTGCGCGACTTCGACGAGGCCCTGCAGAAGCTGATCGACGACATGTTCGAGACCATGTACGCGGCGCCCGGAGTGGGTCTTGCCGCGACCCAGGTCGGCGTGCCGCTGCGCGTGGCGGTGATGGACTGTGCCGAGGACAAGGGCCAGCCGGCGCCGATGGTCATGATCAATCCCGAGATCAGCGAACCGCAGCAGGCCGAGATCATGGAAGAGGGCTGCCTGTCGGTGCCCGGCGTCGGCGAGAAGGTCGAACGCTACGCGCGCCTGAAGATGCGCGCCCTCGACCGTCACGGCCAGCCGTGGGAGGTCGAAGCCGAAGGCCTGCTGGCACAGGCGATCCAGCACGAGATCGACCACCTGGACGGCAAGCTCTACATCGACCGGCTGTCGAGCATCAAGCGCGAGCGCCTGCTCAAGAAGCTGGCCAAGCAGCGGAACGCGGCGTGAGACGAGCGGTTCTTCCTTTCCGGATTCCAGACCCGAAGCGGCGCTGCCGGGACCTGGCAGCCGGCCGCTGAAGGCTGCCCTCATGCGGCTCGTCTTCGCCGGCACGCCGGAGTTCTCCGTCTCGGCGCTCGACGCCCTGCACGGCGCCGGGCACGAGATCGTCGGCGTCTTCACCCAGCCGGATCGCCCTGCCGGCCGCGGACGCAAGCTCATGCCATCGCCGGTTGCGCAACGGGCCGCGGCGCTGGGGCTGCCGCTGTACAAGCCGGAAAAGCTGCGCGCAGAAGCGCAGGCCGAGCTGCGCCTGCTCGCGCCCGAGATCATGGTGGTCGTGGCCTACGGCCTGATCCTGCCGCAGGCAGTGCTCGACATCCCGCCTCGCGGCTGCCTCAACATCCACGCCTCGCTGCTGCCGCGCTGGCGCGGCGCCGCCCCCATCCAGCGGGCCATCGAGGCCGGCGACACCGAAACCGGCATCACCATCATGCGCATGGACGCCGGCCTCGACACCGGGCCGATGCTGCTGCGCGAGGCGGTGCCGATCGACGAAGACACCACAGCGGCCGTTCTGCATGACCGCCTCGCGCCGCTGGGCGCGCGACTGATCGTGGAAGCGCTGGCTGCGCTCGAGGCGGGCACGCTGCGCGAACAGGCGCAGCCTGCCGCAGGGGCGACCTATGCGTCCAAGCTCAGCAAGGAAGAAGCGCGCGTCGCCTGGGCGTCCGACGCCGCAGGGCTTGCGCGGCGCGTTCGCGCGTTCAATCCGGTTCCGGTGGCCTGGAGCGAACTCGACGGCGAGCGCGTCCGCATCCTCGCGGCGCGGCCGGCGCCGGCCGTCGACCTGCCGCCGGGCACGATCGTCGCCGCGGACGACCTGCGCGTCGCCTGCGGCAGCGGCAGCCTCGAGATCACGCGCCTGCAGTGGCCGGGCGGGCGTGTGGTGACGGCCCAGGAGGCGATGGCCGCGCGGCGACTCGGCGGGCGCCGCTTCGCATGAACGGCGAAAGGATGGAGAACGAGCCGGGCCTACCGCCGCCGCCGGAACGGCCGGACTGCTGCTTCGGCGGCTGCGCGCAGTGCGTGCTGGACGACTACACCGAGGCGATGGCGCGCTGGCAGGCGGAGGTCGACGCGATCGTCCGCGCCCGCGGGCGGCGCGCCGAAGGCGAACCTCAGGGCAGGCGGACGCCGCCGCCCGAACCGCCGCGGTAGGCCGCCTTGAGGGCCTGCACGAGTCCCGATTCGTGCACGAAACCGTCGCCCTGGGCCAGCTCGAACCAGCCCTGCTCCGCCGTCTCGACCAGCTGCACGGCGGTCCCCGGCTTGAGCCGCGCCACGACACGGCCGTTGATCGACGGCCGCTCACGGACTGCGAGGTGCGCGCTGCCGACGGTGGCCTGGATGAACGACGCCGCCGCCACCGTGACTGGTGCCGGCGTGCCCGCTTCATCGGCATGCTCGACCGACTGCAGTGCGCTCGCGTGGACGAAGCCCGGCTGGCCGTGAAGCGCGAACCAGTCGCCGCTCGCGGTCGGCGCGACCTGGATCACCGAGGCCGGCGCCAGCTTGGCCATGACCGGCGCCTTGAGCGACGGCGCCATGCGCAGGTTCACGCGCCCGTCGATGGTCACGGCAGTCAGGACCGCCTGCACCGGCACGTCGGAGTCGGGCATGCGGCGCGCCGCCGCGATGATCTTGTCGCGCTCGCGGTTCATCGCGAAACGCCCGCCTTGGTGCAGCCGGCGTTCGAGCGTGGAGATCTCGTAGATCGCCACGGCGACGACCTCGTTGACGAGCGTGGCGCAGGGCGCCTGCTGGATCAGCGTGCGTCCGCCGACGGCCGCATCGTCCTCGTCGAGCGCCTTGCCCGACCATTCGAGGCCGAGCCTCAATTGGTAGAGGCAGGTGCGGGCGTCGAGCCGGCCGGCCACGACGTCGAGCTCGGGCGCGACGGCGCGCCGCTTGTCGCGGCTCGTGATCAGCGGCAGCTGAGTGGTATAGCGTTGCGGCGTGCGCAGTTCGCCGTGACGGACATCGTCGAGGAACGCGCCGAGTCCGTCCGCGAATGCGGACACCTCGGCCGAGGCCGACGATCCCGCCACAGCCGCCGCAAGCAGCGCGCCGCTGGCAAGGTGCTTCAACATGGTCCCCCCGGACCCCACAACCATCACCATGGTAAGCGCGACCAGGGGGCGCACGCCAGAAACCGGGCGCTGGTAAATGCACTTCACCCCTAAACAGGGGGGGCGGCCGCGCAAACCGCGCCCCGCCGGCGCCGCAGCAGGCCGGCCGCCAGCAGCAATGCCAGCATGCCGCCCCAGACCGAAGCCTCGGGCCCGGCCGCGCCGACGAAGCTGTTCGCGGTCGAACCGTAGGCGCGGGGCGTGACGCCCGCGACCGGCGGCAGCGGCACCGCAGCGTCGACGGTGTCCTGCGGCGCCGCGTTGTAGATCTGTTCGGACACCGCGACGAAAGCGGTCCAGCGCGTGACCAGCGAAAACTGCAATCCCAGATCGGTGACTTCGTTCTTGAGCGTCTCGAAGTCCGGCACCGGCTCGCCGCGCGCTTGGAAGTACATCGGCGGCAGCGTCATCCGCGTCATGGCGTCGCGGATGGCGGCCCGCGCCCACAGACGCGCCACCGGCGCATCCTTCGCGGTGCGCGCAGGCAGTTCGACCGGCAGCATCAAGGTCCCCGCACGCCCGCGCGACCGGCCGTGCACGCGAATCCGGCCGGACCCGGGCTGTGTGTAGCGCCCCTGGATGCGCAACGACTGCCCGGCGAACAGGTCCGGTATCGTCTCCGGCACGATGTCGGTGACCGGCAAGCCGTTCCAGTCGATGGCGATGTCGGTCAGCACCGGCGACTGCAGGCGCTCGCTGAGTTCGGCGGCGACGCGCTCCACGTCCTCGGTCGGGTCCATGTAGCGGCTGAAGCCGCGGCCGGTGCGTCCGAGCTCGTCGAGCAGATGCCGGTTGACGCCGGTGCCGACACCGAAGGCGTACAGGCGCGCGCCGCCGCGCAACTCCCCGACTAGGCGCAGGATCTCGGCCTCGTTGCCGATGTAGCCGTCGGTGAGAAAGGTGACGATGCGCAGGCTGCCGGCCGGCGCCGGGACTTCCAGCGCCTGGCGGATGCCGCGCGCCATCATCGTGCCGCCTTCGCCGCGCAGGCGGTCGGTGTAGGCCAGGCCGCGGCGGATGTTGTCGGCGCTCGCCGGCAACGGCGCCTCGCTGAACTCGGTGGCGTCGTCGCTGAAGCGGATGATGCGGAAGCTGTCGGTCGGCCGCAGCTTGCGCAGCGCCTCGCGCATGAAGGCCTTGCTGGCGTCCATCGGCAGACCGTGCATGGAGCCGGAGCAGTCGAGCAGGAACACCATTTCGCGCGGCGTGACGTCCGCATCGGCCGGCGCCGCCGGCGGCTCGATCAGCAGCGAGAAATAGCCCCCCGTCTCGTCGGCCTGCACCAGCAGCCCGGCGTTCGTCGCCGCGCCGGCGAGGCGGTAACGCAATACGAAATCGCGGTTGTCGATCGTGCGGCCGTGCCGCAGGCCGACCGTCCAGCGTGTCGCGGTCTCGGCCTGCGTCGCGATCGCGTGCGTGCGGCTCTCGACGCGCTGCACCGGCAAGCCGCCGTCGATGCGGATGCGCAAGCCGACGCGCGCATCGTCGATGGTGGGCGGCAGGTCGAGGCCGAACACCGGCGCGTAGTCCGGCAACGCCGCCAGCGCCCACGTCCCTTCGCGAACCGCAGCCGGCTCGTCCACCGGTGCCGGCGGCCGATCGGCGCCCGGCGGCTGGAAGCGCGGACCGACGACCAGCGGCAGCACCAGTTCGTAGTCGCCGTCGACCTTCGGCACGGTCTGCACGTAGCGCAGCGTCACGCGGACCGGCAGGCCCGGCATCAGGTTCGCGATCTGCTGCGTGAACATGTTCGGCCGGTGCTGCTTGAGCAACGCGGCGGCGCGACCTTCCGACTTCGCGCGCTCGAACGTGCGCTCGGCCTGCTGCACCTCCTGGATCTGCGCGCGGATGCGTTCGGCGCCGACCTCCATCCACATCTCGTGAACGGCGGCGTCGTGGTTCAGCGGAAACAGGTACGTCGCGTGCATCGCCTGCTGCGCCGGATTGGCAAAGGTCTGCACGATGCCCACCGAAGCCAGATCGCCGGCGATGTCCACTTCGATATCGGTCTTCAGCAGCGGCAGGCGCACCACGCGGCCATCGATATCGGCCTCGATCGTGCCGGCCAGCCGCGGCGCCTCGGCACGCGCCGCGAAAGCCGGCACCAGGAACAGGGCGAGGACGAAACTGACGAAAAACAGCAAACGGTTGCGCATGACTCGGACTCCCTAGATTGCGTCAGGTACGCGGTGAACGAGATGGACGGGCGCCGACGGCAGGTCGAGCGCGCGCAGCAGGGCGCTCTCCCAGTCGCGACGTTCGGGGTCTTCGGCGCCGGGCCACGGCGCGATGCGCTGGACCATCGTCCACGTCGCCTCCGGCGCGCGCAGCCAGCGCCACACGGCCTCGCCAACGCTGGCGGCATGCTCGCCACGGTCTGACACGTAGGACACGGCAACGCGCCAGCTACGACCGCCCGCATCGGTGGCGCGGTAGAGCGCGCTCGGCAGGCCGGCGTGTTCGAGGCCGAGGTAGTCGACGCGATAGCCGCTGCCGCGCAGGCACTCGTCCGGCGCATGCAGATGCCGCAGCGGCGCACGCGTGGACACCAGCAGCAGACCGAACGGACCGTAAGAGGCTTTCGCGGCACCGCCGCCATAGCGCGCGAAATACTCGCGCTCGACCGCATCGAGGGCTTGCGGCTGCGCCGCGTAGGCGCCGAGCACGACGGGTGCCTGCGGCGGCGGCGTGTCGCGCACGACGTCGACCGGTCGCGCCGGCGCCGACACGGCGACGATGGCGAAACCGAGCAGCAGCCAGGCCCAGGGCCGTGCGCGCGCCGGTGCCGGGTTCGCGCTACCGATCGCCGGCGCGGCGGCGTCCGGGTCGAGCGGGGCGGACCGAGGCTCGCGATCGCCACGCGCGGCACCGGCACCGGCACCGGCAAGGACGCGTTCCCTCGCCGGCGAAGAGAACGGGGTGATACGTCGCGCCCACAGCAGGACCGGCACTGCCGCCAGCAGCAGGGCACACAGCCCCAACGCTTCGTGTGCCGGCCCGTTCATCAGATCGAGCTGCGGCGCCTGCACCAGACCGACGGCGAGCGCGACGATGCGCAGCGTGTTCGACAGCCAGGCCCCGGCCAGCGTGAACAGCAGGCCGATCAGCGCCTGAGCCGGCCGCGGACGTCGCAGCGCACACAGGCCGGCGTACAGCGTCAGCACCAGCATCAGTCCGCGGGCCCCGGAGCACGGCAGATCGACGAGCAGGTCCTGCCCGTCCAGCAGCAGGCGGGTGCCGACGCACAGCAGTCCATCGGTGAACCAGCCGAGCAGTTCGCACGCTCCGGATGCCGACAGTTGCTGCAGGCCGTAGCCGGCCAGGCGCTGCACGACGCGCTCCAGCGGCAGCGAGAACGCGAACAGCAGCGACAGCCAGAACGGCGACACGGCGCGCTCGCGCGTCCGCAGTCCGGCCAGCGTCGCCAGCGCGTACACGTCGAGTGCCAGCGTCAGCGCACCGATCACGTTGACGCGCAACACCTGGCCGACCAGCCGTACCAGGGCGCTGACGGCCAGCAGCGCGAAGGCATAGCGGCGGTTCTGCGCAGATCCCGGCTGCTGCTCGCTGGCCCACGACCACAGGAACAGCGCGGCGACTGCCAGACCGACCCACAGCCCCTGCGGGTTGTAGGCGGCGTCGCGCCAGCTGCGCAGCAGCCACCCCGCCGGTTCGATGGCAAGCAGCAGGGCCGCGACTAGCAACACCGGCGCCGGTCCGATCCGGTCGACCCCCACCCTCGCTCGCATCGCCGCCACCATCGATCCGCTCCGCTGTCTTCGATGGCGGGCAGTCTGTGTGCCGGCCGTGCAGGCGCCGACGCGACGATGTGCAGCTTCAGCGGAACTTCGTGCAGATGGTGTGCAGACTGGCGGCGACGCGACAGGGCGCTGCTAAGCTGCGATCCGTTCCCCGGACCGATTCCGATGACGAAGATCCTGGTCGTCGACGACGACGCCAACATCCGCGAGGTCGTCTGCTTCGCGCTCGCCAAGGCCGGCTATGCGACGACGACCGCGGCCGACGGCGAACAGGCCCTCGCGCGCTTCGTTGCGGAACGGCCGGATCTCGTCGTGCTCGACATCCTCATGCCGGAGCTCGACGGCACCGAGGTCTGCCGACGGCTGCGCGCCGACCCGCGCAACGCCGGCGTACCGATCATCTTCCTGAGCTCGAAGGACGACGAGATCGACCGCATCCTCGGACTCGAACTGGGCGGCGACGACTACATGGCCAAGCCGTTCTCGCCACGCGAACTGGTGGCGCGCGTGCGCGCGCGGCTGCGCCGTCCGGCCGCCGACGCGGCACCGGCGCTGCTGCAGCATGGCCGCCTGCGCCTGGACCCGGAGCAGTACAAGGCCTGGTGGGACGAACGCGAGCTGGTGCTGACGCTGACCGAATTCGGCATCCTGCGCACCCTGATCACCCGGCCCGGCCGCGTGTGCACGCGCGACCACCTGATGAACGAGGCCTATGCGCTGCACAGGATCGTGTCCGACCGCACGATCGACAGCCACCTGCGCCGCGTACGGGCCAAGCTCGACGAGGTAGGAGCAGATCCGATCGAAACCGTCCATGGCGTCGGCTACAAGCTTGGACCCTGCACATGAGCCTCGCATCCCGCGCCGCACCGGCCTGGGCGTCGCCGCCATCCCTGGCGCGGCAGCATCGCGTCCACCACCCCCTGCCCGCACATCCCTGTGCGGGCGTTCGCCGGGGTGAATGTCCACCGGACATTCACCTTGCTCCGGCTCACCCGATCGAAACCGTGCATGGCGTCGGCTACAAGCTCGGGCCGTGCGTATGAGAAGCCGCTTGTCACAGGCGTCGTCGTAGCGGTCCATGGCGCAACCACCGGCCTCTTCCCGACCCCTGCCCGCACATCCCTGTGCGGGCGCTCGCCGGCTGCGCCTGCGCACGGTGCTGCTGCTGGTGAATCTGGTGATTCTCGCGCTGCCGCTCGGCGGCATCACCTGGCTGCGGCTGTACGAGAGTGCCCTGATCCGCCAGACCGAATCCGAGCTGATCGCGCAGGCCGCGTTCATCGAGGCGGCGTACCTTGCGGCGCTCGCGCGCCAGAAGCGCGTGCCGGGAGACTACGGCACGCCGGCGATCGCCCCGCCGCCGCCGAGCGATCCGGAGGGTCGCTGGCGACCGCGCTGGGCCGATCTCGACCTCGCCACCGATCCGGTGCTGCCGGCCCCGGCCGATCCGCAACCGACCACGCGCAAACCGGACCGCATTGCGCGCACGATCGGCCGCGAGCTCACGCCGATGCTGCGTGCCGCGCAGCAGACGACACTGGCCGGCATGCGCATCGTCGATGCCGGCGGCCTGATCGTCGCCTCGACCGGCGACGAGCGCGCCGACGACATCGGCCTGTCGCTCGCGGCGCAGGACGAGGTGCGGCGCGCGCTGACCGGCGAAGCTGTGAGCGCGATGCGCTGGCGCGGCGCGGAAGCACCCCCACCGCCGCTGGATTCGATCTCGCGCGGCACGCGCATCCGTGTCTACGTCACCGAACCGATCGAGCGCGACGGTCGCGTGATCGGTGCCGTGCTGCTGGTGCGTACGCCGGCCAACATCCGGCAGGCCATCTACGGTAAGCGCAAGCCGCTGCTGCGCGCCGGCATCGGCCTGCTGCTCGTCGTCATCACGCTGACGCTGCTGATGTCGGTGACGATCACCGGGCCGGTGAAACGTCTGATCGAGCAGGCGCGCCGCGCCGCACGCGGCGAGCAGAACGCGGTGGTGCCGCTGAAGCGCCCGGGCACGCGCGAGATCGCCGAGCTGTCGGAGACGGTGGCCGGCATGGCACAGACTCTCGAAGCACGGGCGCGCTACATCCGCGACTTCGCCGCGCACGTCTCGCACGAGTTCAAGACGCCGCTGACCGCGATCCAGGGGTCGGTCGAACTGCTGCGCGACCATGGCGAGGGTATGTCCGTCGACGAGCGCGCGCGGTTCCTCGGCATTCTGGCTGCCGATGCGACGCGGCTCGAACGGCTCGTGCAGCGCCTGCTCGAGCTGGCCCGCGCCGACATGCAGCCGGTGAGCGGCGGCAGTGCAGACCTCGCCATCGTGGCTGCTGCGGTCACCGCACGCCACCGCGAAAGCGGCCTGTCGGTCGAGATCGACGGCGGCGCGCCCTTGCACGTCACGGTCGCCGCCGAACTGCTCGATTCGATGCTCGGCAGCCTGCTCGACAACGTCCGGCAGCACGCGGGCGCTGGCGCCCGCGCGCGCTTGGCATGGCGCGACACCGCGGACGACGTCGAGCTCGACGTGTCCGACGACGGCAACGGCATCTCACCAGCGAACCGCGCACGCATCTTCGAACCCTTCTTCACCACCGCGCGCGACGGCGGCAACACCGGCCTGGGCCTCGCGATCATCCGTGCACTGCTCGCCGCGCACGGCGGCGGCATCGAGCTGCTCGACAGTGCGCGCGGCGCCCACTGGCGCCTGCGGCTGCCGCGCGCGGAATAAAAAGCTCAGTCCTGCGGCAGCGCGCTCAGCGGCACCGCCGGCACGACGATGCTCGACGGGTGCGCCGCGTCGCTGTACACGGTCATGGCACCGACCAGCTGGTCGACCAGATCGACGAGCGGCGGCAGGCCATGCGGGAAATCGCTGGCGCCGACGGTGACGCGCAGCCGATAGCCTTCCTTGATCACGAAGCTCGACGGAAACACCTCGACCGGCAGGTGCACCACGGTGTTCATGCCGACATCCTCGCGCGAGGCTTCGGTGAACGGATGCCAGGGCTGGATCATCTGACCGTCGAGGTAGCGCGAGCGCGCCGCATCGACCTGGCGCAGCGACGCCGTGAGGATGCCGTTGGTCAGCTCGCGCGAGGTGCCGTCCGGAGAGACCTCGGTGACGCGCACGAGCACGCCGGCATCGAGCGCGGTCGTCGAGATGTGTAGGTCGGCCTGGATCGGCCCGTTGACCACGTAGTCCTCGGCCATCGCGTCGGTGGTGAAGGCGACCTCGAACAGCGGATTCTCGTTGAGGTTGTTGCTGTCGAAGCACGGCAGCGGCACCAGGCCGAGGATGCCGGCGGTCCATTGCGAGGTGCTGGTCGAGCAGATGCCGTTGAGCGGCTGCTGCAGCACCACATTGCCTGCTTCGTCGGTTCCCGGTGCCTCGCGGCTGAGGCTGCGGTCGCCGCGCAGATACCAGCGTTCCGCGCGTGCCTGCGGATGCGGCCAGCCGGTGGTCGTCGCGTAGCGCTCGGCGCCGTAGTAGTACTGCGTGACGTTCGGCACTGCGGCCGCGCCCACGTCCATGCCCCGGAGATACTGGTCGAACCACATCAGCGCGATGCGGTCGAGGTCCGGCACGTCGTTGGCCGGCAGACCGGCGCCCTGGGAGCCGTCGAGGTGCTGCCACGGCCCGATCAGCAGCTTCGTGGTCGTGTTGCGCGAGATCGCCTCGTAGAGCAGCGGCTCGCCGCGCTGGAAGATGTCGTTGAGACCGCCGACGATGAAGGTCGGGATGCGGATACGGTCGGCCTGCTCGATCGGCGAGCGCGTGCGCCAGAACGGGCCGTCGTAGTTGTAGCCGCCGACACCGATCGCCGACTGGGCGATCACCGGCACCTGGAAATTCAGCAGCGCGCTGGTCAGGTGTTCGAGGATCGTCACCGGCGCCGCCGGATCGGGCTCCACCGGCAGCACGCCGAGCGCGGTGACCAAGCCCATCCACAGCGGAATGAAGCCGATGTTGGTCTGCCCGCCGGTGAAGACGATGTCGCGGTAGCCGTCGGCCATCGGCACGATGGCGAACACGGCCTTGTGCGCCGGGTGCTGGTGCGCCGCCGTGTAGAGCTGGGTGATCGCCATGAACGATGCGCCCCAGGTGCCGACGGTGCCGTTGCTCCAGGTCTGCTTCGACGCCCAGTCGATCACCGCCAGATAGTCGGCCTGCTCGGTCTCGCCGAAAGCCTCCCACTGCCCCTGCGACAGCCCGGTGCCGCGCACGTCCACCGACAGGTGCGCGTAGCCGCGCTTGACCAGGTAGTCGTTCGACGCCGGGATCGCCGGCACGCTCTTGTTGTAGCCGGTCTGCGTGAGGATGACCGGGAACGGCTGTTCGACCGTGTTGCCGCTGGCGTCGGCCGGCAACGCCACGCTGGCCGACAGCTCGATGCCGTCCGCCATCGTGATCTTCAGGCCGGAGATCTGGGCGACGCCCGGATACGCCTCCGCGCGCTCGTAGGTGAACCACTTGGCGCCGCCGCCGTCGCCGACCGGTGCCGGCGCGTCGCTGCCGTCTCCGCAGGCGGCCAGCCCGAGCACCATCGTCGCGGCCCACAGCCGCAGGATCTTCGCATTCATAGGACTCTCCCCTTCTTCGCACCGCGCTCACGGCACCGGCAGTGCACCGGACCGCTTGCGCATCATGGCCGGCATCCTGCCAGCGTCCGCGCCGCGACGGATTGGCCGCAGCGCCCCACGGGCTCACATCACGCGCGACATCACGGCGGGCGCCTGCTCGATCGCGTCCTCGATGATCTCCAGCGTATGCCGGCACCCGTCGCGGTCCGCCGGGCCGCCGAGGCAGACGCGCACCGCTTCCGGCGCGGCGCCGCTGACGGTGAAGGTGTCGGACACGACAACACCGACCCCGTGCGCGCGCAGGTGCGTCGCGAACTCGATGCGCGTCCACGGCGCCGGGACCGCAAGCCACAGATGGAAGGCTTCCGGCTTCGTGAAGTAGTCGGCGCGACGCAGCACCTGCACGGCGATGCGCTGGCGCGCACGCGACTCCTCGCGGATCGCCAGCGTCATCGCGCGCACGGTGCCGTCGTCGATCCAGCGCGTGGCCAGACGGACCAGCGGCGGCGGAGCCATCACCGTCGTCGTGCGCATGATCGCCGACAGTCGCGCCGCATAGCGTGCGCTGGGCAGCGAGACGTAGCCGATACGCATGCCCGCACCGAGGCACTTGGAGAAACCGGTGACATGGAAGGTCAGCTCCGGCGCCAGCGCCGCCAGCGCGACCGACCGCTGCTGCGGCAGGCAGGCGTAGGGATCGTCCTCGATGATCGGCACGTTGTAGCGCCGCGCGATCTCGGCCACGGCCTCGCGACGTTCGGGCGACATCACCGCCGTCGTCGGGTTGTTCAGTGTCGGGTTCAGGTACAGCGCCTTCGGCAAGTCGGCCGCGCAGAGCGCGCCGAAGGCCTCCGGATCGATGCCCGCATCATCCGCCGGCAGACCGGCGAGACGGATGCCCAGCTGCGCCGCCAGGCCCTTGATACCCGGATAGGTCACGGCCTCGCAGGCGATGCTGTCGCCGGGCCGCGCGAGCAGGGCGAACAAGGCCAGCAAGGCCCCCTGGGCACCGGGACAGACCAGCACCCGCGAACCGTCGACTCCCGGCACATGCCGGGACAGCCAGCGCGCCCCGGCCTCGCGGTCCTCGGGCATGCCGCCGAATTCCTGGTAGCGCAGCATCGACCACGGATCGCCGTCGGCGGCGAGGCTGGCGAAGCCGTCGCGCAGACGCTGCAACAAGGCCGGGTCGCGCGGCTCGGGCGGCATGTTCATCGTCATGTCGATGATGCCCGCCGGCGGCGAGCGCCGTACCGGCCCGCTGCTCAGCGTCTCGCGCACGAAGCTGCCGCTGCCGGCGCGGCTGTCGATCAGGCCGCGACGTTGCGCCTCGGCATAGCCGCGCGCAACGGTACTGAAATTGAGATCGAGCGCCCCTGCGAGCGAGCGCAGCGTCGGCAGCCGCTGCAGCGCGGCGAGCTGGCCGGACTGGATATCCGCGGCGAGCGCATCGGCAAGGGCGACATAGGCCGGTTTGCTGCTGTTGCGGATCGCCGCGGCCCAGCGGCTGGTTTCGTTGGACATGTCGGGACATGCGGAAAGGACAGGGGTGCCCCGTTGATCGCAAGAATCGTTCCGCATTGATCGCATATCCGAACGAAACAAATCGCCGCTTTGCTGCACGCAATCGGCGCAGCACATGCACCGCCCGGAGGCACGATCGCCTGCTGCAGGTGCGCCCAGATTTCTTTGAAAACAGGGTGTTTCGCAGTGTTTCGCGGCGACGGCGAAAGCCCCCGCCGGACGCCCGGCTGCGCCGGCAGAAAAATCTTCTGAGCATTCCGGAATGTCTCGCATTGATCGGATCATCACCTCGAATCCGGCGAAACAATTGGCACATCGATTGCGCCCTCCACGGGGTCGGCGGGACGGTCCGCCGCATCACCGAACATCCCAAGGAGCGCAGCCATGCCCGCAGTCAGCACCCCGGCCACCAAGAAGGGCGATTTCTTCGTCGACTACGAAGAGAAAGTCTTCGAGGACGTGAAGGCCAAACCCGGCGAAAAGGCGCTGGTGACCTTTCATACGGTGGCGTTCGAAGGCTCGATCGGCCTCGTGAACATCCTTCAGGCCAAGCGCCTCATGCGCAAGGGCTTCGAAACCTCGATCCTGCTCTACGGTCCGGGCGTCACCCTGGGCATCCAGCGCGGTTTTCCGACGATCGGCGACGAGGCGTTCCCGGGCGCACAGAACTTCGCCAAGCAGCTCGAAGCCTTCATGTCCGAGGGCGGCAAGGTCTACTGCTGCCGCTTCGCCCTGCAGATGCTCTACGGCCACGGCGAGCACTCGCTGGTGCCCGGCATCCGCCCGATCAATCCGCTGGACGTGCTGGATCTGATCCTGCTTCACCGCAACGACAACGCCTTCATGATCCACACGTGGACCGTGTAGCCGGGTTCGCAGCATGAGCGCGAAGAAAACCGTCCGCGCCGCGGCCGTCCAGCTCAATCCCGAGCTGGATTCGGCCTCGGGCACCGTCGACAAAGTGCTCGCGGCCATCGAGGACGCCGCGGCGCAGGGCGTGCAGCTGATCGTCTTCCCCGAGACGGTGGTGCCGTACTACCCGTACTTCTCGTTCGTGACCCCTGCGGTGACGATGGGACCGGCACATCTGAAGCTCTACGAGCACGCACCGACGGTGCCCGGACCGGTGACCGACGCGGTTGCCGACGCGGCGCGCACGGCCGGCATGGTCGTCGTGCTCGGCGTGAACGAGCGCGATCACGGCACGCTGTACAACACCCAGCTCGTGTTCGACGCCGACGGCACGCTCGCGCTCAAGCGTCGCAAGATCACGCCGACCTACCACGAACGCATGGTGTGGGGCATGGGCGACGGCTCCGGTCTGCGCACGGTCGAAACCGCCGCCGGCACCGTCGGCGCGCTCGCATGCTGGGAGCACTACAACCCGCTGGCCCGCTACGCGCTGATGGCGCAGCACGAGCAGATTCACTGCTCGCAGTTTCCCGGCTCCCTGGTCGGTCCGGTCTTCGCCGAACAGATGGAAGTGACGATGCGCCATCACGCCCTCGAGTCCGGCTGCTTCGTCGTCAATGCCACCGCCTGGCTGACGCCGGAACAGCGCCGGGCGCAGGCGCCATCGCCGGAACTGGAAAAGGCATTCAACGGCGGCTGCTACACCGCGATCATCTCGCCGGAAGGCAAGCATCTGGCCGAACCGCTGCGCGACGGCGAGGGCATGGTGGTCGCGGACCTCGACTTCGCCCTGATCGACAAACGCAAGCGGATGATGGATGCGGTCGGCCACTACGCGCGGCCGGAGCTGCTGAGTCTGCAGCTCGACGCGCGCGCCGCGACGCCGCTGACACGCACCGACGCCCCGTCGGCGACGCCACCCGCGCCGTCCACGCGCCCGGATGCGGTCGAAGCCGCCTACATGCAGGCCATCACCACCCTGATGGGGAAATGACATGGACGACACCGCCCTGCCACTGGCACAACTCGGCCAGCACCTGATCACCGAAGTGCAGGCGCTGGGGCTGCGCCTGGAAGACCCGCAGGCCGGCGCCGCGGCACGCAGGGGCGGCGCCGGACCGACCGACCACAAGGCCGTCACGCTGGCCGGGCGTACGGTCATGGTGCCGGTGCACAGCAACGCGGCGAAGGCCTCGCCGTTTCTCGCACGGACGCCGGACGCACACGGCGTCAGCGTGCTGGAGCGCAACGGCCTGGCCGTCGCGAAGCTGGAGTTTCCACGTCAGCCGCGCTTCTACAGGATGCAGACCTTCGACGGCATCCCGTACTCGAAGATCGCGCAGCTGCACGGCGCCGACGTGCTGGCGACAACCGTGCTGCAGACCTGCATCCGCTACGGCCGGCGCAGCACCTCCTGCCAGTTCTGCGCGATCGGCGAGTCACTCAAGGAAGGCCGCACGATCAACCGCAAGACCCCGGAACATCTTGCCGAAGTCGCCCGTGCGGCCGTGCTCCTCGACGGCGTGAAGCACATGGTGATGACCACCGGCACGCCGAACTTCACCGATCGTGGCGCCGCGATCCTCTGCGAAAGCGCGTTCGCGGTGAAGGCCGCCGTGGACCTGCCGATCCAGGCCCAGTGCGAGCCGCCCGACGACCCCGCATGGTTCGCGCGACTGAAGGCATCGGGCGTCGACAGTCTCGGCATGCATCTCGAAGCGGTGACCCCGGACGTGCGTCACCGCATCATGCCGGGCAAGGCCAGTGTCGGCATCGACGAATACCTGCGCGCATTCGAGAGCGCGGTCCATGTCTTCGGCCGCGGTCAGGTCAGCACCTACATCCTCGCCGGGCTCGGCGACACGGACGCGGCGATCCTCGCGATGTGCGAAACGCTGATCCGCATCGGCGTCTATCCCTTCGTGGTCCCGTTCGTGCCGGTGGGCGGCACGCCGCTGGAATATCAGCCGTCGCCCAGCGCCGCCGCGATGCGCGCGCTGCTCGCGCCGCTGGGCCGCATGCTGGTCGAAGGCGGACTGAAGTCGGCGGACATCAAGGCCGGCTGCGGCAAATGCGGCGCCTGCTCTTCCCTGGCCGCCTACGAGCAGGACGCCCCGGCGGTGCGTGCGCATGCGATCTGAGCCGGACACGACTGCGACCACGGACTGGGTGCCGGCCTGCGCGGTCGCACGCGCCGTCGCGTTCGTCCCCAGCGAGTACCTCGTCAAGCCGGCAAGCGAACGCTGGGAACGCCGCGAGGCGATGCGCCTGCGACGGGCGGTGTTCTGCACGGAGCAGGGCCTGTTCGAACGTGACGATCGCGACGCGCTGGATCGCGAGGCGACGCTGCTGGTCGCGGTCGCCTGCGTTTCCGGCATGCCCGAACAGGTCGTCGGCACGGTGCGCATCCTCGAGTCCGCGCCGGGCCAGTGGCAGGGCTCGCGGCTCGCGGTGCATCCCGACTACCGCCGTGTCGCGTGGCTCGGCAGCGAACTGATCCGGCTCGCCGTCGGTATCGCCCATGCGCGCGGAGCCCGGCAGTTCACCGCGCAGGTACAGTCGCAGAACGTGCCGCTGTTCCGCCGCCTGCACTGGCAGACGCTCGAGGAGACCGAGCTGCAGGGCCGGCCGCATCACCGCATGCAGGCCGAGCTTGCGAAGTATCCGCCGTGCACGGGCACCGCCGGTTTCGTGGCGAGGCGCGCCGCATGAACCTGCAGGCCCTGATCGCCGCCCTGCACGACAGCCGCGGCCTCGCCGCCAAGCGCGATATCGCCGGCGTCATGCGCACGCTCGAACTCGGCGCGCATGCGCCGGTGCCGGTCGGCGACGACTGCGCGGCCATCCCGGACGGCGACGGCTGGCAGCTGCTCGCGATCGAGGGCTTCATCCAGACCTTCGTCGAGCGCGATCCGTGGTTCGCGGGCTGGTGCGGCGTGATGGTCAACGTCTCCGACATCTACGCGATGGGCGGACGCCCGATCGCCGTCGTCGATGCGATCTGGGGGCGCAGCGACGAGGCGCTGCAGCCGCTGCTCGCCGGCATCGCTGCGGCAGCGCGCACTTACGGGGTGCCGGTCGTGGGCGGGCACAGCAACGCGCGCAGCCGGGGCGAACAGCTCGCCGTGTCGATCCTGGGCCGCGCCACCACGTTGTTGAGCAGCTTCGACGCGCAGCCGGGGGACGTGCTGATCGTCGCCATCGACCTGCGCGGCCGTTATCGCGAACCGTTTCCCCACTGGAACTGCACCGACGGCGCCCCGCCAGAGCGGCTGCGCGGCGATCTGGAACTGCTGCCGCGCATTGCCGGCGATGGCCTGTGCAAAGCCGCAAAGGACATCAGCCAGGCCGGACTGATCGGCACCTTGATGATGCTGCTCGAATGCTCCGGTGTCGGCGCCACGCTGGAGATCGACGCGGTGCCTTGCCCCGCGGACACCGATCCGCAGCGCTGGCTGCTGTCCGCATTCCCCAGCTACGGCTTCATCCTCGCGGTGCCCCCGCGGCATGCCGACGCGGTCCTCGAACGCTTTCGCGGCCGCGACATCGCTTGCGCCACGGTCGGCCGTTGCGACGACACGCGGCAGCTACGCCTGGCCCGCGACGGGCAGCACGCCCCGGCCTGGGATTTCCGCCGCGACAGCGTCATCGGCTGCGCGCCGGACCCGGTCCGAATCGCCGAGGAGGCCCATGCCTGAGATGACCTTCCGCGTCCGCTGGCCGGACGACAGCGTGACCGCCTGCTACTCGCCGTCGAGCACCATCCGCGACGCCTTCGAAACCGGCAGACGCTATCCGCTGGATGAGTTCGTCGCCCGCAGCCGCGCGGCACTCGAACACGCGAGCACGCGCGTCGCCGAGAAGTACGGTTTCGGCTGCGGGCAGGCACTCGCGCAGATTCGCGCGATCGAGCAGCGCGCCACGCAGTACCGCAACCATCCCGCCGCGGATGTGGTCGTCGAATCCTTCGATAGCTGAGCACCTCACATGAACGCGCCAACGTCCCCCGAACCCCGCGTCACCGCCGTCGCCATCGTCGGCGGCGGACAGGCCGGCCTGTCGATGAGCTGGCATCTGAAGCAGGCCGGCATCGACCACGTCGTCTTCGAACGCGATCGCTGCTTCAGTGAATGGCGCACCGCGCGCTGGGACTCGTTCTGCCTGGTGACGCCGAACTGGCAGTGCCGGTTGCCGGGCTTCCACTATGCCGGCCCCGATCCGCACGGCTTCATGCTGCGCGACGAGATCGTGCAGTACCTCGACGCCTACGTCGCCCATTTCGACCCGCCGCTGCGCGAAGGCGTCAACGTGGTGCGCATCGAGCGCACCGCGGACGGCCGCTTCCTGCTGACGACGACGGACGGCAACTGGATCGCCGGCCAGGTGGTGATCGCGAACGGCGTCTACAGTCGCCCGGTGATCCCGCGCGCTGCCGAGCGGCTGCCGCAGCAGATCCTGCAGCTGCATTCGTCGAACTACCGCAACCCGCAGTCATTGCCGCCGGGCGCAACCCTGGTGGTCGGCAGCGGACAGTCCGGCTGCCAGATCGCCGAGGACATTCATCTCGCCGGCCGGCAGGTACACCTGTGCGTCGGCGGCGCACCGCGCTCGCCGCGTGTCTACCGCGGCCGCGAAGTCACCGACTGGCTCACGGAATCCGGCTACTACGACATCCCGTACGAGCGTCATCCGCAGAAGGCCACCGTGCGCGAGAAGACCAACCATTACCTGACCGGCCGCGACGGCGGTCGCGAGATCGACCTGCGCCGGCGCGCGCTCGAGGGCATGAAGCTCTACGGTTCGTTCAGGGGTGTCGACGACACGAAGCTGCAGTTCGCGCCGGATCTGGCGCGCAATCTCGACGAAGCCGACAGGTCCTACAACAACATCCGCGCGCTGGTCGACCAGTACATCGCCGAGGCCGGCATCGACGCCCCGATCGAGCCGCCCTACCAGCCGCCGTGGTCGCCGTCGCACGAAGTCACGGAACTCGACTTCGTCGATGCCGGCATCGGCAGCATCGTCTGGGCCATCGGCTTCACCCCGGACTACGGCTTCATCGACCTGCCGGTCTTCAATGGCCGCGGCCATCCGATACACCACCGCGGCGTCACGCCGGTGCCCGGCGCGTACTTCCTCGGCCTGTCCTGGCAGAACACCTGGGGATCGGGCCGTCTCGCCGACGTCGGCAAGGACGCGCAGTATCTGCTCGATGCGATCCGGCGCACCGACGAGAGCTGCCACGCGAGGGCCGCGTAAGGCCGGCGATCAGGCTTCGGCGAGCGCACGCGCCAGGGCCCCGAGCCTCGCGATGCCCGTACGCAGCGCATCGTCCCAAGGGTGACCGTAGTTCAGGCGGATACAGTGCCGGTAGCCGCCACGCGGCGAGAACATCGGCCCCGGCGACAGGCCGATACCTTCTGCCGTGGCGCGACGATGCAGCGCCAGTGCGTCGACCCGTCCGGGCAGCTCGACCCAGGTGAAGTAGCCGCCGTCGGCGCGTGTGGCCCGCGTGCCCGCCGGAAAGTGCGCGGTGATGGCCTGCAGCATCTCGTCCCGCTGCGCACGCAGCGCGCGACGCAGACGCCGCAGATGCGCTTCGAACCCGCCGCGCTGCAGGTAGTCGGCCAGCGCCTCCTGCGACGGCACGCTCGTCGCCAGCGAACTCATCGCCTTGAGCCGGACCACGCGCTCGGCGTGGCGCCCGGCCGCAACCCAGCCGATGCGAAAGCCCGGCGCGAGACACTTGGAGAAACTGCCGCAGTACAGCACCTCGCCCAGGGTGTCGAAGCTCTTGAACGGGCGCAGCGGACGCCGGCCGAAGTACAGCTCCGCATAGACGTCATCCTCGATCAACGGGATGCCGCGCTCGGCCAGCAGCCGCACGACCTCGCGCCGCCGGGCTTCCGGCACCGTCGCACCCGTCGGATTGTGGAAGTTGCCCATGAACCAGCAGGCCCGCACCGGCTGCGCGTCGAGCACCGCACGCAGCGAATCGGCATCGATGCCGCTCGACGGATCGGTGCGCACTTCCACCGCGCGCAGGCCCAGCCGCTCGATGGCCTGCAGCGGTGCATAGAAGGTCGGCGATTCGATCGCGACCACATCCCCCGGCGAGGTCACCCCCTGCAGGCTCAGGCTCAGCGCTTCCATCGCGCCGTTGGTGATCAGCAGATCGTCCGGCGCCACGGTCACGCCGCTGGCGAGCAGGCGCCGGGCGATCTCCCGGCGCAGCGCCGCGCTGCCCGGTGGCAGGTCCGCCACCGAGGCCCACGGATCGAGCCGGCGCGCACTGCGTGCCAGCGAATTCGCGAGACGTTCCAGCGGAAACAGCAGGGGACTCGGAAACGCCGAGCCGAACGGCAGCAGCCGACGTTCGCGCGTGGCCCCGAGGATGGCGAAGACCAGATCCGAAACCGCGACGTCCGCGGCTGCGGCCGGACCCGCGTCGCCCGCGACCGCCGGTGCCGCCGCGGTTGCGACGAAGTATCCGGAGCGCGGACGCGCCTCGACCAGGCCGCGACGCTCCAGCAGCGCATAGCCCTGCATCACCGTGGCCGCGCTGACCCCGCGGCGACGGCGCAGCTCGCGCACCGACGGCAGCCGCTCGCCGGCACGCAGCACGCCGTCGGCGATGCCCTGCGCAATGTCGTCGGCCAGTCGTTCGTAGAGGTTCATGCGTCGCGATCGGTCCCGGCAGTGCGGCAACTGTTACGGCGGATCCCGGGCGCATCTGTGCCTGTTGCCGTGCCGCGCCCGTCCCTATGATCGCAGCCGCCGCACCGCAGGAGTAACGACCATGACCCACGACAGCGAGAGACGCGAGGCACGCGTCGGCGTGCTGACGACCATCGGCAGCGTGCTGTCCGCCTTCTTCGGCGTGCAGAGCTCGCGGGCGCGCCAGCGCGATTTCTCGCACGGGTCTCCGGCGCTGTTCGTGGCCGTTGCCGGCGGCCTGACGCTGGCCTTCGTGGCGACGCTGGCACTGGCCGTGCGCATCCTCGTCGCCACCACGGCCGGCGGATGAAGGCAGCACTGCGACTGCTCGCCGCGGTCGTGCTGACCGCGGCCTGCGCCCCTGCCCGGGCAGAACTCGACACCATGGCCCAGCGCATGCGGGCCTGCGAGACCTGCCACGGCGACCGCGGGCGCGCGACGCCCGACGGCTACTTCCCGCGGATCGCGGGCAAGCCGGCCGGTTATCTGTACGCACAGCTCCTGCACTTTCGCAGCGGTCGCCGTCAGCACGCGCAGATGGCCTACCTGCTCGACCGGCAGACGCCGGCCTATCTGATGCGGATGGCGACCTACTTCGCGACCCTCGACCTGCCGTACCCGGCGCCGCCGGTGCCACAGGCATCGCCCGCCGTCCTCGCGCGCGGTGCGGCGCTCGTGCGCGACGGCGATCCCGGACGCAGACTGCCGGCCTGTACGGATTGTCACGGCGCCGCGCTGACCGGGCTGCAGCCGGCGGTCCCCGGGCTCCTCGGACTGCCGCAGGACTACCTCGCCGCGCAGCTCGGCGCCTGGCGCAGCGGCACACGCAAGGCACGCGAGCCCGACTGCATGGCGACGATCGCGCGGCA
The DNA here is from genome assembly GCF_003201205.1 of Sinimarinibacterium flocculans. GTDB lineage: Bacteria > Pseudomonadota > Gammaproteobacteria > Nevskiales > Nevskiaceae > Solimonas > Solimonas flocculans. Next base: position 176,191 of record NZ_QICN01000007.1, read on the forward strand.
GCTCGACGCCGGCGACATCGAGGCCATATCCGCGTGGCTCGCCGCGCAGCCGCTGCCGCGCGACGCGCACGCGCCCGCCGGCGAGGTGCACGGCACGCTCCACTGCGGCAGCCTGGAGCCGACGCGATGACGCGCAGTCGCGTCGCCGCGGCCCTGCTGTTCGCGCTGCTGGGAACGGCGGCGGTGCTGTTCGGCGACCGGCCGACGGGCGACAACGGCGACGCCCCGCAGATCGCTGCGGACATCGCCGACCCCGTCGCCCGCGGCGCCTATCTCGCGCTCGCCGCCAACTGCCGCGGCTGCCACACCGCACGCGCTGGCGTTGCGTATGCCGGCGGACGCGCCATCCCGACACCGTTCGGCACCTTCTACGCGCCCAACATCACGCCCGACGACGACACCGGCATCGGTCGCTGGGACGCCGACGATTTCTGGCGGGCCCTGCATGAAGGTCGCGGCGACGGCGGCGAACCGCTCTACCCGGTGTTCCCGTACACGCATTACACGAAGCTCACGCGCCGCGATGCGGATGCGATGTTCGCCTACCTGCGCAGCCTGCCCGCGGAACGCCGCGAGAACCGCGGGCATGCGCTGCGCTTTCCCTACGACCAGCGCTGGATGCTCGCCGGCTGGCGCGCATTGTTCTTCACGCCCGGCGTCTACGCCGCGGACGCGGATCGCGGCGCGCAATGGAATCGTGGCGCCTACCTCGTGCAGGGTCTCGGCCATTGCGGGGCCTGCCACGAGGCCCGCAATGCGCTCGGCGCCATCCGCTCGCGCGAGCACCCCGCCGGCGGCATCGTGCTCGACTGGTATGCACCCGCACTCGACGTCGCCCGCGAGGCCGGCCTCCACGACTGGACGCACGAGCAGGCCGTGGCCCTGCTGCGCGACGGCCAGGCCAACGGCGCATCGACCCTGGGCCCGATGGCCGAGGTCGTGCACGACAGCCTGCAGCACCTCGAGGCCGAGGACCTCGACGCGATGGTGACGTATCTGCAGGCCCTGCCGGCCCGCGACCCGGCGCCGTCGCCACCGGCTCCGGCAACCGATGCGACGATCGCCGCCAGCCGCGAGCGCGGCGGCGTCCTCTACCGGGACCACTGCGCCGACTGTCACGGCCGGCGCGCCGAAGGTCGGTCCCCGGCGGCCCCGGCGCTCGCCGGCAACCGCGCGCTGACGATGGACAGCGCGGTCAACCCGATCCGCGCCATCCTCTACGGCGGCTTCGCGCCGGGCACGCACGCGGTGCCGGAGCCCTTCGGCATGCCGCCGTTCAGCGCCGAACTCGACGACCAGCAGATCGCCGACATCCTCAACTGGCTGCGCCGGGACAGCGCGGCCGCCGTGGTCCGCGACTACGACGTGCGGCGCCAGCGCACCGGACCGCTCTGGTAGCACGGGGCGATCGGGCGCCCCTATCGCGCGGCCCTTGTGCCTGCGATGATGCGCGCCCCATGAAGAACCGCCCTCCGTCCCGCCCGTCCGGCCACCCCGCCGGCCGATCGCCCGGCAGCCCGTCCGGCAAGACACCGCCGCGCAACGGTCGCCCCGGCAACGGTCCGCGCACACCCGCCGCGGGCGCGCCGGCTCGCGCCGGCGGTTCCAGCCGGAACGGCGCCGCCAAGGGGCCCTACCGCGGGCCGAAGCCCGATGGCGGCGCGCGTAGCGGCAGTGGCGCGCGATCGGACCATCCGAGAGCCGGCGACACCCGGTCCGGCGCCCCGCGACCTGGCGGCGCCGGCCGGCCCGGCGGCAGCAAGCCGGTGTCGGTCCAGCACCGACCGTCGCGCGTCGGCGCCGGCAGCGCCGCGTCGCACAGCCTGTCGACCGGCCATCGGGCCGGCCACGACGCGCCGCAGCGCGGCAACCATCGGCCGCTGGCCAACGTGCGCGCGGTCGCCGCGCGCACGATCAGCCGCGTGCTGCGCGGCCGCTCGCTCGACGACGCGCTCGAACCGGCATCGCGCCTGCGCATGGCATCGGATGCGGCCATGGTGCGCACACTGTCGTACGGCGTGCTGCGCGAGCTGTCCGCATTGCAATGGCTGACGGTGCAGTTGCTCGACAAGCCGCTGGCCGCTGACGACGATGTCGCCGCGCTGCTGCTCGTCGGCATCCACCAGATGCGCACGCTGCGCACGCCGGCGCACGCGGCGATCCACGAGACCGTCGACGCCGTCGAAATCCTCAAGCAACCGCAGCTTCATGGCTTGGTCAATGCCGTGCTGCGCCGCTACTCGCGCGAAGCCGGCGTGCTCGAGCAGCGCCTGCCGAAGGACGCGACGATCCGCTACTCGCACCCGGCGTGGATGGTCGAGACGCTGCAGCGCGACTGGCCGCAGCAGTGGGAGAGCGTCCTCGCCGCGAACAACGTGCAGGGGCCGCTGACGCTGCGCGTCAACCGCCGCCGGCTGTCGCGCGACGAGTACCTCAAGCGCCTCGCCGAGATGAACATCGCGGCCGAGGCGCATCCGCATGCGGCCGATGCGGTCACGCTGGCCGAGCCGCGACCGGTCGAGAAGATTCCCGGCTTCGTCAGCGGACAGGTGTCGGTGCAGGACGCCTCGGCCCAGCTCGCCGTCGACCTGCTCGATCTCAAGCCGGGCCAGCGCGTGCTCGACGCCTGCGCCGCACCGGGCGGCAAGACGGCGCACATGCTCGAACGCGCGGACGTCACCGTGACCGCGCTCGACGCCGACGGCGCGCGCCTGATCCGCGTCGACGAAAACCTGCGACGCCTCAAGCTGCAGGCCAACGTGCTCGCGGGCGATGCCTGCGAACCGGCGCGCTGGCACGACCGCAAGCCCTACGACCGCATTCTCGTCGACGCACCGTGCTCCGGCACCGGCGTGATCCGCCGGCATCCGGACATCAAGTGGCTGCGCCGGCCGGGCGATATCGCGACGCTGCAGCAGACCCAGCTCAGGCTGCTCAAGGCACTGTGGCCGCTGCTCAAGCCGGGCGGGCGGCTGGTCTACGCCACCTGCTCGATCCTGCGCGACGAAGGCGACGAGATCGCCGGACGCTTCCGCCTGCTCGGCGAGGACCTGCGTGTGGTCCCGGTCGCTGCAACCTGGGGTGAGAAGACGGACTACGGTCGACGCATCGCACCGGGCGGCGCCCACGACGGCTTCTACTACGCAGTGTTCGAGAAGAAGGCCTGATCCGCTTGCGCGGTGCCGCGCCGGCATCGCATGGTTGCGGTCCAGCCCCTGACCGAGACGCCGCCGCAGACATGGACGACGCTGAGCGCTGGTCGCGCATCGAGCAGCTTTTCGACGACGCGATCGATCTCGATGCCGAAGAACGCGGCGCCTTTCTCGACCGTGCCTGCACGGATCCGGCGCTGCGCGCCGAGGTCGAGAAGCTGTTGCAGGCGGCTCAGGCGAGCAGCGATTTTCTCGAATCGCCAGCCGACACCGCCGCGCGGCTCGCGCCCGGCAGCGTGGTCGGCGACTGGCGCGTGGGCGCGCTGCTGGGGCGCGGCGGCATGGGCGAGGTCTATGCAGCCGAGCGCGTGCACCGCGACTTCAGCCAGCGTGCCGCACTCAAGCTCCTGCACCGCTTCGATTCGCCCGAGGCCCGGCAGCGCTTCGCCGAGGAGCGCCGCATTCTCGGTCGTCTCGAACACCCGGGCATCGCCCACCTGCTCGACGGTGGCGAGCACGCGGGCGTGCCGTTTGCGGTCATGGAGTTCGTCGAGGGCACGCCGCTGACCACCCATGCCCGGCCGCTGCCCCTGCGCTCGCGCATCGGACTGTTCCTGCAGGTCTGTGCCGCGGTCAGCCACGCGCACCGGCATCTGGTCGTCCACCGCGACCTCAAGCCCGGCAACATCCTCGTGACCGCGGATGGCCGCGTGAAGCTGCTCGACTTCGGCATCGCGAAACCGCTCGACGCGACGACGACCGGCGACGTCACCCAGGTGATCCGCGCCTCGCCGGACTACTGCGCCCCGGAACAGTTGCGCGGCGAGCCGGTCTCGGCCGCCACCGACGTCTACGCGCTCGGCGTGATCCTGCACGAACTGCTGACCGGCCGCCGCCTGTGGGACATGCGCGGCGCCGCACTGGTGCAGACCATCGAACGGCTGACGGAAGGCGAGCCGCCGCTGCCGAGCAGCCGGACCGATGCAACGCTCGCCCGCCGCCTGCGCGGCGATCTCGACAGCATCGTGCTCAAGGCCTTGCGCGCGCGCCCCGAGCAACGCTACGCCAGCGTCGAGGCACTGGCCGCCGACCTGCGCGCCTGGCTCGACAACCGGCCGGTCGCGGCCCGCGACGGCACGCTGCCGTACCTGCTGGGGCGCACCATCCGGCGCCACCGCTGGTGGTTCGCGGCCGGCGCGGCGGTCTTCGCCGCGCTGCTGGTCGGCCTGGCCGGCGTGCTATGGCAGGCCCGCGAGGCGCGCATCGAGCGCGATCTGGCACGCCGCGAAGCCGAGCGTGCCGATGCCGTGCGGCAATACCTGATGCTCATGTTCCGCAGCGCCGGCGACCAGCCGGACGGGACGTCGATCACGGCCAAGAGCGTGCTCGACCAGGCAGCCGCCCGCGTGCACGACGAGTTCGCGGGCGATCCCGGCGCGTACGCCGACATCGTCATCGCGCTCGCCGAGCTGTACTTCTCGCTCGACGACTACACCGGCGCGCGGCCGCTGCTCGAACGGCTGCTGCGCGAAGGCAGTGCGGTCCCCGCGGAACAGCGGGCGATGGCGCAGCATGATCTCGCGCAGATCGAGTTCCGCAACGACCAGCAGTCCGAGGCCGCGGAGATGCTCGCGGCGGCCCAGTCCTTCTGGAACGCGAGGCCCCAGGCCTATCGCGAGGAACTGGCGATGAGCCGCCTGTTGGAGTCGCAGCTCGAGCGCATCGACGGCAATCCGGAACAGGCCTTGCGCACGCTTGAGCAGACGCTGCCGGAGCGCATTGCCCTGTCCGGCGAGAACCACCGCGAAACCGGCAAGCTGGTCAACAATCTCGGCATCGCCTACTACCAGGTCGGCCGCTTCGACGACGCGATCGTGCGCTTCGAACAGGCCAGCCGGATCTGGGCCGCACTCGGCCTCGGCCGCAGCGCCGATGCGCTGAATACCCTGAACAACTGGGCCGCCGCAGAGATGCGCAGCCAGCGACCGCAGGCGGCCGTGCCGCTGTTCGAGCGCGCACTGGCCCTGCGGCGCGAGCTGTACCCGCCCTCCGCGGCGCTCGCGGCGCTGATCAACAACCTCGGCAAGACCCTGACCCAGCTTGGCCGCGCCGATGAAGGCCTGCCGCTGCTGCGCGAAGCCGCTGCGCTCGGTGCCGAGTACGCCGGCGCCGCCAGCGTGCTCACCGTGTCCGCGCGCCTGGGCGTCGCCGACGCGCTCAGTGCCAGCGGCCAGACCGATGCGGCCGCGACCGAACTCGATACGCTGTCACCGGTGCTGCTGTCGACCTATGGGGAGACGCATGTGCTGACGGCGATGCTCGACCTGTCGCGCGCGCGGCTCGCGAAAGCGCGCGGTGACGCCGGCGAGGCCCTGCGCCATGTGGACCGTGCGGAATCGCGCCTGCGCGAACTGGGCGCCGGCGGCGCCCCGTACCTGCCGCAGGTCGAGGCGCTGCGGCAGCAGTGGACCGGTACGCCGTCCTGACCGGAGGCGATGCGGCGCAGCGTGCGGCGCCTCGTCGCAGCGACAGGCCGACGCCCGATCAGCGTCCGAGTCGCCACAGCCGGTAGTGACGCCAGGCCAGTTTCATCAACTCGTCACGGCGCTGCGCGTGCGGGCGCTGCGGATGATCGTAGCGATAGTGTGCGACCAGGGTGCTCTGTTCACCCGCGCCGTCCTCCGGGCCGTCGATGCCGGTGACCAGCAGCAGGTAGGTATGTTCGCCGTCTTCGAACACGTAGGCCGCCTCCCCCGGGTAGGGAAGCTTCTCGTCGTGTGTCAGGCCGCCGCTCGCAAAGCCAGCATTGAAATCGAGCTGCTCGGGCGGCAGGGCGTCGGCATCGAACATCGCCTTGACCATGAACTTGAAGGCGACGCTGATCATGTATCCGCCGCGCTCCAGACCGCTGAAGGCGCACTGGCTGTGAAACGTCGGGATGTGCTCGTTCGACGCCAGCGGCTTGACCGGCTGGCCCAGCAGCTCGACGGCGAGTGGCACGGTCAGCAGCGAGCAGGCATCGGTGATTTCGCCGAGACGCCGGTCCGCAGCGTGCAGCGGCGCCGAAGGCAAAAAGGCTGCGGCGATCAGTGTCGCGAGCAATGTTGCACGTCCTGACATGGCTTTTCCTCCGTGTTGACCAATCAACAGGCGCCGTATCTAGCCTCCAAAGCAATTTTCGCTGCCTTGCCTGGCCCCCCTGTTGACGCGAGGCACGACGGAGAACTCGGTTCTCACGGTCAGGGAGGGGGGCCACGGGGACTCGGCTTCGCCATAGGTCCGTCGCGGCAGACGGCCGACGACCTCCACCTCGCCTTCGAGCAGGCCCGGCGAGAACGTGGTCAGCGACAAGGTTCCGGATGCCGCCGTGTAGGTAACGCGGTCGCGCCCCTTGCCGAAGCTGAAACCCGCGAGAAACCGTCCGGGCGCGGTCTCCGGAGCCACGGCGTCTGCCGCATCGTACCGGCCTGGCGCCATCGGGCCGTCGTTGTCCATCTGCAGCGAAAAACTGGCGTGGGTTTCGGCGTCCTTCATGCTCAGCCGCAGCATGCAGGGGCGCCCGATACCGGCCTTGGCCTGCACTTCACCACCCATGGTCATGATGTCGCGCATCGGAAACCGCTCGAAGCCCACATCGATCGGCGAGCCGGCCAGCTCACCCTGACCGGGCGAGGCGCTGGTCATCCGCGCCGTGCTCTGCGTGCGACTTGCTTTCGATGGCGACGAGGGCTCGGCCGATGAGGCTTCGCTGCCCGACTGGCAGCCCATGGCGGCGAGGCTCAGGAACAACGGACACGCGCGCTTCAGCAAGCTCATCATCGCGATCACCTCCGGGGGTCCTTGTCGAACACGGCATCGAACTGTGCGCGGGCCCCACCGCAAAGAAGCGAGCCCGACAGCTCGGCATGAAAGGTCTTCTTGTCGTCGTCGAGCACCCGGAACGTCGTTGGCTGCGCGCCGTCCACCTGGCACCGGGTGCCATCGGCAAGCACCACGCGAATCGTCGTGGCGGTGTTGTCGCCCATCGTCATGACCGTGCCGTTGAAGCCCTGGGTGGCCTGCGACTTGAGGTCCGGCGCCAGCGCGCCGCCGGCAAGCGTGACCCGCGGACCGCCCGCCCCCTGCATCGACATCACCGTCAGGATCGTGCCTTCGACGCTGCCGTTCACATCGCCCGAGTAGTCGAACCGCCAGTTCGGTGCGCGCCGCGTACGTGCGGAAGTCGCGTCGGCCTGCGCCTCGCGGGCGATCTCGCCGGTATCCGGCACCGTCGGCGCCGTTCCGCCGGCGTCGCGCCCGCCGCAAGCCGCGAGTACGATGAACAAGAGGGGAAGGGACTTCTTCACGGCATTCTCCCGACAAGGAAACGAGGGCGGGCATTCGCCTCGCCTGATCCAAGAACACGGGATCGATGTCCGGATCCGGACACGTCGCGCGAAAGAACGTCAGTCTTCGGCAATCTCGCGGTACAGCCACGCCCGCGCCTTGACCCAGTCGCGGCGGACCGTGCGCTCGGTCAGGCCCAGCGCCTCGGCCGTCTCGAGTTCGGTGTAGCCGGCGTAGTAGCGGCATTCGACGACGTGCGCGAGGCGCGGACTGATCGCGGCCAGCCGTTCCAGGGCTTCGCCGACGGCGATGACGCGCTCGTCCGGCTCGGTCTCGCCGGCGACCTCGGCCACTTCTTCGGCGTCCAGCGACAGCGGGGTCTGGCCGGCGCCGCGCCGCTGCGCCAGCCGCCCGCGGGCCTCGTCGACGAGGATCTGGCGCATCGCCAGTGCCGCGGCGGCCAGAAAATGTCCACGGTCCTTCCAGCCGCCGCCGCGCGCGAGCTTCAGGAAGGCTTCGTGAATCAGCGCCGTGGTCTGCAGCGTCTCGCCGGCGCGGGCGCCGGCGCGGATGCCGCGGGCGGCGCGGCGCAGCTCCGGATACAGCTGCGGGGCGAGGTCGGCGGCGGCCTGCCTCGCGGAAGAGTCCTGCGATCCGATGTCCGGTTTCACCGGTGAAGTACGTGTACGGGAGTGCAGGCCCCATTCTGGCCTGTTTTGACGCCGCGATGCGGCATCGGAATCACGGATGGTCACAGGCAATCGAATGTCACGCATCAGGCGGGTCGCCGCCGCATCGCTGCTGCTGCCCACGCTGGCGGCCTCGGCGGGCCAGTCGGTACTCGTTCTGGATGCCTCCGGCTCGATGTGGGGGCGCCTCGACGGCAGGACCAAGATCGAGCTGGCGCGCGAGGCCGTCGACGGCATGCTGCAGAGCTGGCCGCAGGACGAGACCCTGGGGCTGGTCGTCTACGGCCACCGCCGCAAGGGCGACTGCACCGACATCGAAACCCTGCTGGCGCCCGACAATGCCGACAGGGATGCACTGCAGGCGCAGGTGCGCCAGCTCACGCCCAAGGGCATGACGCCGATCACGGCATCGGTACGGGCGGCTGCCCAGGCGCTGAAGTTCACCGAACAGAAGGCGACGGTGATTCTCGTCAGCGACGGCGAGGAGACCTGCAACGCCGATCCGTGCGCGCTCGGCGCGGAACTCGAGGACCTCGGCGTCGACTTCACCGCCAACGTCATCGGCTTCGACCTGCCGGAAGGCCGCGCGCGCGAACAGCTGCAATGCCTGGCGCGCAGCACCGGCGGCCGCTACCTGGAGGCGCGCGACGCCGCCGAGCTGAGCGAGGCGCTCGGCGAGGTCGCCGCGGCGCCGACGCCGACACCCGCGCCGACGGCGGCCTCGGCAGCCATCGACGCGCCGGCGGAGGTCGAGGCCGCCAGCCGGCTCGAGTTCGGCGCGAAAGGGCCGGTCGGACCGCGGCACTGGATCGGTTTCGCCGCTGCCGGTGCGCCGGACGCCGACTACATCTCCGGCCACTACACCCGGCCGCTGGCCGCCGAAGGCCAGGTCACCCTCGACGTTCCCGGCACACCCGGCGACTACGAAATCCGCTATGTCCTCGACGAAGGCACGCAGGTCGCCGCCCGCCATGCCATCAAGGTGGTGCCGCCGGCAACGACCGTCGACGGCCCGGCAACGGTGATGGCCGGCGACCGCGTGCAGCTCACGGCGTCCGGCCCGGTCGGCGACACGCACTGGATCGGCTTTGCGCCGGCCGGCGAGTCCGCCGGCGCCTACATCACCGGCAGCTACATCCGGCCGCAGGGCGCGCAGACCACCGCGATGGTGAATACGCCGAAGACGCCGGGTTCCTACGAATACCGGTACGTGCTCTACGAAAGCCAGGAGATTGCCGCACGCAAGCCCGTCACCGTGACCGAAGCCAGCGCCGAACTCGAAGGGCCCGCGACGAGCGCGCCTTCGACGCCCGTGGAGATCGCGTTTCGCGGACCGCGCGGCGAAGGCAACTGGATCGGCTTCATCCCGGTGGGCGGCGACGGCGGCGAGTACGTCGGCTGGTCATATGTGCCCGACCAGGGGGATTCGCTGACGATCGAGGCACCCGCCGAAACGGGTGCCTTCGAGCTGGCCTACGTCGTCGACAGCCGGGTCATCGCCCGCAGACGCATCGAGATCGCGCCGCTGCCGGGCGCGCCGTCCACCGAGACCGCGCCGTGATCAGGGCGCATCAGGAGATCATCATGTCGATTCACAAGTGCCTGCTCGCCGGCCTCACCGCCGTCACCCTCACCGCCTGCGGTGGCAGCGACGCGGCATCCGCCGGCGAGGCGGGCGGGCAGGCGTCCGCGGAAACCTCGGCGCTCAAGCCCAACGAACGCCTGCAGGGCACGATCGAACTCGACATCGGCAAGGGGCCGGTCGCGTACCGGTCCATCGCGACGAAGCTCGCCGACGATCTCGGCAAGACCGCGGCGCAGCATCTGGAGAGCGCGGAGGGCCAGCGCCGGCTCGACGATGCCAACGCGCGCCTGAAGGGCGATGTGAAGGTTCAGGCCAGCGACGTCCAGGCGTTCGCGGACAGCGTGGCCGGCAAGACGATCTACACCTCGGAGCTGCGCGACATCGAGCTGATCCGGCGCCGCAACGTGTCGATCCGCGGCATTTCCGCGGCAGGTGCGGCGGCCGCGCTGGTGCTCACGTTCCCGATGGACGGCGGCGAGCTGGAGTCGGCGGTCCTCGAATACGCGCCCGATCACCGCAAGACGATGCAGACCTTCACCACCGGCGACGAACTCCCGGTCGACGTGACCATCGAGCGTTTCGAACGGATCGACGAGGACACCTGGTCCATCGCCGGCCGGTTCACCGCCGCGAAGCTGGAACCCGGCGTGCTGGCCAAGCAGCTCGCGGGCCAGAGCATCGCCGGTGCCAGCGGCCGCTTCGACATCGCCGAACTGCGCGTGCGGCCGAAGATCTAGGCACCACGCACATGCACGCGGAACGTGCCGACGATCACGCATATGAGCGAACGGGCGACGTAGAGTCGCTCGGCGCCGGCAACGGCGATGGGGTTTCACGCAACTCGGATCGGATCTAGGGAAGGGAACTGACGATGTGGGATTTCGAACTCGGCCGCGCGATCGGCCTCATGGCACGCACGGCACCGTTCATCGCTCTGCGGCTGGCCATCTACCTGGGCATCACGCTGGCCTATGTCGTGGCGACCGGCGGCGGTGGCGGCATCGGTTACATGATCGGCAGCACCGGCGATGCCGAGGCGGCCGCAAACGGTGCGTTCTGGGGCGCCAGCACCGGCTTCGCGCTGGTGTCGGGCGTGCTGTACTTCGCACGCGAGTACCTGTTGTACATGGTCAAGGCCGGGCACATCGCAGTACTCGTCCCGCTGCTCGACAATCAGCCGATTCCCGAGGGCCGGAACCAGATCACGCACGCGACCGCCGTGGTCAGGGAGCGCTTCGTCGAATCGTCGGTCCTGTTCGGCGTGGACCAGCTCATCAAGGGTATCCTCAAGGCCTTCAACGCCACCGTGCTGACGGTGTCCGCCATCCTGCCGATCCCCGCGCTGCAGAACGTGATGAAGTTCGTCACCGCCGTGATCAACATGTCGCTGACCTACGTCGACGAGGTGATCCTGGCGTACAACATCCGCACGCAGCAGGAGAACCCCTGGGCCGGCGCGCGCGACGGCGTCGTGCTGTACGCCCAGAACTACAAGAACCTGCTCAAGAACGCGGTGTGGCTGACCGTCTTCGTCTGGTTCCTCACCCTGCTGGTGTTCATCATCGTGTTCGCGCCGGTCGCCGCGCTGGTCGCGCTGTTCCCGGGCGTGGCCGGCTTCTGGACCTTCGCGATCGCAGCGGTGACCGCCTACGCCCTCAAGGCGGCACTCATCGACCCGATCGCCATGACCTGCCTGATGCAGGCCTATTTCAAGGCCACCGAAGGACAGGCGCCGCGGCAGGACTGGGCCGACAAGCTCAACTCGGTGTCCGGAAAGTTCAAGCAGCTGGGTGACAAAGCCATGGCCTTCACCAAGAATCGCTTCACCCCCGCGGCGGCGGCAACGCCCGCCGCCAACCCGTGAGCGCAGCGCGCGCGCACGATGTCCCTTCACGCGAACAGGAGCAGCGCATGAACCTCTCACGAACCCTCATCGCCATGGCCATGGCCGCGGCGCCGGTCTGGGCCTGGGCCGGCGGCAAGGCCGTGGTCGAAGGCGGAACCGGCGGCGACAAGGCCCGGATGACCTACGAATTCGACGGCGACCTGCTGCGCATGGACGTGCCGGACCAACCCGACGGCTACATGATCATGCGCGACGGCAAGATCTACAGCGTCGCCCAGCAGAACGGGCAGCCGATGGTCATCGACATGGCCGGCATGGGCAAGATGCTCGGCGGCATGGCGCAGCGCTCGATGGCGAACATCGACCAGGACGTCGACCAGTTCATCAGCCTGGAGGACACCGGTCGCACCGAGACCATCGCCGGCATCAAGGGGCGCGTCCACGTGCTGACATATGTCGACGACGGCCAGCGCAAGAGCCAGGAGATCGTGCTGTCGAACGACAAGAGCCTGAGCGAGATGAGCCGCAGCATGATGCGCATGAGCGAAATCATGGCGCAGTCGTTCGGAGTGGAACTGCCCGAGGGTAGCAAGCGCATGAGCGCCGAGATCACCGGCAAGGGCAGCGGCGTGCTCCGCTTCGGCAACGAGTACCGCGTCGTCTCGATCGACCGCAGCACGCCTTCCTCGTCGCGCTTCAAGCTGCCGGCCGAACCGCAGCAGATGCCGGACCTCGGCAACCTGTTCTCGGGTGCCGCCGGCGCCAATGCCGGGGCCTCGGCATCCGGGTCGGCCAACACCGGCGGGGGCAATCCGCTGGCCGATCTGTTCGGCCAGAAGGCTCAGCGCCAGCAGGATCGCGTCGAGCAGCGCACCGACCAGGAAGTCGACCAGGCCACCGACAGTGCCGTGGACAAGGCGCTCGACAAGGCCTTCGAGAAGCTCTTCGGCGGCTGATCGTCGCTGCGGTACAAAACGGCGACGGCACGCAGGTGCCGTCGCCGTTCGTGTTTCAGGCTGGGCCGGGCCGCGTCAGCAGGGGCCGTACCGGTCCCCGTGTTCGAGATGCGCCGAGGCCGCCTCGCGCGGGAGTTCCATCGTCTTCTTGTTCTTGTGGCAGAGCACCACGCTCGCGCCACCCGCCTTGCCGCCCGGGCCGGGGGTGGACACGACGACGCAGGCACTCAGCATCAGGCTCAGACAGCCTGCCAGCATCATTCTTGTCATGAAGGCTCCTGCCACTGCGGTGGCATCCTTGCGGTGAGCCCCGACCTTAGCCTGCGTGAGGACGCGGCGCCAGATCCAGTGCCCGCGCTGACCGGCCGGGCCGCATGAACGGCTTGCCGACGCCGACGCTCAGCAGAGCGGCTCGTCGAGCGCCGCGCGGACCTCGTCCTCGCTCAGCATCACCGCTTCGCCGTCGCCGAGTTGCGCCGCGGCGCCTTCCGCGGAGAACAGGATCGTCAAAACCGACTCGCCGCGCTCGATCTCGATCTCGCCGCCGGTCGGATAGCCGTCCTCGCGGGTGATGTTCTGCACCGTCGTGATGCGGCGCGAGCCACCGGTGCAGCGCGACGAGTTGTAGATGTAGGGGCCATCGACCGCGAACGCCCCCGAGCCTGGTACCTCCTCCACGCGCAGCGGCTCGCCCGCCTCGCCCTGCAGCCAGACCAGCGAGTAGCCATCGGGGATCGAACGCCCCAGCACGCGCACCAGCACCGAGGCGTACTCGGTAGCCTCGTCGAGAACGCGCCATTCCAGCCCGCCGCTGATGCGCTCGGTGGCCTGCTCGATCACATCGACCCCGCCGAGATCGCGAATGGTCCGCTTCAGCACCAGGGCATCGTCGTTGGAGCCGAACTCGACATAGCGATCGTCGCCGTCCGTGGACCCGGACGGCTCGTCACCCGGCGTTGCGCCCGTCACGAGATCGCCCTCGTACTCGAGCTGCGCCGGTATGCCGTCCAGGTCGGCGGTCACCCGGCAGCCGTCGAACTCGTAGCGCGTGAAACGCACGACCGGGTCGATGTCGTAGTAGTCGAACTGCCGCCGCCCCTCGCCGTTCACGACGATCGCCGTACCCTGCTCGCAGGCGTCCGGCGGCGTCGCCGCGGGATCGAACGCCGTGGCAGCGTGCCCCAGCAGCGGCCCACCCACGTGCAGGATGCGTCCGAGCTGGCCCAGCTCCTCGACCGCCACCTCGCGGGGATCGAGGCTGCCACCACCGTCGCTTCCACATCCGGCGACCAGCAGGCCGACGATGCCCAGTGCCGCCGACCGTCCTGTCGGGCCAAGTGTGCGCATGAATGCCTCCGGAAGTTCGTTGCCGATTCGCTAGCAAAAGGCGATCCAACGGCGGTGCGCCCTCATGGATACCGCCGATCCGGTGTAACGCTCCGCATTGATTCGGAGTCGCTGAAGCGCGAGGTCACGACTGTGGAAGCCCTGCAGCGAAACACGCTGTGCGGCATCAGCCAGCACGGGGGCGCCCCAAAAGATGGGACGCGGCGGGAAAAGGAGTCAGATCCCGCCGCGCCCAATTGAACCGGCGTCCGCCCCCCGACGGGCGCCGGTATTCGCCAAACCCTGAAGACAGGCCCCGCGGAGACGCCCCCCGACACCTCCGCGGAGCTGCCTCCCCCGCTACCGCACTTCCATGCTGCCGGTGTTGCCGTCTGTATCGAACACCCGCACGGTCATGCGGTCCCCCGGTGCCGGCGAGATCGCGGCGCGACAGTTGCGACCCTGCGCGCCGCACGCCACCGGCACTTCCCTGGCCCCCCCCTCGCTCTCCCCTTCTTCCCCTGTCACTTCGATGACGGCGCGTTCGAACGCGCCGGTTCTTGCCCAGGGCCGGAACGTGCAGGTGTCGCAGATGCGCGCACTGCCGTTGTCGGCGATGAACGGAAAGGCCGTTTCCCCCGGCGTTCTCGGATAGACGACCGAAGCCACGTCGAATGCGATCGCATCGTCGCCCACGCTCAGGTTCTCGATGGCGATGCCGTCCCAGACCGAGACCGTGAACGGCGCCGAACAGAAGGCGTAGTCCTGCGTCGCGAAGGACTGCCTCGTGCGACCTTCGACGCAGAAGCGGTAGCGGCCCGGCGGGGTCGAACCCAGCCGCGCCGGGTGTGCGCTGTAGGCCTCGAAGCCGGCGGTCCAGATCCATTCCTGCATGCCGGCATACGTGCGCAACACGCCGGGTACGCCGTCCGGAAACTCGACGCGGGTGACGACTTCGCCACTCTGGTCCGCATGGTCGACCCATTGCTCGGGGGCGGTCTCGCGCTGCACGGTGACGCGCGGGTTGTCGATCGCGGTGGACCCGCCGCGCCACACGAACTGCGCCATCGCGAAGCGCGTGATGTCGGCGGGCTGCTGCAGCGGCTCGGGCTCGCCGGCATCGTCCGGCATGCCGGCCTGCCAGGCGTCGAAGGCGACGGCGCTCGCGGCGCCGACGGTGCGCGACAGCGTCTGCTGGCGCAGTTCGTCGACCTCTGCGAGCAGGTCCAGCGGCTCCGGTGCCAGCTCCGGCCCGTTCTGCATCGCGGCGCCCAGTCGCACGAGGCGCGTCACCATGTAGTCGGCGGTATGCGGCCCGTAGGCGGTGAGCGCCTTGCGGTAGTGGTCACGGTTCATGTACTCGCGATAGCTCACCGTGTAGCCGTTGTAGTCGCCGGCGTGGCCGACGCCGACGACGAGCCGGTAGCCCGGCACGCCGAGGTCCTGGATCTCCTCGCGCGTGAAATTTCCGCGGATCTGCGCCGTGTCCGCGGGTTCGCTCTCCGCACTCAGCACATTCTCGGGTGCATCCCAGCCGCGGGCGTCGTTGTGCACCTGCGCACGCATGCGTGCGATTGCCTCGGGCGCAAGGTTGTCGCCGGGAATCTGGCCGGCGTTGTTCTCGGCATCATCCGGATCGAAGTAACGCGCCTGGATCGCGCAGGCCTGCGTGTATTGCGGGTCGTCGCGAAACGCGGGCATCAGGCAGGCCCAGTCGAAGCCGGCGTAGAGATCACCGGCGACCTCGTTGGCGCGCGATTCGAGGTTGAGGATCAGGTCGGCCTGCGCCTCGCAGGCGCAGGACGCGAGCAGGATCTCGCCGAGCCGCATCGCCTGCAGGTGAATGCGCGCGTTCTCCTCGACGAGGCCGACGCCCGGCGCACTGTAGTGACCCGGCACCGGCACGCCTTCGGCCTTCAGCGTCGCGTGGATCGTCGCGGTGAGGCCGGTCAGGGGCCCCTCGCCGGGTATGCCGTTGCGCGAGCAGTCGGGCAGGCCGAGCACCGGCACCCCGACATCGCCGCCGAACGTCAGCTCGGTGTTGCAGTTCGACACCGTCGGCAGCGGGTGCGACAACGGTCCGGGCACCCAGGCCGAGCGCCAGTCGACGGTGAAATCGCTCGTGAACGGCACGCGCGCCTGCGCCGTGCCGGCGAGCGCCCAGGCGCGCAGGATGTCGTCGGCGAGAAAGCGCACGTTGCGCTCGGTCTGCACATAGCCCTTGTGGTTCCAGTCGCGGATCGTGCCCTCGCCGCCGGCGCAGGCGTCCGTCTCCGGCGCTTCGGCATCGCCGGGCCAGCGCCCGCACACCGATCCGTCGTCGGCGATCAGTTCGTCGCGGTCGCCGCTGTTCTCGGCGCTGCCGACGTCGCCCTGGCTGAACACCAGCGACGCGCCGAGCTCGCGGTCGACGTAGCGCTCGAGCGCCGCAAGAAAATCGGCGCTGTGCAGATCGTGCGGGTCGAGGCTTTCCGGATGCTCGCCCCAGTTGACCCAGGCTGCCAGCGGCCGCGGCTGCGCCGCATCGCTCAGATCGTCGAAGCGGATCACCACCAGGCCGCGATCGCCGTACTCGAGCGGATAGCCGGCCGGCGTACCGTCGATCGCGGTCGCCAGACGCACGACATTGCCCTTGTACACGCGGTGCGGGACTTCCATCGCCGCCATGCGGGCCGGCCTCAGATTCGCGGCGGCCTGCTCGATGGCCGCGGCCATCCGCCGCGCCTGGAACTCGAAGAAGCGCGCGTCGAACACGTCCTGGAACAGGAACAGGCCGGCGGCGAGCGTCGACGAGTACGCCGAACTGTGGTTGTGCGTGACGTGGTGTAGGATCTGCGCGTGACCGATGCCCGAGTCGCCGTCTTCGAGCAGTTGCGCGACGCGCCGCTGCAGCATGTCCTGCGCCAGGTAGTTGTCGGTCTTCAACAGCGCGATGCGCCTGCCGTCGCTGCCCTCGACGACGATGGCGCGTGCCGTCAGTCGCGATTGCACGCCGTAGCTGGCGTGCTTGAGCTTGTGCGTGAGAAACGGATCGAAGTCACCGGCGATCAGGCCGCCGAGCGTGTCGGTGGCGTAG
The DNA here is from genome assembly GCF_003201205.1 of Sinimarinibacterium flocculans. Taxonomy (GTDB): domain Bacteria; phylum Pseudomonadota; class Gammaproteobacteria; order Nevskiales; family Nevskiaceae; genus Solimonas; species Solimonas flocculans. The sequence continues at coordinate 193,147 of NZ_QICN01000007.1, forward strand.
TCGCAGTACTGGCCGGCGCAGTAGCCCACGTCCGGTGTCATGTCGGCGATGCCGACGCCGACCCGGATTTTCACTTCGCCGCCGGTCGGCGGTGGCGTCGCGCCGGCCTCGGGCGCCGTGCTGCTTCCGCAGGCCGAAGCAAGCAACGCGAGCGTCAGCAACGCTGTCGTAGGAGCGCCCTTCAGGCGCGACCGATGGCGCGCGCCGCGGTCGCGCCTGAGAGGCGCTCCTACAAAGGAAGCGACGGTGCGCGTGGACCTCATGCGCCGTCCCCGAGCAGCCCACAGAACTCCGCCGGCAGCAGCCCAGCACTCAGGCACAGATCCGCCAGCGGCGTCTGCGGATCGAGCAGCGTGCAGAAGGCTTCCGGCCCGCCGGCCGCGAGGCAGTTGTCGGACAGCGCGTCCTGCACGTACTCCAGATCGCGGGCGAGTTCCGCAATCAGGCAATCGTCGCTGGCGGTGCTGTCGACGCAGCTGCGCAGATAGACCGGGACGTAGTCGAGCGGCTCGGCGTCGAACAGCGGCAGGTAGGCCTGCAGCCGCAGCAGTGGCGCCGTCAGCGGGCCGAGCGAGACGAACTCCTCGTAGCCGGTGAACGGGATCAAAAAGCCGGTATCGCCGGAGGCGTCGACGTAGCTGAATTCCTCCTCGGGCAGGATGTAGCCGAAGCTGTTCTGCGTGAGCCCGAACAGCATCACCGTCGCATCCGGGTTCGCGGCAGCCGCGAGCCCGCGGATGAACTCGCCGAAGGTATTGGTCGTCTCGCCCGGAATCGTCGCGATCTCGACGCCGCCGGCTCCGCCGAGCGTCACGCGGGTGACCAGCGTCTGCGCGACCGTGGGTGCCTGACCGATCTCGGTCTGCACTTCGCCGACGATGTCGCCGAGCACCGGAATGTCGGTGACGAGGGTCGGTGTGAAGTCGTAATAGCGGTTGAACGCACCGACCGGCGCGACGGCGACGAAGAACGGATTGGTCACCGGCAGCGTCGCGGTGACGCTGCGCAGCTCCATCCCCGGGCTCAGCTCGCGCGCCGGCTGGCGCAGGGCAAAGTCGGCCAGCGCGTCGCCGCGGCAGCGCACGCGCTCGTAGGCATCGGGTTCATCGAAACCGCATTGCCCGCCGGACGGCGAGGCGTCCGCGATCGGGCCGTTGAAGTACAGCCCCACGCCGCCACGCCGCTCGAGGCGTCGCATCGCACCGAGGATGTAGTCGGCGTGCGGAATGCGCGGGTCCTCGTTGATGCTCGTCGGGTGCGCGGCGTACTGCAGGAGCTGCGCGATCGGCGCACCGCCGCGGGCGTGCTCGACCCGCAGCAGGGCCAGCCGCGGGTCCGCGTCGTCCGCGGGGTTCACGCGCGGACGCCGATAGTTGTTGAAGTCCGAGGTCTCGCCGGAAGCGATGCTCAGGCGCGCGCGCCTGCGTCCGTCGATCGCTGCGGCGACGGCCTGCACCGCTGCCGCATAGAGCGTGTTGTCGATCCAGTCCTGCGGCACGCCGCCCCACAGGCCCTGCAGGTCGGCACCGGCATGCGTGTGGGTCTGGCCGGAGAGGATGTGGTCGGACTCGACGCAGGCATCCCGGGCGCAGCTCGCCTCGACAATCGCGGCCCGCAGGCCGTCCTGGATCAGGTTGCCGGCACCGATGGCGTCGAGCGTGACGAAGACCACGCGCTGGCCGGCGTGTTCGAGCAGCAGCAGCCGCAGATGCGTGTGCTCCACCTCGCCGTAGCGCAAGGACTCGTGGGCAGTCTGCTGTGCGGGTTGCGTGAGGCCGGCGCCGAGTTCCGCGAACGGGCTCGGCAGGTTCTGCAGCGGGTTGATGCCGAAGCCGCCGAGGTTGAACTGCTGCAGCTTGGAGCCGACGTAGAGACGCGCCTCCTCGATGCCATCGACGTGCTGCTGGCTCGGGCTGACGACGACCCTGGCGGCGCCGGCACACCAGTCGTCGGCGATGCAGGTCTCGCCACCGGCGCCGGGGTCCACCGGTCCACCGGTCCCTTCCACGGGGCGGCTCTCGCCGCAGGCGCAGAGCCACAGGCTGGCAAACGCGAGCAAAACGCGGCGACGCTCGACGCCGGGGGGCAGGTACCGCATCTCTCTCCTCATCACGGGGAGGCGGTCGACGCATCCTGCGTTCGCCGCCCTTCCTTCCGTCCGCACCGCTGCCATTCTCGCGAATGACAATCGGCGGCCGGGCTGTCATGGCCCGCGCCGCCGTGGAATCTCCGCCTTGCGCCGTCATCGGTGCAAAAGCGCCTGCCGAATCAACGTCCTGCGCTACGACACCGCAGCGCAGAAAATATGTACGGCTTGTTCATTTTGTGACGCAGGCATGACCCCGTCTTGACGAATGCCGCCTTTTGGTTGAGAAATCACGCCACTGTGGTTTCCGCCCACCCCTCCCAGACACCCGGCGGCGTCATCGCCTCGCTGTACGCGCGCGGTCTGCTCGACTATCTGCGCAGCCGCGGCGTCGACCCCGCGCGCCTGTATCCCGAGGCGCGCGTACGCCAGCTCGAATCGGCGCGCGGGCACGAGGAGATTCCGCTGACGGAGTGGATCGGCATGTTCGATCGCGCCGTGGAGGCACTCGGCGAGCCGGACCTGCCGCTCAAGGCCGGCGCCAGCCTGCACGTGCGCCACCTGGGCGTGCTCGGCCATGTGCTGATGAGCTGCGCGACGCTCGGCGAGGTCGCGCAGCAACTGGCCCGTTACATCCGCCTGCTCGGCCAGATCGGCCAGCCCGAGGTGCAGCGCGACGGCGACCGCATCCACCTGCTGTGGATCTGGCCGCACCCGACGCCGCCGTCGGGCGCGGTGGCGCAGTTCATGCTCGGCGCGCGGTCGATGTTCATGCGCTGGCTCGCCGACCGGCCGGACCTGCGCTACGACGCGCACTTCCACTTTCCCGCGCCGCCGGACACGCAGGCCTTCGAAAGGGTCTTCGGCGGCGAGCTGCACTTCGACCAGCCGCGCAGCAAGATGGTGTTTCCGGACGCGTACATGGCGCTGCCGGTGGCCACCGCCGACGAGGACCTGCGCCAGCAGGTCGAGGCCCGGGCGCAGTCGCTGCTGCGCGTCCTCGAAGGCGAGGCGCCGCTGCTCTCCGCGCTCAAGGGCGTGCTGGCGCGCAACCTCGCCAACGGCCGCGTCTCGCTCGAGGAGGCCGCCGCGGCTCTCGACACCTCGACGCGGACGCTGCAGCGCCGCCTCGGCGCGCTGGGCCGCTCGTTCCAGTCGGTGCTCGACGAGGTGCGCCTGCATGCCGCCGAAAACCTGCTGCGCGATCCGAACGTCTCGCTCACGCAGATCGCGTTCCTGCTCGGATACACCGAGCAGAGCACCTTCCACAATGCGTTCCGGCGATGGACCGGCGCCTCGCCCGGTAGCTGGCGGCGCCAGCAGACGGGCCGCGACTAGCCCGCCGGGGCTCACCTTGCAGTGCAACATCGGCGGGCGTAAGGTGCGCGCCGCATGAAAATCATCATCCTCGGGGCAGGTCAGGTGGGCTCCACACTGGCCGAAAACCTGGCCAGCGAGCGCAACGACGTGACCGTCGTCGACCTCAATGCCAGCCCGCTTGCGAGCCTGCAGGAACGGCTCGACATCCGCACGGTGCTGGGCCACGCCTCGCACCCGGGCACGCTGCGCCAGGCCGGCGCCGACGATGCGGACATGATCATCGCCGTCACCGCCAGCGACGAGACCAACATGCTGGCGTGCCAGATCGCCAACGTGCTGTTCAACACGCCGACCAAGATCGCGCGCGTGCGTGCGGCGGAGTACCTCAAGGAAGACAAGCTGTTCGGCGACGACGGTCTGCCGGTGGATCTGCGCATCTCGCCGGAGCAGCTGGTCACCGACCTGATCCAGCGTTTGATCGAGTACCCGGGCGCGCTGCAGGTCGTGGAGTTCGCCGACGGCCGCGTGCGCCTGGTCGGCGTCAAGGCCTACTACGGCGGACCCCTGGTATCGCGCCAGCTCAAGGAACTGCCGCAGCATCTGCCGGGCATCGACGCGCGCGTGGCGGCGATCTACCGCCGCGGACGCCCGATCATGCCCGAGGGCGACACCATCATCGAGGCGGAGGACGAGGTGTTCTTCGTCGCCGCACGCGGCCACATCCCCAAGATCATTGCCGAGCTACGCCGTCTCGACAAACCGGTGAAGCGCGTGATGCTCGCCGGCGGCGGCAAGATCGGCCTGCGTCTGGCGCGCGCACTGGAGAGCAGCAAGATCCAGGTCAAGATCATCGAGAAGTTCAAGGAACGCTCGGAGTACCTGTCCGAGCAGCTCCAGCACAGCATCGTGCTCACCGGCGACGCTGCCAACGAGTCGCTGCTGCGCGAGGAGAACATCGAGGACGTGGATGTCTTCTGCGCGATCACCAACGACGACGAGGCCAACATCCTCTCGGCGATGCTGGCCAAGCGCATGGGTGCGCGCAAGGCGCTGTGCCTGATCAACCGCCTGTCGTATGTCGACCTCGTCGAAGGCGGCAGCATCGACATCGCCATCTCGCCGCAGCAGTCCACGGTCTCGGCACTGCTCTCGCGCGTGCGACGCGGCGACGTGGTCAAGGTGCATTCGCTGCGCCGCGGCGCCGCCGAGGCGATCGAGGCGATCGCGCACGGCGACCGCCACAACTCCAAGGTCGTCGGCCGCCGGCTGGAAGAGATCAAGCTGCCGCCGGGCACGACCATCGGTGCGATCGTGCGCGGCGACGAGGTCATCATTGCCCACCATGACACGCTGATCGAGGCGGAGGATCACGTCATCATGTTCATGGTCGACAAGAAGTGCGTGAAGGATGTCGAGAAGCTGTTCCAGGTCGGACTGAACTTCTTCTGACGACCGCCGCCGATGGGCTCCGCGCATTTCGTCCGGTCGTCGCCGCATCGTTTCGCCGCGGTCCAGCGCGTGACCGGCGTGCTGCTGATGGTGTTCTCGAGCACGATGCTGCCGCCGCTGCTGATCAGCCTCGCCCGCCGCGAGGGCGAGATCAGCGCGTTTCTCGCCGGACTGCTCATCACCTCGGTGGCCGGTGCCGCAACCTGGTGGCCGGTCCGGAAGATCACCGCCGACCTGAAGATCCGCGACGGCTTTCTCGTCGTGATGCTGTTCTGGGTGGTGCTGTCGACCTTCGGTGCGATTCCGTTCTATCTCTGCGATGCCGGCTGGTTCAGCCTCGTCGACGCGATGTTCGAGGCGACCTCCGGCCTGACGACGACGGGCGCGACCGTCGCCAGCGGGCTCGACCACATGCCGTGGTCCATCCTGTTCTACCGCGTCGAACTGCACTGGCTCGGCGGCATGGGCGTGATCGTGCTCGCGGTCGCGCTGCTGCCAATGCTCGGTGTCGGCGGCATGCAGCTGTTCCGCGCCGAGACACCCGGCCCGATGAAGGACACCAAGCTCACGCCGCGGATCGCCAGCACGGCGCGCGCGCTGTGGATCATCTACCTGACCATCACCGTGAGCTGCACCCTGGTGTACTGGGTGCTCGGCATGAGCTTCTTCGACGCGCTCTGCCACGCGATGTCGACGGTCTCCACCGGCGGCTTCGCCAACTACGACGCCAGCATCGGTTACTTCGACAGCCTGCCGATCGAGATCGCCTGCATCGCCTTCATGCTGATCGGCGCGACCAACTTCACGCTGCATTTCGTCGCCTGGCGGCGGCGCTCGCTGCTGACGTATCTGCGCGACACCGAGTTTCGCGCCTACCTCTTCATCGTCCTCAGCTTCGGCGTGCTGGTCTGCGTGCCGCTGTGGTGGTTCGGCACCTACGAGGATGCCGGCACCTCGATCCGTCGCGGCATGTTCCAGCTCATCGCCTACGGCACCAATGCCGGTTTCGCGACCGCCGATCCGACGCCGTGGCCGGTCTACGTGCCGCTGCTGATCGTGCTCAGCGGCTTCATGATGGGTTGTGCCGGCTCGACCGCCGCCGGCGTCAAGGTCGCGCGACTGGTGCTGTTCCTCAAGCAGGCCGCCCGCGAACTGCAGCGCCTGCTGCATCCGAACGCGACCATCGCGCTCAAGTTCGGCGAGCGCAGCGTTCCGGACGACATCGTCTACGCCGTCGGCGGCTTCTTCTCGGTGTACGTTGGCCTGACGATCCTGCTGACCTTCGTGATGATCGCCACCGGCCTCGATGCGGTGACGGCGTTCTCGGCTGTGGCCGCGGCGATCAACAACGAAGGCCCGGGCCTGGGATCGGTCAACTCGACGATGGCCCACCTGACCGACTTCGGCAAATGGGTGCTGATCATCACCATGGTCGCCGGTCGTCTGGAGATCTTCACCTTCCTGATCGTGTTCACGCCCGCGTTCTGGCGGAGGTAATGGCGTCCTGCCAGGCCGCGGAGCGGTGACATCCCTGTCAAGCCGCCGCCATCCATGGCGGCGCTGTTCAAAACAAGCCTAAGCTTGCGCCAGAACTTCGTACTGAGCCGTCATGTCCGTCTTCACCAAAGTCAGTCACGCCGAGCTGCGTGAGTTCCTGAAGCAGTATCCGGTCGGGGAGCTGATCGGCTACCAGGGCATCGGCGAGGGCGTGGAGAACACCAACTACTTCGTCGATACCGGCGACGGTCGCTGGGTGCTGACGCTGTTCGAGCGGCTCAATGTCGAAGACCTGCCGTTCTTTCTGGGCCTGATGGAACACCTGGCCTCGCGCGGCTTTCCGGGTGCGATGCCGGCGCATACGCACGCGGGCGCGGCGCTGACCGCCCTCAACGGCAAGCCGGCGGCGCTGGTGCGGCGGCTGACCGGGCAGAGCGTGCTGTTTCCGACGCTCGAGCAGTGCGCACAGGTCGGCCGCGTACTCGGCGATCTGCACGTGTTCGCGCAGTCCTACGCCGGCCGCTGCGAGAACGCGCGCGGTGTGGCCTGGCGCGAGCAGACCGGACGCCTGCTGGCCGCCAAGTCCACCGACGCCGCGGTCCGCTCCCTGATCGAGGACGAGCTCGCGGCGCAGTCGCGCATGCCCCTGGACCGGCTGCCGCAAGGGGTGATTCACGCCGACCTGTTCCGCGACAACGTGCTGTTCGTCGACGAGCGGCTCACCGGCGTGATCGATTTCTACTACGCCTGCAACGACGCGTTGGCCTATGACCTCGCGGTCACCCTCAACGACTGGTGCTTCGAGGCCGATGGCACGCTCAATCCGGCACGCTGGCAGGCAATGACGGCGGCGTACCGCGCGCGCCGCGAGCTGACCGACGCCGAACGCACGCACTGGCCGCTGCTGCTGCGCGCGGCAGCCCTGCGTTTCTGGCTGTCGCGCCTGTACGACTGGACGTTCCCACGCGAAGGCGACGTCGTCCACGTCAAGGACCCGGAGCAGTACCGGCGCATCCTCGTCCACCACCGCGAGCACGCGCCGCCCGCCCTCTGAGTCGGCGCCGCGCAAAGCCCCCCGGAACCTGCCCGCCCGACGCCGCCCGCACCGCCCGGGCGCGCCCGAAAAAAAAGCGCGTTCCCCCTCTCCCGCCGGAACCCGGCCGGCCCTAGAATCGCCGACGGCGCGGATCGCGCGCCGCTTCCCGCAAGCCACTGCCGTTGGCGGTCCGGGCTCGTCGCAACGGCCGAGCGAGCGCACTACGTTTCGGGGTGGAGTCAACCAATGTCGAAGAAGTCTTGGTGGTACGCATCGGCGGCCGCTCGCGCGGCCTGGTGCCTGTCGGCCGTGGCCGGCCTGTGCAGCGCGGCGGCGTCCGCGCAGACACCGGACGCCGGCTGGTATTTCGGAATCAAGGGCTACGCCAGCTCGCTGTCGGATTCGGACGGGGAAACCGTCGTGCCGGGTGATCCCGGTTCGCCCGGCTCGCCGTCGGAATCCTGCCTGCTCGGCGACCTGCTCGGTCTGGGCTCGCTGCTCAGTCCGGAAGGCTGCCTCATCGGTCTGATCGGCGGCGGCAATCCGGGCACGGATCCGACCGACCCCACCGCCGGCCAGCGCCTGCGCACCTCGATCAGCTACGACACCGGCTGGGCGACCGAGGTCACGCTGGGTTACCGCACCGAGTCGGGTCTGCGTCCGGAGTTGAGCCTTGCCTACGGCGAGAACGACTGGGACGAGATCACACTGACGACCAGCGGCGGCGTCGGCACGACAGTGCGATCGAGCAGCCAGCTCGAAACCCTGCGCGCGATGGCCAACCTGTGGCAGGACTTCGACCTGGGCCGCGCCCAGCCTTACCTCGGCGGCGGCATCGGCTTCCAGCGCTCCAGCATCGCCGGCGACCAGAGCGCCGACGACAGCGGCATCGGCTGGCAGCTCGGCGCCGGTGTCGGCTTCACCCTGTCGCCGCGCACGGTGCTTTCCGTCGACTACCGCTTTGCCGGCGCCGACGATCCGGAGTACCGCACTGACGACGGCGGCACGCTGAGCACCGAGTACCAGGCGCACAAGGTGGCGCTCGGCCTGCGCTACACCTTCGCCCCGGCCGAGAAGCCCGCCCCGCCGCCCGCCAAGCAGCCGGCGACGGTGCCCTACGAGGCCCCGGTGAAGACACCCACCATCCTGTGCCCGGACACGCCGGCCGGCATTCCGGTCGGGCCCGACAACTGCCCGCTGGACTCGGACGGCGACGGCATTCCCGACTACCTCGACCAGTGCCCGAACACGCCGCCGGGACTCAAGGTGCTGCCGGACGGCTGCGCGCCGCAGGGCGACTGCCGCAAGCCGCGCCCGGGCGAGCGCGTCGACGAGCGCGGCTGCGCGCTGGAAGGCCGGTTCATCCTGCGCGGCGTGAACTTCGAGTTCGACTCGGATCGTCTCACACCCGAGGCGCGGCTGATCCTCAATGACGTGGCCGGTACGCTCAAGGCCTATCCGAGCGTCAACGTCGACGTCGAGGGGCATACCGACTGGATCGGCACCGAGGCCTACAACCTCGGCCTGTCGGAACGCCGCGCCAATGCGGTGAAGCGCTACCTGGTCGACCAAGGCGTCCCGGCCGGCCGCATGCACCCGGTGGGCTACGGCGAGTCGCAGCCGGTGGCGGACAACGAGACCGAGGACGGTCGCGGCGAGAACCGGCGCGTCGAGCTAAAGGTCAACGACTGACGCCGGGCCGGCGTGAGTCTTCGGGCGGGCGCCGCGTCGCGGCGCCCGCCTTTCTCATGGCTGCGATTCGTCGATGGCCGCGTCGATCTGCGACGTGCGCGCATCGTTGGCGTCGAGCGCCTCGTCGACCCGGTCGGCAATCGCGTCGCCGGCGTAGCCGATGGCCTCGGTGTTGCGGATGCCGCGCGTTTCCTCGCGACCTTCGACCGGGTCCTGCGGCGGCGGCGGTTCGCGACCGTCACAGGCGGCCAGCAAGGTGGCGAGCAGCAGCAGGGGTGTCAGGCGCATGGTCGTCTCCGGCGTGAACGGTGCCCATCATGGCGGATCGGGCGGCGGCATTTCATCCCGCACGCGCAGCAACCGCGCGAAACGCGGCAGGCCGGTAGCCGTCAGGCCGTTGTAGCGGTAGGTGACCCAGGTGCCCGGCGGTGGCGGCGACCGGCGCTGGGCGTCCGTGAACCCCGTGCCGAGCCGGAACTCGCGGCCGTCCGTCGCCCGCACACGCAGCGCGCCGAGCATGCCGCGGTAGCGTCCCTGCCCCGGCTCGTGTCCGATCACCTGCGCCTCGGCATCGTCGTGCGCCTTGAGTTTGAGCAGATCCTCGCTGCGCCGCGCCTGACGAAGCGCCGCCGCACGATGCAGCATCAGGCCCTCGCCACCGGCGGAAAGGATGTCGGCGAGCCGCGCCTCCAGCGCGGCCGAACTGTCGAGCCGGAACTGCGCCACCGGCCGCAGCCAGTCGATCCGCAACCTGCCGATGAGGTCGCGCAACGCGGCGAGCCGCTCGTCGAAGGTCCCCGGATGCGCCGGGAGGTCGAAGACCATGTAGCGCACGCGTTGCCAGGCACCGTCCTCGGGCTGCTGCCGGCGGACGATGCCGCTGACCTCGTCGAAGCGCCCGCGCCCGATCCACAGTTCGCCGTCGAGCGGGACGTGCGGCCAGCCGGCGGTGTACCAGTCCGGCGTCCGGATGCGGCGGCCGCCGCGCGTCAGCAGCCGCGATCCATCCCAGTAGCCGCGCACGCCGTCGAGCTTCTCGCTGATCCAGTAGTCGCGAACGTCGACCCCGGCCTCGTAGCGCTGCGCCAGCATCAGCGGCGGCGGAGCCGGCTCGCCGGCCGGTGCGCTCGGCGACATGACCAACAGCACCGCCAGCAGTGTGGCCGCGCGCAAACCCTTGCGGACAGATCGCATGCGCTCCCTCCCCGACGTCGTCGCGTCGTACGGCTTTCGAGCATAGCGCCCGCGCATCGGTGCTCAAGACGCCACTGTGGCGCAGCTCACGGTGCCTGCCGCACAATCGGCCCGCGCCGGACGAGCCGGCAGGGAGACTTCCAGACGATGACCGCAGTCCAGAGCAGCGGCGGCAACTCGCCGCGGCGCGTGTTGTTCGCGAGCCTGATCGGCACGACGATCGAGTTCTTCGACTTCTACATCTACGCGACGGCTGCAGTACTGGTGTTCCCGACGCTGTTCTTTCCCGCCGGCGATCCGACCTCGTCGATGCTGCAGTCGCTGGCGACCTTCGCGCTCGCCTTCTTCGCACGACCGCTCGGCTCGGCGCTGTTCGGCCACTTCGGCGACCGCATCGGTCGCAAGGCGACGCTGGTCGCGGCACTGCTGACGATGGGCCTGTCCACCGTGGTCATCGGACTGCTGCCGACCTACGCACAGGTCGGCGTCGCCGCGCCGCTGTTGCTGGCGCTGTGCCGCTTCGGCCAGGGCCTGGGCCTGGGCGGCGAATGGGGCGGCGCGGTGCTGCTGGCGACCGAGAATGCACCGCCCGGCAAGCGGGCGTGGTACGGCATGTTCCCGCAGCTCGGCGCACCGATCGGCTTCATCGGTTCGAGCGGTATCTTCCTGATCCTGTCCGGCGTGCTCAGCGACGCGCAGTTCTTCGCCTGGGGCTGGCGCATCCCGTTCCTCGCCAGCGCGGTACTGGTCCTGGTCGGCCTGTGGGTACGCCTGAGCATTTCCGAAACGCCGGTGTTCCAGAAGGCGCTCGACCACGAGACCCGCGTGCGCCTGCCGATGGCGAGCGTCATCCGCGATCACAGACGCGCGCTGGTGCTCGGCACGGTGATCGCGCTCGCCACCTTCGTGCTGTTCTACCTGATGACCGTGTTCACGCTGACCTGGGGCACGACCGCGCTCGGTTATTCGCGCAGCGAGTTCCTCGTGCTGCAGCTCGTCGGCATCGTGTTCTTCGGCCTGACCATTCCGTTCTCGGCACGCTATGCCGACCGTCACGGCCGCCGCCGCACCCTGCTGTGGGTCAGCGCCGCGATCGCCGTCTTCGGCCTCGTCCTTGCGCCGCTGCTGCAGGCCGGCACTGCCGGCGTGCTCACAACCCTGATCGTCGGCCTCGCGCTGATGGGCTACACCTACGGACCGCTGGGCACGATCCTGTCGGAGCTCTACCCGACCGCCGTGCGCTATACCGGTTCGTCGCTGAGCTTCAACCTCGCCGGCATCTTCGGCGCCTCGCTGGCGCCGTACATTGCGACCTGGCTCGCCCGCAACCACGGCCTCGAGTTCGTCGGCTACTACCTGTCGGTGGCCGCGCTGCTGAGCTTCGCGGCGATGTGGGCCACGCGCGAGACCCGGGACATGGACTTCGCCGGAAGCGACGGTCGCTGAACCCGCATGCCAGTCTCCGGCCGCCAGCGCTATCTGCTCGCCCTGTTCGCCGCCTACCTGCTGCTGTGGGGCGTTCTGGCGATCGAACCGCACGACCGCAGCGACTGGCTGCTGGAAAATGCGCTGGTGTTCGGCTTCGCGCTGGCGATGTGGGCAGCGCACCGGCGCTTCGTCTTCTCGCGCGTCTCCTACACGCTGATCTTCCTGTTCATGTGCCTGCACGCGTTGGGCTCGCACTACACCTATTCGCTGGTCCCCTACGACGAAGCCTGGCGCCGCCTCACCGGCTCCGGCTTCAATGCGATGTTCGGATGGGAGCGCAATCACTTCGACCGTCTCGTGCATTTCAGCTACGGCCTGCTGCTCGCCTATCCGCTGCGCGAAGTCTTCCTGCGCGTGGCCGACGCACGCGGTTTCTGGGGCTACTTCCTGCCGCTGGACTTCACGCTGTCCACCTCGGCGCTGTACGAGTTGATCGAGTGGGCTGCCGCGGCGTTCTTCGGTGGCGAGCTGGGCGCGGCCTACCTGGGCACGCAGGGCGACGTCTGGGACGCGCACAAGGACATGGCGCTGGCCGGCCTCGGCGCTCTGATCGCGATGCTGGCCACCGCCGCGCTCAACCTGCGCTGGCAGCGCGACTTCGCGCGCGAGTGGTCGGAAAGCCTGCGGGTGAAGGACACGCGCCCCTACGGCGAGGACGAAATCGCGCGATTGCGCGCCCGGCGCTGAGTCAGCCCGCCGGCCGCGCGTAGCTGCCGGTCACGTGCGCGACGACGCGGCCGGGATCGGCGCTGGTGAACAGCCGCACGTCCATGACCACGAGACGACGCCCGAGCTTGAGCAAGCGGGCCTCGGCGTGAACGTCGCCGGGCGCGGCCTTGTTCAGGAAGTTCATGTTGAAGTTCGCGGTCACCGCCATCAGCTCGGGACCGAGGTGCGACAGCACCAGCGCGTACATCGCCGTATCGGCGGCGGCGAACAGTGTCGGCCCGGAGATGACGCCGCCGGGACGTAGCATGCGTCCGCTGTAGGCGATGCGCACGCAGGCCAGGCCGGGCTCGACCCGCTCGACGATCACCCCGGCGGCCGCCGGTAAGCCGCCGCGGATCAGCGCCTGCGTCCGCGCCGCGTCGAGTTTCAGTTCCACAGCAATCCCCTAGCACCGTCGAAGGCGAGCTTGAGCGACAGCACGATCAGTATCCATTTGAACAGCGTGGCGAACTGCGCCTCGCTGACGTGTCCGTTGAGACGCTTGCCGAATGCCGTCCCGGCGATCACCGCCACGCCCAGGCTGGCGAGCAGCAGCGGCTTGGTGAATGCCGAGAAGCCGACGACGCCGTAGGCGATGACGCGCAGCGCGTGGCCCAGCGTCTGTGTGAGCGCGAGCGTGCCGATCGTCGTTTCCTTGCGCCATTCGGGGCGGAAGAACAGCCGGCCGACGACCAGGCCGGTGGCGCCGACGAACATGCCGACGCTGCCGTTGAGCAGGCCCGCCAGCGTGAACGCGGAACGCGGTGGCAAGGCCGCGCGCGCGGCGCGACCGGGTGCGAGCGACGCCAGGATCAGGCCGGCGAGGATCAGGCGCACGACATCGGCATCGACGTCGGCCACGAACGGCGCGACCAGGAAGCTCGCCGGCACCGCGGCCAGCAGGAACCAGCCGGCGGCGTGCCACTCGACATGGCGCAGATAGGCGAAGGTCCGCGAGCTGTTGGCGACGAACTGCACCGCGGCGAACAGGGGCACCGCCTCGGCCGGCGCCATGCCCAGTGCGTAGAACACGCCGATCAGGATGGTGCCGCCACCGAGTCCGGCCACGCCGGACAGCGTCGCCGTGAGAAACCCGACGAGAACGATGGCGATGTCGACGACGTTCATCGCCGCCGGCGAACGTCCTCTCCGTCACGCGGCGGACCGAGGCGCAGCACGCGCTGCCACTGCAGGTAGCTGCGCAGTTCGGCCGCGGTCATCTCGCCGTTGCCGTCGGTGTCGACCTCGGCGAAGACCTCGAGCAGCTCCGGCATGCCGGCGGCGACCTCCTCGCGGTCCAGTGCCTCGTCGCCGTCGGTATCGGCGGCGTCGAACTCGGCGCGCACGGGCGACAGCGCATCGCGGCGCGCATCGGCATAGCCGCCGGCACACCCTGCGACCAGGGGAAGCGTCAGTGCCAGCGGCAATGCGGCGGCACGGGTCCGGCGTGAAATCATGCGGCGGGAGTCGAGGTCATGCGCTCACCAGCGTGGTCGCCAGCATGAGCATCAGGCCCATGCCGACGATGTCGGTGAAGGTGGTCAGGAAGATGCTGCTGGCCGTGGCCGGGTCGGCGCCGAAGCGGCGCAGCGTGATCGGCACGAGCACGCCGAAGATGCCGCTGCTGGTGCAGGCGCCGACCATCGCGATCAGGATCGTCAGCGCCAGCATCGGCGCGCCGGCGGCGCCGGTCTGCGCGGCGTAGAGCCACATTGCGGCGCCGGCGACCAGGCCCACCAGCAGACCGTTGAGCGCACCGAGCAGCGCCTCCTTGCGCAGCACGCGGGCGATCGGCTGGTCCTTCATGTCGCCGAGCGTCAGCCCGCGCAGCGTGATCGCCAGCGCCTGGCTGCCGGTGTTGCCGCTCTGCCCGGCAAGGACCGGCAGGAAGGCGGCAAGGGCGACGATGCGCGTGATCGTGTCCTCGAACAGGCCGACGACGAAGGCGGCCGCGAACGCCGTCACCAGGTTGATCTGCAGCCACGGATGGCGCATGCGGAACGCCTCCCAGAAACCGGTGTAGACGCGCTCGTCCTTGTCGACACCGACCATCTGGCCGGTCTGTGCCGTGATCTCGATCGCCTGCCGCTCGAACAGGCGCCAGCCGCGCACCACTCCGCGCAGGCGGCCGTCGCCATCGACGACCGGGTAGACCGGGTAGTGCCGGTGCACCGCTGCGGTGATCGCGTCGCCGGCGTCCATCTGCTCGGTCAGCGCGAACGGCGACGGCAGCATGATCTCGCTCAGCGGCTGGTCCGGCGACGCCAGCAGCAGGTCGCGGATCACCACCAGGCCGGTGAGCCGCTCGTCGCCGTCGACGGCGTACAGGTAGGTGATCTGGCGCGCGTTGTCGCTGTTGCGCAGATACTCGATGGCGTCCTGCACCGTGGCCTGCTCCGGCAGCAGGCCGAGCGCCGGCTCCATCAGCTCGGCGACCGTGCCGGGAATCTCCAGCTCGGTCGTGTTCGTCAGCTCGGCGTTCTCGCGCAGCGCCGGCGGCAGGTGGGCGACGATGTCGTCGGCGAGGCCGCGCGGCAGCTCGTCGAGCACCGCGGAGACGGTCTGCGCCGACTCGCGCGACAGCAGCACCGCGCCATCGAGCGGCACCCGCGCAGCAACCGCACGCACCAAGTCCCTGATCCGCTGCGATTCTTCCATGTGCTTCTCCCGGACACCCGGCGCTCGCCGGGCCGGACGCATTCTGACAGCACGCGCGCACGACGGCAGCGAAGCCACCGACGGCCGATCGCCGATGCCGTGGATTGACAGCCGCCCCGCAGCGTTCATACTGGTTGGTATGTAACGAGATCCGCGATGAACCAGCCTGCCCGCCGCCAGCCCGACCGCACCCGCCAGACGCTGCTCGAATGCGCCTTCGAGGAGATGCACCGCTCGGGCTTCCGCGCCGCCAGCCTCGACGCGATTCTCGAATCCAGCGGGGTCACCAAGGGCGCGCTCTACCATCACTTCGGCAGCAAGACCGCGCTCGGCTACGCCGTGGTGGAGGAAGTGGTGCGCCCCTGGGTCGAGGCATCCTGGCGTCCGGTGCTCGAGGCCGGCGACTGCATCGCCGCCGCGGTGGCCGTGTGCCAGGAGCTGACCCGGCAGCGCACCGTGCGCGCCATCGAGTACGGCTGCCCGTTCAACAATCTCATCAACGAGATGTCGCCGGTCGACGAGGGCTTCCGCAAGCGTCTGCAACAGATCCTCGACGACTGGCGCGAAGGCATCGTCGCCGCGTTGCGCAAAGGACAGGCGCAGGGCGTCGTGCGCGCCGACGTCGTCGCCGAGGACGCCGCGGCGTTCATCATCTCCGCCGTCGAAGGCTGCGTCGGCATGGCCAAGTCCAAGCGCTCGCGCGAGTTCCTCGAATCGGGGATGCGCGGGCTCATCGCCTATCTCGAAACCCTGCGCTCCCGGTCATCGCGCTAGCGTCGTCACGGAGAACCCCCCATGGAGTCCACGCCCGCATCCGGCCGGCCGCTGCCGCGCCACGAACGCTGGATCGTCGCCTACGCCCAGTGGATCGTCCGCTGGCGTTGGTGGGTCCTGCTGTTGTCGCTGCTGTGCCTCGTCGCGCTGGGCGCCGGCGCGCGGCTGCTGACGTTCTCCACCGACTACCGCGTCTACTTCGGCCCGCACAATCCGCAGCTGCTGGCCTTCGACGAGATCCAGAACGTCTACAGCAAGAATGACAACATCCTGCTGATGTTCGAGCCGCGCGACGGCGACGTGTTCTCGCCGCGGGTGCTCGAGGCGGTTCGCGAATTCACCGAGCGCGCCTGGCAGCTGCCGTTCGTGCTGCGCGTCGACTCGATCACCAACTTCCAGCATACGCAGGCGGCCGGCGACGACCTCGCCGTCGAGGCGCTGCTGCCGGACGACGCCGGGATCACGCCCGAGCGCATCGCGCACATTCGCGAGGTCGCACTCGCCGAGCCGGTCCTGATCGGGCGGCTGATCTCGGACAGCGGCCACGTCACCGCCGTCAACATCACCTCGCAGTTCCCGCCGTTCGACGAGCTGACGCAGAAGGAGCTGCCCGAGGCGGTGGCCGCGACGCGCGCGCTGCGCGACGACATCCTCGACGAGTACCCCGAGATCGCGCGCATCTCGATGACCGGCTCGAACATGATGTCCAACGCCTTCACCGAGGCGGCGGCGGGCGACATGAAGTCGCTGGTGCCGGCGATGTACCTGATGATCGTGGTCATCACCTGGCTGATGCTGCGCTCGGGCTCGGCGACCTTCGCGACCTTCGTCGTCATCATCCTCGCCGCGGCGTCGGCGATGGGACTGGCCGGCTACGTCGGCATCCAGCTCACGCCGCCCTCGGCAGCGAGTCCGCAGATCATCACGACGCTCGCCGTGGCCGACTCGATCCACATCTGCGTGACGCTGATCGCGCTGATGCGCGCCGGCCGCGCGAAAACGGATGCGCTGGTCGAGTCGATGCGGCTGAACTTCGTGCCGGTGCTGCTGACCTCGATCACGACCTCGATCGGCTTTCTCGCCGTCAACCTCACCGACTCGCCGCCGCTCAAGGATCTCGCCAACATCTCGGCGATGGGCGTGATGCTGGCGTGGTTCTACTCGGTGTTCACCCTGCCGGCGATGCTGGCGATCCTGCCGCTGAGCGTCCGCCGCACCGGCGACAGCCGCAGCGGCGCGCTGACGCGCTTTCTCGACGGCGCCGGCGAGTTCGTCGTGCGGCGGCGCACGCCGGTGTTCTGGAGTGCGCTGCTGATCTCGGCGGGTCTCACGGTGCTGGCCTTCCGCAACGAGGGCAACGACCTGTTCGCCCACTACTTCGGACCGAGCATCACCTTCCGCGCCGACAGCGACCGCATCGCCGAGAACCTCACCGGCCTGTACTCGATGGAGTTCTCGCTGCGCTGCGGCGACGCCGAATGCGTCTCCGACCCCGAGTACCTGCGCGTGCTCGAGGACTTCACCGCCTGGTGGCGCGAACAGCCCGAGGTGCTCTACGTCGGCACGCTGACCGACATCTTCAAGAAGCTCAACAAGAGCATGAACGGCGACGATCCGGCGTTCTACCGCCTGCCGGAGCAGTCCGACCTGTCGGCGCAGTACCTGCTGCTCTACGAGCTCTCGCTGCCGTTCGGACTCGATCTCAACAACACGATCAACATCGACAAGTCGTCGTCGCGCTACATCGTGATCTTCGAGCATCTCAAGTCGAAGCACACGCGTGCGATCGAGGCCTCGGCGCGGCAGTGGCTGGAAACGAACGCGCCGGAGATGGCCACGCACGGCACCTCGCCCGCCGTCATGTTCGCGCATATCTCGAAGCGCAACCTGGAATCCAACTTCCTGTCGCTGCCGCTGTCGCTGACGTGCATCTCGCTGCTGCTGCTGCCGGCGCTGCGCTCCTGGCGGATCGGCGCGGTGTCGGTCGTACCGAACCTGCTGCCGCTGGGCGCCGCCTTCGGCGTCTGGGCGCTGATCAGCGGCGAAGTCAATTTCACGATGGCCATCGTGCTCAACATGACCGTCGGCATCATCGTCGACAACACCATCCACTTCCTCAGCAAGTACCTGCGGGCGCGTCGGGAACTCGGCTATGCACCGGAAGCGGCGGTACGCCACAGCTTCCACAGCGTCGGCGCCGCACTGGTCGTGACCACGTTGATCCTCGTGTCCGGTTTCATGATCCTGTCGATGTCAGCCTTCCTGCCGAACAGCGGCATGGCCCGGCTGACGGCGATCGGCATCGTTGCCGCCCTGCTGATCGATCTGCTGCTGCTGCCGACCCTGCTGCTGAAGGTCGACCGCGCACCCGCCAATGCACCCAAGAAGGAGCTTTCCGATGAAGCGCTTGCCACGCCTTGACGTCACGCTCGCCGCCGCACTGCTGAGCGTTCTGCTCGCGAACCCCGCTGCCGCCGAGACCCCCGAGGAGAAGGGCCTCGCGATCGCCCAGGAAGCCGACCGTCGCGACGAGGGCTACGAGGACAGCGCCGCGACGATGCAGATGATCCTGCGCAACCGCCAGGGCGAGGAAGCCACGCGCGAGATCCGCTCGCGCGCGCTCGAAGTCGCGGACGACGGCGACAAGTCGCTGATCATCTTCGACGAGCCCAAGGACGTCGAAGGCACCGCGCTGCTGACCTGGTCGCACAAGGTCGAGGATGACGATCGCTGGCTGTACCTGCCGGCGCTCAAGCGCGTAAAGCGCATTGCCGGCAACAACAAGTCCGGCCCGTTCATGGGCAGCGAGTTCGCGTTCGAGGACCTGGGCTCGCAAGAAGTCGAGAAGTACACCTACCAGTACCTGCGCGACGAGGCCTGCGGCGACCAGACCTGCTTCGTCGTCGAGCGCTATCCGGTCGACAAGAACTCCGGCTACACGCGGCAGGTGATGTGGATCGACCAGACCGAGTACCGGGCGCAGAAGATCGAGTTCTACGACCGCAAGAAGTCGCTGCTCAAGACGCTGGAGTTCAAGGACTACGCGCAGTACCTGGACCAGTACTGGCGCCCGGCGCGCATGGACATGGTCAACCACCAGACCGGCAAGTCGACGACGCTGCTGTTCCGTGACTACCGCTTCCGCAACGGCTACAGCGACCGCGACTTCGATCAGGCCAGCCTGAAGACGGCTCGCTAGCAGGAACCGGAACCTGTAGGAGCGCCTTCGGGCGCGACATCCCGATGAGCGCAGGCCGCGGCCGCGCCTGAAGGCGCTCCTACAATGCGACAAGCGACCGAGGGGAAACGCATGACCCGCATCATCTGCGGTGCACTCGCTGCGCTGCCGCTGCTTGCTGCAGCCGACGACGGCACGCTCAAGCTCACCGCCGAACTGTCGAGCGAGGCGCGCTGGTACGTGCAGGATGCCGCCTGGCCGGAACAGAGTGCGGACGAGGTCGGCGTCTCGTTCTCGCTGCTGCCGGAGCTGTACTACGCCTGGAACCGCGACACCAGCGTCACCGTGCGGCCGTTCGCCCGCTGGGATTCGATCGACGACGAGCGCTCGCACCTCGACCTGCGCGAACTGATGCTGCAGCACCGCTTCGGCAACTTCGATCTGCGCGCCGGCGTCGGCCGCGTGTTCTGGGGCGTGACCGAGTCGGTGCACCTGGTCGACATCGTCAACCAGACCGACCTGGTCGAGAACCCGGACGGCGAGGACAAGCTCGGCCAGCCGATGCTGAGCCTGGCGTGGACCACGGACTACGGCAGCTTCACCGGCTACGTGCTGCCGTATTTCCGCGAGCGCACGCTGCCGGGTCCGGATGCGCGACTGCGTGCGCCACTGCCGGTGGCGATCGACGATGCCGTCTACGAATCCTCGGAAGAGGAGAAGCACGTCGACGCCGCCGTGCGCTGGAGCCTGTCGACGTCGCTGCTCGACGTCGGCCTGTCGCACTTCTCCGGCACCGCACGCGATCCGCGTTTCGAGATCGCGCCGACCCCGGACGGCGCGGTGCTGGTGCCGGTGTACGACCAGATCGAACAGACCGGACTCGACCTCAACGTCGTCACCGGCGGATGGATCTGGAAGCTCGAAGCCATCCACCAGACCAACTGCATCGAGGACTTCACCGCGGCGGCCGGCGGCTTCGAGTACACCTTCTCGGCGCCGTTCGGCACCGGCTGGGATGTCGGCGCGCTGGCGGAGTTCCTGTGGGACGAGCGCGGCAGTGACAGTCCGTCGCCGTTCCAGCGCGACCTGTTCGTCGGCACCCGCATCGCGGCGAACGATGTCGCCGGCACCGAGCTGCTCGCCGGCGCGATCGTCGACACCGAACGCGGCGGCGCCTTCGGCAACATCGAGGCGAGCCGGCGCATCGGCAACGGCGGCAAGCTGGTCGTGGAGATGCGGCTGTTCATGGACGCCGACGAGGACGACCCGCTGTACTTCTTCCGCCGCGACGACTACCTGCAGCTCGAATACATCCGCTACTTCTGAGGCGTTCCGCCATGTACACCCTCCACGGCATGACCGGCAGCGGCAATTGCTACAAGCCGGCGCTGCTGATGACGCAGCTCGGCATCGCCTTCCGCTGGATCGAGGTCGATCTGCTCCAGGGGGCGACGCGTACACCCGCGTTCCTGGCGCTGAACCCGAACGGCAAGGTGCCGCTGCTCGAACTGCCGGACGGTCGCCGCCTCGCCGAATCCAACGCGATGCTGTGCTATCTCGCGGAAGGCACGCCGCTGCTGCCGGCCGACCGGTACGCGCGCGCCAAGGTGTTCGAATGGCTGTTCTTCGAGCAGTACAGCCACGAGCCGTTCATCGCTACGGTGCGTTTCTGGGTGCATTACCTGAACGAGGCCGAGTCCCGGCGCGAGAGGATCGCCGAGGCGATGCCGCGCGGCTACGCCGCCCTCGGCGTCATGGAGCAGCAGCTCGCGCACACGCCGTTTCTCACCGGCGCCGATTACACGATCGCCGACATCGCGCTGTATGCGTACACGCACGTCGCCCACCAGGGCGGCTACAGGCTCGACGACTACCCGGCGATCCGCGCGTGGTTGCAGCGCGTCGCGCAGCAGCCTGGCTACGTCGCGATGGAGCTCCGCGCCTAGAAGCGGCCTAGAACCGATAGTGCAGCCCGAGGTTGACGACCGGGAAGTAGCGCAGGTCGGCGAGGCTGTCCTCCAGCTCGCGCGCCTCGTCCTCGAGCTCGGCACGGAACGTCGCTGCGCGCGGATCGTTCGGATCGGACACGTCGAAGCCGAACAGGCCATCCGGGTCGCAGGACAGCAGGGTCGACTCGCAAGCACGGCCCCGGGCGCTGAGCGAGACGCCCGGCGCGTCGGCGAGCATCACGCCGATCTCGACGCTGAGGCCGAAGCCGCGACCCGAGGGGCTGCCGCCCCAGCCGATGCCGAGGAACGGCGCCACGCCACCCAGGTCGACGTCTCCGTCGATGCGGCCGCTCGCCGTGTACTCGCGTGCGCCGACGTCGATGCGTTCGTTCTCGCCGTCAGCGACCAGATCGATGTCCGACGGCCGCCCGTAGACGCCGGCGGTGAGCCGGAAGGTGCCGCCGAACGGATGGAAATCGAGCATGCCGACCGGCGTGCCGTACCGCAGCGTCGCGTCGTAGTCGATGCCATCCTCTTCGAGACCGAGCGTGAAGCCGCCGACGCTGATGCCGCCGCGCAGGGCGAAGCGCTCGCCCAGCGGGTGCGCGTACTCGAGACCGATGCCGCCGCTGCCGGCGCGCAGGCCGACCGCGGAGGCGCGGGCGTCGTCCGCCCACGCCGGCGCCGCGCCGGCCAGCGCGAGCGCGAGCACGACCCGGCCGGCCAGCCGTGCGCCCGTCGCCCGCAGTCCTCCGGCCGGCCTCATGCGGATACACCGGACCGCACGGCGGCGAGCCC
Organism: Sinimarinibacterium flocculans; assembly: GCF_003201205.1. Classification (GTDB taxonomy): domain Bacteria; phylum Pseudomonadota; class Gammaproteobacteria; order Nevskiales; family Nevskiaceae; genus Solimonas; species Solimonas flocculans. Next base: position 214,974 of record NZ_QICN01000007.1, read on the forward strand.
GCTGCCGGCCTGGACCACGCCGGTCACGCGGCGCTGCGGCTGCTCGACGTCGCGGTAGATCACGAGAAACCCCCTGCGGGTCACGCCATCCTCGGCACGGATCGACGAGGTGGTGCGCTGGTAACGCCGCCCGCCGTACTCGAGCTGCGTGTTCTCGCGTATCCACTGGTAGCGCAGCCGCGAATGCACCGGGTGCGGACAGGCGGCATCGACATGATCCCACCACGCGAGTTCGAGCTTGCGGAATTCGGGGAGCGGCGGCATCGCGTGCAGGTGGATCGGGCGGGACGCCGACGGCGCGGTCGGCGGCCAGCGAGTCTGCCGCGCTTGTGTGACGCCCCGGCGTCCGGCCTGCCCCACCGAGACGGCGACGTTCACCACGTTGACGCCAGATGGATCACGAAGTCCGGCGAGGACTTGGTGATCGGATCTTCCTGCACGGCGAGGTTCCACCAGATGCCGCCCGGGCTGCGATAGCGGAAACCGAAGACCACCTGCAGGCCGCTGCGGGTGAAGGCGTCGAGATCGCTGTCGTCGTAGAGCGGTCCGTGTGCGTAGAGCTGGGCACCGGCCTGCAGGGACGGCAGCAGGGCGTAGCCCAGCGACGCCCAGCCGAACGGCACCAGGGTCTTCTGCCGATCCTCGACCGGGCCGTCGCCGCGGACTGCACCGGCCCCGGCCGCGAACGCGCCACTCCAGCGCTGTGTTCCTCCGAGCGCGTAGGCGCGCTCGTACCAGGCCGACAGCCCCGCGCCGCCACCGAGCAGGCGGTCGGCGTCGCCGGTGGGCAGCTGCGCGAGCGCGCGCCAGCAGCCCCCGCCGTCGGCGCAGCGGGCAAGCCCGAGGCGGATGTCGCCGATCGCCGCATCGCTGCCGCCGATGTCGAAGACCGTCTCGCCGGGCGGCTGGCCGCCGCGCTGGTACTGGTAGCGATACTGGTCACGCGGAATCTGGTCGCGGCCGCCGTTGGGCAGGCCGAACCAGTCGTGCCAGTTCTCGATCATCGAATCGAGCACGCCGCCGCCGGTCACCAGCAGCGGCAGCTCCGCGCTCCACTGCATGCCCGCCCAGGTCCAGCGCTGCTGCAGCCCCAGCCGCAAGATTTCGCCGTCGAGCAGCAGGAACTCGTCGCCGGCCTGCTCGAAATGGCTCTCGCTGGTCCAGTCCAGCGTCAGGCGCCCGCCGTCCGCGGCGTCGCCCTCGGGCGCCGGCAGCGGCGCATGCCGCGCCAGCGCGGCCTGGTTGAAGGCCGGAAAAACAAAGGCTTCACTGGCTGCGGCGACGGGCACGACCAGCGCCAGCAATGCGGCCGGCAGGGCCGGCAGGCGTCGGAACATCGGCATCCCTGAGCGTCGAAAAGGCAGGGCATTGTGCCCGGATTCGGACGAAACCTCGTCCGTTCGCGGCGGTGTGGGCACAGGATCGATCTGCTAGCATCCCGGCCCTTGTCTGTACAGCGGGTCTGTGAGTGTCATGCGCTTCGTTACCGAAAATACCCGGATCGGCTCGGTCCGCGAGGTTTCCACGCCGGCCGAGATCCAGGCGGAACTGCCCTTGACCGATGCGGCGTCGAAAACCGTCTTCGACGCCCGCGGCGAGATCCAGGACATCCTCTACGGTCGCGACGACCGTCTGCTGGTCGTCGTCGGCCCCTGCTCGATCCATGACACCCAGGCCGCGATCGAGTACGCGCAGCGCCTGCTGCCGGCGCGCCAGCATCTCGCCAGCCACCTGCTCGTGGTCATGCGCGTCTACTTCGAGAAGCCGCGCACCACGGTCGGCTGGAAAGGCCTGATCAACGACCCGGACCTCGACGACAGCTTCGACATCAACAAGGGCCTGCGCGTCGGTCGCGAGCTGCTGCTCAAGCTCAATGAGATGGGCGTGCCCGCCGGCGTGGAGTACCTCGACATCCTGACGCCGCAGTACCTCACCGATCTGGTGGCCTGGGGCGCCATCGGCGCGCGGACGACCGAATCGCAGCTGCATCGCGAGCTGGCCTCGGCGCTGTCGTGCCCGGTCGGCTTCAAGAACGGCACCGAGGGCAGCGTCAAGGTCGCCGTCGACGCGGTGATGTCGGCCGCGCATCCGCACCGCTTCCTGTCGCTGACGCATCAGGGCCACTCGGCGATCTTCGAAACCACCGGCAACAAGGACTGCCACATCATCCTGCGCGGCGGCAGCGCCGGCACCAACTACGACGCCAAGAGCGTCGACGCCGCCTGTGCCGCGCTGACCAAGGCCGGCCTGCGGCCGCAGGTGATGATCGACTTCTCGCACGCCAACTCGAACAAGCAGCACAAGCGGCAGATCACCGTCGGCCAGGACGTCGCCCACCAGATCGCCGGCGGCGACGATCGCATCATGGGCGTGATGATCGAATCGCACCTGGTCGAAGGCCGTCAGGAGATCGGCCCGCGTGACGCGATGACCTACGGCCAGTCGATCACCGACGCCTGCATCCACTGGGACGACACCGCCGAGCTGCTGCGGCATCTCGCCAACGCCGTCGAGCAGCGCCGCCTGCGGCAGGCGCGCAGCGCCTGACGCGCGCCGAGCAGCACGAACGCCCGCCACCGCGCGGGCGTTTTCGTTTCCGGCGCTGCCTACAATGGTCGTGTTCCCGCCATCCGCACGCGATGCTCCAACCGTCGGCCACCGATCTGCCCACCTCGCGCGAAGCCTGCCGCGCGCTGGACGCGGCCGATCCGCTGGCCGCCGCGCGCGCGGCCTTCGTGCTGCCGCCCGATGTGATCTACCTCGACGGCAACTCGCTGGGTCCGATGCCGGCCGCGACCCGCGCGCGACTCCAGCAGGCGCTGGACGACGAATGGAGCCGGCAGCTGGTCGGCGCCTGGAACGGCGCCGGCTGGATCGACCTCGCCCCGCGTGTCGCCGCCGGCATCGCCGGACTGATCGGCGCCCATGCCGACGAGGTCGCCGTGGCCGACTCGACCTCGGTCAACCTGTTCAAGCTGCTGGGCATCGCACTGCGGCTGCGGCCGTCCCGGCGCACCATCCTCACCGAGACCGGCAACTTCCCGACCGATCGCTACGTCGCCGAGGGCCTCGCCGGCTGGACCGGCGAGCACCGGCTGCGCAGCGTCGACCGCGAGCGGCTCGCCGCCGATCCGGCGTCGGCGATCGACGACGACACCGCGGTGCTGACACTCAGCCACGTCGACTACCGCAGCGGCGCGATGCACGACCTGGCGCGCATCACCGCGGCGGCGCACGCGCGCGGCGCGCTGGTGCTGTGGGACCTCGCGCACTCGACCGGTGCCGTCCCGGTCGATCTGGAGGCCGCGCAGGCGGACTTCGCCGTGGGCTGCGGCTACAAGTACCTCAACGGCGGTCCCGGCGCGCCGGCCTTCGCCTATCTCGCGCGCAGCTGGCATGCACAGGCGCGCTCGCCGCTCACCGGCTGGTTCGGCCACCGCGAGCCGTTCGCCTTTGCGCCGGACTACGCGCCCGCCACGGCCGCCGGGCAACTGCAGTGCGGCACGCCGCCCATCCTCAGCCTGCTGTCACTCGATGTCGGCGTGCAACTGCTCGCCGGTCTCGACGGCGCGGCGCTGCGGGCGAAATCGCTGGCGCTGACCGACCTGTTCATCGCGCGCTGCCTGCCGTGGCTCGGCGAGCACGGCCTGGAACTGGTGACGCCGCAGGCGCACGCGCAGCGCGGTTCGCAGGTGAGCCTGCGGCACGCGCGGGCCTGGCCCATCTGCCAGGCGCTGATCGAATCCGGGGTCGTCGGCGACTTTCGCGCGCCCGACATCCTGCGCCTGGGCTTCGCGCCGGCCTACCTGCGCCACGTCGACGCCTGGGACGCCGCCGAACGCCTGCACGCGATCATGCGCGCCGGTATCTGGCAGGATGCGCGCTTCGATCGGCAGCGGCGCGTGACCTGAGGCCGCGACCTGGGGACTGACGGACATGCAGCGAGTGATGTGGGCGTCGATCGCGGGCCTGTGCCTGGTGGCACTGAGCGCCTGCGTCGCGAAGTGGGAACGGCAGGACGATGTCGACCGGCCGATGAGCTGGGGCGAGCTGATCGCGCTCAAGGCACCGCCGCCGCAGCGCGACGCGCTGCCCTACGGCGGCAACGCGCCGCAGCAGTACGGCGAACTGCGCCTGCCGGCGGGGCGCGGCCCCCATCCGCTGGCGATCCTGATCCATGGCGGCTGCTGGGGCGCGGCCTACGACATCGGCTACATGCGGCCGCTCGCAGCGGCGATGAACACGCTGGGATTCGCCACCTGGCTGATCGAGTACCGCCGCGTCGGCGGCAATGACGGCGGCGGCTGGCCGACCACCTTCACCGACGTGGGCCTCGCCGCCGACTACGTGCGCGTGCTGGCCGACTACTATCCCGTCGACGCCAGCCGCGTGATCGCCGTCGGCCACTCCGCCGGCGGTCAGCTGGCCTTGTGGCTCGCCGCGCGCCGGCGCATGCCCGAGGACAGCCCGCTTCATGTCGACGATCCGCTGCCGATCCACGGCGTCGTCGGCCTGGCCGCGATCACCGACCTGGAGAGCTACCGCATCGGCCCGCGCGAGAGCTGCCACCGCATGGTCGACGAGGTCGTCGGCGGCGAACCCGAGCACGTTCCCGGCCGCTACTCGCAGCTGTCGCCGTCCGCGCTGCTGCCGCTGGGCGTCGCGCAGTGGTTCATCCACGGCGCCTACGACAGCATCGTTCCCCCGGAGACGCTGGCGCTGTATGCCGACCGCGCGCGCCGCGCCGGCGACAGCGTGGTCATCCATACCGACCCGGCCGGCGGGCACTTCGATGTCGTCGCGCCGCAGGGGCCGACCTGGGACAGCCTCGTCGTCATCCTCAACAACGCCCTGCTGCGCATGCCGCCCGCGGGCGGCGTACGACCGACCAGCCGTTGAACCGTCCGCGGCGCGTGCCGCGGCGAAACGGTATCGGCTGACATGACGCCGCCATCGGGCGGCGCGCACAATGACGGGCTGTCGATCCGGCGTCGCGCCGTTCGACCATGGACACACCCACGATCAGACCGACCGGCCGCCCGCAGATGGGCCGGCATCCCACCCGCGATGGACAACACGCTTTCCACTGCCGCGCCCGCCGGGGCCGCACGCGGCTCGCTATGGCAGGGCCTGAAGGACGCCATCCGCGGCACCGAGGCCGACTACACCCGCATTCCGCTGCGGCGCGCCGTGTTCCTGCTCGGCGTGCCGATGATGCTCGAGCTGGTCATGGAATCGACCTTCGCCGTCGCCGACATCTGGTTCGTCGGCAAGCTCGGCGCCTCCGCGGTCGCCACGGTGGGCCTGACCGAAACCTACCTGTTCCTGCTCTACGCGGTCGCGATGGGCCTGGCCACCGCCGTGACCGCGATCGTCGCGCGCCGCATCGGCGAGCACGATGCCTCGGGCGCCAGCGTCACCGCCGTGCAGGCGATCCTCATCGGCGTGCTCGTCTCGGTGCCCTTCGCCGTCGCCGGCACGATCTGGGCGCGCGAACTGCTCGCGATCATGGGTGCGGACGCCTGGGCGCTCGAACACGGCTACCGCTACATGCAGTGGATGCTCGGCAGCAACGCCGTGATCGTCCTGCTGTTCGTGATCAACGCGATCTTCCGCGGCGCCGGCGACGCGGCGATCGCGATGCGCGTGCTGCTGGTGGCCAACGGCATCAACATCGTCCTCGACCCGATGCTGATCTGCGGTTTCGGGCCGATACCGGCGATGGGCATCGAGGGCGCGGCGGTGGCGACGACGATCGGTCGCGGCACCGGCGTCGTTCTGCAGCTCTGGCTGCTGGTGCGCGGCGGCAAACACATCCGCGCGACGTTCGCGCACCTGGGCTGGAAGGCGGAGGTCGCGCTGAACATCGTGCGCACCTCGCTCGGCGGCATCGGCCAGATGATCGTCGGCATGACCTCGTGGATCTTCCTGATGCGCATCCTCGCCAGCATCGGCAGCGAGGCCGTGGCCGGCGCCACGATCACGATCCGCATCATGATGTTCACGATGATGCCGGCCTGGGGCATGTCCAACGCCGCGGCGACGCTCGTCGGCCAGAACCTCGGCGCCGGCCGGCCGGATCGCGCCGAGTCCTCGGTCTGGCAGGTGGGCGCCTACAACATGGTCTTCATGGTCGCCGTCTCGCTGCTGTTCTTCTTCTTCAACGAGCAGGTGATCGGCATCTTCAGCGACGATCCGCGCGTGATCGCCGTCGGCGCCGAATGGCTGCGCATCCTGTCGTACTCCTACTTCGTCTACGGCTGGTGGATGGTGGCGACGCAGGCCTTCAACGGCGCCGGCGACACGATGACGCCGACGAAGATCAACCTCGTGTTCTTCTGGCTGATCCAGATTCCGCTGTGCTGGGTGCTGGCGGTGCCGCTCGAGGGTCAGGCCTCGGGCGTCTTCTGGGGCGTGTTCGTGTCCGAGACCTCGGTCGGCCTGTTCACGCTGTGGCTGTTCACGCGCGGACGCTGGAAGCGCGCCCGCGTCTGAACCGCCAGCCCCATCCCCCTAGAGGGCGCGACCGTCGAAGCGGTGCACCGGCAGGGCGTCGAGATCGACGCCGTCCAGGCAGCGCACGTTGATCGCGGCCATGCGCTGACCCTTCGGATCGGTGCCCTCGCCGAACGGATGAATGCCGCAGGTGGCGCAGAAGCGGTGCCGGATCGCGTGACGGTTGAAGGTGTAGGTCGCCGCCGCGTCCTCCGGCGTCAGCAGCCGCAGCCGGTCGCGCGGCACGAACCACAGCAACGAGCCCTTGCGCTGGCAGATCGAGCAGTTGCAGGCCATCGCGCCGTCGAGATCGCCGTCGACCTCGAAGCGGATGCCGCCGCAGTGACAACTTCCGGTGTACGTCATTTAAAAAGCCCTCGTCCTGTCGTCGGGAAATGGAATACTCACGCGAGCGCGTTGCGGCGCGGCGGCAACGGCGGAAACGCCAGCGCGACCGCAACCGCCGCCAGGCCGACACCGGCCGAGCCGATGAACAGCCAGGCGTAGCTGGCGAAACGGTCGAACACCCAGCCGCCGGCGAGCGGCCCCAGCGCCATGCCGAGGCTCGACAGCATCATCGCCGCGCCGAGCACCGTGCCGAGTACGGCCTGCCCGAAGTATTCGCGCGCAAGCACCGAGTACAGCGGCATCACACCGCCGTAGGCGGCCCCGAAGATCAGCGCCAGCGCGTAGAACTCGCCGAGCCGGCCGACCGCCAGGTAGGCGGCGATGGCCAGCGCCTGCACCAGAAGTCCGGACACGAGGACGCGCTTCACGCCAAGCCGGTCCGCAAGCAGCCCGAACAGCACCCGGCCGCCGAGGCCGGCCAGCCCCTCGACGCTGTAGATGCTCACGGCGGCCATCGGCCCGATCCCGCAGGCGATCGCATAGCTGACCATGTGGAAGATCGGCCCGGCGTGCGCGGCGCAGCACATGAAGAAGGTGAGCGCGAGCACGACGAACTGCGGAGTTCCCAGCACCTGCCACGCGGACGGCTGGGCTCCGGCGCCGGGGGGCCGTGCAGCGGTGTGCGCAGCCGCCGGCGGTTGGCGGACCAGGCGTGTGGCCGGCAGCAGCAGGACCCAGGCCAGTAGGCCGATCGTCAGCATCGCCGTGCGCCAGTCGGTCGTCGTCAGCAGCCAGCGCGCGAACGGCGACACCGTCAGCGGCGCCATACCCATGCCCACCGAGACGAGCGACACGGCCAGCGCGCGCTGGCGCTCGAACCAGGCGGTCGTCAGCGCCATCATGGGTGCGAAGAATGCGCTCGCCGACAGACCCACGAGCACCCCGTAGGTCCATTGGAATGCCGACAACGATTCGGCCCGGCTGGCGAGGACCAGCGCCAGTCCGAGCAGGCCGGACCCGCAGGTGACGACGAGACGCACACCGTAGCGGTCGCTGATGACGCCCCAGCCCAGGTTGCCGATGGCCATCACCAGGAAGTTGACCGTCATCGCCGCGGAGATGCCGGTGCGCGACCAGCCGGTCTGTGTTGCCATCGGCTCGAGGAACACCGCCAGCGAAAACATGGTGCCAATGGCGATGCAGCCCATCAGGCCGCCTGCGACCACGATCATCCAGCGATACGGATGTTCCATCGTTGCCGTGCCCCCGGAATCAGACACCCCGCGCATGCCGATGATGCGCCACCAGCGCGTTGGCGTGTCCGTGGCCGATGCCGTGCTCGCGCTTCAGGAACGCCACCTGTTCCATGTGCGCGCACCCGGCGACGGTGTCGAGCAGGCCCAGCCAGTGCGCGACCGGCTTGCCGTAAGTCCTTTCGATCGACGGAAAGTACGACGCCGGTCCCTTGATCTTCTCTGCCACGCTCATTCTCCGCTGCAGCCCGCCGGCCGTGTCAGCCGCGCGCAGCCACCTCAAGGGCGGCCACGTCGAACTTTTTCATCTTCAGGAAGGCCCGGGTCACGCGCGCGATCCGCTGCTCGTCGTTCGAGCGCATCACCTCGTCGAGCAGCATCGGCGTGATCTGCCACGACAGGCCGTAGCGATCCTTGCACCAGCCGCACTGCTCGGCCTGCGGCACCGTCGAGAGCTGCGACCAGTAGCGGTCGATCCCGGCCTGGTCACGGCAGGCGACGAGGAAGGAGACCGCCTCGTTGAAGCCGAAACCGTGGTCATGCGCGCTGTCCATCGCGCCGATCCAGGTGTCGCCCAGGCGAAAGTCCGAGTACATGAGCGTGCCTTCGCGATCCGGCGCCATGCCGGCGGGATAGCGCACGGTCTGCCCTGCCTGCGAGCCCTCGAAGAGTCCGCGGTAGAAGATGCCGGCCTCCTCGGCCTTGCCGCAATGCTCGCCGGTGAACATCAGCAGCGGCAGGATCGGCGGCGGCGGCCGCCCGGACGGCGCACAGAGGTTCAGTTGCCAGCTCAGTCCATAGCGATCCCTGATCCAGCCGTAGCGGGGACGGAAGGGATAGGCATCCAGCGGCATCAGCGCCTCGCCGCCGTCGGCGAGCGCGGACCACAGCGTGTCGAGCCGGTCGCGCGCATGGGCGTCGCGTTGCGGATCGAAGTTGAGCAGGAACGACACCGACGGATTGAATGTGAAGTACGGTCCCGCGGAGATCGCCTTGAACGGCAGACCGGCGAGCTCGAACGACGCGATGTCGCAGTCGCCGGACGGCGTCGCGCGCAGCACCGAGCGATGCGTGATGCGCGCATCCGGCATCACCGAGCAATAGAACCGGGCGGCCTCGATCGCCTGGGTGTCGAACCACAGATGGGGCGTGATCAGCGACATGCGGCACTCCGGCGGGACCCGTCCCGCGGTCTTTCCCTTCTGGTCGAACGGCCCTGCGGCGAATCGACAGGCCCTCAGTCGCCGTCGAGAAAAGCCTCGATCAACCCGGCCGTCAGCGCCGGCATCGGCCCGGGCCCCTGCGGCATGACGGCCTCGCCGAGCCAGTCGCCATGACCGCCGGGCAGCACCAGCAGGCGGGCGTTGTCCATCATCCGCGTCAGTTCGACCGCGTGCTCCAGGGTCACGATGTCGCGATCGCCGAGCACGATCAGCGTCGGTGCCCCCACCGAACGGACCAGCGCATCCGGCACGTCGCGGAAATCGCGCATGCGCGCGGCGTCCTTGTCGTGCATCTCGCGCAGTGCCTGCTCGTCCGGGTTCACGCGCAGGAAGGCGTCCTTGAGCGGCTGCGGCATGTTCGAGAAATCCGCCTGCGCCATGTACGCCCAGAACTCCGGCGGTGCACCGCCGCGGCGGGTCATCGACGATGCGAACACCAGCTTGCGCACGCGCGCCGGATGGCGGATCGCCACCTGCAGCGCCACGCTGGCGCCGTTGCTGAAGCCGAAGACATCGGCCTGTCCAATGTGCAGATGCGCCAGCAGCGCCGCCACGTCGTCTGCCGAGGTCTCGAAGCGGACCGGACCGTCGCGCTGGGTCGTGCGTCCATGACCCTGCTCCTCGACCGCGAGGACCCGCCGGTGCTGCGCGAACAGTGGCAGCACCTGCGAGAAGCTCACGTCGATGGTCGAGCCGCCGCCGTGCAGCAGCACCAGCGGCACACCGTCGGCAGCGTCCTGCGCCGGGCCGTGCAGCTCGTAGTACATGCGGATGCCATTGACCGGTGCATGTCCGCGGTCGATCAGGCGCGTTGTCGTCGGGCTCACGGGTTCTCCATCGGCAGGGACGGCGGCGCAGGCGCCCAGCGCCAAAGCACAGCCGGCAAGCAGCAGCAGGCGAAAGCGGTGACGCATCGGTGCGGCCTCGTTCTCAGGGGGCTCGTGCATGGTCGAACGCCGCGGCCCGGAATCGACAACCGCGTTCGTGTCAGTCGACGGCAGCCGCAGCGGCGACGAAGATCGCCGAAGCCGGCGGGCCGTCATCGGCGTGACGCGGTTCGTGCAGCGCGACCCGCTCGAAGCCGCAATCGGCCAGCAGGCGTTGCCAGCCCTCGATCGTGCGGAAGTACCACGGCGCCGGATCGTCGAAGTCGCCGTCGATGCCGGCCCAGGTGCCGTCGCGCCAGCCATCGAGGTACGGGGCCTCGCCACCGGCCGCGCGCGGATGCAGGGTCTGGATCACGAGTGCGCCGCCCGGCGCCAGCAGACGCGGCGTGATCTGCAGTGCCGTGCGCACCGAGGCATCGCCGAACAGCGCGAAATTGCTGACGACGACGTCGTAGGCCGGCGCGCCGGCGAGCGTCGCGAGACCGGCGTAGTCGACGACCTCGAAGCGCGCGCCGCCGGCGGCTCTCGCCGCCTCGATCAGCTCCGGTGACCCGTCCACGCCGAGCACCTCGATGCCTTGCGCGGCGAGCCGGCGCGCGAGCCAGCCCTCGCCGCAGCCGAGATCGAGCACGCGGCCGGGCCGGCGGGCCAGCACGGCATCGACGATCGCGGCATCGGTCACACGCCGGCTGTCGATGCGCCGCTCGCGCACGACACGGGTCCACGGCGCCGCATTGCGGCGCCAGGAGGCGACGATGCGCGCCTCGGCCTCAGCCGCGTCCATCGCGCGCCGGGCGCGTCCGCAGCAGCAGGTAGACCGCGAATCCGGTCGCGACACCGGGCGCGACGCCGAGCACCAGCGCGATCCAGCCGTGGCGCACGCCGGCGCTGCGCGCCTCGTGCACCACCCAGACGGCGAGCACGCACCAGCACAGGATGGCGTCGAGCGCGTAACCCGAGGCGTACGGGTTGACGAAGCCGGCGGCGAAGGCGCCGATGATGTCCGGATCCTGCAGCAGCGGCGGCAGCACCATGACCGCGAAGGCGACGGCGAAGCCGCCGCCGAGCAGGATCAACAGCAGACGATAGACCGCCAGGGGCATGACCGGCTCTCCGGGGATGTATGGATTGTCAGGACGGATCGTCGTCGTCGCCGGCGTCCAGCCAGCCGTACTCCCAGCGCCACGGCATGCGCGTCTCGCCGAGGATCTCCGTCACCAGTTGCGGGTAGATCCGCTCGGCGCGCACGTCGTTGGACATCAGCACGGCGCAGCGCCGTCCGGTCTCCAGGCAGACGACGATGTTGCCCGTCCATTCGTTGTGCCCGCCCTTGAAGAAGGCCGGGCCGCTGTCGTCCTCGAACACCACCAGCCCGAGGCCGGCGGCGAGGCCGATGTCCCGGTTGCGCGCATCCTCGGCCGGGTCCAGCGTCGGGAACTGATGCCGCGAGCCGATGGGCCACGCCGGGCGCACGAGCGCGGCGCGGCTGCGCTTGTCGAGCCCGTCGCCGCGCACGATCGCTGCCCACATCCGCGCCTGATCGGCGATGGTGGTGTCCATCGAGCCGGCGGCGCTGACCCGCGAGCGCTCGTCGTGCGGTTCCATGCTGCCGTCCAGCGCATAGCCGTCGGCGAGGTTGTCGGCGAAGTCCTCGCGCCACTGCATGCTGGTGTGCCGCATGCCGAAGCGGTCGAAGATGCGCGTCTGCATCTCGGCGCCCACGTCGAGCCCCAGCCCTTCCTCGAGCACGAGCTGCAGGATGTAGTACCCCTCGCCCGAGTAGCCGTAACGCGTGCCGGGATCGTGGTGGAAGCGCAGCTTGCCGTCGTCCTCCAGCCAGCGGAAGTTGGCCATCCCGGATGTGTGGCTCAGTAGCATGCGCGGCGTCAGCTGTCGCCAGCGCTCGTCGTCGGCCAGATCGGCGAAGGCCTCGTACTCGGGCAGGGCCTGCGGCAGCAGCTCGGCAATCGGCGTATCCAGATCGAGCCGTCCCTCCTCGGCGAGCTGCAGCACCATGTAGGCAAAGGCGGTCTTGGTCAGCGAGGCGCCGTACATGATGGTGTCCGGCGTCAGCGGCAGCGCCTTCTCGACATTGCGGTAGCCGTAGCTCGCCACGTAGGTGACGCGGCCGTCGTCGATCACCGCGAGCGCCAGTCCGTTCACGCCTTCCCGCTGCATCAGCTCGCGTGCCCGCGTATCGACACGAGCGATGCCGGACGGCGGCGAGGCCGCGGCACCCAGTGCCGCCAGCAGTTCCGCTTCCGTGTCGCGCGACCACGGTCCGCGACCGCGCCAGATCACGCGATGCTGCGCATCGAGCAGCAGCAGGTACGCCGCGTCCTCGTCCTGTGCATCGAAGCCGGTGATGCGCTTCCACGCGTCGATGTCCGTGCTCGCCACCAGCGAGCGCGCGTGCATCGGCTGCGGCACGGCGCTGCGGATACGGCTGACGATGAACCCGCGCAGCAGCACGGGCACGTCGAGCACCACCACCTGGCGCACCGAGGCCGCCACCTTGCCGCGGGTGCCGGTCATGCGCCGCATCCACGGCTCGGTCTGTTCGCGCGAATCGCGCGAGAAACCCACGATCAGCAGTTGCGGGCGCGGCAGCAGGTCGGCGGGGAGCTGCAGGGTCTTGCCGCTCAGCGATTCCACCGCCAGCGACGGCAGCTCGTCCTGCGCCGACGCCAGCACCGCCCACAGACCCAGGAAACCCGCCAGCCACCATCCACGCCGCACGCCTTATCTCCTCAACAGGACCACGATGCCCGCGCCTACCATAACCACGGACGCGATCCGGTTCATCCACAAGCCGGCTCCGCGCCCGAGCCAGGCGCCGGCGCGGTGCGCCGCCCAGGCGTAGATCAGCTTGACGCCACCGACGGCGAGCAGCGCGATCAGGCCGATCATCGCGGCGTCGGAAACGGACATCTCGGACAAATCGAGAAACGCGGGGAAGAAGCCGAGGTAGAACAGCACGGCCTTCTGGTCCGCCAGCGTGATCAGCAGGCCGGTCATGAAGCTCGACCAACCGGAACCGGCCGCGGCGGCGGTCCCGGCAGCCGACCGTCCGGCAGCGCGCCAGACGACCACGCCCAGCCACAGCAGATAGAGCCCGCCGGCGTAGCGCACGAGCACGAAGGCCTCGCCCATCGCCTCCGCCAGCATCGCCAGGCCGAAGATCGCCAACGCGATGAAGACCAGGTCGCCGGCAACCACGCCCAGCGAGGTCAGCGCGCCGTGGCGAAAGCCACCGCTCGCGGCGCGCGCGGTCACCGCCAGCACGCTCACGCTCGGCATCGCGGCCAGCACTGCCATCGAGGCGAACAGCGCCGCCACCGTCGCCAGCGACAAACTCAGGTCCATCGGTCACGCGCTCCGTGCGTCGGGAACGTGCGCGATCCTAACCGGGAGCCCCGTCGCGCGGGAACGCCGTTCGGGCAGCCAAGCCGAGACGCGCCGGCGTCAAGTCGCGTAGTGACGCTCGATGCGGGCCACTTCCACCGAGTACGAGGCATACCACCGCTCCCGGCCCTGCCGCTGCGCCGCCAGGTGCGCCGGATGCTGCTTCCATGCGCGGATGTCGTCCTCGCTGTGCCAGTACGACAAGGCGATCTCCGAGTCCCCTTCCGTCACCGCCTCGAAGGCGATGCAGTTGAACTGCTCGATCGCCAGCTGCCGCATGGCCTGTGCGGTTGCCGCGTAATCGGCGTCCAGCGCCCGTATCCGGGCCTTGAAGATCACCACGACCATGCGCCGTTCTCCTGATGCGTTGCGTATCGACCCATCGCCTTCTGCGTGTCCCATGAAACGGTACGTCTGCCCGACCGCTCCCCGGCTTCAGACCTTGCGGCCAGCCGTCGCGCCGCTCACCGCGTGACCCAGCCGCCGCAGACCGGAAACACCTGTCCGACGAAGCAGGCTGCGGCGTCGCTGCACAGGTAGGCGGCGAACAGCGCATCCTCGCGCGCCGACACCAGGCGGCCGAGCGGCACCTCGCGCGCCAGCCGCGCCTGGAACCGCGGATTGGCCTGGACCTCCGGGGGAAAGTAGGTCGGGTTGTCGACGAAGTTCTGCGCGATCGCGTTGAGCTGCACGTTCTGCGGCGCGAGCTCGACGCCGGCCGCCTGCACATAGGCCAGCTGCGCCCCGCGGGCCGCGCTGTAGGTCGAGGCGCGCTTCATCCCGCGCAGCGCCGAGGCGCTGCCGACGACGAGAATCCGGCCGCCGCCTCGCGCCACCATGTCCCGGGCGGCCGTTCGTACCAGCCGCGGCAGCGGGTCGACCAGCGCGGCGAATACCGTGCGCCACTCGTCGTCGTCGACCTCGATGGCCGGCGTCGTCGGCGCCGCGAGCGCCAGGTTGACCACGAGCACGTCGATGGGACCCGCCTCGGCCACGATCCGCTCCGCGGCACCGGGGGCGGCCAGCGAATCGGCGTTCGCGATCAGCTGTGCACCCTGCTCGGCGAACACCTCGCACAGGGCAGGCCCCATGAAGGCATCGGCCTGGGTGATCAGGACGCGTTTTGCCACGAGCGTCTGGTGCATGTGCCGTTCTCCGCAGGCGTGATCGGACGCGGCGCATTGTGCCGGCGGCGCACCGCCGACGCCAAAGCGATATCGCGCGCGCGAAATTCGCGCACGCTAGCGCGGTGGGTCCGCGGACTGTGCCGCCGCGCTGCAGTCGCGGTAGCTCGGGTGCGAGTCGCCCACCCAGTAGCACCGCTCCCGCCCCACCGCGAGCACCGCCGGCGGCAGGCCGTCGATGGCAACGGTCACCGACTGCGGATGCGCCGCCGGCAGGCCGAAGCGGTAGACCGCCTCGTCGCCCTGCGCGCGGCGATCCAGCAACGCCAGTTCGGCGCCGTCCGCCAGCAGCCGCACGCCGGCCTCGCCATCGATCCGCGCCGGCGGCTGCGCAGTCAGCACCACCGTCAGCTCCCTGCCCGGATAGGGGCTCGGAATCAGCGGCAGCGGCATCGGCCCCACCCACCACCAGTGCGGCCACAATCCCAGCACCGAGAACTGCACCGTTCCGCGCTCGCCGTGCAGGACGAACGGATTGCCGCCCTCCGGCGAGGTCCATGCGCCCGAGCGACTCTGGTACACCGGCAGGGTGCTCACGCCGGCACAGCCGCCGAGCACCGTACAGGCCAGGAGCACGGCAGCGCGCATCGTCATTCCGGAAACCCCGGGAAGCCCGGCACGTCCGCCAGGTCGCGGGCCCACGTGGCCCGGCTGGCAGTGAACAGGTGCGCGGTCGGCCGCAGGCTGGGCTCGTCATCCAGGCTGCCTGCCGGCACGACCAGCAGCGCGCCGTCCATCTGCAGGTTCGGCAGGGCCGAGCCGCAGACCGAGCAGAAGGCCTTGCCGTGGCGCGTGGACGGCAGCGTGAACCGCGTGACCCGGTCCTCGCCGGACAGCCACGTCAACCTGCCTCCCGGGGCGAACAGGTTCGCGGCATGCGCCGAGCCGGTGTCCTTGCGGCAATGGGTGCAATGACACAGGTAGAAGCTGCGGAACTCGGCGTCGATCTCGAACCGCACCGCCGTACACAGACAAGACCCGGAATACCTGCTCACGCTGTCCGCTCCTTCGCGGCGACGCCGCTGTCCTGATCCCATCCGCGCCTGACGCATCCGGTCTTGCGCCGGCGCGCTGCAGAGACGCGAACCGGGCCGCCGAAGACAGCCGATCCGGCCGTCGCCGCGCCGGCAATGGCCGTCATGTTCTTCGCCATGCCGTCCACTAGGCCCGATCGAAGATCGGATGCTCTTCGGTCAGAAAGATCGTCGAGTTCGCCAGGTCGATGAACGCCTGCTCATCCTCAAGCAGCCGCCGGTGCGCCGCCTGCCCTTCCGGCGTGTTCATCCCGGCGACGAGATCCTCGATGCTGTCCCACCACACCTCGGTGATCCCGTCGTAAGGCGCCTGCATGCCGCGCGATTGCACGAACTGCCCGTTGAGCGGCGTATCGAGCGTGTGGCTCTGCACGTAGCGCCGGGCGTTGATCGCTTCCGCAAGCTCCTTCACCAGCGGCGCATGCGCGAGCCAGCGCGCGTAGAAGTCCTTCGGCGAAAAATCGGGACGGCGGCGGATGGCGTAGACGAGCTTGATCATGGCGGTTCTCCTCTCTTGCAGTGTTGCGGCGGAACTCGGTGTGCGCTGGCCGTCCGCGGCTCACGCGCAGCCGGTCCTGGACAGCGGCTCCGCGATGGTCCGTACGCCGCTCAGCAGCGGCCGGCCTCGATGAGCTTGTCCAGGCACGGTGTCAGGGATCGCGACAACAGGCGCCACCCGTCCTCGTCCTTGACCCAGGTGCTCAGATACTTGAGCGGCCCCCAGCGACCGACCGGGCGCATCGTCCCGTCGATATCCAGCCGCCCGCTGACGATGGCGACGTTCCGGTGGAACACCACCTCCGTCCCGGACAGGCTCACGTCCGCCGCGTCCCAGTTGTCCACGCCCGCGATCGCGGCCTGCTTGCCTTCGATCAGACCGCCCGGTGCGAGCACTCTCAGGTTCTCCGCCGCGAGCGCCGTCACGACGCCGGGGTCCCTGTCGACGATCATCAAACGCGCCAGGCGTTCGTTCAGCGTCAGCAAGGTCTGCGCGTCCTCGTCGGTCAGCATGACGACCACCGGCGACGCGGCGCAGGCCGTGAGGCCGAGCAACGTCGCTGCGAGTAGCGTGGCGATGAAGCTGTGCATGACTCTCTCTTTCGGAATGTCGGGGGCGAACCGCCGTGGACTCGAAGCGTACAGGGGGACGGCGCGCCGATTCAGGCCATCGCCGCTCCAACCGTCTGTCGCACCGGTATTCCGCGAGGATCGAACGCCTCGAGACAGAAGACGTTGATGCCGAGGTAGTCCGGCGTAACCCGCTTGCGGTGGAACGGATAGATGCCGCAGACCTTGCAGAAATAGTGGCGCGCGGTGTTCGTGTGGAAGCGGTATTCCGTCAGCGAGTCGCTCCCCGCCAGCAGCTCGAAGTGGCTTTCGTGGACCCTGACCATCAAGGCGTTCTTGCGGCGGCAGATCGAACAGTCGCATGTCGTCAGCTCCGGAGCGTCCGTCTCGATCCGAAAGCGCACCGCTCCGCAGTGACAACTGCCCAGGTACTTCCTTGTAGTGCGCTCGGACATTGTCAGCCTTTTCTGCAGATGTCACGTTCCGCAGTTCTCATGCGATCGAGCAGGTCGGCCCGACGTGACGGTCCGGTCTCGTTTTACGAACCGCCGGCGCTCAGCGGCGCGCCTTGTGGGGCGTTACTGCTTCCCGCCCGAACCGGGTTTCTGTTCGCGCTTCTTCTTCGTACGAGCTGAGAATACACCTGCGGCAATGATGATTAGAACAACGACGACAGCGCCTGCGGTGCCCATGGTGTTACCCCCAGTTGTTCAAAACCCCAGTTCCATTCTGTGACGCCCAACGCCCCACTTCACCTGCGGCCGCGCTGCCGCGAAGCTGCGGCGTGGACGTCGGGTGGAAGTGACTGTTGGGCCTCATCTCGACGACTCCACTGCTTCTATTGCTTGCCTCATTTGAACCCGAAAGCCTTCGACGTTGAAGCCGCCCAATTGCTTTTGTCTCTTTTCCAGCACAGCAGTGGATTCGTATATCAGCTCCATGAGGTACCGGCTGACCTTCTCTGGAGCAACCGCCGCCAGCGCGAAGTAATCCGGACGAACCGAGTAATGACCAACGTTGTGGTACTCAGCCTTTGGCAGCTCTGCTGCAAGCGATCTCGGCGACACGCGCTTTTGAAACCTGAAACTCCAGGCGGAGCGCCGATCTGCATCACTTGGAACAAGTTCAAGCTCGACCCACAAATGCTCTATGTTGCCCCCGTACTCGCCTGAAACAGCCGCGCTCAATTGCCGGAGCGGCGCATGCATTGCCTCTGCAATGTGTGCCGTGCCCTGATCCCGCTTCGGTGCTGAAATTACGACCTTCATCGCTTTGAGGCCCAACGCCCCAGTTCACCCGACACCCCGGCTGGAGCGGCGTAGCCGCGGAGGCTGGGGCGTCGGGTGAAACTGATGGTTGGGCCGGTACGCCACTACTTGGCTGATGTCATCGCTTGACTCACGTACGCCAGTGAATCCGCGAGTAGATCGTCAGCCTGCCCATAAAGCCGATTGTCGATGGGGCGAACGTTAATGAAGTGCTCGAAGCGCGCGAATTCTTGGGGACCCAGCGGGATGACGCCGTCGCTGGTTCGGATTGAGTTCGGCGAGACCTTCAGCTTCTCTATGCTTTCAGATGTGCCGATTAGCACGGTATAAACCGATTCTGCGGGCGCCTCATCAGAAGCCAAGGTAGGCTCCGCTTGAAGCTTCTGGAGCAGAAAAGCCGCCAACTCTTCACCCATAGTGACGAGGTCGGGCGACGTTCCATACCAGAGCCCTTGACCTTCCCACACTACTGCAGTGCGCGAACCTGCCGAACCTGCAGCGCAAACAAGGGAAGAGAAGCACACGCACAAGCCGACCATTGATGCTGTAAATGCTTTACGTATCTTCACTGGTTACCTCCTTTGAGTTCACAACGAACAAGTGTGCTACTGAAGATTCCCCTCGGAGCAGAGTCGATCTGTCTTTAGACCTAACGCCGCGCTTCAGCCACGTATCTGCCGCCGCTAAGCGGCGGCGAATGCGTCGGCCGGATGCACTTGTTGGGCGGCACCGAGTTCAAAGCGGCAATCCCATAACACGATCTCGCTGTCGATCACGGCCGAGAACGAATTCATGGTTTGGAGTTGACCCGTTCTCGCGGACACCTGATCTTTTGAGAGAAGGAGTCCGATATGCCCAAGAGTCGAGCGCCGTACCCGGCGGATTTTCGCCAA
>NZ_QICN01000008.1:0-52107 GCF_003201205.1 Sinimarinibacterium flocculans
GGATGTCGCGCGCGCCGTCGTTGAGAGCAGTCTTGTCGACGTTGCGCGCTGTCAGCATCAGCGTCTGCGCGCGATCGTCGCCGGCGGCGCGCCAGTGCTCGAGAATGGCCTTGAGCCGCTGATCGCGGTCCGGGGTCTCACGGGTGTCGGGTTTGAGGCGCGCCATTGCGGCCGGGATGTCGCCCTGAATCGCGGCGCGAAGGGCCGCCTTGTGCTCGTCACGCGTCTGCCGGCGCAGCTCGTCCAACTCGATGTGCTTCATGAGGGGCAGCATCTGCGCGAAAGGCTTGCCGGCCCCGATGGCGGGAAGCTGCTGCGGATCGCCGATCAGGATCACGCGGGCGCCTAGGCGCTCGGCGAGAAAGCTCAGTTTGCGCATGTCGGCGCTGCCGACTTGCGAGGCTTCATCGAGCACCCAGGCTTCCTTCTCGTGCTCGACGCGCAGCTTCGCGGCCTCGTGCGGGTCGGCGTTCTTCAGGGCCGACCATGCGCGCTCCGCTGCGTTCAGATGCTTTCGCAGCGTGCTGGATTCGATGCCGCTTTCACGCGCGAGCTGGCGGGCGGCGTCGGCATTGCCGGCCAAGCCTTTCAGCGTATAGCCGCGGCTTTCGAGCAGCTGCCGAGCGCTGCCGAGCATGTAGGTTTTGCCGGTACCAGGCCGGCCGAGCACGCCGATGAAGCGGTCGCGGCTGGTGGCGATCAGCGTGGCGGCTTTGCGCTGTCCATCGTTGAGATTGGTGCGCGCCAGGGTCGCAGCAGCCTCGCGCTGGCTCATCACTGGCGACATGGCATTCTCGCCGCGCTGGACAGCCTCCAAGGTGCGTTTTTCCTGTTCAAGGGCCTTCGGCGTGGTCCATGCATCGCGCGCGCCCAGGCGCGTTTCTCGCAGCGCACCGCCGGCTGCGTAGCGGCGCACGGCGGCCGAGGCATCCGCTAGGCGCAGGCGGCCAACGCCGTTGGCCAAGGTCTCGCGCAACAGGTCACCTCGGAGGAAGGCGGCCTCGCTTTCGGATAGCCGGTCCGAGGCATCGAGGATTGCTCGGGTGTCGTCGAAGCGTTCCGTCGGTGTCACGTCGCCGGTCTTGAGTGCATCGGCGAGCACGCGATCGCCGTCGAAGCCGTGCTCTTGGGCTTGTGCCTTCCAGTGCTCCGCGATCGCTTCGCGGGAGTATGGTTGCTTGCCGGAGCGCGTTCGCAGTGCAGCCTGTTCCGCAGCCTTGGCGCCGGTCAGGCCGCGCTCCGCCATCGCGCGCTCGATGTCTTCCCGTCGCGTTGAGAAGGCTTCGATCAGCGGCTTGGGCACGGCAGCCAACTCAAAGCTGCCATCGCGTGCCGTCTTCTCGACGGCATAGCCGAGGCGCTGCGCGTCGGCGGCGAGCTCCGCCCGATAGATCATGCCGCCCAGCTTCTGGTCCTCGTAAAACGGCTTGGACTCGAGCGCAACCCAGCGGCCATCGGCGCGCTGCGTGACATTGGCCATGACCGCGTGCGTGTGCAGCTGCGGGTCCATGTTGCGGCTGGTGTGGTGCTCGAACAGCGCCGCGACCAGGTTGTCGCCCTGACGCTGGCGCCCTTCCCAGGCCCAGCCGCCGCGCTGGCGATAGGCGGTGCTGTGCTCCTGAAGGTAGGCCAGTGCCTTCTTGACGGCGCGCTCGTGTGCTTCGCGCAGGCGCGCGTCGCCGAAGGCTTCGACCATGATCGACACGCTCTTCGGCGCGCTGAAGGTCAGATCCCAACCCGGCTGGGTTGTCTTCAGCGAAGTGCCGTCCGGGAGCTTGCCGTCGAGAAGATTCTTGAAGGAGTCGGGATCAACGGCACCGGATAGTCCCAGGCGCTGCGCTGCGGCGCCCCACCATTGACCTTGTGCGTCGGACGACTCCGAGCCGGCGGTGTAGTAGTCGTCCTTCTCGTAGTACGAGACGGCAGCCGCGCTGTCGCGCAAACGTGAAATCGTGAGCATCGGGCCTGCTCCTGCAAGTCCGATCCCGTCGCCCTGTCCGCGATCCTACCGCGCCAGGCCTCGCGCCGTTCGATCTATCTGCGCTTTCGAATTTCCCGCTTCGGTGGTCGATCCCAGCTCGGATTCGGCCATTCGCGACCAGTGACTGAAGAAGGGTCTCAATCGGCCAGGGCGCCGGGGGTCACGGCAAGTCTGAAATCCTCATCGATTCGTCGCGGCGCATCGGCTCCAGATCAACGCCGTCGTGCTTCTCGCCGATCGCGGCCAGGGTTGAACCCAAACCCAGTTCGACCGCCGGCACGCCATCGCGGTGGTGCTTACCCAGTATCTCGATTGCCTGATCGCAGGTCAGCTCGCCGCGGATCAGCTTGGCGTCGAGCGCCCGCGCGATCGGGCTCGCGGGTGGTAGCCCCTCGCGGAGGTTGCTGCGCTCGGCTGCAGCCAACGCGGCAGCGCGTGCGCCTTCGGGGTGGATGTTCGAGTTCTGCGTCATGCTGGCTCCCGGTGCAGTGTGGGATTCCGTATCGTATTTCGTATCGTAGTTACGGAATACGATACGAAGCGCGGTGGCGGGCCAGGATGCGGAACCATCTCAAGGCCTCACGCGTCTCGAATGGTTGCCGCGAAGACATACGATAACGCGACTCGGGCTATCGTCGCTTCCACGTCCGAAACTGCGCATCGACGTTTCGCATGCGAAACGGATCAGAACAGAAAAAGGCGACTGCCGCGAGGGGCCGCCGCCCGAGTCGACCCCGGTCAAAGGGAGGGAAAGCAACCGGGGCTGCTCGCCATTCTACTGAACGCGACGTGATAGGAACTCACTCATGCCCATAGCGAGTGTTCTCTGATCAGCGCACTTTTCAGAATCGTCAGCTAGGACGACTTCACCCTTGAAGACTGTGGCTTCTGGCGTCGGCTGCACGGCGCGGTGCCGGTTCGCAAGACAAGAGATCTGAGAAATAGATAAAAGAGCTAAAATAGCCAATGTTTCACGTGGGACATCGGCGGCGTTTCGCATGCGAAACTGAGGCGGCGGCCCCTTGGAGCGACGATGACTACGGATACAGCACCGGACGTTCGGTACAGCTTGGTGATCTCGGCAGACCTCGATAGTCGCCTTGAAGCACTGGCGCAGGACCGCTCCATGAGCAAGGCCGACATCCTGCGGCGCGGGCTGGCGCTGTATGAGGTTGCGGTTGGCGCTCAAGCGACGGGCAACCGGTTCGGAATCGTCGATCCGGATGGCCGGCTCTCCACAGAGATTGTGGGGCTCTGATGACGATGGTTCAGTGAGAACGGGCAGCGATGTCGCGGCCCGTTAGGGCTTCGGGCCTCGTCGCCGCCCAGCACGATGACCTACCGCCCGCTGTGGCGATAGGCCGTCGTCAGCCGCGGCATGCTCTGCGGATGCAACTCTCCCAGCTTCGGGGTCTGTCCAAAGAGCGGATGGCGCGGCAGCGCAAACCATTCGTCGGTATATGGGAGGGTGACCAGCTGCCGGAGGCTGAACTTCGTGTCCGAGCTCAGACCCGCGCGCGCATATTCGTCGGGATGATCGTGACGGGTGATCTCGAACTCATGCGGGTAGAGCCGCGCACGATTGCTGGTGCCGTAGCAGACCACAACCCGAAACGCCTGGCTCGCATCGCCAGGCGCGGGGTCGAGCACTTTAAGAATGATCGCCGGCCGGTCTTTGATGCCAGGGGCCGGGCGAACCAAGTCGGTCGGGAAGCGGCACAGCACCACGTCAGCGGCGGCCGGCTTCGGAAATGGGGCTGGCGCGGCGCTCATACCGCGCCACTCTGATGCTCAGTCGATGATCGAGCTGAGCACACGGCCGTCGGTCGACTGAGGCACGCGCGACCGGATTGCTTCGTAAGCGGCCTCCGGAACGTCGCCGATGTTCGGATCGTACTGCGGTAGTTCGCGCGCAATGAATTGCGCCAACGCCTCGTGGATGAGCTGCGTTTCGCTAACGCCCAGTTGCTCGGCTGCTTCGATTGCTGTTCTTTTTGTGACTCCATGCCGTGTGTCTTTGTCCCGCCAACGAAGCAAGGTCGTGGCGCCCTTGTGGGAGGTTGCTGCTTTCGAGATTTTCATTGCCATCTTCGGGAATTAGGCGCCGCAACTCGGCGCCGAGCTATACCGATATGCGCAGTATAGCAAAATGCTATCTGTATAGCAAATTGATAGCATTGCTGCGTTTCGCATGCGAAACGCGGGGCTAGATGGCCTCATCCCGGATTGTCGTTTCATTTGATTATTGTAACGTCAATCAAGATCAGGGTATCATCGCGCACGCTTTGCAGCTTTTGCCTTAAGGATCTATACCTTGCGGCCGACGCCATGACGACCAACAGCAAAATCGAGTGGACTGAGCAAACATGGAACCCCACTGTCGGCTGCACGAAAGTGAGCGCGGGGTGTAAGCACTGCTACGCCGAAACCATGGCGCACCGACTGCAGGCGATGGGCGTGGCGGGCTACGACGAAGGCTTCAAGCTCGTGCTGCGACCTGAGCGGCTTTCCGAACCGCTCAAGCGCAGAAAGCCGACGATCTACTTCGTCAACTCGATGTCCGACGTGTTCCACGAGAAGGTGCCGTTCGACTACATCGACCGGATTTTCGACACGATCCGCCAGACGCCTCATCACACGTATCAGATGCTGACCAAGCGTGCCGGCCGGATGGCTCGCTATTTCGAGAAGCGCACTCCACCGGCGAATGCATGGCTGGGAGTTTCTGTTGAGAACCGACGACATGGTCTTTCGCGGATCGATGAGCTCAGGAAAGTTCCGGCGCAGATCCGGTTCTTGTCCGTGGAGCCGCTGTTAGAGGCTTTGGGCGAGCTCGATCTGACCGGAATACATTGGGTCATCGTCGGCGGCGAGTCGGGTCCAAAAGCGAGGCCGATGAAGCTTGCTTGGCTGGAAGAAGTTCGCCAGCAGTGTGAGACTGCGGGTGTCGCCTTCTTCTTCAAGCAATGGGGCGGCTGGGGGGCTGATGGCCGGCGGCGCGCGAAAAAGCTCAATGGTCGCATCCTGAATGGTCGCACCTGGGACGCAATGCCCAGCCAACACATGGGGCCCTGAATGGTTTCAAACCACTATGAGTGGGCCATCGGCGGCAAGCTTCCGACGCTAGAGCATCACAGCCGGGCGAAGCACGAAATTCTCGGTGCGTACCTATCTGCCTACGTGCAGACATTGGTTTCCGTCCCCCATCGCGATGAGTTCAAGCTGACGCTCGTCGACGGCTTTTCCGGCGGCGGTCTGTTCACTCTGGCGGGCTCGAGCCAGGAAATGCCAGGCTCCCCGCTAATCATGCTCGATGCGATGAAAGAAGCGCAGGCGCTGGTCAACCAGGATCGAGCCAAGCCGATTCACTTCAACGTCGACTACTTCTTTATCGACAAGCACCCGGGTGCCACAGCGTTCCTGGAGCACACGCTCAAGGATCGTGGCTATGGAGCGCAGCTCAACGGCAACGTCATTGTCTGGAACGCGGATTTCAACGACAAAGCCGAATCAATCATTCAGCACGTCAACACGAGAATGCCGCGCATGGGTCGAGCAATATTTCTACTCGACCAATACGGCTACTCCGAGGTTCCCACCGATATGATCCATAAGATCATGCGGACAATCCCCGGCAGTGAAGTGATCCTGACGTTCAACGTCTCATCGCTGTTGACGTACATTTCCGACAAAAACGATCGTGCGCAGAAGCTACTCACTGGTGCCGGCGTTCCGGAGGCTCTGCGTGGGCGAAAGATCGAAGACATCAAGATGCACGAGGCAGATTGGCGCCTGTTCATCCAGTCATGTCTCTACCCTGAGCTGGTCGACAAGTGTGGCGCCGAGTTCTACACGCTGTTTTTCATCCGCTCAGAGCAAGGTCACGGTGACTACTGGTTCATTCATCTGTCCCGTCATGCCCGCGCCCGGGACGTGATGACGAAGATTCACTGGGACAAGGGAAATTTCTTCATTCACTACGGCGGCGCAGGATTGAACATGTTCGAGGGTCTTGGCTATTCGCCAAGCCTCGACACCCGGAATTCGAACCAGGGACAGCTCGGATTCGGCTTTGGCGACACCGAACGCAGGCTGAGCGTCGATACGCTGATGGAGCAGATTCCGAGCCTTGTTTACTCTGCGCCAGACGAGTGCGTCGTCTTCAACGAAATGTTCGCGACCCACTGCAACATGTCACCGGCGCACGCTGAGCTGCACAAAGAGGCCGTGTCGAAACTGCGCGACCTCGGTGAGGTCGAGGTGGTTAGTGCCAGCACCGGCAAGGTCACGTCGGCAAGGATTCAGGGCGGCGACGTCATTCGTGCGCCTGCGCAGAGGGTTCTCTCCTTTCCGCGCGACCTCGGCAAGAAGTAACTCAGGCCTGACGCCTCGTGACTTCAAAGGTTGCTTCGACCCACCACACGCTTCGCCAACACGGTGGCGCACGACCTGGCGCAGGGCGTCGCGTAGGTTCAGGCAAGTACGGTGAGCCCACACGAAACATCCGAGTGCCTGTGTCGGCGCTTCCGCGTGTCGCCGCCTTTCTGGATGGCTATACCGGAACGGGCGCACTGTCATCGTCGTCAGCCAAGCTGGCACTGCGTGACCAGCGCCTGATCCGCCGGTTTTCAACCAAGGTCGCGGCGGGCGCTCCAACTCCAACAGACGATCATCTCGACGACGATTGCGACTTGACCGACCTTCTTGTCCGCAATCCGGAGACTACCTTTATCTACACGGTCGCAGGCGATTCAATGGACCTCGCGGGCATACTGGACGGTGACAATGTCCTTGTCGACCGGTCGCTGAGTCCTAGTTCAGGGGACATCGTGCTCGCTGTTCTCGCAGGAGGAGAGCACACGATTAAGCGCTTGACGGTCCGCAATGGGGTGCCGGAGCTCCATCCGGAATCGTCCAACCCAGAAAACAAGCCCCTTGTCGCCGAAGGAGGTGAACTGTCACTGTGGGGGGTCGTGAGCGCCGTCGTTCGCCGGATGCGGTAATAGCGAAATCCACATCCTTTCTGGGGAGTGCATAGCCATGCTGAAGCCGTATCATCCAGATCATTTCCCGTGGATGAAATCGCTGATCATTGAGGGCGCAGGAACTGGCGTCTATGATCGCTCACTTCGGCTTCCAAACGCGGAGATTGCGTTTTTTCGCGGGCTGCAAATCGGTTTGCGCACTGGTCACGTCCACGGCCCTGACGGGCGATCAGAGCTGCTGCATGCGCACCTCTTCTACGCCAACGAGAACTCCAAGAAGCCTTGCGGATTCGCCTTATTCAAAGGCGAAGAGCAGAGCCAGATGGTTGAATTCTGGATGGCATCGATCTCGCCGGGCTATCGTCGGCGCGGATTCGGATTTCAGCTATTCAAAGAAGCCCTCAATCTGTACGGAAACCGCATCATCATCGCCCGATGCAACAAGGGCTCCGATGTCGCAATTCGGATGCTTGCTAACCTGAGGTTCATTCACGTAGGAACCGGCAACAGTGAAGGCACAGTATTTCTCACTTCGCCAAATACGCCGCAGAAGCTGTTCGATGAGATGAAGAGGTTGTTCGCGGCGTAGACACCGCCAATCCGCCAGTTTCCGAAGATGCTTCGACTCCAGTGATCAGGCGTTTCCTGCGTACAGGGAAGCTTCGCCTCTACCTCCCCGCAAAGTGGGGTGCGGGACTACCCCTCAATTAGACTGGCAGTCTCCGGATGGTAGATCACCTGGGTTATCGATCCATCCCTGATGCGCTGCACCGCCTCATCAATGACGTGCAGGGGAACCAGGAACCATTCCCGCGGCCGTACCGGATGGCCGAAGCGATCGTTGATCGTGAGATCAAGCTGCGCCGGTGCGAAGACGCGGTGGAAGAGGTTCTCTAGCTTGGTGCGGTTGATGCCGGCTAGCTTGTAACTTGCCACGACCTCGACCTCAGCCAGCAGGTAGGTCGCGTCGTTCGCCGCGTTGGCGATGCGAGTCTCGATCTTTCCGCCGGTGACGCCGATCTTGTGGATCAGCTCGCGGTGCTCAGAGACGAAGGGGTGGTTGGATTTGCTGCGCAGCACGTAGATGGTGCCACTTTCAACGTCGTCGTCTTCCCAGGTTTCGCTGAAGAGCGGCCCTGCGTTCGGATCGGTTACGCGCCGTCCGGCCTCATCCTTGTAGAGGGCTCGCTGGAGTGATCGGCGGAGCAGGTTGCTTTCAGTGCCGTTGGAGTAGATCACGCGCAGTCGCGCGTCATTCTCGCCGTTGGGCGCCTTGATGGTTTCCCCCACTTCCGCGACGTAGACGAGCTGCCCGCCGAGGATGAACAGATTGCCCTCGTCGATGCTGGCGTCTTTGCCGAATGGGCGCGTTTGCCGAGCCCCAGCCTTGAGCTCGCGCTCCGCGAGCTCGAAAAGCGGCTCGAAGCGATCAAAGTCCTCGCACCTTTCACGATCGGCAATCTCCTCAGCCGCACGTATCTCCGCCGTGGAACGAACGTGCCGCAGCTCGGTGATGTCGCCTGGTGAAGCGACATCGACGCCTAGCTGGGCCAGCAGTTCATCATCGTCAAGGTCGTCAGCAGACTTCACCGCGGCGGCCGGACTTTCCGCGGCCAAGAGTCCTTGATGGTCAAGGGGCTCCAGTAGGGTCCGGCAGCCGTCCAATTCGCGCAGGCGGTCGAGACGGACGGCATATAGCCGCTCGAAGATGTCGCGGTCTTCGCCATGCTGAGGGGTGCGCCCGTGCTGCTCGACGAAACGCTGAATTTCCTCAAAGCCGGCGATGACGCGCTCCTCTCGGGGTGTCCGGCTTGAGCCCTTCTTCGCCTCGCTCTCGACACCGAGCGCCTCCAGCAGCGCATCGTCTTCTTCGGTGAGCTTAGCCACGCGCGGCCTCCGCCTTCATCCTGGCCAGAAAGGCAACGCCTTCGGCCATGCGCTTCTCCCAGGCGTCCGGTGACGTGATCGACGGCAATCGCCCGCGCTCCTGCTTGAATTTCAGAGCACGTTTTGCAAGCTCCCGCGCTTCGTCAAGCGTAAGGGCCGTGCGTTTGGCCGAGATCGCGGCAGCAACCTGCTTGAACCTCTCGTCATCCATTGCCTTCGCAAGTATCGCGTACGCCTCTCCGAACGGATTGATTCGGTCGATGAGGTCGATGTCCAGCTCGCGCACGTCCATCGCGAACTTGCGCACACCGTCGATCAGAGCGGTGTTGGCTACCGGCCCACCGTTGCCACCCTCAAGCGCCGCCTTCTTGGCTTGTTGCGTCAGGTTGAGGGCAGCAATGGCGTGCTGGCGCACCGCTTCCTGATCATCTTCGTCGAGGTCCGGGTACTTTTCCTTGATGATCTTGCCCATCCGAACCTGAGTCAGCTCCTCGGGGACAAGCTCCGAATCGAACAGGCCGCGCTCGATCGCGGTCTTGTCCTGAACGAAAGTCGCGATCACCTCATTCAGATCTTCCCGGCAGATTCGAGCTGCTTCCTGAGTCTTCGGCTCGGTGAGGCCCATGATCTCGATCTGGTACTGGCCTGTTTCCTCATTGACGCCGACGTTGCACTTGTTGGGGTCATAGCCGCCTTCGCCGTAGTTGAACCCTTCGACCGGGCCGCTGTTGGGGTTCTTCGGCTTGAACTCAAAGCGCGGTGCGAGCACTTGCTCCATGAGCAGGCTGGCGGCGATCGCCTTCAAGGTGTCGTTCACCGCTTCGGTGACGGCCTGCTCGGAGGCGTCCGGCTCAGCAATCAGGTTCGTGAAGCGAGCGCGGGTCTTGCCTGGAGCGTCACGGGTGGCGCGACCGATGATCTGGACGATCTCCGTGAGGCTGGACCGATACCCGACCGTTAGCGCGTGCTCGCACCATATCCAGTCGAAGCCTTCCTTCGCCATGCCCAGGGCGATGATGATATCGACGTGGTCGCGATTGTTCTTCTGCGTCGGGTCCCTCAATGCGGCAGACACCTGGTCGCGTTTGGCTGGCTCATCATCGACCAGGTCGGCGATCCGGAGTACGCGGCCGTCCGTAGCCTTGACCAGCTGGAACCCCGTTACCGGATCGATGCCCTGCCATGAGCCCAGCTCTTCGATGATGTGCTCGACCTCTCGAATCTTGTCCTTGGTGCTCTCGCGCGAGTTCACGTTCGGGATATGGACGATCGTCTTCTCCGCGGAATCGAGCACCTTGAGAATGTCGTAGACGTAGGAGCCGGAGTAGAAGAAGTAACCCATGTCGAGCTGCTTCAGATGCTCGTAGCCGTTCAGTTGCTCGTAGTAGGTATAGGTAACCGTATCGAACTTCGACTCGTCGTGCGGCGCAAGGACGGCCTCGGCGTCGCCACGGAAATAGGAGCCCGTCATCGCGACAATATGCACCTTGTCGCGGGCGATGAACTGACCAAGATGAGCGCCAAGCCTATTGTCCGGGTTCGCGGACACATGATGGAACTCGTCGACGGCGATCAGCCTGCCGTCGAACGCCTCGACGCCAAACTGATCGACAGCAAACCGAAATGTGGCGTGGGTGCAGACCAGTACCTCGTCGCCACTGTCTAGGAAGGCGCGGACTGACTTGACTTTGCCACCGTTGTCCGGTCCTGGTGCATTGCACAGGTTCCATTTCGGCTCAACATGCCAATTCGCCCAGAACCCGAACGTCGTTAGCGGCTCGTCGTGGAAACTGGCTCCGATCGACCTTTCCGGCACGACGATGATCGCCTGCTTCAGGCCCTGGTTGTGAAGCTTGTCGAGCGCGATGAACATGAGCGCACGGCTTTTTCCAGAGGCGGGAGGCGATTTGATGAGCAGGTACTGCTCGCCGCGCCGCTCGTAGGCGCGCTCCTGCATTGGCCGCATACCGAGTGCGTTCGCCTTAGTCGAACAGCCGGTCTGAGCGTAGGAAACCGAAATAGACGGAACGGTTCTCTTCTCGTCGGTCATAAGCCTGCCTCCGCCTTGCGCTTCCTAGTCGGCCCGACGGCCGCAGCTATCTTCGTGTGCAGCTCGAAAAGTTTTTCCAGTCGCTCGGTGTCATTGCGGAAGCGACGGCCGATGTAGATGCGTTCGAGAACCTCATCGTTGCGCTCGTGCGCTTCGCGCAGATCGGCAGGCATCCCTTCAGGATCGTAGAGATCCGCGATCGTTGCTGGGAAATGGACTTCACGTATCAGTAAAATGTCTTCGGCGCACCGACTGAGGTCAGATCTGTTCTTCTCGGTAAGGGTAGGCACAGGGAATGTGTTCCAGCCCAGGGTATTCGAGTAGCGGAAGTCCGCTTTCAGCTTGCCGCAGACGGTCGCAATCCAGACGAGATGTAGGCGCGAAGCAATGAGGGCTAGGTTCCAGAGTGGGGCGTCGTAGATAGCGAAGGCGAGGTTGCTGATGATCGTTCCGGGTCTGCAGAACCCCACAGGTAGGTATTCCCGTGCTTCCGACGAAACGCTCGGAACGATGATGACCGTTTCATCACCTGTTTGCCGTACTTCCCCGAAGCGGTACGGAACAGAAGCAAGCGCCTTAGTCGTTCTTCGGTCGGATGCAGAACGTTGCTCTCGAACAGCATCGAAGCGGTTGCTTAGCCAGTCATTGTTTCGAGCGGCTGCAAAATCTTCATCGTGTACCCATAGGCAGCGGCGCTCGATGCCGCGAATGAATTCCTGCGAACCAAGGAAAGGGCGGATAAACGACGGTTCCACACCGTGTTCGGTCAGTGCGGCATTTGCCTCAGTCAGCGATAGCAGCAGGTGACCACCATCGTTTGGCATGTTTCCGAAGCGCATTTCGCCGATATCTGAAAGCGGTGATGACGATGGGGCGATCGTCACGTTTCGGCCCGGAACCAGATAGGCATTAATGTTCTCGGCGACCTTAACTGTACTGCCTGACTCGCCGCTTTCGGAGTACAGAAGTCTAGTTCGCGTCGGCCGGTTCGTGATCCCGACAATGACAACGGTCACCCCTGCGTTGTGACTTGCAAGGTTGGCCCATTTGAACGACGTATGCGCAAACGCGATCGCATGCCCGGTTGAGAAGATGAGCTGCCAAAGCGTTTCGACTTGCCGCCCTTGACAGATCGAGTTGGTAGAGACGAACGCAGAGACGCAGGCAGTTCGTGTTCCGTAGTCAGCCGCCTTCATGAACCAGCCGGCCACATAATCCAGCGACTTCCAGTTGTCCGTTCGACCCTCGAAGATACTTTTGAGGTCCGCCTTCTGCTCCGCCGTCTGCCATTGGCTCCCCCTATAAGGCGGATTCCCGCAGATGTATGTCTCGCCTCCCTCGTTCTCGAACTCAATCTCCGCCTGGTCCAATGGTGCACTTAGCAAGTCGCCGCCAAGCAACCTCACGTTCGTTCCCGTGGGTGGACAGGCGCTGAGCCAGTCCATCTGTAGCGCATTGCCGCGTGTAATCCAATTCTGTTTGTCGAGCGGCAAAAACTCTGCCAGCGCCTCCTTCTGACCGCGGTAGAGCACATCGCACTGGAATTCGGCAATGATCAGAGCAAGACGCGCAATCTCTGCTGAGAAATCGCGCAGTTCGATACCTCGAAAGTTCGTCTTCGGAATTTCGCTCTTGCGTCCAGGCTCGCCGCGCCGCTCGTTGATCGTGTTCTCGATCTCTCGCATCTGCTTGTAGGCGATAACCAGGAAGTTGCCCGAGCCGCAGGCCGGATCGAACACTCTGATCCTCGCCAAGCGCTTGCGCAGGTTGAGCAGCATGCGAGGGTTGGTGCCTGCTTCCTCAAGGCGCGCCCGCAGATCATCGAGGAACAGTGGATTGAGCACTTTGAGGATATTCGGCACGCTGGTGTAATGCATACCCAGCGCGCCGCGCTCCTCGTCGTCCGTGACGGCCTGGATCATCGACCCGAAAATATCCGGATTGATCTGCGTCCACTCAAGGCCGCCGATACGCAGTAGGTAGGACCGCGCGATCTTGCTGAATCGCGGAACCTCCGGGCTGCCCGAGAAGAGTCCGCCGTTGACGTAGGGGAAGGTGTTGGCCCATCGCGGTAGCGCAGCGGATGCGCGATCAGCAATCGGCGTGTTCATGGCGCGGAAGATTTCGCCGATCACCTCGTGGGTGTTGGACGAATCCCGCGCACTCATCCGCTCGACCGTGTTCGTGAACAGAGCCTTCTCGTTGAAGATGCCCGTATCTTCGGCAAAGAAGCAAAAGATCAGCCGCGCCATGAAGTGATTCATGTCTGGGCGGCGTTCGGCGGTTCCCCAAGCCGCGTTGTCCCTCAGCAGTTCGATATAGAGCCGGTTCAGTCGGCTGGTGGCCCTGATGTCGAATGAGCTTTCGCGAACCTGCTTAACGGTTGTGATTCCGGCCAAGTGCAGGAAAGAACCGAAGTGATCCGGAAAATCGCGGTAGGCGCAGGCGACCGTGTCGCCGGCCTCCAGATCCTCGGCCTTCAAATCAGTGCCGTCTGTCGCGAGGATAAAGCGTGCCTTCGCCCGGGCCGTCGCCGGGCTTGCCTTCAACGCTGCGAGGGCCTTCGCGACTTCCCCCGGAGGGCTGACGGCGATATGGATGTTGTTTGTCTGAAGAACGCCGCCCAGGTCGGACTTGTTCGATGCGCCCGAGCGCAGGCGCTTGATCGTCGTCTCCTTGTTCCCGAACGCCCGTAGAAAGGCGAACGGGAACTCGGCGGGATCAAAGGGCTGATCCGCCAAGGTCGATACCGCTTCTTCGATCTCTACTGCATTCATGGTTCGCGGGCTGTGCCCCGGTGAAGGGCTGGGACGGCCGATTGACAAAAGCCTGTGCGGGTGAGGGCCTCCGATAGCATGCCGACGACATCACTGACGGTTTCGCATGCGAAACCGCCTTTGGCGCGCTGCTGGCATACCCTGGATTAGACCCCGCCACACGTTTCGCATGCGAAACGCGGAGCCGCTAGGCTCATCTGCACTATATCCGCACTCGCACCGCATCCGGCCGCAATTTTGCGTTCACCGCTGCACCTTACTGCACCCCTGCAATTTGAGTCGATTCAGATAGTTGCTGATGAATCAACAGATTGCGAGCGGCGCCGGGCCGGCTTAGAAGGCTCGTGCTCTATCCAACTGAGCTACAGGCGCAGATCGACGCGGCGGATTCTACGTCAGCGACGGCGGCGAATCAGGCATCGAGCGCATAGACGCGGCGGGCATTGCCGGCGAGGAACAGCTCGCGGGTCTGCTCGTCGAGGCCCAGGCCGTCGAAACCGTCGAGGGTCTGTTCCGGCGTGAGCATCGGGTAATTGCTGCCCCAGAGCACCTTGCGACGGCCGTGACCGCGCAGGAAGTCGACCAGCGCCGGCGGGTAGCGTTTGGGCACGTAGGCCGAGGTGTCGATGTAGAAATTCTCGTGCTTGGTGGCGACGGCCACGGCCTCGTCGGTCCACGGGTAACCGATGTGGCCGCCGACGATGACCAGCTCGGGAAAGTCGAGCGCGATCTGATCGAGATAGATCGGGCGCCCGACCTCGGACGGCATCAGCGGCCCGGTATGGCCGATCTGCGTGCAGAACGGCACGCCCAGGTCGCAGCAGGCGGCGTAGAGCGGGTAGTAGCGGCGGTCGGTGGGCGGCAGCTCGAACAGCCAGGGCAGCACGCGGATCGCCCGGAAGCCGAGTTCCTGCACACAGCGTCGTGCCTCGCGCACGGCGTCCATCGGCCGCGTGATGTCGACCGACCCGACGCCGACGAGACGCTGCGGCGCCTGCGCGACGAAGCCGGCGACCTCGTCGTTGCCGATCAGCGTGCGCCTCGGCGCATGCCAGGCGCTGATCAGGGCGCGGTCGACCCCCGCCGCGTCCATCTGCGCGAGGGTGGCGGCCACCGGCAGCTCGGCCTCGGGCAGGCGGCTGCGCGTCCAGCGGCGCAGGGAGTCGAAGATGGGGTCCTGCATCTGGCGCAGCGTCGGGTGCTGCGCCCAGGCGTCGATGATCATGGAGCCTCCGGGCATGGCGACGTTCGTCGCCGACGAGCGGTCGGGCGGCATGATCGCACGCCCGTCCGTCACGGGACGGGGTTAAAGACTCGCTCCGCGTGGTCGATACAGGCAGCGAACCCTTGCGACAGCCGACGACCGTGTCCTACGCCGCCCTGCAGCAGTATCGAAGCACCTCGAACTACGGTGGCACCGTCGAGGCCTCGCCGCACAAGCTGGTGGAGATGCTCTACACCGGCGCGATCGACCGCCTGGCCACGGCACGCGGCGCGGTGTTGCGTGGCGAGGTGGCGGTCAAGCTGCGCACGCTCGGCTCGGCGCTGGCGATCGTCGAGCATCTGCGGCTGAGCCTGGACCACGAGGCCGGCGGCGCCATCGCACGCAATCTCGATGCGCTCTACGACTATCTCGGCCGCCGCCTGCTGCAGGCCAACGTGCGCGACGACGTCGAGGCGATCGACGAGGCGCTGGCGCTGCTGCGCCAGATCAAGTCGGCCTGGGACGGCATTGCCCCCACGCGGCAATGAACGCGACCGAAGGCCCGCTCGACCACTGGCTCGGCTACCGGGACTGCCTGCCGCTGGCGCTCACGCCACTGACGCAGGCATCGGTGGCGCAGCTCGAGCACTGGCACGACCAGAACCTGCGCGCACTGCACGCGATCGCCGTGCTCGACGAGCGGCATGTCGGCAGCGAGACCGGCGGCGCGCTGGAGACCGAGGTCGAGCGCCTGCACCAGAAGATCGACGTGGTGCTCGAGCTGCTCGGCGCGGTGTTGCGGGCGGGGCGCAGTGAGGCGCCGGCAGTGCCGGTGCGCCTGAGCCGCGAGGGCCTGTCGTGGCCGGTCGGGCATCCGGCGCCAACGGACGCGCGGCTGCTGGTCGAGCTGAGCCTGCACCCCTGCGCACCGGCGCCGCTGTGCTGGCCCGTCCAGCTCATCGGCGAGCACGAGGGCGAGACCTGTGCGCGCTTCGAGGACATGAGCGAGGCGCTCGGTGCCGCGCTGGAACGTTTCGTGTTCACCCGGCACCGGCGGTCGGTCGCTGGTGCGCGTTCGCCGGCCGGCACGGTCGCGGCGTCAGGTCCCCCCCGACAATCGGTCCGTCATCCGCCACCATGAAAGGGACCTTGTCATGCGCCTCGTCCTGGCCGATTCCCGCACACTCGTTCTCGCCGGCTTCAAGCGCCTGATCGAGGAACACACGGACGCCGCAGTCGTCGGCGAGGCGCGTGACGGACAGTCGCTGCTCGAACTGGTTGGTCAGCTGCGCCCCGACGCGGTCCTCACCGAGATCGACCTGCCGAAGATCAGCGGACTCGAGGCCTTGGTGCAGATTCACCGGCACTACCCCGAGGTGGCGGTGCTGGTGCTCACCGGCCTGACCGACGGTCAGCACGTGCGCGCGGCCCTGCGCGCCGGCGCCGCCGGCTTCCTCGACAAGGATGCCGAGCCGATGGAGCTCGGCCTTGCGCTGCGCGCAGTACAGCGGCGCCAGATCTATCTGAGTCCTTCGATCTCTCATGCCGCCGTCGAGCGCCGCAACGGCCACCTCGCCGAGGACCGCGTGGCACTGACGCCGCGCCAGCGTCAGGTGCTGCAGCTCATCGGCCGCGGCAAGTCGACCAAGGAGATCGCCGGCCTGATGGGGGTGAGCATCAAGACGGTCGAGACGCATCGCGCGCGCATGATGAATGCGCTGGGGCTCTACGGCACCAATGCCCTGATGCGCTACGCGATCCGCACCGGGCTCGACTACGCCCACGTCTGAGGCGGCATCGTCGGAATTCCGACGCTTGTCGGGGTTTACACGACATCACGTCAGGAAAATCTTGCTTTGGTTTGCGCCGCCGCTTCGCCAATCTGAATCCGGGATCTGGCACGGCCATAAGAGGAGACAAGGCGCATGAAACCGCACCTGCAGATGAAGACGACGCAGACGATGGCGATGACGCCACAGCTGCTGCAGTCGATCCGTCTGTTGCAGTTGTCGTCTCTGGAACTCGAACAGGAACTGCGCGAGGCGCTGGAGCGCAACGTCCTGCTCGAGCCGGTCGAGGAGGACGAGGAAGAACCTGCCACCCACGAGGCCTCGGCGGATGACGCCGGGGCGGCCGATGCCGAGGAGATCGCCTCGGTGAGCGGTGCGGATGCCGGCGCGACCGCGGAGGTCGAGGCCGACTTCGACTGGTCCAGCCGCGAATCCTGGTCGGGCGGCGAGCCGCCGGACGAGGATGGCGAATCCTGGGAAGCCCGCATCGGGCAACCGGCCGCCACGGATGCCCGCGTCGCCGCCATCGAGCAGTTGCAGCTCGTCGTGCGCAACGAGCGCGAGGCACGACTGGTGGCCGCGATCGTCGAGGCCGTCGACGACAACGGCTACCTCGGCCAGCCGCTCGACGGCATCGCGCTGGAATCCGGACTCGATCCGCTGCCGGCGCCGGCCGAGGTCGAGGCCGCGCTGCGGCTGGTGCAGTCGGTCGAGCCGACCGGCTTCGCCGCGCGCGACCTGCGCGAATGTCTCGACCTGCAGCTTCGGGCGCAGCCGGCCGGTACCGCCGGTCTCGCGCTGGCGGCGCGCATCGTCGACGAGAGTCTCGACGCCATCGCCGCGCGCGACTTCGACGGCCTGTGCGCACGCTACGAGGTCGACCACGTGGACCTGCACGCGGCGCTCGATCTGGTGCTCTCGCTCAACCCGAAGCCGGGCGCCGCCTGTGCGGCGGCGGCCGAAGCCGCGCTGCCCGACCTGATCGTCAGCGGCACGCCGGGTGCGTGGAAGGTCGAACTCAACGGCGAGCGGCTGCCGCGCCTGCGCGTCAACGCCATGTACGAACGCGCGCTGAGCAACCAGGCCCACCGGGCGCTGCGCGACCAGCTCCAGGAGGCGCGCTGGATGGTGCGCGGCATCGAGATGCGCCACGACACGCTGCTGCGCACCGGACGTGCGATCTTCGAACGGCAGACGGCGTTTCTGGAGCGTGGCGAGGAGGGCATGGCGCCGCTGACGCTGCGCGAGATCGCCGAGGCGATCGGCATGCACGAATCGACGATCTGCCGCGTGACCACGAACAAGTGGGTGCAGACGCCGTGGGGCGTCTACGAACTCAAGGCCTTCTTCCCGTCGCAGATCGCGATGCGCGAAGGCGACACCTCGGGCACGGCCGTCAAGGCGATGATCCGCCGCATCGTCAACGGCGAGAACCCGCAGGCGCCGCTGGCCGATGGCGACATCATGGCGCTGCTGGCGCGCAACGGGATTCACGTGGCGCGGCGCACGGTCGCCAAGTACCGCGAGGCGATGCAGATTCCGTCCGCCAAGGAACGGACACCGGTCGTCGGGCCGCGACGGGCGTGGATGGCGCGCTGAAGTAAAACGGTGGTGCGCGATCGGGAGTGATCGCGGGCAGGAACAAGAACAAGCAGCGAAGCGACATGGAGTCCTCGCTTGCGTCGTCGAACGCTAGGAGTCACACCATGTCGGAAGGACGGGTTCTGGTCATCGATACCGACGAGGAACGCGCGCAGGAGCTGCGCACGGTTCTCGAGTTCGTTCACTGCCGTGCGCAGGTGACGGACCGGCCCGCCGACATCATCGACACCTCGCCGCGCGACTGGAACGCCGTGATTCTCGGCAGGCTCGCCGGCCAGGCGCTGGCGCAACTGCTGGAATGGCTGCGCCGCGACCGCATGCACGCGCCGCTGCTGGTCCTGCAGCCCTACTACGATGCCGTGCTCAAAGCCTCGGGACTCGATCGCAGCGCCTGCCTGCAGCTCGACACGCCGGTACGCTACGTGCAGCTCTCCGAACTGCTGCGGCGCGCCGAACAGATGCAGCCGCAGGTGTCCGCCGCGCCGTCGACCGTCCGTGCGCAGCAGGGACCTACCGGCAACTCCGCAGCGGTGCGCCGCGTCCGTCGCATGATCGAGCAGGTGGCCGGCTTCGACACCACGGTGCTGATCACCGGCGAATCCGGCACCGGCAAGGAAGTCGTCGCCCGGGCGATCCACGAGCGCTCCAACCGCGCCGACAAGCCGTTCGTTGCCGTCAACTGCGGTGCGATCCCGCACGAGCTGCTCGAATCCGAGCTGTTCGGCCACGAGAAAGGCGCGTTCACCGGGGCGATCACCGCCCGCAAGGGCCGCTTCGAGATGGCCGACGGCGGCACGCTGTTCCTCGACGAGATCGGCGACATGCCGCTGTCGATGCAGGTGAAGATCCTGCGCGTGCTGCAGGAACGCACGTTCGAACGCGTCGGCGCCAACCGCAGCTCGCAGTGCGACGTGCGCATCATCGCGGCGACGCATCGCAACCTCGAGGACGCCATCGTCAAGGGCAGCTTCCGCGAGGACCTGTACTACCGGCTCAACGTCTTCCCGGTCGAGATGCCGCCGCTGCGCGAGCGGCTCGAAGACTTGCCCCTGCTGATCGAGGACCTGATCCGCGCGCTCGAACGCAGCGGGCACGGCTCGGTCCGCCTGGGCAGCGACGCAGTGCACGCGTTGCGTGCCTACCACTGGCCCGGCAACGTCCGCGAACTGTCGAACCTGATCGAACGTCTGGCGGTGCTGCATCCGGGCGCCAGCGTCCGCGTGGCCGACCTGCCGCCGCGCTACCGCGCGCAGTCGCCGCTGCCGGCGCTGGCCGAAGCGGAAGACTTCGACGAGCCGATCGACGAGGACGAGGCCCTGCCGGTGTCGCCGGCACTGGGCGATGACGGCACTCCGGGCGATATCGCCGAGCTGCCGCCCGAGGGCATGAACCTCAAGGATCACATCGAACACATCGAGCTGACGCTGATCCGGCAGGCGCTGGAGCAGGCCGGCGGCGTCGTGGCGCACGCGGCCAAGCTGCTCAGCACCCGCCGCACCACGCTGGTCGAGAAGCTGCGCAAGTACGGGCTGAATCGGGAAGTTGCCGCCTGAGGCGCCATCCGGCACGGCGGGCGGGTACGATGCGGCAATGACCGCATCCGTTCTCCCGCGTGGCGTGTTCGCCGGCCTGCTGATGCTGTGCGCCGTGGTCACGCCGGCGTGGGCGCTCGACCGCGGCCAGCCGCCGCCGCAAGCGCTCGGCACCGGTCCCAACTTCAGCGTTCTGCGCACTCCCGACTATGCCGGGCGCATTCTCGTCGTCACGTTCTGGGCGAGCTGGTGCGGGCCGTGCCTCAACGAGATGAGCGTGCTCGAGCGCCTGCAGCAGGAGGCGGGCGACCAGCTGGCCGTCGTGTCGGTCAACATCGAGAGCCTTGCCCGTTTTCGCGAGGTGCGCCGCGTGCTGTCCAAGCGGCTGAGCCTGACGCTGGCGCACGACGGCGACGGCAGCGTGCGCAAGGCCTGGGGTGTCGGGCCGATTCCACACATGTTCATGATCGACCACGAAGGCCGCGTTGCCTACGAGCATCGCGGCTACGGCAATGACTTCATCCCGTCGCTGGTCGATGAGGTCAACGAACTGTTGCGACGACAAGCCCACCCGGACCCGGCGTCGACTCCTTGACGCGCTGAAACCTCCGGCGCCTGGAATGGAAGTTGCTCCAGCGCCCGCAGGTTCCCCGAGCGGTGGGTGAGGCAATGAGCGAGATGGATGTCGGTCGCGTGCTGGCGCAGATCCGTGCCCTGCAGGCGCAGGCGGGCACCCGGCCGGCGACGCCCAACGCCAGCGCCGCCGCACCGCAGGTCGGTTTCCAGTCGCTGCTCAAGGACGCGGTCTCGCAGGTCAACGCGAGCCAGCAGGCCACGAGCCGCCTGCAGGAATCCTTCGCCCGCGGCGACCGCAGCGTCGAGCTGGCCGACGTGATGCTGGCGTCGGCGAAATCCCAGGTGAACTTCCGCGCGATGACCGAGGTACGCAACCGTCTGGTGGCGGCGTACCAGGACATCATGAACATGCCGGTCTGAGCGAGGACTGATCGATGGCACAGGCACAGGCCGCTATGGTCAACGTCCGTCAGCTCGGCGACTCGCCGGCGCTGCGCCAGCTGCTGCTGCTCGGGGGCATCGCCCTCGCGGTCGCCGTCGGCCTGTGGATGTTCCGCTGGTCGCAGGAGCCGGGCTACGCGCCGCTCTACAGCGGTCTGGCCGATCGCGATGCCGCGGACGTGGCCGAGGCGCTGCGCGGCAGCGGCGTGCCGTTCCGCTTCGAGGGCGGCGCGGTCACCGTGCCGCAGGCGCAGGTCGATCAGGCGCGGCTGCAGCTCGCCGCCCAGGGCCTGCCGCGCAGCGGCGGCGTCGGCTTCGAGATGATGCAGCAGGAACAGGGCTTCGGCACCAGCCAGTTCATCGAGAGCGCGCGCTACCAGCATGCGCTCGAAACCGAACTGGCACGGACGATCGGATCGCTGCAGCCGGTGCGCGCCGCACGCGTGCACCTGGCGATTCCCAAGCCGTCCGCGTTCGCCCGCAACGGCAGCACGCCGAGCGCCTCGGTGCTCGTCGATCTGCATGCCGGCCGCACGCTCGAACAAAACCAGGTGGCCTCGATCGTGCACATGGTCGCCTCCAGCGTCGCGGGCATGCCGCCGGGTGCGGTCACCGTCATCGACCAGTACGGCCGCCTGCTCAGCCAGGACGATGCCGACAGTGCCGCGGCGCGCAGCGTCGGGCAGCTCGAGCACACGCGCCGGCTCGAGGGCGACTACGTGCGCCGCATCAACGAACTGCTGCTGCCGATGCTCGGCGCCGGACGCGTCAGCACCCAGGTGGCGGCCAGCGTCGACTACTCGGTGACCGAGGAGGCGCGCGAGACCTACACGCCGGACCCGGGCAAGGTCCGCAGCGAGCAGATTTCCGAGGACACACGACGCAGCGCGACCAGGGCGGTCGGCGTGCCCGGCGCCGTGAGCAACCAGCCGCCGGAAACCCAGGCCGCCGCCGCACTCAACGACACCGGCGGCGGCGAGGACGTGCAGAACCTGTCGCGCGAGACCGTGCGCAACTACGAGCTGGACCGCACGCTGAGCCACACCCGCCAGTCCGTGGGGCGGCTGCAGCGGCTGTCGGTCGCCGTGCTGGTGGACTACCTGCCGCGACCGAAGGCCGACGGCAAGTCGGGCGAGACCGAGCTGGCGCCGCTCAGCGATGCGGAGCTGGCCAAGGTCGAGGCCCTGGTCCGCGAGGCGGTGGGCTTCGACGCCCAGCGCGGCGATTCGGTCAGCGTGCAGAACGCGCCGTTCATCCAGAGCGAGATCGCCGAGCCCGAAGCGGTACCGTTGTGGCAGCGGCCGGCGCTGCGCGATCTGGCGCGCCAGGCCGGCGGCGCGGTGCTGGTGCTCGCGTTGATCCTGTTCGTGCTGCGGCCGACATTGCGCAACCTGCTGGCCACGCCGCTGCGCCCGGTGGCCCAGCCGGCCTTGCCCGCGAGCGACGAGACCGCGCGCCAGCCTGCCGACGATCGTCTGGCACTGTCCGCCGATCCGGCCGCGCTGCCGGCGCTCGCCTACGAGAACAAACTGCAGTCCGCGCGCAACGCTGTTGCGCAGGACCCCAAGCGGGTCGCACAGGTGGTCAAGAACTGGGTGGGACAGGAAGGCTGATGGCCGAGACGCAGATCAAGGAGGCAGCGATCAGCGGCGTCGAACGCGCCGCGATCCTGCTGATGTCGCTCGGCGAATCCGAGGCGGCCGAAGTGCTCAAGCACATGGGCGCCAAGGATGTGCAGAAGCTCGGTGCGGCGATGGCCACGCTGTCGAACGTCTCGCGCGAACGCGCGACCGAGGTCGTCGACTCGTTCATCGAGGAGCTGGACTCGCAGACTTCGCTGGGCGTGGGCGCGGACGACTACGTGCGCCGCGTGCTCGTCGGTGCGCTGGGACAGGACAAGGCGTCCGGTCTGATCGACCGCATCCTGCTCGGCCGCAACAGCAAGGGCCTCGAAGCGCTCAAGTGGATGGAGACGCGCGCGGTGGCGGACATCGTGCGCAACGAACATCCGCAGATCGTCGCCATCGTGCTGTCCTACCTCGATCCGGACCAGGCCGCCGACGTGCTCGGCCAGTTGCCGGAGCGCATGAAGGGCGACGTGCTGATGCGCATCGCGCGGCTCGACGGCATCCAGCCGGCGGCGCTGCGCGAGCTCGACGAGATCATGGAAAAGCAGTTCACCGGCGGCAACAACCTCAAGGCCTCCAGCGTCGGTGGCGTCAAGGTCGCGGCGACCATCCTCAATCTGATGGACTCGTCCGAGGAGCAGGCCATCATCGGCCGCATCGGCGAGGCGGACCAGGAGCTGTCGCAGCGCATCCAGGACCTCATGTTCGTCTTCGACGATCTTGCCGAGGTCGACGATCGCAGCGTGCAGACGCTGCTGCGCGATGTCGGCGGCGAGACGCTCGGGCTCGCGCTCAAGGGCGCCGACCCGCGCGTGCGCGACAAGATCCTCCGCAACATGTCCAAGCGCGCCGCCGAGATGCTGGTCGAGGACATGGAGGCCAAGGGACCGGCCAAGCTGTCGGACGTCGAGGCCGCGCAGAAGGAAATCCTGGCCGTGGCGCGGCGTCTGGCGGACGCCGGCACCATCGTCATCGGCGGCAAGGGCGAGGCCTTCGTGTGAGCGCGCGACACGGTGTTTTGCGCGCCGCTCGAACGAGTGCGGGAGGTTGCCCGTGCTCACGGCAAGGCGCTGACGACTGCTTCGGGCGCGGGGTGCAGCGGTGAGCGGCTTCGAGACCGCGGACATTCTCCCGGCCGAAACGGTCGGCGAGGCGCCGGCACGCTGGCAGCTGCCGAACTTCGATGCGGCGCTGAAGAACCCGCCCACGGCCGAGCAGCTCGAATCGATCGAGGCCGCTGCCTACCAGGACGGCTTCCAGCGCGGTCAGGCCGAAGGCTTTGCCGCGGGGCAGCAGGCGGTCCTGCAACAGGCGCAGCGCCTGCAGGCGCTGGTCGATCACATCATGCGGCCGCTCGCGCATCTCGACGAAGAGGTGGAACGCGCGCTGGTCGAACTGGCCGGCGCGATCGCACGGCGTCTGCTGCACGACGAGATCAAGGCCGCGCCGGAACGCGCCGTCACGCTGGTGCGCGAAGCGCTCTCGGGGCTGCCGCCGCAACTGCGCAGCCTGCGGCTTCAGGTGCATCCGGGAGACGAGGCGCTGCTGCGCGAGCATCTGAGCCCGCCTCCGGACGTGAAGGAATTCAGCATCGTGCCGGACCCGGAACTGCATCCGGGCGACTGTCGCATCTACACGGACTCGGCGCTGGTGGACGCACGCCTCGACCGCCGTGTACGCGTGATTGCCGAGGCGCTGGCCGGAGACGAAGCGTGAGTACCTGGGCCGAGGGCAGCAACCTGCGGCTGGCGGCCCGGCTCGGTCAGCAGACGGCGCGCATCGCGACGCTGCCCAGCGTGCAGGTCGAAGGACAACTGCGCCGCGTCGTCGGGCTGACGCTCGAAGCCGTCGGCTGCCAGCTCCCGCTCGGCGCGCGCGCGCGGATCGCCCAGGCCGATGGCGGCAGTGTCGAAGCCGAAGTCGTCGGCTTCTCGGGTGATCGCATCTACCTGATGCCGAGCGGCGACATGCAGGGCCTGATGCCGCATGCGCGCGTCGTGCCGGCGGCCGGCCGCCTCGAGATCGGCGTCGGCGATGCCTTGCTCGGTCGCGTGCTCGATGCGGAGGCGCGACCCATCGACGGCCGCGGGCGGCTCGCCTGCGACGGTCACGCGCGCCTGCACGGCCTGCCGCTCAATCCGCTCGAAAGAGCGCCCATCGCGCAGCCGCTGGATGTCGGCGTGCGCGCGATCA
The DNA here is from genome assembly GCF_003201205.1 of Sinimarinibacterium flocculans. Classification (GTDB taxonomy): domain Bacteria; phylum Pseudomonadota; class Gammaproteobacteria; order Nevskiales; family Nevskiaceae; genus Solimonas; species Solimonas flocculans. The sequence goes on from NZ_QICN01000008.1 coordinate 24,647, forward strand.
ATGCGCTGCTCAGCGTCGGACGCGGCCAGCGTCTCGGCCTGTTCGCCGGCACCGGCGTCGGCAAGTCGACCCTGCTCGGCATGATGACGCGCTACACCGCCGCCGACGTCGTCGTCGTCGGTCTGGTCGGCGAGCGTGGCCGCGAAGTGCGCGATTTTCTCGATCACGCGCTCGGCGCCGAGGGTCTGCGACGCTCGGTCGTCGTCGCCACGCCGGCCGACCGGTCGCCGCTGCTGCGCCTGCGCGCCGCGTACACGGCCACCGCCATTGCCGAGCATTTCCGCGACCGCGGCCGGCATGTGCTGCTGCTGATGGATTCGCTGACGCGCTTCGCACAGGCGCAGCGCGAGATCGGTCTGGCCGTCGGCGAGCCGCCGACCACGCGCGGCTATCCGCCGTCGGTGTTCGCGCGACTGCCCGGCCTGGTCGAACGTGCCGGCAACGGCCGCGCCGGCGGCGGTTCGATCACCGCCTTCTACACAGTGCTGACCGAGGGCGACGATCCCAACGATCCGATCGCCGACGCCGCACGCGGCGTGCTCGACGGTCACATCGTGCTATCGCGCACCATCGCCGAATCCGGCCTGTACCCCGCGATCGACATCGAGGCCTCCATCTCGCGAGTGATGGATGCCGTGGTCCCGGCTGCGCACGTGCAGCGGGCGCGGCAGTTGCGCACGCTGGTGTCGGCCTACCAGCGCAACCGTGACCTGATCAACATCGGCGCCTACCAGAAGGGCGCCGATCCGCGCGTCGACGCGGCAGTGTCGCGCTGGCCGCAGATCGAGGAGTTCCTGCGCCAGAGCGTCGAGCGCTCCGCGAGCTTCGCCGACAGCGCGCGTGCGCTGACCGCGCTGCTGACGCCGCCCACAGGAGAACGCCCATGAGTCCCGCGATGTCGTCCGCCCGCATGCAGCCGCTGCAGCAGCTTGCCGAAGTACGCGAGGACGAGGCCGCGCGCCGGCTCATCGATCAGCAGCGCGTGCTCGGCGAACGCGAGCAGCGCCTGCAGGAACTCACCCGCTACCTGGCCGAGTACGAAGGACTGGCCAGTGCGCACAACCCGCGGCTGCTGATGAACCGGCAGGCCTTCGTCGAACGCCTGCGCGAAGCGGTGTCGATGCAGGCGCGGCTGGTCGAGCAGGCGCGCAGCCGCTGCGAGGTGCAGCGCGCCGAATGGCTGCTGCAGCATCGCGAGGTGTCGACGCTCGACCAGCTGGCCGAGTGCTACCGCCGCCGCGAGCGGCGCAGCGAAGAACAGCGCGGCCAGCGTCAGCTCGACGAGTTCGCCTTGCGCCGGTTCCTGGCCGGCGACGGGCTTGCCGCGGATCTCGATCCGTGAGCATTCCCGCGCTCGGCGGGATGGCCGCGCCGTTGCCGGCAGCGTCCACACCGGGATCGGCGGCCGACGCTCCCCCGCTGCTGCCGTTCACCCTGCTGACGCTGCCGCCGGTTGCGGCCGAGACCCCGCGTGCCGGCGCGTCGCCGGAGCCCGCAGCGACCGAGGACACCACGACCGACGACGGCGGGACACCGCTGATCGGCTGGCTGTTCGACAGCATCGCGATGGCAACCGTGCCGACCGACGCGACCGCGGCGCCGCGGCCGGCGGGCACCGCAAACGATGCGACCGGAACGACAGTAGGCAGCATCGATCCGGCTGCGAACAAGCCGACGTTGCCGCAGTTGCTCACCGACGCGCGTCTCGCGACGCCGGATGCGAACGCAGTGGAGGCGTCCGTTCTCGCTTCGCCGGACGCCGTTCTCGATACGCTGACCGCTGGAACGGTGCCGATGCCGGTGCCCGAACCCGCTTCATCGCTCGCCGACACATCGCCGACCCCGCTGCCGGCGGCGGCACTGCTGTCGATGCCGGCCGCCGCCGCGTCGTCGACCCCACCGCCCACACCGGTCGATCCCGCGACGCCACCACTGGTGCCCGACCACCCGGATTTCGCTGCGGACCTCGGCGAGCGCATCGCCTGGCAGGTCGACCAGGGCCTTGGAGAGGCAACGCTGGAACTGCATCCCGCGGAACTGGGCGCGCTGACCATCCGCATCGAGACCCAGGGCCAGCAGGCGCAGGTGCACATTCTCGCGGCCGAGCCGGGCGCGCGCGCACTGCTGAGCCAGTGCCTGCCGCAACTGCGCGATCTGCTCGGTGCCGGCGGCTTGACGCTGACGCGCGGGCAGGTGGAATCGGCCGAGCGCCGCGGCGACGCCGTCGCCACCGTTCCGCCGTCGCGCACCGGTCGTCGGCGCATCACCTCCGTTTCGCTGGTCGACGCCTACGCCTAGGCGGAACCGGTCCTCGGTTCCTTTCCGGCGTCCCCTCCCGCCGCAGCGAGGAGGGCAGCACGCGTGGTCCCGGTGGCGTCACCTCGAACGATCCGCGTCGAAAGTCCGGCGCAGATGCTTGGAACAGGACTTGCTCCGGGGCTGGCAAGCGTGACCCCAAACGTTCCTGACTGAACCGAGCCCGAGCCGATGGCTGCTGCGAAATCCGAAGACGTGATCGATGCCCCGCTGCCGCCGCCGGCGGCGCCGCGCAAGGGCGGTGGCCTCGTGCTGGTGCTGGCCGCCGTGCTGCTGTCGACCCTGGGTGGCGGCGGCGCGGCCTGGTTCGTTGCGCAGCATGCGCTCGCGGCGGCACAGCCGAAAGGCGAGGAAGACGCCGAGGAGCAGGTCGAGCTGCCGTCGTCGCCTGCCCAGTACTTCGCGCTGGAGCCGGCCTTCGTCGTCAATCTCGAGGACGAACGCGCACAGCGCTTCCTGCAGGTGCAGGTCGAGCTGATGAGCCGCGACGGCAAGACGCTGGAGCAGATCGAACGCCACGCGCCGCGCATCCGCAGCCAGTTGCTGATGCTGCTGGGTCAGCAGCAGGTGGCGGACCTGTCGACGCGCGCCGGCAAGGAGGCGCTGCAGGCGGCAGTGCTCGCCGAGGTCAAGGCGATCCTGATGGCCGAGACCGGCGAGGCGCAGGTCGAGGCGGTCTACTTCACCAGCTTCGTGATGCAGTAGGCGCGCGATGGCCAATCCCAACGATCTGCTGTCCCAGGACGAAATCGACGCATTGCTGCACGGCGTCGACAGCGGCGCCGTCGACACCACGCCGCCGCCACCGGCCCCCGGCGAGGCGCGCACCTTCGACTTCACCTCGCAGGACCGCATCATCCGTGGTCGCATGCCGACGCTGGAGATGATCAACGAGCGCTTCGCGCGCCTGTTCCGCATCTCGCTGTTCAACATGCTGCGCCGCTCGCCGGAGCTGACCGTCGTCGGCATCGAGACGGCGAAGTTCAGCGAGTACACGCATTCGCTGTACGTGCCCACCAATCTCAACCTCGTGCGCGTGAAGCCGCTGCGCGGCACCGCGCTGGTGGTGTTCGAGCCGCGCCTGGTCTTCAGCGTCGTCGAGAACTTCTTCGGCGGCGACGGGCGCCTCAACACCAAGATCGAGGGCCGCGAATTCACGCCCACCGAGATGCGCGTGATCCAGTTGCTGCTGCGCCAGACCTTCGCCGACATGCAGGAGGCCTGGAGTCCGGTGATGAAGATGGACTTCGAGTACCTGAACTCCGAGGTCAACCCGCACTTCGCGAACATCGTCGCGCCCAGCGAGATCGTCGTTGTCAGCAAGTTCAAGATCGAACTCGAAGGCGGCGGCGGCCACATCCACGTGACGCTGCCGTACTCGATGATCGAGCCCATCCGCGAGCTGCTCGACGCCGGCATCCAGTCCGATCGCGTCGAGAAGGACGAGCGCTGGGGTGTCGCGCTGCGCGAGCAGGTCAAGGACGCCGAGGTCGAACTCTCCAGCGAACTCGCGCGCGCCACCATCTCTCTGCGCCAGCTCGCCCAGCTCAAGCCGGGCGACGTCATTCCGGTGACGCTGCCGAAGACGCTGCAACTCTGCGTGGAAGACCTGCCGCTGTACCGCGGCAGCTTCGGCGTCGCCAACGGACACAACGCCATCCGCATCACCGACGTGGTCAACCGGCCGCGTTCCACCAGCCAACGGGAAGCCGCATGAGCACCAGCACCGAAACCAGCCAGAAGCCGGAGCCGGCCCGCGCCAGCTTCCAGAACCTCGAGGACCGCTCGCAGCCACAGGCCGAAGGCGACGTGAGCCTCGACGTCATCCTCGACGTGCCCGTCACGCTGTCGCTGGAGGTGGGCCGTTCGCGCATTCCCATCCGCACGCTGCTGCAGCTCAACCAGGGCTCGGTCGTCGAACTCGACCGCGCGGCCGGCGAGCCGCTGGACGTCTACGCCAACGGCACGCTCGTCGCGCACGGCGAGGTCGTCGTCGTCAACGAGAAGTTCGGCATCCGCCTGACCGACGTCGTCAGCCCGGCCGAGCGCATCCGGAAGCTCAAGTGAGCGAACCGGCGGCCGCCGTATCCGCCGTCCCGGCGACCGGCATGCTCGAAGTCTTCGGCAGCCTGCTGCTGGTCATCGGCGCGATCTTCGCGCTGGCCTGGCTCGCACGCTGGCTGCAGGGCGCGCGCGTGGCGCGCGGCGCCGCCATCCAGATCCGCGGCGGCGCGCAGCTCGGCGCTAAGGAGAAGGTCGTGCTGCTGCAGGTAGGGGACACGCAGTTTCTCGTCGGCGTCGCCAGCGGCGGCGTCAACCTGCTGCATCGCTTCGACTCGGCCGTGACCGAGGACGCACCGCCGCCGGGCGCCGAACCAGCCTTCGCCGAACGCCTGCGCCAGGCGCTGACTGGCCGGAACGCGACGTGACGTTCGCGCTGCGCCTCTGCGCCGTTCTCGCCGCGCTGTTCGCGCTGCCAGCGTTCGCCGAGCCGGCATTGCCGGCGGTGACTGCCACGCCGCTCGGCGACGGCGCCACCGAATACAGCCTCAGCATCCAGGTGCTGTTGCTGATGACGGCGCTCACGCTGTTGCCGGCGGCGATCCTGTCGATGACCGCGTTCACGCGCATCGTCATCGTGCTCGGCCTGCTGCGGCAGGCCCTGGGCACCGGGCAGACGCCGACCAACCAGGTGCTGATCGGCCTGTCGCTGTTCCTCACCTTCTTCGTCATGGCGCCCGTGCTGGACGGCGTGTACAGCAACGCCGTGCAGCCGTACATGGCGGGCGAGATGGCGTTCGAACCCGCGCTGCAGGCAGCGGCCGAGCCGATGCGCAGCTTCATGTTCGCCCAGACCCGCGAGGCGGACCTGCTCAGCTTCGCCCGCATCGCCGGCGACGAGCCCTATGCCTCGCAGCAGGACGTGCCCTTCGCCGTGCTCGCCGCCGCGTTTCTCACCTCAGAACTCACCACGGCCTTCCAGATCGGCTTCCTGCTGTTCATCCCGTTCGTGATCATCGACCTGGTCGTTTCCAGTGTGCTGATGAGCATGGGCATGATGATGCTGTCGCCGATGCTGATCTCGCTGCCGTTCAAGCTGATGCTGTTCGTGCTCGTGGACGGCTGGTCGCTGATCACTGGCATGCTCGCGGCCTCGTTCCGGGCGGTGTCATGACCCCGGAGAGCGTGCTGACCATCGGCCGCGACGCGCTCGCGCTCGGCATCCTGCTCGGCGCCCCGCTGCTGCTCACCGCGCTCGCCGTCGGCGTCCTCGTCGGCGTGTTCCAGGCCGCGACGCAGATCAACGAGATGACCCTGAGCTTCATCCCCAAGCTGCTGGCGATGGCCGCGGTCGCCGTCGTCGCCGGCCCGTGGATGCTGCGCCTGCTGATCGAGTACACGCGGCGGCTGGTGGAGAGCATCCCGGGATTGCTGGCCTGAGTGCATCAGGCGATGTACATGACGCTTCGTCGCTGCCCCGATCAGACCGTCTCCCCTCTCCCGCAAGCGGGAGAGGGGGAGGGGAGAGGGCCCGCGAAGCGGGTGCTGACCGGCACCTCGGCAAAGAAACGGCGCTGCGCGCCGCCCTCTCCCACCCTCCGGGCACCCTCTCCCGCGAGCGGGAGAGGGGAACGTCATTGCGGTATGCCGAGGGGCCTGCAATGACCCTCACCGACACCCAACTGCTCGCCTGGGTCCAGCAATTCGTCTGGCCGCTGATCCGCATCAGCGCGCTGTTCATGATTGCGCCGGTGCTCGGCGCGCGCGCGGTGTCGCCGCGCATCCGGTTGCTGCTGGCTCTGCTGATCACCGTCGTCGTCGCGCCGCTGCTGCCGGCACCGCCGGTTACGGCGCTGCTGTCGGCGGACTGGTTCTCCACGCTGCTGCAGCAACTGCTGATCGGCTTGGTTGCAGGTTTCGTGCTGCTGCTGGTGTTCGAGGCCGTGGTGATGGGCGGCGAGCTGATCGCCTTCGGCATGGGCCTGGGCTTCGCCCAGCTCGCCGACCCATTGCGCGGCGCAAGCACGCCGGTAATCGGCCAGTTCCTCACCGTGATGGCGACGCTGCTGTTCCTCGCACTCGGCGGTCACCTGATTCTCATCGAGATGATCGTGCGCTCGTTCGCGACGCTGCCGGTCGGCAGCGCAGGGCTGGGCATCGACCAGATGGGCACGCTGCTGCGCTTCGCCGGCATCGTCTTCTCCGGCGGTCTGCAGCTCGCGTTGCCGCTCGTCATCGCCCTGCTCACCGTGAACCTCGCGATGGGCGTGGTCAGCCGCAGCGCACCGACGCTCAACCTGTTCGCGGTCGGCTTCCCGGTCACGCTGGTCGCTGGCCTGATGCTGATCCGCGCCGGTCTGCCGGCGCTGCAGGAGGGCATCGTCCAGTTGCTCGACGAGGCCTGGGTGCTGCTCGGCGCCCTGCTGAGGCTCTGAACCCATGAGCGGACAGGCCAGCAGCCAGGACAAGACCGAACGCGCCACACCCAAGCGCCTGCGCGACGCGCGCAAGCGTGGCGAGATCGCGCGTTCGCGCGAGCTGGTGAGCTTCGTCGTCGTCGCCGGCGGTCTGCTGACGCTGCTGCTGCTCTCCGGCACCATCGCCAACGGCGCGGCCACATGGATGCAGCGCGCGCTGTCGCCGGAACTGCCGCTGGTCGAACGGCCGCAGGACATGGCGCGCCACTTCGGCGCACTGATCGGCGCCGGTTTCGCCGTCGCCCTGCCGCTGCTCGGCGTCGGCTTTCTCGCCGGCATCGTCGGCCCGATCCTCCTCGGCGGCTGGAATGTCTCGGCCGAAGCGCTCAAGCCGGACTTCAAGCGCGTGAACCCGCTGTCCGGACTCGGCCGCATCTTCTCCTCGCAGAGCCTCGTCGAACTCGGCAAGGCGCTGCTCAAGGCCGGCGCGCTCGGCGCCATTGCCGTGCTCTACATCGCCACGCGGCTTGACGAGATCATGGCCCTGGGCCGCGAACCGCTGGCGCCGGCGATGGCGCACGCCATGCGCATCGCCCTCGGATGCCTCGGCTGGATGTGCGGCGGCCTGCTGCTGATCGCGCTCATCGACGCGCCCTACCAGCTCTGGTCGCATGCGAAGAAGCTGCGCATGACGCGCCAGGAAGTCCGCCAGGAACACAAGGAGGCCGAGGGCAGCCCGGAAGTGAAGGGCCGCCAGCGCCAACTGCAGCAACAGATCTCGCGCCGCCGGATGATGGAAGCCGTGCCGGGCGCCGACGTCGTCGTCGTCAACCCGACGCACTACGCCGTGGCCCTGAAATACGACGCCGGCAAGATGCGCGCCCCGCGCGTCGTCGCCAAGGGCGTCGACCTGCTCGCACTGTCCATCCGCGAACTCGCGCGCCAGCACCGCATCCCCATCGTCGACGCACCGCCGCTGGCGCGAGCGCTGTACCGCAACGCGAATGTGGACGACGAGATTCCGGCCAACCTCTACGCGGCCGTCGCGCAGGTGCTCACCTACATCTACCAGTTGCGTGATTGGCGTCGGCGACCCGAGGCCGCCGGGCCGCGTCCGAACGTGCCGAGTATTGGCGATGTGCCAGGAGGAGAGGCCGATCCGTAGAAATGAACACCGCCTTCCTTCTGAAGGTCGCTTCGTGCGGGGAAGTGTGTTCAGTAACGAACGCGCCCGGTAGGGCTGCCTTTAGGCCGCCACGGTTTTGGGTTGCGCTATTGTCGATTCAAACGCAGCAAGTAGAGCCGCTCCATCAACAACGGCGAACGGAAGGACTTGCCCCAAGAGCCTAGTTGCGTCGCCGCGATATATTGACGTAACCAAATCAGCGAGACCCTCATTGAGATTCTGAACTCCCTCGATATAAGTGATGTCCCTCCCTTGTTGAGAGTGCTCATAGAGAAAGTCCATGTCGCCTTCCGTCCCGCCCGATAGGCGTGCCCGCTTAAAATGCTCCTTAGCATCATTGCCTATCTTGTCTGTCGTAATGATCACCTTGTGCTGCGGACGAACGATGGCAATCTTGGCGCCGAAGGAATACGCATTGCCCAAGCTAAATTCCTTGTCCTTTAGTTCAATCAGGACCAGTTCTCCAGAAATGTTTGCGAGGCAATCAATCTCATCTCCGCCGATATTCTGCTCTACGAGAATGTCTCCGGCTGGAACGCCCATGCCTTCGAGTTCTTGAATAAGCAGCACAGTCAGCCATCGAGCCTTATCTAGCAACGACCGCCCCAGTTCTGTAACTGTCAAAGCCTCTTCGTGACGTTCCTCGGAGATGCTTCTACCGCAGGCGCACTTGACCCCGCTTCTCGCCAAATCGTCAATTACTTGGAGGTTGGGGACGCGCGCTACCTGAGCTTGGGTCTTGCTGCAGACGACAAAAACCTCTGAGTCAATGATTCCCGATGCCTTGAGTTCTGTAGTCAGATGCTCGACGTCAGCTCGGTGGTCTTGGGGGAGCTGCTTCGGGGCGTCCTTGAGCAAAAGGCCGCCAGAGGCTTTCACAGCTGTTGCTAGTGTGCGCGCTGCTCGATCGCGGAGCTTTGTAACCGCCAAAAGCTCCTGCGCTGTTGGGGCAGTTGGGGGCTCGCGCCCTTCGTCCTTCAGCTCGGTAAATCGCGGAGAAGTGAATCGCCTGTTAGCGAGCTTCACAGGAAAGACCGTGTCGTAGACATCGATCACTGGAGCGAGGGAGCGAGGCGGCAAATCTGGGCCGATGAAAGCCACCTCAATGACGAGGCGCTTATCGTCAGAGTCTTCAGCGGCAGATCGAGCAAGACGTCTTAGACGTGGTACGTGCCTATGCGTTGGGTCACTTAGAGTGATCGCAACTAGTGATCTCCTATCTGTGTACAACTCAGCGTCAAGTATTCCTGTCGGTTCACCGAACTCCGTGGGTTGAGCTGGGGAGCGGAGGGTGGCACCAGGAACGTTGAATACATTTGCAATAGTGTCGATTGCGGGGGTTACGAGTGGCGTGAGGATTGACCTCAGCCCGGCTTTCAGTTCCCCAAATCGAGTCGCGAGATCAGCGTCTACCGAAGCTTTGTACATTGTGAGAAAGATCATCGCCGCCTCCCCTTATGATTCCCAGCCATCAGCTTCTTCAGTGTGCCGCATCCGATGGACGCACATTTAGCATCATCGCCAGATCCTCCCGCGCCATGGCGCAGCAGACGAACAACGTCCATGTCACGCTAGTACTCGTCCAAGAGCGGTGATGCTTGTTAAGCGGATTTAACGCTTTACGCGTTGAGTGGCACAAGGGGTCTCGATGCCTAGGCGACAATACCAGCCAGCAAGTAGAGCTGGAATCCCTACGAGAGTACGACCGGTCAGCGCGGAATCAACAGCTCGCCATGTAACGGCGCCGGCTCGGCAACGCGGCTCCCCTGCGTCGCACTCACTGCCATGCCGTGCGCCGTCACAGCATCAATCTGATCCTGAAAGCGCGGAATGAGCTGCGCGGTATCGGTCTCCGCCCAGGCCACCATCTGCTGGCCGAGCACGTCGGGGGAGTCGGGGGTGAGCTTGTCCTGCCACCACCATTCGAAGACGGCGCGTTCGCTCGTAAGACTGACGATGCCGTAGCCGTGGTCGACCCATTCGACGAACTGGACGTTCTTGTTGCCGGCGATGAGGGCGAGTTCGAGGGCGCGGGCGCCGACGACGCCGAGGGGTGAGCCGGGTTCGAGGCCGGCGGCGTTGGTGACGAGTTCGTCGGCGCCGCCGCGGCCCATGGAGCTGGGGGCGAATTCGACGCCGACGGAAGCTTCGCGGCCGCTGACGGGGCCGAGGGCGCCGGTGGTGGCGCGCATGTAGCCGGCGAGCAGGTTGTCCGGCGTGGAGCCGCCGCGCGGATTGGGCAGCGGCACGCCGGGCAAGTAGGCGCCGAGCAGGGCGTTGTCCTCGATCACGTCGGAGCCGAGGTTGCCGTGGGCGTCGCCGGAGACGAGCACGTTGTTGCGGATGCGCAGGCTCGCCGGGTTGTCGCCGCGCAGGTAGCGGCACAGCGCGGCGCGTTCCTGCGCGTAATCGGCCCAGCGCGAGATGCCGAGCTTGGGCGTGGGGATTCCGTCGACCACGTCCGGGATGTCCACCGGCGCGAACCAGGTCTGGTTGTTGATGAGCCGCCAGGTGGTGCCGGCCTGCTGCGACGCGAGCAGGGTGCCGGTAAGCCATTCGAACTGGCGCCGGCCGTAGAGGCTGGGCGCGCCGTCGGGCAGGTGGCTGCTGTCCACCGGCAGCTCGTAGCGCGGCAGCAGGCTTTGCGTGTCGACACCGACGATGTCGAGCAGCGGGCCGTAGGCGAGCTTGCGGTAGATCAGCAGCGGGTCGGCCGGTTGCGGGTAGCTGCCGTCGTCGACGAACACGAACTCGCCGGAGCCGTCGGGCTTCACTGGCCGCGTCGGCGTCCACTCGTGGAAGGCGCGCGCGGTGTCGGCGAGCGTGCAGGTGCTGGTGGCTGGGTCGATGGGGCTGTCCAGCTCGTTGCCGAATCCGGGATCGATGTCGTGGTTGTCCCAGACGATCATCCACGGATGCTGCTGGTGGGCGCGCAGCAGGTTGGGGTCCGACCGGAACAGGGCGTAGCGGCGGCGTACCTCGTCGAGGTTGAGCCAGTCGCGGTAGTCGACGTCGTTGATGTCCTTGCGGTCGAGCCGTGCACGGACTTCCTCGTCCTCGTCGACGAAGTCGTAGATGTAGTCACCGCAGTGCAGGACCAGATCGAGGTCGTTGCGGTCGGCCAGGTGGCCGAAGCCACTCCAGTGACTGGACCAGTAGCTGGAACAGGCGACGACGGCGAGGCGGATCTCGTCCACCGCATCGGCTGGCGCGGTGCGCGTGCGGCCGACGATGGACCAGCGGTTGAAGGCGCGGAAGCGGTAGTAGTAGCTCGTGGCCGGGGCGAGGCCGGTCACGTCGACCTTGATCGTCCAGTCGTGCGCGGCGACGGCGTTCTGCGCGCCGCTCTTCAGCACGGTGGCGAAGTCCGGCGTGGCCGCGACTTCCCAGTGCACCGGGATCGCATCCGCCGACGGTGTGGATTCGGTGATGCGCGTCCAGATGATGACGCGGTCCGCCAGCGGATCGCCTGACGCCACGCCATGCGCGAACGGCAGCGGCAGCACGCGCGGATAGTCGAGCAGGCTGTCGTCCAGGTTGCCCGGCAGGTCGGTGCCCGGATCGCCGCCGTTGTCCGGCGCATCGTCGCTGTCGCCGCAGCCGGGCAGCAGCGGGGTGGAGAGCAGCAGCAGGCTGGAGTGGAGGAAGTCGCGGCGTTTCATGGGGCACTTCTCGATAAGGTGGTGAAGCGTGGCATGCGGTTGTAGGAGCGCCTTCAGGCGCGACCCTTCTGCGATCCGGGCGCATGGTCGCGGCTGAAGCCGCTCCTACGGGTCGAGCTTCAACCGCGCAGCATCGCATGGCGATGTGTCGGCTTCGTGAGATCAGGCCTGCGCGTCAAAGGCGGCGTGATAGGCGACGGTGCCGGTGGGCACCGTATCGCCGAAGGGCAGGGCCTGGAAGTATTCGGGTGGAACGCCGGGCAGCACCAGTCGCGGGTCGGGCGCAAAGCCGAAGCGGCGGTAGTAGGCCGGATCGCCCAGCAGGACGCAGCCCCGCGCGCCGCGCCCGCGTAGCGCGGACAGCGCCGCGTGCATCAGCGCGCTGCCGATGCCGGTGCGCTGACACTCGGGCAGGACCGAGATGGGACCCAGGCCGTACCAGCCCGCGCTGCCGTCCGAGATCGTCACCGGCGACACCGCGACGTGGCCGACGATGCGGCCATCAAGCTCGGCGACCAGAGATACCGATAGCTGCCCGGCGTCGCGCAGCGCAGCGATGATGTGTTGCTCGGTGCCGCTGCGGTGTTCGGCGTGGAGGAAGGCGGCGGTGGTGACGGTCTCGATGGCCGAGGCATCGTCCGCGGTTTCGTGACGGGTCGCGAAGCTCACTCGATCAGACCGAGGTGCCAACCCAGTTGTCCAGCGCCAAGCCGGACACGCGGCGGAACTCGCGAAGGTTGTTTGTCACCAGTGTGGCGTTCAAGGCCAGGGCGTGGGACGCGATCAGCAGATCGAGGGCGCCGATGGGCGTGCCGCGCCTTTCAAGTTTGGCGCGCACGGGACCGTAGTGCTTCATCGCGGCTTCGTCAAAGGCGAGAACTTCCAGCGGCGCCAGAAACTTCTGCAGTGCGCGGAGGTTGCGTTCCGATCCGCTCTTGGCGGCGCCGAACGTCAGCTCCGCACCGGTGATGCTGGAGATTGCGATCTCGCCATAGCGAATGCCGGCGAAGCGCTCGAAGACCTGTGCCGGACGGCGATTGATGATGTAGATGCAGGTGTTGGTATCCAGCAGATAGCGCGGCGCGGTCATGACGCCCAGTCGTCGCGGGTCTGCTGGTCGGGCTGCTCGCGCGCAATCTCGAAGCCGGGCTCGAACTCGTCGAGTGCTTCTCGCATGAGCTGCCATGGCGCGTCGACCGGCAGCAGCAGTACGCCGTTGCCGAAGCGCTTGGCGATCACCTCGTCGCCCTCGAAGCGCAGGGCCTTGGGCAGGCGCACCGCCTGGCTGCGGCCGGACAGGAAGAGCTTGGCGGCGGTGCTCATGGTGATCTCCATCCAAGTGGTAGATACCAAAGATAGTCACCGTCTGAGGGCGAGTCAATTGGCCGACACTTGGGGCCTGTCCGCGAGGCACAGGCCTTGCACGCGGGCGTCCATGACGCTTGCCGATCTTCTGAACCGCTTCCGCGAACTGGGCCGCTCCGGACTCGCCGCGCCCATCCTGCTGATGGCCGTGCTCGGCATGATGATCGTGCCGCTGGCGACGCCGGTGCTGGACCTGATGTTCACGGTGAACATCACGCTGTCGATCGCCGTGCTGCTGGCGGTGGTCTACGTGATGCGGCCGCTGGATTTTTCGGCCTTTCCGACGGTGCTGCTGTTCGCGACGCTGCTGCGGCTGTCGCTGAACGTGGCATCGACGCGCGTGGTGCTGCTCAACGGCCACGAGGGACCGCACGCGGCGGGACAGGTGATCGAGGCCTTCGGCAGCTTCGTGATCGGCGGCAACTACGCCGTAGGCCTGGTCGTCTTCATCATCCTGACGATCGTCAATTTCATGGTGGTCACCAAGGGCGCCGAGCGCGTGTCCGAGGTGTCCGCACGCTTCGTGCTCGACGCGCTGCCGGGCCGGCAGATGGCGATCGACGCCGACCTGAACGCCGGAATCCTGACGCGTGACGAGGCCAAGGCGCGCCGCGAGGAGGTGCGCTCCGAGGCGGACTTCTACGGCTCGATGGACGGCGCCAGCAAGTTCGTCCGTGGCGACGCGATCGCCGGGATCCTGATCCTGATCATCAACATCATCGGTGGCCTGGTCATCGGCCCGATGACGCACGGCATGAGCTTCGGCGAGGCCATGCGCATCTACACGCTGCTGACCATCGGCGACGGCCTGGTGGCGCAGGTGCCGGCGCTGCTGCTGTCGACCTCGGTCGCGGTGCTGGTCACGCGCATGTCGCGGCAGGCGGACATGTCCAAGCAGGTGGCCGGGCAGCTGTTCAACCAGCCGCGTGTGCTCGCGGTGACGGCCGGCGTACTGGGACTCGTGGGCCTGATCCCGGGCATGCCGAACTTCGCCTTCCTGCTGCTGGCCGCGGCCTGCGGTGGCGTCGCCTGGCTGATCGCGCGACGGGCCAAGGCGGCGGCCGAAGCGCCCGAACCGGAAGCGACCGAGCCCGCGGCGCCGGCCGAACTGAGCTGGGAGGACGTCGGCGGCGCCGATGCGCTGGGACTGGAGGTCGGCTACCGGCTGATCCCGATGGTCGACGCGCGCCAGGGCGGCGAGCTGATGGCGCGCATCAAGGGCGTGCGCCGCAAGCTGACGCAGGAGCTGGGCTTTCTCGTGCCGGCGGTGCACATCCGCGACAACCTGCAGTTGCAGCCGGGCAGCTACCGCCTGCTGGTGCACGGCGTGCCGGTGGCCGAGGGCCAGGTGCATCCCGAGCGCGAGCTGGCCCTGAACCCCGGTCGCGTCTTCGGCAGTGTCGAGGGCATCCCGACCAAGGACCCGACCTTCGGCCTCGACGCGATCTGGATCGACAAGGGCGGGCGCGAGCATGCGCAGAGCCTGGGCTACACCGTGGTCGACTGCCCGACGGTGATCGCGACGCACCTGTCGCAGATCGTGCGCATGCACGCCCACGAGCTGCTCGGTCACGACGAGGGCCAGGCGCTGCTCGACCAGCTTGCCAAGCAGGCGCCGAAGCTGGTCGAGGACCTGGTGCCCAAGCTGCTGTCGCTGACCGCGTTCGTGCGCGTGCTGCAGAACCTGCTCGCCGAGCGCGTGCCGATCCGCAACCTGCGCGTGATCGCCGAAGCCTTGGCGGAACACGCCGGCAGGAGTCAGGACCCCGTCGTCCTGTCGGGTCTCGTGCGCGTCGCGCTCGGGCGGCAGATCGTTCAGGAAATCAATGGCATGCAGCCGGAGCTGCCGGTGCTCACGCTGGCCGGTCCTCTGGAACAGGTGTTGCAGGACAGCCTCAAGAGCGGTGGAGCGGCGATCGAGCCGGGCCTCGCCGAGCGGATGCATCGCTCGCTCACGGAACAGACGCGGAAGCTGGAGACGGACGGTCAGCCCGCGGTGTTGCTGGTTCCGCCGGCGCTGCGACCCCTGCTGGCGCGGTTCACGAGACAGACGATTCCCGGCCTGCACGTGCTCGCCTTCGACGAAGTACCGGATTCAAAACAGTTGCGCATGGTGGGAGCGATTTCGTGACCGAGACTGAACACAGCGTGGTGTCCGCATGAAGATCAAACGATTCGTCGCCGGCAGCATGCGCGAGGCGATCCGCATGGTGCGCGAGGAGCAGGGCGCCGATGCGGTGATCCTGTCGAACCGGCGCGTGGCCGAGGGCATCGAGGTGGTGTCCGCAACCGACTACGACGCCGCGCTGATGCAGGTGGCGACGCGGCGCGAGACGCCTGCCGCAGCCCCCGAGCCCGCTCCCGAACAGCCTCCCCAGACACGCGCCGCGTCGGCGGCGGCAAAGAAGGACAAGGCGGCCGTGGCCAAGCCGGCGCCCCCGGTCGCCAGGCCGGCACCGGCCGCGCTGCCGACACCGCCGGCGCCGGAAATCCAGCAGCTGCGCCGCGAACTCGGCGGCATGCGCCGCATGCTCGAGGAACAGGTGGCGCACATCGCCTGGCGCGACCTGGCCGACCGCCAGCCGGAACGCATGGCGGCCCTGCGCGCGATGACCGACCTGGGCCTGGACGCCGGCCTCGCGCGCGAGATCGTCGACGAACTACCGGGCGATGCCGATCGTGACCGCGCCCGCTTCCTGCCGCTCGGCCTGCTGGTACGCCGGCTGCCGCCGACGCCCCGTGATCCGATTCTCGAAGGCGGCACGATCGCGCTGATCGGCCCGACCGGCGTCGGCAAGACCACGACCATCGCCAAGCTCGCGGCGCGCTTCGCCGCGCGCCACGGCACCCGCGACCTCGCGCTGGTCACGACCGACCATTACCGCGTCGGTGCGCAGGAACAGCTCTTCACCTACGGCCGCCTGCTCGGCGTGCCGGTGCAGACCGCCTCCAGCGGCGAGCAGTTGCGCGCCGCGCTGGCGCGGCTCGCCGACCGCAAGCTGGTGCTGATCGACACCGCCGGCCTCGCCCCGCGCGATGCCCGCCTCGGCGCGCAGTTCGCCGAGCTACGCGCGGCGCACCGGCCGGTGCGCAACTGGCTGGTGCTGTCGGCGACGACCCAGGCGGCCGATCAGCAGGACATCCTGCGACGCTTCGCGCCGGCCGGGCTCGACGGCTGCGTGCTGACCAAGCTCGACGAGGCCGCGCGCATCGGCGGTGTGCTGTCCGCCGTGATCCGCCACCGCCTCGCCGTGCAGTACATCTGCGACGGACAGCGCGTGCCGCAGGACCTGCACTCGGCGCGCGCCGACCAGCTCGTGCTGCGGGCGATGCAACTCGCCCGATCCAACCCCGCCCGCGTGCACGACAGCACGCTCGCCCTGCAATTCGGAGCTGCCCATGCCGGCGTCTGATTCGCTGTTCGGTCACCAGGCCTCGGGTCTGGCGGCGCTGCGCATGCAGCGGCCGGTGCAGGTCATCGCCGTCACCAGCGGCAAGGGCGGCGTCGGCAAGACCTCGACCTCGGTGAACCTCGCCGTGTCGATGGCGATGGACGAACAGCGCGTGATGCTGCTCGACGGCGATCTCGGCCTGGCCAACATCGACGTGATGCTCGGCCTGCAGCCGCAGCGCAATCTCTCCCATGTACTCGACGGCAGTTGCTCGCTCGAGGACACGATCATCGAAGGACCGTCCGGCGTCATGGTGGTGCCGGCGTCGAGCGGCCAGCGCAACATGGCCGAGCTGTCCGCCGCGGAGCACGCCGGCCTGGTGCGCGCGTTCTCCGACCTGCGCCGGCCGCTGGACACGCTGATCGTCGACACCGCGGCCGGCATCGCCGACAGCGTCATCACCTTCAGCCAGGCCTCGCAGGAAATCATCGTCGTCGTCACCAACGACCCGCAGTCGCTGACCGACGCCTATGCCCTGATCAAGGTGCTGAGCCGCGACCACGGCGTGCGCCGTTTCCAGGTGCTGTCGAACATGACGCAGACGCCGGCCGAGGCGCGCGAGATCTTCGAGAACCTGCGCCGCGTGTCGGAGCGCTTTCTCAACGTCACGCTGGTCGACCTCGGCACGATTCCCGGTGACGAATGGCTGCGACGCGCCGTGCGCCGCCAGCGCGCCGTCGTCGAGGCCTATCCCAGTGCGCCGAGCGCGCGTGCCTACCGCGACCTGGCGCGCCGCGTGCGCGGCTGGACGATGCCGGAGGGCGCGCGCGGCAACCTGGAATTCTTCGTCGAACGCCTGATTCACGGCGGCGTCGCCACCGGAGTTGCCGCATGAGCACACCCGATGCGCTGTCCGAAACCGATCTCGTACGCCGGCATGCCGATCTGGTGCGGCGCATCGCCCACCACCTCGCGGCGCGGCTGCCGTCGAGCGTCGACGTGGACGACCTGATCCAGGCCGGCGTCATCGGCCTGATCGAGGCGGCACGGCACTACAGCGGCGACCGCGGCGCCTCCTTCGAGACCTATGCCGGTATCCGCATCCGTGGCGCGATGCTCGACGAGCTGCGCCAGACCGACTGGGCGCCGCGCTCGGTCCACCGCCGCGTCCGCGAGGCCGCCGAGGCGATGCGGGCGATCGAGCAGGCCAGTGGGCGCGACGCGCGCGAGTCCGAGGTCGCCGAGCGCATGGGCATCAGTGTCGACGAGGTGCGCGAGATCCTGCACGACGCCGCGCGCTGCCAGGTCCTGAGCCTCAACGCTGCCGGCGAGGACGGCGACGAGACGTTCGACAGTCCCGATCCTGCCGGCGGTCCGCTCGACGCGTTGCAACAGCGCGAATTCCGCGAAGCTCTGGCCGAGGCCATCGACGAGCTGCCGGAACGCGAACGGCTGGTGATGTCGATGTACTACGACGACGAGCTGAACCTGCGCGAGATCGGTGCGGTGCTCGACGTGAGCGAGAGCCGCGTCTGCCAGATCCATGGCCAGGCCCTGGTGCGCCTGCGCGCACGACTCAAGGGCTGGAAGCAAATGCGCGCCGCAGCCTGAAGCAACGACCGGAAACTGGAGCGACGATGGACAAGAACATGCGGATCCTGATCGTGGACGATTTCTCGACGATGCGGCGCATCGTCAAGAATCTGCTCAACGATCTGGGATACACCAACACGACCGAGGCCGACGACGGCAAGACCGCGTGGCCGCTGCTGCAGGCCGGCGGCTTCGAGTTCGTCGTCACCGACTGGAACATGCCCGGCATGACCGGCATCGAGTTGCTCAAGGCGATCCGTGGCGACGCGCGCATCGCCAAGACGCCGGTGCTGATGGTCACCGCCGAGGCGCAGCGCGAGCAGATCATTGAGGCCGCGCAGGCCGGCGTGAACGGCTACATCATCAAGCCGTTCACGGCGCAGACGCTCAAGGAAAAGATCGACAAGATCTTCCAGCGCATTTCCGAGACGGCCTAGGATGAACCGTCTTCCCGGTCGCAGCGGGTGGCGCGTCGCGCCACGGGACGCCTGACATGGACGGGCCGATCGCGGACCGGCGCCGGCAGACGGCCGCGCGGTTGCGGCAACTGCTCGCCGCGCTCGAGAGCGGCGACGACGCCGCGTTCGAGCAGGGGATCGACGCCCTGGCGCGCGAGCGCGAGGACGCCCTGTTCGCCCGCGTGGCACGACTCACGCGCGAGCTGCACGACGCCGTCGTCGAGCTGCGGGTGGACGAGCGGCTGGCGCGCATCGCCGGCGACGAGATTCCCGACGCCCGCCACCGCCTCGACTACGTCATGCAGATGACCGAGCAGGCCGCGCACCGCACGCTCGATCTCGTCGAGCAGGCGCGCGGCGTGGCCGTGGGCATCGACGCCGCGGCCGCGCATGTGGCCGAGGCGGAAAGCGTGATCGCCGACAACCATCCGGATATCGGCAACGTCGCGGTGCTGCTGCAGGGCATCGGCGACGACCTTCGCGGCCGCTCCGACGCCCTGCGCGGCACGCTGTCCGAACTCGCGCAGGCGCAGGAATACCAGGACATCTCCGGGCAGATCATCAAGCGCGTGATCGCGCTGGTCTGCAACGTCGAGACCGCGCTGCTGGAGCTGCTGCGCAGCGCCGGCGGCGGCGCCCTTCAGACCGCGCCGGCCGCGCCGATACAGGCGAAGGCGGGCGATCTGGCCGGACCGGCGGTGCCGGGGGCGGTCGCCGCCAGCCAGCAGGACGCCGACGAACTGCTGGCCAGCCTAGGCTTCTAGACCACACCGACGCATGAGCAGCGACGACGACATCCGCGCCGATTTCCTGATCGAGGCCGGCGAGCTCGTGCAGGCCCTCGGCGGCCAGCTCGTGGAGCTCGAGAGCCGGCCGCAGGACCAGGACCTGCTCAACGCGATCTTCCGCGCCTTCCACACCGTCAAGGGCGGTGCCGGGTTCCTCGAACTGCATCCGCTGGTCGAGCTGTGCCATGCCGCCGAAGACGTCTTCAACGCGCTGCGTGCCGGCAAGCGGCCGGTCGATGCGGCGCTGATGGACGCCGTGCTCCAGGCGCTCGACGGCGTGCAGGCGATGATGCAGGCCGTGGCCGATGGCGCTCCGCTCGCGCCGGCCGATCCGGCGCTGCTGGACACCCTGCGCTCGCTGCTCGCACCGCCGGCGAAGCCCCGGCCGGCGCGCAAGCCGCGCAAATCCAGGGCCAAGGCCGAGGCGCCGCCGGCTGCTGCCGCGGACACGATCAGCGAGGACGAATTCGAGGCGTTGCTCGATCAGTTGCACGGCGCCGGCAAGGCGCCGGTTGCCCCGGTCCCCGCCAGCCCGCCGGCCGCCGAAGCGCAGACCGCGAGCGTCAGCGCGCCGGCACCTGCGCCCACGCCCACGGCGCGGTCACCTGTTTCCGCTTCGCCGGCGGCCGAAAACGGCAAGCCGCCGGCCGAGACCACGGTGCGCGTCGATACCGCGCGCCTCGATGCGTTGATGAACCTCGTCGGCGAGCTGGTGCTGGTGCGCAACCGGCTCAAGGACCTGCGTGCCCGCGAGGCCGACCCGGCGCAGTTCGCGCGCCCCGTCGCGGAACTCGACTTCATCACCCGCGGCCTGCAGAACGCGGTGATGCAGGTGCGCATGCAGCCGATCGGCAAGGTGTTCGCGCGCTTTCCGAAGATCGCGCGAGACGTGGCCCGCGGCCTGGGCAAGCAGGTCGAGGTCGAGCTGCAGGGCGAGGACACCGACCTGGACAAGAATCTCGTCGAGGCGCTGGCCGATCCGCTGGTGCACATGGTGCGCAACAGCGTCGACCACGGCATCGAGATGCCGGACGAGCGGGTGCGGCGCGGCAAGCCGCCCGCCGGCAGGCTGACGCTGAGCGCGCAGCAGCAGGGCGACAGCATCGCGATCACCGTGCGCGACGACGGCGGCGGCATCGACGCCGAGCGAGTGCGCGCCAAGGCCGTCGACAAGGGCCTGCTCGACCCGGTCGAGGCCGCGCAGCTTTCCGTGGAGGAATGCCTGCAGCTGGTCTTCCTGCCGGGCTTCTCGACCAAGGAGCAGGTCTCCGACCTGTCGGGTCGGGGCGTCGGCATGGACGTGGTGATGTCGCGCATCAAGTCGCTCGGCGGCAACGTGTACATCGAGTCGCAGCCCGGTGCCGGCAGCACGGTACGCATCCGCGTGCCGCTGACGCTCGCGATCCTGTCGGCGCTGATGGTATCGGCCAACGGCCGGCGCTATGCGCTGCCGCTGGCGCCGGTGCTCGACGTGTTCGCGCTCGAGCCGGGCGCCGCGGAAACGCTGGACCGCTGGGACGTGGTGCTGACGCGGCGCGACACGCTGCGCCTGGTCTGGCTGGACCCGTGGCTGTGCCGCGCCGAGGACGATGGTCGACGCCACGTGGTCGTGGCGCAGGTCGGCGACGAGCGCTACGGATTCGTCGTCGGCGAGGTCCGCGGACGCGAGGAGATCGTGATCAAGCCGCTGGGCCCGTCGCTGCGCGGCACGCCGGGTGTTTCATCGGCGACGGTGCTGCCGGACGGCCGCGTCGCGCTGATCCTCGACTTCGCCGGCCTGGTGGATGCCTGGAAACGGCGCATCGCGCGGCCGCGGGAGCTGGTCCATGGATAAGCTCTCGCTGCTCGGCGTGGTGCTCGCGCTGGTTGCCATCGTCGGCGGCAGCGTGCTCAAGGGCTCGGGCATCGCCGGCCTGATGAATCCGGCGGCGTTCGTGATCGTGATGGTCGGCACGCTGGCGGCGATCATGCTGCACACGCCGATGAAGACCTTCAAGCACGGCATGAAGATCATGCGCTGGGCGTTCCGGCCGCCACAGCACGATCCGCAGGCCTTGATCGAACGGATCGTCGAGTGGAGCGGCATCGCGCGCAAGCAGGGCCTGCTCGCGCTCGAGGGAACGGTGGAGTCGGAGGCCGACCCGTTCCTGAAGAAAGGTCTGCAGATGCTCGTCGACGGTGCCGAACCCGATGCGATCCGCAACATCCTCGAAGTCGAGATGGGCACGCACGAACACTTCGACCAGCAGGGTGCGAAGGTCTTCGAGGGCATGGGCATCTACGCGCCGACGCTCGGCATCATCGGCGCCGTGCTCGGCCTGATGGCGGTGATGAAGAATCTCGCCGATCCGAGCAAGCTCGGCTCCGGCATCGCCGCCGCGTTCACCGCGACGATCTACGGCATCGGCGCGGCCAACCTGTTCTTCCTGCCGATCGCCGCCAAGCTCAAGGCCGCCATCGCCGAACAGACGCGCGTCCGCGAGATGGCGATCGAGGGCCTGATCTCGATCTCGCAGGGCGAGAACCCGCGCAACATCGAGTCCAAGCTGCAGGGGTACCTGCACTGATGGCGAAGAAGCACAAGCACGAGGAACACCAGAACCACGAAGCCTGGGCGATTCCCTACGGCGACCTGGTGACGCTGCTGCTGGCGTTCTTCGTCGTCATGTACGCGGTGTCCTCGGTCAACGAGGGCAAGTACCGCGTTCTGGCCGACTCGCTGTCGGTGGCGCTCGGCGGTCCGCCGCGCGCGCTCAAGCCGGTGCAGATCGGCGACAAGCCGGAGAAGGGCACGCAGAACGAGTCGCTGTTCAATACCGTGACCCTTCGCGGCTTCGAGCAGGAGCGCAGCGGCATCCGTCCCGACCTGCCGGGTGCGAGGATGGGCGGCGACCAGGCCGAGCCGGGCGGGCGGTCCGGTGAGGCGTCGTCGGGCACCGCTGCCGGGATGGCGGAAGGGCAGGGCGGCGCCGAGCTGCGACGCATGGCCGATGCCGTGCAGCAGGCCATGCAGGATCTGATCGACCGCGACCTGGTGATCGTGCGCCGGTCCGAGCAGTGGCTGGAGATCGAGATCAACACCGACATCCTGTTCGCCAGCGGCGTCGCCGCCGTCGGGACGCAGGCGGCACCGGTGCTGCAGCGGCTGGCGGACATCCTCGCGCCGTTCCCCAACGTGCTGCGCATCGAGGGACATACCGACGATCGTCCGATCGCGACGCTCGCGTTTCCGTCGAACTGGGAGCTGTCCGCCGCCCGCGCCGCGAGCGTCGTGCACCTGTTCATGCAGCACGGCATCGATCCGGCGCGCATGACCGTCGTCGGTCTCGGCGAACATCATCCGGTGGCCGACAACCGCACGACCGAGGGGCGCAACCGCAACCGGCGGGTCGTCGTCGTCGTGCTCGGCGACGAGAACGGACAGGCCGCCGTGGCGGCGGCAGTGCCGGAGCCACGCAGCGGGGGCGAGGTGATCGTCCCTGCCGGCACGCTGAAGTCGCTGGCGGGGCCGGCATCGTGAGCGATCACGCCACCGCGCGGCGTCGCGACGACAGCCTCTCGCGTTGGGTCTGCTTCGCGCTCGACCACCAGATCTACGGGCTGCCGATCGGCGACGTCCAGGAAGTGCTGAGCCAGTTCGACATCGAACCGGTACCCGGTGCCGCGGACGAGGTGCTCGGCGTCATCAATCTGCGCGGCACGGTGGTGACCGTGATCGACCTGCGCCGGCGCCTGAACCTGCCGGCCGCGGCAACGGATGCGGAGACCCGGGTCGTCGTCGTCGAAAGCGACGGCGAGTGCTTCGGCCTGCTCGTCGACCGCGTCGCGGACGTCCGCAAGATCATCGACAACGCGATCAAGCGTGCGCCGGACGTCGGTGCCGGTGCGCGGCAGGCGCGCGTTCACGGCGTCTACACGCGCGACGGCGATCTGCTGACGCTGCTCGACACGGCGTCGGTTCTGGACTGCGTCCAGCTTCCCGCCGACTGATGCCGTTCGGCGGTCCCCGGACTGCCTTTCGTCCCGCTTCACCTGCGCCGCGACGCCGGCGAGCCGCTAGCAGAACGACCCGTCCGGCGCTGCGCGTCACCGCCAGCCGCCGGGACCGATGGCCGGGCTGGAGCCGAACCATGGGCAGTACCGAGACAGACGACACCGTTGACGCCGGATCGCCGCCGGTCGCCGCGACCGTGTCGCTGCCGGGCGACCTGGGCATCGAGCAGGCCGCCGCACTCAAGGCCCTGCTGATGCCGGTGGCCGCCGAAGCCGCGCCGGTGCTGATCGACGGCGCCGCCGTCGAGCGCCTGCACGCGAGCGCGTTGCAGATGCTGGCCGCGGTGTTCCGCGATCGCCGCGATGCCGGCCTGCAAACCGGCTGG
Organism: Sinimarinibacterium flocculans; assembly: GCF_003201205.1. GTDB lineage: Bacteria > Pseudomonadota > Gammaproteobacteria > Nevskiales > Nevskiaceae > Solimonas > Solimonas flocculans. The sequence goes on from NZ_QICN01000008.1 coordinate 48,204, forward strand.
TTGCAGACCTCTGCGGCCCTCACCGCCGCCACGGCGACGCTGGGTCTGTCCGAAATCCTGTCTCTCAATCCGGAGCGCACATGAGCCGCATCCTCGCCGTCGACGACTCGAACTCCATGCGCGAGATGGTCGCGTTCACCCTGCGTTCCGCGGGGTTCGACGTCGCCGAGGCGCCCGATGGCGCGGAAGCGCTCGAGCTGGCGAGAAAGGAGAAATTCCGCCTGGTGCTGTGCGACGTGAACATGCCGCGCATGGACGGCATCTCGCTGGTCAAGGCGCTGCGCGAGCTGCCGGACTACAAGTTCACGCCGCTGCTGATGCTGACCACCGAATCCGGGCCCGAGAAGAAGCAGGAGGGGCGCGCCGCCGGTGCGACCGGCTGGCTGGTCAAGCCGTTCAATCCCGAGCAACTGATCTCGACCATCAACAAGGTGATCGGCTGAGCGCGCCATGAGCGGTATCGACCTCGCGCGCTTCCACCAGACCTTCTTCGACGAGAGCGCCGAAGGTCTCGATGCGATGGAGGCGTCGCTGCTGAAGCTGACGCCCGATTCGGCCGACGCCGAGACCATCAACGGCATCTTCCGCGCGGCGCATTCCATCAAGGGTGGCGCGGCGACCTTCGGTTTCGCCGCGGTGGCCGATTTCACCCACCTGCTGGAGACCCTGCTCGACCGGCTGCGCGCCGGCACCCGCGCGATCACGCCGGCGGACATCGACGTGCTGCTGCGCTCGGTGGACGTACTGCGCAGCCTCCTCGATTTCGCCCGTGCCGGGCGCGTGGACGACGCGACGCTGGCCGAGGGCCTGAGCGCCGAGTTGCGGGCCCTGCTCGACGGACCCGCGTCCGCGGCGGCGGAGAAGACCGCGCCGCGCGCCGACAGGTCGGCCGCCGGCTGGAAGATCCACTTTGCGCCGCACGCGGGACTGTTCGCGAGCGGCAACGATCCGCTGCGCATCCTGCGCGAGCTGCAGCGACTCGGCGAGTGCCGCGTCGTCGCCACGCTCGACACGCTGCCGGCGCTGGACGATCTGGTCGCGGAAACCTGCTACCTGGCCTGGGACATCGAACTGCGCGCCGCCTGCGACCGCGACGACGTGGCCGAGGTCTTCGCCTGGGTCGAGGACGAGTGCGCACTGGCCATCGAGCCGCTGACGACCGCCGGTCCGGTTCCCGCACCGCTGCCGGCAAACGTCGCGCAAGCTGCCCTGCCGGCGAACGCCGGGACCGCGGCCCCGGTACGCGTCGACAGCGGGTCGATCCGCGTCGCCACCGAGAAGATCGACAACCTGGTCAACCTGGTCGGCGAGCTGGTGATCACGCAGGCGATGCTCCAGCAGCTCGCCGGCAGTCTGGACCCCGTGCAGCACGAGCGCCTGTTCACCGGCCTGTCGCAGCTCGAACGCAATACGCGCAGCATCCAGGAAGCGGTGATGGCCACGCGCATGCTGCCGGTGGACTTCGTGTTCTCGCGCTTCCCGCGCATGGTACGCGATCTCGCCGGCAAGCTCGGCAAGCAGGTCAGGCTCGTGACCAGCGGCGAGCAGACCGAGATCGACAAGGGCGTGATCGAGCGCATCAGCGATCCGCTGACGCACCTGGTGCGCAACGCCATCGATCACGGCATCGAGACGCCCGAGGCGCGCGCCGAGGCCGGCAAGGAAACGACCGGGACGATGCGCCTATCGGCCTCGCACCAGGGCGGTCACATCGTCGTCGAGGTTGCCGACGACGGTCGCGGACTCGATCGTGCGCGCATTCTCGCCAAGGCCGCGGAGCGTGGCCTGTCGGTCAGCGAATCGATGACCGATGCCGAGGTGTGGCAGCTCATCTTCGCGCCCGGCTTCTCGACCGCGGCTGCGCTCACCGACGTCTCCGGTCGCGGTGTGGGCATGGACGTGGTGAAGAAGAACATCGAGGCGCTCAACGGCGTCGTCGAGGTGGCGTCCGAGACCGGCCGTGGCATGCGCGTGACGATCCGCCTGCCGCTGACGCTGGCGATTCTCGACGGCATGTCCGTCGCCGTCGGCGACCAGGTGTTCATCCTGCCGCTGGGGGCCGTCGTCGAGTCGCTGCAGCCGCTGCCCGAGCAGGTCAAGCGCATGGCCCAGCAGGGCACGGTCGTGCGCGTGCGCAACGAATACCTGCCGCTCGTCGACCTGCGCGAGTGGTTCGGCCTGCCGGGCACGAAGGCTGCACCGCACGAGTCGATCGTCGTCATCGTCGAGGCGGAGAGCCGCAAGCTGGCGCTGCAGATCGACGATCTGGTCGGTCAGCAGCAGGTCGTGATCAAGAGCCTGGAAGCCAACTACCGCCGCGTGCGCGGGGTTTCCGGCGCGACGATTCTCGGCGACGGCCGCGTCGCCCTGATCGTGGATGTCTCCGCCGTCGTGCGCCTGTTCTCCCAGCCACTGGCCGCCTGAACGTTTCTTTTCCGGGAATCCGTATCCATGAGCACTGCAACAACCGAGAACACCGAGTCCGGCAGCACGGTCGGCATGCCCAACGAGTTCCTGACCTTCACGCTGGGCGACGAGGAGTACGGCGTGGACATTCTCAAGGTCCAGGAAATCCGCGGCTACGACACGGTCACGAAGATTCCGGACGCGCCGGACTTCATCAAGGGCGTGATCAACCTGCGCGGCACCATCGTTCCGGTGATCGACATGCGCCTGAAGTTCCGGCTGGGCCGCGCCGAATACAACGAGTTCACCGTGATGATCATCCTCAATGTCGCGCGTCGCGTCGTCGGCATGGTGGTCGACGGCGTCTCGGACGTGATGCAGCTGACGCCGGAACAGATCCGCCCCGCGCCGGAGTTCGGCAGTGCCGTCAATGCGCGCTACATCACCGGGCTCGGTGCGCTCGACGAACGCATGCTGATCCTGGTCGACATCGAGAAGCTCATGACGGCTGCCGACATGGCGTTGATGGACGCCGGCAGCCAGGCCCTGCAGTAGCGCGCACGCCATGCCCGTGCCGAACCCGTACGACGAACCGGAGTACCCCATGAAGACCCGCACCCCGACCCTTGCAGCCCGGCTTCGCATCGTCGCCACGCTGCTGCTCACCCTCCCTGCCGTCGTGGCAGCCGCGTGCTTCGCGCACGGTCACGGCGCCGTCGGAGCGGGCGTCCTGCTCGCCGTGATCGCCGCGGCGATCGCTGCCGGCGCCGCCGGCGCCTATCTCGCCCTGGCTGCGCTGGGCGGGTCGTCGCGCAGACGGCAGCTCCCCGCGCAAGCCTCGAGCGCCGCGCTCGCCACCGTGTCCCACTCCTGAGAAGGCCGTTCCGCCATGAAAACCGCATCCAAGGCCAAGACGGCCGTTTCGACGAAGAAGAAGGCCGCTCCCCGCAAGGTCGCGACGCGCAGCGATGCGCAGGCCGACCTCGCCGGCCAGATCGCCGCCATCCAGCGTGCCCAGGCCGTGATCGAGTTCCGGCTCGACGGCACGATCCTCAAGGCCAACGACAATTTCCTGCAGGTCGTCGGCTACTCGATGGACGAGATCCGTGACCAGCACCACGGCATGTTCGTCGACCCGGAGTACCGGGCGAGTGCCGAGTACCGCGCGTTCTGGGAGAAGCTCGGCCGCGGCGAGTTCGATGCCGGCCAGTACCGCCGCGTCGGCAGGGATGGCCGCGAGATCTGGATCCAGGCGTCCTACAACCCGATTCTCGACGCCCGGGGCCGGCCGACCAAGGTCGTCAAGTTCGCCACCGACATCACCGCGCAGAAGCAGGCGGAGGCCGAGAGCCGCGCGCAGGACCTGCGCCGGGCGGCCGACACGGCGCGGATCCGCCAGGGGCTCGACGTCGTGCAGACCAACGTCATGGTCGCCGACGCCGATCTCAACGTGGTCTACGTCAACGATTCGATCAAGCAGATGCTGATGGCCGCCGAG
>NZ_QICN01000008.1:52206-232218 GCF_003201205.1 Sinimarinibacterium flocculans
CTCGACGTCGTGCAGACCAACGTCATGGTCGCCGACGCCGATCTCAACGTGGTCTACGTCAACGATTCGATCAAGCAGATGCTGATGGCCGCCGAGGCCGACATCCGCAAGGACGTGCCGGCGTTCAATGCGGCCACGGTGGTCGGCACCAACATCGACATCTTCCACAAGAACCCGGCCTACCAGCGCGGGCTGCTGGCGAAGATGACCGGCACGCACAACGCGAAGCTGACGATCGGCGGGCGCACCTTCTCGCTGATCCTCAACCCGATCAACGGCGAGCAGGGCGAGCGTCTCGGCTATGTCGTCGAGTGGAAGGACATGACCGCGGAACTCGCGGCGCAGCAGGCCGAGGCCGAGGCCAAGGCGAAGGAGCTGCAGCGCGCGGCGGACACGGCGCGGATCAAGCAGGGCCTCGACGTCGTGCAGACCAACGTCATGGTCGCCGACGCCGATCTCAACGTGGTCTACGTCAACGATTCGATCAAGCAGATGCTGATGGCCGCCGAGGCCGACATCCGCAAGGACGTACCGGCGTTCAATGCGGCCACGGTGGTCGGCACCAACATCGACATCTTCCACAAGAACCCGGCCTACCAGCGCGGGCTGCTGGCGAAGATGACCGGTACGCACAACGCGAAGCTCACTATCGGCGGGCGCACCTTCTCGCTGATCCTCAACCCGATCAACGGCGAGCAGGGTGAACGTCTCGGCTACGTCGTCGAGTGGAAGGACATGACCGCGGAGCTGGCGGCGCAGCAGGCCGAGGCCGAGCGCCTGGCGGCGGAACGCAAGCTCGCCGACGAGAACCTGCGCATCCGCAACGCGCTCGACAACGTCTCCGGCAACGTGATGATCGCCAACAACGACCGCGAGATCGTCTACATGAACGCGGCCGTCTCGGACATGCTGACGCGCGCCGAGAGCACCTTGCGCCAGGCACTGCCGCACTTCGATGCTCGCAGGCTCATGGGCGCGAACATCGACGTGTTCCACAAGAATCCGGCGCACCAGATGCAGATGCTCGCCAACCTGCGCAGCTCGTATCGCACCGAGATCAAGGTCAGCGGCCTGACCTTCGGCCTGATCGCCAGTCCCATCGTCAACGACAAGGGCGAGCGGCTCGGCACGGTCGTCGAGTGGAAGAACCGCACGGACGAGGTGGCCGTGGAGCAGGAGGTCGGCGAGATCGTCTCCGCCGCCGCGCACGGCGACTTCACGCGGCGCGTCTCGCTGGACGGCAAGGACGGATTCTTCAAGGGCCTGGCGGAGAGCATCAACCAGTTGCTCGAGACCAGCAGCGTGGGCCTGGAGGAAGTGGCGCGCGTGCTGGGCGCACTGGCGCGCGGCGATCTCACCGAGCGCGTGACCGGCGATTTCCAGGGCACCTTCGGCAAGCTCAAGGACGATGCCAACCAGACGGTCGGCCAGCTCACGCAGATCATCACGCAGATCAAGGGCGCCACCGACACGATCAACACGGCGTCAGGCGAGATCTCCTCCGGCAACGCCGACCTGTCGGCGCGCACCGAGCAGCAGGCGGCCTCGCTGGAGGAAACGGCGTCGTCGATGGAGGAGCTGACCAGCACCGTCAAGCAGAACGCCGAGAACGCCAAGCAGGCCAACCAGCTCGCCGTCGGTGCGTCCGATGTCGCCCGCAAGGGCGGTCAGGTGGTGTCGGAAGTGGTGTCGACGATGAGCGCGATCAACGATTCGAGCAAGAAGATCGTCGACATCATCAGCGTCATCGACGGCATCGCCTTCCAGACCAACATCCTCGCGCTCAACGCGGCGGTCGAGGCAGCACGCGCCGGCGAACAGGGTCGCGGCTTCGCGGTCGTGGCCGCGGAGGTGCGCTCGCTGGCGCAGCGCTCCGCTGCGGCGGCCAAGGAGATCAAGGGCCTGATCGGCGACTCCGTCGAGAAGGTCGGCAACGGCTCCAAGCTGGTCGAGCAGGCCGGGCGCACGATGGAAGAGATCGTCACCAGCGTGAAGCGGGTCACCGACATCATGGCGGAGATCAGCGCGGCCTCGCAGGAGCAGAGCCAGGGCATCGAACAGGTCAACCAGGCGATCACGTCGATGGACGAGGTCACGCAGCAGAACGCGGCGCTGGTCGAGGAGGCGTCTGCCGCGGCACGCTCGCTGGAGGAACAGGCCGGCGAACTGGCACGGTCGGTCAGCCAGTTCCGGCTCGCCGAGAGCGAGCGCCGCGAGATGACGGCGGCGCCGGCACCTGCAGCGACGCCGCGCGCGAAGGCGGCACCGCGTGCGCCGGCACGCCCGGCGGAGGCGCCACGCCGCACGCCACGGCCGGCCGCGAGCAACGGCACACGTCCGGCGGCGGCGGGTGCCGATGACCAGTGGACCGAGTTCTGAGACGGAGCCGGACATGATCCGCGACCGCATCCGCAACGTGGGCATCACCGGCTGGCTGCGCTGGCTCGGCAACTGGGGTCTGGCGCTGGCCGGACTCGGTTGCCTGCCGGCGGAGCCGGCGAGCGGTCTCGCGACGGGTGCGGAGCGCATCGGGTGACGACAACCGGCGACAGTGCGCTGGAGCGCGAGTTCGGCTTCACCACGGCCGACTTCGAGCGGGTGCGCGGGATGATCCACCGGCGTGCCGGCATCGCCCTGGCGCCGGGCAAGCGCGACCTCGTCTACAGCCGTCTCGCCCGTCGCCTGCGGATCACCGGACATCGCCGTTTCGCCGAGTACCTCGACGCGCTCGACGACGCACCGCATACCGGCGAGTGGCAGGAGTTCGTCAACGCCCTGACGACCAACCTGACCTCGTTCTTCCGCGAGCCGCATCACTTCGATCGTCTGCGCGACCAGCTCGCGAGCTGGCCGCGCGGCCGTCGCATCCTGCTGTGGTCGAGCGCCGCGTCGACCGGCGAGGAGGCCTACAGCATCGCGATCGCGGCCGCTGAGGCTTTCGGCACGCTGTCGCCGCCGGTGTCGATCCTGGCAACCGACATCGACACCGCGGTGCTCGCCACGGCCGCACGCGGCGTGTACGCGGAGGAACGCGTCGCCGGGCTGCCATCGTCGCAGCTGCGCCGCTACTTCCGCCGGGGCATCGGCGCGAACCGCGGTCAGTGCCGCGTCATCGACGAGCTACGCAGCCTGATCAGTTTCCGTCCGCTGAACCTGCTCGATGCGCGCTGGCCGCTGCGCGGTCCGTTCGCGGCGATCTTCTGCCGCAACGTCATGATCTATTTCGACAAGCCGACGCAGCGCGCACTGCTGCAACGCTTCATCCCGCTGCTGGCCGACGACGGCCTGCTGTTCCTCGGCCATTCCGAATCCCTGTTCGAGGCGGGACAGCTACTGGTCTCGGAGGGCAGGACCGCGTACCGGCGTGCCGCGATCGGGCAGGCCGCGTGAGCATCGCCCTGCGGCATGCCTGGGAAGCGCGTACCGGACAGGGTCTGGCGCCGCGCTATTTCGACCGCCAGCTCGGCTGCGCGGTGGTGAAGGTGATGCCCGGCGAGTACGAGGTGGGCGGCGCCGATCTGGCGCTCGTGACCCTGCTCGGCTCCTGCGTGTCGGCCTGCCTGCGCGACCCGGTCGCCGCCATCGGCGGCATGAACCATTTCATGCTGCCGCAGGACCAGCGCGACGTGGAAGTCGTCGCCAACGCCCGCTACGGCGCCTACGCGATGGAGGTGCTGATCAACGAGCTGCTCAAGCGCGGCGCGCGCCGCGAGCGGCTGGAAGCCAAGCTGTTCGGCGGCGCCAATGTCATCGCCGGCATGACCAGCCAGCCGGTCGGAGAGCGCAACCTGCGGTTCGCGCTCGACTACCTGCAGCGCGAATCGATTGCCGTCGCCGCACGCGATCTCGGGGGTCAGGTGGCACGCAAGGTCGCCTACTTCGTCGGCAGCGGCAGGGTGCTGGTGCGCCATCTGCCGGTCGCGGCCACGGCGGCCGATCTCGCGCTCGAACAGATGTACGGGCAGTCCCTGGCGACGCAGCCGCTCGCCGGTGACGTCGAGCTGTTCGACTAGATACCGCCCATGACCATCCGCGTCCTCATCGTCGACGACTCCGCGCTCGTCCGCAGCGTGCTCGCTGAGGTGCTGTCGGGCGCGCCCGACATCGAGGTCGTCGGCACGGCCTCCGATCCGCTGATTGCACGCGAGCGCATCAAGCAGCTGAATCCGGACGTCCTGACGCTCGACGTCGAGATGCCGCGAATGGACGGACTGACCTTTCTCGACAACCTGATGCGGCTGCGGCCGATGCCGGTGCTGATGGTGTCGTCGCTGACGGAGAAGGGTGCCGAGGTGACGCTGCAGGCGCTCGAGCTGGGTGCCATCGATTTCGTGACCAAGCCGGCGCTCGACGTGCGCGCCGGCCTCGAAGGCTACGCCGAACTGCTGCGCGACAAGGTGCGTGCGGCGGCACGGGCGCGGCCGCGCGGTCGCACCGGCGCGCCGACGGCACCGCAACCGTTGCAGCGGCCGCGCAGCCTGCGCACCACGGAGCGCATCATCGCGATCGGCGCCTCCACCGGCGGCACCGAGGCGATCAAGGACGTGCTGGCGCTGATGCCCGCCGATGCGCCGGCGATCGTGATCTCGCAGCACATCCCGGCGATGTTCAGCGCGCCGTTCGCGGCGCGCATGGACCGCAGTTCGGCGATGTCGGTCTGCGAGGCCGCCGATGGCCAGCAGATCGTGCCCGGACACGTCTACATCGCGCCGGGAAACGCGCATCTGCTGGTCGTGCGCAGCGGCGCGCGGTACCACTGCCGGCTGTCCGATGCACCGCCGGAGAACCGGCACCGGCCGAGCGTCGACACGATGTTCCGCTCGGTGGTCGACAACGTCGGCGCCAATGCCGTCGCCGCGCTGCTGACCGGGATGGGCGAAGACGGTGCGCGCGGGCTGCTGGCGCTGCGCCAGGCTGGCGCGCACACGCTGATCCAGGACGAGGCGAGCAGCGTCGTCTGGGGGATGCCCGGTGCCGCCGCGCGCCTCAATGCCGCCGAGCGGACCCTGCCGCTCGACCGGATCGCTTCACAACTTCTGGAGTGGACGCAGTGAACATGCTCAAGCCTGCGGCCGAACGGCCGATATCAGCCAAAGACGTCAACCCCTTCCCGGAGCCCCGCATGCCTGCGTCGTCGCTCAAGCCGATCGCCGTGCCCGCGATCATGACGGCCCTCCTCGTCACCCTGCTGCTCGCCGGCTTCGGCGGCGCCACCGCGTGGGCGGCCGGCGCGCTCACGCTCGCCGCCTGGGCGTGGTCGGCGTGGCTGCAGATGCGCGAACTGGGTCGGGCGCGCGAGGCGCTGGCCCGGCAGCAGGACGAGCGCGCGACGCGGCGTTCGGAGGTCGCGGCGCTCGGCGGCAGCCTGAGCGGCGAGCTGGACGGGGTGGAGCACGAAGTGTCCCGGGTGCAGACGCTGATCGCCGAAGCGGTGCGCGACCTGGGTGCGAGCTTCTCGGAGATGAGCCGGCAGTCGCAGGCCCAGCAGGGCGCGGTGTCGCGCATCCTCAGCCAGACCAGCCACGGCGACGGCGGCGTCGACGTGCGCCGGTTCGCGGAGACCGCCGCCGGACTGATGAACGGACTCGTCGATTCGCTCGCGCAGGTGTGTCGCCAGAGTTCCGCCACCGTCGGGCAGATCGACGAGATGGTGCGGCAGCTCGATGCGATCTTCGATCTGCTCGGCGACGTCAAGTCGATCGCCGACCAGACCAATCTGCTCGCACTCAACGCCGCCATCGAGGCGGCGCGCGCCGGCGAGGCCGGACGCGGCTTCGCGGTCGTGGCCGAGGAGGTGCGCAACCTGTCCGAGCGGTCCACCAGCTTCAACGAACAGATCCGCAAGCTGGTCGGCAACTCCAAGGACGCCGTGGCCCGCGTGCGCGACACCGTCGGCGCGATGGCCTCGCGTGACCTCAGCCTCAGCGAGAACGCGCGCGACGAGGCCGGCCGCCTGCTCGCCCAGGTCGAACGCATCAACCAGGGTCTGGCTTCCGGCATCAGCGAGGTCTCCGCGGCCCGCGAGCACATCAGCGACGCGGTGGCGCGCGCGGTGCGCAGCCTGCAGTTCGAGGACATCTCGACGCAGGCGCTGGGCAGCGCGCTGCGGCACGTCGAACGCGCCGGCAGCATCGGTGCGGAGGTGCAGCAGATGTTCGGCGCCGGGACACCGCCGGCGTCGCGCGTCGACTGGCGCCAGCCGCAGCACAAGCCGGTGGCGCAGGAGTCGCTGCAGGCCGGAGCGGTCGAGCTGTTCTAGCGCGCGGCGCCGCCGAGCAGGCGCGAGCCGAGCCGGATCAGCTTCGGCCGGTCCGCCACCTTGGTCAGGCCGTGCAGGAAGAGGTCGGTGACGGTTCGCGCCACGTCCTCCGGCCGGCGCCGGCTGTCCTGTGCGATCAGGCGTGCGAGTTCGTAGCCGGCGCCGAAGGAGATCGCGGTCAGGGCGTCGACGTCGAGTTCCGGAACGACGCCGCGCACGATGGCGTCCTGCAGGTCGAGCTTGAGCGACTGCATGATCAGGCCGAAGAAGTTGTCGTTGTAGAACGAGCGAACGATCGGCTCGTTGCGGAACATCAGCTCGAAGAAGTCCGGATCGGTGCGCACGATCTGCAGCGTCGCCAGATAGGACTCGTAGAAGAACGACTCGATGTCGCGGGCACGCTCGCGCGCGGCGTGGATGCGGTCCTGCAGGTCGCCGAGCCGCGCCTCGACCAGCGCACGGAACAGCGACTCCTTGTCCGGGAAGTAGTTGTAGAACGTGCCGGCCGCCAACCCCGACAACCGGATGACGTCGCGGATGGTGACCGCGTCGTAGCCGTGCTCGAGAAAGCAGCGGCGCGCCGCTTCGAGGATCGCGGCGCGATTCGCCCGCTTGTTGCGTGCGCGCTTGCCGTCCGGGGGAGTTGCCATCGTCGTCTCGCCGCGCCCTCGTGCGCCGCCTCGCGGCGGCGCACGGCGGGCCATTGCGCGCATGCTGCAGAAAGGTGACGCCGGCGTCAACAAAAGCCCCGGGCTCACCGGGGCCCGGAAGCTCAGGAAAAGCTTGAGAAATCCGGCTTGCGCTTGTGGGTGAAGGCGGTCAGCGCCTCGCGCGCTTCGGCACCCTGCAGCATCGCCATGAAGTGCTCCGCCTCGAAGCCGATGGCCTCGTCGACCTTCGGATCGGTCCAGCGCTTGAGCAGCATCTTCGTGGTCCGCAGCGCACCCGGCGCCTGTTGCGCGAGCTTCACCGCCTTGGCGCGCGCGTGCGCGAACACCTCGGCATCGGGCAGCACCGCATTGATCAGGCGCGCATCGAGCGCGCGCGCGGCGGTGAACGGCTCCGCCAGCATCACCAGCTCGGCGGCCTGCACGTGACCGATCATGCGCGGCAGCAGCAGGCTCGATGCGTATTCCGGGCAGATGCCGATGTTGACGAAGGGCAGGTGGAAGCGCGTGTTCTCGCCGGCGTAGGCCAGGTCGCAGTGAAACAGCAGCGTGGTGCCGACGCCGACGGCCGGACCGTTGATGGCCGCGACCACCGGCTTGCCGACCGCGGCGAGCGCTCGCATGAAGCGCAGGACCGGCGCATCCGGACCGGCGGCCGGCAGGTTCAGGAAGTCCTGCAGGTCGTTGCCGCTGCAGAAGCAGTCGTCGGTGCCGGCGATCAGCACCGCGCGCACGTCCTTGTCGGCGTCGACCGTTCCGAGGATTTCGGCGAGGCGGGTGTACATCGCCTGCGTCAGGGCGTTCTTCTTCTCCGGGCGGTTGAGGCGGATGGTCAGGACGCGATCGTCGACGGACGTGAGAATGTGGTCGGTGCTCATCGGCAACTGGAAAGATGGACAGGGGGCCGGATTCTAGCCCGGTGCGGGTGGGCGCCGGCTGCGTCGTTCGGGTGAGGGTCGCGCGTCAGCGCGCCGCGGGCCGGGCCGAGACGTACATCGTGATGTCTGCTTCCATGACGATCTCGCCGCCCGTGTTGCGCACGCGCGCGGGCACGACCACGTCGCCCTGGAAGTCCGCGGCGATCGGTGTATCCAGTTCCGTGCGGGCGACGAGGTCGGTATCGGCCTTCTTCACGTAGCGCACGGTCATGCCGCGCGGGATCCAGCGCAGCGATTTCGGCAGCGTGGAGTCGATCATCGTGCCGGCCGCGAGCTCGCACATCGCGCACATCGCGATCGCGTTGACGGTTCCCAGATGGTTGTGGACCTTGCGGCGATTGCGCACGAGAACCTCGGCCAGGCCCGGGCGCAGGTCGAGGAACAGCGGCGAGACCGACGCGAAGTAGGGTGCGCGGCGACAGACGGCGGCGCTGAACAGGCGTGCTCCCAGGGGGTAGCCGCGGAACTTCGCGAACAGCTGGGCGGGCGTGGCCATCAGGCGGCCCGCCGTGCGGCGGGGACCGCCCAGGCGCGCAGACAGTCCGCGGTCTGCTGCCAGAGCTGCCGCGGCATCGCCTCGCGGAAGAAACCGAAGTGCCCGATCGCGGCGATGCCCAGATCGCGCGGTTGCAGGGTGTGCAGCTCCGGCGTCGTGCCGCGGAAGTACGAGGCCAGACGCGCCACCGCCGCCTCCGGCGCGTACAGCGCGTCGTCGCCGATGGCGTACAGGCGCAGCGGTGCGCGCCAGCCGTCGAAGTGGCGGCGCAGCGGATGGCCGCGTTCGTCGACGATGAAGTCCGGGTGACGACACCAGCGAGCCCACTGGCGTGCGACGCCGGCCGGCAGGGCTTCGCCCATCAGGCCGCGCGGCAGCTCGCCGCGCAGCGCGACGAGCGCAGGGATCAGCAGGTACCAGAGTGCGACCATGCGCGGCTGCAGCGCGCGTGGCCACAGGCGCCAGTAGCCGCACTGCGCCGCGATGCCGATCCCGCCGGCGAGCTTGCCGTTGTTCGGCATCAGCCCGAACAGCTGCCCGCCGACCGAGTGGCCCACGGCCAGCAGTGGCAGGTGCGGGAAGCGCAGCTGCAGGTGGTCGAGTGCGGCGGCGGCGTCGAGTTCGCCCCAGTTGCGCATCGTCAGCTGGCCGGGACGGGCCGCATGGAAGCGGCTGTTGCCGATGCCGCGGTAGTCGTAGGTCAGCACGGCAAAGCCCTGCCGGGCGAGAAAGCGCGCGTAGGCCGCGTAGTAGCGGCGCGGCACGCCGGTGGCGCCGTTGATCAGCACCGCCGCGGTCGGCGGCGCGAGCGGCTCGTAGCGGGTGCCGGCGAGCGGATGCCCGTCCGCGGCCGCGAAGGTCAGGTGGATGTCGCGCATGCTGCGCTCCCGAGGAATGAGGACCGCCGCAGACTAGGGTCGCGCGAGACCCGCGACAAACGAATTCGGGGCGCGTGTCGGATGAATGAAGTTCATCCGATAATGCGTTCGCTGCGCAGCAGGTCCAGCAGCCAAGTCCGGAACGCGAGAACTTCGGGACGCTCGCGATCCTGCGGCCGGTACAGCAGGTAGTAGCCCTGCGGGATGTCCAGCCGCAGCCGCGGCCACGGCATGACCAGCCGGCGACGCGTGATCGACGGCTGCACCAGCGGCAGCAGGCCGAGCGCGAGCCCGAGGCCCTGTTCGGCGGCGCGCAGGATCGCCAGATAGCTGTCGAGCCAGACGTCGCGCTTCGGCGTGCCGAGGACGACGCCGGCGGCAGAGGCCCACTGCGTCCAGCCGTCTGGCATCGGCGAGGAATGGATCAGCGTGACCGCGTCGAGTCGCGACGGTCCGCTGCGGCGCAGGGCCGGCGCGAGTGCGGGCGCGCAGACCGGCACCGCGCTGACCTGCAGCAGTTGCTCGGCGGCGAGCCCCTTCCAGTCGCCGCTGCCGAAGCGCAGGGCCACGTCCATGTCCTCGTGCAGCAGGTCGATCGGTCGCAGGTCGGTGTCGATGCGCACGTCGATGTCGGGGTGCGCTTCCTGGAACGCCGGCAGCGCCGGCACGATGATCTCGCTGGCGATGAAGGGGCCGGCGCTGATCTTCAGGTTGGCACGCGCGTAGCGCTGGACGACGCGGGCGCTGCCGCTGCGCAGTTTCGCCAGCGTGTCGTGGACGACGGCGAGATAGGCGCGACCGCCATCGGTCAGTTCCAGCGAGCGATTGCCGCGGCGAAACAGCGTGAAGCCGAGGAAGGCCTCCAGCGCCTTGATCTGATGGCTGATCGCCGACGGCGTCAGGTGCAGTTCCTGCGCGGCGAGCTTGAACGACAGGCGCCGTGCCGCGGCCTCGAAGGCCTCCAGCGTGTGCAGCGGCGGCAGGCGGCGGAACTTCATGATCTGCTAGTGCGGCAGGAAGATGATCGGATAGCTGAAGACGAAATGTCCCGATCCGGGAGCAGGACCGAAATCGAAGGATCGCACCAGCGCCTCGACGGGCTTGCTGAGGGCCAGGAGATCGCTCGTGGCCGCGGTGACCTGAACGAACTCGACGGCGCCCGTGTTGCTCAGCACGAGCGACAACACGAGGATGCCGGAGGCGGGCCGGCGCAGCCTGCGCTCGAACTCTCGCGTGATGGCTTGCTTGTGCAGCGCGAACACCGACTCCACGTCAGCCAGCGATCGTTGCTGGCTTCCCGGCGGGTAGGCCGCAAGCAACTGCTCGGGAACATCCCGGGTCGGCTCCCAGGGCGGCGCCTCTTCGAGGGCTGGCGCAGGCTTCGACGCAGGTGCCGCGCATGCCAAGCACAACGAGCAGGCGGCCAGCGCGAGACAGGCCAGAGCGCGGTTCATTCGATTCGGCCGGCCGGTGTCTCGCGCGATTGCCGCCGCAGGTCGCGGGTCAGAACATCTGGGTCGAGCTCACGTCGACCTTGGTCGGCGCGGCGGGGCTGCGCGAGGGAATCCAGTCGCCGGTGATCATCTGCTCGTAGGACATGCCCGGGCCGACCATCGGGTAGACCGAGGCCATCGGGTCGATCACCACCTCGAGGAAGGCCGGACCGTCGAAGGCGATGAAGTCGGCGACCGCCTGCGCGAGGTCTTCCTTCTTCTCGACCCGGCGCGCGAAGCGATAGCCGTCCGCCTCGGCCGCCTTGATGAAGTCCTTGCGGTGCAGGCTCTTGTCGGAGCCTGCGTAGCGGCTGTCGAAGAACAGGCGCTGCCACTGCTTGACCATGCCGTCGCCGAAGTTGTTGAGCACGACGATCTTCACCGGCAGGTTGTAGGTCGTCACCGTCTCCAGCTCGCCGAGGTTCATGCGGATGCTGGCGTCGCCGTCGATGTCGATGACGATCTTGCCCGGCTGTGCGAACTGGGCACCGATCGCGGCCGGCAGGCCGAAGCCCATCGTGCCCATCGAGCCCGAGGTCAGCCACAGTCGCGGCTGCCGGAAGTCGAAGTACTGCGCCGCCCACATCTGGTGCTGGCCGACGCCGGTGGCGACGATCGCCTCGCCGCGGGTCAGCCGGTTGATCTCCTCGATGACCGCATGCGGCTGGATATGCGTGCCGCCGCGCTCGTAGTTCATCGCGTAGGTCTTCTTCAGCTCGGCGATGTGCGCGTGCCAGGGCGCGTAGTCCGGCTTGAAGCCCTGCGCGCTCGCGTGTTCGCGCAGGGCGTCGAGCGCCGGCACCAGCTCGCCGACGTGATGCCAGTGCACGCGCTTGACCTTGTTGATCTCCGACGGGTCGATGTCCAGGTGCGCGATCCACTTCGCGCTGCGCGCGAACTTGCCGGGCACGCCGGCCACGCGATCGTCGAAGCGCGCACCCACCGCGATCAGGAAGTCGCAGTCGTCGGTCGCGTAGTTGGCGAACGCGGTCCCGTGCATGCCGAGCATCTGCAGGCACAGGGCGTCGGTGGTATCGGCGGCGCCGATGCCCATCAGCGTCGTCGTCACCGGAATGCCGAAGGCGCCGGCGAACTCGCGCAGCGCCGTGCTGGCCTCGCCATGGATCACGCCGCCACCGGCGTAGATCAGCGGGCGCCGCGACTGGCGCAGCATCTCGTAGAAACGCGCGGCCGACTCGCCGGAGATGCGGTTGTCCTGGACGGCCTTGAGCCGTGCGCGGTAACCGGGAATCGGCAGCAGGCCCTCGCCGCGAAACGGGCCGGACCAGTTCTGCACGTCCTTGGGGATGTCGACGACGACCGGGCCCGGGCGGCCGGTCCGTGCGATCTCGAAGGCCGTGCGCATCGTCGCCTCGAGCTGCCGGGCATCGGTGACCAGGAACACATGCTTGGCTGCCGCGCCCATGATCGAGCTGATCGGCGCTTCCTGGAAGGCGTCGCTGCCGACCGCGGCGGTCGGCACCTGGCCGCAGACGACGACGATCGGGATCGAGTCCGCCATGCAGTCGCGCACCGGCGTGACCGTGTTGGTCGCGCCGGGGCCGCTCGTCACCAGGCAGACACCGACCTTGCCCGAGGCGCGGGCGTAGCCGGCGGCCATGAAGCCGGCGGCCTGCTCGTTGGCCGGCACGATCAGCGGCATCGGATCGTTGCCGTCGGCCTTGCGGTGTTCCGCGTTGTAGCGGAAGACGGCATCGTAGGTCGGCAGGATCGCGCCGCCGGAGTAGCCGAATACGACGTCCGCACCCTCGTCGGCCAGGATCTGCACGACGATGTCGGCACCGGTCATGGTGGTACCGGCGAGAGGGTGCTGGGCGGCGGGTGCGGCGGCGTTCATCGGCGCGGGGGCTCCGTGGGCGGCGGGGAAAAAAGCAGGTGATGTTAGCTTGATTTCGCAGTGCAGCAAAGCTATGTTGCGCGCCCCCGGGGGTTCACTGCACCGATTCGCGATGCGTCACATCATCTCCATCCTGCTGCAGAACGAGGCCGGCGCGCTGGCGCGTGTCGCGGCGATGTTCTCGTCGCGTGGCTACAACATCGACTCGCTGTCGGTGGCGCCGACGCACGATCCGGCGGTGTCGCGACTCACGCTGGTGACCAGCGGATCGGATGCGGTGATCGAGCAGATCATCAAGCAGGCGCGCAAGGTGATCGACGTCGTCGAGATCGTCGACCTGTCGAGCACGGACCATCTGGAGTGCGAGCTGCTGATGCTCAAGATCGAGGTGAACGACGCCGAGTCCGCGCGCAGCATCGTCGAATGCGTGCGCCGCCATCGCGCCGCCATCCTCGACGAGTCCGAGAGCACGCGCATGATCCAGCTCGCCGGGACCGGGCAGGAGGTCGATGCCTTCGTCGCCGAAGTCGAGCGCATCGCCCGCGTGCTGGAGCTGGTGCGTTCAGGTGTGGCAGCGATGCAGCGCGGCCATGCGGCGCTCGAAGTCCCGGTCTGATTTCCCACGTTCGGGACTCTCCGGAGTCCCGGTTGACAGCAAGTTCGCGGAGCGAAGATATGACCATCAACGTCTACTACGACAAGGACGCCGACCTCTCGATCATCCAGTCGAAGAAGGTCGCCATCGTCGGCTACGGCTCGCAGGGCCATGCCCACGCGCTGAATCTCAAGGACAGCGGCGTCGATGTCGTCGTGGCGCTGCGTTCCGGTTCGGCCACCGCCAAGAAGGTCGAGGCCGGCGGTCTCAAGGTCATGAACGTCGCCGAGGCCTGCGCCTGGGCGGACCTGGTGATGGTGCTGACGCCGGACGAGTTCCAGTCCGAGCTGTACAAGAACGAGATCGAGCCGAACATCAGGAAGGGGGCGACGCTGGCCTTCGCGCACGGCTTCGCGATCCACTACAACCAGGTCGTGCCGCGCGCCGACCTCGACGTGATCATGGTCGCTCCGAAGGCGCCGGGTCACACGGTGCGCAACGAGTACACCAAGGGCGGTGGCATCCCCGACCTCATCGCCGTGTTCCAGGACGCCAGCGGCGCCGCGAAGAAAGTGGCGCTGTCGTATGCCTCCGCGATCGGCGGCGGTCGCTCGGGCATCATCGAGACGACGTTCAAGGACGAGTGCGAGACCGACCTGTTCGGCGAGCAGGCCGTGCTCTGCGGCGGCGCCGTGGAGCTGGTCAAGGCCGGTTTCGAGACGCTGGTCGACGCCGGCTACGCGCCGGAGATGGCCTATTTCGAGTGCCTGCACGAGCTCAAGCTGATCGTCGACCTGATGTACGAGGGCGGCATCGCGACGATGAACTACTCGATCTCGAACAACGCCGAGTACGGCGAGTACGTGACCGGGCCCAAGGTCATCAACGACGAATCGCGCAAGGCGATGAAGCAGGCGCTGCTTGACATCCAGACCGGCAAGTATGCCAAGGCCTTCGTGTCCGAAGGCAAGCTCGGCTACCCGGAAATGACGGCGATGCGCCGCCTCAACGCCGCGCATCCGATCGAGCAGACCGGTGCCAAGCTGCGCGCGATGATGCCGTGGATCGGCAAGAACAAGCTGGTCGACAAGGAAAAGAACTGATCCTCGCGTTTCCATGCCGTGACATGAGGGCGCCTTCGGGCGCCCTTATGTTTTGCGGGACCCGCCCGTAAGATGCGCAAAACCCTCGAAGTGCCGCCGATGGACCCGACGACTCCCGCAAAGTCCCGCCGCAAGGGCATCTACCTGCTGCCGAACCTGTTCACCACCGGCACGCTGTTCGGCGGCTTCTACGCGATCGTGCAGGCGATGGGCGGGCGGTTCGAAGCGGCGGCCGCCGGTATTCTCGCGGCGATGGTGGCCGATGGCCTCGACGGTCGCATCGCGCGGCTGACCAACACGCAAAGCGATTTCGGCAAGGAGTACGACTCGCTGTGCGACATGGTGGCCTTCGGTGTCGCGTCGGCCATCGTCGTCTACGCCTTCAGCCTGCATCACTTTTCCGATTACAAGTGGCTGGGCGGCAAGCTCGGCTGGGCGATGGCCTTCCTGTACTGCGCCTGCGCGGCGCTGCGTCTGGCGCGCTTCAACGTGCTGACCGCGATCGCCGGCAGCAGCAAGGACTTCTTCGGCCTGCCGAGTCCGTCGGCCGCCGCCACGGTCGTGTTCTTCGTCTGGGCCGCGCACAGCTGGGGGCTCGACGGCAACGACGCGCTCATTCCGGCGTCGCTGATCACGATCGGCTGCGCGCTGCTGATGGTCAGCAACATCCGCTACGCCAGCTTCAAGCAGATCAAGCTGTCCCGGCGCGGCCCGTTTCTCTACATGGTGCTATTCATCGGCATCTTCACGCTGATCCTGATCAACCCGCCCAATGTGCTGTTCTGGGGATTCTTCGGCTACACGCTGTCGGGTCCGGCGCTGACGTTGTGGCGGCGCTACCGGCGGACGCCCGAAACGGTGTGACGAACGGCATGAGCGGTATTGGCATCCGCGCAGGGCATGGTCTATAGTCCGGGGCCATGCGCGTTTTCAACGGCCAGATGTTCCTTCGCACTGCGGCGTCCGCCCGCGGTCTTGGCCTACTGCTGCTTCTGCCGTAAGGCAGACCATACGCGCCGCGCCGCGCACGGGGCCAAAACCGTGCAAACCCGAACCCGCTGCAACCGACAAGGCTCCGCACGACGCGTGCGTGCGTAGTCACCCAGGCGAGGACTCCGCCATGACGATGTTGAACACCCCTTCCGACAAGTACCGCCGTTTCGAGCCGGTGCATCTGCGTGATCGCAGCTGGCCCGATGCGGTGATTTCCAAGGCGCCGGTCTGGTGCAGCGTCGATCTTCGCGACGGCAACCAGTCGCTGATCGAGCCGATGGACCGCACGCGCAAGCTGCGCATGTTCGAGGAACTGGTGAAGATCGGCTTCAAGGAGATCGAGGTCGGCTTTCCCAGCGCCTCGCAGACCGAGTTCGACTTCATCCGGCATCTGATCGAGAAGGACCTGATTCCGGATGACGTGACGATCCAGGTGCTGACGCAGTCGCGCGAGCCGCTGATCCGCCGCACCTTCGAGTCGCTCAGGGGCGCGAAGCGGGCGATCGTGCATTTCTACAACGCGACGGCGCCGGTGATGCGGCGCGTCGTGTTCAACATGAGCCAGCAGCAGGTCATCGACGAGCTGGCCGTGCAGCACGCGAAGCTGATCAAACAGCTCGCGGCCGAGAATCCGGGCACCGACTGGCGCTTCGAGTACTCGCCGGAGATGTTCTCCGGCACCGAGCTGGAGTTCTCCAAGCGCATCGTCGACGCGGTCTCGGCGGTGTTCGAGCCGACGCCCGAGAAGCCACTGATCATCAACCTGCCGTCGACGGTCGAGCATTCGACGCCGAACATCTTCGCCGACATGGTCGAATGGATGCACCGCAACCTCGAGCGTCGCGAGGCGATCCTGCTGTCGATCCACCCGCACAACGATCGCGGTACCGGCACTGCCGCCGGCGAGTTCGCGCTGATGGCCGGCGCCGACCGCATCGAAGGCTGCCTGTTCGGCAATGGTGAACGCACCGGCAACGTCGATGTCGTCAACCTGGCGCTGAACATGTACACGCAGGGCGTGCATCCGGGCCTGGATTTCTCCGATATCGATGCGGTGCGCCGCACGGTGGAGTTCTGCAACCAGCTGCCGGTGCATCCGCGCCATCCCTACGTCGGCGACCTGGTCTTCACCTCGTTCTCGGGCTCGCACCAGGACGCGATCAAGAAAGCCTTCGGCGCGCGCAAGGATGGCGACATCTGGGAGATGCCATACCTGCCGATCGACCCGAAGGACCTGGGCCGCAGCTACGAGGCGGTGATCCGCGTGAACTCGCAGTCGGGCAAGGGCGGCATCACCTACCTGCTCGAGGCCGAGTACGGCCTGAGTCTGCCGCGGCGCCTGCAGATCGAGTTCAGCCAGGTGGTGCAGGCGGCGATGGACGAGAGCGGCAAGGAGATGACGGCCGAGGATATCGGCGGCATCTTCACGCGCGAGTATCTCGAGGCGGTCGCGCCCTACGGCTACGTTTCGCACCATCTGGTCGAGGACTCGACACGCGACGAGGTGGAGCTGGCGACCGAGATCAGCGTCGACGGGCGTGCGCAGAAGCTCAAGGGCAAGGGCAACGGCCCGATCGACGCCTTCATCACGGCGCTGTCGCAGGTCGTCGGCGAGCCGATTGCGGTGCTCGACTATCACGAGCATTCGATCGGCGCCGGCGCCGGTGCTGCCGCGGTGACCTACATCGAGATGAAGGTCGGTGACGGCAAGCCGCTGTTCGGCGTCGGTCGCGATGCCAACATCGTCACGGCCTCGCTCAAGGCGATCCTGTCCGGCGCCAACCGCGCGCTGGCGCAGCAGCGCGAGCAGCGTCGCGCCGCCTGACGCTGTCGGTCGCAGATCCGCTGTCCGCCACCCGGCGGGCAGCGGATACAATCGCGCCATGGACACGGCGCGCCGCCAACGCTACCTGCACCTGCTGGGCATCGAGACATGGGCCTTGCGCGGGACGGGCGGGGTGACGGCGGCGCCATCCGTCGAAGAACCGGAACCGCCAGCCGCGATTCGCGAACCGATGCCACGCAAACCCCGACCCGCTGTCCCGCCGCCGGCCG
Source organism: Sinimarinibacterium flocculans (assembly GCF_003201205.1). Taxonomy (GTDB): domain Bacteria; phylum Pseudomonadota; class Gammaproteobacteria; order Nevskiales; family Nevskiaceae; genus Solimonas; species Solimonas flocculans. The sequence goes on from NZ_QICN01000008.1 coordinate 69,543, forward strand.
CTGCCACCCCGACGGCAATGATCGCGGCCGCACCGGCTGCCGCGGCCCCGCGCGAGGTGCCTGCGGACTGGTCCGGACTGCGCGCGACGGTCAAGGACTGCCAGGCCTGCAAGCTGTGCGCGACGCGCACGCAGACGGTGTTCGGCGTCGGCAGCGAGACTTCGCCGCTGATGGTGGTCGGCGAGGGGCCGGGCGCCGACGAGGACGCCCAGGGCGAACCCTTCGTCGGTCGCGCCGGCAAGCTGCTCGACGAGATGCTCAAGGCCATCGGCCGCTCGCGCAAACAGGCCGCGCCCGAGCAGGCGGTGTTCATCGCCAACGTCGTCAAGTGCCGTCCGCCGGGCAATCGCGACCCGGAAGCTGACGAGGTCGAAGCCTGCCGGCCCTATCTCGACCGCCAGATCGAACTGGTGAAGCCGAAGCTGATCGTCGCGCTGGGCCGCGTCGCCGCGCAGCGCCTGCTGGCGACCGACGCGCCGCTGTCGCGCTTGCGCGGCCCCCTGCATCGCTATGGCCCGACGCAGACGCCGGTGTTCGTGACCTACCACCCGGCCTACCTGCTGCGCAGTCCGCGCGAGAAGGCCAAGAGCTGGGAAGACCTCAAGCGCATCCACCGGCATCTCGCGGAGCCGGCTTGAGCGCGCAGCTCGAACCGTCGTGGCGGCTGCACCCGATGCGCGCCGAGCACCTGCCGCAGGTGATGTCGATCGAGCGCACCGCCTACGACTTCCCGTGGACCGACGGCATCTTCAGTGACTGCCTGCGCGTCGGTTACAGCGCCTGGGTGGTGACCGATCCCGAGGACGCAGTGCTGGCCTACGCCATGATGAGCATGGCCGCCGGCGAGGCGCACATCCTCAACCTCTGCGTCGCGCCGTCGCAGCGTCGACGCGGCCTTGCGCAGTTCCTGCTCAAGCATCTGGCGATGGTCGCGCGTGCGGCCGCCGTCGGTCTCGTGCTGCTCGAGGTGCGCAAGTCCAACGCGGCCGGGCAGGCGCTCTATACCGGCTTCGGCTTCCGTCCGCTCGGCGAGCGCCGCGGCTACTACCCTGCGCATGACGGTCGCGAGGACGCGCTCGTGCTCGGACTCGAGCTGTAGGTGAGTGCGCGTAAACGCCGGTGGTCCTGGGCGCTGTACGACTGGGGCAACTCCGCCTTCGCGACCACCGTGCTCGCCGGCTTCTTCCCGATCTTCTTCAACGAGTACTGGGCGGCGGATGTCGCGCCGCAGACGCAGACGCTGTATCAGGGTCTGACGGCGACGGTCGCGAGCATCGTCGTCATGCTGCTGGTGCCGTGGCTGGGGGCCATCGCCGATCGCCGCGCCGCGAAGAAGCGTTTCCTCGGCGCGTTCACGGCGATGGGCGTGCTGTCGACCGCAGCGCTGTACCTCGTCGCTCAGGGGCAGTGGGGCTGGGCCATCGGCCTGTCGATCGTCGGGCGCATTGGCTTCTTCGGCAGCGTCTCGTTCTACGACTCGCTGCTCGTGCATGTCGCATCGCCGCGCGAGATGGACCGCGTCTCCGCGCTGGGCTACGGCCTCGGTTATCTCGGCGGCGGCCTGCTGTTCGCCGTCAACGTCGCAATGGCGCTCAAGCCGGCGTGGTTCGGGCTGCCCGATGCCGCGTTCGCGACCCGTGTCGCCTTCCTGATGGTGGCGGTCTGGTGGCTGGTCTTCTCCGTGCCGCTGTTCCGCAACGTGCCCGAGGGATCGCCGCGCGCGGGGCAGAGCGGTTGGCGGGAACTGCTGTCGACGCTGCGGCAGATCCGCCGGCACCGTGCGGTGTGGATGTTCCTGATCGCCTACTGGCTGTACATCGACGGCGTCGACACCATCATCGTCATGGCGGTCGATTTCGGCATGAAGCTTGGCTTCGAGTCGGGCAATCTGATCGCCGCGCTGCTGATGGTGCAGTTCATCGGCTTTCCGGCAGCGCTGTTCTTCGGCTGGCTCGGCGACCGGATCGGCACCAAGCACGCAATCTTCGTGGCGCTCGGCGTCTACGCCGGCGTGACGCTGTGGGCGTACTTCCTGCAGACCGTCATGCAGTTCTATCTGATGGCCGCCGCGATCGGCTGCGTGCAGGGCGGCATCCAGTCGCTGTCGCGTTCCTACTATGCGCGGCTGATTCCGGCGGACCGCGCGGGCGAGTTTTTCGGCTTCTACAACATGCTCGGCAAGTTCGCAGCCGTGCTCGGTCCGGCCGTCGTCGGCGTCACCGCACAGCTGAGCGGCAGTCCGCGCCTGGCGATCCTCACGCTGCTGCTGTTCTTCGTCGCCGGCGGCTGGCTGCTGGGGCGCGTGCGTGCTCCCGAAACGGACGGGGAGGCTGCCGTGCTGTAATGCGCGGCAACCTTCAAGCGCTAGCCGCCATGGCGTCCAAACCGCTGACATACAGCCACTACCTGCGCATCGACGAACTGCTCGCGCTGCAGTCGCCGCGCTCGGACGGCCCGGAGCACGACGAGATGCTGTTCATCGTGATCCACCAGGTCTACGAACTCTGGTTCAAGCAGCTGCTGCACGAACTCGATGCCCTGGAGCAGGCGTTGGGTGCATCGGCGCTCGATCGTGCCCTGTCGTCCTTGCGACGCATGCTGACGATCCTGAAGACGCTGGTGTCGCAGGTCGACATTCTCGAGACGATGACCCCGCTGTCGTTCAGCGCCTTCCGCACGCGGCTGGAGGCGGCGAGCGGGTTCCAGTCGGCCCAGTTCCGCGCACTCGAATTCCGTCTCGGCCACAAGCGCGGCGAGGTACTGGCGCAGCATCCCGCCGGCTCGGCCGGCCGGGCCTTGCTGCAGCAGGCCTGGGATGCCCCGCCGCTGTTCGACCACGTGCTGCGCAGCCTGTCCGCGCAAGGGCACGCCGTGCCGGAGCATGTGCTGCGGCGCGACGTCACCGCCGCATACGACGGGGACGGCGCCGTGCAGTCGATGCTGGTCGGCATCTACCGGCAGGGCGGACTGGCGGCACAGCTGTGCGAGCGGCTGGTGGACCTCGACGAAGGGCTGCAGGAGTGGCGCTACCGGCATGTGAAGATGGTCGAGCGCACGATCGGCACGCTGCCGGGCACCGGCGGGTCGACTGGGGCCGGTTACCTGCGCAGCACCCTGTTCCGGCCCCTGTTTCCGGACCTCTGGGCAATCCGCGCGCAGCTCTGAGGCCGCGGCCTCAGCTCGTGCGGAAGCTGCGTACCGCATGCGCCAGTTCGCGCAGCGGTGCGGTCTCGGGATCCAGCTGATAGCGGCTGTGCAGGTACAGGCCGGCGATATGTCGTAACGCCGCCGCCCACGACGGCCGCGCCGCGGCAACGCGCTCCACGTAGTCCTGAGGTCCTTCGGCGGGTCGTGGCGGCAGGCCGGCGCGTGTCAGCTTGCGGGCGAGCCGGTGCCACTCGCGCAGGGCCGCGTCCTCGGTGCGTGCGGGTGCGGCCTTGCGCAGCAGCATCAGGCCGAGGAGCGCCAGTGTTCCCGTGATGGCGATCGTCAGCGTCAGAATCATCCGCCTCATGTCATCGAGCCCGAACCGGCTGAGGAACTGCTGCTGCAGCTCGGGACCGTAGGCCAGCACCAGTCCGTTCCACTGGGCGTTGATCAGGTCCCAGCGCGCCTCGAGGTAGTAACGCAGCCGCGTGCGGGCCGACAGGTGACCGGGAAGGCCTTCGAGTTCGCTCAGGGCGGCCTCGATACTCTGTTCGATGCGCTCGGGTGCGACGGCGGCCGTCGGGTCGATGCGGATCCAGCCGTCCGGGGCGACCCAGATCTCCACCCAGGCGTGGGCATCGGACTGGCGTACGACGTAGTAGCCGCCGAATTCGTTGAGCTGACCGCCCTGATAGCCGGTGACGACGCGCGACGGCACACCGGCGGCACGCATCAGCACGGCGAAGGCGCTCGAGTAGTGCTCGCAGAAGCCGCGCCGGGTATCGAACAGGAACTCGTCGACGCTGTGCCGGCCGAGCGCTGGCGGCTGCAGCGTATACACGTAGGGCTGCTCGCGGAATATGCGCAGGATCGCACGGGCGTAGTCGAGATCCTGCGGGTACTGGTCGCGCAGCCGCTGCGCGAAGTCGAGCGTGCGCGGATTGAAGCCGTCGGGAAGGCGCAGGTAGCGGCGCGGATGCTGGGGCGTCTGCGCCATCCGGTAGTCGGTGAACGAGGTCAGCGTGTAGCGCCGGCGCTCGCGTACGAGCTTGCGTGCGAGCAGCTGGCCTTCGCGCCCGAGGATCGCATCCTCCGGGATCGACGATTCGTCGGGCATGTCCAGTGCGAACAGCCAGCGCGCGCGGTTCGGTTCGAGCGTGATCTCGTAGCGCACCGGACGACCACGCAGATCGACCTCCGGTCCGTAGCCCGGAACCAGCGTCGCGAACCCTTCCTCCCAGGCGCGGCCATCGAAGTTGTCGAAGACCGGGCCGCGCCAGTAGCGCGCGGCCGGCGGCGGCACCGCGCCGTCGAAGGTGACGCGAAACGCGGTCTCGTCGGATTCGATCAGGCTGGAGATGTCGCCGGGCGCCATGCGGTCGGACAGGCCGCTGCGTGCGGCGCCAGCGTCGGCGGGCAGTCCCCACAAGGGACCGGGGATGCGTGGAAACAGGATGAACAGCAGCAGCATCAACGGCAGCGCCTGCAAGGCGATGGCACCGCCCTTGCGCAGGGTGAAGCGCGGGGCCAGCGCGCCGCGGTGCTGGCATTCGACCAGCACGGCTGTCGTGGCGACGACACAGACAATCAGATAGGCGACGGTCCACAGTTCCTGCGAGAACAGGAAGTGCGTCATCAGCATGAAGTACATGAGAAATACGACGACCATCACGTCCCGGCGGTCGCGGAACTCGAGCAGCTTGAGCGCGGCCATGACGCACAGCAGCGCGGTGCCCGCGTTCTGTCCGGAGATGCGTCCCTGGTAGGACCACAGCACGCCGATGAAGGCCAGCGCCGTGAGGCCCAGCTTCAGCCAGACCGGCGGCAGGCGCCATTGCTTGTAGGCAGCGAGGGCGCGCCAGCCGATCACCGCGGCGATCAGTGCCGTCTCCCAGACGGGCAGGCGCAGCACATGCGGCGAGATCACGAGCGCGAGCACGGCGAGCAGGCGCCACAGCGACACCAGCGGCAGGTACTCGTTCATCCCGCGTCGGCGTCGTACAGCGCCAGTGCCTTGAGGCAGGCGAAGCGGTGGGCGTCGCCGCGGCCGGGTGGAATCAGCGTCCCGGGCAGCCGCAGGCCGTAATTGCGTCGAGCCGCTTCTGCGTCGAGCACCCAACGCGTGAGCTGCGACAGGCGGGCCTCGACCTCCAGTGCCGCGAGCGCCGACCAGTCGAGCCACAGGTCCTGCTCCAGCGTTTCCGCGAATTGCTTGACCATCGGGTGCTGCAGCTTCGGCAGGCTTTTCCAGTGAATCGAACGCGGCGTGTCGCCGCGGCGATAGCTGCGCAGGCCGGCGAACTCATCCTGACCGCTGCGATCACTGCTGGCCAGGCCGCCGTGGCCGCCTGCCGCCGGCGGCTCGCCGCCGTGCGCCGCCGGCTTCGGAAACACGAGGCAGCGCATGTCGAGTTCGGCCCAGGTCCAGGCGTGGAACAGGCCCAGCGGATACTCGGTCGAGACGCTGAACACGCGGCCTTCCAGCCAGCCGCGGTGCCCGGCGGGCAGCGACAGCATGAACAGGCCCGAACCGCGTGCGGCCACGTCGCCCGGCACGGCGTGTTCCTCGAGCTTGGGCCAGCTCGCGGCCAGCGAATAGCGCGGCGTCGGCGACGGATTGTCGATGCGCAGTTCGAAGTGCGCCGTCTCGCCGGCAAACACCGGCTCGCAGTTGCCGGCGCGCAGTTGCACGCTGACGAGATTGGCGTGCGTGTGGTGCATGCACACCAGCGCGATCCCGGCGAGCAGGAAGGTCAGCAGGAACGCCATGCTGTTCGAGTAGTTCATCGCGCCGAGCAGCATCACCAGCAGCATCAGGGCGAAGAAGTAGCCGAACCGCGTCGGCAGGATGTAGACGCGGTTGCGCGTGATCGCGATCGGTCCCGGCTGTCGCTTGACCCGCGCCATCACCCAGGCGTCGATGCGGTCCTGTGCCCAGCGCAGCGGGTGCAGCAGAATCTTGAAGATGAGCCAGAAGCGCATGTCGGCACCGTGCGCGACTACGGAATCGCGACCTCCGCGAGCACCTCTTCGGCGCTGATCGCCGCGCCCTCGCGTTCGGCGGCGGCGACGAGGCGGTGATTGACGACGGCGACGAACACGGCCTGCACGTCCTCGGGAATCACGCCGCCGCGCCCCTCGATCAGCGCCCAGGCCTGGGCGGCGCGCCGCAGCGCAAGACCGGCGCGCGGTGACAGGCCCTGACGCAGGCCGGGAAGCTCGCGCGTGCGCTGGATCAGGGCCATCAGATAATCGATCAGCGCCGGTGCGGTGCGCACCTGCTGCACCTGCTGCTGCAGCGCGAGCAGTTCGGCGGGCGCCAATACCGACGGTGTTTCGGCGAGCAGGTCGCGGCGCTCGCGCTCCTGCAGCAGCGCGCGTTCGGCTTCCGGTGGCGGATAGCCGAGCGACACGCGCATCAGGAAGCGGTCGAGCTGCGACTCCGGCAGCGGGAAGGTCCCGATCTGCTGCGCGGGGTTCTGTGTCGCGATCACGAAGAACGGTTCGGGCAGGCGTCGCGTCGTCCCCTCGACGGTGACCTGGCGCTCCTCCATCGCCTCGAGCAGGGCCGACTGCGTCTTCGGACTTGCGCGGTTCACCTCGTCGGCGAGCACGAGCTGGGAGAAGATCGGCCCCGGATGGAAGCGAAACGTCGCTTCGCGCGATTCGTAGACGGAGACGCCGAGGATGTCGGCCGGCAGCAGGTCCGACGTGAACTGCACACGCTGGAAGTCGAGCCCGAGAACCCTCGCCAGCGCGAGTGCCAGCGTGGTCTTGCCGACGCCCGGGATATCCTCGATCAGCAGGTGGCCGCGTGCCAGCAGGCAGGTCATCGCCAGCCGAAGCTGCGCCGGCTTGCCGAGAATGATCGTGTCGAGCTTCTGCAGAGCCTGATGCAGCGGCGCGGTCATGAGTCGAGTCCCCCGGAACCCATCGAATCAGCGGCAGTGTATTGAAGCGCTTCGGAAAAAGTCCGACCACCCGGCCGATCGCGCGGCGCGCCGGTAGCTGCGGCGTCTGACGAGCGGCGGCATTGCACCGGACCGGCAGTCGCCGACCTACCCGGCGGGTGGTTGCGGCAGCGGCGATGCGACCGCACCATACCAGTTATTCAATTCTTCCGAGACGCCGGTGAATCGCAACAAGCGACAGCTCACCCGAGATCTGCAGAACGCAACCGACTACGCATCCTGGCGCGGCGCGGCCGAGGAGCTGGACCGTCTCGACGGTCGCGACGACTGGCGCGACGACGACACCAGCGCGGACTTCGACTGGCGTCTGATCCGTGCACGCCTGCGGCAGGTACGCCAGTTCCGCGAGGAAGGGCAGATTGCCAAGCTGGTGCATCACCTGCGGCAGGGGCTGCACTGGAACCTGGGCAATACCGGCAATCCGAGGCTGTACGAACACACGCTGGTCGGCACCAAGCGCCTGATCGGCGAGTACGTCGCCGAGATCTCCGAGACGCTGAAGTATCTCGCCGACCTCGATTCGCCGGCATTCGATCACGCGGCAAAGCTCAAGTTCTTCGGCGAGGTCGCGCACAGCTACGGCACTTCGGCCCTGATGCTGTCGGGTGGCGCGACGCTGGGCCTGTTCCATGTCGGCGTCGTCAAGGCGCTGTACCGAGAAGGGCTGGTGCCGTCGATCATGTCCGGCTCCAGTGCCGGCTCGGTGGTCTGCGCGACCGTCGGCACGCGCGAACCGCACGAAGTCGAGGAGCTGCTCGATCCGGAGGCCGCGTACTATCACTTCTGGCGCATCCTGCCGTGGCGCGACGTGCTGCGAAATCGCGCACTGATGGACCAGAACCAGCTGCGCAAGGCGATCGCCGCGAACGTCCGTGACTGGACCTTCGAAGAGGCGTACCAGCGCTCGGGACGCGTCATCAACATCACCGTGTCGCCGGCCGGCTCGAACCAGCCGCCGCGGCTGCTGAACTACCTGACGTTCCCGTATCTGTACCTGCAGGAAGCGGTGCTCGCCTCGTGCGCGGTGCCGGTGCTGTTTCCGCCGGTGATGCTGATGACGCAGGACGAGCGCGCACAACGCGTGCCCTACATGCCGCTGCTGCGCTGGAACGACGGGTCGCTCAAGTCCGATCTGCCGATCCTGCGCATGCGTCGCCTGCACAACGTCAATCACTTCATCGTCAGCCAGACCAACCCGCACGTGCTGCCGTTCGTGTCGCGGCGCGAACCGGGCGACGGCAACGTGCTGCACGGTGCGCGCGACTTCGCCTACTCGAGCGTGCGCGGTCAGGCCAAGAGCGTGATCGATCTCGTGCGGCATCGCCTGCCGGTCGGAGGCGTCCGTCGCACGCTGGATCTGGGCTCCTCGATCCTCGATCAGGACTATCGCGGCAACATCAACATCCTGCCGGACGTGAGCCTGTGGCGGTACGCCAACGTCACCGCCAATCCGTCCATGGAGGCGATCAAGCGCTTCATGCTCGAGGGCGAGCGCGCGACCTGGCCACGGATCGAGATGATCCGCAACCAGACCCTGATCAGCCAGACGCTCAACGACTGCCTTGAGCGTGTCGAGCGCGGGCCGGCGGCCCGTCCCGCGGCGCCGACGGGCAGCGGTCGGCCCGACCTGCGCATTGTGCGCGCGCGCGGCGCGACGAACTGACGCGACGCCTCAGCGCAGCGCGCGGCGGCGCAGCAGCGCCAGCGCGGCAAGCACGAACCCGCCCGAACCGGCCCCGCCACCGGAAGCACCGGCGTCCGCACCGTCGCATCCCGCGCGGATGTCTTCGCAGGAGTGCCGGCCGCCGCTGCGATCGGCGAAGGCGCGTGCCGAGCGGGAGTAGAAGCTGAAGCGCTCGACCCAGTCGGCATCCGCGAGCAGGCGCGCGTCGGCGTCGTCGTATCCGGGTTCGCCCGGCTGCTTGAGCCAGCGATCGAACCAGGCCACGGTGTAGTGCTCGGCCAGCGGCTGACCCCAGCCGCCGCTGCAGCGGTTGCCGGCCGTGTCCGCGCACCAGGACGTCGACGGAAAGCTCGGAATCAGCGACCACTCGAAATGCGTGCTGCCCTGGATCGTCAGCTGGAACACCGGCACGTCGGCGTCCCGCCAGGCGGCAAAGGCGTTCTTGTGCGATTCCGGATCGGGAGGTGAGGTGAACGCGAGTCCGCCGATGCCGTACTCGCTGGTGTGCCCCATCGCCGGCACACGCGGCACGACCGCCGGCCGTTCGCCGTCGGCGGGACGCGGCGACGACAGGCTGTCCCAGGCGACGATGACGTCGACCGGATTGTCGGCGTCGAGCAGCCCCGGCCACGGCTGCGCGCCGTCGGCGCCGTAGCTCTGCACGACGCTGACACCGGTGGCGCCCAGCGAGTGGCCGGCCAGCCCGAGCCGCGCCGGGTCGATGCGCCCGGCATGCGGGTTGAACGCCGTGACGTCGGTCGGATACGTGCCGGCGCAGGCCAGATTGTGCGGATACGGGCGCGCGCCGCCCGAACGGAAGAAGTCGATCGCGTCGACCAGGCCGTCCCAGAACACCGTCGAGTTCAGGTTGCTGCCCTGGTCGCCGCCCGGCGTCTGCTGGTCCGAGCGCCCCTGGCCGCGCGGATCGAAGGTCATGACGACGTAGCCGGCGCGCAGCAGCGCCTGCGCGGCCCACCAGTACAGGGTTTCCGGTGCCTGGATCGAACCGTTCTCGATGATCACCGCCGGCAAGCCGTTGCGCGTGTCCCGCGGCGCCCAGACGCGGCCCGACAGGCGTGCGCAGGCGCGGTCGTAGAACACGACCGGAACGACCTCGGCTTCGCTGTCGTAGAACGGCGCCCCGTCGGGGCCGTCGACACCAGGGTAGCGGAACGGATCGCCGGTGCATTGCTCGCCCCAGGTCGCACACAGCGGCGTCAGCGGTGTATCGAGTGCCGGCAGCAGCAGCCAGCTCGGATCGTCCAGTGCCCGCTGGTTCCACTCGGCGAGGTTGGCGAGACCCTGTGTCTGCCATCGCAACAGGAACGCCGGGTTGGTGGCCTGCTCGGCCGGTGCCTCCAAGGTTCTCGCGTAGTTCGCCAGCTCGCGTTCGGTCCATTCGGCCGACGGATAGTCCGGCCCTTCCGGAATCGCCTGCGCCGCTGCGCTGGCCAGCAGTACGGCGGCGCCGATCACAGCCCGTCTCATTGTTGTCTCCCCCGGGGAGGTCCCCGGGGCGAGTGTCGCAGAGGCGCGACGGTGCGACCAGCGTCGCCCGCGCAGTCGGCGGCGGGCTAGAGGCTCTGGATGCGGTCGTGCTGTGCGTGCAGTGCGGCGAGATCCTGCGCCTGCCGCGCGGCGAGGTCGCGCGCCTGCTGTTGCACGTGTTCCGGTGCCTTGCCGAAATTCGGGTTGGCGACCCGTGCCTGGGTCTTGGCGAGATCCCCCTCGAGCTTGGCGATCTGCCGGGACAGGCGCGCGAGTTCCGCGTCCTTGTCGATCAGCCCGGCCATTGGCACCAGCAGCGTCATCGCACCGAGCAGGGCGCTGGCGGATTGCGGCGCGGTTTCGCCGTCGGCGAGCACACGCGGCGGCTCGACACGAGCGAGGAATTCGATGCTCGCGCCCAGACGCTTCAGGCGCTCCAGATCCTGCCCATCGGCGTTCTGCAGCAGCAGCGGCAGCGGCTTGCCGGGTGCGATGTCCATCTCGCCGCGGATCTGGCGCACGCCGAGGATGAAGCGCTTGAGCCAGTCGATGTCGGCCTCGGCGGCTTCATCGATCTTCCCGGCCTGCGACTGCGGATAGTCCTGCAGCATGACGCTGGGGCCCTTGCGGCCGGCCAGCGGGGCGATGCGCTGCCAGACCTCCTCGGTGATGAACGGCATCAGCGGATGCAGCAGGCGCATGGCCGCCTCCAGCACGCGCACCAGCGTGCGCCGCGTGCCGCGCTGGGCGGCTTCGCCGCCCTGCTGCAGCGCGGGTTTGCTCAGCTCGAGATACCAGTCGCAGTACTCGTTCCAGATGAACTGGTAGAGGCTTTGCGCCAGCAGGTCGAAGCGGTAGGTGCGGAAGTGCTCGGCCGCCTCGGCCTCGACTTTCTGCAAGGTCGAAATGATCCAGCGATCGGCAACCGACAACTCAACCGGTTCGCCGTGCTGCCCGCAGTCCTTGCCCTCGCACTGCATCAGCACGAAGCGTGCGGCGTTCCAGATCTTGTTGCAGAAGTTGCGATAGCCCGAAGCGCGCGAGGCATCGAAGCGGATGTCGCGCCCGGTGGAGGCGAGCGCGAGGAAGGTGAAGCGCAGGGCATCGACGCCCACCGGCTCGATGCCATCGGGGAACTGGCGCCGCGTCGCGGCCTCGATCTTCGCCGCCATCTGCGGCTGCATCAGGCCGGTGGTACGCTTGGCGACGAGGTCTTCGAGGCCGATGCCGTCGACTAGGTCCAGCGGGTCGAGGATGTTGCCCTTGGACTTGGACATCTTGTTGCCTTCGGCATCGCGCACGAGGCCGGTGATGTAGACCTCGCGGAACGGCACCTCGTCCATGAAGTGCAGGCCCATCATCGACATGCGCGCGACCCAGAAGAAGATAATGTCGAAGCCGGTGACGAGCACGCTGGTCGGGTACCAGCGCTTGAGATCGTCGGTCGCTTCCGGCCAGCCCAACGTCGAGAACGGCCACAGCGCCGACGAGAACCAGGTGTCGAAGCTGTCCTCGTCCTGACGCAGGGCGGTGTCGGCGGTGAGCCCGTGCTTCTCTCGCACCTCGGCCTCGCTGCGCCCGACGTAGTAGTGGCCGGCGTCGTCGTACCAGGCAGGGATGCGGTGGCCCCACCACAGGTTGCGCGAGATGCACCAGTCCTGGATGTTGCCGAGCCACTGTTCGTAGGTGTTGATCCAGTTCTCGGGCACGAAGCGCGTGCGGCCGTCGCGCACCGACTGCAGCGAGCGCTCGGCCAGGCCCTTCATGTCGACGAACCACTGGTCGGTGAGGAAGGGTTCGAGCACGACACCGCTGCGGTCGCCGCGCGGCACCATCAGCTTGTGATCCTGGATTTTCTCGACCAGGCCGAGCTTGTCGAGGTCCTCGACGACGCGCGTGCGCGCATCGAAGCGATCGAGGCCGCGATAGGGCGCCGGTGCCTCGTCGTTGATATGGGCGGTCGGCGTGAACACGTTGATCAGCGGCAGGCCGTGTCGCTGGCCGACCGCATAGTCGTTGAAGTCGTGGGCCGGCGTGATCTTGACCACGCCGGTGCCGAACTCGCGTTCGACGTAGTCGTCGCCGATCACCGGAATCTCGCGGTCGCACAGCGGTAGGGTCACGGTCTTGCCGATCAGGTGCCGGTAGCGCTCGTCCTCCGGGTGTACCGCCACCGCGGTGTCGCCGAGCATGGTTTCCGGACGGGTCGTCGCCACGACCAGGTAGCCGGAGCCGTCGGTCAGCTTTCCGTCGACCAGGGGGTAGCGGAAGTGCCAGAGCTTGCCGTTCTCCTCCTTGCTCTCGACTTCGAGATCGGAGATCGCGGTCAGCAGCACGGGGTCCCAGTTGACCAGGCGCTTGCCGCGGTAGATCAGCTTCTGCTCGAACAGACGCACGAACTCCTCGGTGACCGCGCGCGACAGCCCGTCGTCCATCGTGAAGCGCTCGCGCGTCCAGTCCACCGAGTTGCCCATGCGGCGCATCTGGTTGGTGATGGTGCTGCCCGAGTACTCCTTCCACTCCCAGACCTTCTCCAGGAACTGCTCACGGCCGAGGTCGGTGCGCTTGATGCCCTGCGCGGCGAGCTGGCGCTCGACCACCATCTGCGTGGCGATGCCGGCGTGGTCGGTGCCGGGCAGCCACAGCGTGTCGCAGCCGCGCATGCGGTGATAGCGCGTCAGCGCGTCCATCACGGCATGCTGGAACGCATGCCCCATGTGCAGGGTGCCGGTGACGTTCGGCGGCGGAATGGCAATGCTGTACGGCGGGGCCTGTTCGCGATCCAGTCCGCGGACGGAGGCGACCGTTTCCGGCGTGTACCAGCCGTTCTGCTCCCAGGCCGCGCACCAGCGCGCCTCGATGCTCTTGGGGTCGAAAGTCTTGTCCATGCGCGATCGAAAAGTCCGGCGCGCCGGCCGGTGCCGACACGCAGAGGTGAAAAAGAGGCGAATTGTACCGGCTGGGCCGCGGTACAGGCCCGTGGGTGCCGCTGCGAGGCTATTGGGTACTGCGCCGGGTCCAGCCGCCGTCGGCGCTCTGCTCGAAGGTGTTCAGCTCGTAGCCGCGGTCGCGGTAGAACTTGTAGTGCGTGCGCGATGCCGCGCGCTGGGCGGCGTCACCGGCCACGATCTCCAGCACCCGTTCGAAGCGGCTGAAGAAGTCCGGCACTTCGGTGCCCAGGTTGACCAGGACATCATGGTGCGTGTCCGGAGGTTCGGCGCTGCCGATCAGCACGGGCGGCAGCGGGGCTTCGATCGCCTGGCCGTCGTAGCGCTCGTGGGCGATGAAACCGCCCTGGCGGAAGCTCCACAGGGCCCCGTCGAAGCCCTCCGCGGTGGTGCGGTCGTCGACGTGGGCATAGATCCGCAGTCCGGCGCCGACGGCCTTTTCGCACAGCCTGCAGGCGGTGATCACGGGACTGTCGGCGGGGCCGGCGCTTTCCGGCAGGATGTAGAAGTCGATGCGCGTCATCGGTGGAAACGGAATACAGGGCGCCGGCAGTGTATGACAGGCCGCCAGAAAAAATGGCCGCGGCGCCGTTCCGGGCGCCGCGGCCATGGGTCGCCGCTTCACTGCTGCCGACTAGCGGCGCGCGACGACCAGCGCCGTGTCGTCGACCTTGCGCACGCCCTCGATGCCACGGGCGACGTCGACGGCCTGCCGGTGCTCGGTGGCGCTGTCGATCTCGCCGCTGAGCGAGACCACGCCCTGCTCCGTGTCGACGTCGATCTTCAGACCCTGGGTCTGCGGATCGGCGAGCAGCGCGGACTTCACCTTCGTCGTGATCCAGGCGTCGTCGATCGATTCCCCCGCCTCGCGCGCCGCCGCTTCGGCGCTGTCGGCCATGCCGTCGGCCGGATGCGGTGCGTCGATGCGATTGTCGACGCCGCGCACCTCCGGGACCATGCGGGCGAGTTCCTCGGCGGCATCGCGGGCCGCAGTACTCGGTGCGGTGCCCTCGAGGGTGACCACGCCGTTGTTGGTCTCGACCGCGATATCCGCCGCCTGGGTGCGGGCATCGCTTTCGAGCCGGCCCTTCACCTGGGCGGTGATGCCGGTGTCGTCGAGTGCGGCGGCCAGGTTCTCGCTCTGTCGCGGCATGTCGTCAATGTCCGCGTCGCTCATGCGGGCGTCGGGACGGTCCTTGCAGGCACCGAGCGCGGCGGCCAGCAGGGTGCCGGCAGCGGCTGCCGCGGCGAGCTTGTGAAACGGGGGTTTGTTTCGCGTCATGGTTCGATCTCCGTTGATGGACTGTCGGGGAGTGCGCTGCGCGCTATGGCGACGGCGCCCGTCTGCCGAGCAGCAGCGAGATCACGAACAGGACCAGGAACACGAAGAACAGGATCTTGGCGATGCTCGCGGCCGTTCCGGCGATGCCGGTGAACCCGAGGACGCCGGCGATCAGTGCGATCACCAGAAACACCACTGCGTAGTACAGCATGTCGCTCCCTCCATGGTTGCGGATGATCCGGATGGGGCTCCGGCCTGCGGACCATTAGAGGGGCGGCGTTCTGAATCGGTGGTGAACTCTGCGGGCGAAGCTGACGCCCGCATGAACAACGGCCGCCTCGATGGGCGGCCGTCGTGCGTGGACGCTAGGGCTCGCCGCGGCGGGCGGCGACGTTGAGCAGGTACTGCACGAGCATCGGCACCGGGCGCCCGCTGGCCTTCTTGCCGACCCATGCGGTGCCGGCGATGTCGAGGTGGGCCCACTTCATCTTCCTGGCGAAGCGCTGCAGGAACACCGCACCGATCGTCGCGCCGGCCTCGCGTGCACCCTTGGTGGCGATGTTGGCGATGTCGGCGAACTCGCTGCGGATCTGCTCGTCGTACTCCGGCCACATCGGCAGTTCCCACGCGCGGTCGCCGATCTGCTCGCCGGCGGTCAGCAGGGCGCGACCCAGCGACGAGGTGTTGCTGAACAGGCCGCTGGCGTGGCTGCCGAGCGCGACCACGCAGGCGCCGGTCAGCGTCGCCATGTCGATGCAGATCGCCGGTTCGTAGGTCTGCTCGGCGTAGGTGAGCGCGTCGCAGAGGATCAGACGCCCCTCGGCGTCGGTATTGAGCACCTCGATGGTGATGCCGGCCATGCTGGTGACGATGTCGCCGGGCTTGTTGGCGGCACCGTCGGGCAGGTTCTCCGACGCCGGTACGATGCCGACCACGTTGAGCGGCAGCTTGAGCTCGGCGAGCGCGGCCATCGTGCCGAAGACGCCGGCACCGCCGCACATGTCGAATTTCATCTCGTCCATGGCCGCTGCAGGCTTGATCGAGATGCCGCCGGCGTCGAAGGTCAGTCCCTTGCCGACCAGCACGATCGGCTTGTCGCCCTTGGGGCCCTTCAGGTACTCCATCACGATCAGCTTCGGCGGCTGGCGCGAGCCGCGGGCGACCGACAGCAGCGCGCCCATGCCCAGGCGCTCCATGTCTTCCTGCTCGAGGATGCGGGTCTTGATGCCGCTGCCGCCTGCCATCTTGCGGGCCTGCTCGGCGAGGTAGGTCGGCGTGCAGATGTTGCCGGGCAGGTTGCCGAGATCCTTGGCCAGGCGCACGCCCGTGGCGATTGCGCTGGCCTCGGCGAGTCCGCGCTCGCCGCCCGGCAGGTCGGAGCGTCGTGGCACGTCGAAGGTGTAGCGCTCCAGCCTCGGCGAGGGAATGTCCGCCCGCGCCTTCGCCCCGCGGCATTCGTCGAAGCGGTAGAACAGATCCTCGGTCGTCAGCACCGCCTGGGTGACGTTCCACTGGAAGTCGCGATTGCGCACCGGCAGATGCGTGAGGTAGGACGCGGCGTCGATCGCCCCCGTTGCGCGCAGCGCCCTGGAGGACGCCGTGACCGCCTTGCGGAAGGCGGCCTCGTCGAAGCTGCGCTCGCGGCCCAGGCCGACCAGCATGACGCGGTCGGCAAAGGTGCCGCTGACGTTGTGGAGGATCAGCGTCGTGCCGAGCTTGCCGTCCATGTCGCCGCGGCGCATGACGCCGGAGATCGCGCCGCCGCTGGCTTTGTCGATCGTGTCGGCTGCGGGCGAGGGGCTGCGGCGGTCGAAAATGCCGACGATGAGGCAGGCTACGCGCTGCTTCTCCGGATTACCGCTCTTGACGAAATATTCCATTGCTTCCTCTCTGCACGCTGCGGGGGCGACCGAGCCAACCTCGCGTGTCTGATTTCAAGCCGGACGATCCCAGTTGTCGGGGATTTGGGGGTCTCCGCCGCCGGCATCGGGACCGATGCACCGTAATCCTGCAGTTTATAGAAGCCGACGGCTTCGTCGCAAAGAATTTCCCGCCCGGAACCGCGCCCGCGTCCGGCCGTCTGCGTACATGGCAGGCATAATCCGCGCATGTCCCCGATCGCGATGCCGTGAAGACCACGATTCTCGACCGCTACCTGCTGCGCGAGGCCGGGGTGTCGTGGTTCGCCGTGACCTTCGTGCTGCTTGCGATCATGCTGTCCACGCGTTTCGCGCGCTTCCTCGCCCAGGCCGCCGCCGGCGAGCTGCCGCGCGAGCTGCTGTTCCAGGTCGCGGCGCTGTCGAGCCTGCAGTACCTGGTGATCCTCATCCCGGTGTCGCTGCTGCTGGCCATCATGCTGTCGCTGGGGCGGCTGTACCGGGACAGCGAAGTGTCGGCCATGATGGGCTGTGGCGTCGGCCTGGCGGCGCTGTACCGGCCGTTCGTGCTGCTCGGCGGCATGCTGGCGCTGCTCACCGCGGCGCTGGCCTTCCAGGTCGGTCCCTGGGCGGGACGCACGGCGGACTACCTGGTCAAGAATGCGGCGCGCCTGATCCAGTTCAATCCGTTCGAGGAGGGGCGCTTCAAGTCGGTGATGAGCGGGCGCGCGGTCTTCTACACCGAGCAGATGAGCACCGACGGCAGCCAGCTCGGCACCGTGATTGCGCAGGTGGAGGAGGATGACGGCGGCGTGAGCTTCGTGACGGCGCGCAGCGGTGCGCAGCGTACCGATCCGATCAGCGGCGAGCGTACCGTGACCCTGGACAACGGCTTCCGCTACCGCGGCGAACCCGGTCGCGCCGACTACGACGTGATGCGCTTCGGCGAGTTCAGCACGCGCGTCTCGCCGCCGGAGTTCATTTACATCAGCGCCAAGCGCAAGCTGATGCCGACGGCGCAGCTGCTCGGCTCGAACGATCCTCACGACCGCGCCGAACTGGCCTGGCGGGTGGCGGCACCGATCTCGGTGCTGATCCTGACCCTGCTCGCCGTGCCGCTCGCGCACATCGCCCCGCGGCAGGGACGCTACGGCAAGATCGTCGTCGGCATCGCGGCCTATCTGCTGTATTCGCAGCTGATCGGCATGGGGCAGGCCTGGATCGCGAAGGGACGCATCAGCGACGCGGTAGGCCTGTGGTGGGTGCACGCGCTCATGCTCGTCTGGGCCCTGCTGCTCGTCGCCAAGCGCCAGAACCTGCTGCGGTGGCGCGCGTGAGCCGTCTCGGGCGCTATCTGATCGGCACCGTCCTCGGCTTCACCGCCATCGTCGGACTGGCCCTGGTGGCGATCTACACCTTCATCAGCTTCGTCGCGGAGATCGACGAGGCCGGCGAGGGCAGCTTCGGCATGCTGCAGCTGCTCTGGTACACGCTGATGATGCTGCCGTCCGGGCTCTACGTGCTGATGCCCATCATCGCGCTGCTCGGCACGCTGATGGGGCTGGGGGCGCTGGCGGCGCAGAACGAGATCACCGCGATGCGCGCCGCCGGTGTCACGCTGGGCCGGCTTGGCGGCTGGACGCTCGCGGCCGGTGCCATTCTCGGCGTGCTGGCGCTGGTGATCGGCGACTGGCTGGCCCCGGCGGGGACGATGGCGGCGCGCGCGTACAAGTCCCAGGCGCAGCACGATGCTGCCGGCGGCGTGACCGAGCAACCGGTCTGGCTGCGCGACGGGCGGCACGTGGTGCACGTGCGCGCGCTGCGCGACGAGAACCGCCTGGCCAACGTCGACATCTACACGCTCGGCGAAGCGCTGGACATCGAGCGCGTGCTCAACGCCGAGACGGCCGAGTACCGCGACGGCGGCTGGCGTCTGCGCGGCGTCAGGCTGACGCGCTTCGAGGACGAGCGCGTGATCGCCGAGCGCCACGACGAACTCGACTGGGACGGCCGCCTGTCGCCCGAGGTGCTGCGCCTGTTCGTGCTCGAGGCCGGCAGCCTGACGACGCCCGGCCTGATGCGCCTGATCGACTACATGAGCGAGAACGGGCTCGACGCACGCCAGTACGAGCTGTCGCTGTGGCGCAAGCTGGTGGCGCCGTTCACGGTGATGGCGATGATGCTGTTCGCCGTGCCGTTCGTGCTGGGTCTGCAACGCAGCGGCGGTGCCGGGCAGCGGCTGCTGGTCGGCATCCTCGTCGGCCTCGCGTTCTACGTGGTCAACGAGGTCGCCGCGAGCTTGGGCCAGCTCTATGGCTGGCAGCCGCTGCTCGCCGCCGGGGCGCCGACGCTGGCGCTGGCGGCGCTGGCGATGCTGCGATTGCGGCGGGCCCGGTGAACGCAACCGCCCGTGCCGCGGTCTCGTAATACAGGAGCGCTGCCCGCTCAGCCCGTCACGAACAATTGTCGAGGTGTCGCGTCATGAACAAGCCCTTGATCCGGAACGCCGTCATCCTGTCGCTCGGTGCGGCGCTCGCCGCCTGCGTCACCGCCACGCCGTATCAGCCGCGCGAACGCGGTTTCGGCTATGCCGAACAGAAGCTCGAATCCAACCGCTTTCGCGTGAGCTTCTCTGGCAACAGCGCGACGCCGCGCGAGATCGTCGAGAACTACCTGCTCTACCGTGCAGCGGAGCTGACGCTGGCGCAGGGCTATGACTACTTCGTGCTGGCGGCCAAGGATACCGACGCAGACGTGCGCTACCAGCAGACGTTCAGCGGCTTTCCGGGCTTCGGCTACTACTATTTCTATCCGTACGCCGGTGCCGGCGTGTCGACGACGCAGAGCGAGACGCGGTATGCCGCACAGGCAGACGTGGTGATGTTCAAGGGCGAGAAGCGCAGCGAGGACACGCGCGCCTTCAATGCCGGCGAACTCAAGGCGAACCTGGAAGCCCTGGTCGTCCGACCGCAGGCCTCCTGAGCGTTCAGCGCCTGCTTTCCGCCGGCAGCACGACGAGCTCGGTCCGGCTCAGCCGGTCCTGCGGCGCGCGTCGCCGGGTGTCGAGCGCCGTCGACAGCAGGCCTGCCGCGACGGCCAGCAGTGCGCCGGCCGCGATGGTGGCGGCGTTCGCCCGGCCGGCCAGTTGCGGCAGTTGCAGCAGGGCCGGGGTCAGGACGATGCCCCAGCACAGCAGCATCAGCGCGTAGCGCAGGGCCGCATCGAGCCAGCGCAGCGGCAGACCGTTGCTGCGCTGCACGCGCAGCCGCCAGGTGCGCATGCCCAGCGTCTGTCCGCCGTGCGTCCATGACCAGCTGAAGAAGCACAGACCGACAAGAAACAGGTAGGCGCGCAGCGCCGCCCAGTTGCGGTCCAGCGCGAAGAGGTCGCGCACCACGGTGTCGATGACCAGCGCCACCATCCACAGGCCGACGAGCAGCAGGCCGTCGTAGACCGCCGCGATGCAGCGACGCCAGATCGGGGCGGGAAGGTTCATGGGGGCGCGAGTATAAAAAGCCCGGCGATGCGGCGCATCGCCGGGCTGCCCGGTGGGTCCGCCGCGATCAGAAGCTGGCGGCTTCGAGCTCCATCAGCGACTGGCTGCCGGCGCGGGCCTGGGCGATCAGCGCCGCGGTCTCCGGATACAGCTTGGCGAAGTAGAAGCGCGCGGTGACCAGCTTGGTCTTGTAGAACGCATCGCCCGAGTCCTGCTTGCGCAGCGCGACGCCGGCGGCGTAGCACCACGCGAACGAGAACACCAGGTGGCCGATCAGGCGCAGGTACGGCACCGCGGCGGCGCCGACCTCGTCCGGATTCTTCATCGCGCGCTGGCCGATCTCCATCGTCAGCTTCTGCACCTCGCTCTGCAGCGCGTTGAACGGCGCCAGGAACTCCTGCATCTCCGACATCTCGCCGAAGGGCGCGAGCGCGGCCTGCATCGCCTTGCCGAACTTCATCAGTCTGGCGCCCATGTCACCGAGCACCTTGCGGCCGAGCAGGTCGAGCGCCTGGATGGTGTTGGTGCCCTCGTAGATCATGTTGATGCGCGCATCGCGCACATGCTGCTCCAGGCCCCACTCGGAGATGTAGCCGTGGCCGCCGAGCACCTGCATGGCCAGCGTGGTGCTCTCGTAGCCGTTGTCGGTGATGAAGCCCTTGACCACCGGCGTGAGCAGGGCGACCAGATCGGCGTTGTCCTTGCGCACCTTCTCGTCCGGATGCTTGTGCTCGACATCGATCGCCAGTCCCGCCCAGTAGGTGAAGGCGCGGGCGGCTTCGACATAGGCCTTCTGCGTGAGCAGCATGCGACGCACGTCCGGGTGGACGATGATCGGGTCGGCCGGCTTGTCCTTGAGCTTGGGACCGGTCAGCGAGCGCGACTGCAGGCGCTCCTTCGCGTAGGCGAGCGAGTTCTGGTAGGCGACTTCGGCGAGGCCCAGCGACTGCATGCCCACGCCCAGGCGCGCGCTGTTCATCATCACGAACATCGCCATCAGGCCCTTGTTCGGCGCGCCGACCATCCAGCCGGTGGCGCCGTCGAAGTTCATCACGCAGGTGGCGTTGCCGTGGATGCCCATCTTGTGTTCGATGGCGCCGCACTTGAACGTGTTGCGCTCGCCCAGCGAGCCGTCGGCCTCGGGGATGAACTTGGGCACGATGAACAGCGAGATGCCCTTGGTGCCGCCGGGCGCGTCCGGCAGGCGCGCGAGCACCAGGTGCACGATGTTCTGCGCCATGTCGTGCTCGCCGGCCGAGATGAAGATCTTGGTGCCGGTGATGCTGTAGCTGCCGTCGGCGTTGGGCTCGGCCTTGGTCTTGAGGATGCCCAGGTCCGTGCCGGCATGCGGCTCGGTGAGGCACATCGTGCCGGTCCACTCGCCGGAGACGAGCTTGGGCAGGTACAGGTTCTTCTGTTCGTCGGTGCCGAAGGCATGCAGCGCGTTGTAGGCGCCATGCGACAGACCCGGATACATCGTCCACGCCTGGTTCGCGGAGTTCATCATCTCCATGAACGCGCTGTGCACGACGTGAGGCAGGCCCTGGCCGCCATAGTCCGGATCCATGCCCAGACCGCCCCAGCCGGCCTCGACGAACTGCTGGTAGGCCTCCTTGAAGCCCGTCGGCGTGGTGACGACGCCGTCGCCGTGGTAGGTGCAGCCTTCGCGGTCGCCGACGCGGTTGAGCGGGTACAGCACCTCGGCGCAGAACTTGCCGCCTTCCTCGAGCACCGAGTCGATGGTCGCGGCGTCGATGTCGGCGTGCGGGGGCAGTTTCTTGAGCGCGCCCTCGACGTTGAGCATCTCGTGCAGGACGAACTGCATGTCGCGCAGCGGCGGAGTGTACTGAGGCATCAAAGGTCTCCGGAGGATCGGGAAAGGACCGGCGTCACTAGGGGCGCCGTTCAAAACGGCCCATACTGTACCGTATGTTGCAGTGCAAACCCACTGACCCTGACGCCACTGGGGACTGGCCGGCATGAGCGGCCGTTCCGGTCGGATCGGCGGTTGGCCTGGCGCCGGGCCGGCCGCTGCGGCGAAAGCTCAGCGCCAGTCGCCCCAGCGCCCCTGCAAGGCCGCGAGCAGCGCCACCGCGGCGGTTTCGGTGCGCAGCACGCGCGGGCCGAGTCGCAGACCGGCGAAGCCCGCATCGCGCGCAGCCCGGATCTCCCGTTCGCTGAGTCCGCCCTCCGGCCCGGCGAGCACGGTCAGCGGTCCGGCAGGCGTCTGCAGGCCGGCGAGGCCGGACGCGGCGAGCGGATCGAGCACCACGCCGTCGCCATCGAGGCCGGCGGCGAGCCACGTCGCCAGTGGCACCGCCGGATCGAGTGCGGGAATCCGCGTCCGCCCGCTCTGCTCGCAGGCCGAGATCATCACGCCGAGCCAGTGATCGAGCTTCCTGTTCCAGCGCTCGGCATCGAGCCGCACGACACTGCGTTCGGAGATCAGCGGCGTGACCCGGGTGACGCCCAGTTCCACGGCCTTCTGCAGGGTGTAGTCCATGCGCTCGCCCTTGGACACGCACTGGGCCAGGCGCAGGTCCAGCGGCGATTCGCGGTCGACGGGATCGTGGGCGGCGAGGCGGGCGGTGGCCTGTCGCCTGTCGACCTCGACCAGCGTGGCCGGGTACTCGCCGCCGCAGCCGTCGAAGGCGACGAAGTCGTCGCCGGGCCGCTGACGCAGGACCTGGACGAGATGGCGGAACGCCGGCTCCGGCAGCGCCAGTTCCAGACCTTCGGCCAGCGGCGGCGGCAGATGGATGCGGGTCACGGCCGCTGCCTCAGTCCGCGGTGGCGGCACGCACGGCCTCGAGCGTCACCTGCGCGAGCCATTCGATCTCCCGGGGGGCGATCACGTAGGGCGGCATGAAATAAAGCACGTTGCCGAGCGGGCGCAGCAGCACGCCGCGGTCCTTCGTCGCTCCGAGTGCATGGCGGTAGGCGCGCAGACCGCGACGTTCCGCTGCCGGATACGGCGTCTTGCGGTGCACGTTCTTCGCCAGCTCGATTGCCAGGATCATGCCCTGCTGGCGCACCTCGGCGACGTGCGGGTGTGCACGCAGCTCGGCGGTCTGCGTCCACATCAGATTGGACAGCAGGCGGTTCGAGGCCAGCGGCTGCTCGCGTTCGAACAGGTCCAGCGTCGCCAGCGCGGCGCGGCAACCGATCGGATTGCCGGTGTAGGAATGCGAATGCAGGAAGGCCTTGCCGGCGGCATAGTCGTCGTAGAAGGCCTCGAAGATCGTTTCGCGCGTCAGCGTCACCGCCAGCGGCAGCGTGCCCGCGGTCAGGCCTTTCGACAGGCACAGGAAATCCGGTGTGATGCCTCGCTTCGCTCCCGTCCCGTACTGGAGCGGCGGAGCCAGCTCGCACGCGAACATCGTTCCGGTGCGACCGAAGCCGACGGCGATCTCGTCCGCGATCAGGTGCACGCCGTGACGGTCGCAGGCCTCACGCAGCAGGCTCAGGTAGATCGGGTGATACATGCGCATGCCGCCGGCGCATTGCACCAGCGGCTCGACGATGACCGCGCAGACCTCGTGCGCATGTCGTTCGAGCGCCAGCTCCATGTGCTGGAACTGGCGGCGCGTATAGTCCTCCCAGCTCTCGCCGGGGCCACGTTCGTAGCAGTCCGGCGAGGGAACGTGGATGGGCGACAGCAGCAGCGGCGCGTAGGTATCGCGGTACATCGACGGCCCGCCGACCGCGAGCGCGCCGAGCGTTTCGCCGTGATAGCCATTCTCCAGCGCGATGAAGCGGGTCTTGCCCGGCTTGCCGGTGTTGCGCCAGTAGTGGAACGACATCTTCAGCGCGACCTCGACCGCCGACGAGCCGTTGTCGGCGTAGGTGCAGCGGCTGAGTCCCGGCGGCGCCAGCTTCACCAGGCGCTCCGACAGCTCGACGACCGGCGCGTGGGTGAAGCCGGCGAGCATCACGTGGTCGAGCGTGTCGAGCTGCTGCTTGAGCTGCTCGACGATGTACGGGTGGCGGTGGCCGAAGATGTTGGTCCACCACGAGCCGACCGCGTCGAGGTAGCGCCGGCCTTCGAAGTCCTCGAGCCAGGCGCCTTCGGCCGAGCGGATCGGCACCAGCGGCAGCGGCGCTGCATCGCCGCCGTCGTGGTCCTTCATCTGCGTGCACGGATGCCAGACGTGTGCGCGCGAGCGCGCCGCCCAATCTGCGTTGTTCACAGATCCTTCACCAGCACCAGCGAGTTGCGCTGGTAGTTGTAGAGGCGCTGCTTCTGCATCGGCAGCTCGTCGATGCTGCCTTTGCGGA
Organism: Sinimarinibacterium flocculans; assembly: GCF_003201205.1. GTDB lineage: Bacteria > Pseudomonadota > Gammaproteobacteria > Nevskiales > Nevskiaceae > Solimonas > Solimonas flocculans. The sequence goes on from NZ_QICN01000008.1 coordinate 93,714, forward strand.
AGCCGTGCTCGATGAACCAGTGCGGCGTGTGCGTCGTCAGGCTGAACAACTGTCTGAGGCCGAGCGCCCGCGCCTCGGCCTCGACACGCTTGAGCAGTGCACCGGCGCGGCCGGCCCTCTGGTAGTCGGGGTGTACAGCGACACAGGCCAGCTCGCCCATCTGGTTCTGGGGGAACGGGAACAGCGCGCAGCACGCGATCGCCATGCCGTCGCGGACGATGACGTTGAAGTGCTGGATGTCGAGTTCGAGCTGCTCGCGCGAACGCGGCACCAGCACGCCCTGCTGTTCCAACGGCTCGATCAGCGCGAGCACGCCGCCGACATCCTCGATCGTCGCGTCGCGCGTGGCCTCGTAGTCGGCGTCGGAATAGATCATCAGGCCGACGCCGTCGCGCGTGTACAGCTCGCGCAGCAGCGCACCGTCGGCGTCCTGGCCGACCAGGTGCACGCGCTTGACGCCACCGCGGGTGGCCGCGAGCGCCGCAGCCAGGTAGACGCGGTCGACGCCGTCGAGCGTGCTGTCGGCAAGCAGTTGCTCGGCCTCGGGAGCCGACAGCTGGCCGGCATCGCCGGTGCTGTCGGCACTGCGCCAGCGGTCCGGGCTGCTCGGCGTCACGAACACCAGCTTGTCGGCGCCCAGCGCAGTCGCCGTTGCGGTCGCCACGTCCTCGGCACGCACGTTGAAGATCTCCCCGGTGGGGGAGTAGCCGACGGGCGAGAGCAGGGCGATGCGTTCCTGGTCGAGCACCTGGCGGATGCTGTCGACGTCGACGCGCCGGACTTCGCCGGTGAACAGGAAGTCCACGCCGTCGCGCACGCCGACCGGGCGCGCGGTGATCCAGTTGCCGGCGGCGACGCGGATGCGCGCGCCGCCCATCGGCGTCGATGCGAGCGAGGTCGACAGCCGCGCTTCGATGTCCATGCGCAGGCTGCCGGCAGCGGACTTGACGCAGTCCAGCGCGGGGCGGTCGGTGACGCGCAGGCGGTTCACGAAGCGGGGTTCGAGACCCTGCGAGCGCAGACGCTGGTCGATCTGCGGGCGCACGCCGTGTACCAGCACCAGCTTGGTCCCCAGGCTCTGCAGCAGCGCGATGTCGTAGATGAGCTGGTCGAAGCCCGGGTGTTCCGCGGCCTCGCCGCCGAAGGCGATCACGAACACGCGCCCGTTGTGCGCGTGGACGTAGGGCGCGCAACTGCGGAGGACGGAGACGAAATCGGTGCTGCTCATCGGCGGATTATAGAGGCGCCGCTCCCGTTTCATGCCGCTGAAACAGCCACGCCATAAGGTCCGGTCGCAATTCCCGACTGTCCTCACGGAGTGTCTGCGATGTCCAACCCGTTCCGCTGGCTGGCTGCCGGCCTGGTCTGTCTTCCGCTGATGCTCGCCGGCTGCGACGGTGACGACGGCGCCGCCGGTGCGCCGGGACCCGCCGGTCCGCAGGGCCCGGAAGGTCCGGCCGGCGAGGCGCCCGCGACGCCGCTGAAGCTGACGATCCTGCACATCAACGACCACCACTCGCACCTGCTCGAGGAAAGCTTCGACTTCGACGTCAGTGCCCTGGAGCTCGGTCAGGCGGCCAACGGCGACGGTGATCCGATCACCGAGGTGGAGGTGTCGTACGGCGGCATGCCGCGGCTGGTCGAGCTGTTCGGCCGGCTCGAGGCCAACCGCGACAACGTCCTGAAGATCCACGCCGGCGATGCGATCACCGGCACGCTGTTCTACACGCTGTACGAAGGCACGGCGGACGCGCAGCTCATGAACCTGGTCTGCTTCGACGTGTTCGAACTCGGCAACCACGAGTTCGACAGCGGCGATGCCGGGCTCGCGTTCTTCCTCGATGAACTCGCCTCGGGGATCTGCGAAACCGACGTACTCGGCGCCAACGTCGTGCCGGGCGAGAACTCGCCGCTCGCCGCCAGGGACTACATCAAGCCCTACGTGATCAGGGACGTCGGCGGGCAGAAGGTCGGCCTGATTGGCATCGACATCGCGCAGAAGACCCAGGTGTCCTCGCGCCCGGACCCGGGCACGGTGCTGCTCGACGAACTCGAGACCGCGCAGGCCAACATCGATCTCCTCACGGCCGAGGGCATCGACAAGATCATCCTGGTCACGCACCAGGGCTACCTGGCGGACATCGCGCTGGCCGAGGCGCTGACCGGCGTCGACGTCATCGTCGGCGGCGACTCGCACACCCTGCTCGGTGGCGAGGGGCTGGAGCAGCTCGGCTTCGCGCCCGAGGGCGACTATCCGACCATCGTGCAGAACGCCGACGGCGACGACGTCTGCATCGTGCAGGCCTGGGAGTATGCGCATGTGCTCGGCGAGCTCAATGTCGAGTTCGACGAGGACGGCGTCGTGACGTCCTGCGCCGGCGTGCCCTATCTGCCGACCGGCACGCGCTTCAACTACGAGTTCGATCCCGACACCGCGGTGGACGGTGACGAGCAGACGCGCACGCTGACGGTCGCCGATGCCGACGGCTTCCTGATCGGGCAGGCGCTCGACGCCTTCCGCGAAGTCGTGCTGGTCGACGAGGATCCGTTTGCCCGCGAGCTTCTCGCCGGCTTCGGTGCGCAGGTGGACGTGCTGACGCAGCAGGTCATCGGCTCCGCCGCCGAGAACCTCTGCCTGGCCCGCTTCCCGGGCGACACGCGCGGCCAGCCGCTGTGCACGCCGGCTGATACCTACGAGAAGGGCTCGGACATCTCCAACGTGGTCGCCGAGGCCTTCATGTCGGTGACGCCGACGGCGGACATCGGCTTCCAGAACGGTGGCGGCGTTCGCATCAACGTTCCCGCCGGCGACGTCACCATCGCCGACGTGTACACGCTGCTGCCGTTCTCGAACACGCTGGTAGTGCTGACGCTGAGCGGCCAGGAGATCGTCGATTCGCTCGAAGAGGGCCTGTCCAACGTGATCGAGGCCGGCGGCTCCGACGGGGCCTATCCGTACGCGTCCGGCCTGCGCTACGAAGTGGACATGTCGAAGGCGGCCGGCAGCCGCATCTCCAGCGTGGAGATCAACCGTCGCCTCGGCGAGACCTGGCAGCCGATCGACCTCGATGCCGACTACACGGTCGTCACCAACGACTTCCTCGCGGCCAGCGGCGGCGACGGTTACCAGACCTTCAAGCTCGCGTTCGACGAAGGGCGGGTCGAGGACACGCAGACCGAGTACGCGCAGGGCTTCGTCGACTATCTGCAGCAGCTCACCGGCAACGGCGGCGCGCTGACCAAGCCGGACGACGCCGAGTACAGCACGCAGAACTACGTCGACATCGACGGCTGCGACCACGGCGCCAGCCCGGATTGCGGCCTGCCGCGGACGCCCAGCCCCTGAGCGGGCGGCGCGCAGCACGCACGAGGGGGCCGGTCAGGCCCCCTCGTCGTTTCCGGGGCGGTCGGTCGCGGGCAGTCGCGGACTTATAATCCGCCGATGAGCACCCCGATGGATTACGACGCCCTCAGCGACACGCTGGCCGCACTCGGCGAACCCGAGGCAGCGGCCGAGTACCACGGCGCCCTGTGCGGCGCCTTGTGCGTGCTGGAACCCGAGAAGATCGACCTGCTGCATCTGGTCGAGTCCGATCGTGCGCTGCCGGCGAGCGTCCGCCCGGCGCTGGAGCGCCTGCGCGCCGACACGCTCGCGGCGCTGACCGACGAGGCGATGAGCTTCCAGCCGCTGCTGCCCGACGACTCGGTGGCGCTGGTCCCGCGTGCCACGGCGCTCGCATCCTGGTGCAGCGGGTTCCTGTTCGGGCTCGCGAGCCGGCGGCTGGATCTGGAGCGGTGCTCGGAAGAGGCGCGCGAGATCGTCGGCGATCTCACCGAGTTGACCCGTGCCGCAGTCGGCGACGAGGCCGATGCGAACATTGAGGAAGGCGCCTACGCCGAACTGGTCGAGTACGTGCGCGTCGGCGCGCAGCTGGTCTTCATGGAGATGCATCCGCGGCCGACGCTCGACCCCACCGACTCGCAACACCTGCACTGATTGACATGACCGGATTCGCCCAGAAGGAATTCGTCGCGCGGCGCACGCAGCTGATGCGGCTGATCGGCAACGACGGCATCGCCATCGTGCCGGCGGCGCACGAGGTCGTGCGGTCGCGCGACACGCACTACCGCTTCCGCCAGGACAGCGACTTCGCCTACCTCACCGGCTTTCCCGAGCCGGACGCCATCGCCGTGCTGGCACCGGGACGCAAGGACGGCGGACGCAAGGCCGAGTACCTGCTGTTCGTACGCAGCCGCGACCCGGAGCGCGAAATCTGGGACGGGCGCCGTGCCGGCCCCGAGGGCGCCGTGCGCGACCATGGCGCGCACGAGGCCTATCCGATCGAGGAGTTCGAGGCGCAGCTGCCGGCGCTGCTCGGCGGCCGCACCCACCTGCACTACACCCTGGGCGAGCATCCGCAGCTCGATACGCGGATCAATGCCTGCGTGCGCGAGATCCGCGAGGTTTCGCGCCGCGGTGCCGCGGCGCCGGTGGCCGTGACCGCGCTCGAGACCACGCTTCACGAGATGCGGCTGCACAAGTCGGCGGCCGAACTCGATGTCATGGCGAGCGCCTGCGCGATCAGTGCCGAGGCGCACTGCATCGCGATGCGGACCGCGCGTCCCGGGCTCTATGAATGGCAGGTCGGCGCCGAGCTGCATCACCATCTCGCGCGTCACGACATGGAGCCGGGCTACGGCAGCATCGTCGGCGGCGGCGAGAACGCCTGCATCCTGCACTACACCGAGAACGATGCCGAGCTGCGCGACGGCGATCTGCTGCTGATCGATGCCGGCGGCGAGCTGCGCGGCTACACGGCGGACATCACGCGCACCTTCCCGGTCAACGGCCGGTTCAGCGCCGCCCAGCAGGCCGTCTACGAGGTCGTGCTCGAGGCCAATCGCCAGGCGATCCGCACGCTCAAGCCGGGTACGCCATCGTCGCGTCCGCACGAGGTCGCCACGAGGGTCCTGACCGAGGGCATGGTCGAACTGGGACTGCTCAAGGGCAAGCCGGCAGACCTGATTCGCGAGGGCCGGCACCGGCAGTTCTACATGCACGGCACCGGGCACTGGCTGGGCATGGACGTGCATGACGTCGGACGCTACCGACTGGACGGCAAGCCGAGGCCCTTCGAGCCCGGCATGGTCATGACTGTCGAGCCCGGGCTGTACATCCCACCCGGAACGCGCGGCGTGCCGCAGAAGTACTGGGGCATCGGCGTGCGCATCGAGGACGATGTCGTCGTCACCGCGGACGGTCCGCGCGTGCTCACCGACGGTGTGCCGCGAACGGTGCGCGAGATCGAGGCGCTGATGGCGGGCAGGGCCTAGAAACGTGTCACGACGATCTGGCGGCGGGCTGGACCGGAGTGCGCGTGGCTGACACCGCGATGGTCGATGTCGCGATCGTTGGCGGTGGCCTGGTCGGCGCCAGCGTCGCATTGGGCCTGGCGGGTTCGCGTCTGCGCGTCGCGCTCATCGAACCGGCGCCACTGGACGCCAGGCCGCCGCAGTGGGACGAACGCTGCATCGCGATCAACCATGCGAGCGTGCGGGTGCTGCAGGGTCTCGGTGTCTGGCCGCAGCTTGCGCTGCAGGCGGCGCCGATCCTGTCCACGCACGTTTCCGAGCGTGGGCGCTTCGGTGTGGCGCGCTTCTCGGCGGCAGAGTCCGGGCTCGATGCGCTGGGCTACAACCTGCCGGTGCGGCAGCTGGGCGAGGTGCTCTGGCAGCGCGCCGCGCAGGCGCCGGTGCAGGTGGTCGCGCCGATGCGCCTGACCGGCGCGAGCCCCGGCGACGACCACGTCGGCCTGACGCTCGCCGATGGCCGGCGCATGACGGCACGCCTGCTGGTCGCCGCGGACGGCGCGCAGTCACCGGTCCGCGGCTGGATGGGCGTCGGTGCGCAAACGCACGACTATCGCCAGTCGGCGATCGTCACGGCCGTCCGCTGCAGCCGCCCGCATCGCGGCTGCGCCTACGAGCGCTTCACCCCCGAGGGCCCGATCGCGCTCTTGCCCAAACCCTGGGCGCAGGAGGACCGGCTGTGCTCGCTGATCTGGACCACACCGTCGCCGCTCGTCGCCGATCGCATGCAAACGGATGACGCGCGCTTCCTGTCGCAGGCGCAGGAGGTGTTCGGCGGACGGCTGGGCCGTTTCGAGCAGCTCGGCCGGCGACAGGCGCATCCGTTGCAGCGCGTCGTCGGCAGCAGCCTGACCGCGGCGCGCACCGTGTTTGTCGGCAACGCCGCGCAGGCGCTGCATCCGGTGGCAGCCCAGGGCTTCAATCTCGGCCTGCGCGATGCCGCGACGCTGACGGAGCTGCTCGCCACAGCCGACGATCCCGGCGATGCCGCGCTGCTGCGCGCCTACGGGCAGCGCCGCGAAGCCGATCGCAGGAGGATGGCCGGCTTCACGGATGGCGTGGTACGCCTGTTCTCCAACCGGGTGCCGGGCCTGAGCGGCCTGCGCCATCTGGGGCTGCTGGCGCTCGATCTGGTGCCGGGACTCCACGAGACGGTGCTGTGGCAGAACCTGGGATACGCCGGCCACAGCCCGCAGGCCGCGCGCGAACCGTGACGCCCGCCGTCGACTGCGACGTTGCCATCGTCGGTGCCGGCCCTGCCGGCGCTGCCGTTGCCGTTGGCCTGCATCGCGCTGGCCTGCGCGTCCGCCTGCTCGATCGCGAACCCGTGCGCCCGCTGCCAGGCGACTATGACGCCCGGGTCTATGCGCTCTCGCCGGCCAGCGTGGATCTGCTCGATGTCCTCGGTGTCTGGCCGGCCGTGTCGGGCGTGCGCGCGAGTCCCTACACGCACATGCAGGTCTGGGAGAACGAGCCGGCACAGTCCCTGCACTTCGATGCCGCCGACGCCCGGCGCCCGCTGCTCGGCCACATCGTCGAGCATGGCGTGCTCGTGCAGGCCCTGCTGGCGGCACTGCCACCGGCACTGTTGCAGGTCCCTGCCGAGGTGACGGGATGTCGCATCGATGCCGACGCCGCGGTGCTCGAACTCGGCGACGGCAGTCGTCTGCGTGCGCGGCTGGTGGTTGCGGCCGACGGCCCGCAATCGGCCCTGCGCGGGATGCTCGGCGTGGACCTGTTGCGCAGCGACTACGACCAGACCGCGGTGGTCTGTCACGTGAGCACGGAGCGGCCACACCAGCAGGCGGCGTACCAGCGCTTCCTCGACACCGGCCCGCTGGCCCTGCTGCCGCTGGCCGACGGACGCAGCTCGCTGGTCTGGTCCACGACCGAGGCGGCCGCATTGCTGGCGATGGACGAGACGGCGTTCTGCGCGACGCTGGCCGCGGCGTCGCAGCATGTTCTGGGTGGCGTGCTGGCGTGTTCGCCGCGGCGCAGTTTCCCGCTGCAACTGCAGCAGGCAGAGCGCTACGCCGGCGAACGCTTCGCCCTCGCGGGGGATGCCGCGCACGTGGTCCATCCTTTGGCCGGCCAGGGGCTGAACCTCGGGTTCGGCGACGCCCGGGTGCTGGTCGAGACCCTGACGGCGGCGCGCGAGGCGCGTCGCGATCCGGGCAGCGCGCGTGTGCTCGGCCGGTACCAGCGCGCGCGCCTGGCGGCGACGCACGAAATGATGGCGATCACCGATGGCCTGTATCGCGCCTGGCGCCTGCAGCTGCCCGGCTGGCGCTGGCTGCGGCAGCGCGGGCTGCAGTCGGTCAACGCCCTCGCGCCGTTGCGCCAGGCGCTGGTGCGACGCGCCTGCGATCTGTCCTAGGAGCCGGGGCGGCAGAAACGCGCGCGGCGCCGGCTTCGCCATTTCGGCCATCTTCCGCGGCCTCTCGGCCAATAGTCCGCAGCTGTTGGCCTCGCATCAACGCGAAACCTGTCTCGAAATGGGTTTGCCTCGCTTGCGCTGTGCCTACCGCCCAGACTCCTAGCGGGCAAGGCGGTCTCAGGCCCGGCCGGCCGCCAGCGCCAGATCGAGCAGCGTCGTGGCGATGCCCGCGCGCGGCGCAGCGTCGGCGTGACGGGCGGCAAAGGCGCGGGCGGCGTCGGCGTGGCCGGACGATTCGAGCAGCGCCAGCAGGCGGTCCGCACTGTCAGCGGCCGGGCGCTCCGGCAGCACGATGCCGGCGCCGAGTGCGCGCAGGCGTTCGCCGGTCATCAGGTGGTCGGGGTTCTGGGCGATCAAGGCCATCGGCTTGCCGGCCAGCAGCGCCTCGCAGACGAGGTTGTGCGAGCCGTAGCCGATCACGGCGTCGCAGTCGGCGATGGCCTGCGCGAAGTCGACCGGCCCATCGGCGACCGCGAGCGACGGCGGCAGCGGTCCGGTGCTGACGGCCGGGCCGCTGAATCGCAGCAGCGCACAGACCGGCAGCCGGGCCAGGATATCCAGCCAGCCGCGCGTGCCGTCGTTCACCGGCAGCGATGCGAACAGGCGTGGACGTCGCGGCGATGCAGGCCATCGCGGCGGCGTGCCGTAGCTTGTGAGCGGCAGGCCGAGGCGACGCAGCGGCTCGCGACGCGGGTAAGGGTCGAGCTCGGGATAGGTCAGCAGCGCGGTCGGCAGCGGCGCGAAGAGCTCGGCCATCGCAGGCAAGGCCGGCGCGCCCAGCTGATGCAGCGCCGCGTTGGTCGTCGCCAGGACCCTCTGCTCGTTCGCGGCGAGCCGGGGGTCATCCTCGGCGATGTCCGGGCGAAACGCGGGCCATGGCGTGCGCGCCGGCGGAATCGAGAAGCCGGTGCCGTAGTGCAGCACCGGGATGCCGGCGGTGCGCGCGGCGAGCACCGCCGTGGGGCTGTGCCGGGCCAGCAATCGCTCGATGCCGAAGGCCTGGAACAGGGCGCGCCAGGCCTGCAGTCGGGCGACGAGGGATTGCGGATCGGCGAACCCGCGGTTGTGCAGCAGCGTGGCATAACTGGTCTGCACGCGGACCGGCGGTATGCGTGAGGCGGTGGCGACGGGCGCCTGCACCACGGTCAGCGCCGGGAGATCCGCGAGCAGGGGTGCGCTGGCGTGCAGGTCGCGGACGATGGCGACGCAGCGGTGGCCCTGGCGCATCGCCGCGAGGACGATCTGGCGCATCACGGCGGCGTAGCCGCTGGCGGCGCCGAGTTCCCAGCTCAGGCCGAGGCAGGCCATGTCGACGCGCCGTCGCGACTCAGGCGTCGCAGAGTTCGGTCGGGTCGGGGATCGGATTGAGCTTGAGGAAGCCCGGGGGTTGCGGCAGCAGGATCTGCGTGCCGTCGGTCAGGGTCAGCAGGAACTGGCCGGGGCCGACCTCGACCTCGCGGCCGTCGATGTTGGCCGTGACGACCCGACCGCTGATGACGCCGACGACGATACCGCCGAGGGCCGACAGGCCTTCGGGCAGCGGCATGTCGCACAGGGTTGCGGTGTTCTCGGGGCAGCCGGGCAGCAGGCTGGCGAGAATGACCGGGTCGCTGGCGCAGGCCGCATCGCAGATGATGGCGAGATAGTCGGTGCCGCGGATGCCGATCGTCGCGACCGGCGTGCTGATGCGGTACTCGGCCGGGTCCGAGCGTCCGATCAATCCGGTGACGGCACGAAAGCCGCCCTTGAGCAGCCGGAAGAAGGCCTGCCCACGTCCGGCTGGCGCTGGCGTCGCCGCAATCGCCTCGCCGTTGGCCGCAGGGGCGGTCGTCGCGCTCGGCGCGTCCGCCGCAGCAGGTTCGTCGGGGGCGCGGTAGGCCTCGATCTCGAAGCGTGTATTCGGCCGAATCAGGACGAAACTGCCGTCGGTGAACTTGAGATTGACGTAGGTGTTGGGCCCCGCGGAGACGATGTCGCCGGAGTAGACCGGGTCGCCTTTTTCCAGTGCCCGCAGGTCCAGCGTCGCCTGGTTCGAGGCCTGGGCCTGGCCGGTGACCAGCGCGACCTCGCCGGCCGGCACCGTCGCGGCCTCGGCGCGAGCGAGTCCCGCCACCAGCAGTGCCAGGGTCATTGCGCGACGCAGGATCGGTCCCATCGCGCGGTCCTCAGAGCTGGTTGCAGGAGAGTTCGCCGAGTTCATACGACGTCTCCAGGATATCGATGCGATCGGCGGTCTCGCCGTTCTCGTCCACCGGCTTCTTCGGTGGATCCTTCGGTTGCGTGGCGAGATTGAGGACCGTGTCGATCTCGTCGACCTCCTCCTGCGACGGCGTCGGCAGCGGTGTCGGCGTGGGAGCCGGGGTCGGCGTCGCTGTCGGCAGCGGTGTCGGTGTAGGCGCCGGGGTCGGCGTTGCGGTCGGCAGCGGCGTCGGCGTGGGAGCCGGGGTCGGCGTCGCGGTCGGCAGCGGTGTCGGCGTGGGAGCCGGGGTCGGTGTCGCGGTCGGCAGCGGCGTCGGCGTGGGCGCCGGGGTTGGTGTCGCGGTCGGCAGCGGCGTCGGCGTGGGTGCCGGGGTTGCGGTCGGCAGCGGCGTCGGCGTGGGCGCCGGGGTCGGGGTTGCGGTCGGCAGCGGTGTCGGCGTGGGCGCCGGGGTCGGTGTCGCGGTCGGCAGCGGCGTCGGTGTGGGCGCCGGGGTCGGTGTCGCGGTTGGCGACGGCGTCGGTGTGGCCGTTGGCGTCGGAGTCGGGGTCGCCGTTGGCGTTGGCGTTGGCGTTGGCGTTGGCGTTGGCGTTGGCGTTGGCGTTGGCGTTGGCGTTGGCGTAGGTGTCGGCGTGGGCTCCAGGACGTTGCCGCCGAGCACGATCACTTCGCCGGTCGTGCTCACGTTGTCGAGGTTGGCGATGTCGCCACCGGTGAGCAGCACGTAGTTCGCCGAACCCAGATCCTTCTCGACCGTGTCGAGTCCCGGTGCCAGATCGATCGTGCCGGCGAAACCGGTGCCGCCGAGAAGATAGGTGAGCACGTCCGTCGTCAGGGCACCGCCGAGTGCCGCGAGCAACAGCGGGTCACTGTCGCCGTAAGGGCGGAAGTTGAAAGCCTGCAGCGGGCTGCCGATGCTGCCGGCCGATGCCGCAGGGGCCTGGATGAACAGGTATCCGCCCTCGATCGTCAGGCTGCCGAGTTGTACGGCATTCGGCGAGACGAAGCTGGCGTTGGCGATCGAGGGCAGCGGCGAGGGCAGCGGATTGGCGCGAGCATCACCCGGGAAATTGTTGGCCGCGTCGACGAAGTCCGGGTCCTGCCCCCGAATGGCGCTGCCGCTGCCGATCTCCAGGTTCGCGCGGGACAGGTCGATGGTGTTGGCGAAGACGTCGATCGCGCCGCTGCGGATCTGCGTATCGGCAGCATTGGCGACGACGGCGCCGCCGGCAAAGATCTCGATGGTCGTGGCATCGGTCCCCGGCGGGCCGATCAGTGCGCGGTCGATCAGGACATCACCCTCGAAGCTGTCGATGATCAAGGCCGTCGACGGCGGGTCGGACTCGGCGTCGACGTTGACCTCGAGGTCCAGCCCCTGACCGACGCCGGCGCCGCGGATATCGTTCTGCGCGGCGAGCGCCAGGAGGGTCTGGTAGCCCAGGCCGGTTCCGCCGACACGCACCGGTCCGACCGCGATGTTGCCGCCACCGGCGAAGAACTGCTCTCCGCTCTCGTCGAAGAAGTTCGCGGTGTTGCCGATCTCGATACTGGCGGTGCCGCCGCTGCCGGTGAAGCCGCCGTCGTCGAGCGTCACGTCGATGGAGCCGATGGTGACGTCGCCGCCGGTGGCATTGGCGTCGTAGTAGGCGTTGCCGATGGCCGCGACCCCTGCATTGAGATAGCCGATGCCGACGGTGTCGATCGCGATGGAGGTCAGCGCGCCCGCCGAGATGCCGTCGCGGGCATAGAGCTCGATGCAGGCGCTGGAGTAGAAGTTGCAGTACTCGCTGCCCTTGTCGGCACTCTCGTACTCGCCGTAGTCGGAGGTCCAGGTGGCGCTGACGTTCTGCACATTCAGTGCGCCGCCGCGTGCTTCCAGCAGCACGGCGCCGTTGCTCGCCGTGACGTCGAGCAGCGTCAGGTCGCCAAGCCCGCTGTAGATCTTGATGCTGCCGGCCATGAGGGCCTGCAGCGGAATGTCGAGACTCATGGCGGCATAGATGCCCAGCGGCCCCATGAGATCCGGCAGCAGGTTGGCGATGCTGATGCCGCCGCCACCGGCATACAGGTCGAGCTGCTGCGTGGCGGCCAGGGTCGAGAAGCTCAGGTCTCCGACCTCGCTGCTGACCGACAGGTAGTCGGCTGCCAGCGTCGCAGCCGGCAGCCCGACCTGGCCCTGTGCGGCGATGTCGAGCGTGCCGAGCATCGGCGTGCTGTATCCGGAGAGCAGGATGTCGCCGCCGCCGCTGTAACTGTCGCTGCCGGTCTCCGCGTCGTAGGCGTATGCCGCCAAGTTCTGCAGATAGGCATAGAGTTCGACGTAGGCCGGCGAGAAGCCGTTGTCCGCGAAGACGATGTCCACGTCGCCGAGGTCGACGGCGCCACCGGCGCCGATGGGCGAGCCGGAGGCGAAGGCGCTGCCGTTGACGTCGAGCCCGGCGGTCAGGAACTGGTCGGGCGCATCGGCCTGCAGCAGCAGGTTGACGGAAGTCGTCTGGACGCCGTCGCGGGCATAGAGCAGCACGCCCTGGTTGCAGTAGTAGTAGCAGCCGCCGTAGGGACTTGAGTCGCCGGTCAGGGTGGCGCTGAAGTTGCCGCCGATGATGCGTCCGCCAAAGGCAACGACCTCGATGCTGCCGTCCAGGCTCGTGAGGTCGGAGAGGACCAGATCGCCGGCGCCGCTGTAGATCTGCAGGGTCTGTGCCGTCAAGGACGGGGCACTCGACAGCGGCAGGCCGCCATCGACGAAGCTCAGGGTGCCGCCGGCGTCCACGCGCAGGAAATCGAGCGTGGTGGTCTGCAGGCCGATCTCGACGTCCGCCGAACCCGGTAGCGGCTGTCCGGTACCGGCATCGGTGAGCGCCGTCGACATCAGCGTCACCGCAGCGTTTGTCCCCATCGTGATCGAGGGCAGCCGGATGTCGCCCCCGGCGAAAGTGCCGACGTCCAGCTCGCTGTAGGTCTCGAGACCGCTGGCGACGACACGCACGTCGGCGGCTTCGACGTCGCCGTCGGCCTGGATCTGCAGGGTGGCGATGGCGTCCTCGGTGCCGCTCAGCTTGCCGCCGGGGGATGCGCCGGCCTCGAGCAGGCCGACGGCCGGCAGGGCATTCGCCTCGACCGTGACGCCGTTGACGATGGTCACGGCGCCGCCACTGCGGCGACCGTCCGCGGAGTAGGGCCCGCCCGTCGGCGTGCTGTCGATCCGTGCCTGGCTGTTGGCGCTCACACCGTTGAAGCTGCCGGCCTCGGTCGAGACGCTGATGCGGTCGATGGTGATGTCGCGCGAGGCGCCCGGGTCCGGCGCCGACTCGTCGACCGGCACGTTGTTGGCCATCACGTAGACGCTGGCGTAGAGCGCGTCGCCGTCAAATTCCGCCGTGTCGCTGGCCTGCAGGTGTCCGGCGGTGACGCCGTCGTGCGCGATCAGCTCGATCTGCGTCGCACTCACGTCGCCCACGCGGATGTCGCCGCCCGACAGCACGCTCACGGTACCGCTGTCGCCGGCGTTGAGTGTCGCCGCAACGTCGACGTCGCCGCTGGTGCGGTTGTCCAGGCGGATGTCGCCGTCGATGTTGAAGACGTCGTCGGCACCGAGGATGTAGATGCCGGGCGCATTCGGTTCGCCGGGAACCGGCTCGACGCAGTCGGGATTGCAGCCGGCGATCACCTGGAGGCTGCCGCCATAGTCCGGACTGGCGCCAAAGCCGTTCAGCTCGTTGTCGGCGATGTCTTCGAAGGTGACCGAGTTCTCGCCCTGGATCGTGATCGTCGAGCCGAAGGCGTTCTGCAGCATCGCCTCGAGCGTGCTGTAGGTGAGATTGCCGCCGCCGTAGTCCTCGCTGACGACGAAGTCGTAGGGATCGATCAGCAGCGCACCGCCGCGACCGAGGTCCACCGTGTCCTGGATCAGCACGTCGTGACCCGAGAGCTCGGCGAAGCCGCCGAGTCCGCCCGGTCCGTCGCCCGCGACGCTGATGCCGGCGCCCTGCGCGTACACCAGGCGATCGCCGGCAACCGCGGTGACCTCGCCGCCATTGCGCCCGCGCGCCGCGGCGAGTGATCCGCTTGCGATCTCGATGCTTGCATCCGACCGCAGGCCGATCGTGCCGCCGTCGGATGCGGCGCTCGAGGCGTCGAGCGTGCCGTGCTGTTCGAGGTTGCCGCCGTTGGCTACCAGCCAGATCTCGCCGCCGCGTTCCTCGACCGCGTCGGCGCGGACGACGCCGCGGTTGTTGACGACGGTGCCGAGCAGATCACGCGCCACCTGAGCATGCATCACGACGGCGCCGCCGCGCGCGACGATCTCGCCGAGGTTCTCGATGCCGGCTGCGTCCGACGCCGCCGCGGCATCGACGGTGTAGGACACCAGGCCCTCGGCATCGGTGTGCAGCGTCAGGCGACTGCCGGCCGCGAGCACGACGTCGCCCGCCGGTGCCTCGATCGTGCCGCTGTTGTGGATATGGTCGGCCGACAGTACGACGAAGCCGCCGTCGCCGCTGCGGATCTCGCCTTCGTTGCGGATGCCGGCGGTGCTGTCGCCGGCGAAGACGTAGCGGCCCTCGGCAAAGTCGCGGTCGCTGATGTCCTGCGTGCTGGTCATCAGCGCCCCGACGTCGACGCGCGCCCCCGCGCCGAACAGGATGCCCTGCGGGTTGATCAGGAACACGCGCCCGTTGGCCGTCAGGTCGCCTAGAATCTCCGACGGCAGCTGACCGATGACGCGGTTGAGCACGGCCGCTGACGCCGACGGCTGATTGAACACGACGTACTCGTTGGCGCCGATCGAGAAGCTCTGCCAGTTGATGATGGCGGCGTCGGACTGCTGGTCGATGACCAGCGCGCCCGGGTCCGGGCTCGTCAGGTTGACCTGGCCGTGGACGATCTCGGCGCCGCTCGGTCCGCCGCTGGCGGCCGCCGGCGCCAGCAGGCTCGCCAGCGCGGCACGGCGCAAGGCCAGGGCAATCGGCGTCAGGCGTGGCGTGGTCATGACGGGCTCCTCAGAAGCTGGCGGCGAGCGAGCCGAACAGGCGGCCGGAGTCGCGGCCGTCGCTGGCCTCGCGGCTGCCGAGCGGGTAGGCCCAGTCGACGCGCAGCGACAGGGGGTTGCGCGTGATGTCGAAACCGAGTCCGGCACTCGACAGCGAGCCGGCATCTGGCGCGTCGACCGAGAAGGCCTCGCCGCCGTCGAAGAACAGCCGGCTGCGCAAGGCCACGCCGGACACGGCACTCAGGTGCTGAAGGCTGACGCTGCCGAAATAGCCGTAGTCACCGCGCACTTCGGCGCTCGGGAAGCCGCGCACGCTGCCCGGTCCGCCCAGCGAGAACTTCTCGGTGTCAGCCAGCGGGTCGGGTGACCAGGTGCCCGCAGCCCGCACATAGAGCTGCAGGCTGCGCGCGAGCGGCATCAGGTGCTGCACGTCCAGATCCCACTTCAGGCGCTGGTTGCCCTCGACTTCGCCGTCGGCGAAGTCTTCAATCGACAGCGAGTCGAAATTCGATGACACGGAGCTGCCTACCTGCGTCACGGCGGCGTTGTCGTGCGTACGAGTGTAGGCAAGCCCCGCGCGCAGCAGTGTGATCGAGGTCTGGTTGAAGATCAGGCCGCTGAAATCGGCATTGGACAGCGTGCGGGTGGCACCGACCGAGAGCATCAGCCGCTGGCGGGCGTCCAGCAGCAGCGGGTGTTCCACGGTGAGCTCGCCGTTGCGGCTGCGACCGCCCACCGGCGAGCCGTCGATTTCGAACTCGGCGTGGCTGTAGCCGATGCGCACGCGCGTGCCGCGGTAATTCAGAGGTACCGAGTACAGCACGGACCCGTAGCGCGTCAGTGCCTCCTCGGACACGAGGCCGGTGAGCTGCAGCTGATCCTCGACCCGCAGCGGGTTGTTGAGTGTCGCCGAGGCAGTCAGGCGGATCTCGCCGACGCTTTCCCGGCCGAAGTTGTCGAGGGTCAGGCCGCCCTCGATCGGGCGTTCGTCGAGGCTCACCAGCACGTCGCTGTCACCCGGCGCCGCGCCGGGTCGTATCGTGGCCCGGGCCTCGAGTCCGGGGAGCGCGCTGAGGGCACGCAATCCCTGCTGCAGGGAATCGGCGCGATAGATCTCGCGGGGCCGGAAAGCACCGAGATAACGGCGGACATGCTCCGGCTGGTAGCGTTCGGCACCTTCGATCTGCACGCTGGCGACGCGGCCTTCCGACACCTGCAGCAGCACCACGCCGTCGCTGACCTTCTGCGGCGGCAGGTTGACCGTTGCCAGCGTGTAGCCGCGCTCGCTGTAGAAGGCGGCGATGCGATCCGCCGCCTCGTACAGCTCGCCCAGCGTCACGCGGCGGCCGAGGTAATCCTTGAGCTGCGCCGACAGGTGTTGCTCAGAGAACAGGGCATGGCCGGTGAACTCGAACCGCTGCACGACGAGCGTGCCTTCGCCCGGCGCCAGCACCGGCACGACGCGGGGTTGCTGGGGTGCTGAAATGGCGGGTTCCGAGGACTGTGGCGTCGCCAGCCCGGGCGAGGGCTCCAGCGTATTGCCCAGTTCGCCAGGCGCTACCGTCTGCGCGTGTACGACCATGCAGGCCGACAACCCGAAGGCCGCCGCGACCGTCTGCCTGAGCTCCCTTCGAGACCTGCGCATCTGTTTCCCCTGGCGATCGGCTGACCCTGCGCAACCGACGGAAAGCCCGGGCACTATAGCTCAGCGTTTCGAAAGGGATCGCGACAGCCATCACGTCCGCGCCCTAGCCCGGTGCCGGTCTGGCGCGAGCCCGGGACGTGCCGACAGGCCGGTCGAGCGGAACCCCATCTGGTAAAGTAGGTTGGAAGCATCGCGCGAGAGACCACCTTCAGTGGTGGCGCCGAAGGCGCAAACCGCCCGGAATCGCTCAGGGTGAGCCGGGGCCTTCGTGAAGCAAAGCTTCACGCCGGCGAACGCCCGGCCATGGATGGCCGGGCCGGGGCTGGATCGAAGCGGTGAAGTCGCGCCAAGGACGGCCGGGGTAAACTAAAGCTGTAGTCGTTAAACGAAGCATCGCGCGAGAGACCACCTTCAGTGGTGGCGCCGAAGGCGCAAACCGCCCGGAATCGCTCAGGCAAACGGAGCGCGATGTCGCAGCAAAACTCTGGAGAGCGTCCGCGCTTGCGCGGACCACCGACGAGGCAGAGGCGGTCCGCCGCTTTCGAACTTTCAGGTTCCCGGACAGAGGGGCGGTTCGTACCGAAGTCACTTCCATCGGCAGAACCGCATGCTCAAGCACACCGCGCTGCACCCCGAACACGTCCGCCTCGGTGCCCGGCTGGTCGATTTCGCCGGTTGGGACATGCCGATCCAGTACGCTTCCCAGCTCGACGAGCATCACGCCGTGCGCCTGAGCGCCGGCATGTTCGACGTGGCGCACATGTCCGCCGTCGACCTGCACGGCGCCCGGGTGCGTGAGTTCCTGCGTCGCCTGCTGGCCAACGACGTGGCCAAGCTGACAGTCGGCGGCAAGGCCCTCTACACCTGCATGCTGCGCGACGACGGCGGCGTGATGGACGACCTGATCGTGTATTTCATCGACGAGTCGTGGTTCCGGCTCGTCGTCAACGCCGGCACGACGGACAAGGACCTGGCCTGGATCCGCCGGCATGCCGCGGATTTCGGCGTCGATGTCCATCATCGCGACGATCTGGGCATCCTGGCGGTGCAGGGACCCGAGGCGCGGGCAAAGGTCGAGCCGCTGCTGCCGGCCGCGCTGCGCGCAGCGGCCGGGACACTGGAGAACTTCCAGGCTGCCGTCGATGGCGACGTTTTCGTTGCGCGCACCGGCTACACCGGCGAGGACGGTTTCGAGCTGATGCTCCCGCACGCCGCCCTGATCGCGCTGTGGAAACAGTTGCTGGACGCCGGCGTGAAGCCCTGCGGGCTGGGCGCGCGCGACACCCTGCGTCTCGAGGCCGGCATGAACCTGTACGGCCAGGACATGGATGAATCCACGCACCCGCTCGAATCCGGGCTGGGCTGGACCGTGGCTTGGACACCGGAGGATCGCGATTTCATCGGCCGTACGGCGATCGCGCCGCTGCGTGGCGCGTCGCCGCGCAAGCTGGTCGGGCTGGTGATCGAGGGGCGCGGCATCGCCCGTGCACACATGAAGCTGCGCTTTGCCAACGGCGCTGCCGGCGAGACCACCAGCGGCGGCTTCGCGCCGACGATGAAGCAATCCATTGCGTTGGCCCGCGTCGACGCGACGGCGGAGGGCGCCTGCGAGATCGAGATCCGTGGTCAGTGGGTGGCGGCGCGGGTGGTGAAGCCGCCGTTCGTGCGCCACGGCAAGGTTCTGGTTTGAAATTTCAGGGAGCAGATAGAGATGAGCAAGGTTCCGGCTGAACTGAAGTACGTGAAGTCCCACGAGTGGCTGCGCGTCGAATCCGACGGCACGGTCACGATCGGCATCACCGACCACGCACAGGCGGCGCTGGGCGACCTGGTGTTCGTCGAGGTGCCGGCGGTGGGGCGCACCCTCGCGGCCAACGAGGCCTGCGCGGTCGTCGAATCGGTGAAGGCGGCGTCGGACGTCTACGCGCCGGTGGCCGGCGAAGTCGTCGCCGCCAACGAGGCGCTGGGCACCGGGCCCGAAATCCTCAACACCGATCCCTATGGCGACGGCTGGATGTGGAAGATGAAGCCGGCCGGCGACGCCGATCTCGGCGCGCTGCTCGATGCCGCGGGCTACGAAGCCTATCTGAAGACGCTCTGAGCCGACTGGATTTCCCCATGCCGTTCATTCCCCATACCGAGGCCGACGTCAAAGGCATGCTCGGTGCCATCGGCGCGTCGAGCATCGACGCGCTGTTCGACGAGATCCCGGCGGCCTTGCGCTGCGGGCCGCTGAAGCACGTGCCCGAGGGCCTGCCGGAGATGCAGGTCTCGCGGCTGATGTCGGAGCGTGCGGCGCTCGACGGCGGCGCGCTGAACTTCATCGGCGCCGGCGCCTACGAGCATCACATCCCGGCGGCGGTCTGGGAGATCACCACGCGCGGCGAGTTCTACTCGGCCTATACGCCGTACCAGGCCGAGGCGAGCCAGGGCACGTTGCAGGTGCTCTACGAGTACCAGACGATGATGACGGCGCTGACCGGCATGGAGGTGTCCAACGCCTCGATGTACGACGGCGCCTCGGCACTCGGAGAGGCGCTGCTGATGGCGCTGCGCGCGAACCGCAAGAACGGCTCCGGCCGCGTGCTGATGCCGCGCACGGTGCATCCGTACTACCTCGATGTCGTCCGCGCAACGACGCCGGCACAGGGCATTGCCGTCGAGTATCTCGACTATTGCCCGCAGCGCGGGGTCACGCTGGCCGATGCGCTGACGGCACATGAAGGCAGCGCACCGACCGCGGTCGTCATCCAGCAGCCGAACTTCTTCGGCCAGCTCGAGGATGTCGATGCGATCACCGACTGGGCGCAGGCCCAGGGTGCGCTCGTCGTCGCCGTCGTCAATCCGGTGTCGCTGGCGCTGCTCAAGCCACCGGGCGAGTGGGGCGCGCAGGGCGCCGACATCGTCTGCGGCGACGGCCAGCCGCTGGGCTCGCCGCTGTCCTCGGGCGGGCCGTACTTCGGCTTCATGACCACGAAGATGGCCTATGTGCGCGAGATGCCGGGCCGCATCGTCGGGCGCACCGTCGACCTCGACGGCAAGCCGGGCTTCACGCTGACGCTGCAGGCGCGCGAGCAGCACATCCGCCGCGCCAAGGCCAAGTCCAACATCTGCACCAACCAGGGCCTGCTGGTGACGGCGGCAACGATCCACATGTCGCTGCTGGGCCCCGAGGGGCTTGAGCAGGTCGCGTCGGCGAGCATGGCCAACACGCGCACGCTGGTCGAGGCGTTGACCTCGATTCCGGGCGTGACCCGAGCATTCGAAGGGGCGGGCTTCCACGAGGCCGTGATCCGGCTGCCGCAGCCGGTGGCGCCGCTGCTGGAGCGGCTGTCGCAGCGCGAGATCTTCGGCGGCTTTGATCTCTCGGCGCATCACCCGCAGCTTGGCAACGCCCTGCTGGTCTGCGCGACCGAGACCAAGACCGGCGCCGATATCGAGACCTACCGGCGCACGCTCGCCGAGCTGCTGGCCTGAGAACGCCCATGACCCCAGAAACGACCGAAAAGCTGATTTTCGAAGTCTCGCGTCCGGGCCGTGTGGCCCATGCGCAGACGCCGGGCACTGCCGTCGACGCCTCGGCGATCCCCGAGTCGCTGCGTCGCAAGGCGCGTCCCGGGTTGCCCGAAGTCTCCGAGATGCAGGCGGTGCGCCACTTCACGCGCCTGTCGCAGAAGAACTTCTCCATCGACACGCACTTCTACCCGCTGGGTTCGTGCACGATGAAGTACAACCCGCGTGCCTGTAACCGGCTGGCGATGCTGCCGGGCTTCCTCGGCCGCCATCCCTTGGCGCCGGAGTCGCATTCGCAGGGCTTTCTCGCCTGCATGTACGAGCTGCAGGAAATCCTCAAGGACGTCACCGGCATGGCCGGCGTGTCGCTGACGCCGATGGCCGGCGCGCAGGGCGAGTTCGCCGGCGTGGCGATGATCCAGGCCTACCACCGGTCGCGCAACGATCACGCCCGCACCGAGATCCTGGTGCCCGACGCGGCGCACGGCACCAATCCGGCAACGGCGGCGATGCTCGGCTGCACGGTGCGCGAGATCCCGACCAATGCCGAGGGCGACGTCGATGTCGAGGCGCTCAAGGCGGCGGTCGGGCCACAGACGGCCGGCATCATGCTGACCAACCCGTCGACCTTCGGCGTGTTCGAGCGGCGCATCAAGGAGATCGCTGGCATCGTCCACGAGGCGGGCGGTCTGCTGTACTACGACGGCGCCAATCTCAACGCCATTCTCGGCAAGGTGCGGCCCGGCGACATGGGCTTCGACGTCATCCACATGAACCTGCACAAGACCTTCTCGACGCCGCACGGCGGCGGCGGGCCGGGCGCCGGTGCGGTGGGCGTATCGGAGCGGCTCAAGCCGTTCATGCCGATCCCGGTGGTCGGCAAGCGCGGCGACGCCTATCGCTGGCTGGATGAAAAGGATCTGCCGCAGAGCATCGGCCGCCTGTCGGCGTGGATGGGCAATGCCGGCGTGCTGCTGCGCGCCTACATCTATGCCCGGCTGCTGGGCCGCGACGGCATGCACCGCGTCGGCGAGTTCGCGACGCTCAATGCCAACTACCTCGCCGCGCGGCTGCGCGAGAAGGGCTTCGACCTTGCCTTTCCCCGGCGCCGCGCCAGCCACGAATTCATCATCACGCTGAAGAAGCAGAAGGCCGAGCTGCAGCTCACGGCGACCGATGTCGCCAAGCGCCTGCTCGACTACGGCTTCCATGCGCCGACGATTTACTTTCCCTTAACGGTCCCTGAATGCCTGCTCATCGAGCCGACGGAGACCGAGGACCGCGAAACCCTCGACGCCTTCGTCGATGCGCTGGCGGCGATCTGGGACGAGGCGCGGCAGGACATCGGCCGGGTCAAGGGCGCGCCGTACACCATGCCGGTGCGCCGGCTCGATGATGTGAGGGCTGCGCGGCAACTCGATCTCCGCTTCCAGCCGGTGGCGCAGGCGTCCTGAGGCGCAACGCAAAGAGGCCCGCGACGGGCGGGCCTCCTTTGCACAGGCTCTTTGAGGCAGGCACGGGCGCGCGGCGGCGCCCCGGCGCATGAGCGGCGGGCTTACGCCGCCTTCGGCAGCGAGGGGCGTTCTTCGACGAGCGCCACCGGCTGGCGGCGAGCGGACGGGTTCATCAGGCTGTCGTTGGCCGCACGATGCTGGCGCTGAAACTTCAGCTCGTCGTGCGCGATCAGTCCGAGAAGGGCAAAGGCCAGTACGGCGGTGCTGACGACAATGAAGCTTACAAGCGGTAGGACGGACATGGTCAGACTCCGGTTTCACGGCATGCCGCGGTCATGCGGCTTACCGGTCTGACCTCAATGTAAGGGCATTGTTGCGTCGCAACAAATGAGTATTTTTGGTCTATAAGATAGAAAAACTAAATAGATCGCTCCGGAGCGACCGGCGATGAGCCGCCGCTACGCGACCGTTCCACTATGCTGACGGCTTTGGCGCATGTTCACCTACGACGACTACTGGAAACTCAATGTCTGCTCTCATCTGCGGCTCGCTGGCCTTCGACACGATCATGGTTTTCCCCGGGCGCTTCAAGAACGAGATCCTCCCGGACAAGGTGCACATCCTGAACGTCTCGTTTCTCGTTCCGCAGCTGCGTCGTGAATTCGGCGGCACGGCCGGCAACATCGCCTACAACCTCAAGCTGCTGGGTGGCCAGCCCTTGCCGATGGGGACGGTGGGCAAGGACTTCGATCAGTACGGCGACTGGCTGGACCGGCACGAGATTCCGCGGGACTTCATCAAGGTGATCGGCGAGGCCTACACCGCCCAGGCCTACATCACGACCGACCTCGACGACAACCAGATCACGGCGTTCCACCCCGGCGCGATGAATCACGCGCACGAACAGGACGTTCCGGCACAGGGCGTGACGATCGGCACGGTGTCGCCGGACGGGCGCGACGGCATGATCAGGCACGCGCAGCAGTTTGCCGAAGCCGGCATCCCCTTCATCTTCGATCCGGGCCAGGGGCTGCCGATGTTCAACGGCGAGGATCTGCGGGCGTTCGTCGAGCAGGCGAACTATGTCGCCGTCAACGACTACGAGGCCGAGATGCTGATGGATCGCACAGGCTGGACGCTCAAGGACATCGCCTCGCGCGTCGACGCGCTGATCGTGACCCATGGCGGCAAGGGCTCGCACATCCACGCCAAGGGCAAGGTGTACGAGATTCCATGCGCGAAGGCGGATTCGCTGACCGACCCGACGGGTTGCGGCGATGCCTTCCGCGCCGGGCTGCTCCACGGCCTGTCGCAGGGCATGGACTGGGACACGACCGGCCGGATCGCCTCGCTGATGGGGGCCTACAACATCGAGCGCCCGGGTACGCAGAATCACCGGTTCACGCTCGAGCAGTTCCGCACGCGGTTCCGCAAGGAGTTCCGGTACGACTTCGCCTGAGCGCGCCGTGGTCACGCTCAAGCTGCGGCCGCGCGAGGAGCGCCGGGCCCGCGCCGGGCATCTGTGGATCTACTCCAACGAGATCGATACCGACGCGACGTTCCGCACGATCGATCCGGGCAGCCTGTGCCGCGTCGTCGACGGGCGCGGCAAGCCGATCGGCACGGGCTACGTCAATCCGCGCACCCTGCTGGCTGTGCGCCTGCTGTCCGGCGACGTCCACGCCGAGATCGACGCTGCGTGGTTCGACCGCCGCCTGCAGGCGGCGCTGTCCTTGCGCGAGCGGATCTACCCGGAACCCTACTACCGGCTGATACACGGCGAGGGGGACGGCCTCCCCGGTGTGGTCGTCGATCGCTACGGCGATGTCCTCGTCGTCCAGGTCACCACCGCCGGCATGGACCGGATGCAGGCGCAATTGCTCCAGTCCCTCGATCGCCTGCTGGCGCCGCGGGGCATCGTGCTGCGCAATGACAGCGGGTCGCGCGCACTCGAGGGGCTGCCGTCCGCCGTCGAGGTCATCGGCGAGGTGCCCGATACGGTCGACGTGATCGAGGACGGCGTGGTCCTCCAGGCCGACCTCAAGGCCGGGCAGAAGACCGGCTTCTTCTTCGACCAGCGTGACAACCGCGCCCGGCTGGCGCGCTATGTCCGCGGCCAGCGCGTGCTCGATGTCTTCAGCTATGTCGGGGCCTGGGCGCTGCGCGCGGCACGCGACGGCGCTGCCGAGGTGAGCTGTCTCGACAGTTCGCAGCCGGCGCTGGATCGCGCATCGGCGGCGGCGCAGCGCGCCGGCATCGCGCTCGAAACCATCCGCGACGATGCCCTGGCAGGCCTGAAGGCCCTGCGCGCGGCAGACCGGAGCTTCGACGTGGTCGTCGTCGACCCGCCCGCCCTGATCAAGCGGCGCAAGGATGCCGAGGCCGGCCTCGAGCACTATGCGGCACTCAATCGCGCCGCACTGCATCTGCTCGCGCCGGACGGGATTCTCGTGTCCTGCTCGTGTTCGCATCACCTCGACGCCGACGCGCTGCAGCGCATCCTGCTGCGCGAGTCGCGTCACGTCGGCCGGCGCCTGCAGGTGCTGGAGCAGGGCGGGCAGGGCCCGGACCATCCGGTGCATCCGGCGATCCCCGAGACCCGCTACCTGAAGGCCTTCTTCTGCCGCGCACTCGCCGGTTGACCGTCACGAACCCGCACTACACTTCGCCCATGCTCGTACATCCCGGATTCGATCCCGTCGCCGTCAGGCTCGGCCCGCTGGCCGTTTACTGGTACGGGCTGATGTACCTGCTCGGCTTTCTCGGCTTCTGGTGGTTCGGCGGCCGCAGGGCGGCGCAGCCGCACATCGACTGGCCGCGCGAGCGCGTGTCGGACCTGCTGTTCTACGGCGTCGTCGGCGTGATCCTGGGCGGACGCATCGGCTACACGCTTTTCTACAACCTGCCGGCCTTCCTGGCGGAGCCGCTGTCGATCCTGCGCATCTGGGAGGGCGGCATGTCCTTCCACGGCGGGCTGATCGGTGTACTCGTGGCGATGTGGTGGTTCGGCCGCGTGCACAAGCTGAACTTCTTCGACGTGGGTGATTTCGCCGTACCGATGATTCCGCTCGGCCTGCTCACCGGGCGCATCGGCAACTTCATCAATGGCGAACTCTGGGGCGCGCCGACGACGCTGCCCTGGGGCATGGTGTTTCCCGCCGCCGGACCCGAGCCGCGCCACCCGTCGATGCTCTACGAGGCCTTCCTCGAAGGCGCCGTACTGTTTGCGATCCTGTGGTGGTTCGCGCGCAAGCCGCGACCGCGCATGGCCGTCGGCGGCCTGTTCCTGCTCGGCTACGGGCTCTTCCGGACGCTGGTCGAGACGGTGCGCCTGCCCGACGCGCACATCGGCTACCTGGCCGGCACAGGCTGGCTGACCATGGGCATGGTGCTGTCGGCGCCGATGTGGCTGGCCGGCGCGGCGATGCTGCTGCTCGCCTATCGCAGGCGCTGAGCCTGCCAGTCCGGCCGGGTGAGTTCGTAGACGTCCACGAGAGCGTCGTTGCGCCATGAGCCGGTTTCGCTGGCCTTCATGCGGCCAATGGCGCGCATGCCCAGCTTGCGTGCGACACCGTGCGACGCATGGTTGTCCGGATCGATGCAGGCATACAGGCGCTGCAGACCCGCGCGGCCGAAGGCATCGTCGCAGCTTGCGATCGCGGCTTCGGTCGCCAAGCCCTGGTTCCAGTACGCACGCCAGATCCACCAGCCGAGATCGAAGCCGTCGAGACGATCCAGCGGCTGCACGCCGACGATGCCGACGATCTCGCCGTCGTCCTTGCGGCACAGCGCGCCGACGCAGACGCCGTGCGCCGCCATGCTGCGCGCCTGCCGTGCGAACAGGCCGTCGACGCGTGCGTCGTCCCAGGTCTCGCCGCCGGTGATGTAGCGCATCATCTCCGCGTCCGAGGTCATGCGCATGAGGCCGGCGCGGTCACGCTCCGGTTGCCAGGCACGGATGACGCATCGCGGGGTTTCGATGAGAAGGCTCATGGCACGGGTCGGGATTACAATGCGGTCCGTCGCAGTTTAAGCCGCCCGCAGGAGTTGCATGCGCCAGTACCTCGACCTGATGCGCCACGTGCTCGAACACGGCGTGGAGAAGAGCGACCGTACCGGCACCGGCACGTTGTCGGTGTTCGGCCAGCAGATGCGCTTTCGCCTGAGCGACGGCTTTCCGCTGGTGACGACCAAGAAGGTCCACCTGCGCTCGATCATCCATGAGCTGCTGTGGTTCCTGAAGGGCGAGACCAACATCCGCTACCTGAAGGATAACGGCGTCTCGATCTGGGACGAATGGGCCGACGACAACGGCGAGCTCGGCCCGGTCTACGGCAAGCAGTGGCGCTCGTGGCCGACGGCCGACGGCCGCCACATCGACCAGATCCAGCTGCTGCTCGACCAGATCCGCGGCAACCCGGATTCGCGGCGGCTGATCGTCTCGGCCTGGAATGTCGGCGAGCTGGATCAGATGGCGCTGATGCCGTGCCACGCGTTCTTCCAGTTCTACGTCGCGCAGGGGCACCTGTCCTGCCAGCTCTACCAGCGCAGCGCCGACATCTTCCTCGGCGTGCCGTTCAACATCGCCAGCTATGCGCTGCTGACGATGATGATCGCCCAGGTCGCGGGACTGAAGCCCGGAGACTTCGTCTGGACCGGCGGCGACTGTCACCTGTACACCAATCACCTGGATCAGACCCGCGAGCAGCTTTCACGCAGCCCGCGTCCGCTTCCGACGATGACGCTGAATCCCGACGTGACCGACCTGTTCGCATTCCGCTTCGAGGACTTCACCTTGTCCGGCTACGACCCGCATCCGCACATCAAGGCGCCGGTTGCGGTCTGACGGCGGACCCGTGGCGCCGGCGCGCCGCGGCCGGTAGCCCGAACAGCGGTCGCAACAGGTACACGCGGCGGATGCCCTCGTAGGCGGCCAAACAGACCGCGAAGGTCAGCGCCATCAGCAGCGGTGCTTCCAGTCCCGGATGCAGGGCCAGCGGCTTGAGTCCGAGCGCGGCGACCACGATGACGGTCTGGTGCAGGATGTAGACCGGAAACACCGCAGGGACAAGATAGCGCAGCAGGCGGCTGTCGCGAGGCGCCCAGCGCCGCGCGAACCCGAGGATCGCGACGATCGCGGACCACTGGTTGAGTCCCCAGACCAGGCGCATCGCGCCACGCAGGCCGTCCGGCGGCGCCATATCGGCAAAGCCGACGAAGTAGGCGATCAGCGCGGCCCAGGCGGCGAGTGCCAGCAGCAGCGCCGGCCAGCGCAAACGCTCGACGCCGGCCCAGACGGCGGTGCTGTGTGCGATGAGAAAGCCGAGCGCGAACACGGCGAAATACTGGGCGTGGTTGTAGCCGTCGTCGATCAGCGCATGGGTCGAGCCGAAGCGGTCGAGCAGCATCAGACGGGCGAGGCCGAGCGCCACCGCCGGCCACAGCAGCAGCCCCCAGCCGCGCAGCAGCGCCTCGAGTCCGCGGGTCAGCGATGCGCGCAGCCGCGGTGCGACGCGGACGACCAGTGCCAGGACGAGCGTGTAGACCCACAGATAGCTCACGAACCACAGGTGGTTCCAGGTCGGCAGGATCAGGCAGTCGCCGTCGCGACAGAAGCTGCCGTCGGCCTGCAGATACCGGCCCCAGAACGACAGATAGCCCCCGGCGTAGCCAAGCTTCTCGACCACCTCGAAGTAGGACTGCGGCGGCACCACCACGAGCATGCCGAAGATCTGGGGCGGTAGCAGGCGCAGGCTGCGCACCCCGACAAAGCCCGCGCGCAGCTTGTCCATGAGAAACGCGCTGGCCGCGCCCGACACCAGGAACAGCAGGCTCAGCCGCCACGGGGCCGACAGCAGCATGAACGGTTCGGCCGCGGCCCCGGCGAAGGGGCTTTTCACGTGCCAGTCCCAGCTCACGTAGTACATGCCGACGTGGTAGACGACGAGCAGTGCGAAGGCGAGGACGCGGACCCAGTCGAGGTCGTGGCGGCGAGTCATCGGGGAATTCCGGGTGAAGGACGGTGCTCACGCTGGCAGCCGTGGGCGGCGCCGGCCACCGCGAGGGGATGCATTGCCCGTGGCGAGTGACGAATCGCGGACGTCAGGGACGGTTCGTGGCCTGGTGGCCGGTAGCAGAGGAAGAGGTAGTGAGCATGGCCGATGGCTCGTGCGCCGAGGCAAGGCGCGAGAAGGAGGCATAGCGGTGGCTATGGCGACGCCGAGCAACGCCGCATCGGTGTGGGAGACGCGGCCAGGCGCCAGCGATTCCTCTGTTGCAGGCCACTAGAATGAGGCCATGCCCGCGACCGCCCGCACCGCCTACGAGCGCTATCAGCCGTGGCGACCCACCGTCGAGATCGGCTTCTGGCTCGTCCTGCTGACCGTCAATGCCGTCGCCAACAGCCTGACGACGCAGATCGACATCCGCCGCGCCGGCCTGCCGATCGCCGCCTGGGAGCCGGTGGTCTGGGAGGTGTCGAGCAGCCTGATGTGGCTGCTCATCGTTCCGGCCGTCGCTGCCCTCAACCGGCGCCTGCCGCTGACCCGGGACACCTGGCGGCGCGCCCTGGCGGTTCACGCGCTGGCCAGCGTCGCCGTCTGCCTCGTTCATGTCGTCGGCATGGTCGGCCTGCGCCAGCTCGTCTATCGCAGCCAGGGCCTGGACTACGACTTCGGCCCGTGGCCGCGTGAGCTCTGGTACGAGTACCTGAAGGACGTCCGCTCCTACGCCCTGCTCATCCTCGTGTTCGACTTCTACGGGCTGCTGATGCGGCGCCTGCAGGGGGAGGTCCATCTGCTCGCGGAGCCGGACGAGGGGCCGCCGGTCGAGCCGGTCGAGCGGCCGGAGCGCTTCCTGGTCCGAAAGGTCGGGCGCGAGTTCCTGGTCGCGGCGGCCGACATCGAATGGCTCCAGGCCTGGGGCAATTACGTCAATCTGCGCGTGCGCGGACACGACTACCCGCTGCGCAGCACGATCGGCGGTATCGAGGCGCGACTCGACCCGGCGCGCTTCGTCCGCATCCACCGCAGCTACATCGTCAACCTCGATCAGATCGCGTCGATCGAGCCGCTCGATACCGGCGACGCACGGGTGCATCTGAAGGACGGCGCTACACTGCCGTGCAGCCGCCGCTACCGCGCTGCGCTGCGTGGCCGCGTGGCCAGCGAGCACGCGGCCGCGACACCGGCCTGACGGCACGACGTTCACCGACCGCGAGGAGCACTCCCGAGCATGGCCACCCCGCCGACGCTGTCCCTGATCGTTGCGATGGACCGCGGCGGTCTGATCGGCCGCGACGGCGACCTGCCGTGGCGCCTGCCCAACGACCTGAAGTACTTCAGGCGCCAAACCCTGGGCAAGACGGTGCTGATGGGGCGCCGCACCTGGGAGTCGCTCGGCCGGCCGCTGCCGCAGCGCGAGAACTGGGTGCTGACTCGCGATGCCGGCTTCCGTGCCGACGGCGCGCGGGTGTTCCGGTCGCTGGACGAGGCGCTCGCGGCACACGAGCACGGTGAGCTGATGGTCATCGGCGGCGCCGAACTCTACCGGCAAACACTGGCGCGCGCGCAGCGTCTCTACCTCACCGAAGTCGGGGCCACGCTCGACGGCGACACGCGGTTTCCCGTGTTCGATCGCAGTCTGTGGCGCGAAGTCGAATCCGAGCGACACGAGGCCGACGACCGCCATGCCTGGCCCTACCGGTTCGTGACGCTGGAGCGCAAGGTGTGAGGCGGCTGCTGGCGGTGCTGGCGATGCTGCTCGCGCCGCCGTCCGGCGCACAGCAGGCCGCGGCACCGCCGGTGGTCGAGATCGTCTTCGAGGGCAACGCCGCAACCCAGCCCAAGGTGATGCTGCGCGAGCTGGTCATCCGCATCGGCGAGCCGGCCGAGCCGCAGGCACTCGAGCGCAGCCGCCAGGGCCTGCTCGATCTCGGCCTGTTCCGCGCCGTCGATCTGCGCACGGAGCCCGTCGGCGGCGGCGTGCGCGTGGTATTCCGGGTCGACGAGCGCTACTACCTGCTGCCGACGCCGCGCTTCGACGCGAAGAGCGACGGGCGCTACGCCTACGGCGCCCAGGTGCGCTGGGACAACGTCGCCGGCCTCAACCACACACTGCGCGTCTTCGCCGAGCAGGAGGATCGTCGGCGCCAGGGGATCGGCCGGGAAACGAACTACGCCGCCAGCTACAGCGCACCGTTCGCGTTCGATTCGCCTTACACGATCGCGATCAGTACCGGCTATTCATCGAGGCCGGTGGAGACGACGGACGGCGAGTTCACCGAGAACTTCCGCAGTGTCGGTATCGGCATCTCGCGGACGTACTCGGACGGCCCGGCGAGCCAGGGCCGGAGCGTCGGCGGAGGCCTGGGCTGGCAACAGCAGCGCACCAGCGGGGCGCTCGCGCCACCGGCCTATGGTGCGGCGCTGTCGCCTTCGGCGTTCGTGAGCCATCGCGACTTCCATAACCGCATCTACAGCGACGTCGGGCGCTACTGGCTGCTGCGCGCGCGCTTCGCCGACGAGGCACTCGGCAGCGACTACAGCTACGTCGATCTCGATACCGCATTCGTGCGGCAGTGGCAGGTGGGCCGGACCGAGCACCAGACCGTGCACCTGCGCGCCTACACCGGGGCCTACTTCAGCGGGCCGGACGAGGTCGAGCAGTACAGCCTGGGCGGCGCGTCGTTCCTGCGTGGCTACGACAGCAGCTTCATCGAAGGTAACGCGTACTACTACGTCACTGCGGAGTTTGCCCGGCCGGTGTGGAAACGCTGGCTGCGCTGGGTGGTGCTCGCCGAGGCGGGCAACGTGTTCCGGCGACCGGAGGACGCCGATTTCGAACGGACCTACGGCAGTCTCGGGGCGGCGCTGCGGGTCCGCTTCTCGCATTTCGTCAACTTCGAAGTCGAACTGGGTTATGCGATTCCGCTCGACGGCAGCAGCGGCCGGATTTTCGCCAGCCGGGTCTGAGCGCTCTGCTATTCTCGCGCGACCCGAACAACACGGAACGGAGAGAGACCATGGCCGATACCAAAGCCGCGTTCGAGCAGGCGCAGAAGGACGTCAAGACGCTGACCAAGCGTCCGGGCAACGAGGACATGCTGTTCCTCTATGCCCACTTCAAGCAGGCCGCCGAAGGAGACGTCAAGGGTTCGCGTCCGGGCATGCTCGACATGGTGGGGCGTGCCAAGTACGACGCCTGGGCCAAGCTCAAGGGCACGAAGGCCGACGACGCGATGAAGAAGTACGTCGACAAGGTTGCCACGCTGCTCAAGAGCCACAAATGAGCGCGCGCCGCGCCGTTGCCGCGCTGGTGTTGCTGGCCGGCGTGCTGCCGATCGCGCCGGCGCTGGCCGACGGCGAAGAGGTCATCGTCGCGACGCTGCTCGAACTCAAGGGCAAGCGGGCGACGCTCAGGCTCGAGTCCGGCCAGGAGATCAGCGGCGTCGTTGCGTCCGTGGACGAGGACAGCGTCCGCCTGACCGAACTCAGCGGCATGGAGTACTTCGACGCCGTGGTGCGCACCGAGCGAATCGAGGCGGTCGTGCTGCGGCGGGTGACGCGGTAGCGCGCGACCGAGTCGCTCCGTCCCGGGCAGGTTATCCGCGGCGGCCCTCGCCGACACGCAGACGCACGCAACGCCGGTGCTGATCTAACCGGCGGCGCGCCCTGCCCAGTGACGGGCGAACTGCTGGGCGACGCGACCGCTGCGCGAGGCGCGTTCCAGTGCCCAGCGCAGCGCGAGCTTCTCGGTCGCCTCGTCCCAGTGCGTGTCGCCGAGTGCACCCAGGTGCAGGCGCACCAGATCGAGATAGCGGTCCTGGTCGAACGGCTGGAACGACAGCCACAGGCCGAAGCGCTCGGACAGCGAGATCTTCTCCTCGGTCGATTCGCCCGGATGCAGTTCGTCGTCGACCCAGTGATATTCCTCGTTGTCGCGCCGGAGCTCGGGCATCAGATGCCGCCGGTTGCTGGTGGCGTAGATCAGCACGTTGTCCGGCGGTGCCTCGACACCGCCGTCGAGGGCGGTCTTCAGCGCCGTCAGCGCAGGGTCGTTCGCCGCGACCGAGAAATCGTCGACGTACAGCACGAAGCGCTCGTCACGGCCGCGCAGCGGCGCAACGATATCCGGCAGGTCGGTGAGATCGTGCGGCGGCACCTCGACCATGCGCAGGCCGCGGTCGCCGAAGGCGTGCAGCATCGCCTTGACCAGCGAGGACTTGCCGGTGCCGCGGGCGCCGGTGAGCAAGGCATGGTTGGCCGGACGACGCTCGACGAAGCGGCGCGTATTGTCGAGCAGCGCCTGCTTCTGCCGGTCGATACCGAGCAGACCGTCCACGTCGACGACCTGGGGATGCAGGATCGGCAGCAGCCGCCGTTCGCGCCAGCGGTAGGCGCGCGAGTCGGCGGTCGGTCGGTCGAGCGTGGTGTCCGGCATGTGCGGGAGCCTAGCGCGGTTGCACGTCGGGCTCGAAACGCCAGTCGATCTGCACGCGGATCTCGCCATCGTGACGCGCACCGGTGGTCACGGTGCCGCCGCGCGGGCGATCCGGCTTGAGCGTGGTGCGGCGCGAGCCGCTGGCCGGGGCCGCACGCATCTGCTCGGAGGCCCAGGCCAGGGCCTCGCCGGTCGTCGGCACCTCGCCGTCGCCGCGCTCCTCGCCATGCAGGCGATCCCAGTACACGCGCGAGCCCCGCGGCAGCGGCAGGCCGAAGCCGAGCGAGTGAAAGCTGTTGGTCTGCGGATCGAAGCTCATCTGCTGGCCCAGGCACTGCATCTTGCGCTGCAGGTCGTTGCCGCGGTCGTCGGCGCTGTAGGTTTCCTTCCACGGCACCATGCCGCCGACATCGGCCCAGGCCCCCTCGGCCCGATAGTCCACGTGCATCTCGATCGTCGTCGGGCAGCCTTCGTAGCCGTAGTAGTGCGCGTAGCGTGGCACTTCCTCGGCATCGAGGTCGATCTCGGGCGCGCCGGCTTCCGGCTGCGGCATGGCCTGCATCGCCACTGCGTTCATCACCGGCGCGTAGCGCATCGCCAGGTTCATCAGGCACTGCGGATCATTGTTGCAAGCGAGCTGTTCGGTCTGCATGCGCTGCATCAGCGCCTGCTGCTCCTCGGGCGTCTTCGGGACGTTCTTGGGCGCGGTGCCGGTGCGCTGCTGGACCTCGGCCACCCGGCGCTGGATCGCGGCGCCCTTGGCGATCTGCTTCTCGGCATAGTCCGGGGCCAGCGTGTCGACGGTCTGCAGCTCGCCGTCCCACTGCACATGGGTGACGACGCGATAGCGCTCGGCGATCTTCGTCTTGCCCCAGTCCTGCTGGGCCGACCAGTTCTGCTCGCCGTCGATGCGGATGTCGACGGTCAGCCGTCCGTAGGTTTCCGCCGCGTGGGCGGAGACCGACGCCAGCAGGCCGATCCCGATTCCGACACCGGCACTGCGCCACAACCGCTGCGATACGACCATCTGCATCACCCCGAAAGACCGGTGGCCCGGCGAGGCGCGCAGCATAGCGGGGCCGATGGCGGCGTCCGTGACCGGCTGCGCAATCGC
This sequence comes from Sinimarinibacterium flocculans, assembly GCF_003201205.1. GTDB lineage: Bacteria > Pseudomonadota > Gammaproteobacteria > Nevskiales > Nevskiaceae > Solimonas > Solimonas flocculans. Next base: position 126,874 of record NZ_QICN01000008.1, read on the forward strand.
GGCGAAATCCTACGCGAGCTTCTTGTGACGCGCGCGCCGGTTCACACCCGGTTCGGCGCCGGTGCGCTTGCGGAAGTCCTCTTCGTAGTCCTGGTAGTTGCCCTCGTGCCAGATCACCTCGCCCGAATCCTCGAAGGCGAGGATGTGGGTGGCGACGCGATCGAGGAACCAGCGGTCATGCGAGATCACCAGCGCACAGCCGGGGAAGTCCAGCAGGGCCTCCTCGAGGGCGCGCAGCGTTTCCACGTCGAGATCGTTGGTCGGCTCGTCGAGCAGCAGCACGTTGCCGCCGCTCATCAGCAGCTTGGCCAGGTGCACGCGGTTGCGTTCGCCGCCGGACAGGTCCTGGATGCGCTTGCCCTGGGACTCGCCCTTGAAGTTGAAGCGGCCGATGTAGGCGCGGGCCGGCATCTCGTAGGAACCGGCGCGGATGATGTCGTTGCCGCCGGAGATTTCCTGGAAGACGGTCTTGCTGCCGTCCAGCGCGTCGCGCGACTGGTCGACGTAGGCGAACTTGACCGTCTCGCCGATCTTGATGCTGCCGCCGTCCGGCTGCTCGGCACCGATCAGCATGCGGAACAGCGTGGTCTTACCCATGCCGTTGGCGCCGATGATGCCGACGATCGCGCCGCGCGGCACCTGGAAGTTGACGCCTTCGTACAGCACCCGGTCGCCGTACTGCTTTTTCAGGTCACTGACCTCGATGACCATGTCGCCCAGGCGCGGCCCCGGCGGGATGTAGAGTTCCTTGGTCTCGGCGCGCTTCTGGAACTCCTGCGAGGCCAGTTCCTCGAAGGCCTTCACGCGCGCCTTCGACTTGGCCTGCCGGCCCTTGGGGTTCTTGCGCACCCACTCCAGCTCTTCCTTCATCGCCTTGGCATGCGCGTCCTCGGACTTCTGTTCCTGTTCGAGGCGCTTTTCCTTCTGCTCCAGCCAGGTCGAGTAATTGCCCTGCCACGGAATGCCGTGGCCGCGGTCGAGTTCGAGGATCCAGCCGGCGACGTTGTCGAGGAAGTAGCGATCGTGGGTGACCGCGATGATCGTGCCCGGGAAGTCCTTGAGGAACTTCTCCAGCCAGGCGACCGATTCGGCGTCGAGATGGTTGGTCGGCTCGTCGAGCAGGATCATGTCCGGCTTCGACAGCAGCAGCCGGCACAGCGCGACGCGGCGGCGCTCGCCGCCCGAGAGCTTGGTGACGTCGGCATCCCAGGGCGGCAGGTTCAGCGCCTCGGCGGCCTTGTCGAGAATCACGTTGAGATTCTCGGCGTCGGCCGCGGCGATCTTCGCCTCCAGGTCCGCCTGCTTGGCGGCAAGCTTGTCGAAGTCCGCGTCCTCCTCGGCGTAGGCGGCGTAGACCGCGTCGAGTTCGGCCTTCAGGCCGATGATTTCCGACAGGGCTTCCTCGACGTTCTCGCGCACGTTCTTGTTCGGGTCGAGCTGCGGCTCCTGCGGCAGGTAGCCGACCTTGAGCCCCGGCATCGGGCGGGCTTCGCCGTGAAACTCCTTGTCGATGCCGGCCATGATGCGCAGCAGCGTCGACTTGCCGGCGCCGTTGTAGCCGAGCACGCCGATCTTGGCCCCGGGGAAGAAGGACAGCGAGATGTCGCGCAGGATTTCCTTCTTCGGCGGGACGGTCTTGCCGACCCGGTTCATGGTGTAGACGTACTGGGACATGGGGCAGTCGGGGAGTGGGAAAACGGGCCGGAATTCTACCGGATGGCGTCTTTCCCCTCATGCGGCGGCGATGCGCAGGCGCCATAATCCGCCCATGTCGAAGAGCGGGCGCCGCCTGTTGCACGTGGCCGCTGCCGGGGCGCTCGCCCTGTGCGGGAGCGCCGGCGCGCAGGTGTACCGCTGCGAGCAGGACGGCGTGGTCCGCTACACCGACAAGCCGTGCAGCAACAAGGCGCGGCCGGTGGACCTGCCGGACCCGGTCGTGATTCCGGCCGGGCCCAAGGCGGATCTGCTCGGAGAGGCGAAGCGGCGACGCGAAGCCGGCACCCGGGCGCGCGATGCCGCTGATGCCGAATGGGTGGCGGAGCACGAGAAGCGCAAGGCCGAGGAAGAACGCCTGCGCAGCGGCCGGATCACGCGCACGGTGGTCGAGGGCATGAGCGCGGGCGATGTGCGGCGCATTCACGGAGAGCCGGCGGTGGTGTCGAAGCGCGAGTCGAAATCGGGAATACGCGAGACTTGGAGCTATGCGCTCGACGGCGATCGCCGCCTGCACGTGACCTTCAGCGAAGGGCGGGTGAGCAGCGTGCGCATGCGCGAGCCGAAACAATAAAGGCGGTGGCGCCGGACATGACGGTGACGATCGACGACATCCGCCGCGCCGCGGCGAACATCGACGGCCAGGTCGTGCGCACGGCCTGCACCCGCTCGCGGGTGCTGTCGAAACTCACCGGTGCCGAGGTCTGGCTCAAGTTCGAGAACTTCCAGTTCACAGCCTCGTTCAAGGAGCGCGGCGCGCTGAACAAGCTGCTCCAGCTCGGCGAGGCGGAGCGTGCCGCCGGGGTCTGCGCGATGTCGGCCGGCAACCACGCACAGGGCGTGGCCTATCACGCGACGCGTCTGGGCATCCGCAGCGTGATCGTGATGCCTCGGAGCACGCCGTTCACCAAGGTGCGCAACACGCGCGAGCTCGGCGGTGAGGTGATCCTGCGCGGCGATACGCTGGCCGATGCCCAGGAGTACCTGGAGGCCGAACTCGTCGGCAAACAGGGCATGACGCTGGTCCATCCGTATGACGATCCGCACGTGATCGCGGGCCAGGGAACGGTGGGGCTGGAGATGCTGGAGCAGGCGCCGCAGCTCGATACCCTGGCGATCCCGATCGGCGGCGGCGGGTTGATCTCCGGCATCGCCATCGCCGCGCATGCGATCAAGGCGGAACTGCGGGTGGTCGGCGTCGAGTCGGCCGGCTATGCCTCGGCCTATGCCGCGCTGCAGGACGACGATGTGCCGATCAAGGGCGGCCAAACGATCGCCGAGGGCATCGCCGTCAAGAACATCGGGCGGCTTACCTTGCAGATCATCCGCGAACACGTGGCCGAGCTGATGCGCGTCGAGGAGGCGGCGATCGAGCGCGCGATCGGCCTGCTCGCGGGCATCGAGAAAGTCATCGTCGAAGGCGCCGGCGCCACCGGCCTGGCGGCACTGCTCGCCGATCCGACGCGCTTCGCCGGGCGCACGGTCGGCCTGGTGCTCTGCGGCGGCAACATCGATACGCGACTGCTGGCCTCCGTGCTGCTGCGCCAGCTCGTGCATGAGCAAAGGCTGATCTCGCTGTCGATCGACATCGAGGACCAGCCGGGCTTTCTCGCGCGCGTCGCCGGCCGCATCGGCGAATCCGGTGGCAACATCGTGCAGGTCCACCACGAGCGACTGCATCGCGGCCATGCCAAGAACGCGACGCTCGAAGTGCTGGTCGAGGCGCAGGACGAGGCGCATGCGCGGCAGATCTTCGACGATCTGCAGAATGGCGGCTTCTCGGTGCGCAAGGGCGCCGGTGGCATGGAGTTCGAGTAACACTGACATGGCTGCTCAGAAAAACCTGTTCGAAGCAGCGACCGGGCAGGCCCGGGTCATCAAGCAGGGCGATCTGATTCAGATCGTCATCGACGGTGGCGGCGCGTTCGTCACGACGTTCGAAGAGTTCATGCCGGCGCGCAAGTGGGCCGAGCGCAAGGCCGCATCCGGCAATCGCGTCACCGATCGCGGACGTTTCTTCGAACAGATCGGCGTGCTGATCTCGCGCCCCGGCACCCAGGCCGCGACTCGCGGCCCGATCAAGGCCGTTGAAGCGCTGGCGCGCAAGATGAAGGCCGGCGGTTACGAACTGGGCGACTGGGCTCTTCCGCCGGAGCTGCGCTTCATGCAGACCGGCGAAGAGGATCCGCGCGAAATCAAGAAGGTTTCAGAACTGAAGGCCGATCCGAAGTCGGCACAGCCACCCGAGGCCTGAGGTTCCGGTTCGGGTTAAGCGATCTCTTAGATGGCTGGCGCGGTTCCGCCCAGCCGAGCCGGGAAGCCGTCACCACGGCGGGTTCCCGGCTCTGCCTGCCGCAAAACCGGGCTGCGGGGCGCCGATGAGGCCGGTGATTGTCAGCGCCCGACCATCGAGCGTGCGATCACTTCCTTCATGATCTCCGACGTGCCGCCGTAGATGCGCTGGATGCGCGCGTCGGCCCAGTAGCGCGAGATCGGGTACTCGGCCATGTAGCCGTAGCCTCCGAACAGCTGCAGGCAGGCGTCGGTGACGCGACCTTCCATCTCGGTGGTCGCGAGCTTGATCATCGCCGCGGTCGGCACGTCGAGCTTGCCCTCGGCGTACTGCGCGTTGCACTTCTCGACGAAGGCGCGATGCACCTCGATGTCGGTCTTGCAGGTGGCGAGCACGAAGCGCGTGTTCTGGAAGCTGGCGATCGGCTGGCCGAAGGCCTTGCGCTGGGTGACGTACTCGATGGTCTTCTCCAGCGCGCCCTGCGCATGGCCGACCGCAGACACGGCGAGCACCAGGCGTTCGCGCGGCAGCTCGTCGATCAGGTGGCCGAAGCCGCCGCCGATGCGGCCGAGGATCTCGGACTTCGGCACGCGCACGTTGTCGAAGAACAGCTCCGAGGTGTCGGCCGACTGCAAACCGGCCTTCTCCAGGTTGCGGCCGCGCTTGAAGCCGTGCAGGCCGGTCTCGACGGTGAACAGCGTCGTGCCCTTGGCACCGGCCTTGGGGTCGGTCTTGGTCGCGAGCACGACGACACCGGCGTTCTGGCCGTTGGTGATGAAGGTCTTGGAGCCGCTGATGAGGTAGTCGTCGCCGTCGGGCGTCGCCGTGGTCTTGATGCCCTGCAGGTCGGAACCGGCGCCCGGCTCGGTCATGCCGATGGCGCCGATGCACTCGCCGCTGGCCATCTTCGGCAGGTACTTGCGCTTCTGCTCCTCGGTGCCCAGATGCAGGATGTACGGCGCGGCGATGTCCGAATGCACGGTGAGGTTCGACGCCAGCGCGAGAAAGCCCAGGCGCGCCGCCTCCTCGACGACCACGCAGGAGAACTGGAACGGCGCGCCGATGCCACCGTACTCCTCGGGCTGGTCGACGCACAGCAGGCCGGCCTCGCCCATTTCCAGGTACAGCTCGCGCGGCAGGATGCCGTCGCGCTCCCACTGGTCGTAGTGCGGTTCGACCTTGTCCTTGAGGAAGCGGACGACGGTATCGCGGAACAGTTCCAGCTCTTCGGTTTCGACAGTCATTGGGATCGGGGCTCAGGGACAGGACGTGCGTTTCAGGGGGAAGTTGATGCCCATCGGCTGGCCGTTCGATCGGCCTTCGATGCGCGCGTCGACGCCGTCGGGCGGCGCCAGGGTGTAGGTCACGCGATTCGGAAAGTCGTTGTCCGGATTCTCGAACACGACGCTGTCGTCGGTGAACGAGACGCTGTTGAAGCGCGTGGCGTTCTCGCCCTGCGGCAGGGCGATGAAGTCGAAGCCGCCACCGCCGCTGGTGACGATGCGCATGTACTCGAACTCGCGGGTGAAGCCGTCGACGATGCGCCGCGACACACCCAGCATGCTGTTGCCGGTCGGCGGGGTCCAGATTTCCTCGTAGCGGCCGTCGGGCGTGTCGAACGCCCAGCAGCCGGCGAGCCAGCGGAACTGGTCGACGCGGGCGCCCTGCGCCAGCGCGATCGATGGCAGCAGGCCGGCGGCCAGCAGGCCAATGGCGATCCTGTGCATGTGCAGTCCCTCCTGGACGTGGCGTGTCTTCAGTCGCGGAAGCGACGGGTCAGGTCGCCGTAGGCGTCGATCCGCCGGTCGCGGAGGAACGGCCACCAGCGGCGCACGTTTTCGCTGCGTTCGAGATCGACGTCGACGACGACGACCTCGGCCTCTTCGCCCGCGGCGACGACGATCTCGCCCTGCGGCCCGGCGACGAAACTGTGTCCCCAGAACTGCGAGCCCGGCCACTGGCCGGTCGGATCCGACTCGAAGCCAACGCGGTTGGCCACCAGCACCGGCAGGCCGTTGGCGACCGCATGGGCGCGCTGGATTGTGACCCAGGCGTCGCGCTGGCGCCCCCTCTCTTCAGGGGGGTCTGCCGGATTCCAGCCGATCGCTGTCGGGTAGAGCAGCAGATCGGCGCCGGCCAGCGCCATCAGGCGGGCGGCTTCCGGATACCACTGGTCCCAGCAGACGAGCAGGCCGAGCTTGCCGACGCTGGTGGCGATCGGCGTGAAGCCGCGACCCTCGGCGTCGCCCGGCGTGAAGTAGAACTTCTCGTAGTAGCCCGGATCGTCCGGGATGTGCATCTTGCGGTAGATGCCGGCCAGCGTGCCGTCGGACTCCATCACGACTGCCGTGTTGTGGTAGAGCCCGGTCGCGCGCTTCTCGAACAGCGAGCCGACGATGACGACGTTCAGCTCCTTGGCAAGCGCGCCGAGCCATTGCGTCGACGGTCCCGGGATCGGCTCGGCGAGATCGAACAGGTCGGTCGATTCGTGCTGGCAGAAGTAGACGCTGCGATGCAGTTCCTGCAGCAGCACGAGCCGGGCGCCACGCGCGGCGGCGTCGCGGATGCCGGCCTCCGAGGCGCGCTGGTTGGCGTCGAGGTCGGTTCCGCAGCTCTGTTGCACGAGGCCGACGCGAAGGGGCTGGGTCATTGCGGTGCGCTCGGTATCTGCATGGTCACGCAGTGCAGGCTGCCATACTGGGCAATGAGGGGACGGCAATCAATGCCGACGATCTCGCGTTCGGGAAAGCAGGTGCGCAGGCGCTCGAGCGCGATCGCGTCGTGATCGGTGTTGCCGTAGGTCGGCACCAGCACCGCGCCGTTGAGAATCAGGAAGTTCGGATAGCCTGCCGGCAGCCGCCGGCCGTCGTCGTCGAAGATCGCGCGCGGCAGCGGCAGCGGCACCAAGCGGTACGGCGCGCCGTCTGCGGTGCGCAGGGCCTGCAGCTCGGCTTCCATCGCCTTGAGGTCGTCGTAGTGCGCGTCGCCGCGATCGTCGCAGGCCTGGTAGGCGATCGTGCGCGCATCGCAGAAGCGGGCGATGGTGTCGATGTGGCCGTCGGTGTCGTCGCCGATCAGGTCGCCGTGGTGCAGCCACAGCACGCGTTGCAGGCCGAACCACGACTTCAGCTTCGCCTCGATCTGCGCCTTGTCGAACTGCGGATTGCGCGTCGGTGCGAGCAGGCAGCGCTCGGTGGTCAGCAGCGTGCCGAGTCCGTCGGACTCGATGCCGCCGCCCTCGAGCACGAAGTCCAGCGATTCCACCGGCGCCGTCCAGACCTGCTGTGCGTCGAGCTCGCGTGTGACGCGGTTGTCCAGCGTCGCGTCGAACTTGCCGCCCCAGCCGTTGAACACGAAATCCAGATGCACCGGGCGGCCGTCGCGGAACACCGTGATCGGCCCGTGGTCGCGGGCCCAGACGTCGTTCGCCGCCACGGCGTGCAGCCGCAGGTTGGCTGCCGGCGCGCCTGCGGCGACCAGACGCCGGCGCAGGGCCTCGATGTCGGGGCCGCAGGCGACAATCAGGGGCTGGCGCCCGGCGACTGCCACCGCGATGTCGACGAAGGTCCGCTCGACCGCGTCGAAGGCCTGAGCGAAATCGCCGTCGGGGCGCGGCCACGTCAGCTGCACCGCGGCCTGCGGCGCCCATTCGGCGGGAAAGACGGTGTGGTCACTCATGCGGGGGCTCCGGGCGGCGCGCACATCAAAAGGGCCGCACGAGGCGGCCCGGGGGCGGACGGCGCGGAGTTTAGGGAGCCGCCCGCAGCGCGTCCACGTTGTGCACGGGGGCCGGCGCATCCTTGACGACGACGTCGACAACCGTGTTGTTCTCGTAGAACACCGACCAGCCGTCGTAGTCCCAGCGCGTGATCGGCGGCTGCTGCGGACTGCCGCCGCCGACCGGCGCGTGGCGGCGCAGCGGTTCGCCGTAGCGCCGCGCCACGGCAGCCTGGCTCATGCCGCGCGACGGCACGTCGAGGGTTGCCGCAGGGTCACCGGCCGGCAACTCCAGGATTTCGGCCCGTATCGTCGGTACCGTCAGCAGGGACGCAATCAGCAGCGAGCGAAAAACCTTGCGCATGACAGGACTTGGGCTGAGGCGTTGGCGCCGACTATAGCACCGGCGCCGTCGCCGCAGCACCGCGGGGCGGCCTTCGCGGAGCCGGCGCCGGGGTCTGGCGCTGTGGTCTAATGCGCGCGCATGCGCCATCCCTACGAACTCTACGCCGGCCTGCGCTACACGCGCGCGAAGCGGCGCAATCACTTCATCTCGTTCATCTCCCTGGCCTCGATGCTCGGCATCGCGATCGGCGTGACCGCGCTGATCACGGTCCTGTCGGTGATGAACGGCTTCGAACGCGAGCTGCGCACGCGCATCCTCGGCATGGCCTCGCACGCGACGATTTCCGGCTTCGACGGCGGCCTCGCGGACTGGCAGGGCGTGTCGGCGATCGCGGCGCGCAATCCTGACATCGCCGGTCTGGCGCCGTACATCGAGGGCGAGGGCATGGTCCGCGTCGGGCAGGAGCTGTCGGGCACGCTGCTGCGCGGTGTGCTGCCGGACCAGGAGAACGCGGTGTCCGACATCGGCCGTCACGTGGTGGCCGGGTCGCTGGAGTCGCTCGAGGCCGGGCGCTTCAACATCGTTCTCGGGTTCGAGCTGGCCACCGCGCTGGGCGCCACCGTCGGCGACAAGGTCGACCTGATGATTCCGCAGGCCAGCGTCACCCCCGCCGGGGTGATGCCGCGTTTCCGCCGCTTCACCGTCAGCGGCGTGTTCCGCGTCGGCATGTACGAGTTCGATCGCGGGCTCGTGGTCGTGCATCTGGCGGATGCGCAGGCCCTGCTGCGGATGGACGACACCGTCACCGGCGTACGCCTCAAGCTGAACGACATGTTCGAGGCGCCGCGGGTGGCGCGCGAACTCGCGGGCGAGCTGCCCGGCATGTTCTATGTCAACGACTGGACCCGCAGCCACTCCAACTTCTTCCGTGCGGTGCGTACCGAGAAGATGGTGATGTTCATCATCCTGTCGCTGATCGTCGGCGTGGCCGCGTTCAACATCGTCTCGACCCTGGTCATGGTCGTGCAGGACAAGCAGGCGGACATCGCGATCATGCGCACGCTCGGCGCGACGCCGCGCTCGGTCATGGCGATCTTCATGGTGCAGGGGGCGATCATCGGCATCGTCGGCACCCTGCTCGGCGTCGCCGGCGGCGTCGCGCTGGCACTGAATGTCGAGAGCCTGGTGCCGCTGCTCGAGCGGCTGATGGGCCAGCAGTTCCTTTCGCCCGACGTCTACTACATCAGCGATCTGCCGTCGGAACTCAAGTCGACCGACGTCGTGCGCATTGCCGGCCTGTCGCTCGCCCTGGGGCTGCTGTCGACGCTGTATCCGGCCTGGCGCGCCTCGCGCGTGCAACCCGCGGAGGCGCTGCGCTATGAGTGAGGCGCCGAGCAGCGTGGAGCGGTCCGCGACCGAAACGATTCTCAAGGCCGAGGGCCTGTCCAAGACCTTCGACGACGGCCGCCTGCGGCTGGCGGTGCTGCACGGTATCGACTTCGAGGTGCGGCGCGGCGAGCGCATCGCCATCGTCGGTGCCAGCGGCACCGGCAAGTCGACGCTGCTGCACTGCCTCGGCGGACTCGATGCGCCGAGCGCCGGAGAGGTCTGGGTGTGCGGCGAGCGCATGTCGGCACTGTCGGATGCCGCGCGCGGCCGGCTGCGCAATCGCGCGCTGGGCTTCGTCTACCAGTTCCACCACCTGCTGCCGGAGTTCAGCGCCCTGGAGAACGTGGCGTTGCCGATGCTGATCCGGCGCCTGCCGGCCGGCGAGGCCTACGCACAGGCGCAGCGACTGCTGGAGCGCGTCGGCCTGGGCGAGCGTGTGGCGCACAAGCCGGGCGAACTGTCCGGCGGCGAGCGCCAGCGCGCCGCGGTGGCGCGCGCGCTGGTGACGCAACCCGCCTGCGTGCTGGCCGACGAGCCGACCGGCAACCTCGATCGCAAGACTGCCGAGCGCGTGTTCGACCTGATGCTCGAACTGAACCGCGAGTTCGGCACCAGTCTGGTGGTGGTGACGCACGATCTGGCGCTCGCCGGACGCATGGATCGCGTGCTGACGCTGGATGGCGGGACGCTGAAGGCGGCATAGTCCCCGCTCAGGCCGCCGCAAGACGGCCGGGGAGGGACGCGATGTGGATGCCGTCGCCGCGGGGCCGCTGAGGCCGCGGCCGCCGACCGATCTGCGTACGCTGGCGCTGGCCTATGGCGCGGGCGTCGCCGCTCCGTTCCTGTTGCCCGTCCTTCCTGGCCTCGGTGCCTGTCTAGCCCTCGCCCTGCCGGCCGTGCTGCCGTGGCGCGGGCGGGTTCTGTGGTCCGCCGTCGCGCTGGGGGTGTTGCTCACTTGCTGGCATGGGCAGCGTGCGCTGGATCAGCGCCTGCCGCCACAGCGGCATGGCCAGACCCTGTGGGTCGAGGGCATCGTTGCCTCGCTACCCGAGCGCGCGGTGCAGCCGCAGGGCAGGCCGACCTGGCGGTTTCGCTTCGATACCCGACAGGCCGGGCTGCCGCCGCGACTGCGCGTCTCGTGGTATCGCAGTGACACGGCGGTGGTCGCAGGCCAGTGCTGGCGCCTGCAACTGCGTCTGCGCACGCCGCGCGGTTCGTTCAATCCGGGTGGCTTCGACTACGAGGCCTGGCTGCTGCGCGAGCGCATCGGAGCGACTGCGAGCGTGCGCGACGCGGAGCTCTGCGAGGATTCCGGCGGCTACCGCCTCCTGCGCTGGCGCCGCGACATCGTCGCCGCGATCGGCGCGGTTCTGGGCGAACGCCCGGCCGCGTCCCTGCTGGCGGCGCTGTCGGTCGGCGACACCTCGGCCATGACCGATCTGGACTGGGAGCGCTTCCGCGTCACCGGCACGACGCATCTGATCGCGATCTCCGGCTTCAATCTCGCGATCGTCACCGGTTTCGCGTTCTTCCTGATGCGCTGGTCGTGGTCGCTGTTCCCATGGCTGTGCCTGCGCGTGCCGGCCCAGCGCGCCGGACTCTACGGGTCGGGCGCGGTCGCGATCGTCTACGCGCTGCTCGCCGGCTTCGAGCCACCGGTGACACGTGCGCTGATCATGCTGCTGGTGCTGATCCTCGCCGCGACCAGGGACCGCCTGCAGCAGCCGTCGCGCGCGCTGCTGTACGCCTTCGCGCTGATCGTCACCCTCGACCCCTTCGCCGTGCTCAGTCCGGGACTGTGGCTGTCGTTCGGCGCGGTGGCCGCGATCCTCTACGTGAGCCTCGGTCGTCATCGCCGTGCGCCCGCCTGGCGCCTGGCCATCCACGTGCAGCTCTTCCTGAGTCTGGTGCTGGTTCCGATGACGATGGGGTTCTTCGCCGGCTTCGCCTGGCTCGCCCCCGTGGCGAACCTGATCGCGGTGCCGGTCTTCGGCGTGCTGACGCCGATGCTCATGTCCTCGCTGCTGCTGTACGGGTTGTGGGAGCCGCTCGGCCGGGTCTGCCTGCGTGCCTCGGGCTGGCTGCTCGACGGCGTCCATGCGGCACTGGCCTGGGCCGCGGATACGGTTCCGTCGGCATGGTGGCCGGCGAGTCCGCAGCCCGCGGCGCTGGCGCTGGGCGCGATCGGCGCCGTGCTGCTGTTCGCGCCGCGCGGTTTGCCGCTGCGGCCGCTGGCGCTGGTCGGCCTCGCGGCGCTGGTTGTGCCGCGGACACCGTCGGTAACGGGTCTCGAGGTCACCGCGCTGGATGTCGGGCAGGGCACGGCGGTCGTCGTGCGCACGCCGCATCACGCGCTGCTGTTCGATGCCGGACCGGCCTTCGACGAAGGCTTCGACGCCGGGCGTTCGGTGGTCGTGCCGTATCTGCTGGCGCAGGACATCCGCCGCATCGACGCGCTGGTGCTGTCGCACGGCGACAACGACCACGCGGGCGGCGTCGATGCGGTGCGCGGGCTGCTGGCAGTGGATCGCGTCATCGGTACGGCGGACGGCGAGCCCTGCATCGACGGCCTGTCATGGCAGTGGGACGGTGTCGTGTTCCGCTTCCTGCATCCAGACGACGGCGCGTGGTCGCCGAACAACCGGTCCTGCGTGTTGCACATCGACGGCGATTTCGACGTGCTGCTGCCCGGCGACATCGAGCGCGGCGCCGAGGCGCGGCTGCTGCGGGCGCATCGAGCGGCGCTGTCCGCGGATTTGCTGCTCTCGCCGCATCACGGCAGCGGGACCTCATCGACGGCGGCCTTCATCGACGCCGTGTCGCCGCAGGTCGTCGTGCACCCGGCGGGCTGGCGCAGCCGCTACGGGCATCCGCGTGGCGATGTCGTCGGGCGCTACGCGGAGGTCGGGGTGCGCCAGCACGTCACGGGCGTGGAAGGTGCGGTGCGCATTGTCCGCGACCCGGACGGCACATTGCGGGTCGAAGGCTGGCGCAGCAGGGCGGCGCGCTGGTGGAACGCACCGGCGGAGCCGTAGGAGACGCCGCGACGGCGAGCGCCTCTTCCGTCCTCTACCGTTGGAAAGCCTGATACGGTCCGGTCGCCCGCAACTCTCTGACTTGCGTGCGTTCTTTTTAGATAAGCAGTAGCTGTTCGAGAGCGCCGTGCCGGATTTTGCTGCGTCTCGGGCGGATGAATTCGCGCGTCGTGCCGTACTGCTTATCGGTACTGAAGAAGAAGGCGACATGCGCGTCTTCCGGTACGTTCGGCCGGAGTCGCTCGACTTGCGCTTGCGCGGCCGCCGGTGTCGGGAAGAGCTTGAAGTAGACCAGAATTGATGTTGGGTGAAGTTCTCTCGCAAAAGGGTACGCCGGAATACCGTGTAGTCGTGTCGCTCTGTCCTTTGAGCCTACAGGGCAATCGAAACTGGCCACACGACACGCCAGCTGTTGACGGCCACGTTTGCCATGGCGTCTAAGCCGTTTCTCGACGCGGCTTGCGGACGCTCTGCTTCAGCAGGCTTTCTGCGGGAATCCCGAACTTGGTGTGCAGGCCCTCGATCATGCGCAAGGTCAAGGGCCGCTTGCGGCTCAAAATTTCGTAAACGCGGTTCCTTCGCCCGATGACCGGCTCAAGGTCCTTCACCGAGAGGCCCTGCTGCTCCATGCGAAATTCAATTGCGTCCACCGCGTCTGGCAGGTCCATCGGAAAATGGATGCGCTCGTAGGTCTCCACCAGCGTCACCAGGACGTCCAGCCGGTCACCCTCGTCTGTGCCAGGAATGGCCGACATCAGGGACTCGACTTCTTTGAGCGCTGCGCGGTAGTCCTTGCGGGTCTTGATAGGCTTGATGTTCATATCGGGTACCTCAGATCGTCTGAACGTCGATGGCATCGTACTGCGCGTGTGTGCCGATAAAACGGATGTACACGACGCGGTAGTGATAGTTGATCCAGACCACGATGCGGTACTTGTTGCCGCCGATGTTGAAGACCACCCGGCCGCCGCGCAGCACGCTGGCGTTGCCGAATTGGCGCTTCACATCGGCTGGCGACGACCAGTCCGCCTGCACGACGTCCCGATACCAGGCGAGCGTCGGCCTCTCAGCGTCCCTGCAGTTCGGGTACCGGGTCCAGAATTGCTTGAGTGTCGACAGGGCGATGACCCGCATGGCCCAGTATAGTCCCGAAATGGGACTAAAGTCACGTCGGGAGTGCTGTCAGGGCAGGGCCGGTCCCCCGGCACCGGACTCCAGAACGCGGACGTAGCTAGCGATGGTTTCGCGCAATGCCGCCGGCAGGTGGAACTCCAGATTTCCAAGCATCACTGTCCGCTTGATCAGGCCCAATACTCTCAGACGTGCTTGCGGGTTGAACTCCGTCATTTCGCCACGCCCTTCAAACACGATGCGTTTGACGAGATGGCGGTAGGGTTCTATCAGGTTGCAAAGGCTCCCGGGACACCAGGCGGCTGTGCCCGCATCGATTTCCAGTCGATAGTCCATTGCGCCCCGGATTCTTCTTGGGCGGTAAAAACCGTATCAGGTTTTCCGACGGTGGGGACTATCGGCACAAAGCTTTAGGGACCTCGGTCCCGTTGCTATCGATATAAACAGCCTCTTCGGAGGCCGTCTAAGCTTTCGCAGGGAGGGCTCAGAGCTTCGTCGGATTCGGCGCGTCGCCGTAGACTTCCTTCGGATCGAAGGTCTTCTCGCTTTCGCGGTAGATCAGCTCGCGCTCCGCCGGGCCGTCGCCGGTCGGTACCGAGCGGTAGAAGCAGGAGCGGAAACCAACGTGGCAGCTGGCATCGCCGACGACTTCGACCTGCAGCCACACCGCGTCCTGATCGTCGTCGATGCGCAGGTCGACGACCTTCTGCACCAAGCCGGAGGTGGCGCCCTTGTGCCACAGCACCTCGCGCGAGCGTGACCAGTAGTGCGCCTCGCCGGTGGCGATCGTGCGCTTGAGGGCCTCGGCGTTCATGTAGCCGAGCATCAGCACTTCGCCGGTCTTCGCTGCGGTGGTGACGCAGGGCAGCAGACCGTGTTCGTCGAACTTCGGCGCCAGCTCGTGCCCTTCCTCGACCTGCTCGATGCTGATGCGGGAGAAGAACCGGATTTCCGGGGTGGTGCCGGGGGGAGTATTGCTGGCCATTGTGCTGCTACCGCGGGAGCGGCCCGAAAAAAGGGGCGCTTTTATACCACAGCCGCCCGGTCAGGCCCCCGGGTACTGCGGCCCGTTCGTCAGCGTTCTCGCCGTTCGCGCAGCAGGCGAGGGCGGGCAGCCGATTGGGGTCTGTCGGCCGTGCGCGAACGCTCGTGGCTCACCGGGGGCGCAGCCGCACGGGCAGGCGCCTGCTGCGGGAGCGACGCCTGGGGCGCTTTGATCAGCGGTTTGGCCGGCGCGCGCACCGTTACGGGCGGCTTTGCGGGGGCGGGAGCGATCACCCGGCCCGGCGCCGGTTCGCTGTGTCCCAGCCGGATCAGGCGCGGGGGCTTGGGCGCGTAGACCGGTTCGTCGTCCGGGGGCGGCCTCGGGCGCGGGGGTGGTTTGGCCGGCGGCGGCGGATGAGCCGGGGGTGGCGGATAGCCGCCGTAATAGCTGTTGCCGTAGTAGGGACGCGAGCACCCGTACCACACGTCATGACAATACCGGTAGCCGTTGCGGTAGAACCACGGATCCTGGACGTAATACACGCTGCTTCGCGCCGGCGTGTAGTAGGGGCTGGTCACGCATCCGGAGAGTCCGGCCGCGCAAACGGTCAGGAGCAGACGCAGCAAGGCGGAATGCCGGTACATGGGGACGAGGCTACGCGCCTCCACTGAACCCGGTCTGAATGCCGTGCTCAGGCCCTGGCGGTGGCGACGGCGCCCTTCATCACGCCTTCGTAGGCGCGTACCTGGATCTCGCGCCCGGGATGCTGCGGTGCGAGTCCGCGGGCCAGATGCCCGGCGATGCACTCGACCGTGCTGTCGTCGTCGAGCAGGTCGACGTGCGTTTCCGGCATCGCCAGTTGATAGTGACCTTCCCGCGAGGTGTACGCGAAGCGTACCCGGCCGCTGCCGTGCGCGACGATGTCGGCGCGGGTGCCGAGATAGATGTCGAGCCAGCGCGACGCGACCCCGTGCTCCAGTGCGGTATCGCGTCGACCGTCCACCCGGATCTCGATCCGGGAGCGGTGACCGTGCGCGATGCGCTGGCAGGCGCCGTCGTGCTTCTTGAGGCCGTGCACGTAGTGGTAATAGGCGCCGTCGATGCGCTCGCTGCGCAAGCCGAGGCGCACGCCGCCGACGCTCGACGGCAGGACCGCCCGCAGCCGGGGCAGCAGATCTGTCGCCACGGCCTCGGGCGTGATCTCGTCGGTGTCGATGCGCAACACCGCGGCACCCGGTGAGCGGTGCTCGATGGCGCCGATGTCCGACCGGAACAGCAGGTGCGCGGCGTCGCCGTCCTCGATCCACTGCGCCTCGGGCGCCCGTCCCGGCACCAGCAGGCGGTGATCGGCATGCGTATCGACGGCGCGCTTGAGACGGCGCTTGACCTCGCCGAAGTCCAGCACCATCGACTGCTCGTCGAGCGCACCTTCGAGTTCGACATCGACGATCCAGCTCTCGCCGACGAGGCCGCGCGCCACGTCGAGGTAGGCGCAGTCGATGACGGTGAGTTGCTCGACGAACAGGGTGGTCATGGCGACGGCAGTGGGGGGTAATGCCCAATGAACTCAGGGGCATAGTTTAGGGGGCATCGTCTAGAATGGCGGACTTTCATGCGCGCCCGTCGGTGCGCGCCGTTCACGTGCCGCCTTGACCATGACCGTTGTCACCCGCTTCGCCCCCAGCCCGACCGGCTTCCTGCACATCGGCGGCGCCCGTACGGCGCTGTTCTCGTACCTGTACGCCAAGCGCTTTGGCGGCAAATTCCTGCTGCGCATCGAGGACACGGACCGCGAGCGCTCGACCCAGGAGGCGGTCGACGCGATCTTCGAGGGCATGGCCTGGCTCGGGCTGAAGTCCGATTTCGACGAGATCTACCAGACCCGGCGCTTCGACCGGTACAAGGAGGTCGTGCAGCAGATGCTGGCTGCCGGTACCGCCTACCACTGCTATGCGAGCAAGGAAGAGCTCGAGCAGTTGCGCGCCGAGCAGATGGCACGCAAGGAAAAGCCGCGCTACGACGGCCGCTGGCGCCCCGAGCCCGGCAAGACCCTGCCGACGCCGCCGGCCGGCGTGCAGCCGGTGGTGCGCTTCCGCAATCCGGCCGACGGCCAGGTGGTCGTCAGGGATCTGGTCAAGGGCGAGATCGTCTTCGACAACCGCGAACTCGACGACCTGATCATCGCCCGCGCCGACGGCACGCCCACCTACAACTTCTGCGTCGTCGTCGACGACTGGGACATGGGCATCACCCACGTCATCCGCGGCGACGATCACGTCAACAACACGCCGCGCCAGATCAACATCCTGCAGGCACTCGGTGCGACGCCGCCGGCCTATGCCCACGTGTCGATGATCCTCGGAAGCGACGGCGCCAAGCTGTCGAAGCGTCACGGCGCGCTCGGCGTCATGGAGTACCGCGCGATGGGCTTCATGCCCGAGGCGATGCTCAACTACCTGGTGCGTCTCGGCTGGTCGCACGGCGACCAGGAGCTGTTCACGCACGAGGAGATGATCGCCAAGTTCGACTTCGACCACGTGTCGGCGAGCCCGTCGCGCTTCGACATGGAAAAGGCGTACTGGGTCAACCACCAGTACCTCAAGACCGCCGACCTGGGGTTGATTGCCGGGGAGTTCGACTGGCACCTGCGGCGCCTGAACCTGGATCCGGCAAACGGTCCCGATCTGAAGGCTGTGATCGAACAGCAGCGCGAGCGCTGCCGCACGCTGCTGGAGATGGCGGAGAAATCGAAGTTCTTCTTCGCCGATCTCGACGGCTACAACGAGAAGGACGCGGCCAAGCACCTGACCGCGGAGTCGGCGACGCTGCTCGAAGCGCTCGACCACGCGCTCGCCGCGTTGCCCGACTGGGACGTTCCGGCGCTGCACGCAGCGGTCAACGGCTTTGCCGAGACACGCGGGCTGGGCCTGGGCAAGGTCGCGCAGCCGATTCGCGTCGCCTGCTGCGGTATGGCGGTGTCGCCGCCGATCGACCAGACGCTGTTCCTGCTCGGGCGCGAACGAACGCTCGCGCGGCTGAAGGCCGCCGTCAGCTTCGCACGCAGCAAAACCTGAAACCGGACAGCAGTGAAATCAGAACATGTCGATTGAAATCACCTTCCCGGACGGCAACAAGAAGTCGTTCGACGAACCCGTCACCGGCCTTGCGATCGCGCAGGGCATTTCGCCCGGCCTGGCCAAGAAGGCCGCGGTCATCGAAGTCAACGGCGAGCTGTGGGATCTGACGCGTCCGATCGACCGCGACGCGACGGTCAGCATCGTCACCCGCGACAAGCCGCAGGCGCTGGAGGTCATCCGCCACGACGCGGCGCACGTGCTGGCGCAGGCGGTGCAGGAGCTGTTTCCCGGGACGCAGATCACTTTCGGCCCGGCGACCGAGGTGGGCTTCTACTACGACTTTGCGCGCGAATTGCCGTTCACCGAAGCCGACCTCGAAAAGATCGAGCAGAAGATGCGCGAGATCGTGAAGCGCGACCTGCCGATCACCCGCGAGGTGTGGCCGCATGAAGTCGCGGTCAAGCATTTCGAGCAGGCCGGCGAGAGGTTCAAGGCGGAGTGGATCCGCGACGGCCTGGCGCCGGACGAGGAGCTGTCGATCTACAGGCAGGGCGAGAACTGGCTCGACATGTGCCTGGGGCCGCACCTGCCGTCGACCGGCAAGCTCGGCACCGCGTTCAAGCTGACCAAGGTGTCCGGGGCCTACTGGCGCGGCGATGCGAACAACGCCCAGTTGCAGCGCATCTACGGCGTGGCCTTCGCCACCGAGGACGAACTCAAGGCCTACCTGAAGATGGTCGAGGAGGCCGAGAAGCGCGACCACCGCAAGCTCGGCCGCGCGCTCGACCTGTTCCATATCCAGGACGAGGCGGTGGGCCAGGTGTTCTGGCATCCGAAGGGCTGGACCCTGTACCGCACGCTGGAAAACTATGTGCGGCGCCAGCTCGAGGACGCCGGCTACGACGAGGTGAAGACGCCGTTGCTGGTCGACCGCAAGCTCTGGGAGGCCTCGGGCCACTGGGAGAACTACCGCAAGAACATGTTCATCGCCGAGGTCGACGAAGGCGAGCAGGACGGCCAGCAGCGCAAGGCCGTGCTGGCGGTCAAGCCGATGAACTGTCCGTGCCACGTGCAGATCTTCCGTCAGGGCATCCGTTCGTACCGCGAACTGCCGCTGCGCATGGCCGAGTTCGGCGCCTGTCACCGCTACGAGCCGTCCGGCGCGCTGCACGGGCTGATGCGTGTGCGCGGCTTCGTGCAGGACGACGCGCACATCTTCTGCACTGAGGAGCAGATCTCGGCGGAGACGGTCGCGTTCTGCGACCTGCTCAAGCGCATGTACAAGGATCTCGGCTTCGAGGAGGTCAGCGTCAAGTTCTCCGACCGCCCGGACAACCGCGCCGGCGACGATGCGATCTGGGATCGTGCCGAGGGTGCGTTGCGCAAGGCGGTCGAGGAGGCCGGGCTGCCGTATACGATGAATCCGGGCGAGGGCGCGTTCTACGGTCCCAAGCTCGAGTTCGTGCTGCGCGATGCCATCGGGCGCGACTGGCAATGCGGCACGCTGCAGGTGGATTTCATGCTGCCCGAGCGGCTCGATGCCGAGTACGTTGCCGAGGACGGTTCGCGCAAGCGCCCGGTGATGCTGCACCGTGCGGTGCTCGGCAGCTTCGAACGCTTCATCGGCATCCTGATCGAGAACCACGCCGGCGCCTTCCCGTTCTGGTTGGCGCCGCTGCAGGTCGTCGTCGCGCCGATCGTCTCCGACGCCGACGACTACGCCACCGAGGTCTGCGAGCGCCTGAAGCGTGCCGGCGTGCGCGCCGAGACCGACCTGCGCAACGAGAAGATCAACTACAAGATCCGCGAGCACGCGACGCACAAGATTCCGGTCATTGCCGTCGTCGGACGCAAGGAGGCCGAGGAGCGCACGGTCACGCTGCGTTTCCGCGGGCAGGAACAACAGCAGACCGTGAAGCTCGATGCGGTCGTGGAGCATCTGCATGCGTGAAGCGATCGTCGTGCTTGCGGTATGGCTGCTCGCGGGCTGCGCGGCACTGCCGCAGCCACCGATGGCCGAGCAGCGTGCATACCGGGTCGAGTCGCCGCAGGGCACGCGCATCGATCCGTACTACTGGATGCGCGACGACACGCGCAGCGACCGGCGCGTGCTCGCACATCTGCGCGCCGAGAACCGGTACGTCGAAGCGGTGATGGCGCCCCGGCGCGCACTCGAGGAACGCCTGTTCGCCGAGCTGCGCAGCCATGTCGCCGAGGATGACCGGAGCGCGCCGGTGTTCGAGCGGGGCTACTGGTACTACAGCCGCTACGAGAAGGGCCGGGAGCACCCGATCCACGCGCGCCGCAAGGGCACGATGGACGCGCCCGAGGAGATCCTGCTCGACGGCAACCTGCTGGCCGAGGGTCACGGTTACTTCCGCATCGGCTACTACGTCGTCAGCCCCGACAGCCGCTGGCTGGCGTGGGCCGAGGACACGGTGGGGCGTCGCCAGTACGTGCTTCGAATCAAGGATCTGCGGACCGGTGAGCTGACCGGCGACGAAGTGACGTTGATCCAGGGCGACCTGGCCTGGCTCGACGACAACCGCACGGTGCTGTACACCGAACTCGACCCGCAGACACTGCTCGGCTACCGCGTGCGCGCGCACCGCCGCGGCGAATCCGCGGAACGCGACGAGGTGGTGTACACCGAGCGTGACAACAGCTTCTACATCGGGGTCGACCGCTCCAAGTCGGGGCGTTACGTCTACATCTACTGCGAGAGCACCGAGCAGAGCGAGCAGTTGTATGCCGACGCCGCGGCCTGGCCGCTGCGCTTCACGCCCATCGTGCCGCGCGGCGGCCGGCACGAGTACGGCGCCGAGCACCTGCCGCCGTCGGGTGGCGAGTCCGGCGAAGGCGACTTCATCCTGCGCACCAACGATCGCGCGCCGAACTTCCGGCTGGTGCGCGTACCGGTCACCCGCAGCGCCGATCGCCGCCACTGGCGCACCCTGCTGGCGCATCGCGATGATGCCTTCATCGAACGCTTCGACGTGCTGCGCACACATGTTGCCGTCGGCGAACGCAGCGGCGGCCTGGCGAAGCTGCGCATCGTGCCGCTCAACGGCCGCCCGTCGTCGCTGGTGGAGGCGCAGGAAGCCGCCTACACGATGTCCCTGCGCACGACGCCCGACCTCGACAGCGCGACGCTGCGCTATGTGTACGAATCGATGGCGACGCCGGCGACGACCATCGATCTCGATCCGGTCACCGGCGAGCGCTTCGTGCGCCGCGTGCAGCCGGTGCCCGGTGGCTTCGATGCCGCGAACTACGTCACCGAGTACCGCCACGCCATCGCGCGCGATGGCGCGCGCGTGCCGGTCTCGCTGGTCTATCGCCGTGACACCAAGCTCGACGGCAGCGCGCCGCTGCTGCAGTACGCCTACGGGTCCTACGGCTACTCGATGGACCCCGAGTTCGATGCCGAGCGCCTGCCGCTGCTCGATCGCGGCTTCGTCTGGGCCATCGCGCACATCCGCGGCGGGCAGGAACTCGGGCGGGCGTGGTACGAGGATGGCAAGCTGCTGAACAAGCGCAACACGTTCACCGACTTCATCGACGTGACCGACTTTCTCGTCGCCGAGAACGTGGCTGCGAAGGGCAAGGTGTTCGCCGAGGGGCGCAGCGCCGGCGGCCTGCTGATGGGCGCGATCACCAACATGGCGCCTGAGAAGTACCGCGGCATTCTGGCCCACGTGCCCTTCGTCGACGTGGTCACGACGATGCTCGACGAGAGCATCCCCCTGACGACCAACGAGTTCGACGAGTGGGGCAACCCCAAGCGGAAGCCGTACTACGAGTACATGCTTTCGTACTCCCCTTACGACAACGTGCACTACCGGGACTACCCGGCGATGTACGTGACCACCGGTCTGTGGGACTCCCAGGTGCAGTACTTCGAGCCGGCCAAGTGGGTCGCGCGCCTGCGCGACGCCGACACCTCGCCGCAGACACCGGTGTTGTTCCGCGTCGAGATGAGCGCCGGCCATGGCGGCAAGTCGGGGCGCTATCAGCAGCTGCGCGAGACCGCGCAGAGCCAGGCCTTCATCCTGTCGCGACTTGGAGTCGAGCCATGATGCGACACGTTCTCTGCGCCTTGCTGCTGGCCGGCGTGTCGGCGTCCGGTCTCGCCGCTGCGCCGGACCTGCACGGCCGCTGGATGCAGGGCGGCCTGATCCGCGGCCAGACCGAACCGGGGGCACAGGTATGGTTCAACGGCAAGCCGCTGCGCGTATCGCCGGCCGGCGACTTTGCTTTCGGCCTGGCGTATGAGGAAGGACCTGCCGCGGAATTGCGCGTGCGCCTTCCCGACGGCAGCGAGCAGCGCCACGAGTACGCCGTTGAGCGGCGCGAGTACGACGAGCAGCGCATTTCCGGCTTGCCGCAGAAGATGGTGACGCCGCCCGAGGCAGCACTCAAGCAGATCGCGCTCGACAACCAGCGCGTTGCGGCCGCGCGGGCACGGGACTCGGCACACGCCGATTTCGCGGGCGGCTTCGACTGGCCGCTGTCGGCGACGGTCAGTGGTGTCTTCGGCAGCCGCCGGATTCTCAATGGCGAGCCCAGGCAGCCGCACTTCGGCATCGACCTCGCTGCGCCCAAGGGCACGGCGATCAAGGCCCCGGCCGGTGGTGTCGTCAGCCTCGCGCGCGACGATCTCTACTACACCGGCGGCACCATCATTCTCGACCACGGGCAGGGCGTGTCGACGACCTATCTGCACCTCTCGCGGCTCAACGTGAAGCCGGGCCAGCGCGTCGAAGGCGGTCAGACGATCGGCCTGGTCGGCGCCACCGGTCGCGCGACCGGCCCGCACCTGTGCTGGCGCGCCAACTGGTTCGATACGCGGCTCGATCCGTCACTGATCGTCGACGGCAAACCCGTCAGCAAGGGGGAGCGCAGGCCATGAAGTTCCTGGGCCGTCTACTGCTGTTCGTCGTGCTCGCCAGCCTCGCGATCGCGCTGTACGCGACGTTCCGCACGCCGGGCCATCTCTATGCGCAGACGGGCGTGTTTGCCGACTGCCCGGCGCGACCGAGCTGTGTGTCGTCGGTGGCCGAGGACGAGGTGCATCGCATCGAGCCGCTGCGCTACGAGGGTGACCTGCTGCAGGCGCACGAACGGCTCGTCGAGGCGATCCGCGCGATGCCCGGCGGTCGCATCGAGGAGGAACGCGCCGAGTACCTGCACGTGCTGTTCACGACGCCGAAGATGCGTTTTCGCGACGACCTGGAACTCCTGATCGAACCGGACGGGCAGATCCAGGTGCGTTCGATCTCGCGCTTCGGCTACCGCGACTTCGGCGTCAACCGTGCCCGCGTGGAGGAGCTGCGCCAACGGTTCGAAGCCGGCGCGTCCCGCCAGAACTGACGAAGCCCCGCACGGTTGCCGTGCGGGGCCTCCACAACCGCCTTCCGGTCGCGCTTATTCGGCGCCGACGTCGGCCTGCGCGTCCACCTCGACATTGGCGCTGGCGCTGCCCGCCGTGCCGAGCGCGCCGCCCACGGCGCCGAGGCCGGTCGTCACGCCGGACTTGAGCGCGCCGCCGACCTTCTTGCCGCCGCTGACGGTGGCGTCCTTGGCTGCGCCGAGACCGGCGGCCGTGTTGCTGCCGGCGGTGGCTGCGCCTTCCATCGTCGCGTCCTTGGCTTTTCCGGCCATGTCGGCGCCGGCCTCGACACCCGCTTCGGCCTTCGCCTTGCCCTTGGCGGCAGCGGACGCCGTGGCGTCCTTGGCCTTGCCGGCCATGTCGGCGCCGGCTTCGAGGCCGCCTTCCGCCTTCGCCTTCATGCCGCTGCCGAGCTTGCCCGCACCGTCAACGCTCGCCTGGCCAGCCGCCTTGGCCTTCTCGCCGAGCGCTGCCGCCGCATTCGTGGCGCCCTGGGCATCGACGGAGACGCCGACCGACGCATCGGCCTTGGCACCTGCCTCGGCCTGTGCCAGCGCCAGTGCGGGCAGGCCTGCAGCGAACGCGGCTGCGGCGAGCATGGAAGAGATTCTGGTCATGGTTTTCCCCTGGATTGAACATGAGTGCCGAGCCCATTCGTGGACTCGAACAGATGCAGGATAGAACAGGGGGCTGAATCCGGTGTGAACCCTGGGAGCACGCGGCTCAGGGGGGAGGGGGACGTGTTGGCGCTCGTCGGTGACTCGGGCCATTCCTGGCCGCCCGTAAGCGCGCCGCGCGAGAGCCCACCGGGCTTCCGCGCATTTGCTACGGGTGTCCAAGCCGTCCGTGGCGCAACTGTGCCCCTGCGGGATGGCCCGGCCCGGCCATCCATGGCCGGGCGTTCGCCGGCGTGAAGCTTCGCTTCACGACAGCCCCGGCTCACCCCGGGGGCCATTTGAGGGGGCGGCCGCCGAGGATGTGCAGGTGCAGATGGAATACGGACTGCCCGGCGGCGGCGCCGTTGTTGACCACGAGGCGGAAGGCTTCGCCGTGGCCCTGGTCCGCAGCGATTTTCGAGGCGGTCAGCATCAGGTGACCGAGCAAGGCCTGGTCTTCGGCAGTAGCGTCGCACAGGCGCGGCATCGGCTTGCGTGGCACCAGCAGGATATGCATCGGTGCGCCGGGGTTGATGTCGCGGAAGGCGACGCAGTGTGTGTCCTCGTGGACGATCTCGCCGGGAATCTCGCGGTCGATGATCTTCTCGAACAGGGTCTTGGACATGACGGCTGTCGGGGGGAGTGCGGGCGAGTTGGTAGCATACGCTGAACCGTCACCGATCTAGCCCGCACTTCCCACAGGGTCGCCTTCGATCCCCGGGCCAGTACTGGAACTTACTGAGAGCTTCATGACGTATTCTCGATATAGACCGTCGCAAGGATCGAAGGCTGATCGGCGCTGGCCTGCCTGCGGTGCCAGCGCCTTGGGCTTCACTCAACCGATGGAATTACCATCGGTTTCGCTCCATCCCGGCGCCGCTGGCATCCTAGGCACACGGCCATCGCTCGATCCCCCTGCGAGAACTGCGGGCTAGCATGTCCACCGCCGCCGAAGCCATCCGCAAACCCTGGCCTACCTATCGCCGTCTGCTCGGCTATTCGCTGCCGCACTGGCGCGTGATGCTGCTGGCATCCCTGGCGACGGCGGGATTTGCCGCCGTCGACGCCGGCTTCGCGGCGCTGGTCAAGCCACTGCTCGACAAGGCCTTCGTCGAGCAGAATCCGACCTACATCCGCACGATGCCGCTGCTGATCGTCGGCCTGTTCCTGCTGCGCGGTGTCAGCTCGTTCGCCGCGACCTACGGCATGTCCTGGGTGGCGCGACGTGTCGTCAAGGACGTGCGCGGTCAGCTCTTCGACAAGCTCCTGCGACTGCCGGCGCGCTTCTACGACAGCGTCAGCGGCAGCGCGCTGATCGCGCGGCTGACCTATCACGTGGAGCAGCTCGCCGACGCGGCCAGCACAGTGCTCACCGGCGTGCTCAAGGACACGCTGACGATCGTGTTCTACATCGGGCTGATGGCCTGGCTGAACTGGAGGCTGACGCTGTTCGCCTTCGTCGTCGTGCCGTTCATCGCGTTGATCATCCGCTACGTCAGCGTCCGCTTCCGCAAGATCAGCACGCGCATCCAGGACAGCGTCAGCGACGTGACCGAAGCCGTCGACGAGGCGGTCAACGGACAGCGGGTGATCAAGGTCTACAACGGCCAGGACTTCGAATCGCGGCATTTCGAATCCGTCAACGAGCGCAACCGCCAGCTGTCGATGAAGATCGTGGCGACGCGCGCCGGTAGCGCCGCGCTGATCCAGTTCATCGCCGCGTGGGCCGTCGCGGCGATCGTCTTCTTCGCCACCCATCCCGGCATGATCGAGGACATGACCGCCGGAACCTTCGCGGCGTTCATGCTGGCGATGATGTCGCTGACCCAGCCGATGAAGAACATGGGTACGGTCAACGAACGCCTGCAGCGCGGCATCGCCGCGGCGGCCGAGATCTTCGCGACGCTCGACGAGCAGGCCGAGCCAACGGACGGCACCATCCCGCTGCCGCGCGCGCGCGGCGCGCTGAGCTTCGAGGGTGTCCGCTTCCGCTACCGGGCCGAACTCGCCGATGCCCTGCACGACATCGATCTGCGCATCGAGCCGGGGCAGTCGGTGGCCTTCGTCGGCAAGTCCGGCAGTGGCAAGAGCACGCTGCTGTCGTTGCTGCCGCGCTTCTACGACGTCTCGTCCGGCACGATCCGCCTCGACGGCGTGGACCTGCGCGAATACCGCTTGCACGACCTGCGCCGGCAGATCGCCCTGGTCGACCAGCAGGTGCGCCTGTTCAGCGCAACCGTGGCCGAGAACATCGCCTACGGGCTCGACCCGAAGCCCGACGAGGCGCAGATCATCGACGCCGCAAAGCGGGCGCACGCCTGGGAGTTCATCGAGAAGCTGCCGCAGGGACTGCAGACGCCGCTGGGGCAGAACGGGGCGACGCTGTCGGGTGGCCAGCGCCAGCGGCTGGCCATCGCCCGCGCGCTGCTCAAGGACGCGCCGATCCTGATTCTGGACGAGGCGACCTCGGCGCTCGACACCGAGTCGGAACGCCTGATCCAGGCGGCCCTGGAAGCGCTGGTGGGCGGCCGCACGACGCTGACGATTGCGCACCGCCTCTCGACCATCCAGAACGCGGATCTGATCGTGGCCATGCAGGACGGCCAGATCATCGAGACCGGCACGCACGAGAGCCTGCTGGCCCGCAAGGGGCTCTATGCCGCCCTGCATCGCCTGCAGTTCGAGGCCGAGTCCGGCGCGTGAAGGCATCGCGCCTGCAGGCGAGCTGGTACACCGACGGGCCCGCGCCGGCGGTGCTGCGGCCGCTGGCGACGCTGTATGGCAGCCTGGCATCGGCCCGGCGACGACGCTTGCAGGCGCGGGCACAACACGTCGACGCACCGGTGATCGTCGTCGGCAACATCGCCGTCGGCGGCACCGGCAAGACGCCGCTGGTGATCTGGCTGGTGGAGCAGTTGCGGGCCTGGGGCTGGCGACCGGGCGTCGTCAGCCGCGGCTACGGGGCCCGGCCGCCACGCCTGCCCTGCGAGGTGTTGCCTGAGAGCGATCCCGCCGAGTGCGGCGACGAGCCGGTTCTCGTCGCGCAGCGCACCGGGGCGCCGGTGGTGATCGCCCCCGATCGGGTGGCCGCGTGCCGGACGCTGCTCGCGCATGGCAATGTCGACATCATCGTCAGCGACGATGGCCTGCAGCACTATCGTCTGGCGCGCGATCTCGAGATCGGCGTCGTCGACGGCGCTCGTGGTCTCGGCAATGGCGCACTGCTGCCGGCGGGACCGCTGCGTGAGCCGCCCGCGCGTCTTCGCGAGCTGGATCTGGTCGTCGTCAACGGCGATGGCTGGAGCGAGCCGGGGCTGCCGCTGCTGAGGATGCGCCTGCAGGCCGATTTGTTGCGCAAGCTCGCGGGCGAGGAGCGCAGCGACCTGGTCGCCTTTGCCGGCCGGCGCGTGCACGCAGTGGCCGGCATCGGCCATCCGCCGCGCTTTTTCGCGACGCTGCGGGCCGCGGGCATCGAGGTGATCGAGCATGCCTTCGCCGATCACCATCGCTACCGCCCGCAGGATCTGCACTTCGGCGATGCCCTGCCGGTGCTGATGACCGAGAAGGACGCCGTCAAGTGCCGGCCGTTCGCGCAGGCGCACTGGTGGACGCTGCCGGTGAGCGCCGCGTTCGATGCCGCGGATGCCGACCGCGTGCAAGAATCCGTGGCCCTGCTGAGGACAATGCGATGATCGACAAGCGCCTGCTGGACATTCTGGTATGCCCCGTGACCAAGGCGCCGCTGGAGTGGCACCCCGAGCGCAGCGAACTCTGGTGCCGGGCCTCGCGCCTGGCGTATCCCGTGCGCGACGACATTCCGGTGATGCTCGAGGAGGAGGCGCGGACGCTGACCGACGAAGAGCTCGGTCGATGAGCGGGATCGCCTTCAAGATTGTCATTCCCGCGCGGCTCGGCTCGACCCGTCTGCCGCGCAAGGTGCTGCTCGAGGTGGCCGGCAAGCCGGTGATCCGCCACGTCTGGGAGGCGGCGCGTCGCGCCGGTGCCGGGGAGATCGTGGTCGCCACCGACAGCGAGGAAGTGGTGACCGCGTGCTCGGCGTTCGGGGCGGACGTGCAACTCACGTCAGCCGGTCACCAGTCGGGGACCGACCGCAGCAACGAGATCGCCCGCAGCCGTGACTGGCCGGCGGACACCGTCGTCGTCAATCTCCAGGGCGACGAGCCGCTGATGCCGCCGGCCCTGCTGCGCCAGGCGGCGGCATTGCTCGCGGACGATCGCGAGGCGCATATCGCCACGCTGTGCCACCCGCTGCACGCGCAGGATGAGTGGCAGAACCCGAACGTGGTGAAGGTCGTGCTGGACCGCCGCGGCTACGCGCTGTACTTCTCGCGCGCGCCGATTCCGTGGCCGCGCGACCAGGCACCAGCGATGCCCGCGGGGCTGGCCTATCGCCACATCGGGCTCTACGCCTATCGCGTTGCCGCGCTCGCCGAGTTCAGCTCACTGCCGCCGGCGCCGCTGGAAACCTGCGAGGCGCTGGAGCAGTTGCGGGCGCTCACCCACGGCTACCGGATCAAGGTCGGCGTGATCGACGTGCCGCCGCCGCGCGGTGTCGATACCGCGGACGATCTGCGCGCGGTGGCCGCGCTGCTCGCGCAGCGCGACGCGAGAATCTGACGGCGCGCAGCCTCCGGCCATCGGCTGCCGGAAGCTGCGCATCGACCTCAGCCGGTCTTGTCGCCGTCGTTCGTCGACGGTTCCGGCGATCTGCCGGCCGCCTGTTCGAAGTACTTGAGGTAATCCGCCGCCGGGGCCGTCGCCCGGAACGGGGTGTCGACGACGGGTGCCGGCTCGCTCGCGGTCCGGGGTTCGGCCGGCGTCGGCTCGGCTGCAACCTCGGTCTCTTCTTCGGCCGGCAGCTCGGGCTCCGCGCTCGTCGCCGCGTCGGCAGGCGGGGGGACGGGCTCGAGCGGCTGGGCGGCGGCTTCGCCGGTATCGCCGACGGGCGCCGGTGCCGACGCGGTGTCGATGGTAGCGACCATGGTCGGCTCGGCATCGGCGTCGAGCGCGGATTCGGCTTCAGGCACGGGCTGCGCCGCCGCTTCGGTCACGGCCGGGGTTTCCATCTTCGGCTGCACGACTTCGTCGGCGCCCGGCTCGGCGGCAGCCGGTGCGGCGGCCGGTGTCACCTCGACCTGCGCATCGGCCGTTGCCACGGCGGCATCGCCGGCATCGGTCGGCGGCGCGTCAACGGCCGGCGAGGTTTCGCCGGGCTCGTCGATGTGCGACGGCGCCTCCGCTGCGATCGCCGCCGCGCCTGCGGCGGCCGTCAGCGCCAGCTCCTGCTGCTGCTCGCGACGGGGTTCGTCACCGGACGTCTGCGGTGCGGGCGTGGTGCCGTCGGCAGTGGCTTCGCCAGTGCCGGCTACGGCAACCGCCGCGCCTGCCTCGCGCTCACGGCGGCCACGACCGCGGCCACCGCGGCGGCGACGGCCGCGACCTTCGCGGTTGCCCGGGGTGGTGCCGGCCGCGGCATCGCCCTCGGCGGCAACAGCCGGTGCAGCGGCTGTCGCGGCCGTGGCGACGGCGGTTTCCGGTGCGTCCTCGCGACGCGGTGCGGGGGCGCGCGCCGCGCCTGCACGCTCGTCTCGCTTGGCGGGGGTTGCCGGTGCAGCGGCCTTGTTCTGCTGTCCACCACGCTCCTGGCGCTTGTCGGCGGGCTTGTCGGACGACTTGGCGTCTCGCTGCCCCTGCCTGCCGCGGCGCTCGTGTCCGCGCCGCTTGTCGCCACGCGATCCGCCGCGACGGTCTTCGCGACGGGGCTCGGGCCTGGATGCGCGGGCCGGCTCGGTCTTGCGCGGCCGGTCCGGCGTGTCGGAAGTGTCGGACGCGCCGCCGAAGCCGAGCCAGCGCATCAGCCGCGACCAGAAGCCTTCGCCCGTTGCAGCGACCGCCGTCAGCGGTGCCGCCACTTCGCGGATGACGATGGGCGCCGGGCTCGAGGGCAGGATCTGCTTCACCGCGGCCTCGGGGCCGGCCCGGACGATGGCCGGCGGCTTCGCCAACTCTTCGTGGGCCGCGGCATCGAAATTCTGTGCCAGCGTGTAGCTGATCGCGCCGTTGTCGTCCTGCTGCAGGTGATCGGCGCGGACGCGCCGGATCTCGTAGTTCGGCGTGTGCATCGTCGGGTTCGGCACGACGGCGATGTGCGCACGGCAGCGCGCCTCGATCTCGCGCACGGCCAGGCGCTTCTCGTTGAGCAGGAAGGTGCCGACATCGACCGGCACCTGCGCGATCACGCGCCCGGTGCGGTCCTTCATCGCCTCTTCCTCGATCAGCCGCAGGATCGACAGCGACAGACTCTCGACCGAGCGGATCTGGCCGCGGCCCGAGCAGCGCGGGCAGGGAATCTGGGTGTGCTCGGCGAGCGTCGGGCGCAGGCGCTGACGCGAGAGCTCGAGCAGGCCGAAGCGCGAGATGCGACCGAGCTGGATGCGGGCGCGATCCATCTCCACGGCGGCATCGAGCCGCTTCTCCACCTCGCGCTGGTTCTTCGAGGCGTTCATGTCGATGAAATCGATCACGATCAGGCCGCCGAGGTCGCGCAGGCGCAGCTGGCGCGCGATCTCGTCGGCCGCCTCGAGGTTGGTGTTGAGCGCGGTGTCCTCGATGTTGCCGCCGCCCGTGGCCTTGGCCGAGTTGATGTCGATCGCGGTCAGCGCTTCGGTGCTGTCGATGACGATCGAGCCGCCGGACGGCAGGCGGATGGTGCGCTCATGCGCCAGTTCGATCTGCGATTCGATCTGGAAGCGCGAGAACAGCGGCATCTCGTCCTTGTAGAACTTGAGCCGCTGCAGCTGGTGCGGCATCACGTGTTCGAGATGCGTGCGCGCCTGCTCGTAGATGTGCTCGTTGTCGATCATCACCTCGCCGATGTCCGGGCGCAGGTAGTCGCGCAGGGCGCGCAGGATGATGTTGTTTTCCTGGTAGATCAGGAACGGCCCCTTGCGCTCGGCGGCCGCCTTCTCGATCGCGTTCCAGATGTCCTTGAGGTAGTCGGCATCCCACTGCAGCTCCTCGACGGAGCGGCCGACACCGTTGGAGCGGATGATCACGCCCATGCCGTCGGGCAACTGCAGCTTCTCGAGCGCTTCCTTGGCTTCTTCGCGCTCGTCGCCCTCGGCGCGGCGCGAGATGCCGCCGGCCTTGGGGTTGTTGGGCATCACCACGAGGTAGCGCCCGGCCAGCGAGACGTAGGTCGTCAGCGCCGCGCCCTTGTTGCCGCGCTCTTCCTTCTCGACCTGGACGATGACATCCTGGCCTTCGTGCAGCTGGTCGCGCAGGTTGCCGCCGGACTTGCCCTCCTTGAAGTAGGAGCGGGCGATCTCCTTGACCGGCAGGAAGCCGTGGCGCTCGCCGCCGTAGTCGATGAAGCAGGCTTCGAGCGAGGGTTCGACGCGGGTGATGCGTCCCTTGTAGATGTTTCCTTTTTTCTGTTCGCGGGCGGCGGTTTCGATATCAAGGTCGATCAGCTTCTGCCCGTCGACGATCGCCACGCGCAGCTCCTCGCGCTGCGTGGCGTTGATGAGGATGCGTTTCATGAATGAGATCCTGGTCTGTCTGGCGGCGCGCAGCGGAGTCGTGCGTCAGAATCTCAGCCGACTGGCGAGTCATGGTCGATCCCCGGGTAAGGCGCGAACGCGCGGATGGTGAGGTGAGGCTATAAGCTTGCGACGGCAGGCGCGTCTCGGCGCATGCGGTCCTGGACTCTTCGGCGGCGGGCGGGCTGATACAATGCCGGGCGCTTCGACGCCTTCTCGATTTCCGTTAGCGTTGAGGCGGGAATGGTCTGATTTGGATCAGTTTTCCCACCCGTACCGACGGATCGTCATAGTTTGACACAGAATCGTCCCCAAGTCCGCAAGATCGCCGTCGGCGCCCGGGAAGACGGGCAGCGCATCGATAACTTCCTGATTCGTCAGCTTCCGGGCGTCCCCAAGTCGCACATCTACCGCCTGCTGCGCTCCGGCCAGGTGCGGGTCGACGGCGGGCGCGCCAAGCCGGAACGCAAGCTGGTCAAGGGCGAGGAGGTCCGCATACCGCCGGTGCGGGCCGCCGAACGCGGCGAGGCCGTTCGTCCGCCGGACGCCGTGCTCAACAAACTGCGCGAGGCGATCGTCCACGAGGACGAGCACTACCTGGCCATCAGCAAGCCGGCCGGTCTGGCAGCGCACGCCGGCAGCGGCGTGAAGTTCGGCGTGATCGAATCCGCGCGTGCCTGGGGCAGGCACGAGTTCCTCGAGCTGTGCCACCGGCTCGACCGCGACACCAGCGGCGTGCTGCTGCTGGCCAAGTCGCGGCCCGCCCTGCTGCGTGCGCAGCGCGCGTTCAAGCACGGCGAGGCGGACAAGCGCTATTTCGCGCTGCTGGTCGGACGCTGGAAGGGCGAGGACCGGGACGTGGATGCGGCGCTGGTACGCAATGCCATCGCCGGGGGCGAACGCCGCGTGCGTGTCGACGAGGATGACGGCAAGCCGTCGAAATCGCGGTTCTCGCCGCGTGCGCGCTACCAGGACGCGACACTGTGCGAGGTCCAGATCTTCTCCGGGCGCACGCACCAGATCCGCGTGCACGCCGCGGCGCTCGGGTATCCGGTAGCCGGTGACGACAAGTACGGCGAGCGCGAGGACAACCGGCCGCTGCGCGACAAGGGCCTCAAGCGCATGTTCCTGCACTCGCATCTGCTGACGCTGCCGGCGTCCGGCGAGTTCCCGAAGCTGCTGCTGAGCGCGCCGATGCCCGATGAGCTGCGCGAGGTGCTCGACAACCTGGGCGCGCCGCAAGCGGCGTCGTCGCGCCGCCGTCGCGGATGACGTACGAACTGCTGATCTTCGACTGGGGCGAATCAGGACGTCTTGCGAAGCACCGCTTCGCGTCCTGATGAGCGCCCGCACAAGGATGTGCGGGCAGGGCTACGCGCCATGGACGGCTGAAACGGAACGCACTTGAAGTACGAACTGCTGATCTTCGACTGGGACGGAACCCTCGCCGACTCCGCCGGCCAGATCGTTTCGGCGATGCAGGGCGCGATCGACGGGCTCGGGCTGCCGCCGCGCAGCGACGAGTCGATCCGCGAGCTGATCGGGCTCGGGCTCAACGATGCGCTGGCCCGCCTGTATCCGGAGCTCGAGTTGAGCGGGCTGCGGGCGCTGCTCGACGGCTACCGGGCGAAATGGCTGTCCGAAGGCGCCGGGGAGGCGCGCCTGTTCGACGGGGCCTTCGAGGCGGTGGCCGATCTGCATCGCCAAGGCTGCCGCATCGTGATCGCGACCGGCAAGTCGCGGCGAGGCCTGGACCGCTCGCTGCGCCATCACCAGCGGCTCGCCGAGCTGGTTGCGAATTCGCGCTGCGCCGACGAAACGGCCTCCAAGCCCGACCCGCTGATGCTGCGCGAGCTGCTCGCCGACGAAGGCGTTGCCGTGGAGCGCGCGCTGATGATCGGCGACACCGAGTACGACATCGCGATGGCGCAGTCCATCGGCATGCACGGGCTGGGCGTCGCCTGCGGCGTGCACGACCCGGGACGACTGCAGCGCGCGGGCGCCGCCGCGGTAATCGAATCGGTGGCGGGGCTGCCGGTCTGGCTTCAGGGCAGGGTGTAGCCGGCGTCGCGCAGCAGGCCGCACAGTGCGATGAGCGGCAGGCCGATCAGCGCCGTCGGATCGCGCGACTTGATCGCTTCGAACAGCGTGATGCCGTAACCCTCGCACTTGAAGCTTCCGGCACAGTCGAACGGCTGTTCGGCATCGACGTACCGGGCGATCTGGTCGGTGGTCAGTTCGCGAAAGCGCACATGCGTGCTGTCCACGGCCTCGAAGAAACGTCCGTCGGGTGTCGACAGAACCACGGCCGTTTCGAACCGCACCTCACGTCCGGACGCCAGCATCAGTTGCTCGATCGCACGGGCCCGGTGGCCGGGCTTGCCGAGGACGCGATCGTCCGTCACCGCGACTTGGTCGGAGCCGATGATCCAGGCCTGAGGATGGCGCGGCCGCAGCGCGGCCGCCTTGGTGCGGGCGAGCCGCAGCGCCAGCGCTGCCGGCGCCTCGCCGGCAGCAGGCTGCTCGTCGATATCGGGGCTGTCGCTGGCGAACGGCAGGCGCAAGCGGGCGAGCAGTTCCGCGCGGTAGCGCGAGGATGACGCCAGCAGCAGCGGGGGCGGCGCCTTAAGCATAGGATTTCTTTGACTTTCGAGGGGCGCATCACTATGATGCGCGGCCCTTTGATGGGCAAGCGCCGATGGGACTTGCACATGAAGCGCGGGCGTCGGTCGCCCTGGAGCGCGCGCAGCACTACGCTGGCGAGCTCGCGGTGTCGCAGTGCACGCGCCTGAGCGCCGAGATCGTCGCGGGAACGGACCCGGTACTGCGGGCCGAACTGCAGGCCGATCGGCGCAGTGGCTGGCCGCGTCTGCACGGTCGCGTGACCGGGACACTGGCGCTGGAATGTCGTCGCTGCGGTCGCGTCTACGACCATGCACTGGATCTGGCGCTGGATCTGCGGCTGGTGTTCGGCGAGGCCGAGGAGCGCGCCGCGCTCGCAGAGGCCGAGCCGCTGCTGATCGAGGGCGATCGCCTGCCGCTGCGGCAGATCGTCGAGGACGAGGTATTGCTGGCGCTGCCGATGCTGCCGCGCTGTCAATCGTGTGAAAATGAGGTGAATCAGGCGGCGGCGCACCCCGCGCTCCCGCCGGAACAGGAGGCGCCGGCATCGCGGGACAACCCGTTCGCGGTGCTCAAGCGGCAATTGCAGTCGAAAGAGTAGCGGGCCGAGAGGTCCGACGGAGTTGAGCCATGGCAGTTCAGGATTCCAAGAAGTCGCGCGCCTACCGCGGTCACCGCAAGGCCCATTGGGCACGCAAGGCGACGGCGCCGGCCTTGTCGACCGACCCGACCTCGGGCGAGACGCATCGCCGCCACCACGTGACCGCCGACGGTTACTACCGCGGCAAGAAGGTCATCGACAAGGGCGCGGCGGCCGACGTCGGCGAAGAGTAACGCCCGACGCGGCGGCGGGCGGCTGGCGATGAAGGCTCCCGTTGTTCTGTCCATCGATGCCATGAGCGGCGACCACGGCCATGAGACGGTCGTGGACGCGGCTCTTTTGGCTCTGGATGCCCATTCCTCGGTGGAGCTGATTCTGGTCGGCGACGAGGCGACGCTGCGTGCCGACCTGCAGCGGCGCAAGCGTGCCGGCGATCCGCGGCTGCGGATCCAGCACGCCTCGGAAGTGGTGGCGATGGACGAGTCGCCGTCGAAGGCGCTGCGCAACAAGAAGGACTCGTCGACACGAGTCGCGCTCAACCTGGTCAAGCAGGGGCAGGCGCAGGCGGTCGTCTCGGCCGGCAACACCGGCGCGTTGATGGCGATCGCGAAGTTCGTGCTCAAGACGCTGCCCGGCATCGACCGGCCGGCAATCATCTCGGCGATTCCCTCGGTCAACGGGCATGTGCACATGCTCGACCTGGGCGCCAACGCCGAGTGCTCGGCGGAGCAACTGCTGCAGTTCGCGGTCATGGGCTCGGCCCTGGTCACCGCGACACTGGGCATCGAGCGACCCAAGGTCGCGCTGCTCAACATCGGCGAGGAAGAGATCAAGGGCAACGAGGTGATCAAGCAGGCGGCGCAGCTGCTCGCGTCGTCGCCGTTGAACTACATCGGTTTCGTCGAGGGCGACGGTGTGTTCCTGCGTGACATCGACGTCGTCGTCTGCGACGGATTCACCGGCAACATCGCGCTCAAGACCGGGGAAGGCGTCGCGCGGCTGATCTACCACTTCATCAAGGAAGAGTTCACGCGCTCGCTGTTCACCAAGCTGGCGGCGGTGATGGCGATGCCGGCGCTCAAGGCGCTCGGCGGACGCATGGACCCGCGCAACTACAACGGCGCGAGTCTCGCGGGGCTCAACGGTATCGTCATCAAGTCCCACGGCAGCGCCGACGCGCAGGCGTTCGCGACGGCCATCCGCGTGGCGATCCGCGAGGTCGAGCAGGCCGTTCCGCAGCGCATCGTCGGCCTGATGGCGGCGACGCTGCCGAAGACGCCGCAACTCGTCGCGCAGGCCTGAGCGGCTCCTGCCGCCGGGGCTCCTAGCCGAGTACGCCCTGCGTGATCAGGGCGATCCCCATCAGCAGCGTCAGGGTCTCGTAGGCGCGCTTGATCAGGCGATTGCCGCGCAGCAGGCCCGTATGCGCGCCGGCGTAGCCGCCGAGCAGTCCGCCGATCACCAGCGCGGGAATCCAGTGCCACGCAACCGGGCCCGTCATCCCCGCGGTGATCGCGCCGGCGCTGTTCCACAGCAGGCCGACCATGATCATCGTGTACGCCACGGCCTGACGGTAGTCGAAGCCGAACCAGGTCAGCAGCAGCAGCGTCGTGAATACGCCGGGGCCGGAGGGCACGAGTCCGGTGACCCAACCGATCGCGAAGACCAGCGCGCCGCCGATGGCCAGGCCGCGGCCGCGGCGGTTGCGAGGCTGGCTGTCGATGCCGAGCCGTGGGCGGAAGATCGAGTACAGGCCGAGGCCGATGTTGACGAAGCCGAAGATGATCTCGCCGGGACGATCGGGAATGGTCAGCGCGATGCGCGTCCCCAGCACGACGCCCGGCAGGCCGAGCAGCGTCATCAGTCCCAGCAGCTGCCAGTCGATGCCGCCCTCCCGCAGATGGCGCAGCGTCGAGCCGACGCCAAGCGCGACGACCGCGACCTTGTGCGTGGCGACCGCGGCGGCGAACGACAGACCGAGCAGTACCAGGGCCGGAAATTGCAGCAGTCCCGCGCCGCCGCCGGCCAGCGCGGAGAAGAAGCTCGCGGCGAAGCCGAGCAGCGCCAGCAGCCCCTGTTCGAGCGGTGTCACCTACTGGACGAGCGTGTTGAGGTCGAAGATCGGCAGCAGGATGGCGAGGACGATCAGGAGGACCACCCCGCCCATCACCAGGATCAGCATCGGCTCGAAGACGCCCATCATCGCGGCAACCAGCGTTTCGACCTCGCGCTCCTGATTCTCCGCGGCGCGGTCGAGCATGTCGTCGAGCTTGCCTGACGATTCGCCGCTGGCGATCAGGTGCACGGTGATCGGCGGAAACAGCTTGCTCGCCGCCAGCGAGCGGCTCAG
Organism: Sinimarinibacterium flocculans; assembly: GCF_003201205.1. Lineage (GTDB taxonomy): Bacteria > Pseudomonadota > Gammaproteobacteria > Nevskiales > Nevskiaceae > Solimonas > Solimonas flocculans. Next base: position 163,743 of record NZ_QICN01000008.1, read on the forward strand.
GGCCGCGCCTTCGCGGACCTTGGCCGCAGCTGCCTCGATCGCATCGCGCATCGGCACGTTGCTGACCACCTGCGTGCCGATGCGCATCGCATCCAGAATCGGCACGCCGCTGCCGAACAGGATGCCGAGCGTGCGCGTGAAGCGGCCGGTGTTGGCACCGCGAACCAGCCTGCCGACCAGGGGCAGGCGCAGCGTGGCCCGGTGAACCTGACGCTTGAAGCCGTCGTTGCGCATCATCCGTGCGAACACGATGCCGGCAGCGGCCAGGACCATCAGCAGATAGACGCCGTAGTCCCGCAGGAAGTCCGACACCGCGATCAGTCCGGTGGTCAGGCCCGGCAACTGCGCGTCGATACTGGTGAACACGTCCACGACCTGCGGCACCACATAGGTGAGCAGCAGGACGACCACGGTAATGGCGACGAAGCTCAGGATCACCGGATAGAACGCCGCGAGCATGACTTTCTGCTGCATCACCTGCCGGCGCTCGACATAGTCGGCGAGCCGTTCGAGGATGTAGTCGAGCTGGCCCGACTGCTCGCCGGCCTCGACGGTGGCGCGGAACAGGGTCGGAAAGGCGTTGGGAAACTGGTCGAGCGAGCTGGCCAGCGAATTGCCCTCGACCACACCGGCGCGCACGCCCAGGGCAATGCGCTTGACGCGCTTGCTCTCGCTCTGCTCGGACACGGCGGTCAGCGATTCGTCGAGCGGTAGTCCCGAGCGCACCAGGGTGGCGAGCTGCCGGGTGAACAGCGACAGCTCGGTGCTCGACAGGCTGCCGCCGCGGCTGAACAGCGATCTGCCGGTCTGCTTGCTCTCGGCGACCTCGTGAACGTCGAGCGGGGACAGGCCACGCTCGCGCAGCGACTGGCGTGCATGGCGGGGCGTGTCGCCTTCGATCAGCCCCCTGGTCTGGCGACCCTTGGCGTCGAGCGCGCTGTATTCGTAGGCGGCCACGGACCTGCGCCTATTCCTCGATCGTCACGCGCAGGACTTCCTTGAGCGTCGTCGTCCCGGCGATGACCTTGTTGCGGCCCGATTGCAGGATGCCGGCGCTCTGGGTGCGCGCGTAGGTCTCCAGCGCCTGCTCGGAGGCGTTGTCGTGGATCATCGCCTCGAGCTTGCGGTCGACCTCGATGATCTCGTGGATGCCGGTGCGGCCGGCGAAGCCCATGTGGCGGCACTGCGGGCAGCCGGCGGACTGGTACAGCGTCAGCGGCTTGGACGGATCGACGCCGAGCTGTTCCTTCTCGACCGTACTGGCCTCGTAGGGCTGCTTGCAGTGCCTGCACAGCTCGCGCACCAGCCGTTGTGCCATCAGCCCCACCAGCGACGACGAGAGCTGGTAGGGCTCCACTCCCATGTCGCGCAGGCGGGTCACGGCGCCGACGGCGGTGTTCGTGTGCAGCGTCGACAGCACCAGATGGCCGGTCTGCGACGCCTGTACCGCGATCTGCGCGGTCTCGAGGTCGCGGATTTCGCCGACCATCACCACGTCCGGATCCTGGCGCAGGATCGCGCGCAGGCCGCGGGCGAAGGTCATTTCCACCTTGGTGTTGACCTGGGTCTGGCCGACACCGTCGATGTAGTACTCGATCGGGTCCTCGACGGTCATGATGTTGCGCGCACGATCGTTGAGCACCGACAGCGCCGAGTACAGCGTCGTGGTCTTGCCCGAGCCGGTGGGCCCGGTCACCAGCAGGATGCCGTAGGGCCGGTGAATGATGCGGTTGATCGTCGCGACCTGCTTCGCATCCAGGCCGATCTGCTCCAGGTCGAGCTTCTCGGCCTGCTTGTCGAGGATACGCATGACCACGCGCTCGTTGCCGGCCGCGCCGGTCGGGATCGTGGACACGCGCACATCGACCTTGCGGCCGCCGAAGGCGCGCGAGATGCGACCGTCCTGCGGCAGCCGCTTCTCGGCGATGTCGAGCTTGGCCATGACCTTGATGCGCGACACCAGGCGCGGTGCCAGGCTGCGCGGTGGCGACATGATCTCACGCAGCACGCCGTCGACGCGGAAGCGCACCTGCAGACGGCTCTCGAAGCTCTCGACGTGGATGTCCGATGCGTTCTCGCGGATTGCCTCGACCAGCAGGCCGTTGATGAACTTGATGACCGGCGCATCGTCGTCGGATTCGAGCAGGTCCTGGTTCTCCTGCAGCGCGAGGGCCAGCGCGTCGAGATCGGCATCGTCGTCGTTGAGGCCGTCGATCAGCGACGAGGAGGCAGCGGTCTGGCCCTCGTAGGTGCGTGACAGCAGGGCATCGAATTCCTGCGGCGTGACGCTCTGCAATCGCAGCGGGCGGCCGACGAAGCGCCGCGCCTCCTGGACGACGTCGATGGCGATGCCCGGGCGGATGACGGCGAGCACGTGGTCACCGCGATCCTCGGTCACGACGAGCCCGTGCCGCTTGGCGAAAGCGAACGGCGGGCGGCGCAGGGCGGCGGGTTCCATGGGGTCGATGGGCCGGCTGCGCGATCAGTCCGCCGCCGGGGTCGGGGCCACCGGCGCGGCCGGCGCCGAAGCCGCATCCTCGACGGCGGCGGCCGGCGCGTCGGAGTCCGGGCGGGTGGCCCAGTCCTCGAGGCGGCGCAGGATCGGACGCTGGCCGCCGATCAGCGAGGCTGCGCCGGTGGCGGCATCGATCTGGGCCTGGCGCACCGCGTCGTACTTCTTGCGCGTGTAGTAGTCGCCGTCCGCGCTCTTGCGCAGGATCGACGGCCGGATGAACAGCATCAGGTTCTGCTTGGTCTTGTCGATCGAGCGGTACTTGAACAGGGCGCCCAGAAGCGGAATGTCGCTGAGGAAGGGTACGCCGCGCTGCTGATCGTTGATCTGGTCGTCGATCAGGCCGGCGACGACCAGGACCTGACCGTTCTCGACACCGACCACGTTGGTCAGGGTGCGCTTGTTGGTGATCAGGTTGGCCGAGCCGGCGGTGCCGCTGGCGATGCCGGAAACCTCGAGGTCGAGCTTGAGCTTGATGGTCTCGCTTTCGCCACTGATCTGGGGCGTGACCGACAGCGTCAGGCCGACGTCCTTGCGCTCGATGGTCTGGAACGGATTGACCGAGCCGCTGACCGAGCCGGTGTTGGTGAACGAGCCGGTCTGGTACGGGACTTCCTGGCCGACCGAGAACTTGGCTTCTTCGTTGTCCAGCGTGACCAGCGTCGGCGTCGACAGCACGTTGGTGTCGCCGTCGCCCTTGAGGGCCTTGAGCAGCAGGCCGAAGGTGGTGCCGTTGTCGCCGCCGTCGCGCCCGCCGATGATGTTGATGCCCTGGCCGATCGCCCCGAGGGCGCTTTCGGGGTTGCCGCTGGCGGCCGCCGCGGTCAGTGCCGACAGGGTACCGGGATCGAGGATGCCGGCGGCCGCGATGCGGTCGCCGTTGAATACCGCCCAGTCGACGCCGATCTGACTGGACTTGTTGGCGCTGACCTCGGCGACGATCGCTTCGACCAGGACCTGTGCACGGCGGATGTCGAGCTGCGCGATGACGTCGCGGATCTGGCGCATCGCCTTCGGATTGGCGGTGATGATCAGCGCGTTGGTATCCGGGTCTGCGAGCACGCGGGCACCGTCCACGGTGCCGCCGCCCGAGCGGCCGGCGGCGGCCGGCGCAGCAGCGCCGCCACCCGCCGCGGCTCCGGAGCCGTTGTCGACCTCGCGCACCTGCTGGGCATACCCCTCGAGGATCGGCGCCAGGTTCTCGGCGCTCGCATGCCGCAGGTAGACGACCTGGGTGGCGCCGTCGTCCTCGAGCTGGATGTCGAGCTGCCTGACGATGTCGATGAACTTCTGCCGCGCGGCCTTGTCGCCGCCGATCAGGATGCTGTTGCTGCGCTCGTCGGCGATGATCGTCGCCGGCTGGCTGGTCGGGTCGGACTGCTTGTCCTGCTGCGTCATCGCCGTGAGGATGCGCACGATCTCGCTGGCGGCCGCGTACTGCAGGCGCACGAACTCGATCTCGCGGTCGCCGGCCTGGTCCATCTGCTGGATCAGCCGGCCGATGCGTTCGACGTTGGATGCGCGGTCGGTGATGATCAGCGAGTTGTTGGGCTGGTAGGCCGCGAGATGGCCCCACTGCGGAACCAGCACCCGCAGAATCGGGACGAGCTGCGCCGCGTTGATGTTCTGCAGCTGGTAGACGTGCGTGACCACCTCGTCGATCGGCAGCCGGCTGCTGGAGCCGTAGACGCCGCTGCCTTCCTGCTTCGCGGTCGCCTCGGGAATGATCTTGATCGTGTCGCCGGCCGGAATCGCGGCGAAACCGTTGACCGCCAGCACGGCGAGGAAGGTCTCGTACAGCCCGTCGCTGCTCATCGGCGAGGCGCTGACGACCGTGACCTTGCCCTTGACGCGGGCATCGACGATGAAGTTCTTTCCAGTCACCTCGCTGACGGTCGCGATCAGCGTGCTGATGTCGGCGTCCTTGAGGTTGAGCGTGATCTCGGCGCGCGCGGGCAGCGTGCCTAGCGTCAGCATGACGGCCGCCGTGGCGGCAGCGAGATTGCGGAATTTCATCGTTGGCGGAGTACGGTCGCGGCCGGGCTGGAGTCAGGGTCTGCGATCTTGGACCGGGTCATCGGGCGCGCCGGGTCAAGGGCCAAGCGTCACGTTCAGGTTCTGCACCTGCCCGCCGCGTTCGATCGTCAGGGAAATGGCATTGGCCTGACTGAGCTGCCCCAGCAGCTGCAGGGCCTTCTGATTGTCGTCCAATTGTACGCCATTGACTGCGGTGACCAGATCGCCGGGGCGCAGCCCCAGCTGCTGGAAGGCTTCGCGCTCGCGGCCGGGATAGATGCGGTAGCCACGCTGCTGGCCGCCGACCGTCGCCGGCTGCACACGCAGGTAGTTGGACGCCTTGGTCGGGTCGGACATGATCTGTTCGCGGATCTGCGACAGCATCTGCGCGGTGTTGGCATCGGTCTGCGGCAGGGCGGCGGCGGCCGAGGCATTGCGCGCCGCGACCGCCTGCGCCGAACTCGGTGCATCCTTGTTCAGCCGCAGGGTCTCGAGCTTGCCGGCCCGCGACAGGATGACGCGGTCGGCGAAGATGGACTGCAGTTTGACGCCGGAAACGACGGTGTCGCCGATCGCGTAGGGCTTCTCTTCGCCGTTGCTGGTGCCGATCAGTGCGCGCGACTCGCGGTCGGCGCCGGCGAGAATTCCGAGCAGGTTCAGCGACAGGCGGGTGTCCGGTGCGTCCTCGACGTTGCCGGCCGGCGCGGCCTCCGCCTCGTAGCGGCCGAACAGCTGGGCGGCGAGCAGGCGGTCGATACCCGCCGACGGTGTCCTGCCGGCGCGCGCCGGAGCCGGCGGGGGCGGCGGCGGTTGCCAGCGGGCGGCCTCGGGTACCGGCATGAGCGCCCAGACCATCTTGGACAGCAGCCACGCGACGACGATGGCCAGCGCCAGATTGGCCAGCGGCGGCAAGCGGCGTCCGTGCCGCTCGTACCACTGCGCAGCGCGCTGCAGACTCAGGGTTTCAGACATCGGCGAATCATAACCCGTGGACTCGTGGGGCCTGTAGGGCAGCGGCCGGATTGCTGCGGCCGGCGCCATTGGTTACCTTGCTGCGAACCCTTGGGGGAGGTTCATGTCCGCACGCAGCCTGGTCCGCCTGTGCATCAGTGCCGCGGTGCTGCTGGTCTTCGTGTTGCATGGCGGACGCTGGCTGCCCCTGCGCTTGCTCGATCTGATCGAGAATTTCACCTACGACGCACGCGTCGTGCTGACCGCCCCCGGTACCGACGATCCGCGCGTCGTGATCGTCGATCTGGACGAACGCAGTCTCGCCGCCGAGGGCTGGCCGTGGCCGCGGCACAAGTTCGCGACCCTCGTCGACCAGCTGTTCGAGCGTTATGGCGTTCGTGCGCTCGGCCTGGACATCGTGTTTGCCGAGCCCGACGACAGCGCCTTGCGCCTGTGGGACCGCCTGCACCGTGAAGAGTTCTCGCAGATTCCCGAAGTCGTTTCCCGGGACACCGCGATCCGTGCCGAACTCGACCACGATGGCCGCTTTTCCGCCGCGCTGAGCCGCCGCCCGGTCGTTCTCGGCTACTTCTTCAAGCCGGTCGTGCGGAGCGGCGAGCTGCCGACGACCGGCGGCCTGTGTGCGCCCCTGATCGATGCGCGCACGGCGCAGCTGTACGACGTCGATTTCATCGAGGCAAGGGGCTACGGCGGCAGCCTTGCGCGGCTGACCGAGGCGGCTTCCGCCTGCGGCTTCTTCGACAACCCGCTCGCGGCCAGCGACGACGGCGTCTATCGTCGCGTGCCGCTGTTGCAGCAGTACGACGGCGCTGTCTACCCGTCGCTGGCGCTGTCCCTGGTGCGGCTGGCACTCGGCGATCCGCCGGTGGAGCTGGTCTTCGATCCGCCGGAAGTGCGCAGCTCGCTGCATCTCGAACGCCTGCGTGTCGGGCCGCTGGAGGTTCCCGTCGACGGCCGCGTCGCGGCCTACGTGCCCTACCGCGGCGACAACCGGACCTTCACCTACATTCCGGCGGTGGACGTGCTGCGCGGCGAGGTCGTGTCCCCGGAGCGCCTGCGCAACGCCATCGTACTGATGGGGACCACCGCCGCCGGCCTGTTCGATCTGCGCAGTACGCCGGTCAACAAGGTGTTTGCCGGCGTCGAGGTCCACGCCAACCTGGTGTCGGGGATGCTCGACGGGCGCATCCGCCAGAAGGCGCCGTACTACGCCGGCATCGAGGTCGTGATGCACGTGCTGATCGCGCTGCTGCTGGCCTGGGCGTTTGCCCGGCTGAGTGCGCTGGCGAGCGCACTGGTCAGCGCTGCGGTGGTCGCCGGCATCGTCGGCCTGGCGCTGGCGATGTGGAGTGGCGCCGACTTCGTCATGCCGCTCGGCGTGCCGGTGGTGTTCACGCTGACCCTGGTCATGGCGCACCTGCTCTACGGGTATTTCATCGAGTCCCGTGGCAAGCGCGAGATCTCCCGCCGCTTCGGCCAGTACGTGCCGCCGGAACTCGTCGAGGAGCTGGCCGCCCATCCGGAAGCGGTGTCGATGGCCGGCGAGAGCCGGGAAATGAGCGTGCTGTTCTCCGACGTGCGCGACTTCACCAGCATGTCCGAGAATCTCGACGCCCGCGAGCTGGCGGCGATGATCAATACCTTCCTGACGCGGCAGACCGCCGTGGTGCAGCAGCACCGCGGGACCATCGACAAGTACATCGGCGACCTGGTGATGGCATTCTGGGGCGCGCCGCTGCGCGACGAGCAGCACGCCTTGCACGCCGTGCTCGCCGGCATGCAGATGCAGCGCTCGGTGCGCGAGCTGGACGACGAGTTCGAGCGTCGCGGCTGGCCCAAGCTGCACATCGGCGTCGGCATCAACAGCGGGCGCATGAGCGTCGGCAACATGGGCTCGGAGTTCCGTATGGCCTACACGGTCATGGGCGATGCGGTGAACCTGGCGTCGCGGCTCGAGGGCCTGACCAAGGAATACGGCGTCGGCGTGCTCGTCGGCCAGCAGACGCGCGATCTGCTGCCCTCCGGCTGGGCCTTCCGCGAAGTCGATCTGGTGATCGTCAAGGGGCGCCGCGAGCCGGTGGCGATCTACGAGCCGATGGGGCCGAAGGACCAGCTCGATCCGGGTCTGCGCGAAGACCTGGCGCGGCACCGCGGCGCGCTGCAGCTCTACCGGGCGCGGCGCTGGGACGAGGCCGAGGTGGAGTTCTTCAACCTGGCGCAGGGTCCGCGGCCGCACCCGGTCTACAGCCTGTTCATCCAGCGCATCATGGCCTTGCGCGAGAATCCGCCGCCCCCGGACTGGAACGGCACCTTCACCTTCCGGCACAAGTAGAGCCCCTGCGCCGCGCAGTTCCGGGCGCGGCAGAGTGCCGTTCGTGCCCGCGGGCTTGCATTCGGTCCGGCGAGTCTCCAAGTAGTGGGACAGCAGCGCTACACTGGGATCATGGTGAGAACGAGTCGACCGGTCACGGATTTCGATGGGCGGTGCCGCGCGCGGCGCCTGCGGGCGGCGGGTGTCCGCCGATGAGCAACGACATCAAACCGCGCAACGGCACGGACTCCGGCCAGGGCGTCGCCGTCGAGGAGGTCAAACCCCGCCTGCAGCAGCCGCCCATGTACAAGGTGGTGATGCTCAACGACGACTACACGCCGATGGAGTTCGTGGTCCAGGTTTTGCAGCAGTTTTTTCACCACACGCGTGAAAAGGCGGTGCAGATCATGCTCACCATTCATACACAGGGGCGCGGCGTGGCGGGTCTGTTCCCGGCGGAGATCGCCGAGACCAAGACCGCGCAGGTCAACGGTTACGCCCGCCAGCACCAACACCCGTTGCTGACGGTGATGGAGAAGGCCTGATCCGCGGATGACGGAACGGGCATGGAAGAGCCATACGGAGCAGACGCAATGTTGTCGGAAGATCTACAGAAAGCCCTGGATGCCGCGTTCGTTTCGGCGCGCATGGAAGGCCATGAGCTGCTGACGGTCGAGCACCTGCTGCTGGCGCTGCTGTCGGACACCCAGGTGTCCGAGGCGCTGGGTGCTGCCGGGGCCGATTCCGAGAAACTCGAAGAGGGCCTGCGGGAGTACATCCGCACCCACATCCAGGCGGTCAAGGACGTCGAGAAGCACGAAGTGCAGCCGACGCTGTCCTTCCAGCGCGTGCTGCAGCGGGCGATCTACCACGTCCAGGCGGCCGGCAAGAAGCACGTGACCACGCTCAACGTGCTGGTCGCCATCTTCTCGGAGAAGGACACGCACGCGGTCTATCTGCTGGGCGAGCAGGGTGTCAGCCGGCTCGACATCGTCAACTTCATTTCGCACGGCATCGCCAAGAACAACGCGGCGGCCGAGAAGCCGGCGGAGTCCGAGGAGCGGGAAGACGCCGGCGACAAGGGCCAGGCCAACCAGAGCGCGCTCGAGCAGTACGCCGTGAACCTGAACGAGCGGGCGGCGCATGGCGCCATCGACCCGCTGATCGGTCGCGATCTCGAGGTCGAGCGGGTCATGCAGACCCTGTGCCGGCGGCGCAAGAACAACCCGCTGCTCGTCGGCGAGGCCGGCGTCGGCAAGACGGCGATCGCCGAGGGACTGGCGTGGCTGATCGTCGAAGGACGCGTCCCGGAGCTGTTGCGCGGCTCGGTGGTCTACAGCCTGGATCTGGGCTCGCTGATCGCCGGGACCAAGTACCGCGGCGACTTCGAAAAGCGCTTCAAGGCGGTGATCCAGGACCTGCAGCAGCGCCCCGGCTCGATCGTCTTCATCGACGAGATCCACATGATCATCGGCGCCGGCGCCGCCAGCGGCGGTGTCATGGACGCCTCGAACCTGCTCAAGCCGTTGCTGGCGTCGGGCGGGATCCGCTGCATCGGCTCCACCACCTACCAGGAATATCGCGGCATCTTCGAGAAGGATCGTGCGCTGGCGCGGCGCTTCCAGAAGATCGACGTCGGTGAGCCCAGTGTCGAGGACACCGTGAAGATTCTCGAAGGGCTGCGTGCCCGATTCGAGGACCATCACCAGGTCCAGTTCACGCGCGGCGCGCTGCGTTCCGCGGTCGAGCTGTCCACGCGCCACATCACCGACCGGCACCTGCCGGACAAGGCGATCGACGTCATCGACGAGGCCGCCGCGCGTCTGCGCCTGCTGCCGGAATCGCGGCGCCGCAAGACCGTGCAGGTCCGTGACATCGAGGAAACCGTGGCGCGCATCGCGCGAATCCCGCCGAAGAGCGTCTCGGCCAACGACCGCGACCGGCTGGCGACGCTGGAGCGCGATCTCAAGCTGGTGATCTTCGGTCAGGACGCGGCGATCGACCAGCTCACCGCGTGCATCAAGCTCGCGCGTTCCGGGCTCGGCAATCCGGAGAAGCCGATCGGCAACTTCCTGCTCGCCGGCCCGACCGGCGTCGGCAAGACCGAGGTCACGCGCCAGCTCGCCCAGCTGCTGGGCATCGAGCTGATCCGCTTCGACATGTCCGAGTACATGGAGCGGCACACCGTGTCGCGCCTCATCGGCGCACCGCCCGGCTATGTCGGTTTCGATCAGGGCGGCCTGCTGACCGAAGCGGTGATCAAGCATCCGCACTGTGTCGTGCTGCTCGACGAGATCGAGAAGGCCCATCCCGACGTCTTCAACCTGCTGCTGCAGGTCATGGACCACGGCAAGCTGACGGACAACAACGGGCGGCAGGCGGACTTCCGCAACGTCATCCTGGTGATGACCACCAATGCCGGTGCCGAGGAATCGTCACGGCGCTCGATGGGCTTCGCCGAGCAGAACCACGCGACCGATGCGATGGAGGTGATCCGGCGCATGTTCACGCCGGAGTTCCGCAACCGCCTCGATGCGATCGTGCAGTTCGCGCCGCTGGGTCAGGCCGAGGTGCTGCGCGTCGTCGAGAAGTTCCTGATGCAGTTGGAGGAGCAGCTCGGCGCCAAGGGCGTGCAGCTCGACATCGACGAGTCCGCGCGGCTGTGGCTGGCCGAGCGGGGCTACGATCCGAAGATGGGCGCGCGGCCGATGGCGCGCATCATCCAGGAGAATCTCAAGCGCCCGCTGGCCGAGGAGCTGCTGTTCGGCAAGCTCGCCAACGGCGGCCGCGTGCACGTGGTGCTCGGCGAGGACGGACAGCTGGAGTTCGAACTCGAAGGGCGCGAGAAGGCGGCGCAGCTCGAGCCGGTTTGAGGTGGTTCCACACGACAAAGCCCGCTTCGAGCGGGCTTTGTCGTTTTCGGGCGTGCAGTCCGTGAAGCTGCGCGCCGACCCTTCGCGACGCAAGATTCCCGGCGGCGCCAGGGCCCTCCACGCTGCCCGGAACTTACTTGTCTCTGAACGTGATGCGGCCCTTGGTCAGGTCATAGGGCGTGAGCTGCACCGTGACCTTGTCGCCGGTGAGGATGCGGATGTAGTGCTTGCGCATGCGGCCGGAGATGTGTGCAACGACGATATGGCCGTTCTCGAGCTTTACGCGGAATGTGGTGTTCGGGAGTGTTTCCAGCACCACCCCGTTCATCTCGATGTGATCTTCCTTGGCCATACGCCCTGCCGGCAAAAATGAGGCGTGCATTATTGGAGCCGGCCCCGAATGTTTCAACCGGCAGGGGCTGATGGCCGGTCTACGTCGTCGGGCATTGGCGTCCAGCCGTGTGCGGTCAGCGACTCCAGCGGGCGGAAGCGCGACTTGTAGGCCATCTTGCGGCTCTCGCGCACCCAGTAGCCCAGATAGACATGCGTGAGGCCGCGTTCGCGGGCCAGCTCGATCTGCCGGAGCACGGCCAGGGTTCCGAGGCCGCGGTCGGCGGCGCGCGGCTCGAAGAAGGTGTAGACCGCCGAAAACGCCAGCGGCAGGTGATCGACCACCGCGACGCCGAGCAGGCGCCCGTGCTCGCGGAAGCTCCAGTAACGCACCGGGGCCCACGGGCATTCGAGGAAATTGTGGAACGCGAGGCGGTCGTGCGGGTCCATGCCGCCGTCGGCGTGACGTCCGAGCAGGTAGCGCCGGTACAGCGCGAAGTGCTCGTCGCGCAGTTCGGTGTCGAGGCTCAGCTGCAGGTCGGCGTTGTGCTGCAGGCAGCGGCGCTGGGAGCGCGAAGGACGGAAATCGGCGACCGGCACGCGCACCGGCACGCAGCGCATGCAGTCGCGGCAGTGCGGGCGGTAGACGTGACCGCCGCTGCGGCGAAAGCCCATCTCCAGCAGGCGCTGGTAGCGCGGCGCGTTGAGGGTCCACTCGGGATCGACGAAAGCGCTGCGGGCGGCATAGCCGCTCAGGTAACCGCAGGCGTGTTCGGCGCTGAGGTACAGCCGGACGGGTTGCGAGTCGTTCATCGCGGCAGGTGCTCCGGCGACGAGGGCACCTCGATGCCGAAGCGCCAGATGCCCGGCGGATGCGGCCGCTCACGCGACAGCGCGAGCTCGCGCAGAAAGGTCTCGCGCGGCATCTCAATGGCGCCGAGCCGGTCGAGATGGGGCGATTTCACCTGGCAGTCGATCAGCGAGAAGTGCCAGGCCTGCAACTGACGGCACAGCCAGAACATGGCCAGTTTCGAGCCGTCCGTCGCTGCGGAGAACATCGACTCGCCGAAGAACACGCGGCCGCTGACCACGCCGTAGAGGCCGCCGATCAGCGTGCCGGCGCGCCACACCTCCACGCTGTGGGCATGGCCGTGGGCGTGCAGCTGGCGATAGGCGCGCCGCATGTCGCCGCCCAGCCAAGTGCCCTGGCTGCCGCGACGCGGAGCGGCACAGCCGTCCAGCACCGCCTCGAAGGCGCGATCGAGCGTGACCGCGTAGTCGGCGCGGCGGATCGTCCGGTGCAGCGAGCGGGAGACATGCAGCCGGTCCGGTACCAGCACCGCGCGCGGGTCCGGGCACCACCACAGGATCGGCTCGTCGGGGTTGTACCAGGGAAAAATGCCCTGCGCGTAGGCGCGCAGCAGGCGGGTCAACGAAAGGTCGCCGCCGATCGCCAGCAGCCCGTTGGGCTCGCGCATTGCCAGATGCACGGGCGGGAAGGGCTGGAGCGGATGACGCGGGTCCAGCCAGTGCAGGCGGACAGGACTATCCATGGCCGGCAGCGTGGGGGACGACGCCGCCAGCATACGCCAGCGGAGCCCGGTGGAGCGGCCGTCGTGCCGGGTGCGCGCTCAGTGGAAGGTCGGCGCGACCGACGCGACGTCGCGCAGCGCCCATTGCACGACCGCGTCGTGCTCGAAGCGCGTGATCGGCTCGGACTCGGCCGGCGGGCCGGCCTGCGTCAGACGGCCGTCGTCGTCGAAGTGAATCCGCGCGCCCGCCGTCTGCACCCGCAGCTCGCTGGTGTCCGGGGCGTCCTCGAGCGTGAGTTGCAGGTAACGCAGGTCGTGCCCGGCGAACTCCGGGATCCGGTCGGCACCTGCCGCGATCGACGCCGCCTGCTCCGCGGAGAATTCGCGGATCGTGCCTTCCGGCGTCAGGACGAAATGGCGAGTCTGCGTGCTCATTCGGATGCTCTGAAGACCACTCTTCAGGATTTTGGACCGGAATTCAATATGAAGGTTTACCTGCGGTATTCAAGGCCGGTCGAGTGGCGGACAGGGCAGCGAGCGCGCCGGGCGGTTCGCTATACTGCCGCGCATCAGATCGCACCATTCGGCATGCTGAGAAGCAAATCCCACGCCACGGATGCGGCCGTCGGCCCGAGCTGGCTGGAGAGACTCCCCCGCGAAGCGGCGATGCTGGCCTGTCTCGGGCTGTCGCTCTTCCTGCTCGTGACGCTGGCCAGCTTCCATCCCAACGATCCGGGCTGGTCGTCTTCCGGCGCCGGCGAGCCGGTGCACAACCTCGCCGGTACGGTCGGCGCCTGGATTGCCGACGTGCTGCTGTCCCTGTGCGGCTACGTCGCCTTCCTGCTGCCGCTGGCGGTACTGCTGATCGGTCTGCGCATCTTCCACAACCCGCCGCCCGAGGAAGAGGTGATGCCGCGCGGCGTGCGCATCGCCGCCTGGCTGGTGCTGCTGGTGAGCCTGGCCGCACTGGCGGCGCTGCATGTCGGCGCGTCGCCGGACTGGGCGCCGCAAGGCAGCGGCGGCATCGCCGGCCTCGCGCTGGCGCGGACGCTGGTCGACGTGCTCAGCGCCTTCGGTGCCAGCCTGCTGCTGCTGACGCTGGCGATCACCTCCGCGCCCTTGGCGCTGACCTTTTCCTGGGTGCAGATCGCCGACCGCCTCGGCGAGCGCTTGTTCGAGCTGATCGCGCGTCGGCGGCAGGCGGCGGCTGAGCACGAGGATGCAGTGCCGTCCCCCTTTGCAGGGGAGGCGGCTGAGTCGCCACTGCCGCGCCCGATGCCGGAGCCCGAGCCGGTGGCGGCCAGGGACAAGCGTCGGCTGCGCAAGGCGCCGGTGCTCACCAGTTCTGAAGAGGAGCAGCTCGATCTGCTGCCGGTTGCCGCGCCCAAGGCCGATAAGAAGCCCCGCGCGACGGCGCGCAAGGATGCCGGCGAGCCGGTGCCGGCCTTCGATGGCGACCCGATCCCGCCGCTGGAGATTCTCGATCCGGCGCGCCCGTCCGGCCGTAAGTACAGCGCGGAGGAACTCGAGCACCTGTCGCGCGAGGTCGAGCGTCATCTGGCCTCGTTCGGGGTGAAGGCGGAAGTGGTCGACGCCCGGCCCGGCCCCGTGATCACGCGTTTCGAGCTGCAGCCGGCGCCCGGCGTGAAGGGCTCGCAGATCACCAACCTGTCGCGCGATCTCGCGCGCTCGCTGTCGGTGTCGAGCGTGCGCGTGATCGAGGTCATTGAAGGCAAGTCGGTCATCGGGCTGGAGATCCCCAACGCCAAGCGCGAGATGGTGATGCTCAGCGAGATTCTCGACTCGCCGGGCTATCGCAACGTCGCATCACCGCTGACGATCGCGCTGGGCAAGGACATCGCGGGTCACCCAGTGGCCGTCGATCTGGCCAAGATGCCGCACTTGCTGGTCGCCGGCACCACCGGCTCGGGCAAGTCGGTGGCGATCAACGCGATGATCCTGTCGATGCTGTTCAAGGCGACCAAGGACCAGGTGCGCTTCATCTTCATCGACCCGAAGATGCTGGAACTGTCGATCTACGAGGGCATCCCGCACCTGCTGACGCCCGTCGTCACCGACATGAAGGACGCGGCCAACGCGCTGCGCTGGTGCGTGGCCGAGATGGAGCGTCGCTACCGGCTGATGTCGGCGCTCGGCGTGCGCAATCTCGCCGGCCTCAACCGCAAGATCGAGGATGCGGCCAAGGCCGGTGAGCCGATCCGCGACCCGCTGGCCAACCCGTCGCAGGACCTGTTCGATCCCGAGCAGGGGCCGCCGGAGCCGATGCCGCTGGAGTCGCTGCCGAACATCGTCATCATCATCGACGAGCTGGCCGACATGATGATGGTCGTCGGCAAGAAGGTCGAAGAACTGATCGCGCGGTTGGCGCAGAAGGCGCGTGCGGCCGGAGTGCACCTGATCGTCGCGACGCAGCGGCCGAGCGTCGACGTCATCACCGGCCTGATCAAGGCCAACATCCCGTCGCGGCTGGCGTTCCAGGTGGCCTCGCGCATTGACTCGCGCACGATTCTCGACGAGATGGGAGCGGAAACGCTGCTCGGGCACGGCGACGGCCTGTTCCGACCGATCGGCGCCAACCGTCTCGATCGCGTGCATGGCGCTTTCGTCGACGACCACGAGGTGCACAAGGTCGTGGCCTATCTCAAGCAGGTCGGCCCGCCCGAGTACATCGAGGACCTGTGCGCCGACGAGCCGCCGGCAAATGCCGCGGGCGACGGCGGCGGCGATGCCGAGGCCGACCCGCTCTACGACCAGGCCGTCGCGCTGGTGCTGGAGACGCGCAAGGCGTCCGTGTCCTGGGTGCAGCGCCGGCTCAAGATCGGCTACAACCGCGCGGCGCGCATGGTCGAGCAGATGGAGTCCGCCGGCATCGTCGGTCCCAGTGGCCCCGGCGGCAACCGCGAGATTCTCGCACCGGGCGGCCGCGACTGACGCGTGCGGTTCATGGGCCGGCAAGCCGCGACCGGCACACTTCGACTTCTCCCGTATCCCGTCCCGCCATGATCCGAACCCTCGTCCTTGCCGTCGCCCTACTGCTCGCCAGTACCGGGCCGGCGCCCGCCGCCGACGCGCTGCAGCGTTTCGTCGACGAGGTGCGCACGTTCACGGCGCACTTCGAGCAGATCCAGTACGACGAAGACGGCGGCGAGCTCGGGCGTCGCAGCGGCCGTTTCTCGCTGGCGCGTCCGGGCCGATTCGACTGGCACTACGAGCAGCCCTACGAGCAGCGCATGGTCTGCGACGGCGAGCGCATCTGGAACTACGAGCCGGATCTGGCGCAGGTCACGGTGCGAACGGCCGGCGACATCCTGCGCGACACGCCGGTGGCCCTGCTCGCCGAAGGCGCGAATCTGGCGGAGCGCTTCGAGGTCGAGCCGATCGGCGAGGGCAGGGACAGCGGCCTGCGCCTGCGGCCGAAGACCGACGACGCGGATTTTCGCCAGATCGAGCTGTGGCTGGAATCCTCCGGGACGCCGACGCGCATGCGTCTGCACGATCCGCTGGGCGGCATCAGCGAGATCCGGTTCAGCGACGTCGTCCGCAACCCGAAGATCGATGCCGGCGTGTTCCGCTTCCGGCCGCCGGCCGGCGTCGAGGTCGTGAATCTGGACCCGGCGGGCTGATCGACACGCCTGATACGATCCGCGCTCAGGACGCAGATGCCGCGAGCGCGATGTCTTCACAGCCCCCGATCCGTTCTGGTGGACGGAATCAGTCACCTGCCCAGCCGACGGCGGAGCGCATGCGTCCGCGAACGCTCGACGAGGTGGTCGGCCAGGCGCACCTGCTCGGTTCCGGCGCTCCGTTGCGTACGCTGCTCGAAGCCGGCAGCGTGCCGTCGATGGTGTTCTGGGGGCCGCCGGGCGTCGGCAAGACCACGCTGGCGCGGCTCATCGCCGGCTACACGCAGGCGCAGTTCCTGACGCTGTCGGCGGTGCTGGCCGGCGTCAAGGACATCCGCGAAGCGGTGGCGCAGGCGAAGGCTGCTGCCGAGGGGCTCGCGCCGCAGCGCACGGTGCTGTTCATCGACGAGATCCACCGCTTCAACAAGGCGCAGCAGGATGCGCTGCTGCCCTTCGTCGAAGACGGGACGCTGACGCTGATCGGCGCGACCACCGAGAATCCCTCGTTCGAACTCAACGGTGCCTTGCTGTCGCGGCTGCGCGTGTTCGTGCTGCGCGCGCTGGAGCAGTCCGACATCGTCGACCTGCTGCGCCGCGCCTGTGCCGACGCGCAGCGCGGGGTCGGCGTCGAGTTGCCGGCGGGCTGGATCGAGCGCATTGCCGAAGCCGCCGATGGCGATGCGCGGCGCAGTCTCGTGCTGCTGGAGACGGCGGCGGAACTCATCCGTGCGCAGCCGCAGGCGGACGATCTGCGCACCCTGGAACGGCTGATCGGCAAGGGCCTGCGTCGTTTCGACAAGCAGGGCGAGCACTTCTACGACCAGATCTCGGCGCTGCACAAGTCGGTCCGCGGCAGCGACCCGGACGCCGCGTTGTACTGGTATGCACGCATGCTCGATGGCGGCTGCGATCCGCACTATCTCGCGCGCCGCGTGCTGCGCATGGCCATCGAGGACATCGGCCTCGCCGATCCGCGTGCACAGGAGCTGTGCCTGGCCGCCTGGGACAGCTATCAGCGCCTCGGCAGTCCCGAGGGCGAACTGGCGATCGCCCAGGCCGTGGTCTATCTCGCCTGTGCACCGAAGAGCAATGCGGTCTATGCCGGCTACAACGCGGCGCGCGCGCTCGTCGAGCGGACCGGCGCCCTCGAGGTGCCGATGCACCTGCGCAATGCGCCGACGAAGCTGATGAAGGATCTGGGATACGGCGACGGCTACCGTTACGACCACGACGAGCCCGATGCGCAGGCTGCGGGACAGCGCTTCCTGCCCGAGACGCTCGGCGAGTTGCGGCTCTACGAACCGACCGCGCGCGGCATCGAGGGGCGCATCGCCGAGCGTCTGGCCGCACTGCGCCAGCGCCGGGGCGGGGCGTCGTGATGCCGTGGCTGGCCGTGGCCGCCGGCGGTGCGCTCGGCGCCTTGGCGCGCTACGGCAGCGTGCGCCTGCTGACCGCTTGGCTCGGACCTGCCTTCCCGTACGGCACGCTGGCGGTCAACGTGATCGGCAGCGGCGTGGCCGGCTGGCTCTTCGTACGCCTAGTCGAGTCGGGTGGCGGTAGCGAGACGCTGCGTGCCCTGCTGATCGTCGGCTTTCTCGGTGCGTTCACGACGTTCTCGGCGTTTTCGGTCGAGACCTTGCGACTGTTCGACGCGGGCCACGTCGGGCTCGCCGCGTTCAATGTCATCGCCAACCTGGTGTTGTGTCTGTGCGGCGCGGCGCTGGGCGTCGGCCTGGCCCGTGCGCTGGGAGCCTAAGCGCCGGCCCTTCGATACGCCCTCGGGGCACGCAGGGCAGGCTCTACAATAGCGCCCCTCGACAGAACCACCTCTCCACGATGATCGACGCCAAACTGCTGCGCAGCGATACGCAGGCCGTTGCCGACCGCCTGGCACGCCGCGGCTACGTCTTCGACCTCGATGCCTATCGCGGTTTCGAGCAGCGCCGCAAGGACCTGCAGGTGCGTACCGAGCAGTTGCAGGCGGAGCGCAACGCCGGATCCAAGCGCATCGGCCAGGCCAAGGCGAAAGGAGAGGATGCATCGCCGATCCTCGCCGACATGGATCGCATCAAGACCCAGCTCGCGGAGAACGAGACGCAGCTCGGCGCCCTGCAGGCCGAGTTCGACGACTTTCTCGCGCGCGTGCCGAACCCGCCGCACGCCAGCGTGCCGGACGGCAAGGACGAGGACGACAACGTCGAGCTGCGGCGCTGGGGTGAACCGAAGGCGATTGCAGCGCCGCGCGACCACGCCGATCTGGGCGAAGCGCTCGGCCTGATGGATTTCGCCGCCGCGGCCAAGCTCACCGGCGCGCGCTTCACGCTGCTGCGCGGAGGCCTTGCGCGCCTGCACCGCGCGCTCGCGCAGTTCATGCTCGACGTGCACACGCAGGAGCACGGCTACGAGGAGCTGTACGTGCCCTACATCGTCAACGCGACCAGCCTGCGCGGCACCGGGCAGTTGCCGAAGTTCGGCGAGGATCTGTTCGCGCTGGAGGGCGAACAGGACTGGCGCCTGATCCCGACCGCCGAGGTGCCGGTGACCAACCTCGTGCGCGACGAGATCCTCGCCGCGTTCGAGCTGCCGAAGAAGTGGGTTGCACATACGCCGTGCTTCCGCTCGGAGGCGGGTTCTGCGGGGCGCGACACGCGCGGCATGATCCGCCAGCACCAGTTCGAGAAGGTCGAGATGGTGCACGTCGTCGAGCCGTCGAAGTCCTATGACGCGCTCGAAGAGATGACGAGCCACGCCGAGGCGATCCTGCGCAAGCTGGAGCTGCCGTACCGGGTGATGGCGCTGTGCGCGGGCGATATGGGCTTCGCGGCAGCCAAGACCTACGATCTCGAAGTCTGGCTGCCGAGCCAGAACCGCTATCGCGAAATCTCGTCGTGCTCGAACTGCGAGGACTTCCAGGCGCGGCGCATGCTCGCGCGCTACCGCCATCCGCAAACCGGCAAGACCGAGCTGCTGCATACGCTCAACGGTTCGGGGCTCGCCGTCGGTCGCACGCTGGTCGCGATTCTCGAGAACTACCAGCAGGCGGACGGCTCGGTCGCCGTCCCCGCAGCGTTGCGTCCGTACGTCGGCGGTGCCGAGCGGATCGGCTGATCAGGGCGCTGGAAGCAGCGTCTCGATCACGGCCCGCAAGGGCTCGCGCCAGTGCGGCGCCGCGCCGGTGATGGCCCAGGTCGCGGTCTTGTCGAGCACGCTGTAGGCCGGGCGTCGCGCCGGCGTCGGGTAGTCGGCGGTTGCGATCGGCTGCACCGGTGCGAGCTTTTCGCCGCTGTGGGCCTGGGCGAGTTCGCGGATGGCGCAGGCGAAGTCGTACCAGCTGGCGGCGCCGGCGTCGCTGCAGTGGTAGGTGCCGGCGGGTGCCTCGCGCCCGAGCAGGGTCCACAGCGTCTCGGCCAGCGTCGCGGTCGAGGTCGGTGTGCCGACCTGATCGGCGACGACCCGGACTTCCGGGCGCTCGCGCATGACGCGCAGCATCGTCCTGACGAAGTTCTGGCCGTGTGCCGAGTAGACCCAGCCGGTGCGCACGATCAGCGCGTCGACACCGGCCGTTTCGTGCACCGCCTGCTCGCCGGCGAGCTTGCTCGCGCCATAGACGCCCAGCGGGGCGGTGGCGTCGTCCGGCATGTACGGTGAGGACTTGCGCCCGTCGAAGACGAAGTCGGTGGAGACGTGCAGCAGGCGCGCGCCGACCGCCGCAGCAGCCGCGGCCAGATGCCGCGGCCCTTCGGCATTGGCGCGATAGGCGGCCTCGGATTCGGTTTCTGCCCGGTCGACGGCAGTGTAGGCGCCGGCATTGATGATGGCGGCAGGTTCGATGCGCTGCATCGTCGCGAGGACGGCGTCGCGGTCGGCAAGATCCAGCGCAGAGCGATCGAGACCGGTCGCCTCGACCCCTTCCGGGATGCGCCGCAACAGTTCGACGCCGAGCTGGCCGCCGGCGCCGGTGACGACGACGCGTCTCATCGTCAGAACACCTCGGCGTCGTGCAGCAGCGGCGCCTTCTCGTCCTTCGGAGAAAGCTGCGGTGCGGTCTCCAGCGGCCAGGCGATGCCGATCGCGGGATCGTTCCAGCGGATGCCACGATCGTGTTCGGGCGAGTAGTAGGCCGTGACCTTGTAAATCACGTCGGCGGTATCGGAGGTCACGCAGAAGCCATGGGCGAAGCCCGGGGGCACCCAGAGCTGACGCCGGTTCTCGGCCGACAAGGTGACGCCGACCCACTGACCGAAGGTCTTCGATCCGCGGCGGATGTCGACGGCGACGTCGTAGATCTCGCCGGATACCACGCGCACGAGCTTGCCCTGCGCCATCGGCGGCAGCTGATAGTGCAGGCCGCGCAGGACGCCGCGCACCGAACGCGAGTGATTGTCCTGGACCATTGGCTCGCTGCAGCCGCTCAACTCGGCGAAACGGGCGGCATGGAAGCTCTCCATGAAGAAGCCGCGCTCGTCGCCGAATACCCTGGGCTCGAGCATCAGGACGTCCGGCAGCGTGGTCGGGATGGCCTGCATCAGTACCCCCGTCAGTAAACCTTTTCTTCGAGTGCCCGCAGCAGGTACTCGCCGTAGCCGCTCTTCAGCAGCGGCTGGGCGAGCGTGCGCAACTGTTCCGCATCGATGAAGCCGCTGCGCCAGGCGACCTCCTCGGGGCAGGCGATCTTCAGGCCCTGGCGCTTTTCGAGCGTCTGGATGAAGGTGCCGGCGTCGAGCAGCGAGTCGTGGGTGCCGGTGTCGAGCCAGGCCATGCCGCGACCCATGACCTCGACGTGCAGCGCGCCGGCTTCCAGATACAGCCGGTTGAGATCGGTGATCTCCAGTTCGCCGCGCGCGGATGGCTTGATGCGTCGTGCCAGCTCGACGACCTGCTTGTCGTAGTAGTACAGGCCAGTCACCGCATAGCGCGACTTCGGCGCCTTGGGTTTTTCCTCGATCGACAGCACCCGCCCGTCGCTGCCGAACTCGACGACACCGTAGCGCTCGGGGTCGGTGACCGCATAGGCGAACACCGTGGCGCCGTCGCGGCGGCTGGCGGCGCGCTGGAGCTGCGGTGCCAGATCGTGGCCGTGAAACAGGTTGTCGCCGAGCACCAGCGCGCAGGCATCGTCACCGATGAAGTCCGAACCGATCAGGAAGGCCTGCGCAAGCCCGTCCGGACTCGGCTGCACGGCATAGGTCAGCGAAATGCCCCACTGGCGGCCGTCGCCGAGCAGCGCCTCGAAGCGCGGCGTGTCCTGCGGTGTCGAGATCACCAGGATCTCGCGGATGCCCGAGAGCATCAGCGTCGACAGCGGGTAATAGATCATCGGCTTGTCGTAGACCGGCAGCAGCTGCTTGGACACGGCCTGCGTGACCGGATATAGCCGCGTGCCGCTGCCGCCGGCAAGGATGATCCCCTTCATGATGCCTTTCTCCCCAGGCCGAGGCGCTGACGCTGGTAGCCGCGTGACTGCACGGTCTCGCACCACGCCCGGTTGGCCAGATACCACTCGACGGTCTTGCGCAGACCGGTCTCGAACGTCTCCTGCGGGCGCCAGCCCAGGTCGCGCTGGATCTTGCCGGCGTCGATCGCATAGCGCAGGTCGTGACCCTTGCGATCCTCGACGAAGGTGATCAGCTCGCGGCGCTTGCGCCCGGCGCTGTCGGGGCGCAGCGTGTCGATCAGATCGCAGAGCTGCTCGACCAGATCGAGATTGCGCTGCTCGTTGTGGCCGCCGATGTTGTACTGCTCGCCGATGCGGCCCTGCTCGAACACCAGGCGCAGCGCGCGCGCATGGTCCTCGACGTAGAGCCAGTCGCGCACGTTGGCGCCGGTGCCGTAGACCGGCAGCGGCCTGAACTCCAGCGCGTTCAGGATCATCAGCGGAATGAGCTTCTCCGGGAACTGGTAGGGCCCGTAGTTGTTGGAACAGTTGGTGAGCACCACCGGCAGCCCGTAGGTGTGGTGCCAGGCGCGGACCAGGTGGTCGGAGCTGGCCTTGCTCGCCGAGTACGGCGAGTTCGGCGCATACGGCGTGGTCTCGGTGAACAGGCCGTCTTCACCCAGCGAGCCGTAAACCTCGTCGGTGGAGATGTGATGGAAGCGGAAGTTCGTGCGTGCCGTGCCGTCCAGTGCCTGCCAGTGCGCAAGCGCGGCTTCCAGCAGGCGGAAGGTCCCGACGATGTTGGTCTGGATGAAGTCCGCCGGACCGTCGATCGAGCGGTCCACGTGCGACTCGGCGGCCAGGTGCAGGACCCCGTCGGGCAGGTGATCCGCGAACACGCGGGCCAGCGCCGCGGCGTCGCAGATGTCGACCTGCTCGAAGCGGTAACGCGCATGCTCTGACGCGTCCTCGAGCGCCTCGGGGCTGGCCGCGTAGCTCAGCTTGTCGACGTTGACGATGCGGTAGTCGGACTCCCGCAACAGCAGGCGGATCAATGCCGAGCCGATGAAGCCGGCGCCGCCGGTGACCAGTAGCGTCGAAGCCATGGCTGCGGTTCCCCCCTTGTGTGATCCCTGCCGACGCGGTCGGCGGGTCAGGCCGCGGCCGGCCGTCGTCGCGGCAGCAGTTCGCTGAGCGGATCGATCAGTCCGACCGTGCCGGCCAGCACGTGGCCGCTGGCGAGGACATCGTCGCCGCCCTCGAGTTCGCGCACGACGCCGCCGGCTTCCTGCACGAGCACGATGCCGGCCGCCATGTCCCAGGGCTTCAGGTTGTACTCCCAGAAACCCTCTAGGCGCCCGGAAGCGACGTAAGCAAGGTCGAGCGCCGCCGATCCGGCGCGGCGGACGCCGGCCGTCTCGCGGGCGACGTTGCGCAGCATCGTCGTGTAGTGGTCCAGGTACTCCTCGCTCAGCGGCACGCCGGTGCCGATCAGGGCCTGGCTGAGGTCGCGGCAGGCGCTGACGCGCAGCTTGCGGCTGTTGAGCACCGCGCCCTGGCCGCGGCTGGCGCTGTACAGATCCTGGGTGCAGGGGGCGTAGATCACGCCATGCTCGATCCGGTCCTTGACCTTCACGCCGATCGACACCGCGAAGTGCGGAATGCGGTGCAGGAAGTTGGTTGTGCCGTCGAGCGGGTCGATGATCCAGGTGACATCGCTGTCGCCGCGTGGCCCGGCCTTCTCGCTACCCAGAAAGCCGGATTCCTCAGCGAGGATCGCGTGGTCGGGATAGGCCTTGCGAATGTGGCGGATGATTTCCGCCTCGGCGCCGCGGTCGACCTGCGTGACGAAATCGTTGCGTGCCTTGCGTTCGACGGTGAGCTGGTCCGCCCGGTCGAAGCTGCGCATGATGAAGTTGCCGGCTGCACGCGCAGCCATCACGGCGATATTGACCAGCGGATGCATGTTCTGAAAGGAACGAAAAAAGGCATCCTAGAATATCGTGTGCACGTACGTCCTGTACACGACGGCGCCGTTCGGCGGAGCGAGAGTTCACAGGACTCTCGCTCGATCCGCCTCACTGGCGCCGACTTTTCATACAAGCAATCCATGGAAATCCGCGCAACACGCAGTCTTCTCGGCAACATTCGCATCGTCCTCGTCTCGACCCAGCATCCGGGCAATATCGGCGCGAGCGCGCGCGCGATGCTGACGATGGGGCTGCGTGATCTGGTGCTGGTCAACCCGGACCGCTTCCCGCATCCGCAGGCCAGGGCCACTGCCGCCCACGCCGCCGAGGTGCTGGACGGTGCGCGCGTCGTCGGCAGTCTCGACGAGGCCGTGGCCGACTGCGGCTGGGTCGTCGCGTTGTCGGCCCGCGTACGCCACCTCGGCGACGAGCCGCTGCGCCCGTGGCAGGCGGCGGAGCGCGCGGTCGCGGTGGCCGGGGAGGCGCCGGTGGCCTTCGTCTTCGGCTGCGAGCGAACCGGCCTCACCAACGAGGAAGTGGACCTCTGCCACGCCACGACACTGATTCCGGCCAACCCCGACTACAGCTCGCTGAACCTGTCGCAGGCGGTCCAGGTCGTGGCCTACGAGTTGCGTCGCGCGGCGGCCCCGGAGCAGGCGGCGGTTTCGCCGAAGAAGCAGCATCCCTGGTACGCACCGCCGACCGCCGAGGAAATGGAACGCTTCTACGAGCACCTCGAGCGTTGCCTGCTGTCGACCGGTTTTCTGGACCCGGCCAATCCGCGCATGCTGATGCGGCGGCTGCGGACCTACTTCAATCGCTCGGCGCCGGATCGCAACGAGCTCAACATCCTGCGCGGGATTCTCACCTCGGTGGAGCAGCCCAAGCGCCGGCGGATTGCGCCGCCGACCCCCGGCGCGCCGCCGAAAGACGCGCCTAAAGCGGACTAAATTGGTCTAGAATAAAAAGCATCCCGCCTGCCGCCGGAACCGCAGCCGAGTCCCGCCTCAAGCCAGCCGAAGAGCACGTCATGTTCGATCGCATCCGCGAAGACATCCGCTCGATCCGCGAGCGTGATCCCGCCGCCCAGTCCTGGTGGGAGGTCGTGACCTGTTATCCGGGGCTGCACGCGATCTGGGGGCACCGGATCTCGCACGCCCTGTGGATGCGTGGATTCAAGTGGCTGGCGCGCTTCAACTCGCACCTCGCGCGCTGGCTCACGGGCATCGAGATCCACCCGGGCGCCCGGCTGGGGCGCCGGGTGTTCATCGATCATGGCCTCGGCGTCGTGATCGGCGAGACCGCGGAAGTCGGCGACGACTGCACGATCTACCAAGGCGTGACCCTGGGCGGCACCTCGCTGACGCGCGGGGCGAAACGGCACCCGACGCTGGGCAGCAACGTCGTCGTCGGTGCCGGCGCGAAGGTGCTGGGCCCGTTCACGGTTGGCGCCGGCGCCAACATCGGCAGCAACGCCGTGGTCGTTCGCGCGGTGCCGGATGGGGCGACCGCGGTCGGCATTCCGGCACGCGTCGTCGGCGTCGATGCCCAGCGCAAGACGGAATTCCATGCCTACGGCCTCACCGACGAGGGCATGCCGGACCCGGTCGCCAAGGCGATCGCGAAGATTCTCGAGCACGTGCAGACGCAGGACGAGCAGCTCACGCGCATGTGCAAGGTCGTGCGCGCACTGGACAGCCGCATGCCGGAGCTCGAGCTCGGGCGTCTGGAACTGCCGGATTTCTGCAGAGACGATGCCGAAGCGGGCGAACGGGCGGACACGAAGGCGCGAGCCGGCCTCGATTGAGATGAATCGTCTCGTCGCACACGGCCGCGACACGGTCTGACCGATGCCTGCCTATCTCGATCACAACGCCACCACGCGCGTCGATCCGCGCGTGCTCGAGGCGATGCTCCCGTATCTGTCCGGGCCTTACGGCAATGCCTCGTCGCTGCACCGCTTCGGGCGCGCGGCGCGCGATGCGGTCGAGCGCGCACGTGTGCAGGTCGCGTCGCTGGTCGGCGCCCAGCCCGGCGAGGTCGTCTGGACCTCGGGCGGCACCGAGTCGAACAACCTGGCGATCAAGGGGGTGGCGGCACTGCATCCCGGGCGGGTGCTGTACGGGGCGACCGAGCATCCGGCAGTCATGGAAGCCGCCGAGGCGCTGGGCGATCAGCGGACCGTCGAGGCGGTGGCGGTCGACGGGCAGGGGCTGGTCGACTGGCCGGCCTTCGCGCGGCAGCTCGAGCGGGGCCCGGTCGCGCTGGTGGCGTTGATGCGCGCCAACAACGAGACCGGCGTCATCCAGGATGTGGCGCGGGCCGCTCCGATGGTCCGCGCCGCAGGCGCGCGGCTGCACGTGGACGCCGTGCAGGCAGCCGGCAAGATGGCGCTGGATTTCGAGGCGCTCGGCGCCGACCTGATGAGCCTGTCGAGCCACAAGCTCTACGGGCCCAAGGGCATCGGCGCACTGGTGCGCCGCGCGGGGATCGACCTGTGGCCGCTGCACCACGGTGGTCCCCAGGAGAAAGGCCTGCGCGGCGGAACCGAGAACGTCGCCGCGATCGTCGGCTTCGGCGAGGCGGCAGAACTCGCCGAACGCGAGTGGCAGGCACGGGCCGGTCATGTCGGTGTCTTGCGGGAGCGGCTGGAGGCGGCGCTTCGCGAGCTACCCGGCGTGGTGATCTTCGGCGCCCAGGTGGAGCGGCTGCCGAACACGGTGCAGTTCGCGCTTCCCGGATACGACGGCGAGGCCCTGCTTATGCAGCTCGACCGCAAGGGATTTGCCGTCTCCAGCGGTTCGGCCTGCGCCAGCGGCAAGGGCGAGCCCAGCCACGTCCTGCTGGCGATGGGTCTCTCGCGGGAGACTGCACGCGGGGCGATTCGCGTGAGTCTTGGGGTTGCCAGCACCGCCGAGGAGGTCGACGGCTTCGTCGACGCCCTCCGCGTGTTGGGCTCGGCGGGACGCGGCGCGGTGGCGGGCGCATGATCAATCTCGACCATGCGGCGACCACGCCGCTGGATCCGCTGGTGCGTGCGGCGATGCTCGATTGGCTGGACGACGCCGGCGGCTACGGCAATCCGGCGTCGGACCACGCACTTGGCCGCCGGGCGCGTGCGGCCGTGGAGTGCGCGCGCGCGCAGGTCGCGACGCTGCTCGCGGCGCAGCCCGAGGAGATCATCTGGACCTCCGGTGCCACCGAGTCCAATAACCTCGCGATCAAGGGTGCGCTGGAGTTCCGCGGTCTGGAGCGGGCGCACCTGGTCACGACGCGCATCGAGCACAAAGCGGTGATCGACACCTGCCGCTATCTCGAGACCCGCGGCGTAAGGGTGAGCTGGCTCGACCCGACGTCCGATGGCCGCATCGGCGTCGAGCAGGTGCTCGCGGCGCTGCGTCCCGACACGGCGCTGGTCTCGCTGATGTGGGTGAACAACGAGATCGGCACCGTCAACCCGATTCGCGAACTGGCCCCGCTGCTGCGCGAGCGCGGCGTGCTGCTGCACGTCGACGCGGTGCAGGCGGCCGGCAAGCTGCCGATCGATCTGGCCGAGGTGCCGGTCGATCTGCTGTCGCTGTCGGCGCACAAGTTCCATGGCCCGAAGGGTATCGGCGCGCTGTTCGTGCGCAAGCGGCCCCGCGCCCGTCTGGCGCCGCAGATGCACGGCGGCGGACACGAGCAGGGGATGCGTTCGGGCACGCTGGCGACGCACCAGATCGTCGGCATGGGGCAGGCCGCGGCGCTCGCGGCCCAGCGGCTCGAGGTCGACGCCCCGCGGATGAAGGCGTTCTGTGCGCGGTTGTACGCGCAGCTCGGCACCTTGCCCGACGTGTGGCGCAACGGCGCAGCGGATGGGGCCGCGCCGCACATTCTCAATCTGAGTTTTGGCGGCATCGAAGGGGAGAGCCTGCGGGCGCGTCTGCCGGATCTGGCTGTCTCCAGCGGCTCGGCCTGCTCGTCGGCGACGCGCGAACCCTCGTACGTCCTGCGCGCGCTGGGTCGGGACGACCGGCTGGCCGGCGCCTCGCTGCGATTTTCGCCCGGCCGCACGACGACCGAGGCCGAGATCGATCAGGCAGCGCGCGAGGTGCGCGCGGCGGTGGAGCTGCTGCGCGGGCTGGCGCCGGCAGACGCGTGATGGACAACGTGTTCGGCTATCCCGACGCCGTGTGGCGGCGGTTCGTGAGCCCCGAGCGTGCCGGCGGACTGGATGGGCACGATGTCGTCCGCGTCCGCGCCCGCAGCCCGGCCGCCTCATTCGTGCTCGAACTGAGTTTCGCCGCCGGACCGGTGCCGCGGGCGCGGTTTCGTGCGCTCGGCTGTCCGGTGACGATCGCGGTCGGCGCGTGGCTGGCCGAGCGCCTGGAGACGCAGGGGCGTCTGGCTCTGTCGGAACTGGATGCGCCGGCGATCCGCGCCGCACTTGAAATTCCCGATGAGCGCGCCCATTGTGCCTTCATGGGCGAGGACGCGATCCGCGCCCTGGAAGCCGAACTGAAATCCCGAGTCGCATGAGCACTGAGTCGAACCAAGGTATCCACCTGACCGAACGCGCCGCGCAGCGTATCCAGCTGCAACTCCAGCAGCGCGGTCACGGGCTGGGCCTGCGTGTCGGCATCAAGAAGTCCGGCTGCTCGGGGCATGCCTACACGATGGACTACGCCGACGCCGTCGAAGCCGGCGACGCCGTGTTCGAGCAGCACGGGGCCACCGTGGTCGTTCGCCGCGAGTACCTGCCGTTGCTCGTCGGCACGACGCTGGATTTCCAGAAGCAGGGGCTCAATCAGGCCTTCAAGTTCGTCAACCCCAATGCCAGGGCCCACTGCGGCTGCGGCGAAAGCTTCACCACCTGAGTCGCGCCCATCTGATTGCCGCGCTGCAGCAGCGGCCGCTATAATCCACTGATTTCATTAGGCCTGCCGGGAATGCCGGCCGGCCCCATTTTCTTTTGCTTTTGAAGGAGTTTGCTCAGTGTCGGTCGAACGTACCCTTTCCATCCTCAAGCCGGACGTGGTCGCCAACAATGCCATCGGCGGCGTGATTTCCTATATCGAGAAGGCCGGCCTGAAGATCGTCGCCGCGCGCATGCAGCACCTGACGCAGCGCGAAGCGGAGGGATTCTACGCGGTGCACAAGGAGCGTCCGTTCTTCGGCGACCTGGTCAAGTTCATGACCAGCGGTCCGGTGGTCGTGATGGCGCTGGAAGGCGAGAACGCCGTGGCCAGGTATCGCGAGATCATGGGCGCCACCGATCCGAAGAAGGCGGCGCCGGGTACGATCCGCGCCGATTTCGCCTCGTCGATCGACGAGAACGCCTGCCATGGTTCGGACAGCCTCGAGAACGCGGCGATCGAGATCGCCTACTTCTTCCGCGCCACCGAACTCTGCCCGCGGACGCGCTGACGCGCGCCGCTTTTCGATCCGTTGCAGGTGATGCGTGACCGATAAGGGCATCGACAGTGAAGACCGTGCGGCGGCCCTTGCGGCCGCCGTCGAGTCTGCGCGCCCGCAGGATCGGCCCTCGCCGGTGACCAATCTGTTCGGTCTCGACCGCGCGCAGCTGCGCGCGGCCTTCGCGGCCATGGGCGAGAAGCCGTATCGTGCCGACCAGGTCATGCAGTGGATCTACCGCCGCGGGCAGGATGGCTTCGACGGCATGTCGAACCTGTCGAAGGACTTGCGCGCACGGCTCGCCCGTCATTTTGAGATCCGCACGCCCGAGCTGGTGACCGAGCAGGTCTCGACCGACGGCACGCGCAAGTGGGTGTTGCGCCTCGACGGCGGCAACGCGATCGAAACGGTCTACATCCCCGAGGAAGGTCGCGCGACGCTGTGCATCAGTTCGCAGGTCGGCTGCGCGATGGACTGCTCGTTCTGCTCGACCGCCCAGCAGGGCTTCAACCGCAACCTGACGACGGCCGAGATCATCGCCCAGGTCTGGTTCGCGGCGCGCACGCTCGGCGGCGACTTTCACGGCCAGCACTGGAAGGACCGCGACCAGCCCGAGGACGAACGCGGCGGCCGGGTCATCTCCAATATCGTCTTCATGGGCATGGGCGAACCGCTGGCGAACTACAACGCGGTGCTGCCGGCGATCCGCATCCTGCTCGATGACTTCGGTTTCGGCCTGTCCAAGCGGCGCGTGACCGTGTCGACCTCCGGGCTGGTGCCGTACATGGACCGGCTGCGCGAGGATGTCGACACCGCCCTCGCGGTCTCGCTGCACGCACCCGACGACGCCTTGCGCGACGAGATCGTCCCGATCAACCGCAAGTACCCGATCGCCGAGCTGCTCGACGCCTGCCGCCGCTACACCGCCGGCAAGGACCGCAAGACGCACATCGTCTACGAGTACGTGATGCTCGACGGCATCAACGACCGGCCCGAGCATGCGCGCAAGCTCGCCAAGCTGCTCGCCGGCATGCCGGCCAAGGTCAATTTGATTCCGTTCAATCCGTTTCCGCAGACCCGCTACCGACGCTCGTCGCCGGAGGCGATCCAGGCCTTCGCCAAGATCCTGCGCGACAAGCACATCCTGACGACGACGCGAAAGACGCGCGGCGACGACATCGATGCGGCCTGCGGCCAGCTCGTCGGCAAGGTGATGTCCCGGCAGAAGAACCGCCTGGGCACCCGGATCGGCGACGTTCCGGTGACCACCGCGTGATGCGCGGTATCGTCCTGATCCTGTCCGTGACCCTGCTCGCCGCCTGCGGCAGCACGATGACGCGTGCGGAGAAACAGGATGCGGCGCGCATCAACGCGCAGCTCGGCTTGAGCTACGCGCAGCGCGGCCAGTTCGCCGCGGCGCTCGACAAGCTCAAGCGCGCCCTGAGCCAGGACGACGAACTCGCACCCGCGCATGCCGGCATTGCCTACGTTTACCAGAACCTCGACGATCCGCAGCGCGCGGAGATCCACTACCGCAAGGCGCTGGGCTTCAGTCCCGACGATCCCGCGCTGAAGAACAACTTCGGCGTGTTCCTCTGCAGCCGCAACCGCAGCTACGAGGCCGAGCCGTACTTTCTCGAAGCGGCGAAGGATGCCCGCTACGCGACGCCGGCAGCGGCGCTGACCAACGCCGGCCGCTGCATGCTGGGCGTCAATGCCGAGCGTGCGGAGCGACACCTGCGCAGGGCTTTGCAGATCGACCCGGCCTATCGCGATGCGCTGGGACAGATGGCGCGACTGAGTTTCGACCAGGGCGACTACCTGCGCACGCGTGCATTCCTGCAGCGCTACGATCTGTCGACCGGCGCCACGCCGGAACTGCTGTTCATCGCGGCGCGTGCCGAGGCCGCCCTTGGCGACGTCGCCGCATCCAATGCCCTCGAGCAACGCCTGCTGCTCGAATTCCCCGAGTCCGAACAAGCCGTACAGCTGACGCCCGATCCGTCATGACCAACGAAACCCCGGATCTGCCCCCGGAACCGGCGCCCGCGCCGCCGCCCCCCGCAAGCCCCGGTACGATGATCCGCGAGGCGCGCGAGCAGGCGCGACTCTCGATCGACGACATGGCCGCGCACACCAAGCTGGCGCGACCGACGCTGGAGGCGCTGGAGCGCGACGACTACCAGTCGCTGCTCGAACCGGTGTACGTGCGCGGCTACTACCGCAAGTGCGCCAAGGTGCTCGAGATGGACGAGGAGCGCCTGATCGCCGCCTACAACGCCCGCGTGGCGCCGCGTACGCCGGAGGCACCGGCGAAACTGCGTCTGGCGTCCGGCACCGAACTCGGGTCGACGAGCCGGTTGCCGGTGTCGATGGCGGTGCTTGCCGCAGTCGTCGCGGTGATCGTCTGCGCCTTCATCTGGTTCGCGCGCGACGATCGTCAGGCCTATCCACCGGCTTCCGCAGTGCTCGAGGAAGTCCCGCTCAGCGCCGTGCAGCCGACGGTCGAGCCTCCCGCGGCCGAGATGGCGACACCGCCCGAACCGCTGGCGACGCCCGACGCGACGCTGGTGCCGGCGCCGACGCCCGAGGTCGCGGCGGCGCCTCCGGGCAGCCTGCGCCTGCGCTTCACGCAGGATTCCTGGGTGCGCATCGACGACGTTGCCGGTCGCGTGCTGCTCAGCGGTCTGCGCACGGCCGGTACCGTCGAGACGATTCAGGGACAGGCACCGCTGAGCGTGTTCCTCGGCAACGCCCCCGGGACCGAGGTCGAGTACGAGGGGCGGGTCGTGAACATCAGCGCTTTCACCCGCGACAACAACACCGCCCGTTTCACGTTGCCGCTGCCCTGAGACCGACGAACGCTCCGCCATGGCGATGACCCACCACCACCAGATTCCGCGGCGCGTCTCGCGCGCGCTGCGCGTCGGCCGGGTGACGGTCGGCGGCGGGGCCCCGGTGGCGGTGCAGACGATGACCAACACCGACACCGAGGACGTGGCCGCGACCGTCGCGCAGATCCGTTCCTGTGTGAAGGCGGGCGCCGACATCGTGCGTGTCTCGGTGCCCACGCTCAAGGCAGCCGAGGCGTTCCGCGAGATCAAGCGCGAGGTCGGCTACGTGCCGCTCGTGGCCGACATCCACTTCAACTACAAGTGCGCGCTGGCCGCTGCCGAGGCCGGCGCCGACTGCCTGCGCATCAACCCGGGCAACATCGGCAGCGACCGCAAAGTCTCGGAGGTCGTCGCCTGCGCGAAGCACCACGGCATTCCGATCCGCATCGGCGTCAACGCCGGCTCCCTGGAGGCGGACCTGCAGGAGAAGTACGGCGAACCCAACGCCGACGCCCTGGTCGAATCCGCGTTGCGGCACATCGAGATCCTCAAGCGGCACAGCTTCGAGGACTTCAAGGTTTCGCTCAAGGCCAGCGAGATCTTCATGACCGTGTTCGCGTATCGCAAGCTCGCGGCGCTGATCGACCAGCCGCTGCATCTGGGCATCACCGAGGCCGGCGGCGCGCGCGCCGGTGCGGTAAAGTCAGCCGCGGGGCTGGGCATGCTGCTGGCCGAAGGCATCGGCGACACCATCCGCATCTCGCTGGCCGCGGATCCGGTCGAGGAGGTCAAGGTCGGCTGGGACCTGCTCAAGTGCCTGCACCTGCGCAACCGCGGCATCAACCTGGTGGCCTGTCCGTCGTGCTCGCGCCAGAACTTCGACGTGATCAAGGCCGTGACCGAACTCGAATCGCGCTTCGACGAGATCGACGAACCGCTCGACGTCGCCGTGATCGGCTGCGTGGTCAACGGTCCGGGCGAGGCGCGCGAGGCGGCGATCGGCGTCGCCGGCGGCTATCCGAACTCGATCTTCGTCGACGGCAAGATCGCGCACAAGGC
Source organism: Sinimarinibacterium flocculans (assembly GCF_003201205.1). GTDB lineage: Bacteria > Pseudomonadota > Gammaproteobacteria > Nevskiales > Nevskiaceae > Solimonas > Solimonas flocculans. The sequence continues at coordinate 196,564 of NZ_QICN01000008.1, forward strand.
GCACAACGACGAGTTGGTGGACCTGCTGGAAAAGCTCGTACGCGAGAAGATCGCCGCGCGCAGGACGGCGCGTGCGGCCGAGCCGACGGGCGCCTGATTCATGGCCAAGCGCTTCCAGTCCGTTCGCGGATTCAACGACGTGCTGCCGCCGGATACTGCGCTGTGGCAGCAGCTGCACGCCGTCGCCGCACGCAGCTTCGCGGCCTACGGCTACGGCGAGATCCGCCTGCCGCTGCTCGAGCACACCAGCCTGTTCGCGCGGTCCATCGGCGAGGTCACCGACATCGTCGAAAAGGAGATGTTCAGTTTCCAGGACCGTGAGGGCGACAGCCTGACGCTGCGGCCGGAAGGAACGGCGAGCTGCGTGCGCGCCGGACTCGAGCATGGCCTGCTGCACAACCAGCAGCAGCGGCTGTGGTACGCCGGGCCGATGTTCCGGCACGAGCGGCCGCAGGCCGGTCGCTATCGCCAGTTCCATCAGCTCGGTGCGGAGGCCTACGGCATGGCCGGGCCGGACATCGACCTGGAGATCATCGCGCTGTCGGCGCGGCTGCTGCGCGGCCTGGGCATCGGCGGCGTCCGGCTGGAGCTGAACTCGCTGGGAACGGCAGAGACGCGCGAGCGTTACCGCGCTGCGCTGGTCGCCTTCCTCGAGCGCCATGCCGATGCGCTCGACGCCGAGTCGCAGCGGCGCCTGCACCGCAATCCACTGCGGGTGCTCGATTCCAAGTCGCCGCAGACGCAGGACGTGTTGCGCGAGGCACCGACCATCGTCGATGCGCTCGACGCCGACTCGCGAGCCCACTTCGAGGCCCTGCAGCAGGGGCTGGCGGACCTGGGGATCGCGTTCACGGTGAACCCGCGACTGGTGCGCGGGCTCGACTACTACAGCCGCACCGTCTTCGAGTGGATCACCGATCAGCTCGGTGCCCAGGGGACGGTGCTCGCCGGCGGTCGCTACGACGGCCTCGTCGAGCAACTGGGCGGTTCGCCGACGCCCGCCGTCGGCTGGGCCTGCGGTGTCGAACGCCTGATCCTGCTGATGAAGTCGCAGGGCGGCGTCACGCCGGAGTCCGGCGCACACGTCTACCTGTGCGCGCTCGGCGACGAGGCCGGGCGTGCCGCGCGCAGGCTCGCCGAACAGTGGCGCGACACCTGGCCGCAGCTGCGCCTGATCGTCAACGCCGGCGGCGGCAAGCTGGCCGCGCAGCTCAAGCGCGCCGATCGCAGCGGTGCGCAGCTGGCGCTGATTCTCGGCGAGGCCGAACTTGCGGACCGCAGCATTCAAGTAAAATCCCTGCGCGCCGACGCTTCCGGCGCCGCATCCCCACCACAGCAGACCCTGGCCTGGGCGGAACTGCCCGCGCGCCTCGGCGGTCTGCTCGAGTCATAGAAACAGGAACTGAGCTGCCGTGGCTACACATTACGACGACGAAGATCAGGCCGAGCGCCTCAAGCAGTGGTGGAAGGAGAACTGGATGGCGCTGGCCGGCGGCCTGATCATCGGCCTGGCCGCGATCTTCGGCTGGGAGGGCTGGAAGTCCCACCAGGATGCCCGCGGCGCCAGCGCCTCGCGCATGTACGAGGAACTCAAGCTTGCCCTCGACGCGCAGCGCATCGACGATGCGCGCCGCATCGGCGAGGCCCTGGCGGACGAGCACGCGCGCAGCCCGTACGCGTCCACCGCCATGCTGTTTCTCGCCGCGCAGGCGGTCGAGGCCGGCGACTTCGCCGATGCCCGCACGCGTCTGTCCTGGGTGCGCGAACACGGCTACGACGAGGGCGTGCGTCATATCGCCACGCTGCGTGAGGCGCGCGTCGCCTGGCAGCAGGGCGAAACCGACGCGGCGCTCGCGCTGCTCTCGACCTCGGGCGGTCCGTTCCAGGCGCAGTTCGACGAGCTGCGCGGCGACATCGCGCTGGCCGCGGGCGACCGCGGCACGGCGCGCGGCGCCTACGAGAAGGCGTTGGCCGGCGCGCCCGAAGACATTCCCGGTCTTCGCGACAGCCTGCAGCGCAAGCTGGACGATCTGACCGCGGTGGCGCAGTCGTGACCCGCCGTATCGTCTGCGCGCTGATGCTGGCCGCACTGGCCGGCTGTTCGAGCGATGGCAAGGTCCGCGAGCCGGCGGAGCTGCAGGACATCGTCAACCCGAAGATCAAGCCGAAGACGGTGTGGACGGCGCGCGCAGGTGTCGGCAGCGACGACTATCACAGCGCACTGATCCCGGCCGTCGAGACCGATGCGGTGTTCGTCGCCGACGTGCGCGGCCGCGTCTACGCCTACGACCCGCGTGACGGCTCGCGCATCTGGCAGACACAGACCGATGCGCGCGTGATCTCGGGGCCGACCGTCTCGGGCAACGCGATCTTCCTCGGCACGATGGACGGCGAGGTGATCGCGCTCAAGCGCGCCGACGGCGCGCAGTACTGGCGCGCGCAGATTTCGAGCGAGGCGCTGGCGCCGCCGGTCAGCGACGGCACGCGCGTCATCGCGCGCGGCGGCGACGGGCTGGTGCAGGCGCTGTCGGCCGTCAGCGGCACGCGCAGCTGGGTCTTCGACCGCAGCGTGCCCAACCTCACCCTGCGCGGGCTCGGCAAGCCGGTGATCGACGGCGCGCTGGCGTACATCGGCATGGACAACGGCCGCGTCGCCGCACTGCGCATGCTCGACGGCCAGCCGCTGTGGGAGCAGCTGGTGACCGCCCCCGCAGGGCGCAACGAGCTCGAACGGCTCAACGACGTCGACGGCAATCTGCTGCTCGACGACGGCGATCTGTTCGTCGCCAGCTTCGGCGGCGAGGTCGTGCGCATCGACGCCGACAGCGGACAGATCCTGTGGCGGCGCGAACTCAAGAGTTACACCGGTCTGGTGCGCGTCGGCGAGCTGGTCGTTGTCTCCGACGAGGCCGGCGTCGTCTGGGGCCTCGATGCCGGCACCGGCGCCGCCGCGTGGCGCAACGAGGACATGAAGTACCGTCGCCTGTCGCCGGCGCAGGCCTTCGCCGGCCACGTGGTCGTCGGTGATTTCGAGGGCTATCTGCACTGGCTGGATCCGCGCGACGGCCGACTGGTTGCGCGCAGCCGGGCGGGCGGCGATCCGATCCGGGCACGCCCCGCGGTCGGCGAGAACCTGCTCTACGTCTACAACCAGCCGGGACGCCTGAGCGCGATCCGCGTCGACTGACCACCCGCTGCGCGGGACGCAAGGACGAGGCGGGCCGGTCGGCCCGCCTTTTTCGTCGGCGCGGCTTCGCGGAGAATGGCCCCCATGCAAGCCGCCAAGCTGCCCCTGCTCGTGCTCGTCGGCCGACCGAACGTCGGCAAGTCGACGCTGTTCAACCGGCTGACCGACACCCGCGACGCCCTAGTCGCCGACCTGCCGGGCCTGACCCGCGACCGTCAGTACGGCAGCGCCCGCTTCGAGAACCGGCGGTTCATGGTGGTCGATACCGGCGGCCTGATGCCGGAATCGCGCGATCCGCTGGCGGTGCTGGCCGAGGATCAGGCGCGCATGGCGCTCGAAGAGGCCGACCGCATCCTCTTCGTCGTCGATGCGCAGGCCGGGTTGACGCCCTCGGATGCCGCGATCGCACGCGAACTGCGCAAGCGTGGCCAGGAGCTGACGCTGGTCGTCAACAAGGCCGAGGGCCGCGACCGCGACACGGCATCGGCGGACTTTCACGCGCTGGGCCTGGGTGAGCCGATCGCGATCTCGGCGGAGAAAGGGCAGGGCGTGCCGGCGCTGCTGCGGCGCGTGCTCGACGGGCTGCCCGTGGTCGAGGACGACGAGCTTCCCGACGAGGATGGCACGGTGCGCGTGGCCATCGTCGGTCGGCCGAACGTCGGCAAGTCGACGCTGGTCAACCGCCTGCTCGGCGAAGACCGCCTGCTCGCCGCGGACGTGCCGGGCACGACGCGTGACGCGATCAGCGTCGACTTCGACTACGACGGCCGGCCGTACCGGCTGATCGACACCGCCGGCGTGCGCCGTCGCGCGCGTGTCTGGGAAGGCGTGGAGAAGATCTCGATCGTCAAGACGCTGCAGGCGATCGAGCAGGCGCACGTCGTCGTTGCCGTCGTCGACGCCCGGGCCGACATCGGCGAGCAGGATGCGCGCCTGATGGGGCTGATCGCCCAGCGCGGCCGTGCCATGGTGCTGGCGGTCAACAAGTGGGACGGCCTCGCCGGCGACGTGCGCGAGCAGGTGCGTTACCAGGTCAGTCTGAAGCTGCCGTTTCTGGACTACGCGCCGACGGCCTTCATCTCGGCGCGTCACGGCTCCGGGCTCGGCGAGCTGATGGACTTCGTTCAGCAGGCCTACGAATCGACGATGCGCGAGCTGTCGACCGGCGAGGTCACGCGGGTGCTCGAGCAGGCCGTCGAATCCCATCAGCCGCCGGCCGTGCTCGGCCGTCGCATCAAGCTGCGCTACGCGCACCAGGGCGGGCGCAATCCGCCGCGCATCGTCGTCCACGGCAACCAGACCGAGAAGCTGCCGGCCGCCTACAAGCGCTACCTGGCCAACCGCTTCCGCGATGCCTTCAAGCTCGTCGGCGTGCCGCTGCTGCTGAGCTTCAAGACCGGCGACAACCCGTACAAGGGGAAGAAGAACGTCCTGTCCGCGCGCCAGATCAAGAAGAAGCGCCGGCTGATGTCGCACGTCAAGCGCTGATCCCTATGGGTCGCAGCCCTCACCCACCGCTCGCTCTGCGATCGGTTCCCCCTCTCCCGGAGGGAGAGGGTAGGTTGGCGTCCCTACGCGACCTTCAGAACGGCCAGACCAGCGGAATCACGCTCACGCTCACCGCGCACATCAGCAGCTGCAGCGGGATGCCCACCTTGAGAAAGTCGGTGAAGCGGTAGCCGCCGGGACCGAAGACCATCAGGTTGGTCTGGTAGCCGAGCGGGGTCGAGAAGCTCGCCGAGGCCGCCATCATCACCGCGAACACGAAAGGCAGCGGGCTGACGCCCAGTGTCTTCGCGGCCGCCATGCAGATCGGGTACATCAGTACCGCCGCGGCGTTGTTGGTGATCATCTCGGTGAGGAGCATGGTCATCAGATAGGCCAGCGCCAGTACGACCCAGGGATTGCTGCCCGGCACGTTGAGCAGCAGGTCGGCGATCGACGCCGCGGCGCCGGTGACTTCTAGGGCCTTGCCCAGGGCGAACGAGCAGGCGATCACCAGCAGCACCTGGGTGTCGATGCTGCGGCGCGCGGCGCTCAGGCTCACGCAGCCCAATGCCAGCGTCGCCGCCGCGCCGAGCAGCGCGGCGGTGATCATCTGCACCCAGCCGGCGGTTGCCGAGACGACGACCGCCGCGAGGATCGCCCAGGCACGCACCGCGCGGTCGAAACGCGGCACCTCGGAGTCGGCGATGTCGCTGACGACCAGAAAGTCCGGCGAATGGCGATGGCGTTCGACCCAGACCGGCCGCGCCTCGAGCAGCAGGGTGTCGGCGGCGCGCAGCACGACCTTGCCGAGGCCGCCGCGCAGGCGCTGGCCGTCGCGGGCGATGGCGACCACTGCCGCGCCGTAGTAGGTGTGGAAGCGGCTTTCCTTGAGCGTCTGGTTGATCAGCGGGCAACGCGGCGAGATCACGACCTCGACCAGCTTGCGCTCCGGGTACTGGCGCGCGATCGCTGCGTCGTCGGCGCCCAGCGGCGCGCGCAGGCCGCGGATGCGCTGCAGTTCGACGATCGCCTCGATGTCGCCCGCGAACACCAGCCGGTCGTCCGCCAGCAGGCGTTCGCTGGAGTTAACGGCCGGGATGATGCGGCTTTCGCGGACGATCTCGACCAGGTACAGACGTCCGAGTTGACGCAGCCCCGCCTCCACGATGGTCTTGTTGACCAGCGGGCCCTCGGGCTCGACCAGCATTTCGACCGTGTACTCGCGCGGGTTCGCGAAGGCGCTCGTGCCGGACTGGCGCTCGGGCAGCAGGCGCCGTCCGATCAGCATCAGATAGGCCATGCCGGCGAGCGCGCTGGGAATACCGACGGCGGCGATGTCGAACATCCCGAGGCCGGGGTGACCGTCGCCGGTCCACAGGCCGTTGACCACGAGGTTGGTCGAGGTGCCGATCAGCGTGCAGGTTCCGCCGAAGATCGCGGCATAGCTCAGCGGCATCAGCAGCTTCGACGCCGCGAGGCCGTTGCGCCGTGCCCAGGTCAGGATCGCCGGCAGGAAGGTCGCGACCACGGGTGTGTTGTTGATGAAGGCCGACAGCGCGACCGTGGGGGCCATCACCCGCATCTGCGCGGTGGCGAGGCGGCGCGGCCGGCCCAGCAGGTAGTGGACGACGAGGTCGATCGCGCCGGTGTCGCGCAGGCCGGCGGCCACCACGTACATCGCCGCGACCGTGATCATGCCCTCGTTGGAGAAGCCGGCGAGCGCCTGCGGCGGCGACAGCACGCCGAGTGTCAGCAGCGTCAGCATCGCGAGCAGCAGCACCAGTTCCGGGGCGAGCTTCTCGCGTATCAGCAGGGCCAGCGTGCCGGCCAGAACGGCCAGCGTGATCCAGGCGTTGAATTCCATAAACGGGTGAGGATGATGAGTCCGGTTCGTCGCGGCCGGGTACGGGCACGATGCCCGGTCACATGGACGCGGCTTCCCCCTGTGCGATGCCGTGCGTCATGCGCGACGGAGGTGACGATAGCAACAATGCACGGACCTAGGCGCCCGGGGCGGGCGCCGGTGCGTGAAGTTCTGAGGTTATGCGCCGTGTCCAGACCTCGCGCAGCCGCGCCGGTCCGGCGCCGCGGTCGATCGCGCCGACCAGCACCAGGCAGCCAGCCGTCGCGACGACGACGCTGACGACGAACAGGGCGCCGTAGCCGGCCGCGTCGGCGAGCAACGCACCGGTGAATGCCGCGGCGCCGTGGATCAGCACCAGCGCACACGACAGCAGCGTGTAGTCGGTGCCGGCGTGCTGCGGGTCGCTGGCGTCCATCATCAGCGTGAACAGCGCCACCACCGCCATGCCGCCGAGCAGGTGCTCGGCGATGCACGCCGCCGCGATCAGCGGCGGCCCGCTGTCGCCGAGGGCGGCCATGGCGTACAGCACGAGGCTGGCGGCCTGCAGCAGGCCGCAGGACAGCAGCGCCGAGCGTCGGCCGAGCCGCCAGGCCATCCAGCCGCCGGCGGCGGCACCGGCCAGCGTCGCCGCCGAGCCGAACGTGCCCTTGATCAGCGCGATCTGCGCCTTCGACAGGCCGCTGTCGTGCATGAACGGGCCGACCAGCGATGCCCCCATCGAATCGCCGAACTTGTACAGGCAGATCAGCCCGATGAATGCGGGGATGCCGGGTTGCCGCAGGCGCGGCCACCATCCCAGAACGAGCGCACGCGGCGGCGGCGACGCGGGGGAGGCAGGCGCCGGTTCGCGCAGAACGAAAACCGGCAATGCCGTCATCGCCAGCAGCACGGCCATGCCCAGGAACATCAGCTGCCAGCCGGATTGCGCGAACACCCACAGCAACAGCCCGCCGCCGAGGATCATGCCGAGCCGGTAGCCCCCGACCTGGATGCCGTTGCCCAGTCCGCGCTCGCGGGCACTGAGCAGGTTCACCGCAAGGCCGTCGGTGACGATGTCCTGGGTCGCCGAGACGAGATTGAACGCGAACAGCGACAACAGCAGCAGCCACAGCGCCGCTCCCAGGTCGACGACCAGGCCGAGCGCCGCTGCACCGGCGACGGCGCCCAGTTGCAGCGCCAGCAGCCAGCGGCGCCGGCTGCCGGTGTGGTCCAGCAGTGGTGCCCAGGCGAACTTGAGGGCCCAGGGTGCGAACAGCAGCGTCGTCGCGCTGATCGCGGTGAGCGAGAAACCCTGCTCGCGCAGCAGCACCGGCAGCGCCTGCGTGAAGAAGCCGTAGGGCAGGCCCTGCGCGAGATACAGGCTCGTCAGCAGCCAGATCTTGTAGGCCAGCGGCATGCGCGCTCAGCCGCGCCGCCCGTTTCCACCCTCTTCGGCGCCGGGCCGCGACAGGCCCGCGGTGATGACGAAGCGCATCGCGTCCTCGAAGCCCATGTCCAGTGGCGTCAGGCAGCGGCGCGGCAGCAGCAGGGTATAGCCGCCGATCTGGTAGCTCATCGGCAGGTAGACCGCGACCTCGTCGTCGTCGCAGGCCAGGCCCACCGACTGCAGGTCCTCGATCGTCACGAAACCGACCAGCCGCATCGGCATGTCGGGCAGCCGCACCATCACCACCTGGCTGAAGCGGCGCTCGCCGTTGCTGCCGAGCATGCCGGTGAGATCGCGCACGGCGCCGTACACGGTCTTCACCAGCGGGATGCGGTTGAGCACGGTCTCGAACCAGTGCAGCAACTGGTTCATGAACACACCCTGCAGGCTCAGGCCGACGAGAAACACCAGCACGACCCCGACCACCAGGCCCATGCCGGGCAGGTACAGGGGGTCGGGCAGCAGCACGTCGAGCATGCCGCCGAACAGCGCTTCGGCCAGCTGGACCAGCCACAGGATCACGGCGATCGTGACCAGGATCGGCAGGATCGCGAGCAGGCCGGTCAGGAACACGCGCGTCAGGCGCGCGAACTGCTGGCGCAGCGGGGCAGCGACGGCGGACGGGATCTCGGTCATGCGCAGCTCCAGGCGAACTCGCCGAGCAGGGGGCTCGACAGCACGATCTCGTCCCCGGGCACCAGTGGCCCGACGCCCTTGGGCGTACCGGTGTACAGCAGATCACCGGGCTCCAGCGCCCAGGTCTGCGAGAGGATGTGGATCTGGCGTGCGACCGGGAACAGCATGTCGCGCGTGTGTCCCTGCTGGCGCAGCTGGCCGTTGACGTGGCAGGTGAAGCGGATGTCCTGCAGGTCCTGTTCGAGGTAGGGCTTCACGGCGCCCATCGGCGCCGAGCCGTCGAAGGCCTTGGCCAGCTCCCAGGGCTTGCCATTGCTCTTGAGCGCCGTCTGCAGGTCGCGCAGCGTCAGGTCGAGGCCCAGCGTCATGCCGGCGACACAGTCGAGCGCCTCGTCCTCGGGAATGTCGCGGCCGCCGCCGGTCAGTTCGATCACCAGCTCGGCCTCGTGGTGCACCGCGCCGCGGTCGCGCGGCAGCACGATGGGCTGACCCTCCTCGACCAGACAGCTGGCGGGTTTCATGAACACCACGCAGTCGCCGTCGGGGCTGTGGCCCAGGTGGGCCAGCTCGGCGACATGCTCGGCGTAGTTCTTGCCGATGCAGAAAATGCGGTTGGCGGGCATGGCACTCGGACGATGTGAACTTCGGGCGATTATCGACCAGCGAAGATGAACCGGTGCCGCATGTCGCACCGTCGGGATTGATACAGGCACACGACGTGCCAGAAACGGCGAAGGCCGCCCGGGGGCGGCCTTCGCATTCCGGCGGACGGTCGGATCAGATGCGCTCTTCGATGCCGAAGTCGGCGAAGCCCTTCTTCTTGAAGTTCTCGCGGAACATGTCGCGCAGCTTCACCGCGGTCGCGTCGTAGGCGTCCTTGTCGGTCCAGGTGTTACGCGGGTTGAGGATGCCGCTGTCGACGCCCGGGCAGGACTTGGGCATCTTCAGCTTGAGGATCGGGTGCAGCTCGGTCTCGACCGTGTCGAGTTCGCCGTTGAGGGCGGCGTTGAGCAGCGCGCGCGTGACCTTGAGGCTCATGCGCTTGCCGACGCCGTGCGGCCCGCCGCTCCAGCCGGTGTTGAGCAGGATGCAGCGCGCCTTGTGCTTCTGCATCTTCTCGGCGAGCAGCTTGGCGTAGACGTTGGGCTTGTGCGCCATGAACGGTCCGCCGAAGCAGGCCGAGAACGTCGGCTGCGGCTCGGTGACGCCGACCTCGGTGCCGGCCACGCGTGCCGTGAAGCCGGAGACGAAGTGATACATCACGTCCTTGGGCTCGAGGATCGAGATCGGCGGCAGCACGCCGAAGGCATCCGCCGTCAGCAGCACGATGGTCTGCGGATGCGGGCCCTGGCCGTTGGGCATGACGTTGGGATTTGCGTCCAGCGGATACGAGAAGCGGGTGTTCTCGGCGATCGAATCGTCGTTCAGGTCGAGCTCGTCCGGATGGCATTCCTCCATCCGCTTGCCCGGCAGCGGCGGCACGTTCTCGATGATCGTGCCGGGCTTGGACAGGGCGGCGGCGATGACCGGCTCGGCCTCCTTGTCGAGGTTGATCAGCTTGGCGTAGCAGCCGTCCTCGAGATTGCACAGGCCGTTGTCGGACCAGATCGTCTCGTCGTCGCCGATCAGGCGGCGCGCGGCATCGGCCGAGAGCGTGGTCTTGCCGGTGCCGGACAGGCCGAACAGGATGGCCGCGTCGTTGTTGGCGCCGACGTTGGCCGAGCAGTGCATCGACAGCCGGCCTTCCTTGGGCAGCAGGTAGTTGCCGACGGTGAAGATGGTCTTCTTGTTGACACCGCAGTAGTCCGCGCGGCCGGCGACGAGGCAGATCTTGTTCTTGGCGTCGATGATCACCGCGGCCTCGGCGCGACACCCGTCGCGCTCGGGCACGCAGACGAAGCTGGGTGCGTTGAGCATCGTCCAGCGGCGCGCGTCGACATCGCGCACGCCCTGCAGATCCTTCGGGAACATGTTGTGCACGAACATCGCGTGCGTCGCGTACTCGCCGACGAAGCGGTAGGGCACTGCGAAGTCGGGGTCGGACCCCATGAAGACGTCCTTGACGTAGAGGGTCGCCTGCTTGTCGTTGAGATGCTGGATCACCCGCTGCAGCAGGCCTTCGTACTGTGCCGGGTCATAGGGGTTCAGATCGGCCTTGAACCAGATCTCGTCGGCCACTTCGGGCCATTTCACCGCGTAGGTGTCCTTGGTGCGGCGCCCGGTGCAGTCCGGGTCGGTGTAGTAGACCAGCGGGCCCTTGACGCCCAGTTTGGTCGGATATGCCTTCTGCTCGTTGCTGGGGCCGTCGCGGCGCACGCGGCCGCGGTCGTTGGCGATGGCTTCGGAAAACAGCGCCTCTTTATCGAGATTGTGCTTGTAAGTAACTGTTTTCAGTCCAAGAAGCTTCTCAAGATCGGCCTGGAAGGTCATTCAAATCCCTCGGAAGTCGGGAGCGACGGTGCAGAAACCGCGCAAAAAAGAGCGCAAATGGTAAGGAGGGGGGGCGGGGGAGGCAAGCGCAGCCGCGCCGCGCCCGGGGGCGCGGGAGTCAAGACGGCTGCCGCCGGCCGGGCGCTCAGGCCAGCGTGTCTTCCGGCAGCTTGAAGCCGGCCACGGACTCGCGCAGCTTCTGCGAAAGCACGTTGAGTTCCTCGACCGCGCTTGCGGTGCGGTTGGCCGATCCCGAGGTCTGCACGGCGATGTCCCGGATGACCTGCATCGTGCCGGCGATGTTGGTGGCCTGCGCGGATTCCTTGCGGGCCGACGACGAGATGTTGGTGATCAGCTTGGCCAGTTCCTGCGAGGCGCTTTCGATCTTCGTCAGCGCCTGACCGGCTTCCTCGGCGCTCTTCGCGCCGACGACCACGTTCTGCGTCGATCGCTCCATCGAGACGATGGCCTCGTTGGTATCGGCCTGAATCGTCTTGACCAGGGTTTCGACCTGACGCGTCGCGTTGGCCGCGCGTTCGGCGAGACGCTGCACCTCGTCGGCAACGACCGCAAAGCCGCGCCCGGCGTCGCCGGCCATCGCCGCCTGGATCGAGGCGTTGAGGGCGAGCGTGTTGGTCTGCTCGGCGATGTCGTTGATGAACTCGATGATGTTGCCGATCTCCTGCGACGACTCGCCGAGGCGCTTGATGCGCTTGGACGTGTCCTGGATCTGTTCGCGCAGCGCGGTCATGCCCAGGATCGTGCGGTTCACGGTATCGGCGCCGTTGTGCGCGACCCGCACCGACTGCTGCGCCTGCTGGGCGAGCTGCTCGGCGCTGGCGGCCACCTGCTGCATCGACTGCGAGGTCGCCGTGATCGTGTTGGCGACCGCGGTGATCTCCTTGGCCTGGCGCTCGGACGCCTCGTTCATGCGCAGCGCCGTTTCCTTGGTGTTGGACGCCGCGGTCGCGATCTCCACCGAGGTGTTGTTGATCGTGCCGACCAGGTTGCGCATGTTCTGGACGGTGTAGTTGATCGAGTCCGCGATCGCGCCGGTGAAGTCCTCGGTCACGGTGACGTCTACCGTCAGGTCGCCGTCGGCGAGGTTGGTGATCTCGTCGAGCAGCGACAGAATCGCCTGCTGCTGCTTGGCGTCGCGCTCTTCGGCGTTCTGCAGACGCGTGCGCGTCGTCCGCACGGTGATGACGATGAAGATCACCAGCAGCACGATGGCGAGGCCGCCGGACACCGCGACGACGATCGGCAGGATCACCTGCCGCACGCGCGTGTCGAGCAGTCGCTGTTCCAGCGCCTTGGCGGTGGCGATCACGTTGGTGGCCAGGCCCTGCAGCTGGCCGGCGGCGATCTGCAACTGGTCCACCGCTTCGGCGTTCTCGAGCAGCAGTTCGCTGGCCGAGGCCACCGCCTCGAAGCGCTCGGCCGCCTCGCGCGCCAGCGCGCCGACCTCGGCATCGCCGGCCAGACGTGCGTTTGTCTGCTGGAAGGTGCGGACCTCGGCATCCAGCGCCTGCACCGTGGCCAGTGCGTCGCGACCGGCGCCGAGCACGCGCGTGGCCTCCGAGGAGATGCGTTCGAGGCGCACCAGCGGGGCGATGGCCGGATTCTGTCCGGCGCGACCGCCGAGTCGCTCGGCGATGCGCTCGTAGATCTTGAACAGATCGTCGCCCTCGTCGGCATGGATCGCGCTGCGGATGGTGCTGACGCTGCTGGCCGACAGGCGCCAGGCCTGTTCGCCGTCGAGCACCGTCTGCACGGTGCCCTTCATCTGTTCCCAGGCGGCCGCCACTTCGGCGACTTCCGACTGTACCGCCGGCGGTGCCGGCTCGATGCCGGCGATGTCGTCGCCCTGCGCCAGTGCCTCGACATTGAGATCGAGATCCTCGACGCGTGCGACCAGGGTCAGGAAGTCCGGCGTCAGGCCGCGCGTGGCGGTTTCGCCGACATCGACCACCTCGCCGACGTCCGCGGAAATCTGCCGCGACAGCTCGACCCAGGTCTCGTCACGGGTATCGACGCGCTGGATGAAGTAGAAGCCTGCCATCGCGACGGCGATGAGCAATACCGCGACGATCAGCGTCGCGAGTTCGCGCCGGGTGCCCCGGGCCCTGCGTGGTTCGGCCATGTTTCCCCCTGTAAGCGGTTGCCGCTACTGCCCGAGAACCGTATTGATCTTGGCGAGCAGGTCGGCTTCCTTGACCGGCTTGGTCAGGTATTCCCGGGCGCCCTGGCGCAGGGCCCAGACGCGGTCGGTTTCCTGGTTCTTGCTGCTGACGACGACCACCGGAATGTGCGCGGTCGCCGGATCCTTGGACAGCATGCGCGTGGCCTGGAAGCCGTTCACGCCCGGCATGACCACGTCCATGATCACCACGTCCGGCTTTTCCGCACGCACGCGGCCGATCGCTTCCTCCCCCGAGGAGACGTCGGTGACGGTGTGTCCGGCCTTCTGCAACAAGTTGCGCAGGTTCTGAACGTCGGTCGGCGAATCATCCACGATCAGTACGCGTGCCATAGTCTTTCCCCGGTCCGTGCGGACGGACCCTCGGATGCTGGAATCGTTATGCCGCCTTTATACCAAGCGCGGTGCAAAGGCGCCAAAAAGCCGGGCTCAGGACGCGCCGCCATGGACCCGCAGGCCGCCGCGGAACGTCGCGCGCACCCGTCCGCGCAGACGTCTGCCGTCGAACGGGGTGTTGCGGCCGGCGCTGAGCAACTGGGCGGCGCGCAGGGTCCACACCGTATCGGGCTCGACCACGGCCAGATCGGCCGGCGCGCCGATGCCGATGTGCCCGCCTTCCAGCCCGGCGATGCGCGCGGGGCCATGGCACAGGCGTTCGGCCGCCTGCAGCGGCGAGAGCAGCCCGTCGTGTACCAGTGCCAGGGTCAGCGGCAGCAGCGTTTCCAGGGCCGAGATGCCCGGCTCGGTCAGCGGAAACGGATTGACCTTGGCGTCGGCCTCGTGCGGCTGGTGGTCGGAGCAGATGGCCGCGATGACGCCGCTTCTCACCGCCTCGCGAAGGGCGATGCGGTCCGCGTCGGTGCGCAGCGGCGGCTGCACGTGGCACTGGGCGTTGAAGCCGTCGACGTCCGTGTCGCAGAGATGCAGCTGGTGCGCCGCCACGTCCGCGGACACCGGCAGGTCGCGGCTGAGCGCGGCGTCGATCAGTTCGGCACCGCGCGCGGTCGACAGCCGGCAGAAGTGCACGCGTGCACCGGTGTCCTCGACCAGGGAGATCCAGAACCGCAGGGCCGCGACCTCGGCGGCGGCCGGCACCGCCGCCAGGCCCAGGCGCGTCGCGACCGGCCCTTCGTGCGCGCAGCCGCTGCCGGCGAGGCCGTGATCCTGGGCGTAGACGTGTACGGTTAGGCCGAGGCCCTTGGCGTACTCAAGAGCGCGTCGTGCGATGCGTGAGTCGTCGATGGGCGACCAGGCGTTGCTGGCGCCCACCGCACCGGCGGCCTTGAGGGCGGACAGCTCGGCCAGGGCTTCGCCGCGCAGTTCGCGTGTCAGGGCGCCGAGCAGGCGCACGTCGAGGGCGCCGGCCTGACGAGCGAGCCGCTGCACGCGGATCAGCATGGCCGGCGTGTCGAGCACTGGCTGCGTATCCGGCGGCAACAGCACCTGGGTGATGCCGCCGGCGAAGGCCGCGGGAATCTCGCTGGCGAAGCTGGCCTTGTGGGTTGCGCCCGGCTCGCGCAGACGCGCGCACAGGTCGACGAGCCCCGGCATCAGCCAGCAGCCGCGCGCATCCAGGGTCTGGGCCTGCGGCGGCGCATCGAGCGCCGCGCCGATCGCGGCAATGCGACCGGCGTCGACGAGGACGTCGGCGGTCTCGTCCACGCCGCTGCCCGGGTCGAGAACCCGTGCGCCGCGGATCAGCGTCGTGCCTGCCGGCGTTGCCGCCCGCGTTTCGGGCGCGCGTGCGCGCGCCGACCATTCGCGCATGTTCTCGGGGCGCTTCATGCTCGCCGTCCCTGGCGCGACGTGCCGCTTCCTGATCGACCTCCGGCCCGGCCATTCTTGGCCGCGCGCCCGGCGGGGCGTGAGGCCACCGGACTCCGGCCTCTTCCGCCTCGCCCGAGAATCATCGACATCACCGCCATGCGCACGGCGATGCCGTGGCTGACCTGTTGCAGGATCACGGACTGCGGTCCGTAGGCGACTTCGCCTTCGACCTCGACGCCGCGGTTGATCGGACCCGGGTGCATGACGATCGCATCGCGGCGCATCGCGCCCAGCCGCTGGCGGGTGAGGCCGAAGTCGCGATGGAACTCGCCGGAGGAGGGCAGGTAGGCACCGAGCATGCGCTCCTTCTGCAGCCGCAGCAGGATCACCACGTCGACGCCATCGAGGCCGTCCTCGATGCGGTGGCAGACGCGCACGCCCATCTGTTCGATGCCGGCCGGTACCAGCGTCGGCGGCGCCACCACGCGGATGTCGCGGGTGCCGAGCGCCCGCAGGCCATGGATGTCGGAGCGTGCGACGCGCGAGTGCAGGACGTCGCCGACGATCGCCACGCGCAGCCCGGAAAAGCAATTGCCGCCGCTGCCGGCGCCGCTCTTGTAGCGGCGGATCGTCAGAAGGTCGAGCAGGCCCTGCGTCGGATGGGCATGGCGGCCGTCGCCGGCGTTGAGGATCGCGACGTCCGGCGCGGCGTGCTCGGCGAAGAAATGCGCTGCTCCCGAGGCCTCGTGACGCACGACGAACATGTCGGCCTGCATCGCCTCCAGGGTCTTGAGCGTGTCGAACAGCGTTTCGCCCTTGGACGTGCTGGACGCCGCCATCTGCAGGTTGAGCACGTCGGCCGACAGGCGCTTGGCCGCGAGTTCGAAGGTCGTGCGCGTGCGCGTGCTCGGCTCGAAGAACAGGTTGACGATAGTGCGTCCGCGCAGCGTCGCCAGCTTCTTGTCGGGTCCCCGCAGCGAGCGCTCGATGCCATCGGCGGTGTCGAGGATCTCCGTCAGCAGCGCCGCGTCGAGGCCTTCCAGCGTGAGCAGGTGGCGCAGGCGGCCGTGGCTGTCGAGTTGGAGTTGGGGGCTCATGCTGGGCGCGTATTGTGGGCGTTCGGGCGTGGCAATGAAAGCGCGCGTGCCTTTGTTCTCTGAGCCGGTTTCGCCCCTGCCGGGCCGAGTCCCTTTTCTTTGCTTGTCCAAAGAAAAGGGACGAAAAGAAAGGACACCCTGCGGCCGCCCCCGCTGCGCGGGTTCCCTGCGCTGCTCACGTGCTCGGGGTCGCGCTGACGCGACATCCTGTCGCGGCAGCGCTCAGCCGGCCGTCCCTGGCCGGCTGACCCACTGCGCGCGCTGCGCTGCTCGGTGCGGCCGAAGGGCACCCGGAACAGCGGCCCCTCATCCCAACCCTCTCCCCGCAAGCGGGGAGAGGGAGTCGTTGCGGCGCAGAGCCGCCGTGCTTTTGACGTTGGGTCCCCTTGGAGGCGCCGAGTGGAGCGCCGCGCACAGGCTGTGCGCGGCAGGGATGCCGCGCAAGGACCGCCGGCACAAGGATGTGCCGTCGGTCCGTCGGCCGAGCACGGCGCGCAGCGAGGGTACCGGCGTAGCCGGCGCCGACACGGGGTGTGCTTTCTTTGGGTTACGTTTCTTTGCACAAGCAAAGAAAGGTGACTCGGCCCGGCAGGGCCGAAACCGCTTTGATTCGATCTCGGAAACGCTCCACCCTCAGCCCCGACTCTCCAGCCACTGCTGCAGAATCACCCGCGCCGCCTGCGCGTCGCGATCGCCCTTGCGCACGCGACGTGTCATGCGTCCGCTGGCGCGGGCTTCGCGCAGCAGTTCGTCGGCGGCCAGCGAGCTGTAGCGTTCGTCCGCCAGGTGCACCGGCAGTCCGCTGCGCTCGCCGAGCTGGGCGGCGAAGCGGCGTGCAGCGGCGGTCATCGGCTGTTCCGAGCCATCGCGATCCAGCGGCAAGCCGACGATCAGTGCCGCCGGCCGCCATTGGTCGACCAGATCGAGCACCGCCTTCCAGTCCTCGCCGGGAAACGAGGCCAGCGCGCGCGCGCGGCCGGTGAAGTCGTCGCCGATGGCAGCGCCGGTGCGCTGCAAACCGAAATCGAATGCGAGATAGAGCGGCATCGACGGCAGTGTCGAGGCTCGCTGGTCGCGATTCAAGACGAGCGGGCCATTCCTGGCGGGATTCACAGCATATTCAGTGGGCTGCCGCGAAGCTGGCGCTTCCGTTCCTCCCGGAGATTGCGCATGCCGCCCGGCGACCGATCACGCCGCCCCGCGCGCCCGGCGCCGTGGTGTCGCGGCTTGCGGATCGCGTCGATGCTGTGGCCTTCCCTGCTTTCGGCCGGCGTCGCGCAGGCCAACGAAGCCGGTGACTGGGTGGCGCAGGCCGGCTGGTTCTTCATCGCTCCGCACGAATCCAGCGATCCGCTGCGCACCGAGCTGACACCGACCGCGCTCGGTGCGCTGCTGGGGATCGGTCCCGAATTCGAGTCGCCGGGCACGGCGGCATCGGTCGACCGCTCGGACACGCTGGCACTGACGCTGACCTACTTCGTGACCGACCATCTGGCGATCAAGGCCGAAGGCGGCATACCGGCGCGCTTCGATCTGCGTGGCGAGGGCCTGGTGCGCCCGACCGGGCCGGCCGGCGCCCTGATCGGCGTCGACCTCGGAGCCCCTGCGAACAATCCGCTGGCCCGTGCCCGCCAGTGGAGTCCCGCGCTGCTGCTACAGTACTACTTCTTCGAGCCGCAATTGCGCTTGCGGCCCTTCGTCGGCGTCGGCGCGACCTATACCTGGTTCACCGACATCGAACTCAATCCGTCGTTTCGCGACGAGGTGCAGCGCAACTTCGGTGCGCCGCTGGCCTTGGCGGCCGGAGCGCCCGGGCCGACGCACGCCGAGGCCGAGTCGTCGCCGTCGTGGGCGCCGATCTTCAACGCCGGCCTCGCCTATGCGCTGGGCGAGCGCTGGGGCGTGCTGGCGTCGGTGTCGCACGTACCGCTGAAGACGACGTCCACGATCGTGCTCAGCGCCGCCGACGGTACGCGTCTGGCGCGCAGCGAAACGACGATCGATCTCGATCCGATCGTGACGTCGCTGCTGCTGTCGTACCGCTTCTGAGCGTGACCAGGCGCCGGTCGGGTGCCGACCGTGCGTCGATCAGGCGTGGCCTGCTTCGCCGCTGAGCTGGGTCACATCGACGCCGAGCAGCTTGGTCGCCGCCGCCCAGCGTTGCGGCGGCGGCGTGCGGAACAGGATCTGCTGGTCGACCGGGGCATTGAGCCAGGCGTTGTGCAGGATCTCGCTTTCGAGCTGTCCGGCGCCCCAGCCGGCGTAACCGAGCACGACGACGTACTCGTCGGGGCCGTCGCCCTTGCCGATCGCGCGTAGCACGTCGCGCGAGGTGGTCACGTACAGACCGTCGTCGAGCGGCATCGACGATTCCCAGCCGCCGGGCTCGCGGTGGATCACGAAGCCGCGCTCGGGCTGCACCGGTCCGCCCCAGAACACGCTGGCCCCGGCGTCGATGCGATCGTGCTCCAGGCCCATCTGCTCCATCATGTCGACCAGCAGCAGGTCCATGGGGCGGTTGATCACCAGGCCGATGGCGCCGCTGTCGCTGTGCTCGCACAGCAGCGAGACGGTGTGGGTGAAGTTCTCGTCGTCCAGGCTGGGCATGGCCACGAGAAACTGGTGCTTCAGGAAGGCCTCGACGTCGTTCATGGGACCAGTATCGGCCCGCCGGACGGGGAGTCAAGGCCGCCCGGCAGCCACCGGCGGCAGCTGGCGCAGGATCGCCGCCGCGGCGAAACCGGTGGCCAGGCCGAAAGCCAGGGCCGCGGTCATGAGCGGCGGCAGCAGCCGCAGCAGGCCCGGATGCGGGACGAACACCGTGTAGGCGAGGGCGAACTGACCGCCCATATGCGCGAGCGCCGCGAGAACCGACAACCCCGGGGCACCCAGGCGCAGCACCGGCACGGTGCGGTTCCACAGGCTGCCCAGCGTCAGCAGCAGCAGGCTGGCCGCCGCACCGGCGGTCGACAGCCAGAACCCCGGAGCCATGAAGCTGCCGACCAGCAGGCTGCCGACGAGTACGCGCAGCAGCGCGACCCAGATCGCCAGGCGCAGGGAGTGGCGCAGCAGCACGATCAGAGTCACCACGTTCGCGAGGCCGGGCTTGACGCCGGGGATCGGTGACGGGAAGCCGGCCTCGAGCACATGGATGACGATCGCCAGCGCCGCATAGCCGGCGACCAGACGATCCTCGGGCGAGGGCGTGATCCGCATCAGTGGGCGACGCCGTCGAGCGCGTCGCCGCCGACCAGGCCGACGCTGACGCGATTAGGCAGGCAGGCGGCGGCGTCGCCGCCGCGGTGCAGCCAGCCGCTGTGGACGCAGACCTGGTTGCGGCAGGGGCTGCGGAGAAAGCGCACGCGGCCGTCCTCGATCCGCAGCACCGACGTGCCCAGGCGCCCTTCGACGGCGACGTCGCGCGAATCGGCGAGCGCGTAGCGTCCTGCCGGCTTGCCGCCGACGCGCAGCTCGACGTGCGTGGCGGTGACGGCGGGCTGCCAGAGATGCGCGTAGAGCAGGCCGACGCAGGCCGCGGCCAGCACGATGGCGAGAACGTCGCCGCGGCTCATGGCACGGTGATCGCCGCCGACCCCTCGGCAAAGTCGATGCGCCGGGCCAGCGCCGCGGTGACCTCGATGCGACCTTGCGCATCGACGACGAAAACCTGGTCGACGCCCAGCGCACGCGCCGTGTCGCGCCACTGTCCGGGGCCGGCGACGAAGATCGCGGTACTGGCGGCATCGGCCAGCGCACCGGACGGGGCGACCACGGTCACGGCCTGCAGCCCGCGCGCCGGCATGCCGCTGCGCGGGTCGAGCAGATGGTGATAGCGCTCGCCGTCGGCCTCGAAGTAGCGCTCGTAGTCGCCGCTGGTGATCACGGCCTCGTCGCCGTCGATGTCGAGCGTTGCCAGCACGCGCTGCTGCGCGCCCGGGCGCGGGTGGCGCACGCCGATGCGCCAGGCCCGCCCGCCGCGGCGACCGGCTGCACGCAGGTTGCCGCCGGCGTTGACGATCACGTTCGGGTATCCGGCCTCGCGCAGTGTCTCGACGATGCGGTCGGTCGCCTCGCCCTTGGCGATGGCACCGAAGTCGAAACGCGCGCCGGCGGCCGGGCCGTACTCGGCGGCGCCGGGCAGCAGCGGCGGCGCCCCGGCGAGGTCGGCGACGGCCGCCTCGATCGCGGCCTCATCCGGTGGCGCGCTGCGGTAGTGGGCCTCGTCGTCGAAGCCCCAGAGTTCGACCAGACGGCCGACACGCACGTCGAACAGTCCGCCGCTGGCGGTGCCGAGCCGCGCCGCCGCGTCGAACAGCGGCTGCAGCTCCGCCGGTATCTCGACGCGCTCGCCGGCGTCGAGCTGGCGATTGATCCGGCCGAGTGCGCCGTCTCCCCAGGCGCTCCAGCGCTGCGCGTAGGTTTCGAGGTCGTGGCGCGCGTCATCCAGGGCATCGAGCGCGGCGTCGCGGTCCTGGTCGGTATCGAGATACAGCGAGATCGACACGATGGTGCCCATCGCGAGGAACTCCTCCTGCACGAGCCGGCCGTCGTCGCCCTGGGGCTGGCGCAGGGCCAGCCACGTGAAGAAGACGGCGAGTCCGGTGCCGAGCGCGAGCCGGCGGAGGAACAGGCGCAGATGCGGGGATTCGGGCAGCTTCATGGCGGGGGCGGGTGATCGCGGTGCCGGCGCGCGGGCCGCCGCGGTCGTGTGGCTCAGGCGAGGCGGCGCTCGATCGCGGCGATCACCTCGCTGCCGATGTCGAGGTCGCAGCCGGCGTCGAGTTCGCGCACGCAGGTCGGCGAGGTCACGTTGATCTCGGTCAGGTACTCGCCGATGACGTCCAGGCCGACGAACAGCAGCCCCATCTCGCGCAAGGCCGGTCCGACCTGCGCCGCGATCCAGCGGTCGCGTTCGCTCAGCTCGCGCGGCTCGCCGCGGCCGCCGGCGGCCAGATTGCCGCGCACCTCGCCGTGCTGCGGAATACGCGCCAGCGCGAACGGCACCGGCTCGCCGTCGACCATCAGCACGCGCTTGTCGCCGTTCACGATCTCCGGGATGTAGCGCTGCGCCATGATGTGGCGCCGGCCGTTGTCGGTCAGGGCCTCGATCACGGCGCCGAGGTTCAGGCCATCGGCCTGTACGCGGAAGATGCCGGCGCCGCCCATGCCGTCGAGCGGCTTGTAGATCACGTCGCCGTGCTCCGCATGAAAGGCGCGCAGCGTCGCGGTGTCACGGGCAATCAGCGTCGGCGCACAGCATTGCGCGAACCAGCTGATGAAAACCTTTTCGTTGGCATCGCGCAGCGAACGCGGCCGGTTGACCACCAGTGCGCCCTGTTCCTCGGCGCGTTCGAGCACGTAGGTCGCCGCGATGTATTCGAGATCGAACGGCGGGTCCTTGCGCATGAAGACGGCGTCAACCTCGCCCAGCGGCGCGTCCTGCGCCTCGCCGAGTTCGAACCAGCGCCGGGTATCGTCGAACACCGTGACCGGGCGCGTGCGCGCCATCGCCACGCCGTCGCGCAGCCACAGGTCCTGCATCTCCAGGTAGCGCAGCGCCCACCCGCGCTTCTGCGCGGCGAGCATCAGCGCCAGCGTCGTGTCCTTGTAGGGTTTGATGGACTGGATCGGGTCCATCACCACCGCGAGCGTGCGCGTCATTCCGGTAGTTCCGATAGACGAGTCATACCTGCCGTCCCTGGCGCGACCGTGCGCATTTACTCGACCACCGGGCCGGCCATCCGTGGCCGGGCGTTCGCCGGGGCCGGAGTCCACTGGACTCCCGCCTGATCCGGCTCACCCTGCGGCGCTGCCAGTTGCCGCGTGGCCTCGATCTCGCGCGCCGCGGCCAGCGCCGCCATGCGGGCGACCACGCCGTAGGCGTAGAAGCGGTTGGGGCGTTCGTCCGGGCCGCAGTTCGGGTCCGGATGGCTGCAGCACTCCTCGAAGGCCAGCGGCTCGAAGCGCATGCCCGGGGCGTTGAGGTTCTCCTGGTTGCCGCGCTGCGAGTTCAGCCGGTAGAAGCCGCCGACGACGAACTGGTCGATCATGTAGACCACCGGTTCGGCCGTGGCGCCGTCGGCACCGAGCTTCTCGAAGGTGTAGACGCCTTCCTGGATGATCGCGCCGGTGACGTCCTTGCCTTCCTTGGCGCTCGACATGTGCGAGCGCGCCTTGCGGTTCATGTTGCGGATGTCCTCGACGCTGCGCGCCGTCATCACGCCCATGCCGTAGGTGCCGGCGTCGGACTTGACGATCACGAACGGCTTCTCCTCGATGCCGTACTCCTTGTACTTGGCGGCGATGTCCTCGAGCAGCAGGGCGACGTTGGCCTCCAGACACTCCTGGCCTTCGCGCTTCTGGAAATTGATCTGTCCGCAGTTGCGGAACAGCGGGTCGAACAGCCAGGGATCGATGTCGAGCTCGCCGCCGATCTCCTTGGCGACCTCGCGGTAGAAGCCGAAATGGTTCGACTTCTGGCGGGCGTGCCAGCCCAGGTCCAGCGGCGGGATGACTTCCTGGTCGAGGCCGCGCAGCAGGTCCGGCACGCCGGCCGACAGGTCGTTGTTGAGCAGCACCGCGCACGGCACGTAGTCGCCGACCTGCACCTGGTTGCCGTTGCGCTGCAGCGGTTCGAGCCGCAGGGTCCGTCCGGAGATCTCGAGTGTCAGGTCGGTGGCTTCGTGCAGGTCCGGGATCAGCGAGCCGATGCGCACGTGGAAGCCGGCCTTGCCGATCAGGTCCACCAGCGTCGCCACGTTCTCCAGATAGAACTTGTTGCGGGTGTGGTTCTCGGGCACCAGCAGCACCCGCCGCGCGGTCGGACAGACGCGCTGGATTGCGGTCTGCAGCGCCTGGATGCACAGTGGCTCGAAGGCCGGGTTGAGGTTGTTGAAGCCGCCCGGGAACAGGTTGGTGTCGACCGGGGCGAGCTTGAAGCCGGCGTTGCGCAGGTCCACCGAGCTGTACACCGGCGGCGTCGTCTTGAGCCACTGTTCGCGGAACCAGGCTTCGATGTCCGCGGAACGCCGCAGCAGGGTCGACTCGAGCGCCAGCAGCGGGCCGGTCAGCGCGGTCGTCAGGTGGGGAACGGGGTTTTGCATGTCGGGGCTCGATCGGGGGCGCGACGGCTTGGCGGGGCCGCCGGCAAGGGGACCGCATGGTAACGCATGGCCGCCGCCGGGCGCGGTGGATGCGCGACCCTGCGACGGCGCTGTCAAGACCACTGGCGACTGTGCTAAAACCCGCCGAATACGAGCGCTTGCATCATGTTCTTGACGCATTTCTTACGGGGAGTAGTGAGTGTCCACCGAGCCCATCGCGAAGGTCATGGTCATTGATGACAGCCAGACCATCCGCCGCACCGCCGAGACCCTGCTCGCACGCGAGGGCTACCAGGTGTCCACCGCCCAGGATGGCTTCGAGGCGCTGGCGAAGATTGCCGACGATCCGCCCGACCTGATCTTCATCGACATCATGATGCCGCGCCTGGACGGATATCAGGCCTGCGCGCTGATCAAGGGCAATCCGCGCTTTGCGAAGACGCCGGTGATCATGCTGTCGTCCAAGGACGGGCTGTTCGACCGGGCAAGGGGACGCATCGTGGGTTCCGACGAGTATCTGACCAAGCCGTTCACCAAGGACGAATTGCTCGGCGCGGTGCGGGCTCACACGAAGAAATAGGCGGGGGCAGGGATGGCAGCAGAACTCAGGGCGCTGCGCGACGATCCATTCGGTCAGCTGGCCGAGCTGGAGCGCGTGCTGCGCATGGCGCGCATGGACGCCGTCGCCGGCGAGGCGCAGACCTGGACCGGCCTGGGCTTCCGCCTAGGGCAGACCTGGCTCGTGGCCCCGCGCGAGGACGTGCGCGAGGTGATCCCGCCGCCGCCGACGACACGCGTGCCCAATGCCAAGGCCTGGATGCGCGGCGTGGCCAACGTGCGTGGCGAACTGCTGGCGGTCGTGGACCTGCCGAACCTGCTCGGACTGCCCGACGCCCCGCAACAGCGCCTGCAGCGCGTGCTCGTGCTCAACTCCAAGCGCACGCCGGTCGGCCTGCTCGTCGACGAGGTGGCCGGTCACCGGCAGTTCGCCCCGGGCGACCAGCGCCCGGCGCTGATGAACGACGCGCAACCGTTCACACCCTATCTGCTCGGCGCTTTCGCGCGCGAGAACCAGCACTGGCTGGCGTTCTCGCTGCACCGGCTCGTGCAGGACGAAGCCTTCAGGTCCGCCGCGATATGAACGCCAGCCCAGGTCCGCAGAGCCGTCCGCAGATGATCACCGGCATCCACTGGGTGCGCGGCGAGCTCGACCAGAGCATCGCGCGTGCGCGCACGCTCATCGACCACTACGCCGAAGGCAGCGGCGATCCGCTGCAGTTGCAGCAGGCCTATGTGGAGCTGCACCAGGTCCGTGGCACTGCGGCGATGATCGAGTGCTTCGGACTTGCCGCCGTTGCCACGGAGATGACGGCGGGCATCCAGGATCTCACGCAGCAGCGCATCGCCGAGCCCGAGGCGCTGTACGGCGCATTGCTGGGCGCGACGGTGCAGCTCAGCGACTACATCCATGCGCTGGCCGACGGCATGCCGGACTGCGCGCTGGTCATGCAGCCTGCGGTCAACGAACTGCGTCTGGCGCGCGGCCAGCCGGTGCTCACCGAAAGCGAGCTGTTCGTCTCGCAGCTGCAGACCCTCGGCGCCACACTGGCGCCGCCGCAGGACGCGACCGTGCAGGCGGGCGGTGCGCAGCAGCAGGCGCAACGGCTGCTGGCGCTGTTCCAGGCCTCGCTCGTCGCCTGGGTGCGCGGCGGTGCGGACGCGCAGACCGGTGCGGCGCGCACCGGCAAGATCGCCGAGCAGGTGGCGCAGCACGCCACGCACGCCGCCGTGCATCAGCTCTGGCGCACGGCCGCCGCCGCCATCGAGGCCTACCTCGGCCGCGGCATCGGCAATGCGCTCGAACTCAAGCGCCTGTTCGGGCGGCTCGCGGCGCAGCTCAAGCTGCTGGCTGCCTCGGGCGAGGATGCGGCCGCCGGCCAGGCCACCGACCTGGCGCTGCAGCTCCTGTTCCTGGTCGGCCGTTCGACGGCGCGCGGCGCGCGCGTCGAGGCGCTGCGCAAGGCCTTCGATCTCGACGACTACCTGCCGTCGGCGACGACGCTGGAGCAGATGCGCCGGCGCATCCATGGCCCCAACACGGCCTTGCTGGCCAAGGTCGCGTCCGAGATCCGCAGCGAGTTCACGCGCGTCAAGGATCAGATCGACCTGATGGTGCGCACCGGCGACGACGGCGGCGAGCGCGGACGGACGGTCGCGGACGGGCTGGTCCACATCGGCCGCACGCTCGGGGCACTGGGTCTCGTGCGCCTGCAGGACGTGGTCGCACGCCAGGCCCAGCGCCTGCGCGAGGCGCCGGCCGACGAAGCGCAGCCGGCGCTGTTGATGGAGCTGGCTACGGCGATCCTGCGGGTCGAGAACGACCTGGAGGACGCGCTGTTCCGGCAGATGCAGCTCACCGACGCCGCCGCCCGCGAGCTGTCCGAGGAGGTGCCGGCGCCGCGGGATCTCGCCGAAGGCCGCGATGCGCTCTACCGCGAGTTCCTGGTCAACCTCGCCCGGGTCAAGGCGGCGGTCGACGCCTACCTGCGCAGCGGTGCCGATACCGACCTGCCACCCTGCGTCGGCCTGCTCGAGGAGATCGCCTCGGGTTTCGAGGTGCTGGCCCAGCCGCAGGCGGCCGACCTGTGCCGTCGCCTGGCGCGACATCTGGCAGCGCCCGGCTACACGCGGCTGCGCGAGGAGCCGGCGTTCGCCGACCGCTATGCGGACGCGGTCGCGGCCATCGAGTACTACATCGAGGCGCAGCGTGCGCGTCTGCCGGGTGCCGCCCGCATCCTCGCCGACCTGGGCCAGCGCATGGATCTGCTGGAGCAGGGGGGCGGGCTCGAAGCGGCGACCTCCGAACTGGGCGAGACGATCGAGTCCGCGACAGTCGAGTCCGAGGAAGCCGGGCCCGATACGACGCTGAGGCTCGAGATTCCCGATGTCGTGCCCGAGGCGACGCAGGAGCTTGCGCCCGACGCGCTCCCCGCCGTTGCGGCGCAGGACGAGTTCGCCGCCGGCGCCGACCCCGAGATTCGCGAGATCTTCCTCGAAGAAGCGGCCGAAGTCCGGCAGACCCTGCAGTCGGCCTACGACGGCTGGAGCCGTGACCCGAAGGATCGCGACGCGCTGACGACGCTGCGCCGGGCCTTCCACACGCTCAAGGGCAGTGGCCGGACGGTCGGTGCCACCGAGATCGGCGAGTTCGGCTGGTCCCTGGAGAACATGCTGAACAAGTGTCTCGACGGCTCGGTGGCGGTGACGCCGGGCATCGTCGAGACCGTCGGCCAGGCGCTCGGCCTGCTGCCGGAGCTGATCGACGCGTTCCGCGAGGCCCGTGCCGTCGCGCAGCCCGACGCGCTGGCAACGCTGCTCGATCACGCGCGCGAATATGCGGCTGGCCGGGCGCCCGCCGCGGCCGCGGAGCCCGACATCGCCGAGGTCTTCCGCGAGGATGTCGGCGAGAAGCTGGCAGCCGTCGAGCGCTGGCTGGCCGGGCAGGGCGACGGCCCTGCGGACGTGGATGCCGAGGCCGTACGCGCGTTTCACACGCTGCGCGGCGCCGCGCGCGTCGTCGACGCGCCGGCGCTCAGCGAGCTGGCCGGTGCACTCGAGGCCTATCTCGACGCCCTGCGCGAAGCGCATCTGCCGCTCGATGCCGAGGGGCTCGGCCTGTTGCGCGAGGCGGTGCCGCAGCTGGCGCGCTGGGTCGCCGAAGTCGGCTCGACGGCTGTCGCACGCCAGGACGCCACGGCGATGCTGCAGCGGCTCGACGCCTTGCAGTCGGTGATTCCGCAGAGCGCCGCGCAGGCGAGTGCCGACCGCCAGTTGACCGAGATCTTCACCAGCGAAGCCTTCGACCTGGTGTCGAGGATCGAGGAGGAGCTGCGCGGCTGGCAGCAGTCCCCCGACAGCCGCCGCGCGGCGCAGGAGCTGCGCGTGCTCAGTCACACGCTGCTGGGGGCCGCGCAGATGTCCACCTGTCCGGCCGTGGCCGAGGTGGCACGCGCGCTCAACCGCAGCTTCGACGGCGCGGCCGCGCGCAACATCGTGCCCGACGCCGCCGCCTTTGCGGTTCTGCTCGAGGTCTGCGAGGGCCTGTTCCAGTATCTCGACCGCTTCCGCGATGGACGTCTGAGCGAGGACGACGAGCACTGGGCGGCGCGCGTGAGCGGACTCGGCTGGGCGCGCGAGCAGGATGCCGCAGTGCCCGCTACCGAAGCCGGCGGGCCGCCGGCTGCCGCAGCGGACGAGACGGTATCGCTGGACGATTTCGACGCGACGCTGGAGGTCGAGGCGCCACTCGCAGGTGGCGAGCAGGCCGCGCCGGCCGACGAGGCACCCGCCATCAAGGGTCCCGAGGATCTGTCGCTGGAGGACTTCGACCTCACCGGGGAGTTCGGCAGCGATGCCGTGCCGCCCGGCGAGGAGCCGGGCACCGCGCCCGTGGCCGAGCAACCGCAAGCCGGGACCTTGCCCGAGATGCCGTCTGCCGAGCCCGTTCCGCAGACGGCCGATGACGACGTCGTGGAACTGGCGACCGAACCCGGTCAGGAGCCCGTTCCTGGACTCGACGCAGAATCCGACCTGACGCCGGTGTCCGCCACCGAGCCCGCCCCGGAGCCCGAGGTTGCGCCGGACGCGGCCCCGGAGGGCGCGCCCGACCTCGAAGCCGAGGCCGAGGCCGAGGAGCGTGGCCTGATCGAGTTTCTCGATGCCGCCGCTGCCGACATCTCCC
Organism: Sinimarinibacterium flocculans; assembly: GCF_003201205.1. Classification (GTDB taxonomy): domain Bacteria; phylum Pseudomonadota; class Gammaproteobacteria; order Nevskiales; family Nevskiaceae; genus Solimonas; species Solimonas flocculans. The sequence continues at coordinate 224,503 of NZ_QICN01000008.1, forward strand.
TCGAAACGCCGGCGACGCCGCCGTCCGCAAGCGATGCCGGCGCCGCGGCCGTCGAACCGCCTCCCGCCGATGCCTCCGTCGACGAGCCGCCGACCACCATCGATCTGCCGACCGCGGAATCGTCACTCACGGAATCCTCGCCGGCGGAACCGTCACTGGCGGAGCCGGCCGACGACGATGCCGAGCACATCGCCGAGATGCCGCCGGTCGACGGTGGCGACGCGATCTCCGACCAGGAGCTGCTGGCGATCTTCCAGGGCGAGGCCGAGGAGTTGCTCGAAGCGCTCGACCAGGGCCTCGCCGCGCTGGAGCGCAATCCGCGCCAGCTGGCGCCGCTCGGCGAGATCAAGCGCGTCCTGCACACCTTCAAGGGCAGTGCGCGCGTGTCCGGGCTGGACACGCTGGGCGAAGTCGCCCATCGCCTCGAATCGCTGTTCGAGGATCTGGAAGTCGGCACGCTGGTCGCGGACACGCATTTCTTCGCGCGGGCCCACAACGCCGTGGACGGGCTGCACCTCGCGCTCGACGATCTGCGTCGCGGCGTGATCCCCGAGCCGCTGACCCTGCTCGACGAGCTGTCGCAGCCGCTGACATCGCCGGCGGCAACGCCGCCGGTGCAGGACGCCCCGCAGGCTTCGTTTGCGCCTCCGCCGCCGCCCGCGCCGCCTAAGATGCCGGCACCTGCCTTCGTGCCGCCGGGCGCCCCCGCGCCGGCACCGCTGCCGGACGACTTCGACGTCGAGCTGGCGCAGACCTTCGCCGCCGAGGCGGAGGAACTCATGGAGATCCTCGAAGAGGCGCTGCCGCGCTGGCAGGCACTGCCCGGCGACTACTCGCCGGCGCGCGACATGCTGCGCGTGCTGCATACCTACAAGGGCGGCGCGCGCATGGCCGGTCTGCCGGTGCTTGGCGATGCCGCCCACGAGCTGGAATCGCTGATCGAAGGGCTCGAGTACGCCGGCGAGCTCGACGCCGGCGCACTCAAGGTGGTCGAAGGCGCCGTCACCGAATTGCGGCGCTACACCGACCGCCTGCAGCGGGGCCAGTACGCCGCATTGCTCTCGGGCGACGACGATGCGGATGCCGACGCGTTCGTCGACGAGGCAGATGCCACCGACGATGCGATGGCAGCTCCGGCCGCTGCGGCGACGCCCGGCGACGCTGCTGCGGATGCGCCGGCCGTGGTGCCGGCGCCGGCCGGCATGTGGGACCCGCAGCTGTTCTGGCGGCCGGAAGACGAGGCCGAAGGGCTTGCCGCGCAGCGCCGCGAGACGGCGCGCGTACCGGTCGAATCCCTCGACCGCATGCTCAACGAGGCGGGCGAGATCTCGATCTACCGCTCGCGCATGGACGAACACAACGCCGCGATCCAGGCGCAGCTCGACGACATGGCGCAGGCGATCCAGCGCGTGCGCGACCAGTTGCGCCAGCTCGACGCCGAGACCGATGCACAGATCGCCGCACGCGGCCTGACCGCCGGTGAGAATCCGGACCGCTACGCCGGCGAGTTCGACCCGCTGGAGATGGACCGCTACACGCGCATGCAGGAGCTTTCGCGTGCGCTGAACGAGTCGGTGGGCGACCTTGCCGCCGTGCATGGTTCGCTCGACCAGCTCGCCAGCGAGGCGACCACGATCCTGTTGCAGCAGGGACGCATCAACACCGAGGTGCAGCAGGGCCTGATGCGCACGCTGATGGTGCCGTTCTCGCGCCAGGTCGCACGCCTGCAGCGCGTGGTGCAGCAGACAGCCGCCGAGAACGGCAAGCGCGTGGAGATCGGTTTCGAGGGTGCAGAGGCCGAGCTGGACCGCAACGTGCTCGAACGCATGACCGCGCCGCTGGAACACCTGCTGCGCAACGCCGTCATCCACGGCATCGAGACGCCCGATGCCCGGCAGTCCGCCGACAAGCCCGCGACGGGCAAGCTGACGCTGGCGCTGTGGCGCGAGGGCAGCCAGCTCTACATGGAACTGGCGGACGATGGCCGCGGGCTCGATCTCGACGCGATCCGGCAGACCGCGATCCGCCGCGGCCTGATGCCGGCCGACGCCGAGATTTCCGCCGACGAGACCGCGCAGTTCATCTTCATGCCCGGCTTCTCGACCGCGCGTCAGCTGACCCAGGACGCCGGCCGCGGCGTCGGCATGGACGTGGTCGCCGCGGAGGTGAAGCAGCTCGGCGGCAACCTCGAGCTGGCCTCCGAGCCCGGTAAGGGCACGCGCTTCAAGATCCGCCTGCCGCTGACGCTGGCGATGTCGCAGTCGCTGCTGGTCGGTGTCGGGCACGAGATGTACGCCGCGCCGCTGCCCAGCATCGAGGGCATCACCCGCATCGCGCGGGATCAGCTCGACGCCTATCTCGCCGAGAGCGGGCCGGAACTCGAGTACGGTGGCCAGCGCTACCGCGTGCGCCATCTCGCCGACCTGCTCGGCGTGCCGCGCGAGGCCGGCGGCGAAGGCAAGACCGCACACGCGGTGCTGGTGCGCATGCCGGAGGGCATCGGCGGCAGCGAACGGCACGTGGCGGTGATCGTCGATCAGCTCATCGGCAGCCGCGAAATCGTGTCCAAGGCCGTCGGTCCGCAGATCAGCTCGATCCCCGGCGTCAGCGGCGCGACGATCCTCGCCGACGGCCGCGTGGTGCTGATTCTCGACATCGCCGCCCTGGTGCAGGACCGTACGCGCCGCACGCTGCGCACGCAGATGGCCGAGCGCGTCGGCGAGGACGTGCCGGCCGAGGCGCAGCGCGACACGATCATGGTCGTCGACGACTCGATCACCATCCGGCGCGTCACCGAGCGCCTGCTGGTCAAGCACGGCTTCGCCGTGGTCACCGCCAAGGACGGTCTCGACGCGATGGCCCAGCTCGCCACCGAGCGACCGGCGGCGATCCTGCTGGACATCGAGATGCCACGCGCCGACGGCTTCGAGGTCGCGACCTTCGTGCGCAACAACGAAGTCCTGGCGCAGACGCCGATCCTGATGATCACCTCGCGCTCCGGCGACAAGCACCGCGAACGCGCCGCGTCGATCGGCGTCGACCGCTATCTGATCAAGCCTTACCAGGAGGACCAGCTGCTCGGTGAGCTGCAGGCGGTCCTGCAGGAGCGCCGCTCGTGAACGCCGACGAACTCTATGCCGTGCTGATGTCCGTGCACGACGACACGCTGCTGTTGCCCAACGCGGCGGTCGCCGAAGTGCTGGCGCGCGATGCCCTGCAGGCGAGCGACGGCGGTCCGGAGTGGCTGGCCGGACACTGCGACTGGAACAGCCGTCGCGTGCCGGTGGTGCGCTTCGAACTGCTCAACGGCGGCGGGCTCGGCGGCGATCCGCGGCGCGAGCGCATCGTCGTGCTTCACTCGCTCGGGCGCCACGTGCCCGGCGGGCACATCGCCCTGGTCGCGCTGGGATATCCGCACCTGGTCACGCTCAACCGCGCGGCCATGCGGCCGATGGCGCTCGACGGCACCGATCGCGAGGAGCTGGTGCTCTCGCGCGTGCGCATCGCCAGCCAGGTCGCGCTGATTCCGGACCTCGACGCGCTCGAAGCGCAGATCGCCGGCGCCCTCGCCACCGCCTGACGCCGCCGTTTCCCGTGCCGCACCGCTGGATGCTGCTGTCGGTCGCCGCGGCACTGGTGACGATGGCACTCAAGGCCGGGGCCTGGTGGCTCACCGGTTCGGTCGGCCTGCTCTCCGATGCGCTCGAAAGCACCGTGAATCTCGGTGCCGCGCTGGTCGGTTTCTCGATGCTGCGGCTGGCACTGCAGCCGGCCGACGACGAGCATGCGCACGGCCACGGCAAGGCCGAGTACTTTGCCGGCGGCTTCGAGGGCGCACTGATCTTCGTCGCCGCCCTGGCCATCGCCTGGGCCGCATGGCCGCGCCTGCTCGATCCGCAGCCGATCGCGCAGCCCGGCGTGGGCCTGGCGATCGTTGCCGTGGCGGCGCTGGTCAACGGCGGCGTCGCCGTGGTGCTGCGGCGGGCGGGCAGGCGGCATCGTTCGCTGACGCTGGAGGCCGATGCCCAGCATCTGCTGACCGACGTCTGGACCTCTGCCGGCGTGATCGTGGGCGTTGCGCTGGTCGCCGTGAGCGGCTGGCTATGGCTCGATCCGCTGATCGCGCTGGCGGTGGCCGCCCACATTCTGTGGACGGGCTGGCGGCTGTTGCGCGAATCCGCCGCCGGCCTGATGGATGCCTCGCTGCCGCCGGAAGAGCTCGCCCGGCTGGAGGCGATCCTCGACAGTTTTCGCAGCGAGGGCATCGGCGAGAAGATCGACTTTCACGCCGTGCGCACGCGGCGGTCGGGCGCCCGTCACTTCGTCAGCTTCCACGTGCTCGTGCCGGGTCGCTGGACCGTGCAGCGCGGGCACGACTTCGTCGAGCGCATCGAGGCGCGCATTGCCGCCGAGCTGGCGCCGGTCAGCGTGCTGACCCACCTCGAACCGATCGAGGACCCGGCTTCGCACGCCGATGTCGCGCTCGACCGCGCGCCCTGATGGTGGCGTTCGCGGCGCGGCGGTAGGATCGGCGTCCATGGCCAACCTGTTCGGCGGCGGCGACGTCAGCACCGTGGCGCACGCGATCCAGCTCGCGGTGGCGCCGGCGTTCCTGCTCACCGGCGTGGGTGCGACGCTCAACGTGATGGCCCACCGGCTGGCGCGGGTCGTGGATCGCGCGAGGGCGCTGGAGCAGCGCATGGACAGCGTGCGCGGCGCCGAACGCGAACAGCTCCTGCGCCAGCTGTCGACGCTGGCGCGCCGCGCCAAGCTGATCGGCCGCGCGATCACCCTGTGCACCTTCGCCGCACTGTCGGTCGCCAGCGTCATCATCGTGCTGTTTCTCGGCGCGGTGACGCCGGTGCGTGTGTCGGTGCCGGTGGCCCTGCTGTTCATCCTGGCGATGCTCGCGCTGATCAGCGCGCTGCTGCTGTTTCTGCGCGAGGTCTTCCTCGCCACGCGCAGCCTGCGCATCGGCGGACGCGAGACATGATCGAGCTGATCGCCAACATCGACGTCGACGACCTGTCCGCGGCGCTGGCGTTCTACGTCGACGGACTCGGTCTGACGGTGCGCCGCCGCTTCGGCGATTTCGGCGTCGAACTCTCCGGGGCCTCGTCGTCGGTGTTCCTGCTGGTCAAGCCGGCCGGCACGACGCCGGCCCCGGGCAGCGCCCCGCGCGACTACCGAAGGCACTGGACGCCCGTGCATCTGGACTTCGTCGTCGACGATGTCGATGCCGCTGCCGCGCGCGCCGTGCGGGCCGGCGCACGGCTCGAAGGCGAGGTGCGGACGCACCGCTGGGGGCGCGTCGCGCACCTGGCCGACCCCTTCGGGCACGGCGTCTGCCTGATCCAGTTCCTCAACCGCGGCTACGACGAAGTGGCCGACCCCTGATTCCCGAGCACAACCCCAGACCCGATCCGGAGATTCCATGAGCGACACGCCGATGATGTACCGCGCCACCGTGCCCGTCCTGCAGCGCGCGCTGCGTAATCTCGCCAACGTGCTCGAGAAGGGTCGCGCGCACGCCGAGGCGCGCAAGATCGACCCGGCCGTACTGCTCGGCTGCCGGCTGGCGCCGGACATGTTCGCGCTGACGCGGCAGGTGCAGATCGCGGCCGACATCGCCAAGGCCGGCGCCGCGCGCCTCGCCGGTCACGAGGTGCCGGCCTTCGAGGACAACGAGACCACCTTCGAGGAACTGCAGGCACGGATCGGACGCACGCTGGAACTCATCGCCGGGATTCCCCCGGCCGCCTACGACGGCGCGGCCGAGCGCGAGATCTCGATCAAGATGCGCGGCAATCCGGTGACGTTCACCGGCCAGCAGTACTGGGAGTACTTCGTGATTCCCAACGTCTTCTTCCACGCCACGACCGCCTACGCGATCCTGCGCCACAACGGCGTCGAACTCGGCAAGTCGGATTTTCTCGGGATGCCGTAGCGCAATCAGTCCGTTCGGGCTGAGCGTCGGGCGCCCGGCGTGCAGTCATTCCGTTCGGGCCGAGTGCCGCGCGCAGCGCGGCGTATCGAGTCCTTACGGGACCCAGCCCGGTAGCCTGGCGGCCTGCTTCACCCACTGCGTCATCTGCGCCGCATCGAATGCACCCTCGCGGATGTCGATCCAGCGCGCCTCGCCGCTGCGCGGCGTGCCGCCCGGCGGCGGTGGGCGGAGCGACGTGCCCTTGAAGAACGTCACCTTCACGAAATGCGTGAACACGTGCACGGAGAGAAACCAGCCACGGTTCTCCACGCCGTAGAGCGGCGAATTCCACTTCACCGCCTTGCGCACGTCCGGGACGGTGCGCACGATCAGGGCGTCGAGCTGTCGGCCCAGATCGGACTTCCATCCGGGCATCGCGGCGATGTAGGCCTGGACCGGCGCGTCGCCGTCCGCCTTGGCGATCTGCGGGTTGCCGCCCGACAGCAGCTTCGCCGGTGCCTTCTTCACGGCAGCGGCTTTCGGTCTCGACTTCGATGCGGTCGACTGCAGATTCGCCGCCACCGCCGCCTTGATCAGGGCCTTGAACGCCTTTGCGTTCAGCGTCTCGCCTTCGCGAATGTCGATCGCGCGCCGTACGTTGCCGTCGAGGCTGGCATTGAACAAGCCGGCAGGGTCGGGCAGGGCAGCGCCCTTAGCAAACGTCAGCTTCACCATCTGCTTGTAGGTTTCGCCGGTGCAGACGATGCCGCCGTGGGACCACACCGGCACGCCCATCGGGTTGCTCGGCTTGGCCCACTTCACCTCTTCGACAATCTCGGGGTCCGCGCCGTGAATCAGGCGGCGGACCTTCGTCAGCGTCTCGCCGCGCCAGTCGCCGAGTCCGGCGATCTTGGCGTCAATCAGCTTGGATGCCGGCGAAGTTCCGGCAGCGCCCGGCTTCTTCATTTCGTGGTCCTCATGAACGGGCAGGCGGAACCTGGCAACGTTGATCTAGGCGAGGTGATGCTGCATCTGATCCTCCCGGGTTTTGCCCCGCGCGCGAGCACAGACTAACGAAGTCGCCGGTAGAGCAGACGGTAGTGCCGACTGGCTGCCACGACCGATAAACCGTAACGATTGACTCGCGAGTGAAGCAGACCGCCATTCTGAACGAAGCGAAGAACCTATCTCATAGCGCGCACACAATCGGTAGCAAGATTCCTCTCCGCGCACGAAACGACGATGACTTCGCGGCCCGGATGATGCTACTTCGGCAGCGCATCGGACTGTCCGGTCCGGTTCTCCAAGTCCGCGCATCTAGGATCGACCGCGTAAGCGTAGTGCGCGAGCTTCCGGTACAGGAAACGCCTCTCCAGACTGTCGAACACCAGCTCGGACGCCGCGATGCGACCCCGCCACGCCTCGATGTAGACCAGACGCTCGTTGAGCCAGCGCGCACGCACCGAGCGCGCGGGATCGAAGGAAAGGAACGTCGCGCCTGCTCCTCTGGGCTGCACCGCAACGACCACGCGGCCAATGCCGGTACGTGCCGTGTCGAACCCATGCGTGATCAGCGAGCCGGTGCCCTGTGGCGACCTCACCTCTTCAACAGCACCGCCCGGCATCTCCGTCGGCCTCGTGTCGGTGATACCGACGTCCAGATCGCCGATGCCACCCTCTTCATCCTGATAGGTCCGACGTTACCCCGTCATTGAGTAGCACGGTGATTTAGAGTCCGACCCAAGACTAGGAGGTCGGACGTGAAGAAGCGGTACAGCGAAGAGCAGATC
>NZ_QICN01000009.1 GCF_003201205.1 Sinimarinibacterium flocculans
ACTTCAACGCACTGCCAGCACAGCTGGCGGCATAACCCGGCAGAGCATCACTTATAAATCCGGGAAAGCTGTCTCACGAAGCGGGTCCACTTCTGCTGAACGCTGGTTCAGGACGCTGCAGTGGGGTAGTGCAGACGAAGCCGACGCCGGTTTCGATCGGCTCGACACAGTCGGCCAATTGGGCTTCCTCTGCGATTTCGCGAGCGAACTGTGCAATGTGGATGCGCAGCCGGTCAGGCGAATCCAGGCTGGGTTCGATGTACCAGACGTCAGTGATCGGAAACAGGCCGCCAGCTTGAACAGGTATGGCACGGAGCGCGTTGTCTGCGAAGTCCGGCAACGATTCTCCAACATGCTCCGCGACCAGCTGCTGGATGGCCTGCAGCCGATCAGTGCTGGCTGCTGGCGAGACGACATGGCCCCGCAAACGGTGGTCTTTGTCGTGATCGTGGGCCGAAGCTGTTGTTATGGATGGAGCAGTGAGGGTAGTCGCGGACGTAGTCGGTTTGCGAGTCTGCTCAGCAGGAAGAGGCGTCCATTCCGTTGCGTGCGCGGGGCCAGTCCCGATGGTAGCTGGATGCAACGGGGTAGCATCTTTCAGATCCAATGGGATGGGGTTGGTAGCGCCACTCCCCGGTGCAGCATTGGACGTCGGGATTTCGGCTGGCGTCTGCGGCGGGCTGGTGACTACGCGCTGGCGATGTTCGATGTTGTCGATATCCAGTTCGAGCGTGTTGTAGTCGGCGTCCAACAGTTCTGACATCTGGCCAATCAGCTCATCCTGGACACGTCTGATGGAGAATGTTTCGGGTTGAGCATCGAACGAGGCGAGGGTGTCGTGGAACAGCGTTTCGAAGTCGACGCCGACCTGCTTTCCCTCGGTACGCTTCTCCCATGCGAGTTCGCTGGATTTCCTTAGTACGGAGAGTCGTTCGACTTGGTGTCGGCCGAGGCCGCCGTAGAGTACGCTCGGGATCGCCGGTAGCAGGTAACGCACAGTGTCCTGCATCCTGCTGATGTGAGATTGCTGGACCGGGTAACCATCGGCTGAGAGACGACGCGACAGCTCGGACTGAGACAAGGACCTTCCGGTTTCCTGCTCGTACAGCTCACGCGCCTTCTCGACCCCGAGCGCACGCTCGATGAAGGTCAACCCGCCGTGCAGTTCGTTCTCCGCCAGATGGCCTGTCAGCGCGATGATCTCTCCGCGTTCGGGCCAGGGCCGGAATAGACAGGGAATACGGAAGAAGCGTGCGTCCTTCGTTTCGGACCAGAGCTCGCGCAGGATAGCCAGGCGCGTATTGCCACCGTTGCGGATGATGTAGTGGTCGGCCCCTGGTCTCCGCGTGATCGGTGGCGGTGCGTCTAGGCCGCGTTCGCGGATCGACGCCTTGATATCGTCGAACAGGGGGTTGCGCGTCAGGCGAGGATCCAGCTCGTATGGGCGTAGTTCATCGAGCGTAACCACCATCGGAGTGTCAGCAATGGGGTCGCTGAGCGCCTGAGCGATCGGACCTGAGCGGAAGAATCTGCCGGCCATCAGTTTGCCGGCTATGTCCTCGGGTGTAAGGTCAGCCATCCGGCCCTCCCGTGCGCTTTCTTCCTGCTCGCCGCAACTGCGCCTTGGCATTCAAGCTGGCGTGATGATCGCTTGCCGTTGAACTGGTGAAAATCGGCGGCAGGCCGGGCTTGGCGAACTTCAGGTGCCCTCCTCGCGTACGGCTGACTTTACAGCCATCGCACAAGGCAAACTCGATCAGCGGCAGCAGCCGCTTGTGGCCACGGTACAGCTCATGGGAGATCGACATTGATCCGCCTCCAGCCAGAGGCCTTGCCGGTGACGTGGGCAAGCTGTTCCCGCCATTCGGGGCAGAGTTCGATGGCGAGATCGCGCACGATTTCCAGCGCAGACGGTGCCTGCCGACCCGTTGGGCGCCGATGTTCGACCCGATGGGCTGGCAGGCCCTGTGTCGCCGCTCGTGGAAAAGCCTCGATCGCGGGAACCTCGCAACTCAACACCTGAACCTGGGCGTGGTCACGGAAGATCAGGCGCAGCGTTTTCTGGATCAGTCGGGCGTTGGAGGAGATGGCGGGCACACGATTAATCAGCAGGTGCAGTGGCGGCGGCTGGATGCCCAGTTGCCGGTAGGGCGCGATGTCGTCTACAAGCTGCAGTGTGCCGCGCCGCAGCTCGCGGGCGGCCAAGATCTCCGGAGTGATCGGCGATACGGCCTGATCAGAAGCAAGGATGGCCATCTCCAGCAGCACGCTGCGAGCCCCCTGAGTGTCGATTAGCACCAGGTCGTAGTGCGGCCGAAAGATGGACAACAGGTTGCGGAGCCGGAGACGTCCGTCTGCAGCGTGCAGCAGCAGTGTTCCCAGTTGCCGGTGCTCGTCGTTGGACAAGACGACGTCGAGGCCGTCGACGACCGTGTGCGAGGCCAGCCGCGACAAGTCGGATTCGTTGAAGGCCAACAGCTCGTAGATGCCACCAGCGGCACGGTCGGCAATCTCGTAGTACGACGACAGCGTTGGCTGCGTATCCAGGTCTAGCAGCAGCACGCGTAGACCCGCGTCGGCGATGAAACCGCCCAGGTTGGTGGCAATGGTTGTTTTACCGACGCCTCCCTTGGTCGAAATGACGGAAATGACTTGCATGGCTCGCTCCTTCTTCGTGGTGGAGCGGTGTTAAGCACGCTCTTTGAGGCGCTCGGTGATCCAGTGGTCGACCTCGGCGGAGTCCCAGCCGACGGCACGCACGCCGAGGCGAAGTGCCTTGGGGAACCTGCCCTGCTGCATGAGGTTGTAGATATGTGCGCGTTTGAAACCCGTCTTGGCTTCGACTTCGGCGCGCCGTAGGATGCGTCGCTCAGTAGCGGAAACGGAATGCTGATTGGACATGATGGTCACTCCTGGATGCTCGGCAGCGCTCGTAGAGGGGCGTGTAGTAGATGAGCGTTGCCGCGGGAGCGCATTGAACAATCCGGCCGACCACTTGCCGGATTTATAGGATTGCCATCAGGTTGATCTGAGTCGATGTAGGTCGGTCCGCGGCATTGCGGTACCGGTGCGCAGAGAAACCGCGTAGAAGGGAAGCGGTCCGGCGAGGCGAGAGCTTCGTTGGAGACCTCACGTGTCATCGAGTCTGAGTCGTCGCTATTGCTACTTACTTCCGCATCCATGCGCATACTCTCCAGTGGCGATTTCATCCCGGAAGTGCATATCCTTATGCTTCAGCGGATTGTGTCGCCTATTGTCAAGCTATAAATGGATGCGTTTACTTGAATTGTTAAAATAAAACTCCATGAGAAGCTGAAAAATGGTTTCCAATGCTATTTAGTTTTTCCGATTAATGCGGCTAAAAGCTTATGAAAAATTTTTAAACAATAGATGCTTAAACTAATAAATAAAAAACTGGCAATAATTATCATAAAAATCCGGCAGACTTCTTATCGATCCCCTTGGGTCTGAATCCATCGCGTCTTCGCGATGGATTCAGAGACGCCGAAATGGCGGAATTGATCTTCATCCGTCAAGAATCTTCATCGTGTTGGTGCCCCCCGGTGACGAAAGGTCGCCATGCGTGACGAGGACGCGCTGACCGGACTGCAGTCGTCCGAGGCGACGCAACTGATCCACTGCCGCCTGTGACGGGCGCAGCGATCCGTCCCGCGGCGGATCGAAGGCCAGCGGGCAGACGCCTCGGCACAGGGTCATGCGGCGCCGCGTCCGTTCATGCGGCGTCAGTGCGAAAATCGGAATGCGGGTATCGCCGCGCGACATCAGCAATGCGGTGTGCCCGGACTCGGTGATCGCAATGATGGCGGCTGCCTGCATGTGCGTTGCCGTCCATGCCGCGGCGCGGGCGATCGCCTCGTCGCTGCGGTGGAAGTGATGCGCATCGGCAAGGCGCGCGCCGCCGGCCGGCGTGGGCGGCGCGCTGCGCTCCGCGCCGGTGCAGACGCGGGACACCGCTTCGATGACCTTGACCGGATGGCGTCCCGTCGCGGTCTCGGCGGACAGCATCACCGCGTCCGTCCCGTCCATGACCGCATTGGCCACGTCCAGCACCTCCGCGCGCGTCGGCGCCGGGTGCTGGATCATCGACTCCATCATCTGCGTCGCGGTGATGACCATGCGGTTCTGCTCGCGCGCGGCGGCGATGATGCGCTTCTGCCAGCCGGGCAGTTCGGCGTCGCCGATCTCCACACCGAGATCGCCGCGTGCGACCATCACCGCGTCGCTGGCCTCGATGATCGAGGGCAGCGCGGCCAGCGCTTCGCTGCGCTCGATCTTGGCGACGATGGCCATGCGTCCGCCGGCGGCCTCGATATGGCGCCGGACTTCGTGCAGGTCGTCGGCGCTGCGCGGGAACGAGACCGCGAGAAAATCGGCATCCATGCGCACGGCATGGCGGATGTCGGCGAGATCCTTGTCCGTCAGTGCGGGCGCGGACAGGCCGCCGCCGAGCTTGTTGATGCCCTTGTTGCTGGACAGCCGGCCGCCACTGAGCACGCGGGTCTGGATGCGCGTGCCATCGACGCGTTCCACACGCAGGGTGATCGCACCATCGTCGAGCAGCAGCGTGTCGTCGCGCTCGACATCGCCGGGCAGTCCGGCATAGGCGCAGCCGACGATGGAGGCCGTGCCGGACTGTGCGTCGTACGCCGGATCGAGTGCGAAGGACGTGCCGTCCGCGAGGTCTACCGCGCCGTCGGCAAAGCCGGCGATGCGGATCTTCGGTCCCTGCAGGTCGCAGAGAATGCCGATGTCGCGTCCGATCTCTGCCGCGGCGGCACGTACCGCGCCTGCACGGCGATGGTGGTCGTCGGCGTGGCCGTGCGAGAAGTTCAGGCGCACGACATCGACGCCGGCGAGCAGCATGCGCCGCAGGACGGCGGGGTCGTCACTAGCCGGTCCCAGCGTGGCGACGATCTTGGTCTGGCGGGTCATGCGGCGGCGCGGTGCTGGAGGATGTCCACGGCCGGCAGCGTCCTGCCTTCGAGGAATTCGAGGAAGGCGCCGCCGCCGGTGGAGATGTAGCCGATACGGCTGCCGACGCCGAACGTGTCGATGGCGGCGAGGGTATCGCCGCCGCCGGCCAGGGAGTAGGCGGGACTTCCGGCGATGGCCTGCGCCAGCGCGCGCGTCCCGTGGGCAAAGCTGTCGAACTCGAACACCCCGACGGGCCCGTTCCAGACGATGGTGCCGCAGTCCCTGAGTCTGGCTGCGAGCATGGCGGCGGTCTTCGGGCCGATGTCGAGGATCATTTCGTCGGCTTCGACTTCGTCGACCTTGCGCGTTTCCGCGTGCGCCTCGGCTGAGAATTCCGGCGCCACGACCACGTCGACCGGCAGCGGGATGTCGCCGCCGCGCGCACGGATCTTGTCGAGGATGTTGCGCGCCGTATCGAGCATGTCCTTCTCGTAGAGCGACTTGCCGACCGGCTTGCCGGTCGCGGCAAGGAAGGTGTTGGCGATGCCGCCGCCGACGATCAGCAGGTCGGCGACGTCGGCGAGGTTGTTCAGCAGATCGAGCTTGGTCGAGACCTTGCTGCCGCCGACGATGACGGCCAGCGGCTTCTTCGGCGTCGCCAGCGCCTTGCCCAGCGCATCCAGTTCCGCCGCGAGCAGCGGGCCGGCGCAGGCCACCGGCGCGTACTTGCCGACACCATGGGTGGTGCACTCGGCACGGTGCGCGGTGCCGAAGGCGTCCATCACGTAGACGTCGCACAGCGCCGCCATCTTCTTCGCCAGCGCCTCGTCGTCTTCCTTCTCACCCTTGAGAAAGCGGGTGTTTTCACCGAGGGCGATCTGGCCCGGTTCGAGCTGCACGCCATCGATCCAGTTGCTGATCAGCGGCACGGTCTGGCCCAGGTGCTCGCACAGCCAGCCGGCGACCGGCGTCAGCGAGTGGCCGGGATCGAACTTGCCGGCCTTGGGCCGGCCCAGGTGCGAGACGACCAGCACCGACGCGCCCTTTTCCAATGCGAGCTTGAGCGTCGGCAGCGACGCGCGCAGGCGCGCATCCGAGGTGATGCGGCCGCCCGCGATCGGCACGTTCAGGTCCTGCCGGATCAACACGCGCTTGCCGGCGAGGTCGAGGTCGGACATGCGGAGGATGCTCACGGTCGTTCGCTCCGGGAATCGAGAATGGGGAATCGGGAATCGTTGCAGCAAAGGTACGGCGAAAGCGGAGACCGGCAGGGGATCGGCATCGCCTTTACGATTCCCGATTCCCCACTCCCGTGGCGTTCGCGTCAGCGAGCAACGACCCGCACCATCTCCAGGCACTTGTTGGAGTAGCCCCACTCGTTGTCGTACCAGCTCACGAGCTTGACGAAGGTCGGGTCGAGCTGGATGCCGGCGTTGGCGTCGAAGATCGAGGTGCGTGCGTCGCCGATGAAGTCGGTGGCGACGACGGCGTCCTCGGTGTAGCCGAGGATGCCCTTGAGCGCGCCTTCCGATTGCGCCTTCATTTCCGCCTTGATCTCGTCGTAGGTCGCCGGCTTTTCGAGTTCGGCGGTCAGGTCGACGACGGAGACGTCGGACGTCGGCACGCGGAACGACATGCCGGTGAGCTTCTTGTTCAGCTCGGGAATCACGACGCCGACAGCCTTGGCCGCACCGGTCGACGACGGGATGATGTTTTCGAGGATGCCGCGGCCGCCGCGCCAGTCCTTCGCGCTGGGACCGTCGACGGTCTTCTGCGTCGCCGTGGCGGCATGCACGGTGGTCATCAGGCCACGCTTGATGCCCCATTTGTCGTGCAGCACCTTGGCCAGCGGTGCGAGGCAGTTGGTCGTGCACGAGGCGTTGGAGACGATCGCCTGGCCGGCATAGGTCTGGTGGTTGACGCCGTAGACGAACATCGGCGTGTCGTCCTTCGACGGCGCCGACATGATGACTTTCTTGGCGCCGGCGGCCAGGTGCTTCTCGGCCGACGCCTTGTCGAGGAACAGGCCGGTGGATTCGATGACGATGTCGGCACCCACGGCGTCCCACTTCAGGTTGGCCGGATCGCGTTCCTGAGTCAGGCGAATCTTCTTGCCGTTGATGATCAGCGTACCGCCATCGACCGAGACGTCACCCTTGAAGCGGCCATGCACGGAGTCGTACTTGAGCATGTACGCCAGATAGTCCGGCTCCAGCAGATCGTTGATGCCCACGATCTCGATGTCCTGACCGAAGTTCTGCACCGCCGCGCGCAGCACGTTGCGTCCAATGCGTCCGAATCCGTTGATGCCGACCTTGATGGTCATGAGGGAAATGCTCCTGGAGAGGTGCCGCCGGCGTGCCAGCGGGCGAGGACGTCGAAATGGATGTCGGGTTCCAGCGACGGCACGACGGCGAGGGCGCCATTGAAGTCGTGGTCGCGCGTGTAGGCGCTGGGTGTGACGAGCGTGGCAATGCCCGCGCCGCGCGCCGCCGCGAGCCCGGCGGCACTGTCCTCGATGGCAAGGCAGGCGCTCGCGCTCAGGTCGAGCCGCTTGAGTACGGCGACGTAGACGTCCGGCGCCGGCTTCTTCGCGGCAACGGCGTCGCCGGCGACGATGCAGTCGAACGGATCGGCACCGAGACAGCCGTCCAGCAGCTCGCGCACGTTGGCCTCGCTGGTCGTCGTCGCGATGGCCATACGCACGCGTCGCGCGTGGCATTCGTCGATCAGGCGGCGGACACCGGGACGCAGCTGCACGGCGCCGGCGCGGACCGCGGCGGCATAGAGCGCGGTCTTGCGCGCGTGCAGTGCGCGGATGCGTGCGTCCACGTCGGGCAGTTGCAGCCATTCGGGCACGCAGCGTCGGGCGTACTCGCGGATGCGCTCCTTGCCGCCGGTCACGCGCAACAGTTCGGTGTAGAGCGAGACGCTCCAGAACCAGTCGAGCCCGGCCTGGACGAACGCCGCATTGAACGCGCTGCGATGCGCCTCCTCGGTTTCCGCGAGGGTGCCGTCCACGTCGAAGATCAGCGCGCGCAGCGTCATGCGGGTACGGCGCACAGTGTCCTCACGCGTTCGGGAATTTCATCGAAGCGCGAGACTGGCGGTGTCGCGAGCGTCATTGCCGCGAGCGCGTCGGAGCCGTAGCCGTAGCGCACGCCGATGAAGGCGGTGCCTGCGGCGCCGGCGGCCTGCGCGTCGTGCGGGCCGTCGCCGACCATCACCGCGTTCGCCGCGTCGATGCCGAGCGTCGCCAGGGCGGCGCGCAGCGGCCGCGGGTCGGGTTTGCGCGCCGGCGTGGAATCGCCGCCGACGACCGTATCAAAAAAGATGTCCAGTCCCAGCGCATGCAGGATCGTGAGGCTCGGGGCCAGCGGCTTGTTGGTGCAGACCGCCAATGACCAGCCGTCGGCGACCAGCTGCCGCAGCGTCTCCGGCACGCCGTCGTAGGCACGCGTGTGCACGGAGGGCGCGGCGGCGTACAGCGGCATGAAGCGTCCGAGCAGGCGGTCGATCACCGCCGCGCCAAAGTCGCCCTGCGTGGGAACGCCGAGGGCTTCGAGCGCGCGTTGCATCAGCGTACGCACGCCGTCGCCGACCATCGCGGTCACCTGCGCGCGCCCCAGCGGCGGCAGCCGCAGCTCGGCGAGCGCGCGGTTCAGGCACAGGCGCAGGTCGGCCACGCTGTCGACCAGCGTGCCGTCGAGATCGAAAACAACGGCGCCGGAGCCGGGATTCATCGCACCCCCGCGCGCAGTGCTGAGATGTTGTCTGCATAGGCGTCGCGGCCGTTGCGGAACGCCGCGGAGCCGGCGACGAGCACGTCGGCACCCGCGGCGACGACGGCGCCGATGTTCTGCGGGCCGACGCCGCCGTCCACCTGCAGGCGGATGTCACGGTCGCCGATCAGGCGGCGCACGGCGGCGATCTTGTGAAGCGTTGCCGGGATGAAGGACTGGCCGCCGAAGCCGGGGTTCACCGACATCAGCAGCACGAGGTCGATGTCGTCCAGCAACGGTTCGACGGCTGCGGCCGGTGTGCCGGGGTTGAGCACGAGTCCGGCCTTCCGGCCGAGCGCGCGGATGGTCTGCAGGCTGCGGTGGACGTGCGGGCCTGCCTCGGTGTGGACGGAAATCCAGTCGGCGCCCGCCTTGGCGAAGGCTTCGATCCAGGGGTCGACCGGCGCGACCATCAGGTGCACGTCGAAAGGCTTCGCGCTGTGCGGGCGCAGCGCGCGCACGACGTCGGGACCGATCGTCAGGTTCGGCACGAAGTGGCCGTCCATCACGTCGACGTGAATCCAGTCGGCGCCGGCGGCGTCGATGTCGCGCACTTCCTCGCCGAGGCGCGAGAAGTCCGCGGACAGGATCGACGGGGCGATCAGGACGCCGCTCATGCGGGCGAGCCTTCCGCCGCGGCGAATACGCGGCTGGCGAGAATGTCCGGCGCTTCCAGCGTCATCAACCGGTCGGCGTCGAGCGGCATGCCGGATTCGAACAGGCGGTTGGCCTGACGCAGACGCGCGCGGTCGAGTGCGTTGCGCACCGAACGCGCATTGGCGAAGTGCGGCTGGCGGCGGCGCGCGACGAGGTAATCGGAGAACGCCTTGCGCGCCTCGTCGCTGAAGCGGTAGTTCTGTGCGCCGAGCAGTACGTCGGCGATGTCCAGCAGTTCCTCGTCCGCGTAGTCCGGAAAGTCCACGTGATGCGCGATGCGCGAGTGGAAGCCCGGATTGGCCTTGAAGAACGTGTCCATGCGGTCGGCGTAGCCGGCGAGGATCACGACGAGGTCGTCGCGCTGGTTCTCCATCACCTGCAGCAGGATCTCGATCGCCTCCTGGCCGTAGTCGCGCTCGTTCTCGGGGCGATACAGATAGTAGGCCTCGTCGATGAACAGCACGCCGCCCATCGCCTTCTTCAGCACCTCGCGCGTCTTCGGCGCGGTGTGACCGATGTACTGGCCGACGAGATCGTCGCGCGTTACGGATACCAGATGGCCCTTGCGGATGTGGCCGAGGCGGTGCAGCAGGTTGGCCATGCGCAGCGCCACGGTGGTCTTGCCGGTGCCGGGGTTGCCGGTAAAGCTCATGTGCAGGGTCGGCGGCTGCGTCGCCAGACCGAGGCGCTGGCGCACGCGGTCGACCAGCAGCAGGGCGGCGATCTCGCGGATGCGCG
The DNA here is from genome assembly GCF_003201205.1 of Sinimarinibacterium flocculans. GTDB lineage: Bacteria > Pseudomonadota > Gammaproteobacteria > Nevskiales > Nevskiaceae > Solimonas > Solimonas flocculans. The sequence continues at coordinate 10,113 of NZ_QICN01000009.1, forward strand.
TCTTGACCGGCTTCAGGCCGACGAGCTCGCGGTCGAGCTCGTCGAGCACTTCGCCGATGCCGGTCTCGGCGAACTCGCGTTGCAGGTCGACGGTGGTATCGGTGGTGTCGGTCATGGTGGTCTCGATGCGGTCCCCTCTCCCCGCGAAGGAAGAGGGGACGTGGGAACGGCTGCGCGGATCAACTGTACCGCTCGCCCTCCGGCTTCTGCGCCGCGTACGAGCGCGTCGTGTAGGCGATGCGGCGGCCGGCCAGCTCCTGGCGCTCCAGCTTGAAGCCGGGCTCGTCGTCCGGACGGTTGACGATGAACGACATGCGCAGCGACTCGACGCCGCGCGTGCTGTCGAACGCGGTCACGCGCACGTAGTGGTTAGGAAAGGTCTTGCGGCAGTTGTTGATCTCCATCAGCACGCCGGCGGCGTCGGCGAGATCGAACATCGGCATGCCGTACATTTCCCAGTAGGTGTTGCGCGGATGCGGATCGTCGGTGTACTCGACGCCCAGCGCCCAGCCGTGATCGAGCGCGTACTGCACCTGCGCCTTGATCTGCTCGTCGGTCAGGTCGGGCAGGAACGAGAACTGGCCCTGAGTGAGGCGGTTGCCGTAGTTGGTCATCATCGTCGTATCTCCTAGGCGCTCACCGTCGTCGTCGGCACGAAGTCGGCGGTATCGGTGGATTCGTAGTTGAAGCTCACGTCCTTCCAGGTGTCGAGAGCAGCCTTCAGCGGCGTGCAGCTCTTCGCCGCGTTCTCGAGGATCTGCGGACCCTCGTTCCAGATGTCGCGGCCCTCGTTGCGCGCCAGCACCATCGCTTCCAGCGCGACGCGGTTGGCGGTGGCGCCGGCCTGGATGCCCATCGGATGACCGATCGTGCCGCCGCCGAACTGCAGCACCACGTCCTCGCCCAGATAGGTCAGCAGCTGGTGCATCTGCCCGGCGTGGATGCCGCCGGAGGCCACCGGCATCACGCGGTTCAGCGACGCCCAGTCCTGGTCGAAGAACAGGCCGTGCTCCAGGCTCTGCTCGGTGCGCGTCTCGCGCAAGGTGTCGTAGAAGCCCTTGATCATCAGCGGATCGCCTTCGAGCTTGCCGACCACGGTGCCCGCGTGGATGTGGTCGACGCCGGCCATGCGCATCCACTTGCAGATCACGCGGAAGTTCATGCCGTGATTCTTCTGGCGCGAGTACGTGGAGTTTCCGGCACGGTGCAGGTGCAGGATCATGTCGTTCCTGCGCGCCCACTTGGCCATCGACTGGATCGCCGTGTAGCCGATCACGAGGTCGATCATGACGATGCACGAGCCCAGCTCCTTGGCGAACTCGGCGCGCTCGTACATCTCCTCCATCGTGCCGGCGGTGATGTTGAGGTAGTGGCCCTTGACCTCGCCGGTGGCGGCCTGCGCGCGGTTCACCGCTTCCATGCAGTACAGGAAGCGGTCGCGCCAGTGCATGAACGGCTGGCTGTTGATGTTCTCGTCGTCCTTGACGAAATCGAGTCCACCTTTCAGTGCCTCGTAGACCACGCGGCCGTAGTTGCGGCCGGACAGTCCCAGTTTCGGCTTGGTCGTCGCGCCGAGCAGCGGGCGGCCGAACTTGTCCAGGCGCTCGCGCTCCACGACGATGCCGGTCGCCGGACCCTGGAAGGTCTTCAGGTAGGCCACCGGGATGCGCATGTCTTCCAGGCGCAGCGCCTTGACCGCCTTGAAGCCGAACACGTTGCCGATAATCGACGCCGTCAGGTTGGCGATCGAGCCGGGCTCGAACAGGTCGAGGTCATAGGCGATGTAGGCGAAGTACTGCGCTTCGGTACTGGTGCCCTCGCCGGTGTTCGGCACCGGGTCGACGCGGTAGGCCTTGGCGCGGTACAGCTCGCAGTCGGTCAGGCGGTCGGTCCAGACCACGGTCCATGTCGCGGTCGACGATTCGCCGGCCACCGCCGCGGCGGCTTCCTCGGCGTCGACACCGGCCTGCGGCGTGATGCGGAACATGGCGATCACGTCGGTGTCGAGCGGCTGGTAGTCCGGCTGCCAGTAGCCCATCTGCTTGTAGGGGATCACGCCGGACTTGTAGCGTTCCTTTCCGGTCAGTGCAGTGTTTGCGTCATTCATCTTCGTCTCCTGCGTCAATGCGAATCGGGTATTGCGTTCAGGCGGCAGCGGTCATCGCCGTTCGTGGCGCGAGCACGCCGCTGCGGTAACGTTTGGCCATCTGCGCGAGACCGACGACCTTGATCTTCGAGGCCTGTCCGGCGGTGCCGAACTCCTCGTAGCGCTGGCGGCACAGATCGCGCATCGCCTCCATCGCCGGCTTGAGGAACTTGCGCGGATCGAACTCCGCCTTGCTGTTCTGTGCGACCTTGCGGAACTGGGCGGCCATCGCGAGGCGGCAGTCGGTGTCGATGTTGACCTTGCGCACGCCGTACTTGATGCCCTCCTGGATCTCGGCCACCGGCACGCCCCAGGTCTGCGGCATCGCGCCGCCCCAGCGGTTGAACTCCTCCTGCAGCTCCTGCGGCACCGACGAGGAGCCGTGCATGACCATGTGCAGGTTCGGCAGCTTCTCGTGGATGCTGCGCACGACGTTCATCGCCAGGATCGCGCCGTCGGGCTTGCGCGAGAACTTGTAGGCGCCGTGCGAGGTGCCCATCGCGATCGCCAGCGCGTCCACCTGGGTCGCCTGCACGAAGGCCACGGCCTGATCCGGATCGGTCAGCAGCTGGTCGTGCGAGAGCTTGCCCTCGGCGCCGTGGCCGTCCTCCTTGTCGCCTTCACCGGTTTCCAGCGAGCCCAGGCAGCCGAGCTCGCCTTCGACCGAGACGCCGACCGCATGCGCGGTCTCCGTGACCTTGCGTGTGATCGCGACGTTGTAGTCGTAGCTGGCCGGCGTCTTGGCGTCGGCTTCCAGCGAGCCGTCCATCATCACGCTGGTGAAGCCGTTCTGGATCGCCGAGAAGCAGGTCGCCTCGTCGTTGCCGTGGTCCTGGTGCAGGCACACGGGGATCTCCGGATAGATCAGTTCGACCGCTTCGACCATCTTCGCCAGCATCGTGTCGTTGGCGTAGCTGCGGGCGCCGCGGCTGGCCTGCAGGATCACCGGGGCATCGGCCGCGCGTGCGGCGTCCATGATCGCGAGCACCTGTTCCATGTTGTTGATGTTGAATGCCGGCACGCCGTAGCCGTGCTCGGCGGCGTGGTCCAGCAGTTGTCGCAGGGTGATGCGTGCCATCGAAAGGTCTCCTGATCGTTGTGTGACGCGTGGCTCAAGCTTCTTCCCGACGTGCCGGCGAGGAGGCCTGAACTGCCGTGCGCACGATTTCTGTAATGCGCTCCACGGTCAGGCCGAAGTGCGGATACAGATCCTTGGCCGGCGCGCTGGCGCCGAAGCCGGTCATGCCGATGAACCCGCCGTCGTCGCCGAGCCAGCGGTCCCAGCCCTGGCGCAGCGCGGCCTCGACGCCGAAGCGCGGCGCGGTTCCGAGGACCGCCTTGCGATAGTCGGCCGGCTGCTGCTCGAAGCGCTCCCAGCACGGCATCGACACGACTGCGGCGTCGATGCCCTGCGTGGCCAGCTGCAGCGCGGCGTCGAGCGCCAGCGCCACCTCGGAGCCGGTCGCCAGCAGCGTGGCGTCGCGTCTGCCCTGCGCTTCACGCAGCACGTAAGCGCCGCGCGCACAGCGGTTGTCGTCGTCGTGCGCGGTGCGCAGGATCGGCAGGTTCTGCCGCGACAGGCACAGCACCGACGGCGTCTGCGCCGACTGCAGCGCGAGCTGCCAGCATTCGGCGGTTTCGACCGCGTCGGCCGGGCGCATGACCTGCAGGTTCGGAATCACCCGCAGCGACGCGAGGTGCTCGACCGGCTGATGCGTGGGGCCGTCCTCGCCCAGGCCGATCGAGTCGTGCGTCATCACGTAGATCACGCGCTGGTTCATCAGCGCCGACAGGCGCATCGACGGCCGGCAATAGTCGGAGAACACCAGGAAGGTGCCGCCGTAGGGAATGAAACCGCCGTGCAGCGCGATGCCGTTCATCGCCGCGGCCATGGCGTGTTCGCGGATGCCGTAGTGCAGGTAGCGGCCAGAGAAGTCGCCGGGCGCGACGGCACGCATGCCGGCCGCGATGGTGTTGTTCGAGTGCGTGAGGTCGGCGGAGCCGCCGACCAGGTTCGGCTGCGCCCGGCCCAGCAGGTCCAGCACCTTCTGCGAGGACACGCGCGTCGCCTCCGGCTTGCCGGCCTCGCGCGCGGCGCGCTTGAACGTCCGCACCGCGTCGCCGACGCCGGGGGCGATCCCGCCGGCGAGCGCTTCGGCGAAGGCGCGGCGTTGTTCGGCCGGCGCCTGTTCCAGCCGCTGCTGCCAGCGCTCGCGCAGCGCGGCACCGCGCGCGCCCGCGCGCTGCCATGCGGCGGCGATGGCGCCGGGGATCTCGAACGGCGGATGCGGCCAGTCGAAGGCGCGGCGGGCGGCCCTGATCTCGTCGGCGCCCAGCGGTGCGCCGTGCACGCCGGCGGTGCCGGCTTTGGTCGGCGCACCGTAGCCGATGGTCGTGCGGCAGGCGATCAGCGTCGGCTTGCCGCCGGTCTGCGCGGCCGAGAGCGCCGCGGCGATCTGTTCCGGGTCGTGACCGTCGATGCGGCAGGCGGCCCAGCCGCTGGCCTCGAAGCGGCGCAGCATGTCGTCGGAACAGCTCAGCGCGGTGCTGCCGTCGATGGTGATGCCGTTGTCGTCGAACAGCACACAGAGCTTGTTCAGCCGCAGATGCCCCGCGAGCGAGATCGCCTCGTGGCTGATGCCTTCCATCAGGCAGCCGTCGCCGGCGACGACCCAGGTGCGGTGATCGACCAGGCCGGGGCCGTGGCGCGCGGACAGCATGCGTTCGGCAATGGCCATGCCCACGGCCGTCGCCAGCCCCTGGCCGAGCGGGCCGGTCGTGGTCTCGACGCCGGGCGTGTGGCCGTATTCCGGATGACCCGGCGTAAGCGACCCGAGCTGGCGGAAGCGGCGCAGCTCGTCGACCGTCATCGCCGGGTTGCCGCTCAGGTGCAGCAGCGCGTACAGCAGCATCGAGCCGTGACCGGCGGACAACACGAAGCGGTCGCGATCCGGCCAGTCGGGCGCGGCGGCGTCGTACTTGAGGAAGCGCGTGAACAACACCGTGGCGACATCGGCCATGCCCATCGGCATGCCGGGATGGCCGGACTGCGCCTGCTCGACGGCATCCATCGCCAGCACGCGCAGCGCGGCGGCCATCTGCGCGTGCGTCACCGCCTGCGCGGTGCCGTTGGGCGCAGCGCCGCTCACAGCATCCTCCGGCGCCGGTCCACGAGGCGCATGATCATCGGCGTCAGGATCAGTTGCATCGCCAGCGCCTGCTTGCCTCCGGGGATGACGATGGAATTGGGACGCGACATGAAGCTGTTCTGGATCATCGACAGCAGGTACGGGAAGTCGATGCCGTGCGGATCGCGGAAGCGGATCACGACCATCGACTCGTCCGGCGTTGGAATCCAGCGCGCGATGAACGGATTCGACGTGTCCACCGTCGGTACGCGCTGGAAGTTGATGTCCGTCTTCGTGAACTGCGGGCAGATGTAGTGCACGTAGTCCGGCATGCGCCGCAGCATCGTGTCCATGATCGCCTCGGTGGAATAGCCGCGCTCGTGACGGTCGCGGTGCAGCTTCTGGATCCATTCGAGGTTGATCGTCGGCACCATGCCGATCTTCAGGTCGGCATGGCGCGCGAGATCGACGCCGTCGTGGACCACCGCGCCGTGCAGCCCCTCGTAGAACAGCAGGTCGGTGTCCGCCGGCAGCGGCTCCCAGGGCGTGAACGTGCCGGGCGGCGATCCGTACTGCTCCGCCTCGGCCTCGTCGTGCACGTAGTGGCGCGTGCGCCCGGTGCCGTTCTCGCCGTACTCGTGGAACACGGCCTCGAGATCGGACAGCAGGTTCGCGTCGGGGCCGAAATGGCTCAGGTGATGGTTGCCGCGCGCCGCGGCCTCGGCGATGGCCTGCTTCATGCCGGCGCGGTCGTAGCGATGGAAGGCATCTCCCTCGATGTACGCCGCGCGCACCTTCTCGCGGCGGAAGATCTGGACAAAGGTGTTCTTCACCGAACTGGTGCCGGCGCCGGAGGAGCCGGTGATGGAAATGATCGGATGCAGTGCGGACATGAAAGGACTCCGGCGATTCAGCCGCGCAGCAGGCCGCGGCGGCCGAACAGCGGCCAGTGCGCGCTGTCGGCGATGGACTCGACGTGGTAGCGGCGCACGCGCTCGACCTTGTCGATCGCGCCGAACACCAGCGGCGTCCGCTGGTGCAGCGTCGCCGGCTGGATGTCGAGGATGCGCTGGACGCCGTCGGTCGCCGCGCCGCCGGCCTGTTCCATCACCATCGCGACCGGGTTGGCCTCGTAGACCAGGCGCAGGCGGCCGTGGCGATAGCCGCGGCGGCGGTCGCCGGGGTAGAGGAACACGCCGCCGCGCGTGAGGATGCGGTAGCCGTCGGCGACCAGCGACGCGATCCAGCGCATGTTGAAGTCGCTGCCGCGCGGGCCCTCGCTGCCGCGCTCGCAGTCCTCGACGAAGGCGCGGATCGGCGCTTCCCAGTGCCGGTAGTTGGAGGCGTTGATCGCATACTCGCGCGTGCCGGCCGGCAGCTTGCACTGTGCCCGGGCGAGACGGAAATCGCCGTCGCGACGATCGAGGATGAACACCTGCGTGCCCCGGCCCAGCGTCAGCACCAGCGCGGTCTGCGGGCCATAGATGAAAAAGCCTGCAGCCAGCTGAGCATGGCCGGGCTGCAGGAAATCCGTCGCCGCGTTGCCGATCGCGGGAAGGATCGAAAAGATCGTGCCGATGGAGACGTTGGTGTCGATGTTGGACGAGCCGTCCAGCGGATCGATCGCGACGGCGAGCGGCGCCTTCGCATCGAGCCGCTGCGGCGCCTCGGCTTCCTCCGACGCGACCGCCGCGACCGGCGCGCCGCGCAGGCGTTCCACGAACAGCTCGTGCGCGCGCAGGTCCAGCTCCTTCTGCGCGTCGCCGTCGGCGTTGCTGCCGCCGCGCAGCGCACCCAGGGTACCGGCGAGCGTGCCCAGCGAGATCAGCTCGGCGAGTTCGCGCGCGCCGTCGGCCAGCGCGAGAACCGTGTCGGCGATGGCCGCGTGCATCGACTGCTGGAGCGGGTCCAGCGTCTGCAGGTGTTGCCGCAAGGTGGCGGGTGGATGCATGGGCGCGCTCTCCTCGGTTGCGCTGGGCGCCGTGGTTCGCGACCCGGCGCTGCTGCTGTCTGGTGATGAAAGCTAAAGCTCGTTCGGCTTTAAAACAAACTAAATATTGTTGATAAATCGTTCATAAAAATTTGATAAAGACCCGGAGCAGCATTCATCCAGGCGCGACGGCCTGCGTCGTCGTGCGGATCTCCTGCATCAGGGACGCGGGCAGGATGCCCCACCACAACACCAGCCCACAGGAGAGTGCGAGCGGGATCGGCGACCATCGGACCCCGCGATGCGGAAGTGCGGAAGCGGCGTCGTCGGGCGGCTGGAACAGCAGCACGGCGATGCGCAGGTAATAGAACAGGCCGAGCGCGGAACTTATGACGAGTGCGCCGATCAGCAGCCAGGTTCCGGCATCGACGCCGGTGGCGACGATGTAGACCTTGCCGAGAAAACCGGCCGTCAACGGCACGCCCGCGAGCGACAGCAGCGCCAGCATCAGCCCGAGCGCGAGTGCGGGACGTCGCTGCCAGAGGCCGCGCAGCGCGGCCGGATCGTCGGCCTCGGCGCCTTCGAGCGCGGAGATTTGCGACAGTGCGCCGAAGGCGATCAGGCCCGCAGGCACATAGGCGAACAGGAAGAACAGCACCGCCTCGGCACCCAGCGGCCCGCCGATCAGCACTGGCACGATCAGGTAGCCGGCATTGGCGATCGACGAGTACGCGAGCATGCGCTTGAGCGATCGCGTCAGCAGCGCGGCCGATGCGCCGACGAGCATGCTCGCCGCCGCCAGCAGCGCGAGCAGTCCCCAGAGCACGCCCTGCGGCGGCAGGACCGCGGTCAGGCGCAGCAGCACGGCGGCGACGGCCGCCTTCGACAGCGTTGCCAGCAGCGCCGTCACTGGCAGCGGTGCGCCCTGGTAGACGTCCGCGGTCCACAGGTGGAACGGCGCCAGCGCCAGCTTGAACGCGAGCCCGGTCCACAGCAGCGCCGCGCCGGCGAGCGCCAGCGGCGACGATCCGGCGACGGCCAGCGGCGCGAGCGCGTCGAGGCCGGCGTCGCCGGCGAGCAGATAGAGCAGGGCGAGTCCGAACAGCAGCGCCGCCGAAGCCGCCGCCGAGAGGATCAGGTATTTGGTCGCGGCCTCCAGCCGCTGCGGACTGTGCGTCGGCCACGCGATCAGGCCATAGAACGCAACGGCCATCAGTTCGAGGCCGAGCAGCAGCGATGCGGCGTGATTCGCGGCCGCGAGCAGCAGCGCGCCGAACACGGCCAGCAGCACGAGCAGGACGCCCTCGTCCGCCGGATCGCGCGCGCCGCACTCGTAGTCGCGCAGCAGTGCGACGACGACGAGGCCGGCGCCGCAGAACAGCATCCACAGCAGGCGGGCGCCGTGGTCGACCATGAACAGCGGCGTGACCGGAATCGCCACTGCGCCGTCGGCCGTCGGCGCGGACAGCAGCGCCGCCGTCGCCAGCGTGACCAGGCCGATCGTCGCGGCCGCCGTGCGGTTGCGGCCGAAGCAGCCCTGGAGCAACAGGGCCGCGACGCCGGCACCGACGACCAGCAGCGGGGCGATGGCGAGCCATTGCGCGGTGGTGAGGATCATCGCGCGTCCCCGGCCGGCAGCAGTGCGGCGGTCGTCGCCAGCGCCGGTCGCGCGGCGTCGATCAGCGGCTGCGGAAACAGCCCGAGCGCGACCAGCAGCAGCAGCGCCGCGGCCAGCGTGCCGCGCTCGCGCGGCAGCAGGTCCTGCACGGGGGCGTCGTCCGCCGGTGGTCCGTGCAGCACGCGCTGCACGACGATCAGCGAATACACCGCGGCCACGATCAGGCCGGTCGCGCCGACGGCGGTCGGCCACGGCGCGACCGGGAAGCTGCCCGCGAGGATCAGGAACTCGGCGATGAAGTTGCCGGTGCCGGGCATGCCCAGCGACGCGACGCTGAAGAACACCAGCGCCGTCGCGTAGCGCGGCGCGCGCGCGGCGATGCCGCCCATGCGGCCGAACTCGCGCGTGTGCAGACGCTCGTACAGCGCGCCGCAGAGGATGAACAGCGCGCCGGTGGACAGGCCGTGCGCGAGCAGCAGCACCATCACGCCCTGCAATGCGGTTTCGGTGCCGGCGTAGGCGCCGAGCAGCACGAAGCCCATATGCGAGACGCTGGTGTAGGCGACGAAGCGCTTGATGTCGGTCTGCGTCATCGCCAGCGCCGCGCCGTAGAGGATGCCGGCGACGCCGAGCGCCATCGCGACGGGCGCGAATGCGGCGGCGGGTTCCGGAAACAGGTTGATGCCGTAGCGGATCAGGCCGAACGCGCCGGTCTTGAGCAGCACGCCGGCGAGGATCACCGAACCGGCCGTCGGCGCCTGCGAGTGCGCATCCGGCAGCCACGAATGTACCGGGAACGCCGGCAGCTTGACCGCGAAGGCGACGAAGAAGCCAAGCATCAACCACTGCGCGACGTCGTGGGGCAGCGACAATGCGAGCCAGTCCGTGTACTCGAACGACCAACGACCGGTCAGTTCCGCGTGCCACCAGCCCATCGCCAGGATCGCGACCAGCATCAGCAGGCCGGAAGCCTGCGTGAACACGAAGAACTTCATCGCCGCGTAGACGCGCCCGCGCGGCTGGCCGGCGCCGTGACCCCACAGCAGGATCAGCAGGAACATCGGCACCAGCATCGCTTCCCAGCAGATGAAGAACAGCATCAGGTCGGTGGCGAGGAACACGCCGGCGACGCCGGCCAGGTTCAGCAGCAGGTTGGCGTGGAAGAAGCCGGTCTGTTCGCGGATCTCGCGCCACGAGCACAGCACCGCGGCGAGGCCGAGCACGGCGGTCAGCAGGATCAGCAGCGCGGCGAGGCCGTCCATCGCGAGGTTGAAGCCGATGCCGAAGCGCGGCATCCACGGCGCGCGAAATTCGGCGAGCCACGGCGAGGCGTCGCCGGCCGATGCGAACAGCCACGGCAGCGTCATCAGCGTCAGCGCCGCGAGCGTGGCCAGCGAGACCCAGCGGGGTGCGTCGGCATGCCAGCGCGCGGCCGGCCACGCGAGCAGCGCGCCGACGACGGGCAGCGCGATCAGCGCGTACAAAGGCAGGTCCAGCAACAGGCTCGTCACCACAATGCGGCTCCCAGCAGCAGAATCAGGCCCAGCGCGATCGCCACGGCGTAGCTGCGCAGCTGCCCGGTCTGCGGCAGCAGTGCGCCGTGGTGCAGGCCGCGCGCGAGGGCGGCGATGCCGGCGGCGAACAGGCCGTCGGCGGGATCGCGGCGCAGCAGCCGGCACAGCGCCAGCCACGGGTTCACGACGAGATGGTCGAACAGCGCATCGAAGCCGAACGCCGCGGCGGCGATGCGGCGCCAGCCGCGCAGCGGCTCCGGCGTCTCGCGGCCGCGGCCGTACAACAGCCAGGCGATGCCGATGCCGCCCAGCGACAGTGCGACCTGCGCCAGCAGCACCGGCAGCGGATGCTCGACGTGCACATCCGGCAGGCTCAGCGCCGCCGTCAGCGGCACCAGCGCGCCGAACAGCGACAGGCCGATCAGTGCGAGCAGCGGCAGCCGCATCCGCAGTGAGCGGTCCTCGTGCGGCGCTTGATGCCCGTGCCTGCGCTCCGGTCCGTGGAAGACGATGAACACGAGACGGAAGGCATAGACGCCGGTCAGCAGCGCGCAGAGCGCGCCGAAGGTCCACCAGCCGTAATGGCCGCCGCCCCAGGCCGCGAACAGGATCGCGTCCTTGCTGTAGAAGCCGGCGGTCACGAAGGGCAGCGCGGCGAGCGCTCCGGAGCCGGCGACGAAGCTGGCGTAGGCCAGCGGCAGCCGGCGGCGCAGTCCGCCCATGCGGAAGATGTCCTGCTCGTGGTGCAGCGCGTGGATCACCGCACCGGCCGCGAGGAACAGCAGCGCCTTGAAGAAGGCATGCGTCATCAGGTGGAACACGGCCGCCGTGTACGCGCCGGCGCCGAGGGCGACGAACATGTACGCGATCTGGCTCATCGTCGAATACGCGAGGATGCGCTTGATGTCGCGCTGCGCCAGCGCGGTGATGCCGGCCATCAGCAGGCCGATGGCGCCGATCCAGCCGACGACCTGCAGCACGACCGGCGCCAGTTCGAACAGGGGATGCAGGCGCGCGATGAGATAGACGCCGGCCGTGACCATCGTCGCCGCGTGGATCAGCGCGGACACCGGCGTCGGGCCGGCCATCGCGTCCGGCAGCCAGGTGTGCAGCGGGATCTGCGCGGATTTTCCGGCGGCGCCGCCGAGCAGCAGCAGCGCGATCAGCGCGATGACCGGATCGCCGCTGCCGAACCGTTCGGGTGCCGTCGCGACGATCTCAGCGATGCCCAGCGTGCCGAATTCGCGGACGAGCAGGAACAGTCCCAATGCCATCAGCGTGTCGCCGACGCGGGTGATGACGAAGGCCTTGCGCGCGGCATGGCCGTTGGCCGGATCGTCGCGGTAGTAGCCGATCAGCAAATAGCTGCACAGGCCGACGCCTTCCCAGCCGAAGTACAGCGCGAGCAGATCGTCCGCGAGCACCAGCAGCAGCATGCTGGCGACGAACAGGTTCATGTACGCGAAGAAGCGGCGGATGCCGGCGTCGCCGTGCAGGTACCAGCCGGCGAAGACGTGGATCAGGCTGCCGACGCCGGTGATGACCCAGAGCATCGTCAGCGCGAGGCCGTCGAGGTGCAGCGCGATGCGCGGCGCCCAGCCTTCGACCGAGAACCAGGTCCACAGCACGCGCGTGACCGGCTCCGGCGACGGCAGCCAGGCGATCGACAGCAGCGCGGTGATCAGCGCGGCCAGGGCGACCGAGCCGGCACCGATCCACGGCACGGCGCGATCGGGGATGCCGCGCCACGTGAACAGCAGGCCGGCGCCGGCCAGCGGCGCGGCGACGATCCAGGGGAGCAGGGATTCTGACGTCATGACCGTTCGAATCCGATTCCCTCTCCCGCTTGCGGGAGAGGGGCAGGGGAGAGGGCGGCGCCCGAAGCGGCGCCGGAATGTGCGGCCCGTTCCGCACGCGCCTGCGGCGCGCCCTCTCCCGGCCTTTCAGGCCACCCTCTCCCGCCAGCGGGAGAGGGGAAAGGGTTCGGCCGTCCAAGCAGGTTCAGCGCCGGCAGCTCCAGCGTCCGGATGTGGCGGGCGAGCTGCATCGCCAGCGCGAGACCGACGGCGACCTCCGCCGCCGCGAGCGTCAGCACGAGGATGTAGAGCACCTGTCCGTCGGCCTGCTGCCAGCGCGCGCCGGCGACGATGAAGGCGAGGCCGGCGCTGTTGAGCATGATCTCCAGCGCCATCAGCACGAACAGCAGGCCGCGGCGCAGCAGCAGCGCCACCCAGCCGAGCGCGAACAGCGTCGCGCACAGCGCGAGCGCGGCCTGGGTCGGGATATCGATCCCGGCGGTCTCCGCGATCATGCCGTGCGCTCCGGCATGCGGCCGATGCGCCAGGCCGCGACCAGCCCGGCCAGCAGCAGGAACGAGCCCAGCTCGACCGCGAGCAGGTAGGGACCGTAGAAGCGGATGCCGACGGCCTTCGCTTCCACGGCGATGCCGGCCGCGGGCGCCACGGCCGGCGTCGCCATGCCGTAGAGCAGTTGCGCCAGCAGCACCGCGCACATCGCCGACGGCAACAGCCAGTAGCGCGGCCGCAGCAGGCGCCGCTCCCGCTCGCGCGCTTCGGGACCGGCGTTGAGCAGCATGACCACGAAGACGAACAGCACCATGATCGCGCCGGCGTAGACCAGCACCTGCAGGGCTGCCGCGAGCGCGGCGCCGAGCGAGAACATCACGCCGGCCGTGGCCAGCAGCGAGACGATGAGGTTCAGCAGGGCATGCACCGGATCGGGCCGGGAGATCGCCAGCGCGGTGGCCAGCACGGCGATGGCGGCGCAGGTGGAGAACAGGAGATCCATGGCGGTCGTCGGGCGATCAGGGCAGCAGGGTCTTCACGTCGACCGGCGCGGCTTCGTTCAGCGCCTCGCCCTTGTCCTTGCCGGCGATGCCGATGCCGGCGACGCGGTAGAAGTTGTAGCCGTGGCGCTTGCCTTCGCCGGCGATCAGCAGATGCTCCTTCTCGTAGACCATGTTGCGGCGGTCGTACTCGGCCATCTCGTAGTCCGGGATCAGCTGGATCGCGTAGGTCGGGCAGGCTTCCTCGCACAGGCCGCAGTAGATGCAGCGCGAGAAATTGATGCGGAACCACTCGGGATACCAGCGCCCGTCCTCCGGGCGCTCGGCCTTCTGCAGCGCGATGCAGCCGACCGGGCAGGCGACCGCGCAGAGATTGCAGGCGACGCAGCGCTCCTCGCCGTCGGGATCGCGCGTGAGCACGATGCGGCCGCGGTAGCGCGGCGGCAGCACCGGCTTCTGCTCGGGGTAGAGGACCGTGGCGCGCGGCGCGAACGCGTGCAGCATCACACGCCACATCGACAGCCATTGGGTCCACGTGCCTTCGAGCACGTCGCGAATCAGGTGCGGCAGGCGCATCAGGATCTCCAGAGAATGACGGCGCCGGTCACGGCGACGTTGACGAGCGACAGCGGCAGCAGCACCTTCCAGCCGAAGCTCATGAGCTGGTCGTAGCGCGGCCGCGGCAGTGCGGCGCGCAGCCAGATGAAGCAGACGATGAAGAAGGCGGTCTTGAGCGCGAACCACAGCAGCGGCGCCTCCGGCAGTCCGAAGGGCGCCAGCCATCCGCCGAAGAACAGCGTGGTCAGCATTGCGGACGCGAGCGCCACGCCGGCGTATTCGCCGACGAAGAACATGCCGAACTTCATGCCGGAGTATTCGGTATGGAAGCCGGCCGTCAGTTCGTGCTCGGCTTCCGGCAGGTCCAGCGGCGCGCGGTGGGTTTCCGCCAGCGCGGCGACGAGGAAGATCATGAAGCCGAGCAGCTGCGGCACGATGAACCAGAGGTCGCGCTGCGCCTCGACGATGCCGGTGAGGCTGAAGGTGCCGGCCTGCGCGACGATGCCCATCAGCGCCAGGCCCATGAACACCTCGTAGGCGATGGTCTGCGCGCTGGCGCGCAACGCGCCGAGCAGCGCGTACTTGCTGTTGGACGCCCAGCCGCCGAGCAGCACCGAGTACACCGCGAGCGAACTCACCGCGAGGAAGAACAGCAGCGCGATGTTCCAGTCGGCGGCGACGTGGATCTGCGGCGACAGCGGCACGACGGCGAACGCGAGCAGGCCGGCCGCCATGACGATCGCCGGCGCGAGGGTGAACACCACGCGGTCGGCGAACGGCGGAATCCAGTCGTCCTTCATGAAGATCTTGATCATGTCGGCGAGCACGTGGCCGATGCCGAACAGGCCGGCGCGGTTCGGGCCGTAGCGGTCCTGCCACAGCCCGAGCAGGCGCCGCTCGGCCCAGATCAGCAGCGCCGAGACGGTGACGAGGCCGCCGAGAATCAGCGCGGCGGTCAGCAGCGGGCTGCCGTTCATGCGCCGTCCCCGGTGAGCTGGAAGTCGCTGGACAGCGGCGCGCCGGCGAGCAGCGTGAGCGGCACGCCGATGGCGTTGCGTGCGAATCCGGCGTCGATGTGCAGCGGCAGGCGCAGCGTCGTGGCGCCGATGCGCAGCCGCGCCATCTCCGCGCCGGTCAGCCGCAGGCGCGCGGCGGTGTCGGGATGCACGCGCAGGGTGTCGCGTCCGCTGCGCCGCTGCGTGATGACAGCTGCGAGCGCGGACAGCTCCTCGGCGGCGAAGAGATCGTGCAGCGGCACCAGCGCGTCGGCGCGCGGGGTGCGTCCGGTGGCGCCCGCGACCTCGGCATCGTTCCCGGCATCGGTCACGTCCAGCGGCACGATCAGGCGGATGCCGGGATTGCCGCCGCGCAGATCGCCGCCGATCTCCTGCTGGAAGCGGTGCAGCGCCTGGCCGGAATTCCAGCTCGGCGCCCAGACCACGGGCGCGAGTCCCGACGGTCGCGCGGCGGTCGGCGGCGCGCCTTCCATGCTGAAGGCCAGCGGCGATGCGTGGTCCTGCGGCGGCCGCGGCTCGTGGATGTCGCGCGCGGCGTGCATCGCCGTGCGTCCGCTGTAGCGGTGCGGCTGGCGCGGGATGCGCGTGCCGGCGATGCGGAAATCGCTGCCGGGCGTCGCCGGATCCGGCTGCGCGAGCGCGGGCAGCTGCTGCGCCAGGCGCTGGTGCAGGCCGTCGAAGCTGCCGCCGTGCTGCAGCCAGCGCCACGCCGGGCGCGGCGCGCCTTCGAGCGGACGGAACACGGCGAAGTGACGCTGCGCGCGGCCCTCGAAGTTGACGAGGGTGCCGTCGCTCTCGAAGACGTTGGCGGCCGGCAGCAGCAGGTCGGCGGCCTGCGCCGTCGGCGAGTCGACGTGATCGAGCACGACGAGATTGCGCACGCGTGCCAGCGCCGGCTCCAGTTCGGCGGCGGGCACGCGACGGAACAGGTCGTTCTCGAGCACGACCAGCGTCTGCACGTGGCCGGCGCGCATCGCGTCGAGTGCATCGACGAGGGCATGGCCGCCGAGCAGTGCGGCGCCGGCGCTGTTGGCTTCCGGGAACACCACCGCGACGTCCAGCGGGCGGCCCGTCGCGGCATGGAATGCGGTGGCGAGCCGCGTTGCGGCGCGCAGCAGCCCGGCATCGCGGCAGCCGCAGCCGGTGACGAGCAGCGGACGCTTCGCCGCGAGCAGTGCGGCGGCGATGTCGGCAGCGATGCCGGTGGCCAGGGTGTCGCCTTCCGGGGACGACAGGCGCTGCGCGATCTCGCCGGCCAGCGCGGCCAGCGCGGGCGGTGCCGCACGCAGGCTGGCTCTGGCGAGTGCATCGAGGTCGCTGGGCGCGGGCGTGGCGACGAACAGCGGGCTGCGTGTTTCCTGCGCGATCAGGCGCACCGATGCGTCCTGCCAGCGCGGCACCTGCATCGCATCGGCCTGTTCGAAGCTGTCCTGGCGGACCATCTGGCGCAGCGCGAGCGAGAGCCGGGCACCGGTCTGCGTGACGTCTTCGCCGAGCACGACGGCGGCGTCGCTGCGCCCGGCGTCGCGCACGCCGGCGATGCGCACGGCGGGATGGCGCAGCAGCGCCAGCGCGGCGTCGGTCGCGGCCTGCTCGTCGGCGCTTTCGCCGCGATGGAAACAGGCGTCGCCGACGCGCTGGCGCAGCGCGAAATTGGCTTCGAGCGACGCGCGCGGCGAGCCGATGCCGAGCACGCGCCCGCTGCCGCAGACGGCGTCGAGCCGGCTCGCGGCGGCGCTGCGCGTGACGGTCTCGCCGCACCAGCGCGGTTCGCGCGGACGATCCGCACGCTGCGCGTAGCCGTGGCCGTAACGGCCGCGGTCGCAGAGGAAATAGCCGTTGATCTCGCCGTGGTAGCGGTTCTCGATGCGCTTGATGCGGCCGTAGCGCTCGCCCGGCAAGGTGTTGCAGCCGATCGAGCAGTGCGCGCAGACGCTGGGCGCGCTCTGCAGGTCCCACTTGCGCGTGTAGTCCTCGCCGTAGGGTCTGTCGGTGAACACGCCGGTGGGGCAGACCTCGACGAGATTGCCGGAGAACGGGCTTTCCAGCGTGCCGTCCTGCGCGCGGCCGAAGTAGACGTTGTCGTGCGCGCCGAAGGCATCGAGATCGGTGCCGCCGGCGTAGTCGCGGTAGAAGCGCACGCAGCGGTAGCAGGCGATGCAGCGGTTCATCTCGTGCGCGACCAGCGGGCCGAGATCCTGGTTGCGATGCGTGCGCTTGGCGTGACGGTAGCGGCGCTCGGCCTGGCCGGTCATCACCGTGACGTCCTGCAGGTGGCAGTTGCCGCCTTCCTCGCAGACCGGGCAGTCGTGCGGATGATTGGTCATCAGCATCTCGACGACGCCCTGGCGCATCTCCTGCGCGGCCGGCGCGTGGATCGAGAAGCGCGAGCCGTCCGCGCAGGGCGTCATGCAGGCCATGACGATGCGGCCCTGCGTGTCGTTCTCGTCGCGGTACTGGGTGACGGCGCATTGCCGGCAGGCGCCGACGCAGCCCAGCGCCGGATGCCAGCAGAAGTAGGGCAGGTCGAGGCCGAGTTCGAGCGCGACCTCGAGCAGGTGGCGGCGCGGATCGGCGGCCTGCGGCTGGCCGTCGATCCAGATCGTGTTCTGCGGGCGACCCATCAGGCGGCCTCTCCGATGGCGGCGGGGGCGAGCGCGCGCTCGAAGTCCTCGCGGAAATGTTTCAGCGCCGACTGCAGCGGTTCCATCGCACCCGGCGCGTGCGCGCAGAAGGTCCGGCCCGGCGCGAGCAGGCGTGTCTGCCGCGCGAGCAGTTCCAGGTCTTCGGGGCGGCCGCGTCCGGCTTCGAGTTCGCCGAGCAGTTTTGCGGTCCACGGCAGGCCGTCGCGGCAGGGCGTGCACCAGCCGCAGGACTCGCGGGCGAAGAAGGTTTCGAGATTGCGCAGCATCCCGAGCAGCGAGGTCCGGTCGTCGAGCAGGATCATCGTGCCGGTGCCGAGACGCGAACCGGACTTCGCGATGTGCGTGTAATCCATCGGCAGGTCGAGCTGCGCGTCGGTGAGAAAGTCGGTGCTCGCGCCGCCGGGCAGGAAGCCGCGCAGCTTGAGGCCGTCGCGCATCCCGCCGGCGTGCGTCTCGATGATCTCGCGCGCGGTCGTGCCCATCGGCAGTTCCCAGCAACCGGGGCGCCGCACCTTGCCGGAGACGCCGTAGAGCTTGGTGCCGCCCTCGTCGGTGCGCGACAGGCCGCGATACCAGTCGGCGCCGAGCCGCAGGATGTGCGGCACGTTGCACAGGGTCTCGATGTTGTTGACGACGGTCGGCTTGCCGAACAGGCCGGCGACGGCCGGGAACGGCGGCTTGGCTCGCGGGATCGCCCGGCCGCCTTCGAGCGACGAGATCAGCGCGGTCTCCTCGCCGCAGATGTAGCGGCCGGCGCTGGTGTGCAGGTGCAGGTGGAACGAGAAGCCCGAGCCCTGGAGGTCGTCGCCGAGCCAGCCGGCGGCTTGCGCGTCCGCGATGGCGGCGCTGACCTGCCGCGCGGCCTCGAAGTATTCGGCGCGCAGGAAGACATAGCCGACGGACGCGCCGATCGCGCGCGCGGCGATGGCCATGCCCTCGATCAGCTGGTGCGGATCGCGTTCCAGCAGCAGCCGGTCCTTGAAGGTGCCGGGCTCCATCTCGTCGCCGTTGGCGATGACGTATTTCTGTACCGGCGTGTCCGGCACCAGCGACCATTTCACCGCCGTCGGAAAACCGCCGCCGCCGCGTCCGCGCAGGCCGGCCTCGCGCACGCTGGCGATGATCGCCTCGGGCGACATCGCCAGCGCCGCGCGCAGTCCTTCATAGCCGCCGGCCTCGCGGTAGCGATCCAGCGTGACCACGCCGTCGGTGGCGAGCAGCCGCGCGGTCAGCGGCCGTTGATTCAGTGCGTCGCTCACGGATAGCGCTCCAGCAGCGCGTCGAGCGCGGCGGCGTCGAGCGTTTCGAGATCGCGGTGCGTGTCCTCGCCGATCAGCATCGCCGGCGCGCGGTCGCAGGTGCCCAGGCAGCAGATCGGCAGCAGCGTGAAGCGGCCGTCCGGCGTGGTCTGGCCGTAGTCGATGCCCAGCCGCGCCTTCAACAGGTCGGACAGCTTCGTCTGCCCCATGACCCAGCACGACACCGAGTCGCAGACGTGGACCACGTGACGGCCGACCGGGCGGCGGTAGATCAGGTTGTAGAACGTGGCGACCGCATCGACGGCGGCGGGCGAGCTGCCGAGGCGTGCGGCGATGCCGGCGACGGCGTCGTCGCTGACCCAGCCGCGATGCTTCTGCACGATCTTCAAAGCCTCGATGGTCGCGGCGCGCGGCTGTTCATAGTGCGCCCGCTCGCGGTCGATCTCGCGGTTTTCTTCTTCGGTGAGCATCTTCATCGGTCCACGTCCGCCATGACGAAGTCGATGCTGGCGATGATCGCGATCAGGTCGGCGACCATGAACCCGCGCGCCATCGCCGGGATCTGCTGCAGGTGCGGAAAACTGGGCGTGCGGATGCGCGTGCGGTAGCTGCCGGTGCCGCCGTCGCTGACCAGGTAGTAGCCGTTGAGGCCCTTGGTGCCCTCGACCATGCCGAAGGTCTCGCCCGGCGGCATCACCGGTCCCCAGGACACGCCGAGGAAGTGATGGATCAGCGTGTCGATGTCCTGCATCGTGCGTTCCTTCACCGGCGGCGTGGTCAGCGGATGCCGCGCCTTGTAGTCGCCGGACGGCATGTGCTTCAGGCACTGCTCGATGATGCGCAGGCTCTGGCGGATTTCCTCGACGCGCACGAGGCAGCGGTCGTAGACGTCGCCGTTGTTGCCGGTGGGGATCTCGAAGTCGAAGTTCTCGTAGCCGGAGTACGGTCGCGCCTTGCGCAGGTCCCAGGCCAGGCCGGTGGCGCGCAGGTTGGGGCCGGTGACGCCCCATTCGATGGCCTCGTCGGCGTCGTAGGCGCCGATGCCGATGCTGCGCTTCCTGAGGATGGTGTTCTTCAACGCCATCTTCTCGTAGTCCCTGAGGCGCTTCGGCATCCAGTCGAGGAATTCGCGGACGAGCCGTTCCCATCCCTGCGGCAGGTCGGCGGCGACGCCGCCGATGCGGAACCACGCCGGGTGCATGCGGAATCCGGTGATCGCCTCGATGACGTCATAGGCCTTCTGCCGGTCCACGAACATGTAGAACACCGGGCTCATCGAGCCCACGTCCTGCGCGTAGGTGCCGTAGAACAGCAGGTGCGAGGTGATGCGGAAGAACTCGCAGAGCATCACGCGGATGGTCTGCGCGCGCGCCGGCACGGTGATGCCGGCCATCTTCTCGATCGCCATCAGGTACGGCAGGTTGTTCATCACCCCGCCGAGGTAGTCGATGCGATCGGTGTACGGGATGTACGAATGCCAGCTCTGGCGCTCGCCCATCTTCTCGGCGCCGCGATGGTGGTAGCCGATGTCCGGCACCGCCTCGACGACTTCCTCGCCGTCGAGCTGCAGCATGATGCGGAACACGCCGTGCACGCTGGGGTGGTTGGGGCCGAGGTTGAGGATCATGAAATCGTGATCCCCGCCGTCGGTCTGCATGCCCCATTCGGCGGGGTCGATCTTCAGCGCCGCCTGTTCGCGGTCCATGCCCGCTTCGTCCATGCCGAAGCGTTCGGCTTCCGTGGCGCGCGCGTAGTGGTCCTTGCGCAGCGGATGCCCTTCCCAGGTGCGCGGCATCATGATGCGCACCAGATGCGGATGGCCGTCGAAGCGGATGCCGAACAGGTCCCAGACCTCGCGCTCGTACCAGTCGGCGTTGCGCCACAGCGCGGTGATCGACGGCAGCGACGGCGCCGGGCCGCGCAGCGCGACCTTGATGCGGATGTCGCTGTTCCGCGCCAGCGAGATCAGGTGATAGACGACGGTGAAGTCGGACGCCGGCTGGCCGTCGCGGTGCACGCGCACGCGCTCGTCGATGGCCGTCAGGTCGAACAGCAGCAGGTAGGGCTGGACGACGCCGTGCTTGAGATGCCGCAGCACGGCCAGCAACTGCGACGCCTCCACCCACAGCGTGGGAATGCCGTCGAAGGTCGGCTGCGGCCGCGGTGCTGCGTCGGCGAAGCGCTGCCGCAGTTCGGCGGCGATGTCGCTCGCCGGGGCGTCGAGCACCGCGCTCACGGCAGCGTGTCCGGATCGTGCAGCCGTGTCATCGCCACGCGTTCCGCGTGCTTGCGGTCGCGGATCGAGGTCTTCGGCACCTGGCTGACGCCCTGCGGGCCGACCACCCACGACAGCGGACGGCTTTCCTGCTGGATCGAGTCCTGCAGCAGGATCAGCGCTTCGAGGAATGCCTCCGGGCGTGGAGGGCACCCGGAGATGTACACGTCCACCGGCAGGATCTTGTCCACGCCCTGGACGACGGAATAGATGTCGTACATGCCGCCGGAGTTGGCGCAGGAGCCCATGCTGATGACCCACTTGGGCTCCAGCATCTGTTCGTAGAGGCGCTTGATCACCGGCGCCATCTTCAGGAACGGCGTGCCGGCAATGACGATGACGTCGGACTGGCGCGGCGTGGCGCGGATGACCTCGGAACCGAAGCGCGCGAGGTCGTGCTGCGAGGTGAAGGCCGTGGCCATTTCCACGTAGCAGCAGGACAGGCCGAAGTTGAACGGCCACAGCGAATACTTGCGGCCCCAGTTGACCAGATCGTGCAGGCGCGCGGTGAGCACGCTGCGCTGCACCTGTTCGTCCGTGGGCGCGGCGTCCGGCACGGCGGCGCGGCTGTAGGGTTGCAGGGTGTATTCCATCAGCGGGTTCCGGTGCGGCGTCGGGGCGGGTTCCAGTCCAGCGCGCCGCGGCGCCACAGCCACGCAAGGGCGAGACCGAGCAGGCCGAGGAACACCAGCAGTTCCAGATAACCGGCCCAGCCGGCTTCGCGCGCGGCCACGGCCCAGACGAAGACGTAGGCGGCTTCGAGATCGAAGATCACGAAGAACATCGCCATCAGGTAGAAGCGCGCCGACAGCCGCAGCCGGGCGCCGCCGGTCGAGACGATGCCGGACTCGTAGGTGTCGGCGCCGGCCGCGGTCAGGCGGGTGCGGCCGCCGAGCACGGCGGACAGGCCGAGCATCAGCGCACACAGGCCGACGACCAGCGCGGCATAGAAGCCGAGCGGCAGCAGGTCGATGTTCATGCGGACGGACCGCCGGGGTGTCCGGTGCCGGCCTGGGCCTGGACTGGGGCCTGGATCTGAATCGGGGCCATCGTGCGTTCTCCTCGCGACGCGGGTGCGGCGTTTGCCGTCTGGGGTGGCGAGACCGTATCGTGCGCACGGCTATTCAAACAAACTGAAAATATTTCACTGATCGTTAAATATTTTTTAAAGGTGCTGTCATGGCGAACCTCACCCTGAAGCAGTTGCGCGCCGTGGCGATGATCGCCCGCTGCGGCACGCTGACCCGCGCCGCGGCCGAGATGCATGTCACACCCGCGGCGCTGACCGCGCGGCTGAAACAGATCGAGGACGAACTGGGCATCCTGCTGTTCAGCCGCACCAGCGGCGGCCTGATTTCCACCGAGGCCGGGCGCACGATGCTCGGCGCGGCCGAGGCGGTGGAAACGGTGCTGGAGCGCTGCGTGGAGCAGATCGACGTGCTGCGCGGCGTGCGCGGCGGGCGCGTGGCGGTCGGCGTGGTGTCCACCGGCAAGTACTTCGCGCCGATGGCGGTGGCGGCATTCGGCCGCGAGTATCCGGGCATCGAGATCCGGCTCGTCGTCGGCAACCGCAAGCAGATCATCGAGGCCCTGCGCGAGTACCGCGTGGATCTCGCGATCATGGGGCGGCCGAGCAGCGAGTTTCCGACCGAGCACCGCACGCTGGGCGAGCACCCGATGGTGATCGCCGCGGCGCCGGAGCATCCGCTGGCGTCGCGCGAACGCATCGCGCTGGCGGAACTGGCGTCGGAACGGTTTCTGGTGCGCGAGCCGGATTCCGGCAGCCGTACCGTCTACGAACTGCTGGCGGATCGCATCAGCCCGGATCGTCCGCGCATCGCGATGGAGATCGACAGCAACGAGACGATCAAGCAGGCCGTGATCGCCGGTCTGGGCATCGCGCTGATCTCCGCGCACACCATCGAGTCCGAGCTGAAGGCCAGGCGGCTGGTCGTGCTCAACGTCGAGGGCCTGCCGATCCGCCGGCACTGGCTGCTGGTCCGCCGCGCCGACCACAGCCTCGGTCCGGGTGCGCACTCGTTCTGGGATTTCATGCTGCGCGAGGGGCAGGGGCTGCTGCCCCGGCTGTCGCTGCGCTCCGTGCACTGACGGGGCGGAAGCTCGCTTTCCGGTTCAGCGGCGACCTGGAAACACGCTGTCCGCAAAGCCGGGGTGCACGCCGGAGAATTTTTCAGGCCACACGCCGAAACTTCAATAAAAATCAAATAAAAACAATGAACTGAAATTATCCTGTCCATCTCCTCGGAAATGGCCCGCTTTTTGTTGAAGGTCGGGGAACCGGCAACGTGCATGCCGGCGATGGCCGTAAAACAAAAAACACCCCAAGGCGACAACCGAGGAGATCGATTCGTATGGAAACCTTCTACGAGGTCATGCGGCGGCAGGGCATCACGCGCCGCAGTTTCATGAAGTTCTGTTCGTTGACGGCGACTTCACTGGGCCTCGGTCCGGCCTTCGTGCCGCAGATCGCCAGCGCGATGGAGAACAAGCCGCGCACGCCGGTGCTGTGGCTGCATGGACTGGAATGCACCTGCTGTTCCGAGTCCTTCATCCGTTCGGCGCATCCGCTGGCCAAGGACGTGGTGCTGTCGATGATCTCGCTTGACTACGACGACACGCTGATGGCCGCCGCCGGCCACCAGGCCGAGGCGATCCTCGAAGAGATCATGACCAAGTACAAGGGCAACTACATCCTCGCGGTGGAAGGCAATCCGCCGCTGAACCAGGACGGCATGAGCTGCATCATCGGCGGACGCCCGTTCATCGATCAGCTGCGCCACGTCGCCAAGGACGCCAAGGCGATCATCTCCTGGGGCTCCTGCGCATCCTGGGGCTGCGTGCAGGCCGCCAAGCCGAACCCGACGCGTGCGACGCCGGTGCACAAGGTCATCACCGACAAGCCGATCATCAAGGTGCCGGGCTGTCCGCCGATCGCCGAGGTCATGACCGGCGTGATCACCTACATGCTGACCTTCGACCGCATCCCCGAGCTGGACCGCCAGGGACGGCCGAAGATGTTCTATTCGCAGCGCATCCACGACAAGTGCTACCGCCGCCCGCATTTCGACGCCGGCCAGTTCGTCGAGAGCTGGGACGACGAGGGCGCGCGCAAGGGCTACTGCCTCTACAAGGTCGGCTGCAAGGGACCGACCAGCTACAACGCCTGCTCCACCGTGCAGTGGAACGAGGGCACCAGCTTCCCGATCAAGGCCGGCCACGGCTGCATCGGCTGCTCCGAGGATGGGTTCTGGGACAAGGGTTCGTTCTACGACCGGCTCACCGACATCCACCAGTTCGGCATCGAGGCCAACGCCGACAGGGTGGGTGCGACGGCGGCCGGCGCCGTCGGCGCGGCCGTGGTGGCGCATGCGGCGGCCAGCGCGCTCAAGCGCGCGGCCGACAGCCGCAAGGCCAGCGAAACGACCGACGCCTGAGCCACTGAACAGGAACAGAACGAACCATGGGATACGAAACACAGGGCTTCAAGCTCGACGACAGCGGCCGCCGCATCGTCGTGGATCCGGTCACCCGCATCGAAGGGCACATGCGCTGCGAGGTGAACGTCGATGAGAACAACGTCATCCGCAACGCGGTGTCCACCGGCACGATGTGGCGCGGTCTGGAAGTCATCCTCAAGGGCCGCGATCCGCGCGACGCCTGGGCCTTCGTCGAGCGCATCTGCGGCGTCTGCACCGGCTGCCACGCGCTGACCTCGGTGCGCGCGGTGGAGGATGCGCTGGGCATCGAGATTCCGAAGAACGCGCACCTGATCCGCGACATCATGGCCAAGGTGCTGCAGGTGCACGACCACGCCGTGCATTTCTACCACCTGCATGCGCTGGACTGGGTGGACGTGGTCTCCGCGCTCAAGGCGGACCCGAAGGCGACGTCCGATCTTCAGCATCTGGTCTCGCCGAGCCATCCGATGTCGTCGCCGGGTTACTTCCGCGACATCCAGAACCGCCTGAAGAAGTTCGTCGAATCGGGCCAGCTCGGGCCGTTCATGAACGGCTACTGGGGCAACAAGGCCTACGTACTGCCGCCCGAAGCCAACCTGATGGCGGTGACCCACTATCTCGAGGCGCTGGACCTGCAGAAGGAGTGGGTGAAGATCCACACCATCTTCGGTGGCAAGAACCCGCACCCGAACTATCTCGTCGGCGGCGTGCCCTGCGCGATCAACATCGACGGCGACGGCGCCGCGGGTGCGCCGATCAACATGGAGCGCCTGAACTTCGTCAAGGCGCGCATCGACGAGATCATCGAGTTCAACAAGAACGTCTACATCCCCGACGTGCTCGCGATCGGCACCATCTACAAGGCGCACGGCTGGCTCTACGGCGGCGGCATCTCCGGAACGGAAGTGCTCGACTACGGCACCTACGAAAAGGTGTCCTACGACCACTCGACCCAGCAACTGCCCGGCGGCGCGATCATCAACGGCAACTGGGACGAGATCCACGAAGTCGATCCGCGCGATCCGGAGCAGGTGCAGGAGTTCGTGGCGCACTCCTGGTACCAGTACGCCGACGAGAACCGTGGCCTTCATCCCTGGGACGGCGTCACCGAGCCGAACTACGTGCTGGGCGCCAAGGCCAAGGGGACGCGCACGAACATCGAGCAGATCGACGAGTCGGCCAAGTACTCGTGGATCAAGTCGCCGCGCTGGCGCGGCCATGCGATGGAAGTGGGGCCGCTCGCGCGCTACATCCTGTCGTACTCGCACGCGCTCAAGGGCCACAAGTACTGCCAGCGCGTGAAGGAGCAGGTCGACTACAGCGCGATGATGATCAACAGCGGTATTCCCAAGGCGCTGGCCCTGCCGGAGACGCAGTACACCGTCAAGCAGCTGCTGCCGACGACCATCGGCCGCACGCTGGCGCGCGCGCTGGAAAGCCAGTACTGCGGCGAGATGATGCTCGACGACTGGCACGAGCTGGTGGACAACATCCGCAACGGCGACCGCAGCACCGCCAACGTCGACAAGTGGGATCCCAGGACCTGGCCCAAGGAGTGCAAGGGCGTCGGCACCGTCGCCGCACCGCGCGGCGGTCTCGGCCACTGGATCCGGATCAAGGACGGCCGCATCGAGAACTACCAGTGCGTCGTGCCGACGACCTGGAACGGCTCGCCGCGCGACACCAAGGGACAGATCGGCGCCTTCGAGGCCTCGCTGATGAATACGCCGATGGCCAATCCCGAGGAGCCGGTGGAAATCCTGCGCACGCTGCATTCCTTCGATCCCTGCCTGGCGTGCTCGACGCACGTCATGAGCCCGGACGGCCAGGAACTGAGCCGCGTGAAAGTGCGTTGACCGGTGTCGGCGGCCGCAGGGCCGCCGTCCCGTACGAGAGGAGACTTCTACGATGAGCACGGAACTGTCCGTTGCGGCCGCCGACGCCACCGGCGTCGACGAAACCGCGGTCGATCACGGCCAAAGCGTCAAGTCGGTCTACGTCTACGAGGCACCGGTGCGCATCTGGCACTGGATCAACATGCTGGCGATCCTGGTGCTGTGCGTCACCGGCTACTTCATCGGTTCGCCCTTGCCCACGCAGCCGGGGGAGGCGAGTGCGAACTTCCTGATGGGCTACATCCGCTTCGCGCACTTTGCCGCCGGCTACATCTTCGCGATCGGCATGATCGCGCGGATCTACTGGGCCGTCGTCGGCAACCACCACGCACGCGAGCTGTTCTCGGTCCCGATCTTCACGGCGGCGTACTGGCGCGAAGTGTGGTCGATGGTGAAGTGGTACAGCTTCCTCTCCGCGCGTCCGAACCGCTACGTCGGGCACAACCCGCTGGCGCGCTTCGCGATGTTCTTCGTGTTCGTGCTGACCTCGCTGTTCATGATCGTCACCGGCTTCGCGCTGTACGGCGAAGGGCTCGGCATGGGCTCGTGGGCGGACAAGCTGTTCGGCTGGGTGATCCCGCTGTTCGGCCAGTCCCAGGACGTGCACACCTTCCACCATCTCGGCATGTGGTTCCTGGTCTGCTTCATCATCTTCCACGTCTATGCCGCGGTGCGCGAAGACATCATGGGCCGCCAGAGCATCGTCAGCACGATGGTCTCCGGCTACCGCACCTTCAAGGACTGAAGACCGGACATGTTGCCGGCATTGTCTGCGGCACCGGCCGTGAGATCGGTTGGGCGTGCTTCCCCGGCGCGTCCACCCGTGCACCCCGGCCGGCTGCTGCAGAAACTCTTTCTGACGCCGATGCGCGTGAACCAGTCCGAGGCGGCGCGCCGTCTCGGCATCTCCCGTCGACGGCTGCATGAAGTGGTGCACGGCCGGCGCCGGCTGACGCCGGATACGGCGGTGCGCTGCGCGATGCACTTCGGCGGCGATGCCGAGTTCTGGCTTCAACTCCAGGCCGCGCACGACGGCTTCGTCGCGTGGCAACGGCTGCACACCGCACGTCGCTGATCCCGCCCTCATCCCCAGGAGCCAGCGTGAACACCGCGAGCCACGTTTCGACCGATACCCCCTGTAACGGCGGGCGTGACACGCCCGCCATCGTCGTGCTCGGCATCGGCAACCTGCTGTGGGCCGACGAAGGCTTCGGCGTGCGCTGCGCCGAGCTGCTGCAACGCGACCACGAGTTCGAACCCGGGCCGCGCATCGTCGACGGCGGCACCCAGGGCCTGTACCTGATCCAGCACGTGCAGTCCGCGGACCGCCTGCTGATCTTCGACGCCATCGACTACGGCCTGCCGCCCGGCACGCTGCGCGTGATCCGCGACGACGAGGTGCCGCAGTATCTCGGCGCCAGGAAGATGAGCCTGCACCAGACCGGCTTCCAGGAAGTGCTGTCGCTCGCGCGGCTCACGGGCCACTACCCGGAGCGCGTCGTGCTGATCGGCTGCCAGCCGGAGGAACTGGAGGACTACGGCGGCAGCCTGCGCGACGCGGTGCGCGCGGTCTTGCCGGAAGCGCTGCGACTGGGCGTGGAAACACTGGTCGAGTGGGGCTGCGCCGTGCGCCCGCGCCGGCAGCCGCTGGACCCGGCCGAAGCGGTGACGCTGCCGCATCTGGCGATGCAGCGCTACGAAGCCGAGCGCCCCGGTCCGGAGCAGGCCTGCCGCGTCGGCGACGAGCGCTTTCTCGTGACCCCCGGTCCGGAGCACGGCTGATGTGCATCGGCATCCCGATGCGCGTGATCGCCGCCGCGGACGGCTGGGCCGACTGCGAGGGACGCGGCGAACGCCGCCGCGTGCGCACGGCGCTGGTCGGCGAGCCGCAGGCGGGCGATCAACTGCTGGTGTTCATCGATTCCGCGATCGAGCGCCTGCCGCCCGGGCGCGCCGCCGAGATCGATGCCGCGCTGGACCTGCTGCAGGCCGCGATGCACGGCGAAGGCACGAATGCCGATCCCGGTTTCGCGCTGCCGTCGCGGATGGATTCAGACCAGCTTGCCGTGCTGACAGGCACGCCGCAGGCCGTAACCAGGAGTGGACCATGAGTGCCGTTGCCGAAGAACCCGCGATGTTCGCCTCCACGGCCGTCGTCACCGCACCGGCGGTGCCGGTGCTGATCGAGCGGCTGACCGCGTTGCCCGAGTCCGGCTGGGTCGACGCCGGCAGCCTGCCGGCGTTTCTCGCGCAGCCCGGCGATGCCGTGCTGTTCGTCTGGACCAATCCCGCGCGCTATCCGGAGTGCACCGACGTCGCCGTCGTGCTGCCGGAGCTGCGCAGCGCGCTGGGCGGCGGCGCGTCGCCGCGCTTTCGCATCGGCGTCGTCACCGCGGAAGCGGAGAACGAGATCGCCGACCGGTACGGCGTCATGCGCCGGCCCTCGCTGGTGTTCCTGCGCGACGGCCAGTACGTCGCGACGATTCCCGGCATGTGCGACTGGGACGATTTCCTGCGGGACGCCGCCGCGGCGCTGGTCGCGCCGCCGACGCGTCCGCTGCGCATCCTGCGCTGAGCACGCGCGGATGCTCCCGATGTTCGATTGCGGAGGATGTCCATGAGCCTGTCCGATGGCAGCAAACCCTTTCCGATTCCCATCAAGGTGATCGGCCCCGGCAGCCAGCCGGTGGAGGAAGAAGAACTCCAGTACATGCAGATGCCGCGCGGCATGGAGACCTACCGGCCGCCGATCCTGCCGGAGCGCGACGAGGCCGCCGCGTTCAAGGCCGGGCAGCAGGCGCTGCGCGAGATCGGCGCCGCGCTGGCGCGTGCGGTCGCGGCGCTGCCGGGCGGGCTGGCCCGGGTCAGCGAGCGTGTGGATCTGACCGCACTGGATGAAGCGGACCGCCGCTTCGTCAACCAGATCCTCGGTGAAGGCGAGGTCGGCGCGCGCATCGACGGCCAGCGGTCGGTGCGCATCCAGGAGTCGGTCTTCGCCAGCATCTGGCGCGTGGCCGTCTTCGAGGGCGAGTGCATGGTCGAAGACTACGTGGAAGTGGCGATGGTGCCTTTCGAGCTGCGCACCCAGGCGCGGCTCGATGCGAGCGACGTGCTGGCCGTCGACGCTCCGGACCGCCTGCCGCCGATGGTGATGAACGCGCCGTCGATCCTCACCGAGCTGGCCGACCAGGTCGCGACCTGGCAGCCGGGCCAGCCGCCGCACGTCATCAACCTGACGCTGCTGCCGCTGTCGCCGGAGGACGTCGTCCATCTCGACGAGCGCATCGGCAGCGGCCGCGCCACCATCCTGTCGCGCGGCTACGGCAACTGCCGCGTCAGCAGCACCCGCGTGCCGAACTGCTGGCGAGTCGTCTACTACAACTCGCAGGATGCGGTGATCCTCAACACGCTCGAGATCGCCGACATGCCGGAGGCGGTCTGTGCGGCAGCCGAGGATATGTCCGACGCGCTACCGCGTTTCCAGGAGGTGCTGGAATGGGTCGTCACCGACGCATGAGCGCGCCCGAAGGGCAATGGATGCCACCCGCGAGCGCTGCGTGATGGCCTTCCACGACCAACCCCGCTTCGAGGGGTCATATCTGGGCGACCGCAACCGCCTTCCGGCAGACGCGCGCCTCGAATGCAAGATCTGCTGGTGGGTCTACGATCCGGCCGAGGGCGATCCGGTGTGGCAGATTGCGCCGGGCACACCCTTCGCCGACCTGCCGCCGCACTGGCGCTGTCCGCAGTGCGACGGCGACGCCGAGCAGTTCATGGTGCTGGACGCGTGAACGCGGCGCTGCCGGCCGTCGAGGTCCTGCGCGAGACCTATGCGCGCATCGCCGCGACGCGCATGGCGGACCTGCCGGTCTGCAATACCGCGCTGGCGGTCGAGACCATCGGCTTCGCGCCCGCCGACGGGCCGGCGGAGGGCGAGCGCGGCTGGCTCGGCATCCTGCTCACCCCTTGGTGCATGAACCTGATCTGGCTGCCGGCGTCGCCGGACAGGCTCGCGGCGCCGGGGCATACGCGGACGCATCGCCTTGCCGGCGAACGCTACAGCTTCATCGGCGCGGAGGAAGCGGGCGTGGGGCGCTTCGAGATGTGCTCGCTGTTCTCGCCGGTGTTCGAGTTCGCCGACCAGGACTCGGCGTGCTGCGTCGCGCAGGCCGTGCTCGCGCAGTTGCGCACCGGGCGCGACGAGCCGGCACAGCCGTCGCGCCGCCGGCTGTTCGCAGGCTTTGCCGCAGCCGGCGAGGGCACGCCGCTGTGAACGTCGCGGCGGCAGCGGATCGCGTGCTCGTGCTGCGGCCGGGGGTGTCGCCGTCGGTCGCACCGCTGAGGGCATTGCCGCTGCGTTTCCTGCGCGGCATGGGCGAAGCACAGGCGGGCCCGATGCTGGAGCGCCTGCTGTCGCTGTGCGGTCCGGCCCATCGTGTCGCAGCGCGGCTCGCGTGGGCGGCACTGCGCGACGGTGCAGCAAGCCCGACGCCAGCGCAGTGCAGCGCGCTTCGTCACACTGCGCTGCGCGAACACCTGCGTCACCTGTGGCTGGACTGGCCGCAGCATCTGGCCGGCCGGCAGGTCGACGCCGACGGGCTGGCGGCGCTGGGCGGCCTGTGGCGAGCGCTCGACCGCGACGAAGGCTTTGCGGCTGCGCTGGGCGTGCAGCTGCTTGGCGCGCCACTGCGTGAATGGCTGCGCTGGCGGCGGCAGGCGGATGCATCCGTCGCGCTGGCGGCGCTGCGCCGTGCTCCCGGTGCGCCGGCACAGGCACTGGCCGGGGTCGCGGAGGACGCACGGCGATTGCGTCTGAGTATCGATGACACCCTGGAAACACTCACCCCGGACGCGTGGCCCGCGCTGGCCCGCGCGGCGTTCGCGGACGACGGCTTCGCCGAATGCCCCCGGGTTGCCGGCCGCGTCGCGCAGACCGGCGCCTGGGCACGGGCCGTGCGCCGCGGCGGCCTGCCGCCGGCCGATGCGCTCGGGCGCCTGCTGGGGCGGCTGGACGATCTCGCGGCGCTCGCGCTGGACGACGACGGCCTGCGCGGCGGCGCCTGCGCGGTGGACGCACGGCACGCACTGGCCTGGGTGGAAACCGCGCGCGGCGTACTCGTTCACCTGCTGGCGGTGGACGCGTGCGGAAACGTGGATCAGTACCGCGTCGTCGCGCCGACGCAGTGGAATTTCCATCCCGACGGCGTGCTCGCACGCGCGCTGGCGGCGCGCGCCCCCGGTGATCCGGCGCCGACGCTGCTCGCGATCGCCGGCGATCCCTGCGTGCCCTTCGCGGTCGAGGCGGCGGCGCGGCCCGTCGTCGAGGCGGATGCATGCATGAACTGAGCCTGGCGTCCGGCGTGCTGACGCTGGTCGACGACGCGCTGCGAGGGCAGGGGCGCGTGCGTCTCGAACGCGTGGTGCTGGAGGTTGGCAGTCTCGCCGGCGTGGAGATCGCGGCGCTGCGTTTCGCACTGGAATCGCTGGCGCCCGGCAGCGTGCTGTAGGACGCTGCGATCGAGATCGACGAAGTGCCGGCGCGGGCCTGGTGCATGGCCTGCGCGGTGCCGGTGCCGATCCACTCGCGCCTGGACGATTGCCCGCGCTGCCGCGGACGGCAGCTGCAACCCATCGGCGGCACCGAGCTGCGCGTGCGCGAGCTGCGCGTGATCGACCTGCCGCAAACCCTGTCGCTGGAAACACCCCTGGAGGAATGAACGATGTGCACGATCTGCGGCTGCGACGATCACGATCATGGTCATGACCATGACCACGGGCACGCGCATCCGGCACACGCGGCGGCGCATGTCCGCCACGATGCCGGCAGCGGCGACCTGCACTACGGTGCCGGCGCGGCCGGCGTCTCCGTGCCGGGCATGAGCCAGGTGCGGGCGATCCGCATCGAGCAGGACGTGCTCGGCGCCAACAACCGCATCGCCGCGCGCAACCGCGAGCGCTTCGCGCAGCAGGGCCGGCTCGCGCTGAATCTCGTCTCCAGCCCGGGTTCCGGCAAGACCACGCTGCTGTGCGCGACGATCGAGGCCCTGCGCCGGCGCGATCCCGCGCTGGCGGTCGCGGTGATCGAGGGCGACCAGCAGACCACGCATGACGCCGATCGCATCCGCGCGACCGGCGCACCTGCGGTACAGGTCAACACCGGCAAGGGCTGCCATCTCGACGCCGAGATGGTCGGCCGCGCCTGCGACGGGCTCGACGCGCAGGGCGGGGTGCTGTTCATCGAGAACGTCGGAAACCTCGTCTGCCCGGCGATGTGGGATCTGGGCGAGGCGGCCAAGGTCGCGATCCTGTCGGTGACGGAAGGCGAGGACAAGCCGCTCAAGTATCCCGACATGTTCGCCGCGGCAACGCTCATGCTGCTGAACAAGGTGGACCTGCTGCCGCACCTGAATTTCGATACGCAGCGCTGCATCGCCTACGCGCGCGAAGTGAACCCGCGCATCCGGGTCCTGCAGGTATCGGCGACGGCCGGCACCGGCATGGATGCCTGGCTCGACTGGGTCCTGCATGCGCTCGATCACGCGCGCGGCCGGCCTCACGCGCATGCGGCGGCGGACGAGACCGCCGAGCTGCGCCGCCGCCTCGCCGAGGCCGAGGCGGAGCTGGTCAGGTTGCGTGCGCAGCATGCCTGAGGGTTCGGCGGGAGACAGCCCGGCTATCATGCCGCGGCGGCGTGCCGCGAACGCTGCGATCCCGCAGCCGCATGCGCTCGCCGAGGCCTGTTCCGGAGAAGGCATGCCCAGCGTGCTGGTGGTGGATGACGAACGCAATTCGGTGGACGCCCTGCGGCGGACGCTGGAGGACGATTTCGAAGTGCTGACGGCGGGCTCCGCCGAGCAGGCGCTCGACCTGCTCGGTGCACGCGAGGAGATGCTGAACACCGACGTGCCGGTCGACGTCATCCTCTGCGACCAGCGCATGCCCGGCGCCACCGGCGTGGAATTCCTCAAGCGCGTGCGCCAGCGCTGGCCCGAGGTCGTGCGCGTGCTCATCTCCGGGCACAGCGATGCCGACGACATCATCGCCGGCATCAACGACGCGGGCATCTACCAGTACGTGCTCAAACCCTGGCTGCCGGCGCAGCTGGTGACGCTGGTCAGCGAGGCGGTCGAGGCCCGCACGCTGCAGAACGACGTCCGCCGCATCGAACTGGAGATGCGCAGCGACGGCGGCGTGCTGCGCCAGCGCGCGCGCAGCCGCCAGGAGCAGGTGCAGCTGCACCACGAATTCTCGCGACTCGTGCGCGCGCCCGACAGTCCGCTCAACGAGGTCTGCCGGCTCGCGCAGCAGGTCGCGCGCTACGACCTGGCGGTGCTGATCCAGGGCGAGTCGGGCACCGGCAAGGAGTTGCTGGCACGCGCGATCCACTACGCGAGCCCGCGCACCACCGGCCCGTTCGTGATGGAGAACTGCGCGGCGGTGCCGGACAACCTGCTGGAGTCCGAACTGTTCGGTCACAAGCGCGGCTCGTTCACCGGCGCGTACCAGGATCATGTGGGCCTGTTCCAGCGCGCCAGCGGTGGCACGATCTTCCTCGACGAGATCGGCGACACCTCGCCGACCTTCCAGGTCAAGCTGCTGCGCGTGCTGCAGGAAGGCGAAGTGCGTCCGGTCGGCGCAAACCAGGCGGTGCCGGTGGACGTACGCGTGATCGCCGCAACGCATCGCGACCTGGAAAGCGAGGTGCGGGCAGGGCGCTTTCGCGAGGATCTGTACTACCGCATCGCGGTGTTCCCGCTGACGCTGCCGCCGCTGCGCGAGCGCACGATGGACCTGCGCGTGCTGGTCGAGGGCCTGCTGCTGCAGGCCGGGCACGATCTCGCCAAGCCGGTCCGCGGTTTCACCGACGAAGCACTGGCCTGCCTGATGACGTATCCGTGGCCGGGCAACATCCGTGAGCTTCGCAACGAGATCTACCGGGCGCTCGCGCTGTCCGAGGATCTCGATATCGGCGCGGATCTCCTGTCAGCGCGCGTTCTGCGCGGCCGGCCGGGACTGGCGCTTGCGGACGGCGCCGCCGATGCCGCATCGCTGCCGCGTTCGGGCACGCTGCAATCGCGTCTGGAGGCGATGGAAGCGGCGATTCTCAAGGAAACGCTGCTGCGCTGCCGCTGGAACAAGACCAGGGCGGCGAAGGAACTGGGCCTGTCGCGCGTAGGCCTGCGGCAGAAGCTGCTGCGCCTCGGCCTTGAAAGGCAGGCCGAGCCCAGGTCCTGAGGCACAACTGCAAGCGGAATGCCGTCCCGGACGCCGCTTTGCATAGCTGCTTTCCAGCCCGGAGCCGTTCCGGAAGACGGGTCAACTCTGTAAGTATCTAATCGGAAACTCTTTTCGTTCTGGACGTGAGGATGGCATCGGTCTTGCCCTGATCTGCCGGGGGGACCTTAGATGTTCCCTTACGACAATCACACGAGGAGAGCAATCATGCAGATGCAGTCCATGCTGGCAGCCGCCGCGCTGCTGGCGGCAGGCATTCAGCCCGGCATTGCCCAGGCCCAGGAAGACAGCCGTTGGCTCGTGCGCACCACCGCGATCACCGTGCTGGCCGATGCCAGTTCCGACGTCCTGGATCTTTCGGTGGACGACCAGACCACGCTGGCGATCGACGCAACTTACTTCGCCACGCCGACACTGGGGATCAACGTGCTGGCCGCGTTCATGCAACCGGAGGTGAAATCGGGCGTTGCCGGGCCGCTCGGATCGGTGGGGCTGGTCCCGCCGATCGTGACCGCGCAGCTGCACCTGGGACGCGCGCAAAGCGCATTCCGTCCTTACGTGGGCGCGGGCTTCAACTACAACATCTTCCACGGCGGCAGCGGTCAGCTCGAAGCGCTGGACGTGGATGTGGACGACAGCATCGGCTTCGTGCTGCAGATCGGCGCCAACTACCACATCAACGACAACGTATCGATCAACGCGGACATCCGCTACCTGAGGTTCAACGCCGACGTCACCGTCGGCGCCAATCCCGCGCTGAACGACAAGCTGGAATTCGAAGGATTCATCCTGGGGGCCGGCCTGGGCTTCTGGCTCTAGGCAAAAAGCGCCTGCCGCCGCTGCCGTGCGGCAGGCGCGCTTCGGAGCGAACGCAGCGCGAGGGCGTATCATGTCCCCGCCGACGAAGCCGGGAGGCCTGTTCCCATGCGACGCTCATTTTCCGTGCTGTGGCTGCAATCCGGCGGTTGCGGCGGTTGCACGATGTCTCTGCTGAACGCGGAATCTCCCGATCTGCTCGCGACGCTGTCAGGCTTCGGCATCCACCTGCTCTGGCACCCGTCGCTGAGTGAAGCCTCGTGCAGCGACGTGACGACCCTGCTGCGCCGCCTGTGCGACGGCACGGAACCCCTGGATGCGCTTTGCGTTGAAGGCTCGCTGCTGCGCGGGCCGAACGGGACGGGCCGCTTCCACATGCTGGGCGGCACCAACCGCCCCATGATCGACTGGGTGCGCGAACTGTCCGGCCGCGCGCGCTACACCGTCGCCGTCGGCACCTGCGCGGCTTTCGGAGGCATCACTGCCGCCGGCAACAATCCGACCGACGCCTGCGGGCTGCAGTACGACGGCGCCGAACCGGGCGGCCTGCTGGGCGCCGACTACCGCTCCGGCGCCGGTCTGCCGGTGATCAACATCGCCGGCTGCCCGACGCATCCCAACTGGGTCACCGAGACGCTGATGACGCTTGCGCTCGGCGAGATGGACGAGACCGCGCTCGACGCGCTGCGCCGCCCGCGCATGTATGCCGACCATCTCGTGCACCACGGCTGCACGCGCAACGAGTACTACGAGTTCAAGGCCAGTGCCGAAAAACCGTCGGACATGGGCTGCATGATGGAGCACCTGGGCTGCAAGGGCACCCAGGCGCACGGCGACTGCAACACACGGCTGTGGAATGGCGAGGGCTCCTGCACGCGCGGCGGCTACGCCTGCATCAACTGCACGGCGCCGAACTTCGAGGAGCCGGGACACGCGTTCGCGGTAACGCCGAAGATCGCCGGCATTCCCATCGGCCTGCCGACCGACATGCCCAAGGCGTGGTTCGTCACGCTGGCCTCGCTGTCCAAGGCCGCGACGCCGCGCCGCGTGAAGGTCAATGCCGTCCACGAGCGCACGATGATCCCGCCGACGATCCACGGCCTGCCGGAGGACTGACGCGGTGACGACGCTGTCCCTGGGGCCGTTCAACCGCGTCGAAGGTGATCTGGAAGTCCACCTCGATGTCGAGGACGGACGCGTCGCCGCCGCGCGCGTGAACTCCCCGCTGTTCCGTGGGTTCGAGCAGATTCTCGAAGGCAAGGCGCCGACGGATGCGATGGTGATCACGCCGCGCATCTGCGGCATCTGCTCGGTCGCGCAGTCGATGGCGGCAGCCCGCGCGCTGGCCGATGCGATGGGGCTGGACGTACCGCCCAATGGCGAGCTGGCCACCAACCTCATCCTCGCGGCCGAGAACGTGGCCGACCATCTGTCGCATTTCTATCTGTTCTTCATGCCGGACTTCGCGCGCGACGTTTACGCGGGCCGCGGCTGGCACGCGCCGGCGGCCGAGCGCTTCCGCGCGCTGTCGGGTCGTGCCACTGCCGAGGTCATCCCCGCGCGCGCGGCATTCCTGCATCTGCTGGGCACGCTGGCCGGCAAATGGCCGCACACGCTGACGCTGCAGCCCGGCGGCTCGTCGCGGGCGATCGAGACGGGCGAGCGCGTCCGTCTGCTCGCCATCGTCGCGCACTTCCGCCGCTTTCTCGAAGAACGCCTGTTCGGCGACACCCTCGAGCGCATTGCCGCGCTGGACAGCGCGGCGGCGCTGGACGCCTGGCGCGACGCGGCGTCGCCGTTCGCGTCGGATCTGCGCGGCTTTCTGCACGTTGCCGACGATCTGGGGCTGGAGCGGCTGGGGCGTGCCGACGACCGCTTCATGAGCTACGGCGCCTATCCTTGTGAAGGAAGCCCGACATTCGCGCAGGGCGTGTGGATCGACGGCACGCGCCGGGTGCTGGATGTCGATGGCATCGCCGAGGACCTCAGCCATGCCTGGATGGCCGGTCCGGGCGAACCGCTGCCGCCGGCGCGGGGTATCACGCAGCCGGACATGGATCGCGCCGACGCCTACAGCTGGTGCAAGGCCCCGCGACTCGCCGGCCGGACCGTCGAGGTGGGCGCGCTTGCGCGTCAGCTCGTGGACGGCCATCCGCTGATCGTCGACCTGGTTCGCGTCAGTGGAGGCAACGTGCGCAACCGGGTGGTCGCACGGCTGCTGGAAATCGCACGCACGCTGATGTCGATGGAGCGCTGGCTCCGCAGCCTTCGGGCCGGCGAACCTTACTGCGTATTCGGGCGGATGCCTGCCGATGCCGAAGGGGCCGGACTGATCGAGGCGGCGCGCGGCAGTCTCGGGCACTGGCTGCGCGTGCACAAGGGACGGATCTCCAGCTATCAGATCATTGCGCCGACCACGTGGAATTTTTCACCTCGCGACCGCGGCGGCACGCCGGGTGCGCTCGAACAGGCGCTGGTTGGAACGCCGGTCGATCCCCTGGTGGATGATCCGGTTTCGGTACAGCACATCGTGCGTTCGTTCGATCCCTGCATGGTCTGTACCGTGCATTGAGACATCGTGCTGGTCGGGAACGGACACTCCCGACGGGATCTCGCCATGCCGGGCGGCGCTGCAAGCAGTGGCGGTGACAAGGCATTGATACGACTTCCGCCGTCAATCACGGAACGTGAATTCAGTCGAAAAATTTCACGCTGCGGTTTGAATCACCGCCTGCGTGGCCTGTGTAATCGGCACGACGGCGTCGCGCTCTGTGTTGAGCGAGCCTGTCAGAACTTCTGTGTGTGAGTCGGTTGATGTAATCAATTGGTGAGGGTGAAACGTTCGCCGAACTGGATGGCGAGCTGTGCTCTGTCAATTGCATTGACTTCAATGAAGCATGTGCTAACTTGCAAACATAATTTGCATTGTGAAAAGCATATGCGGACTGAGCGACCGAATGATGGCAGAGTCGTGCTCGTGGTCGATGACGAGCCCCAGGTGCGGGCCTCGCTCACGCGCTGTCTCAGGGAGGACTATCAGGTGCTCGCGGCAGACTCCGCCGCAGCGGCCTTCGAGATTCTCGACAGGTCACCGGTCGATCTGATTCTCTGCGACCAGTTGATGCCCGAGACCAGCGGCGTCGAGTTTTTCGCCCGGACACGCGTCACGCACCCCGAGGCGATCCGCATCCTGATCACCGGGTACACCGATCCGGAAGACATGATCCGGTCGATCAATGAAGCCGCGGTGTATCAGTTCATTCCCAAGCCGTGGCAGCCGGACCATCTGCTGCTGACGATCAAGCGCGCGCTGGAAAGCCGGGAGCTGGCACGCCGGCATCGCTTCCTCAGTCGCGAGCTGAAGTTTGCCGACGACGTGCTTCGCCGCGAGAACGACGTTCTGGTCAGGCAGTTGCAGGACGTCTACCACTTCGATCGCTTGGTATTCGTCAGCGATGCGATGGCACAGGTCTGCAACCTCGCGCGCAAGGCGGCGGCAACCGATCTGCCGGTGCTGATTCAGGGGGAGACGGGCACCGGCAAGGAATTGATGGCGCGCGCGATCCATTTTTTCAGCCGGCGGAACACGTTCCCGTTCATGGCGCAGAACTGCGGCGCACTGCCGGACGACATGCTGCATTCCGAGTTGTTCGGTCACAAGCGAGGCGCGTTCACCGGTGCGATCAGCGATCGCCTGGGACTGTTTCCGGCTGCGGACAGCGGCACGGTGTTCCTCGATGAAATCTCGGAGGTCTCGCAGTCGTTCCAGGTGAGCCTGCTGCGCTTTCTGCAGGAGGGCGAGGTCAAGCCGCTGGGCTCCGACGAGACGCGACACTGCAATCTGCGCATCATCGCCGCGTCCAACCGGCCGCTGAAGGAACTCGTCGAGCAGGGCAAGTTTCGCCAGGATCTCTACTTCCGGCTGCGCGGCTTCGAGCTGCAGATGCCGCCGTTGCGCGAGCGGCCGGACGATATCCCGCTGCTGGCCGAACATGCGGCGCGCAAGTATGGGGAAACGATCAACCGCAAGATCGCCGGAATCTCGTCGGAGGCGCTGCGCCTGCTTCGCGCGCACCCGTTCCCGGGCAACGTGCGCGAGCTGGAAAACGAGATCCGGCGCATGGTGGCGCTGGCGGAAGACGGTGAGTTTCTGTCAGCCAAGCACATGTCGCCCGAATTCACGTGCCTGTCGCCGGACAAGGCGGATGCTGCGATGGCGGCCCTCCTGCAAGGCAGTCGCACACTCAAGCAGAAGGTGGAAGCACTGGAAGCGGAGCTGGTCATGCAGTCGCTGCTGCGGCATCGCTGGAACCACAGCCGGGCGGCGAAGGAACTGGGCCTGTCGCGCGTCGGCCTGGCCAACAAGATCAAGCGTTACAAGCTTGACCAGAAGCAGGCGCAGGCCAGCCGGCGCTGACGCCGATGAGCGACAGGAAAACCTCCAATGCTTCCGGCGACGCGGAGAAGGTGACCGCGTTTCCCCACTCGCGAAGCCGCCCGTCCGGGACGCCCGGAGGATTCCGCGACCTGGGCATCACGCCGCTCGCGCGTCAGCTCGGGCTCACGCCCGAACAGATGAACGGGCACTGGTGCAAGCGATGTCGCGGAATCTGGTTCGGCTACACGCTGGAAGTTGAGTGTCCGGTCTGCGGCAATCGCGACGGCTGAGCGACCACTGCTGCAAGCCTGCTTTGCAGATTCACGCCTTCTGCCAAGTCGCTTGGCACAAGGGCATGTGACGTATTCTCATTATCATCCTAGAGCATTGAAAGAAAAAGAATAATTTTAAGAAATAGTTTGGCACCTCCTTTGCAGTGAGTTGCGCGGGTGCACCGGTGCGCAGCGATGTCGCAATCGGGCAGAGCAACCGGAATGCACGTCTGCGGCTTCACGGACTCGAGAGGAGAAGAAAACAATGGCCAATCTGCTCTGGTTGCAGGGTGGGGCGTGTTCAGGCAAC
This sequence comes from Sinimarinibacterium flocculans, assembly GCF_003201205.1. GTDB lineage: Bacteria > Pseudomonadota > Gammaproteobacteria > Nevskiales > Nevskiaceae > Solimonas > Solimonas flocculans. Next base: position 50,393 of record NZ_QICN01000009.1, read on the forward strand.
ACGATGTCGTTCCTGAATGCGGAAGAACCCAGCGCTTGCGACCTCGTTACTGATTTCGGCATCAACATCCTGTGGCATCCGTCGCTGGGCGTGGAGCTGGGCGACAACCTGCAGAAGATCCTGCGCGATTGTGCCTCCGGTGCGATTCCGCTGGACATCTTCGTGTTCGAAGGCACGGTGGTGAACGCGCCCAACGGCACCGGCGAGTGGAACCGCTTCGCCGGCCGGCCGATGAAGCAATGGGTGCAGGAGCTCGCCAACGCCGCCTCGTTCACGGTCGCGATCGGCGACTGCGCGACCTGGGGCGGCATCCCGGCCACCGCGCCGAATCCGAGCGACTCCCAGGGCCTGCAGTTCCTCAAGCGTGATCACGGCGGCTTTCTCGGCATCAACTACAAGTCCAAGGCGGGCCTGCCGGTGATCAACGTGCCGGGCTGCCCGGCGCATCCGGACTGGATCAGCCAGATCGTCGTCGCCGTGGCGACGGGCCGTGCCGGCGATCTTGCGCTGGACGACCTGCAGCGGCCCAAGACCTTCTTCCAGAGCTTCACGCAGACGGGCTGCACGCGGAACATGCACTTCGCCTACAAGGTCTCGGCGACCGAGTTCGGCCAGCGCAAGGGCTGCCTGTTCTACGACCTCGGCTGCCGCGGGCCGATGACGCACTCGCCGTGCAACCGCATCCTCTGGAACCGCCAGTCGTCGAAGACGCGCGCGGGCATGCCCTGCATGGGCTGCACCGAGCCGGAGTTCCCGTTCTTCGATCTTGCGCCCGGCACGGTCTTCAAGACCCAGACCGTCATGGGCGTTCCCAAGGATCTGCCCAAGGGCGTGGACAAGAAGGGCTACATCGCGCTGACCGGCGCGGCCAAGAACGCGGCGCCCAAGTGGGCGGAAGAAGACATCTTCGTCGTCTGACGCGCCGACACCTACAAGAGGAGAACGGAACATGGCAGTGCAGACTCTGGACATCTCGCCGGTCGGCCGCGTCGAGGGTGATCTCGACGTGCGCGTCGATATCGACAACGGCGTCGTCACCAATGCCTGGACACAGGCGGAACTGTTTCGCGGTTTCGAGATCATCCTGCGCGACAAGGACCCGCAGGCCGGCCTCGTCGTCACGCCCCGCGCCTGCGGCATCTGCGGCGCCTCGCACCTGACCTGCGCCGCGTGGGCGCTGGACACCGCCTGGGGCACGGAGGTGCCGCGCAACGCGATCCTGGCCCGCAACCTCGGCCAGCTCACCGAGTCGATCCAGAGCCAGCCGCGCTACTTCTACGGCCTGTACGCGATCGACATGACCAACAAGAAGTACCGCAACAGCCCGTTCTACGAGGAGGCGGTCAAGCGCTTCGCGCCGTTCACCGGCACGTCCTATGAGCAGGGTGTGACGATCTCCGGCAAGCCGGTGGAAATCTACGCGCTGCTCGGCGGGCAGTGGCCGCACTCCTCGTACATGGTGCCCGGCGGCGTGATGTGTGCGCCGACGCTGACCGACATCACCCGCGCGTGGTCCATCCTCGAGTACTACAAGAAGAACTGGCTCGAATCGCTGTGGCTCGGCTGCACGCTGGAGCGCTACGAACAGATCAAGACCCACGACGACTTCCTGGCGTGGCTGGACGAGCGCCCGGAACACGCGAACTCCGACCTCGGCTTCTACTGGCGCATGGGCCTCGACATCGGCCTCGACAAGTACGGCGGCGGCATCGGCAAGTACGTGTCCTGGGGCTATCTGCCGCACGAGGACAGGTACCAGAAGCCGACGATCGACGGCCGCAACGCGGCGGTGATCATGAAGAGCGGCGTGTACGACGGCGAATCCGACACGCACATGCTGATGGACCAGAAGTTCCTGCGCGAGAACACCACGCACGCGTGGTACGACGAGGGCGGGCAGGACATTCATCCGTTCGATCGCACGACGAAGCCGATCCAGAAGAATGACCTCGACCACGCCGGCAAGTACTCGTGGGCCACGAGCGTCCGCCACATCGAGTCCGGCCGCCTCGAAGCGGGACCGTTCGCGCGGCAGCTGATCGCGGGCGGTCGTCACGGCGAGTCCTGGCAGCACTATGACGGCCTGATCCTCGACATGTACAAGAAGATGGGCGGGCCGAGCCTGCACCTGCGCCAGATCGCGCGCATGCACGAGACCATCAAGCTCTACCGCGAGTGCGAGCGCATCCTGCGCGAGTTCCGCCTCAACGATCCCTGGTACATCAAGCCGAAGGAGAAGGACGGCCGCGGCTGGGGAGCGACCGAGGCGATCCGCGGCGCGCTGTGCCACTGGATCGAGGTCAAGGACGGCAAGATCAAGAACTACCAGATCATCGCGCCGACGACCTGGAACGTCGGACCGCGCGACGGCGGCGAGAAGCTTGGGCCGATCGAGCAGGCACTGGTCGGCACGCCCATCGCCGACCCGACCGATCCGGTCGAGGTCGGGCACGTGGCCCGCTCGTTCGACTCGTGCCTGGTCTGCACCGTGCACGCCCACGACAAGAAAACCGGCAAGGAGCTCGCGCGCTTCCGTACGGCATGATGGCGGCGCCCGGTGCGGCCAGTCTGCACCGGGTCGCGTTTCCTCAAAGCCAAACGGCCCGGTGGCGCGGTCGCGCCACCGGATCGCTCAGGCAGGTGAACACCCCCGTGAAGAACGGGACGGCGGAGAACCTACCGATGCAAAGCGAACAGGAACATCAGCTGCGGACGAAGATCGGCGAGATGCTGCGCTCGGGCTTGAAGACGAAGACCGAGCCGTTCCCGGAGAACGACGCGGCCTTCAGCCGGCTGCTGGTGGAGTTGCGCGAGCTGGCGCCCGACGACCTCGAGGGCAAGCTCGTGTTGTCCGGCTTCACCGACAAGCCCTACGGCGAAGACCAGATGCGCTGCCAGGAATGCATGTATTACCTCGTGCATCGCCGCTGGTGCGATCTGCCGGAACTGGCCGTGCCCGTGGAGTCGAACTGGTGGTGCCGTCTCTGGCGGATCTGACGCCGTGCTGACGGTTATCGGCTGCGGCAACGCCAATCGCAGCGACGACGGCGTCGGCGTTTTCGTCGCGCAGACGTTGCTGCGGCGGCTGCGCGACCATCCGCGCGAGGATGTGCGGGTGTTCGATGCCGGCACCGGCGGCATGGAGGTGATGTTCCAGGCGCGCGGTGCGAGCCGGCTCATCGTCGTTGATGCGCAGCAACCCGGTGAAGCGCCGGGTGCCATCTATCGCGTGCCCGGCGAACAGCTCGCCGTCGATCACGCGCCGGCGCTGACGCTGCACGATTTCCGCTGGGACCACGCCCTCGCGGCGGGGCGGCGGATTTTCCGGGACGACTTCCCCGGCGACGTCACGGTCTACCTGATCGAGGCGGCGAACCTCGATCTGGGCCTGGAGCTGACGCCCGCAGTACGGGCGTCCGCGCTGCGCGTGGTCGAGCTGATCGCGGCGGACATCGACACCCATGTCACCGGATGAACTGGCGGCGGGCGTCGAGTTAAGCGTCGTGCGCGGCAGCATCCGTCTGCCGCGTGCGCTTTGCGAGGCCTGCTTTCCGCATGCGGGGTCCGTCGCGCTGCTCGCGCGGGACGGCGAACTCCTGCTCCTGCCGCTGGCGCCGGATTCGGTCGGCGGCCTGCTGCTCAAGCATCGCAATGCGCAGGGAGATCGCGTGGTGCACGCTGCCGAGTTCCTGCGCGCGCAAGGCATCGTCGACGACTTCACCGAGCAGCGCCTGCTGGCGCAGTGGCGTCCTCAAGTCGGGGCGCTTTTTCTTACAGCCCGGACACGGGTATGAAGGATGTAAATTAAGTTTTCATATTGACAATATGATATAGGCCCTCCTAGGCTCCCGCTCGCAGTGCCGACCCAGCCATAACGATCGCCGCAACCAGCGGCGACACAGCGAGGAGAGCAGCCTGTGGAGACAGGGGGTTGCAAGGCGGATTTGCATGTCCGGGGAGCGTGGCGCGGCGGCATTCGGGGCGCGCTGATGGTGGCGCTGGTGCTGGGCGCGGGGGGAGCCGGTGCGCATCCCCATCACGATGACGAGGCGGGTCCCGTCGATCTCGGGCCCATCGAAGTGAAGGGCCAGGTCCTGGAATCCGGGGCATCGCCGTACAGCAGCACGGATTTCGAAAGCGCACAGATCCGGGAGCGCCGGCTGGGGCAGACGCAGGAACTGTTCCGCTACGTGCCGGGCATGGCGATCCGCAACTTCGGCCTCGCGGGGGTGGCGGACAGCATTGTCATCCGCGGCTTCGGCGGAGGCGGGCATGGCGGCGACCTGGGCGCGGTGATCGACGGCGTACCCCTGAACGAAGCGATGTCGCACGCCGACGGTTACCTGGACCTCAACGTCGTCATCCCGCTGGAAATCGCGACGATGAATGTCTTCCGCGGGCCGGTTTCGGCGCTGTACGGCAACTACAACCGCGGCGGTTTGATCCGGATCGACACCCGCAAGACCGGCGACTACCGCGAATTCGATCTCGCGCTGGGCTCCGACAAAACACTGGATCTGCAGGCCGCGATGGGCACGCCCATCGGCGAACACCAGCAGCTCAATCTCGCCGCGCAGTTCTTCCATACCGACGGCTTCCGCCCGCAGTCGCAGTCCGATCGCGGCAGCTTCGCTGGCCGCTGGCGGATCTCGCTCAGCCCCCGGGCCGAAGTCGCCCTGTCGGCACGATTGCACAAGGCGGACAGTGATTCCGCCGCCTACCTGCCGCAGGCCTTGTTCGAGCAGGACCCCTACGGCATCGACCCTGGCGTGCAGAACGACGGCGCCGAAAAGGACTTCGCCAACCTGCGCGCCGATTTCGGATACGCGCTGGCGGCGGACCTGAAGCTCCTGGGCTTTGCCTATGCGACGCAGCAGGAATTCACGCGCTGGTTCTCGCGCCCGGTCGGCGGCGAATGGCGACAGCGCGAGGAAAGCTACGACCGCAGCGTCTTCGGCGCCGGCCTGAGCCTCAACAGCCGCGGCGAACTCGCGGGCAGGCCGCTGAACTGGGTGGCCGGCCTGGAAACCTTCCGCGAATCCACGGACTTCGTGTACTACGACGGACTGGACCATCGGCGTCGCATCGCCCCGGCCATCAACGACCGCGAGGCGCGCCTGAACAGCGTCTCCGCCTTTGGCGAGATCCAGGCCGAATGGCATCCGCTGTTCATGCCGTCGGTCGGCTTTCGCTACGACCGCTTCAGCGGCGGCTGCTCGCTCAACGGGCCGGAGACCGGCAGCGATCCCTGCGCTGACCTCGCCGACATGGACAACGTCAGTCCGAAACTGGGCCTGAGTGCCGATGTGACGCGAAACGTGCGCCTGCGTGCGAGCTGGTCGGAGGGCTTCGCGCTCCCCAACGGCTTCATCAAGTACGCCGCGGCGGCGGATACGCTCGATCCGGTGATCTTCCGCCAGAGCGAGGTGGGGGCGCATGTCCATGTCCTGCGCACGCTGCAGTTCGACGTGGTGGCCTATCGCCTCACTTCCACCGACGAAGTCCGCACGATCGCGCCGGGTGAGTACGAGAACTTCGGCGAGACCGAGCGCACGGGCGTCGAGGCCAGCCTGCGCTGGCTGCTGCCCGAGGCGGGGTTCGAATTCTCGGCGGTCTACGGCAGCGCCGATTCCGAAGTGAAGGCCAATGCCGACGCGGCGCTGATCGGCAACAAGGTCAGCGGCGTGCCGGACTATTCCGTCACGGTGACGGCCAGCTGGTCGCCGGCCGTGGCATGGAAGCTCGACCTGATCTGGCGCAAGGTCGGCGAATACGCGATCGACGCGAGCAACGCGACGTATTCCGATCCCTACGACATCTTCGACGCCGGCGTCGCCTGGGGCAGCGCCGGGCGGATTCCCTTCAAGCTCTACCTGCAGGTGGAGAACCTGACGGACGAGGTGTACGCCACCTCGCAATCTTCGCTGGGCGTGGCGCCGGGCGCGCCGCGGACGTTCAAGGTCGGCGTGCAACTGGGACTATGAGGAGCGGAATCCGAATGATGAACATCATGAATGTCATGAAATCAGGCGTGGCGCTGTGTCTGCTGTGGGGGGCGTCGGGATCGGCATGGGCACACGACGCGTGGATCGCGATCGACGGCCCCGCGCATGCCGTGCGCTACGGCCATACCGCGGCGGGCGACCCTTACGATCCGGCGAAGATCCGCCAGGTCCGCGCCTGGAGCGCGAACGGCGATCCGGTGGCGGTCGCGGTGGAAAGAAGCGCCGACGGTGCGACGGCGACGCCTGCGTCGGACGCGGCAGTGCTCACGCTGGATTTCGACAACGGCTACTGGAGCCGGGTGGGTGGGCAGTCCCGCAACGAAGCCAGGACCGTGACCGGCGCGGCCGAGGGCACGCAATCGCTGAAGTACGGCAAGACCGTGCTGTCGTGGGGCGATGTGGTGACCCGCCCGCTGGGACAGCCCCTGGAACTGGTCGCCGTGTCCGCAACCGCTCCGCGCGATCGCCAGAAGGTGAATGTGCAGGTGCTTCATGAAGGAAGGCCGCTCGCGGGTGCCAGGGTCTATGCCGGTGGCCATGACGATGAAGCGCCGGTGACCACCGACGCCAACGGACGTGCCGCCATTGAAGTCCACCGCGGTACACAGATGCTCGGTGTCGCGCACAGCGTCGCGCACGACGGGCCGGAGGCGGATCGGGTCAATCTCTCCGCGAACCTGCTGTTCAAGGTGGAATAGCGTGATCCGCAACGTGCGCCCATGGCGGATACCGCTGGCTGTCGTGCTGACGATCGGTGCGGTGGGTGCCGGCTGGGCGCACGGCCTGCGCGTGGTCGCCGCGCCGCAGGCCGACGGCATCGCCGGGCGCGCGTTCTATTCGGACGAGACGCCCGCGACCGGCGAAACGGTCCTGCTGTTCGATGCCGGCGGGGCACGTCTGGCAACGACGCAGACCGTGGACGACGGCCGCTTCGTCTTTGCGCTGAGCCGCCACGGCGAATACCTCGTCGTTGCCGAAGGCGAGGAGGGGCATCGCGCCGAGACGCGCGTGCGTGTCGGTCCGCTGCCGCCGTCCGCCGCATCCCCGGTCGCTGCGCTGGACGACGCAAGGCTCGCGGCGCTGATCCGCGGCGAACTGCAACCGCTGCGCGAGGACATCGCGCGCTATGAAAAGCGCATCCGCCTCCAGAACATCGTCGCCGGCCTGGGTTTCATCGTTGGGCTCGCGGGTGCGTGGGTCTGGTGGCGGGCGCGCAGGGGAGGCGGCTGATGCATATCTCCGAGGGGGTGCTGAGCGTGCCGGTGCTCGCCGGGGGCGCGATGCTCGCGGCGGGGGCGATCGCCGTTGGCCTGAAGAAGTTGCCGGATGAACGCATTCCCCAGGCCGGCATGTTGTGCGCGATGTTCTTCGTCGCCTCGCTGATCCACCTGCCGGTCGGCGTCAGCGCCGTGCATCTCGTGCTCAACGGCCTCTGCGGCGTCCTGCTCGGCTGGGCGGCGTTTCCGGTGATTGCGGTAGCCTTGCTGCTGCAGGCCCTGCTGTTCGGCTTCGGCGGCCTGTCGGTGCTGGGCGCCAACATCGTCGTCATGGGCGTGCCGGCCGTGCTGTGTTCCTGCCTGTTCCATGCGGGATTCTCGACATTGACGCCGCATCAGGCCGGATTGCGCGGGGCACTGGCCGGCGGCGGTGCGGTGGCGCTGGGGATCGGCCTGATGACCCTGGCACTGTGGCTGTCCAGCGGCACGGCGTACTGGCCGCTGATCGGCACGGTGCTGCTGGCGCATCTGCCGGTCATGGCCGCGGAGGCGGCGGTGACCGGCGCGGTGGTGTTCCTGCTCGCCCGCACGCGCCCGACCTTGCTGGCGCCGGCGCTCACATGACGACGTCCGTCGTCCATCCGCTGGCGCATGGGGACTCGGTGATCCACCGCATCGACCCGCGCGTGCGTCTGTTGTGCGTGCTGGCCGCGAGCGTCTGCATCGCCGCCACGTCGCGTCCGGGACCGCTGCTGGCCGCCTGTGCGCTGGCGGCGGTGCTGGTGCTGGTCGCGCGCATCCCGTGGCGGCCGCTGTGGCGCCGCCTGCGGGTGCTCAACGCGTTCATGGCGATCGTGCTGCTCACCGTGCCGTTCAGCATGCAGGGCGAAACGATCTGGCAGGCGGGCGCGCTGGGCGCGAGCCGCGAGGGACTGGCGCAGGCGTTGCGGATCATCCTCACCGGGAACACGCTGGTGCTGCTGCTGACGTCGCTGGTGGCGACGATCGAGCCGACGGTCCTGGCACACGCGCTGCTGCACCTGCGCGTGCCCGACAAGCTGGTGCGCATCCTGATGTTTGCGGTCCGCTACATCGACGTGCTCAACGACTCGCGCCTGCGCATGGACCGGGCGATGAAGGCGCGCGGCTACGTCGCCCGCTGCAATGCCCACACCGTTCGCACGTCGGCCTATCTGGTGGCCTGCCTGCTGGCGCAGAGCCTGGACCGGGCGGCCCGCATCGAGCGGGCCATGCGCTGCCGCGGCTGGCGCGGACAGTTTCCGGTCCTCAACCACTTTCACGCTGGCGCGCGGGATGTCCGCTTCGCCTGCCTGTTCGCCGGCGCGCTCGCCGCGGCGATGGTGATGCCATGAACGATCCAGCGATCCAGGTCCCGTTGATCCGCGTCAGGAACCTCGCGTTCCGCTACCACGCCGGCCGGCCCTTGCTCGAAGGCGTGTTGTTCGAACTGCGGGCCGGCGAGCGCCTGGGCGTGTCCGGCGCCAACGGCAGCGGCAAGTCCTCGCTGCTGCAGCTGTTGATGGGGCTGGAGCGGCCTGCCGCCGGCACGGTCGAACTGTTCGGACACCTGTGCCGGGACGAGGTTGATTTCCGTCCGCTGCGCGGGCGCATCGGCCTGTTGTTCCAGGACGCCGACGACCAGTTGTTCTGCCCGACGGTAGAAGAGGACGTCGCGTTCGGCCCGCTGAACCAGGGCTACAGCCACGCGCAGGTGCGCGGCATCGTCGCGCGCACCCTGGCGGACCTCGGGCTCGCCCACCTCGCGCAGCGACCCACGCACCAGCTCTCCGGCGGCGAGAAGCGCGCGGTGGCACTGGCCGGGGTGCTGGCGATGCAGCCGGACGTGCTGCTGCTGGACGAGCCCACCACCTGCCTGGACGAGGATGCGCAGGCACGCGTGACGCGGCTGCTGCTCGGCCTGCCGCAGGCCATGGTCATCGTCTCGCACGATCCGCATTTCCTGCGCTGCGTCGCCTCGCGGACGCTGTTGCTCAGGGACGGCGCGCTGTGCGCGATGCCAGTTGTCCGGCCGGTGTTGCGCAGCGTTTGACGCAATGCCCGTTGCCGTCGGGGCGGAGGGTGTTCAGCGAGTTTGCGGTAGGTGCCGTTTTTGCCCGCAGATCAAGGTTCAGCGGCTTTCATGCACCCTGATAACGCGCTTGTCAGTGATAACTTTCTTTTCACTCTGTCAGATTGATTGACAGTCCTGTTCGGGGCTCCTACGCTGCAATCCGTACCCCCCCCACCCACGTGCGGCTGACGGCCGATCCAGGTCGCGGTCATGGAGGAAGAAGGAATGGGGCAGGCGCTTTCGCAGTCGCAGTACGATGCGGCGATCCGGGCCATCGAGTCCGATGCCGCGACGGATGCCGAAAAGGCGGAGATGCTCATGGAGGTCGCCATGGGCATGCAGTCGCGGCCGAAGGAGGTCGATGACCTGCATCGGGCCATCGCGCTCTATCGCCGCGCGCTCGAACTGAATCCCGAAGGTGTGCTGGCGGCGCGCATCCGCGCGCGTCTCGGGACCGCGCTGCAGGCCTTGCCGGACGGCGGCAGCGACGCGCTGAAACAGGCGCGCGGATTCTACGAGTCGGCGCTGCCGGAGCTGGCTCGGCATGGACGCCCGGAGGAAGCCGCCGAGGTCGAGATGAACCTCGGGCTGACCCAGCAGTCGCTGGCCGCCAATGGCGGCGCGCGCATCCAGGATGCGATCCAGTGCTATCACCGCGCGCTGCGTGTGTTCACGCGGGAGTCGCATCCGCAGGAGTACGCCATCCTGCACAACAACCTCGCGATCGCGTACCTGTCGATCCCGCTCGCCGACGAGCGCGCGCAGATGCGCGAGGCGCTGGCGGTGCAGTCCTTCGAGGAAGTGCTGAAGGTCGTGAACCTCGTCGATCACCCGAGCGAGTACGCGATGATCCAGAACAACCTCGGCAACGCCCTGCAATACGCGAGCAGCGGCCATCCGCTCGAGAACAACCTGCGCGCGCTCGCGGCCTACGACGAGGCGCTGAAGGTGCGCAATGCGCGCGACACGCCGCTGGAATACGCGAACACGCTGTCGAACAAGGCCAACGTGCTGCGCAACCTGCCGGAGGATCCGGACGCGCCCGGCATGGGGCGCGAGTCGGGCCTGCTGCGGGCGCGCACACTGTACGAGGAAGCACGCGAGGTCTTCGCCCGGTTCTCCAACGCGCATGGCGTCGGCGTCATCGACGACGCCATGCTGGACATCGACGGCGAACTGGCGCGGGCGCGGCCGGCCAATGGCAACGGTGGCGACGGCTCGCACGCAGCCCGATGAGCATCCGTGACGAAAACAGAGGAGCGCGACAATGGAAGAGCTGATGCGGCAACTCGGCAGCGGTCAGATCGGTATCGCGACGGTCCTGGTCTGGACGGCACTGGCCTTCATCGCGGCGCTGGCCGGCGGCGCGCTGGCGGGCCTGAAGCTCGCGGGCAAGGACCTGGGCAATGACCTGGCGTCGCTGATGGGCGCGATGTTCGGCCCCACGGCGGCGGTGCCGGCGGTGCTGGTCGGGCTCATCGTGCTGATGCTGGTCTGACGGAGGCGCCGCCATGTGGGACATGTTCCTCAACTCGCTGAAGCTGTTTTTCAAGGGCAAGCTGTTCCGCGATCCGGCGATGGTCGTGCGGCAGTGGGCCATCGGCTTCGTGCCGGCGCTGATCGCCGTCGTCGTCCTGGTGAAGATCGGCCTGCCGGTCTGGCTGGTCGTGCTGGGCGTCGGCCTGATCTTCGGCGCACTGCAGCCCTGGCTGTTCAAGGACCTGAAATACAACTGAGGCCACCCCATGAACGCGATGCCGGACGCCAGCGTGCCGCCAGCCCCGGATGCAGCAGATGACCTTGATCGTCTGGTGCAGTCCATCGCCGCGGTCGAGAACCTCGTCGAGGCTTGGGACGAGCCGCAGCGCATGGGTGCGCAGGCGCTCAAGTCGGCGATCGAGGATCTGCACAAGGAAGCGCTGCGCCGGATGATCCGCGCGCTCAAGGGCGATCCGGCCGCGAACGCGCGGCTGCGCGAAGCGCTGTCCGATCCCGTCGTCTGGGGAGTGCTGCGTTTTCACGGCCTGGTGCGCGATCCGCTGGAAGAGCGCGTGCGGCGTGCGCTGGAAGACGTGCGGCCGTTCATGGAATCGCACGGCGGCGGTGTCGAACTGGTGGCGGTCAAGCCGCCGGACACGGTCGAACTGCGCCTGACCGGCTCCTGCCACGGCTGCCCGGCGTCGAGCACGACGCTGACGCAGGGAGTGGAGAAAGCCATCCGCGAGCATTGCCCGGAGATCCTGCACATCCATCAGGTGAGCCGCAGCGCGGAGGCCGCGAACGCATCTCCGGCTCGGGGCGAGGGCGGCAGCGTCCACTACATCAGTCCGTTCGCGCTGGGCGCCAAGGGCGGCTGGCAGGATGCCACGACGCTGGACCGCATTCCGGAGCGCGGCATCCTCGCCTGCGAGATCAAGGGGCGCGCGCTGCTGCTGTCGCGCCACGGCGACGCGGTGAGCTGCTTCGACAACCGCTGCGCGCACCTGGGCATGCCGCTGGACATGGGGGAGGTCGCCGACGGCGTCATCACCTGCGGCTACCACGGCTTCCGGTACCTGCTCGAAACCGGCGAATGCCTGACCGCGCCGGAAGTGCAGCTGCGGACCCATGCCGTGCGCGTGATCGGGCGACGCGTGCAGGTGAGGATCGAGGACTGATGAGCGCTACCGTGCTCCGGGTCGGCCTCACGCCCGCGCTGCACCGCGGCGCGCGGCCCTGCGGGCTGCCGGCGCTGGACCGGGCCGGGCCGCGCGTGCGCATCGGCGGCGCGGACGCGGCGGATGGTCTGGCCGCACCCGTGCGGCCGGGACCGGCGACGCTGTTCGGCCCGCGCGGCGCCTGCCTCGCCGGCGAGACCCTGTGGATCTGCGACACCGGCCATCACCGTCTGCTCGGATGGGCGCAGGCGCCCGCGCGCGACGACGCGCCTGCGGACTGGGTGATCGGCCAGCCGGATTTCGAGCACGAAGGCCGCAACGCGAAAGGCGCCGTCGGCGCCGCCACGCTCAACGTGCCGACCGGCATCGCCGCCTGTGGCGACGGCCTCGCGGTGGCGGATGCGTGGAACCATCGCGTGCTGGTCTGGCACCGGCGTCCGCAGGCGAGCCACGTGCCGGCCGACGTCGTGCTCGGGCAGGCGGATGCCGCGCAGGGCGAGAGCAATCGCGGCCAGCCGCAGCCGCGCGCCGACCGGCTGTTCTGGCCCTATGGCGTGCACTGGGACGGCGCGCATCTGTGGGTCGCCGACAGCGGCAACCGCCGCGTGCTGATGTGGCGCGGCCTGCCGTCGTCGCACGGCCAGCCCGCGGACCTCGTGCTGGGCCAGCGCGACTTCGACCGCCGCGATGAAAACGGCGGCGGCGAGCCCGACGCGCGCAGCATGCGCTGGCCGCACGCGATCGCGACCTGGAACGGCCGCGTCTGCGTCGCAGACGCCGGCAACAACCGCGTGATGGTCTGGAACGGCGTGCCGGCCGCGCACGGCGCCGCCTGCGATCACCTGCTGGGTCAGCGCAACGTGCGGGACGTGGATCACAACCAGTCGCTGTACTGGCCGTCCGCCGGCAGTCTCAACATGCCCTATGGCCTGTGTGCCGCGGGCGACTGGCTGCTCGCGGCGGACACCGCCAACTCGCGCATTCTCGCGTGGCACGTGGACGACCTTGGTATCGGTGCCGAGGCGAGGGCGCTCAGCGGCCAGTACGACTTCAACGCCAAGGGCGACAACCGCTGGCAGATGCCGGCGCACGACAGCCTGTGCTGGCCGTACGGCGTCACGCAGCAGGACGGTGTCGCCGTCGTCGCCGACTCCGGCAACAACCGCGTGCTGCTGTGGCCGGTCGCGCCGGAGTTGGTGCGATGAGCGCGGTGATGCAGCCCGTCGCGGCGCAGGCCGAGCGCATCCGCGTACAGGGTCTCGTGCAGGGCGTCGGCTTCCGGCCCACCGTCTGGCGGCTCGCGCGCCGCGAAGGTCTGCGCGGCTGGGTGCGCAACGACGGCGACGGCGTGGATCTCCACGTGCAGGGCGACGCGGCCGCCATCGAGCGTTTCGCACGTGCGCTGCGCGACGAGATGCCGGCGCTGGCGCGCATCGACCGCGTGATCCGCAGGCCCGCGGTGCCGGAGGATGCGGGTGATTTCCGCATCGTCGACAGCGAAGGCGGCGCCGCGCGTACCGGCGTGGTCCCGGACGCGGCCACCTGCACGGACTGCCGCGCGGAAATCTTCGATCCGTTCGCGCGCCGCTACCGCTATCCGTTCACCAACTGCACGCATTGCGGACCGCGCCTGAGCATCGTCGAGGCGATCCCCTACGACCGCGCGCACACGACGATGCGCGGCTTCGCGCTATGCGACGACTGCCGGGACGAATACACCTCGCCGCAGGACCGCCGCTTTCACGCGCAGCCGGTGGCGTGCCACGCCTGCGGTCCGCGCGCGCGCCTGCTGCGCACCGACGGCGCGGCGATGGCGGCGGACATGCTGACGATGCTCGACGACGTGGACGCCGCCTGCACGCTGCTGCAGCGGGGCGAGATCGTCGCGATCAAGGGCCTGGGCGGCTACCAGTTCGCCTGCGACGCGACGCGCGCCGATGCCGTGGCGCGCCTGCGCGACCGCAAGCGGCGGCCGCGCAAGCCCTTCGCCCTGATGGCGCGCGATCTCGACGTGATCCGCCGCCACTGCGCCGTGAGCGACGACGAGGCCGCGCTGCTGGCGAGCCCGGCGGCGCCGGTCGTGCTGCTGGTGGCGGACGGCGCGCGCCGCGTCGACGACGGCGTTGCGCCCGGCCTGCGCACGCTCGGCTTCATGCTGCCGAACACGCCACTGCATCACCTGATGCTCAGGCGCATGGACCGGCCCATCGTGCTCACCAGCGGCAACCTCGCCGACGAGCCGCAATGCATCGACGACGCCGAGGTCGGCGCGCGGCTCGGCCGCATCGCGGACTACGTGCTGACGCACGACCGGCCGATCGCGCGGCGCGTGGACGATTCCGTCGCGCGCATCGTCGACGGCGTGCCGCGCCTGCTGCGCCGTGCGCGCGGCTATGCCCCGGCGCCGCTGCGGCTGCCGGCCGGGTTCGAGCGTGCGCCCGCCGTGCTCGCCTATGGCGGCGAACTGAAGAACACCTTCTGCCTGTTGCGTGCCGGCGAGGCGATCGTTTCGCATCACGTCGGCGATCTCGACAACCCGCGCACGCAGGAGGATTACCGGCGCGCGCTCGCCGACTACGAGCAGCTGTTCGAGCATCGTGCCGAGTGGCTGGCGGTGGACCTGCATCCGGACTACCGCTCGTCCAGGCTGGGTCGCGAACAGGCGGCGGCACGGGGCCTGCCGCTGGCGACGGTGCAGCATCACCACGCGCACGTCGCCGCCTGCCTCGCCGACAACGAGGTGGCGCTGGCCGCGCCGCCGGTGCTCGGCATCGCGCTCGACGGCCTCGGCTACGGCGACGACGATGCGCTGTGGGGCGGGGAGTTCCTGCTCGCGGACTACCGCGCCGCGCGTCGTCTCGGCACCTTCAAGCCGGTGGCGCTGATCGGCGGCGACCGCGCGATGCGCGAGCCCTGGCGCAACACCTATGCACACCTGATGGCGGAGATGGGCTGGGCGCGCTTCGCGAACGACTACGCGGAACTGGAACTGCATCGCTTCCTCGCCGCGCAGTCGCGCGCGCTCATCGACGGCATGCTCGCGTCCGGCACGCAGGCGCCGCCGGCCAGTTCCTGCGGCCGGCTGTTCGACGCGGTGGCCGGCGCCGCCGGCATCTGCCGCGAACGGACGCAGTACGAAGGGCAGGCGGCCATCGAGTTCGAGGCGCTGGCCGATGCCGGCACGCTGGCCGATGCGGACGACACGCTCGCGTATCCGTTCGCGGTCCCGCGCCTGAAGAGCGGGCTGCCGTACATCGAGCCGCTGGCGATGTGGCAGGCCCTGCTCGGCGACCTGATCCTCGGTACTCCGGTACCGGTGATCTCGGCGCGCTTCCACAAGGGACTGGCGAAGGTGATCGTCGCGATGGTGCGTCAGCTCTGCGCCGATGGTGCGCCGGCAGGCGGCGTGCGCCGCGTGGCGCTGTCCGGCGGCGTGTTCCAGAACCGCGTGCTGCACGAACAGGTGGCTGCGCGCCTGCGCGCGGCGGGTTTCGATGTCCTGGCCCATCGGCAGGTGCCCGCCAACGATGGCGGTCTGTCGCTGGGCCAGGCCGTGATCGCGGCGGCGCGCGCGCTGTCCGCAGCAGAACGACGAGGAGAGTGAATCATGTGCCTGGGTATTCCCGGACGGATCGTCGAGGTCACCGATGCGGCGCAGCGCCGCGCGGTGGTGGATGTCGGCGGCGTGCGGCGGGCCATCAGCATCGCGTTCATCGTCGATGACGCACACCCGCCGGAATCCTGCGTGGGCGACTGGGTGCTCGTGCACGTCGGCTTCGCGATGAGCCGCATCGACGAGGACGAGGCCCGGCGCACGCTGGAACTGCTGGAGCAGATCGGCGAGGCGCAGGCGGAGATCGACGCGATGCGCGGGTCCGCGGCCAGCTACGGCACGCCGTCATGAGCGGCAGCACCTCGGCGCTGCAAGGGCTTTATCCGTTCCTGCACGGGGCGCGTCAGGACGCCGGCAGGCTCGACGCCGCGCTGCTGGAGTCGATCCGCCAGAAGTGCGACGACAGCCTCGAAACCAAGCGCCGCTTCTTCGCCGCGCAGGGCGGGCGCATCGTCGCCGCCGCGCGTGCGATCGCCGATGTCTATCGCGGCGGCGGCCGCCTGCTGTGCATGGGCAACGGCGGATCGAGCTGCGATGCCGCGCACGTCGCCGTCGAGTTCCAGCATCCGGTCACGGCCGGCCGGCCGGCGCTGCCGGCGATCAACCTCATCACCGATACCGCGATGATGACGGCCGTCGGCAACGACGTCGGCTTCGAGCACATCTTCGCCCGGCAGGTCATCGCGCACGGACGCCGCGGCGATGGCCTGATCGGCATTTCCACCAGCGGCAATTCGGACAACCTGCTCACGGCCTTCGCGCGCGCCAGGGCGATGGGGCTGGTCACCATCGGCCTGGCCGGTCACGACGGCGGGCGCATGGCGACCTGCGGCGACGTCGATCACTGCCTCGTCGTGGACAGCGACAGCGTGCATCGCGTGCAGGAAACGCACGTGGCGCTCTACCACATCCTCTGGGACCTGGTGCATACCCTGCTCGCCGACGATCGCGGCGGACTCAAGAACATGGAGACACCCGCATGAAACATGTGGACGAGTATCGCGATCCGGCGCGGGCGAAGGAGATCGCCCGCGAGATCGCGCAACTGGCCGAACGCATCGGCCGCACGCCGGAGCGGCCGCTGTTGATCATGGAAGTCTGCGGCGGCCACACGCATTCGATCTTCCGCTACGGCATCCAGCAGCTGCTGCCGGAGTCCGTGCAGTTCGTGCACGGGCCGGGCTGTCCGGTCTGCGTGCTGCCGATGGGGCGCGTGGACGACTGCGTGGCGCTGGCCGAGCGGCGGGACGTGATCTTCACGACCTTCGGCGACGCGATGCGCGTGCCCGGCTCGAAGAAGAGCCTGCTCAAGGCCAAGGCCGACGGCGCCGACGTGCGCATGGTCTACTCGCCGCTGGACGCGCTGCAGCTCGCACGCGACAACCCGGACCGCGAGGTCGTGTTCTTCGGTCTCGGCTTCGAGACGACGATGCCGAGCACGGCGATGACCGTGATGCAGGCGAAGGCCGAGGGGCTGCGCAACTTCTCGCTGTTCTGCAATCACATCACCATCATCCCGACGGTGAAGGCGATCCTCGATTCGCCGGGCATGGAACTCGACGGCTTCCTCGGCCCGGGCCACGTCAGCATGGTCATCGGGCAGGCCCCCTACGAATTCATCGCGCATCACTACGGCAGGCCGCTGGTCGTCGCCGGCTTCGAGCCGCTGGACGTGCTGCAGTCGGTGTACATGGTGCTCAGGCAGATCGCCGAGGGCCGCAGCGAAATCGAGAACCAGTACGGCCGCATCGTGCCGCGCGACGGCAATGCGCAGGCGCTGCGCGCGATCCAGGAGGTGTTCGAGCTGCGCGAGTTCTTCGAATGGCGCGGACTGGGTTCGATCGACCATTCCGGCGTACGCATCCGCGCGGAGTACGCGGATTTCGACGCGGAGCGCAAGTTCCCGATCCCCAACCTCAAGATCGCCGATCCCAAGGCCTGCCAGTGCGGCGAGGTGCTCAAGGGCGCGATCCGTCCGCGCGACTGCAAGGTCTTCGGCACGGCCTGCACGCCGGAAATGCCGCTGGGTTCGCTGATGGTCTCCAGCGAGGGCGCCTGCGCGGCCTACTATCAGTACGCGCGCTTCGAGACGCGCGCATCGCACGACACCGCGGAGGCGGGGGCATGAACGACATGTCCGCGCCATTCCCGCCGCGCCGCGCGCGCATCAACGACGTCACGATCAACCTCACGCACGGTGCCGGCGGCAAGGCGATGCGCGACCTGATCCAGGATGTCTTCGTCGGCGCCTTCGGCCAGCCGGACGCGGCGGCGATGGAAGACCAGGCGCGCGTGCCGCTGTCGGCACTGGCGCGGCACGGCGACCGCCTCGCGTTCACCACCGACACCTACGTGGTCGATCCGCTGTTCTTTCCCGGCGGCGACATCGGCACGCTCGCGGTGGCCGGCACGGTCAACGACCTCGCCGTCAGCGGCGCGCGGCCGCTGTACCTGTCCTGCGGCGTGGTCCTGGAAGAGGGGCTGCCGGTGGAGACATTGCGCCGCGTCGCCGAGAGCATGCGGCGCACCGCCGAGGCCGCGGGCGTGCGCATCGTCACCGGCGATACCAAGGTCGTCGAGCGCGGTTCCGCCGACAAGCTGTTCATCAACACCGCCGGTATCGGCGTGATCCCGGCCGGCATCGAGATCTCCTCTGCGCGCGCTCGACCCGGCGACGCGGTGATCGTCAGCGGCCATCTCGGCGACCACGGCGCCGCGATCCTGATTGCACGCAAGCAGCTTGCGCTGGAGGCCGACATTCCCAGCGACTGCCGGCCCCTCAATGGTTTGATCGACGCGATGCTCGCCGCCTGCCCGGACATCCGCTGCCTGCGCGACGCGACGCGCGGCGGTGTCGCCACGGTGCTCAACGAGTTCGCTCAGGATTCCGGTGTCGCGATCCGCATCCGCGAGGAAACCCTGCCGCTGCGAGAGACGGTCAAGGGCGCCTGCGAGATCCTCGGGCTGGACCCGCTGTATCTCGCCAACGAGGGCAAGCTGGTCGCCGTCGTGCCGGCCGATGCGGCGGAGCGCGTGATCGAGGCGATGCGCGCGCATCCCGATGGCCGCGACGCGGCGGTGGTCGGGTGCATCGCCGAAAGACCGCGCGGCGCGGTGATCCTGGAAACGGGATTCGGCGGCGAACGCATCGTCGACATGCTGGTGGGCGAACAGCTGCCCCGTATCTGCTGATCTGTCGAGGAAAGACCCATGCCCGCATCCATCCTGATCCGCGATCACGGCCGTCTGATCGAACTGCATTACGCGAGCCTGCTCGAGTACCACGGCGACGGCGCGCTGGCCGGCGCGGCGATCGGCTTCCAGGCGATGGCCTGTGCCGCCGCGCGGCTGTCCGGCGCGCGCCGCGTCTGGGACCGTCGCGACCTGCACGTCGTCTCCTGGCACCACGGGCCGGGTGTGCGCGATGCGATCGAGTTCGTGACGCGCGCGGTCACGCGCAACCGCTACACGCAGCACGCGGACGGCGGCAGTTGCGCGCGGCTGGACGCCTTCCGTTTCCTGGTGCGCGAGCGTGCGCTGGAGGTGTCGGTCGCGCTGCGCCCCGGTGTCGTATCGGAGGAATTCTTCGCGCTGGCGAGCCTGCCGCAGCGCGATGCCGCGCAGGAGATCGCGCTGGTGCGGCTCAAGGCGGAGGTGGCCGAGCGCGTGATCACGAGCCCGGCCGAGCGCCTGTTCGACGTCCACATGGAAGCTGCCGTCCATGCATGAACTCGGCATCACCCGCAGCGTCGTTTCCATCGTCAGCGAACAGGCGAAGGGCGCGAAGGTGCTGCGGGTGACGCTGGAGATCGGCAAGCTGGCGGCCATCCTGCCGGATGCGGTGCGGTTCTGTTTCGACGTCTGCGCGCAGGGCACCTCGCTGGAGGGCGCGGCGCTGGAGATCATCGAGACGCCGGGCCGGGCGCGCTGTCGCGGCTGCGGCGCGGAGACCGCCCTGGAGCAGCCCTACGGGCGTTGTGCGGCCTGCGGCAGCGCGGAGCTGGAGCTGCTGGCGGGCGAGGAGCTGAAGATCAAGGAAATGGAGGTGGCGCCATGTGCGTAGTCTGCGGATGTTCCGACAATGCCAAAGTGACCTACAGCGGGATGCGCGCCGCGCACGATCACGATCCTCACCCGCATCCCCATGTCCATGCGCATGATCACGGACACAGTCATGGACACGACCATGACCATGACCACGATCATGAGCACGGGCACGATGCGGCGCACCCGCACGATCACGGGCATCCGCACAGTCACCCGCATACGCACGACCACGAACATGAGCACGGCGCGGAGCACGACGGACCCGGCCACGGCCATACGCACGACCGGCCGCACCGGCACCCGCATCGCCACGAGCACGATCACGATCATCCGCACGACCATGGGCACGATCACGATCATGGCGACGGCGAGCACCCCCATGCCCGCGATGCCGCGACCCTGCACGCGTGGCGGCACGGCGGTACCGTCGCGCTGGAGCAGGAGATCCTCTCCAAGAACCAGCTCATCGCCGAGCGCAATCGCGGCTGGCTGGAGGGGCGGGGGATTCTTGCGCTGAACCTCGTCAGCTCGCCGGGATCGGGCAAGACCACGCTGCTGGAGCGCACGATCCGCGATCTCGGCGGCGATCCGGTGGTCAGCGTCATCGAGGGCGACCAGGCCACGGTGAACGATGCCGAGCGCATTCGCGCGACCGGCTGCGATGCGGTGCAGATCAACACCGGCACCGGCTGTCATCTCGAGGCGGACATGCTGGCCCAGGGCCTGCGCCGGCTCGATCCGCCGCCGCACTCCGTCGTCATGATCGAGAACGTCGGCAACCTCGTGTGCCCCGCGCTGTTCGACCTGGGTGAGCACGCCAAGGTGGTGATCCTCTCCGTCACCGAGGGCGAGGACAAGCCGGCCAAGTACCCGCACATGTTCCGCGCCGCGTCGGTGATGCTGCTCAACAAGATCGACCTGCTGCCGCACCTGCGCTTCGACGTGGCGCGCTGCATCGCCTGCGCGCGCGAAGTGAATCCGGGCATCCACGTGATGCAGGTCTCCGCATACAGCGGCGAGGGGCTTCAGGAGTGGTACGCGTGGCTGCGGGACCGCCTCGGCAGCCGGCCGCTTGCGCCACCCCTGACGCGGCCGTCGGTGCCAGCTGCCTTGTAACGGCGAGGCGGGGCGCTTCATCGAAGCGGCCACCGATCTTTCCAAGTTGATCGTGGCCGGATCAATAATAGGGGCGCCTCCACCCCGGTTTCACGTGATGCCGCGTCGCCAGAAGGAACCCGTCACCAGCCTGTTCAGCAGCGTCGCCGGCGGCAGTCAGCCCGAGGTGGCGGAGTTCAGCGAAAGCGCATGGATCGACGTCGTCCGCAAGATGGACGAGGTCTACGCGGACCTGATCCGCTACGAGGCTGACCTTGAAAGCAAGAACCACGCGCTGGAGGGCGCGCACCGCTTCATCTCCAGCGTGCTGTCGTCGATGTTCGACGTGCTCATCGTCTGCGACGCGCAGGGCCGCATCCAGCAGGCGAACCGCGCCGTCACCGAACTGGTGGGCAGCTCCGAGGACGCACTGCGCGGCCGCCTGCTGCACACCCTGTTCATCGACGACAACCATGAACTGCTCGACACGCTGCTCGGCCGCGCGCGCAACGAGGTCGTCAAGGACGTGGAACTGACGCTGGCCGGCCGCGACGGTCCGGCGCCGGTGGCGGTCAACTGCACGCCGCGCCGGGACCGCCGCGAGCGCTTCATCGGCATGGTGCTGATCGGCAGGCCGGTCGGCGAACTGCGCCGCGCCTACGACGCGCTCAACGATGCGCACCTCGAACTCAAGCGTACGCAACAGCAACTGGTGCACTCCGAGAAGCTGGCGACGGTGGGCCGCCTCGTGGCCGGTGTCGCGCACGAGCTGAACAACCCGATCAGCTTCGTCTATTCCAACGTGCATACGCTGCGCAAGTATGCCGAGCGCATCCGCTGCTACCTCGCAGCGGTGGACGTGCGCGAGGCCGATACGGAGCTGGCCGAGCTGCGCCGCAGCCTGCAGCTGGACCGCACGCTGGAAGACCTGGACCCGCTGATTGCCGGCACGCTCGAAGGCGCCGAGCGCGTGCGTGACATCGTCAACGACCTGCGCCGATACACCGCGAGCCAGCGCGGCGATCCGGTGCCGGTGGCGCTGGCCACGACGCTGGACAGTGCGGCGCACTGGATCCAGCAGGGCGCGACGCGGCCGGTGGAGATCGCGGTGGATGTCGATGCCGCGCTGCTGGCATGGGGACACGAGGGTTCGTTGCACCAGGTCATGGTGAACCTGATGCAGAACGCGATCGACGCAATGGAGGGCGTCGACAGGCCTCTGCTGTGGATCACCGCGGGCCGCGACGGCGATCTTGTCTGGCTGCGCTTCAGCGACAACGGCGGCGGCATTCCGCCGGATGACCTGACGCGCATCTTCGATCCGTTCTTCACGACCAAGCCGATCGGCAAGGGTACCGGCCTGGGGCTGTCGATCAGCGAGGCGATCGTCCGCGATCACGGCGGCAGCCTCACCGCCGCCAACGGTGATCGCGGCGGCGCCGAGTTCACCGTCGTGCTGCCGCGGGCGCCGGACGCGACCCTATGAGAAAAGTGGGCGAGGGCGCGCCGACCACCGCTTCGGTCCGGGTACGCACTCGTTCTGGGATTTCATGCTGCGTGAGGGCGAGGGGCTGCTGCCGAAACTCTCGCTCAGATCGGTGTGCTGAGCGGCGGTGCGCCTATAATGCGCCGTCCGGGATGCGTCTTGGGGATCAGGAGGTCTGTTGATGAACCCGCTTTTCCGGCAGCGCCGTGCGGTGGCTGCGGACCGTCCGGCCTGAGGCGATGGACGCGGACCTGCTCTCGCAGCTTGCCGGCGGCAAACAGCGCCGCCTCGAACTGTTGCAGGCGATTGCGGCCAGCGGTTCGATCACGCACGCGGCCAAGGCCGTGGGCCTCAGCTACAAGGGGGCATGGAGCACGGTCGAGACGATGAACAACCTCGCTGGCGAACCACTCGTGCACCGCGTCGCCGGCGGACGCGGCGGCGGCGGCACGCGGCTGACGACGCGCGGACAGGAACTGCTCGATCTGTACGAACGCCTTCAGACCGAGCGCCGCAGCCTTGTCGCGCGCATCGAACGCGAACGGCGTGGCGCGAGCCGCGATCTGCCGGTGCTCGGTCGGCTGGCGATGCTGAGCAGCGCGCGCAACCAGCTCGCCGGCCGCGTGACACACATCAAGACCGGTGCCGTCAACGACGAGGTCGATCTGGAGATCGGCGGTGACAACCGCATCCGCGCGACGATCACCCGCGAGAGCACGCGCACGCTGCGCCTGCAGGCCGGCACACCGATCACGGCGCTGATCAAGGCGCCGTGGATCATGCTCGCGGCGGGCACGCCGGCACCGCTGGCCTGCTCCGCCGACAACCAGCTGCACGGCCGCGTGCGCCGCGTTGCCCGCGGCGCGGTGAACGCCGAGGTCGTGCTCGAACTCGCCGGCGGCCAGACACTGGCCGCGATCGTCACCAACGCCAGCGTCGACGCCCTGGGCCTGCGCCGCTCCGCACCGGCGATCGCGCTGTTCAGCGCCGCCAGCGTCATCCTCGTGCGCCTCGACTGAAACCCTTTGCCCCCGTCAGAGGGGATGGCTGGACATCGTTATGTATTTTTCTATATAACGACGGCCGAGCATCGATATGTAATTTTTTACATGTCGATGGAATTTTGATAACTGGGGGAGAACGATGCGACAGTTCAGGGCTGCATTCGTGGCGGCGGTGCTGGTTCCGGCAGCGGCAGGTGCGCAGACGCGCGACGGTGTTTTCGAGCTTGGTACTGTCGAGGTCATCGGCGAGCGCGAGTCCGCCGCGGCGCAGTTCGCGGTCGAGCGCGTCGACGCCGAAACCATGCAGGCCCTGCACACCAGGGATCTCTCCGAGGCGCTCGACCTGCTGCCGGGCGTGACGCTGGAGAACGTCGGCCAGCGGCGCGAGCGCCTGGTCTCGGTGCGCGGCTTCTCCAGCCGGCAGGTGCCGCTGTTCATCGACGGCGTGCCGGTCTACGTGCCCTACGACGGCAACGTCGACCTCTCGCGCTTCGGCATCGACTACGTCTCAGAGATCATCGTCTCCAAGGGCCTCGCGTCGGTCCTGTACGGCCCGAACATCCTCGGCGGCGCGATCAACGTCGTCAGCCGTCGTCCCACGGCGCCGCTCGAGACCTCCTTCGAGGTCGGCGCCGAGATGGGCGAACGCGGCGACTCGCTGCGTTCGCGCGTGTCCGGCTCGGTCGGCGGCATCAGCGGCAACTGGTACGCGCATCTCACCGCCTCGCACGTGGACTCGGAGGGCTACAGCCTGGCGGACGATTTCGAGCCGACACCGGCGCAGCCGGACCGCAAGCGCAGGAACGCCGACAGCCGGGATACTGTCATCAGCGCCAAGCTCGGCTACGTCGCCGGCCGCGGCGACGAGTACGCGCTGAGCTACTACCGCCAGGACGGCGAGAAGAACGTGCCGCCCTACGCCGGCACCGCGCCGGGCGTGCAGGCACGTTTCTGGCAGTGGCCGTTCTGGGACAAGGAGAGCTTCTACTTCACCGCGCGCAACGGCATCGGCGGCGCCGGCACGCTGCGCTGGCGGCTGTACCACGACAGCTTCTCCAACTCCCTCAGCTCCTTCGACGACGAGACCTACTCCAGCTTCACGCGGCCGTACGCGTTCGAGGGCAGCGTCTACGACGACTACACCTTTGGCGGCAACGCGGACTTCGAGTGGAGCTGGAGTGCAGCGCATGCGACGCGCACCGCCGTGCACTGGAAGCAGGACGTGCACCGCGAAGTGGACGACGTGGACTCGCCGGAGGAGCGCTACGAGGACCGCTCCTGGGCCTTCGCCGTCGAGCACGAATGGCGCGTGACGCCGGCGCTGACGCTGACGCCCGGCTACGCGTACACGGTGCAGCAGGGCCGCCGCGCCGAGAACTTCGACGGCAGCGAGATCCTGCTCTTCGAGGTCGGCCGCGCGGACGGCGACAACGCGCAGCTCGTCGCCGCATGGTCGGCGACGCCCACTGGCGCGCTGATCGCCGGCGTCAGCCGCAAGACCCGCTTCCCGACGATCAAGGATCGCTTCTCCTTCCGGATGGGGGCGGCGATCCCCAACGAGAACCTCGGCCCGGAGACCGCGCAGCACTATGAGCTTGGCTGGACCGAGAAGCGCGAACGCTGGGATCTGCGCGTCGCGCTGTTCCAGGCCGACATCGACGATGCGATCGAGAACGTGATCATCGACGCGGACCTGTGCACCTCGCCGAACCCGACCTGCTTCCAGCAGCGCAACATCGGCGAGCAGCGCAACCGCGGCGCCGAGCTTGCGCTGGGCTGGCGGCCGCTGGACACGCTCAGGCTCGACGTGCAGGTGAGCCTGCTGGACCGCGACAATCGCACGAGCCCGGACATCCGCCCGCTCAGTACGCCTGAGCGCAAGTACCGTCTCGCCGCGCGCTGGCAGCCGGTCGCCGGCTGGACGCTGAAGGCCGACGCCCAGCACGAATCCGAGCGCTACAGCACGACCGACGGCGCGCGCGTCGCCGACGACTTCACGCTGGTGCACGCCTTCGTGCGCTACGAACCGGTGCCGCGCATCGGCATCGAGGCCGGCGCCCGCAACCTCACCGACGAGCTGTACGCTTACCAGGAAGGCTTCTTCGAGCCCGGCCGCACCTGGCTCGCGCAGATCGACTATCGCTATTGAGGCCATGATGAAACCATTGACAGTTTTGGCGCTCGCAAGACTGACCGTCGTCCTCGGAGTGATCCTGCCGGCCGCCACGTTCGCGCAGGACGGCTGCGACGGGTTCAAGTGGGACAACGTCGCCGCGGAACGCGCGCTGTTCGCGACCGCAGCCGAGGACGTGCGTGCCGGAACCGATCCCGGCACAGCGCCGACCATCGTTCCGGACAGACTCTACCGGGCCGCGCTGTCGCCGCAGGAAACGCTGCGCTACGCGGCACCGCCGAGCAAGAAGATGCTGGCCGACGGAGCTTCCGGTGGACTGTTGCGCTTCCGCGTCGCTCGGGCCGGTCTGTACCGCGTCGCCCTCGACGCCGGCTTCTGGATCGACGTCGTCGCCGACGGCACGGCGATTCCGTCGGTGGACTTCGGCGGCAGCCCCGGCTGCGCGGCGCCGCGCAAGATCGTGATATACGAACTGCCGGCCGGGCGCGATCTCCTGCTGCAGCTCACCGGCGCGGTGTCCACGCAGGTGCAGGTCGCGCTGACGGCGGCCCCCGACGCCAGTCCGTAGGCACGGCCGTTCCACCGTGCATCGTCCGAGACGCCTGCGCGATCTGCTCGGCGCCTGCCTCGCCGGCGCGCTGAGCGTTTCCGCGGCCGCGGCCGATCCCGCGACCGTCCCGTTCACCGACCGTCGCGATCCGCCGTCGTATCGTGTGCTGACGGCGGAAGAACGGGACCGCTACGAACTCGGCCAGACGGTCTTCAACACCTCCTGGGTGCCTGCCGGAACGCCGCGCGCCGGGCGGCGCGACGGCCTTGGACCGATGTTCAACGCCGCGAGCTGCGACGCCTGCCATAACAACGGCGCGCGCGGCCAGGGTCCTGCGCAGTCCGGACCGGCGCCGGTGGGACTGGTCATCCAGCTCGGCGCCGGGGACGCGGCCGATCCGGTCTATGGACACGTGTTGAACACCAGCGCGATCGAAGGCCACGCGCCGGAAGGCACCGTCTTCGTCGCGTACACGGAGCGGCGTGGCCGCTATCCGGACGGCCGCGAATGGCGTCTGCGCGAGCCCCGCTACGAACTGCGCGCGCTGCGCCTCGGCACCATCGGCAAGCACAGCCTGATCAAGCCGCGCCTCGCGCCGGCGCTGTTCGGCGCCGGTCTGCTCGAAGCCGTGCCGGACGCCGCCATCATCGCGCTCGCCGAACGGCCGCAGAACGGCGTCCGCGGCCAAGTATCGCGGCGCGATGGACTGATCGGCCGGTTCGGCTGGCAGGCGGACTCGGTTTCGCTGGACGAGCAGACCGCGCGTGCCCTGTCGCGGGAAATGGGCCTGACTTCGCGTGGCGCGGAGCGCGACGACTGCGGCGGCGCCGACGCCGCGTGCCAGCGGGCGCCCGACGGAGGCCAGCCCGAGGTCTCCGACGATTTCTTCGACGCGATGCTGGCCTTCCAGCGCTGGCTCGCCGTGCCGCGCACGGACGTCGACGAAGCGACCGAAGCCGACGGTGCCGCACTGTTCGCACGCACCGGATGCGCCGCCTGCCACCGCCCCGATCTGCCGGTGACCGGCGCCGGCCCGGTACGGCGCATCGCCGCGTACACTGACCTGCTGCTGCACGACCTCGGGCCACCGCTCGCGGACCGCGGCGCGGACGGACGTCCCGTGCCGACGCTGTGGCGCACGGCGCCGCTATGGGGCCTGGGCCACGCCGTGAGCAGCGGCCGGCCGCTGGCCCTGCTGCACGACGGGCGTGCGCGCTCGATCGAGGAAGCCGTGCTCTGGCACGACGGTGCCGCCGCGCCGGCACGACAGCGCTTCGGGCGCCTGTCGCACGCCGAACGCAACCGCCTGCTCGACTGGGTGGCGCTGCGCTGACTGTAAAGAAGCCAGCGAGGCGATCGTCCGTGATCAGGGCGGCGCCGAGTTCACCGTCATGCTGCCGCGGGCGCTCCAGGCCTGTTAATGCTCAGGTCAGCCCGAAATATTCCTTCACCTGACCGAGCCGCGCCCTGCTGACGGGGCACGACCGCGCGGTCGCCGGTGTCGAGCACGACGTGGTACTGCTCGTTCTCGCGCTCGACCGAATGCACGTGATGCAGGCTGATGATGTGACTGCGGTGGACGCGCATGAACTGCTCCGGATTCAGGCGCAGTTCGAGGTCGGACAGCGACAGATTGCAGAAGTGTTTCTGGTCGGATGTGAAGATGTTCGTGTAATGGCCGACCGCCTGCATGTGGGCGACGTCCGACAGCGAGATCAGGATGACACGGTTGCGCACGACGACCGGGATCTTGACGAGTTGCTTGTGCTTGCCGTCGTCGCCCGTATCGTCGTGTTCGCGCGTGGTGATGTCGGTGAGGTCGTAGAACATCATGCAGGTCGAGAACGCTCCGCTGCCGTCGCCGAGTTTCGTCACCTTGATCAGCAGCACCCGGTCGGGAATGTTGATGATCATCGTCATCGGTGGCGGTGATTCGGCCGGGCATTGACCATCGCCGTCGCGCAGCAGCAGTTCGATCTTCGCGCGGCTTTTCTCCGGGTGCAGTTGCAGCACGTCGCGGCCGATCGGGTTGCCGAGAATGTTGCCGAGGATCTTCTGCGCGAGGAAGTTCATCGACATGACGCGGTGCCCGGAGTCCAGCACGACGACGCCGGGGTCGAACTTCTGCAGCTTGTACTGAAGGGTCTCCATCTTCTGTCCTCGTGGCCGGGCGTCTCTGTGCGCCCTGTGCATCCCGTTCTTTCGTCTGCCGGACCTGCGCCGCACGCAGCGGTCGCGGGCCGAAGCGCAGTCCATGCAGCGGATCGGGCGCCGGCATTCTTGAGCCTGCGGCCGCGAGGGTCAATTCTGCATTGCGGCATGCGAGCCGCGAACCGCGCGCGCCCGCTGCGGCCAATGCCGTTCGTGCGCCGGATGCCGCCGTTCCTGCACGAATACGCCATTTCGTGAATTTCATGTTGCGGCAATGGCATCGCTGCGCGGTTAATGGCCAAAGCGACGTAAAGGCACAACAAACACAAGCGTAGCCACGAGGAGAGAGCGACATGATTCCGCCCAGTTTTGCGTATCGTGCGCCGGCGAGCCTGAAGGAGGCGCTGGCGCTGATCGACGAGTCCGGTGACGACGCCAAGTTCCTCGCCGGAGGTCACAGCCTGCTGCCGATGATGAAGTTCCGCGTGTCCGAACCCGCGGTGCTGATCGATCTCGGCGGCGTCCCCGAACTGCAGGGCATCCGCGAGGCCGGGGACCGCATCCACATCGGCCCGATGAGCACCGAGAACGAGATCATCGGCTCGGCGCTGCTGCAGCAGAAATGCCCGCTGCTGCCGGAGGTCGCGCGCTGGATCGCGGATCCGCAGGTGCGCAACCGCGGCACGATCGGCGGCGATGTCGCGCACGGCGATCCCGCGAACGACCACCCGGCCGTGATGCTGGCCCTCGAAGCCGACTTCGTCCTGCGCAGCAGCCAGGGCGAGCGCGTCGTCCCCGCGAACGAATTCTACTTCGGCACCTATTTCACGGCGATGGAAGCGAACGAGGTGCTCGCCGAGATCCGCGTGCCCGTGCTCGGACCCGGAACCGGCTACGCGTACAAGAAACTCAAGCGCAAGACCGGCGACTTCGCGATCGCCGCCGCCTGCGTCCTTCTGACGTTGGACCGCGGGATCTGCAAGCGCATCGCGATCACGCTGACCAACGTCGGCCCGACGCCGCTGCGCGCGTCCGCGGCCGAGCAGGCGCTGACCGGCAAGGCCATCGACGACGCGGCGGTCGAGAACGCCGCGCAGCTGGCGATGCAGATCTGCGATCCCGCGGAGGATCTGCGCGGCGACAAGGAATACAAGACCCACATGGCCGGCGAGATGGTGCGACGCGCGATCCGCCAGGCGCTGGAGCGAGCGAAGGAGGCGAAATGAGCGAACAACAGACTGTCGGCTTCACCGTCAACGGCGAGCGGCACACGGTCAGTGTGCCGACGCGCGAACTGCTGGTGCACACGCTGCGCGAGCGGCTGCACCTCACCGGCACGCACATCGGTTGCGACTCCTCTCACTGCGGTGCGTGCACGGTCGACCTCAACGGCAGGTCGGTGAAGTCGTGCACCGTGCTGACGGTGCAGGCGCAGAACGCCGAGGTTCTCACCGTCGAAGGGCTCGCCGGTCCGGACGGCCTGCATCCGCTGCAGGAGGGCTTCCGCGAGGAGCACGGCCTGCAGTGCGGCTTCTGCACGCCCGGCATGCTGGTGCGCGCGTACCGGTTCCTGCAGGAGAACCCGGACCCGGACGAGGACCAGATCCGCACAGGCATGGCCGGCAACCTCTGCCGCTGCACGGGTTACCAGAACATCGTCAAGGCCATCCGCTACGCGGCCGAAAAACAAACCGCAGGGAGCGTGTGACATGGGCATCCTCGAAGACCAGCAGGCGCGGATCGACCAGCTCGGCGGCATCGGCTGCGGCCGCAAGCGCAAGGAAGACGCGCGCTTCATCCAGGGCAAGGGCAACTACGTCGACGACGTCAAGCTGCCGGGCATGCTGCACGCCGACTTCGTGCGCAGCCCGTACGGCCACGCAAGGATCAAGTCGATCGACACCTCCAAGGCGCTCGCGCTGCCCGGCGTACGCGCGGTGCTGACGGCCAAGGACCTCGCGCCGCTGAAGCTGCACTGGATGCCGACGCTGGCCGGCGACGTCCAGGCCGTGCTCGCCGACGAGAAGGTCGGTTTCCAGTACCAGGAGGTCGCGTTCGTCGTCGCCGACGACCGCTACATCGCCGCCGACGCGGTCGACCTCGTCAAGGTCGAATACGAGGAACTGCCGAGCATCACCGATCCGTTCCATTCGATGGACCCCGACGCGCCCGTGATCCGCCCCGACCTCGACGGCAAGGACACCGGTGCGCACGGCAAGCGCAAGCACTACAACCACATCTTCACCTGGGAGGTCGGCGACAAGGCTGAGACCGACCGCGTGTTCGAGACGGCGCCGGTCACCGTCAAGGAGCAGATCTGGTATCCACGCAACCACGGCATGCCGCTGGAGACCTGCGGTTCGGTGGCCTCGTTCGACAAGGTCAACGGCGAACTGAAGGTCTGGGTGACCTCGCAGGCGCCGCACGTCGTGCGCACCGTGGTCTCGCTGCTGTCGGGCCTGGACGAGTCGAAGGTCCACGTGGTTGCGCCGGACATCGGCGGCGGCTTCGGCGTCAAGGTCGGCGTCTATCCGGGCTACGTCTGCTCGATCGTCGCGTCGATCGTGCTTGGAAAGCCGGTCAAGTGGATCGAGGACCGCGTCGAGCATCTCGCCGCGACCGCCTTCGGCCGCGACTACCACATGACCGGCGAACTCGCCGCCGACGCGGACGGCCGCATCCAGGCGGCGCGCTTCTACGTGCTCGCCGACCACGGCGCCTTCGACTCCTGCGCCGACCCGACGAAATGGCCGGCCGGCTTCTTCAACATCTGTACCGGCTCATACGACATCAAGGCCGCGCACGTCACCGTCGACGGCGTCTACACGAACAAGACGCCGGGCGGCGTGTCCTACCGCTGTTCGTTCCGCGTGACCGAAGGATCCTATGTCATCGAGCGGATGATCGACGTGCTCGCACAGAAGATGGGCCTCGACAAGGCCGAGATCCGCCTGCGCAACTTCATCAAGCCCGAACAGTTCCCGTACCAGTCCGCGCTCGGCTGGGAGTACGACAGCGGCAGCTACGAGGCCGGCCTGCGCAAGGTCATGGAGGTCTGCGACTACGCCGCCCTGCGCCGCGAGCAGGAAGAGAAGCGCAAGCGCGGCGAGCTGATGGGCATCGGGCTGTCGACGTTCACCGAGATCGTCGGCGCCGGCCCGACCAAGATCTGCGACATCCTCGGCGTCGGCATGTTCGACAGCTGCGAGATCCGCATCCACCCGACCGGCAGCGCGATCGCGCGCTTCGGCACCAAGGACCAGGGCCAGAGCCACCGCACGACCTATGCGCAGATCCTCGCGACCGAGGTCGGCATCCCGTCCGAGTCGATCATGATCGAGGAGGGCGATACCGATACCGCGCCCTATGGCCTGGGCACCTACGGCTCGCGCTCCACGCCGACCGCCGGTGCCGCCGCCGCGCGCGCCGGCCGCAAGATCCGCGCGAAGGCGCAGAAGATCGCCGCGCACCTGCTCGAAGTCGCCGAGGACGATCTCGAATGGGACATCGACCGCTTCGTCGTCAAGGGCGTGCCCGACCAGGCGAAGACGATGAAGGAGATCGCCTGGGCCGCGTACAACAGGACGCCGCCGGGCCTGGAACCGGGCCTCGAAGCGGTCGAGTACTACGACCCGCCGAACATGACCTATCCGTCCGGCGCGTATCTCTGCGTCGTCGACATCGACCGCCATACCGGCGAGGTCAAGGTGCGCCGCTTCTACGCGCTCGACGACTGCGGCACGCGCATCAACCCGATGGTCATCGACGGCCAGATCCACGGCGGCCTGACCGAGGCCTTCGCAGTCGCGATGGGCCAGGAGCTGCCGTACGACAAGGCCGGCAACCTGCTCGGCGCGAGCCTGCTCGACTACTTCGTCCCGACCGCGGTCGAGACGCCCAGGTACGAGACCGACTTCACCGTCACGCCGTCGCCGCATCACCCGATCGGCGCGAAGGGCGTCGGCGAATCGCCGCACGTCGGCGGCGTCTCGGCGTTCTCGAACGCGGTCATCGACGCCTTCGCGCATGCCGGCGTCACGCATCTGAACATGCCGTACAAGTCGAGCACGGTGTGGAAGACCATCCACACGCTGAACCTCGATCAGCGCGCATAGCGCTCACCACAACGAAACGGAGATCCGCTTTTGGAAGTCAAGCTCGAAAAGGTGTTCCCGGTCGCAGCCCCCTCGAAGGCGGCGTGGCACGTCCTGTCGGACATCCGCGCGGTCGCCGGCTGCATGCCGGGCGCCGACATCACCGAAGAGGTCGGACCGAACCAGTACAAGGGGACGGTCAAGGTCAAGATGGGTCCGGCGAGCGCGGCCTTCGAAGGCCAGATCGACGTGCTCGGACTCGACCCGGACAAGATGGAAATGCGCCTGCTCGGCAAGGGCCAGGACAACAAGGGAACCTCGGGTGCGAGCATGGAGCTCGACTCACGGATCGTCGCCATCGACGCCGGCCACTGCGAACTGCGCGGCGCTTCGACGGTCGCCGTCACCGGCAAGTTCGCGAACTTCGGCGGCCGCATGATGGAGCAGGTGTCCGAGCAGATCCTCAAGCAGTTCGCCGAGAACTTCGCGAACCGCGCGATCGCTGCGCAGGCCGAGCTCGGCGAACCGATCGCCGACCACAAGGCCGTCGCCGAGGCTTCCGCGAAGGTCGCCCTGCAGCCGAAGGAGCTGAGCGCGTTCGCGCTGATGTTCGCAGTGATCCGCAACTGGTTCGCGCGCCTTTTTGGCTCGACCTGAGCGCGGGCGAAGCATGAGCGAGGCCGCCGCATCGATGCAGGCACTGCGCGCTGCGCTACAGCGCCAGGGCTATATCGCCGACACCAGCCTGGCGTGCACGCTGGCGCTCGCGCAGCAACTGCGGCGACCGCTGCTGATCGAGGGTGAGGCCGGCGTCGGCAAGACCGAGCTTGCAAAGGCGCTAGCCGGCACGCGCGACTGCGAGCTGATCCGCCTGCAGTGCTACGAAGGTCTCGACGTGCACTCGGCGGTCTACGACTGGAACTACCAGCGCCAGCTGCTGGCGATCCGGCTCGCCGAGGCCGCGTCGCCGGAACGCGCGGCCGCCTTGCGCGAGGAGGATCTGTTCTCGTCGGTGCACCTGCTCGAACGCCCGCTGCTGCGCGCGATCACGCGCGAGCAGGCGCCGGTGCTGCTGATCGACGAGATCGACCGCGCCGACGAGGAGTTCGAGGCCTATCTGCTCGAAGTGCTGTCGGACTTCCAGATCAGCATCCCCGAACTCGGCACGATCCGGGCGAAGACGGTTCCGGCCGTGCTGCTGACGAGCAACGCGACACGCGAGCTCAGCGACGCGCTGCGCCGTCGCTGCCTCTACCACTACCTCGAATTCCCGTCGCACGAGCGCGAGGTCGAGATCGTCGTCACGCGCGTGCCGGACGTCGGCCGGGCGCTCGCCGGGCAGATCGTCGGCTTCGTGCAGGAACTGCGGCAGATCGAGCTGCGCAAGAAGCCCGGCATCGCCGAGACGCTGGACTGGGCGGCGGCGCTCACCGGCTTCAAGACCGAGAAGCTGCAGGACGAGCCCGAGCGTGTGCTGGAGACGCTGTCCTGCCTGATCAAGACGCGCGAGGACCGCGGAGCGCTGGGCGCCGATACCGTCGAGCGCCTGCTCGCGAAGGTCGCGTGAGCCCGGCATGAACGCCACCGCTTCCCATCTCGATCACGATCTCGCCGCGCGCATCACGGGTTTCGTGCGTGCGCTGCGCGAGAACGGTTTCCGCCACGGACTCCAGGAATCGGCCGACGTGTTGCGCACGCTGGGCGAGGGCGGACTGCTCGAGCCGCGGCTCGCGCGCTGGCGCATGCGCAGCCTGCTGTGCGGCAGCCACCGCGAATGGAAGACCTTCGACGAACTCTACGATCACTACTGGTTCGCGACGCGGCGCCGCAGCCGGCTGCGCGAGACCGTGCAGCCGGCTGCGAGCGAACGGCGTCCGGTCGATCCGGGCGAACTCGCGCAGGCGGCGCCCGATGCCGCGCGCGGCGCGCCGGTGCCGCCCGGCAGCGCGGATACGGCGGACGAGGCCGCGCAGGATCGTGACGGCGCCCCGCTGCAGGCGCTGCCGTCGCGCGCCGAGAGCCTGGAGCGCCGTGACTTCCGCCGGCTGCACGACGCCGCCGAGCAGCGCGCGATGGAGGCGCTCGCGGAGCGTGTCGCGCGCCGCATGCGGCGCCGCCTGGGCGCGCGGCTGCGCCGCCACCACAGGGGACTGAAGATCGATCTCGCCGGCACGCTGCGGGGCGCGCTGCCGACTGCCGGCGAGCCGCTGCGCCTGGTCCTGCGCCGCCGCCGGCCGCGCCAGCCGCGGCTCGCGCTGGTCATCGACGTCAGCGCGTCGATGAACCCGTACGCGATGTTCATGCTGCGCTTCGCGCGCGGCCTATGCACGGTGTTCCCGCGGCTGCGCGTGTTCGCGTTCCACACGCGGCTCGTCGACATCGGCGACTGCCTGCACGAGCCGACCGGTCCGCGCATGGCGGCGCGGCTCGCGGCGCTGTCGGAAGGCTGGTCCGGCGGCACGCGCATCGGTCCGTCGCTCGAAACGCTGCTGATGCGGTACGGCCGCGAGCTGTTCCGCGGGCGCACGAGCCTGATCGTGGTCAGCGACGGCCTCGACACCGCCGAGCCGGCCGTGCTCGAAGGCGCACTGCAGGCGCTGCGTCCGCGCTGCCGTCGCCTGTACTGGCTGAATCCTTTGCTCGGACGCGACGGCTACGCGCCGCGCGCCCGCGCGATGCAGCTCGCACTGCCGTACCTGGACGCGTTCGCGCCCGCGCACGACCTCGCAAGCCTGATCGCGCTCGAGCCGCTGCTGAGGAGGTGCTGACGATGGGAAGCTTCATGCCGCCCGGAATCGATCTCGACGAGGAGGCCCGCAGGCTGCGCCTCGGCGAGCAGCCGTTCGCGCTCGCGACCGTCGTGCGCTGCGTCGCGCCGACGTCGGCGAAGCCCGGCGCCAAGGCGCTGGTGCTCGACGACGGCACGATGCATGGCTGGATCGGTGGCGGCTGCGCGCAGCCGACGGTGCGGCGCGTCGCGAAGCGCGCGATTGCCGAGGACCGGCCGTTCCTCGTGCGCATCGCACCGGACCTCGCGGTGCGCGAGGATGACGGCACGCTCGAATTCCCGATGACCTGTTCGAGCCGCGGCACGCTGGAGATTTTCGTCGAACCGGTCGTGCCGAAGCCGGCGCTGCTGGTGTTCGGCGCGTCGCCGGTCGCGCTCGCGATCCCGCCGCTCGCCGTGCAGGTCGGCTTCGCGGTGACGCTCGCGTGCCCGGGGCTGACGCCGGATGCCGCGCCGCAGGCGGTGCGCGTCGTCGACGGCTGGACGCAGGACGGTTTGCATGCGGACTTCGCCGTCGTCGCGACGCAGGGTTTCAGCGATGCCGCTGCGCTGAGGGCGGCCTTCGACCTGCAGCCGCGCCATCTCGCGCTCGTCGCCAGCGGCCGCAAGGCCGCGAAGCTGAAGGCCGGCCTGCTCGATGCCGGCGGCGATCCCGCGCGCGTCGATTCGATCGACGCACCGGCCGGCGTCGAGATCGGTGCGGTGAGCGCCGGCGAGATCGCGCTGTCCATCGTTGCCGGGCTCGTCGCCGCGCGTCGGCGCACCGCGCCTGCCGTCAGGGCTGCGAAGGCCGAAAAGGTGGTGGATGCCGGCAGCCCGGCCGCGCCGGACGCCGGCGCACATGACTGCTGCGGCGCCGCGCCAAAGCCTGGAGCCGCGCGATGAGTTCGTTCTCGGCCGTGCTGCTTGCCGCCGGAGAGTCGCGGCGCATGGGCGCGGCGAACAAGCTGCTGCTGCGGCTGGACGGCGAGCTGCTCGCCGCGCGCACGATGCGCACGCTGGCGCGCTGCGATCCCGATGATCTCGTCGTCGTGCTCGGGCACGAAGCCGGGGCGGTGCGCGCTGCGCTCGCGCCGGCCGCGGCCGAATGCGGCGCGAGGTTCGTCGAGAACCTTCACTATCGCGATGGCCAGATGACTTCCGTCAATTGCGGGGTGCGCGCGCTGCACCGAGCGGTCGACGGCATCGTCGTCTGTCCGGCGGATCTGCCGCTGCTCGAATCCGGCGACGTAACGATGCTGCTCGCGGCCTTCGCCCGGCTCGGCAGGGCCTCGATCCTCGTGCCGACCTTCGAGAGCCGGCGCGGCAACCCGATCGTGATGGCGTATCCGCACCGCGAGGCCATCGTCGCCGGCCACAACCTCGGCTGCCGGCATCTGATCGAACGCCATCCCGAGGCGGTCGCGACGCTGGCGATGCGCGACGCGCACTGCGTGACCGACCTCGACACACCGGACGACTACGCGGCGCTCGCGGCCCGGTTCGCACATGCCGGTGCGGCGCCCGCAGCGGAGAGGGCCGCCTGATGAACGAGACCATGCTCAGGCTCCTCACGGAGTTCAACGCACAGCGCAGGGCGTACGCGGTCGCGACCGTCGTCGAGACGGTCGGCTCGGTGTCGGCGAAGACCTCCGCGAAGGCCGTGATCGACGACGAGGGCCGCGTCGTCTTCGGCTGGGTCGGCGGCGGCTGCGCCGAGTCGGCGGCGTGCAGCGCCGCACTGCAGTGCATCGAAAGCGGCGAGCCGACCGTGCTCGAGATCGACCTCGACGACGAGGTACTTGGCGCGGGCATGCCCTGCGGAGGACATATGCGCGTGTTCGTCGATCCGGTGAATCCGAAGCCGCGGCTGTGGCTGCTCGGCCACGGCCGCGTCGCCGAGGTGCTGTGCGCATTCGGCGACACGATCGGGCTCGAAGTGATCGTCAACGATCCCGGCGCGACGGCGCAGCAGTACCCGGCCGCGCAGCGCATCATCACCGACGACCTCGACTACGAGCAGCTCGATCCGATCGCCGACGACTACGTCGTCATCGCGACGCAGCACAAGGGCGATCACGAATCGATGCAGCGCGTGCTGGCGTCGCAGGCCCGCTACATCGCGCTGATCGCGAGCCGCAAGCGCGCGCGGCTCGTATTGCAGTACCTGCGCGATCTCGGCGTCGGCGAGGCGGCGCTCGCACGCGTGATGGCGCCGGCCGGCCTCGACCTCGGCGCGCGCACGCCGGAGGAGATCGCACTGTCCGTCATCGCGCAGATCGTCATGACGCGGCGCGGCGGCTCGGGCAAGCTGAAAAAAACGGAGCCGGAGGCGCCGTCGGCGAAGCGCAAGGCGGCGGAGACGGCATGAGCGCGGCCGCGCAGCGGCTGGCGACCCCTGCCGTGGATGCATTCCGCGCGCAGTTCCCGTGCTTCGCGAGCGCGGCCTGGGACGGCCTGCGCTATCTCGACAGCGCCGCGACGACGCAGAAGCCGCAGTCCGTGATCGATGCGGTGCGGCACGCGATGGAAACGTTCACGGCGCCGGTCCACCGCGGCCTCTATCCACTCGCCGAGCAGGTCAGCGAAGCCTACGAGGCCGCGCGCGCGACGATGGCGCATTTCGTCGGCGCCGCGCATGACGACGAAGCGGTGTTCGTGCCGTCGGCGACCGCCGGCATCAACCTCGTCGCCGAAGGCTGGCTGCGTCCGCGCCTGCGCGCCGGCGACGAGATCTGCGTGACGCGCATGGAGCATCACGCCAACCTGCTGCCCTGGCAGCGCGTCGCGCAGGCCTGCGGCGCACGGCTGCGCGTCGTCGGCTTCGACGGCGAAGGGCGTCTCGATCTCGACGCGGCGCGCCGCTACATCCATGCGAGGACGCGCCTCGTCGCCGTCGTCCACGTCTCCAACGTGCTGGGCACGATCAATCCCGTCGCTGAAATCGGCGCGCTCGCGCATGCGGCCGGCGCCGCGCTGCTGGTCGACGCCACGCAGTCGGCCGCGCACCTGCCGCTCGACGTGCAGGCGATGGGCGCCGACTTCCTCGCGCTGTCGGCGCACAAGATGTACGGGCCGGCCGGCATCGGCCTGCTGTGGGGCCGCCGCGACCGGCTCGCGGAGATGGAACCGCTGCTCGTCGGCGGCGGCATGGTCGAGGAAGCCGGCTTTGCCGCGGCGTCGCGCTGGCGTGCGCCGCCGCAGCGCTTCGAGGCCGGTTCGCCGGACCTGCCGGGCGTGCTCGGCATGGCCGCGGCGGCCGGGTTCGTGACGCACTGGCGGCGCACGGACCCGGCGCGCATGGACGGCACGCCGCTGCGCCGCCATCTGCTCGACGGTCTTCGCGCCGTGCGCGGCCTGCGGCTGCACGGGCCGTCGGGCGCCGACGGCCGGCTCGGCATCTTCTCGTTCCAGCTCGACGGACTGCATCCGCACGACGTCGCCGCCGCCTGCGGCGACCGCGGCGTCTGCCTGCGTGCTGGCCATCACTGCTGCCAGCCGCTGCACGACTGGCTCGGCGAGCCCGGCAGCGTGCGCGCGAGCCTGGCCGCGTACAGCACGCGCGAGGACGTGGACGCGCTGGTCGATGCGCTCGAATACGCGCGCGGAGCGCTGCGATGAGCGCGCAGCCGTTCCTGCGGCCGGCACCGGCGGCGGACCCGCGCCACGCCGCGCTGCTGGAACACGCGCGGCATCCGCGCAACCGCCGCGATCTCGACGCGGCGACGCATCACGGTTCCGGCAGCAACGCGCTCTGCGGCGACTCAGTGTCGGTGTCGCTCGTGGTCGACGGCGACGTGCTGCGCGAGATCGCGTTCAAGGAGCGCAGTTGCAATGTCTGCAAGGCGTCGGCGTCGATGATGACGGAACTCGTCCATGGCCGACCGCTTGCCGAGGTGCGTGCGCTGTGCGCCGACTTCCGGCGCTGGGTCGCCGAGGGCGACGCGGCATGGACGCCGCCGGACGCGCTCGCGCCGCTGGCGC
Source organism: Sinimarinibacterium flocculans (assembly GCF_003201205.1). GTDB lineage: Bacteria > Pseudomonadota > Gammaproteobacteria > Nevskiales > Nevskiaceae > Solimonas > Solimonas flocculans. Next base: position 89,289 of record NZ_QICN01000009.1, read on the forward strand.
TGCTGCGCGAGCGTTCCGCGCGCCACCGCTGCCTCACACTGGCCTGGGAGGCGCTCGCCGATGCGCTCGGCTGACGCCATCGCGCCGCCGGCCTGGCCGCAGGCGCTCGTGCCGTGGGCGATGGTCGCGGCCTGCGCGGTCGTGGCTGCCGGCCTGCTCGGACTGCGCGGTGCGGCGGCGTGGACGGGGCTGGCGCTGACCTGCATCGCGCTCGGCGCTCCGCTGGTGCAGGGCGCGGCCGCGCCGGGCAGCGATCCGCGCCTGCAGACCGCGTGCCGGATGCTGCTCAGCGGCGCGCTCGGCATGCTCATCGGCCTCAGCTTCGATCATCCGTCCGGCCTGGTGCCGCTGCTGAGCCTGTGCCGCTCCGGATCGCCCGGCTGGCTCGACGGCGCCTGGAGTTCCCTCGCGCAGATGCCCTATGCCTGCGTGGCGATGATCGCAGCATGCCAGTGCGGTGAGTGGATGCACGTGCGGCGTGCGCGCTGCCGCCGCAGGGACCGGCTCGCGGCGCATGTCGCGATGCTCGCCGGCATGGCGCTGGCGCATGCGCCGGCCGCACAGCTCGGCGGCGGCCTGCCGGGACCGTGGCCTGCCGCCGTGTTCCTGATCTGGATGGTGGCCGGCATGGCCGCTGGCCTGTTGCTCGTGTCCTGGACCTTCCGGGAGGCGTAGACGGCATCCCCAAATTTCGCGGTGAAACCCCCGAGGGCGTATGCAGGGCGCAGTCCGCGACCCGGTCGTCCCGGCAATAAGGAGGAGAGTAAATGTCATTCGTTCGTCTTGCGGTTCCGGCCGCGCTGCTCTGCGGCTTCCTCGGCACGGCGGCCGCCGCCGATTCCTCGCTGCTCGTGCGTGTGCGTGCGGTACACATCGCGCCCGATGTCAGCACCAGTCCCGACATCGACGCGGACGTCTCCAACAAGACCATCCCGGAAGTGGACATCAGCTACTTCTTCATGCCGAACCTGGCCGTCGAGCTGATCCTGACCTATCCGCAGAAGCACGACGTGACCGTAGGCGGCGACAGGATCGGATCGGTGAAGCACCTGCCGCCGACACTGACGCTGCAGTACCACCTGCCGCTGGCCAACGGCTTCAAGCCCTATGCCGGCGTCGGCTTCAACTACACGCGCTTCATGGACGCCGACCTCGCGGACGGCAGTCTCGATGTCGACAAGAGCAGCTTCGGCTTCGCCTACCAGCTCGGTCTCGATTTCGCGATCAGCAAGAACATGACGCTGAACCTCGACGTCAAGAAGGTCAGGATGTCCACCGACGTGAAGGCGGGCGGCGCCACGGTCACCGACCTGTCGATCGATCCGCTGCTGCTGGGCGTCGGCGTAGGCTGGTACTTCTGAGCCTCCCGTCGCCGTGGTGAGCGCGCATGCGTGACGTCGCACCGGAACCGCCCGCGCCGTGCAAGGCGCGGGCGGTCGGCTTCATCCGGCTGCCTCCGGCAGCCATCGTTCGCGTCCGCGAGGGCGGGGTGCTGGAAGTGGCGCGCCACGCCGCCCTCGCGGCGGTCGCGCGCACGTCCGAACTGCTGCCGTACTGCGACACCGCCGCCGTGCTCAGTGCCGACCTGCACACAAACATCTTTGACGAGGGCGTCGATCTGGTTGCGGATGTCGAAGGCCCATCCGGGGCGGGCGTCGACGCGAAGGCGCTGACCGCCGTCGCGGTTGCCGCGCTGTCTCTCCACGACCTGCTCAAGACGCATGCGACCTCCGGGCCGCCGATACGGATCGGTGGCATCCGTCTCAGCGGATGAGTCTGGCAGGCACGGTCGAGAGCAGCGGAATGGCCCGAACAGCTTGTTCGCGAAAGAACAATGCCCACTTCGGGCATCGTCATTCGTTGAGCGGTGGCAGGCGCAGGCCACTCGAGGCGTGTGCCTTTCAAGCGGGGCAGTCGGAGGGCATCGCGTTGACGTCGCCTCTTTCCCGGACGATAGGGCGGCAAGGCGATTTCAGCGCGAGATTTGGTAACCGTCAGAAGGCCTTACTGGAGGTGGAATGAGTGACATGGAACTCGGGCCAGGCTTCCACGGCCTGTGGCCCACGCCGCTGGGCGTCTACCGGCTGGCTGGCATATCGGAATTCAATGATTCGCTCGCCCGGGAGCTTGAGGCCATTCGCGCGGAGCAGTTGGAGCAGCGGCGGCAGGCCCCCGGAAGTTTCTTCGCAAGCGACGATGATCTCCTGCAGCGTACCAAGCTCAAGGGATGGGAACCGTTCGTCCGGTTCGTCGTCGAACGCATTCGTGACACTGCGGAGCAGGCCAACACCGGCTTCTGGCCGGCGCAAGGGCTTCGTCTGGAAGTCGCCATCAAGGGCATGTGGTTCCAATGCAGCAACGGCGGTGCCTTCCACGACGTGCATACGCATGGCAATTGCTCCTGGTCCGGCGTCTATGTGGTCCAGGTCGACAATCCCCAGGAGCGCATCCGTCACCCGGTCTACGGGCCGGCCAATGGCGTCACGCGGTTCTACGGTCCTCCATTCGGCGTGCTGGGCGGCGCGTTTGTCGATGTGGCGAACGCCTACTTGCAACCGCCGCATCGCGACGTTGAACCGGTGCCGGGGCAGCTCACCATCTTTCCTTCCTGGCTGGCGCATCAGGCGCTGCCTTACGCCGGGACGCTCGATCGCATCATCATTTCATTCAATGCGAGCCTGCATGCCGCAGGCGGCGATCGTCTGCATGAATACAGTGCCCACTGAGCAGGTCCCGATGCGAGCCGGTCGCCATCGTCAAGCACCGCATCGGCATGATCAGTGATCCATGATCCATTGTCACAAAACCAGGAGGCTTTCATGAAACTCAGTGCCCGCAACGCCCTCAAGGGCAAGATCGAGAAGATCACCAAGGGAGCCGTGACCACGACCATTCGCATCGACGTGGGCCACGGCATCCACATCACATCGTCGATTACCAATGAGGCCGCCGATGACCTGGCGTTGGGCGTCGGCGACGACGTCACCGCGATCATCAAGGCATCGGATGTCATCGTCGGCAAGTAGCCCACGCCCGGCAGATGATGAGCATGGGCGTCCGGATACTTCGAGTAGCCACGCAAGGAAATGCGCGTTGCGCGAGGCGGTGGCCGGGCAGCCCGCTCTATTCGCCCTGGAGCAGAGCCTGAACGCGGGTGTTGAGACGCGCTACCTGGCGGGCGTGTTCGGCTTCCAGCCGCCGGTACGCCTTCACAAGTGCCAGACCGTCGGCGCTGAGGATCGCGCCCCCACCGCCACGACCGCCGGTGAGTCGCGTCACCAGAGTGACGCCGACGCGGCGGTTCATCAGCTCCACCGCGCCCCAAGCGGAGCGATAGCTCATGCCCATGCAGATCGCTGCCTGGCGGATCGAGCCGGTTTCGGCGATGCGCTCCAGCAGTTCGATGCGGCCGCGCCCGCCAAGGCTTTCCTCGCCTGCCATCAACCAGAAACTGGATTGCACCGTGATCGGTGCTCGCGCGAGTGGTTTGGGCATGGCCGGAGGTTCGCTCGGATGAAACGTTATGTCGACTTATGTATGTATAACGTAAAGACTCTTTAATGATTGATCAGAATACCTGTTTGCTCACTGCCACCACACCTGCCGAGATCCCCACGCCAGGTTCGTACGACGCGCGCGGCATGCTGAGTGATCAACACGGGCGAGTGAAGCGCAAGCTGCGGCTGTCCCGGCTGGCGGTGGCACACGACATCACTCACATCCGCCTTACCGGCGGCGAGCCGCAGGGCACCGATTGCGTGCTCACCGTCGGCGGCACGGGACCGCGTGATTGCGCGGTCGATATGGTCGAGCGGTTGATCACCACGCCGCTGCCCGGCTTCATGGAAACTGCCTGCGCGTTCGGTCAGGCGCGCACGCCCTACGCCATGCTGCCGCGCGGCGCCGCCGGTCTTTCGAGCGGCAGTTTCATCGCTACCTTCCCGGGTTCGCGCAGGGGCGCCGAGGAAACGCTCGCCGCCGTGCTCCCCGGGCTGGTCCACCTGCTGGACGTCTGCCGCACGTCCCGGCCGCATGAGGGAGGCTACACATGAGCATGCTTACGATCGAAGACGCTTGGGCACGGCTGGACGCCGCCTGCGCGCCGCTGCCGGCGGCCAGCCTGCCGCTGGTTTCGGCGCTGGGCCGTGTCACCGCGGTGCCGGTGCATGCCGCCTGCGATCTGCCGCCTTTCGACCAGAGTGGCGTCGACGGATACGCCCTGAGCGTCGCCGGCATCCGGGACTGGCCCGCGCGCCTTCCACTGGGTGGAACGATCGCGGCCGGCACCCTTGCGGCCGTGCCGGCACTCGACGCCGGAACCGCCGCCCGCATCTACACCGGCGGCATGATTCCGCAGGGAGCGGATGCGGTCGTCGCACAGGAATGGGTCGAGCGCGAGGGAGAGTCCCTGGTGGTTGCGCGGCCGGTGCCGGTGGGGCAGGACATCCGCCGCCGTGGCGAGGAACTGTGTGCCGGTACGCTGATGATCGGGCGCGGCGAGCGTCTCAACGCCGGTCGCATCGCCATGCTCGCAGCCGCCGGCATCGACCGGGTACGCGTGCATGCGGCTCCACGCGTCCGCGTGCTGGTTTGCGGCGACGAAATCGTGCCCGCCGGGCGGACGCTTCGCCTGGGCGAGGTCTACGATGCCAACGGGCCGCTGATCGCGTCCTGGCTGCGGCGCAACGGCTATCCGGACCCCGAGATCGAAGCGGTGCCGGACCGTGAAGCGGTGGTCAGCGAAGCGCTGCGCCGGGCGTTCGATTCGGCCGACCTGGTGCTCAGCGCTGGCGGTGTATCGGTGGGCGATCGGGACCTGATCGTGCCGGAAGCCGAGCGGCTTGGCGCCGAGCGCCTGTTCTGGCGCGTGGCGCAGAAGCCGGGAAAACCGGTGTACGCGGCGCGGCATGGGCGGGCTCTGTTGATCGGCCTGCCCGGGAATCCGGGTTCGGTTCTGGTCAATCTGGCGGTCTTCGTCGCCCGTGTCCTCGGCTGCCTGGAAGCGGAGGCCGATCACGCCGCCGCATTGCAGGTCGGCTTCCTGCTGGCCGCAGCGGCAGGTGATCCCCAGCGCGATACCTGGCTGCGGGTGCGCAGGCGCATCGGCGAGGATGGCAGCCTCGGCCTTGAGCCGCTGCCGCGCCAGAATTCGCACATGATCTCCAATCTGTCCGTCGCGGACGCACTGGCCTGGTTGCCTCGTTCCGCGGAGCAATTCCCCGTCGGAACGCGCGTGCGCTGCTTGAGCTTGCGTCTCTGAATCCATCGTGTCTTCGCAATGGATTCAGAGATGCCGAAATGGCGGAATTGATTTTCATCCGTCGAGAATCTTCATCGTGTTGGTGCCCCCGGCGGCTCGCTGCCTGGCGGATCGAGCCGGCTTCGGCGATGCGCTCCAGCAGTTCGATGCGGCCGCGCCCGCCAAGGCTTTCCTCGCCTGCCATCAGCGAGAAACTGGATTGCACCGTGATCGGTGCGCGTGGGTGGTTTGGGCACGACTGGAGGCTCGCTCGGATGACGCGTTATGTCGACTGATGTATAACGTAGAGACTCTTTGTGATTGATCGGAATACCTGTTTGCTCACTGCCACCGCACCTGCCGAGATCCCCACGCCACGTTCTTACGACGCGCGCGGCATGCTGAGTGATCAACACGGGCGGGTGAAGCGCAAGCTGCGGCTGTCTCTTACCGACCGCTGCAACTTCCGGTGCAGCTACTGCATGCCGACGCATCCGGTGTGGTTGCCGAAGGCGACGCTGCTCACGCGGGCGGAACTGCTGCGGCTGTCCCGGCTGGCGGTGGCACACGGCATCACTAACATCCGCCTTACCGGCGGCGAGCCGCTGCTGCGGGCGGACGTGCTAGACATCGTCCACGACTTGCAAAGCCTGCGCGACGAGGGGCTGGAACGCCTGTCGATGACCAGCAACGCCGAGCGTCTGGGCATGTTCGCACGACCGCTGCGCGACGCTGGCTTGGATGATCTCAACATCAGTCTCGACGCCGTTGATGCCGATGTCTTCAAGGCGCTGACCGGGCGTGGCATCGCGCCGGTGATGGCGGGCATCGACGCCGCCCGTGCAGCGGGGCTGCCGGTCAAGCTCAACACCGTGCTGATTCGCGGTCGCAACGAACATCAGATTCTGCCGCTCACCGAATGGGCGCTGGCGCGCGGTCTGGCGCTGCGTTTCATCGAATACATGCCATTGGACCAGCCGGGTCGCTGGCAGCGTGAAGACGTGGTGACGGAAGCGGACATCCTCGCCACGCTGCGCACCCGCCATACGGTTGAGGCCCTGCCGCGCGGCAGTGAGCCGGCGACCCGCTACCGTATCGACGGGCAGGATCGCGTGGGTGTCATCGCCACCGTCAGCAACCCGTTCTGCGGCACCTGTGACCGCATTCGCCTCACCGCGACCGGCGAACTGTTCACCTGCCTGTTCGCCAAGACCGGCACGCCGCTGGGCGCAAGGATGCGCGCCGGGGATGACGATGCCGCGCTCACCGAGATCCTGCGCAATGCCGTGTGGCACAAGCAGGCCGGCTATGCCGCGCAGCCGGGGCCGGTGGAGCGGCCCGTGCTCATGTACGGAATAGGTGGGTGAGCCATGCCTGCTTGCAGGCATGGCGAACGCACGGCCATGGAGGGCCGGTTGATCGAGAGACGATGCCGTGCCGGGGATGGCAACAGCAGACGAATTCAGGAGTCGTAGAGCAGCATGAAGATCACCTTTGCCTTTTACGGCGGCCTGACCCGCCGCTGTCAGGAAGACCCGCTCACTCTCAATCTGCCCGATGACGCCGCCACGCTGGGCGATGCCATCGCGGTGCTGGGCGAGCGTTTTCCCGATGCTGCCGAAGCGCTGGGGCGCGCCGCCTGCGCGGTGGGCGACCAGATCATGTCGCGGCGGAACTCGGCACTGGAAGACGGCATGACGGTGGCTTTGCTGCCGCCCGTGGCCGGGGGGTGAGCCGTGTCGCTTTCGGAATCACCACTGGCACTGGAATCCCTCCTTGCCGAAGGCCCGTTCCCCGACTGTGGCGGCCTCGCCATCTTCGGCGGCACGGTGCGCAACCACCATGAGGGCCGTAGTGTGCTGCGCCTGCGCTATTCCGCCTACGCGCCGCTGGCCGAACGGCTGATGCGCGAGATTGAGGTCGAGACGCGAGCCAGGTTCGGCCTGCCGTACTGCCGCGTCGTACACCGCGTCGGGATGCTGGAGATCGGCGACGTCGCCATCTACTGCGTGACCCGCGCTGCGCACCGCGCCGAAGCCTTCGACGGCTGCCGCTACGTGGTCGATGCCGTCAAGCATCGTGTGCCGATCTGGAAAGAGGAGTTCTACGCCGACGGCAGCAGCGCCTTCGTGGACGGTTGCTGCATCAATCCGGAACTCGGCGAGCCGCATCTTCATGCCCACCACCACTCCCACGCATGAAAGACGTCGGCGGCAAACCCGAAACCCGGCGCAGCGCGCGCGCTTCCTGTGTGCTGCACGCGCCCGCGGATTGCATTGAGCGGCTGCGCAATGGCGATACCGAGAAAGGCGATGCGCTGAAAACCGCGCGCGTCGCCGGCATCCTCGCCGCCAAGCGCACCGATGAACTGATTCCTCTGTGCCATCCGCTGCCCATTTATCGCGCGGACATCGATTACGAACTGGCCGGAATCTCGGTGAAGATCATCGCCACCGTCGAGACCATCGGTCCCACAGGTGTAGAGATGGAGGCGCTCACCGCCGCCAGCCTCGCGGCGCTGACGCTCTACGACATGCTCAAACCGCATTGCCGGCCCGCCGAACTGCGCATTACCGATACGCACCTCGAGGACAAGCGCGGCGGCAAGTCGCAGTTTGGCCGCAAACTTCGGGTTGCCGCGGATGCCAGGGTGATCGTGCTGTCCGACACCGTGGCCGCGGGTCGCAAACCGGACACTGCCGGACGCGCGGTCGAACAGGCACTCGCGGCTGCCGGTTTCGCGCCGGTGGGTTACGACGTTATTCCCGATGAGCCGGCGCAACTCAGGGCGCAGGTTGATGCGGCACTCGCGTCGGATGTTGCGCTGATCATCACCGTCGGTGGCACTGGCGTCAGCCCGCGCGACCAGACGACGGAAACCGTCGCGCCCTATCTCAGCCAAGCCCTGCCTGGCCTGATGGAAGCCGCGCGTGCCTTCGGCCAGCGGCGCACACCCTATGCGGCGCTGTCGCGCGGCGTCGCGGGCTATGCCGGGAAAAGCCTGATCGTCACCTTTCCCGGCTCGCGTGGCGGCGCGACTGAAACGCTGGCGGCCATCCTACCCAGCCTTGTGCACCTGATCGAAGTCTGCCGACCCGGCAAGCCGCACGCGGGGGGCTATAGCTGAGTCATCCCGTCCGAATTGATTTGCGCTCATGTCGTTATGTAACATGTTACATAACGATACTGGCAACAACGCCATCACCTTGTAAGGATGCAGTCCTCCTGCCGAGAGTGCTTGGATGACATACCAGTATTGCTACGCCGTTACCTATTCTGCGGTTCCTGCCGCTGGCGGACGCGACGACACCGGCATTCGGTTCCGGCCGCATCGAGTTCATCGGCCGGGTCCCTCCCGCTCCCTCGACCTGACACTGCCATCCTCCGGCAAGGAGTAGCGACATGTTCCAAAAACTTGGCTTTCGTCCTGCGGCGTTCATCCTGCTTCTGCTGCTGGCAGGCACTACCCAAGCGCAGGAGCGGCTGCTCATCGCCACCGCCGCCAACCTCAAGCCGGCGATGGATGTGCTGGTCACGGAGTTCCGCGCCCAGCATCCTGATGCCGGTGTCGAGCCGGTCTACGGTGCCTCCGGTGCCCTGCAAACCCAGATTCGCCAGGGTGCGCCCTTCGACCTGTTCTTCTCTGCTGACACCGATTTCCCGCGTCAGTTGGCCGAGGACGGGCACGCCGGGTCGACGCCCAAGATCTACGCGCGCGGCCGCATCGTGCTGTGGAGCGCCACCGTCGACGCCAGCGCGCTCAGCGTGCAGGACCTCGCCCGGCCCGAGTTCCAGCGCATCGCCATCGCCAATCCGCGCCATGCGCCCTATGGCATGCGTGCCGAGGAGGCGCTGCGTGCATCGGGCATCTGGGATGCCATCGAAGACCGCATGGTCTACGGCGAGAGCATCGCCCAGACCGCGCAGTTCGTCGAATCGGGCAGCGCGCAGATCGGCATCATCGCACTGGCGCAGGCGCTGGTGCCGCAACTCGCCGACAAGGGTGGCTACGCGCTGATTCCGGAGACATTGCACGAGCCCCTGGACCAGGGGTTCATCGTCACCCGTCGCGCTGCGGACAACGCGCTGGCCCACCGCTTCGCAGCCTACATCGGCTCCCCGGCGGCGCATGCTGTGTTCGAACGCTACGGCTATACACTGCCGGAGGCCGAAACAGTCGAAACACTGCTGGAGGCCGAAGCAGTCGAGTAAAGGGAGGGACATGCTACCCGCCGACGATCTCGCCGCACTGTGGCTGACGCTGAAACTGGCGGCGACCGTCACCCTGCTTCTGCTGCTGATCGGTACGCCGCTAGCGTGGTGGCTGGCACGCAGCCGCTCGTGGTGGAAGCGTCCGGCGCAGGCCGTCGTGGCGCTGCCGCTGATACTGCCGCCGACGGTGCTGGGCTTCTACCTGCTGATCGCCTTCGGGCCGCAGGGGCCGCTGGGGAAGGTGACTGAAGCGATCGGTATCGGCCTGCTGCCCTTCACCTACGAGGGGCTGATCGTGGCGTCGATGATCTACTCGCTGCCCTTCGTTGTGCAGCCGTTGTGCAATGCCTTCGAATCTCTGGGCGAACGGCCGCTGGAAGTCGCCGCGACGCTGCGCGCCGGACCGCTGGACCGCTTCCTGACCGTGGTCGTGCCGCTGGCGCGGCCTGGCTTTCTGACCGGCGCCGTACTCGGCTTCGCGCACACTGTCGGCGAGTTCGGCGTAGTGCTGATGATCGGCGGCAACATTCCGGGCGAGACACGGCTGGTATCGATGCGGATCTACGACCACGTCGAAGCCTTTGACTACGCCGCTGCACACGGGCTGGCCGGTGTGCTGCTGATCTTTTCTTTCCTGGTGCTGCTGGTGCTTTACGTCTTCAATCCCCGCCTGCGAACCTTCGGATGAGCGCCGATGGCATCCGCCTGCGGATGGCGGCGCGGCGCGCGGACTTCTCGCTGGAAGTCGATCTCGACCTGCCAGGGCGGGGCATCACGGCACTGTTCGGTCCGTCCGGAGCGGGCAAGACCACCTGCCTGCGCGCGCTGGCGGGGCTGGAGCGCCATGCGGGTGCCTATGTCGCGGTCAACGGCGAGGTCTGGCAGGACGAGGCGCGCGGCCATTTCCAGCCGGTGCATCAGCGCGCGCTCGGCTACGTGTTCCAGGAGGCCAGCCTGTTCCCGCACCGCAGCGTGCGCGGCAATCTCGACTATGGCTTTCGTCGCGCCGGCCGGCCGGCGTCGGTGGATCGCGAGGCCATCGTCGCGCTGCTCGGCATCGGTGGCCTGCTCGGCCGCTATCCCGAGACACTGTCCGGCGGCGAACGCCAGCGCGTTGCCATCGCCCGCGCGTTGCTGACGGCGCCCAAGCTGCTGCTGCTCGACGAACCGCTGGCGGCGCTGGACGCCAGCCGCAAGGCGGAGATCCTGCCCTACCTGGAGCGGCTGCACGCGCGGTTGGAGATCCCGGCGATCTACGTCAGCCACACCACCGAAGAGGTGCTGCGCCTGGCCGATCACCTGGTGCTGATCGACGCCGGGCAGGTTCAGGCGCAGGGTCCGCTGGCGAGGCTGCTGGAACGGCCGGACCTGCCCGGCCAACTGGGGCGCGATCCCTGCGTGGTGTTCGGGGCGCAGGTGCTGGGCCACGACGAGGGCGATCATCTCAGCGAACTGCGCTTCGGCGATGACGGGCGGTTGTGGGTGACACGATCCTCGGCGACGGCCGGCGACGTGTTGCGCCTGCGCATCCAGGCGCGCGACCTCAGCCTTGTGCGGCAGCGGCCGGCGCAGAGCAGCATTTTGAACCTGCTGCAGGGAAGGGTTGCCGGCTGTGCGCCCTTCCAGCCGGGGCAGTGTCTGGTGGGGTTGGATGTTCACGGCCTGCGCCTGCTGGCGCAGATCACCGACCGTTCCTGGCGGCAGCTTGGCTTGGAGGTGGGGATGCCAGTCTGGGTTCAGGTGAAGGCGGTCGCGGTGCTCGACTAGGGCCTGTTGACAGTTGTCCCCTCGGCGCGGTCGAGTCGATTCCGGCCCTCAGCCGAGCGGCTTGACGCCGAACGCCTGTTCTGGCACGTGGCGCAGAAGCCGGGAAAGCCGGTGTACGCGGCGCGGCATGGGCGGGCTCTGTTGATCGGCCTGCCCGGGAATCCGGGTGCGATACCGATTGGCTGGATCGAACGTTCCGCGCGGACATCTCTGGTCAATGACGCACTGGCCTGGTTGCCTCGCTGCGCGGAGCACTTCCCCATTGGAACGCGCGTGCGCTGCCCAGCCTGCGTCTCTGAATCCATAGCGTCTTCGCGATGAATTCAGAGACGCCGAAATGGCGGAATTGATCTTCATCCGTCGAGATCTCCATTCGACGACAGGTGAGCACACAGTCAATGGGACGAGATATGTCTGACTTGTAGTACTGCCATGCGGGTGCCATGTGCCCGGAAACACACATGAGCACCAGCATCCCGAAGCGCAGGAAAGCAAAGCAATGGTCAAGGCGATTCGTTCTGGCGCCGTCCAGAAAGTTTTCTGTCGAACACTGGAGTCCACGGAGTTTCCGCGGCAGCCCATACTGCGTCTAAGGTCAAGTAGGGATTGTCGGGCGGCAGATCGTCAAATACACAGGCGTGATCGATCAGAAGATAGCCGTGTAGGCGACGACTTTTCCGTGGACCTACGATTCCACACGTCCAGATGTTGTGCCCGTTCGGGTGCTTCCTGTGTCGCTTTTCGCGCTCGAAGCGCTTCTGGATCCATTGCCAGTCGGTAAGATCTTTCCGCCGGGCTGTCAGGGCGATTTCCGGATGCTCCTGCGCATAGCGCTGGAAGAGGCCAGGGCTTACCAGGAAGACTGAACCGGCGACGGTATGTACCAATGCCTTGGTGTCGTTGATGATAAGTTTGCGCGTTCGAATGCTCCGGCGTAGCCACGCAAGGAAATGTGCGTCATGCGATGAGGCATTGTCTTGGTCCACTTCTTGGGCTGGTCTCGTACCGTCTGCTTCGTTGTTCGGCAACGATGCCGGCTGAAGTGCGGCTGTGGGCCGAAGTAGCTGAGCCGCAGTTGCGGGCAAGGGTGTATCGAGCAGACCAAGCAGTGATTCGGCGCCATTGTCTTCGGGTGTTGCAGGGACGGGAACGGTGATCGCGGAGGCGGGTTTCTCGCGGTCCTTGCGTGCGTCTTCGGGGAGCGTCGTCGTCGGTTCTTCCGGGTTGATCCGCACACTGCCTAAAAAGGGCGGGGGGCGATCGAAAGCGTTCCAGATCATTGCGGGTGATAGTTTCAGGAAGGTGAAGCTGTGCGACCAGGTGCCGTTGGTCACGGTGGCCGTCCAAATCGCCTTGCCGTCCGGCGTAGCCAATGCAATGCCGTGGTCCTGCAGCACGTTGAAGACAGCCGTGTTGCTCGCCGGGATGCCGTCGATGCCTTGTGACAGCAGATGTGCGCGCAGCTTATCGGAGACGGTCTTGCTCACCAGCCAGAGGGCGTCCTGGGTCAGCCAGCCGTCGGAAGCCTGTGGCTGGTTGAGCTTGAGTTCTTCCCGTAGCAGGTAGCGCAGGCCGTCGAGCAGCTTGCGCTGTAATGCGTGCCTGGGTGCGGTCAGGGCCTTGCCCGGATCGCCGCCGAGTTCGTGCGCGACCGAAGCCTGGTCGGCCCGCCTGACCAGTTCACCCAGCGTGCCGGCATGCTCATACTGGCCGGCGAACACGTACAACAGGGCGGTCCATAGATCGGGATGGCCGCTGAGCCAGTCGAAGACCGCGCGATCAAGTATCTGGGTGTAGAGCAGTCCGGTCGCGGCGCTGTGCAGCCGGTATTCGCGGTCCTTGCGGTAGCGAAAGCGATATGGCCGTCGCAGCGGGCCGTGCCATGGGTGCCAGACGCTGCCGTCGGCATGCTCGACGTGCAGGTCGACGGCGATCTTGCCTACATCGTGCAGCAATGCCGCATAGGCCGTACCTGCGGTCCAAGCCTCGGCCTGAACGGCCTGCGCTTCCGGCGTGACGCCGGCGGGCAACAGATGCGACTGTCGCAGTTTCAGCGCGTAGGCGACGATCTCCAAGCCGTGGTCCAGCATACCCCCCGGATACGCGTGGTGATGGCTCTCGGAGGCCGGGAATTGTTGAACCAAATCGGCGTAGCGCTCCAGCGGGGCGAGGTACAGCATGGTGAACTGCTGGCGCGAGAGCGAGGTGCGCTGCCAGATGTGTTTCAGCAGCTTCTGTCGGCGCGGCGTTGCCAGCAGCGACGTGGCCGACTCCGGCCGTGTCAGCCCTTTGGGTGTCTCGGTGAAGGGAGTGGAAGGTGTGGCGCTGGATGGTGGCACCCGTTTGCGCTGGAACAGCGAGAGCATGGCGAACCCCGAATGGCAGGCTGCTCAGGAGAGCCTTTTGGCCCTTTGGGGTAGGGCCTTTCCCCTTGAGGTCCATTCCCTTGGTCCTTTCAGCCCTTTGGCCTTTCGGGTTATAGGCCAACGCGTTTTTCCGAACCACAGCCAATACGGGGTTGATCCAAGTCCGATTGTGGTCAGGGGTAGCGGATGGTTGCGGGGAGAGACAGCACATAGGCGCGGAGCCGGTAACGGCGTCCGCGCCTATGTGCCAGAGCATCAGCAGATCTCGAATCCGCCGCAGGTACGAAGAAACGCTTCGAACTCGCGCACATTCTCGATTGAGAACGGATAGTGCGTGTCGAAGTGCGGGACCGTGCCGGCGCCGCTGCAACTGTTGCAGTTCAGCGGACCTGGACCGATCTGCGGCGGTTCGGCGCGTTTGCCGGTGCCGCCGCAGATGTCACAGCGCTGTGGCGGCAGTGTTTCGAGATATGCCACGTAGCGTTTTGCGTACCGCTCCGTTTCGCCCGAAGCCAGTGTGCTCGCGAGACGATCGGCCAATGCGATGGCGTCGTCGCTGCCAAGACCCCAGCCGTCATTCGAATGGCCGAGGTTATCTGGGGGGATGAGATCGGGGGCGATCTCCTCGCAGTACTGCCACAAGGGATGCCACCACCACACATTGTTGCGGAAATACGTGCCCTGTTCAGAGGTCGGGGCTTTTCCAAAGACGTCCATGCCCATGTCAATGCTCCTGGAACGCGGAGCATCCATCGGAGTCGGGCGGATGCGCCGCCCGGACGATCTGGTGTTGAAGAACGGATGCTCCTGGGTGGAAGAAAAAGGGCATCCGGGCCGGGGGCACGAATGCCCCATCGGGGAGAACAACAAGTCCGGGAACTCGTGCTGGCTGGTCGACGAGTTGCAGCTGCGCCTGCATGGCGCCGGACGATGCTGCCGCAGGTGTCGCCTGGCGGGCGACTAGAGGGTTCGCGGCATGCGAACCATCGGCAGGGGCATCACAGCAGGAGAATCAGCCGCAGGCAGCCATGAATCGGATACTGCGCTATCCGTCTTGCCGCAGTGTCAGTAGTTGGGCCCGGAAGGCGATTCGCGTTCTTCGAGGAATGGAAAGCGCTTCCACTCGATGTCTGAGAGGTAACTGAAGGACGTGCGCTTCCACTCGCGGTTTCGGTTGTGCTGGCGCCGCGGCGCCAGTGAGAACCACTCCATCGCCTCGCCAAACGGAGGGGCTGGCGTCGCAAACGAGATCCAATCGGCGCAAGCGAACGTTGCCACGGAGTGCGCGATGCTGTGTTGGGAGCCGGCCTTCCATTCATTCAAGTCGGGGAGGGCCACGGAAAAACGTCGGCGCGGGTTGGGAGGCCTTGGATGGATACTTGAAAAGGTGGTGCGAAACGACTGGTGGGGGAAGCCGTAACCGGCATAGAAGCTTGTGCGGCGACCCACGCCCTCCTCGTCGCTGAACTTTCCGCGTGTCGTTGCGCTGCTTTGCAGTAGCGGTGCTGCGCACATCAGGGTCGCGTTGACCAGAATCGTCCCAATACCCTGTGAGCGGTATCGGACGTTCTGAAGGTCGCCGAACTCGAGGGATTCATACAGTCCGCTGTGGAAATCGCGTTCGCGTAGTTTTGCCCAGCGAAACACCTTTGCCAGGTCTATGCCGTCTGTTTCGGGTTCTGGATGGCGTTGTGTCGGGAAGAAGCAGCGGATGTCGAGATCGGCGTTTCCGCCGAGATAGGGGTGGAGTTCTGCGTGAAGCCCAAATGGCAATCCCGCATTGTCCGCGAGGAGTACGGTCAGCCCTTCCAATCTCTCAGCGAGCGTTGGTCCAGGTAGGCGGATCGGTGCGTTCAACGTCAAAATCCCCGGAAGCGTTGTTGTCTCTGCATGTGGTCGGAAACGGATTTCAGGCTGCGAGTCTTCTGAAGCGTGCCTCCATAGTGTGAATAATAGATATATTTATGATTTAAAAGTCTATTAAACAAAACAAATTGGTCCTCAGCGAGTGCCGCCCTTGTCGATGCAATAGTAAGGAAGTAAGATTTCATTACAAAGCGAAGACCTCAGCGAGGATATGAAGATGCTGGCCAAGTTGACGTCCAAGAATCAGATCACGCTGCCAAAGGCGGCCGTGTCGAGCGTAGATGCCGCGGAATACTTCGAAGTGACGGTCGAAGGGGGGCGCATTGTTTTGACGCCCGTCCGCGTTCAGAAGGCCAACGCCGTGCGCGACAAGCTGGAATCACTCGGCATCACCGAGCAGGATGTGGAGGACGCTGTCGCCTGGTCGCGCCGCTGATGCCCAGGGTCGTCCTGGATACCAACATCGTGCTTTCGGCGCTGGTCTTCCATGCGGGCCGGCTTGCCTGGGTTCGCCAGGCTTGGCAGCAGGGGCGATTGAAGCCACTGGTGTGCAAGCACACGGTCAGCGAACTTTTGCGCGTTCTGGCCTACCCGAAGTTCAGGCTGACTGCGCAGGAGCAACAGGAACTGCTGGCGGACTTCCTGCCGTATGCGGAAGTCGTGGAACTGCCGGCGCAATGGCCCGATCTACCTAAGTGTCGGGACGAGAAGGACCAGGTTTTTCTGGTCCTGGCGCATGTCGCACAGGTCGATGCGTTGGTTACTGGCGACGCGGATCTGCTTTCGATGCGCGGCGCTATCTCGCAGCCTATCCTGACCGCAGAGGAATGGGCTAGGACGATGGAGTAAGAAGACAGGAGGTCGAGCCATGGCAACGCATGCACATAGTGGAAGCTGGGTTCATCGGCTGGGCCGTGGCGCAGGCCGCACCTGGGGTGGATACCTGCGTCGCGAACAGCGTGCCGCTGGCTGGCTGGTAGGGCGCGGCGTGCCGACGAGTGCAGCCAGGGCCCTGTTGTGGATCGCCAAGCTGGTTGTGCTGGGTGTGCTGCTGTACGCGGCGTTTTGGTTGGCGCTGCTGTTGCTGCTTGCAATGGTGCTTGTTTGGGCTGTCGACAATGCAGTCCCTGAAGATGACGATGAGAAGGCGGAATGGCGCATGGGCTTGTCCGGATACGGCCTGTACCGTGGAGAAACACGCATCGATCTCGGCGATCCGGATGACGACTAGACCACCTTATTGACGGCTTTGCCTCCTGCGGACTTCGCTCCATCGGTTGACGTGATCATCATCTGAGCGACGTTGCCCGCACGTACGCCAGCCCACGCAAGTGCCGCAATCCAGAAGGCAGGCAGCACAATAAACATCATCGCCAGTACGAAACTCAGCAGGATGTCTCCGAAAGCGTTGTTGAGCCCCATGAGGGGATTGAAGTTGGTGTGCGGTCGGTTCCAGCCGAGGCCCCAGCCGTACAGCGCATCGAGGATGGTCGAGTCGATCCAGCGCGCGAGCTGAAACCAGAAGTCCACGAAGAACAGCGCGAACTTCACGCAGCTCACTGTCATCACTACTTTTAGGTCATAGGTGCCGATGAGCAGCACTAGCGGGATGCAGATGACGAGCGCCATCTTCAGCAGCGACAACACCATCGGCAGCGCCTGACGCACAACGTCCATGGCGGGGAAGATGCCCAGCGCGCCTACCAGCAAGCCGAGGTCGGAGGCGCCGCGCGTCACGATGTTGGGCAGTGTCTTGTCGATCTGCCCACCATAGTCGGTATAGACGGCCCCCTGGTTCAGCTTCTGCTGCCGAGGCGAGGCAAGGGCGCGGATCACCGAATCGTCGACTTGGTCCTGCGACAGGAAGCCGGCCCACTGGCCGATGCGGGACAGCAGTCCCGGATCGATCTGTGCCAGCAACCGGCTGCGCAGCCCGTAGCTGTCGTCGGACCACCACTGCGAGCACGACGGATAGCCGCCACCGCTGTCCACCTGTGCCAGCCCTGCATCGCGATCGACGTCATACGGCCAGGCCGTGCGCGGTGTTCTGGAGCGGTAGGTGTCGTAGAAGCCCGGCGTGTTGAGGAAGTACGTCGATCCGATCCAGGTCACGTCGTTCATCTGCTCGTTGGAGAGCGTCGGTCTGTTCATGAACAGCTTCGCCCTCGATGGTCCGTAGCAGTCATGCGTGAAATCCGCGATTTCCTGAGCAAGCACGGGATCGTCGATGCGGGTGGCGTCGACGTCCATGCGCATCTGCCGCAGATCTGCGCCGCAGGGAATCGCCGCTACGGCCGCACCCGTCACGGCGCGGGACAATGCGTGCATGAAGAACCACCACACCGGGACGAGTGCGCTCTGGTCGTTGATTGTCGTGTACGCGTTCGACCATCCCGTATCGGCGGGTAGCGGAACGTTGACCTGACACTGCGCCGAGCGGCTGGTATCGAACTTGATCGTGTTGAAGTCCACCGGGATGAACGGAATACCCGCGAATAGGATCACCACGATCGCCACCCACACGCGGCTCTCGACGCGCATCGAGGACAGCACGCCCTTGTTGCCCTCATCGGCGCCTTCGGTGCGTGCCCGCAGCCATTCCTGGATGATGATCGCCAGAAACGGCAATGCGAAGACCCCGCTCGCGACAAGGATGCTCCAGATCCCGTTATTCACGATCCACCCGACCAGGGTCAGGTAGTACTCCAGGTAGTCCGACGTGTAGAGCGTCATGTCGGTCTCACACGCTCAGCCGTGCCGCAGCAGCAAGCTACCTTCGAGCAGCACGAGCGTGATCACGGCCGCAATCTCCGTGCGCAGCAGCCGCTGGTGAGATTGCGCCGCCGGCTCCCGCTGCCGCAGGCGCTTGCGCATCCACCACCAGCCGCCGGCTGTCGCTGAGTAAAGGCAGAGCCGCGATACGAAGAAGTGCTCCGTATGCGTTTCGAGCCAGCGCTCCCAGTCGTCGATACTGCCGATGAAGTGTATGCCGGCGATGTTCACGGCCACCGCGATAAGCACCACCAGCAGGCTCCACGCCAACGCGGCAACCACGCGGCGATTGGAAAGCCAGGCTGGCCGGTTCATGGCGCACCGCTCTGCAGTTTCTGAAGCTCGTTGAGCCGATCGCGTGTGGTGTCTCCCTCGAAGACACCGCGCGATCCGGATGCGCGGCCGCTGTGGCGCTGCAGGATCGCCAGCGCCGAGTTACCAGCCAACGTGCGCCGCAGCTCCAACTCGGTCTTGAGGTTGCGGATCTCCTGATCCAGCGCGTCGATCTCCTGATCGATCGCTTGCAGGGCCAGCTCATTGGCCGTGACGTTCGGTTCCTTCCTGCCGGTGAGCAGCGTGCGCTGGAGCAGCAGGGCTTTCTCCAGCACGCTGGACAGCGCGGCTTCCGAGGCGAGACGCTTGCCCAGCACGTCCTGATCGGGTTCATCTCGCAGGGCTTCGATCACGCCGCGGGTGATCGGCAGCGAGCCGCTGCCGGCCGTATCGAGATTGGCGACTGTCGTCGGCCGAACTCCCATCACCAGTTCCTGCAGAACCTCCAGCTTGATCTCGAATTCCTCCTGGATCAGCGGTGTCAGGCCCACGCCGGGCGTGGTCTCGGTCTTCGTGCAGGTCTCGCAGGTGCGTTGCTCCCGCTCGCCGAGAACGCGGGTCGCCCACTCGGCCGCGGCCTCCGGCGACGACCAGGTCTGGCAGGTCAGGCGATTCCCGCAGGTACTGGGGTCGATCGAGGACGTGTCGGTAACGCTGCGCTCGTTGAGCAGGTTGTAACCCGCGCGGGTGACATCGCCCACCACCTTAATCGCGTCCTGATCGGCACCGCCGGCATTGCCACCGCCGATCCAGGGCACGCCGCTGTTGCCGCGGTTGGACTCGGCTTGTTCGATTGCGGAGACGGCGTCGCTGCTGCCGACCGCCTCCTTGAGCGCCATGGCCTCGGCAAGCTGGTCCCATCCGGCCTGGCCGCCAGCCATGTCCGCCATTCGATTTGCGATGGCCCGGCAGGTGAGCTTGGACCTGTCAAAATCGAGCCTGGCCTGCAGGATTCCGTTGGTCAACAAGTTATACAAGCCGGGATCCGCGCGCTGAATAATCAACGCGGGCAGCGATGCTACTGCCGCGGTAG
This sequence comes from Sinimarinibacterium flocculans, assembly GCF_003201205.1. Lineage (GTDB taxonomy): Bacteria > Pseudomonadota > Gammaproteobacteria > Nevskiales > Nevskiaceae > Solimonas > Solimonas flocculans. Next base: position 108,877 of record NZ_QICN01000009.1, read on the forward strand.
CGTTCTCGATCACGTTCGACATGATCGCCTGGAAACCCTGCGTGATACCGTTGAGCTGATTGTGCAGCGTCGTCGTAATGCTCATGTCGCCGCAGATCAGATTGCTGTTCCAACCGACCCCGACACCGATGCTCTGCATGTTGCCGGCACCACTCATGGATACGGCGCGGCCCCCGCCGATGCTGTAGAGCACGTCGTCGCCAATCACGCTGCCGCTGACACTGACACCGGTGCTGTCGATGCGCGTTTGAGAGGCAGAAGCGCTGCCGACCGCCGCCACAGCGCCAGCGCCGAGCAGGAGCGCCTGCAGGTACGGCCTTGCGCGACGCACGTAGTGGGAGGGCAGAGCGTTCATCGCTGCGCACTCACATGAAGTCCGTGCTGCCGAGGAAAGTCTGGCCTTCGCGCTGGCAGCAGGCATAAGGACGCCACAGCGCCCACGCATAGTCACCGCGCCGCGCCTGCACGCGGGTGCGGCCGTGCGGGAAGACCGTGCAGCTGTTCGACAGCGCGGGTGTCAGCTCCTGCCACTTACCGGTTGACGCGTCGCTTTCCACCAGTGCCCCTGCGGGCCAATAGCCGTCTGCGGGACTGGCCAGCAGCGGTTGGTAGACATGCGGCTGGCCACGACGGGTAACGATGTCCCCCGCGCGTTGCGCAACGACGGCGCCGGCCTTGTAGTCATCGACTTGATGGAGCAGTCCGCCACGTGGGTAGACGTTGCCCCAGAGGTTGAGGCTCGTTCGACGTCCAATCTCCCGCATGCCGGGGATCAGCGCTTCCGGGTAGAGCGCCTCGGGGACGTTGTAGCGCCAGGCCAGCGTATCGAGCGTGCTGAGCAGGTACGGTGCGAATGCAGCGCCGGCGCCTGAGCAGCTATAGCCGGATGCGCTGGCGAACTGGCTGAATACAAAGCCCCCGGGATGCCCGATGACGTCGGCGTTCTTAAAGCGGGCAAGATTGTTTTCGTTGTCGTGGTTGGTCGTGCCGTCGCCGCCGCCCCGGGCGCTCGAGTTGGGCTGGCTCATCGCCCGGACTTCGGTCCAGGGGTTCTCGCCGGTGTTCGAGTAGCTCGATACCACGGCGTCGGGGACGTAGTGCCTGACCTTGATCGATGTCTCTACCGAGCAGCCGGTGATCGTGCACAGCAGCCAGTAGCAAATCCCGGTGACCCGATACTCCAAACAGTCGGGCGACATCGCCGACGATGCGATGTTGGCGGTGTTCAGGGCGACTGACGATGTGGCACCGCACATCGACAAAGAGGCGATGGCGAGCCGCAGGTACATCCACCGCGACCGAGGGAAGACGCAGAAGGCAGGGAATGACATGTCGAACCCGTACGAAACCGATACGGGTCGTAGTCGATCCCAGGCGTAGCTCTGGAGCGACTAAGAAGGCGAAACGAACCAGTCCCGGTTTTCTGCGCTTGGTGATCTCGACGATCAGATCCGCCTGATCAAGGCTCCTATCAACAAAGTAGTGAGAGCGCTGCGCGGAGTTGTTGGATTGGTTGCTCGTGCTGTGACCGTTCGTCAGAAATCACGTAAAATTATCTGCTGCAGAGTGGTGCTCAGCGGACGTCACTCACTGAAATTCCGCGGTCACTTTCGAATGTTCGGGTAACTATTCGGGTAAGCAGCAAAAAGCTAACTCATTTTTTGTTGTATATTCATAGCCATAACACGGGTTTTTGGCTGCCTCTCACGCCACACATACGCAAAAGCCCCTTGAAAAGGGGCTTTTGCGTATGTGCTTGTCGAAGGAGTGAGAGGGATTCGAAGCCGCGGCAGCGGCCGGCCCGAAGGGGAATCCCTCTCACGCGTTCCCGAGGAGACCTCCCTCCGCGAGGGTGTTGCGCCAAGGCCGCCGGCCCGATCAGCATCAGTGATCCACCGACCTCCCTGGGAGACAGCACCATGCTCGGACTCTGGAGCGCGCACGCGCAGACCTTTCTGCTGATGGTGATGGTCGCGACGACGCTGGTGTTCGCGTTGCCGATCTTTCTGGTGCCGCTGACCTGGGCGCGCTGGTTCGGCTGGCGCATTCCGGAGCACACCGATCTCGCGGTGTACTTCGGTCGCTGCCTGGGGGCGTTCATCCTGATCGTGGAGGCGCTGATGTTGCGCGCGGCGCTGACCGGCAGCGGGCTGGTCTTCACCTATCAGGTCCTGATCGCCGTGGCGGCATTGATGATGGTGGCGCACATCTGGGGTGCGGTGCTGCGCATCCAGCCGATCAGCGAGACGCTGGAGATCGGCATGTATGCCGGACTGGGTGCACTGGCGCTGTTGTTCTACCCCGTCTCCGCCCCGGTTTGAACATTACGTCCGCGTTGCGCGGACCGGCGCCGGAAAAAAGAAAGCCGCCCGGAGGAGCTGGGCGGCCAAGGTGCGAGATCCCGTGACCGGGATCTGGAGGAGACTCGTTGCCGACCGGGCCGCTGCGTCGATGCGCGCGTCATGCGGTGGCGATGGATGCATTCTCGGACTCCGGTTAAAGTCCGACAACCGAGATTTTTCTGCCGACAGTTAAGTAAAACTAAGCTAATGCGTCTCCCCCCTTTGAACGCGCTGCGCGCCTTCGAGGCCGCGGCCCGGCACCTGAGTGTGCAGAAGGCGGCGCAGGAGCTGTTCGTCACGCCGGCCGCAGTCAGCCAGCAGGTCAAGGTCCTGGAGGAGCGCCTCGGAGTCGCATTGTTCCGTCGGCTGCCGCGACGTCTGGAACTGACCGACGACGGGGCCGAGCTGCTGCCGCGTCTGAGCGCCGCCTTCCGGCAGATCGAGGAAGCGGTCGAGCAGCTCGAGATCCGCAAGTCCGACAATCGCGGGCGCCTGACCATCGGCGCGTCGCCGGGATTCGGCGCGAGCTGGCTGCTGCATCGCCTGTCCGCGTTCCAGGAGCGCAACCCGGAGATCGAGCTGCAGCTCGCGGCCCGCACGACGATGTCGGATGCCGTGCTGCGCGAGTCCGACCACCCGGACGACCTGTTCGAGGACTGCGACATCGCCGTGCGTTTCGGCGACGGTCACTACGCCGGTAACGTCGTGCACAAGCTGTTCGCGCTGCACTCCACGCCGATGTGTCACCCGGCGTTGATCGACGGCCGCCATCCGCTGCGCGAACCGCGCGACCTGCGTCATCACACGCTGCTGCACATCCGCAACGACGTGGCGCAGATGGACGTCGGCTGGCCGGGATGGCGCGACTGGTTCAAGGCCGCCAACGTGCCGGACCTGGACTACCGTCGGGGGCCGGCCTTCAACCAGGTGGCACTGGCGATCGAGGCAGCGGCCGACCGCATGGGCGTCGTGCTCGGCGTGCCGCTGCTGGCGGCGCGCGAACTCAGCCGCGGCCGGCTGGCGATCCCGTTCCCGATCAGCCTGACGATGAGTTCGGCGTACTACGTCGTCCACCCGCCGCAGGCGTCGGACGAGGTGGTCGCGTTCCGCGACTGGCTGATCAGCGAGGCCGCGCGCGAGAAATGGGCCAGGCCGCTCGGCGGGCTGGAGCCGCTGCGCTGGATTCCCTGAGATCCCGGCCGCGCCGGGCGAGGATCGACGCCGTCCCGGCCACTCGCTAATCTGCAGACTCTGGCGAACAGGGGCGCCTGATCATGCTCGAGGCCGCGAACGGACCGGATCACCTGCGTGCGTTGCAGGCCTTGTACGCGGTCGCCGTGCGCCGGCAGGTGGCGGCCCGCCAGGTCGTGATCCACGAGGGCGATGTCCCGCGCAGCCTGTACCTCATCGACCGCGGGGCGGCCACGGTCTCCCTGTCGGACTGGCACGGCGAGGAAGCCGTGCTGTCGCTGCTCGGTCCGGGCGATTTCTTCGGTGAGATGGGCATGTTCCCGAGCGGCGACGGCGTGCGCAGCGCGCAGGTCCAGGCACGGGTCGACTCCACCCTGCTGGAAATCGACTATGCGCGGTTCGTCGAACTCAGCCGCGAGCACCCCGTGCTGTGGCTCGAACTCGCCGGTCAGCTCGCCGCGCGCCTGCGGCGCACCAACCGGCGCCTCGTCGGCGTGCGCGTGCTCAAGCTCAGCGAACGCATCTGGTACGTGCTGGCGGAGCTTGCCGCGCGTCCCGATGCGCAGCGCGTCGACGGCGGTCATTGCGTGCGCATCACGCGTGACGAGCTGGGCATGCTGACCGGCTGTACGCGCGAAACCGCGGGCAAGGCACTGGCCGAGCTGGAGCAGGACGGACGCATCCGCACGCAGGGTCGCAGCATCATCGTGCCGGAGCTGCCGGCGGCATCGGGAGAGAGCGGCATGCGCTGACGCGGGAATTCTCACAGTCCGCAGTCGCAGCCGGGGATACGCTGCGGGCCAGGTCGGGGGACGGGTGGATGACGCAGGGACGCTACTGGGCCTTCATCAGCTACAGCCACGCCGATGAGAGGGTGGCGAAGTGGCTGCACAAGGCGCTGGAAACCTACCGCCTGCCGAAGAAGCTCGTCGGCACCGCGCAGGGCGGAGTGGAGGTCCCCTCCCGGCTGTTCCCGGTGTTCCGTGACCGCGACGAACTGCCTTCGTCGGATTCTCTGGGTGCGAAGATCAGCGACGCCTTGACGCGCGCCGAATCGCTGATCGTGATTGCCTCCCGGCAGTCGGCAGCTTCTCATTGGGTCAATGAGGAGATCTGCACCTTCAAGGCGCTGGGCAAGGGGCGGCGTGTGTTCTGCGTGATTGCCGATGGCGAGCCCTTCGCCAGCGAAAAGGGAGAGCCCGCCGAGGAATGCTTTGCACCGGCCTTGCGCCGGCAGGTGGGTGCCGACGGTCAGCTCACGGACGAACGCGCCGAGCCCATTGCCGCCGACATCCGGCCCGGCAAGGACGGCAGGCGCGACGCCCTGCTCAAGCTCGTCGCCGGAGTACTCGACATCGGACTGGACGTGCTCAAGCAGCGCGATGCGCACCGCCGCCAGCGGCGGCTGACGGCAATCGCCGCCGCCGCAGTGGCGGCCAGTGTGTTCACCACCGGCCTGTCGTTCCTCGCGATCCAGTCGCGCAACGAGGCACAGGCCCAGCGTCGGCTCGCCGAAGCGCGCCAGACCCAGGCCGAGGGCCTGATCCAGTTCCTGCTCGGCGACCTGCGCAAGAAGCTCGAGCCCATCGGCAAGCTCGACATCCTGGACTCGGTAGGCGAGCAGGCGATGGCCTACTTCGGCCGGGTGTCGCCCGAACAGCTGAGCGACGCCGAACTCGCGGCCCGTGCGCAGGCCCTGCGCCAGATCGGCGACGTGCGCGTGCAGCAGGGCAAGCTTGCCGAAGCCTCGCCGGCCTTCCAGGAAGCGCTGCGGCTGGACGAGGAACTCGTGCTCCGGCATCCGGGCGACCGGCAGGCGATCTTCAACATCGCACAGAGCGAGTTCTACATCGGCTACGACCACTTCGAACGTGGCGAGTTCGAATACACGCTGCCGTGGTTCGAACGCTATCTCGCGTCGGCGCGCAAGCTGGTGCAGCTCGACCCGACCAACGTGGAATCGCAATTGGAACTGGCCTACGCCCACAACAACATGGCCGCCTATTTCGAGCGCACTGACCAGCATGAGCAGATGTTGCGCGCGCTGGATGAAGCTACGAAAGCCTACTTGCACCTGATCGATCGAAACCCCAACGGGTCCAGGTTCGAACGCTCTTTGGTCGGCGCCTTATCGTGGCGATGCAGAGGTCTACGCGAACTGCTTCGCCTGGATGAGTCGCGTCGAGTGATCGACGAGGCCATCGAACGGCAGACCGACATTGTGTCGACGTCTGACGGAGAGCCTGTTGCGCGCTATGACCTGGCGCTGCTTTTCAACCAGAAGGCCGTGACGGCGCTGGCCGCCGGTGAGGTTGCGGTCATGCGGGACGCCGCTGAAGCGGCGGTCGGGCAGTTTGAATTTCTCCACCGGGCCGATCCAGCGAACCATCAGTGGCAGAAGTATCAGTTTGTCGCCCTCCAGTTCGAGGCGATCGCCGCGATGCTTGGAGGGCGTTCGTTGCCAACGCGCACGCCGACCGAGCAACTCGCATCATGCGATCGATTGCGCCGGCAAGCCCCCGAGGATGGACAACTCGCCGGCGTCTGCATGCGCAACGCTCTCGTCGTCGCTGGGGTCGGCTTGGTGCAGCGCGACGCTCCAGTCGTGGAGGCAGCACTTCGCGCTGCCAAGGAACTCCTGGAGGTGCTGGCCGGAGCGGAACGGGGACGCCTGGAAATCGACTTGCGCTTGCTCCAGTTCGAACAGTCGGCCTCCACGGAAAGACGCGAGCGTGTCGTGGCAGCACTCGAATCCAGCGACGCCAGATCACCCCTGGAGCACGCCGGCCGCGAGCTGAGGGAGCGCTGGTTGGCGCTGTTGCTGGATCGGACTGCGAGATGCAAGGCGAGAACTGAATGGGAACAGGCCGGTGTCGGTGACGAAAACTACTTTCTTTTCCTGGCCCGCCGTTGCGACGGTGGACCGCAGCCGCTGGCCGAAGGACCAGCATCCCGACCAAGGAGCGTGTGATGAAGGAAACCGACGTGAAGTTGGGCAAGAAGGACGTCAAGTCTGGAAAGGACTCGGACAGCAGCACCTACACCCTCAGGAACGGCGACAAGATCAAGTTCTACATGGGGGATGGCGTGGCGGAGGATTGGCAGTTCGATCAGGGTGTCGGCGAACACGGCGTGACGTTTTCGACGGGCGTTTGCCCCCCTTGGCTGGCGATGACCCGATCCGGCAGCGGTTCCGTGACGTTCGTCCTGAATGATTCCTCGGGCACCTACACCGGCCAGCAGGTCAATCTCACCTTGAACTTCAAGAACCGAAACGGTGAGAAGGGCTGCCATGACCCCGTCGTGAAGGACGGGGGGACGCAGTGAGCTGAATGGAGGTGAGTCGGCTCCTCTCCGCGTTCCGTTGAGGTCCGCCCGCTCGGGTCGAGGCCTCTCGACCCGAGCGGGCGTTCCCGGGGCGCTGATCGCCGCCAAGCTCAAGACGGGGTATGCAGTCAGGATCGATTCAGAGATCTGCTGCCGACATCCGAGCGGACCCGCAGCGCAGCCTGCGAGCCGCTTCTCTGCTCTTGAACGCAGTCCGCGCGGCCGATGCACGATAGCGGCGTATTGCCGCGCTGCCACGGCCCATGATGCGATGTCATCCAGTCGATCGAAGCCTGCCGGCACGGTCCGATCTGGCGGATTTTTCTCAGTCCGATGCTGAGCGATGCGGCATGATGACGCAAACGCCGCGCGATGGGTCGAGGGCGCGCGCCCAACATGGGGAGACAGCCGATGCGCGACGGGATCAAGGGTTTGCTGGTGGGGCTGTTCGTTGCCGGCCCTGCGGGGGCGGCTTCGCAGGACGAGGCGGCGCTACGTGCCTGCATGCAGGCCAACGTGCCGGCTGCGGTGCGCGTGAACCGTTTCGAGATGACCACCGTGACCGATGGCGTCAGCGAGACGTTGGGCGGCACGCTGTACATGCACGGCAACGACGAGCGTCGAGCGCTGACACTGCAGATCGACCAGCCCTCGCACCTGGACGGGTCCGCCTTCCTGTTTCTCGAACGCAAGCAGGGCGAGCAGATGTTCGTCTACCTCTCGGCGATGAATCGCGTGCGCCAGATCAACGGCGCGGCGATGGACGGGCAGTTCTTCGGCAGCGCCCTGCGCTATTCGGACATCCGTCAGGCCTTCGGCATGGTCGGTGGCTCGACGATGCAGATGCTTCCGGACGCGCAGTACGACGGCGCACCGGCACGCGCCGTACGCCTGAAGCTGCCACCGGAAGAGGCCTCGGCGGATGACGACAGCACGCTGCTGATCGACGCGGCGCATTGCGTGCCGCTGCGCCTGCAGGTCGAACGCAAGGGAACGGTGCTGCGCGAGTTCAGCGGTCTGCGTGCGGACCTGGCCGAGGACGAGGGGCGATGGTACTTGCGCAGGGGACGGATGCACGATCACGAGCGCAAGGCCGAGACCGAGATCGTGCTCGGCGAGCTGCGCGGTTTCGATGACATTCCGATGATCGTGTTCAGTCGCGGCGAGTTCCATCGTGCGCGCTTCGGCAAGAAGTGAGCGATCGTGAACGCAGCGAGCGCTCCGGGTGAACTGAGCGGCCGGCCGGTTCTCGGCGTCACCGGCCACCTGATCCTGCCGGAAACCGAGCGGCAGCAGGTCGAGGCCGAGGCGAGCACGCGCCTGGAACGCCTGCTCGATGCCTCACCGGAACTGGAGGGCCTGCGGCTGCTGTCGGGGCTGGCGCCGGGCGCCGACCTGGTGCTGACCGATGCGATCCTCGCGGTCTGTCAGCGACGTCGTCTGAGCTGCCACCTGACGGCGGCCCTGGTCGGCCCGCCGGCGCAGATGCTCGAGGACTGGCGCAAGCGTGCCCACGCCCTCGGCGTGACGATCAAGCCGGCCGCCCAGCGGCGCGTCGAACATCGTTTCGAGCGCCTGCTGGCGCGGGCCGATCAGCGTCTGCAGTTCGTCGCGCCGGCGCAGGCGCCCGAACGCGGCTTCCAGCAGCTCGCGGCACTGCTCGCCGAGTCGGCTCAGATCCTGTTCGCGGTGTTGCGCGAGAACCACCCGGGGCAGGTCGGTGGCGCGGCGCAGGTCGTGGCTTGGTGGCAGAACCCGGGACGCATCCCGCCGGAGCTGAGCCTCGGGGCGCATGCCGGAGACCGTCACGGCCGCCGTCTGGTCCTGATCGATCCGCGCGGCGAGCAGGCAGCGACCGAGGTCGGCGAGCAACTCGACGGTGCGCGACAGACCATCGACGAGATCCGCGCGCGGATGCGTGCCGGCAATGCGCTGTCGGCCAACGATCTGGCTGCGCGGGCGCTGGATCGGGGGGGCGCCAGCCCGACACTGCGCTATCTCTATCTGCAGAGTCTGGCCGCCAGCGGCAGTCCGCACCGGGCCCTGCAGCGCTACGAGGCGCTGGCACCGCCCGAGGGCATGCGCAACGAGGACTGGCGCGCGCTGCGCGGACGGCTGCACAAGGATCTGGCCCTGCTCGGCGACGACGTGCAGACCAACCTGCGGCTGGCCGCCGCGCACTATACCGACGCCTGGAACCGCTCCGGCGGCGCGTTCTCCGGTATCAACGCGGCCACCACCAGCCTGCTCAGCGGGCAGCATCGCCGGGCGCAGCGCCTGGCGCGCGCGGTGCGGGCCCTGACCGAGCAACCGGCGCCGGCCGACGAGCGCGCGCGCTACTACCACTGGGTGAGCGCGGCCGAAGCCAAGGCGGTGCTGGGCGATCTCGACGGTTGCCGGGCGGAACTGGCTGCCGCCGACCCGCTGCTGCGCGGCGACCTGGTGACGCGCGGACGCACGCGTGCGCAGCTGCGCCGGGTGCTGGAAGCGCGCGGTGAGGACCCGGGTGTGCTCGATGCGCTGGCGATGCCGATGGTCTATCTGCTCGCGCCGGCGCGGGCCTATCCGGAGGCCGTGGCGCCGGAGCTGGCGGCGCAGCTGCGCGATTCCCCGGTCTATGCCCTGCTCGGCGAGGCGGCCGACCGGACCGCAGTGCCGGTATCGGTGCTGGCGCGGCTGCTCGACGCCGGCGTGCGCCTGCACCTGCTCGATCTTCGCCGTGAGTCCGAGCTGCCGGAACCCCTGGCCGGTCGCGTCGAGAGCGTCGTGCGCTGTCGCGGTTTTCTGGACCGCGAGCGTGGCTGGCTGCAGCGACATGCGCAGCGCCAGCTCTACGGTCTGGCCATGCTCAACGCGCGCGCGCTTGACGTCGACCTGCGGCGCCTGCGCGCAGGCGGCTCGGCGCTGGCGCGACGCTGGGTGATCGACGCTCCACCGGTGCCGCCGCGACAGCGCGGGCTGGGCCGCCGACGCATGGTCGGACTGGTGTTCAGCGACATGGTCGGATTCGCCGGACTGGGTGATGCGGAGATCCAGCAGTACTGGGCACGCGTGGTGCCGGCGCTGGCACGCCATCTCGCGCCGCTGCGCAGGCAGATCCTCCTGCAGCAGACCTGGGGCGATGCCCTGCATCTGGTCACCGGCGATGCGCGCAGCGCCGCGCTGGCGACGGAAGCCATGCTGCGCACCGTGCGTGATCTGCGTCCGCAGCTGAGCGGCCGTCTCTCCCAACTCGAGATCCGGGTGGGGGCGCACTTCGCCCCGGCCTGGCACGGGACCGATGCGATCGAGCGCGTGCGCACCTTCTACGGGACGCAGCTGTCGTTCACCGCGCGCGTCGAGCCGGTGACGCCGCCCGGCACGACCTACGTGACCGAAGCCTTCGCCGCCGAACTTGCGGTGTCCGCGCCGGGCGAGTTCCACGTGGAGTATGCCGGCGAGATTGCGCTGGCCAAACGCTTCGGCAGCTACCGCATCTACAGCCTGCGACGGATCGGCGGCGCGCCCCGCGGCGCCTGAGCCGCAGGGTGATTGGACCGCGGTTGCCCGCCTGACTTAATGTTGGGCCGCTGCCGCGTGGCGCTGCGGCACGTATCCTCTTGCGCCCTTCCACCCGACCATCAACGGAGATCGACATGGATGTCCGCGCGGCCGTGGCCTTCGAGGCCGGTAAACCGCTGAGTATCGAAACCGTCCAGTTGCAGGGCCCGCGCGAGGGCGAGGTGCTGGTCGAGATGAAGGCCACCGGCATCTGCCACACCGACAAGTACACGCTGTCCGGCGCCGATCCCGAGGGGCTGTTCCCGGCCATCCTCGGCCACGAAGGGGCGGGCGTGGTCGTGGACGTCGGACCCGGCGTCAGGTCGCTGAAGAAGGGCGACCACGTGATTCCGCTGTACACGCCGGAATGCCGCGAGTGCGAGTACTGCACCTCACAGAAGACCAACCTGTGCCAGAAGATCCGCGTGACGCAGGGCAGGGGCCTGATGCCGGACGGCAGCTCGCGCTTCTCGCTGGGCGGCAAGCCGATCCTGCACTACATGGGCTGCAGCACCTTCGCCAACTACACGGTGCTGCCGGAGATCGCGCTGGCCAAGGTGCGCGAGGACGCGCCCTTCGACAAGATCTGCTACATCGGCTGCGGCGTGACCACCGGCATCGGTGCGGTGATCTTCACCGCCAAGGTCGAGGCCGGCGCCAACTGCGTCGTGTTCGGCCTCGGCGGCATCGGCCTCAACGTCATCCAGGGCTTGAGGATGGTGGGCGCCAACATGATCGTCGGGGTCGACATGAACCCCGGGCGCGAAGCCATCGCGCGGCAGTTCGGCATGACCCACTTCGTCAATCCGAAGGATGTGAAGGGCGACCTGGTCGGCCATCTGGTCGAGCTCACGGGTGGCGGTGCCGACTACAGCTTCGAGTGCATCGGCAACGTGCAGGTCATGCGCCAGGCGCTGGAGTGCTGTCACAAGGGCTGGGGAGTGTCGACGATCATCGGCGTCGCTCCCGCCGGCGCGGAGATCAGCACGCGGCCGTTCCAGCTCGTCACCGGTCGGCGCTGGATCGGCTCGGCCTTCGGCGGCGCGCGCGGCCGCACCGACGTGCCGAAGATCGTCGACTGGTACATGGACGGCAGGATCAACATCGACGACCTGATCACCCACACGATGCCGCTGGAGCAGATCAATGACGGCTTCGCGCTGATGGAGCGCGGCGAGTCGATCCGCGCGGTGGTGGTGTATTGATGGCGGTCGAGACGATCTCCGAGCACGCCTGCTTCGGTGGCGTGCAGGGTTTCTACCGGCACGACTCCGAAGTGATCGGCCTGCCGATGCGGTTTTCGGTCTACAAGCCGCCGCAGGCTGCGCGCGAGCCCGTGCCGGTGCTGTACTGGCTGGCGGGTCTCACGTGCACCGAAGAGACCTTCATGATCAAGGCCGGCGCGCAGCGTCGTGCTGCAGAGCTGGGCCTGATGCTGGTGACCTGCGACACCAGCCCGCGTGCCACCGGGATTGATGGTGCGACCGGCGACTGGGAGTTCGGCGAGGGCGCCGGCTTCTACCTGGATGCGAGCCAGGCGCCGTGGTCGCGGCACTTCCGCATGAACCACTACGTGAGCGAAGAGCTGCGCGACTCCGTCGAATCGCGCTTCTCGACCAACGGCAGCCGCGGCATTTTCGGCCACTCGATGGGCGGACACGGCGCGCTGACGCTGGCGCTGCGCCATCCGGACCTGTACCGCTCGGTGTCGGCCTTCGCGCCGATCTGCGCGCCGGCCGACTGCCCCTGGGGCCAGAAGGCATTCGGGCAATATCTGGGCGACGACCGCGCGCAGTGGAACGCACACGATGCGAGCCGCCTGATGCTCGCGCGCGGCAGTGCGCTGACCGACGAGATCCTCGTCGACCAGGGGCTCGCGGACAAGTTCCTGCACGCGGGCCAGCTCTTGCCGGAACGCTTCGAGCAGGCCTGCGCCGCTGCAGGGCAGCCGCTCAAGCTGCGTCGTCACGACGGCTACGACCACGGCTACTACTTCATCGCCAGTTTCATCGACGACCATCTGGACTGGCATCACGCCCGCCTGCGGGCCTGACACGAATCAACAGGAGAAACGCGTGCGCCGCATCCGCAAGCTGCTTGTCGCCAACCGTTCCGAGATCGCAATCCGCGTCATGCGCGCCGCGGCCGAACTCGGCATCCGCACGGTGGCGATCTATGCCAACGAAGACCGCTATGCGCTGCACCGTTTCAAAGCCGACGAGAGCTATCGCGTCGGTGCCGGACTCAAGCCGATCGCGGCATACCTCGACATCGCCGGCATCATCCGCGTCGCCAAGCAGGCCGGCGTCGATGCGATCCACCCCGGCTACGGCTTCCTGTCGGAGAACCCGGACTTCGCCGAGGCCTGCGACAAGGCCGGCATCCTGTTCGTCGGTCCGCGTCCGGAGGTCATGCGCACGCTCGGCAACAAGGTCGCGGCGCGCAACGTCGCGATCAAGGCCGGCGTTCCGGTGATGCCGGCCACCGGCCCGCTGCCGCGCGAGATGGGCGAGGTACACAAGCTCGCCGCCGAGGTCGGCTACCCGCTGATGCTCAAGGCGAGCTGGGGCGGCGGTGGCCGCGGCATGCGCGTAATCGAGTCGGAAGCCGATCTGGAGCATCAGGTCGAGGTCGCGCGCCGCGAGGCCGCGTCGGCCTTCGGCAACGACGAGGTGTACCTGGAAAAGCTCGTGCGGCGGGCGCGCCACGTCGAGGTGCAGGTGCTCGGCGACACGCAAGGCAATCTCGTGCACCTGTTCGAGCGCGACTGTTCGGTGCAGCGTCGCAACCAGAAGGTCGTCGAGCGCGCACCGGCGCCGTATCTCGACGACAGCAGCCGCTCCGCGCTGTGCGAATCCGCGCTCAAGCTCGCGCGTGCCGTCGACTACACGCACGCCGGCACAGTCGAATTCCTGATGGATGCCGACAGCGGCAAGTTCTACTTTATCGAGGTCAACCCGCGTATCCAGGTCGAGCACACCGTGACCGAGGAGGTCACCGGCATCGACATCGTCAAGGCGCAGATCCGCATCACCGAGGGCATGCGCATCGGCACGCCGCAGTGCGGCGTGCCGCAGCAGGACCAGATCTCGCTCACCGGGCATGCGCTGCAGTGCCGCGTGACCACCGAGGATCCGGAGAACGCCTTCCAGCCCGACTACGGCCGGCTCACCGCCTACCGCAGCGCCGCCGGTTTCGGTGTGCGCCTGGACGGCGGCACGGCGTACTCGGGTGCGGTGATCACCCCTTACTACGATTCGCTGCTGGTCAAGGTCACGACCTGGGGCGCCACGTCTGACGAGGCCGTGCAGCGCATGGACCGCGCGCTGCGCGAGTTCCGCATCCGCGGACTGTCGAGCAACCTGCAGTTCCTCGAGAACGTCATCAACCATCCGACGTTCCAGTCCGGCGAGAACACGACGCGCTTCATCGACGAGACGCCGGACCTGTTCAAGTTCGCCAAGCGCCGCGACCGCGCGACGCGCCTGCTGCGCTTCATCGGCGAGGTCGTCGTCAACGGCAACACGGAGATGAAGGGACGCACGCGCCCGGCGACGCCGATGGCCGAGCCGGTGCTGCCGCCGTCGAGCCTGATCCCGGACATCAGCGGCAAGGTTCCGCCCGGCTCGCGCGACCGCTTCCGGCAACTCGGCGCCGACGGCTTCGCCGCGTGGATGCTCAAGCAGCCGCAGGTGCTGCTGACCGACACGACGATGCGCGACGCGCACCAGTCGCTGTTCGCGACGCGCATGCGCACGCGCGACATGGTCGAGATCGCGCCGTACTACGCACGCATGCTGCCGCAGCTGTTCTCGCTCGAATGCTGGGGCGGGGCGACCTTCGACGTCGCGCTGCGCTTCCTCAAGGAGGACCCGTGGGACCGTCTCGGCCAGTTGCGCGAGGCCGTGCCCAACGTGCTGCTGCAGATGCTGCTGCGCGCCTCCAACGCCGTCGGCTACACCAACTACCCGGACAACGTCGTGCGCCAGTTCGTGCAGCAGGCAGCCGGGAACGGCATCGACCTGTTCCGCGTCTTCGACTCGCTCAACTGGGTCGAGAACATGCGTGTGGCGATCGACGCGGTGCGCGAGACCGGCGCCCTGTGCGAAGGCACGATCTGCTACACCGGCGACCTGTTCGACGAGTCGCGGCCCAAGTACAACCTGAAGTACTACGTCGACATGGCCAAGGCGCTGGAGAAGGCCGGCGCGCACATCATCGGCATCAAGGACATGGCCGGTGTCTGCCGTCCGCGTGCCGCGCATGCGCTGGTCACCGCGCTCAAGCAGGAGGTCGGCCTGCCGATCCATTTCCACACGCACGACACCAGCGGCATCAGCGCCGCGTCGGTGCTCGCTGCCGTCGAGGCCGGCTGCGATGCCGTCGACGGCGCGCTCGACAGCATGTCCGGCCTCACCTCGCAGCCGAACCTCGGCTCGATCGCCGCATCGCTGGCGGGCAGCGACCGTGATCCGGGTCTGTCGCTGGAGCACATGCAGGCGATCTCGATGTACTGGGAAGGCGTGCGCCGCTACTACGCGCCGTTCGAGGCGGATATCCGTTCGGGGACTGCCGACGTCTACCGGCACGAGATGCCGGGTGGCCAGTACACCAACCTGCGCGAGCAGGCGCGTGCGCTGGGTCTGGAGGCGCGCTGGCCGGAGGTATCGAAGGCCTACGCCACGGTGAACCGCCTGTTCGGCGACATCGTCAAGGTGACGCCGACCTCGAAGGTCGTGGGCGACATGGCGCTGTTCATGGTGGCCAATGACCTGGACGCCGACGACATCACCGATCCGGATCGCGAGATCGCCTTTCCGGAGTCCGTGGTGTCGCTGTTCAAGGGCGAGCTGGGCTACCCGCCGGACGGCTTCCCCGCGGCGTTGCAGGCCAAGGTCCTCAAGGGTGCGACGCCGCTGGAAGGGCGCCCCGGAGCGTCGCTGGAGGCCGTGGACCTGGAGATCGCGCGTGCGGAGGGCGAGAAGGCCGCGGGGCGCAAGCTCAACGACGCCGACCTCGCGTCCTACCTGATGTACCCGAAAGTGTTCCACGACTACGCCGAGCACCGCAGCCATTTCGGGGATGTGTCCGTTCTGCCGACGCCGGCGTTCTTCTACGGCCTGCAGGAGGGCGAGGAGATTTCGGTCGACCTGGAGCCCGGCAAGACCCTGCTGATCAAGCTGCAGGGCAGCGCCGAGGTGCCGGAGGAAGGCATCGTCAAGCTGTTCTTCGAACTCAACGGGCAGCCGCGCGTCGTGCGCGTGCCCAAGGCCGGGGCGACCGCGAAGGCCGAGCATCCGAAGGCCGAGGACGGCAATCCGCGCCACATCGGCGCGCCGATGCCCGGCATGGTCGTCGCCGTGGCCGTCAAGCCGGGGCAGAAGGTCAAGAAGGGCGATCCGCTGCTGTCGATCGAGGCCATGAAGATGGAAACGCAGATCCGCGCCGAGTCCGATGCGACGATCGCGGACGTCAAGGTGTCCCGCGGTACGACGGTCAACGCACGCGACTTGCTGGTGGTTCTGGAAGGAGCAGGGTGATGAACAGGAATCTGGTTCCGATCGCATCGTTGCTGGTCGCCGGCTCCGCCTGGGCGCAGTCCGAGCCGCTCGACGCCGACGCGCTGGCGCGCTGTGCGCAACAGGTTCAGCAGTTGCGCAGCGAGGCGCCGCGTCTGCTGGCGCGCAACGCCCAGCTCGACGAGCAGCGCGAATCGATCCAGCAGCGCCAGCGCGCGCTGGCTGCGGAAGCGAAGGGGATCGGCAGCGAGGATCTGAACGCCGGCCTCGACTATAGCGAGCGCCGGCGTCTGCTCAACGACGAGGCGCGGGCGTTCAATGCCGAGATCGAGCGCATCAAGGACGAGATTCGCGCGATCAATGTCGTCAAGCAGCAGTACGCCGCGAACTGCGCGCAGCGCAGCTACCGGCGCTCCGATTTCGAACGGCTGAGCCCGCAGGCGCAGGCGGCGATGCGCGCAGGCATGGGCGGCATCGAGGTGCCGTATACCGAGCCGTAGCCTGTCGCATTCGTGCAGGAGCGCCTGTGGGCGCGACCTCCTGCAAGCGGGTACGCGGTTGCACCTGAAGCGCCCCTGCAGGAGCAACAGCAGCAGCGAGGTTCAGATGGCAGCAGAGCCTTACTTCACCGAACAGACCTTCCGCTTCCTCAAGGCGCTGGCGAAGAACAACTCGCGCGAGTGGTTCGCGGACAACAAGCCGCGTTATGAGGAGCACGTGCGCGGTCCGGCGCTGCGCCTGATCGGCGATCTGGCGACCCCGCTGAAGGCGATCAGCCCGCAGCTCACCGCGATCGCCAAGCCGGTCGGCGGCTCCCTGTTCCGCATCCATCGCGACACGCGATTCGCCAAGGACAAGCGGCCGTACAAGACGCATGTCGGCATGTACTTTGCGCACGCGGCAACCAAGGACATGCAGCGCGCGCAGACCGCCGGCAATGCGGCGATGGGCCGGCTCGACGCGCCGGGTCTGTACCTGCATGTGGAACCCGGAGCGTGTTTCCTCGGCGGGGGCATCTGGCATCCGCAGCCGGCGACGCTCAAGCGCGTGCGTGACTACATGGTGAGCAACCCGTCGAGCTGGAAGCAGGCGACGCGCAGCGCGGCGTTCCGCAAGGTCTTCGAACTGGGCGGCGAGATGCTGAGCCGGCCGCCGCGCGGCTACGATCCGGAGCACGAGCTGATCGACGACTTGCGCCGCAAAGACTTCGTCGCCAGTGCCTCGATCGACGAGGACGAGCTCCTGCGCGCCGACCTGCCCAAACGCCTGGCGAAGCGGTACGCCGCGATGGCGCCGATGCTCGACTGGCTCTGCGGCGCGCTCGATCTGGACTTCTAGGGCCTGTTAACACTACGGCGGTCGCTGCGACGGCGGTCGTTTTGGCGCAGGGCAAGGCGCCAGACGCGACGCTTGGTCATTCCAAGCAAGCGGCTGGCAACGCCGCACTGCGCCAAAACGGCTCCGTCCCGAAGGGTTGCGCCCAAAATCGCGCTGGCCTGCGTTGCGCACCTTGGGCTTGGAACCACCAAGCCCTGCGGCGCGCGCCTTGCCCAGCACGATTTTGGGCAGCAACGCAGCGAGCGTCCGTAGTGTTAACAGGCCCTAGTCGCTCAGTTCTGGCGCAGCGGCGCGAGTGCCCGGTGCAGGGCGGCGCCGTCGATGCCGGACAGCTCGGTCGCCTCCGCGGCAGTGAGGCCGCGCGCACGTTGCTGCAGATAGCGACGCACGGTGTCGGGCGGCGGTGCGTCGATGGCCTCGAGCTCGCGAAGGAGGCGGCGGGCCAGCGACGGCGACAGCGGCGGCGGTGCGCCGGCGGCGTTCGCGCGCAGGGCCGTCGCAAGCGTCTCAACGGGCTGATCCTTGAGCAGGTGTCCGCCGGCGCCCGTGCGCATCGCGTCGTACAGGTGGGCGTCGTCGTCGAAGATCGTCGGCACGAGAATCGCCACGTCCGGCCGGGTGCGATGCAGCTCGGCGATGAGCTCGGTGCCGCGGCCGTCCGGCAGATGCAGGTCGATCAACGCGAGATCCGGCCAGCCATGCGCCTGCCGGAGCCGGCGGGCGGCGGCGAGACTGCCGGCATCGAGGATCAGCGGATCGTCGAAAGCCGCGGTCACCGCGCCGCGCAGCCACGCGCGGGTCTGCGGCAGATCGTCCACGATCCAGACAGTGATCGACGGCATGGTGCTCAGGTCGTGTCGCTGCCGCCGGGCAGGGGAAAACGCAGCAGCACCTTGGTGCCGCCGAGCGTGCCGGCGTCCCAGGCGATCGTGCCCTGGAGCTCGGCGGCACGCTGACGCATGTTGTCGCTGCCGCGGCCCTCGGGCGGCGAGGTGCTCACGCCCGGACCGTCGTCGGTGACATCGAGCACCAGGTGATCGGCGCTGCGCGCGATGCGGATGCGGATGCGCCGCGCCGCGCCATGCTGCAGGGCGTTGCTCAGCGCCTCGCGCACGATGCGGAACAGGTGCAGGGCCTGCCCCTGGTCGAGCTGCGGGTCCGGCAGTTCGTCCGGCTGCTGCCAGTCGAGGGTTCCGCCGGCCAGCTCGAGGCGCTGCCGGGCTTCGTTGCGAATCTCCTGCAGCGCGTCGAGCAGCGTGCCCGGCGCACCGCGCGAGCGCGACACGACGTCGCGCAGGTCCTGCAGCAGGGTGCGCGCAATGTCCGCCTGTGCGGTGGAATGGCTGGCGTAGATGAGGCCCAGCAGGCGGGCGCCGATGTCGTCGTGAAGATCGGCGTAGATGCGCTCGCGTTCCTCGGCCGCGACACGCTCGCGCATCAGCGCCTCGCGTTCGGCGAAGCTGGCTTCGAGCTCCGCCGCCGCCGCGCGGTGCTCGCGTTGCAGGCGGCGTGCAAGGCTGCGCTCGCGCCACCACAGCGCGCAGGCGACGAGGAACAGCATCAGCAGGGCGAGGGGGGCTGCGTTCATCGGTCCGCGAATCTTAGCCGCCTGATGGACTTCCCCGTGATGGCACGTCACAGGGCACGCGTATACTGGCCAAAAAATGCGCTTCGGGTCGCCTCGTCGGCGAGAGGAGAAAGCGATGCGGTCTCATTCGATGCAGGAGCAGGAACTGTTGCTGGCGCAGCTCGATGCACTGGCCGATGCCGGTGTCGAGGCGACGGAACGGGCCGGTTTTCGCAGCTTCCTGCGACAGTACTACGAGTCGGCATCGCTCGATGCCCTGCGCCTGCGCACGCCGGAAGAGCTGTTCGCGATCTGCCATGCGCACTGGCGGCTGGCCCGGCAGCGGCGCAGTGGCGAACTGATCCTGCAGATCGCGCCCCCTGCAGCCGACGGTGGCACGCTCGCGCGCCTGGATTCGGTCGTCGAGGACATGCCGTTCCTGGTCGACTCGCTGTACATGGCGGTACGCGCTGCGGGCAGCTCGATCGACTGGACCGTGCATCCCGTGCTCGGCATGCGCCGCGACGCCGACGGCCTGCTGCTGCAGCCGCGACCGGCAGGTGAGGGTGCGTCCGACGTCGAGTCGCTGATCCACATGGAGTTCGAGGCGCTGCGCGATCCGGCCGGCTACGCCGCGCTGGAATCCGATCTGCGGCGGGTCGTCAGCGACCTGCGTGCGGTGGTCTCCGACTTTCCGGCGATGCGCGCCCGCGTGGCCGAACTCGTGCAGGCGTTGGACGCGCCCCCACCCGACGCGGATGCCCAGGAGTTCGCCGAGGCGCGCGCATTCCTGCAGTGGCTGGACGACCAGCACTTCACCTACCTGGGGATCGCCGAAACCGAGATCGTCACCGAGCAGGGGCGCAGCCGTTTCGCGCTCCGGCAGGATGCGTCGCTCGGCCTCGCACGCAGCGGTGCGCGCTTTGCCGATCCGGACCAGCTCATCGCGCCGCCGGAGGAACTCGACAAGTACAGCGAGTCGACGCGGCTGATCGTCGTGACCAAGGCCAATCACCGGTCGACCGTGCATCACCCGGAATACATCGACGTGATCTCGGTGCGGCGCTTCAACGCCGACGGCAGCGTGCGCGGCATCTGCCGGCTGATCGGGCTGTTCTCGTCGGTGGCGTACACCGAGCGGCCGCGCAGCATTCCGCTGATCCGGCGCAAGGTGGAATACGTGATGCAGCGCTCGCGGCTGCGCGAAGGTTCGCACTCGGGCAAGAACCTGCGCGAGATCCTGCACCAGCTGCCCCGCGACGAGCTGTTCCAGTCCGGCGAGGACGAGCTGTACGAGGTGTGCACCGGCATCCGCGCCCTGCGCGATCGTCACCAACTGCGCCTGTTCATGCGCCGGGACCGCTACGGGCGCTTCTACTCGTGCATGGTCTACCTGCCGCGCGACCGTTATTCACGCGAGCTGCGCGACCGCATCGCCGCCGAGCTGAGCGCGATCTGCAACGCCACCGGCATCGACCGCAACACCGAGTTCCTGCGTCACGGACTCGCGCGCATCCACTACATCGTGCGGACGCCGCCGGGTACGACGATTCCGCTGTCGGTGGCCGAGGTGGAGGCACGCCTGCTGACGGCGACGCGCTCCTGGCGCGACCAGCTTCGCGAAGTGCTGCAGCGCCACGGACAGGCGAGCGCACGCGCGCTGAGCCTGCTCGACGGATTCCCGCTGTCCTACCAGGAGACGGTGGCGCCGATCGAGGCCGCCGCCGATCTGCAGCACCTCGTGCAGCTGGGCGCGGGCCAGCCGATGCTGCCGCGCCTGCTGGTCGACGCCGCCGCCACCGGCAAGGTCTGCCCGACGGCACTCAAGCTGTACTGCTGGAAGCGTCCGCTGCCGCTGTCGGATGTGCTGCCGGCGCTGGAGAACTTCGGTCTGCGCGTGATCTGGCAGGACCCGACCGAGGTACGGGCCCAGGACGGTAACACCTGCTGGATCCAGGAATTCAAGGTGCAGGTCGCCGGCGACTGCCAGCTCGCGCCGACCGAGCAGCGCAGCTACTTCGAGACCGCGTTCCTCAGCACCTGGACCGGCGTGACCGAGAACGACGGCCTCAACCGCCTGGTGCTGCTCGCCGGGCTCGACGCACGGCAGATCGTCGGTCTGCGCACGCTGACGAAGTACCTGATCCAGACTGGGCTGCCGTACAGCCAGGATTACATGGAGCGCCTGCTTGCCGAGCATGCGTCGATCGCGCGCCTGCTCGTGCGGTTGTTCGAGACCCGCTTCGATCCGCAGGGCCCGTCGGGCGATGCGCGCACTGCCGCGGAGTTGCGCGTCGCGCAGGAACTCGACCAGCGTCTCGACGAGGTGGCCACGCTGGACGGCGATCGCGTGCTGCGCGCGTTCAGTGCGGTGGTACACGCGGCGCTGCGAACCAACTATTTCCAGCGTGCGGACGACGGCGACGCCAAACCCTACGTCAGCATCAAGCTCGATCCGCGCAAGGTCCCAGAGCTGCCGGCGCCGCTGCCGATGTTCGAGATCTTCGTCTACGCGCCGTGGGTCGAGGGCATCCATCTGCGCGGCGGCAAGGTGGCGCGCGGCGGTCTGCGCTGGTCGGACCGGCGGCAGGATTTCCGTACCGAGGTGCTCGGCCTGATGAAGGCGCAGATGGTCAAGAACGCGATCATCGTGCCGGTCGGTGCCAAGGGCGGCTTCGTCGTCAAGCAGGGCGACCCGTCGAACCGCGAGGCCTGGCTCAAGCAGGGCGTCGAGTGCTACAAGACCTTCCTGCGCGGCCTGCTCGATATCACCGACAACCGCGTCGGCGACGACATCGTCGCCCCCGCATCCGTCGTGCGCTACGACGAGGATGATCCCTATCTCGTCGTCGCCGCCGACAAGGGCACCGCCACGTTCTCGGACATCGCCAACGGCCTGTCGGAGGAATACGGCTTCTGGCTCGGCGATGCCTTCGCGTCCGGCGGCTCCGCCGGCTACGACCACAAGAAGATGGGCATCACCGCCCGCGGCGCGTGGGAGAGCGTCAAGCGCCACTTCCGCGAGATTCCGCGCGGTGACGGCGACGCGGTGGGCATCGACATCGGGAACCAGCCGTTCTCGGTGGTCGGCGTGGGCGACATGTCCGGCGACGTCTTCGGCAACGGCATGCTGCTGTCGCGGCAGATCCGGCTGATTGCCGCCTTCGACCACCGCCACATCTTCGTCGACCCCGATCCGGATCCGGCGGTTTCCTACGCCGAACGCGAGCGCCTGTTCAAGCTGCCGCGCTCGAGCTGGGACGACTACGACAAGTCGCTGATCTCCGCCGGTGGCGGGGTATGGCCGCGCAGCGCCAAGCTGATCAAGCTGTCGCCCGAGGCCCAGCGTGCCCTGGGCGCGCAGAAGGCCGGACTGACGCCGCAGGAGTTGATGAAGGCCATCCTCAAGGCGCCGGTGGACCTGTTGTGGAACGGCGGGATCGGTACTTACGTCAAGAGCCACACCGAGTCGCACCAGGACTGCGGCGACCGCGCGAACGACGCGATCCGCGTGAACGGCCGCGAGCTGCGCTGCCGGGTGGTCGGCGAGGGCGGCAATCTCGGCCTGACCCAGCTCGGGCGTATCGAGGCCGCGCTGTCCGGCGTCAAGCTCAGCAGCGATTTCATCGACAACGCCGGCGGCGTGCACAGCTCGGACCGCGAAGTCAACATCAAGATCCCGCTCAACCAGCTGCTGCGCGAAGGCGGGCTGACGCGCGAGGTGCGCGATCCCTTCCTCGCCGGCATGACCGAGGACCTGGCGCAGGCGGTCCTGCGCGACAACTACGTGCAGAGTCTCGCCGTCTCGTTGCTCGAGCGCGACGCCGCGGCACGCCTCGACGAGCATGCCAACTTCATGCGCCTGCTCGAGCGCGACGGCCTGCTGGCCCGGGCAGTGGAGTACCTGCCGGACGACGAGGGCCTCAAGGAGCGGCGCGCAGCGGGCCGCGGCCTGACGCGACCCGAGCTCTCGGTGCTGCTGTCGTATTCCAAGATCTCGCTGTTCGAGGCCGCGGTCCAGTCCGATGTTCCGGACGATCCGTTCTTCGACCGCGACCTGCTGTCGTACTTCCCGCCGCAGATGGTCGAGACCTACCGGGATGTGCTCCTCAGGCATCGTCTGCGGCGCGAGATCATCGCGACGATCCTGTCGAACGCCGTGGTCAACCGCATGGGCTTCGCCTTCGTGCACCGCTTCGCCGAGGACCACGGGTTGGGTCGTGCGCAGGTGGTCAAGGCCTACGCGATGGCGCACGAGATCTACGACGGCGACCGCTACTGGCTGCCGATCCAGGCACTGGACCTGAAGATCCCCGCCGAGACGCAGCTGCGCCTGTTCGGGCGTGCGATCGGCCTGATGAAGCATGTCACCACCTGGCTGATGAACTATCGCTGGAGCGTGCGCCCCATCGGCGAGGCGGTGGACAAGTTCCGCAGCGGCATCGACGAGCTGTCGGCGGCAATGCCGCAGATCCTGCCCGGCAGCTACCGCGCCGATTGGGACAAGGCCGCGGCCGCCATGAGCGCCGACGGCGTGCCACAGGCGCTGGCCGAGCAACTGGCGACGACGATGGTGCTCGGCAGTGCGCCGGACATCATCGAGCTGGCCGAGCAGGCCGGTGTGACGCTGGCCGAGGCGGCTGGCGTCTACTTCCAGATCGGCGACCGGCTGCGCATCCTCTGGCTGCTGTCGTCGATCATCGGCTTCTCCGTCGGCGGCAAGTGGCAGGCCCTGGCGCGTTCCAACCTGCGCGAGGATACCTACCGCCTGCACCGTCAGCTCGCCGCCCGCGTGCTCGGTCAGCCGGGCGAGACACCGGAGGCGCGCATCGACAACTGGATCCGCACGCACGGCGATGCCGTGCGCTTCGGTATGCAGCGCCTGCAGGAACTGCAGACGGCCGGCACCCACGATTTCATGACGCTCGCCGTCGGCGTCCGCGAGATCCGCAAGCTGCGGGCGCTGTGATGGCGACGGTCTTCGTCACCGGGGGTTCCGGTTATGTCGGCCGCAACCTGATCCGTCATCTGCTCGCGCGCGGCGACCGCGTGCGCGCGCTGGCGCGTAGCGCGTCCGCCGCGCAACTCGTCGAAGGCCTGGGCGCCGAGGCGGTGCGTGGCGACCTTGACGATCGCGACGCCCTGCTGCGCGGCATGCAGGAAGGTGACGCGGTGTTCCACTGCGGCGCGCTGGTCGTGGAGTGGGCGCCGAAGGCCGAGTTCGAGCGGGTCAATGTCGCCGGCACGCAACACGTCGTCGATGCCGCCCGAGCGGCCGGCGTGCCGGTACTCGTGCACGTCAGTACCGAGGCCGTGCTCGCGGACGGCACGCCGATCCTCGATGCGGACGAGACACGCCCGGTGCCCGATCGTCCGTTGCCGCGCTATCCGGCCACCAAGGCCGAGGCCGAACGCATCGTCCGCGCCGCCAACGGGACCGGCCTGCGAACCGTGATCGTGCGCCCGCGGCTGATCTGGGGCAACGACGACAGTTCGGTGCTCAGCCAGCTCGAGCACGCGGTCAATGCCGGGCGTTTCATGTGGATCGACGGCGGCCGCTATCTCACGTCCACCTGCCACGTCGACAACCTCTGCGAGGCACTGCTGCTGGCCGCCGAGCGCGGTCGCGGCGGGGAAGCCTACTTCGTCACCGACGGCGAGCCGGTGGAACTGCGCGCCTTCGTCACCGCCATGCTCAGGACACGCGGCGTCGACGCCGGCGAGCGCTGCCTGCCGCACGCCCTCGCGCTCGCCGCCGCGACGGCGGGAGAAAAGCTCTGGGATCTGCTGGGGCTCCGGCAGCCGCCGCCGGCCACGCGCATGGCCATCCGTCTGATCGGCGAACCCGTTACCGTGCGCGACGACAAGGCGCGCCAGGAGCTGGGCTACGTTGGCCGTGTCTCGCGCGAGCAGGGGCTGGCGACGCTGCGGCGACCCCAGGAGCACGCGCAGGCCTGAGGGCAATCGCCGGCACGTGGGCGGCGCCCATCGGTGTACTGCGATCCGGGTGCAGCCGGAGTTACGCCGCGAGCCCGGGCTCCGTCGAAGTTTCTTCGGACGCGCCCGGCTCCGCTTCCGCAACAACGCAGTACGTCGGCACGGGATAGTGCACGCCCTTGCAAAGTACCTCGCCGCGAGGCTCCAGCCGGAAGGCATGGGACGCCAGCCGGAAAGTTGCATCGCTGACGATGATGCTGCCCGGTTCCGCGGCCTTTTCCAGCCGTGATGCGATGTTGGTCTGCAGGCCGAGCGCGGTATAGGTCATGCGTCCCTGCGAACCGTAGCTGCCCACGCTGACGGTGCCGGTGTTGATGCCGATGCGCATCTGCAGCGGCAGGCCGATGCCGCGCCGCAGCCAACGCGCGTTGAGCGTCTCCATCAAGGCCTGCATGTCCCGTGCGGCGCGGATGGCCTGTACCGCCTGCTGTTCCGGCTCCATGGTTTCCGGCGCACCGAAAAGGGCCATCAAGCCGTCTCCGGTGAACTCGTTCAGGGTTCCGCCCGACTCTTCCACCTTCTCGGCCATGCCCGAGAAGAACTCGACCAGCAGCGCGGTCAGGTCTTCGGGCTCGATGCGATCCGATACCTCGGTGAATCCGGCAATGTCCGCGAACAGGATGGTGATGCGGCGGCGCACCGGTGTGTCGATGCTTTCGGCTTGCCCGCGGATGATGAGATCGGCCACGGACGGCGGTACGTAGCGACGGATCGCGTCGCGGCTCATGCGCAGCTGGTTGCGCTGCAGCTCGATGATCTGGTCCTTACGGAAGGTGCGCCTGTTGTTGAGTTCGATCACCCAGGAAACGAATACGCCGGTGTTGCAGGCGATGGCCTGCATCGCCGCAAGACTGCCAGCCATCGCGACGGAGATGTCGCCAGCCTGAAAGTCCCGGTACAGGATCACCATTGACAGGCCGATGAACGGCAGCGAGGCGACCGACGCCGGCGCCGGTGAAAGCTGGTAGACGCAAAAGCCGAACATCACCGGGATCAGCATCGCGGTCGGCGCCAGCGCAAAGCGGTCCGGGCTCTGGATGAGGTTGTGGATCTGCCAGAGCAGCAGCGACCCCGACAGACAGTTCGCCAAAACCGTGACCGGAACCAGCACCCGGTGGAGACTGACGATATAGGTCACCGCGAAGATCATCGTTAGCAGACCCAGGAATGCCACGACGGCGGGAAGAATGGCGCCGAAGCTTGCCGGCTCCAGCAAGCCCACCGTGAGCAGGTAGACCACATACCCCGACGCGGACGCGAGCATGCCGACGCGGATGAGGGGAACCCGGCGGTCGAGCATCCACTCGTGGTAGCGGCGTTCCACCGCGCCGTTGGCGAACCGGAAGCCCCAGCGCTGCAACGCCAGATCGGTCGTGTCACCCCAACCCGGGGGCCGAGAGGCACTTTGCTGGTTTCCCTTCATGGCACGCCATCCCTGGAGCGTCCGAACGACTTGTCGATCCTGCCAAGCCCGCCCTATGTGACCTTATCGTCAGCAAGCAGCGCGCCGCCTGAGCAAAGTCTGCTCGACTTTCGATGCGCGCACTTTGCCAATCAGTCGGCAGAATCGCAGCCGACCTTGTCACAGAGCCGGCCTCGACATCGTGTTCGGGAGCAAGCCGCCGGACCGGAGCTGTGAGGTAGTCCGCACCGTTCGTGATGGGTGCACCCCCCCCCTGCAGATGCCGCGAGCACGTCCAGGGTGGGCCCAACGCTGGTAATCCCGAGCGTACGGATGCGACCGGTTGCAGTCGTCGGATGCTCTACGGCAGATGCGGCCGCGCCAGGTATTCCTCCGACTGCATCTCCGTCAGGCGCGACTGTGTCCGCTGGAACTCGAAGCGCGAGCGCTCGCCGGTGTAGAGGTCGGCCTGCGGGACGTCGGCGGCGATGATCAGCTTGACGCCACGGTCGTAGAACTCGTCGACCAGGTTGATGAAGCGCCGCGCGGCATCTTCGTGGAAGGCGGTGAGCTGCGGTACGCGCGACAGCAGCACGGTGTGGTGCGTACGGGCGATCTCGATGTAGTCGGCGGCGCTGCGCGGGCCGTCGCACAGGTTGGTGAAGTCGAACCAGGCGACGCCATCGGCCAGCCGGCGGCTGCGGATGCTGCGTCCATGGATGCTCAGCGCTTCGTTGGCGCGGCCGGCCTCGGGTGCGATGTCGGCGAACCACCCGGCGAGATTGCGTTCGGCGCCGGCGTCGCTGGGGTGGTGGAAGATCTCGGCCCGCGTCAGCGCGCGCAGCCGGTAGTCGGTGCCGCCGTCGACGTTGAGCACGGCGACGTGCTGCTGCAGCACGTCGATGAACGGCAGGAAGTTCGCGCGCTGCAGACCGTTCTCGTAGAGTCGGTCGGGCGGAATGTTGCTGGTCGCCACCAGTGTCACGCCGCGCGCGAACAGGTTCTCGAACAGGCGTCCGAGGATCATGGCGTCGGCGATGTCGGAGACGAAGAACTCGTCGAAGCACAGAACGCGCAGCTCGGCGGCGTACTCGGCGGCGACCAGACGCAGCGGGTCCTGCTCGTCCGGATAGCGGCGGCGGCGCTCGTGCACGTCGAGCATGAAGCGGTGGAAATGCGTGCGCAGGCGCGGCGTGTCGCCCAGCGTTTCGCTGAAGGTATCCATCAGCCAGGTCTTGCCGCGACCGACGCCGCCCCACATGTACAGGCCGCGCACCGCACTCCAGCGGCGCGGACCGATGCCGAGCAGGCGACGCGGCGGATGCGCCGCAAGGTCGTCGTGGATGCGCTGCAGTGCCTCGATGGCCTGCGCCTGCGCCGGGTCGCTGACGAAGCCCTCGCGCAGCAGCTCCTGGGCGTAGCGTTCTCGCGGCGAGCCGCTCATGCGGACTTCAGCGCAGCGACTCGCCGAGCACGGCGGCGAGATGCGGATTGAGGAACAGGCCGCGCGGGTCGAGCTGCCGACGCAGGGCGCGGAAGTCGTCGAAGCGCGGATACAGGCTGCGCAACTGTGGCGCGCCCAGGTCGTGGACCATGCCCCAGTGCGGACGGCCGTCGTAGCGCTCCATCAGTTCCGACACCGGCGCGAAGTAGTCGCGAAAGCCGATGTCCGCGTAGGCCGGCACGGTGATGCAGGCGCTGTCGCGCTCGTAGTGCGGCGACAGCCAGTTGCCGTCCGGCGCGACGAAGCGCACCTCGATGGGAAAGTGGATGCGCGAGTCCAGCGCCTTGATCAGATGATCCAGCGAGCGCAGCACCGTGCCGAGCCAGTCCACCGGCAGCGCGAACTCGAGCTGCTGGAAGCGGCTGCGGCGTCGCAGGGCGTAGGCGCTGCGCGCATCGAGCACGTCGCGCCGGCCGGAAACCAGGCGCGATGCCACGCGCCCGAACTGCTCGGCGACGCGCGGTGCACGTCGCGCCGCCTGCGACATGCCGGTGAATACGGCCTTGTCCACGCCGCGACGCAGCGTGCGCTGGACCGGCGAGAGCCGTGTCGGCGTCTCGCGGGTGACGTCGGCACGGCGCACGACGACGGAATCGGTGTGCGGGAACCAGAAGAACTCGCTGTTGCGGTGATCGCGGCGCAGCTCGGTGAGCCGTTCGATGGTCTCGCCCAGCGTTGCGGCGGTGCTGCTGACCACGAGACGGTAGTCGTCGACGCACTGGAGTTCGACGTGGGTGATCACGCCCAGCGCGCCGAGCGAGACCGCGCCGGCGCAGAGCAGGTCGGGGTCGTCCTGCTGCGAGACACTGCGCACGGTGCCGTCGGCGCAGACCATGCGCAGGCCCGTGACCAGCGACGACAGGTTGCCGAAAGCTGCGCCGGTGCCGTGGGTCGCGGTGGCGATGGCGCCGCCGAGCGTCTGGCGGTCATAGTCCGGTGCGTTCTCGAGCGCGAGGCCGCGACGCGCGAGTGCCTCGGTGAGCCGGCGCAAGCGCGTGCCTGCACGCACCCAGACGCGGCGACGCTCGAAGTCCACTGACTCGATGCCGGTGAAGCGGTCCAGCGCCATGTGGTTGTCGTCGGTCCAGCACAGCGGCGAGAACGAGTGACCACTGCCGATCACGCGCAGGCGTTCGCCATCCTCGGACGCGCGCACGACCTCGGCCTGGACCTGTTCGATCGTGACCGGATGTGCGCAGTACGCCGGTTCGCAGCGCACGGTGCGCGACCAGTTGGTCCAGTGTTGGGAACGCGGAGAGCTGAGCGCCATGGATTGCGCAGGCATTCGGCGGGAGCGATGGCGGCGCAGAATACCGGAATCAGGCGGGCACGTCCGTGCCGACAGCGGCGCGGTCGGGTTCGGTGCACAGCGCGATCACGCGTTCGCGCATGCGGTCACGCAGGGCCAGCGCAGCGTCGCGACCGCCGCTGGCGGCCGTGGCGTGGGCATCGATATCGACGTGCACCACGCTCCAGCGCGGCAGGCGCCGGCCGCCGCCGTACAGGCGTCGCGTGCCGCGGATCCCGGCCGGCACGACCGGCACGCCGGTGCGCGCGGCGATCAGGAAGGCACCGTCCTTGAAGCGCATGACGCCCGGTTCCGGCCTGAACGTGCCTTCCGGGAAGATCGCGATGGGCTCGCCGTGCTGCAGGCGGCGCATGAGCTGGCGCGTGAGCTGTGCGCTCTGATGTGCCGAAGCGCGGTTGACGAAGATCACGCCCATGCGCTTGAGCGTGAAGCCGACGAGCGGCCAGTTCGCCGCGCCGTCCTGCACGACGAAGCTGAAACGGCGCGGCAGCGCGGCGGTGAGCACCAGCCCGTCGAGGTAGCTGGCATGGTTGGCGACGACGATGCTGGCGCCGGCCGGCAGGTGCTCGCGTCCGCGCACGATCAGCGGCACGCCGATGGCCGTCAGCATCAGCCGCACGCCGAACCGGCCGAGTTCGCGACGGATGGCCAGCGTGGGGCCGGCGATGACGATGAGGCAGACCAGGAAGGTCACCGGCACGAGGATGAGTGGCGCGACGACCGCGTAGCACCCGCCAAGGAGCCGCTTCATCGGCGCGGAGGCTTGCGCGGCTTCTTCTGAGGCTTGCGCGGTGCCGGGCGCGACGGTGCGGCAGCGCCACGTCCGTCCGCGCGGCTGATTTCCAGCCGGCGCCCGGCCACCCAGACCTTGCGCAGGTGCTGGAAGATGTTCTTCGGCATGCCTTCCGGCAGCTCGATCAGGCTGTGATCGCCGCGGATGTCGACGCGACCGATGTGATGGCTGTCGAGGCCGGCCTCGTTGGCGATGGCGCCGACGATGTGCTTGGGCTGCGCGCCGTGGTCGTGGCCGACCTCGATGCGGAACAGCTCCATCGGCTCGCTGTTCTCGCGCTCGCGCCGTTTCGGCTTTTCGCGCGGTGGTGGTGCGGCGTCGGCGAACGGCGTCTGCGGCGGTGGCGAGGTGTCCTGCTCGCGCAGGAACACCGGCTTGAGCGACGCCGGCCGCGGCGGACGGCCGCCACCTTCGGCGGGTGCCTGCGTCGACGTGGTGTCCGCGCTGGCCGAGCGGCCGCGCGCCGGGGGCGCGGCGGCGCTCGAGGACTGGGCGAGCACGGCGAGGGCGGCGGCGACATCGGCCAACGGGGCCTGCGCTTCCAGGTCGGCGATCAGGGCGCGCACCGCGGCGAGCTTGCCGTCGTGCTGCAGGATGTCGAGCACCTGCTGGCGGAAGCGCGCGCTGCGCTGCGCGTCGACATCGGCGTCCGTCGGCAGACGCATCACCTCGATGTGCTTGCGCGTGGTGCGCTCGATCATCGCCAGCAGATTGCGCTCGCGCGGGGCGATGAACAGGATTGCCTCGCCGCTGCGGCCGGCGCGGCCGGTGCGGCCGATGCGATGGACGTAGCTCTCCGGGTCGGTCGGTGCGTCGTAGTTGAGCACGTGGCTGATGCGCTCGACGTCGAGTCCGCGCGCGGCGACATCGGTGGCGACGACGATATCCAGGCCGCCGTCCTTGAGCTTGTTGACGGTGCGTTCGCGCTGCTGCTGCGGCACGTCGCCGTTGAGCGCGGCGACGGCATAGCCGCGCGCGGCGAGCTTGTCGGCCAACTCCTCGGTGGCGACCTTGGTGCGTGCGAACACGATCATCGCGTCGAAAGGCTCGATCTCGAGGATGCGCGTCAGCGCGTCGAGCTTGGCCGGCGGCGGCACGACCAGGCAGCGCTGGCGCACGGTGGTGGCGGTGCGCGTCTTGGCGGCGATCGTCACTTCCGCCGGTTCGCGCAGGTAGGTCTGGGCGATGCGCCGGACCTGCGACGGCATCGTCGCGCTGAACAGCGCCACCTGCTTCTCCGCCGGCGTCTTCTGCAGGATCTTCTCGACGTCCTCGATGAAGCCCATGCGCAGCATCTCGTCGGCCTCGTCGAGCACCATCGTTCTGACCGTGTCGAGCTTGAGGCTGCCGCGTTCGAGATGATCGATCACGCGGCCCGGCGTGCCGACGATCGCGTGCACGCCGCGGCGCAGCGCCGAAAGTTGCGGGCCGTAGCTCTGGCCGCCGTAGATCGGCAGCACGTGAAAACCGGGCAGGCGCGCGGCGTACTTCTGCAGCGCCTCGGCGACCTGGATGGCGAGTTCGCGCGTCGGTGTCAGCACCAGCGCCTGCGGGAAACGCGTCGACAGGTCGATGCGCGCCAGCAGCGGCAGGGCGAAGGCCGCGGTCTTGCCGGTGCCGGTCTGGGCTTGGCCGAGCACGTCGCGACCTTCGAGCAGCGGCGGGATGGTCTGCGCCTGGATCGGGGAGGGCGTCTCGTAACCGACCGCGGACAGGGCTTCGAGCAGCGCGGCCGGCAGGCCGAGCGTGGCGAACGTGGTGGATTCAGTGGTCATGGCGTGTCCTGTGACGGCGCGTCCGGGGCGTGGCGCAGTGCCCAGCAGCGATGGGCGGGCGGCGGGCGCTTGAAGTCCTCGTCGAGCGTCTGTGCGGTGATGTCTTCGACCTGCGCGACCGCGGCGAGATCCGGATCCAGCTTGAAGCCGCGGCGATTGGTCGAGAAGTACAGCGTGCCGCCGGGCGCGAGCAGGCCGAGACAGTGCCGCAGCAGCTCGCCATGGTCGCGCTGGATGTCGAGCGTGCCGTCCATCTTCTTGGAGTTGGAGAACGTCGGCGGATCGCAGAAGATCAGGTCGAACTGCGCGCGCCGGCTCAGGCGGTTCTCGTCGGCCAGCCATTGGCGCACGTCGCTGCGCACGAAGGCATGCGGCGCCAGGCGCTCGCCAGCGGCCGGCGGATGTGCGTACAGCCGCGAGTGGATGTCGTTGAGCAGCAGGTTGCGCTGCGCCCACTCGAGATAGGTGTTCGACAGGTCGATCGACAGCGTCTGCCGCGCGCCGCCGACGGCGGCGTGCACGCTGGCGGCGCCGGTGTAGCAGAACAGGTTGAGCACGCGCTTCTCGCGCGCCTCGCGCTGCAGGCGCAGGCGCATCGGCCGGTGATCGAGGAACAGGCCAGTATCGAGGTAGTCGTCGAAGTTCACCTGCAGCCGGCAGCCGTGCTCGACGATGGTATGGAACTGACCGGTCTGGCTCTGGCGCGTGTACTGCGCGTCGCCCTTCTGCGACTGCCGCAGCTTGTAGTGGATGTGCGCGGCCGGCAGCTCCAGCACCTGCTGCAGTTGCGCCAGCCCCTCGCGCAACCGCGCCTCGGCGCGGGCGGGATCGATGGTCTTGGGCGCGGCGTACTCCTGCACGTGAGCGTGCAGCGCCGGTGTGGCGTACAGGTCGATGGCCAGTGCGTAGTCCGGCAGGTCGGCATCGTAGACGCGGTAGTTGGTGATTTCGCCGCGCCGCGCCCACTTGGACAGGTGCTTGAGATTCTTGCGCAGGCGATTGGCGAAATCGGCGCCGCCGGATGCCGGCGTCTGTGCCGCGGCGGCGGCCGGTGCGCGGATGTCGAACTGCAGCAGCTTGCAGGCGATCGCGCCGTTCCAGAAGGCGTCGATGCGGTCGGCCGAAAGACCGAGCCGCTGGCCCAGGTCGGGTCGCGAGGTGAACACGGCGGCACGCCAGCCGCCGAAGCGGCGTTTCAGGTGCACGCCCAGCAGCGAGTAGAGCTTGACGAGCTCGGCCTCGGCGCCCAGGCGCTCACCATAGGGCGGGTTGCAGACGAGCAGGCCGGGCACGGTGCCGGCGGGCGTCGCCTCGAGGGCGTCGCCGCTCTCGATCCGCACACGGTCCGCAAGGCCCGCACGCGCGAGGTTGTCGCGGGCCGCGGCGACGGCGCGCGGATCGAGATCGCACCCGGCGATCGGCGCCTGCAGCCCCCCGGCGCTGCGTCGCGCAACGGCCTCGTCGCGGATGCGCTTCCACAGCACCGGCTTGTGGTCGAGCCAGTGCTCGAAGCCCCAGCGACGACGCAGCAGGCCGGGCGCGACGTCGGCAGCCATCCACGCGCCCTCGATCAGCAAGGTGCCGGACCCGCACATGGGGTCGAACAGCGGTGCCGCGCGCGCGGCGGCCTCGGGCCAGCCGGCCTGCAACAGGATTGCCGCGGCGAGGTTCTCCTTGAGCGGCGCCTCGACGCCGTCGCGCCGGTATCCGCGCCGGTGCAGGCTGTCGCCCGCCAGGTCCAGGCTCAGCGTCGCGTGCTCGCGTTCGAGATGCAGATGGATGCGGATGTCGGGGTGCTCGGTGTCGACGTCCGGTCGCGGCTGGCCACTGTCGCGGAAGTGGTCGGCGATCGCGTCCTTGACCTTGAGTCCGGCGAAGTGCGTATGGGTGAGCCCGGCCGAGCGGCCGGCGACCTCGATCGCGAAACTCGACGTGGCCGCGAACAGCCCGGGCCAGTCGATCGACCGCGCGGCGGTGTACAGGGCATCCGCATCCGCGGCCTCGAAGCGCTGCAGCGGCAGCAGCACGCGACTCGCCAGCCGCGACCACAGGCAGGCGCGGTAAGCCGCCTCGAGCGTGGCACGGGCGGCGACGCCGCCGCGGCGGGTTTCGAGGGCGTCGAGACCCAGCGGCGCGAGTTCGGCGGCGAGCAAGGGTTCGACGCCGCGCGGGCAGCTGACGAACAGGGGGAAGACGGACATGCGGCATTATCGCAGGCGACCGCGCACGCCGCCCGCGACGAGGCCAGGAGCCTGGGCGGCAGAAACACGCGCGGCTGCGACTTCGCCATTTCGGCCATCTTCCGCGCTGCCTCTCGGCCAATAGTCCCGCTATTGGCCTCGAATCAACGCGAAACCAGTTTCGAAATGGCTTTGCCTCGCCTGCGCGGTTCCTACCGCCCGGGCTCCTGGGCGAGCGCGCGTCGGCAGGCGGCGAGGACCTCGTCGTTGAAGCAGGCCAGGGTGACCTGCCGCAGCGAGGTTGGCCGGTGGGCGCGCAGCTCACGAACGGCGATGACACAGGCGGCGTCGAGCGGGTAGCCGTAGACGCCGCAGGAGATCGCCGGGAAGGCCAGGGTCTGCACGGCGTGCGCCTCGGCGAGATCGAGACTGTTGCGGTAGCAGCCGGCCAGCAGTGCCGGCTCGCCATCGTGGCCGCCGCGCCAGACGGGGCCGACGGTGTGGATCACCCAGCGCGCCGGCAGCGCGAAGCCCGGCGTGATGCGCGCCTCACCGGTGGGGCAACCGCCGATCGCACGGCAGGCCTCCAGCAGTCGCGGGCCGGCGGCGCGATGGATCGCGCCGTCGACACCGCCGCCGCCGAGCAGCGATTCGTTGGCCGCGTTGACGATGGCGTCGACATCGAGCCGGGTGATGTCGGCGTGGCGGGCGTCGATCTGCAGTGCGGCGGACATGCCGGATCCTAAGACCGGACGACGGTGGCGATGCAAGCGTGCGGGAACGCGCGCCGCCACCGCGGCGCTGACGGCCTGTCGTTCAGCGCAGGCCGCGGGCGTGACGGATCAGTTGCCGTTCGATGCGGTGAATCGCCTGCGTGAGGCGCTGTCGCGCTTCGCGTCCGAGGCCGGCGAAGCGCAGCCCCAGGCGCAGGCCCCCGCCGGCGGGGCGGCTGCTGCGCACTTCGGCAGCGGTGTCGACCCGGGTTTCCGGCAGGTTGATGCGCAGTTGCAGCAGGTCGCCCGGCTCGATCGCACTGCTGCGTCCGGCCTGTGCGCCCGCACCCAGATGCGACAGGTCCGTGAGTTCCAGCCCCTGGCGGCCGTCGAGCGTTGCGGCGGTGATGCCGGCGTCCACCGGCAGGCGCACGCGGTAGGCGGCGCGTCGTTCGAGCATCGCCATTTCCGTGGGCAGTTCGGTTCGCAGCGCGGGGCGTCCGCCGATGCGCGACGGGCCGACCACCGGGCAGACGAAACGCAGGTCGCTGCCGTCGATGCGGCCGCGTACCGACAGCACGTCGCCGACGGCGGCGTGCAGCGCCGGGTGCGGATCGTCGAAGTCGATGCCGGTGGCCGGGTCGACGGCCAGCACGATGCTCGCATGCGCACCGAGGCTGCCGTGCGGGCGCAGGCTCAGCAGCTCGTGATGCAGGCGCAGGCGATGCAGCAGGTCGAGAATGCGCTCGCGCTGCGACAGCAGCGTCGGTGTCGGTCCGGCGTCGGCAGCGGGCGTCGAAGCTTCGTTCACGCGGCGCCGAAGGAGCGGGTGCCGAAATCGAAGGCCGATGTGCCGGCGCGGCCGTAGACCTGCTGGCGGGCACCGGCCGGTTGCAGCAGTTGCAAGGCACTGCGGATCTGCCGCTGACGGGCGGTCAGCAGCGCGGCATTGTCGCGATTGGCCTGCAGGCAGCGCGCGGCGAGCTCGCCCAGCCGCTGCCAGCGATCCGCCGCGAGGCCCAGGCGTTCCAGCAGCGCGCCGACGCTGGCATCGCCGGCGGCCGAGCGCAGTGCCTCGAGCGTGCCGCCGAGCTGCCGGAGCCGGTCGGCGTGGTGATCCTTTTCCCGGGTCAGGGTTTCGAGCGAGGCGACGTCGCTGGCCACCAGCGCGTCGCGTTCCCGGCCGAGCAGCGCCTTGAGGGTTCCGGCGCAGGCGAGCTGCGCGTCCAGGTTGGCGTCGATCTCGGCCCGGGTGGTCATGGTCGGCTCAGCTCCCATTCAAATCGCAGCAGCTTGTCGGCGATGCGCTGTGCATCGGCGTCGTAGCGGCCTTCGGCCAGCGCCAGCCGCGTCTCGGCCACACGCCTGCCGTCCATCGCCGGCGCAGACGCCAGCTGTTCGCGCAGTTCGGCCAGCATCACCGCGTCGTCGGTCAGCTTGACCGAATCGGGCGGCACGACGGCACCGACCGGGCCGCTGGTGGCCGAGCCGGCCGCCGGGGCGGGTGCGCGCGGCCGCAGCGCGGCAGGCGCCTGCGGGCCATAGGATTCGATCTTGTTGCTCATGCGCGCGACTCCATGTCGGCTTGGTCTCAGACGCCTTATCGGCCGTCCGGCGCCGAACTTGAGCCCGGAACTTGCACGGGTGCCCGCACCCCTTCACAGCGAAACCTCCACGACCCCGTCGGCGGTGACCACGCCCTCGACGACGCGCCTGGAACCCGCGTTGCGCACGCGCACGCGCTCGCCCTGTGCGGCGTTGCCCATCGCCGTGCCCTCGGCACGGACTTCGATGCCGCCGCTGCGGCCGACCACGGTCACGGACTGGCCGCGCCGCACGAGCTGCGGGAGTTGGGCGTCGTTGGGCGTGAGCACGGCGCCGGCCTGCAGGCTGCGGCGCGCTTCCAGGCCGGCCACCTCGTCGAGGCCGGCGAAGTATCCGAACGGCAGCGTGGCCACGTCCCGGGTCTGCAGGACGACGCGATCGGCGCCGAGTCTCTCTCCGCGGGCCACCGCCTGCGACACCACCACCACCGGCCGCATGTCGCTGATGCGTACCGGCACGTAGACGGTCCAGGCCGGTTGCGCGCAGCGCACGGTCACGCTGGTCTGAGATCCGCGCAGCGCCGGTGGGTCGGCCGTCGGCGCCTGGCCGCAGGCCGGCAGGCGCAGGCGCGGGTCGAGTGCGCCGCCGCTGACCTGCGCGCTCGCCGGGAGCTGCGCGGCTACCGCCGCAACGGCGACGGCGTCGATCCGCGCCGGCGATTCCACCGGGGCGGCGAATACCGCCGGACTCAGGACCGCGGCGGCGAGCAGGATCGGGACGGAACGGTTCATGCCGCAGCCGCTACAAGTCGCGTGCCAGCAGGTGGCCGGCAGCTCGGGGTCAACTTCGGCGATGCGCGGCCGATACAGCCGCAGACCCATCGAACCGACTGCCATGGCCTACGGACTGCTCGAAAGCATCGACCGCAGCACCCAGCTCGCGGGACACAACCGCCTTGCGCTGCTGCTGTTCCATCTCGGGCCGCGTCAGATTTTTGGCATCAACGTGTTCAAGGTGCAGGAAGTCATCCGCACGCCGCCGCTGTCGGCGCTGCCGGGATCGCACCCCTACGTGGCCGGTGTCGCCGACATCCGCGGCCGCATCGTTCCGGTGATCGACCTGCAGCGCGCGATCGGCGCCGAGGCACTGGGCGAGAGCCGCCGCGCACACGTGGTCATCGCCGAGTTCAACCGCTCGGTGCAGGGGTTTCTCGTCGGCGGCGTCGACCGCATCGTGCACGTCGACGTCACTGCGCTGGAGACGCCGCCGAGCGGCGGCACCGAGGGCTGGCTGACGGCGATCACGCGCCTGAACGACCAGCTCGTCGAGATCATCGACGTGGAGAAGGTACTGGCGGAGGTGGTCGGCGGCAGTCCCGAGCTGTCGGGCCGTCTGCGCGAGGATGCACAGGCGATCGGCGGCACGCTGCTCAAGGTGCTGGTGGCCGACGACTCGCGCGTCGCGCGCGGGCAGATCGAGCGCGTGCTCGGTCAGCTCGGCGTCGACAGCATTCAGGTCGCCGACGGCCGCGAGGCGCTGCGCCAGTTGCAGCGCATGGCCGAGCGCGGTCCGGTGACCGAGCAGTTGCTGATGGTGATCTCCGACGTGGAGATGCCGAACATGGACGGCTACACGCTGACGACGGAAATCCGACGCGACCCGCGGCTCAAGGATCTCCACGTCATGCTGCACACCTCGCTGTCCGGCATCTTCAACAACGCGATGGTGCAGCGCGTCGGGGCCGATCGCTTCTGCGCCAAGTTCAGCTCCGACGAGTTGGCGCAGGGTGTACTCGAACGCCTGCGCATGGCGGTTGCGGCGTAGCACCGCCCCGATCGAGGTCCGCGGCCATGGACGGCCGCGTTCCCGAACAGGACGTCGTGCCTCCCTGGCACAGGACTTGCCCCTGACCCTCCACATCCACGTGGCGGGTTTGGCCATGACCATCAACGATCCGGTGTTCGGCGTTCATCCGGCAGCGATGCAGCTGCAGCGGCGGCGCATGGAGCTGATCGCCGCGAACATCGCGAATGCGGACACGCCCGGCTTCCAGGCGCGCGATCTCGACTTCCGT
The DNA here is from genome assembly GCF_003201205.1 of Sinimarinibacterium flocculans. Taxonomy (GTDB): domain Bacteria; phylum Pseudomonadota; class Gammaproteobacteria; order Nevskiales; family Nevskiaceae; genus Solimonas; species Solimonas flocculans. The sequence goes on from NZ_QICN01000009.1 coordinate 146,993, forward strand.
CAGGTGCTGGCATCCACGCAGGCCGCGGGTACGGCCGCGGTCGACCCGGCGTACCGCGTCGCCGTACAGCCCGCGGCCGACGGCAACACCGTCGACGTGCAGATCGAGCAGGCGCAGTTCGCGGACGCGGCGCTGCGCTACCAGGCCAGCCTGCAGTTCCTCGATGCGCGCATCAAGGGACTGCTGACCGCATTCACCGGTCAGTAGGCCGACAGCCAGGAGACGCTCCATGTCCTCGTTCCGCATCTTCGACATCGCCGGCTCGGCGCTTTCCGCGCAGTCGGTGCGCCTGTCCACGGTCGCCAGCAACTTGGCCAACGCCGACGCCGTCGGCAGCGATCCGGACAGTGTCTACAAGGCGCGCATGCCGGTGTTCGCGGCGGCGCTGGTCGATCCGTCCGGCGGCAGCCGCGACGACAGCGCCGGCGTGCAGGTGCTCGGCGTCGTCGAGTCCCAGGCCGCTGCCGAGAAGCGCTACGAACCGGGGCATCCGCTCGCCGATGCCGAAGGGTTCGTCTACGCCCCCAACGTCAACGTCGTCGAGGAGATGGTCAACATGATCTCGTCGGCACGCTCCTATCAGTCCAGCGTCGAGATGATGAACACCGCCAAGGAGCTGGCGCTGTCGACGCTGCGTCTCGGCCGCTGAGAGGATCTTCCATGAGCACGATCGACACCACGTACAACGACCTCGGCCTGAGCCTGCAGCAGCCAGTCGCGCAGCAGTCGCTGGGACAGGAGGACTTCCTGCGCCTGATGACCACGCAGCTGCAGAACCAGGACCCGTTCAAGCCGATGGAGAACGGCGAGTTCCTCGGCCAGATCGCCCAGTTCAGCACGGTGTCCGGCATCCAGGAGATGCAGGCGTCGATCGCGACGCTGGCTTCCTCGCTGTCGGCGAACCAGACGCTGCAGGCCGCGAGCCTCGTCGGCCGTGGCGTGCTGGTGCCCAGCGAGACCGGCTGGCTGCCCGAAGGCGGCGAGCTGCGCGCGGCCGCGGCGATGCCGGCCAGCGGCCAGCTCGTCGTTGACATCGTCGCCGCCGATGGCACCGTCGTCCGCAATCTCGATCTGGGCACGCAGGCAGCCGGCATTGCCTCGTTCGCCTGGGACGGCCTGGACAACGCCGGCGCGCAGGCCGGCGAAGGCCGATACACGATGCGCGCGCGCCTGGTCCAGGGCAGCAGCGAAACCGCTGTCGAAACCCTGGCCGTGGGCCAGGTGCAGTCCGTCGGCCTGAGCCGCGACGGACTGACGCTGGAACTGCTCGGGCTCGATCCGGCGCCCCTCGCCGACATTCTGCAAATCCTCTAGGCCCTCTCAAACAGGAGTCTCCCATGTCCTTTCGCGTCGCTCTGTCGGGTCTGAATGCCGCTTCTGCGGAACTCGGCGTCACGGCCAACAACATCGCCAACGTCAACACCACCGGCTTCAAGGAATCGCGCGCCGAGTTCGCGGAGCTGTTCCCGGTTTCCTCGTACGGGGTGGCCGCCAACGCCACCGGCGCCGGAACGCGCCTAGCGCGCGTGGCCCAGCAGTTCGAGCAGGGTTCGGTGAGCTTCACCAACAATGCGCTGGACCTGGCGATCTCCGGCGAAGGCTTCTTCACGCTGTCCGATAACGGCGCGACGGTGTACTCGCGTGCCGGGGCCTTCGGCACCGACCGCAACGGCTACGTCGTCAATGCCTCGGGTCAGCGGCTGCAGGTCTTCCCGCCGATCGACGGCGCCACCGGTTTCGACACCGCGCGGCTGGCCGACCTGCAGCTCTCGACCGGCGACAATCCGCCGCTCGCCAGCTCGCGCATCACGGCGGGCGTCAACCTGCCGGCCAGTGCCGAAGCGCCGGCTACCGGCACCTTCGACGCGACCGATCCGACCAGCTACAACTTCACGCGCTCGGTGACCGTCTACGACTCGCTCGGCGCCGCGCACACGGCGAACCTGTTCTTCGTCAAGGGCGCGAATGCCAACGAGTGGAACGTGCACGCGCAGGTCGACGGCACCGACGTTGGCGGCGCCAACGCGCTGACGTTCTCCGACACCGGCACCTTGCTGGCGCCGGCGGGCGGCACGATCGCGCTGCCCGGCTTCACGCCCGGCACCGGTGCCGCCGACCTGGCGCTGACGCTCGACTTGTCTAGCGCCACGCAGTTCGGCGATAACTTCAGCCTCGCCGAACTCAGCCAGGACGGTTACGCGACCGGTCGCCTGACCGGCATCGAGATCACCCAGGAGGGCGTGGTGCAGGCGCGCTACACCAACGGCCAGGCAACGCCGCTGGGGCAGCTGGCGATGGCCAACTTCCCGAACCCGCAGGGGCTGCAGCAGCTCGGCAACAACGCCTGGGGCGAGAGCTTCGCCGCCGGCCAGGTGCTGCGCGGCGCGCCGGGTGAGACCGACTTCGGCCTGATCCAGGCCGGCGCGCTGGAAGGGTCCAACGTCGATCTCACCGAGCAGCTCGTCAACATGATCACGGCGCAGCGGAACTTCCAGGCCAACGCGCAGATGATCTCGACCACCGACCAGATCACGCAGACGGTCATCAACATCCGGTAACGGCGACAGCCGGCCGCGGAGCGAGCATGGACCGATCCCTCTACGTCGCGATGACCGGCGCCATCCAGACGCTGAAGGCGCAGGCGGCGAACAGCCACAACCTGGCCAACGCCTCGACGACCGGGTTTCGCGCCGAACTCATCGCCAACCAGTCGCGCGCGGTCGAAGGCGCCGGGCTGCCGACGCGCGTCAATGCGCTCGGCGTCGGCGTCGGCTGGGACGCACGCACCGGCGCCATGCAGCAGACCGGTCGCGATCTCGACGTCGCCTTCGCCGAGGATGTCTGGCTGGCGGTGCTCGCCCCCGATGGCACCGAGGCCTACACCAAGGCCGGCGACCTGCAGATCGACAGCGCCGGACAGCTCCGCACCGGAGCCGGACATGCCGTGCTCGGCGACGGCGGGCCGATGGCGATTCCGCCGCATGCGCAGCTGCGGATCGGCGGCGACGGCACGGTATCGGTCGTGCCGCAGGGCAGTGGCGCGGAAACGCTGGCCGCGATCGGCCGCCTGCGCACCGTCTCCGCCGTGCCACAGCAGCTCGAACGCGGCGGCGATGGCCTGATGCGGGCGCGGCCCGGCGAACCACCGGCACCGGCGCCGGGAACGGTGCTGGTCACCGGGGCGCTGGAGTCGAGCAACGTCTCGCTGCCGGAGGCGATGGTCAACATGATCAGCCTGTCGCGGCAGTTCGAGCTGCAGGTCAAGCTGATGCGTACTGCCGAGGACAACGCACAGTCAGCGAGTTCGCTGCTGCGCATGAACGGCGCCTGAGGGCGCTGCATGAACAATCAGTCCTCAAATTTGTTTGCGATTAATTCGCATTACGCTTAGCATCCTCGAACGCCGCCGCGTGGCGGTTTAGGCCGTGGACGCGCTCGCGCCGGCCCGTGACTCAACGAGGAAGGGAACGATGAACAAAAGGATTCCGCTGTCGGCCGTGCTGATCGGCACGGTTCTGGCGCTCGGCGCCTGCTCCGACGATGACAACGACGGCGTCATCGATATCGGTGGCGGCGAAAGGCTGGTGGTCTTCGGTCTCGGCACCGCGCCGGCCGCCAGCGGCCGTACCGACAACGATCGCTACGTCGTGCGCCTGAACGCGCAGGACGGTACGCCGGATACGCAGTTCAACGGCGGCGCGCCGGTGAGCTTCCACAGCAGCGGCACGCTCAGCGACAACGCCCGCCGCGGCCTCGTCGAGGACGACGGCAGCATCGTCAGCGCCGGCTATACCAACCTCGGCGACGGACTGGGCAACCACGTGTTCCTGATCCGCCTGAATGCCGACGGTTCGCTGGATACCGGCTTCGGCGGCTTCGTGTTTCCGGAGGACTCGACCGAGGCCGCCGGCGGCGCCAGGCCCGGCGTGGCGATCTACAACCCGTTCAAGGTCGACGGCGGCTTCGCCGAAGCCTATGGCGCCGCACGGCTGAGCAACGGCGACTACGTGACCACCGGCTACGGCCGTGCGACCGCGGCGGACACGCCGTCGACGCTGGGCTTTGCCACCAGCGTCGAGAACGACCTGGTGCCGTTCCGCGTCGCTGCCGACGGACTCGACACGAGCTGGGGCAATGACGGTGCGCAGGCGGTCCAGAGCGAAGGCCAGGGCGCCGGGTCCAGCGAAGAGGAACGCGGCCGCGCGATCATCGCGCTGAGCGACGATCGCACCGTGCACGCGGGTCGCTTCGCCGGCGAACCGGCGCTGTACGTGATCAAGGCCGACGGCGAGCTCGATACCAGCGTCAGCGACGACGGCATCATCCTGCTGACGAACCAGCAGTCGAACTCGCAGTTCTTCAACGTCGCGCTGTCGCCGGACGGCACGCGCATCGCGGCGACGACCAACGACAACACCGCCGGCGCGCGTCTCGTCGTGCTGTCGGTGGCCGACTTCTCGGTGCTCGCCGACGTGGTCACGCAGCGTGCCAACGATCTGCGCGGCCTGACGTTCGACAATGACGGCAACATCGTCGTGTCCGGCTACGCGGGGACCGAGGCGGCGCTGCGCCGTACCGCCGTGGGTCGCTTCACCGCCGACGGCGAGGTCGATGACAGCTTCGGCGACGACGGCTTCGTCACCGTCGATCTTGCCCCCGGCCTCGATGAGCAGTCGCTCGCGGTCGTGACGCTGGACAACGGCGATGTCGTCGCCGCGGTCAATGCCACGGATGCCGATGGCGGCCAGTCGGTCTACCTGGTGCGCTTCGGTGCCGACGGCACGCAGCAGACGTCGGCCGACGGCTGGGGCGACGCGGATGGGAAGCTCGAGGTGGTCTTCGGCACCGCCAACGCCAACAACGACGCGCTGGCGCCGCCGAGCGACACCGCCTGGGATCTGCAGGTCTATACGCTGCCGCAGTAACATCCCGCCGCACAACGCCACCCGCCGCTCCGATTCCCGGGCCGGCGGGTTGCGCATTTCTACGGAGACTTGTCGATGAACGTCCCGACTTCCTCGCGCCGCCCCGGCCTGCGGGCCGGCGTACGCCTCGGCGCGGCCCTGCTGGCGCTGGCCGTTTCAGCCTGCGGCGGCGGTGGGGGCGGCGGCGATGCGCAACCGACGCCGACCGCCAGCCCGACTGCCAGTCCCACGGCAAGCCCGACGCCGGGACCGGTGGTCGGCGACGCGGCACGCCGCGCGGTGCTCAAGGACATCGGCGAGCGCGTCATCCTGCCGGCGCTGCGCGACTTCGACGCCAAGGCGCAGACGCTGGCGGCCGCCGTGTCGGCCTTGTCGGAGGTTCCGGGCGATGTCGCCGACCGCACCGAGGCGCAGGAGGCCTGGCGCGCGGCGACCGCCAGCTGGCAGCGCAGCGAGGTCCTGCAGGTGGGGCCGGCCGGGCTGTCGTCGGGCCTCGACGCGACGCCGGGCGGCGCCAACCTGCGCGATGCGATCTACTCGTATCCGTTCCGCAACGTCTGCACGATCGAGCAGCTCGCGGCGCAGGATGCCGTCGTCACCGCAGGCTCGTCGATTGAGGTCACCGGGCTGGGGGCGCTGGAGTTCCTGCTGTTCGTCGACGAGGCGAACCCCTGCGGACTCGCGACGCCGCCGACGGCACAGCAGCGCGCGAACTATGCGGCGAGCGCCGCCAATCGCATCGCCACGGTCGCCGCCGACTTGCGCAACCGCTGGGAAACGGCCGGCGGCAACTTCATCGCACAGTGGAACACGGCCGGCGATGGCAGCACCGTCTACGCACGGCCGCAGGATGCGCTCGATGCCCTGTCGGTCGCGCTGTTCTACACCGAGAAGGAAACCAAGGACCGCAAGATCGCCTGTCCGACCGGCATCGGCGCCAACGGCCTGAGCTGCGAGGGCAACGACGTGGATCGCGTCGAGTTCTCCTATGCGCGCGCCTCGACACCGGCGCTGCAGGCCAACGTGCAGGTCTTCCGCGACGTCTTCACCGGACTCGACGACGGCATGGGCATCAACGATCTGCTCGAGGGCATCGAGCGCGAGGATATCGCGCAGCGCCTGCAGGCTGAACTCGACGGGACGCTCGAGGCGATCGACGCGCTCGATCCGGACTTCGAGACGGCGGTCGCGGCGATCGACGACAACACCGCGTGCATCAACGCGTCCAGCGCGGCCGAGGGCGAGCCGGCGGCCTGTGCGTTGCACGGCCAGATCAAGCGGGCGATGGACATCTTCCGCACCGAGGTCGTCGGAGCGTTGTCGCTGGCGACGCCGGACCGGGCTGCCGGCGACAACGACTGATCGCGGGACGGAGTTCCAGGAGGTGGGGTTCGATGCCAATGCGCTGCATCGCCGGCTGAACCGGCCGCTCGACATCGCCGCTCTGGCGGTGTTCCGCATGCTGTTCGGCGGCCTGATGTTCGTCGGCACGCTGCGCTTCATGTCGTGCAACTGGATCGAGCTGTTCTACGTCGAGCCGCGTTTCCACTTCAAGTACTGGGGCTTCTCGTGGGTGCAGGTGCCGGGCGAAACCGGCCTCTATCTGCTCTATGGCGGCATCGCGCTGTCGGCGCTGCTCGTGGCGCTCGGCGCGTTCTACCGCGTGGCCATCGTCGCGTTCTGGTGCCTGTTCACCTACGCGGAGCTGATGGATGTCACCACCTATCTCAACCACTACTACTTCGTCAGCCTGCTCGCGCTGATCCTGTGCTTCCTGTCACCGCACCGGGCATGGTCGATCGACGCCTGGCGCCGGCCGGCGTTGCGGGCCGACACGCTGCCGGCGTGGCAGACCGGCTGGCTGCGCTTCCAGGTCGGCCTGCTGTACTTCTACGCCGGCTGGGCCAAGTTCGAGCCCGACTGGCTGCTGCATGCGCAGCCGCTGAACATCTGGCTGCCGCCGCATGCCGGCCTGCCGCTGATCGGGCCGCTGCTCGACGAGATCTGGGTGCACTACGCGTTCTCGTGGTTCGCCTTCGTGTTCGACGTGACCATCATCGGCTTCATGCTGTGGAAGCGGACGCGGCTGGCGGCCTTCGGCGTGATCGTCGTCTTCCACGTGCTCACGCATCTCTTCTTCAACATCGGCCTATTCCCGTTCATCATGGTCCTGTCGGTGCTGATCTTCTTCGAGCCGGACTGGCCGCGTGCCTGGCTGCGCCGCCTGGGCGTGCGCCGCGATGCGGCAGCACCCCAAGCCCCGGCGACGGCGGGATGGCGCCCTGCATCCGCGGCGTTTGCGACACTCGTCGCCGGCTTCTGCCTGTTCCAGTTCCTGCTGCCGCTGCGTCACTGGCTGTATCCGGGCACGGTGCTCTGGCACGAGCAGGGCATGCGTTTCTCGTGGCGGGTGATGCTGCGCGAGAAGTCCGGGGCGCTGGCCTACCGTGTCGTCGATGCGCACGGACAGACCCGTATCGTCACGCCGCGCGACTACCTGTCCGAACTGCAGTACCGCGAGATGGCGGGGCAGCCGGACCTGATCCTGCAGCTCGCCCATCACATCCGCGACGATTTCGAAGCGCGTGGCCTCGGGCCGGTGCAGGTCTATGCCGACTCGCGGGTCTCGCTCAACGGCCGTGCGGCCCGACGGATGATCGATCCCGAGGCCGATCTCGCGCGGCTGCCCGACGGCATTGCGCGCGCGGCGTGGATCACGCCGCCACCCGACGAGCCCCCGCGAACGCATCCACCGCTGCGCATCGTGCGGCGCGACTAGACCAGAAAAAAAGGAACCTTACATGCGTGTTGCTTTCGCCGGACTGGCGGTCCTGTGCATGGCGTCTGCCGCGGCGGCCGACGAGGCGCCGGCCACGGCGCTCGAGACGATCACCGTCATCGGCCAGGCCGAGGCCGATGCGCGCATCGTCGGTTCGGCGCATCTGGTCGACCAGCAGACGCTCGAGGCCTTTGCCTACGACGATCTCAACCGCGTGCTCGCCTTCGTGCCCGGGGTCTATCTGCGCGAGGAAGACGGCTTCGGTCTGCGGCCCAACATCGGCTTGCGCGGCGCCAACTCCGACCGCAGCCAGAAGGTCACGCTGCTCGAGGACGGTGTGCTGTTCGGCCCGGCGCCGTATTCGGCGCCGGCGGCCTACTACTCGCCGCTGACGGCGCGCATGGTCGGCGTCGAAGTGTTCAAGGGGCCGGCGGCGATCCAGCACGGGCCTCAGACCATCGGCGGCGCGGTGAACCTGATCTCGGCACCGGTTCCCGGCGTCCTGTCCGGCCTGGTGGCCGTCGACGGCGGTACCGACGGTTACGGTCGCGCGCACCTGCGTGGCAGCGGTCCGCTCGGCAGCTTCGGCGCGCTGGGCGAGTTCGTGCACGTGCGCAGCGATGGCTTCAAGGCACTCGACGGCGGCGGCGACACCGGTTTCGAGAAGAACGAGGCCATGGTCAAGCTCGGCCACGACCTCGGCGAAGGCCGCATCGAATTGCGCCTGGGCTACGCCGACGAGGTCTCCGACGAGACCTACCTGGGCCTGACCGAGGCCGACTTCCGCGCCGAGCCGCTGCGTCGCTACGCCGCCAGCGCGCTCGACCGTATGGACTGGGAGTGGTATGGCGTGCGCCTCGACCTCGAGCAACCGTTGCTCGGCGGCCGGCTGCTGGCGACGGCCTACACTCACGACTTCAGCCGCGCGTGGATGAAGTTCAACAATCTGCGTGGCGAGGACATCCGCGAAGTGCTGGCTGCGCCGGAGACACCGCGTAACCAGGTCTACTACCAGACGCTGACCGGCCAGCGCGACGGCAATCCGAACGAGAGCAGCGACGATCTGCTGATCGGCACCAACGATCGCGATTTCCGCTCGTCCGGTGTGCAGGGACGCCTGCGCTGGAATCTCGGCGCCGGCGCGTGGAGCCACGGCATCGAGGCCGGTGCGCGCCTGCACGACGACCGCATCCGGCGCCTGCACGACGAGTTCGCCTACGACATGCTCGGTGGCCGCCCGGTCCGCAATGCCACGGCCGGCGCGATCACGGCCGACAACACGGCGCGTGCCACCGCCCTGGCGGCCTGGCTGCGCGACGAGATCGTCCGCGGTCGCTGGACGATCGCGCCCGGACTGCGCATCGAGTCGATCGACACCTCCTTCGACGACCGCCTGGCCGGGCTCGGAAACGACGATCGTTACAGCGTCGTGCTGCCGGGCATCGGCGTGAACTTCGCCCAGACCGCGACCCTGAGCTGGTTCGGCGGGGTACACAAGGGCTTCTCGCCCGGCTCGCCGGGCAGCGGCGAAGTCGAGCCCGAAGAGGCCGTGAACTACGAGGCCGGGCTGGTCTGGAACGGCGTCGCCGGTCGCATCGAGCTGACGGGCTTCTACAGTGACTACAGCAATCTCACCGCGCAGTGCACCTTCTCCGCGGGCTGCGACGACGCCGAGCTCGACCAGCAGACGAATGCCGGCGAGGTGCGCGTGCAGGGTGTGGAGGCCGGCTGGCGCGATGCGTTCGCCGTCGGCCAGCTGTCGTTGCCGCTGTCGGTGACCTACACGTGGACGGACGGCGAGTTCCGCGAATCCTTCGAATCGCCGAACCCGCAGTTCGAGGTCGTGGAGCGGGGCGACGAGCTGCCCTACGTGCCGGAGCACCGCGCCAACGCCGTCGTCGGTCTCGAGCATCCGCGTTGGGACACGCAGCTGTCGGTGACCTATGTGTCGGCGATGCGCGACACCGCCGGCAGCGGCCCGATTCCTGCAGGCGAGGGCAGCGACGGCTTCACCGTTGTCGACCTGGCCGCCGGCTGGGCGCTGAGCGATACGCTGCGCCTCGTCGGGCGTATCGACAATCTGCTCGACCGCGAGTACGTCGTGGCGCGGCGGCCCTTCGGCGCCCGGCCCGGCAAGCCGCTGTCGGCGCAGCTCGGCGTCCGCTACCGGTTCTGAGCAGGCGCCGGGTTTCCGGCGCCGCAACAGGGTTCCGGGGGCTGGTCCGGAACTTGTAGACCCCCTGCCAAAGGCGGATTTCCGTCGCCGGAGGCAGTCATGAACCAGTCCCTGTGGGTGGCCAAGACCGGACTCGATGCGCAGCAGACGCGCATGAGCCTGATCTCGAACAACCTCGCGAACGTCAACACGACCGGATTCAAGCGCGGTCGCGCCTCGTTCCAGGACCTGATGTACCAGACCGTGCGCCAGCCGGGCGCGCAGACCTCGCAGCAGACGCAGTCGCCGTCGGGTCTGATGGTCGGCACCGGCACCCAGGTCGTGTCGACGGAAAAGCTGTTCACGCAGGGCAACCTGCTGCAGACCAACAACCCCTTCGACCTGGCGATCAACGGCCGCGGCTTCTTCGAGGTGCAGTTGCCGGACGGCTCGGCCGCGTATACGCGCGACGGTTCGTTCCAGGTCGACAGCCAGGGCCAGATGGTGACGGCGAGCGGCTATCCGCTGCAGCCGGGCATCAACATCCCGCCGAATGCGCAGAGCGTGACCATCGGCAGCGACGGCACGGTCAGCGTGCAGCTCGCTGGCGAGGCGGCGCCGCAGCAGGTCGGCAGCGTCACCGTCGCCGACTTCATCAACCCCGCCGGCCTGCAGCCCAAAGGCGAGAACCTGTTCGCCGAGACCGCCTCCAGCGGCGCGCCGCAGAGCGGCGCGCCGGGGCAGTCCGGCCTCGGCCTGCTGATGCAGGGTTCGCTGGAATCCTCGAACGTCAACGTCGTAGAGGAGCTGGTCAACATGATCGAGACGCAGCGCGCCTACGAGATGAACTCCAAGGCGATCTCGACCACCGATCAGATGCTGGCCTACGTGTCGAACAACCTGTGAGCCGGCTCATGCGCATCGTCATCGGCATCGCCGCGCTCGCACTGGGCGCCTGCGCGTCGTCCCCCCCGCACGAGACCTACAGCCTGCCGCCGGAAGCGGTGGCGACGCCGGTGCCGGTGGCCAACGGCAGTATCTATGCGAGCACGCAGAACATCGCGCTGTTCGAGGATCGCAAGGCACGCCAGGTCGGCGATGTGCTCACCGTGCTGCTGGTCGAGAAGACCGACGCCAAGAAATCGGCGGCGACCAACACCAGCAAGGACGGCAGCTTCTCGATGCCCGGGCCGACGATGTTCGGTCGTCCGGTGACCGCCGGCGGCACCGAGATCCTCGACTTCGACATCAGCGGCGAGCGCGCCTTCAACGGCGCAGGCGGCAGCACCCAGTCCAATGCGCTGACCGGCTCGGTCAGCGTGCTCATTGCGCAGGTCCTGCCCAACGGCAACTTCGTCGTGCGCGGCGAGAAACAGATCGCGATCAACCGCGGCTCGGAGACGGTGGCGATCGAGGGCATCGTGCGCCCGGCCGACATCGCCGCCGACAACAGCGTGCGCTCCGATCGCGTCGCCAATGCGCGCATCCACTACGGCGGCCGCGGCGAGCTTGCCGATGCGAACTCGCAGGGCTGGCTGTCGCGCTTCTTCAACTCGCCGTGGTTTCCGTTCTGAGGCCCGCCATGCGCAATCTGCTCATCGCAATGCTCGTGACGCTCGCCCTGCCGGTGCAGGCCGAGCGCATCAAGGATCTCGCCAGCATCGAGGGCGTCCGCGGCAATCCGCTGGTCGGCTACGGCCTGGTGGTCGGTCTCGACGGCACCGGCGACCAGACCACGCAGGCGCCGTTCACGACGCAGAGCCTCAAGGCGATGCTCAGCCAGCTCGGCGTCGTCGTGCCGCCGAACGTCAATCCGCAGCTCAAGAACGTCGCCGCCGTCGCGATCCACGCCGAACTGCCGGCTTTCGCCAAGCCGGGGCAGAGCATCGACATCACGGTGTCGTCGATCGGCAACGCCGGCTCGCTGCGCGGCGGCGCGCTGCTGATGACGCCGCTCAAGGGCGCCGACGGGCAGGTCTATGCCATTGCCCAGGGCAATGTCGTCGTCGGTGGCCTCGGTGTCTCCGGCAACGATGGCTCGCGCATCTCGATCAACGTGCCCAGCTCGGGGCGCATTCCCAACGGCGCGCTCGTCGAGCGCACGGTGCCGAACAGCTTCGCGACCAGCAGCGAGATGCGGCTGAACCTGCACACGCCGGACTTCACGACGGCCGCGCGCATGGCACAGGCGGTCAACGCACGGCTCGGCGGAGAGTTCGCGCAGGCGGTGGACGCGGTCACGGTCGCTGTCGTCGCACCGGCCGACACGCGCCAGCGCGTCGCCTTTCTCGCGGCGCTCGAAACCATCGAGGTCTCGCCCGGTGAAGCCGCGGCGAAGGTGGTGATCAATTCGCGCACCGGCACGGTCGTGATCGGCAGCCACGTGCGCGTGCTGCCGGCGGCCGTCGCGCACGGCTCGCTCGCCGTGACGATCTCTGAGAACCCGGCGGTGAGCCAGCCGGGGGCCTTCTCGGACGGGCAGACCGTGGTCGTGCCGGACACCTCCATCGAGGTCACGCAGCAGGGGCAGGGACGCATGTTCCTGTTCGAGGCAGGCGTGTCGCTCGACGACATCGTGCGGGCGGTCAACCAGGTCGGCGCCGCACCGGGCGACCTGGTCGCGATTCTCGAGGCGCTGCGCCAGGCTGGCGCGCTGCGCGCCGAGCTGGTCGTGATCTGATGCAGTCCGCGGCCGTCACCGACTTCTCGCAGTACGCCCAGCTGCGCGCGCAGGCGCGCAGCGACGATCCGGCGGCCTTGCGGGAGACGGCCAAGCAGTTCGAGGCGCTGCTGATGCAGCAGATGCTCAAGAGCATGCGCGCCGCCAGTCTCGGTGACGACGTGCTCGGGGGCGAGCAGACGCAGTTCTACCAGGAGATGTTCGATCAGCAGATCGCGCAGCACCTGGCCGCGGGACGCGGCCTGGGCGTGGCCGACCTGATGATCCGGCAGATGCAGGGCGGTGCGGGCGCAACGCAGTCCGGCACGTCCGCGGTGGCGCCGCTGCCGACGCGTGGCCCGGTGCCACTGGCTGCGCAGGCCGGTGCCGGACCGGAGCCCGCGATCGACGCGGTGCGCGCATCGCGGGTCCAGGACGCTTCGCACGAGCGTTCGCCGGAAGACTTCGTCCGCAGCATCCTGCCGCACGCCGAGAAGGCCGCGGCGCGGATCGGCGTGCCCGCGCGCGTGCTCGTCGCGCAGGCCGCGCTGGAAACCGGCTGGGGTCGGCACGCGATGCAGCGGGACGACGGCAGCCCGGCATTCAACTTCTTCGGCATCAAGGCCGATACACGCTGGCAGGGCGAGAAAGTGCAGACCATGACCAGCGAATTCGAGAACGGCACGATGCAGCGACAGAGCGCCGAGTTCCGCGCCTACGCATCGCCGGCGGCCGCCTTCGACGACTACGTGCGCTTCCTGCAGTCCAATCCGCGCTATGCCGAGGCGCTGCGCCACGGTGGCGACGCGGAGCGGTTCACATCGGGACTGCAGAAGGCCGGCTACGCGACCGATCCGGCGTACGCGCAGAAGATCCACCGCATCGCCGACGGCCAGACGATGAAGGCCGCGCTCCACGCCGCGCGCCCGGCGCGTCTGATCGAGGTGTAGCGTCATGTCCGATCTTCTTTCCATCGGCATGTCCGGCCTGCTCGCTTACCGGCGCGCACTGGACACCGTCAGCCACAACATCGCCAACGCCAACACGGCGGGCTACAGCCGCCAGCGGGTCGAGCTGGCGTCGCGTCCCGGCGCCGGGACCGGCTACGGCTACCTGGGTACCGGCGTCGACGTGGCGACCGTGCGCCGGCTCGGCGACGACCTGATCAGCGCCCGCATGCAGACGGATGCGTCCGCCTACGGCCGGTTGCAGACCTATCACGGCTATGCCTCGCGCGTGGACAGCCTGCTGTCGGATGCCGACGCCGGGCTGTCGCGGCCGCTGCAGGGCTTCTTCGATGCCGCCAACGCACTGTCGCAGGACCCGTCGTCGACGGCGGCGCGGCAGACCCTGATCGGCGCCGCCGACACGCTGGCCGCGCGCATGCGCGATACGCAGGCGCAGCTCGACGCGATGGACAGCGAGATCGACACGCGCATGCGCGCGACCGTCGACGAGATCAACACGCTGTCGCAGGCGCTGGCCGACGTCAACCGCGAGATCGTGCAGGGCTATGGCAACTTCGGCGGACAGCCGCCGAACGACCTGCTCGACCGGCGCGACCAGCTGCTGCAGGAGCTGTATTCGCGCGTGGGCATCAGCACCTCGGCGCAGGCCGACGGCAGCGTCAACGTCTACGTCGGCGGTGGGCAGGCACTGGTGCTCGGCAGCGAGGCGACGGCGCTGGGCGTCGCCGCCGACCGCTACAACAGCGGACGCCTGGACATCGTGCACGCCGGCGGATCGAGAATCACCGCGCAGGTCGAGGGCGGGGCGCTGGGCGGTCTGCTGGACACGCGCCGCGAGGTGATCGACCCGGCCCGCGCGCGTCTCGGACGGATCGCCGCCGGCATCGTCGAGACCGTGAACGCACAGCACGCGCAGGGCTTCGACGCCAACGGCCAGCTGGGCGCCGATCTGTTCGCACCGCTGCGCGGCGCAGCCTTCGCCGCGACGACGAACGGCGGCAGCGCCCAGGTCGACGTCGGCTTCGGCGATCCCGGAGCCTTCGGCGACAGCGACTACGAACTGCGTTACGACGGCGCGGCATGGACGCTGACCGACTTGCGCAGCGGCGGAACCGTTCCGCTCACCGGCTCCGGCACGCCGGGCGATCCGCTGGTCGGTGCCGGTCTCGAACTGCAGGTGTCGGGCGCCGCCAGTGCCGGCGACCGTTTCCTGATCCGGCCGACGGTCTCCGCCGCGGGCGGCATGAACGTCGCGCTGAGCAATCCGTCGCAGGTCGCGGCAGCGGCGAGCACCGCGAGCGGCGACAACGGCAATGCGCTGGCACTGGCCGGACTCGGCAACATCGGTGTGTTCGGTGGCGGCACGCAGTCGCTGCTGTCCGCCCATACGGCCCTGGTGTCCGGCGCCGGCATGCGCGCCCAGCAGGCCGGCATGCAGCTCGATGCACAGGCGGCGGTCGGCAACCAGACGCTGGCCGAGCGCGAGTCCGTGTCCGGCGTGAATCTGGACGAGGAGGCCGCCGACCTGATCCGCTACCAGCAGGCCTACCAGGCCGCGGCGCGCGTCGTGCAGGTGGCGGACACGATCTTCCAGACGCTGCTCCAGGCAGCGGGACGCTGACGGAGCCGGACATGCGCGTATCGACTTCCCTGTTGCATCAGCGCAGCCTCGATCTGATGCAGATGCAGCAGCAGAGCCTGCTGCGGACCCAGACCCAGCTCGCGACGCAGCAGAAACTGCTGTCGGCGGCGGACAATCCGGGCGACTGGGCCGCCGCGATGGGCATGGACCAGCTTCTGGCGCAGGCGAGCCGCTACCAGTCCAATGCGCAGGCGGCGCAACACCGGCTGTCGCTCGAGGAAACGGCGCTCGCCGAGGGCATGGACGTGCTGGCGCATGCGCGCGAGCTGGCGATCCAGGGCAACAGCAGCACGCAGTCCCCCGAGACCCGTGCGGTGATTGCCCAGGAGCTCGCAGGCCTGCGCGAACAGTTGCTGGCGATCGCCAACCGCGACGACGGGCAGGGACGCTATCTGTTCGCCGGTGCCCGCGACGACGCGGCGCCGTTCGCGTGGACCGGCAGCGCGGCCAGCTACGGCGGCGACGATGCGCCGAGGATGCTGCCGATCGGCAACGCCCGCAGCATTGCCGTCGGCGACGCCGGCAGTGCGGTGTTCATGGGCCTGCGGACCGGCGACGGTCGCGTGCAGGTTGGCGCGGATGCAGCGAACACCGGCGCGATGCATTTGCAGCAGGCGGTCGTGCGCGACGCGGCAGCCTATGACGGCAGCAGCTTTTCGCTACGCTTCACCGGCGGCACCGTCGAGATCCGCGACGCCGCGGACAACCTGCTCGAGACGCGCGTCTACGCGCCCGGGAGCACGGTCCAGTTCAACGGCGTGGAACTGCGGTTCGCCGGCGAGCCGGCGGACGGGGATCGCTACCGGGTCGAACCGAGCACGCAGCAGGACATGTTCGCGCTGCTCGACAAGCTGGCCGCGATCGTCGACGGGCCGCAGGACACGACCGGCGCGCGCGCCGGTGCGCAGACGGCCATGCAGCAGGCGCTGGCGGAGCTGGAGGCGGCGCAGTCGCAACTGTCGGCCGTGCGCACCGGGGCGGGGCTGCGCCTGGGCGCCGCGCAGGATGCGGAAGCCACGCTGTCGGCGCAGACGATCGAGGCGGAGTCGGCCCTGTCGAACCTGCGCGACGTCGACATCGCCGAGGCCGCCAGCCGCCTGCAACGCGAGCTGCTGGCGCTGCAGGCCGCCCAGGCCTCGCATGCGCAGATCCAGGGGCTGAGCCTGTTCAGCTACCTGCGCTAGCTCACCCGGATCGCACCGGGTCGTAGGGTCGGTTGGCGGTATCACCGCGTAACCCGCCGTTGCGCCGGAAGCAACGGCGCGTGACGGCCCTACGGCCTAGACCGCCCTGCGAGGTTTGCAGGATTCCGGATCAGATCGCACCCGCCTTGCGCAGCAGCCCGGCAATCGCTTCGGCGATCTGCCGGTAGCCACTCGCATTGGGGTGAATCTGGTCGGAGCGCAGTGCGCGTTCGGACAGGGTCTCGGCAATGATGTCGCGCTCGATCGGAATCCCGTATTCGCGTGCCAGCTCGGCGTAACGCGGTTCGGCTTCCAGGCCCATCAGCGCCGGCTCCGGAACCCCCAGCAGTACCACGGCGATGCCGCGACCGCGGATCTCGTCGATCATGGCGGCGAGGTGGTTCTTCATCGCGTTCCGGTCCTGCTTGCGCAACATGTCGTTGCCGCCCAGGCACAGGATGACCAGGTCGGGCGCGGTCTCGTCGAGTACACCCGGCAGACGTTCGCGGCCCTCGCGGCTGGTTTCGCCCGGCACGCCGGCGTTGACGACTTCACGACCGATCAGTGCCTGCAGCTGTGCCGGATAGGCCTGCTCGGCGCTGGCGCCGGTGCCGTAGGTGAGGCTGTCACCGAAGGCGAGAACGACGCCGTCGGTGGCCAGCGGCGGCAGGCCCGGGACGCGCTCGTTGCAGGCGCACAGCCACAGCATCGCTTGCAACAGCAGCAAGGCGGTCGGCAGACTGCGGCGCTCACTTCTTCCAGGATGTCCCCGCATGCTCTATTCCCTCGATGGCCGTGCGCCGCAGATCGCGGACGATGCCTGGGTCGCCCCCGATGCCAGCGTGATCGGCACGGTCACGCTGGGGGCGCGTGCCAGCGTGTGGTTCGGCTGCGTGCTGCGCGGCGACACCGACCAGATCATCGTCGGCGACGATAGCAACATCCAGGACAGCTCGGTGCTGCACACCGATGCCGGCATCCGCCTGACCGTCGGCCGCGGTTGCACCGTCGGTCACAAGGTGATGCTTCATGGCTGCACGATCGGCGACAACAGCCTGATCGGCATCGGCAGTATCGTGCTCAACGGTGCGCGCATCGGCAGCAATTCCATCGTCGGCGCCGGCGCGCTGGTGACGGAGAACAAGCAGTTCCCCGACGGCGTGCTGATCATGGGCACGCCGGCGAAGGTGGTGCGCGAACTGCAGCCGCCGGAGATCAAGATGCTGGAGATGATGGCCCAGCACTATGTCGCCAATGCCCGGCGCTACCGCGAGCAACTGCGGCCCGCGGCCTGAGCCCGGGCGCGCGCTCAAGTCTTGTCGCGGAATTGCTTGGGGTAGGCGTAGAAGCGCTGTGCGCCGCTGCGCTCGGCGACGTCCGCCCAGGTCTTGGTGTCGAAGCCGATCTGGACGACGGCGCAGGTGGGCATGTCGTCGAAACTGCAGCGCGCGAGGCGATGCGCGAGGTCGGTGAAGCCGGGATTGTGACCGAACAGCATGACGTGGCGCTCGTCGTCGTCCAGACCCTGGACCAGCGTCAGCAGCCGCTCGGCGCTGGCCTCGTAGATGCGGGGTGCCTGCTCGAAGCGCGACGCGGGGAGGGCGAGGGTCTCGGCGAACACCCGTGCCGTGGTCAGCGCGCGCAGCGCCGGGCTGCTGACGATGCGGTCGGGAATGCCGAGTGCGCGGCGAACGTGCTGCGCCATGCGCGGTGCGTCGCGCTCGCCGCGCGCATTGAGCGGCCGGTCGAAGTCGGCGAGCGCGGGGTTGTCCCAGGAAGACTTGGCGTGGCGGACGAGCGTGAGCAGCAGCATGGTCGCGATTCTATCGCCGCGACGGCGACACGCGGATGTCATGCGCGCAGCTTTCCGGATCGGGTCAAACTCGCGGCATGACGAAACTGAACATCGCGATCGTCGGCAGCGGCATCGCCGGCCTTGCTGCGGCCTGGCTGCTTGGTCGGCGCCATGCCGTCACGCTGTACGAACGCCACCCGCGGCCGGGGATGGGGGCGTTCAATGTCGACGACGCCGATGGCGGTCAGGCGGTGCGCATCGACCTGCCGCTGCGCGTGTTCAAGTCCGGGTACTACGACACGCTGATGGCGCTGTACCGCGCATCGGGCGTGCAGATGCAGCCCACCGATCACGCGGCTGCGTTCACCACGCCGCAGGGCGAGACCTACTTCCGCTACCGCAACCTGCAGCTCGGTCGCCGTTCGGTGCCTGTGCCGGCGGTGACCGGGCGACGCTGGCGGCGGATCGCCGGCGAGGCCCTGCGCCTGATGTTCTGCGCACCGCGTGACCTGGCGAGCGGCGGGCTGCGCGGACTGAGTCTCGACGACTATCTGCGCCAGCGCGGTTACGGCGCCGACTTCGTCAACGGCATGCTGCTGCCGAGCTTCGCGGCGATCTGCACCTGCTCCTACGATGCCGTGCGCCGCTATCCTGCCGAGGTCATCGTCGGCTTTTTCAGCAGCGGCTCGCTGTTCAGCGGCACCTGGCGGGCGCGATACGGCGCCGATGACGCGATTCGCCGGCTGCTGCAGCCCTGCCAGGGCCTGCGCTGTGGCGCCGACGTGGTCGGTGTGACGGCTGCGGGAGACGGCATGTGCGTGGTCGAGCGTGACGGCCGCGAGGCGCGTTTCGATCATGTGGTGCTGGCCGTGCAGGCGCATCAGGCCGCGGTGCTGGGGCAGGCCACCGATCCGGCCGCTGCAGCGCTCTTGGCCCGGGTGCCGCACGAGTCCAGCGAGGTGGTCGTCCACGGCGACGCCGCACTGGTGCCGGCGTCCGCGCGTGCGGCGCCGGTGCACTTCCATGTCGATCCGGCGGCATCCGGGCCGATGGCCAATATCCATCTGAACCGCATCGTGCCCGAGCTTTCGGGGCGCGCGTCGGTGTACCAGACCTGGAATCCGCTGCTGGAGCCGCATGCACCCACGGTGATCGGTCGGGCGCGTTTCCAGCGACCGCTGGTGAGCCTCGACAGCCAGGCTGCCATGGCCGAGCTGGTGGCGGCGCAGCGTGACGACGGGCGTCGTCTCTGGTTCTGCGGCTCATACCTGATGCCGGGAATCCCGCTGCTCGAAAGCGCCGCTCAGTCGGCGCTGCACGTGGCGAACCGTCTGGGCGTGACGGCGCCGTGGGGCCCCGACTGATGCCTTGTGCTCAGCTCGGCAGATAGACGTCGTATCGCGCCTGGGTCCCGGTCAGCTGGAAGTCCGGCATCCGCCCGTCGAGGTGTGGCGCGTGCAGCGGGCGCTTGACCACGGTGCGCAAGCGGCACGCTGCACGCGCTGGCGCCAGCAGGGCGTCGGCGTCGCCATCGTCACCCGACAATTCACGCAGGAACTGCATCTCGCGCTGCGGCAGCGCATGCCGGCCGTGATCGGGGTACATCGGATCGAGGTGCACGACATCCCAGTGCCCGCCGCCGAGCACCGCCGCCGCGTCGTTCTCGATCAGGTTCAGCCGCTGTGCGATCACTGCATAGGCAGGGTCGGCCAGTGAGCGTGCGTGCGCGTCGCGCAGCAGCGCGGCGAGCAGGGGCTGGCGCTCGACCAGATCGACGCGCGCGCCCAGGGCCGCCAGCGTCCATGCATCGCGGCCCAGGCCGCCGGTGGCGTCGAGCACGTGCAGGCCGGCGTGCTTGTGGAGGCCGACCGCACGGCCGAGCAGCTGGCGCTTGCCGCCGGCCACGCGGCGCTGCTGCTCGCGCGAGCGCCACTCCAGGTGCAGCGGCGCGTACTTCGGCCGGTGACGGGCGTGCAACTGCAGTCCGTGCTCGGCGCGCTCCAGCTCGAAAACGGAACCGCTGCCGTCCGGCGCAAACAGAAAACCCCGGGCGTCGTCTCCGCCCGGGGTTTCGGGGTACTGCTGGGGCACGTCTTACAGCTTGCTGGCGTCGAAGAAGCTCGCCATGCGCTGCGCCAGCATGAGGTCGCCGTCGATCTGCAGCTTGCCGGTCATGAACGCCGTCATGCCGTTGAGTTCGCCCTTCATCAGCGCGAC
Organism: Sinimarinibacterium flocculans; assembly: GCF_003201205.1. Taxonomy (GTDB): domain Bacteria; phylum Pseudomonadota; class Gammaproteobacteria; order Nevskiales; family Nevskiaceae; genus Solimonas; species Solimonas flocculans. Next base: position 167,317 of record NZ_QICN01000009.1, read on the forward strand.
CAGATCGTCGTCTTCCATCGTGATGGTCACGTCGGCGCTGTCGGACTGGCCGTCGGTCACCGTGCAGGCGCCGTCCTTGATCGTCGTGTACATCGGCGTCGAGCAGTTGAACTGGATCGTCGCGGTCGTGCCCGAGGCGGCGTCGGCATTGAACGCGGCGGGCAGTTTCTTGAGCAGATCGGCTGCGGACATGGGGAAGCTCCAAAAAGTAGATGTGGAGCGGCATCCTAACCAGCGGCGTGCTCCAGCAGCAACCGTCCGAACGGGTGAGGGAAAGGATCGTTACCGTGCGCTCGCCGGATCGCGCAGTTCCGCGACGAGGCGCGAGGCCAGCTCCGGTGCGAGCAGCACGACGTTGACGCTGCCGGCATGAATGCGTCGCGCCGAACGCAGGCCGTCGATGGCCTCGCGGTCATCGGCGTGATGCAGCACGCAGTAGTCGCGACCGGCCTGCAGTTGCGGCTCGAGCCGGCGGAAGCGGCGGAAGGCGGCGCCCTTCGCCGTGCCGGCGGCGCCATCGATCTCGCGCATCGTGCGCCACTGCGAGTAATCGCTCATTCCGGATAGGACAGCAGAAAGTGCGCACGGGCCACGGCGATCGGTCTTTCGGGAACGTCCTGCCAGCAGCGGATCTGCGTGTGCACGACGCGGACGCCGGCGCGCGTGACCTCGCACTCGGCGAAGCAGTCCTGCGGGCGGGCCGACAGCAGGTAGTCGATCGCGAAGTCGATGCTCTTGGGGATGCGGTCCTCGTCCAGCCGCAGCAGCAGGTGCAACAGGGCCGCGTTCTCCATGAAGGCCGCGGTGACGCCGCCGTGCAGGGCGGGCAGCGCCGGATTGCCGATCAGTTCGCGACGATACGGCAGCCGCATGCGCAACTGGCCGCCCTGCGCCTCGACGCGCAGCCCGAGGAAACGGGCATAGGGCACCAGGGCGACGAAGCCGTCGAAGTCGGCGTGCTCGCGCGCACGACGCCGCGCCTCGGCCAGCATCGATCCGATCGGCGTGCTCATGCGATCGCCGCCGCGCCGCGGCGTCCCGCGCGCATGAACGCCGATTGCGAGACCGCGATCGGCAGGGCGCGATCCTGCTGCCACACGCTCGCGCGCACGAAGGCGATGCTCGGCGTCAGGTGGTAGCAGTCGGCGCGGCAGTGGATGTCGTGGTCACGCAGGCCGGCGCGCAGGTAGTCCATGCGCAGGTCCAGCGTCGCGATGCGTTCAAGATCGGCGATTCGCGCGAGGACGGCGGCGCCGCAGGCCGAATCGACCAGCACGGTGACGATCCCCGGATGGATCAGGCCGCGTTCGGTATCGCCCAGCCACTCCTCGCGGAACGGCAGCCAGGCCTCGACGCCGTTGTCGTCGACGGCGGTCAGCTGCATGCCGCAGGCTGCGACGTGCGGCGTGACGTCGGCAAACCGCTGTTGCAGGGCGGCGTGGAAGGTGGACTTGTCCATCGGGATCGGCAGGCGGTGTCGGGGGGCGATTGTAGGGCGTGTCCGCGCGCCGGCGCGGCGGGCGGGGCGGCCTTGCCGCGGGGCGGTCGCCCTCATCCGCTAAACTGCCGCGATGAGTCCGGACGGATCGGTAAGCGGGATGACCGCACTGGAGCGACGCCTGCGCGATGCGCTGGCGCAGACGCGCCTCGATGCGCCGCGGCCGCTGATCGATCTCGAATTGCCGTTCGGCATCGACCGGCTGCTCAAACCGACGCTGCTCGGCAATCTGCGTCAGGCCGCAGTCCTGGCGCCGGTGCTGCGGCGCGGCGATCGCCTGTCGATGATGTTCACCGTGCGCTCGCAGTTGCTGCGCTCGCATCGCGGCCAGATCAGCTTCCCCGGCGGACGGCGCGACGACGACGATCGCGATGCCGTGGAGAACGCCCTGCGCGAGGCGAACGAGGAAGTCGGCCTCGCGCCGGAGCGCGTCGAGATCATCGGTTACCTGGACGACTATCCGACGATGACCCGCTACATCGTCACGCCGGTCGTCGGTGTCGTCGATGCCGAGGAACTCGAGCTGCGCGTCGACGCCGCGGAGGTCGCGGACGTTTTCGAGGCGCCGCTGGAGTTCGTGCTCGACCCGGCGAGCTTCAAGCGCAGCACCCTGGTGCGCGACGGCCTGAAGCTGCCGTTCTACGAGCTGCAGTGGCAGCAGCACCGCATCTGGGGTGCCACCGCGGGCATGCTGTGGAATCTCGCGCGCAAGGTCGCGGACGCATGACCGCCGAGGCTCCCGATCCGCTCGCCGAGGCATTGCGCCTGCAGTTCGAAGCGGCGGCGCTGGGTTTCGACTGGCGGCACCTGGACGAGCTGTGGGACAAGCTGGCGGAGGAGACGCAGGAGCTGCGCGAGGCCGCCGGCGGCAGCCGCGACGCGGCGGAAGAGGAACTGGGCGACCTGCTGTTCATGGCGGTGAATCTCGCCCGCCACCTGCACGTCGATCCGTCCGCCGCACTGGCACGCACCAATGCGAAGTTCGTGCGCCGCTTCGCGCACGTGATGGCTTCGCCGGACGAGTTGCCGCCGCCGGGCGATCCGCGCCGCCTCGACGCGATGGAAGCGCGCTGGCAGGCCGCCAAACGCCACGAAAAGACACCCTGAAACGACGCGCCGCGCGCGGCCCGGCGCTACTCTATGCGCCCGCCTCCGTTGCCCGCACGTTCATGAGCAAGACCCGCATCGCCGTTCTCGGTGCCACCGGCCGCATGGGCCAGGCGGTGATCCAGGCCGTTACCGGATCGGCCCTGCCGGTCGTGCTCGGCGCGGCCTTCGAGCGCAGCGGACATGACGCGATCGGCCGCGATGCCGCCACGCTTGCCGGGCTTGCTGCGGGCGGCGTCACGGTCAGCGACGATCTGGCCGCGCGCGTGGCCGACTTCGACGTGCTGGTCGACTTCACGCGCCCGCAGGGCACGCTGGCAGCCCTGCCGGTCTGTGCGGACGCCGGCAAGGCCATGATCGTCGGAACGACCGGCTTCAGCGACACCGAGAAGCGGCGGATCAATGACGCGGCGCAGCGCGTGCCGATCTGCATGGCGGCGAACTTCAGCGTCGGCGTGAACCTGTGCCTGAAACTGCTGGAAGAAGCCGCGCGCGTGCTCGCGGCCGACAGCGACATCGAGATCGTCGAGGCGCACCACCGGCACAAGGTCGACGCCCCGTCGGGCACCGCGCTGGCCATGGGCGAGGCGGTGGCGCGCGGCGCCGGCATCGACCTCGGTCAGCACGCGGTGTTCGCGCGCGAGGGCCAGACCGGCGCGCGGCCGAAGGACGCGATCGGCTTCGCGACGGTGCGCGGCGGCGACGTCGTCGGCGATCACACGGTGATGTTTCTCGGTGACGGCGAGCGCGTCGAGATCACCCACAAGGCCTCGAGCCGGCAGAACTTTGCCCGCGGCGCGGTGCGCGCGGCGCACTGGCTGCATGGGCGCGAGGCCGGCTTGTACTCGATGCGCGAGGTGCTCGGGCTGTGACGTCTGCCGTCGACATCCGGGCGGCGACGCGCGGGGACGTGCCGGTGATCCTGACGCTGATCCGTGCACTCGCCGAGTACGAACGGCTGCTGGATCAGGTCGTCGCCGACGAGGCGTCGATCGAGGTGGCGCTGTTCGGCGAACGCCCGTACGCGGAAGCGCTGATCGCGCGCTGCGACGATCGCGATGTCGGCTTCGCGCTGTTCTTCCACAACTTCTCGACCTTCCTCGGGCGTCCGGGGCTGTATCTCGAAGACCTGTTCGTGGTGCCTCAGGCGCGCGACCGCGGCATCGGCAAGGCCCTGCTGGCGCGCGTGGCCGCCCTGGCCGTCGAGCGCGGCTGCGGCCGGATGGAATGGGCAGTGCTCGACTGGAACCGGCCGGCCATCGATTTCTACCGCCACATCGGCGCGCGACCGCTCGACGAGTGGATTGTCAACCGCCTGACCGGCGACGATCTGCAGGCACTGGCCCGCTGCGACGACCGCTGACCGCCGGCGGATCTACAGACCGGCGGGTTTCGGCACGACGCCGTAGCCGGGTTTGGCCTCGGCTTCGGCCGCGATGATGTAGGCGCCGTCGATCAGTTGCTGCAGCCGTTCGTAGATGCCGGCGCCGCCGTTGCGTTCGGCCAGATCCTGGGCCGAGTGGCGGCCGTCGACCTGCACGAGCAGCGCGCGCAGTCTCGGCGACAGGCCATCCCGGCGCGTGCTCAGTTCCTCGCGGCCTTTCGCGCTTTTCGCGTATACCGTCTGCGAATTCATGCGACCCTCCTCCAGGTCCGATTCGCTGCTGCGCGGTTTGACCGCTGCAGGCTGGGGCCGAGTGTATGGCGATGGCGGGCGGGGGTAAACTCGGCCGCATTCCCTCGCAGGCGGAGCCCCGATCATGAGTGCAGGCGTTCGCGGAGCAACGATGCTGCTGGTGGCCGCTTGCGGCGTCGCGCATGCGGCGCCGGACTGGCCGGCAGCCGCCGCCGGCATCGAGGCGCGTGTGATCGAGCACCGCCGCTACCTGCATGAACATCCGGAGCTGTCGAACCGCGAGTTCGAGACCGCCAAGTACCTGGAGCGTCAGCTGCGGGCTCTCGGGCTCGAGGTCCGGACCGGCATCGCCCATACCGGCGTCGTCGCGGTCCTCGAGGGCGGCAAGCCTGGGAAGACGGTCGCGCTGCGCGCCGACATGGACGGGCTGCCGGTGACCGAGGAGACGGACGTGCCGTTCCGCTCGAAGGTCCGGACCCGGTACGACGGTCGCGATGTCGGCGTGATGCATGCCTGCGGCCACGACGGCCACATGGCGATCCTGCTCGGCGTCGCCGAGCTGCTGGCCGCGAAGCGCACCGAGCTGCCGGGCAGCGTGAAGTTCATCTTCCAGCCGGCGGAGGAAAGCCCGCCGGTCGGCGAGGAGGGCGGCGCCGAGCTGATGGTCGAGCAGGGCGTGCTCGGCGACGCGCCCAGGCCCGACGCCATCTTCGGCCTGCACCTGCTGTCCACCTTCGAGACCGGACACGTCGGCTGGCGCAGCGGCGGCATCATGGCCAGCGCCGACGACCTGCGCATCGTCGTGCATGGCAAGCAGACGCACGGCGCCGCACCGTGGCTGGGCATCGATCCCGTGGTCGTCGCCTCGCAGATCGTGCTCGGCCTGCAGACCATCGCCAGCCGGCAGATGCAGTCGACCGAGGCGCCGGTCATCGTGACCATCGGCAAGATCGACGGCGGCGTGCGCGACAACATCATCCCCGACCGCGTCGAGATGAAGGGCACGCTGCGCGCGCTCAACGAGGCCATGCGGGCCGACCTGCACGCGAGGGTGCGACGGACGGCGCAGAAGATCGCCGAATCGGCCGGCGCGAGCGCCGAGGTCTTCATCTCCGAGCGCCACGCCTACCCGGTGACGTACAACGATCCTGCGCTGATGCGGGCGATGCTGCCATCGCTGCAGGCCGAGTTCGGCGACGCGCTGTTCGAGGCACAACCGATTCTCGGTGCCGAGGACTTCTCCTTCTTCCAGCGCGAGATTCCGGGCCTGTACCTGTTCGTCGGCATCCGCCCGCCGAACGTGCCCGCCGAGGGCTTCCCGGCGAACCACTCGCCGAAGTTCTTCATGGACGAGGCGGCGCTGGGTGCCGGCGTGCGGGTGCTCTCGCGTCTGGCCTGGGATTATCTCGAGGCGCCGTGACCGCGCAGTCCGACCCGGCAGGCGGCGGGTCCGGGCGCCGTCGTCCGATCAAGGGGCGCGGCAGCACGATCAATCCCGAGGGGCGCTTCGAGACATTCGCGCGCGAGCGCTTCGACGATGGCTGGGCGGGACAGGCGGATGCTCCCGGGAGCGGCGCTGCCGCCCTGGGCCGCGCCGACGTTGACGGGTCGGTGGGGCTCACCGACGAGGACGTCGGTCATGCCATGGACGGCGAACCGAACCCGGAGACCCGGTTGTTCATCGACCACGCGCGCAGCATCATCACGCGAAACGACTCGCCGGACATCCCGTTCACGCAGTCGATCAATCCCTACCGGGGCTGCGAGCATGGTTGCGTCTACTGCTATGCGCGGCCGGCGCATGCCTATCTCGACCTGTCGCCGGGTCTCGATTTCGAGACCAAGCTGTTCTACAAGCCCGACGCCGCGGCGCTGCTCGAACGCGAGCTGCGCAAGCCCGGCTACGTGCCCGAGTGGATCTCGCTCGGAGCCAATACCGATCCCTGGCAACCGGTCGAGCGCAAGCTCGGCGTGACCCGCAGCATTCTCGAGGTGCTGGCGCGCTTCCGGCATCCGGTCGGCATCGTCACCAAGGGCGCGGCGCTGATCGAGCGCGATCTCGACCTGCTGACCGATCTCGCGCGCGACCGGCTCGTCTTCGTCGCGATCTCGGTGACCACGCTGGACCCCGCGCTCAAGCGCCGGCTCGAGCCGCGCGCCTCGGCGCCCGCCACCCGGCTGCGCGTGATCCGCCGGCTCGCCGATGCCGGCATCCCGACGATGGCGCTGTTCTCGCCGGTGATCCCCTTCGTCAACGACGCGGAACTCGAGCGCGTGCTCGAAGCCGTGCGCGACGCCGGCGCGCAGCGCGCGAACTACGTGATGCTGCGGCTGCCGCACGAGGTCAAGGACCTGTTCCGCGACTGGCTGCAGACCCACATGCCGCTGAAGGCCGCCCACGTCATGAGCCTGGTGCAGCAGCTGCGCGGGGGGCGGGACTACGATGCGGACTACGGTCAGCGCATGCGCGGGCAGGGGGTCTACGCCGAGCTGATCGCCCAGCGTTTTCGCAAGGCCTGCCAGCGGCTTGGCCTGAATCGCGAAGGCCGTTTCCAGCTTTCCACGGCGCATTTCCGGGTGCCGCCGGCCGCCGGCGATCAGCTGTCGCTGCTGTGAGTTTGCTGCCAGATTTTCGTGGACGATTCCGGGGCGCATCCATATAATGCGCGGCTAATCCTTGGACGGGGGCGAAAGCCCCCGTTTCAGTGTCCGAAGAGTGGATTAGACCGACCCCATGCCAGATCTCAAACCGGCCCTGCTCGCGCTCGCGGACGGCTCTATTTTCGCGGGCGTCTCCATCGGCAGCGACGGTCAGACGGTCGGGGAAGTCGTCTTCAACACGGCGATGAGCGGCTACCAGGAGATCCTCACGGATCCTTCGTACCGCCAGCAGATCGTCACGCTGACCTACCCGCACATCGGCAACGTCGGAACCAATCCCGAGGACGCCGAATCGGACCGCGTGCACATCGCGGGCCTGGTGCTGCGCGAGGTGCCGCGTGCCTCGAGCAACTTCCGCTCGACCCAGGACTTCCGCGCCTATCTCAAGGCCAACAAGGTCGTGGCCATTGCCGGCATCGACACCCGGCGGCTGACGCGCCTGCTGCGTGACACCGGCGCCCAGAACGGCTGCATCCTTGCCGGCGGCCGCATCAGCGAGAAGAAGGCGCTGGAGGCGGCGCGCGTCTTTCCGGGACTCAAGGGCGCGGATCTCGCGCAGGTCGTCAGCGTCGACAAGCCATACCGCTGGACGCGCGGCTCCTGGCAGCTCGAGCACAACGCCGAGCCGGAGCGGGACGGCGGCAAGCATCACGTGGTGGTGTACGACTTCGGCATCAAGCGCAACATCCTGCGCATGCTGGTCGACCGCGATTGTCGCGTCACCGTGGTGCCGGCGAAGACGACGGCGGGCGAGGTGCTCAAGCTCAAGCCGGACGGCGTGCTGCTGGGCAACGGGCCCGGCGATCCGGAACCCTGCGTCTACGCGATCAAGGCCGCCCGGGAGCTGATGAAGAAGCGCGTGCCGCTGTTCGGCATCTGCCTGGGGCACCAGATCCTCGGCCTCGCCGCCGGTGCGCGCACGCTGAAGATGAGCTTCGGCCATCACGGTGCGAACCACCCGGTCCAGGACCTGGAAACCGGGCGCGTGATGATCACCAGCCAGAACCACGGCTTCGCCATCGATGAGGCGACGCTGCCGCCGAATGCCGTCGTCACGCATCGCTCGCTGTTCGACGGTTCCAATCAGGGCATCCGCATCACCGACGCGCCGGCCTTCAGCTTCCAGGGACACCCGGAAGCCAGCCCCGGACCGCACGACGTCGGCGAGCTGTTCGACCGTTTTGTCCAGATGATGCGCGCCTGAGCCGACCGCAATGCCGAAACGCCAAGACATCCAGAGCATTCTCATCATCGGCGCCGGTCCGATCGTCATCGGTCAGGCCTGCGAGTTCGACTACTCCGGCGCGCAGGCCTGCAAGGCGCTGCGACAGGAGGGTTACCGCGTCATCCTGGTGAACTCGAATCCGGCGACGATCATGACCGACCCGGAGATGGCCGATGCGACCTACATCGAGCCGATCCGCTGGCAGGCGATCCGCAAGATCATCGAGAAGGAGCGCCCCGATGCGCTGCTGCCGACGATGGGTGGCCAGACCGCGCTCAACTGCGCGCTGGATCTCGCCAAGCATGGCGTGCTCGAGAAGTACGGCGTCGAACTGATCGGCGCCAAGGAGCGCGCGATCGACATCGCCGAGGACCGCCAGAAGTTCCGCGACGCGATGACCGAGATCGGCCTCGGCTCGGCGAAGTCCGGCGTCGCACATTCGATGGACGAGGCGCGCGCGATCCAGGCCGAGGTCGGATTCCCGGTGATCATCCGTCCGAGCTTCACGCTTGGCGGCACCGGCGGCGGCGTGGCCTACAACGTCGAGGAGTTCGAGGAAATCGTCGCGCGCGGGCTCGACCTGTCGCCGACCAACGAGGTGCTGATCGAGGAGTCGCTGCTCGGCTGGAAAGAGTACGAGATGGAGGTGGTCCGCGACCGCAAGGACAATTGCATCATCGTGTGCTCGATCGAGAACTTCGACCCGATGGGCGTGCACACCGGCGACTCGATCACGGTCGCACCGGCGCAGACGCTCACCGACAAGGAATACCAGATCATGCGCAACGCGAGCCTCGCGGTGCTGCGCAAGATCGGCGTGGATACGGGCGGCTCCAACGTGCAGTTCGCGGTCAATCCGAAGGATGGCCGCCTGATCGTCATTGAGATGAATCCGCGCGTCTCGCGCAGCTCCGCACTGGCGTCCAAGGCCACCGGCTTTCCCATCGCCAAGATTGCCGCGAAGCTCGCCGTCGGCTACACGCTCGACGAGCTGCAGAACGACATCACCGGCGGGCGCACGCCGGCCTCGTTCGAGCCGAGCATCGATTACGTCGTCACCAAGATTCCGCGCTTCACCTTCGAGAAGTTCCCGCAGGCCGACTCGCGCCTGACCACGCAGATGAAGTCCGTCGGCGAGGTCATGGCCATCGGCCGCAACTTCCAGGAGTCGCTGCACAAGGCGATGCGCGGCCTCGAGATCGGCTCCGAGGGTTTCGAGCCGCAGGAGCCGCTCGAAGGCGGCCGCTACTCGGCGGAGTCGCTGACGCGCATCCGCACCGAGCTGGCGATTCCGCGTGCCCGGCGGCTCTGGTACGTCGGCGACGCGTTCCGCGCCGGCATGAGCGTGGAGGAGGTCTTCCAGGTCTCGAAGATCGATCCGTGGTTCCTCGACCAGATCGCCGAGCTGATCGCGATCGAACAGTCGCTGCGCGGACAGAAACTCACGCAGCTCGACGCATCGATGCTGCGGCGCTGCAAGCGCCTGGGCTTTTCCGACGCGCGGCTGTCGAAGCTGCTCGGCGTCAAGGAGGACTCCGTGCGCCGCGCGCGGCTCAAGCATGGCATCCGTCCGGTGTTCAAGCGCGTCGATACCTGCGCGGCGGAGTTTCCGACCTCGACGGCCTATCTGTACTCCAGCTACGACGAGGAGTGCGAGGCGCAGCCGAGTGCGCGCGACAAGATCATGATTCTCGGTGGCGGTCCGAACCGCATCGGTCAGGGCATCGAGTTCGACTACTGCTGCGTGCACGCTGCGCTGGCACTGCGCGAGGACGGCTACGAGACCATCATGGTCAACTGCAATCCGGAGACCGTGTCGACCGACTACGACACGTCGGATCGCCTGTACTTCGAGCCGCTGACCTTCGAGGACGTGATGGCCATCATCGACCTCGAGAAACCCAAGGGCGTGATCGTGCAGTTCGGCGGCCAGACGCCGCTCAAGCTCGCGCGCCGCCTCGAGGCGGCCGGCGCACCGATCATCGGCACGACGCCCGATGCGATCGATCTCGCCGAGGACCGCGAACGCTTCCAGAAGCTGGTCGACAAGCTCGCGCTGCTGCAGCCGCCGAACGGCACCGCCACCTCGGAAAAGCAGGCGCTCGCGGTGGCGAAGAAGGTGGGATACCCGCTGGTCGTGCGTCCGTCCTACGTGCTCGGCGGCCGGGCGATGGAAATTGTCTACGACGACGAGGACCTGCTGCGCTACATGCGCGAGGCCGTGCAGGTGTCCAACGACTCGCCGGTGCTGCTCGACCGCTTCCTCAACGACGCGATCGAGGTCGATGTCGATGCGCTGGCCGACGGCACCGACGTGGTGATCGGCGGCATCATGGAGCACATCGAGGAAGCCGGCGTGCATTCCGGCGACTCGTCCTGTTCGCTGCCCGCGCACTCCCTGCCGAAGAAGACGCAGGACGAGATCCGCCGCCAGGTGGTCAAGCTGGCCAGGGCGCTGAACGTCGTCGGCCTGATGAACACGCAGTTCGCGGTGCAGGACGGCAAGGTCTACCTGCTAGAGGTCAATCCACGCGCCTCGCGCACCAGCCCGTTCGTGTCCAAGGCCACCGGGCGGCCGCTGGCAAAGATCGCCGCACGCTGCATGGCCGGCCAGACGCTCAAGGCCCAGGGCATCGTGCGCGAGATCGTGCCGGCGTACTACTCGGTCAAGGAATCGGTGTTTCCGTTCAACAAGTTCCCGGCCGTCGATCCGCTGCTGGGGCCGGAAATGCGCTCGACCGGCGAGGTCATGGGCACCGGTGCGCATTTCGGCGAGGCCTTCCACAAGGCCATTCTCGCCGGTGGCATGAACATCCCCAGAGGCGGGCAGGCGTTGATCTCGGTGCGCGACCAGGACAAGAAGAAGGCGGTCGAGCTTGCGCGCATTCTCGCGGGCAAGGGATTTCGGGTCTTCGCCACGCACGGCACCGCAGCGGCGATCCAGAAGGCCGGCATCGAGTGCGAGGGCGTCAACAAGGTCAAGGAAGGCCGGCCGCACTGCGTCGACATGATCAAGAACGGCGAGATCCAGCTGATTGCCAACACCACCGAAGGCAAGCAGTCGATCGAGGAATCACGCTCGATCCGGGCATCGGCGATCCAGAACAAGGTCTGCTACTTCACGACGATCGCCGGTGCGCTGGCCGCCGCCGCCGCCATGGACCACCTGGACCGGCTGGACGTGAACCGCCTGCAGAGCTTGCACGCGAGCCTGCAGTAGGTACCATAGGCGGCCACCGTTGATGCTCCACGCCTGCCGCTGTTCAGCGGCGGGCATTGTTTTTGCTCGATAAATCCCATGAACAAGGTCCCGATGACGGCGCGTGGCGCCGAACAGCTGCGCGAGGAACTGCGCTATCGCAAGAGCGAGCTGCGGCCGAAGATCATCAACGACATCGAGGAAGCCCGGAAGCAGGGCGACTTGCGCGAGAACGCCGAATATCACGCGGCGCGCGAGCAGCACGGCTTCAACGAGGGGCGTATCCAGGAAATCGAGTCCAAGCTCAGTTCGGCGCAAGTCATTGACGTGACGACGATGCCGGCCAACGGCAAGGTCATTTTCGGGGTCACCGTCGAGCTCGCGGACGTCGATTCGGGCGACGAGCTGCGTTACCAGATCGTCGGCGAGGACGAGGCCGATGCGAAGAGCGGACTGATCTCCCTGAACTCGCCGATCGCCCGTGCACTGATCGGCAAGGCCGAGGGCGACATCGTCCAGGTCGTCGCGCCGGCCGGCGCCCGCGAACTTGAAATCGTCAAAGTGCACTACATATGAGGACCATCGGGCAGACATGAGGCCCGGTGCAGCGATCGCAAACCGGTGCCGTCACGTCCCCTGAGGGGTGCCCGTCCGCCATGACACAGAAACGCCGTCCCAGCTCGGCACGATGGATTGCCGAGCACGAAACCGACCCATACGTGCAGGAGGCCCGCCGCCTGGGTTTGCGCTCGCGTGCGGCGTTCAAGCTCAAGGAAATCCAGGAGCGCGACCGCATCTTCAAGCCCGGTCAGATCGTCGTCGATCTCGGCGCGGCGCCCGGCGGCTGGAGCCAGGTCGCGCGGCCGCTGCTCGGCAGCCGCGGTCAGCTGTTCGCGCTCGACCTGCTGCCGATCGAGCCGATCACCGGCGTCGACATCATCCGCGGTGACTTCCGCGAGGACGCCGTGCTGCACCGGCTCGAGATCCGCGTCGGCGACCAGATGGTCGACGTCGTGCTCAGCGACATGGCGCCGAACATCACCGGCATAGACAGTGCCGACCAGGCGTCCAGCATGCATCTGTGCGAGCTGGCGCTGGAGTTCGCCAAGGCGCACCTCAAGCCGCGTGGCACGATGCTGGTCAAGGCCTTCCAGGGCGAAGGTTTCGACGCCTACCTCAAGGCGCTGCGCGAGGCGTTCGAGAGCGTCGTCACGCGCAAGCCGCGCGCCTCTCGTCCGCGCAGCAGCGAGGTTTATCTGCTGGCGCGCAACTTTCGTGCGGTGTAGTGTTCTGATGACACGGTACCGCCGGGCCGGCAAGCCGGCACTTTGCGAGGAAATGCGTTGAACGATCTGGCCAAGAATCTGCTGCTCTGGGTGGTGATTCTCGTCGTCCTGATGAGCGTCTTCCAGAGCTTCTCGTCGCGTTCGCGCGGCCAGCCGGAGCTCGCGTATTCCGAATTCATCGGCCAGGTCGAGCAGGGCAACGTCGCAGAGGTCTACATTGCCGGCCAGACCATCCGCGGCGAACTGCGCGGCGGCTCGCGCTTCGTGACGATCAGCCCGGAGACCGACAACGCGGCCATGGTCGGCACGCTGCTCGAGAACAACGTCAAGTTCACCGGCGAGGAGCCGGCGCGCACGCCGTGGTTCCTGCAGCTGCTGTTCAACGCCTTCCCGGTGCTGCTGCTGATCGCGGTATGGATCTACTTCATGCGCCAGATGCAGGGCGGCGGGGGCGGTCGCGGCGCGCTGTCGTTCGGCAAGAGCCGTGCGCGCATGCTCAACGCCGACCAGGTCAAGATCACCTTCAACGACGTCGCCGGTTGCGAGGAGGCCAAGCAGGAGGTCTCGGAGCTGGTCGACTTCCTCAAGGACCCGGGCAAGTTCCAGAAGCTCGGCGGCAAGATCCCGCGCGGCGTGCTGATGGTCGGTTCGCCGGGTACCGGCAAGACGCTGCTTGCCAAGGCGATCGCCGGTGAAGCGGGTGTGCCGTTCTTCACGATCTCCGGCTCCGACTTCGTCGAGATGTTCGTCGGCGTCGGCGCCTCGCGCGTGCGCGACATGTTCGAGCAGGCCAAGAAGCACGCGCCGTGCATCATCTTCATCGACGAGATCGACGCGGTCGGCCGTCACCGCGGCGCCGGCCTCGGCGGCGGTCACGACGAGCGCGAGCAGACCCTGAACCAGCTGCTGGTCGAGATGGACGGCTTCGAGGGCAACGAGGGCGTCATCGTCATCGCCGCGACCAACCGTCCCGACGTGCTCGATCCGGCGCTGCTGCGTCCGGGCCGCTTCGACCGTCAGGTCGTCGTGCCGCTGCCGGACGTGCGCGGACGCGAGCAGATTCTCAAGGTGCACATCCGCGCGGTGCCGCTGGCCGACAACGTCAAGCCCGAGATCATCGCGCGCGCCACGCCCGGCTTCTCCGGTGCGGATCTGGCGAACCTCGTCAACGAGGCGGCGCTGTTCGCCGCGCGTGCCAACAAGCGACTGGTCGACCACGACGACTTCGAGCGCGCCAAGGACAAGATCATGATGGGCGCCGAGCGCCGCAGCATGGTCATGTCCGAGGACGAGAAGAAGCTCACGGCCTATCACGAGGCCGGACACGCCATCGTCGGCCTTTCGGTGCCGGAACACGATCCGGTCTACAAGGTCACGATCATCCCGCGCGGACGCGCGCTGGGCGTGACCATGTTCCTGCCGGAAGAGGATCGCTACAGCTACACCAAGCAGCGCCTCAATTCGCAGATCTGCTCGCTGTTCGGCGGGCGTCTGGCCGAGGAGATCATCTTCGGCGTCGACAAGGTGACGACGGGTGCGTCCAACGACATCGAGCGCGCCACCGAGATCGCGCGCAACATGGTCACCAAGTGGGGCATGTCCGACAAGCTCGGCCCGCTGTCGTACAGCGAGGACAACGGCGAGGTCTTTCTCGGCAAGAGCGTGACGCAGACCAAGCACGTGTCCGACGACACGGCGCACGCGATCGACGAGGAGGTCCGTCTCGTCGTCGAGTCGAACTACCAGCGTGCGAAGAAGATTCTCGAGGACAACCTCGACAAGCTGCACACGATGGCCGACGCGCTGATCAAGTACGAGACCATCGACGCGGAGCAGCTGCGCCGTATCATGGCCGGCCAGGACCCGGGACCGCCGGAGAGCTGGAACGATGGCGGTCGCCCCGGCGGCACGCCGCGTCCGGCAGTGGAACCGGCGCCGCAGACGGGCGGGGCACCGCCCAAGCCGGCGAGCCAGACCTGACCGACGACGCGACCGCGCCGTCGTAGTCGCCGACGTTACACTGCGAGGCCGGCCGTCCGCCGGCCTCTTTTTCGTTCGCCTTCCATGCAGCTGGTCCTGCCGAACCGTGTTTTCGACCTGAGCGAGCCTTGCGTGATGGGCGTGCTCAATGTCACGCCGGATTCGTTCTCGGACGGTGGCCGCTACGCGACGCGCGACGCCGCGGTCACGCGGGCCCTGGTGATGGCGGGTGAGGGGGCGGCGATCATCGACATTGGCGGCGAATCGACGCGTCCCGGCGCCGCCCCGGCCTCGGAGGACGAGGAGCTGAGCCGCGTGATTCCGGTCGTCGAGGCTTTGCGCGCGCGCAGCGACGTCGTGATTTCCGTCGACACGACCAAGCCGGCGGTGATGCGCGCAGCCTGCGCGGCTGGCGCGGAGCTGGTCAACGACGTGACGGCGCTGGACGCGCCCGGCGCGATCGAAGCG
Source organism: Sinimarinibacterium flocculans (assembly GCF_003201205.1). Classification (GTDB taxonomy): domain Bacteria; phylum Pseudomonadota; class Gammaproteobacteria; order Nevskiales; family Nevskiaceae; genus Solimonas; species Solimonas flocculans. The sequence goes on from NZ_QICN01000009.1 coordinate 182,377, forward strand.
GTGGCGCAGAGCGGTGCCGCCGTGTGCCTGATGCACATGCAGGGACGGCCGCAGACCATGCAGCGGGCCCCACAGTACGAGAACGTGGTGGCCGAGGTGCGGGCCTTCCTGGAGCGCCGCGTCGAGGCCTGTACCGCTGCCGGCATCGCGGCAGCGCGGATCGCGGTCGACCCCGGCATCGGCTTCGGCAAGACGTTGGCGCACAACCTCGAATTGCTGGGCCGGCTCGAACAGCTGCGTGTGGGAGACTGTCCGCTGCTGGTCGGCGTGTCGCGCAAGTCGATGTTCGGCCAACTGCTCGGGCGGACGGTGGATCGGCGTCTGCCCGGAAGCCTGGCGGCCGCCGCACTTGCGGTCTGGCAGGGGGCGGCTATAGTGCGCGCCCACGATGTGGCCGAGACCGTCGATGCGGTGCGCACGGCCCACCAGATCCGCAGAGGGGGGGCGGTGCCTTGAGTCGCAGGTACTTCGGAACGGACGGTATCCGCGGGCGCGTCGGCGATGCGCCGATGACGCCCGAGTTCGCGCTCAAGCTGGGCTGGGCGGCGGGCCGCGTGCTCGGCGGTGACGAACGGGCCCGGGTCCTGATCGGCAAGGACACGCGGCGCTCGGGATACATGTTCGAGTCCGCCCTGGAGGCCGGTTTCGCCGCGGCGGGCGTCGAGTCGGACCTGCTCGGACCGCTGCCGACCCCTGCGGTCGCCTATCTGACGCGTGCCTTGCGCGCGCAGGCGGGCGTCGTCATCTCGGCCTCGCACAATCCGCATCACGACAACGGCGTCAAGTTCTTCGGGCCTGACGGCAGCAAGCTCGGCGATGCCGTCGAGCAGCAGATCGAGGACATGCTCGACCGTCCGATGGAATGCGTGACGCCGGAGCGCCTGGGCCGCGCGCGACGCATCGAGGACGGCGGCGGACGCTACATCGAGTTCTGCAAGAGCAGCTTCGGCGACCGCAACCTGCGGGGCCTGTCGCTGGTCGTGGACTGCGCGCACGGCGCCGCCTACAAGGTCGCGCCGGCGGTGTTCGCAGAACTCGGCGCCGAGATCGACGTCATCGGCAATGCCCCGGATGGCCTGAACATCAATCGCGACTGCGGCTCCACGCACATGGACGCGCTGCGGGAACGGGTGCGCGAACGCGGCGCCGCACTCGGCATCGCCCTGGACGGTGATGCCGATCGTTGCCTGATGGTCGATGCCCAGGGGCGCGACATCGACGGCGACCAGATTCTCTACATCATCGCCCAGGCCCGGCTGGCTGCCGGCACCCTGCAGGGGCCCGTCGTCGGCACGCTGATGTCCAATCTCGGGCTCGAGCACGCGCTGCGCGAGCGGGGTGTCGAGTTCCGGCGTGCGCAGGTCGGCGATCGCCACGTCATGGAGATGCTGCGGGCCTGCGGCGGCGTGATCGGCGGCGAAACCTCCGGCCACACCATCTGCCTCGATCGCACCACCACCGGAGACGGTATCGTCACGGCCCTGCAGGTGCTTGCCGCGATGGTTCGCGAAGAGCGGCCGATCGAGGCCATGCTCGGCGGCATGCGCAAGTACCCGCAGGTGCTGATCAACGTGCCGGTGAGCGGTCGCGCTAAGCAGATCATGCAGGCGCCGGAGCTTCAGGCCGCGCAGCGCGAGGTAACCGAAAAACTGCAGAATCGCGGCCGGCTGCTGCTGCGTGCGTCCGGAACCGAGCCGTTGATCCGCGTCATGGTCGAAGGCGAGGATGACGCGGAAACTCGGGCGGCTGCCGAGTATCTGGCCGATCGCGTGCGCGCGGCCTGCCATACACCAGAGACCAACGGGGATTCCGAATGAAGAGACGTGCCTTGGTTGCCGGCAACTGGAAAATGAACGGGTCGCGCGACTCCAACGCGAGCCTCGTCCACGACATCGTCTTCGAGATCAAGCGATTCCCGGACATCGACGTGCTCGTGTGCCCCCCGGCGCCCTATCTGGACGCAACGGGCCGCCAGCTCGAGGGCAGCGCCATCCAGCTCGGCGGCCAGAATCTCAGCGAGCAGGAGAAGCCGGGTGCGTTCACCGGCGAGATCCATGGCGGGATGCTGCGCGACGTCGGGTGTGCCTACGTGATCGTCGGGCACTCCGAGCGCCGCGCGCTGTACGGCGAGAGCGACCGCCTGGTCGCCGACAAGTTTTCGGCGGCGCTGACCAGCGGCCTGATCCCGATCCTGTGCATCGGCGAGACGCTGCAGGAGCGCGAGCAGGGGCAGACCGAGGCCGTGCTCGCGCGCCAGATGAAGGCGGTGCTCGACGGCAGCGGCATCCAGGCGTTCAAGCAGGCGGTCGTCGCCTACGAACCGGTCTGGGCGATCGGTACCGGCAAGACCGCGACGCCGGAGCAGGCCCAGGACGCGCACGCCTTCATCCGTGGCCAGTTGGCCGCGGCAGATGCTAAAATCGCGAATTCGACGCGCATTCTCTACGGCGGCAGCGTCAAGGCCGAGAATGCGGAATCCCTGTTCAACTGTCCCGACGTCGACGGCGGCCTCATCGGCGGGGCCTCGTTGAAGGCGGGCGAATTCGTGGCGATCTGCGCAGCGGCGCAGGCGCGCAGCAAGTGAGACCCTGAATCTATGTATACGGTGCTGGTGATCGTGCAGGTGCTGACCGCGGTCGGTCTGGTCGGTCTGATCCTGTTGCAGCACGGCAAGGGCGCCGACGCCGGCGCCGCGTTCGGCAGCGGTGCGTCCGGAACCGTCTTCGGTTCGCGCGGTTCCGCCAACTTCCTGTCGCGTGCGACCGCGTGGCTGGCGACGGTCTTTTTCGCCGTCAGTCTTGCACTGGCGTATCTGGTGCACGGCGACCGCGACCCGGCCTCGGTCGTCGACCGGGTCCAGCCCGCGGCCGAGTCGGCGGTGCCGGCGCAAACCGCTGAAACCCCGGCGCCGGAAGCCGAGGTGGCCGTTCCCGAGGACGCGGATCAGGCCCCCGTCATTCCCGAGTAACACAGCCGCGACAAAACGCGCGCCCGACGCTAAACTGCGCGCCCTGAATCTGGCCCACGTGGTGGAATTGGTAGACACGCTACCTTGAGGTGGTAGTGGCGAAAGTCGTGGGAGTTCGAGTCTCTCCGTGGGCACCATTTAAGGGTTCAATAGCGTCCAAGGCTGTACAGAAAACCGCGCGAAATGCGCGGTTTTTCTTTGGGTTAGCGTATTTCGCTGTCCACGGGTGTCCATGGGTGACCAGCGCTTGAAACCGATACGATTTCCGATAAGTTCGGCGCGTATCGGAATCAATGCCCCGGACGAGACTCGAAGTGGCCAGACTCCTGACCGACACGCTGATCAAGAGCGCGAAACCCAAGGCCAAGCCGTACCCGCTGCCCCGCGAGGCGGGCTTGTTTGTGATGGTCTACCCCAATGGCTCGAAGCTCTGGCGCTTCGCCTACACGCTCGGGGGCCGCGAAAGCATGCTCTCGCTCGGCGACTACCCGACAGTCTCGCTGGCGCAGGCCCGTCGCGCCCGGGAAGACGCCCGCCGGCTGGTCAAGGCCGGGATCGACCCCAGCGCGCAGCGCAGGGCCGAAAAGGCAGCGAACCAGACGGCTGCCGCCAACACATTCAGGGTCTGGGCCCAGAAGTGGTTCGAGGCGAAGCGCGGCGGATGGTCGACGGCGAGCGCCGAGAAGGCGCGGTTCTACCTGGAGTCGGATCTGTTGCCGGCGCTCGGTGACCGTCCCATGGCCGAGATCAAGCGCGCCGATCTGGTCGGTTTGCTCCGCAAGCTGGAGAACCGCGGCGCCTTCAATGCCGCGAAGAAGTGCCGCGGGTGGCTGTTCAACATATTCCGGTACGCGCTCGTCGCCGAGGTGATCGAGACGAACCCGGCCACCGACCTGGTTGTGATGGCCGCGGCCGCGCCGAAGTCTCGGAAGATGCCGCACGTTCCCGAGAGAGAGCTGCCGGCGCTTCTGAAAGCCTTGGACGGCTACGGCGGTGCTCCTGAGGTGCGCTGCGCATTACGGATGCTGCTGCTGACCGCGGCACGCCCTGGCGAGCTGCGCAGCATGACCTGGACCGACATCGATTTCGACGCCGCAACATGGAGTGTCCCAGCCGAGCGCATGAAGGCGCGGCGTCCGCACGTCGTTCCGCTGCCCGCTCAGGCAATCACGATCCTGGAGGGCATGCGTGCTGTGACCGGTACCCGTGCGCTGGTCTTCGCCAGCCCGTACCAGCCGCGCAAGATGATGAGCGAGAACACCCTGAACGTCGCCCTGGCCAAGCTCGGCTACAAGGGCCGGCAGACAGCCCACGGCTTCCGCCACCTGATCAGCACGGCGCTCAACGAACGCGGATACAACCGCGACTGGATCGAGCGCCAGCTTGCGCACGGCGACGAGGACGAGATCCGCGACACCTACAACAGCGCGCAATACCTCGTGCAGCGCCGGCAGATGATGCAGTCCTGGGCCGATGAACTCGACGCGATGCACAAGGGCAGGAGGGTGACGCCGCTGCGCGCGGCATGAAGGGGAACGCTATGAACGAAGTGATTACGCTTGCCGATCCCGCCGTGAGCTGCGACATGGCGAAGAACATCGCCGATCGCATCGACGCGCTGGCGCTGGTGCTTTCCGTAGCCCTCGAATCGCCGCGGAGGACCGAGGCAGAGCGCGCGGCGCCGGCCGTGTTGGCCGTCATCCGGATCGAGGCCGGCCGTGTGCGGCAGCGCGCCGAGGATGCTGCTGATGCAATCGTGCGCGCCGCAACCTGACCGAAGCCGAGAGTGCCAATGCGGAGCGAGCCGCATGGCGCTTGACGATGATATGGCATCCATTACAATGCACTGACATCCAGTACAGCCCACGATGATCCGATCCTTCCGCCATCGCGGCCTGGAGCGCTTCTTCACGCGGAGCGACTACCGCGGCATCCCCGCCCAGTTCGCACCGCGCCTGGAGCGCCTGCTGGACCGTCTGGATGCTTGCGCGAGGCCCGAGGACATGAACCTGCCCGGCTACAAGTTCCACCCCCTCAAGGGCGCCCGGAAAGGCGCCTATGCGGTGTCGGTCTCCGGCAACTGGCGGCTGACATTCGAGTTCGATGGCGAAGACGCCGTCGTCGTGGACCTTGAGGATTACCACTGATGAAGAGCATGCGAAACCCTAACCGTCGACCGACGCACCCCGGCGCCGTGCTGCGCGAGGACGTGCTGCCGGCGCTCGAGATGACCCAGACCGAGTTCGCGGCACGCCTGGGCGTGAGCCGCCTGACCGTCTCCGAGCTGCTGCTGGAGAAGCGCGGCCTGTCCGCCGAAATGGCGGCGAGGATCGCCAAGCTGCTGAACACCACCCCGCAGAGCTGGCTGCGCATGCAGGAAGCGCTCGACCTGTGGGAGGTGATGCAGCAGCCCGACCGGCTGGCTGGCATCAAGCCGATCAGCAAGGCTGCCGCGGCCGTATGAGCAAGTTACCAGCGCCTCAGAGAGTCTGAGGCAGGCGGCGAAGGTATCGGCCGCGGAAAGACGTGGGCGCTGGAGGATGCCGAGTTTCACGAACTCAAGCGTGTCGTCGATGCCGTGTTCGACGACGGTGAGTTGCGCGATGACGATGGTCTGAGCTGGCTGATCGTCGGTGCTTCACTTAATGATGGCGCATGCAACGCGAGCGACATGCGTGATTTCTGGGAACGCGCCGTGGGCGATGAAGCGCCGAGCGAGAAGTTTGTTCGCGGCTTCGCCGAGGGCGTTAAGGAAATTTTCGAGAAGCTGTAAACCGTGACGCCCGGCGGCGGCTCTCGGCCGGGCACTGAGGCGGGGCCGGTAGAGTGCGATAACACGCCACTGGCCCTGACTCGCAACATGGAGTAGACCCATGCAACAAGCTGCGAAGAATGGTAGCCGGATCACCCCGCCGATCAACGTGCTGATCCAAGACCACCCCGCCGATACGCTCGACGCATGCGCCAACGTGCTCGCGTTCCTGATAGACGCCGAGGACACGCGCCGTGTGATGAACGCTGCGCCGATGTCGTCGGCTGCCGATGACGGGATGAGCTGGATCAAGATGCTAGTGACCGACGCCATCCGCTACGAGTCGGATCGCGCGACGAAAGCTCGCAGCGTCGACGCCTACCGAACAGCATAGATAGGGTGCAGCAGATGCTCGGGCGCAGGCATTACTGCTGGGACTGTTTCTGACGATGGGGCGGGCGCGAGACAGAAGCATCCGCGGACGGCTGAAGGCGGCATGGAAGCGCGCGGTCGCTGACGGCCGACGGCGCGACGGTCATGCGGAATGGACTCTCGCGGCAGTGCTCAAGCTGACACGGGAGGCGCACTACGAATGCCCGGCTGCCGTCGAGCTGGCCGCCGCTATCGATGATTTCGTCGCGCGCCTCTGGCTGGCGGTCCACTGTCAGGATCACGAAAGTACGCCGACTGCTGCGCCGACCGGAATTTCCCTTGACGAGGCAGTTGAGGTCGCCCGGACTCTGGATCAGATGCTAGAGGACGGCGAGCTAAAGAGGCCGACTCATCTGATCAGAGCAGACAGCCGGCGGCGTGGCGGCATCGTCAACGCGATCAAGGAGGATCAGGCCAGTGCGGGCCGTGATGAGAAGATCGCCAACGCGCTGAATCGCGTTCGTCGCGAGGAGCTCGATAACGCCACGCAGTTCGTTGCCGACAAGTTTCAGATGTCCCCCGCGAACGTCCGGAAGCGAGTGGCGGCGCATCTCAAGCGACAGCAGGAGAAAGAGCAGGAGAAGAAGATTCAATCGCTTCGCCATAGCCGTGGATGGAATAAGGGTTAGCTCGGTAATGCCGGTTTAGCTATCGCGCGATTCGAGGTAGATGATCCGTGTCCAGCCGCATGTAGCGGCATCGACTGGACACAAATGTGAACAACGTAGCGACGCACGAAGGGGGAGCGGAGGCTAGCCGCTTGGTTCCCTTTTCAGAGGCCGCCGAGTTCATCGGCGTTCGCTCGCGAACCACTCTTTACAAGCTGATCCGCTTGGGTGATCTGCCCGAACCCATCCGGCGTGGTCCGTACAACTTCTTCCTGCAAAGCGACCTGACGGCGTACACGCAACGCTTGGCAGCGTCGCGTGGCTCCGCCGCGCAGGCGCAACGCATCGAGGCGAATCGCTCGGCGATCAGCAAGGCCCTTGATGGCAAGGCCGCCAAGCGCGCCGCGCACTCACGGCGCAGCGAGGCGGCCTGAATGGACGCCAATCGCTACGAACGCCGCGGCTACACCTTCGACCCGAGCACGCCCGACGATCGCCGCCGCGCTTTCGTGCTCGAACGCCTGCTGTCCGAGTTCCACCACCACTACTGCGCCGGTCGCTTGATGCTGCGGCCTGGCGTGACCCTCCAGGATGCGAGGCTGATCGCCGAACTGCAGGAATCGATCGCCATCGAGTTGGCCGACTACTACGGGCCGCGCGTTGCCGATCGCGAGGCACGGGTCACGTGAGCGACAACCTCGACGCGCGTTTAAGCACGGGGTTGGCCGGCCACCCGAAGACGAAGCGGCTGATCCGACGCCTCGGGCCCGCCGCAGCGTGGTCGCTGGTATGTCTGATCCTCTGGGCTCGTGCCAACAAGCCGGACGGCGATCTTTCGGGGATGACCGACGAGGAAATCGAGCTTGCCGCCGACTGGAATGGCGACCTCGATGTCTTCGTCGCGACGTTGGCCGAAGTGCGCTTCATCGATGGCGAGGCCGGCAACCGCCTGATTCACGACTGGGCCGATCATCAGCCGTGGGCGAACGGTGCCGGAATGCGGTCAGCCAAGGCTCGCTGGAATGCGATCAAGCGCCATCACGGCGTCGACGAGGCTGACCGACAGGTTCCTGAGTGGGCTGCTGCTCGAAAGTCGTCGGGTGCTGACAGCATGAATAACGATGCTGCTAGCAATGCTGGCAGCACAGCGCCAGCAGACAAGCAGCACGCGCCTAGCAATGCTCCGTCTCCGTCTCCGTCTCCGTCTCCGTCTCCGTCTCCGTCTGAAAAGAGCGCCCGCGCTGCCGATGCAGCGCCGGGCACCGTCCCGGTGCTGTCGAACTCAGCCGAGCCGATCTTCGGTTTCGGTCTCGGCTTCTTGGTGAGCAAGGGCATCAGCGGCAAGGCTGCTCGCAGCTTCCTGGGGCTGATGCGCAAGACGGTAGGGGATGAGGTTGCATTCGAACTGCTGGAGCGCGCCGAACGCGAGGACGTAAGCGATCCGGTTCCGTGGTTGCGCAAAGCAATGGAGGTGCGAAAGGACAAGCCAGCACGCGCGTATCGCACCGGCATGGTCAGCGCCGGCCCGAAGGACTACAGCGAGGGAGTGCGCGCAGATGGCAGCTTTTAGCCTCTTCGCGGCAAGCCGCGGCGAGTATCCGGAGCGTCAAGGTCATCGGGTCTGCCCGACGCATGGCGACTTCAGCGTTCGCGAGTTCCTGGGTGAGCGCGGCGAAGTGATCGGCGTGCTCCGCGAGTCTTGCCCGGAGTGCGAGGCAGAGCGAGCCAAGGAGCGGGAACAGCGGGATCTGGCAGAGAAGATCAGGGCCGGCACTGCAACAGCGAAGATCCCGCCGCGGTTTGTGCATGCGGACCTGAGCAGCATGCAGATTGACCCCGACAATCGCGCTGCGGTCGCGAAGGTGCAGGACTACGCGCAGCTTTGGCCGGGACAGAGAAGGACCGGAGAAAGTCTGATTCTGCTCGGCCCTGTCGGCACCGGGAAGACGCACGCGGGTATCGCCCTTCTGAAGCACGCCATCACGGTAGGAGTGAGCGCGCGCTACGCAACGGTCAATGAAATGCTTGGCGACATCCGCGACACGTGGAGTCGTCGCAGCGGAGCCGAAACCGAAAAGGACGTCATCAGGCACTTCGCGGATGTTGCGTTACTGATGCTCGACGAGATCGGCGCGACTGCAGGTACCGAGCACGAGCGCGCGATTGTGTTCGACGTACTCGACAGACGCTATCGCAACATGAGGCCGACGATTCTGGCCGGCAACGTAACGGTTGCCGAGCTTGGAAGGGTGTTGGATGCGCGGGCTGTCGATCGACTGCGAGAGACCAGCAGGATAGTGCTGTTCTCCGGCAAGTCTCGACGGCAGAGGGAAGCCGCATGACTTCAGACCGGGCCGCACCATCGCCGGCTGATGACATCGCCGCAGCGCGTCGCCGGAAGCGCTGGCGCGCCGCGCAGAAGGCGCGACGCGAGCGCCAGCACGCGCGGGGCATGACGCAGTTGCGCATATGGGTCACGGAAACAGAGGCCGTTGCAGCGCGCGAGGCCGTCAAGAAGATCCGGCGCGCGGCGTTGCTGCGCAGGCTGGAGCAGCGCGCGCAGCAGCACGCGATGGGTTCGGAAGGGTCGCATTTGAAATGCAGCCCTTTGAGACCGTCGGTGGCGTTGTGCGGAACTGATGAGGCGTCATCGGCGACGCATCCAAACCTAGATGGAGACAGATGATGGCGATGGGACGAAAGACCGGCGGACGCAAGAAGGGCGCCGCGAACAAGCGCACGCGTGAGATCGCCGACAAAGCGGCGGCCGAGGGCCTGACGCCGCTGGAGTACCTGCTGCGCCTGATGCGCGACGAGCGGCAGGAACAGGCCGTCCGGCTCGACGCAGCGAAGGCCGCCGCGCCGTACATCCACCCGCGGCTGCAGGCAACCGAAGCGACGATCAAGGGCGGCTTGCCGCCCTACGAGGCGGCGCTGATGGAGCTTATGAACACCATGGCGGACGACATGAAGCCCGCACTTCCGATTCACCCCCCCCGCAGAGCAGGAGATCAACATGAGTGACAGCTTTCACAACCGCATCGGCCGTGCCTACGACGCCGAGAACCAGGCACGCCAAGTCGCCAAGTCGGCGATCGAGGCTGTGCTTCAGCGCATGCACCAGGAACGCATCATTGACCTCGTCGAGGCCTGGGTCGAAGCGCATGCGCGCCGCCGCGTTCTGGAGGAAACCGGCCATGATTCGCAATAACAGCACTGCGTACCACGAGCGCGATCAGGGGCGATCGCCAGCGGACGCTGTCGATGCGGCGTATCGGGCGCGCACCGGCGCTGGGCCGTTGGTGCGAGGCAGTGCCTCGCCAGCGGACGCTGTCGATGCGGCGTATCGGGCGCGCATCGGCGGCCCCGTCAATCGCGCGACGTCCCATCTGAGCATCGACGCTCCCTTCCAAGGGGGATCTGCGGGCAGTGGCATCGACAGTTCCCCGCAATCGACGATTTATCGCAGCGGCAACCACTTCAGCGACATTCGGCAGGCGCCTACGCCGGAAAATGTAGCCAGCGGTCTGGGGGCACCTTTGAGCATTGACGGCGACGTCGAGTACGCGCGGGGGCAGACTGACATCGGCAAACCCGGCGGCGGGCTTTCCGTGGTTCCCTCGAGCTTCTTCACCGGCGCCGGCATCGAAGGGGCTGGCGCATCGCGACCGCAGTACCGAACCGAAACCGTGTACGGCTTCGACGGCCGCCCGAGGACGCGGCAAGTTCGCACCGATCCGCAGGGCGTGGCTCAGGACCGAGCGCGGGAGGCGGCACGCACTCGACTGTCGGCCTTGCAGCTGGAAGCGTCACGGGCCGAGGAGTACGCCAAGTCGGTTGCCGGTGGCGGCAAGCCTGGGCAGTTCCAGGCGCGCGGCACGTCACTTGCGGCGCGGGTGCGCGCGGATGCGTTGAGCTATGCGGCCGCGAACGCTGTCGGCGACATCGGCGCTCTCGAGTTGAGCTTCGTTCGCACGCCGGAGCAAGAGGCTGCGCTCGCACAGAACCAGAAAAGGCATGCCCTCGACATCGGCATCCTGGAGCAGAAGGCCGCGGCCGCCGCCCTGTCCAATCGGAATGAGCGACGACGACAGTCGCTGCTGGCTCGCATTGATGAACTGCCGACGACCTCGCCGCAGTACCGTGAAGCTGTTGACCGGCTGGCTGCGTTCGATGGTCGCGCACAGCGAGAGGCGGAGGCGGAGCGCTTCGGCAACCCGGTCGACGAGCTTGACGAGCGGGGCCGACCGATCCGTGCGCAGTACGGAAACCAGGGCACGCGCCGCGTCGTCGACGGTGCCGCGCCCATGCCGAAGACAGGCGGGGGGGTCACGGTTGGGCCGGATGGCACGTTGAGCTACACCGGTGGCGGATCGCCGAAGCTGACCGAGGGCCAGTCGAAGGATCTCGTGTACTACACGCGCGGGGCAGAAGCGCTAAAGAACCTAGGCGCAACGGGCGAAGTGCTCGCCGATCCTGCGCGGCGCGCTGGCGCCGCGCTGCCCGGCATCGGCAACGCGCTGGTCGGAGCGAACTACCAGCAAGCCGAGCAGGCTGGCCGCGAGTTTCTGGCGGCGGTACTGCGAAAGGATACGGGCGCCGCGGTGACGAAGCAGGAGTTCGACCTCTACGGGAAAACCTATCTGCCGCAGCCGTTCGATACCCCGGAGACCCTGCAGCAGAAAGCGCAGGCGCGCGCGACAGCGCTCGAAGCGATCCGCTCTGGCATGGGGCCCGCGCAGCAGCTCGTGCCCGACCGCAGCGTTTCGCCGGCCGACGCTGTCGACGCGGCGTACCGCGCGCGGACGGAAGAACGCAAGGACTACAGCGGATTATGGCGATGACGAAGCCATGGAGCGAGGTCGCGTCTTCGCCGGGCTACCGCGATCTGCCGGCCGCCGAACAGGCCGGCGTGCGAGGGCAGTACTTCGACGAGGTGATCGCGCCGAAAGTGCCGGAGGCGGAGCGCGGCGACGCGTGGTCGCAGTTCGATGAGTGGCAGCCGCCGGCGCATGGCAGTGCGTCATCGCCGGATGAGCGCCCGCCACGTTCGGGTATGGCGATGGGTGCCGCACGCGAAGCGGTGCAAGGGCTGTCGTTCGAGTTCGGCGACGAGATCGGTCTCGGTGCTGCGGCCTTGGCGGCGAAAGGCGCGCAGAAGCTCGGCGCAGCGCCGGATACCGGGCAGTCGATCGGCGAGATTTACGGCGACATGCGCGCGCACTACCAGGACGAGCGCCAGCAATTTGCCGAAGATCACCCCGTTGCTGCGACCGGTGCGAATCTCGCCGGTGCCTTGGCGACGGGTGGCGCTGGCAGCGCTAAGGTGTTGACTCGCGTCGCGGGCGCTGGAGCGCCGGCGCGCATCGCGGCGACATCGGCTGTCGGTGGTGCGCAGGGGGCGCTCTACGGTGCCGGCGCGGCTGAGTCCGGCGAACGGCTCGAAGGTGCAGCGAAAGGCGCCGCGATCGGCGCGGTGGTGGCGCCCGCGGCGGCCGAGGCTATCGGCGGCGCGAGCAGGGTGTTAGCGCGGCGCAGCACCGAGAAGGCAGCCGGCGCGCTGGCGCCTGCGCGCGACGATCTGACCGGAGCTGCGCGCCAGCTCTACAGTCAGGCGGACCAGCTTGGCGTCGTGCTCAAGCCCGAGACGGTTGGCAAGCTGAAAGGCCAGCTCGCAGCGCTGGCGCGTCAGCAGGGCTTCAACCATCGGATACATCCGAAGGTGTCGGCCGCGCTCGATTCGTTCGACGATCTGACGCAGGAGGTGCCGACGCTCGCCCGGCTGGAGCAGCAGCGCCGCATTCTCGGTGCCGCGGCGAAGAGCTTGGAACCCGACGAGCGCCGCATCGCCAGCGAGCTGATCGACGGCTTCGACGACATCTTGCAGGGCCTCAAGTCGGCGGACGTCAAGGCCGGCAACGTCGTCCAGGCTGGCAGCTTGCTGCGCAAGGCGCGCGGGCTTTGGCACCGGCAGGCCAAGCTCGGCGTCATCGAGGAAGCGGTCGAGCGCGCGCAGAACCAGGCGTCGGGGTTCGAGAACGGTCTACGCACACAGTTTCGGGCCATCCTCAACAGCCCGAAGCGGCTGCGCGGCTTCACGCCGGCAGAGCAGGCGGCGATGAAGCGCGTTGTGCGCGGTGGCACGGCCGAGAACATGCTGCGCCTGCTGGGCCGGTTCGGCTGGGGCGAGAAGGGCGCGACGAACGTCGTCGGTGCTGCGATCGGCGCGGGCGCAGGTGCCGCGGCCAGCGGCGGCGTCGGTGCCGTCGCCGTGCCGATCATGGGGCAGATGGCTCGACGCGGCGCGGCGCGCGCCACCGCAAAGAACGTCGAGCAGTTGCAGAAGCTCGTCGCTGCCGGCGCGCATCCGCGGTACATCGTGAATCGCTACGCCAAGGCAGCCGGGCCGAGGGCGACGCCGCAGGAGCTGGCGCAGTTCTTCGTGACGGCGCCGCAGCGCGACCTGCTGACGCTGTCGGCGCAGCTCAACGCCCTGAAGGGACCGCATCGCAAGCTCGCGACAGATGCCTTGGCGCTGGCGCTGAGTGCGCAGGCTGGCGGCGCCGGTGCCGCACGAGCAGATACGACGCCGTGAAGGCCGAAGCGGTGAACAGTGGTCGGGACTTCCGCGTGCGGAACAAGCACACGCGGCGGCCATGTCGATACCCGTTCTACATGGTCGAGGAGGCGCGCAAGATGCGCCGTGTGGGCTTCGAGTATCGAGAGATCGCCGACTTCATCAACGAGCACTGGCGCGAGGAGCTGGACCGGCTCGGCATCGAGCGGGTGCCTTGGATCACAACCCGCGACTGGTGCATGGGCTGGTACCGAATGCGCGGATGACAGGAACGCCCGTGAAGCTCACCAGCGAGCACAAGGCCCGCATCGTCCAGGCGCTGGCGTGTTTCGACACGCCATCCGATGTCGTCAATACGCTGAAGTCGGAGTTCGGCGTCGAAATCACACGGCAGCGCGTGCAGCAGTACGATCCGACGACAAGCGCCGGGCGGCAGTGCGCGAGGCAATGGCGCGAGCTGTTCGCGGCGACGCGCGAGCGGTTCGTGAAGTCCATCGCCGAGATTCCGATCGCGCACCGAGCGTATCGCCTGCGCGCCCTGCAGCGCATGGCCGAGCGTGCTGAGCGGCTGAAGAACTACGCCCTGGCCGCGCAGCTCCACGAGCAGGCAGCCAAGGAATGCGGCGACGACTACACGAATCGCACCCGGATCGACGCCAAAGTGCAGGCGACGGCGCGCACGGTCATCTTGCCGGTGAAGGCGAGCTGACCGCCGGCCGACTGCGGCGCGTGTTTGCTACCGCAAGACGCTCAGCGCTCGCGCCAAGGCCTCGAGATCGACATGCTTGTCGACGATGCAGTTTCGAGTAGGGTCGACGGCGTAGTAACGGCCCAAGTAGAGGCGATCACGGGAGCTGTCTCGACAGACGCGCACGATCATGTCGGCATCGTCGCGTCGCAGCGCTCGGTTTATGCGGGCAACGAGGGTTCTTTCGGTGAGGGCGGGCATGGGTCACTCCAGCAGAACGAAACCCCGACGCGGGATTGCGCGGGGGGTAGGCCTTGCCGTGCCATGCCGCGAGCGGATTGGAGAACCAATGCCGACCGCCTCGACTCGCCGTGACAATCCCCGGTATGGCGTGCCGGGCAGCGTTGGGCGGCTTTCACCGGATTATACGCCCGGCAGACGATGAGGCGTCATCCAAGCGCCTAGACCGCCCTTGACGGATTGGAGCTTGCAGCCGGTTGCGCCCAGTGGCAATTTGCTGGCACTACAACGGGAGGGCCGCGCTATGAGGCTGGCAATCTCACTGCTGCTGTCGCTCCTCGCCGGCACCGCGTCGGCGCAGGTGTTCAAGTGCGTCGACTCGGCCGGCAAGGTGTCGTACCAGGATCGCACGTGCAGTGGCGATCAGAAGGAGGCGCCACGTAACCCGAACGGTGGCGGATTCGTTGCCAGCAAGCCCGGTGCAGGGCCGACATGGCAGGACAACGTCGGCGGGGTGCTCGAGCAACGCGAGACTGAGCGAGCGCGGGCGCGTGCCGAGCAGCGCGCGGCCTTCGAGGACGGAGACAAGCGTCTCGCGGACAGCCGGGTGCCGATCGACCCGGAGCTTCAGCGGAAATGCGAGCTGGAGCGCCGCTCCATCGACCGCGGCCGCCGCGGTACGCCATCGTGCGACCAGCTCGATCGCATGTACGGCATCCAGAAACCGGCGAAGATCTTCATCCATGGCGACACGGTGCATCGCGGACCCGTCACCAAGTTCGACCAGTACGGCAATCCGTACACGGATTTCGGCAACGGCGCGCCCCTGATCGATCACCGCACTGGCCGGCCGTGTACGAACTTGGGTGGTGGCAACATTAGCTGCGACTGACGCGGACTCTGCGCGTGGTCGGCGAGTGCTGGCGCGTGGCGACGACCGCTCGTCGGGAAATGGGCAGAAGAATGCCGCGGGCGATTGCCGAGCTTCGGCCATCGATCACGACGAAAAGCAAGGTCACTTCGCGCTGAACCGATACGAAAACCAGTAAGTGTGCAAAGGCGTGTCTCGACTTTCTTTGTGCATCATGGTGATAGGGCAGGAGTTCGGCCCCCTCCGTGGCACCAAACAGGCCGGCCGGTCCTCCATCCGGCAATCAGAAAACCCCGCTACCAGGCGGGGTTTTTCGTTTGTGCGTTCTCGTTTTTGGCGGCCCGACCGCGCCGTCGTCGCCGTGCCGATCGTGCTTGTTGTGTCCTGAATAGACTCTTGACCAGGGCAGCACGCGCCGTTGTGCAGGGCAGGGGTATCTCAATAGGCTGTCATCTCAGAGTCACGCCCGAGCTTTTGCCGAAGACGTTCATGTTGAGGGTGCATAGACAGCGCGGCCTTCGGGCAAATACATGGTGACGGCATGACGTCCGCAACAGGCGATGCGAGCGGGCCGGTGGTGGTCGTCACCGGCGGCTCCCAGGGCATCGGTGCGGCGGTGGCGGAGCGCTTCTCCGCAGCGCTGCCCGGCGTGCGCCTGGCGCTGGTTGCCCGGGATCGGGAACGGCTGGAGAAGGTGGCGGATCGATGCGTCGCCCTCGGTGCCCAGACGCTGTGCGTTGCGGCGGATCTGGTGGACGCCGTGCAGGTCGAGCGCATGGCCGCGCGCGTGCAGGCGCAGTTCGGGGGGGTGGACGTTCTGGTCAACAACGCCGGTCGCTGGCGCGGCGGCGCGGCGCACGAGATGTCGGTGGGGGACTTCGTGCGGACGCTCGAAGAGAATCTGGTCAGCATGTTTGCCGTCACGCGTGCGTTCCTGCCGGGGATGCTGAGCCGGCAGCGCGGTGACCTGTTCTTCATGTCGTCGACGTCCGGGCTCGAAGGCCTGGCCAACAATGCCGCCTACTGCGCCGCGAAGCACGGCGTGGCCGGGCTGGCGAAGGCGGTGCGGGCGGAGACGGCGGATCAGGGGATCCGCGTCTGCTGCATCTATCCGGGGGCGACGGATACGCCCACCTGGGACGGTTCGGATGTCGACCGCGCGACGTTGATGGCGGCGGACGATGTCGCGCAACTCGTCGTCGACAGCCATCGCCAGTCGATACGGGCGATGGTCGAGGAGCTGGTGGTGCGTCCGACCGGACGGCGATGAAGCGGGTTCGATTCCGATGTCGTGCCGCTCGTGCGGGCGGCATGGGTGCCATTTCGAGGAGGCGGTGTATGCAACGAATTGATTCCGCGCCGGCAGGCTCGCGGCTGATGAGCGGGCTGTTGCTTGGGGCCGGGTGCGTGCTGGCCTGTGTCCAGACCACCCACGCAGCAACAGTCCCCGAAGTCCTGGACGCGGGTAACCAGTGGCTGGTGGCGCAGGCGGCGAGCCAGGATCGTGTGGACGATCTGGGCGAAGCGCGGCGGGGGCTTGCGGACGAGTACCGCACGGTGCTGCGCGAGATCGAGGGTCTGGAGGCCTACAACCGCCAGCTCGAGCGCCAGCTGCGACTGCAGGGCGAAGAGATCGCGATTCTCGACGACAGCATCGCGCAGGCGACGACGGTGGATCGTCA
>NZ_QICN01000010.1 GCF_003201205.1 Sinimarinibacterium flocculans
CCTGCTGCTACGTCGTGCGCACGGGCTGCGCGTGGCGGATGCTGCCGAGCGAGTTCCCGCACTGGGACAACGTCTACAAGACCTTTCGTCGATGGAGCGCGCAAGGCAAGTTTGAACAGATGCATGATCGTCTGCGCAGCCTGTGGCGCGAGCGCGAGGCCCGCACCGCCGCACCGACGGCAGCGGTGCTGGATGCGCAATCCACACGCAGCTCGCCGCAGGGCGGCGAGCGTGGCTTCGATGCCGGCAAGAAGGTGAAGGGGCGCAAGCGCAATCTTGTGGTCGATACCTTGGGCCTGCTGTTGGCCGTGACCGTCACCGCCGCCAGTGTGCAGGACCGCGACGCCGCGCATGCGGTCGTTGCCACCGCCAAGCAGAAGTATCCTTCGGTGCAGACCCTGTTCGTCGATGGCGGCTACGCTGGCCGCTGTGCACAAACCCTTAACCAGACGCACGCGCTGACCGTCGAGGTGGTCCGCCACCCCGCCAATGGCAACGGCGGATCGTGGCATCACGCTGCTCAGGGCCAGTTGTTCCCTGTCAGGGCCGATGCCAACGGCTTCGTCGTCCTTCCCAAGCGCTGGGTGGTTGAACGCACCCACGGTTGGAACGAGCGCGCGCGCAGACTCATCATGCATCACGATCGCCTGGCGAACGTCTCGGAGGCCTGGATCTGGCTTGCAGAGGCACGGCTCCTCCTGCGTCGTCTGACAACCTGATTGTTTTGTCTACACCCTCTCAGTCCTATGCGGCAAACATCGGTGGCGTGAACACCGTGCCGCTTGCTTCGATGACGTCGAGAAACCTGCTGGCTGCGCTCGCTGCGCTGGCCGCCGTGGCGCTCGGCGCCTGCGCCGAACGCGACGCCGGCCTGCAGGACGTGCGGGCGGCGCTGATCGAACAGCTTCGCCAGCCGCAGGATCAGGATCGCGCCATCGCCGCGTTCTACGCCCGACGTGACCACGAACCCTTCTGGACCCGCGCCAACGACAACGGTGGCGACGCTGCCGCCGGCCCGGCCCAGGCCTTGCTCGAACAGCTGCGCAGCGCCGATGCGCGCGGTCTGCTGCGTGCGCCCTACAAGCCGGAATCGGTGGCGGCGCAACTCGGCCTGCGCATGGACCCGACGCTGCGCGCTCAGACCGAGATCGCCCTGAGCCGCGTCTACCTGCGCTATGCCGGCGACGTGACCCAGGGCCACACCGATCCTGCCGACGTCGACGGCTGGCTGATTCCGCGACGCCCTTTCGATCCCGCGCAGGCGCTGATCCTGCTCGACGAGCACGGCGTGGAGGACGCGATCGAAGCGCTGGAGCCCCGGACCGACGACTACCGTCGGCTGGTCGCGGCACGCCGCGAGCTGGTGCGGCGGATTCAGGAGGGCGGCTGGGAAACGGTGCAGTACGAAGGCGTGATCGAGCCGGGCGAGCAGCATCCGGTGCTGCCGAAGATCCGGCAGCGGCTGCTGGCCGGCGGCGAGCTGGCGCGCGACGAATCTGGTGACGATCCGCAACGCTACGACGAGGCAACGGTCGCGGCGGTCAAGGACTTCCAGCGTCGCCACGGTATCGCCGACGACGGTGTGCTCGGTCCCGAGGTACAGGCGATGCTCAACGTCAGCGCTGAGCAGCGGCTCGAACAGGTGGACTGGAATCTCGAACGCCTGCGCTGGCTGCCCGATCCGCCGCAGAGCCGGCATGTCGCGGTGAATCTCGCCGGCTTCCGGCTGCGCGCCTTCGACGGCGACGAGGTCGTGCTGAGCATGCCGGTGATCGTCGGCAAGGAACGGCACGCGACGCCGGCGTTCGCCGACGAGATCGAGTACCTACAGATCAACCCGTACTGGAACGTGCCCGACTCGATCATCGTCAACGAGATCGCTCCCAAGATCGTCGACGACCCCGACTACCTGCGCGCGAACGACATGGAAGTCGTGCGCGAGCCGGGACCGAATGCCGAGTCGATCGATCCCGCCGGAATCGACTGGGCCGGCTACGCGGGTTCCGGTGACGACTTTCCGTACCTGCTGCGTCAGCGCCCCGGGCCGAAGAACGCACTGGGCCGCATCAAGTTCATGTTCCCGAACCGGCATGCGATCTATCTGCACGACACGCCGGCCGGACACCTGTTCGACGAGGTCCAGCGCACCTTCAGTCATGGCTGCATCCGCGTGCGTGACCCGGTCGAGCTGGCCGACTACCTGCTCGACGGCCAGCCGGACTGGGACGCCGAGCGCGTGCGCGAGGCCGTCGACGGTGGCGAGCGCAGCCGCATCGCGCTCGACGACAAGGTGCCGGTGCGCCTGTACTACCTGACCGCGTGGGTCGACGAGGACGACGAGCGCATCAGCTTCCGCCGTGACATCTACGGTCATGACGAGCGCTTGCGCGCGCGCGTCGATGCCTTGCGCCAGCGCGCCGACGCGGGAACGAAACCGCAGGTCTAGGAGCCCCGGCGGTTCCTGCCGCCCAGGCGCCTAGCGGCCGTCGTCGCCGCGACGGTGGATCGCGAGCGGCGCGAAGGCCTGGTCCACCGGCATCACCGAGAGGGTGTTGACGTTGACATGCGCAGGTCGCGTGGCGACCCAGTGCACGGTGTCGGCGATGTCCTCGGCCGACAGCGGCGTGGTGTTCTCGTAGACCTTCGCGGCGCGGGCGTCGTCGCCGTGGAAGCGCACGTTCGAGAACTCGGTGCCCGCGCACAGGCCCGGCTCGATGTCGGTGACGCGCACGCCGGTACCGAGCAGGTCGGCGCGCAGGTTCAGCGAGAACTGCCGCACGAAGGCCTTGGTCGCGCCGTAGACGTTGCCGCCGGGATACGGCCATTCGCCGGCGATCGAGCCGATGTTGATCACGTGTCCGCGACGACGTTCGGTCATGCCCGGCAGCAGGGCCCTTGTCATGTACAGCAGGCCCTTGATGTTGGTATCGACCATCCGCTCCCAGTCGTCGATACGTGCGGCGTGGGCAGGCTCTAGGCCGAGTGCGAGACCGGCGTTGTTGACGAGCACATCGACGGCCGAAAACCCGGCCGGCAGCTGCGCGGCGGCCTGCTCCACCGCGGCGCGGTCGCGCACGTCGCACTCCAGCGGCAGCACGCGTGGTCCCAGCTCCGCGGCGAGCTGACGCAGGCGTTCGCCGCGTCGCCCGCTGACGATCACCTGCGCGCCGTCCGCGGCGAAGCGCCGCGCAATCGCGGTACCGAAGCCGGCGCTGGCGCCGGTAACGAAGACGATCATGACCTCGGGCCGTGTCGGGTTGCGGCGCGCAGGGTGCGCCAGCGGTGCCGATGGCGCAAGCCGTCAGCGGGTGCCTACCGCATGCGTGGTGCCCGAGCGACCGACGTCCTCGACCTTGGGCGCGGTGCCGAACAGACGGTCGCCCAGGCCCATGGACACGCCCCACCAGTAGTTCTCGTTGCGGAAGTGGTGGTAGCGATGCTCGCGCACGCGGCGCTTGTAGTACGCATGGTCCGGACACCACGGAATGTGCGCGAGAAAGTGCACCCATTCGTAGTGCAGGCCGAGCAGCAGATAGGCGGTGACGCCGCTGAGCACCCATTCCTTCCACGGCCAGAGCGCCCACAGCAGCAGTGCGACCGTCGGCGCGACGAGCAGATGCACGTGGCGCGGAATGAAGACCCAGGCCAGATTCCACGGGTCGGCGTGGTGGCGACGGTGAGTCTTCGGCAGGTAGAAGTCGATCGTGCGGCCGAACAGCCTGCGCGGCCGGAAGTGCAGCATGACCACGTGGATCAGCCACTCGTTGACCGGAAAGTAGGCGAGTACGCCGAGGGCGATAGCGGCGTCGATCCAGCCGAACCCGCCCAGCGCGATGCGCCAGCCGCCGAACAGCAGCACGAACCCCGCAATGATCAGGCTGCTCGGGTGCGACCAGAACACGCGCAACGCGGCACCGGCGTCTCGCGGCAGGCTGTCCGGTGGACGCATCGGGTTGCGCTGCGCCGTCTCGTGGGCCGCGATCATCCGCCCGTCGTCGATCTTCGCCTGCTTCACGGCCGACCTCCCTGCGCCTCGACGGCATCGAGTGCGCGCTCCAGGGCCTGACGGCCGATCTCCACGTGGCGCCGACCGGCGGCGCGGGCCGCTTCCGGGTCGCCGGTGCGCACGGCGCGGGCGATCGCCGTCAGGTTCTCGGCATCGCGGAACTCGGGTTCGAGCACCGTTGCCAGGATGTCCTGAACCTGGGTGTAGGTCTTGGTCATCGAGTTGAACGCGAGCCGGAAGGCGATGTTGCCGCCGCGCTCGACCAGCTTCTTCCAGAACGCCAGCGCCAGCGCCTGCAGGGCCCGGGTGTCCCTGGCCTGCGCGCGCATCTGCGCCAGAACCTCATCGAGTTCATCGGCCAGGCGGGCGCCGCCCTTGCGGGCCGCAGCGGCGGCGATGTCCGGGGCCAGCGCCGACCGCATCGCCATGATCGAGCGTACGACGCCGCCATTGAGTCGGCCGTCGCCATCCACCAGCAGATTCGGCAGCAATTCCAGCCCCCCCTCGTCGAGATAGTCGAGCACCACGCTGTTGCCGCCCTGGCGCACCGCGACCAGCCCCGCCTGCTGCAGGCGCTTGATCGCCTCGCGCACGGCGCCGCGGTTCACGCCGGTGACCTCGGACAGCTCCCGCTCCGCCGGCAGCGGCGCGCCGGCGGCCAGTTCGCCGCGCAGGATCTTGCCCCTGATCTGCCGGTAGACCGAGTCGGACAGCGATTCGCGGCGGGCGACGGAGAAAGCCGATCTTGTCATGTGGTCAACTTATCATACCAGTTGAGCGATGCCAACCGTGCCGGCCCTGCCTCGTGCGTCAGACTTCGGCTATCGTGCGCCTCGTCCGGCCTGGCCGGGCGGCTTCCCCATCCCTTGCCCCCGATGTCCCCGGACCGGCCCTTGCCGCGTGGCTGCCGGGCTGCTGGAGCATCCCGAATGAGAG
Organism: Sinimarinibacterium flocculans; assembly: GCF_003201205.1. Lineage (GTDB taxonomy): Bacteria > Pseudomonadota > Gammaproteobacteria > Nevskiales > Nevskiaceae > Solimonas > Solimonas flocculans. Next base: position 4,943 of record NZ_QICN01000010.1, read on the forward strand.
AGATCATGTACGACCAGAGCAGTGTCGTGATCGTCATGGTGCTGTTGCTGTCGATGATCGCGGTGATCGAACTGGGCTTCCGGATCGGGGCGCGCTGGGCCGCGAGCACGGTCGAGTCGTCGCGCTCGCAGGTCAGCGCGATCCAGGCCTCGCTGCTCGGCGTACTCGGCCTGCTGTTGGCGTTCACGCTGTCGCTGGCGCTGCAGCGCTTCGACGCCCGCAGCCAGGCCGTCGTCGAGGAGGCCAATGCCATCGGCACGGCGTGGTTGCGCACCGATCTGTTGCCGGCGGCGCAGCGCGAGCAGGCGCGCGAGCAGATGCGCCACTACATCGACCTGCGCGTGCAGGCGGGAGCGCGGGCCACCACCGACGTGGATGCGCGCGCCGGCCTGCTGGCGGCGTCGGCGCATGCGCAAACCGCGATGTGGCGTACCGCCACCGAGGCGGCGGCGGCCGATCCGGGGCCGGTGACCTCGGGACTGTTCATCCAGGCGCTGAACGAGGTCTTCGATGCCTACGGACGGCGCGCGGCGGCACTCGAACGTCACGTGCCGGAGATCGTGCTGTTCCTGCTCTACGGCACCTTCCTGCTGACCGGCAGCATCGTCGGCTTCACGTCCGGCCTGTCGGGCCAGCGTGCGTCCTTCGTGACCTACGTGATGGTCGTGCTGATCGTGCTGCTGGTCTTCATCATCATCGACCTCGACCGGCCGCGGCGCGGCTTGATCGAGGTCAACCAGGCCAGCCTCGTCGAGCTGCAGGCGCTGACCGCGCCCTAGCGGTTCTGCCGCGCCCGCGCGATCGCTGCCCGCACCTGTGCGGGCGCGGTCGCGCCGACATGGTTGCGGGCATTGAGCGAGCCTTCGAGCGTGATGCGTGCGTAGACATCCTGCCCGATCAGCGGCGAGAAGCCCTTGAGCTCGTCGAGCGACAGCTCCGACAGGTCACAGCCCTTCTTGGCTGCGAAGCCGACGGCGCTGCCGACGGCGTGGTGGGCGTCGCGGAACGGCAGGCCCTTGCCGACGAGGTAGTCGGCGAGGTCCGTGGCGGTCGAGAAGCCCTTGGCGGCGGCGGCGCGACAGTTGTCGCGGCGCACCGTGATCGCCGGAATCATCTCGGCGTAGACCTGCAGGCACAGCGACACGGTGTCGACGGTGTCGAACAGCGGCGGCTTGTCTTCCTGGTTGTCGCGGTTGTAGGCCAGCGGCTGGCCCTTCATCAGCACCAGCAGGGCATTGAGGTTGCCGACCACGCGGCCGGTCTTGCCGCGCACCAGCTCGGGCACGTCCGGGTTCTTCTTCTGCGGCATGATCGAGCTGCCGGTGCAGAAGCGGTCGGGCAGGTCGACGAAGGCGAACATCGGCGTCGCCCAGAGGATCAGTTCCTCGCTCCAGCGCGACAGGTGCACGAGGGTCAGGCTCGCCGCGAAGCAGAATTCGATCGCGAAGTCGCGGTCCGACACCGTGTCCAGCGAGTTCGCGGTCACGCCGTCGAAGCCGAGCTGCTCGGCAACGAAGGCGCGGTCGATCGGGTAGACCGTGCCGGCCAGTGCGGCCGCGCCCAGCGGCAGCAGGTTCATCCGCTGGCGGCAGTCCAGCAGCCGCGCCCGGTCGCGCAGGATCTGCTCGCGCCAGGCCAGCATGTGGTGGCCGAAGCTGACCGGCTGCGCGATCTGCAGGTGGGTGAAGCCGGGCATCACCGTGTCCGCCTCGCGCTCGGCGAGGTCGAGCAGGCCGCCAGCGACACGGTCGATCAGCGGGACCAGCTCGTCGATGACGTCGCGCACGTACAGGCGCAGGTCGGTGGCGACCTGGTCGTTGCGCGAGCGGCCGGTGTGCAGGCGCTTACCGGCGTTGCCGATGCGGGCGGTCAGCGCGGCCTCGATGTTCATGTGCACGTCTTCGAGCTCGGTCTTCCACTCGAAGCGGCCGGCCTCGATGTCGGCGAGGATGCCGTCGAGCCCGGAGACGATGGCGTCCACGTCCGCCGACGACAGCACGCCCACCTTGCCGAGCATGCGCGCATGCGCCTGGCTGCCGCGGATGTCCTGCCGGTACAGGCGCGCATCGAAGCTCACCGATTCGGAGAAGCGCTCGACCAGCGCCGAGGTCGTTTCGGCGAAGCGGCCGCCCCACAGCTTCTGGCTGGGCTTCTGGCTGGGTTTCTGATCGGAGTTGCTGGACATGGCAGTGCAAACGGGAGCCGGGCGCGAATTATAGGCGTCGGACGCCAGGGGCCTGATAGCAGGCCCCGGCCGGACGACGGGCGCGCTTGCCGGCGCGGCGCACCCCTGCGAACCTTGCTGCGGGCCAATACCTGCCGACCATCGCCGCGTGCAACGCATCCGACCCTCGACCGCGCAGGCACTGGACCTGTTTCCCGACTTCTGCTCGCTGCGCAGCGTGCTGACGCTGGCGTTCACGATGGAGCTGGTGGCGATCGTGCTGACGCTGGGCAGCGGCGCAACCGGACGCGCCGGCGTCGAGAAGCTGCTGCTGATCTCGCTGTACCTGCAGTGGATCAGCCTGTGCTCGGCCGCGGCGATGTGCTGGGCGCGGCGCTGGATCGGCGTGGCGCGTGCCGGCGTCGTGTTCTTCTTCTGCTGGGGCATGCTCGTGGTGATCGTGATGCTGATCGCCGATCTGGCCCACCGCATCACGCATGCGCTGGCCTGGGCGTTCATCGCGCCGTCGCAGTCGCGGCTCGAGTTCGTGCTGCGGCACACCGGCATTGCAGCGATTGTCGCGATGCTGTTGCTGCGCTACTTCTGGGTGCGCAACCAGTGGACGATGCAGGTGCAGGCGGAGGGCGAAGCGCGCTACCAGGCGCTCAACGCACGCATCCGTCCGCACTTCCTGTTCAATGCGCTCAACAGCCTCGCCGCGCTGATCCAGGTGCGCCCGAACGAGGCCGAGATGATGGTCGAGGATCTGTCCGACCTGTTTCGCGCTAGCCTGGAGAAGCGCGGGCAGGTCGCGCCGCTGGTCGAGGAGATCGGCCTGTGCCACGCCTATCTGCGCATCGAGAAACTGCGCCTGGGCGACAAGCTCAAGGTGGAATGGGACGTGCCCGAGGAACTGCTGAGCTGGAAGGTTCCCAAGCTGGTCGTGCAGCCGCTGATCGAGAACGCCGTGCATCACGGCGTGTCGCGGCTGGCCGGCGGCGGGGCGATCCGCATCGCGGCGCGCGAGATCTTCGGCCGCATGATCATCGAGGTGACCAACCCGATGGCCGGCGGCGACGGTCAGCCGAGCAGCGGTAACCGCATCGCCATCGACAATATTGCTCAGCGCCTGAACCTGATTTACGGTGAGGGGGCGCGCCTCGAGATGGGGCGCGATCTGCGGCTCGAAGGCGGCGTGTTCCGTGCGCGGCTGGTGCTGCCGGCGCAACCGCGCCGGGAATCGCCGGACGGGCGTGATGCGGCCAGGCGGGCGGACGATACAAGAGGGGAATGAAGATGCGCGTCGTGATCGTGGACGATGAACCGCTGGCGCGTGAACGCCTGCGCCGCCTGCTGCAGGAGTTTCCGGGCTACGAGGTCGTCGGCGAGGCCGGCGACGGCGAGACCGCGCTCGACGTGATCGATGACGAGGAGCCCGATCTGGTGCTGCTCGACATCCGCATGGGCGGGATCGACGGTCTGCAGGTCGGTCGCCAGCTCGCCGAGATGGACGTGCCGCCGGCGGTGATCTTCACCACGGCCTATTCCGAACACGCGCTGTCGGCCTTCGACGCCAGCGCTCAGGGTTACCTGCTCAAGCCGATCCGGCTCGAGAAGCTGCGCGATGCCCTGCAGCGCGTACGCAAGCCAACCCGGGCGCAGAAGCCGCAGGGTGCGGCCCCCGGCGACGGCGGCAAGCCCAAGCGTGAGTTCGTGCTGGCGACGACACGCGACGGTCTGGTGCGGGTGCCGGTCGACGAGATCCTGTACTTCCTCGCCGACCAGAAATACACCACGGTCTACCACCTGCACGGTGAGGTGCTGATCGAAGAGTCCCTGAAGACGCTGGAAGCAGACTTCGAGCCGCTGTTCCTGCGCGTTCACCGCAAGGCGCTGGTCAACACGCGCTGCATCGCCGGGCTCGAGCGCGACCGCCAGGGCGATCCGCATCACTGGCTCAAGCTCAAGCACGTCAACGATCCGCTGCCGGTGTCGCGGCGGCGGCTGGCCGAGGTGCGGAGATTCCTCACCGACACTGAGCGCGGCGCAGGGCCCGGACCGGAGACTCGTGGGACAATGCGGGCTCCGGACACTGGGCACGCTTTCTCGCATGACACTTCGCATCGCCACCCGCGAATCGCCGCTTGCGCTCTGGCAGGCCGAACACGTGCGCGTGCGCCTGCAGGCGGCGCATCCGCAGCTCGCGGTCGAGCTGGTGCCGATGACCACGCAGGGCGATCGCCTGCTGGGCACCTCGCTGGCGGCCATCGGCGGCAAGGGCCTGTTCGTCAAGGAGCTCGAACAGGCGATGCTCGAGGGGCGCGCCGACATCGCCGTGCATTCGATGAAGGACGTTCCGGTGGAACAGCCGGACGGACTGGTGCTGACGGCCTGCCTGCAGGGCGAGGATCCGCGCGACGCCTTCGTCTCCAATGCCCATGCCTCGCTCGACGCCCTGCCGCAGGGGGCGCACGTCGGCACCTCCAGCCTGCGCCGCCAGACCCAGCTGAGGCGGCTGCGTCCGGACCTTCGCGTCTCCGAGCTGCGCGGCAATGTCGGCACACGCCTGCGCAAGCTCGACGAGGGGCAGTACGACGCGATCCTGCTCGCCGCCGCCGGACTGATCCGGCTGGGCCTGGCCGACCGGATCCGCGAGCGCTTCGACGTCGAGCGCTTCGTGCCGGCGATCGGCCAGGGCATCGTCGGCATCGAGTGCCGTGAAGGTGATGCGCGCACGCGCGCGCTGCTGACTCCGCTGCACGACCTCGACTCCGAGCATCGGCTCGCCGCCGAGCGGGCGATGAACGCGCGGCTGGGTGGCGCCTGCCAGGTGCCCGTCGCCGGCCACGCGGTGTTTCTCGGCGAGCGCTTGCGGTTGACCGGCCTGGTCGGTGCGCCGGACGGCTCGACGCTGGTGCGCCGCGCGATCGAAGGACCGCGTGCCGAGGCGGCCACGCTCGGCGAACGCCTCGCGCAGGAGTTGCTGGACGCCGGCGCGCGCACGATTCTCGCGCCGCTCGGCATCCACGTCTGACCGTGGACGACCGCAGCCTCGACGGATTGCGCGTGCTGGTCGCCCGGCCGGCCGAGCAGGCCGAGCCGCTCTGTCGCCTGCTCGAACGCCACGGGGCAACGGTCGTGCAGTTGCCGATGCAGGCGATCGAGCCGATCCGCCAGTCGGCCGCCGCCGCCGCCCAGCTCCAGCAGCAGCGCGACGCCCTGGCGTGGATCTTCACCAGCGTCAACGCGGTGCGCTACGCACGCGCGCTCGATGCCGGCGTCTGGCCGCCCTGTATCGCCATCGGTCCTGCGACGGCGAGCGCCCTGACACAGGCCGGCATCGAGGACGTGAGCGTCCCAGACGGACAACACGACAGCGAGGCGGTGCTGGCGCTCGAACGCCTGCTCGACGTGCAGGGCCGTCGCATCGTCGTCGTCACCGGCGAGGGCGGTCGCAATGCCCTTGAGCAGGAGCTGACGGCGCGTGGCGCGCAGGTCAGCCGCGTCGAGGTCTACCGCCGGGTGGCGCTGCCGCACACCGCCGAGGCGCTGGCCGGCGCCGTGTCGTCGGTCGATGCTGCGGTGTTCACCAACGGCGAATCACTGCGCCTGATGTTCACGCGCATTGCCGACGAGGCGCGCCTGCGTCTGCTCGATCTTCAACTGGTTGTGCCGAGTCGGCGTGTGGTAGAACAGGCGCTCGAACTCGGCTTCAGAACCGCGCCCCTGGTTCCCGAGCAGACGGGCGATACCGGCTGCCTGCGCGTTCTCGAACATTGGTGGCAGAACCGGGACAGACCCCCGCTCATGACGGATCAAGAAGACAAGGCAGACGCGACATCCCCCGCGGGCGACGACGCCCGGGAGCAGGGACCGGCGCCGCAGACCGCTGCGCCGGCAGCGGCACCGGACACCGCCAAGGCCCCGGTCTCGCGCCGTGGCTCCGGCCTGGGCTGGGCCGTGCTGCTGCTCATCGTGCTCGTGGCGGTGGTCGCCGCGGCGGGCTGGGAAGGCTACCGGCGGCTGGAGGGGATGGTTGCCGAGCGCGATACCCAGATCGAGCGCCTGCGCGCGAGCATGGAAGGCGCTGCGGCGCAGGTCGAGCGGCTGCAGACGCGCAGCGCCGATCAGGCGGTGGCGGTGCAGCGCAATGCCACGCAGATCGCCCGCTTCGCCGACCGTCTCGACGCGCAGGACCAGGCCATCGGTGTGCTGCGCGAGGAGCTCGGCGGCGGGCGCAGCCGCGTGCAGCTCGCGGTGATCGAACAACTGCTGATGCAGGCCAACGACCGTCTGCAGGTCGGGCGCGAAGTCTCCGCCGCCCTCGTCGCGCTGGAGGCCGCCGACGCCCGTCTGGCGGTTCTCGCCGATCCGCGGCTGTTCGGTGTGCGCGAGGCGATCGCACGCGAGCGAGCCGCGCTGCAGGCCGTGCCGCGTGCCGATGCGCCCGGTGCCGCGCTGACGCTGGCCAGCGTGATCGAACGGGCGCCGCAGTTCGCCCTCAAGGCCCAGGTGCCGGACAGCTTCCGGCCGGAGGCTGCCGCAGCGGACGCCGAAGCGGCGGGCTCGCGCTGGCAGCGGGCCTGGATGGCGGTGAAGCGTGCCGTGTCCAGTGCGTTCACGATCCGTCGCGAGGGCGGGCCGCCGCCGCAGCTGCTCAGCGTCGAACAGGATGCGCTGATCCGCCAGGTGCTCGCACTCAAGCTCGAGGGCGCCCGCGCCGCGCTCCTGCGCCGCGACGTGGCCACCTTCCGCGAGCTGTGCCGGTCCGCGTCGGCGTGGCTCGACGACTACTTCAGCGCCAACGATCCCGCCATCGCCGCGGTGCAGGCGGAGCTCGCGCGGCTGCAGGAGCTGCAGCTCGACCCGCCGCTGCCCGACATCAGTGGCAGCCTCGTGCTGCTGCGGGCTCACCTTGAGCCGGCTGCTCAATGATCCGCACGCTGCTGATTGCGGTCGTGGCGCTCGCGCTGGGTGCGGCGGCGGCGTGGTATCTGCGCGACGAGACCGGCTACGTGCTGGTGGGCTTCCGTGGCTGGGTCCTCGAGACCTCGCTGCTGGGCCTGTTGCTCGGTCTTGCCGTGCTGGTCTTCGCAACGTGGCTGCTGCTGCGCCTGCTCGTCGGCAGCGTGCGCCTGCCGCAATCGCTGCGCACGATGATCGACCGCCGTCGGCGCGAACGCGCACAGCGGTCGTTCGAAACCGGCCTGCTGCACCTGCTCGAAGGCGACTGGCGCCGTGCCGAGGTCGAACTCGTGCGCCGCGCGGCCGATCACCACGCCGCCCAACTCAACTACCTGGGCGCGGCACGTGCCGCGCAGCGGCTCGGCGCGGGCGAGCGCCGCGATCACTACCTGCGACTGGCGACCGGGCTGGCGCCGGACATCGAACGCGCCGCCCTGCTGACCCAGGCCGAGCTGCAGATCGAGCGCGGCGAGTTCGTTGCCGCACGCGAAACCGCCGAGCGCCTGCGGCAGATGGATATCCGCCAGCCCTACGCCGTCGAACTGCTGGCCGAGGCGCTGCACGGACTCGGCGAATGGGAGGCCCTGCACCTGCTGCTGCAGGACGCGGCCGCCACGGCGAACCTCAACCCGTCGAAGCGTCGCGCGATGCTTGAGCGGGCGCTCGGCGAGCGCCTGCGGCTCGCCGAAGGCGAGGCGCGCCTCGAGCGGGTCAAGGCGCTGTGGGCGCAGACGCCCACCGACGCGCGACAGTGGCCGGTCGTGCGCCTGCAATACGCACGCAGTCTCGCGCGGCTCAACGCGCAGGCCGAGGCGATGGCGCTGGCGAGCGACACGCTCGCGCGCGAGTGGGATGCCGGCCTCGCCGAACTCTATGGCCAGCTCGAACCGGCGGACGCGCTCGGCCAGCTCGCGGCGATCGAGCAGTGGCTGACGCGCTACGGCGAGCGGCCGGAACTGCTGATCGCCGCCGGACGTGCCTGCCTGCGCAACCGCCTGTGGGGCAAGGCGCGCAGCTACCTCGATGCCGTGGTCAAGCTGGCGCCCTCGGCCGCCGCCTACCTCGCGCTGGCGCGCGTCTGCGAACAGACGCAGCAGCCCGAAGAGGCGCAGCGGTTCTACCGTCAGGGACTGGAGCTGGCAGCGCAGTAGCCCGTTTTCGGCGCGATCGGTCGTCGCAGCGCGCCACGCCAGCCATTGCGGATGGGCCTTCCCTAGCCGACCGCCGGCCAGGTCTCGTGGGCGTAGTCGAAGCTGTCGTAGAACAGATGGTCGGCGTCGAGCCCGGCCGCTGCGAACGCCTGCTTGCCGGCACGGACCATGACCGGCGGACCCGACAGGTAGGCTTCGACGTCGTGCAGGTCCGGCTGGTCGTGCAGCGCGGCTTCGTGCACCAGGCCGCGGGCGCCGTCCCAGCCGTCGTCGGCGTCCGAGAGCACCGGGACGTAGCGCAGCCAGTCGTGCTCCCGGGCCCAGCGCAGCAAGCGCTCGTGGATGTAGAGATCGCGCTGGGCGCGCACCCCCCAGTACAGCCGTACCGGACGCGTGTGGGTGCCCGCGGTCAGCGCTTCGAGCATGGCGTGGATCGGCGCGATGCCGGTACCGCCGGCCACCATCACCACCGGCCTCGTCGACTCGTCGCGCAGGTAGAACGCGCCGAGCGGTCCTTCGAAGCGAAGGATCGCGCGCTCGGGCATCTCGTGTGCCGCCCAGTGCGCGAAACGGCCTCCCGGCGCGACCCGCACATGCAGCTCGAGCATGCCGCGGCCCGGCGCGTTGGCAATCGAAAAGCTGCGGCGGCGGCCATCGTCGAGCAGCAGGTCGATGTACTGGCCGGGCAGCCAGGTGAAGTCGCTGTTCTTCGGCAGCTTCAGACTCAGGCCGAGGACATCGTGCGCCAGCCAGGTCTTGGACTGCACGCGGCAGGGCAGCTGCCGTGGCCGCAGCGATTCGATCTGCGGCGGCTGGTGCAGGTCGATCACCAGGTCCGACCGCGCCTGCGCGAGGCACATGAGGATGTACCCGGCCTCGATCTCCGCCGCCGACAGCGCAGGCGGCTCGAAGGCATAGGCGACCTCGCCTTCCAGCTTGCGCACGCGACAGGACGCACAGCTTCCGGACTGGCAGCCGAACGGCAGGGCCAGGTGGTTGCGCAGCCCGGCCTGCAGCACGGTTTCGCCGTCGGCGACGTCGAAGGCCGTCGTGCGCCCGGCCAGACGCACCTGATGTGTCATGCTCGCGGCACCATGAATGAACTCCTGAGTCCGCCGCGCGCGCTGATCGCCGGCTGCGGCGACATCGGTCTGCGCGTGGCGCGACGCTTGCGCGAAGCGGGCGGCGAGGTTACGGCAATCCTGCGCGACCCGCAAAAGCGGGGGGCCCTCGAGGAGTTGGGTGCACAGGTGCGGATCGAGGACCTCGACCACCCGCAGGACGCCGGCGACTGGCCGTGGCTGTTCTGGTTCGCGCCGCCGCCGGGCGACGGCGAGACCGACACGCGGCTGCGCGGCTGGCTGTCGGCTCAGCGCGGAAGCATCGGCCGCGTGGTCTACGTGTCGACCTCCGGGGTCTACGGCGACTGCGACGGCCGCTGGATCGACGAGCGCGAACCGCTCAAGCCGCAGAGTGCCCGTGCGCGGCGGCGCGCCGATGCCGAGGCCGCCCTCACGCAATGGGCGGCGACCGCGGGGGCGGCAACGGTCGTCCTGCGCGTGCCCGGCATCTACGGGCCGGGGCGCTGGCCGCTGCAGCGCCTGCGCAGCGGCACGCCGGTGTTGCGCGCCGAAGAGTCGCCGTACTCCAATCGCGTGCACGCCGAGGATCTGGCAAGCGCGGCAGTGCTCGCCGCGGTCCGTGGCGTCGGCGGCCATGCCTACAACATCGCCGACGGCTCGCCGACGACGATGGCCGACTACTTCACGCGCTGCGCCCGTCATTTCGGCCTGCCCGAGCCCGAAGCCGTCGGCCTTGAGGAAGCGCGCCGCCGGTTCACGCCGGCGATGTGGTCGTTCATGGAGGAATCCAAGCGGTTGCGCATCGACCGCGCGCGCGAGGAACTGGGCTTCGTCCCCCGCTATGCGGACCTCGCCGCCGGACTGGCCGCCGGCGACTGAGCGACATCCCGTCGGGCGGGCATACAATCCCGTCAGTTCATGACAGGGAGCGTGCAATGGGCATGGCCAGCGAGTTCAAGCAGTTCGCGATGCGCGGCAACGTCGTCGACCTCGCCGTCGGCGTGGTCATCGGCACGGCCTTCGGCAAGATCGTCTCGTCACTGGTCGGCGACGTGGTCATGCCGGTGATCGGCCTGCTCGTCGGCGGCGTCGACTTCTCCGACATGGCGCTGACGCTCAGGGCGGCACAGGGCGACCAGCCGGCAGTCCTGCTCGGCTATGGCCGGCTGGTGCAGGCGGTGGTCGATTTCCTGATCATCGCGCTCGCGGTCTTCTTCGTCGTGCGCGGCATCAACAACCTCAAGCGCAAGGAAGAGGCGGCGCCGCCGCCACCGCCGCCGGGGCCGAGTGCCGAGGAGAAGCTGCTGACCGAGATCCGCGACCTGCTCAAGGCGCGCTGATCACTCGAATCGGAGTGCCTCGATCGGATCGAGGCGCGAGGCCCTGCGCGCCGGGTACAGGCCGAAAGCCACGCCGACCAGGCCGCTGATGCCGACGGCCAGCACGACGATGTCGGCGCGCACCAGCAGCGACCATCCGAACCGCTCGGCGAGTTGCTGCGCTGTGCCGATGCCGAGCGCGACGCCGACGATGCCGCCGACCACCGACAGCACCAGCGACTCGACGAGGAACTGCGCGAGGATGTCGCCCGGACGCGCGCCGACCGCCATGCGCACGCCGATCTCCCGTGTACGCTCGGTCACCGAGACCAGCATGATGTTCATGATGCCGATGCCGCCGACCACCAGCGAGACGAAGGCGATGCCGGCGAGCAGGGCGGTCATCGTCTGCGTGCTCTCGGTCGCGGCGCTGGCCATCTCGGCGAGATTGCGGATCGAGAAGTCGTCCTCGGCGTTCGGCGCCAGACGGTGGCGCTCGCGCAGCAGCGCGCGAATCTGGGTTTCCGCCGCCTGCGTGCCCTCGGTGCTGTAGGCGCCGATCATCAGCTGGCCGGCGACGAACTTGGACAGGCCGCCTTCGATCCGCGACTGGTAGGTGCTCACCGGCACGAAGACGGCGTCGTCGTTGTCGCGGCCCCAGCCGGACTGGCCCTTGGACTGCAGCACGCCGACGACGGTGAACGGTGCGTTGCGCACGCGCACGGTCTGTCCCAGCGGATCGCTGCCGGCACCGTACAGCTCGTCGGCAACGGTGCGCCCGAGCAGCACGACCTTGGCGGCGCTGGCGACGTCGGATTCGGTGAACAGCGTGCCGAGCGCGACGTCCCAGTTGCGGATGGCGAAGTACGCCGGGGTCGTGCCCTGGACCTGCGTGGTCCAGTTGGCGCCGTCGGCGATGACCTCGGCGCCGGTCCCGAGCAGTGGCGCGGCATAGCGCACCGACGGCAGCTCGTCGCGGATCGCGTCGAGATCGTCCCAGGTCAGCGTCGGCTGCGAATCGAAGCCGCCGCGCACACCGCCGCCGGAACTCGATCCGCCGCGCACGACCAGCAGGTTCGAGCCCATCGACTCGATTGTCTGCGCGACCCGCGCCTTGGCCCCCTCGCCGATGGACACCATGGCAATCACCGCGGCGACGCCGATGATGATGCCGAGCGCGGTGAGGAACGAGCGCAGCTTGTTGCGCGCGAGCGCGCGCACTGCGATGCGCAGGACCGCCAGCGGGCTCATGGACACGGCCTCATGCCGCCACCGGGGTGCGGCGTTCGTCGGCGAGCACGCGGCCGTCGCGCATCGTGATCACGCGCGCGGCGTACTCGGCGATATCCGGCTCGTGCGTGACCAGCACCACCGTGATGCCGCTGCGTCCGAGCGCCTGCAGCAGGCGCATGACCTCGATGCTGGTCGCCGAATCCAGGTTGCCGGTCGGCTCGTCGGCAAGCACCAGCCGCGGGTCGGTGACCAGCGCACGGGCAATGGCGACCCGCTGCTGCTGGCCGCCGGAAAGCTGGCTCGGATGATGATCCAGCCGCGCGCCGAGGCCGACGCGTTCCAGCGCGGCGCGGGCCCGCTGCAGGCGCTGTGTCGCCGGCACGTTGGCGTAGAGCAGCGGCAGTTCCACGTTCTCGAGGGCCGAGGTGCGGGCCAGCAGATTGAAGCTCTGGAACACGAAGCCGAGCAGACGGTTGCGGATCGTCGCGAGGCGATCGCGATCCAGGGTCGAGACTTCGTGCCCGGCGAGGCGGTAGTGTCCGCGCGTCGGCCGGTCGAGGCAGCCGAGCACGTTCATCAGCGTCGACTTGCCGGAACCCGAGGCGCCCATGACCGCGACGAACTCGCCTTCCTCGATCGTCAGGTCGACGCCGCGCAGCGCCGGCACGACGACGTCGCCCATGCGGTAGAGCTTCTCCACACCGCGCAGCTCGATCAGCGCCATTGCCGCGGGCCTCAGAGCATGCGCATGCGCGGCGGGCCATCGCGCCGCGTCGCCGCGCCCGAGCCGGCGCCGCCCACGCCCGTGAGCACGCGCTCGCCCGGTTGCAGCGCACCGTCGAGCACCTCGGTGTAGCTGCCGTCGGTGATGCCGGTGCGGATGCGTCGCGGCCGCGGCTGGCCGTCGTCCAGCACCCAGACGGTGGTCGTTCCGGCCGTCTCGTCGACGGCCGGGCGGGCCGATGTGGACACGCGGCGCGGGTCGCGGTCGTCCGCCGGGGCCTGCAGCGTTGCCGGCGGACGGAAGCGCAGCGCGGCGTTGGGGATGCGCAGGACGTCGTCGCGCTCGGCGACGACGAAGGTCACGTTCGCCGTCATCCCGGGCTTGAGGCGCAGGTCGGCGTTGTCGACGTCGATGACCGCGTCGTAGGTGACCACGTTCTGAAGCACCTGCGGCGCGTGGCGGATCTGGCGGACGTGTCCGGCGAAGCGCTCGCCCGGCCAGGCATCGACGGTGAAGTACACCGGCATGTCCGCACCGAGACGCCCGACGTCGGCTTCGGCGACATTGGTGTTGACCTGCATCTGCCGCAGGTCCTGCGCGATCTGGAACAGCACCGGCGCCTGCAGCGATGCGGCCACGGTCTGGCCGACGTTGACCGAGCGCGAGATGACGATGCCGTCCGTGGGAGAGACGATGTCGGTGTAGTGCAGGTTGGCCTCCGCCTGCGCCAGCGCGGCGCGCGCCTGTGCGAGCTGGCCTTCGGCCGCGGCGACATCCGCCGATGCCGCCTGCGCGGTGGCGCGTACCGTGTCGCGCTCGCTCTGAGCGATGAGTTTGCGCTCGAACAGTTCGTCGGCGCGCTGCGCCTGGCGCTGCGCGTCTGTCGCCTGCACCGTCGCCCGCAGCACGCCGGCCTCGGCGGCGCGCACGTTGGCGCGGGCGCTGGCGACCTGGGTCTCGAACAGCGTCGGGTCGATTTTGGCGATCACCTGTCCTTCGGTGACCTGCGCGTTGTAGTCCGCGTACAGCGCCTGGATGCGACCGCTCACCTGGCTCCCGACATCGACGGTCACCAGCGCCGACAGCGTACCGGTCGCGGTCACGCGCGCGACGATGGCGCCGCGCTCGGCCTCGGCGGTGACGTAGGCGGGCGCGGCAGCCGAGCGATCCGGCTGCCACCACCAGAACGCGGCGGCGGCCAGGACCGCGAGCGCGGCGAGCAGCGGCGCGCGGCGCCGCCATGCGCTGCGCGGGGGCGGCAGGATGTCGATCGGGTCTGGAGTGCTCATCGGATGCGGCCTGGGGCCTCGTGCAGTCGCGGTGCAGACATGGACCGCGACTGTAGCGCTGCGTTGCGGCGCAATTGCGGAGATTCTGTGTGCAATCGTTTCCGCGGCCGCGCCGCGGCGCGCTCAGCGCGCGGCGCGGCGGACGGACGGGCGTCCGCGCTGCTGCAACAGCTCGTGCTCGCGCCCCTTGAGCAGGCGCAGGCAGTCCTCGAACGCGCGCGAGATGCGCGTCTGGTTGCGGATGCGTTCGAGCTTGGGCCAGGTGGCACGCTCGCCGGAGCGCACGTAGCGCTGGATGTCCTCGGGCGCCGGGTTGGAGAACGTGCGCAGGATGCGCCGCGGCGTGCTGCGCGGGTAGATGTTGATGTCGCCCGAGTAACGCTGGCGGACGACGTTGTCGATCTTGCCGAGCACGCGGCCGCTGGCGTACGGGTCCAGGTGCTTGCGGGCCAGCGACAGGGCACCGCTGCCGCCGGACTTGACCAGCTCCGCCGCCAGCGGCGCGAGTCCGCGCCGGCCCTGCTGCTGGCGGTCGATCTGTGCCATGAACGGCACGATATGCGGATTGGTCTGGCTGACAATGTAGTGATTGACGTTGTGCAGCCGTGCGATGCGCAGCATCGGCAGATCGGAGGAGATCGTGCCGTCGACCCAGCGCTTTCCCGGCATGTACGGAACGATCTGGCCTTCGTAGTTGCGCGCCTGCAGCATCACCGGCGGGAACACGCCGGGCACGGCACAGGACGCCAGCACCGCCCGGCGCAGCATCACGTGCGGTGCGGTCAGGTAGTTCAGCAGGCGGCCCTGCTGGTGCGGTTCGGCCGGCGACACGGTCACGCAGACGATGCGTTTGCTGTGGTCGAAGGCCTCGACGAAGCTCTGGTCGCCGATGTTGGCTTCCAGGCAGCGTTCGAGCTGCGCGCCGTCCATCATCGCGCCGCCGCGGAGTGCCTCGCGCAGGCCGAGCGCCTGGAAGGCATCGAGATTGAGGCCGCCCGGTTCGAACAGCGCGTCGAGTTCGCTGTCGACACGCGTGCCGACGGTGCCGGCGATGATCGAGCCGGCACTCGAGCCCGAGATCACGCGCGGCAGCAGGCTCTCGGCGTGCAGGGCCTTGATCACGCCGAGGTGGAACATGCCCAGCGTGCCGCCGCCGGACAGCAGCAGCGCCGAGCGCCCGAACGCGATCGCCGTGCGCTTGAAGAACTGGATCTTCTCCTCGAAGCCGAAATCGGCGAAGTCGCCGGCGCAGACGAAATCGAGGCAGCGCGTCACCTCGGCGATGTATTCCTCGATCAGCCGCTTGGTGCCGACGCGGGCGCCGCCGTAGAGCAGCGGACTCGAGATGTTGCCGAGATTGCCGTGCAGACCTTCGTACAGGTCGAAAGCGAGCTGACGCGCGTCGCCGGCCTGTCGCAGGCGGCGCAGCTCGGTGAGCCGCTCGCGGATCAGCAGGTAGTCGTAGTCATCGCTGGTGTCGTCCTGCTTCCAGGCGTCGCCGCCTTCGAGGCGGTCGAGCTCCAAGGCGATCTCGCGCCAGCTGCGGTAGTCGGCGGCGTGGTCGAGGTCCTGGGTCCGCTGCGCGATGAGCTTGCGGGACATACGGGGCGGTGTCCTCATTGCAATCGAGTGTAAGCGATTTTGTGCAGTGCGGAAGCGGGGCATTGCAGCCTTTTGTCGGCGACGAACGTCTAAGCTGTCGCGCCCCTCGTTCCGGAATCGCCTGAATGGACCCGATCGTCATCGTCCTGCTGTGGCTCGCCGTCGTCGCCCTGGTCGCGCTCGGCATTGCCGGCGCCGTGCTGCCGGCGCTGCCCGGCGTACCGATGGTTTTCGCCGGACTGTGGCTCGGGGCCTGGATCGACGGCTACGCGCGTATCGGCACCGGCACGCTGATCGTGCTCGGCGTGCTGACCGCGCTGTCCTTGCTGATCGACTTCGTCGCCTCGGCCCTGGGCGCCAAGCGCGTCGGGGCCAGTCCCAAGGCGGTGACCGGCGCGGTGCTCGGCAGTCTCGTCGGCCTGTTCTTCGGCCTGCCGGGCATCATCCTCGGCCCGTTCATCGGTGCGGTGCTCGGCGAACTGGCTACGCAGCGCAACTTCGATCAGGCCACGCGGGTCGGTATCGCCACCTGGATGGGGCTGCTGTTCGGCACCATCGCCAAGCTCGTGACCTCGCTGGTGATGGTCGGGATCTTTGTATTCGCCTACTTCTTCTGACGAAACGGGCCGCGGGCGGCGCGGCGCGTCCGCATCAGTTGGCGGGCACCTGCAGCGTCTGGCCCACCTTGATCAGGTTCGACGAGCCGAGTCCGTTGGCGCTGCGCAGCGCGTCGATGCTGACGTCGTAGCGGCGTGCGATCGAGGACAGCGTCTGCCCGCTGCTGACGCGGTGTTCGCGCGTGGCCAGCGCGGTGCCGCCGGCAGGAATCTTCAGCGTCTCGCCGGCGCGGATCAGCGAGGACTGCAGTCCGTTCGCCGTGCGCAGCGCCGCCTCGCTGACGCCGTGACGCCCGGCGATGTCGCTGAGCGTGTCGCCGCTGACGACGACGTAGTGGCCGGCGGGGGCGGGGCCGCCGTCGGTCCGGCCCGGAATCGCCAGGCGCTGGCCGATGTTGATCAGCGAGGAATCCAGGCCGTTGGCGGCGCGAAGGCTTGCCTGGCTGACACCGTAACGGCGCGCGATGGCGGCGATGGTGTCGCCGCGGCTGACGACGTGCACGGCCGCATCGCGTCGCGCCGCCTGCACCTGCGAGCGCGTGAGCGCGGGCTTGGACTCGCCGACGGCGACGCTGATCGGTCCGGGGCGCGCTTCCTCGCGCGGCGGCACCTTGAGCACTTGGCCGATGCGGATCATCGAACTGCGCAGGCCATTGGCCTTCTGCAGTTCGGCGACGCTGGTGCGGTACTCGTGGGCGATGCCGCCCAGGGTCTGTCCCTTGCGCACCTTGTGCAGCAGGAAGTAGACGCGCTGACGGTCGAAGCGCTCATGATTGCCGAGACGCGCGTAGGCGACCTCGAAGCCGCGCGCGGCACCGGCCGGCACGCGGATCAGGTGCCCGGGCGGCACGTAGAGCTTGCCGTCGATGACCTCGGGCCGGTAGGCGGGGTTGAGCCTGCGGAAGAGCTCGTCGTCGCCGCCGCTGAGGCGACGCAGCGTCTCGTACGGGACGTAGTGCCGGGTTTCGACGACCTCGAAGTCGATGGGATCGAGGCCGGACGGGCGGTCGCTGCGCGTGCGCCATTCGCGTTCGAGTTCGACCGCCGCGAGGAACTCGGCGTAGTAGTTCTTGCCGGCGAAGCCCCAGCGCTTGTGATTGCCGCGCTCGATCAGGTCGACGATGGTCTTGCCCTTGATCGCCTTGAGCCCGCGGTCGATGCCGTAGCGGCCGTGGTTGTAGGCGGTGACCGCGAGCGGCCAGTCCTGGAGCAGCGCGTAGTCGTCGCGCAGGTGGCGGGCCGCGGCGTCGGTCGAGGTCCACGGATCGCGCCGGTCGTCCACGACCTCGTCCAGCCGCATGTAGATCTTCGCGGAGGTCGGAATGAACTGCCAGACGCCGGCGGCGTGCGAGCGCGAGTAGGCCTCGACGTTGAAGCTCGACTCGACGATGGGCAGGCGGGTGAGCTGCCGGGGCAGGCCGTAGCCGGCGAAGATCTGCTCCATGTACGGCAGGTAGCGCTCGGAAACCTGCAGGGCCTGTTCGGTGCGCTCGCGGATGCCGCGCTGCGTGCGGATGGTGCCGCGCAGCTGCGCAAAGCGGCTGTCGGCACGCTGGTCCTTGAACAGCTCGAAGATGCGCCGCTCGTCGGCCGTCATCGACTGCGGCGCGTTGCGCTTGGCATGCACCGACGCCACCAGCCGCTCCATCGCGTCGCGCGCGTCCTTTTCGGCCTTGCGCCGGTAGTTGTCGAACTGCACCTCCGACATCGTCGCCGCCTGGCCGCGGAAGTCGATCACGCGCAGGACCTTCCACGGAATCTCGCTGGAATGCACGACGGTCTGCAGCTCGGAGTAGCTGCCGAAGATCTGCTTCCAGAACTGCACCTTGGGTTCGAGCGCGCTGTAGCGCGGGAACAGCGTGTCGAATGACGCGCCGTCCTTCGGCAACGGCGGCAGGGCCGCGCTACCGAGTTCGGCGACCCGCGGTTCCGGGACCGTGGAACCGGCCGCCGCGGCGGTCATCGGGAGCAGGAGGGTGCAGCTCAGACACAGTGAACACAATGAAGACTGCACGGCACCCCGGTATCCCACGTTCGCTCATCCACGACGGCGCTGCCGTCCGTACTTCGGTATGGCGCAGATGGTAGGCGCAGTGCCGCGTGCGCGGCAATGGCGCGCACGCGCGATCGATGCGGTTAAGCTAGACCTCCCCCCGCCCGCACCCATCGTGAGCCCGTCATGGCGCAACCTTTCCCCGCCATCGAGCCGTACCGCACGCGTCGCCTCAAGGTTTCCGACCTGCACGAGCTGTATGTCGAGGAGAGCGGAAACCCCGAAGGGCAGCCGGTCGTCTTCGTGCACGGGGGGCCGGGCGGCGGTGTCGAACCCTGGCACCGGCAGTTCTTCAACCCGCAGAAGTACCGCATGGTCCTGTTCGACCAGCGCGGCTGCGGCCGCTCGACGCCGTACGCCGAGCTGCGCGAGAACACGACCTGGGATCTGGTCGCCGACATGGAGAAGATCCGCGAGGCGCTCGGCATCGAGCGTTGGGTCGTGTTCGGTGGCTCCTGGGGCTCGACGCTGGGCCTGTCGTACGCGATCACGCATCCGCAACGCTGCAAGGCGCTGGTGCTGCGCGGCATCTTCCTGCTGCGCGAGGCGGAGATCCGCTGGTTCTACCAGGAGGGCGCGAGCTGGGTGTTCCCCGACGCCTGGGAGGCCTATGTCGAGCCGATTCCCGAGGCCGAGCGCGGCGATTTCGTCAAGGCCTACTACAAGCGCCTGACCAGCCCGGACCCGGCGGTGCGGCGCGACGCGGCCAAGGCCTGGAGCATCTGGGAGGGCTCGACGAGCAAGCTGTTCCCGAGTCCCGAGATGGCCGCGCGTTTCGGCGAGGATCGTTTCGCCGAGGCCTTCGCGCGCATCGAGTGCCACTACTTCATCAACCGCGGGTTCTTCGACCGCGACGACCTGCTGCTCGCCAACGCGCACAAGCTGCGCGACATTCCCGGCGTGATCGTCCAGGGCCGCTACGACATCGTCTGCCCGATGCGCTCGGCCTGGGATCTGCACCGCGCCTGGCCGGAAGCCGAGTTCCACGCGGTCGCGGACGCGGGTCACGCGGCGAGCGAGCCCGGCATCCTGTCGCGGCTGGTCGATGCGACGGAGCGGTTCGCGACGACCTGAGATCGGCTAGAGCGCGAGGCCCTCGTCGCGCTTGATGGCGTCGAGCACCAGGCTCGAGCGCACGTCCTTGACCCCGGGCAGGCCGATCAGCACCTTCATCGAGAATTCGGCGAAGGTTTCCAGGTCGGCGACCTGCACGTGCAGCAGAAAGTCGAGGTCGCCGGTCATCACGTAGCAGGCGCGCACCTCGGGGCGGGCGCGGATCGCATCCTCGAAGGCCAGCGTCACGTCGCGCGATTGCCGCTCGATGCTGACGCGCACGAAAGCCTCGACGCGGCGTCCGAGCGCGGCGGCGCTGAGCACCGCCGCGTAGCGGCTGATGATTCCCGACTCCTCCAGCTTGCGCACGCGCCGCTGACACGCGGTCGGCGACAGGGACACCCGCGTCGCCAGGTCGACGATCGGCAGGCGGCCGTCGCGTTGCAGCTCGCCGAGAATGCGCCGGTCGGTGCGGTCCAGTTGCGTACGCATGAAATCACTACTCTTTTGCAGTTTTGGGAACAATATCACCACAAACCCACGGAAGAAGCAGCGATTTTGCAGCCAAACGGCGGCATCGACGCGATAGAGTGGGGCGTATCGGATCTGCCGAGGAGAGCAGCATGTACGGCGCCAACACCAACAGCCCGCTGCGCGGCGACTATTCGCGGGCCCGTGCGGACTTCACCGTCGAGCAGTCCTGGCATCCCTATACGCAGGACGATCACGCGCTGTGGCGCCGGCTGTACCAGCGTCAGTCGCAGCTGGTGGCCGACCATGCCTGCCGTGAGTTCGCGCAGGGGCTGGCGCGCACCGACTGCAGCGCGCGCATCCCCGACCTCGAAGACATCAACGCCATGCTCACGCCGGCGTCCGGCTGGCGGCTGGTGGCCGTGCCGGGGTTCATCCCCGACGAGCAGTTTTTCCGGCATCTCGCCGCCCGGCAGTTTCCGGTGACGGTGTGGCTGCGCAAGCCCGAGGAATTCGACTATCTGGTCGAGCCGGACATCTTCCACGACTTCTTCGGCCACGTGCCGATGCTGTTCGACCGCGGCTTCGGCGACTTCGTCCAGCGTTACGGCGAGCAGGGGCTCAGGGCGCTGGAAGTCGGCGCACTGCCGCTGATCGCCCGGCTGTACTGGTACACCGTCGAGTTCGGCCTGATCGAGGATCGCGCGCATCCGCAGGACGGCCTGCGCGCCTACGGTGCCGGCATCCTCTCGTCCGGCGGCGAGACGCCCTACTCGACCGAAAGCCCGCTGCCGCTGCGCGTGCGTTTCGACATGCGACGGTGCATGCGCACCCGCTACATGATCGACGACTTCCAGAAGACCTATTTCGTCATCCGCTCGATCGACGAACTCAAGGCCGCCGTCGCGCAGGACACCGTGCCGCTGCTGCGCCAGCTTCAGGGCGAGCCCGAACTGCAGCCGGACACGCTGTATCCGGGCGATCAGCCGGTGCCGCCGCGTCCGGCGGCGGCCGCTGCATCACGCCCGCGCGCAGCCGCGTAACCCCCATCGCGCCGGTCCGTCGCGACGCCGCGGCCGCGCCGGAATACCCACTGTCATCCATTCGGCATACAGTCCCCGCAGGGCCGGGGCGGAGAACATTCGTCATGACGCAATCCACGCAGAACCCCATGGGCACCGACGGCTTCGAGTTCGTCGAGTACACGGCACCGACCGCCGAAGGCATCCGCCAGCTGCATACGCTGTTCGAGATGCTCGGCTTCGTCGCGGTGGCGAAGCACCGCAGCAAGGACGTCACCCTGTACAGTCAGGGCGACATCAACTTCCTGGTCAACGGCACGCCGTATACCCACTTCGAACAGTTCGCGCGTGCGCACGGCCCCAGCGCCTGCGCGATGGGCTGGCGGGTGAAGGATGCGGTCAAGGCCTACGAGCACGCCGTGGCCCAGGGCGCCGTGCCCTTCGACGCGAAGCCCGGGCTGATGGAGCTGCGGCTGCCGGCGCTCTACGGCATCGGTTCGAGCGTGCTCTACCTGGTCGACCGCTACGGCCCCGAGTACTCGCTCTACGACGTCGACTTCCGCTGGTTCGACGGCGTCGACCGCCAGCCGAAGGGCGTGGGCCTGACCGCGATCGACCATCTGACGCACAACGTCGAGCGCGGCAACATGGACACCTGGTGCGGTTTCTACGAGCGCATCGCCAATTTCCGCCAGATCCGCTACTTCGACATCGAGGGCAAGCTCACCGGCCTGGTGTCGCGGGCGATGACCTCGCCCTGCGGCCAGATCCGCATTCCGATAAACGAGAGCGCCGACGACAAGTCGCAGATCGAGGAATTCCTGCGCCAGTACCGCGGCGAGGGCATCCAGCACATCGCGCTGTCGACGAACGATATCTACGCCACCGTCGAGGCTCTGCGTGCGCGCGGCGTGCAGTTCATGGACACGCCGGACACCTATTACGACAAGGTCGATCAGCGCGTGCCGGACCACGGCGAGCCGCTGGCTCGCCTGCGCGAGCTGAACATCTTGATCGACGGCGCCCCGGTCGAGGGCGTCCTGCTGCAGATCTTCACCAGCACGGTGATCGGGCCGATCTTCTTCGAGATCATCCAGCGCAAGGGCAACGAGGGCTTCGGCGAGGGCAACTTCAAGGCCTTGTTCGAGTCCATCGAGGACGACCAGATCAAGCGCGGCGTGCTCGGCGATGCGTAAGTGGATCTACCGCCCGACCGTCGAGGGCAAGGCCTCGCGGCAGGCGCATGCCGACCTGCCGGAGGGCACGGTCGAGCGCGAACTCGGCAAGGAAGGCTTCTTCGGCCCGTCGACGCAGATGATCCATCCGCGGCCGCCGACCGGCTGGACGAGCTGGGAAGGGCCGCTGCGTCCGCGCGCCTTCGATCTCGCGCGCCTCGGCGCGGTCGCGGCGCTGCCGTGGGCCGCACGCACGGTGCTGCACAACGCGCATCTGCGGCTGCGTCACTGGGTCTGCCCGTCGTCGATGGACCGGCTGGCGCGCAACGCCGACGGCGACGAACTGCTGTTCCTGCATGCAGGTTCGGCGGAGCTGTACTGCGACTACGGTCACCTGACGCTCGCCACCGGCGACTACGTGGTGCTGCCGCGCGGCACGATGTGGCGGATCGAATGCGAACGGCCGACGGTGTGGCTGCTGCTCGAAGCCACCAACGGCAGCTACCAGCTCCCGGACAAGGGACTGGTCGGCGAGCAGGCCATCTTCGATCCGGCGATGCTCGACTACCCGCGCATCGACGATGCCTTCCGGGCCCAGCAGCAGGCCGGAGCCCCCGAGAGCCGCGAGTGGCGCGTCGAGATCAAGCGCCGCGAACGCATCTCGACGGTGACCTATCCGTACAACCCGCTCGACGCGCTCGGCTGGCACGGCACGCTGATGCCGGTGCGCATCAACGTGCGCGACCTCCGGCCGCTGATGTCGCACCGCTATCACCTGCCGCCGAGCGCGCACACGACCTTCGTCGCCCAGCGCTTCGTCGTCTGCACCTTCGCGCCACGGCCGTTCGAGACGGATCCGGGCGCGATCAAGGTGCCGTTCTTCCACAACAACGACGACTTCGACGAGGCGATCTTCTATCACGCGGGCGACTTCTTCTCGCGCGACAACATCCACCCCGGCATGCTGACGCTGCACCCCTGCGGCTTCACGCATGGACCGCACCCCAAGGCCCTGAACAACATGCTCACGCCGAAGAAGCTCGTCACTGACGAATACGCGGTGATGATCGACGCGCGCGACGCCCTCGAGGTCGGCGACGACATGCCGGCAGTCGAGTGGACCGACTACCATCGCTCCTGGCGCACGGACTGAGCCCGACATGAAGCTTGCAAGCCTGAAGGACGGCAGCCGCGACGGACGTCTGGTCGTCGTCTCCGCCGACCTGTCGCGCTGCGTGCCTGCAGCCGGCATCGCGCCGACGCTGCAGGCGGCGCTCGATCGCTGGGAGCAGACCGAACCGGCGCTGCGCGCGCTCGCCGCCCGGCTGGATGCAGGCGATGGCGGCGGCGACGCCGAAGATTTCCATCCGATCGCCTGCCACTCGCCGCTGCCGCGGGCCTACCAGTGGGCCGACGGCTCGGCCTACGTCAATCACGTCGAGCTGGTGCGCAAGGCGCGGGGCGCCCAGATGCCCGAGAGCTTCTGGACCGATCCGCTGATCTATCAGGGCGGCAGCGACAGCTTCCTCGATCCGATGGGGCCGATCGAGGCGGCCAGCGAGGACTGGGGCATCGACCTCGAGGCCGAGATCGCCGTGATCACCGGTGACGTGCCGGTGGGCGCGGACGCCGCCCGCGCGCGGGAACAGGTGCGCCTGCTGATGCTGGTCAACGACGTCTCCCTGCGCAACCTGATTCCCGGCGAACTGGCCAAGGGCTTCGGCTTCTTCCAGTCCAAGCCTTCGTCCGCGTTCTCGCCGGTGGCGGTCACGCCGGACGAGCTCGGTGCGGCCTGGGACGGCGGGCGCGTGCACCTGCCGCTGCGTTCGCAGATCAACGGCCAGCCCCTCGGAGTGCCGAACGCCGGCATCGACATGACCTTCGACTTTCCGACGCTGATCGCGCATGCCGCGCGGACACGACCGCTCGCGGCCGGCAGCATCATCGGCTCGGGGACGGTGTCGAACCGCGATGCCGATGGCGGTCCCGGCAAGCCGGTAGCGGACGGCGGCGTCGGCTATTCCTGCCTCGCCGAGATCCGCATGATCGAGACCATCCTGCACGGCAAGCCGAAGACCCCCTTCCTGCGCTTCGGCGACGAGGTGCGCATCGAGATGCTCGACGCGCAGGGGCGTTCGATCTTCGGCGCGATCGAGCAGGTCGTGGCGCGATACAAGCCGCAGGGCCTGTAGCAGCGTTTTCGAGGCGCGATATCGGCGGTCGCTGCCTCGAAGGCGCTCCTACAATGGCGCACCACCTCGCGGGAGAGACCGATGCTCAAGCTCTATTCCTACTGGCGTTCGTCGGCGAGCTACCGCGTGCGCATCGCGCTCAACCTCAAGGGGCTGGCTTACGAGATCGTGCCGGTGCATCTGGTGCGCGAGGGCGGGCAGCAGTTCTCCGATGCCTATCGTGCGCTCAATCCGCAGTCGCGCGTGCCGCTGCTGGTCGATGGCGATTTCGCGCTGAACCAGTCGCTGGCGATTCTGGAATACCTCGAGGCACTGCACCCGCAACCGGCCCTGCTCGCCGGCGATGTCCGCACGCAGGCCCGCATCCGCGCGTTCTGCCAGACGATCAATGCCGACATCCAGCCGCTGCAGAACACCGGCGTGCTGAAGTATCTCGGCGAGACCCTGCAGGTCGATGAACAGGCGCGTGCCGCCTGGCTGCGGCACTGGATCACGCGCGGACTGGCCGCTCTGGAGGACGGACTGCGCGCGATGCCGGACGCGCCGTTCGTGTTCGGCGAGACGGCGGGCTGGGCGGAGTGCCTGCTGGTTCCGCAGATCTACGCGGCAACGCGGTTCGGCTGTGATGCGGCGCGCTACCCGCGGCTGTCGCGGGTGGCGGCGCATTGTGCGAGCCTGCCGGCCTTCCAGCGCGCGCACCCGGATGCACAGCCGGATGCCGGCGGTTGAAGCATCAGCGTTTGCTGCGACCGGCCCGCAGTGCTTTCAGGTCTTCGGCGTGACGCAAACGTAGTTCGCGCCGCAGTTGCGCTTCTTCGTATCGGTGCCGTTCGGCCTGGGTTTTGGGGGTCAGCGCTGGCACCGATACCGGCTTGCCGTCGGTATCAACGGCCACGAAGGTCAGGTAGGCCGACAGGATGTGACGCCGCTCGCCGCCGCCGGTGCACTCGGCCTCGACCTTGCAGCCCACTTCCATCGAGGTTGTCCACGCGCGATTGACCGAGCAGTTGAAGATCAGCACATCACCGCCCTTGGCCGGCGCGACGAAGTGCACCGCGTCGACGCTCGCGGTGACGCAGATTCCGCCCGCGTGGCGGTCGGCGGCGACCGCGGCGAAGCGATCCATCAGCGCCATGATCTGACCGCCGAACACGGTGTTGTTGGCATTCAGGTCGTTCGGGAACACCATATAAACCTGCTCGCGCACGGCAGAGTAGGCGACCGTCTTCGGGGGTGCTTCGTGTTTCGGCATCTCGGATGTCGGTGTCGGCGGCAGCCTATTCTTTCACGCGACCGACGCGCAGCGGCAAGCGCGTCGTGTTCACCGTCTGGCTCATCGAGATCGACGAACTGATCTCCTGCACACCCTCGATCTTCGACAGCTTCTGCCAGAAGAACTGTTCGTACTCCTCGATGCTGCCGACGAGGATCTTCAGCAGGAAGTCGACGTCGCCCATCAGCGTGTGACACTCGATCACCTGCGGGAACAGCTTTACCGCGGCGAGAAAGTTCGGCAGCACGTCGCGACCGTGTCGCGCCATCTTCACGTGCGAGATGACCATGACGCCGAGACCCACCTTGCGATGGTCGAGCACCGCGACGCGGCCGCGGATCACGCCGGTGTCGAGCAGGCGCTGGATGCGGCGCCAGACCACCGTGCGCGACGAGGCGGCCTGTTCCGCGATCTCGGCGATCGGCAGCGAGGCATCGCGTTGCAGCAGATCGAGGATGCGCACATCCAGAGCGTCGAGTTCCTGATCCATGTGTTCCAGAAATGGCCTTTCAACCGGAACATTATTCCACCATGCGGCCTTCTGGGTGGAAATCAGGAACGAACGCGCCCGGCGCCGAATCTAGAATGTTCCGGAACGCTTGGCGAGGAGACCAGCCGTGGCCCGCAAGAAGCCGACTTCATCTGCCGACAGGCCCGCGCCGGGGCCGCTGCGCCTGCACGTGCCCGAGCCCGCGGCACGCCCCGGCGACGATCCGGACTTCAGCCATGTGCGCGTACCCGCGGCCGGCGTCTCCCAACGGCCGCCGATCGACGCTTCCGAACCCGAGCTGCGGGCCTATGCCGAAGGCTTGGTACGGGTCCTGGGCGACGATCATCGCGCCGTCGGCGACTGGGACCCGCAGCTCGACGCCGACACCCTGCGCCGCGGCCTGCGGCACATGCTGCTGACCCGCATCTTCGACGACCGCATGCTGCGCGTGCAGCGCCAGGGCAAGACCTCGTTCTATATCAAATCGACCGGCGAGGAGGCGGTGTCGGTGGCGCAGGCCTACGCGCTGCGCGAGGACGACATGCTGTTCCCGAGCTATCGCCAGCAAGGCCTGCTGGTGGCGCGCGGCCATTCGCTCGTGGACATGATGTGCCAGATCTACAACAACACCCGCGACCGCCTCAAAGGCCGTCAGCTGCCGATCATGTACTCGGTGCGCGAGAAGCACTTCTTCTCCATCTCCGGCAACCTCGGCACGCAGTTTCCGCAGGCGGTGGGCTGGGCGATGGCCTCGGCGATGAAGGGCGATACGCGCATCGCCGCGAGCTGGGTCGGCGAGGGCACGACGGCCGAGGCCGACTTCCACTACGCACTGACCTTCGCCAGCGTCTACCAGGCGCCGGTGATTCTCAACGTGGTCAACAACCAGTACGCGATCTCGTCGTTCCAAGGCTTCGCCGGCGGCGAGCATGCGACGTTTGCGCAGCGGGCCAGCGGCTACGGCCTGCCGGGCATCCGCGTCGACGGCAACGACTTTCTTGCAGTCCACGCCGTCACGCAGTGGGCGGCTGAGCGCGCGCGCGCCAACCACGGCCCCACCCTGATCGAGCTGTTCACCTATCGTGCCGCCGCGCACTCCACCAGCGACGATCCGTCGGCCTACCGGCCCGAGGACGAGTTCGCACGCTGGCCGCTCGGCGATCCGATCGAGCGCCTCAAGCAGCATCTCATCGCCATCGGCGAATGGAGCGAGGCGCGTCACGAGCAGCTCGTCAAGGATCTCGACGACCAGGTGCGTGCGGACCTCAAGGAAGCGGAGAGCTACGGCACCTTGTCGACGCCGCCGGCGAGTCCGAGCTCGATGTTCGAGGACGTGTTCAAGGACATGCCCGAACACCTGGTCCGCCAGCGTCGCGAGATGGGGTACTGAGTCATGCCCAAGATGAACATGATCCAGGCGATCAACTCCGCGCTCGACGTGATGCTCGACCGCGACGACACCGTCGTGATCTTCGGCGAGGACGTCGGCTATTTCGGCGGCGTGTTCCGCTGTACCGCCGGACTGCAGAAGAAGTACGGCAAGACGCGCGTGTTCGACACGCCGATCGCCGAGGGCGGCATCCTCGGCGCGGCGATCGGCATGGGCGTCTACGGCCTGCGCCCGGTGCCGGAGATCCAGTTCGCCGACTACATCTACCCGGCCTTCGACCAGCTCGTCTCCGAGGCCGCGCGCCTGCGCTACCGCTCCGGTGGCGAGTTCTCGGCGCCGATCACGGTGCGCGCGCCCTGCGGCGGCGGCATCTTCGGCGGGCAGACGCACTCGCAGTCGCCGGAAGGCATCTTCACCCACGTCAGCGGCCTGAAGACGGTGATGCCGTCGAACCCCTATGACGCCAAGGGTCTGCTGATCGCGGCGATCGAGGACGACGACCCGGTGATGTTCTTCGAGCCCAAGCGCATCTACAACGGACCGTTCGACGGTCACCACGACCGGCCGCTGCAGCCCTGGTCGAAGTTTCCGCAGTCCGAAGTGCCCGACGGCTACTACCGCATCGACCTGGGCAAGGCCGCGGTCGCCCGGCCCGGCAACGAGGTCACCGTACTCGCCTACGGCACGATGGTGCATGTCAGCGTCGCCGCGGTGGAAGAAGCCGAGATCGACGGCGAGGTCATCGACCTGCGCTCGCTGCTGCCGATCGATCTCGATGCGATCGTCGAGTCGGTGAAGAAGACCGGCCGCTGCGTGATCGTCCACGAGGCCACGCGCACCGGCGGCTTCGGTGCAGAGTTGTCGGCGCTGGTGCAGGAGCATTGCTTCCATCATCTCGAAGCCCCGATCGAACGCGTCACCGGCTGGGACACGCCGTACCCGCACGCCTTCGAGTGGCATTACTTCCCCGGGCCCGAACGCGTCACGCGCGCGCTCAAGAAAGTGATGGAGGGCTGAGCATGGGACGCTATGTGTTCAAGCTGTCTGACGTCGGCGAAGGGATTGCCGAGTGCGAGATCGCGACCTGGCGCGTCGCCGTCGGCGACGTCGTGACCGAGGACCAGCCCCTGGTCGACATGCTCACCGAGAAGGCGGCCGTGGAGCTGCCGTCGCCGGTGGCCGGCAAGATCATCGAGTTGCACGGCGAGGCGGGCGACATGATTGCCGTCGGATCGCCGCTGGTGGTGCTGGAAGTCGAAGGCGCGGGTAACGCGAAGGACGAGCCGCCGAAGAACGAACCTCAGAAGAAGATTTCCTCGCCCCCCGCAGGGGGGAGAGGGCAGGGTGAGGGGGGCGGCGGCGCAGCCGCCGTATCCGTCCCTGCTTCCGCCGCCGCGCCTGCGGCGCGGCCCTCTCCCCCAGCCCCTCTCCCGCAAGCGGGAGAGGGGAGCAGCAGCGTGCGCAGGCCCGGCGAGAAGCCGGTTGCCGCGCCCGCCGTACGTCAGCGCGCCCGCGACCTGGGCATCGACCTGCGCCTCGTCGCCGGCAGTGGCCCGGCCGGGCGCATCACCCATGCCGACCTCGACAGCTACGTGGAGGGCGCGGGCCGCGTCGCCGCGAGCACGCAGGCCGCGCCGCGCACCGGCGTCGAGGACATCAAGATCATCGGCCTGCGCCGCAGGATCGCCGAGGCGATGCAGCGTGCCAAGCAGCGCATCCCGCATTTCGCCTACGTCGAGGAACTCGATGTCACCGAGCTGGAAGCGCTGCGCATCCATCTCAACGAGACGCGCCGTCCCGAGCAGGCGAAGCTGACACTGCTGCCGTTCCTGCTGCGCGCGCTGGTGCAGGTGCTGCCGCGCTTCCCGCAGGTCAACGCGACCTATGACGACGAGGCTGGCGTGCTGCGTCGCTACGCCGCGGTGCACTGCGGTGTCGCCACGCAGACGCCCAACGGCCTCGTCGTGCCGGTGCTGCGGCATGCGGAGACCCTGGATGTGTGGCAGATGGCCTCCGAGATCCGGCGCCTGGCCGAGGCCGCGCGCAGCGGCAAGGCCACGCGCGAGGAGCTGTCCGGCTCCAGCATCACGATCAGCAGTCTCGGCGCGCTCGGCGGCATCGTCTCCACGCCGGTCATCAACGCACCGGAAGTGGCGATCGTCGGCGTCAACAAGCTGGTCGAGCGCGCGGTGTTCCGCAACGGCGTGGTGGTGCCACGGCTGACGATGAACCTGTCCTCGTCCTTCGATCACCGCATCGTCGACGGCTACGACGCCGCACAGTTCATCCAGGCGGTGAAGCAGCGGCTCGAGCACCCGGCGACGCTGTTCATGACGGAGGCCGTGTGATGAGCGGGAAGATCACGACGCAGGTGCTTGTCGTCGGCGGGGGTCCCGGCGGTTATGTCGCGGCCATCCGCGCCGGCCAGCTCGGGCTCGACACGACGCTGGTCGAGGCTGACCGGCTCGGCGGCACCTGCCTGATCCGCGGCTGCATTCCGTCGAAGGCGCTGATCCATGTGGCGAGCAGGTTCGCCGGGCTGCAGCAGCTCTCGGTCGCGCCGCATGCCGGCATCGCCCTGAAATCGGAACCGGACTTCGATCTGCCGGCCGCGATTCAGTGGAAGGACGGGATCGTCGACAAGCTCAGCACCGGCGTCGCCGGCCTGCTGAAGAAGGCGAAAGTGCGCGTCGTTCACGGCACCGCGAAGTTCGCCGACGCCAAGACCTGTACCGTGCAGACCGGCGATGCGCCGGTCGAGATCACCGCCGAGCACGTGATCCTGGCCACCGGTTCGGTGGCGGCCGGCCTGCCGCAACTGCCCTGGGGCGACGGCGTGATCTCGTCGACCGAGGCGCTGTCGCTGCCCGCGCTGCCCAAGCGGCTGGTCGTCGTCGGTGCCGGCTACATCGGCCTGGAACTGGGCATCGCCTTCGCCAAGCTCGGCGTCGAGGTGCGCTTCGTCGAGGCGCTGGATCGCATGTTGCCGAGCTACGACCGCGCGCTGGTGCGGCCGGTCGAGCAGTGGCTGAAGAAGCGCGGCATCGAAGTGCTGCTGAACACGAAGGCGCAGGACGTCGCGCGCGCGAACGGCGGCCTGCGTGTCACCGTGCAGACCGGCGATGCGGCGCCGCAGGATCTGGCCTGCGACACGCTGCTGGTCGCCGTCGGGCGCAGGCCGAACACCCAGGGCTGGGGGCTCGAACACATGGCGCTGACGATGGACGGCGCTTTCGTGAAGGTCGACGCGCAGTGCCGCACGGCGATGCACAATGTCTGGGCGATCGGCGATCTGGTCGGCGAGCCGATGCTCGCGCACAAGGCCTCGGCGCAGGGCGAGATGGTGGCCGAGATCATCGCCGGCAAGCGACGCAGCTTCGATCCCGTCGCGATTCCGGCGGTGTGCTTCACCGAACCCGAGATCGTCGCTGTCGGCCTCTCGCCGGACGAGGCCAAGGCGCAGGGCATCGAGACCGTCACCGGCCAGTTCCCGTTCGCCGCCAACGGTCGCGCGCTGACGATGGACGCCGGTGGCGACGGCGGGTTCGTGCGCGTGACCGCGCGCGCCGACAACCATCTGGTACTCGGCATCCACGCCGTCGGCGCGCACGTGTCCGACCTGTCCGGCGAGTTCGCGCATGCGCTGGAGATGGGCGCACGACTCGAGGACATCGCGCACACGATCCACGTCCATCCGACACTGACCGAGGCCGTGCCGGAAGCCGCGCTCGGCGCGCTCGGGCACGCCCTTCACATCTGACGCGGTACCCCGCGCGCCGGGATTTGCGAACGGCGTCACGTCGCCAGGGCGGCATTAGCCGTTCGGCTAATACCCGGCACCCGTGCGTCGGCGCAAGCTGGCCGTCAGTCAGACAGGAGTCCGCGCCCATGGGTGCCGCCGCCAAATCGATGCAGGTCCGCGAAGTGATGATGGAAGTTGCCGAACGTGTCGAAGTGATCCGACACGGCGACCAGCTGATCCTCATGATCGACAACCAGCCCTACCGCCTGTCGGAGGCGCTTGCCTTGCAGTTCGCCTGGGAGCTGTGCAGCAAGCTCGAGCAGATGCGCGAGCAGCACCTGGATTGGAGTGGCGCGGAGCTGGCCGCCGCGGTCTGAAGATCGCGGCTCGTGCCTCAGCGGAAATCGCGGGACAGATAGGGCAACTCGCCGACCCAGTGCGAGCGGTCGAAGAAACGCTCGGCAATGACATGGGTGACGTCGTGCTGCCGCTGCAGCCGTCCCTGCACGACGAGAAAGGCGGCGCCGACGACCGCCTCGCGTTCGGTTTCGATCAGCGTGGGCCGGACGATGAGATTGACGATGCCGCTGTCGTCCTCGAGCGTCATGAACATCGTGCCCTTGGCCGAGCCGGGGCGCTGGCGGAACATCACGATTCCGGCCACGCGCACCGCCGAGCCGTCCGGCTTCCGGTGCAGACTGCCGTTCGGGGTCACGCGCGCGCGCTCGAGCCGTTCGCGCAGCAGGGCGACCGGGTGTCGGCGCAGGCTCAGGCCGGTGCTGCGGTAATCGTCGAGGATGTCCTCGCCTTCGCGCGGAGCCGGCAGCGCGACCGGCTCGTCGGCGGCCGCGGTTCCGGCGAGGATGCCGTCAAGGATTTCGTGGCCGCGGGCCTGCCATCGCGCCTGATGGCGGTGACCTGACAGGGCGTGCAGGGCGTCGGCAGCGGCGAGCGCGTCGAGTTCGCGCCGCGACAGCGCCGCGCGCCGCGCGAGATCGCGCACGTTCGTGAAGGGCCGCAGGGATCGCTGCTCGCCGATGCGGTGCGCGGCCTGCTCGTTGAATCCCTGGACCAGACGCAGTCCGAGCCGAATCGCCGGCGCACCGTCTGTTGCTGCTTCGAGGCGGCAATCCCAGTCGCTGCGCCGCACATCCACCGCCTCCACCCGCACGCCCATGCGCCGTGCCTCGGTCACGAGCATCGAGGCCGGGTAGAAGCCCATCGGCTGCGAGTTGATCAGGCCGGCGAAGAAGGCTGCCGGGTAGTGGCACTTCAGGTAGGCGCTGACATAGGCGAGCAGGGCGAAGCTCGCCGCGTGACTTTCCGGAAAGCCGTAGGAGCCGAAGCCGAGTATCTGCTTGTAGATACGCTCGGCGAATTCGGCCGGGAAGCCTCGCAAGGCCATGCCGTCCTTGATCTTCCTCTCGTACTTTTCCAGGCCGCCCGAGCGCTTCCAGGCGGCCATCGACCGGCGCAGCTGGTCGGCCTCGCCCGGCGTGAAGCCGGCGGCGACGACGACCAGCTGCATGACCTGTTCCTGGAAGATCGGCACTCCCCAGGTGCGGTCGAGCACAGCGGCGACGTCTGGTGTCGGCTGCTGCGGCCGGATGCCCGACATCCGGTTCTTCAGGTAGGGGTGCACCATGCCGCCCTGGATCGGCCCGGGACGCACGATCGCGACCTGCACGGTGATGTCGTAGAGGTTCTTCGGTTGCAGGCGCGGCAGCATCGACATCTGCGCGCGCGACTCGATCTGGAACACGCCGACGGTTTCGGCGCGCCGGATCATTTCATAGGTCCGGTCATCGTTCTGCGGAATGCCTTGCAAGCAGAGCGCAGTGCCGTCGAAGCTGCGCTGCAGCTCGAAGCTGCGCCGCAGCGCAGTGAGCATGCCGAGCGCGAGCACATCGACCTTGAGCAGGCCCAGGGCTTCGAGATCGTCCTTGTCCCACTGGATGATCGTGCGATCCGGCATTGCCGCGTTCTCCACCGGCACCAGCTGCGACAGCGGGGCGTCCGAGATCACGAAGCCGCCGACGTGCTGCGACAGGTGCCGCGGAAAGCCGACCAGCTCGCGTGCGAGCCGCAGCCACAGGCTCACGAGCGGCGCCTGCGGGTCGATGCCGACGGCGCGCAGGCGCTCGTCCAGGGTGTCGGGATCGTCCCACCAGGCCAGCGACTTGGCGACGCGATCGACGGTTTCGGCGCCGATGTCGAGCGCGCGACCGACGTCGCGCAATGCCGAGCGCGGCCGGTAGCCGATGACCGTCGCCGCGATCGCCGCGCGTTCGCGGCCGTACTTGCCGTAGACGTACTGGATCACCTCCTCGCGACGCTGGTGTTCGAAGTCGACGTCGATGTCCGGCGCCTCGTCCCGCTCCCTGGAGACGAAACGTTCGAACAGCAGGGAGTTGGTTTCCGGGCTGACCTCGGTGATGCCCAGTACGTAGCAGACCACCGAATTCGCGGCGCTGCCGCGACCCTGGCAGAGGATATGGTGCGCGCGCGCGAAGCGGACGATGTCGTAGACCGTCAGGAAGAAGGCTTCGTACTTCTTGTCGGCGATGATCGCCAGCTCATGCTCGATGCGTGCGCGCATCGCGGTGCCGGGGCCCTGCGGCCAGCGGTCGGGCAGGTGCTGCTCGACCAGATGACGCAGGTAGAGGGTTGCGCTGCCGAATTCGCGCGGCACCAGTTCATGCGGATACGCGTATTGCAGCTCGCCGAGCCGGAAGCGGCAGCGCTCGGCGACGGCCAGGGTCTCGCGCAGCAGCGCGGGCGGGTACAGCGCGGCGAGATCGGCCAGCGGCCGCAGATGGCGCTCGGCGTTCGGGAAGAGACGATCTCCGCAGCGCGCGACCGGCAGATGATGTCGCAGCGCCGTCATCACGTCCTGCAGGGCGCGGCGTTCGCGCACGTGCATGTGGACATCGCCGGCGGCGACCATCGGCACGCCGTAGCGGCGCGACAGCGCGGTCAGGCATTCGAGCCTGCGGCGATCGTCGCCGTCACGGTGCCGTTCCACCGCGATCCACAGGCGTCCCGGATAGCGCTCGTGCAGCCAGGCGAGCTCGGACTCGTCGAGCATCGCGCGCGGCGTCCACAGTGCGCAGGTATCGACGCAGGCGGCATCGATCCCGTCCCGGGCGAGGCGATAGGTTCCCTTGGGTGCGGCGCGCCGTGCGCGCGTGATCGTCTCGCAGATCGCGGCGTAGCCGCGCTGGCTTTCCGACAGCAGCACGAAGCGCGGGCCGTCCTGCATGGGGAATTCGGCGCCGACGATCAGCGGCCAGTCGGGCGTCTCGCACACCCGGGTCTGCTGCCAGGCGCGAACCACGCCGGCCATCGAACATTCGTCGGTGATCGCCAGACCTGCGTAGCCGAGCGCGAGGGCGCGTTCGACCAGTTCCTCGGGGAGCGATGCACCGCGCTGGAAGCTGAAGGCGGTCAGCGCGTGCAGTTCGACATAGTCGGGCAGGCGCGTCATCGGCGGGCCTGCGGCGATGACGTGCGGGCGCGGATAAACGGGACCGCGACGGCGCGCAACCGGACGCCGCCGCGGTCAATGCGATCGACCGCGCCAGGGGAAGAGGAGAGTGGCCGATCGCGGGGGGAAAGCGTGTCGCCGCGGCGTCCTAGCGCGCCGACTGCACGCGCTTCTGCAGGTCGGGATCGCCCTGCACCGCCATCGCGATGCGGTTGTAGTCCTCGACGCTCATGCCGACGGCCTCGACCGCGATCACCATTTCCTGATGCGCGCTTTCGCGGGCCTTGCGGATGTCTTCGGGCGAGGGCTCGCCCTGCTCCTGCACCTGCTGGTTCCACTTCTGGCCGATCTCGACGACGCGTTCCTGCGCCTTGGCGAAGGTCTCGATCTGCTGGTCGCTGACGTCGACGGCCTGCTGCGGCACGGGCGGCAATCCCGTGCCCGGATCCTGCGCGAGCGCCGGTGCGGCGAAGCCGAAGGCGGACGCTGCGCAGAGGCCGAGCAGGGCGCCCGGAAGGTTCTTGCGGATCACGCGGATGGACATGTGCGACTCCTCTGGGGTCGTGGGTGAAAGGCGGGACGCGGCGCGCCCCATGCCCCCACTCACACGTCGCTGCAGGGACCGGTTCCATGGGTATCGGCATTTCGTCGTTGCCGGCCGCCGGAACATAAACGCGGGCTGAACCGGGAACCGCCGGGCACCGGCCGGTGTGTTTGCAGCAGGCCCGGGCGGACGGGCCGGGCGGCGCGCTCAGCGCAGTGCAAGCCGTGGCCGGCAAGCCTGTGTGGCCGGCGCACGGCCATGGCAGGCACGACGCGCCACCGGATTTCAGCAAGGAGACGCTGCCGCATGCACAAGCATGACGATTTCGACTGGCTGCTCGAGCAGGAGATTCCGCACCTTCGCCGCTATGCGATGGCCCTTTGCGGTCACGACGCGGAAGCCGACGACCTGGTGCAGGACTGCCTCGAGCGCGCCCTGCGCAAACGCTGCCTGTGGCTGCGCCAGGGGCGCCTGCGCAGCTGGCTGTTCCGCATGCTGTACCGGGTCTACCTGAACCGGCGGCGCGACCAGCGGCACGAGCGCGCGCATCTGTCGCTCGACGGGCTGCCGCTCGAACCCGCGCAGGCGGCGACACAACTCCCGCATGCCGAATGCCTCGACATGCTGCTGGCCTTGCGACACCTGCCGGAGGAGCAGCGCAGCGCAATCCTGCTGATCGCCCTCGAGGATCTGAGTTACGAAGAAGCCGCATGGGTGCTGCGCGTGCCCATCGGAACCCTGCGTTCGCGCATCGCACGCGGACGCGCGGCGCTGCGCAGCCTGTGCGAGCCGTCGGTGCAGGCGACGGCGCCGGTCGTGTTACGGAGAGTCAAATGAACGAGCGCATCGACCCGGGCCGCGCGCCCGGCGAACTGGAACTGATCGCCTTCGCGGAGGGCCGGATCGACGCCGACGCCCTGCGCGGCCGCGAGATCGCGGCGTGGCTGCAGACGCAGCCGCAGGCCCGGCAACGCGTGGACGGGTACGTCCGCCAGGATCGGGCGATCCGCGCGGCGTTCGCGTCGAAGCTGGGCGAGCCGGTTCCCGCGCGTCTGCGGCTGGCGACGATCCGTCGGCGCCGGCATCGCGCGCGCAGACGCTGGACGGGCGCCGTTGCCGCAATGACGGCAGGTGCTGCCGTGCTGGTTCTGGTGATGCGCCCGGAGTCGCCGGCGCGCAGCGACAGTCTCGAGGTCTTCGCACAGACGGTGCTGGAGCAGATCGAAACCGATGCGCCGCCCGCGTGGAACGTCGCTGTCGCGGCGCAGGCATCGCCCGTGTTCATTCCGGGCACGTTCGAACTCGCCGGGGCGCGTCGCATGGAGACGTCCGGCGGTGTCGTGACCGAGCAGCTCTATCGCGATGCGGACGGCCGCAGCCTGCGGCTGTTCATCGGCGAAGAGCCGCCGCTCGCGGCTGCCGCGCCGCGCTGGCGGCAGGTGGGTGGGCAGCAACTCGTGTACTGGGAGAGCGGCGATCGCCATTACGCGCTCTCCGGCGGCATCGACGCAACGGAGTTGCAGCAGCTGGCGGCACGCGCGATGCAGGCGCCCGCCGAACCCCTGCAGCTGGCGAGCGAGGCGGTGCCCGAACCCGCCGTCGCCGAGACGATCGAGTCCGTCACCCTGCCGCCGGAAACCGCGCAACCGGTCGGTGCGACGCCTGCCATGGGCATCGATCCGCTCGGGCAGATCGAAATGCCGCCTGCCGCCGAACAGCAGCCGCTGTAGCGCAACCGGCCGGTCCGCCGGATTCACGACCACCAGCCGTGCAGGTACCAGCGGCCGCTGGCGTGATCGCGGAACACCCAGGCGCGCGCCTGCTGCCAGTCGGCCGTGTGGTAATCGCGTCTCGCGTCGTCGCCGTCCCACCAGCCGCTTTCGATGCGTTCCGGTGCATCGAGCACCTGCGGCGCATGCGGCAATGCAACGGGTTGCGGCAGCAGCAGCAGGGGCCGCACGGGTCTTTCCCCCTCGTCTGTCGCGAGGTGGGGGGCGAGGCTCGGAGTGAGCGGCGCGACGCCCGGCGCCGTCATCGCCGTTGCACGCTCCGGCCGGTGATCCTCGACGACCGCCGGTGTCCACAGCGCCGACTCGCCGAGCCGCGCGAGCAGGCGCTCGACGGTTTCGGTCCATTGCAGTTGCACATCGCTGGCACCGTCGAACAGCGCCATCTGGCCGCTCGCCACGGTGCCCAGGTCCCTGGCCCGCAGACGCAGTGCGCGCACCGGCGCCTGTAGCGGTTCGCGGTTCAGGCGTTCGCGCAGCGCATCGAACAGGCGCGCGCCGTCGCGATGCGTGGACAGGAAACGCAGTCCGAAGCGTGTGCGCCGCCGCCGGGCGTGTTCGCACTCGAGTTCGATGCTGCGCACCCCGGTGTCGCGTGCGCGCAGCCAGGCCTGCAGTTCGAAGCTCATGCGCCGCAGCGGGAACAGCAAGGATTCCAGGCTGTCGGTCTCGCCCGGCAGCTCGAAGCGGCGCTGGAACGATGGCGGCGGCACGATCGCCTGCACCGCATCGGGCACGCGTCCGCGCAGGCGATCGAGCGCGTGCAGGCGCTCGACGCCGAAGCGGCGTGCGAAGCCGGCACGCGGCAGCGCGAACAGATCGCCGAGCCGGCGCAAGCCCATGCCGTAGAGCGCATCGATCTGGGTCTGCGGCCAGGGCAGCAGAGACACCGGCAGACGCGCGAGACGCCGCTCCAGTTCAGCGAGTGTCGTTGCCGGCTCGGCTTGGCCGGCGAGGGCGAGCAGGGCGGCGCCGTCGCGGGTCGGCGCCACGCCGAGCTGCGCCGACTGCTGCAGTTCGGCCAGATCGGCACACACCGCATCGCGCAGGGCATCGAATCCGCCGAACAGCCGCAGGCTGCGGCCGATTTCGACCCAGGCCAGTGCGCGGGGTGCGCGGCCCGGTTCCTGCAGCTCCTCGATGGTCGCGCT
This sequence comes from Sinimarinibacterium flocculans, assembly GCF_003201205.1. Taxonomy (GTDB): domain Bacteria; phylum Pseudomonadota; class Gammaproteobacteria; order Nevskiales; family Nevskiaceae; genus Solimonas; species Solimonas flocculans. The sequence continues at coordinate 42,919 of NZ_QICN01000010.1, forward strand.
CACCGGGCTGCCGTAGCGGTACAGCGCATGCGCGAGTCGCCGCAGTGCGGCGCGTTCGGCCGCCGGCTTTCGTGTGTGCGCCCGCAGCTGCGGCTGGCGCGCCAGGGCATCGCCAAGCGCGATCCCCGGCGCCAGGCCGGCGCCCGGCGTGATCAGCCAGCGTTGTGCGCCGCGGCTGTCGGTGACGGCATCGCAGGGATCGCGGAGACCCCGGGCCTCCGCGGGCAGATGCGGGAAGTGCAGACAGAGCCAGAGCATCGTCGCCTCATGCCGTCGATCGGTCGGCAAGGACCTGCGTACCGGCCTGCCAGCGCGCCAGCGTACGCGCCGGCGATGCCGTAACCCGCGTCGGTGTGCGCAGCGCCGGCACTGTCAGTGCGATGCACTGCGTCGGGCGGGCGCCGCGACACTTGAGCACCTCCACCGTCGGCGTGCCGTCGATGCGCTCGATGCGCAGGCGCAGGGCGGCAACGGACGGTGATGCCGCTGCCGCGAGAGGCCGCATCAGCAAGGCCAGACCGTCACCCTTCTCCGCGGCGAGCTGCAGGCGGCGCATCGCCGTGGTTTCGATGTCGCGGCACCACAGCAGCAAGGCGGCGCTGCCGGCGTGCAGCAACTGCTCGGCGCTCCACAGCGCATCGGCACCGCACGGCGTCTGCACGACCAGCGTGTGAGGCAGCGCCACACCGCCGGCCGCGAGTGCCGGCGCATGCAGCTGGCAGGGCGGCGAAACGAAGGCGACCGGCTGGCCGCCGCGTGTCAGCCGCGCCAGCAGCGGCAGCAACAGCGACAGCTCGCCGACCCCAGGCTGTGCGTACAGCACTTCGCTGAGCGCGCCGCGGGGCCAGCCGCCACCCGGCAGCACGGCATCGAGCGCAGTCCAGCCGGTCGCCTGCGCACGCAGCGGCGCCGCGCCCGATCCGCGCCACAGGCGCGGGTCGGTAAGTGCAGCCTGCAGTGCCGGGCGATGGTTCATGCGGAGCCGAAGGCTTGGATGATTGTAGTCCGCGGGCTACAATCCCAGGCATGTTCACGGTTCTCGAAACCGAGGAATTCAGTGCCTGGCTGGCCGGATTGAAAGACCCGCCGACACGCGCTCGTCTGCTCAAGCGGTTGCGGCGCGCTGCGCTGGGGCATCTGGGCGACGTCAAATCGGTCGGGCAAGGCGTTTTCGAGATGCGCGAGGCTTTCGGTCCCGGCTGGCGCCTCTACTACACCCAACGCGGCAGCGTGCTGCTGGTCATGCTCGGCGGGGGCGACAAATCCACGCAGGCGCGCGATATCCGCCGTGCCATTGCCCTGTCGAAGGAGATTTGAATGCGTAAGGCAACACTCAGGACGCGGGCCTTCGATCCCGCCAACTATCTGGAGAGCGATGCTGACATCGCCGCCTATCTCGATGCCGTGCTGGAAGAAAACGATCCCGCCTTGCTGGCGGCGGCGCTCGGCGACATTGCCCGTGCCAAGGGCATGAGCCAGCTGGCGCGTGACACCGGCCTGTCTCGCGAAAGTCTGTACAAGGGGCTTTCGGGCGAGCGTGTCCCCAGCGCGGAAACGCTGATGAAGGTGATTCGCGGGCTTGGTTTCAAGCTCACGGTCAGCCCTTCCTGATCTGCACCCGACCCTGGCGGCAGACATGACAGCAGTGCTCATGCCGCCGACGACATGTCCGCGTGCAGCGGTGCCGGCGACGGGCCGGCGAAACCGCCGGTGCGCAGCAGGCCGACGGCGCGGCCTTCGATCACCAGGTCCTGCTGGGCGAGGTCGATGCGGATCGGCGCGAAGTCCGGGTTCGCCGGCAGCAGGCGCACGATGTCGCCACGGCGCTCGAAGCGCTTGACGGTGACGTCCTCGCCCATGCGCGCGACGACGATCTCGCCGTTCTGCGCCGTCGGCACGCGTTTCACCGCGAGCAGGTCGCCCGGCAGGATGCCGGCATCGCGCATCGACCAGCCCTGCACGCGCAGCAGGAAATCCGGTTGCGGATGGAATAGCTTGCGATCGATCTTGTACCAGGACTCCACCGATTCCTGCGCCAGGATCGGGTTGCCCGCGGCCACGCGTCCCACCAGCGGCAGGCTGTCGCCGTCGTTGGCGGCGGCGTCCTCGTCGCCGGTCAGGCGGATGCCGCGCGAGGCGCCCGGCAGCAGCTCGATGACGCCCTTGCGCGCCAGCGCGCGCAAATGATCCTCGGCCGCCGTGACGGAGCGAAAGCCGAAAGCCGTGGTGATCTCGGCGCGCGTCGGCGGAATGCCCTGCTTGGCGATGTGCCGGCGGACGAAGTCGAGAATCTGCTGCTGCCGGGGCGTCAGGGTGAAGTCCATGGGGGCATCCAGGGAGACTGTTCGGGCATACAGTCAACCATTGATGGACGACTGTCAATACATGCAGCTGTCCGGCGAATGCCTTCCGGTGCGACTCCTCCCGTCCGCGACCAGCGGGGTGTGGCGCGACAGCCTCCGCCCCTGCATGGTGTCGCCGGCGCCGGATCGACCGTCGCCACAGCCATCCCCTGCGAGGAGACCCCATGACCCCCGAGAGCCTGAGCGCGCCTGAGCGCGCCCGCATTCTGGCGCCGGCCGCCGCGTTGTTCGCGCTGGGCCTGGTGATCGGCCTGATCTTCACCTTCGAGGCGATCGGCCACGTGGCGGTGTGGCCGCTGATTCCGGCGCTCGAGTTCGATATGCCCGGTACCGAGGCCGCATGGCGGCGCACCCATCTGGGCGCGCTGATGAATGCCCTGGCGATGATCGCCTTCGCTGCCGCCGGCAGTGGCATCCGCCTCGGGGCGCGTGCGCGACAGGTCTACATCTGGAGCGTCTGCATCACCGGCTGGGGCAATTCGCTGGGCTTTCTCGTCGGTGCGCTGTTCGGCGTTCGCGGACTGGCCTTCGGCGCGCCGTGGACCAATTCGCTGAACTACCTGCTGTTCCTGATCGCGGCGCTCACGGCCTTCGTCCAGGCCTGGCTGCTGTGGCAGGGCGCGCGTGCCCAGCGGCACGCGACCGCCGCATGAATGCGCTGGCGATCGTCGCAGGCCTGCTTCGCGGCCTGCTGCAGGCGCCACGCCACCTCATGTTCGCGCGGCGCTTTCTCGATCAGTGGAACGCACACGACGTCGAGGCCATCCGTGCGTCGATGGGTGGTGGCACCTATCGCGATCCGCTGACGCTGACACACCTGCGCGACGCGGCGCTGGTGCAGCACGTGCAGGCCCTGTTCACGGCGTTTCCGGATCTGCGACTGAGCCTCACCGGGCCGGTGATGACCGGCCGCGATGCGGTGTCGGCGCGCTATCGCCTCGAGGGGCTGCACACCGGCCCGCTGCCCGGTGGACTGGGCATCGAATCGGTGGCGCCGACCGGGCGGCGCCTGTCGATCAAGGCCACGCTGTTCATCGCCTTCGACGCGGACGGCCGGCCGCAGGTCGAGAACCACTTCGACGTGCCCGAGCTTGCCGAGCAGCTCGGCTTTCTCGCCTTGCTGATGCCGCGCCAGCAGAACGACTACCAGTTCGGCGCCTACTACCGGCTGCATCGCGGCAACCCGAAGCCGCCGGAAGCCATCGGCATCACCTGGCTGCAGGTACGCGGCGGTCAGGCGCCGTTCGATCAGGCCGCACAGGTCACCAATGCCGTGCTCGAAAGCTTCGCCGGCAAGCCGGGCTTCGTCACCGGCATCATCGGTGCGCGCCCGCCGGACGCCGACGGTCATTCCTCCGGGTTCACGCTGTCGGCCTGGGAGAATCTCGAAGCGCTGGAGGCGAACCTGCTGCCCAACGCGGACCACCAGCGCGTCGTGCAGCAGTTCATGAAGGAAGGTCTGGCCTATGCCACGCATTCGCGCGTGTACCAGCTCGTGCGCGCCAAGCCGGTGATGATCGCCTGCGTGGCCTGCGGCAAGAAGAACAACGCACACAAGCCCCAACACGTCTGCTCGGCCTGCGGCACGGCACTGGAGCCGGCGCCGGTGTACTGGTGAGGCGCTAGTTCAGCGCTGCGGTGCCCTGCAGCGATTGCAGGCTGATCTCGCGGATCAGCCGCACGAACTCCTGCAGGTAGGCGGCGGACGCAAGGCTTGGTGAAGTGGCCGCGTGCAGTTCGCACCACAGGCCCTTTCTGCCGATGCCGCGGGCGGCGATGTAACCGCGTTCGAGGTACGGCTGCACGCTCCAGCGTGGCAGTGCGGCGATGCCGCGATTGCTGGCGACGAGCTGCAGGATCGCGACGGTGAGTTCCGACGTGCGCTTGCGCGGCGCGATGCCGGCCGGTTCGAGCACGTGCCTGAATACGTCGAGCATCGCGTCCGGCACCGGGTAGGTGATCAGCACCGGTTCCGCGAAGTCCTTCGCGCGCAGCCATTCGCGCCGGGCCAGCGGATGCTTCGGCGACATCAGCGCCACGCTTTCGTAGCGGAACAGCGGCAGGAAGGTGGCGGCACTGCGCGACGGCGGCCGGTCGTGAACGATGACCAGATCCGCCTCGCCACGGTCGAGCAGGCTCAGCGCGTCGCTCTGGAAACCGGAGACGAGGTCCATCTCCACGTCCGGCCAGCGCTCGCGGAAGGCATCCATCGCCGGCATCAGCCAGTCGAAGCAGGTGTGGCACTCCACGGCTACGCGCAGCTGGCCGACATCGCCCTGGACCAGTTGCGCGACGCGCCGTTCGGCGTCCTCCACCTGCGGCAGCACCGCCTGTGCCAGTTCCATCAACCGCCGGCCGGCGGCAGTGAAGCGCAGCGGCCGTGCATCGCGCTCGACCAGCGGCGTGTCGTACTGCGTCTCCAGCATGCGCAGTTGATGCGACAGCGCCGATTGCGTCAGGTGCAGGCGTTCGGCGGACTTCGACAGGCTGCCGGTGTCGCGCAGCGCGAGCAGGGTGCGCAGGTGGCGCAGTTCGAGCATCGAGGCCATGAGAATGATTCAGTTATTTCGTGAAAATAATGAGATGGACGAATAGTAGTCGCTGACCGATCCTGCCGCCTCCGATTGCTCCATCGAGGCTGCGGCATGACACAGGCACACGTTCTGGGTTTTCCCCGGATCGGCGCGAAGCGCGAACTCAAGACCGCCGTCGAGGCGTACTGGAAAGGCGTACTGGACGAGGCCGGCTTGCGGGCGGCGGGACGCGAACTGCGGTTGCGGCACTGGGCCTTGCAGAAGGGCGCGGGTCTGGACCTGGTCACCGTGGGCGACTTCGCGTTCTACGATCATCTGCACAACGCGACCGCACTGTTCTCGGCGGCGCCGGCGCGTTTCGGTATCGAGCGCATTGATCTTCCGGGCTACTTCGCGATGGCGCGCGGGACGGCGGCACAGCCGGCGCTGGCGATGAAGAAGTGGTTCGACACCAATTACCACTACATCCAACCCGAGCTGTCGGCCGACACGCGCTTCGCCCTCAACCGCGACTGGCTGTTCCCGGAAGTCAGCGAGGCCCTGGCTGCGGGGCACACGGTCAAGGTCGTGCTGCCGGGGCCGCTGACCTGGCTGTGGCTGGCCAGCGGCGAGGCGGGCTTCGACAAGCTGCGCCTGCTGTCGCCGCTGCTCAACGTCTACTACGCCGCCGTCGAAGAGCTCAAGCGCCGCGGCGTGTCCTGGCTGCAGTTCGACGAGCCGGTGCTTGCGCTCGATCTGCCGGCCGAATGGCAGGCGGCGTATCCGGTCGTCTACCGCGAACTCGCGCCGGCAGCGCCGCCGATCCTGCTCGCAACCTACTTCGGCAGCGTGGCCGAACACGCGGACCTGCTGCAGGCGCTGCCGGTTGCCGGACTGCACCTGGATCTGGTGCGCGCGCCCGATCAGCTTGACGTATTCGTCAATAACACATCAGAAGACAAGATTTTATCACTTGGTGTTGTCGACGGGCGCAACCTGTGGCGTACCGACCTGGCGCGGGTGCTCTCGGTCCTGCACCCCGTCAAGGCGCGGCTCGGCACCCGCCTTTGGCTGTCGGCGTCGTGTTCGCTGCTGCATGTGCCCCACGACCTCGCGCAGGAATCCAGACTCGATCCGCGTATCAGGAACTGGATGGCCTTCGCCCACCAGAAGCTCGACGAACTGGCCGTGCTCAGGCGCGCGCTCGACGATGGCGAGGCCGCCGTCTGGCAGGCGCTGCAGGCCAGCGCGCAGGCCATCGAGGACCGCCGACGCGCGCCGAGCACGACGGTGGCGGCGGTGCGCGCCCGCGTCGCTGCGCTGCGCGACGACGACGCCCGGCGCGCTTCCGGCTTTGCGCAGCGCATCGCCGCGCAGCAGGCGGTGCTCGGGCTGCCCTTGTTGCCGACGACGACCATCGGATCGTTCCCGCAGACGGCGGACATCCGCGCCGCGCGCGCCGCATTCAAGGCCGGCCAGCTCGGCGAGACTGACTACGTCGCGGCGATGAAGGCCGAGATCCGGCTCGCCGTCGAGCGGCAGGAGCAGCTCGGGCTCGACGTGCTCGTGCATGGCGAGCCGGAGCGCAACGACATGGTCGAATACTTCGGCGAACAGCTGGACGGCTACGCGTTCACGCAGTCCGGCTGGGTGCAGAGCTACGGCTCGCGCTGCGTGAAGCCGCCGGTGATCTACGGCGACGTGTCGCGGCCGACGCCGATGACGGTCGAGTGGTCGACCTACGCGCAGACGCTGACGGACAAGCCGATGAAGGGCATGCTCAGCGGCCCGCTGACGATGCTGTTCTGGAGCTTCGTGCGCGACGACCTGCCGAAGCAGGACGTGGCCCTGCAACTGGCGCTGGCGCTGCGCGACGAGGTCGTGGACCTGGAGCGGGCCGGCATCGGCGTGATCCAGATCGACGAGCCGGCGATCCGCGAAGGCCTGCCGCTGAAGCGGGCCGACTGGCCGGCGTATCTGGACTGGGCGGTGCGCGCGTTTCGCATCGCCGCCTCGGGTGTGCGCGATGAAACGCAGATCCACACGCACATGTGCTACTCGGAGTTCAACGACATCCTGCCGGCCATCGCCGCACTGGACGCCGACGTGATCACCATCGAGACCTCGCGTTCGCGCATGAAACTGCTTGATGGCTTCGCCGAGTTCCAATACCCGAACGACATCGGTCCCGGCGTCTACGACATCCACTCGCCGCGCGTACCGGCGCAGGCGGAGATGACGGCGCTGCTCGAACGCGCTCTGAAGCTCGTTCCGGCCGAGCGCCTGTGGGTGAATCCGGACTGCGGCCTCAAGACCCGTGGTTGGCCGGAAGTCGAAGCCGCGCTGGCGCGGATGGTCGCGAGTGCACGCGCGCTGCGCGCACGATGGCAGGCTCAGCCGTCGGCGAGCGCCTCTGCGAGCGCGACCGCCGACAGCGGCGCCGAGCCTTCGGCCTTGTTGCCGAGCGTGACGTAGGCCGGGTAGCCGGCGGCGGTCGTGCCCTTGATCACGCGGGCGAGGGTGGTGCGCGTCTGCGGGTCGGGATCGACCAGCGCGTTGAAGTCGCCGTACTTCTGCCGGGCGTCCTCGTAGCCGTAGGCGCCATGCTTGCGGTGCAGGTTCCAGCGGCAGACCAGCGGGCCGGGCCACAGCGCGCGCAGGATCGGCAACTGGTCCTCGATCGGCGGCATCTTCGCGTGCAGGCCCAGGCAGTAGGTGGCGCCGGCATCGCGCAGCGTGGCGACGAAGTCCGGCGTCAGCCACTCGGCGTTGCGCACCTCGACGGCGACCACCGCGTCGGGGGCGGCGGTCTTGAGCGCCGGCAGTGCGCGCAGCATCGCACCGAGACGCGGGATGAAGTTTGGAATCCCGCGCAGCATCGCATCGGGCAGCGGACTGATCTGGAACACCAGTACTCCGAGCTTGTGACGCAAGCCTTCGAGCGCCGGTTCGGCAAACAGCAACTGCGCGCGCTGGGGATCGAGGAAACCCGGATTCGGCTGCAGCCCGCGGCCGGACTCGTCACGCTCCATCGCATCGACCACACGGGCCGGCGCCTTGACGACGAAGCGGAAGTCCTCGGGCACCTGCGCAGCATAGGCCGCGTACTGGTCCACGGTCAGTGGCTGGTAGAACGCGCGGTCCAGGCTCACCGTGCGCAGCAGCGGGTGCTGCGCATAGGCGCGCAGTCCCTGCTTCGACAGCTTCTGCGGCGAGTAGTCCTGCGCCCAGACGCTGCCGATCCAGCCCGGATAACTCCACGACGAGGTGCCGAGCCGCAGCAACGGCGGCAGGCGCTCGCGCAGGCTGCGCAGCGCCGGTGCGGCGCTCGCGGCCTCGACGCCGCGTCCGCGCGTCCTGGGCTTGGGCGGCGGCGCGCCAAGGTTGTCGGTGTCCGGAAACAGCGGGTCCTGCATCGGCGGGGTCGCCTCCCGTGAGAGAACGGCCAGTGTAGCCGTCGACCTCGCGGGGTCTGCGGTACAGTCCTCCCGCCCTTCGCATTCCGGAGCTGTCGATGTCGATCACGCACGCCTACGCTGCCATGTCCGCCACCACGCCGCTCGTGCCGTGGACCCTGCAGCGCCGTGCGCCCGGTGCGCAGGACGTGGACATCGACATCCTCTACTGCGGGGTCTGCCATTCCGACTTGCACGCGGCGCGCAGCGACTGGGGCGGCACCGTGTACCCGATCGTGCCGGGGCACGAGATCGTCGGCCGCGTGACAGCGGTTGGCGCGGGAGTGACGCGATTTTCGCCGGGACAGCTCGTCGGTGTCGGCTGCCTGGTCGACAGTTGCCGGCAGTGCGGGAGCTGCGCGGACGGCCTGGAGCAGTACTGCGAGCGCGGCTCCACCGGCACCTACAACGCGCCGGACAAGCACGGCGGCATCACCTACGGCGGCTATTCCACGCGCATCGTCGTCGACGAGGCCTTCGTCCTGCGCATTCCCGAGACGCTCGACCCGGCAGCCGCCGCGCCGCTGCTGTGCGCCGGCATCACCACCTACTCGCCGCTGCGCCACTGGCAGGTGAAGCCGGGCATGGCCGTCGGCGTCGTCGGCCTGGGCGGGCTCGGCCACATGGCGATCAAGCTGGCCAAGGCGATGGGTGCGCGCGTGGCGCTGTTCACCACCTCGCCGGCGAAGGCGGAGGATGCCCGGCGGCTCGGTGCGGACGAGGTGATCGTCTCCACCGACCGCGCACAGATGAAGGCGCAGTCGCGGCGGCTCGACCTGGTGCTCGATACGATCGCGGCATCGCACGACCTCGACGTCTACCTGCGCACGCTCAAGCGCGACGGCACGCTGGTGCTGATCGGCGTGCCCGACCGGCCGCACGCCGCCCCCAATGTCGCCAACCTCGTGTTCCAGCGGCGCAGCATCGCCGGCTCGCTGATCGGCGGGATCAAAGAGACGCAGGAGATGCTCGACTTCTGCGGCGCGCACGGCATCGTCTCCGACATCGAGGCGATTCCGATGGGTCGGATCAACGACGCCTACGAACGCATGCTGCGCAGCGACGTGCGCTATCGCTTCGTCATCGACATGTCATCGTTGAAGAACGTAAACGCGGGCTGAACGCGACGGGTCCGGGATTCACATCGAATTCAGTCGGCGGGCGCCAGACTGGGTTCGCGACATCCGGAGTGGTCATGAACATCTCATGCCGCTTCGCATTCATCCCAAGCACAAGGAGAGTGACATGAAGACCCGTACCCTGAAGCCTTATCTGATCGCTGCGATGCTCGGTGCGGCCGCGCCGCTGGCCGCCACTGCCGGCGACGGCAAGGACATGGCCGACAAGAGCGCCATGGAGCGCACCGGCGACTACATCTCCGATGCGGCGCTGACGACGAAGATCAACGCCGCCCTGGTGGCCGAGGGCGAACTGAGCGCGCTCGACATCGAGGTCGACAGCAACGAGGGCGTCGTGACGCTCAGCGGCACCGTCGACAGCGAGGCGCAGGTGGATCTCGCCGAGCGGGTCGTCGAGGATCTCGACGGCGTGAAGGGGATCAACAACCGCCTGGAAGCGCGCGACAGCTGATCGGCCCTCACTGCAGTGGACAACGCCGGCCTCATGGCCGGCGTTGTCGTTTCAGCGCCGCTGGCCCAGCCAGACGCCGGCCGCGGCGAGGGCGAAACCGCCGATCTCGCGTCCGCCGAAGCCGGCGCCCAGAACGATCGCCGCCATCAGGGCGGTCGCCGGCGGCACCAGGTAGAACAGGCCGGCGACGCGAGCGGCGGCTCCGCGATGCAGCAGCCACAGGTACAGCAGAAGACCGGCGCAGGAGTTGACCAGAATCACCCAGGCCAGCCCGCCGAATGCCGCCGGGCCGGGCGTGTACTGCAGGCCTTCGAGTGCCGCGGCGAACGGCAGCAGCACGAGGCCGGCGGCGACGAGCTGGACCCACAACGACAGGCGCGGGTCGAGCGCACCGCTGTGACGCTTCTGGTAGAGCGTTCCGCCGGACAGCGACAGCAGCGCCGCGAGCATCGCGGCATAGCCGAGCGCCGAGTCGGGCGCCCGCAGTTGCGGGGCGATGACCAGCAGCACGCCGGCCAGACCCAGCAGCAGACCGGGCACGGTCCAGCGCGTCATCCGTTCGCCGAGCAGCACGGCAGCGCCCAGCGCGGTGACCAGCGGCATCAGTCCGGCGATCAGGCCGGCGGCGGCCGGCGGCACACCGGCGCGCATGCCGGCGTAGGTGAAGCCGAAGAATCCGGCCTGCAGCAGCACGCCCGCGACCGCCGCACGTCGCAGCGCACTGCGGCCTGCCGGCGGTGCCGGACGCCACAGCAGCCAGCCGCCGATGATCAGCGCCGAGAGGGCGAATCGCAGCACCGCGACCGTGAAGGCGCCACCGCCGCCGAGCGCGAACTCCGCGGCGATGTAGCCGCTGCTCCACAGGCCGACGAAGGCCAGCCCGCCCAGCGTGTCCTTGCTTGTTGCGCTGGTGGGTGGGGCGGTCATGGCGACGCATGATAGCCGCGGCGCGCGTCCGATTCGTTATCGGTGCCGTTCGAGAAACGCGGCCAGCGCGCGATTGAAGGCCTCGGGACGCTCCATCGGCAGCGCGTGGCGGGAATCGGGGATCACGACCAGCTCGGCGCCGGGAATCCGCGCCGTGTAGTCCTGCTTGAAGGCGACGGGCGTGTAGTCCTGGTCGGCGGCCAGGATCAGCGTCGGCATGCGGATCTCGCCTAGGCGATCGACGACGCTCCAGCCGATCAGCGCATTGAGCGTGTCGGTGTAGGGCCGCTCGCGGTTGGCGGCGAAGTGCCCGGCGAACGCGGCCGCCTGCGCCGGATCGTCCGGGAACAGCTTGCGGCTGAGGATGCGACCGAAGCGCGGCAGCCCGAGCCACTTCACCAGCTTGCGCCGCTGCCAGATCGCGAACTTCTGCATCGCCGTGCGCAGGATCATTTCCGGCGCGCTGTTGACGACGACGAGGCTGCGCACGCGTTCGGGCGCGTCGAGGGCGAGCTGGAAGGCGATGCCGCCGCCCAGAGACACGCCGACGACGTGCGCCGGACCGCAGCCGAGATGATCGAGCAGGCGCGTGATGTCGCGCGCGAAGCCGGCGATGGAGTACGGCCCGGCCGGGTCGCCGGAGCGGCCGTGGCCGCGCAGATCGACGGCGATCACGAAGTGGTCCTTCGCGAACGCCGCCATCTGCGGTGCCCAGTCCCGCGCACTCGAACCGAGGCCGTGGATGAACAGCAGCGGCGTGCCGCTGCCGGCGGTCTCGTAGTAGAGGTCGAAGTCGTCGAGGCGCAGCGTGGGCATGGTGTCTTCTCAGGGGTGCAGGTCGAACCAGGCCTTGATGCCGGACGGTCCGATCGTGTCGGCGGTGAACTCGTGGCCGCCCGGGTGCTCGATCTTCTGCGTGGTGAAGCCGCCGCTGGCGAGCTTGTTGTAGTAGGCCAGCATCGTCGTCAGCGGCACCAGCGGATCGTTCTGGCCGTGCCAGAACTTGGTCGGCGGATGGTTGGCCGGCAGCGTCGGGATCGACGGACAGGAGTACGAGCAGGTCGCATAGCTCGCGGCGACGATGCCGAGCGCACGCCAGGTGTTCGCGTTGCCGCTGCCGCTGTTGTACGTGACCGCCATGCGGCTGCTGTTGAAGCCGCCGCTGGACGCGCCATAGGCGTAGCGCCGGTTCATGTTGTACTGAGAGGCCGCGCCGTAGCTGCCGCTCTTGATCTCGCCGAAGAAGTCCGGGAAGAACTGCGCGTCGCAGCTCGCGCTGTACGGATGCACGACATTGGTGTGCCAGGCCTGCACCCAGCCGCCGGACGCCGGCGGGTCGGCGACGAACACTGCGTACTTCTTGCCGGTGAGATACGGATCGTCGAGCAGTTCGTGGATGATCTGCGGCTCGTAACCCATGCCGAAGGCCTCGTCTTGGTCGCGGTCGAAGGCATGGTCGAAGTCCGTCGGCTGCGTGCCGGCATAGTAGAACGCGACCGGCCAGCCGCCCGGCGGCGGCGTGCCCTCCGGCACCTGCCAGCGCACGGCGCGCGGCACGTAGGCCCAGCCGCACCAGTAGTAGTTGTAACGGTGCTGATGGCTGCAGCTCCAGTTGTCGTCGGCATCGGCGCTGCAGCGCGCCGCCTCGGCGCGTCCGCTCCAGCCCGTCGAGATGCTGCACGCCGCGAGCAGCATCAGTGCGGCCAGGCCGCGTGTCCCCGTTCTCCTCGTCATCGCCGTCTCCTGCGGGTCAGTCGGTAGTGGTCGAAGGCGCCGCCCCGTGACCCTCGGGTGCGCGCCACTGCGCGAACATCTCGCGCAACCTGAGCTTCTGGAACTTGCCGGTGGAGGTGCGCGGAATCTGCTCGATGAACTCGTAGCCGTCCGGCAGCCACCAGTCCGCGACCTTGCCCTTGAGATGGCCGCGCAACTGCTCGGCCGTGACCTGTGCACCCGGCCGTGTCACGACCACGGCGAGCGGCCGTTCCATCCACTTGTCGTGATGCACGGCGATGACCGCGGCCTCGGCGACCGCCGGATGCGCCATCAGCTCGTTCTCCAGGTCCACCGAGCTGATCCATTCGCCGCCGGACTTGATCAGGTCCTTGGCGCGGTCGGTGATCGTGATGTAGCCCTCGGGCGTGACCGCGGCGACGTCGCCGGTGCGGAACCAGCCGTCGTCGCTGAAGCGGTCGGCCGCGTCCGGGCGCTCGTGGTAGCTCGCCGTGACCCAGGGGCCGCGCACCTCGATCTCGCCGACGCTGTCGCCGTCCCAGGGCGCGATACCGTCCTCGTTGACCAGACGCAGATCGACCAGCGGCAGCGGAATGCCGGCCTTGGCGCCGTAGCGCAGGCGTTCGGCCGGCGGTCGTGCGTCGAGTTCCGGGCGCAGGCGGTTGAAGCTCGCGAGCGGCGAGGTCTCGGTCAGCCCCCAGGCCGGATGCAGCTGGATGCCGTGGTCGGCCAGTCCCCGGATCAGCGCCGGCGGCGGCGCCGAACCGCCGACCATCAGGCGCAGTCCGTCGGCGAGCGGCCAGCGGCCCGGATGATCGCGCAGCAGTTGCAGCACGCCCATCCAGATCGTCGGCACGCCGCCGGCGAGCGTCGTGCCGGTCTCCGACATCAGTTCGAGCAGGCTTTGCGCGTCGAGATGCGGGCCGGGGAATACCTGCACGCAGCCGACCATCGTCGCCACGTAGGGCAGGCCCCAGGCGTTGGCGTGGAACATCGGCACGACCGGCAGCAGCACGTCGCGCATCGACAGGCCCATCGCATCCGGCAGCGCCTCGGCCAGGGCATGCAGCACGTTGGAGCGGTGCGAGTAGACCACGCCCTTGGGCCGCCCGGTCGTGCCCGAGGTGTAGCACATGCCGGCCGCCGCGTTCTCGTCGAGCGCGGGGTACGCGAAGTCGCCGTCGTGTGCGCCGATGAAGGCGTCGTAGTCTTCGTGGTTGTGATCGATGCCGCCGTCGAAGCGCACGACGATCACGCGCTCGAAGTGCACCTGGTCGCGGAACTTCGCGTACAGCGGCAGCAGGCAGTCGTCGACGATGAGGAAACGGTCGCCGGCATGTTGCGCGATGTAGGCGATGTCCTCGGCGTGCAGGCGCAGGTTGAGCGTGTGCAGCACGCCGCCGGCGATGGGCACGCCGAAGTAGCTCTCCAGGTGCGTCGCGTGGTTCCACATCAGCGTCGCGACGCGATCGCCGGGCTTCAGGCCCGCGGCGGTCAGCGCCTGCGCGAGCTGGCGCGCGCGCCGGTAGAGATCACCGTAGGTCGTGCGCAGCAGCGAGCGATCCGGCCGCCGCGAGACGATCTGCACGTCGTGGAAGATGCGTGCGCGCTCGAGGATGCGGTCGAGCGTCAGCGGCGTGGTCATCATCGTCGAGCGCATGCGGGTGTCCTCAGAACTCGTAGCGCAGCTGCGCGTAGAACTGCCGCGGCGCTTCCTGGATGTTCACGAACAGTCCGGGTACGACGTCGCCCTGGCGGATCGAGGTGCGCGCGTCGCCCAGGTTTTCGCCGAAGACGCGAAACGACCAGCCCTGCATCGGATTGGAGATGCCGATGTTGGCGCGATAGCGGAAGAAGCCTTCCTGGGTCTTGCGCGGATCGAGGTCGATGTCGAGGTACTGCAGCGACTGGTACTCGGCGCCGCCGCCGAAGCCCCAGCGCAGGCCGCCGTCGCCGATCGGGAAGCTGAGGTTGGCGAACAGCGTGTAGCTCTGGCGCGGTGCGAACGCGAAGCCCTTGCCGGTGGCGTCGCAGCGCTGGTCATCGTCGCCGTCGGTGTTGTCCTGGTCCGCCGGACAGTCGTTGGTCTTGAAGTCGAGATACTCGGTGTCGTTGAACGCGGCGGTGCCGATCAGCGTCAGCCACTCGGTCACCAGCCAGGTGAAGTCGGCCTCGACGCCCTGCGAGCGCGCCTTCGCCGCGTTCTCGACCTTGGTCACGCCCAGGCCGACGGTGAGCGCGTCGGGGATGCGCGTCAGCACCTGGAAGTCGTCGATGTCGAGGCGGTACAGCGAAACGTTGAGCTTGGCGCGGCCATCGAGCAGCGAGCCCTTGAAGTCGAAGCCCCACTCGGTGGCGACCTCCGGCTGGAACACCAGCTCGTCGTCGCGATCGCGGAAGGCGAAGGCGTTGAAGCCGCCACCCTTGTACGCGCGCGCCCAGTGCAGGAACAGGCTCACGTCGTCGGTCGGCTGCCAGTTCAGCGACAGCTTGGGCTGCAGCTGTTCCTCGGACTGCGAGCGCTCGGCGCTGAACTGCGAGATGCCGGCGAGCGGCAGCAGCACGCTCGGGCCCGGCGAGGTGTAGACGGAGTTCCAGCGTGCGGACTTGTCCTCGACGCTGTAGCGCAGGCCGAGCTGGGCAGTCCAGCGCGGCGCAAAAGACCACTCGAACTGGCCGAACAGGGCGCTGGCGTCGGCCTGCTGCTCGAAGCCCTGCTTGACCTCCTCGTAGAGGTTGTCGCCCCCCGGCGGGCTGGCCGGGATCGCGGCGAACAGCAATGCGAACACCTGCGGCGGCAAGGCGGCGAGCAGTGTTTCGGCGGGCGCGTCCTGGGTGCCGGCGAGCGTCAGTTCGAGAAACGGCAGCGTGCCGATGCGGAACTCGAAGCCGCCGCCCTGGATTTCGCGATGCTGGTGGTAGAGGCCGACGAGCAGGTTGCTCGATCCGAGGTCCGCTCCGAACAGCACCGGCAGGCCGAACAGGCCGTCGAACTCGGGCGATTCGGCGCGCAGCTCGAAGCTCGTCGTCGGCGAGCGGTCGCGATCCTCGCCGTAGATCGCCGGTGCCGGTGAGAAGTCGGTATCGACCTGCAGCTCGTTCTTGAGCACGGAGTGACCGGCGAGCGCGACGAGATTCCAGTCGCCGAGGCCGGTCCCGAACTCGGCGTTGATCGTGTCGATCTGCGCAATCCGGCCGTCGGGCTGGTCGATCGAGGCGGTGTAGTTGTTGCGCTCGAAGTCGGCGTTCGGGTCGTAGCGGCGCAGCACGGCCTGGATGCGTTCGCTGGCGTTGTACATCTCCGCACCGGCGCCCCCGGATTCGAGCTCGACGGTCTCGACGCTCAACCGCAGCGTCGCGCCGAGCAGGTCGATGAAGTCGAGCTTGGCGCGGACGCCGCGCCGCCCTTGCGAGCGCAGCTCCGACGGCAGGCCGGGGACCAGCGGCGCGGTGGTGTTGCGGATGAAGCCGTCGCGTTCGTCGTAGAGGCCGGCGATGCGGAAGTTCAGTACGTCGGTGATCAGCGGTCCGCCCACGGCCGCCTCAATGCGCAGGCGGTCCAGTTCGCCGCGCTGCACGTCGGCGTAGCCGGTGAAGTCGTCGGTCGGGTTCTGCGTGACCACGTGGATCAGGCCCGCGGTCGTGTTCTTGCCGAAGGTCGTGCCCTGCGGGCCGCGCAGGGCTTCGATGCGCTGCACGTCGAACAGGGCGGCATTGAAGTACTCGACGCGGGTGTACGGAATGCCATCGAGCGCGATGCCGGCCGGCGGCTCGAAGGCCTTATTGTTGTTGTTGAAGCTGAAGCCGCGCACGCGCGGCGAGGCGAAGAAGCCGGCTTCCTCGACCTTGACGTTGGGCACGAACAGCATCGCCTCGCGCACGTCGGTGATGCCCCAGCTGGCGATGAACTTGTGGTCGACGACCGACAGCGAGATCGGCACGTCCTCGACGAACTGCGCCTTCTTCTGCGCGGTGACGACGATCTCCTCGAGGCGCGGGCCGCTCGGCGCCGGCCGCGGCGTGGGTGTCGGCTCGGCCGGCGGCTCCAGCGGAATGGTCGCCAGGGGCGCGGCATCGGCGGATGGAAGCGTTTCCGGTGCGGGCGCCGGCTCGGGCGTCGGTGCTGGCTGCGCCGGTTCATCGGCCGGCGCGGCCAGCAGGAAGTCCAGCGCGTCCTCGTTCGCCGGTGCGGCGGCGTGCGCCAGCGCCAGCGCGGCCGCCATCAGGCCCGCGGTGTGCCGGCGCCGCCGGCTGCGTCGTGTCCCGCCTCTCCCCCGCGCCATCGCGGTCTCCTCTCGCTGGTCTTGCGCGGGTGCCGTTCTGGCGCGGCACCGTCCTGCGCCGGAAATCGACTTACTGCGGTTTCGCGCCGACGATGCGCCAGGCGAACTCGACATAGGCATCGGCGACCGCATCGGCGCTCATGCCGAGGTCAGGCGTGTACCAGTTGGCCACGCGCAGGCCCATCGAACCGATCGCCGCGACGGCCAGCCACGGCTGCGCCACCGAAAACTCGCCGAGGCGCACTCCGCGCTCGACGATCTCCAGCAGCAGTTGCTCGCTCTCCCGCCGCAGTTGCAGTGCCGGGGCCGCCAGCTCCGCCGGCAGGGCGTGCAGCTCGGCGTTGGCGACGACGGCGAGCATCGGGTAGTCCGCGTGCATCGATACATGTGCTCGCACCATCGCCGCCAGCTGCAGCCGCGGCGCCGGCTGCACCTCGAGCAGCGCTTCGCGGAAGCGTTGCTGATGGACCTCGTGGCCGATGCGGACCAGCTCGGCGAGCACGTGCGCCTTCGACGGGAAGTGCGCGTACAGCGTCGCCGGCTGCACCTCGGCCACCGTTGCGATGTCGCGCACCGAGGTGCCGCCGTAGCCGCGTTCCGCGAACAGCCGCAGCGCGGCATCGAGCACCACGGCGTAGGCGCCGCGGCGGGCCGGCAGTTCAGGCAGGCGTGGCTTCTCGGCGGCAACGCGGCGGTGCGGACTGGCTTTGCTCATCGTTTAACGAACGAACGTTTCAAGCTAATGATATTTGTAGATCAATATACTCTTCAATGTCAACGAACGATCGTTTCAAATAATACGAACCCCATGGCTCATGGCCGGGCCTTCTCTATACTCGCCGCCCACCCGCCGACGAGACCGGACCGATGCGCGACGGCATCCTCCACAACCCGCGCTGTTCGAAGAGCCGCGAGACCCTCAACCTGCTGCGGGATCGCGGTGTCGACCTGCCGGTGATCGAATACCTGCAGACGCCGCCGACGAAGGCCGAGCTGGCCGAGATCTGCCGGCTGCTGGGCGTGAAGCCGCTGCAGCTCGTGCGCACCAAGGAAGCGCTGTTCGCCGAACTGGGCCTGGGCAAGGACAACGGCTACAGCGACGCGCAGTGGCTGGCGGTGCTCGCCGAGCACCCGAAGCTGCTGGAGCGGCCGATCGTGATCCACAAGGGCCGGGCGGCGATCGGACGACCGCCCGAGCAGGTGCTGGCGCTGTTCGACGGACGGTGACGCGATGAAGGATCTTCTGCCGGTCTGGGCGCACGGCTGGCTGAACGTGATCGTGCCGGCGGTGCAGGTCGTGCTGGTGCTGGCGGTGGCGGTGCTGCTGCGCGTGCTCGTGCATCGCGTCATCCGCCGCACCTGCGAACGCTACCGGCTGCCGACCGAGATGGCCGTGGGCATGCGCCGCGGTTCGGGCTTCCTGATCTACGGCGCCGCGCTGCTGCTGTGCCTGGAGCGCATCGGCGTGTCCGGCATGGTGTTGTGGACGGCGTTCACCGGCTTCGCCACGGTCGGCGCGGTGGCCTTCTTCGCGGCGTGGAGCGTGCTGTCCAACATCTTCTGCATGCTGCTGATCGCCACCACGCGTCCGTTCCGACTGCACGACCAGATCGAGGTGCTCGAAAGCGGCGACAAGCCGGGCCTCAAGGGTCGCGTGCTCGACATCAACCTGATCTACACGACGCTGGAGGAGTCGGGCGAGAACGGCGCCGGCACGCTGCTGCAGATTCCCAACAGCCTGTTCTTCCAGCGCATCACGCGTCGCTGGCAGTAGCGGTCTACCGCGTGCGACGCCCCAGGGCGCGCAGCAGCGGGCAGCTTCCGTAGTAGAGCCCGGCGAGCAGCAGCGGCGCGACCAGCGCCCAGACGACGATGCCGTAGACGCCGACCATGCCGTAGTCGACGAGGAACTGCGTCGGCGAGGACTGGAAGCGCTGCATCAGCTCGGTGACCGAGAAGATCGGCACGTGCGGCTGGCCGAACAGGGTTTCGCCGGCACGGTAGAACGGCAGCAGCAGCGCGATCTGCACCGGGTACATGAAGTAGTTCACGATCTGGATCACCGGCTGGTTGAGCTTCAGCCAGATGCCGATGGCGGCGCACAGGATCGTCGTCGAACCGAGAATCGGGAAGATGCCGAGCACGGCGCCGAGCGCGAGCGTCAGCGCGATCTTCTCCGGCGTGATGCCCTGCTTGAGCTGCGCGACGATGGGCGCGACGACGCGGCGCTGCCAGAAGCCGCCGAACTGCGCTTTCTCGGTTGCGGTGCTCAAGGCCTCAGGCCCGCCGCAGCAGCAGGTCTTCGACGGTCGCGCCCCTGGGCAGCCGGGCGATGCGGATCAGCATGTAGGCACCCATCGCGATGTTGCCGAGGCCGAGCACGAGCACCAGCCACAGCAGCCGCATCGACCAGCGCGTCTCCTTGTACGCGATCCACAGCCAGAACCAGATGAAGCCGAAATAGGCGTCGAACAGCGTCGCGACCAGCCACGGCGTGTACCCGGCCGAGGGATTCGCGATCAGGTCCTGGATGGCGGGGACGATGCTGACGTGGCCGGTGGCCCAGGTCGAGACACCGATCAGGCCGGCGATGGCGATGACGGCGAAGACACCCGCGATTCGGATCATGCCGGTTTCCTCAAGGTGATCTGCATCAGATCGATGCTGCCGGTGCGAAAGCCGCACTCGCAGTAGCTCAGGTAGTAGCGCCACATGCGCAGGAAGCGCTCGTCGAACTGCTGCACGATCCGCTCGCGCGCGGCAAGCACATTGCGATGCCAGTGGGCGAGCGTGTCGGCGTAGTCCCGGGCGTAGAACTTCGCGTCTTCGGCGACGAGCCCGGCTTTCGCGGCGAGTGCCTGGAACAGCTCGGGCGGACACAGCATGCCGCCGGGGAAGATGTACTTCTGGATGAAGTCGCGCTTGCGGCGGTAGTCGTCGAAGATCTTCGGGCTGATGGTGATGCCCTGGATCGCCGCGTATCCGCCGGGCTTGAGCGCCTTCTCGATCGTCGAGAAGTAGCCGGGCCAGTAGGCCTCGCCGACGGCTTCGTACATCTCGATCGACACCACGCGGTCGTAGGTCTCGGCGACGTCGCGATAGTCGCGCAGCTCGAATCGCACGCGGTCGGCGAGGCCGGCGGCATCGGCGCGGCGCTGGGCTTCGGCAAGCTGCTCTCTGGACAGCGTGATGCTGGTGACGCGGCAGCCGTGATGCTTCGCCGCATGGATCGCGAAGCCGCCCCAGCCGGAGCCGATCTCCAGCAGATGGTGCTCGGGACGCAGGTCCAGGCGTTCGGCCATCAGCCGGAACTTGTTGAGCTGCGCGTCCATCAGCGTTTCGTTGGGTCTGATGAACATGCCCGCTGAGTACGCCATCGTGTCGTCGAGCCACATCCTGTAGAACTCGTTGCCGAGGTCGTAGTGGTGCTCGATGTTCTCGCGCGCGCCGGACTTGGTGTTGGCGCGCAGCTTGTGGCGCAGCCAGCCGTAGAAGCGGCCGAAGATGTTCTTCTCGTACGGGCCCTTGTAGTAGGGCTCGTTGAGATACATCACCGCGAGCAGCGGCGACAGGTCGGGAGAATCCCAGAGACCGTCGAGATAGGCCTCGCCGAAGCCGACTTCGCCGCCGCGCAGCACGTGACCGATCATTGCGCCGGAGCGGATGTGCAGCACGCCGTGCGGGCCGGGCTCGGTGCCGCGGAAGCTGCGCAGTTCGCCGTTGGGCAGCGTCACGTCCAGCGTGCCGACGCGCAGGCCGCGCAGCATGTACATCATCAGGCGCAGGCCCCATGACAGGCGGCCATCGCCGGCGAGCGATGCCGGCAGGTCGGGCGAGAAGCCGTCGCGCCGCAGGATGCGGTTCAGGTCGGCACCGTGTTCGAGGTCGCGATCGTCCATGCGTCTCCCTGCAGGTCTGTCCGTCAGCTCACGTCCGGCCGCAGCGGCTCCGGCTTGCGATGGAATCGCGCGCCGCGCAGCCACAGCTTCAGGGCCTCCCAGTGGATGCCCGCCACGACCTTGGCCGTCATCCACGGCATGCGCAGGACCTGTCCGAGTATCGCCGCATCGGTCAGCGCCCGGCGCTCGCCGGCCAGCGTCGCATCGAGAATCGCCTCGCCCTCCCGTGTTTCGTGGATCGCCACGCGGACACGCGCATCGGGCGCCCCCAGCGTGAAGCGATACTGCCCGAGCCGGTCGAGAAACGGCGAGACATGGAACACCTTTTCCTTCTCGATCGGCACGTCATACGGCAGTGGCGCACCGTCGGATGCAAGCAGGTAGCTGTGCTTCTCGCCGAAGGTGTTGTTGACCTCCGCGATCACCGCGCGCAAGCGGCCGTCGCGGTGATCGCAATACCACAGGCTGATCGGGTTGAAGGCGAAGCCGAGCACGCGCGGAAAGGTCAGCAGGCGGATGCGGCCGCCGTCGAGCTCGATGCCGCGACTGCCCAGCAGACTCTCGGCCCAGGCGCGCAGACCGCGACCGTCGCCGTGGTCGCGCGTGCGCAGCGACAGCAGGTTGAAGCGGTCGACCGAGAACAGGCGCAGGCGCGACGACAGCGCATCAAGCCGGTCGACGTCGACGAGCAGGTAGAAGACGCGGTAGACGAAGCGGTACAACGGCGGCACGCGACGCCGGTGCATCACCCGCGTCGCGTACAGGCAGCCGTCCCCGCTCCCGTTCGTCACCGTCCCGTCCCCCTTACAGGCCCGTCGCCCAGGACGGCAGGCATTCGCGGTCGATGCCGGCGATGCAGCGCAGACCCGAGAGCAGGCCGTCCTCATGGAAAC
Source organism: Sinimarinibacterium flocculans (assembly GCF_003201205.1). GTDB lineage: Bacteria > Pseudomonadota > Gammaproteobacteria > Nevskiales > Nevskiaceae > Solimonas > Solimonas flocculans. Next base: position 64,576 of record NZ_QICN01000010.1, read on the forward strand.
CATACCCCGTCCATGCCCCCGCCCACCACAGGCCGCCGTTGCCCTGGATGCCGGCAAGCCGTCGGTGCGTGCGCACGCTCCCGGGGCCGTAGTGCGGGTGGTGGTAGACCGTGTCATAGACGATGCGGTCGCCGGAGATCTCGCGCGTCGGGTTCAGCGTGACGACGTAGTTCACCGGGCCGTCGATGCCTTGCAGCAGGTTCATCCAGTAGCTGCCCGAGATCGGCCGGTCATGGACCTCGCGGTCGAAATCGACCCCGCGGTAGCCGGACACGTCGGCGCCGAAGGCCGTGTCGTTGATGTAGTTCCACGAGGCCCAGGCGCGCCGGCGCCGCGGCAGGTAGCGCTCGTCGGTGTGCAGCACGACGCGGCTGGCGTTGTACGGGATGCCTTCGAGCACTTCGCGCTCGGCGGTAGCGGGGTCGGCGATCAGGCGCAGGGCCTGGTCGCTGTGCGTGGCGCAGACGACGCGGTCGTAGCGTTCGCTGCCGACGTCGGTCGTGACCTCGATGCCGGCGTCACTGCGGGCAATGCGCGCCACCGGCGTGCGCAGGCGCGCGGTGCCGGAGTAACGTTCGAGCAGCGCCCGGACATAGGTATGACTGCCGCCGATCACCGTATGCCAGGTCGGCTGCTGCGTCGCCGTGAACAGCGAGTGCGCGTCGAAGAAGCGCATGAAATCCGCGGCCGGATACTCCATGGCCTGGCGCGGCGAGCAGCTCCAGATCAGGCCGGCCATCGGCAGCAGGTAGCGCGCCTGCAGTTCGGCGGAAAAATCCGCGTCGCGCAGAAAGTCGCCGAGTGAGCCGCCGGGCAGGGTGTCGAGCTTCAGCAGGCGGTTGCAGACCCGGTTGAGCCGCAGGATCTCCGTCAGCAGTCGCAGATGGCCGGCGCGCAGCAGATTGGCGGGTTGCGCGAACACGGTGAGCAGGTTGTCGCTGCCCTTCCACTCGTAGGCGCCGTGGTTCAGCGAGACGCCGAAGGACATGCTCGTCGGCCGCGTGCGCACGCCCAGCTCGCCGAACAGCGCCGTGAGATTCGGGTAGTTGATGCCGTTGTAGACGATCCAGCCGGTGTCCACGGCCTGTACGCCGCTCGCCGTCGGCACCTCGATCGTATGGGTGTGCCCGCCGACGCGATCGTCCTGCTCGAACAGCACGACCTCATGACGCCGGGCGAGGTAGAAGGCGGCGGACAGGCCGGCAATGCCGGAGCCGATGACGGCAATCTTCATCAGAGTGGATGGCGCGAGAATGCGGGGATCGCGCCGCCTTATACGCGAATCCCGCGACGCGGGATGCGCGGGCGCGTCACAAAACGGCGCGGACCGGCAAGCTCAGGGCGCCGGCAGCGCGGCCTCGAGGGTCGGCCATACGGCATCGAGCATCTTCGGCTGCGAGCCTGCGTTCGGGTGGATGCCGTCGTCGAGAAACGCATCCGGGTCGAGTGCGATGCCGGCCAGGAAGAACGGCACCAGCGGGGCGTCGAGCGCTTCGGCTGCCGAGGAGAACGCCTGCTGGAAACCATGGCTGTAGACCGGCCCGTAGTTGCTGGGGATGCGCATCTCGAACAGGACCGGTGTCGCGCCGGCGTCGCGGCTGAGCGTGGCCGCGCGGCGCAGGTTGTCTTCGAGCTTGTCCAGCGGCAGTCCGCGCAGGCCGTCGTTGCCGCCGAGTTCGATCAGAACCATTTGCGGCTGGTGGCGGTCCAGTAACGCAGGCAGTCGTGCCAGCCCGCCGGCGGTGGTTTCGCCGCTGACGCTGGCGTTGACGACGCCGTGCGGATAGCCTCGGTCCCGCAGCCGTTCCTGCAGCAGCGCGACCCAGCCGCGTTCTGCCGGAATGCCGTAGGCGGCGCTGAGGCTGTCCCCCAGAACCAGAATCGTCGGTGCGGACCCGGCGGAATCCCCGGCCGTACCGGTTTCGGCGCGCGCAAGGCACGCGGCGCAGGCCAGGACGGCGGCAAGAACGAGACGGAGCATCATGGTGGCAAGGACGGTGGTCGCCGCACGCGGCGTCGGCAAGGAGGTTAGCAGCGGTGGCGCGCCGCTGACGATTCTGGGCGGTGTCTCGATGGAGGTCGCGGCCGGCGAGTCGCTGGCCATCGTCGGCCGCTCCGGCTCCGGCAAGACCACGCTGCTGTCGCTGCTGGCGGGGCTCGACGTGCCGAGCGCCGGCGAGATCGAGCTCGACGGCACGCGCATCGACGGTCTCGACGAGGATGCGCGCGCCGGGCTGCGCGCCGGCCGTGTCGGTTTCGTCTTCCAGTCGTTCCAGTTGCTGTCGGGCTTCACCGCCCTGGAGAACGTGATGCTGCCGGCCGAGCTCGCCGGCCTCGCCGACGCGCAGGAGCGCGCGCGCGCCGCGCTCGACCGGGTTGGTCTGGGTAAGCGCCTCGACCACTATCCGCATCAGCTCTCCGGCGGCGAGCAGCAGCGCGTGGCGCTGGCGCGCGCGTTCTGCGGCGAGCCGGCCATCCTGTTCGCCGACGAACCGACCGGCAATCTCGACACCACCACCGGCACGCAGATCGTCGAACTGCTGTTCGAGATGAACGCGGCGCGCGGCACGACGCTGGTTCTGGTGACCCATGACGCCCAGCTGGCCGCACGCTGCGGCCGCACGATCACGCTGCGCGACGGGCGTCTCGATGGCTAGCGCGACCGCCTACGCTGCGCGACGCCTGCGCCGCGGCTGGCGATCCGGCGAGCTGGTCGTGCTGGCGCTGGCGCTCGCGGTCGCGGTGTCGGCCGTCTCCGCGGTGAACCTGTTCACCGAGCGCGTGCGCGCGGCACTGGAAGCGCAGACCGGCGAGGCGCTGGGCGGCGACCTGCTGTTCCGTTCGCGCAAGCCGCTGCCGGACACGCTGGTGGCGCCGTCCTCCGGGGTGCGCAGCGTCGACACCGCGTCGTTCGCGACGGTGGTGTTCGCCGGCGAGGCCTCGGTGCTGGCGTCGATCAAGGCGGTGGGCGAGGGGTATCCGCTGCGCGGCAGCCTGCGCATCGCCGACGAACCCTTCGGCCCGGCGCGCGAAGCGGCGGGGATTCCGCCGCCGGGCGAGGCCTGGGCCGATGCACGGCTGTGGCAGGAACTGCGCCTGCAGCCGGGGACGGCGGTGCAGACCGGCGCCAGCGAGCTGCGCGTCACGCGGGTGCTGGAGAACGAGCCGGATCGCGGCAACGGCTTCGCCGACCTCGCGCCGCGCCTGATGATCAACGCCGCCGATCTTCCGGCGACGCAGCTCGTCGGTCCGGGCTCGCGCGTCGAATACGTACGCCTGTTCGCCGGACCGCCGGCCGCGCTGGCGCCCCTGCTCGAGGCCGAGCCGCCCGAGAACGTGCGCCGCCTGCGGCCGCAGGAGGCGCGTCGCGAGATCCGCAACTCGCTCGATCGTGCCGGGCAGTTCCTCGACGTGGCGATCCTCGCGGCCACGCTGCTGGCCTGCGCGGCCGTCGCGCTGTCCGCACGCCAATACGGCGAGAAGCTGCGCGACGAGATCGCCCTGCTCAAGACCCTGGGCGCGCGCCAGGCGTTTCTCGGCCGCGCCCTCGTCGCCCAGTTGCTGCTGCTCGGCACCGTCGGCTCGCTGCTCGGCGCCGCCGTGGGTTACGGCGTGCAGGCCGGCATCGCCGCGCTGCTGACCGACCTGCTGCAGCTCAGCCTGCCGCCGGCGCCGTTATGGCCCCTGCTCGCGGCCGCCGCGCTGGGGCTGCTGATGCTGCTCGGCTTTGCCGCGCCGCCCCTGCTGGCCGCGCGGCGCACGCCGCCGCTGCGCGTGTTCCAGCGCGTCGAAACGGGGTCCGGCGGTGCGCGTGCGATCTGGCTTGCGGCGCTGGCGACGGCCGCGGCGCTGCTGTGGCTCGCGACCGGCGACCCGAAGATGGCGATGGCCGTGCTCGGCGGCTCGGCGGCGGCACTGCTCGCGCTTGCGGGGCTGGCCTGGCTGCTGGTGCTGGCGCTGTCGCCGCTCAAGCGCGCGGTGGGCATGTCATGGCGCTTCGGGCTCGGCAACGTCGCGCGGCGTCGGCGTGCGACCGTCGCCCAGGTGGCGGCGCTCGGCCTGGCACTGATGGCGCTGCTGTTGGTCTCCGTCGTGCGCGAGGACCTGCTCGTGAGCTGGCAGGAAAAGCTGCCGGAGAACACGCCCAATCAGTTCCTTATCAACATCCAGAGCGACCAGGTCGAGCCGCTGCGCCGCTTCTTCACCGAGCGCGGGCACGGCGAGATCGAACTGTGGCCGATGGCGCGCGGGCGCCTGGTTGCGCTCAACGGCGCGGCGGTGACCGCGGACTCCTTCGACGATCCGGAAACGCAGCGCTGGATCAATCGCGACTTCAACCTGTCCTGGGGCACGGCGCTCAATGAGGACAACCGCATCATCGAAGGCGAATGGTGGGGCGAATCGGGCGCCGGCCAGCCGTGGCTGTCGGCCGAGGACTATGCGATCGAGCGCCTCGGCCTGAAGCTCGGCGACACGATGACCCTGGATTTCGCCGGCGAGGCGGTGACGCTCACGGTGACCAACTTCCGCACCGTCGGCTGGGACAGCTTCAAGCCGAACTTCTTCCTGCTGACGACGCCCGGGGCGCTGTCGGACGCGGTGCCCAAGCAGTGGCTGTCGAGCTTCCGCCTGGCGCCGGAGAACCGCGCGCTGCTGCGCGAACTCGTCGCGCAGTTCCCGAACATCACCGTGCTCGACATCGAGGCGATGCTGCAGCAGGTGCGCGGCATCGTCGAGCGCATCGTCACCGCGGTCGAGTTCATCTTCCTGTTCACGCTCGCCGCCGGCCTGTGCGTGCTGCTCGCCGCGATCGAGGGCACGCGCGCCGAGCGCGTGCGCGAAACGGCGCTGCTGCGCGCGCTCGGCGCGCGCGCCGGGCTGATCGTGCGCGGCCTGATCGCCGAGTACGCGGTGCTCGGCGCGCTGGCCGGACTGGTCGCCGCGATCGCTGCGCAGACCGTGGCCTGGGTGCTCGCCGAGCAGGTGTTCCGGATTCCGTACGGGCCGCGACCGTTGCTGTGGCTCATCGGCACGCTGCTCGGCGCCTGCGTCGTCGCCGTTCTGGGCTGGATTTCGCTGCGGCCGACGCTGAACACGCCGCCCAAAACCGTGCTGCAGCAGGCCTGAGGGGTGGAGGGATGGTGTCCTGTCGCGTGCCGGCGGCACCCGCAGCGATTCCGAACGCCCGGCCGTGGATGGCCAGGGCGAAACCCATAAGGGCCGGGACGGGCCGGGAACGGGTAAAATCGCGGCCCCTCCCGGCCGTCCGGCCGCCGCCTACTGTTCCGAACCACGGAGTTCTTTGATGAAAAAGCCCGTCAAGGTCGCCATCACCGGCGCCGCCGGCCAGATCGCCTACTCGCTCATCTTCCGCGTCGCGTCCGGCTCGATGCTCGGACCCGACCAGCCGGTGATCCTGCAGCTGCTCGAAGTGCCGGTGCCGGAAGTGCAGGAGAAGCTCAAGGGCACGATCATGGAGATCGACGACTGCGCGTTTCCGCTGGTCGCGGGTATCGAGGCGCACGGCGATCCCATGACGGCGTTCGAGGGCACGGACTACGCCCTGCTGGTCGGCGCGCGTCCGCGCGGCCCCGGCATGGAGCGCAAGGATCTGCTGACCGCCAACGGCGGCATCTTCGGACCCCAGGGCAAGGCCCTGGCCGCCAAGGCGTCGAAGGACGTGCGTGCGCTGGTCGTCGGCAACCCGGCCAACACCAATGCGCTGATCGCCGCGACCGCTGCCGCCAAGGGCGGTCTCGATCCGAAGCAGATCCACGCGATGGTGCGCCTCGACCACAACCGCGCGGTCTCGCAGCTTGCCACCAAGACCGGCGTGCATGGCAACGACATCGACAAGGTCATCATCTGGGGCAACCACAGCTCCACGCAGTACCCGGACATCAGCCACACGACGATCGGTGGCAAGCCGGCGAAGTCGCTGGTCGACCAGGCCTGGATCGAGAAGGACTTCATCCCCACCGTGCAGCAGCGTGGCGCCGCGATCATCAAGGCGCGCGGCCTGTCGTCGGCGGCCTCGGCCGCGTCGGCCGCCGTCGATCACATGCGCGACTGGGCGCTGGGCAGCAACGGCAAGTGGGTGAGCATGGGCGTGCCCTCGGACGGCAGCTACGGCATCGCGCCGGGCATCGTCTACGGCTATCCCTGCATCTGCAAGGACGGCCAGTACGAGATCGTGCAGGGCCTGTCGGTCGACGAGTTCTCGCGTGCGCGCATGACCGCGACCGAGACCGAGCTGCGCGAGGAGCGTGCGGCGATCGAGGACCTGCTCAAGGCCTGATCGGCTTCGCTGCCGGAAAAAGCCCGCCCTCGTGCGGGCTTTTTTCTGTCCGCGGCTCAGCCGCGCAGCCAGGCCTCGAAGGCGCCGCGGCTGTCGTACCGCGGCGTGTAGCCGAAGGCCGACTTCAGGCGGGCGTTGTCGAGCACCGGTCGGTAGGCCAGGAAGTCGACCTGCCCCGCGGTGTAACCGCTCAGGCGCAAGGCGTGGGCGATGCGCAGCGCACCGCGGAGTAGGCCCGGCGGCAGTTGCAGCATGGGCTTGTGCAGGCGCTCGGCGATCTCGGCGAGGCGCATCCAGCCGTCGCCGGCAACGTTGTAGGTGCCGGCGGCCCCGGTCGCCAGTCCGTGCGCGATCGCACCGGCGACATCGTCGAAGTGCACGAAACAGAAGGGGCTGTCGTGTCCGCGCAGCCCGAGGATGCGCCGGCCTTCGAACAGGGCGGTCACCGGCGTCGAACGGCCGGGTGCGAGCACCGTACACAGACGCAGGACCAGCCGCCGCGGGCCGTCGGCCTGTGCGGCGAGCCAATGCTCGATTTCGGCCTTGTGCGCGGCATACGGAAAGTCCGGGTGCGGACGCAGCGGGAAATCCTCGGAAACCGGGACCGGCAGGTCCGGCGCATAGCCGTAGGCGGCGCCGCTCGAAGCGACGACGAACTGCCTCACGCCGGTTTCGACGCATGCGCGGTAGAGGCGCTGGGTGCCCCCGACCTCGAGGGCATGGATGCGGTCCGCATCGCGCCCGGCCTGCGCCGCCACCACCGCCGCGAGATGCACGACGTGCGTGATCCGGTGCTCGCGCAGCAGGCCGCTCCAGTCGGCATCCGCGAGGTCGGCGGCGACGAAGCGCTGCGCGCCGGGGTCGTCGGCCGGCCGTCGCAGGTCGCTGGCCACGACCTGCAATGACGGCTGCGCCTGCAGGCGGGCGCACAGTGCGCGGCCGACCAGCCCGGCAGCACCGGTGATCAGGACGGTCGGCGAAGCGAGATCGCTCATGGCGTCATCCACGGTCGAGCAGGGAAGGGCCGGCGAGCAGGGCCGCCACGGCCGCCGCGCCGGCGAGTGCGTCGGTGCCGCGATGGGCGAGCAGCGGCGCGAGCAGGCGGTCGTAGCGGTGCAGCCAGCGGCCGTCGTCGTGGTGGCGCACCAGGTCGAGCAGCAGCGCCAGCTGCCAGGCGTTCTGCCGGATCAGCCGGCCGCAGGCCATCACCCCGCGCAGCCCGCGGCGCAGACCGGCGGCGCGCAGCTGGCGCAGGGCGGCCGCGCGAAACGGGGCGAGCCGCAGGCGCCGGGCGTCCTTCTGCGCGGCATAGGCGTGACCGGCCTCGGCGACGAAGCCGCCGAGCAGGCCGGCCTGCTCCATCGCCATCATCAGGGCCATCAGCGCGTAGCGTGGCGCGTGACCCTCGGCCTCGAAGCGCCGCGCGGAGGTGAGCAGGCGATGCGGCAGCAGCAGCCAGCGACCGTGCTCGAAGATGCGGGTGGCGATCCGCTGGTCTTCGAACAGCGCCAGAGACTCGTCGTAGCCGCCGAGGGCGGCGAAGTCGTCGCGGTGGATCAGCAGGCCCTGGTCGCCGTTGATGCTGTACGGACGGTTGGAGGCGCTCTTGGCTTCGAGCAGCGCGAACAGCATGTCGTGACCGGCCTGTCCACGCGCAAAACGCAGCGCGAAGTGCCCGGCGGGCGGCGGTGAGGGTGTGTTCCGGCGTGCCGTCGCCACGGTGTCGAGGGCCTCGGCGAGCTGGTCCGGATCGGTGAACTGCGAATCGGCGTGCAGGAACAGCAGCCACGGGTGTGCCGCCGCGGCAGCGCCCGCGTTGAGCTGTCGGCCGCGCCCGCGGCCGCTGCGGACGATCCGCGCGCCGCGCCGCCGGGCAAGCGCGACGCTGTCGTCTGCGGAGCCGCCGTCGGCGATGACGCACTGCAGCGTGATGTCGCGCTGGCTGGCGAGGCTGTCGAACAGTGCCGGCAGCGTCAGCGCCTCATCCAGCGTCGGGACGACGACGCTGAGCTGCCGCAGGGGCCTCACGGCAGCTGCGTGACCCAGGCACTGGACAGGCCGCGTCGCTTGCGGATCGCCGCGATGTCGTCGGCGGCGTCGGCCTTCTGCGGATAGCTGCCGCTGACGACGCGCCAGGTCGTCGTGCCGTCGTCGCGCGCGGCCGCGATCACTGTGGCGTCGAGGCCGAGACCACGCAGTCGCGCCGCCTCGCCGTCGGCGCGGTCGCGCTCCGGCAGCGACGCCAGCACGATGGTCCACTGGCCGGCGCCGGCCGGCGGCGCGGGTGCCGGCTCGGCAGACGGCTCCGGGGCTGGGCGTTCGGGTACCGGCGGCGGTGGCGGCTGCGGCGCCGGCGTGACCGTCGCCACCGTCGATGCGGCGGCTGCCGCCGCCGCTGCCAGTCGCGTGTCCGCGGTCGTGCGCAGCAGGCGCGGGGCCAGCGGCCCGGCCGCCGCGGCGTCCAGGTGCTGCAGGCCGCCGGCGGTGACGCGCAGGCAGGCGCCGGGTTCGTCCAGCCGCTGCGGGCCGGCGGGCGTCTGCATTTCCACCGCGCCGGCCACCAGGCAGACCTCGTCGAAGGCCGATGCACGCTCCATCCACACTTCGGCGCCGAACACGCGCATGCGCACGGCGCCGAGGTTGATGCGCAGGTCGGCCGGCGTCGTGCCGGCGGTACGGCTGCTCGCGCGCAGCGTGCCGGCCTCGTGCACCAGGCGCACCAGGTGCATGCGCGCCGGCGGATCGACCGCCTCGATGCTGTGCAGCAGCACGCGGCTGTCGTCGCCGAGGGCGAAGCGGCCCACCGGTTCGAGCTGCAGCTCGACACGGCCGGGGCGCGCCGTCTGGAGGCGCACGCCCGGTTCGATCGCGTCGGCCGGGCGCACGGGGTTGTAGATGCTGTCGCGCACGATCCCGACGTCGCCGGCCGTGGCACTGACCCCGAGTGCGGTGGCCGCCGCCGTGCCCGGCGCGAGGCACGCGAGCACGAGCATGGCCAAACCGGACTGACGAGCGTTCATCGGACCCTTCCCCCTTGGCAGCGTTGCCGGCGCAGTGCCAAGAGTAGGTGCAACGCGAGCAACTGTCAGCCACCGCGGCGAGCGCGCGCTTAGACTTTTGCGCGTCGCTTGCCTACGATGCTCGCGCCCAGCCACCGCCCGCCATGCCCGACCCGCTTCCTGTCGATCCTCTGCCCGCGGCAACCCGTCCGACATGAGCGGCATCGTCGTCGTCGACCAGCGCGCCGACTGGCCGGTGGATATCCCCGGCATGGAGGTCGTGACCGCGTGGGACTACCTGACCCACGAGATGCACACCCGCGCGCGGCGGGTGCGCGTGTACAACCTGTGCCGCTCGTTCGCCTACCAGTCCACCGGGTACTACGTCTCGCTGCTGGCGGGCGCGCGCGGCCACAAGCCGCTGCCGGAAATCACGACGATCCAGGACCTCAAGCTCGCCGAGAGCCCGCGCATCGTCAACGAGGAGATCGAGGAACTGATGCAGCGCTCGCTGGCGCGCATCGGCTCGAGCGAGTACGTCCTCAACATCTATTTCGGGCGCAGCCTGGCCAAGCGCCACGAGCGGCTCGCCAGCTTCCTGTTCAACCAGTTTCCCGCACCGTTGCTGCAGGCGACCTTCGTCTACAAGGGCGACGAGTGGCGCGTGGAGTGGGTCGGTCCGATCGCGCTGGGCGAGGTGCCGGCCGCGCACCACGAATTCCTGTACGAGGCGGCGCGGGACTACTTCGAGCGCAAGCGCAGCCCGCGCGTGCGCCGCGAATCGGCGCGATATGACCTGGCGATCCTGGTCAACGAGGACGAAAAGGAGCCGCCGTCGAACGCGCGCGCGCTCAAGCTGTTCGAGAAGGCCGCCGAGGACCTGGGCTTCGACGTCGAGTTCATCGACAAGAGCGACTACGGCCACGTGGCCGAGTTCGACGCCCTGTTCATCCGCGAGACCACCGCGGTCAATCACCACACCTACCGTTTCGCGCGCCGCGCCGCGCGCGAGGGACTGGTCGTCGTCGACGATCCACTGTCGATCCTGCGCGCCGCCAACAAGGTGTTTCTCGCGCAGCTGATGGAACGGCACCGGATTCCGCAGCCGAAGTCCATGCTGATCCACTCGCGCAACCTCAAGCAGGTGGCCGAGACGCTGGGCTTCCCGTGCGTGCTCAAGCAGCCGGACTCGCAGTTCTCCAGGGGTGTGATCAAGGTCGAGTCGGCGGCCGAACTCAAGCGCAAGGCCAGCGACATGCTCGAGCGCTCGGACCTGATCATCGGCCAGGGTTTCGAGCCGACCGAGTACGACTGGCGGGTCGGCGTGCTGGACGGTCAGCCGCTGTACGCCTGCCGCTACTTCATGGCCAAGGATCACTGGCAGGTGGTCAAGCGGGCCGGCAACGGTGCCAAGGTCGAGGGCAATCACGAGACGCTGGCGATCGAGGATGCACCGCCGCAGGTGGTGAGCATCGCGGTCCAGGCGGCGCGCGCGGTCGGCAGCGGCCTTTATGGCGTCGATCTCAAGCAGTTCGGCAAGGTCGCCAAGGTCATCGAGGTCAACGACAACCCGAACATCGATCATGGGGTCGAGGACCTGGTGCTCAAGGACGCGCTCTACCGCCGCATCATGGAGTACTTCATCCGGCGCCTCGAGGCGCGCACGCGCACGTGAGCGCAGCGGCTTCGCAAGTGCGTGTGCGGGCCGCACGCGCCGGCGACGCTGCCGGCATTCTCGCGCTCGAACGGAGTTTCCCCGGCGATCGCATGAGCGTGCGCAGCGTGCGGCATTTCCTGCGCGTGCCGACGGCGAGCGTGCGCGTCGCCGTCGCCGGCGGCAACATCGCCGGCGCCGTCATCCTGTTGCTGCGGCGCAACAGCCGCTGGGCGCGCATCTACTCGGTGGCGGTCGATCCGGACTATCGCGGACAGGGCATCGGCCGTCGCCTGATCGTTGCCGCAGAAGCCGACGCGCGGCAACGCGGCTGCTGCGGCGTCGCGCTCGAAGTGCGGGAAGACAACGTGGCGGCACGGACGCTTTACGACGGTCTGGGCTATCGCATCGATGCCGTTCTGCCGGACTATTATGAGGACGGCGCACCGGGTATCCGCCTGCGCAAGCCGTTCAGCGCTCTGGTCTGAAATTACCGCTAGATGGACATTCCAAACTGCTCTATCGTAAGCAGGCTTATCTGAGGAGAGAGAACAATGAAACGTGCTTCGCACGTCGCGGCGGCCCTGATGTTCGCGACCCTTCCGCTGGCCGCCAAGGTTTCCCAGGAGGAAGCGGACAAGCTCAAGACCACACTCACGCCGATGGGCGCGGAGCGTGGCGCCAATGCCGACGGCACGATCCCGGCCTGGGAGGGCGGCCTGACGACGGCGCCGCCGTGCTACAAGGGCAAGAAGCATCGCTACTGCGATCCGTTCCCGGACGACAAGCCGCTGTTCACGATCACGGCGCAGAACTACAAGGAACACGCCGACAAGCTCAGCGCCGGCCAGAAGGCCATGTTCGAGCAGTACCCGGGCACCTACAAGATGAAGGTGTATCCGACGCGGCGCACCGCGGGGTACGCGGATTTCGTCTACGAGGCCACCTACAAGAACGCGCTCAACGCCGAGCTGATCAGCGAGGGCGAGGGCCTGTCCAACGCGTCGGTCAGCGTGCCGTTCCCGATTCCCAAGTCCGGCAAGGAGCCGGTTTGGAATCACAAGGTGCGTTTCCGCGGCGTCGGCACCACGCGCTGGAACGTCCAGGCCGCGGTGACCACGGGCGGCGACTACAACCTCGTGAAGATCACCGAGGACATCAAGTTCCACTACAACAACCCGGAAGTCGGTCCGGACGAGATCGACAACGTCCTGATCTACTTCCTGCAGATCGTGCGTGACCCGGCACGCTTGGCCGGCACGATCACGCTGGTCCACGAGACCATGGACCAGGTCACCGAGCCGCGTCGCGCCTGGCAGTACAACCCGGGCCAGCGTCGCCTGCGTCGCGCACCGAACGTCGGCTACGACAACCCGGGCACCGCCGCCGACGGTCTGCGCACCAACGACCAGCTCGATCTGTTCAACGGCGCGACCGACCGCTACACGTGGAAGATCGTCGGCAAGAAGGAGGTGTACATCCCGTACAACTCCTACGACATGTCGGGAGAGAAGTACAAGTATTCGGACATCCTGCAGAAGGGTCACATCAATCCCGAGCTGCCGCGCTACGAGCTGCATCGCGTATGGGTGGTCGAGGGTGAGGTGAAGCCGACGACCTCGCACATCTACGCCAAGCGTCGTTTCTACATCGACGAGGACAGCTGGCAGATCGCGCTGGTCGACATCTACGACCGTCGCGGCGCGCTGTGGCGCTGGCAGGAAGGCCATTCGCTGCAGGCGTATGCCGAGCCGTTCTACTCGCCGGCGATGGGCACGGTCTACGACCTGCAGAGCGGCCGCTACCTTGCGCTGGAGTTCAGCAACGAGGAGCCGGAAGCCTACGTCAAGGACTTCCCGATCCAGTACTTCGATCCGTCCAACGTGCAGAAGCAGGCCACGAAGTAGGACATCGATCCGCTGTGCGAAGAAGGGGCGCCCATGCGGCGCCCCTTCTTCGTTTCACGGCTCCCGTGTGTCAGTGCCCGGCATCAGCGCGCACTGGCGCAGCACGCGCTGCCAGGCCTCGACGTGGCGGACCCGGGCGGCGCTCCAGCGCTGCCACAGCGAGTCCGGGCCGTCGCCGAGGGCGCGGCCGCGGAAGCGTTCGAAGGCTGGCGGCCAGGCGACACGCTGGCTGTCCAGCAGACGGGCATGGGCGTCCAGCCACGCGCGGCCGCCCCGCTGGACCTCGGCGAAGTAGGGCTGCACCTTGCCCGCGTAGTAGCGGTTGAAGACGCGATGCAGCACGCGCCCCCTGGGGGTGGGCCGGTTCTGGGGGCAGACCGCCGCGGCCGCGGCGTGCTCGAGCGCCGTGGAGGTGGCATCGAGCTCGCCGGTCAGCAGCGCGAGGCTGCGCAGCAGTCCGCCACCGTAGCGCGACTGGGCGAGCTGCTCCAGCGCCCGCTCCAGCGGCGCCAATGCAAGGCCGTCGGCCGGGGCATCGAGCAGCGCGGACAACCCCTGGAGGTGATCGAGTGCTGCCAGCGCGGCCTGGCGTCGCCCCGGTGCTTCCGGCGGCAGCGGCGGTGCCGCGGGCGAGAACGCCTGCTCGAACTCGGGGCTGTCGTAGCTCAGTGCCCACCAGACGGCCGGCAGCACGTCGCGCTTGGCGGCGTCGATCTCTTCGAGCCGTTCGAGAAACTCCCGCTGTTCCTCGTCGGCGGGTTCCTGTCGCCCGAGCCGCGCGCGACAGCGATCGAGTCGCAGGCGGAAACGCAGTTCGTAGTCGAAGCGGCTGGTCGCCGGCCAGTAGCGACCGAGGATGCTGTTGCGTTCGGAAACGAGATGATCGAGTTCGCAGTCCGGCAGGTCGAACAGCAGCTCCCACACGCTGCCGCGCACCTCGGGAATCGCCACCGCGCGATCCCGGTGCGACGGGTACGCCGGCACATCCGGATAGACGGGATTCCCGACGTCCGCTCCGGCGGCCCGCTGCACGCGGGCGCGATAGTCGGCCAGCAGGTCGTCGGCCTGCGGCGCGCAGCCGCAGGCGAGCAGGGCGATGATCGGCGGCAGGAGTCGGCGCGCGGCGTCCACGCCGGCATTATCGACGGACGCCTGGGGCCGACCCAACGAAAAACGGCGGCCGCAGGGCGGCCGCCGTCCGGAGCACCGCGAGGCGCTCTTACTTCTTGGCTTCGTCCTTCTCGATCGAGATCAGCTCGACCTCGAACACCAGCGTCTCGTTGGGGCCGATCTTGACGCCGGCGCCACGCTCGCCGTAGGCGAGCTTCGAGGGAATGACGAACTTGTACTTCGAACCCGGCGTCATCAGCTGCACGCCCTCGGTCCAGCCCGGAATCACGTTCGACAGCGGGAAGGTCACCGGCTGGCCGCGGGCGTAGGAGCTGTCGAACTCCTCGCCGTTGATCAGCGTGCCCTTGTAATGCACGGTCACGCGGTCCTCGGCGGTCGGCTTCTCGCCCTTGCCCTCGGTGAGCACCTCGTACTGCAGGCCGGACTCGGTGGTCTTCACGCCCTCGCGCTTGGCGTTCTCGGCGAGGAAGGCCTCGCCCTCCTGCTGTGCCTTGGCGGCCTGCTCGGCACGCTCGGCCTGCTGGCGCTCCTGCATCTTCCGGGCGACGCTGTTCTTGATCTCTTCGCGCGCGGCGTCGTCGAGCTTGGGCGTGGTACCGGCGAAGGCATCGTCGAGACCGGCCTTGAGCGCGGCGATGTCGACGTCGCCCTTGACCGGCTGCAGCGACTTGCCGAGATCGACGCCGATGGCGTAGCCGAACTTCTGGGCATCGGTGTCGAGCGACGCCGGCGCGGCGGCATCGGCGGCACCCTGCTCCTGCTGTGCACAGGCGGCAAGCGCCGCGAGCGCAAGCGCGGCGGCCGTCAATCGAAAGGCTTTGTTCATGTTTCCCCGCAGATACGAAAAAAGGGGCGTAACGGCCCCAGGCGTTCCGGATTATAGCGCGCGGCCCATGACACGCGACCCGCGACACCGGGGGATTCAGGCGATTGGCGCGCCCTCGGCCGGTTCGGGCGTCTTGCGCCGCGACAGCAGCTGCAACAGCATCTGCCGCGACTCGTCCGACAGCAGCTCCTGCGAGCGTTCGGCGATGCGTTCGATGCGCGCGTCGACTTCCAGGCTCTGGTCCTCGCGCTGGCGCAGCAGGCCGATGTCGATGAGCGTGTTCAGATACCCGCGGAACAGGGCCTTGTCGAAGAATTCCGGTGCATCCCGGCCGGTGAGGATGGCCATGCGCTCTGCCAGCATGCGGCAGTCCTCCTCGACGCGCTCGCGCTTGAGATCCTGCGGCCCGCGACGTTCGGCGGCGAGCAGCAGCGCGGTCATGCAGTAGCGTTCGAGCGTTTCGTTGAGGACGCGGCCGAGCATCGCCAGCGTCGAGTATGCCGGCTGGCCGGCGTCGGGGCGCCGCAGGCGATCGCCTTCGCGGGTGAGCAGGCCCAGCTGCAGCATCACCTCGATCCAGCGCCGCGTCGTCGCCTCGCATTGCGCACTGTCCTCGGCGAGGAAGAACTCGGTGCGCAGGAACGGGTGCAGCGCGCGCACGGCGGTCACGACGAGCTCGTCGGTCAGCAGCAGGCGCGTGCGGAACAGGTTGGCGACCAGCGACGGGATCGCGAACAGGTGCTGGATGTTGTTGCGGTTGTAGGTCAGCGGCACGGCATCGCGCGCGGACACGCCATAGAGGTCGCCCCAGGCGTGCGGCACGCGTACTGCGCGGACGATGGGGGCGGCGAACTCGACGATCGCGCGCGGGGCCGTTTCGGGAATGTACTGGTGCTCGCTCGCCGGGTTGCCCTTGAGCAGCCACACCAGATGGCCGATCTGCTCGACCAGCTCGTCCTGCGAGACGACCCGCTCGGGCGCGGACAGCAGCGCGACCGCGGTCAGGCCGGCCGGATTGGCGACCGCCGCGGCATTGACGCGGCGTGCGTGTTCGAGCGCCAGTTCGCTGACGAAGCGCTTGAACCCCGGCGGAAGACCTTCGGACTCGGCGGTGAAGTGCGTGCGCCAGCCGTCGAGGTGCCGGTCGGCATAGTCCTGCAGGCGGATCGGCTCGCCGAAGTTGATGTAGGCCTTGCCGTAGGACTTGCCGAGGATCTTGCCGGCCTTGAGCAGGCCTTCGGCCGATTCCTTCTGCTTCTTGGCGCCGCGCAGCTCCTTGGCGTAGCTCGACACCTCCCAGGCGCGGTCGTATCCGACGTAGACCGGTACCAGCAGCACCTTGCGGGCGCGCTGGCGCAGGCCGGCCTCGACGACCATCGACAGCAGGCCGGTCTTGGGCGCGAGCAGGCGCCCGGTGCGGCTGCGGCCGCCTTCGGGGAAGAACTCGATCGCGTAGCCGCGCTGGATCAGCGAGTCCACGTAGGCGCGGAACACGGCCGTGTAGATGCGATCGCCGGAGAAGCTGCGGCGCATGTAGAAGGCGCCGCAGCGCCGCAGCAGGCCGCCGACCGGCCAGAAATTCAGATTCACGCCGGCCGCGATGTGCGGCGGCACCAGGCCGGCGTGGTACAGCGAATACGAGGCCAGCAGGTAGTCGGCATGCGAGCGGTGCGCCGGCATGTAGACGATCTCGTACTGCTGCGCCCATTCGCGCACGCGCTCGAGCCCGCGAACGTCCACGCCGGAAAAGACACGCTTGAACACGAACACCGACAGCAGGCGCTCGAGGAAGCGGATCGCGGCGGTGGAGTAGTCCGCGGCGATCTCCTCAGCGCACTTGCGTGCGTACGCGCGGGCCTTCTCGCGGGTCAGCGCCGGGCCGGTCTCGCGCGCGATCGCCTGTTCGACCACCGGCGTATTGAGCAGGGACTGGATCACCACGTGGCGACGCACCAGCGTCGGCCCGAGCGCCGCGGTACGTGCCCGCAGAAAATGGAAGTGCAGCGCGCGGATCAGCTTGCGGATCGCCGTGGTCGCGTCCTTCTCGCGGTCGACGGTCTCGCGGAACGACAGCGGCAGGCCGAAGTTGGCGAACACGTTGCGGCCGTTGGCCAGCATGATGAAGAACTTGCGCACACGCCCGGCCTGGACGCTGTCGGCGAAGATCAGCTTGAACCAGCTCGTCTCCGAGCCCGGGTCGCGGCCCCAGAAGATCGACACCGGCACCACCTGCGCCTCGAAGGACTTGGTGGCGATTCCGGTCTCCATCAGGCGCAGCAGGTCGGTGTTGCGCACCCGCGTTTCCAGCAGCGCCGGCATGTAGACCACGCCGGCGCGTTCGGGCGTCGGGAAGTTCGAGCCGGTGCGGCTCGGCTGCGGCAGGCCGAGGTCCTTGCAGATCCGGTCGAGCACGAAGTAGTCGACCCAGGACCGGTTGGAAAGGACGAACACCACCGGCTTGGCCGGGTCCAGGCCCAGGCCGGGAATCAGCGGCTCGGGGGCATTGCGGTAGCGGATGAAGGCGTTGAACGGCCGGAACAGCCACCACACCAGCTCGTACAGCACCCGGTTGAGCAATGCGCGCATGGGTCTCCCATCGGCCCCTCAGCGGCGGCGACCGAGCGATCTGCGGATAATGCCGCGAGTTTAGCGCAGCGACCTGAACCGCCATGACCGACGCCGAAACCCTGCGGCAGGCCCGCGCCGCCCGCGAGCGGGCGGAGCAGCTCTCGCGGCTGCTCGACACCGCCGTGGGCATTCCCGGCACCCGTATCCGCCTGGGCCTCGACGCGCTGATCGGCCTGATCCCCGGCATCGGCGACGCCATCGGCCTGCTGCTCGGCGGCTGGTTCCTGCTCGAGGGCGCCCGCACCGGCGCCCCGGGGTCGACGCTGCTGCGCATGGCCGGCAACCTCGCCGTGGACGCGCTGGTGGGCGTCGTGCCGCTGCTCGGCGACCTCCTCGACATTGCCTTCAAGGCCAACCGGCGCAACGCGAAGCTGCTGATCGAGCATCTGGACCGCGTGGAGGGCCGGCGACCGCCGGCGCCGCGCTGGCAGAACTATGCCCTTGCCGCGGCCGTCGTCGCCGTATTGCTCTTCGCAATTTATGGCCTGTGGACGCTAGCCGCCCGCTTGTTTTGAGCCCTCCCAGCTTGTTCACGGCGCTCGGCGGGCTACGCGGCGATACCGCTAACCCGCCCTACGATTCTTGGCTTGTTTTGAAAGGCGAGGCCATGGATGGCCTCGGCTTGCACAGGATGTGCATGAGGAAATACACCCATGCAGCCGGTGATCCCGGCCGGGCATAGTGCGGCGCGTCGTCAAATATCTGCCATGAAATGACCGAAAAGACCTGGGCCGGACATCCGCGCGGCCTCTCCACGCTCTTCTTCACCGAAATGTGGGAGCGCTTCAGCTACTACGGCATGCGCGCGATCCTGGTGCTGGCGATGGTCGCCGGCGTCGAGACCGGCGGCATGGGACTCGACGACCAGACCGCGACCGCGGTCTACGGCATCTACACCGCGGGCGTCTATCTGCTCGCGGTGCCGGGCGGCTGGATCGCCGACCGGCTGCTCGGCCTGCAGCGCGCCGTCTGGTACGGTGGCATCCTGATCGCGGCCGGCCATTTCACGATGGCCCTGCCGTTCGGCCCGACCTTCTACCTCGGCCTGCTCCTGATCGTGCTCGGCACCGGCCTGCTCAAGCCGAATGTCAGTGCGCTGGTCGGGCACCTGTATCCCGGCGACATGGGGGCGCGTCGCGACGCCGGTTTCTCGATCTACTACATGGGCATCAACATCGGCGGATTCGCCGGCCCGCTGGTCTGTGGCCTGCTCGGCGAACGCGTCGGCTGGCACTGGGGGTTCGGCGCGGCCGGCGTGTTCATGGTCCTGGGCCTGATCCAGTACCGGATGACCAGCCACTATCTCGGCGGTGCGGGCGTGGAGCCGCAGCTCGGCGATGCCGCCGGGCGCCGCCGCGGCTGGATCGCGGTCGGCTCGGCGACGGTGGCGCTGCTGGCCGTGGCCTTCGCCGCGATGGCCGGCCTGTTCGTCATCGACGCGGTGGCCATGGCCTCGGCCGGCGTCTACGTGATCGTCGGTGCCGCCGCGGCATTCTTCGCCTGGGTGATCGGCTTCGGCGGGCTCGATGCCGATGAGCGCAAGCGCGTCGGCGTGATCGCCGTCTTCTTCGTCTGCGCCGCCGTGTTCTGGTCCGGCTTCGAGCAGGCCGGATCGAGCTTCAACCTGTTCGCCGAACGCTATACCGACCGCGTGATGTTCGGCTGGGAGATGCCGGCCTCCTGGCTGCAGTCGGTCAACTCGCTGTTCATCATCCTGCTGGCGCCGGGTTTCGCCGCGCTGTGGGTGCACCTGGGCCGGCGCAATCTCGATCCGTCGATCCCGGCCAAGTTCTCGCTCGGCCTGATTCAGATGGGCCTCGGCTTTCTGGTGCTCTACTTCGCCGCGCAGTTCGTCGTCCAGGGCGAACAGGTGCTGCCGACCTGGCTGATCCTGACCTACCTGCTGCATACCACCGGGGAACTGTGTCTGTCGCCGGTCGGTCTGTCGGCAGTGACCAAGCTCGCGCCGCCGCGCTACGTGGGGCAGATGATGGGGACCTGGTTCATGGGGGCTGCACTGGGCAATCTGATCGGCGGACTCATCGCCGGCTACTTCGGCGACGACAGCGTCGCCGAGATGCCGTCGCGCTTCATGACCGTGTTCCTGACCACGGCCGGCTTCGGCGTGCTGCTGGCCCTGTTCATCGGGCCGATCAAGAAACTCGAAGGCCGGGCCGACGGCTCGGCGACATCACACTAGAAACACCCGGAGAGGACGCAAATGCTTGTAACCCGAATCGGTTCCGGAGCGCTGCTGCTGATGGCGGCGCTGGGCCTGGCTGCCTGCGGTGGCGGCGGCGAGCAACCGCAGTCGGCCAGGAAGCCGGTGCAGACCGCGGCATCGGCGGCCGATGCCGACGCCTTCGTCGCCGGCATCAACGACGACTACCGCGAGAAGCTGCCGTACTTCAGCGCCGCGCAGTGGGCGCAGGCGACCTACATCACCGACGACACGCAGCTGCTGGCGTCGCGCGCCAACGAGGAGTGGCTGGAGTACCTTAGCCGCAAGGTGCAGGAATCCAAGCAGTTCAACGAAGTCGACGCGAGCGACGACACCGAGCGCGCGATCCTGCTGCTCAAGCTGTCGACGGCGAACCCGGCGCCGAGCGATCCGGCGAAGCGCGCCGAGCTGGCCAAGATCCTGTCGAAGATGGAAGCCAACTACGGCTCCGGCAAGTGGTGCAAGGCCGAGGGCGAGTGCCTGAGCCTTCCGGAGATCGAGAAGATCGTCAACGACCCGACGGCCACGCCCGAGGCGCGGGCCGAGGCCTGGCTCGGCTGGCACGAGACCGCCAAGCCGATCCGCGAGGACTACGTGCGCTTTGCCGAACTGGGTAACGAGGGCGCGAAGGAGCTCGGCTTCGCCAATCTCGGCGAGATGTGGCGCGCCGGCTACGACATGAGCCCGGCCGAGTTCGACGCCGAGGTCGAGCGCCTGTGGCAGCAGGTCAGCCCGCTCTACGATGCACTGCATTGCCATGTGCGGGGCAAGCTCAACGCCGAGTACGGCGACGAGGTCGTGCCCAAGGACGGCCTGATCCCGGCCCATCTGCTGGGCAACATGTGGGCACAGCAGTGGAGCAACATCTACCCGCTGGTCGAACCGTATCCGGGCGTGGGTTCACTCGACGTCACCGCCGCTCTCAAGGCGCGGCGCGACGGCGAGTACAAGCGCCTGCTGTCCGAGTTCAAGGGCAAGCCGACACCGCTGGACCTCGCCGAGCTTGAACATCAGGCCGACGCCGCGATGGCGGTGCAGATGACCAAGATCGCCGAGGACTTCTATACCTCGCTGGGCATGCCGGCGCTGCCGGAGTCGTTCTACGACAAGTCCCTGCTGGTCAAGCCGCGCGATCGCGACGTCGTCTGCCACGCCAGCGCCTGGGACATGAACATGCAGGGCGACGTGCGCATCAAGCAGTGCATCGAGCCGGACGAGGAACAGCTCAGCACGATCCACCACGAGCTCGGCCACATCTACTACTACCTGATGTACAACGGCCTGCCGCCGGTCTTCCAGGGTGCCGCGCACGACGGCTTCCACGAAGCGATCGGCGACGTCGTCACGCTGTCGCTGACGCCCGAGCACCTGGCCAAGATCGGTCTGGTGCCGCAGCAGGAGATCGACAACAAGGCGGTGATCAACTCGCAGATGAAGTGGGCGCTCGACAAGATCACTTTCCTGCCGTGGGGCAAGCTCGTCGACCAGTGGCGCTGGAAGGTGTTCGCCGGCGACCTCAAGCCGGCCGACTACAACGCCGGCTGGTGGGATCTGCGGGCGCAGTACCAGGGCGTCTCGCCGCCGGTCGCGCGCAGCGAGGCAGACTTCGATCCGGGCGCGAAGTACCACATCCCGGGCAACACGCCGTACACGCGCTACTTCCTGTCGTTCGTGCTGCAGTTCCAGATGCAGAAGGCGCTGTGCGACGCCGCCGGCTACGAAGGCCCGCTGCACGCCTGCGACATCTACGGCAACGAGGAGGCGGGCAAGCGCTTCATGGACATGCTCGCGCAGGGCGCCAGCCGGCCGTGGCAGGAGACGCTGGAGAAGCTGACCGGTACCCGCGAGATGGATGGCAGCGCGCTGATCGAATACTTCGAGCCGCTGCTGGCCTATCTCGAGGAGCAGAACGAGGGCCTGAGCTGCGGCTGGGAGGCTGCGAAGCGCTGAGGTCCGGGATCGCGTCACGAAAACGGCACCTTCGGGTGCCGTTTTCCTTTCCGTGCCGGATCAGTGCCGCAGCTGCCGCAGACCCGGGGGCGGGGCGGCGGGCGTGATTCAGGCCACGGCTTGCGTCGTCACTTCTGCGCCCAGGCGCCGCTGTCGTTCTGATACCACCATCCCGGTTGCGCCTTCGCGATCCAGCGGCCGGCAAAGACCTCGCGGATCTGCGTCTCCCACTGCGGCTGGCCGTTGGCGACGGCGATCTCGCGGTACAGGGCGGCGCGATCGGCGTTCTCGTTGCCCACGAGCGTGCGCACCCGGTTGCGCTCGGCCAGCGGTACGGCGGACGGATCGCGCACGGCGACGAAGCCGTCGGCGCCGAGGCCCACCAGCCCCTGGTCGAGCAGCGGCTTGAGGTCGGTGAACCGGCGCTCCATCTGCGTCTTCAGCCGGGTGATCTCGGGCGAGGTCGCATCCAGATTCGGTTCGGCGGCTTCGGCGGCCGGAATCAATCCGTCGAGGGTCCACTTGAGCGCGCCGGCAGCCGCGACCAGCAGCGTGCCTCCCGTCAGCGACGAGGTCTCGCCGCCGCCCGGCGCCGGTGCAGCACTGTCGCCCCAGACATCGTCGATGATGCGGTCGGCGGCCTTCTCGGCCGCCGCGGCCGGGAAGTAGACATTGATCGTGACGCAGGCGGCACTCAGTGCGATGGCGGCGAGGCATCCGGCGCGCATCAGGCTCAGGGTGTTCATGGCGGACATCCGGTGTTCGGCGATGGCCCAGTATAGGACGCGCCCGCGAACCGGCGATGAACCGGTCAGGAACCGTCGATGCGGGCCGGGCCGGTCCTGCCGATGCTGCGCAGCTGCGACATGAACACCGGCCAGCTCACCCGGCGCGAGTAGCCGACGACGTCGATCCGCGGCAGGCCCCAGCCCTGGACCAGTACGTAACCGTCGCCCTCGTCGGACGGCCGGATGCCGTCCATGCGGCAGATGCCGTTGTCGAGCACGCAGCGCCAGCCGATGCGGCGGTAGGCGAAGTCGTCGAAGAAGCGCATCACGCCGCGCGACAGCAGGCCGGTGGGGCCGCCGCCCACTGCCGAGATGTTGTCGATCGCACGCTGCGAGATGCGCTTGCGGCTGCGATCGCCGGGCGTGGAGTACAGGTGCGCGTCCATCGCCACCGGCTCCCAGCCGATCAGCCGCAGTCCGTCGATGTCGCCATCGAGGCGGCCGGTGATGCGGCCGAAATCGAAGGCGCCGGTGAGCGCCGCGAGATCGAGCCGGCGCAGGTGCACGTCGGCGGCGACGCGCGGCAGGACGCCGAACGGCTCGATGATGCGCAGGTCGCTGACGCGGATCTCGCCGTCGAAAGCCGACGCGCTCAGGGCGCCGTCGAGGAACAGGCGGCCGTCTCGCAGTTGCAGGCCCGGCACCGAGCCCGACAGCGTGCCGGCGAATTCAGGCCAGCCGAGTGCCCGGCACAGGCCGGCGAGGCCGATCGGCCGCAGGCGCGCCGCGAAGTCGGCCTGCAGCGCTTCGCTGCCGAGCCCGGACAATGCGAGGCGTTCGATGGCGAGGCTGCCATCCAGCAGCGGTACGTCCACGGGTTCGCGCAAGGCGAACCGCCGGCCGGCCGTCTCGAAGCGCCACTGGGCGGCGCCGACCGGAATGCGGCCGATCTGCCCGGAGCGCCACGCCAGACGGGACGCCCGAGCCGTCCCCGCATCGGTCCATGCTATGCGGCCGTCGAGGCCGTCGAACCCGGCGGCGAGGTCGGGTGCGGTCACGGAGAGATCGTCGAGCGTCGCATCCGCCTGCACGAGCCGCCCGTTGTCGACCGTGGCGGCAAGGCGCAGTGCACCGTCTGCCTGCAGGCCGCGCAGCCGGGTGGTCGCGAGCGCGGCCTGTGCATACGGCACGAGCGGGGCGGTATCGGCGATGTCGACGTCGACCTGCAGTCGGTGCCGTCGGGTCCAGTCCGAGAGGCGCAGCTCACCGCTGGCCGCCACGGTGGCGGCGCCGGGCAGCCGAAGCTGCAAGCGCCCGATCTGCAAGGCGTCGGTGCCGCTCAGACTCAGCGCTGCCTCGAGCGCCAGCGGCTGCGTGTCGAGATCGACGAACCAGGGTTCAACGTAGGCCTGACCGCCCAGGCTTTGTGCCTGTACCTGTAGGCGGGTCTCGCCGTCGCGCCGGTCGATGTCGCCGGAAAGGCCCAGCTGCAGGTTTTCCGCGGCCAGCCGGCCGTCCTCGCTGTCGTGCTGCAGGCGCAGGCGCGCCTGCTGCAGCGTCAGTTGCCAGCGGTCGGCGGTTGCGACGTGCGCAGCGCCGGTCGTCTCGAGCGTGGCACCGTCCAGGCTCGCGCGCAGGCGCAGTGCGCCGCAGCGGACGCCGTCGTCGGTCCGCAGGCGCACGCAGTCCAGTTCCGCGTGCAGCGGGTGCGGCAGGGCCTGCCCCTGCGCACGGGTCTGCAGCCGCACGCGACCGTCGCGATGCCAGTCGGCCGCGACGTCGCGCAACTGCCAGCCGCTCGCGTCGACGCGTCCGATCCGGAGCTCGACGCGATCGACCGCGGCCGCGGGCGCGGCAATCAGCAGCATCACGAGCAGGGCGGTGCGCATGCCTGCATGATGCGCTGCAAGCGGTCTCGCTGCAGCGGCGCCGCTGCTAGACTCAAAACGTACCCGATGAATCCGCGCGCCGTCCTCGCCGAATGCCCGCTGTTCGCCAGACTCGGTCCGGTGGCGCTGGACGCGCTTGCCGCGCGCTGCGAGCTGGTCGAGCTGCCGAGCGGTCGCACCGTGATCGAACAGGGCACGGTGTGCGAGAGCGTCTGGATCGTCGCGGCGGGACGGCTCAGTGCGGTGCTCACCGACGGCACCGTCGCCGGCGCCATCGCCCGGCTCGAACCGGTCGGCGAGATCAGTGCGCTGTCCGGCGAGCCGAGCGTGGCGTCGGTCCACGCGATACGCGACAGCCTGCTGCTGCGCATTCCGGCCAACCATCTCTATGCGGTGGTGTCGCAGCATCCGCAGGCGCTGATCGAGATGACGCGGGTGATCATCCAGCGGCTTCGCGACAACCAGCGCGCGCGCCATCTCGAACGCCAGCGGCAGATGCGCTGCTTCGCCGTGGTGCCGGCGACTCCCGCGATCGATGCGGTGGCGGTGGCGCGCCAGCTCGCGTCCGCACTGTCGGTCACCGCGGCCTGCCAGCCGGTGCTGATCGACGCCGCGGCGGTGGATGCCGCGCTCGGGCCGGGCCTGTCGCAGACGCGCATTGACGGCGGCGAGGACAACCGTCGGCTGGTCGAGCACCTCAACCGCATCGAGGCCGAGCGCACGCACCTGGTCTACGTCGCCGGCGGCGACGCCGATCCGTGGGCGCGCCGCTGCATGCGCCAGGCCGATCGCATCCTGTTCGTCGTCGACACGCAGACGCCGGCGATCGCCACCGCGATGGTCGACGAACTGCGCCGCTGCGGTGCGCGCGCGCCGGTCGATCTGGTGATGCTGCGCCCCGGCGGCGCGCAGCCGGATGAGGTGCTGCGCTGGCGCGAACGCGTCGGTGCCGGCAGTCACTACTACGTGCGCCGGGACCACGACAGCGACTACGCGAGCCTTGCGCGCCAGCTTACCGGACGTGGCGTCGGCCTCGTGCTCGGCGGCGGCGGCGCGCGCGGCTTCGCGCACATCGGCCTGCTGCGCGCGCTGCGGGAGCTGCAGATTCCGGTCGATCTCGTCGGCGGTTCGAGCATGGGGGCGTTTTTCGCCGCCCTGGTCGCCTGCGGCTACGACCATCACGAGATGGCACACATCGCGCGCGAGACTTTCGTGCGCCAGAACCATCTCAACGACTACCTGTTTCCGACCATCGCGCTGATCCGTGGACGCAAGTTCGTGCGCCGCCTGCGCGAGATCTTCGACGAGCAGCACATCGAAGCCTTGCGCACGCCGTACTTCTGCGTGTCGACCAACCTCACGCGCGGCGCCGCCGTGGTCCATGATCGCGGGCCGCTGTACCTGTGGGTGGCGACGAGCATGGCGGTGCCCGGTGTCGCGCCGCCGGTCGTCTGGCGCGGCGAGCTGCTGTGCGACGGTGCGGTCGTCAACAGCCTGCCGACCGACGTCATGCAGCAGCTCGAACGCGGGCCGATCATCGCCTCCGACGTCAGCACCGAGGGCGGCATCGCCGCTCCCGGCATCGAGGGACCGGACCCGGAAGGCCTGCTGCGCATGAAGGGCGACGACGAGCGGCCGCGCCTGTTCTCGATCATGTTCCGCACGGCGACGCTGACCAGCGAAAGCGGCACGGCGCAGCGCGCCGCGCGGGCCGATGCCTATCTGCGCATGCCGGTCAGCAAGGTCGGCATGTTCGACTGGAAGCGGATGGACGAGGTGGTCGAGCGCGGTTACGAGCACGCCATCGAGCAGCTCACGCCGCTAGTCGGGCGGCTGCTCGGCTGATTCGCCGGCACTGCGGCGCTGCCGGCGCGATTCGCTCGGCAGGCCCAGCATCAGCGCCAGCAGCGCGACGATCGTCGCCGCGTTCGCGGGAATCTGCAGGTTGAAGTCGGCGAGACCGTGCACGCCGATGCTGAACACCGCGAGCGCGCTACCGAGCGCGATGCCGAGCACCTGCGGGTCGCGCCGCTGGCGCATGACCTGCAGGGCGCGCGCCAGCGGCAGCGCGACGAGCAGCGCCAGCAGCACGACGCCGGGCACGCCGGTCTCGATCAGGAACTGCAACGGATCGTTGTGCGCGTGCTCGTTCGAGGCGAAGACGCTGGTCGAGCGGAACTGCGGATAGGCGACGGCGAAGCTGCCGAGCCCGCTGCCGAACGGCAGATAGTGTGCCGCCATGCGCTGCAGGTCCGGGAACGTGGCCAGGCGCTGGTCGGCCATCAGCAGCTGCGGCTGCAGGCGCTCGCGCAGCGCGTCGAGGCCGACGTAGCCGCCGACGATCGCCAGGTCGATGACCATCACCAGAACCAGGAACATCAGGCTGCGCAGCGGGTTGCCGCGGTTGCGCAGGATGAACAGCACGCCGCCGACGCTCAGGGCGGTGAAGAAGGCGATGTTGCCCATGCGCGACCGCGACACGACCAGCCCGGCGACGATGACCAGCAGGCCGATGCGCAGCAGCGGGGCATGTCCCAGCACCAGATTGATGGCGGCGCGCACGGCGCCACGCCAGTCGGTGACGCGCGTGGCTGCGGCGACGCGTGCGAGCAGCAGGCCGACTGCCAGGGAGCCGCCGATCTCCAGGTAACCGGCGAAGTGATTGCGGTTGATGAAGGTGCCGGTCGCCGATCCGAGGTAGTCGGTCTTGCGGCCGAAAGGACCGACCTCAAGCCCGCTCAGCGTCATGCCGGCGCCGAGCAGGGCCTGGATGACCGCGCCGAGAATCAGGCCGTGCACCAGCCAGCGGCGCGCCCGCGGCGTACGTGCGCACAGCAGGATCAGGAGAAACAGGCAGAAGTACGTGGCGCTTTCACGCAGGTGCGCGAGCGTGGCCATGCGGTCGACGGAGATGGCCACCGTCACCGGCCCCTCCCAGGTGGCCACCAGCACGTAGGCGTCGCGCGATGCCGGCGCCAGACGTGCGAGCAGGGACTCCGGCAGCGCCGCGGCCTGCAGCGCGATCCAGACCAGCCATAGCAGCCAGACGATCACGGCGGCCCACTGCAGGCGGTCGAGCCGGACCGGCATCCGTGTCAGCAGCAACGACATCACGGCGACGCCGGTGAGTGCAGCGAACAGCAGCTCGAACCAGGCCAGCGCCCACGGCCGGTTGGCGCCCGCCGGCAGCGGCATCAGCAGCAGCGCGCAGGTCGTCAGCAGCACGATGCCGGTGGCGAGCCATTGAGATTCGGAGCGGGTGCGCATCACGAACCGGGCCGGGGCGGATGGCGCGGCGTGGCGTTTCAGACACCAGGCGACCAGTTCGACGCTCGGGCGCGGGCGGTCGCACAAGCGGCGCAGCTCTATGGCTACGGCGGCTTCAACATTTCGCTGCCGCCGACGTTCTCCGTGTCCCACCTGGTGTGGATGGAGCAGGGCGGCATCTACGCGCAGGCCAACCTGCGCGGCGGCGGCGAGTACGGCAGGGCCTGGCACGAGGCGGGCACGAAGCAGCGCAAGCAGAACGTCTTCGACGACTTCATCGCCGCAGCCGAATACCTCGTGCGCGAGAAATGGACCGCGCCGTCGCACCTCGCCATCAGCGGCCGCTCGAACGGCGGCCTACTGGTCGGCGCGACGCTCAACCAGCGCCCCGAGCTGTTTGCGGCGGCGCTACCGGCGGTCGGCGTCATGGACATGCTGCGCTACCACCGCTTCACCATCGGCTGGGCCTGGGCCGGCGACTACGGCACTTCCGACGACGAGGAAGGCTTCGGCTACCTGTACCGCTACTCGCCGGTGCACACGGTGCGCGACGGCGTGAAGTACCCGGCCGTGCTGATCAATACCGCGGACCACGACGACCGCGTCGTTCCCGGGCACTCGTACAAGTACGCGGCGGCGCTGCAGCGCGCCCAGGCCGATCCGGCGCGTCCGATCCTGATCCGCATCGACGTCAAGGCCGGACACGGCGCCGGCAAGCCCATCGGCAAGCTCATCGAGGAAGAGGCGGACCGGCTGGCCTTCATCCGGCATTACACGACGCGATAGCGGCGCGCCCGCCGTTTGTAGGAGCGGCTTCAGCCGCGACGGCTTCGTTCGCGCGGCACGGGAAAGCGTCGCGGCTGAAGCCTTTCCTGCATCCCATTCGCTTGGCCGCCGCGACAGCGAACGATGCCTGTCCAGCCTTGAGCCATACGCCCGCGTATGGTTACATGCTCGGCACGATACGCCTGCGTATGTGACCCCTGTCGAGCGATGAAAGCCGCCGCCAACGGAAGCGATGCCAAGCCGAACCTGACCGCCGAGGACTGGGCGCGGGCGGCGCTGGAGGTGATGGCCGCCGGCGGCCTGGATGCCGTTGCGGTCGAGCCGCTGGCACGCCGCCTGGGCGTCACCAAGGGCAGCTTCTACTGGCATTTCCCCAACCGCGAGGCGCTGCTGCGTGCGGCGCTGGAGCGCTGGGAGCGGCGCGAGACCGAGGAAGTGCTGGCCCGCGTCGGCGACGAGCCCGATCCGTATGCGCGCATCGTCAAGGTCTTCAAGGAGGCCAACGCCGGTTACCGCTCGGGGCGGCTGTACCTCGCCATCGCTGCGGCCGAGGACAACCCGCTCGTGCGCGAGTTCGTTCAGCGTGTGTCCGAGCGCCGCATGCAGTATCTGGTGCAGTGCTACGAGGCGCTGGGTTTCGACGCGACCCGCGCGCAGCACTGGGCGCGCTTCGCCTATGCCACGTTCATGGGCAACCTGCAGATCCGCCGCGACACGCCGGATCTGATGCCCGGCGGGGCGCCGTTCAACGAGTACCTGAAGTTGATGATCAAGACGCTGATTCCGCGCAGTGCGGCAGACGTCACCCCGGTAGTGGAGGAGAACCACCCGCATGTCGTGCCGCTGCGGCGCGCGACCGACGGGACGTAACGCTCACCCTCAACGGAGAAGTCGCCATGACCGCTCTAGTCACCACTCTCGTCGCCGTCCTCGCCGCATGGGCGCTGGCCTTCGCCGGCGCGCCGCTGCTGGTCTGGACCGCCGCGATCGGCGTGCTGCTGCTCGCCCTCAAGGGCCTCGGCCTCATCGGCACGACGGCCTTCGCCATCGCCGGCACGGTCTTCGTCACGCTGGCCCTGCTGCTGAACCTGCGGCCGCTGCGCCGCGCGGTGCTCACGGCGCCGATCTTCGGCGTGTTCAAGAAGGTGCTGCCGGAAATGTCGTCCACCGAGCGCGAGGCACTGGAGGCCGGCGAC
Organism: Sinimarinibacterium flocculans; assembly: GCF_003201205.1. Classification (GTDB taxonomy): domain Bacteria; phylum Pseudomonadota; class Gammaproteobacteria; order Nevskiales; family Nevskiaceae; genus Solimonas; species Solimonas flocculans. The sequence continues at coordinate 94,056 of NZ_QICN01000010.1, forward strand.
ACCTGGTGGGAGGCCGAGATGTTCCGCGGCCGCCCCGACTGGAACAAGCTGATCGACTTCAAGTACACCGCCCTGACCCCTGAGGAGCAATCCTTCCTCGACAACGAGTGCGAGGAGCTGTGCAAGCTCTGCGACGACTGGAAGATCGAGTTCGAGCAGAAGGACCTGCCGCCCGAGGCCTGGGCGTACATCCGCGAGAAGAAGTTCCTCGCGATGCTGATCAAGAAGGAATACGGCGGCCTGGGCTTCTCGGCCAACGCGCAGTCCGCGGTCGTCACCAAGCTCGCCACTAAGTCGATCACGATGGCGGTCACCGTCATGGTGCCGAACTCACTGGGCCCCGGCGAGCTGCTGATGCACTACGGCACCGACCAGCAGAAGAAGCAGTGGCTGCCGGGCCTGGTCGACGGCAGCGAGCTGCCGTGCTTCGGCCTCACCGGCCCCGAGGTCGGGTCGGACGCCACGGCAATGCCGGATCTGGGCGTCGTCGGCTACGGTGAGCACGAAGGCAAGAAGGTGCTCGGCATCACGCTCAACTTCTCCAAGCGCTACATCACGCTGGCGCCGGTCGCGACCGTCGTCGGTCTCGCGTTCAAGCTGCGCGACCCGGACGGTCTGCTCGGCGACAAGTCGAAGAGCGAGTACGGGATTACCTGTGCGCTGGTGCCGGCCAAGCACCCGGGCGTGCAGATCGGTCGTCGTCACTATCCCGGCGCGGCCTTCATGAACGGCACGATCCACGGCAAGGACGTCTTCATCCCGGTCGACTGGATCATCGGCGGCCCGGCGATGGCCGGGAAAGGCTGGCGCATGCTGGTCGAGTGCCTGTCGGCCGGTCGCGGCATCTCGCTGCCGGCGCTCGGCACCGCCGCCGGGCAGACCGCGTACCGCATGACCGGCGCCTACGGCCGCTTCCGCCGCCAGTTCAAGGTGTCGATCGGCAAGTTCGAGGGCGTGCAGGAAGCCACCGGCCGCATCGGCGGCTACGCCTACACGCTGGAGGCGATGCGCGTGATGACGGCCTCGGCCGTCGACCACTGCGCCCCGTCCGTGGTCACGGCGATCGCCAAGTACCACATGACCGAGCTGATGCGGAAGATCGTCACCGACGGCATGGATGTGATGGCCGGCAAGGCCATCCAGCAGGGGCCGCGCAACTTCATGGCCACGGCCTACAAGGCGACGCCGGTCGCGATCACGGTCGAGGGCGCCAACATCCTCACCCGTAACCTGATGATCTTCGGACAGGGCGCGATCCGCTGCCACGAGTACGTCTTCCCGGAGATGGAGGCGGCGCGCGAGAACGACCTGCCGGCCTTCGACAAACTGCTGTTCGGTCACATCGGCTTCTCGGTCAACCGCGCGGTGCGTGCCTTCACGCTGGGCCTGACCGGTGCACGGCTCGCGCGCTCGCCGGTGGACGGCGAGATGGCGCCGTACTTCCGCGACATGGAGCGCTTCTCCGCCGCGCTGGCCTTCTGCTCGGACCTGACGATGGGCGTGCTCGGTGGCAAGCTCAAGTTCCTCGAGCGCCTGTCCGCGCGCCTGGGCGACGTGCTCTCGCAGCTCTACATCGCCTCCTGCGTCGCCAAGTACTACCTCGAGGGTCCGAAGACCGAGGCCGAGCTGGCGCATGCGCGCTGGGCCCTTGACCACTGCCTGTACGAGATCGCCAACGCCTTCGACGGCTTCATCCGCAACTTCCCGGTGGCCTGGGCGCGCGGCGTCATGCGCCTGGTGGTGTTCCCACTGGGCAACCGCTTCAAGCCGGTGTCCGACCGCGTCAATGCCAGGGTCGCCGACCTGATCCTCGAGCCCAACGACGTGCGCGAGCGCCTGTCCTGGCTGGTGTTCGTCAACGGCGGCGAGCATGACCCGGTCGGCCGCATGGAGCATGCCTGGAAGGTGTCGCAGGACTGCGAGGAGGCCTACCTCAAGTTCTTCAAGCTAGCGAACAAGGGCGAGCTGGCCGGCGATACCGTGGCCGATCGCCTGCGCGATGCCGTGACCCGCGGCCTGATGACCCGCGAGGAGGCCGATCAGGCCGACACCTACGACAAGGTGCGCTACGAGGTCATTTCCACCGACGATTTCAGCAAGGAGTACATCGCCGGGAACTACGACGCCGAGCGCGCTGAAGTCATTGAAATGGCTGCAGTTAGGGCGCGAGTCGCGTAAGCCGGCGGCGCCCGGCCGGGGCATTTGTCGGGGTTGGCCCCACCGGGTCCGGTTTCGCCCCAACGCCTCGGTCGTGTAGGATGTCTCGTGGTGTCACAGACGCCGCGTTGAGGCCGCCGCTGCGGGCGGCCGCCGGAGTGTTCCTCTTCCCAAAGGGGTGACCTTGGGCCGGATGCACAGTCGTCCGGCCCTTTTTCTGGCAGCACGATCCCGGAATCGCGCTGCCGGGACGAAGAAGGCCGGGCGCTTTCGCGCCCGGCCTTCTTCGTTGCAGACCCCGTGGATCAGTTGAACGTCTTGCCCTCCGCCGCCAGCCGCGCCAGCAGCGGCGCCGGCTGCCAGAAGGCGCTGTCCGCGCCCGGCAGGCGCGCAAAGTCCTGCATGCGCTGCGCCACCCGCGCCAGCCCCGCCATGTCCGCCACCAGCATCGGTCCGCCGCGGTGCAGCGGGAAGCCGTAGCCGTTGAGGTAGATCATGTCGATGTCCGAGGCGCGCAGGGCGATGCCTTCCTCCAGGATGCGCGCGCCCTCGTTGACCAGCGCGTAGACCAGGCGTTCGACGATTTCCTCGTCGCTGATCTGTCGCGGCGTGATCCCGGCGGCCTTGCGCTGCTCGACGATGATCCGCTCGACCTCGGAATCGGGATGCGCCGTGCGGTCGCCTGCCTCGTAGCGGTACCAGCCCTTGCCGGTCTTCTGCCCGTAGCGACCGAGTTCGCACAGCTGGTCCGCCACCGCCTCGCGGCGGCGCTGCGGGTCTTCGGCGTAGTGGCGCTTGCGGATCAGCCAGCTCACGTCGTTGCCGGCCAGATCGTTCATGCGGAACGGCCCCATCGCCATGCCCCAGCGCTCCAGCGCGCCGTCCACCTGCTGCGGCAGCACGCCCTCATCGAGCAGGCGCAGCGCCTCGCTGGCGTACTTGCCGATCATGCGGTTGCCGATGAAGCCGTCGCAGACGCCGGCGACGACGGGCAGCTTGCGGATGGTCTTGGCCAGCTTCATCACCGTGGCCAGCACGTCCTTGGCAGTCTTTTCGCCGCGCACGACTTCGAGCAGGCGCATCACGTTCGCCGGCGAGAAGAAGTGCAGGCCGACGACATCCGCCGGCCGCTTCGTGAACGAGGCGATCCGGTTCAGGTCCAGCGTCGAGGTGTTGCTGGCGAGAATCGCGCCCGGCTTCATCACCGCGTCGAGCTGCTCGAAGACCTTCTGCTTGACGCCCATGTCCTCGAACACCGCCTCGATGACGATGTCGTCCTGCGCCAGATCGGCGTAGCTCAGCGTCGGCCGGATCAGCGCCATGCGCTGGTCGAGCCTGTCCTGCGTGAGCTTGCCCTTCTTCACCTGGTTCTCGTAGTTGCGGCGGATGATGGTCAGGCCCTTGTCGAGCGCCTCCTGCTTCACCTCCAGCAGATGCACGGGGATGCCGGCATTGGCGAAGTTCATCGCGATGCCGCCGCCCATCGTGCCGGCGCCGATCACCGCGGCGCTCTTGATCGGCCGCAGCGGCGTGTCCTCGGGCACGTCCGGAATCTTCATGCAGGCGCGCTCGCCGAAGAACGCGTGGCGCAGCGCGCGCGACTCCGGCCCGTTCATCAGGAACATGAAGCCGGCCTGCTCCACCTTCATGCCCTCGTCGAAGGGCAGCGTGGCCGCGGCCTCGATGCATTCCAGGCACTTCATCGGCGCCGGCAGCGGTCCCGCCGCCTTCTTCACCTTCTCGCGTGCGGCGGCGAAGAAGGCCGCGGCGTCCGGCAGCTCGACGCTCAGGTCGCGCACGCGCTGCGGCTTGTCCATGCGGCGCGCCAGTTCGACCGCCGCCTCGACGACATCGCCATCCACCACGGCATCGAACAGCCGGGTCTGCGCGAGCTTGGCCGCCGGCACCATCGCGCCGGACACGACCATGTCTAGCGCGGTCTGCACGCCGACGACGCGCGGCAGGCGCTGCGTACCGCCGCCTCCGGGAAGCAGGCCCAGCTTCACTTCCGGCAGCGCGATCTGCGCATCGCCGCGCGCCACGCGGGCATGGCAGCCCAGCGCCAGCTCCAGTCCGCCACCCAGCGCGACGCCGGCAATCGCCGCGACCACCGGCCTGGTGCCGGCGTCCAGCGTCTCGATGATCTCGTGCAGGCTCGGCGAGGCCAGCATCTTCGGCGAGTTGAACTCGCGGATGTCGGCGCCGCCGGAGAAGGCTTTCTCGGTTCCGGTCAGCACCACCGCCTTGATCGCGGCATCGGCAGCCGCCTTCGCCAGACCCTCGGCAATGCCCTTGCGCAATTCGAGCCCCAGGCCGTTGACCGGCGGGCTGTCCATGCGGATCACGGCCACGTCGCCGCGGGCTTCGTAGGTGCAGACGGTCATCAGGTTCTCCTCGGTCGGATTGTCGGAATGTGCAGGAACGCCTTCAGGCGCGACCCTGCGCCCTTGCCGGCGACGAAGTCGCGCCTGAAGGCGCTCCTGCAAGGCATGCAGTGCGGCCACACTAGGCGCGCCGCCGCAGCCGGACAAATGAAATCTCTGGATGCCGAATGATTCGCCTTCCGCATGCCGCCGCCCTCGTCCGCATGCGGGAGCCTTATACATGGGCATGCATCTGTTTCAGTTGTCCCGACCCGGCGGCGCTGACTAAGCTGCCGCCCTGATCGAGTTTTCGAGGCTGCGCATGGACTTCAACTTCACGCCGGAGGAGCTGGCGTTCCGCGACGAGGTACGCGCCTTCGTCGACGCCGAACTGTCGCCCGGGCTGCGCGACAAGGTGCTGGGCGGCAAGCGCCTGTCCAAGGACGACTTCATCGGCTGGCACAAGGCGCTGTACCGCAAGGGCTGGGTCGCACCCAACTGGCCGGTGGAGTACGGCGGCACCGGCTGGACCGCCGTGCAGCGGCACATCTTCGAGGAAGAGCTGGCGGACGCCGGCGCGCCGGCCACGCTGCCGTTCGGCCTGCGCATGGTGGCGCCGGTGATCATGGCCTTCGGATCGCCGGCCCAGAAGGAATACTTCCTGCCGCGCATCCTGTCCGGCGAGCATTGGTGGTGCCAGGGCTACTCGGAGCCCGGCTCCGGCTCCGACCTCGCCTCGCTCAAGACCCGCGCCGAACGCCAGGGCGATACCTACATCGTCAACGGCCAGAAGACCTGGACCACGCTCGGCCAGCACGCCGACTGGATCTTCTGTCTCGTGCGCACCAATCCCGAGGCGCGCAAGCAGGAAGGCATCTCCTTCCTGCTCATCGACATGAAGACGCCGGGCATTACCGTGCGTCCGATCATCATGCTCGACGGCGAGCACGAGGTGAACGAGGTCTGGTTCGACAACGTCGAGGTGCCGGTGGACAACCGCGTCGGCGAGGAGAACAAGGGCTGGACCTACGCCAAGTTCCTGCTCGGCCACGAGCGCACCGGCATCGCCGAGATCGGCCGCTCCAAGCGCTGGCTCAAGCAGCTCAAGCAGATCGCCACGCAGCAGCCGGCGTCCGACGGCGGCAAGCTGATAGACGACCTGCGCTTCCGCGACCGCGTCGCCCAGGTCGAGATCGAGCTGATGGCGCTGGAGGTCACCAACCTGCGCGTGATCGCCGCCGAGATGGAGCACAAGGCGCCGGGGCCGGAGGCCTCGCTGCTCAAGATCCGCGGCTCCGAGATCCAGCAGACGCTGTCGGAGCTGATGATGCTTGCGCTCGGCCACGACGCCCTGCCGTTCCAGCACGCCGCGCTCGACCCGGGCTACGACGGTCCGCTCGCCGGCCCGGACTACGGCCCGCCGCTGACCGGCCAGTACTTCAACATGCGCAAGACCACCATCTACGGCGGCAGCAACGAGATCCAGAAAAACATCATCTCCAAGATGATTCTGGGGTTCTGAGGACACGCGACCATGGACTTCAACTTCACCGAAGAGCAGCGCCAGTTCCGCGACAGCCTCGACCGCTACCTGCGCGAAGCCTATGACTTCGACACGCGCCGCGGGATCATCGGCTCGGCCGAGGGCTGGAGCCGGGCGCACTGGCAGCAGCTCGCCGAACTCGGCGCGCTGGCCATCGCGCTGCCCGAGGATCACGGCGGCTTCGGCGGCAATGCCTTCGACACGCTGCTGGTCATGGAGGCGCTCGGCCGCGCGATGGTCGTCGAGCCGTACATCGCCACCGTGGTGCTCGGCGCCGGCGTGATCGCGGACGCGGGCAGCGACGCGCAGAAGGCCGCGCTGCTGCCGGCGGTGGCCGGCGGCGAGCAGCTTCTGGCCTTCGCGCTCGGCGAGCCGCGGCGGCGCTACGCGCTGACGCAGATCGCGACGCGCGCCCGGCAGGACGGCGACGGCTGGTCCATCAGCGGCCGCAAGACGGCGGTGCTGCACGGCGATGTCGCCGACAGGATCATCGTCGCCGCGCGCACCGACGGCGAGATCGATTCGGCGCAGGGTATCTCGCTGTTCGTCGTCGATGCCGACGCGTCCGGGCTGAGCCGCCACGGCTACCCGACGCAGGACGGCCAGCGCGCCGCGGACCTGCACTTCGACAAGGTCCGCGTCGGCGCGGATGCGCTGATCGGTCCGCAGCACGGCGCCCTGCCCATCGTCGAGAAGGCGGTGGACGCCGCCAACGTCGCGCTCTGCGCCGAGGCGGTCGGCAACATGGCCGCGCTCATCGAGCAGACCGTCAACTACCTGAAGACGCGCAAGCAGTTCGGCGTGCCCATCGGCAGCTTCCAGGCGCTGCAGCACCGCGCGGTCGACATGTATCTGCATGCCGAGCAGGCGCGCTCGATGGCGTATCTCGCCGCCGCGAAGCTCGAGGCCGGCGTCGCCGAGCGTCGCCGCGCCGTGTCCGCGGCCAAGGTGCTGGTGAGCCAGAGTGCACGCTTTGTCGGCCAGCAGGCGGTGCAGCTGCACGGCGGCATCGGCGTCACCGACGAACTCGCGGTGAGCCACTATTTCAAGCGCCTGACGATGATCACGATGCTGTTCGGCGACGTCGATCACCACCTCGCGCAGTTCGGCGGACAACTGGCGGCCTAGGCTCCTGGCGTCGGCGGGCCGCACGCGGCCCGCCATCGTCGAGCCGTTGCACCCGGGGGTTACACTCGGGGCCCGTTCAGCGAGCCCCGATGCCTCATGTCCCCAGCCGTGGTCGATGCCGTCGTTTCACCGAGCAACAACCTCTCCCTGCTGTCGCGCGCCGAGGTCGGGCGCCTGCTCGACGCCAGCCGCGGCGACCTGCACGCCCTGTTCCGGCGCTGCTCGCTCGCGGTCCTGAGCACCGGCAGCGACATCGACGACGGCCGTGCCCTGCTGGCCCGCTATCCGGACTTCGACATCCGCATCGTGCCGCAGGAGCGCGGGCTGCAGCTCGAACTCAAGAGCGCGCCGGCCCAGGCCTTCGTCGACGGCCGCATCATCCAGGGCATCCGCGAGCACCTGTTCTCGGTGCTGCGCGACATCGTCTACGTGGCCGAGGAGATCGTCGATCACCCCTCGTTCGACATGGGCTCCTGCGAGGGCGTCACCGACGCGGTGTTCCACATCCTGCGCAACGCCAACGTGCTGCGCGCGACCACGCGGCCGCGGCTGATCGTCTGCTGGGGCGGGCATTCGATCTCGCGCGAGGAATACGACTACAGCAAGCTCGTCGGTTACGAGATGGGCCTGCGCGGGCTCGACGTGGGCACCGGCTGCGGCCCCGGCGCGATGAAGGGTCCGATGAAGGGCGCGACCATCGGCCACGCCAAGCAGCGCATCGGCGACGGGCAGTACGTCGGCATCAGCGAACCCGGCATCATCGCCGCCGAGGCGCCCAATCCCATCGTCAACGCGCTGGTCATCCTGCCGGACATCGAGAAGCGCCTCGAAGCCTTCGTGCGCATGGCCCACGGCATCGTCGTGTTTCCCGGCGGCGTCGGCACCGCCGAGGAAATCCTCTACCTGCTGGGTATCCTGCTGCACCCGGACAACAAGGGCATGCCGTATCCGCTGGTGTTCACCGGCCCGGCATCGGCGCGCGACTATTTCGCGCTGATCGACGCATTCGTCGCCGCCACGCTCGGCGACGAGGCGCGCCGCCACTACCGCATCATCGTCGACGACCCGGCCGAGGTCGCGCGCGAGATGCACAACGGCGCCCAGCAGGTCGCCGACTTCCGCCGCCGGCGCGATGACGCCTACTACTTCAACTGGCTACTGAAGATCGACCGCGACTTCCAGCATCCCTTCGTGCCCTCGCACGAGAACATGGCCGCGCTCGACCTGCACCGCGACCAGCCGCCGCATCTGCTGGCCGCCAACCTGCGCCGCGCGTTCTCCGGCATCGTCGCCGGCAACGTCAAGGCCGACGGCATCCGCGCCGTGGAGGAACGCGGGCCCTTCGAGATCAGCGGCGACGCCGCGATCATGGCGCGGCTCGACGAGCTGCTGGCCGCCTTTGCCGCCAAGCGCCGCATGAAACTGCCGGGCAGCGACTACGTGCCCTGCTACCGTATCGTGCGCTGAAGACCGCACCCGCGATGGAGCTGCCGTCCAACACGCCGCTGCACGATCCGCCGGCCGACTACTGCCCGGCCGACGGCCGGCGCTGGTTCCGGCCCACCGAGGGCTACGACGCCGGCAAGCAGATGTTCTACGCGGACCTGCGCACGCCGGCCGCGGTGCAGGCGGAGCCGGATTTCACCGTGCTGCTGGTCCACGGCAACCCGGAATGCAGCTACACCTACCGGCACGTGCGCGACGCGCTGCTGGCGTCGCCGCGGCCGCTGCGCATCGTCGCGCCGGACCACATCGGCATGGGCCTGTCCGACCAGGCGGACTACGAGATGCTCGACCTGCATCACGCCGCCAACCTGCGCCAGCTCGTGCGCCACCTGGACCTGCGCCGCGTCGTGCTCGTCGTCCACGACTGGGGCGGGCCGATCGGCATCGGTGCGCTCATCGACGAGCCGGAGCGCGTCGCCGGCCTGGTGGTGCTCAACACCACCGTGTTCCCGATGCCGGCGGATGGCTACACCTATTGCAACTACCCGTTCCCGTGGCTGCCGTGGGCCAGCACCGCGAGCCTCGTGCCGGATGCGCTGTGGGGCGGGGTGGCCGCCGCCGTCGTCTCGCATGCGCGGCCGCAGGGCTTCGCCGCGTTCAGCCGCCTGGCCGCGACCTGGATCTGGCGCCATGCGCGCGGACGCATCGCGCCGGGCACGCCCGAACACGTGTGGTCGCAGAGCTTCCGCACCGCGGCCAACGCGCGCAGCTCCAAGCGCAACGTGCGGCAGACGCCGTACTGGGGCCACGGCTACCGCTACCGCGACGCGCGGCACGGCGTCCAGGACAACCACGCGTACTACGCGCACATCCAGCAGCAACTGCCGCGCGTCTGGGGTCCGCAGGGGCGGGGCATTCCCGCCTGCGGCTGGTTCGGACAGTGGGACCCCTGCGGCAAGGACAGCGTCATCGCCCAGTGGCACGCCGCGCTGCCGCAGATGCGCGAACGCACCCACACCTTTGCCGACGTCGGCCATTTCATCGAGGAGTACAAGGGCGCGGAGATCGCGGCCTCCATCCTCGCGCTGCCGCTGGCCGGCGCGTCACTCTCGGACGGCTGAGACGCCGGACGGGGCGGGATCGCTCACCAGAAGCCGGTCGGCTTGTCCGGATCGTCGTCGTCATCCGGCAGCGGCTTTGCGCGCATCGCATCGCGCCTGGCCTTGATGTAGGAGATGGACCGCAGCGTCGCGAACGGCGCCGCGATCACGAACACCGCGAGCACGATCACGCCGATCAGCGTCCAGTTCATGGCTTGCTCCTTGGGCGGTCTGGGGTGCTTCTAGCATGCCGCACGCAAACAGGGCCTGAATCGCCGCGGCCTGCAACGCTGCGGCGGGTTCAGGCAGGCGTCAGCGCGCCGCGCTCATCGTTCCGCGGTCTGGAACCCGTAGACCCGGAGCTGCGACATGAAACTCCCCCACCTGCTGTTGTGCGCGGCGCTCGGCCTGCCGCTGCCGCTGCTGGCCGCGGACCCGGCCGCCTGCGCGGCCCTGGCCGGCGAGATCGACACTAACCTCAAGGAAGCGGCGCTTGCCAGGATGCTCGCCGCCACCGCCCGCGAGCCGGAAGTCGCCACCGCCAACCGGCGCAGCGCGGACACCCTGCTGCAGATCGTTGACCGCAACCGCCGCATGCTCCAGGAGAACGGCTGCCCGGCTTACACCGGGGCGCTCGACACCACCGGCTACCACAACGACGCGCTGCGCTGCGCCTACGACCGGCTCAAGCAGCGCACCGACACGCCGCCCTGCGACACCCGCAACTGGACGGTGAAGGGGCCGTCGGAGACCTGGCACTCCTTCGACTGAGGGGCGCGACCCGGGCCGGCGGCGCTCAGAGCGTCGAGGCGAACCGCTCCGCATAGCCGTCCGCCAGCGCGTGCAGCGCACTGGCGCAATCGCCGCGGTACGCCGGTCCGTGCATCAGTGCCAGCGTTCGCGGTCGCAGCTCGGCCAGGTCGCGGATGCTGCGCGCCGTGGTGGCGGTGAGCGCCGTCGCGTGAAAGATGTCCTCCGCCGCCAGCGCCGGGCCTACCGGGTCCGCCTCGCTGGTCGCGGGATGCTGACCCACGGTGGCGAACAGGTCGCCGCACAGCAGCGTGCCCGTCGTCTCCTCGAACAGCACCCCCGCATCCCAGCAATGCGGCACATGCGGCGTTGCCAGCCAGCGCACGCGCTTGCCGCCCAGGTCGAGCGTCTCGCTGTCCTTCAGCGCCCGCGGCGGCCGCGCCGCTAGATCGTTCATCGAGATCATGCAGCCGATCTCCCCGACCGCGACCTGCGCCTGCGTCGCCGCCCGCAGCCACTCGTTCATGGAGCCGGACTCGTCCGACTCGTGATGCCCGAACGACACCCAGCGCAGCGAACCCACCGGCACCACCCGGGTCAGCGCCGCCGAGATCAGCGGAAACATCGCCGCCGGGCCGGTATGGAACAGCAGCGGCTCGTCCGCGCGAATCAGGTACTGGTTGAACGTGAAATCCGCCGACTGCACGTAGGTGGAAAGCCGGAACACACCATCCGCAACTTCATCGACGACGGTTTGCATGGCGCGCCTCGTGGTGGGAGGGATGGCGCAGTCTATGCCGGTTCTCGGGCGCCGGTGCCAGCACTGGCCATCAGAAGTCGGCGAGTCGATAAGGTGGTGCACCAGTGTCGCTGGAGACAATGCCGCCGGGGCGCCAAATTGATCCATGGGCAAAAGGGCGCGTTTATACTCGCGCCATCCCGGCTGTGACGCGCCAGATCACACTTCTCCGATGTCCTCCGAGATCACCTATCCACAGGCCTCCGATCCTCGTCCCCCCGGCATCCGGGAACAGGACATCGAGACCGCGCTGATCGAGAAGCTCCGTGACCTCAAGTACACCGAGCGTCCCGACATCCGCGACCGCGCCAGCCTGGAGGCCAACTTCCGTCAGAAGTTCGAGGCCCTCAACCGCGTCAGCCTGACCGATACCGAGTTCCGGCGCCTGCTCGAAGAACTCACGATCCCGGACGTCTTCACCGCCGCCCGCGTCCTGCGCGAGAAGAACGACTTCACCCGCGACGACGGCACGCCGCTGGTCTACACCCTGGTCAACATCCGCGACTGGTGCAAGAACGACTTCGAGGTCGTTCACCAGCTGCGCATCAACACCGACTACAGCCACCACCGCTACGACGTGCTGCTGCTGATCAACGGCGTGCCGGTGGTGCAGATCGAGCTCAAGACCCTGGGCGTGAATCCGCGCCGGGCAATGGAGCAGATCGTCGAGTACAAGAACGACCCCGGCAACGGCTACGCCCGCACGCTGCTGTGCTTCATTCAACTCTTCATCGTCAGCAACCGCACCGAGACGGTCTACTTCGCCAACAACAACGCCCGTCACTTTGCGTTCAATGCCGACGAGCGCTTCCTGCCGGTCTACCGCTGGGCAGACCGCGACAACAAGCCCGTCAGTCATCTCGACGACTTTGCCGACCGCTTTCTGCAGAAGTGCGAACTCGGCCGCATGATCAGCCGCTACATGGTGCTGATCCAGAGCGAGCAGCAGCTGCTGATGATGCGGCCGTACCAGATCTATGCCGTGCAGGCCATTGTCGACTGCATCGACCAGAACTGCGGCAACGGCTACATCTGGCACACCACCGGCAGCGGCAAGACGCTCACCTCGTTCAAGGCCGCCACCCTGCTCAGGGAGAACGAACAGATCGACAAATGCCTGTTCGTGGTGGACCGCAAGGACCTCGATCGGCAGACGCGCGAGGAGTTCAACAAGTTCCAGGAAGGCTGCGTCGAAGAGAACACCAATACCGCTGCGTTAGTCCGCCGCCTGCTGTCCGACGACAAGGCCGACAAGGTCATCGTCACGACGATCCAGAAGCTCGGCCTTGCACTGGACGAAGACAGCAAGCGCAACAAGCAACGGACCCAGCAGAACCGGCAGACCTACGCGCAACTGCTCGCACCGCTGAGCGACAAGCGCATCGTCTTCATCTTCGACGAGTGCCACCGTTCGCAGTTCGGCGAGAACCACCAGGCCATCAAGGACTTCTTCCCGCGCGCGCAGCTCTTCGGCTTCACCGGCACGCCGATCTTCGACGACAACGCCTCGCAGAAGCAGATTGCCGGCGAACAGGCTTCGCTACGCACCACCGTCGATCTGTTCCAGCGCGAGCTGCACGCCTACACCATCACCAACGCCATCGAGGACAAGAACGTCCTGCGCTTTCACGTCGACTACTACAAGCTCAAGGGCGAGGACGCGCCCAAATCAGGCCGGATTCTCGAAAAGAGGGCCGTCGTCAAAGCCATTCTCGACAAGCACGACTCGGCGACCCACGCGCGCCGCTTCAACGCGCTGTTCGCCACGGCGTCGATCAACGACGCCATCGAGTACCACGCTCTGTTCCAGACGCTCCAGGACGAGCGGCAGACGACCGATCCAGCCTTCGTCCCACTCAAGATTGCTTGCGTGTTCTCGCCGCCCGCGCAGCTCGCGCAGACCCAGGACGAGAAAAAGGACATCAGCCAGCTCTCGGCCGATCTGGAGCAGGAGCGCAAGGACAACGAGGAAGAGCCGGAGCAGAAGAAGGCCGCCCTCAAGGCCATCATCGCCGACTACAACAGCCGCTACGACACCCACCACAACGTCAACGAGTTCGACCGCTACTACCAGGACGTGCAGAAGCGCATCAAGGAGCAGAAGTTCCCCAATGCCGACCTGCCGCGCAAAGGCGCGGAGAAGATCGACATCACCATCGTGGTGGACATGCTGCTCACCGGCTTCGACTCCAAGTACCTGAACACGCTGTACGTGGACAAGAACCTCAAGCACCACGGCCTCATCCAGGCGCTGTCGCGTACCAATCGGGTGCTCAACGCCACCAAGCCGCACGGCCAGATTCTGGACTTCCGTGCCCAGCAGAAGGCCGTGGATGAAGCCATCACGCTGTTCTCCGGCGGCCAGTCCGACAAGGCCCGCGAGATCTGGCTGGTCGATCCCGCCCCCAAGGTGGTCGAGAAGCTCAAGGAAGCCCTGACCAGGCTCGACCAGTTCATGCAGTCGCAAGATCTGCCGACCACGCCCGATAGCGTGCCCGCCCTCAAGGGCGACGAAGCCCGCGCCGTCTTCATCGAGCGCTTCCGCGAAGTGCAGCGCCTCAAGACCCAGCTCGATCAGTACACTGACCTCAAGCCGGAAACGCAGGCGGAGGTGGAGCAGCTCCTGCCGCGCGACGAGCTCAACGCCTACCGTGGCGTCTACCTCTCTACCGCCCAACGGCTCAAGGAGCAGCAGGGCAAGAGCGGCGACAAGGCGCCGAGTCCGGCAATCGAACAGCTCGACTTCGAGTTCGTGCTGTTCGCCTCCGCCGTCATTGACTACGACTACATCATGAAGCTGCTGGCGAACTTCTCATCGAAGACGCCGGGCAGGCAGAGCATGAACCGCGAGCAGCTCGTCGGCCTGATTGCGGCGGACGCCAAGTTCATCGACGAGCGCGAGCTGATCACCGACTACGTGCGCAGCCTGCAGCAAGGGCAGGGACTGGACGAGAAGGCCATCCGCGACGGCTACCAGCGCTTCAAGACCGAACGTCTCGGCGCCGAGCTTGCCGCCATTGCCGAGCGCCACGGCCTCGCCGCCGAGCGCCTCGACGCGTTCGTGGACCGCATCCTCCAACGCCTCGTCTTCGACGGCGAGCAGCTCACCGAGTTGATGGCGCCGCTGGGCCTGGGTTGGCGCGAGCGGCGGGTGAAGGAGCTGGCGTTGATGGATGCGCTGATGCCGGTGCTGAAGAAGCGGGCGTCAGGTCGGGAGATTTCTGGCTTGAGCGCGTACGAATCATGAAGCGCTCGCAGGCTATGGCACTGTGCGCGAAGCCGGCACCGGCGCCCAAGCTCCGCTTTTCCGAGTTTCAGGGTGGTCCTGACTGGGAAACCCGAGCACTCGGATCATTGGTCACGATCAGCACAGATAAGGTCGGCGACAACGAATGCGTGCCAATGAGCATTACCTCAGGGGTAGGCCTCGTCAGCCAGATTGAGAAGTTCGGGCGCGTTATCGCCGGCAGCTCTTACAAGAACTACCTTCTGCTGAAGAAGAATGACTTCGCCTATAACAAGAGCGCGACTAAGGAATACCCTGAAGGCTTTATCGCACTGTATTCTGGCGACGCTCTTGCGGCTGTGCCCAACAGCATCTTCACCGCCTTTCGTATCAGTGGTGAATCTCCAGCTCCGAGCTATCTGAACTATCTGTTCCTCGGAAATCTGCATGGGCAGTGGCTACGGAAGTTCATCGAGGTTGGGGCGCGAGCACACGGATCGCTCAGCATTGCAGAGGATGACTTGCTCACTTTGCCAGTGCCGCTTCCCAGCGGTGCGGCCTCAATCGCCGAACAACAAAAAATCGCCGAGTGCCTGAGCACGCTGGACGAGCTGATCGCCGCGAGCCGCCAGAAGCTCGACGCGCTCAAGGCCCACAAAAAGGGGCTCATGCAGCAGCTCTTCCCCCGCGAAGGCGAAACTCTCCCCCGCCTCCGCTTTCCCGAGTTCCAAGATGCACCGGAGTGGAGCGCAGTCAAGCTGGGAGACGTTTGTGAGATCCAACGAGGGCGGTTTTCGCATAGGCCGCGAAATGATCCGCAGTTCTTCGGTGGCAAATATCCATTTATTCAGACCGGAGATGTCGTCAATGCAAATGGTGGCGCGGTTCGCGCTAGCCAGTCTCTCAATGAGAAAGGGCTTTCGGCAAGCAAGTTATTCAAGCCGACCATTGTTCTAGTAACGATTGCTGCGAACATCGGCGACACAGCGTTGCTCACACACGAGGCGTGCTTTACCGATAGCGTTGTCGGGCTAATTCCGAGCAGCGGGATTTCTCCCTACTTTTTGGAACTCGCAGTCCGAGGAAAAAAAGAGTTTCTCAACAAAGTCGCGCCTCAAAACGCACAGAAGAATATCAACAACGAAATTTTGCGGGCGGTCGAAATTCTCACGCCGCAATTAGCCGAACAACAGCGCATCGCCTCCTGCCTCTCCTCTCTCGACGACCTGATCGCCGCCCAAAGCGACCAGCTCGAAGCCCTCAGGACCCACAAGAAAGGGCTCATGCAGCAGCTTTTTCCGACAACTGAAATCGCTTGAAAGCCATGCCCCGAGGAGGCACGTAGATGTTCTTCGCCTATTTCGATGAAAGCGGTGACACGGGCATGGAGCGTTCGCCGACCGGGACGTTCGCGCTGTCCTGCGTCTTGCTGCACGATGCGAACTGGTTGAGCGCGCTGGACCAGACCATCGCGTTTCGGCGGTATCTGCGTGACAACTTTCGCATCTCGCCGCGCGCCGAACTCAAGGCCAGCTGGTTGATCCACAACAAGGGCGACATCAGGCCTGCGGGCCTGACCTATCCAGCCCGTCTGGCGGCCTACCGCGCAGCGCTGCGCTTCCAGCGCAAGTGCGGGCTGTTCCGGTCCTTCACCGTGTTGATTGATAAGACCAAGATCCAGAGGCGTGATCTGGATGTGCGCGAAACGGCTTGGCAGTGGGCGATCCAGCGGTTGGAGCGCTTCGGCACCGACAGGAAGGACAACATCCATGTGTTGCCCGATGAAGGGCACGGCGAGTTCATCCGCAAGAAGATTCGCGCCATGCGCCGCTTCAGCCGCGTGCCGTCCGCGTTTGGCGGACCTTCGCTGGATCGGAAGGCGCAGAACATCGTGGAGGATTCATCGGACCGGCGATCACACGAGTCCTACTTCATACAGCTGGCCGACCTCAATGCCTATGCGGCGTTCCGCCGGGTGTTTCCGGGCGCGTCGTTTGGGCCGGACGTCTATGAGGAACTCGGCGAGGCCAGAGTGACCGAGGTCAACCGACTCTCTGGCGGGCCAACAGGGATTGTCGTGTGGCCAAAATAAAGAGCCCGCCTTGCGGCGGGCGGGGGAAATCCTACTACTGGCCAAGGGGCACAGCCTCAGATTTCGATTGCATTATTAGCGGGGAAGGTCGCCTGTGGCAAGGAGTGGCTAGGCCGTGGTGCCCGGCCAAGGCCCAATCTCGCGTGGCCTTTGAGGTCGAAAGGGGCCTGCCATGCTGATCCTCTATACCACCGAAGACGGCAAGAGCCAGATCCAGCTTCGCGCCAGGGGCCAGACCGTCTGGCTGAGCCAGCGGGAAATGGCACAGCTCTTCGATACCAGCACGGACAACGTCGGCCTGCACCTCAAGAATATCTTTGAGGACGGGGAGTTACGTCGCGAGGCAACTACCGAGGAATCCTCGGTAGTTCAAACCGAGGGGGGGCGGGAGGTCCGGCGGCCGGTCACGCTCTACAGCCTCGACGCCATCCTCGCCGTCGGCTACCGCGTGCGCTCGCCGCGCGGGGTGCAGTTCCGCCGCTGGGCGTCCACCGTCCTCAAGGAGTACCTGCTCAAGGGCTTCGCGATGGATGACGAGCGGCTTAAGAACCCGGACGGCCGCCCGGATTACTTCGACGAGATGCTGGCGCGCATCCGCGACATCCGCGCCTCGGAGAAGCGGTTCTACCAGAAGGTGCGCGACCTCTTTGCGCTGAGCACCGACTACGACAAGACCGACCGTGCGACCCAGCAGTTCTTTGCCACCGTTCAGAATCTGCTGCTCTACGCGGTGACCCGCCAGACCGCCGCCGAGCTGGTGAGTGCTCGTGCCAATCCGGACGATCCGAACTTCGGCCTGCTCGCCTGGAAGGGGGACAAGGTTCGCAAGACGGACATCCTGATTGCCAAGAACTATCTGACCGAAGACGAGATCGACACGCTGAATCGCCTGGTCGTGATCTTTCTGGAAACCGCCGAACTGCGCGCGAAGAACCGCAAGGAGACGCGCATGAGCTTCTGGAGGGAAAACATCGACCAGATCATCACCACCAACGGCTTCCCGCTGCTGGAAGGCAAGGGCGGGATCAGTCACGAGCAGATGGAGGTTGTCACCTTCGAGCGCTACGTGACGTTTGACCAGCGTCGCAGGCGGCAGGAGGCCATCGCGGCCGATCAGGCTGACGATGCCGAGCTGAAGAGCCTGGAAGGCAAGCTCAAGCGTCGCACCAGGAAATCGGACAAGCCCGCTTCATGAACGACAAAGACCAAAAGTTGCTCGGAAAGACGCTCTGGAACATCGCCGATCAGCTCCGCGGCGCGATGAACGCGGATGACTTCCGCGACTACATGCTCGCCTTCCTGTTCCTGCGCTATCTCTCGGATAACTACGAGGCGGCGGCGAGAAAGGAGCTGGGACCGGACTATCCGGAGCTTTCGCGGGAACAACTTCGTGCCGCCGGTGTCTCCACGCCGCTGCAAATCTGGTATGAGGAAAACCTCAGCGACGCGCCGGAATTCGAGAAGCAGATGCGGCGCAAGGTGCACTACGTCATCAAGCCTCAGTATCTCTGGGGAAATATCGTGATGTTGGCGCAGGAGCAGAGCGACGAGCTGCTGGAGACGCTGCGCAAGGGGTTCCATCACATCGAGACGGAGTCCTTTCAGACGACCTTCGGCGGCCTGTTCTCCGAGATCAATCTCAGCTCGGAGAAACTCGGCAGGACCCACGTCGACAAGAACCGGAAGCTTTGCGACATCATCAAGGAGATCGCCAAGGGGTTGGCGGAGTTTTCCACGGATGTCGATGTGCTGGGGGACGCCTACGAGTACCTGATCGGCCAGTTCGCTGCCGGCTCCGGCAAGAAGGCCGGCGAGTTCTACACGCCGCAGCGCATCTCCGACATTCTTTCCGCGATCGTCACGCTCGACAGCCAGGAGCCCGCAACCGGCAAGGTCAAACACCTCGGCAGCGTGTTCGACTTCGCCTGTGGTTCCGGGTCGCTGCTGCTCAATGTGCGCAAGCGCATGGGGCCGCACGGCATCGGCAGGATTGTCGGGCAGGAAAAGAACATCACCACCTACAACCTCGCGCGCATGAACATGCTGCTGCACGGGGTGAAGGACACCGAATTCGAGATCTACCACGGGGATACGCTGCTCAACGAGTGGGATGAGCTGCGCGAGACCAACCCGGCGAAGATGCCGAAGTTCGATGCCGTGGTGGCCAATCCGCCCTTCAGCTATCGCTGGGAGCCGAAGGCGGACATGAGTGACGATGTGCGCTTCAAGAACTATGGCCTCGCCCCGAAGTCCGCTGCCGACTTCGCATTCCTGCTTCATGGCTTCCACTACCTGAAGGATCAGGGGGTGATGGCGATCATCCTGCCGCACGGCGTGCTGTTTCGCGGCGGCGCAGAGGAACGCATCCGCACCAAGCTGCTGAAGGACGGCCACATCGATACCGTCATCGGGCTGCCTGCGAATCTGTTCTATTCAACGGGCATCCCGGTCTGCATCCTCGTGCTCAAGCGATGCAAGAAACCGGACGACGTGCTCTTCATCAACGCTGCGGAGCACTTCGAGAAGGGAAAGCGGCAGAACGTCCTGACCGATGAGCACATCGAGAAGATCGTTCGGACGTACCAGACACGCGAACCGGAGGAGCGCTATGCCGCGCGCATTTCGATGGGACGCATCGCCGAGGAGGGCTACAACCTCAATATCTCCCGCTACATCAGTACGGCAGTTGCCGAGAAGGAGATCGATCTGACGGCCACCCACGGCAGCCTGATGGAGATCGAGAAGGCGATTCGTAGCGCCACACGAAAGCACAACGAGTTTCTGAAGGAGCTGGGACTGCCGCTGCTGCCGGGCGGTGAGTAGATGGCTAAGCGCGTCTGATCAAGCCCAGTCCATAGACCCTCATGACCGGTCACTCCCCATATCCGATTGGCACCCCCGGCACCGCATGGGGCGAACCCGAGCGAAAGACCTGGCTCGCCCGGCAGACCCTCCAGCGCCGCTACACGGACGACGTACTGACGATCATCGAACGGCTGCGCGCGACGTGGACGGTGATCGAGTACGGCCGTCTGCCGCACGATCCGGCGCGTTATCCGCTGTTTGCGCTGAAGTCCCGCGACTGGCGGGACGGTCTGCCGGTGGTGCTGGTGACGGGCGGAGTCCACGGCTACGAGACCAGCGGCGTGCACGGCGCGCTGCGCTTTGCCGAGCGGCACGCGGCGGCGTATGCGGGGAAGGTGAACCTGCTGGTGGCGCCGTGCGTGAGTCCCTGGGGTTACGAGACGATCCAGCGCTGGAACGTGGATGCGGTGGACCCGAACCGTTCGTTCGTGGCGAACAGCCCGGCGCCGGAGTCGGCGGCCCTGATGGCGCTGATGGCGCTGGTGGCGCCGCTGCGCGACCGGGTGCTGCTGCATATCGACCTGCACGAGACGACGGACACGGACGAGTCGGAGTTCCGGCCGGCGCTGGCGGCGCGGGATGGCAAGCCGTTCGAGCCGGGGACGATTCCGGACGGCTTCTACTTGGTGGACGACACCGAACGGCCACAGACGGCGTTCCAGAGCGCGGTGATCGACGCGGTGGCGCAGGTGACACACATTGCGCCGGCGGACGAGGCCGGCTGCATCATCGGCTCGAAGGTCGTGGCGCCCGGCGTGATCGAGTACCCGCTGCAGTCGCTCGGTTTGTGCGCGGGGATGACGGACGCGAAGTTCCGCACGACGACGGAGGTGTACCCGGACAGTCCGCGGGCGACCCCGGAGCTATGCGTACAGGCGCAGGTGGCGGCGGTGACGGCGGCGATCGGGTACGCGTTGGGGCATCGGGACGGCTGAGAACGCCAGCCCCTCGATACGCCGCACCGAAGGCGCGGCACTCGGGGGAACGGGGCCAGTGCTCGCCGCGGTCATGTTGCGGGATTAAGGTAGCGGGCAGATGAAGAGTCCGCGCTTCGCGCGGCCCTCTCCCCCAGCCCCTCTCCCGCGAGCGGGAGAGGGGAGTAATCACCACGGAGCGTGGATATGAGCGGCGAGAGCGTTCGATACGAGCTGAAGGACGGCATTGCCGTCATCACCATCGACGACGGCAAGCGCAATGCGCTGTCGCCGGCGGTGTTCCGCGGCATCTACGGGGCCCTGCGCCAGGCGGAGAAGGATCGTGCCGGGGTGATCCTCACCGGGCGCGAGGGCGTGTTCTCGGCCGGCTACGACCTCAAGGTGATGAAGGCGGGCAATGCCGACACGCTGCGCATGCTGCGCGCCGGCTACTCGCTGACGGCGCGGGTGATGGCCTACCCGTATCCGGTGATCGCCGCATGCAACGGGCATTCGTTCGCGATGGGCGTGTTCCTGATGCTGTCCACCGACTACGTCATCGGCACGCGCGGCGAATTCCAGATCGCCGCGAACGAGGTCGCGATTGGCCTGACGATGCCGCGCGTGGCCTGCACGACCCTGCAGCAGCGGCTGACGCCGGCGGCCTACCAGCGTGCGGTCACGCTCTCGGAGGTGTTCACGCCGGAGACGGCGCTGGCCGCGGGCTTCTTCGACGAGCTGGCGGATCCGGCCGAGCTGATGGCGCGCGCGCAATCGCGGGCGACGCAGTTCGCCAAGCTGGACGCACGCGCGCATGCCGAATCCAAGCGCCGCATCCGCGCCAAGCAGATCAGCGCGATCCGCCGCCAGGTGCCGCTCGATCTGGTGGACGCGGTGAAGTTCGGTCTGCGCGGCCGCAAGCCCAAGCGCTGATTTGGGCTTGCGATGTTCGTCGCCCGTCTGCCTATGTTGCTGCTGCGGCCGTTCGTGGGACGCGCAGATGGCGGGGCATGCGCACGAGTCCGCTCGTCCCGAGTGCTGCAGCGAAGCTGCGGTGTATCGAGGGGCATCCCCGGCAGGGTGGTGCCGCAAGTCCCTCGATACACCGCTACAGCGGCACTCGGGACAGGCCCCTCGATACGTTTCGCTGCGCGAAACACTCGGGGCGAACGGAGCGTGAGGGGTTTCTTCCCGATTCGCAGCGGTCGCGGTTGCGGCTGCCTGCATGGGTAGTGCCGCACATTTCGCGCCGCGGGTAGAGTAACGGCGGCTCGGTCGGCGCCGCCGGCGGCCAGCGGGGCAGTGGCTGCGTCGGTTCCGGCGCGTCGTGATCGCCCCGTCCATCCATGTGCCTGGGGGACTCTTTCATGTCGGCATTCGATGCGGTTCTGCTTTACATCCTGTGGATGATCGTCCTGCTGCTGATCTATGCCGGACCGCGCATTCCGCAGGCGCTCGTCGGCGCCAAGGCCATCGACAGCTGGGAGCGCAACAAGGCGCCGGTCGATCCGCCGATGTTCCAGCGTGCGAAGAGCGCGCACCTGAACTGCATCGAGAACCTGCCGCTGTTCGCCGGCGTAGTGGCGATCGCGGGGCTGATGAACCAGATCGCCATCGCCGACAGCGTCGCCGCGTGGGTGCTGTACGCGCGCGTGGCGCAGAGTGCGGTCCACATCAGCGGCACGTCGTTCATCCAGATCATGCTGCGCGCGACCTTCTTCCTGATCCAGGTCGTGCTGATCGGTTACATCGCGGTCAAGCTGCTGATGGTTTGAGCGGACGGACGCCGGCAGGCCGCGGCCCTCAGCGGGCGGCGGCCTGCCACGGCGTCAGCCGCCATCCCGCCGCCCCGGCTTCGAGCCGGTGCGTGGGCGCCAGCGCGTCGAGAAAGTGCGGGTCGTGCGAGGCCGCGACCAGCGTGCCGTCGTACTGGCGCAGCATCGTCTCCAGCGCGGCCGTGGCCTCCAGGTCGAGGTGATTGTCCGGCTCGTCGAGCAGCAGCAGTTGCGCCGGGTTCTCGCCGTAGAGCGCGCAGGCCATCGCCGCGCGCACGCGCTCGCCGCCACTGAGCTGGCCGGCGGGCGGCCGTAGCTGCGCCGGGCCCAGTCCCAGCAGCGCCAGCCGGCTGCGCAGTTCGCCCTCGCCGGTGCGGCGGTTGATCGCGCGCAGCTGGTCGAGCACGCCGCGGTCCGGATCGAGCAGCGACAGGTGCTGGTCCAGGTATGCCGTCGCCACCGCAAGCTCGCAACGGCCGCCCAGCGGCGCCAGCCGCCCGGACAGCACCTGCAGCAAGGTGGACTTGCCCCTGCCGTTGGCACCCACCAGCGCAATACGCTGACCGCGCAGCAGCGACAGCGCGATGTTGCGCGTGGCGCCGGCCAGGTGCGGCAGTGTCACGTCGGTGAGCGCGGCCACCCGGTCCGGCCCGCGTGCGGCGGGGGGCGCGAACAGCACGGTCTCGCGCTGCGACGCGACTGCCGCGGCAGCCTCGCGAACCTGCTGCGCCAGCGATTCCCGTGCGGCCTGCTGCTGCACCCGCAGCTTGCCGCTCGTGGTCTCGCTTCGGCCCTTGCGCAAGCCCAGCAGGATCGGCGCCAGGTTGGCGTTCGCCGCATCGTGCCGGCCTCGCGCCTGCCGGCGTTCGGCGCGCTCGCGCTGCCGGTCCAGTTCGCGCGCCTGCCGCCGGTTCTGCGCCTTGCTGCGGTCGAGCCGGTCCTGTGCCGCGGCGTGTTCCTGCGCGCGGGTCCGGGCGTAGAAGGCGTGACCGCCGCCGTAGCGGCGCAATCCGGTCTCCGACAGCTCGACGATGGTGTGCAGGCTGTCGAGCAGGCTGCGGTCGTGGCTGACGACGAGCAGGCCGCCGGGCCAGCGCCGCAACTGCTCGATCAGCGCGTCGCGGTGCTGGCGGTCGAGATGGTTGCTCGGTTCGTCGAGTACGAGAAAGTCCGCCCCGCCGAGAAACGCGCCGGCGAGCGCGACACGCGTCAGCTCGCCGCCGCTGAGCCGCGTGGCCGGCGTGTCGGCGTCGACGTGCGACAGGCCGGATGCGTCGAGTATCCGTGCGAGACATTCGCGCAGGTCCCAGCGCTCGCCGAGCAGCTCGTCGTCGCCCGGTTGCGCACAACCGGCTTCGATGCGGGCCAGCGCGTCGAGGCCGGCCTGCACACCGGCCAGGCCGGCGACGGTCTGCAGCGGCTGCGGCCGGATCTGCTGCGGCAGGTAGTGGACCGGCCCGCTGCGCAGCACGCGCCCGCTCGTGGGCATCAGCGTTCCGGCGAGGATGCGCGCGAGCACGCTCTTGCCGATGCCGTTGCGGCCGACGAGGCCGGTCGGTCGATGATCGAAATGCGCCTCCAGGTCGCGGAACAGCAGGCGACCGTCGGGAAGCGAATGGGAAACGCCGTGCAGCGTCAGGAAAGGGGCGTGCGTCATGCGCGAAAACACTCATGCCAGGGCTCGGGGCCGCAAGGGATTGCGGGCGCAAGCAGGCCGTCTCAGGTGACGGCGGGCATCAGTGGCGCATGGGCGGCAGGCTCCGGAAAGGCAGGGCGCCAGTGTAGCGCGCCGTCTTATGGATTTCTTATGCGACGCGGGGCGGATCGATATCGATTCCTGATGCGCCGGCGACCGAGCATGTCCGCAGTTCCGAAGCCGGAGAGCTGCAATGGACGTTCTGCTGCTGGGCATGGGCGTCGCCGCCGCGCTGTACCTGTGGCTCGCGATCCGCCATCCGGAACGGTTCTAGAAAGGCGCCGCACATGACCGAGCTGCTGCTGGTGCTGGCGACGACGGCGGTCGGCGGTGCGCTGCTGTCGCGCCATCTGGTCGCGGTGTTCGATGAGAGCCGCTTTCGCGCCGATGAGCTGCACCGCCGCGTCGAGGCGCCGCTGTATCGCCTGCTGGGTGTCGCGCCGGGGGTGCCGATGGACTGGCGCGGCTACTTCGGTGCGCTGCTGCTGTTCAACCTGCTGCTCGGCGCGCTCGCGTGGCTGGTGTTCATGACGCAGGCGTGGCTGCCGCTGAACCCGGACCGCGTGCCGAACCTGTCCTGGGACCTGGCGCTGCATACGGCGGTGTCGTTCATGACCAACACCAACCAGCAGCACTACTCGGGGCAGGCGCAGCTCTCGCATCTGTCGCAGACCTTCGCCATCGTGACGCTGCAATTCGTCACGCCGGCCAGCGGCATGGCCGCCGCCGTCGCGATGCTGCGCGGTCTGCGCGGCGGCTTTCAGTGGGCCGGGGCGCCGGCACCGCAGCCGGGGCGGCTCGGCCACTTCCACGTGGACCTCGTGCGTTCGCTGACGCGTGTGTTCCTGCCGCTGGCGCTGCTGCTGTCGCTCGTACTGGTCTGGCAGGGTGTCCCGGCGACCTACGCACCGGCGACACAGGTGACGACGCTCGAGGCCGCGGCGCCGCAGGCCATCCCGCTCGGCCCGGTGGCGCCGATGGTGGCGATCAAGCAGCTCGGCACCAACGGCGGCGGCTGGTACGGGCCGAACAGCGCGACACCGCTGGAGAATCCGACGCCGCTGTCCAACGCCCTGCAGACCATGGCGATCCTGCTGCTGCCGGTGGCGATGGCCTTCGCGGCCGGGCCGCTGCTGCGCCGGCCGCGGGTGACGGCACTGATCGTCGGCGTGATGGCGCTGACGTCGGCGGGGCTCGTCGCGCTCGGCGTGCACGCCGAACTGCAGCCCAATGCGGCGGCCGTCGCCTACACCGACGGCCCGAACATGGAAGGCAAGGAGCAGCGCTTCGGTGCCGTCGCGTCGGCACTGTGGGGCACGCTGACGACACAGACCTCGAACGGTTCGGTCAACGCGATGCACGACTCGTTCAACCCGCTCGGCGGGATGACGGCGCTGGTCGGCATGTTCGTCAACGCGGTCTGGGGCGGCGTCGGCGTGGGCCTGATCGGCTTCGTCGTCTACCTGCTGGTGACGGTGTTTCTTGCCGGGCTGATGGTCGGTCGCACGCCCGAGCTGTTCGGCCGCAAGCTCGACCTGCCGACGATCCAGGGCCTCGCCGTCCTCGTCGTCCTGCCGCCGGCGGTGATTCTCGTGCTGTCGGCGGTCGCCCTGTGGCATCCCGCGCTCGCGGGCACCAGCAACCCTGGGTTCCACGGCATCGCGCAGGTCGTCTACGAATACACCTCGGCCTTCGCCAACAATGGCTCCGGTTTCGAGGGCCTGGGCGACAACACGCCGTGGTGGAACCTGAGCTGCGTGCTGGCGCTGCTGCTCGGCCGCTACGTGCCGATCGCGATTCCGCTGTACATCGCCGGCCGGCTGTCGGCACAGCGCGGGGCGCCGGAAACGGCCGCGAGCCTGCGCATCGACACGCCACTGTTCGCAGCGACGCTGATCGGCGTCATCGCACTGCTCACGCTGCTGACTTTCCTGCCGGCGCTGATGCTGGGGCCGATCGGCGAGGCACTGGCACTGGCTGCTGCACGGTGAAGGAGACCCGACCGATGTCCGCCTCTGTTCCCTTCGCGCCGCGGTTTGGACCGGTGCTGGCGGCGAGCGTCGTCAAGCTCGCGCCGACGCAGGCTGCGCGCAATCCGGTGATGTTCCTGGTGTGGATGGGCACGCTGCTGACCGCGGTTGTGGTCGTCCGCGGACTGTGGGTCGGCGACAGCGTCGGATTCCCCATCGGCGTGCTCGTGCTGTTGGCGCTCACGGTGCTGTTCGCGAACGCGGCGGAGGCCGTCGCCGAGGCCCGCGCGCGCGGGCAAGCCGGCAGTCTGCGACAGATCCGCACCGAGCTGCGCGCGCGCCGGCGCCTGGATGATGGCCGCGAGGAAACCGTGCCGGCGACGGCTCTGCGGCGCGGCGATCGCGTCGTCGTCGAAGCCGGCGAGCTGATTCCGGTCGACGGCGACATCGTCGAAGGCATGGCCAGCATCAACGAGTCCGCGGTGACCGGCGAGTCGGCACCGGTGCTGCGCGAGGCCGGCGGCGACCGTTCCGGCGTGATCGCCGGCACGCTGGTGCTGTCGGATTGCATCGTCGTCGAGGTCGGTGCCGATCCGGGCGATTCCTTCCTCGACCGCATGATCGCGCTGGTCGAGAACGCACAGCGGCAGAAGACGCCGAACGAGCTGGCGCTGACGGTGCTGCTCGCGGCGATGAGCCTGGTGTTCATCATCGTCGTCGTGACGTTGCCGTTGCTGGCGCGCTTCGTCGGCGCCGAACTCGACGCGACGATGCTGCTGGCCCTGCTGGTCTGCCTGATTCCGACGACCATCGCCGGGCTGCTGCCGGCGATCGGCATCGCCGGCATGAACCGCGCGTTCGCCGAGCGCCTGATCGCCAAGTCCGGCAAGGCGGTGGAGGTCGCCGGCGACATCGATACGCTGCTGATCGACAAGACCGGCACGATCACGTTCGGCAACCGCCATGCCACCGCCTGGCATCCGGTCGGCGGTACGCGCGTGCAGACGCTGGTCGAGGCGGCGGCGCTGGCGTCGGTCGCCGATCCGACGCCGGAGGGCAGGTCCATCGTGCAGCTCGCCGCCGACGCGCACGCCATCCGCCCACAGGCTGCGCGCATCGTGCGCAGCATCGCGTTCAGCGCACAGACGCGCATGAGCGGCGTCGAGACGGAAGCCGGTCTGATCTACAAGGGCGCGATCGATGCCGTTCGCGACTGGTGTGTGCAAAAGGACATCCCGGTGCCCGGCGATCTGCCGGCCGTTGCCGAGCGGATCGCACGCAAGGGTGCGACGCCGCTGGCCGTGGTCGCCGATCGCGTGCTCGGCGTCGTCGAGCTGTCGGACGTGGTCAAGCCCGGCATCCAGGCGCGGTTCGCGCGTCTGCGACGCATGGGTGTGCGCAGCGTGATGATCACCGGCGACAACCCGCTGACCGCGGCGGCGATCGCTGCCGAGGCCGGGGTGGACGACTTCGTTGCCGAGGCCACGCCCGAAGCCAAGCTTGCAGCGATCCGCCGCGAGCAGGCGCAGGGCCGGCTGGTGGCCATGGTCGGCGACGGCACCAACGACGCACCGGCGCTGGCGCAGGCCGACATCGGACTGGCGATGAACGCCGGCACCCAGGCGGCGAAGGAAGCCGCGAACATGGTCGATCTCGATTCCGATCCCGCCAAGCTGATCAAGGCGGTCGAGATCGGCAAGCAGCTGCTGGTCACGCGCGGCGCGCTGACCACCTTCTCGCTGGCCAACGACGTCGCCAAGTACTTCGCGGTGCTGCCGGCGCTGTTCGCGAGCAGCCTGCCGCTGTTCGCGCCGCTGGACGTGATGCGCCTGCACTCGCCGCAGTCGGCGGTGCTGTCGGCGCTGATCTACAACGCGCTGATCATCCCGGCGCTGATTCCATTGGCGCTGCGTGGCATCGGTACCGGCGCCGAGCCCGGCGACGTGCTGCTGCGGCGCAACCTGGCGATCTACGGGCTCGGCGGCGTCGTCGCGCCGTTCGCGGCGATCAAGCTGATCGATCTGCTGCTGGCCGGCACCGGCCTGTTCTTGTGAGGAGGAGCCTCCATGCGACACGAACCCGACAGCACAGGCACGCTCCGCCCGGCGCTCGTCGCCACGGCGGTCAGCCTGCTGATGTTCGGCCTGGCTTACCCGGCAGCCGTCGTGATGGTCGGCCGGGCGGCGTTTCCGGCGCAGGCCCGCGGCAGCCTGATCGAGCGCGATGGCCGCGCGATCGGGTCGGACCTCGTCGGCCAGCGTTTCGAGGGGAACGGCTACCTGACCGGCCGGCCGTCGGCGGTCGGCTACGATCCGGCTGCCGTCGCCGGCAGCAATCTGGCGCCGAGCCATCCGGCGCTGCGCGAGGCGGTCGCCGCGCGAGCGCGCGCCATCGCCGACAGGGAGATCGGCGCGCCCACGCGCCTTCCGGTCGACGCGCTGACCGCATCGGGTGCCGGCATCGATCCGCACATCAGCCCGGCCTACGCCGAGCTGCAGGTCGCGCGCATTGCGCTCGCGCGCGGCATTGCGCCGCAGCAGGTACGCGAGGTGATCGCGCGGCATACGCGGATGCCGACGCTGGGCGTGCTGGGCCAGCCGCGCGTGCACGTCCTGGGGGTGAATCTGGCGCTGGATGATTCCCGGGTTCATGACGAAAGTCCCGCGCCGTGATCGAATGGCGCGGTGAAGCCAGACAGCCGTCCCGATCCCGACAGCCTGCTGCGTGACGTCCAGACGCAGCGGCGGGGCAGGCTCAAGATCTTCCTCGGTGCCGCGCCCGGGGTCGGCAAGACGTTTGCGATGCTCGGTGCGGCGCACGAGCGCGTCGCGGCCGGCGAGGATGTCGTCGTCGGCGTGGTGGAAACCCACGGGCGCGAGGAAACCGCGCGTCTGCTCGCGGGGCTGCCGGTGCAGCCCTTGCGCACGCTGCGCCACGGTGGCCGGAGCTTCTCGGAGCTGGATCTCGACGGCCTGCTGCAGCGGCGTCCGCGGTTGGCGCTGGTCGACGAGTTCGCGCACAGCAACGTTCCCGGCAGCCGGCACGCCAAGCGCTACCAGGACGTCGAGGAACTGCTCGCTGCCGGCATCAACGTCTGGACCACGCTCAACATCCAGCATGTCGAGAGCCTCAACGACGCGGTGGCGCGCATCACCGGCGTGCGCGTGCGCGAGACCGTACCGGACGCCTGGCTGCGGACTGCCGACGGGATCGAGTTGGTCGACCTCCCGCCGGAGACGCTGGTCGAGCGCCTGAAGGCCGGCAAGGTCTACGTTCCGGAACAGGCGCAGCGCGCGATCGAGCGCTTCTTCAACCTCGGCAACCTGACCGCGCTGCGCGATCTTGCGCTGCGCACCGCCGCCGAGCGCGTCGATGCCGATGTGGACGCTTATCTGCGCCGGCATCCGCAGGATCAGCCATGGCCGACGAGTCAGCGTCTGCTGGTCTGCGTCGGCGGCGACTCGGTGTCCCGCGGCGTCGTGCGCGCCGCCGCGCGGATCGCCCAGTCGCGACGCCAGCCGTGGACCGCCGTGCACGTCATCAACAGCCGCGCGAACACGCTGCCGAACGCGGACAAGGATCGCATCGCCGAGGTGCTGCGGCTGGCCGAACAACTCGGCGGCGAGGCAGTGACGATTCCGGGCGAACGCGTTGCCGAGGAGCTGCTGCGCTACGCCCGCACGCGCAACGTGTCGCAGATCGTCATCGGACGGCCGCGGCGCTCGCTGTGGCGTCTGCTCCTGCGCCCTCCGGTGAGCTTCCAGGTAATGCGGCTGGGCGAGGGATTCGACGTCACCTTCGTCGATGCCGAAGGCGAGACGGTCACGCGCCAGCCCGCGGCAGTGCCGATCGAGCCGGGCGGATGGACGGGGAGGGCCGCCGCCGAGGCGGCGTCCGGCCTGCTGGCGGCGACGCTGGCGGCGACGGGCCTGCACAGCGTGCTGCCCTTGGCCAACGTCTCGCTGCTGTATCTGCTGGTGGTGCTCGTCGTCGCGGTCCGCCACGGGCGGGCACCGGCGTTCGCGGCGGCGCTGGCCAGCTTCGCGCTCTACAACTTCCTGTTCACCGAGCCGCGCTTCACGATGGCGATGAGTCTGCGTGACGAGTGGGTCACGCTCGTGTTCTTTCTCGTCGTGGCTGTGCTCGCGGGGCAGTTCGCCGCGCAGTTGCGTGGCCAGATGCAGGCCTTGCGCAAGACCGCGAGCCGCACCGCGAATCTCAACGAGTTCAGCCGCCGCGTCGCCCGCGCCCGCACCGTCGAACAGGTCGCCGAGGCGACGGCGCAGCATCTGTGCGCGACGCTCGACGGCGCCGCTTTCGTCGTGACGGAGCCGCCGGACACGCAGCTGCGGCCGCTGGCGCGTGCAGAGCTGGGCGCGGACTTCCAGTTTTCCGAGAGCGAGCGCGCAGCCGCGGCCTGGTGCTGGCTGCACCGCAAGCCGGCCGGCGCGCACACCTCGACCTTGCCGAACTCGCGTTTCCTGCTCGTGCCGATGGCGACATCGGCGGGTCTGGTCGGCGTGGCCGGCCTGAACCTGTCGGCGCGCGGGCGCCCGCTGTCGCCGGGACAGCGGCGCCTGCTCGATGCGCTTGCCGATCAGGCCGCGGTGGCGCTGGAGCGCGCAGCACTGACGCAGGAGGTCGAGCAGCGCCGCGTGTCGCAGGAGACCGAGCAGATCCGCAACTCGCTGCTGGCGTCGGTGTCGCACGATCTGCGCACGCCGATCGCCTCGGTGATGGGTGCGGCCTCGTCGCTGGTGGAGCAGTCGGAGCGGCTGGGCGGCGCGCAGCGCACGGAGCTGGCGCAGACCATTCTCGAGGAATCGCAGCGGCTCGACCGGCACGTGCGCAACCTGCTCGACATGACGCGGCTGTCGCGGCCCGGGTTGGCGCTGCGCGAGCAGACCGTGGACCTCGACGACCTCGTGCAGGAGGTGCGCCGGTCCGTGCAGGGCCTGCGCAAGGACCTGCGCGTGACATGGGACGGGCCGCCGCAGCGCACGCGCTTGTTGCGCGGCGACGGCCCGCTGCTGCGGGCGCTGCTCGTGAACCTGTTCGAGAATGCGATCCGCCACGGTCAGGCCGCCGAGATCACGCTGCAGCTGCGGACCACGGAAGAGCACGTCATCATCGGCGTGATCGACCAGGGCCCCGGGATCGGCGCGGCCGAGCGCACCAGGGTGTTCGAGATGTTCAACCGCTCCAGCGACAAGGATCATCGCGGCGCCGGCACCGGGCTCGGACTGAGCATCTGCAAGGCCATCGCCGAGCTGCACGGCGGGCGCATCGAGGCGACGGTGCCGCTGCGCGGCAACGGCTGCCAGATCGACGTCTACCTGCCGCGAGAGCGGCTGCTCGCCGCCGATGGCCCGACGCCATGAGCGCCGCGCCGGCCCGCATCCTGGTGATCGACGACGAGCCGCAGATCCGGCGTCTTCTGCGCATCACGCTGGCGGCCGAGGGCTTCGAGGTGGTCGAGGCCGACGGCGTGGCCGAAGGGGTGCGCCTGTGCGCCGCGCGGCACCCCGCGCTGGTGCTGCTCGATCTGGGACTGGGTGACGGCGACGGCCACGAGGCCCTGGTCGCGATCCGCGGCTGGTCAACGGTGCCGGTGATCGTGCTCACGGTGCGCGACGACGAGGCGCAGAAGATCCGGCTGCTGGAAGACGGCGCCGACGACTATGTCACCAAGCCGTTCTCGGTCGGCGAGCTGCTGGCGCGGATCAAGGTCGCGCTGCGCAAGCAGGCGCGGCAGGCGGACGCCGAGCCGGTGTACGTGCACGAGGGCCTGCGCGTCGACCTCGCGGCACGCGAGGTGTCGGTCGATGGACTGCCCGTCGCCCTGACGCGCAAGGAGTACGCCCTGCTGAGCCTGCTCGCCCGCCATGCCGGGCGGGTGCTGACCCACCGGCAGCTGCTCGAGGAGATCTGGGGGGCGGTGCATCGCGATGACGTGCAGTACCTGCGCGTGCTGGTGCAGCAGCTGCGCGGCAAGCTCGGGGACCGCGGCGAACGCCAGCGGCTGATCCTGACCGAGCAGGGCGTCGGCTACCGCCTGGCGGCGCCCCGCCGCGACGACGCTGGACCGCACGATCTGCCCTAACGGGTAGTGCGCCGGGCCATCTTCGCGGTCTAGTTTCGACCTGCGCCCGCGCGGCCTGCGGGCGGAGGAGAGCGAGATGAGCCAGAACGCGACGGAAGTGGCACGCGACTGCGATGCCGTGGTCATTGGCGCCGGATTCGCCGGCCTGTATGCGCTGCACCGCCTGCGCGGCATGGGGCTGGACGTGCGCGCCTTCGAGGCCGGCAGCGGCGTCGGCGGCACCTGGTACTGGAACCGGTATCCGGGCGCGCGCACCGATTCGGAGGCCGAGGTCTACCAGTACTGGTTCTCCGACGAACTGCTCGCCGAGTGGAACTGGCAGGAGCGCTTTCCGGCGCAGGCCGAGACCGAGCGCTACCTGAACTTCGTGGCCGACCGGCTCGACCTGCGCAAGGACATCGCCTTCAACACGCGCGTGACGGCGGCGCACTGGGACGAGGCCGCCGCACGCTGGGTGGTGCAGACCGACGGCGGCGACGCCGTGCGCTGCCGCTGGCTGGTGCCCTGCCTGGGGCCGCTGTCGGAACCGGCCGAACCGCCGTTCCCCGGCCGCGAGGCCTATCGCGGCACCGTGCTGCACACGGCGCGCTGGCCGCGCGAGGGCATCGACCTGAGGGGCAAGCGCGTCGGCGTCGTCGGCACCGCGGCAACCGGCATCCAGGTGATCCAGACCATCGCGCACGAGGTCGGCGCGCTCTACGTGTTCCAGCGCACCGCCAACTACACGATCCCGATGCGCAATCCGAAGGTCGACGACGCGGCGCGCGAGCGCATGCGGGCGCGCTATCCGGAGAACCGCCAGCGCGTCTTCGATAGCTTCATCGGCTTTCACTTCGACCTCGACCCGCGCGACTGGGACCAGGTGCCGAAGGAGGAGCGGCGGCGCACGCTGGAGGCGCTGTGGGACAAGGGCTCGCTGCAGTTCTGGGGTTCGAACTTCATCAAGGTGATCATGGATGAAGCGGCCAACAGGGAAGTGTCCGACTTCGTGCGCGAGAAGATGCGCGCGCGCATCCGCAAGCCGGAGCTGGCCGAGAAGCTGCTGCCGACCACGCACGGCTTCGGCACGCGGCGCACGCCGCTGGACAGCGGCTACCTGGAAGTCTTCGACCTCGACCATGTGCACCTCGTCGACGTGAAGGCCGATCCGATCCAGGCCTTCACCGACACCGGCCTGAAGACTGGCACCGCCGCCTACGAGCTGGACGTGATCATCCTCGCCACCGGCTTCGATGCCGGCACCGGCACGCTCGGCCGCATCGACATCCGCGGTCGCGACGGCCTGTCGCTGAAGGACGAGTGGAAGAAGGAGATCTCGACCGCGATGGGCCTGCAGAAGCACGGCTTTCCGAATCTGTTCATGACCGCCGCGCCGCTGGCGCCGTCGGCCGCCTTCTGCAACATGCCGACCTGCCTGCAGCAGCAGGTCGACTGGATCGCCGACTGCATCGACTACGTGCGCAGGACCGGTGACCGGCAGGTGATCGAGCCGACGCCGGAGTTCGAGGCGCAGTGGGTGAAGCATCACGACCAGGTGGCCAACGCGACGCTGATCGCGAAGACGCCGTCGTGGTGGCTCGGCAGCAACGTGCCGGGCAAGCCACAGCGCCTGCTCTCGTACATCGGTGCCGGCAACTACCGACAGGCCTGCAACGACGTCGCGCAGAAGGGCTACGCCGGCTTCGTCATCTCCTGAGCCGGCGCCGCGCCGCGCGCAGCAGGGCCTTGGAGTACAGCACGTGAAAGCCCAGCAGCAGGCGGAACGACGGTTTTCGCATCGCTGACGCGACCACGGCGGAGCCGAAGTAGAGCCGCGTCTGCACCGGGCCCGCGTCTGTCGCCGGCTCGACCATGAACCAGGAGCGCGTGCGGCCGTACAGGTCGCACATCAGCAACTGGTCCGGCGCACGCGCCTCGACCGACCATGCGGCGAATCGCTCGCCCGTGCCGGCGGCCACCGCGCGCGCCTCGTCGTCGGTGGACGGTGCACGGATCGCCACGCGCAGGATCGCGCGCTCCACGCGGAACAGCCCGGTCGTGTAGAAGGCCTCGACGTAGCGTGCGAGGTCGACGGTGCCCTCGACCCGTGTCGCGTAACCGTCCACGTAGCCGCCGTCCGCGGCGTAGCGGGCATGCAGCGCCTGCGGCGGCAGCGGACGGGTTTCGATGGCGGTCATGCCGGCACCGCTTGCGACCGCGCCGCCGCGGTCGCAAGCGGTGCCGGCTCACGCGCCGCCCTGCGAGCCTCAGCCCGCGTGCAACCGTGCGTGCATCGCCCGGTAGGGCTTCATGCCGCTGAGCAGAATCGCCATCGACCCGGTCAGCGAGATGCTGGCGACGATCAGCATCGACCAGCGCAGCATGCTGTCGTCGGAGAACACGTAGTCGGTGAACACGGCGATCGCGGTCGGTCCGATCCCCAGGCCGATCATGTTGGTCATGAACAGGTAGACCGCCGTGGTCTGGCCGCGCATGCGGTTGGGCACGATCTCCTGCAGCGCCGCCGGCGCGGCGCCGAAGGGCATCGCCAGCGCGAACACCGGCACGACCAGTGCGACCGCGGCGACGGTGCCGTTCGGCGCGAGCAGGTACGTGGCGCCGCCGATCATCGTGACGATGCCGGAGAGCACGCCGACGCGCATCGCGGCGTCGCTGCGGCCCTGCCGGGTCCAGCGGTCGGCGATGCGGCCGCCGATGATGATGCCGGCGCAGGCGAAGACCACGACCTGCAGGCCGAGGACGACGCCGATCTCGGCGGCGGTCCAGCCGTGCGAGCGGATGAAGTAGGTGGGAATCCACGCGGTGGTGCCGTAGGAGCACATCGCCATCATCGCGAAGCCGACGTTGTGGCTGAGCACGGCGCGCCGGTTTGCCCACAGGTAGGAGACCACCTCGGAGAACGGCAGGCTGTCCTGGCCGTCGACGACACCTTGCCGCTTCGGCTCGCGCACCAGCAGGAACGCGAAGCTGAACACGATGCCGCTGGCGCCGAGGATCAGGAACACCATCTGCCACGGCCGGATCTCGCCGAGCAGCGGCAACAGCACCGTGCCCTGCGCCACGCTGTACTGCACCACCAGGCCGCCGACCAGGAAGGCGATGCCCGAGCCGAGGAAGATGCCCATCGAGTAGACGCTCATCGCCGTCGAGCGACGCTCCGGCGGGAAGTAGTCGGCGATCATCGAGTACGCCGCCGGCGACAGCGCCGCCTCGCCGACGCCGACGCCGATGCGGAACAGCAGCAGCTGCCAGTAGTGCTTCGCGAGGCCGCACAGCGCGGTCATCGCGCTCCAGACGACGATGCCGGCGACGATCAGGCCGCGACGGCTCTTGGCGTCGGCGATACGGGCCAGCGGGATGCCGAGGATCGTGTAGAAGATCGCGAACGAAAAGCCCATCAGCAGGCTCATCTGCGTGTCGCTGATGCCCAGGTCGGCGCGGATCGGCCCGACCAGCAGGTTCAGGATCTGCCGGTCCACGAAGGAGAACACGTAAGCGACCATCAGGATCGCCACCACGAACCACGGATACGCCAGGGACGCCGGGCGCTCACCGGTCTGCGACATGCGCGTGTCTCCTCTCGTTATTGCGCTCCCCCCGGGGTGCGCGTTGTTGCCGGATTGTACGCAGATGCAGGCGAGCTTCCGCCAAGCGCCTCGCGTCCGAGGCCGAGCCCCGATCCGTTCGCCCCGAGTGCCGCCGCGCAGCGGCGGCGTATCGAGGGGCACTGGCCCGGCATCTCGATACGCACCGCAGGGCGGCGCTACTCGATGCGAACGGAACTGCCTGGATCAGCGCACGCCCTTGTCGCGCAGCGCGGCAGGCGAGAAGTCCGCCGGCGTGCGCCGGATCGGCTGGTAGATCTTCGTCTCCTCGTTGCGGATCGACATCGCCAGATAGCGCCCGGACTGCAGGTCGTGCTTCACCTCGAGCCCCGTGGCGAGGAAGGGCACGTCGTAGAACATGGTCGTGTGCAGCTCGTCGACGCGCCACAGCTGGTCGCGGTTGTCGTACTTGTCCTGCACGTGGATGACCCAGCTGTCCTCGTCGAGGTAGAAGCGGCGCTTCTTGTAGAGGTGCGAGGTGCCCTCGCGCAGATTCGCTTCGACGACCCAGACACGGTGCTTCTCGTAGCGCGCATGCTCCGGATTCACGTGCCCGGCCTGCAGCACGTCGCGGATCTTCAGGTCCGGACTGCTGATGCGGTAGGCGTTGTAGGGAATGTGCAGTTCCTGCTTGCCGACGAGCTTCCAGTCGTAGCGGTCGGTGGCGCCGTTGAACATGGAGAAGTCGTCGTTGGTGCGCAGGCCGTCGGCGGCGGTACCGGGGTTGTCGTAGGCCACGCTGGGCGCCAGCCGCACGCGGCGCTGCCCCGGGTTGTAGGTCCAGGCCTGGCGCGGGTTCTTCACCTGGTTGGCGTACTCGTGCACGAGCAGGATCGAGCCCGACAGCCGCGGCGGATCGAGCACGAGCTGCAGGAAGTAGAACAGCAGGTCTTCTTGGCGCTCCTCCGGCTTGCGCTGCTGGTTGCCGTAGATGAAGTCGTACTCGTAGTCGAAGCGCACGAGGTTGTAGTTGCCGCCGGCGGTGACCGCGGCCTGGGCCCAGCGGGTGGAGTACATGTCGCCCTTGTAGGTCGTCATGTGGTTCCAGATCGCCTCGACGCCGCTCTGCGGGAGGGGAAAGGCGATGCCGCCGGTGGCGCCGGCGAAGCCGTTGCCGCCCTCGACCAGTTGCACACGCGTGGCGTTGAGCTTCGTCTCGTCGTAGATGCCCTGCGGATAGGCGGCGCTGCGACGGCTCGGATACACCTTCATGCGCCAGGTCGGGTAGCGCTGCAGCAGCGCGATCTGCCCGGGGCTCAGCGTGTCGGCGTACTGCTCGGCATTGCCGGCGTCGATGACGTACAGCGGTTCGTCGTCGGCATAGGGGTCGGGATAGTGCCCGCCGCTCTGGAAGTCGGGGTGGACCTCGGTGAGACCGCCGGTCCAGGCCGGGATGCTGCCGTCGGCGTTCCCTGCCTGTTCGGCGCCGATCGGCGTCAGCGTCGTGCCGAGCGCCGCAGCCTGCTCCGGCGGGACCGCGGCATGAACGGCGCCGGCGAACAGCAGGCCGGCGGCGATGAAAGTCTTGCGATGCATGAAAGTCTCCATTCGTCGGCTGCGTTCAGAACGCATACGAGAGGCTCACCGCGAGAAAGTCGCGGTCGCCGTTGGGGTTGGCGCTGGTGGCGTAGTCCTGCGTCTGGCCCGCCGGTGCGGGGATGAGGTCGGTGCCGGCATAGGTGCGGCCGCCGAAGAAGCTCGTGTAGCTGAGGTCGGCCTGCCAGCGCTGCAGGTAGTTCATGCCGATGCCGACGGTCAGCGACTTCGTGTCCTGGTTGAAGGTCGAGCTGACGCCGTTGACGTCGTGCGCGAACACCAGCCGCGGCGACAGGCTCGCCGGGCCGAGCACGTTCTCGTAGGTCAGCGAGCTGACCAGCCGGTAGCCCCAGGAGCTGCGCGTGGCGAAACCCTCGGTCTGGATCGAACCGCCGGCAGCGGCGCCGTCCGGCCGCACGCCGGGGATCGGCAGACCCGAACCGGGTGCGGGGAGTGCGACGCCGGGCCCGGCGAAGAACTGGTCGTCCGGCAGGTCCTGCCGGGTCACGCCGATCTCCGCGAGCGTGATGAACTGCTGCGCGCCGAGCTGTGGTCCGAAGGCCTTGGTCAGCGTGGCCTGCAGCTGATGTACGTCGACGCGCTCGTAGCCGGTGATCACGGTACCGGGCGGCGTCAGGATCGCCTCCGGCACCTGGGTGCTCTCGTCGATCGCCACGAAGCCCTGTCCGGTGACCGAGTTCGACACCCCCAGCGACGCCATGACCAGTTCCGGTCCGGAAATCTGCACCGGCTGGTTCGGACGGAACGAGTACTCGCCCTGTATGGCGATGCCGAACGGCCCGCTGCTGTTGAAGCTGATGCCGTACAGGTCGATGCCTTCGGGGTACTCGACGAAGTAGCTCGCGCGGCAGCCGGATACCGTCGCGTTCTCGCTGCAGCGCGGCAGTGCGCCGTTGAGCGCGTTGGTGCCGCTGCTGCCGGGCGAGGCGTTGCTGCCCTGCACGACCGACAGCAGCGGCGTGCGGCTGTGGTAGTTCAGGTAGTAGAAGCCGAACTCGGTACCGCCGAACAGGTTGGCGAACCAGCGCAGGGCGAGGCCGTACTGGTCGGTGCCGTCGTCCGGCGTGTCATCGCGATCGCGCGGCAGCCACACCGACGCCGCCGGGTCCTCGAGCGGGCTGGTGATGGCCGAATTGTCGTCCTTGCGGCGGCCGAAGCTGACGAAGACCTTGTCGCCGTCGGTCGACACCGTGTCGTTGGTCGAAAAGAACGCGCCGCGCGGATCGATCTCGGTGCGATTGAACGAGGTCATCCACACCGCTTCGGCGCTCAGCGTGCTGGTGAGCTGCAGCGAGGTCCACAGCATCGGGATGGGCTTGAGCGCTTCGCGAATCTCGGCGCCGGGCGCACGGAAGCGGGCGACGTCGATCGGATTGATCGCGTTGATGCCGTTGCCGATGAAGGTGCTCTCGCCCCAGCTCACGACCTGGTTGCCGAAGCGCACCGACAGGTTGCGCCCGCCGACATCGAAGCGACCGAAGGCGAACA
Organism: Sinimarinibacterium flocculans; assembly: GCF_003201205.1. Classification (GTDB taxonomy): domain Bacteria; phylum Pseudomonadota; class Gammaproteobacteria; order Nevskiales; family Nevskiaceae; genus Solimonas; species Solimonas flocculans. The sequence goes on from NZ_QICN01000010.1 coordinate 132,633, forward strand.
GGTCGAGCAGGTCGATATGCGTGGCCAGCTTGTCGCGACCGCGCGATCCCAGCTCGTAGGTCTCGGCCTCGCGGTTGCGTGTCGGCAGTCCTGCTGCGTCGAAGCGTGCCTCCCGGCGATCGGCCTCGTCGGCCGCGGCGTCGAAGAAGTAACTGAATCGCGTGAACACGCCGAAGTCGCCGCGGCGCAGCTCAAGGTCATGTGTGGCCTTGGCGACGGCGTAGGCGACGTCGCCGCGCGCGAACCCCAGATTGCCGTCGTCCTCGTTGGCGGTGCGCGCAAGCCCGCCGTTGGAAATGCCGATGGATGCTGCGTCGGGGTCCGCCATGCGGAACGTCGCGCCCAGCGACACGGAAGTGTCGAGCCGCCCCTCGATGCCGCCCATGCTCAAGGACATGGGCGCGGCGCCCAGCGGCCACGCCGCAAGGACGCAGGCCGCCGTCAGCGGCCGCCCCCAGCTTCGGTGTTGTGTCATTCATGTTCTCCTCGTTCGATGCCGAACCGCACCTGTGTGCAACCGCTGCGTGCCCGCGTCGCTGGTAGGTCCGGCCCCGCGCCGCCACGCAGGCGGCGCGGGTACCGGCCGCACTCAGTCGCGCGCGCCTTCCTCCCCCGGCCTGTTCCGTCCGTACCGCTCGTGGCTGGTGACCCAGTCGCCGGCAATCACCGCGCTCGCCAGCGAGGTCTCGCCGGCGAGCACGGTCGCGGCGCAGATCTCGGCGAACTTGTCGGCGTACCCCGGCCCGGCGCAGCCGAGCAGTTGCAGGCATTCGCGCTGCGTCGGCAGCCCGGTGCCGCCGCCGACGGTGGCGACGATCAGCGCCGGCAGCGTGATCGACCAGTAGTAGTCGCCGTTGTCGAGCAGGCGCACGTAGGTGATGCCGGCATGCGACTCGGCCACGTTGGCCGCGTCCTGCCCGGTGGCGATGAACAGTGCGGCCAGGCCGTTCGCCGCATGCGAACCGTTGTTGGCCGAGCCGGCGAGCGTCGCGCCGGCCATCGAGATCTGGCGCGCGGCGAACAGCGTGCGTGCGTCAACCCCCATGACTTTGCGCAGCACCTCGTCGCGGATCACCGCCTCGGCAACGACGCGGCGTCCGCGCGTCAGCAGCGTGTTGATCTGCGAGTGCTTCTTGTCGGTGTCGATATTGCCGGAGAGGATGTAGCGCGGATGGTCCGGGTGATGGGCCACGATCCACTCGCAGGCCGCGTGCGTGGCCTTGCCGCTCATGTTCTGGCCGGCGGCGTCGCCGGTGGTGTAGTTGAAGCGCAGATAGCGCAGCGGCCCGACGGCATACTGGCCGATGGACTGCAGTTTTCCGATGCGCGTCGTCGTCTCCGCGGCGGTCTTGATGTCGGAAAATCGCGCATCGACCCAGCGGCCGAAGTCTCGGGCGGCGCGCGCATCGTCGAAGACGAACACCGGTGCGCGCTGCATCGACTGTTCGACCACGGTCGTCCTCACGCCGCCGCATTCGGCGAGCAGACGCATGCCGCGGTTGTAGCTCGCGACCAGGGTGCCCTCGGTGGTCGCCAGCGGGACATAGAAATCGCCGCGGGCGTGCTCGCCGTCGATGCGGAGCGGGCCGGCGAGGCCGACCGGCACCTGGGCGACACCGGTGAAGTGCTCGATGTTGCCGGCGGTACCCGACGGGTCGATAGAGTAGCTGCCGAGATGGTCGAGCGCGGCGCCCGTCCGCTCTCCGGCGAACCTGCGCCGCCGCGCCGCTATTTCGGACGTATGATCGTGCTCCGCATCGCGTGGGATGCGAATCCGCTGATCGCTCACCCGCTGTTCTCCTCCGCGCCGACAGGATTGCCGGCGAGGGGCTTACGCTAAGAAATCGCCGGCGCGCCGCACGCGGCCGCAGGCGCCAGAACACTGTCCGTGGGCGACAGCACGCACGACGAAGGAGACCGATGGCGACATCGCTGAGCAGCTGGGCCCGCACGATCCGGCGCACGATCGACGCGGCCGGCTGCGACGGTGAATGTCTGATGCGCGAGGCGGGCATGGACCCGCGCGTGCTCGAAGATCCGCATGGGCGCTATCCGCTGGAGCAGACCACGCGCCTGTGGCGGCTCGCGGTCGATGCGACCGGCGATCCGTGTCTGGGCCTGCGTGTTGCCAGTGGCGTCACCCACACGACCTTCCACGCGCTGAGCTACTCGCTGCTCGCCAGCGCGACGCTGAAGGAAGCCTTCGGACGCATTGCACGCTACTTCCGCATCGCCAGCGACGCCGCGGACACCCACTTCGAGGCGCACGGCGACGAGTACCACGTGCTGATCCGCATGCGTCCCGGCGGGCCGCAGCCGGCGCCGGAGGCGATCGACGCTTTTCTCAGCGTCTACGTGCGCATGTGCCGCTCGGTGCTCGGCCGCGACTATGCGCCGCGGCGCATCGAGATGCGCCGCAGCCGCCCGGCAGGCGGCGAATGCTTCGAGCGGATTCTGCGGGCGCCGATCGTGTTCGGGGCGCCGGAGAACCGCCTGGTGTTCGACCGCGAAAGCTTCGAGCGTCGCCTGGACAGCGCGAACCCGGAGCTGGCCCGACACAACGATGCGATCGTGGTCCGGCATCTCGCGCGGATCGACCGTGACCACATCGGCGCTCGCGTCGAGGCGGCGTTCATCGAGCGGCTGCCGCAGGGCGAGCCGTCACAGGAGGACATCGCCCAGCAGCTCGCGATGAGTCCGCGCAGCCTGCAGCGACGACTCGCCGACGAGGGCTGCAGCTACAAGGCGCTGCTCGACCGGACGCGGCGCGAACTCGCGCTGTCCTACCTGCGCGATGCGCGGCACAGCGTCTGCGAGATCACCTACCTGCTCGGCTTCTCGGACACCAGCAGTTTCACGCGCGCGTTCCGGCGCTGGACCGGCCGTACGCCGACGGCCTGGCGCACCGCGCAGCCCGAGTCCTCTGCGTAGGGCGGGCGCCGTCCGCATCCGGACCGCGCCCGTCCCACATGGGGGCGCTAGACCTTGAGCACCAGCTTGCCGGTGTTCTCGCCCTTGAACAGCTTGAGCAGGGTTTCCGGGAAGGTCTCCAGCCCTTCGACGACGTCCTCGCGCGTCTTCAGCTTGCCGCTCTGCAGCCAGCCGCCCATCTCGCGCGCCGCCTCGCCGTAGCGGTCGGCCCAGTCGAATACGACCATGCCGGCCATCGTGGCGCGGTTGACCAGCAGCGACATGTAGTTGCTCGGGCCCTTGACCGGCGTGGTGTTGTTGTACTGCGAGATGGCGCCGCAGATGACGATGCGCGCATGCATCGCGAGCTGCGTCAGCACGATGTCGAGGATCTCGCCGCCGACGTTGTCGAAGTAGACGTTCACGCCCTGCGGGCAGTGTTGCTTGAGCCCCTTCTTCACGTCCTCGTTCTTGTAGTCGATGCAGGCGTCGAAGCCGAGCTCGTCGACCACGTAGCGGCACTTGTCGGCGCCGCCGGCAATGCCGACGACGCGGCAGCCCTTGATCTTTGCGATCTGGCCGACGACCTGGCCGACTGCGCCGGCGGCGCCGGAGACGACGACGGTGTCGCCGGCCTTCGCCTTGCCGATCTCGAGCAGGCCGAAGTACGCGGTCATACCCGGCATGCCGAGCGTGCCCAGGTACACCGGCAGCGGCGCGAGCTTCGGGTCGACCCTGGTCACGCCCTTGCCGTTGGACACGGCGTAGTCCTGCACGCCGAACATGCCGACGACGTGTTCGCCCACGGCGAACTTGGGATGGTTGGATTTCACGATCTCGCCGACGGCGCCGGCGCGCATCACCTCGCCGAGGCCCACCGGCGGCACGTAGGACTTGCCCTCGTTCATCCAGCCGCGCATCGCCGGGTCGAGCGACAGATAGGCGATCCTGACGAGGAACTCGCCGTCGCCGGGTTCGGGGACATCGGCCTTCGCGAACTCGAAATCCTCGCGCTTGACCATGCCGACGGGGCGTTGCTTGAGCTTGAACTGGCGGTTTGTGGACATGGTGTTCTCCGTTGAAGTTGTTTGTAGGAGCGCCTTCAGGCGCGACCGCGGTTCGCGCAGGTCGCGCCTGAAGGCGCTCCTACAAAAGAAGGCCTCAGCTGCGCGAAACGCTGCTGCTGGCGGACATGTAGTTGCGGATCGCATCCTTGCCGGCATACTTCGCCAGCTCCATCTTGCCGATCGAATTGCGGTGGACTTCGTCCGGGCCGTCGGCCAGGCGCAGCGTGCGCGCCTGCGCGTAGGCGTAGGACAGGCCGAAGTCGTCGGTCATGCCGCCGGCGCCGTGGACCTGCATCGCCCAGTCGATGACCTGGCAGGCCATGTTCGGTGCGGCGACCTTGATCATCGCGATCTCCTTGGCGGCGATCTTGTTGCCGACGGTGTCCATCATGTACGCCGCCTTGAGGGTCAGCAGGCGTGCGGAGTCGATGAGGATGCGCGACTCGGCAATGCGCTCCAGTGTCACCGTCTGTGCCGCGACCGGCTTGCCGAAGGCCACGCGCTGCAGCGAGCGCTGGCACATCTTCTCCAGCGCGCGTTCGGCCAGGCCGATGAGGCGCATGCAGTGGTGGATGCGACCCGGGCCGAGCCGGCCCTGCGCGATCTCGAAGCCGCGGCCCTCGCCGAGCAGGATGTTGCTCGCCGGTACGCGCACCTGGTCGAACACGATCTCGGCGTGGCCGTGCGGGGCATCGTCGTAGCCGAACACCGGCAGGTGCCGCAGGATGTTCACGCCCTCGGTGTCGCGCGGCACCAGGATCATCGACTGCTGGCTGTGGCGGCTCGGATTGTCCGGGTCCGACTTGCCCATGACGATGAAGATCTTGCAGCGCGGGTCATTGGCGCCGGAGGTCCACCACTTGCGGCCGTTGATGACGTACTCGTCGCCGTCACGCCGGATTGAACAGGCGATGTTGGTGGCGTCGGACGACGCCACCTCGGGTTCGGTCATCGCGAAGGCCGAGCGGATCTCGCCGTTGAGCAGCGGTTCGAGCCACTGTTTCTTCTGCGCCTCGGTGCCGTAGCGCTCGAGCACCTCCATGTTGCCGGTGTCGGGGGCCGAGCAGTTGAACACCTCCGGCGCCCAGATCACGCGGCCCATGATCTCGCACAGCGGCGCGTATTCGAGATTCGTCAGGCCGGCCCCGCGCTCCGATCCGGGCAGGAACAGATTCCACAGTCCGGCCGTCCTGGCCTTGGTTTTCAGCTCCTCGATGACTGTCGTCGGCTGCCAGCGGTCGCCCTCGGCCACCTCCGCGAGGAAGCGGTGCTCGTTGGGGTAGATGTGCTCGTCCATGAACGCATTGAGGCGCTTCATCAGGTCGAGGGTCTTGTCCGAGTATTCGAAGCTCATCGGTGACTCCGTGTGTGCTCCCCTCTCCCGCTTGCGGGAGAGGGGTTGGGGGAGAGGGCCGCGCGTTAGCGCGGAACCGCCGGCTGCGCCGGCGCCCTCTCCCTGACCCTCCCCCGCAAGCGGGGGAGGGGACTGTGGGGAGCGTCGGTCGTTTACCGGCGCCCGAGAATCTTCTCGACCTGCATCCACGCCAGATCGGCGAGCGGCCGCGCCGCCGCGCCCATCTGCGCGGCCTGCGCGCTCGAGGCAGTGCCGTCCTTCACGCGGCCGGCGATGCCCTGCAGGATCGCCGCGAGGCGGAACAGGTTGTAGGCCATGTAGAAATCCCAGTGATTCGGGTCGATGCCGTCGCGGCCGGTGCGTTGGCAGTACATCTGCACGTACTCCGACTCGGTCGGGATGCCGAGTTCGGCCAGCTTCGCGCCGCCCAGACCGCGGAACACGCCGGCCGGGATGTGCCAGGTCATGCAGTGATAGGCGAAGTCCGCGAGCGGATGCCCCAGCGTCGACAGCTCCCAGTCCAGCACCGCGAGCACGCGCGGTTCGGTGGGGTGGAAGATCATGTTGTCGAGGCGGTAGTCGCCGTGGACGATGGTGGTCTCGTCGCCGGGCGGGATGTGCTCCGGCAGCCAGGCGATCAGCCGGTCCATCGCGTCGATGCGCTCGGTCTCCGAGGCACGGTACTGCTTGGTCCAGCGGCCGATCTGGCGCGCGAAATAGTTGCCGGGCTTGCCGTAGTCGGCGAGGCCGATGGCCACAGGGTCGACCTGGTGCAGCGCGGCGATGACGCGGTTCATCTCCTCGAACATCGCACGCCGCACCGCCGGCGTGTAGCCGTCTCCGGGCAGCGCCGGGTCCCAGAGGATGCGCCCCTCGACGTGCTCCATCACGTAGAACGCGGTGCCGATGACCGCGTCGTCCTCGCACAGACAGTAGGTCTTCGCGACCGGCACGTCGGTCTGCGCCAGTGCGGTGATGACGGTGTACTCGCGGTCGACCGCGTGCGCGGACGCCAGCAGCTTGCCCGGTGGCTTGCGCCGCAGCACGTAGCTGCGGCCGCCGGCGGTCAGCTTGTAGGTCGGATTGGACTGGCCGCCCTTGAACTGCTCGACGTGCAGCTCGCCGGAGTAACCCTCGACGTGCTGCTGCAGGTAGCGCGCCAGCGCAGCCTCGTCGAAGCGGTGCTTGTCCTGGACCGGGATCGTCGACATGCCTTACTCCTGCGGCGTGATGACCAGCTTGCCGGAGACCTTGCGGTCCATGAGCTGGCGGATGGCCTCGGCGCCGCGTTCGAGCGGATAGGTGCCGGCGATGTGCGGACGCAGCTTGCCGTCCTTGAGCCAGCCGAGCAGGGCGCGCAGGTCCATCAGGTTGTTCATCGGTTCGCGCTTGGCGTAGTCGCCCCAGAACACGCCGACGATGCTGCAGCCCTTGAGCAGCGCGAGGTTCAGCGGAATCTTCGGAATCTCGCCGTTGGCGAAACCGATCACCAGGAAGCGGCCGCGCCAGGCCATGCTGCGCAGCGCCGGTTCGCTGTAGTCGCCGCCGACCGGGTCGTAGACCACGTCCACGCCCTTGCCGCCGGTCAGTTCCTTGAGGCGCGCCTTGAGGTCCTCGCTGTTGTAGTTGATCAGTTCGTCGGCGCCATGGTCCTTGCACACCGCGAGCTTCTCGGCGGTCGACGCCGCGGCGATGACCCTGGCGCCGAGCGCCTTGCCGATCTCGATCGCCGCGAGGCCCACGCCGCCGGACGCGCCGAGCACCAGCAGGATCTCGCCGCTCTTGAGCGCGGCGCGGTCCTTGAGCGCGTGGTACGAGGTGGCGTAGGTCATCACGAACGAGGCGCCGGTGACGAAATCCATCTCCGGTGGCATCGGGATCAGCGCACGCGAATCCGCCCGCACCTGGTGTGCGAACGCGCCCCAGCCGGTGAAGGCGATGACCTTGTCGCCCGGCTTGACGTTCTTGACCTTCGCGCCGACCGACTCGACCACGCCCGAGCACTCGCCGCCGGCGGAAAACGGCAGCTCCGGCTTGAACTGGTACTTGTTCTGGATGATCAGCACGTCCGGAAAGTTCACGCCGGCCGCATGCACGCGCACGATGGCGTCGTTGTCGCCGGGCGTCAGGTCCGGAGCCTCCTCGACGACGAGGTTTTCCGGCGGGCCGAAGGATTTGCAGAGCAGGGCTTTCATTGCTGGACTCCGTTGTTGCCCCTCTCCCGCTTGCGGGAGAGGGCGTTTGGCTACTGGGGAATGACACTGCGTCATTCCCCAGCTTGTACAAACGCGGGAGAGGGCCGCGCGTCGCGCGGACACCCCCCTCACCCTAACCCTCTCCCCCCGCAAGCGGGTGGAGAGGGAATGAACTAAGGCATCGGATTCGTCGGTTGCCGGCCATCGAGAATGTCGCGCATGCGCGCCTCGATGGCCGGCCGAATGTTCGAGTGGGTGAGGATGTAGAAGCGGTCGGCCTTCACGGCGGCCATCGTCGCGCGTGCGATGTCCACAGCTGTGAGCTTTCCGGACTGCACGGCCTTGCGCACGCGTGCTTCGAACGGCGCGGCCAGCGGGTTGGCATCCGCCAGCTCGGCCGGACGATGGCGCGCAGCATCGGCGATGCCGGTGCTGACGAAGGCCGGGCACAGCACCGAGACGCCGATCTTGGCGTTCGCGGTGCGCAGCTCGTGATGCAGGCATTCGCTGAGCGTGACCACGCCGTGCTTGGAGACGCAGTAGACGCTCGACGCCGGCACCGACAGCAGGCCGGCGACCGATGCGGTGTTGACCACATGGCAGGGCTCGTCCTGCTCGAGCATGCGCGGCACGAAACTCTGCACGCCGTGGACCACGCCCATCAGGTTGACGCCCAGTACCCACTGCCAGTCGGCGCGCGTGGTGGTCCACGTCGGCCCGGCGACGGCGACGCCGGCGTTGTTGAACAGCAGGTGGGCGGCGCCGAAGCGCGCCCAGGTCTGCGTGGCGAGGTCCTCGACCGATTCGGGGCTGGACACGTCGCAGCGCTGCGTCAGCACCTGCGTGCCGGCGGGCAGCAGGGCCTGCGTGGCGTCGAGGCCGGCCATGTCGATGTCGGCGAGCACGAGGCGCATGCCCTCGGCGGCACACAGCAGTGCCAGCTCGCGGCCGAAGCCGCTGCCTGCGCCGGTGATCACGGCGACCTTGTCATGCAGCTCGTTCATGTCTCCTCCGGCGTCCGAGCCAGCAGACTAGGCGCGGGCGTGCAATCATTCCAATGAATATTGTGAATCCCGCCGGATCAAGCGCGTGCATTTACATCGAATCGATCTCAACCTGCTCGTCGTGCTCGACGCGATCTTCTCCGAGGGCGGCATCACCAAGGCCGGCGAAAAGCTGCACCTGACCCAGCCGGCGATCAGCCACGCGCTGGGTCGGCTGCGCGACCTGTTCGGCGATCCGCTGTTCGTGCGCGAGGGCCGGCGCATGGTGCCGACGCCGCTGGCACGCAGCCTTATGCAGCCGGTGCGCCGGGCGCTGCACAGCCTCGAAGTCACGCTCAACGAGTCGCAGCGCTTCGACCCGGCGACGACGCAGCGGCATTTCAACGTCGCCGTGCGCGACGTGCTCGAGGCGCTGGTGCTGCCGCCGCTGCTGGCGCGCGTCGAACAGCAGGCGCCGTCGGTGGACATCAGCGCGATCCGTGCCGACCGCCGCGGCTTCGAATCCGAACTCGCCGCCGGCAGCCTCGATGCGGTGCTCGACGTGCTGCTGCCGATGTCCGCCGAGATCCGCCACCAGCGCATCTCCGTGGATCGCCTCGTCGTCATTGCGCGCAAGCGCCACCCGGCGACGCAGAAAAAGGCGCTCGATCTCGCCGCCTACCTGCGCGCGCAGCATGTGCTGGTCAGCTCGCGCCGCATCGGCCCGGGGCTCGAGGACGTGGAACTCAGTCGTCAGGGCCTCAAGCGACGCATCCGCCTGCGCTGCCAGCACTACTTCGCCGCCTGCGGCGTGGTCGCCGACAGCGACCTGCTGCTGACGATGCCGGAACGCTATGCCCAGCTCGCCAACCGCCAGTTCGGCAACCAGATCCTGCCGTTCCCGATGGAGATGCCGTCGATGGACGCCTACCTCTACTGGCACACCAGCGTCGACAATGATCCCGCCAACCGCTGGCTGCGCGAACAGATCGTCGCGACGGTGAAGGGCGGCGCTTAGCGCTTGGAGACTTTGCGTTCGGTGAGCTGCCCTTCGGCGTACTTGTGCAGCACGCTGGAGACGAGCGTCTGGTAAGGCATGCCCTCGGACAGTGCGCGCTTCTGCAGGGCGCGCAGGTCTCGCGATGAGATACGCACGTTGATACGGCTGTCCTTGCGGAACGTCGCCTCGGCCGCCTTCCTGTGATGGGCGATCTCGCGTGCGCGGTTCTTGACGCGCTTGATCGCGCCGGACTCGAAGGCGTCGAGGATTTCCTTCTCTTCAGCGTCAAGCTTGCTCATCGTCGTCACCCAGGTACTGCTTCGTTGCCTTGCGGCTCGGAATGATGGTCTTCAGGAAGATCGCGTCCTTCGATTCGACGAAGGGCACCAGATAGGCGTAACCCTCGATCAGCACAACCGAAATCTTCTGGCCGGGATAGCGGCGCTGATTCGGGTGCTCGAAAAGATCGACCTCGTCACCGGCCTCGATGTGGAAGACCACGTCCTCGAAGCCGACGCCGCGCTCACGCTTGAGCCACTCATTCTTCTCCGGGCTCCATTCGTAGCGCTTCATGGGCAAAGCATATCAATCCATGTGTGCATTTTGTACTCAGGACGCAACGGCCCTGCCATGCGCGGACTCGCGCCGGAACCGTCGCACGGCCGATGCCGCCTCCAGCATCACCAGCAGGCTGGTCGCGAGTACGACGAGGTCGAGCGCGACCAGCAGCCACTTGCCGTCGCGCCAGAACTGCACGAGCGTGACGCAGGCGGCGGCGAACGACATCGCGATGACGAAGATCATCGGCAGCAGCGTGTAGCGCACCGGCCGGCCGAGCTTGAGCAGCATCACGCTGATCACCAGCAGCGTCATGCCGGCGAGGATCTGGTTGGTGGAGCCGAACAGCGGCCAGATGATCATGCCGCCGCTGCCGCTCGCACCGCCGGCGCCGAAGGCCAGCAGCAGGCAGCAGGCCACGGCGACCAGCGTCGCGGCGATGCCGTTCTTCAGCCACGGCAGCCGGTAGATCTCGCCCCATTCCTGGATGATGTAGCGCTGCAGGCGCACGCCCGAGTCCATCGTCGTGCCGGCGAACAGCACGACCATCGTCGCCAGGATCGTCTGCGAGACGAGCTCCGGAATGCCCCAGCCCTGTTCGATCAGACGGGCGCCGCCGGAAATGAACGCACCGGCGCCGGCCTTGCCGAACTCGTCGTAGATCGCGTGCCAGGCTTCGGGCGTCGCGGCGAGCGCGACGCCGGAGACGGCGACGATCGTGATCAGCGCCAGCGAGCCTTCGCCGACCGCCCCCAGGTAGCCGACGAAGCGCGCGTCGGTCTCCTTGTCGAGCTGCTTGGAGCTGGTGCCGGAGGCGACGATGCCGTGGAAGCCCGACACCGCGCCACAGGCCACGGTCACGAACAGCAGCGGGATGATCGACGGCGCCGATTCGCCGACGCGGCTGTTGAACGCCGGCGCCGAGATGTCCGGCATCACCAGGATCACCGCGCCGTAGAGCAGCGCCAGGCCGACGACGAGCTGCATGCCGTTGATGAAGTCGCGCGGCTGCAGCAGCATCCACACCGGCAGCATCGACGCAATCGCGGCATAGACGAACAGGATCAGGATCCAGTTGGCCTGCGGCGTCAGGCCGAACATCTCCGTGGGCAGCGTCAGCGGCATCGCGCTGCCGGCCCACATCGTCCAGTACAGCACCGCGACGCCGATGACGCCGAGCGCCACGAGGTTCATGCGCCGGTGGACGAGCTGGCCGATCACCAGCGCCACCGCGATCGCCGCCCAGGCCGGGAACACCGCGCCCGGCGTGTTGACGAAGGCGTTGGCGATGACCACCCCGAACACCGCGTTGACCATCAGCAGCACGAGGAACACGACGATCATGTACAGCGCGCGGCTGCGCGTGCCGATCACGCTTTCGGACAGGGCGCCGATCGACTTGCCCTTGTGGCGGTTGCTGGCCCACAGCGCGCCGAAGTCATGCACGCCGGCGAAGAAGATCGTGCCGAGCACGACCCAGGCCAGCGCCGGCGCCCAGCCCCAGTAGACCGCGATCGCCGGGCCGACGATCGGCGCCGCGCCGGCCACCGAGGTGAAGTGATGGCCCCACAGCACGACCCGATGCGTCGGCACGTAGTCGCGACCGTCGTTGAACTCGTGCGCCGGCGTGACGAAGTCCGGGTCGAGCCGGTAGATGCGCGTGGCGATGAAGCGCGAGTACACGAACCAGCCGAAGGCCATGCCGGCGACGCCGAGCAGTACGAGGACGACGGATTGCATCGATCGGAGTCCTCTCAGCCGCCCATCAGTTTCTTCATGCCGGCACTGGATACGCTGGTGCCGCCCAGCGACCAGCCGCCGTCGACCGGGATCACCGCGCCGCTCACGTACGAGGCGTACGGACTCGCGAGCCACAGGCAGCAGTTCGCGATGTCGTCCCGGGTGCCGAAGCGCTTGAGCGGCACTGATTCGGCGACGATGTCGACGGTCTCCGGCGTCGGGGCGAGCCGCTTCATGCCCTCGGTATCGGCGATCGGTCCGGGCACGACCGAGTTCACGCGCACGCCGGCCGGTCCCCATTCGATCGCACCAACGCGCGTGAGCATGTCGACGCCGGCCTTGGCGGCGCAGACGTGCATCTGGAACTCCATCGCGTTGTAGGCCTGCGGTGCGGAGATGTTGACGATGCTCGCGCCCGGCTTGTTGAGCAACGCGAACGCCGCGCGCAGCACGTGGAAGCTGCCGAGCAGGTCGATCTCGACGACCGAGCGGAAGCCGTTCGAGGAGATGCCCAGGGCCGGTGCGGGGAAGTTGCCGGCGGCGCCCGAGATCAGCACGTCGATGGCGCCGAACTGCGCGTGCGCGGCCTTGAGCGCGGCTTCGACGGCGGCATAGTCGCGCACGTCTGCCGCGAACCCAGCCACCTCGCCGCCGTGCGTCTTCAGTTCGCCGACGGCGGCATCGACCTTTTCCTGCTTGCGCGACAGCACGCAGACGCGGGCGCCGGCCTTCGCAAACGCATGCGCGATGCCGAGATTGATGCCGCTGGTGCCGCCGGCGACGAACACGTGCTTGCCGGTGAAATCGAACATGGGAGTCTCCTGATGGGAAAGGCCTTCGATGTCTTTTGCAGGAGCGCCCTCAGGCGCGACCCCGCACGCGCTCAGATCGGGCCGTCGCGCCTGAAGGCGCTCCTACAGATGCCGCGGCGCCATAGCAGCGCGACGAACAGCCCCAGTGCCCCGAAAGCGCCGCCACCACTGCCACCACCATCGTCGCCGGGCGTCGGCGAGCCGTCGTCGACGATGCGCAGGCTGCGGTCGGGACCGCCGGTGTCGGTGTCGGCGCGTCCGTTGCCGTCCTCGTAGCCGGACCAGCCGGCGTTCCAGTCGACGCGTGTCGCCGGGTTCGCGTCGAGCGCCTGGCCCGACAGGTCCTGCACGTCGACGCGCAGGTTCAGACGGCGCGCATCGGTCAGCGGCAGGTTCGCGGGCAGCGTGAAGTCGAGCGCGTAGGCGTCGTTGGCATAGCGCTGCGCGAGCCAGCCTTGCGCCTCGGTGTCCAGGTCCTGACGAAAGCTCGTCCCCTCGGCGGACAGGCCTTCGATTGCGATCGAAGGGGCCAGCGGCGCGGTCTGGCCGGCATAGGGCACGACCTCGTTCTGCTCGTCGCGCACGCGCATCGGCTTGTCGAACGCCAGCCACAGCCGATACGACGTCTGCGTGGCCAGCGGTTCGGCGACGTCGGTCTGCAGCGCGCGTCCGTCGCCCTGTGCCTGCCAGCGCGCCGAGTAGACGACGCGATCGCCTTCGGCCTCGCGGATCTGCGCCTCGATCAGCGTCGGCGGTCCGGCCATGCGGTACAGGCCGAGCGTCAGGGCATCGGCCAGTTCGCGGCGCACGCGCGCGATCTCGCTCTCCGGCAGGATGAAGCCGTCGTGGTGATAGCCGAAGCCGCCGTATTCGCTGGCGCCGTTGCCGGTCGGTTCGATCTCCAGCGTGTACGCGGGAATCTGCAGGCCGTAGCCGAAGTATTCGTCGGTGCTGCCGATGCCGAAGCCGGGCGGCGTGGCGTCGTAGGGGTAACGGTTCGCGCCGCGGCCGGTGGCGCCGCTCATGCGCTGCACCAGCGTCGCGGTGAGCGCGTCGCGCCGGCTCGCGCCGGTGTTGACGCCGAAGAACACGCGACCGAAGGAATGCACGTCCACGTAGAGGCGCAGGCGCTCGCGGCGCGCGAGATCGGCGGCGGCGTACAGCGCCTGCGTCTCCGGCTCCGAGGCCGGCGAAGGGCCGTGATGGACGATCGACAGCGGATTGCCACTGTTCTGGTTGCCGGAGGCGAAGAACTGCGAGTCGCTGTTGCGGTTGAGGTCGACGCCGTTCATGCAGCCGGACGCCGGCGCCGGGCAGGCGTCGGCGTCGACGCTGCGCAGGTTCTTGCGTCGCAGGCGACCGTCGCGCGGATAGTTCGAATACTCCGGCGGCTGGCCCGCGGGGATCGGGTCGCCGGCCTCGCTTTCCAGCGTGACCGACGGTGTGCGCTGCGTATGCAGGAAGCCGTCGACGTTGAGCACCGGCACGACCACGAGGTTCACGTGATCGAGCAGATAGCGGTACAGGCCGCCGTCTTCCGCGTTCCCGGCAAAGCGCTCGATCAGGCCGACCACGACCTCGGGGCTGGCCCACTCGCGTGCGTGGATCGTGCCGTTGACCAGCGCCGCGGGTTCGGGCGCGCCGACCGGTGTCGTGTCGTCGGCGTCGCCGAGCGTCCACGCCGCGATGTCGCGCTGCTCGCGGCTGCGGCCGACGACAGTGGCGCGCAGATCGGCGCTGCCTTCGGCCAGCGCCGCCAGCCGCGCCTGCAGCGCCGCATAGCTGCGAAAGCCGTCGCCCGGCTCCGGCGTGTCCAGCGGGACCGGTACGGGATAGCCCAGCGGCACGAGCTGCTCGCCGAACGCGTCCTCGGTGAGGATGAGCACGCCCGGGCCCGGCGTCGGCGCGGGCGTGTCCTTGCCGGGTACCTGATCCCACTGTCGCAGCAGCGCGCGCGCGGCACCGGCCACCGCAAACGCCGGCCGTTGCAGACCGCGCTGTTCCGGGTCGACCGGATCGGTCATCGTCCGAGGCGCGTGGTCGAGAAGCGCGGCGACGACTGCACGCGTCTGCGCCTGCGGCGCGCGGACCTCGCGCAGGCGGATCAGCAGTTGCAGCAGGCGTGCCTCGGCGGCGAGTGGATCGTCCGCGCCCGACGCCTGCGCACGTTGCAGGCCGGTGACCATCGTGGACTCGTCGGCGTAGGCCTTGGCCTCGGTCGCGGCGGCGCGCATCGCCGCCTCGATCTGCTCCGGCGTCGCATGGTCGGCCCGCGCCGTCGTCGCGGCGAGCACCAGCAGCGCAGTGGCAGCCGCACGCATCACGGTTCCAGACGCTCGATGCGCCAGCTGTCGCCGGCACGGCGGTAGCACAGGCGGTCGTGCAGCCGTCCGCTGCGGCCCTGCCAGAATTCGACGCTCTGCGGCGTCACGCCGTAGCCACCCCACTGTTCGGGGTAGGGCACGTCTTCGCCGGCGAGACGCGCGACGGTGTCGTCGTAGCGGCGGTCGAGGGTCTCGCGGTCGGCGACGACGGCGCTCTGCAGCGAGGTGAGCGCGCCGATCTGCGATTCGCGCGGGCGCGTATAGAAATAGCGCCGCGAGACCTCCACCGGCAGCTTGTCCGCGATGCCCTCGATGCGCACCTGGCGTTCGAGCCGGTCCCACCAGAACACCAGCGCGACGTTGGGGTTGTCCGCCAGCTCGCGGCCCTTGCGGCCGGCGTAGTTCGTGTAGAACGTCAGCGCGCCGTCGTGCACGCCCTTGAACAGCACGATGCGCGCCGACGGCCGGCCCTGCGCATCGACGGTCGCCAGCGTCATTGCCGTCGGCTCCATCATGCCGGCGGCCTGTGCATCGCCGAGCCAGCGATCGAGTTGTGCCAGCGGCTGGCTTTCGAGCTCCTCTTCGAGCAGCGGCGGATTCTTCGTGTATTGCGCCATGACGGGCCGACGGGAATGCGCGAAACTTCGGGTCCGCATTGTGGCGCCGCTGCGTGCGAAAAGTCGAAACCCCCGCCTCATCCAGGAGAACCCATGTCCCGCTTCAAGGCCCTGCGCGTCCATCTGCAGGACAAGACCGCGACCGCCCGTCTCGAAACCATCGGCCTCGACGATCTGGGGCCGGGTGAAGTCGTGATCCGCAACGCCTGGAGCGGCATCAACTACAAGGACGCGCTCGCCGTTACCGGCAAGGGCCGGATTCTCAAGGGCTACCCGAAGGTGCCGGGCATCGACCTGGCCGGCGTCGTCGAGCACAGCGAGAGCGCGCACTACCAGCCCGGCGACAAGGTGCTGGTCACCGGCTGCAACATCGGCGAGGCACTCGACGGTGGCTACGCCGAGTTCGCCCGCCTGCCGGCAGAGGCGCTGGTGCCGCTGCCGGACGGGCTGACGCTGCGCGAGGCCATGGCGATCGGCACCGCCGGCTTCACCGCGGCGATGGCACTGCGGCGCATGCTCGAGAATCATCAGGCGCCGGAGATGGGGCCGATCGCCGTCACCGGCCCGACCGGCGGCGTCGGCTCGATCGCGATCGACCTGTTCAAGCGCGCCGGTTTCACCGTGCACGCGATCACCGGCAAGGCCGGCGCCGCCGACGCCTATCTCAAGGCGCTGGGCGCGGACGAGGTCGTCTCGCGCCAGTCGCTGACGCTGGGCAGCAAGCCGCTGGAGAACGCGCTGTGGGGCGGTGCCGTGGACAATCTCGGCGGCGAGACCCTGGCGTGGCTGACGCGCACCGTGCGCCCCTGGGGCAACATCGGCAGCATCGGTCTGGCGCAATCCCATGAACTGCAGACCACGGTGATGCCCTTCATCCTGCGCGGCGTGTCGCTGCTCGGCATCCACTCGGTGGAGGTGCCGCGCACCTGGCGCGAGGACCTGTGGCGCAGGCTCGCCGGCGAGTGGAAGCCGCGCATCCTCGAGCGGCTGGTCACGCGCGAAGTCACGCTCGACGAACTGCCGGAAGCGTGCAAGGACCTCGTTGCCGGCACGGTCCAGGGGCGCACGCTGGTGCGCATCGCCGGTGGCTGAGCGCCGTCACAGGTAGGGCGAGAACAGCCAGCACAGCGCGTCGCGCAGACGCACCGGCAGCGGACGGTTCTGGATCTCGTCGAGCGTGATCTCGCGCGAACGCGCGCGCACCGCGGTGAAGTGCGCGCCGAGCGACTGCGCGAATGCGCGTTCGTAGACTTCCACGGCGAGTTCGAAATTCAGCTCCAGGCTGCGTGCGTCGAGATTGGCGCTGCCGATCTGCGCGTAGACGCCGTCCACCGCAAACAGCTTGCTGTGGTTGAACGGCGGCGGCTGCTCGAAGATGCGCACGCCGTGCCGCAGCAGCTCGCCGAGCATGTGACGCGATGCCCATTGCACGAACGGCAGGTTGTTGCGCGCCGGCAGGATCACGTCCACGCGCACGCCGCGCAGCGCAGCCGCTTGCAGTTCGGCGACCATCGCCGTCGGCGGCAGGAAGTACGGCGTCATCACCATGACCTCGCGATGCGCCGCCGAGATGGCGGCCTGCAGCACCATCGACAGATGGTCGTAGTCCTCGTTCGGCCCGTCGGTGATCGCGCGGCAGGCGGCGCCGGCCTCGACCGGCAGCGCCCGCAGCGGCGGCGCCGTCCAGTTCTCGTTCGCCGACAGTCGCCAGTCCTCGGCGAAAACCTCCGCGAGCTGCGCGAGCACCGGGCCCTGCAGCTCGAAGTGCAGGTCGGCCGCCGGGCGGCGGATGCCGGCGTCACGCGTCAGGTGACGGCGGCCGATGTTGATGCCGCCGGTGAAGCCGGTCTCGCCGTCGATCAGCAGCAGCTTGCGGTGGTTGCGCAGGTTCAGGTGCAGGGACGGCGGCAGCAGGCGCGGACGGTTGAAGACCGCGGTGGCGATGCCGGCGCGCCGCAGGCGGCGGGTCATCGGCACCAGCGAGTAGTGCTGGCCGAAGCCGTCGATCAGCACCCGCACGTCGACGCCGCGTTCGGCGGCCGCGGCCAGGGCATCGACGAAGCGGTGCCCAAGATCGTCGTTGTCGAAGATGTAGGTGGCCAGCGCGATCGACTGCCGCGCCTGCGCGATCGCCTCGAGCATGCGCGGGTAGGTCTCGTCGCCGTTGTGCAGCAGGCGCAGGCGGTTGCCGTCGAGCAGCGGCAGGCCGGTCAGCCGGTCGGCGGTGCGCGCGACTTCCTCGAGCCACATCGGGATCGCGTGCGTGCCCTTGTCGGCGCGGTTGCGCACGTCCTGTTCGTGCAGCGGTCCGCTGGCGCTGCCGAGTCGCGATTCCATGCCCAGGCGCCGCGCGCGGGTGCGGATGCGGTCGATGCCGAAGAGGAAGTACAGCGCCGGCCCGGCGAACGGGAACAGCCAGCAGACGGCGATCCAGCCCCAGGCGGCGCGCGGATCGCGACGGGTCAGCAGCGCGTGTCCGGCGGCGCCGATCGCGATGGCGAGCCACAGCGCCAGCAGTGCGCTGCGCCAGTGTTCCAGCAGCAGGACGGAGCCGGCGGTCATGTCGGACGCAGGCGGATCTCGGTGGCCACCGGCAGGTGATCCGAGAGCTGCAGATCGAGTACCTGCGCCGGTGCCACCTGGGCGCTCTTCGTCGCCAGCACGTGATCGATGCTGCGCATCGGCCGCCAGCTCGGGTAGGTCGGGGTCTGGTGGATCGAGCGAAAGCCGATGCGCTGCAGATGCGGGTGGGCGTCGAGTTCCTGCGGTTCGCAGTTGAAGTCGCCCATCAGCAACGTGTCGGCCTCGGGGTCGACGAGATCCGCGGCGAAGCTCAACTGGCGCTCGCGCGTGGCGCGGCCGAGCGCGAGATGCGCCACCAGCAGGTGCAGCGGCGCGTGGCCCGGTTCGCGCAGGTGGGCCTCGAGCACGCCGCGTCCGGGAATGCGCCCGGGCAGCGGATGGTGCCGGATGTCCTGCAGCGGGTGGCGCGACAGGAAGCCCAGTGCGTGCTGCGCGAACGGGCCGAGGTTGCGGTTGATCGCGGCGTGCCAGTGCGTGAAGCCGGCGCGGCGCGCGAGATACTCGATCTGGTTGATCTGCGCGGTGCGCAGGCTGCCGGCATCGGCTTCCTGCAGCGCGACGACGTCGAAGTCGGCGATGACTTCGGCGATACGGTCGAGGTTGCGGCGTGCGCTGCGCGACGGCAGCACGTGGCGCCAGGCACCGGTCACGTAGTGCCCGTAGTTGCGGGTGGGCATCCCGACCTGGATGTTGAGGGTCAGGATGCGCAAAGCCGGCGACGGGACTTCGATGGCGCTCACCGCTCCATTATTGCCCGGACCCGGCATCGCGGAGCTGCCGGCGTCCGAGCAGCAGATACGCCGCCGGCAGGACCAGCATCGACAGCAGCGGCGCGCTGATCATGCCGCCGAGCATCGGCGCGGCGATGCGCTGCATGACTTCCGACCCGGTGCCGGCGCCTTCGCCCAGTGCCCAGAACAGCGGCAGCAGGCCGACGAGGATCGTCGCCACGGTCATCGCCTTGGGCCGCACGCGCATCACCGCGCCGTCGACGATCGCGGCATGCAGGGACTGCTCGTCGCGCGGGGCGTGACGCGCGATCGCCTGGCGCAGGTAGAGCAGCATGATCACGCCGAACTCGGCCGCGACGCCGGCCAGCGCGATGAAGCCCACCGCGGAGGCGACCGACAGCGAGTGCCCGAGCAGGTAGACCAGCCATAGGCCGCCGATCAGCGACAGCGGCAGGCTGGCCATGATCAGCAGTGCCTCCTGCGCGCGGCCGAAGCTCAGGTAGAGCAGCAGGAAGATCAGCCCCAGCGTCAGCGGCACGACGAGCTGCAGCCGCTGCGCCGCGCGTTCGAGGTACTCGAACTGGCCGGACCAGGTGATCGAGTAGCCGGGCGGCAGCGTGATGTGGCTGCTCACCAGCTCTCGTGCCTCCGCGACGAAGGCGCCGAGGTCGCGGCCGCGGATGTCGACGTAGACGGTGCCGCTGGGACGCGTGTTCTCGGTCCTGATCATCGGCGGACCGTCGGCGATGTCGATGTGCGCGATACTGCCGAGCGTCACCGTGGCGCCGCCGGCGGTGAACACCGGCAGCTCGCGCAGCTCGGCGAGCGAGTCGCGCAGCTCGCGCGGGTAGCGCAGGTTGATCGGGTAGCGCGCGAGCCCGTCGACCACCTCGCCGAGGTTGGCGCCGCCGATGCCGAAGCCGACGATGCGTTGCACGTCGGCGACCGACAGGCCGTGGCGCGCCGCTGCCAGCCGGTCCGGCACGATCTCGACATAGCGTCCGCCGTCGACGCGTTCCGCGAACACCGAGGCCGCGCCGGGTTGGTCGCGCAGCAGCTGCTCGATCTGCGCGCCGATGCGGGCGATCTCGTCCAGCTCGGGGCCCGATACCTTGATGCCGAGCGGCGATTTCACGCCGGTCGCGAGCATGTCGATGCGGTTGCGGATCGGCTGGACCCAGACATTGCCCATGCCGGGAATCTGCAGCGCGGCGTCCAGTTCGGCGACCAGCTTTTCGGTGGTCATGCCGGCGCGCCACTGCGCGCGCGGCTTGAGCCGGATCGTGGTCTCGATCATCTCCAGCGGCGCCGGATCGGTGGCGGTCTCGGCGCGGCCGATCTTGCCGAAGACGCGATCGACCTCGGGAAAGGCGGCGATGATGCGGTCGGTCTGCTGCAGCAGTTCGGCGGCCTTGCCCGCCGACAGCCCGGGCAGCGCCGTCGGCATGTACAGCAGGTCGCCCTCGTCGAGCGCCGGCATGAACTCGGTGCCGAGTCGCGTCAGCGGCCAGGCACTGGCGACCAGCAGCAGCGCGGCGACCAGCAGCGTCGCGCCGGGGTGACGCAGCACGCGGTCGACCAGCGGACGGTAGGCGGCGATCAGGATGCGGTTGATCGGGTTGTCCTGTTCGGAGCGGATGCGGCCGCGGATGAACAGCGTCATCAGCACCGGCACCAGCGTCACCGACAGGCCGGCGGCTGCGGCCATCGCGTAGGTCTTGGTGTACGCCAGCGGCGCGAACAGGCGGCCCTCCTGCGCCTGCAGGGTGAACACCGGCAGGAACGAGACGGTGATGATCAGCAGCGAGAAGAACAGCGCCGGCCCGACCTCGGTGGCGGCCTCGGCGATCAGCGCCGGCCGTCGCGCGTCGGGCGGTGCCTGCTCGATCTTCTTGTGCGCGTTCTCGACCATCACCACGGCGGCGTCGACCATCGCGCCGATCGCGATGGCGATGCCGCCCAGCGACATGATGTTCGCGTTGATGCCCTGGTGACGCATGACGATGAAGGCCACGAGTACGCCCAGCGGCAGGGTGACGATGGCCACCAGCGCCGAGCGCAGGTGCAGCAGGAAGGCGACGCAGACCAGGCCGACGACGACGAACTCCTCGATCAGCTTGCCGCGCAGGTTGTCGACGGCGCGCCCGATCAGCGCCGAGCGGTCGTAGGTCTCGACG
Organism: Sinimarinibacterium flocculans; assembly: GCF_003201205.1. Classification (GTDB taxonomy): domain Bacteria; phylum Pseudomonadota; class Gammaproteobacteria; order Nevskiales; family Nevskiaceae; genus Solimonas; species Solimonas flocculans. Next base: position 153,684 of record NZ_QICN01000010.1, read on the forward strand.
ATCTCCACGCCCTCGGGCAGTCCGGCGCGCAGCGCATCGAGCTTGCGCTTGACCGCCTCGATCGTCGTCGCGGCGTTGGCGCCGTAGCGCATCACGACGATGCCGCCGACGACCTCGCCCTCGCCGTCGAGTTCGGCGATGCCGCGGCGCAGCTCGGGGCCGCGCCGGATCGTCGCGACGTCGCCGAGCAGCACCGGCGTGCCGTCGGCGCCGGTCGCCAGCGGGATCAGGCGAAAGTCGTCGAGCGTGCGCAGATAGCCGCGTGCGCGCACCATGTACTCGGCCTCGGCCATCTCGATCACCGAGCCGCCGGTCTCGCCGTTGGCGGCCTCCACCGCCTCGACGATGCGGTCGAGCGCCAGGCCCCAGGCGCGCAACCGGTCGGGATCGACGACGATCTGGAACTGCGCGTTGAAGCCGCCGACGGTGGCGACCTCGGCGACATCGTCGACGCCCTGCAGCTCGTAGCGCAGGAACCAGTCCTGGATCGCGCGCAGCTCGCCCAGGTCGTGACGGCCGCTGCGATCAACCAGCGCGTACTCGTAGACCCAGCCGACACCGGTCGCGTCCGGGCCGAGCGCCGTCTTCGCGTTCGCCGGCAGGCGGCCCTGCACCTGGGACAGCGATTCCAGCACGCGCGAGCGTGCCCAGTACAGGTCGGTGCCGTCCTCGAACAGGATGTAGACCAGCGATTCGCCGAACATCGAGTAGCCGCGCACGGTCTTCGCGTGCGGTACCGCGAGCAGGCGCGTGGTCAGCGGGTACGTGATCTGGTCCTCGACGACCTGCGGCGCCTGGCCGGGAAAGGTCGTGCGCACGATCACCTGCACGTCCGACAGGTCCGGCAGCGCGTCGAGCGGCGTGGTCTTCACCGCCCAGACGCCCCAGCCGCCGACCAGCAGCGTGACCAGCAGCACCAGCGGCCGGTTGCCGATCGACCAGTGAATCAGCCGCGCGATCATGGACCTTCCCCGGAGGAATGTGCGTGCGCGGGTGCGCTCATGCGGCCGAACGCACCGCGAAGGCTCGCCTCGGAGTCGATCAGGAACTGTCCGGAGACGACCACACGTTCGTTCTCGGCGAGGCCGTCGAGAATCACGGTGCGGCCGTTGCGTTCGTCACCGGCGACGACCTCGGCCGGACGGAAGCGGTGGTTGTCCAGCGCGACGATCACGACACTGCGCGTGCCGGTGCGGATCAGCGCCTCGCTCGGAATCGTCAGGACGTCGTCACGCGCGCCACCGAACAGCGCGACGTCGGCATACATGCCCGGCGTGAGCCGCCAGTCCGGGTTGTCGAATACCACCCGCACCCGTGCCGTGCGCGTGACCGTGTCGACGCCGGGGTAGAGGTAGTCGATGCGTCCCTCGAAGACTTCGCCGGGCAGGGCGGCGAAGCGTGCCTCGGCCGGCCGGCCCTCGGTGATGCGGCCGAGCTGCGCCTCCGGCACCTCGGCGATGATCCACACCGACGACAGGTCGGCGATGCGCGCCAGCGGCATGCCCGGTGCGATCTGCCGCCCTTCGTGCACGTCGAGGTCGAGCACGACGCCGTCGGCCGGCGCCAGCAAGGGCAACGCTCGCTGCGCCTCGCCGCGACGCAGGATCGCATCGATCTGCGCGGCATCGGCACCGACCAGGCGCAGACGCTGGCGCGCGGCCGACTGCAGGGCCTCGTCGCCGCTGCGCCGCGCCAGCAACAGCTCCTGCTGGGCCGCGTAGAGCTCCGGCGCGTAGACGCCGGCCAGGGTCTCGCCTGCACGCACGCGCTCGCCGACGGCGTGCACGCGCTGCTGCTCGATCCAGCCGGCCGCGCGGCTCTCCAGCGTGCGGATGCGGCGTGCATCGACCTCGACGCGGCCGACGGTGTCGACGCGCTGCCAGAAGCGACCGCGCTCGACCGTCGTCGTGCGGATGCCGAGCCGTTGCACCATCTGCGCCGTGACCTCGACCGTGGGCAGGGTGTCGGCGTGGGCTGTCGCGGCCTGCGCGGCCGCGCGCTTCTGCACCAGTGTCATGCCGCAGATCGGGCAGTTGCCGGGCGCGTCCATGCGCACCTCCGGGTGCATGGCGCAGGTCCAGTAGACCTCGCCGTCGTCGCCGGTCTGCGCGACCGGCTCGTGCACGTGCCGCTGTGCTGCCCACCACGCGCCGCCGGCGGCGCAGACGACGACCACGGTCACCGCGAGGATCGGAAGGGTTTTCATGCGTCGTCTCCGGTCAGGTAGCGAAGTTGCGTGCGCAGGCGTGCGCGGGCGGCACGCAGGTCGAGGGTCTGCAGCTCGATGTCGAGCGCCTGCAGACGGGCGTCGAAGACGGCGTCGAGCGTGCCGCGACCGCCGCCGTAGGCCGCCAGCGCCGAATCCACGCGCAGGCGCGCGGCCGGCAGCAGTCGCGTCTCGAAGTGCTCCAGGCGCTGGTCGACCAGCGTCTGCTCGCCCCAGGCGGCCTGCAGCTCGGCGAGCAAGGCGCGCCGCCCGTCTTCGGCGTCGGCCTGCGCCGCCAGCCGCTCGGCGCTTGCCGCGGCCAGCGCCGGGTCCTGCCGGCGCGCGGTGAACAGCGGCAGGTCGATGCCGACCTGCACGCTGAACATGTCGTCATAGGGTCGGCGGTGGCCGTACATGGCCTGCAGGCGCCAGTCCGGGCGATAGGCGGCGCGGGCCAGGTCGACCTCCGCGCCGCTGCGCTCGGCGGCACGTTCGAGAGCCTGCAGTTCCGGGTGTTCGCCCGCGCGCGCCAGTGCCGCCTCCAGCGACGCCGGCATCGCCGTCGGCGGATTGCCGGTGACGGCGTCGGCCTCGTGGCCGGTCCACCGGACGAGCCGTGCGCGCGCCGAAACCAGTGCCTGCCCGAGGGCGCGGCGACGGTCGTCGACCAGTCCGTTCGCCAGCTCGGCGGCGAGCGTCGCGTCCTGGCTGCCGCGGCCGCTGCGCTGCGCGATCAGGCCGGCTTCGCGGGTGCGTGCAGTCTCGACGGCCAGACGCTCGACGACTGTCAGCGCCTCCTGTGCCTGCCAGACGTCGATCCAGGCCAGGGACACGTCGCGCACGACGGCACGCTGCAGCAGGGCCTGCTCGGCCTCGATGCGCGCCGCATCGAGGCGCGCGCTGCGCTCGAGCTGGTGCCGCCTCGCGGCATTCGGGAACGCCTGCATGATGCCGACTTCCGTCATCGTCATGCGTTCGGCATCGGCGGCGTAGGGGTCGGGTTGTTCCACCGACAGGTTCTGCAGGCCGGCGATGAACTCCGGGTCCGGCAGCGCGCCGGCCGCGACGCTCCGCGCGTCGGCGGCCCGTGCGCGGGCGGCCTGCGCCTCGAGCCGCGGCTGCTGTGCCAGTGCGAGGCGCACGGCGGTATCCAGGTCGATCGACGCCCTCGCCGGTGCGGCGATCAACAGGGCGATGCCGGCAACGAGGCCGGGCAGGGGGGAAGACACAGGCATGGGCCTGACTCCGATGAAGGGAACGACAGCCGCACCGGAACGCATCCGGCGGGGCGCGGGCTTCAGCAGGTCAGGTCGATCGGGGGGCGCAACAATTCGTGCGGCGAGGCGTGCGGTCGCGGTGCGGACCACCGCTCCGCGCGCAGCGTTCCGGCCACGGGCACGGCGTTCGCGGGCAGGCTGGCCGCCAGCCCCGGCGCCGACATGCAGCCGGCGCTGCAATGTCCGCAATTGCCGTCGTCGCAGCAATCCATGGACGGCATGGTCGCGGTCTGCTCCGCTCCGGCCTCGGCAGTCGCGCCGTGACAGGGCATGACGGTCTCGGTGGCCGTCGCGACCGCATCGGTCGCCGCAGGCGCCATCGCCGACGCAGGTGCGAACGCCTGCGTCAGCAGGCTCAGCATCAGGGCAATGGCGGCAAGGCGGTGCAGCATCGCGTGATCATAGCCCTTGACCGGGGTCCGGAGTTCAAGTGCCCCTCCCCCGGTGTGCAGGGGAGGGGCACCGGCCTATTCGCTCAGGCGGTACTCGCGGATGCGGTCGGCCGCGATCTCTTCCGGCGTGAACGGGAACTTGTGCCAGCGCTTGGCCGAGTACTCGCGCGTGTAGTCGGCGAAGTGCGGGTTCGCCGGGTCGGTCGACTGCGAGTAGGTGACGAAGCCCTCGGCATGCACGCCGTTCTCGTCCCAGGTCACGGTGTGGATGTAGCTGTTGCCGTACTCGACCTCGTATCCGTTCGCGTCCAGCGGGTCGGAGTCGGCGATGGTGAAGGCGCCCTCGTAGAACTGGCCGCCGAAGATCGGGATGTCGTCCTCGATCGCCAGCGGGTGCTGGATGTCGCGCAGCGGCGCATCGAAATCGAAGCCCGATGCGGCGACGGCGGCGGCACCGGCTTCGAAGGCTTCCTGCACGGCGGCCTGGCCGGCGTCGAGATCGCGCGGCGTGTTGACCGGGTCGTCCGCCGAGAACGGCGTTGCCCAGTAGTCGCCTCCGGTGCCGCCGCGGTTGCCGGACAGCACGTACCAGAACTCGCGCCAGACGTGCGCGCCGGTGGAGTCGAGCCCGGCTCGCGTGTTCCAGCCGGCGAGTGCGGCGCAGGCGCTGGCCGCGTCGCCGCCGGCATCCGGGCAGATCTCGTCGAGCACCGTCTGCTGCGCGAGCTCGCCGGACAGGATGCGCGACGACAGCACGACCTCCTGCAGCAGCGGCAGCGTGAAGCCGGTGCCGGCCAGGCCGTCGCTGCCGTCGAGCCGCTGCTGGATCTGGCGGATGCCCAGGCGCGTGCGCAGCGTGCGCTCGGTCTCCTCGTCGCCGATGATGCGCGCGTAGCCGGTGATCGGCTCGGCGGGATTGGTCAGCCAGTACGAGTCGTTGAAGTTGCCGACCCAGTCGTTGCGGGCGAGCGTCGGCAGGTTGCTCCGGCCGAAGATGCCGGGCGCCGGCGCGTCCGGGTCGGAATCCCATTCGCAGTCGGCACGCGACCCGTCGAGCACCGGCAGGCCGGGCACGAGCGTCTGCACGACGGCGTGGATCGGAATCGCCTGGCAGACGGTGACCTTGCTGTCCGGCACGTTGGGCACGACGGTGATGTCGCCGTAGTAGGCCTGCCCGTCGGGACCGCTGGCGACGGTGTTGACCCAGGGCACGCCGAGGATCTCGCCGTGCAGCCGCACGAACTCGTCGAGTGACTCCGCCTGGTTCCAGCGCGCGAACTGGTTGATGAGCCGGTCGTTCTCGGCATTGGCGTCACGCATCGTGTAGGCCTTCAGCGGGGTCCAGCCGAGAACCGGAATGCCGCTGACCTCGAGCACCAGCATCGGGCCGAAATGCGAGCGGTACAGGGTGCGGCTTTCCTGGCTGATCGTGCCGTCCGCTTCGAGCACGTCGATGGTGATCGGGATCTGCTCGATGTCGCGGATCTCGCCGTCATAGATGTACTGCAGCGGGTTCAGCGGGTTGAGCGTCAGCTCGTAGAGCCCGAAGCGGTACGCCGTGGAGACCGTGTGGCTCCACGCGAAGTGGTCGTTGAAGCCGATGAGGATCGCCGGCACGCCGTAGAGCGAGCTGCCCATGATGTCCAGTTCGCCCGGAATCGTCGCGTGCGCGACGTACAGCCGCTCCGGCCCGGTCCACGGGAAGTGCGGGTTGCCGAAGACCATGCTGCTGCCGTCCTGCGTGGCCTCGCGGCCGAGGGCGTACATGTTGCTGCCGAAGCGCTGGCCGCGCAGTTCGGTGAAGTAGCGCAGCGGGCCCGGATCGGCCTGCAGCGCGGCGCGCTTCTCGTCCTCGCTGGGCTCGCCGGCCTTGCCGAGCGACAGCAGCGGCCGGGCGTTGGCGATCTCGTTCATCAGCACCGTCGAGCTGGCGATGATCGCCAGGCGCAGGTAGCGCCGGTACATGTCGTCGGTCTCGATCTCGAACAGCCAGTCGGCGTCGGCGCAGGCGGCATGGCGTCCCGGGTGCGCGCCGGACTTGAGTTCGCGGATGTAGCGGTTGTAGCCGTCGACGAAGCCGGCAGTGACCTCCTTGAACTCGGGCAGCGTGTTCTCGCGCGTCGGCGCCAGGCGCTCCTCGGTCGTGGACATGCGCCAGAAGAAGTCGCTGTCGAGGTTGTTCGCGGTGACACCGCTGGGAATGATCGTGTAGCTGCCGTCGCGGCCGAAGTAGCGCGCGCGCTCGCCGCGGATCGTGACCAGGTCCTCCTGCAGCACGCAGAGGTTGTCCTCGGCGAAGGCATAGCCGTAGCCGTAGCCCATGCTGGCGTAGTCGTCGGCCTTGATGTGCGGGATGCCCAGTGTCGTGCGCGTGACGGTCACGTCGTACTTGCCGTTGCCGCCGCCCCCGCCATCGCCGATCTCGGGGACCGACGATTCGCCACAGGCGGCGACGACCAGACCGGCGGCCACGGCCGCCCATACGTTCCTGCGCATGCTCTCCTCCGGTGTTTGAATGCTTCTATGCGGCGAACTATAACCGCGCCGCCGTCAGGAATCCGCTGACGCGGCTGGGTGATTTCCGCGGTCGCGTTTTTACTATTGGTGGGCGGTGACGCGGGTGCTAGCGTCGCCCCATGGGCAAGAGCCGGGATCGACGAATGCCGGCCTCCAGCAGCGGGAGAGCGCACATGGGGATGCAGACGAAAGCGGTTCGGTGGGCGGTGGTGGCGGTCGCGACGGCGCTGCTGGCCGCCTGCGGCAGCAGTTCGGTGCCGGATGTGACCGCGCCCGGTGGCGGCGGCGACGCCGGCGTCAAGACCTTCCGCATCTGTCCCGGCGCGACGGCGCGCGAGGAGATTCTGACGGCGTTCTTCGATGCGCGCGAAGGCGACACCATCGAGTTCTGTGCCGGCACCTTCGAGATGACCACCGGCCTGATTCTCAACGGCAAGCGCGGCATCACCGTGCGCGGCGCCGGCATGAATCAGACCATCCTCAACTTCAGGAACAGCGACAGCGCCGAGGGCATCAACGCCGTGCACGCCGACGGCCTCGTGCTCGAAGGCTTCACCGTCGAGGACACGCCGGGCAACGGCATCCGCGTGTTCCGCTCCGAGTACATCACCATGCGCGACGTGCGCGCGCGCTGGCGCGACAGCGAAGGCCGCGACGAGACCGACGAGGGCTACGAGGTCAGTCCCGAGAACGGCGCCTACGGGCTCTATCCGGTAGAGACCCGCCACGTGCTGATGGAGGACTGCGAGGCCCACGGCGCCTCCGACGCCGGCATCTACGTCGGCCAGACCAGCGATGTGCTGGTGCGCAACTGCTACGCGACCTACAACGTCGCCGGTTTCGAGTTCGAGAACACCTTCCGCGCCGTGTTCGAAGACAACGTGGCCACGAAGAATACCGGCGGCTTTCTGGTCTTCGACCTGCCGGACCTGCGCCAGTACGGCGCCAAGAACATCGTCCGCCGCAACAAGTCGTACGACAACAACACCGACAACTTCGCGCCGATCGGCAACATCGTCGGCCTGACGCCGCGTGGCACCGGCATGCTGATCCTCGCGACCGACCAGCTCGAGATTCACGACAACGAGATCTACGACAACGACACCACCGGCATCGCGATCGTCAACTTCGGTCTCGCGTCGCCGGAGTACCCGGACCTGCGCTACGACTTCTTCCCCGAAGGGCTGTACATCCACCACAACGTGTTCCGCAACAACGGCGGCAACCCGCAGGAGCCCGATCCGGCCCGCGGCGAAGCGAGCCTGCTGCCGCTGCTGCTGCGCATCAAGAACCTCGGCCGCTCGGCACACATCGTCTGGGACGGTGCCGAGGACGCGCCGAACGACTGCACCTCGATTCCGAAGGACGGCGACGGCGTGCCGCTGACCGAGCCCAACGCCCACTACCCGCACGAGGAGCAGGGCGGTCGCACCGACGAACGCGGCCGGCCGAACGTCACGCGCGAGGACCAGGACCCGGAGTGCAAGTGGAACGCCTGGAAGTTCGACGACGAAGGCGAACTCAACAAGCCGGAGAACTGGCTGTGCATCGCCGAGACCAACGAGTTCGTCAGCGGCGGATCGGTGCTCGGCACGCTGACGACGCCGTTTTTGCGCGCGAACATCACGTCGAGCGATCCGGCGACGCTGATCGTCGACCTGCTGCGGCCGGCGTCGACGGACCTTGCGCCGCACCGCTGCGAACTGCCGGCGCACCCCGAGCCGGTGCTGGACCTGCCCTACGAGCCCGACCCGGACAGCGCCGGTGCGCGGCCCGATCCGGCTGCCGTGGCCGCGGCCTGCAGCAAGGGCCGCGCCGGGCACGTCAACATGGACGCCGTGCTGCACTACAACTGCCCGCGTCTCGCCGACTACGGGCTGTTCACCGATCCAGCCGATCCGCGCAGCGGCCCGAGCGGGCAGGGCATGCCGTTCGAGCTCAACAGCGCGCTGTTCTCCGACTACGCGAAGAAGTACCGCTTCCTGTTCGTGCCGGACGGCACGCAGGCGGTCTACCGGGATCACGACGACGGTGTCACGGCGACCCTGGACTTCCCCGTTGGCACCGTGATCGCGAAGACCTTCTCCTTCCCGGTCGAGGACGACAGCGGTGCGCCGCTGAGCGAAGACATCGTCGAGACGCGCCTGCTGATAAAGCGGCAGACCGAGGAGGGCGTGAACTGGGTCGGCCTGCCTTATATCTGGAAGACCGCGGACGACGGCAGCCGCTATGCCGAACTCGCGGTCGCCGGCGGCAACAAGGCGGTCGAGTACGACTATGCCGATCCGGACGACGAAGTGCGCACGACCGATGGCCAGCCGGTGCGCTACCGCGGCAGCGTGGCCAACTACGGCATTCCGGCGGCACTGAACTGCCTGACCTGTCACGCCGACGAGAACCGCGAAGCCGGTTCGGCCCCGATCGGGCCCAAGCCGCGCTTTCTCAACCGCACGAATGTCTTCGCCGACGTCGGCGAGATGAACCAGCTCGACTACATGCAGATGAAGGGGCTGCTCAGCGGCCTGCCCGGCATCGGCGTCGAGCGCTCGCCGAAGTGGAACGTCGCCGGCAGCAGCGGCGAGCTGCCGGAGTCGCCCGCCGATGTGCATGCGCGCATGCGCGCCTATCTCGAGGTCAACTGCGCGCACTGCCATCACCCGCAGGGCGGCGGCTCCAATTCGGGGCTCTACCTCGACGCGTATCGCCGGGTCGACCAGCGCTATGGCATCTGCAAGAAACCGGTGGCCGCCGGCCGCGGTTCGGGCGGTCTGCAGTACGACATCGTGCCGGGGGCGTCCACCGACTCGATCCTGTACTTCCGCACCGCCAGCGATCAGCCGGGCGTGCGCATGCCGCCGCTGGCGCGCACGGTGGTGCACGGCGAAGCGGTCAACCTGATCGCGCGCTGGATCGACGAGGCCCTGCCCGAGCTGTCGGACCAGATCGACAACGAGGAAGTCTGCAGCGGCGGTGGCGGCCTGCTCGGCGGACTGTCCAAGCTGGACGTGCCTGCCGAACTGCAGCCCCTGTTCGCGATGGCGGGACTGCTTTCCCCCGATCAGCGCCGCGTGATCGAGGCCAGACCGGCGTCCGCCGACTGACGCTGGCGGCATCGGCGGACAGCCCGCTGCGACCGATTCCGCCCGGGCAGGGGCGGCGGTTGGCGGTCGATGTCAAATAGAATCAAATAGATAGGAGAGTTGCGCGCGCAAAACCGCTCAAATTGAAGAGCTTGACTCCGATAATGAACCGGATTCAAAATTCGCGACCTATTCGTTGCGCCGCAACATTTCGGGCCGGATCGTGGGGACCAAGGAACGCAAGCAGCGGGAATTCGCCGAGCGCGAGCGTCAGTTCCTGGACGCTGCCTACGAGCTCGTGAGCGCCAACGGCCTGCTCAACCTGCAGGTCAGCAAGGTTGCCGAGAAGTGCGAGTACGCTGTCGGCACGCTCTACCAGCACTTCGCGAGCAAGGAAGACCTGCTGCTGGCGCTGACCACCCTGCAGTCGCAGGCGCATACCGAGATGTTCCGGCGCGTCGCGCAATGGGAGGCACGTCCGCGCGAGCGCATGTTCGCGATCGCCGTTGCCGACATGATTTTCGTGCGCAACTACCCCGAACACTTCCGCATCGCCCAGTACGCACTGTGCGAGGTCGTCTGGCGTGCCGCCTCGGCCGAGCGTCGCCAGGACTTCCTCGAGGCCGGGCGGCCGATCGGCGAGATCGTGATCGGCATCGTCCGCGACGCCGTCGCGGCCGGCGATCTCGCGCTCGGCGGCATGTCGCCCGAGGAGGTCTGCACCGGCCTGTGGGCGCTGTGCAACGGCATCCACAACCTCGTGCATGCCGAAGGCGTGCTCGAGGACTTCGCCGTCGGCGATTCCTACCTCCTGATGTGCCGGCACGTCCAGGCCATGCTCAACGGGCTCGGCTGGCAGCCGCTCGCCGATCCGGAGGACGTGCGTGCCACCGACCGGCTGATCCAACGAATCACCAACGAGGTTTTCCATGACCTGTGCCCTGCGCAGTAAGCGGACACTCGCACCCTTGCTCGGACTGCTCGCCGCGGCGGCCCTGACGCCGGCCTCGGCGATGAGCCTCAGCGAGGCCTACGAACGGGCGGCCGAGCACGATCCCTACGTCGCCGCCTCGCGCGCCCAGTACGAGGCCGACCGCGAGCAGGGTCGCCAGGAGTTCGGCAGCCTGCTGCCCAGCGTCACGCTCGGCGGCAGCTACTACTACGCCGACACGGAGTTGGAAGCGGCTTTCGGTCAGTCGCAGGACGACTACGAGGGCTGGTCCGCGCAGGTGGAGTTGCGCCAGCCGCTGTTCCGGCTCGACTGGTTCGCGCGTCGCGACCGTTCGCGTCTGTTCGACTCGCGCGCCGATGCGGCGCTGCGCGAGCGCGAACTGGCGACGTTGTTCCGCGTGGCCGAGCGGTACTTCGGCGTGCTGCTTGCCCAGGACGAACTCACCCAGGCCGAGGCCGAAGCCGAGGCCGTGCGCGAGTCGCTGGAGGACACGCGCAAGCGCTACGAGGTCGAGTTGGTCCCGGGCACCGATCTGAAGGAGGCCCAGGCGCGCGATGATCTCGCGCAGGCGCGGCTGCTGTCGGCCAGGACCGGGCTGATTACCGCGCAGGATGCGCTCGAGGAGATCACCGGCAGCGGCCACGTCGCGCTGCCCGCCTTGGATGACGACCTGGCCTTCCCGCCGCTGGCGCCCGCCAACGTCGACGAGTGGGTGGCCGCGGCGCGCGAGCAGAGTCCGAGCATTGCGCTCGCCCGACACGCGGCGCTGATCGCCGGCGCCGACCGGCGCAGCGCCCGTTCCAGTGCCTCGCCGGTCCTCGACCTGGTCGCCTCGGCGGGGCGGGTCGACAGCAGCGAATACGAGCTGGGCCAGCTCCAGGACGACGCTCGCGTGGGCGTGGAACTCAGCGTGCCGATCTATGCCGGCGGCATCAATGCCGCGCGTCTGCGCCAGGCTGAGGCCAGCGAACGGGCGGCGCAGGCCGAGCTGACGCGGGTGACGCTGGAGGTCGAGCGGCTGACCCGGCAGAGCTACCGCCAGGCGTCGACCGCCTACTTCGAGGTCGATGCTTACCAGCGCTCGCTGGAGTCGGCGCTGGCTGCCGAGGCGGCGACGCGTGCCGGCTACGATGCCGGCACGCGCACGATCACCGACGTTCTCGACGCCAAGTCGCGCGTCGTGCAGGCGAGGCGCGAACTCAACAGCACCCGCTACAACCTGCTGCTCAAACTGCTCGAACTCAGGCAGCGCGCCGGAGAACTGTCCGCCGCGGATTTCGATCAGATCGACACGCTTCTTCGCTACCCCCCGGCGCCGTAACGCGCACACCGAACATTCAGGACACGGATTATGAATCCCCGAGCCCCCAGCCCCTCGAACCACGATACCGCCGCCAGCTCCGGGCGCAGGACTGCCGTGCGCATGGTGATCATGCTCGTGCTGCTCGCCATCGTCTTCGGTGCCGTATTCGGCGCGAAGTGGTTCGGCAATTTCATGATGGCGCAATACCTCGAGAACATGCCGACGCCGCCGGCGACGATCAGTGCCAGCGAGGTGCAGTCGATGCGCTGGGACAACCGGCTCGAGGCGATCGGCACGCTGGTGGCGGTCAACGGCGCTGACCTCACCTCCGAGGCCGGCGGCATCGTCGAGGCCATCCACTTCGAGTCGGGCGACCGGGTGGAGAAGGGCAAGCTGCTGGTCTCGCTGGACAGCGAGGAGCAGATCGGCGACCTCAAGCGCCTGCGTGCGCAGGCCGATCTGGCCGAGCTCAACCGCAAGCGGCGCGAGCAGCTCTACAAGCTCGAGGCGATCTCCAAGTCCGACTACGACGCCGCCGTGGCCGAGGCCGATGCGGCCAAGGCTGCTGCCGAGGCGCAGGCCGGTCGCGTGGCGCAGAAGCAGATCCGCGCACCGTTCGCGGGCCAGCTCGGCATCCGCCAGGTGAACGTCGGGCAGTACGTCTCGCCGGGAACGCCGATCGTCACGCTGCAGTCGCTCGATCCGATCGACGTCGATTTCAGCCTGCCGGAACAGTACACGGGTACCGTGCAGGCCGGCTTCAAGGTCAGCGTGCGCGTCGATGCCTATCCGCAGCAGCGCTTCACCGGCGAGGTGCTCGCGGTGGAGCCACGCGTCGATCCGGCCACGCGCAACTTCGGTCTGCGTGCGCGCCTGCCGAATCCGGACGGACTGCTGCGCGCCGGTCAGTTCGGGCGCGTCGTGCTGTCGCTGCCCGGCGAGCGCGAGGTGCTGGCGATTCCCCGCACTGCCGTCGAGTACAGCTCCTACGGCACCTCGGTGTTCGTGCTGCAGCCGCGCAAGCCGCCCGAGGGCAGCGAGGGCGGCGAGCAGCAGGGGCCGAAGGATGAGGTGGTGCAGCGCTTCGTGCGGATCGGCGACAGCCGCGGCGATTTCGTCGCTGTGATCGAGGGGCTGCAGCCGGGCGACCGCGTTGCCACCTCGGGCCTGATGAAGCTGCGCAACCAGACACCGGTCCATATCGACAACGGCCTGGCGCCGGACGCCAAGCTCGATCCGCAGCCGCCGCAGACCTGAGGCGACCTCATGCACTTCACCGACATCTTCATCAAGCGCCCGGTGCTGGCCACCGTGGTCAGCCTGGTCATCCTGCTGCTCGGCCTACGCGCCGGGGCCGACCTGACCGTGCGCGAGTACCCGGAGCTGCAGAACGCGCAGATCAACATCAGCGTCGCGTACCCGGGTGCCGAGGCCGAGCTGATGGACGGCTTCATCACCACGCCGCTGGAGCGCGAAATCGCGACCGCCGACGGCATCGACTTCATGACCTCGAGCACCGCGCAGGGCATCGCGACGATCACCGCGAACCTGCGCCTGGACAAGGATCCGAACGAGGCGCTGACGGAGATTTCCGCCAAGGTCAACAAGCTGCGCCGCCAGCTGCCCGAGGCCTCGGAGGACCCGGTGGTCGAGATCGGCGAGAGCGGCGGTACCGCCGCGATGTACATCTCGGTCTACTCCAAGGTGCTCGACAAGAGCCAGATCACCGATTACCTGATCCGCGTCGTCGAGCCGCAGCTGTCGACGATTCCCGGCGTCGAGAAGGCGGAAATCCAGGGTGCCCGCACCTATGCCATGCGCGTCTGGCTCAAGCCGGACCGTCTGGCGGCGCACAATCTCACCGCGAGCGAGGTCTACGGCCGCATCCGCGAGCAGAACGTGCTGTCGGCGGTTGGCGAGGCCAAGGGCAACTATGTGCGCATCGGCCTGTCTGCCCAGACCGACCTGCGTACCACGGACGAGTTCCGCCAGCTCGTGCTGCGCACCGAGGGCGACGATGTCGTGCGCCTGGGTGACGTGGCCGATATCGTGCTCGGTGCGGAGGACTACGATGGCGGCGCCGGCTGGAACGGCGACCCGGCCCTGTTCATCGCCGTGTTCGTGCGTCCCGAGGCCAATGTGCTCGACGTCATCGAGGACGTGCTCAAGGTGTGGCCGTCGATCAAGCAGGCGCTGCCGGAAGGGCTCGAGGCGGAAATCGGCTACGACTCCACCGAGTACATCCGCGAGGCGATCGCCGAGGTGCGCACGACTCTGATCGAGGCCGTACTGATCGTGCTCGCCGTGATCTTCCTGTTCCTCGGCTCGGTGCGCAGCTCGCTGATCCCGGCGGTCACCGTTCCGCTGTCTCTGGTCGGCGCGCTGTTCATCATGCTGGTGATGGGCTACACCATCAATCTGCTGACGTTGCTGGCGATGGTGCTGGCCATCGGCATGGTCGTCGACGACGCCATCATCGTGCTCGAGAACGTGCATCGGCATATCGAGGAAGGCATGAAGCCTTTCGATGCTGCGATCAAGGGTGCGCGCGAGCTGGTCGGCCCGGTGATCGCGATGACGATCACGCTGGTGGCGGTCTACGCGCCGATCGGCTTCCTGTCCGGCATCACCGGCAAGCTGTTCAGCGAGTTCGCGTTCACGCTCGCCGGCGCGGTACTGATCTCCGGCATCATCGCCCTGACGCTCACGCCGATGATGTGCGCGCGCATTCTCAAGCCTACCCACGGCGAGGACGCCGAGCCCAACCGCCTGGCCGACTGGCTCGACGCGAAGTTCGAAAGCTGGCGCAACGGCTACAAGCAGCGTCTGCACGGCGCTCTGAACACGCGCCACGTGATCGGCGTCTTCGGCGTGATCGTGTTCGTCTCCTGCGGCTTCCTCTATGTCTCGACACCCGGCGAACTGGCGCCGCAGGAGGACTTCGGCTTCGCGTTCTCGATCAACGAGGTCGACGGCTACGCCTCGCCCGAGTACCTCGAGGAGCAGTTCCAGGCGGCGCAGAAGATCACGCTCGAAGATCCGGACGTCGACAATATCTTCACGTTCAGCATCTCCAACGGCAACGCGACGAACACCGCGTTCATGGGCATGGTGATGCGTAACTGGACCGAACGCGAGCGGCTCACGCCGACGATTCTTTCCGAGCTGCAGGGCAAGCTGAACAAGCTTCCGGGCCTGCGCTGGACCGGCATCCAGCCGCCGGCGCTGCCGACCCCCGGGCAGGGCTATCCGGTGGAGTTCGTGCTCAAGTCGACGGCGCCGCCGGAGACCATCGCGCGTATCGGCGACCAGATCGTCGAGCGTGCCGAGGCCACCAAGCAGTTCTTCTTCATCGGCCAGCGCCTGCACATCGACAAACCGGAGACGCGCATCCACATCGACCGCGACAAGGCGGCGATGCTCGGCGTCGACATGGGCGCATTGTCCGCCGACATGGCGGCGCTGCTGGCCGGAGGCGAGGTCAACCGCTTCTCCTACGACAGCCGTTCGTACAAGGTGATCCAGCAGGTCACGCGCGGCGAGCGCATCAACCCGCAGCAACTCGAGGGCTACTACACCCGCGCGCGCAACGGCGAGCTGATCCCGCTGTCCACGCTGGTGAAGCTCGAGGACCGCGTCATCCCCCGCACGATCGAGCATTTCCAGCAGCTCAACTCCAACACGATCATCGCGGTGCCGCGGCCGGACATCCCGCAGGGTGAAGCGCTCAAGGTGTTCGAGGACCTGTTCGCGGAGCTGGCACCGGCCAATTTCCAGACCGACTATGCCGGCGCCTCGCGTCAGTTCAAGCAGGAGGGCACGGCGCTGGCGACGACCTTCGTGTTCGCGCTGATTCTCATCTACCTGGTGCTGGCGGCACAGTTCGAGTCGTTCCGCGATCCGATCATCATGCTGGTCACGGTGCCGATGTCGATCTGCGGCGCACTGCTGGTGCTCAACATCTTCGCGATTCTCAACAGCATGCAGATCGCGCAGTTCCCGGGCATGACGCTGAACATCTACACCCAGGTTGGCCTGGTCACGTTGATCGGCGTGATCTCCAAGCACGGCATCCTGATCGTGGAGTTTGCGAACAAGCTGCAGGAACAGGGAATGGGCAAGCGCGAGGCGATCGAGGAGGCGGCGTCGATCCGTCTGCGGCCGGTGCTGATGACCACGGCGGCACTGGTGATCGCGATGTTCCCGCTGCTGTTCGCGGAGGGTCCGGGCGCCGGTTCGCGCTTCTCGATCGGTCTGGTGATCGCCGCCGGCATGACCATCGGCACCTTGTTCACGCTGTACGTGGTACCGGCGATGTACCTGTATATCGGCCGGGACTACGCCGCCGTGGCGGCGAAAAAGGCAGCCAAGGCGCACGGCTCGGCACCGGCAGCCGCGCACTGATCGCCGTGTCGCCGGCATTCGCTACGGGCCCGTTCGCGGGCCCGTTTGCGTTGCGGCGCCTGATCCGCGCGGGGGAGAACAGGCCGCTGCGCTTTCTGTGACACTCTCGCCCGAACCTTCGCGGACTCTTCGCATGCGTGTGAACGCCGAAACCATCCTGCGCGTCGTCGAGCCGGCGCTCTATTCGCCGCGCGGCCGGCGCATCAGCGTCGTGTTGCTGGTGCTGATGACGGCGCTGATGGCGGTGCAGGCCCTGCGCCTGGAACCGGACGCGAGCTTCGGCAAGACGGTGCCGACGGATCATCCGTACATGCAGGTGTTCGAGCAGTACCGCGGCGACGTCGGCGGCGCCAACGCGGTGCTGGTGGCGCTGATGCAGGACGATCCGGACGACGGCGAGATCTACAACGAGCGCTTTCTCGCCAGCCTCAAGCTGGCCACGAGCGAGGTCGAGTTCACGCGCGGCATCGACCGCACCGAGCTGTCGTCGATCTTCACGCGCAACGTGCGCTTTCTCGAGGTGGTCGAGAACGGCGGCTTCCGCTCCGAAGACGTGATTCCGGCCAGCTATGCGCCGTCGCCCGAGATGTTCGCGCTGATCCGCGAGCACGTCGGCAAGGCCGGGGTCATTGGCCGGCTGGTCTCCAACGACCAGCGCGGCGCACTGGTCTACGCCGACGTGCTCGAGCGCGATCCGGAGACCGATGCCGGCACCGACCTGGTCCACGTCGCCGAGAACCTCGAGGACAAGGTCCGCGGCCAGCTCACCAGTCCGGACAAGTACGTGCTGCGGCTGACCCGCGACTACGCTCATCTGACAGCAGGCAGCGTCGTCGCCGAGCGCTACGGTGATCCGGGCTGGCGACGCTGGCTGCGATCCTATGACGTGCACGATCGCGACGAGATCGGCGGCAAGCGCGTGATTGAGGTGCCGGGCCGCCTGCTGACGGTCGAGCGCGTCGACAATCCGGCCTACCACCCCGGCCTGTCGGTGCACATCATCGGCTTCGCCAAGGTGGTCGGCGACGTCTCGGCGGCGACACAGCAGGTGATGCTGTTCTTCGTGCTGACCCTGCTCGGCACCTTCGTCGCACTGTGGGTCTACCTGCGCGACCTGCGCTTGGCCTGGCTGCCGATGCTGTGCTCGATCGTCGCCGTGATCTGGGAACTGGGCCTGCTGCGCACGGCCGGTTTCGGGCTCGATCCGTTCGCGATCATGGTGCCGTTCCTGGTGTTGGCGATCTCGACCTCGCACGGCGTGCAGTACGTGAACTTCTGGGCGGACGAGATCGTGCGCGGGCGCGATCCCTTCGAGGCGTCGCGCCAGACCTTCCGGCGGCTGTTCATTCCCGGGAGCATCGCGCTGATCACCAACGTGGCCGGCTTCCTGACGATCGCGCTGGTGCCCATCGGCGTGATCCGCGAGATGTCGATCAACGCCTGTCTCGGCATGCTGGCGGTCATCGTCACCAACAAGCTGATGATGCCGATCTGGCTGTCGACGCTGCGCGTGCATGGCGTCGACGGCTTCCGCGCCCGCCGTGCGCGGCTCGCGTTGGCCGGTGAGGCCCTGTGGCAGCGCATGGCAGTGGTCACCACGCGGCCGGTGGCCGCCGGCCTGCTGACGCTGGCGGCCGTCGTGCTCGCCGCGAGCTGGCATCTGCAGGACGGGCGCATCATCGGCGATGCGCAGACCGGTGTGCCCGAGCTGCGGCCGGACTCGGTCTACAACGTCGATTCGCGCGCCATCGCCCGCAACTTCAGCATTGCCACCGACGTGTTCACGGTCATCGCCGAGGCTGATCCGTGGTCGTGCATCGAGTACGAGGCGCTGGAGCAGATCGACCGCTTCGCCTGGCATCTGCGGAACACCGAGGGCGTGACCTCCTCGCGGGCCCTGCCTGACGTGGCGCGCAAGGTCTACTCCGGATTCTGGGAGGGGCACATCAAGCAGCGCGTGCTGCCGCGCAACCGCGATTCGCTGGTGCTCGCAACCAAGCCGGTCGAAACCCGCACCGGCCTGCTCAACGTCGATTGCAGCGCGATGCCGGTCTATCTGTACACGACCGATCACCGCGCCTCGACGATCCACCGCATCACCGATGCCGTGCAGCGCTTCAACCAAGCCAACGCGGCCGAGTATTACGCCGCGCATCCGCAGGCCGATGCCGCCGCCTGCGCCGAACGCCTGCAACTGCGCCGCACCGGCGAAGTGGCCGAGGAACCGCTGGCCTGTCCGGTGCACTTCGCGATGGCCTCCGGCAACGTCGGCGTGATGGCCGCGACCAACGAGGTCATCGAGGACAACGAGCTGCGGACCGTGCTCTGGGTCTACGCCGTCATCGGCGTGCTGCTGGTGCTGTCCTACCGCTCGCTCGCCGGCGTGGCGATCATCGGCGTGCCCT
The DNA here is from genome assembly GCF_003201205.1 of Sinimarinibacterium flocculans. Taxonomy (GTDB): domain Bacteria; phylum Pseudomonadota; class Gammaproteobacteria; order Nevskiales; family Nevskiaceae; genus Solimonas; species Solimonas flocculans. Next base: position 172,220 of record NZ_QICN01000010.1, read on the forward strand.
TGTTCCTGGTGACGATCTTCGCCAACGCGCTGATGGCCGTGGCCGGCATCGGCCTCAAGGTCGCGACCCTGCCCGTGGTCACGCTCGCGGTCGGCATCGGCGTGGACTACGGCATCTACGTCTACGACGTGCTGCGTCACCAGCTCGACGACGCGAAGCTGGACTTGCGCGACGCCTACGTCGCGACCCTGCGCCAGACCGGCAAGGCGGTGATCTTCACCGGCCTGTGTCTCGCCGGCGGCGTGTTCGCGTGGCTGTTCTCGGGTCTGCAGTTCCAGCGCGACATGGGCCTGCTGCTGGTCGTGATGTTCAGCGCCAACATGCTCGGCGCCGTGCTGCTGGGGCCGGCGATCGCGCGGTTCGTGTTGCGGCCGCGCGATCGAGAACCCATGTAGGAGCGACTTCAGCCGCGACCGGGGCGCAGGCAATCTGACCCGGCCGGCGGGTCACCGGGCGCCTGCGACTCCGATGCCGTCGGCGCCGTCCGGCGGCTGCCGGCAGGTCTGGCACAGGCCGGGGACTTCCACGATGGCCTTGCCCGGCTTGAAGCCGCGGCTCCTCGCCGCCTTGCTGAGCAGCTCCGCGACACGCTCGGATTCCAGCTCGTCGGCCTTGCCGCAGGACGAGCAGACGAGGTACAGGGTGTCGTGCGGATGATCCGGGTGCTCGCAGGCCACGTAGGCCTGCGCGGAAGTGAGCTTGTGCACGAGGCCGACGCGCACGAGAAAGTCGAGCTGGCGGTAGACCGTCAAGGGCGCCAGCTTGCGGCCTTCCCGCTGCTCCATCAGCGCAAGCAACTCGTAGGCGGAGATGGGGTTCTTCTGCGTCAGCAGCTCGGCGTAGGCATTGATGCGCGCCGGCGTCAGCCGCTCTCCGGCTTTTGTACAGAGCTGCTCGGCGCGGTGCAGCGCGGCCGCAGGCAGGCTGGGTGCGCGCAGGCGACGCGTGGCGGTCTTTCGAGCTTTCATCGGCGAAGCTTAGTCCCGTTCCGAGCAGCGGCATAGGCAACCCGAGCGTTCATCGCGAGACGACCCGCGCATCGTGAAGGCGATAGATCACGCCGGTTTCGCTGCCCTGGACCGTCTCGAAGCGTCCTTCGAGCAGGATTGGATCCCAGGACGCCTTGATGCCCTTTTGCGCGAACACCTCGACCGCACCCGCGGGCCCGCCGGGAATGTGAAAGAAGCAGCTCGGCGGATTGGAGGTCAGCAGGAAGTGCTTCTGCTTCTCCTCGGATTCCAGCGGCATCATGAAGCCGATGAGCTTCACCTTCTCGCCGCTCTGCTCGGCCACTGCGCCCGGGAATTCGGCGGACACCCGGTTGTCGGCGTCGAAACGCAGTCGTGCCTGCATCAGCGTGTCCCATCGCAGATCGGCCTGGTCCTCGTCGAGGCTCGCGAAGCCCACCGATTGCAGGCTGATGACGTTGATCAGCACCTCGAGCGAGCGGTCCTGGTAGGTCACGGTCAGCGTGTCCGCGCCCATCTCGCCGCCGACGACGCCGATCTCGGACCAGCCGAGGTCGTCGGTGACCGGGTCCTCGCCGATCGGCACGACCCGCGAGCTGCCGCTGATCGCGTACTCCAGCTGCGCCCCCTGCACCGGATTGCCGTCCTGATCCGTGACCACCAGCGTCAGGTAGGCCATGTCCCGTTCGAGCAGGTCGACGACGTACTGGCGGCGCTCGTTGAGGTAGGCGGTCTCGGAGATCAGTTCGAGAATCACCGGGCCGGCATCCGCGGCATCGACCGGCGTGCGCGTGGCCGGTGGCTGCGGATAGGTGACGGCGGAAGGCGTGCCGGCGAAGGGATCGTCGGTTTTCGACGCCGGGGCTTCGGCAGCCAGTTCCTCAGCGGTCAGGCCCGTCGATTCCGGCGGTTCGGCTTTTCGGTTGCAGGCCTGCAGCGGCAGGACTGCAGCCAGTAGCGTGGCGACGAGCAGGCGCATGCGCTCAGCCTGCCAGAGTCCGTGCAACATCCGCACGGTAGGCCTGCCACGCCGGCAGGGCGGCCGCCAGCACGCCGATGACGAGCAGGCCGAGCAGCAGCCAGGACTCCGTCGGCAGCCAGACCCAGCCGGTGGCCGAGACCCCCCGGCTGGCCGCAAGCCAGCGGCCGATCAGCTCCATCGTGCCGTGCCCGAGCGCCAGCCCGAGCACCGCGCCGAGCGCTGCGAGCATCAGGCCTTCCAGCAGCAGGCTCCACAGCAGCTCGGTGCGCGTGGCACCCAGGCAGCGCAGCATCGCCAGATCGTAGCGGCGCGCCTTGAGCGCGCCATACAGTGCGGCGAAGACGCTGAATCCCGCGGTGAGAATCAGCACGCCGGCAAAGGCGCGCAGGCCATCGAGCCCGAGGCCCACGAGATTGAGCAGGCGGGTCACCTCGAATGCCGGTGCGGCAGCCTGAAGCTGCGACTCGGTATTGATCTGCCGCGGCAGCGTGGTCGCCGCGAGCGGCGAGGCGTAGCGGATCAGCATTGAGGTGTTCTCTCTCGCGTCGTCGTGTGCATCGGCATGGTCGTGTTCATGCGCTTCGCCGTGATCGTGCTCATCCTCAGGGTTCTGGTCATGGTCGTGCTCATGATTGTCGTGCGCGCTCTCATGTTCGCCGTGCAGATTCCAGACGCTGTCGAGCGAAGTGAGGATCAGGCGATCGAGCACGGTGCCAGTAGGCTGAAGCACACCGACGATGCGATACGGCTGTCCGGCATGTTCATGCCCGCCATCGACCAGTCCGTGCGCGCCGGCGAAGCGCCTGTCCTGAACCAGCCCCGCCTCGCGCGCCGCCGCGGCGCCGGCGACGGCCTCCATTGGCGCCTCCCAGAAACGTCCGGAGGCGAGCTGCGCGGCGTACAGCGCCGGGTAGTCGGTCGTGGTGCCGACGATGCGAAAGCCGCGATAGCTGTCGCCGAGCGACAGCGGCACGGCATGCGCCACGCGCGGATCGGCGGCCCAGCGATCGGCATCCGCTTTCACGATGTTCCCGGTCGGAACGTCCGCGTGATACACGCTGGACAGCACCAGCTGCACCGGGCTGCCCTTGGCACCGACCACCAGATCGATGCTGCGCGCGTCGCGTGCCAGCGTCGACGAGAATTGCTCGCCAATGAGCAACAGCAGCACGATGCTCGCGGTGCCCAGCGCCAGCAGCGCCGCGTTCACCAGCGAGGTGAGCGGCGCGGCGCGCAGATTGGCGAGCGCGAGGCGCAGCCAGGTCATGCCGGTGGCTCCAGCTGAACCTCGCGCGCCAGCCAGCCGCGGATGCGCCGGTCATGCGTGACGACCAGCAAGGCCGCGCCGACGGCACGCGCTTGGTCCTGCAGCAGATCGATCGCGCGCTCGGCGTTATCGTCGTCGAGGCTGGACGTCGGTTCGTCGGCGAGCAGCAGCGCCGGCCGGTGCACGAGCGCCCGCGCGATGGCGACGCGCTGGGCCTGCCCCTGACTCAACTGCGCGGGCCGCGCTCGCGCGAACTCGCCGACGCCGAGGGCATCGAGCAGCCGACGCGCGTCCTTTGCGTCGGGTGACACGCGTGCGAGCCGCTGCGCCAGCAACAGGTTCTCCAGCACGTCGAGTGCGGGCAGCAGATGCAGCCGCTGGAACACGATGCCGAGGTGATGTCCGCGGAAGCGGTCGCGGGCACTTGCATCGAGCGCGTCGAGCCGCTGCCCGCAGACCGCGACCGAGCCCTGCGCAGGCTGCAGCAGACCGGCGATCAGGTGCAGCAGCGTCGTCTTGCCGCAGCCGGACGGGCCGATGACGGCACAGGTGTCGCCCTCGTTCAGCGTCAGCGTGTCCAGACGCAAGACGGTGCGCTGCCCGTAGGAGAAGCCGAGATTGTCGATCTGCAGGACCGTCATAAACCCACGCCGTGACAGTAAAGCTGTCCGTCCGCCCCTTCGTGGCAGCAGCCGCCGATTCGGGGCCCGAAACCCGGACTCCAGAGCACGCCGCCATTCATCGGCCCTCGATACATCGGTGGCGCATCGGCGTCCATTGCCTTGGGGCGGCGCGATGAGTCGCCCGCCTTGTCGGCTAAGCGCGAGACTGGTGTGGCGGGCGCGTCCGTTGGTGCGGGCACCTGTGCAACCGCAGCCATGCCTCCGGCACCCAGCATCAGTGCCGCGACCGCATGCTTCATGCCGGCTGGTCCGTCACCGATCGCGGTTTGCGCGCCCGCAACCATTCGAGCGTGGAGCCGACGATGTCCTGCCACCAGCCGCGCGTGATGAACACCAGTCGCGTGCGCCGGTCTTCGTCCGGCCAGGCTGGCAGCGTCTGCGGCGGATGAAACGTCTGCTGCACGCCGTGCAGCACTGTCGGGACATTCCTGCCCTGGATGTTCACCAGGCCCTTCATGCGCAGCAGCGTCGGGCCGCACAGCGTGCGCAGGAACGCGAGCCAGGAGTTGAAGGTGGATTCGGGCAGCGGCTCGTCGAGAATCAGGCCGAAGGTCTGGATGTCCTGCTCGGAAGGGGGTCGCGGATTGATCAGCGGCCCGGAGGGTGAAAGCCGTGCCGCCGGCGCGAAACGAATCTGACCGACCTTGGCGAACAACGACCCGAAGTCGGCGCCGCTCGTGGCGCGGCGATGCGCGCCGCTGAACAGCTGCGCCGGCTGCGCGGTGCCGGCGACGACGTGCTCGATCACCGCGTCCGGATTCATCTCGGCCAGCCTGTACTGCAGTTGCCGCGCGGCGGCGGCATCCACCAGATCGGTCTTGGTCACCAGAAGGCGGTCGGCAGCGGTGATCTGCGACACGGCGATGTCGTGATCCGCCAGCGTGGCCGCTGCATTGGAGGCATCGACCAACGTGACGACGCTGTCGACGACGAACCGCTCGCGCAGCGTCTCGTGGCGCAGCAACTGGCTGAGGATCGGGCCCGGCTCGGCCAGTCCGGTGGTCTCGATGATGATGCGGCGCAAATGGAACTGTCGTCGGCGTGCGCGTTCGAGCAGCGCCAGCAGCGACTCGGCCAGCTGGCCGCTGGCGGTACAGCACAGGCAGCCGTCGGCGATCAGCTCGGTGTCGTCGGACGCCGACTCCACGAGGTGATGGTCGATGCCCACCGATCCGTACTCGTTGATCACGACGGCTGTGCCGGCCATCTGCGGATGCCGCAGCACGAAGTTCAGCAGCGTGCTCTTGCCCGCGCCGAGAAAACCGGTGAGCAGGCACACCGGCAGCGGTGGCGCGTGTGGGGCTGGGGACTCAGGCAACGGCGGCTCCGGCCGGGGCCCATCGCCGCAAGGCGCGCAGATTGAGCACATGCGTGGAGGACAGCGCGACGCTGCCCAGGAAGGTCAGTGCGGACTCCCAGGCCTCGGGCACGGATTCCCACAGCGCGGCGCCCATCAGCATGGAGATGGCTGCCACTCCGAGCCAGAGCAACGCGCGTTGACCGTGGCGCGCGCAGCCGCGGATCAGCGCGACGGCACTGACGGGGACGATGCCGATCAGCAGCCAGCGATGAACGACCGCATCGTTGTCCACCAGCCAGACCAGCCACGGCAGCAGAGTCACCACCAGCGGAAGGAGCAGGCAATGCACGAGGCAGACTGCGGACAGGAGAATCGCGACGCGGTCACCCGAGTGTCGGAGCGGGATTGGCGTCAACATGACGATGCTTCGCCGGCGCGTTGCTCCACAAGGACGCTCACCGGGATCGGCTCGCAGCAGCAGACGAGGGAGCGACCCGGCTCGCCCAGGCGTGCAGCAGCAGGGAGTGATAGATCTCGAGGGAGCTGGCGAACCCGGCCTCGGCGAGGATGGATTCGATCCGGGCGGGAGGCACGACACTGACATCGCGCCGATACGCCGTGCGCAGTTGATGGCACTGCTCGGCGCTGGCCCCGGTGAGACGGATCAGGCGCATCCACTGCTCGAGCAGTTCGCTGCCCGGTGCGCGGTCGAGGTCGGCCGCCAGGTCTGCGCTGATCATCCGGCCGCCGGGCCGCAAGCGCGAGGCGATGTCGCGAAACAGGCTGATGCGCGCCTCGCGGTCGAGCAGGAACTGCGATACGAGCACGCAGCTCGCGGCGTCGAAGGGTTCGCCCCGAGGCAGGGACTCCAGATAGCCCTCATGGAAACTGCAGCGATGCGCGAAGCAGGCAGCCTCGGCCTTGCGCCGGCAGATGGCCAGCATCGGTCCCGAGGGGTCCACGGCCGTGAAGTGCCAACCGGGGAAGTGCGGTGCCAGCGCCATCATCTCCGCACCGGTGCCGGCGCCGACGCAGAGAATCCGCGCCTGCTCCGGCAGTTCCTGCCAAAGGCCACGCATGAGCAGGTGCAGCGCCTGCGTCATCGCTGCCAATGGCGCGAACCGTTCGTCATAGCTCGCTGCATTCTTTTCGTCGAACGCGACCATGCGGCCGTCAGTGGGGACGGGTGCGTTCATGCTGCCTCCGTTTCGGTGGCGTCGATGCGCCATGGGGGGAATGGGTCGGGCAAGGCTTTCCATGCGGGGTGGCCCAGTGCGATCTCGGCATCGGTGAGCAGGCAGGCGTCCAGCCGCGCGCGCAGCGCTGCCTCGTCCGCGCCGATGCCGATGAAGACCAGCTCCTGCCGGCGATCGCCGTAGGTGTCGTCCCAGACCGGTCGCAGACGCTCCATCACTGCCGGCGGGGCGCGATCGGCGCGCGGGCTGGCCCACCACAAGCCCACGGCGCCCAGGGAAAGCGTGCCTCCCGCCTGCGAGAGCTGGGCGACGAAGTCCGGACGACTGGCGAGCCAGAACCAGCCCTTGGCACGGATCACGCCCTCCCAGCTCGAATGGATGAAGTCGTGCAGGCGTTGAGGGTGAAAGGGCCGGCGTTCGCGATAGACGAAGTTGGTGATGCCGTACTGCTCGGTTTCCGGCGTGTGCTCGCCGCGCAACTCCCGGGCCCAGCCCGGATTGCGCTCGGCCTGCGCGGGATCGAAGCGAAAACCGTCGAGCAGCTCGGCGATCGGCACGCGGCCAAAGTCGGCGAGCACGACATGCGCTCCCGGGTTCAGGCCCTTGACGACGGCCAGCACGTCGCGTCGCTGCTCCGCATCGACCTCGGAGATCTTGTTGACGACGATGGTGTCGGCAAACTCGATCTGGTCCACCAGAAGGTCGACCACGTTGCGCTCGTCTTCCTCGCCCAGCGACTCTCCGCGATCACGCAGGAAATCGGTGGAGCAGTAGTCGCGAAGCAAGTTCCTGGCGTCGACGACGGTGATCATCGAGTTGATGCGCGTAAGGTCCGACAGCGAAAAGCCGGCCTCGTCGCGCACGGCGAACGTCGCGGCCACGGGCATCGGTTCGGAGATGCCCGTCGACTCGATCAGCAGATGATCGAAGCGGCCTTCGCGCGCCAGGCGCGTGACCTCCTTGAGCAGGTCGTCGCGCAGCGTGCAGCAGATGCAGCCGTTGCTGAACTCGACCAGTTTCTCCTCGGTGCGCGACAGCGCGGCCTGACCATCGACGATCGCCGCATCGACATTGACCTCGCTCATGTCGTTGACGATCACGGCGACACGGCGCCCCTCGCGATTCGAAAGGACGTGATTCAGCAACGTCGTCTTGCCGGCACCGAGAAAGCCGGACAGAACCGTCACCGGGAGCGTGGATGTCATTGGGTGATCTCCGCGACGCAGGGGGTGAGTCAGGGGGCAAGGTGTTTCTACGCGAGCGCGCCGGGCACATCGAGATCGATCTTCGATCGGATGCGTCTCGCGCCGTTAACAATAACGTTATAACGTAACACTATACAAGCCGGAGTCCCTGGCTGCTGTCCTCGTCGTGTGGTGCGGGTGATGCCCATGCCCCGCGTGCTCGCCGTGCCGCGTCCCGGGTCGCGATGCGTCGAGCTTCGGGCTCCTGCCTGCGAGGCCGGCAGGAGCCCGGGCCATGCGCGATCAGCCCATGAAGAAGAAGTTCAGCTTGTTGCCGTCGAGGTCGCGGAAGTAGCCGCCGTAGAAGGTCTCGCCGCGGGCGCCCGGGGCACCTTCGTCGCCTGCGCCGAGCGAGAGGGCCTTGGCGTGCATCGCATCGACCTGCGCCTTGCTGCCGACGGCGAGCGCCACCATGGTGCCGTTGCCGGCCGTCGCGGCCTGCTTGTCGAAGGGCGTGACCACCGACAGTGCCGCGCCCTGACCGTTGGACCAGGCGATGCCGTTGGCGAACTCCATCATGCGCTTGGCGCCCAGTTCGGCGAGCAGCGCGTCGTAGAACGCCGCGGCCCGCGGCATGTCGTTGGTCCCGATGGTCACGTAGCCGATCATGAAACGTCTCCTCTCGATTGGGAGGCGTAGCCTAACGGTTCACTCGGTCGGCTTGGTGAACGTGAGCAGGTAGCGGTCGGACTCGCCGATGGCGAGATACCGGTCGCGATCCTGCTCGCCCAGCGCCAGGGACGGTGGCAGCGTCCACACGCCGCGCGGGTGATCATGGGTGTCCTTGGGGTTGCGCAGCGCCTCGGAGCGTGCGGCGAACTTGAAGCCGGCCGCCTCGGCGAGACGGATCGTGCGCTCCTCCGAGATGTAACCGTTGCGATCCGCAGGATTCTCGGTCTTGGGGTCGGGCCAGCGGTGATCGACGATGCCGAGCGTGCCGCCGGGCTTGAGCGCGTCGTACATCGCCTTGAACGCGACGTTGCTCCACGACACCCCGGCCTCGTTCTCCGCGGCCCAGTTGTGCAGGTTGCGGAACGTCAGTACCAGGTCGGCGCTGGCGCGGGGCGCGATCTCCAGCGCATACGGCGGCGCGAAATGCGTGATCACCGTGCTCTTGTAGAGGTCCGGCGTCGCGGCGAGCTTGGTCAGGAAGCTGCCGAGCAGCCGCCGCTGGTAGGTCGGCACGTCGTTGAGTGCGAACTGGGCGGCATACAGGCGCCCTTGGTCCGCAAGAACCGGCCCGAGAATCTCGGTGTACCAGCCGGCGCCGGGCGACATCTCGACGACGGTCATGTCGCGGCGCAGGCCGACGAACTCCAGCACCTCGCGCGGCTTGCGATGCACGTCGCGGGCCTTGTTCTCCGCGCTGCGGTGATCGCCGGCGATGGCGGCATCCAGGGCTTTGCCGGTTGCGGCGTCCAGAGCCGCAGACGCGCCAGTGGCGTGCAGGGCAAGCAGCATTGGCGCCGCGGTCAGTGCCGCGCGCAGCGCGGAAGCGGTCATCGTCATCTCCTGTTGCGTCGATCCGGAAGGGCTCTACAGACCGGCATCGTAGCGCGCGGGTTCCGGAGACGGCGAAGCAGGGGGGCGAACGTGAGGCGCGAATGGATCGGCGTGATCCGGGGCGCGCCTGCGCACGCCCCCGGATCGGAGTCGTAGTCAGTGCTTGGGGACGGTGCGCGATCAGCGGGTGGCGCTGGCGGTGATCAGCGCCATGTCGACGAAGCGTTCGGCACCGGTCACGGCGGTTTCGCCGAACTGCGCCGGGTTGACGCGTACCTCGTAGCGCGTCGTGTCGTAGCTGGTCGAGCTGACGCCGCCCATCGCCGACAGTATCGCCAGGCCTTTGGTCAGCACCGCGGTGGCCTTGTCGCCGGTCGTCGTCGTGTTCTCCACGCTCTCGTAGAACGGCTCGCGCATCAGCACCGGCATCTTGCTGGAGAACATCGGCGTGTTGCCGTTCTTGACCATGCACTCGCGCTTGCCGAAGCGGTCCCAGCAGTCCAGATGCCGGGCGAGGCGGAACGACACGTCGCCGGAGATGCTCAGTCCGACCTCGCCGCTGACCTCGGCCTTGTCGACCGCTGCCAGCTGCCAGGTCTTCGATGCGCCGCTGGACTGCAGTTGCGCGAAGTCGACGAGCAGGTTGATGCTGATGCCGTCGGCGCCGAAGCCGTCCATCACCGACGTGGCCATCTGGTCGGCGGAGGTGCCCTTGGCCGCCTTGAGCGCCTGCCCGAGACCCGACACGGCGCCGATGTAACGCGCGTCGTAGAGCGTGGCCCCGCCGGCGGAATAGACCATGTAGCGCGCCTTGCTGTCGCCGTTCGGCGGCTTGAAGTCATACGGCGTGTCGCGTCCGGCCGCGCGCAGCGCCTGATACTGCGGGCTGGATTCGAGTTCGGCGCGCGGCACGAGCTGGAAGCCCTGCGCGACGAGCTGCTGTTCGGCCCTGGCGCAGATGGCGTCGGTCATGCGCTGGTAGTCGGCCTCGGTGAGGCCCACGAGGGTGTAGAACACCGACACCTTGGCCTCGGCCCGGGTCTTGCCGCTGTGGTCGAACAGCCCGCCGCCGGTGCCCGCATGCGCGGCGGCGCGATGCGCGAACATCACGTTGCAGGCGAGCACCGCACCGCGGCCGGCATCGCCCATCTTCTTCGCATCCTTGTTCGTCGCGATGAAGGTTGCCGCCTGCGCGCGGATGTCGGACTGCGGGTCGAAGCTGGGCGCGGGCGGTGTGCCCGCGCAGGCGCCGAGCAAGGCGGCACCGATGGCGATCACCGCAGGGCGGAAACTGACGACAGGCTTCATGACGGTCCTTCTGGCTGGGGAAGGCCGCCACTGTGGAGACGGGTACTGCGCGCCGGAACCCCGCAGATGGGTGGCAGCCCCCTATCCGGGGGGCGTCAGTGGCGATACCACTCCGGCCGGCCGGCGGTCCACAGCTCGCCCCAGAGCTTGCCGCCGCCGTCGACGGTGACGACCTCGCCGGTCATGAAGCTGCCGCTCGAGGCCGAGACGTAGATGCAGGACTCGGCGATCTCCATCGGCGTGCCTGGCCGCTTCATCGGGTTGGCGATGGGGAATTCCTTCTGCGCCTCCGGCGGGTAGACGCGCAGGCCCTCGGTGGCGATGAGCCCCGGCGCGATGCAGTTGACGCGGATGCCCAGCGGCGCCCACTCGACCGCCACCGTGCGTGTGGCGCCGATGATGCCCGCGCGTGCCGCGACGGTGTGGGCCACGCCCGGCATGCCGCGCTCGATGACGACGACGATGTTGCAGATCGACCGCAGCATCGGCTCCGCTACGGGGCCGAGATCGCGCCAGTACTGGGCGGCGCGCTGCATCATCAGCCAGGTGCCGTTGAGGTTGTTGTTGATGACCGCGCTCCAGCCCTTGGGCGCGAAGTCGATCGCCGCCTGCGGGAACTGCCCGCCGGCGTTGTTGACCGTGCAGTCGATGCGACCGTAGTGCGCGTGCGCCTGCGCGAACAGCGCGTCCACCTGATCGGGCTCGCGCACGTTGGTCGGCACCACGAGCACCTCGCCGCCCTTGTCGCGCACGAATTCGGCGACCGCTTCGAGCTTCTCGGGCGTGCGCCCGCAGATCACCAGCCTTGCACCGAGGCGCGCGAACAGCAGTGCGCAGGCGCGGCCGAGGCCGCTGCCGGCGCCGGAGACCAGTGCGACCTTGCCCGCGAACAGGTCCGGGCGGTAGACGGTGTCCGCCGCCCAGAGGGCCGCGGGATCGTTGAGGCGGTCGATGTCGAGGTTCATGCGGCGATCCGGCTCCCCTCTCCCGCAAGCGGGAGAGGCGATATGACTACGCGCTCAGCATTTCCTTGCTGATGATCATCTTGCGCACCTCGGACGTGCCGGCGCCGATCTCCAGCAGCTTGATGCTGCGATACAGGCGGTTGATCTCGCTCTCCCAGATGTAGCCGCTGCCGCCATGCACCTGCACGGCATCGTTGAGCACCTTGTTCATCGTCTCGGCCACGTAGAGCACGCCGGCGGCGGTGAGCTTGTGGATCTCGCCGCGGCCGCCGTCCTCCTCGCCGATGACGTTGGCCGCACGCAGCGTCTGGTAGGTGAACAGGCGCATCGACTCGACCCAGGTGTACATGTCGGCGAGCTTGGCCTGGATCATCTGGAAATCGGCGATCGGCCGGCCGAACTGCTTGCGCTGGCGGGCGTAGTCGAGCGACAGCGCCAGCGCGCGCTCGGCGATGCCCAGACAGATCGGCGAGATCATCGCGCGCTCGAGGTCGAGGCCGGACATCACCACCTTGACGCCGCGATTCTCCTCGCCGACGAGATTCTCCGCCGGCACCTTGCAGTCCTCGAACACCAGCTCGGCGGTCTGCGAGCCGCGGAAGCCCATCTTGATCAGCTTCTGCGCGACCTTGAAGCCGGGGAAGTCCTTCTCGACGATGAAGGCGCTGATGCCCTGCGCGCCCTTGTCCTTGTCGGTCTTGGCGTAGACCAGCAGCACGTCGGCGACCGGGCCGTTGGTGATGTAGATCTTGCTGCCGTTGAGGACGTAGTAGCCGCCTTCGCGGCGCGCGGTCGTGCGCATGGAGCCGAGCGCGTCGGAGCCGGCGCCGGGCTCGGTGAGACCCAGCGCGCCGATGCTCGTGCCCTTGCACAGGCCCGGCACGTACCTCTGCTTCTGCGCGTCGTTGGCGTTGCGCAGGATGTTGTGCAGGCACAGGTTCTCGTGTGCGACCCAGGCCAGCGCCAGCGCATGGTTCCAGCGGCCGAGCGCCTGCAGGATCAGGCCGGAGGTGAATACGTCCATGCCCGAGCCGCCCAGTTCCTCGGGCGCGGTGACGCCGAAGTACCCGGTGGCGCCGATCTTCGGGAAGATCTCCTCCGGCCACCATTCCTCGTCGTCCATGCGCTGTGCGAGCGGGTAGGCCTCGGCCTGTGCGAAGCGGTCGGCCTGCGTGAGGATCTCCATCTCGTCGGCGGACAGGCCGGTGAAGGCCTGCATGACGCTGGGGCGGTCGGACATGCGGATTCTCTGGTGAGTAAGACTTACGTCGAGTCTATTGCGCGCGGCGCCGTGCGTCCATAGTCCATCTGCGCGATGTGACGTCGCCGTGTGCGCATCCTTGCGCGCCCGCCTCTGGACAAGTCTCCGCCGCATAGGTGAGTATGACTTACCAATGGCGCCGGCCCCGATGCCGGACCGCTTTCGCCACACCCGTCCAGACAGGAGTTTCCATGTCCGAGTCCGCCCAGCCCGAGCCGGTCCTCGTCGAGCGCCGAGGCGCCGTGCAGTGGATCACGATCAATCGCGAAGCACGCCGCAATGCGCTCAACGAGGAAGTCGTGCGCACGATCGACCGGGCGATCGCTGCCGCCGTCGAGGGGGGTGAGGTCCGCGCCATCGTCATCACCGGTGCCGGTGACAAGGCCTTCTGTGCCGGGGCCGATCTGGCCAAGGGAACGAAGGGCTTTGCCTTCGCGGTCGACTTCGCGCGGCCGAAGCACTACATCGTCGATCTGTTCAAGCGCCTGCAGGAATGCACGCTGCCGGTGATCGCCCGCGTCAACGGCCACGTCATGGCCGGCGGCTTCGGGCTGCTGTGTGCCTGCGACATGGCGATCGCTGCCGACGACATCCGCATCGGCACCACCGAATCGAAGATCGGCCTCACGCCGATGATGATCCTGCCGTACATGCTGCGCGTGTTGCCGCCGCGCAAGCTGCAGGAGATGTGCATCACCGGCGAACAGTTCAGCGCCGCCGAAGCGCTGGAGTGGGGCGTACTCAACTACGTCGTGCCGCGCGCCGAACTCGACGCCAAGCTCGACTGGCTGCTGTCGCGCGTCACCGACAAGTCGCCCACAGCGATCCGCCTCGGCAAGCAGGCCTTCGCCGCGATGCGCGACATGGGCCTGCGCGAAGCGCTGGAGTACGCGCAGGCGATGGTGCCGGTGATGTCCTCGACCGAGGACGCGAAGGAAGGCCTGTCCGCGTTCCAGGAAAAGCGCGCGCCCAACTTCACCGGGAACTGAGCATGCGCGAGCTCGTTCGCATCGGCTGCGGCGCCGGTTTCTGGGGCGATTCGGCCGAAGGGCCGAAGCAACTCGTCGACTCGGGCCAGATCGACTATCTGGTTCTCGACTATCTCGCCGAGATCACGATGTCGTTGCTGGCGCGTGCGCGCGCCAAGGACCCGGCTGCCGGCTACGCGACGGACTTTCCGGCGGTGCTGGCCTCGCTGGCGCCGAAGCTCAAGGCGCAGGGCATCAAGGTCGTGACCAATGCCGGCGGCGTCAATCCGTCGGCTTGCAAGGCCGCCATCGACGAGAAGCTCGCCGCGCTGGGGATCGACCTGAAGGTGTCGATCGTCACCGGCGACGACCTGCTGCCGCGCGCAGCCGAGTTTGCCGACGTGAAGGAGATGTTCAGCGGCGCGGCCATGCCGCCGAAGCTGTGGAGCATGAATGCGTACCTGGGCGCGTTTCCGGTCGCGCAGGCGCTGGCGGGTGGCGCCGACATCGTGCTGACCGGACGCTGCGTCGACAGCGCGGTCGTGCTCGGTCCGTTGATTCACGAATTCGGCTGGCAGCCCGACGACTACGACAAGCTGTCGGCCGGCAGTCTGGCCGGTCATGTCATCGAGTGCGGTGCGCAGGCCACCGGCGGTGTCAGCACCGACTGGGAAAAGGTGGCGGGCGACTGGGATCGCATGGGGTTTCCGATCGCCGAATGCCGCGCCGACGGCAGCTTCGTGGTCACCAAGCCGGCGAACACCGGCGGACGCGTGACGCCGGAGACCGTCGCCGAGCAGATCGTCTACGAGATCGGCGATCCCGCCAGCTACCTGCTGCCGGACGTGACCTGCGACTGGCGCCAGGTGCAGCTCCGTCAGGTCGGTGACGATCGCGTCGAGGTCAGCGGTGCGAAAGGTCGCGCGCCCACCGACAGCTACAAGGTGTCGGCTACGTATCAGGACGGCTTCCGCTGCACGGCGATGATGATGATTGGCGGCGTCGACGCGGTCGCCAAGGCCGAGACGGTCGGCGCCGCGATCCTCAAGCGCACGCGCCGCATGTTCGGCGAACTCGGCCTCGGCGACTACCTGCGCACCGACATCGAGGTGCTCGGCAGCGAGGCCAACTGGGGCGCGAACGCCCGCCGGCGCGATACGCGCGAGGTGATCCTCAAGATCGCCGTGCATCACGCCGACAAGAACGCGCTGGCGCTGTTCGGCCGCGAATGCATTCCGCCGGCCACGGCCATGGCGCAGGGCATCACCGGCTTCGCCGGCGGCAGGCCGTCGCCGACGCCGCTGGTGCGGCTGTTCTCGTGCCTGGTGCCGAAGGATGCCGTGAAGATCGAAGTGGACGGTTCTCCGTTTCTGGTCCCCTCTCCCGCTTGCGGGAGAGGGTGCCCCGAAGGGGCGGGAGAGGGCGCCGGCACAGCCGGCGTTCCGCCGCCCGCGGCAGCGGCCCTCTCCCCCGCCCCTCTCCCGCAGGCGGGAGAGGGGAGTCGCACCGTCCCACTCATCACGCTCGCCTACGGCCGTTCCGGCGACAAGGGCAATGCCGCGAACATCGGCGTACTGGCGCGCCGACCCGAGTTCCTGCCGCTGCTGCGCGAGCAGCTCACCGCCGAGGCAGTGAAGCGCTACTTCGCACACTTCGTCGAGGGCGACGTGCAGCGCTTCGAGCTGCCGGGGCTGCTCGGCTTCAACTTCCTGATGAGCGAGGCGCTGGGCGGCGGCGGTATCGCCTCGCTGCGTCACGACCCGCAGGGCAAGATGCTGGCGCAGATCCTGATGGATTTTCCGGTCGACGTGCCGGAAGCCCTACTGTCGACATGAAGCGCATGATCGTCCCTTTCGTGTCGAGTAGCCGCGTCGCGGCGTATCGAGACATCGCAAGCCCCTCGATACACCGCCGCGCTGCGCGCAGCGGCACTCGGGGCGAACGGACTGGGCTCAGGCACGCATGACGCGCAAGCCGCCGAAAGTCCGAGTGCACGCGCCGCGCCTCGCGCGCGAGCAGCGCGTGGACGAGATTCTCGTGGCGGCGCGCGACGTGTTCTGCGAGAAGGGCTACGAGGGCACGGCCGTTGCCGAGATCGCCGAGCGGCTCGGCATCGTCGAGGGCACGATCTACAAGTACTTCGCGACCAAGCGCGAGCTGCTGCTCAAGATGCTGGAGTACTGGTACGAGCAGATGTTCGGCGACTACACCCGCGATCTCGAAGCTGTGCGCGGCCATCGCGCGCGTCTGCGCCTGTTGGTCTGGCGTCACCTGTGTGCGGTGCGCGACTGGCCGCTGTTGTGCCGCCTGATGTTCCGCGAGGTGCGCACCGAGAGCGACTACCGCGGCACCGCGCTGCATGCGATGAACCGCCGCTACACGCAGCTGCTGATGGACGTGATCGCCGAGGGCCAGGCCGCACAGGTCTTCCGCGCGGACCTGCCGCTGCCGCTGCTGCGCGATCTCGTCTACGGCGGCATCGAGCACTGCACCTGGAACTACATTGTCGAAACGGCGGCCGCTGGCAGCCGCAGTGGCGCCGAAAACGCCGTCGGAGGCCGCGGCAAGAGCCGCGGCGCGCTCGACGTCGACGTGCTCGCCGACCAGATCACCGCCATCGTCTGCGATGGCATCGAGCGGCCCGGCCGTGCCGCGCAACGCAGCGACGCCGAGCAGTTGCGCCGTATCGCCGCGCGACTCGATGCCTGGCAGCCGACGCACACCAGGGAAGCCCCATGAACGTACTCACGCCCACCGAGACCGAGTGGCCGGCGCTGCGCGAACGCGCAGCGAGCTGGCCGTTTCAGGCCGTGCTCGTCGCCAATCGCGGCGAGATTGCCGTACGCGTCCTGCGCACCGTGCAGCGCCTCGGCCTGAAGGGGATCGTCGTCTACCACGCCGCCGATCGCGGCACGGCAGCCGTGCGGCTGGCCGACGAGGCCGTCGAGATCACCGGCGAAACGCCGGTCGGCGCCTACCTCGACGGTGCGCAGATCATCCGGGTCGCCCAGGCGGCCGGTGCCGGCGCGATCCATCCGGGTTACGGCTTCCTGTCCGAGAACAAGGGTTTCTGCGAGGCGGTCGAAGCCGCGGGCATGCGCTTCATCGGCCCGACGCCGGAACAGATCGACCTGATGGGCGACAAGGTGCGCGCGCGCAACTTCGTCGAGAAGGCCGGTTTCCCGGTCGCCCCCAGCGCGATCGAGGACGACGATCCGAAGACCTTCGTCGAGCGCTCGCGCCAGGTCGGCGCACCGCTGCTGATCAAGCCGTCGGCCGGCGGCGGCGGCAAGGGCATGCGCATCGTCCGCGACCTGTCGCTACTGGAGCAGGAGATCGAACGCGGCCGCTCCGAGGGCCAGCGCTACTTCGGCGACGGCCGTCTGTACTGCGAGCGCTACATCGAGAACCCGCGGCACATCGAGGTCCAGGTGCTGGGCGACGGGCAGGGCGGCGTGGTGCATGTGTTCGAACGCGAGTGCTCGGTGCAGCGCCGCTTCCAGAAGATCGTCGAGGAGACGCCGTCGCCGGCGCTCGACGACGCCAAGCGCCGCGAGATCTGCGAGACCGCCGCCGGCATCGCCCGCTCGATCGGCTACCGCAATGCCGGCACCGTGGAATTCATCTTCGGGCAGTCAGGCGAGTTCTACTTCCTCGAGATGAACACGCGATTGCAGGTCGAGCATCCGGTGACCGAAGAGATCACCGGCATCGACCTCGTGCTGCAGCAGCTGCGCGTCGCCGCCGGCGAGAAGCTCGGCTGCACGCAGGACGACGTGAAGGCGCAGGGACATTCGATCGAACTGCGCATCTACGCCGAGGATGCCGCGCGCGGCTACACGCCGACCACCGGTCCGATCCTCGTGCTGCACCCGCCGCAGGGCGAGGGCGTGCGCTGGGACAGCGGCGTGCTGCACGGCGGTGAAGTGACCTCGGCCTTCGACCCGATGATCGCCAAGCTGATCATCCGCGGTGCGGATCGCGCGGAGGCCATCGCCCGGGCCGACAAGGCGCTCAAGGACACGGTGCTGCTCGGCTGCAAGACCAACACCGCCTTCCTGCGCCGGCTGATCGCGCACCCGGCCTTCATCGCCGGCGATGTGCACACCGGCTTTCTCGACGCCAACCCGCAGATCGCCGCAGAGCCGGTACTGGCGACCGAAACCCTGCAGGCGCTGCTCGCCGCGGCCTCGCTGAGCACGCGCCCGATGCGCGACGTCGCCGATGCCGTGCCGGACATGCATGCGGCGATGGGCAGCTGGCGCAACTAGGAATCGACACCATGCACCACGCCTTCAAACTCGGTGACGACGTCCATAACGTCGAACTGTCGCGCTCCGCGACGGCGTATCGCCTGCATCTGGGCGAGCAGCGCATCGACATCGACCTGAGGACTGGCGCCGATGGTCGCGCCTGGCTGACGCTGGGCGAGCGCCACGTCGAGGTGGTCATCGCCACGCGCGGTGACGAAGTCTTCGTGCATCTCGACGGCGAAGCCTATGCGCTGCGTTACCAGCATCCGCTCGACCGGCTCGCGGCCGCGGCCGGCGGCAATGCCGAGGACCGCATCCTCGCGCCGATGCCCGGCAGCATCGTCAGCGTCGCGGTCAAGGCCGGCGATGCCGTGAGCAAGGGTCAGACCCTGCTGGTCATGGAGAGCATGAAGATGGAAACGACGATCGCCGCGCCGAGGGACGGCGTGATCGCGGAGGTTACGTATGAAATGGGCCAGACCTTCGACCGCGATGCGCTGCTGATTGCCCTGGAGGCTCAGAAGTAGGGCGGGAAAGCGCAGCGCATCCCGCCGTACCGACAGTGCAGCGGCGGGATGCGCCTTCCGGCTTTCCCGCCCTACGAGAGAAATACGCATGAAGAGAATTGAATCGCGACTCAACACCGCCTCCGCCGAATTCCAGGCCAACGCCGAGCACAACCGCCGGCTCGCCGCCGAATTCCGCGACAAGCAGGAGAAAGTGCGGCACGCGCGTCCGCAGCGCGACATCGATCGCCTGCGCTCGCAGAATAAGCTGCTGGTGCGCGAGCGCCTCGATCTGCTGCTCGATCCGGGCACGCCGTTCCTCGAGTTCTCGTCGCTGGCGGCGAACGAGGCTTACGGCGGCGAGGTGCCGGCTGCGGCCTGCGTGACCGGCATCGGCATCGTCTCGGGGCGCGAGGTCGTCATCAATGCCGGCGATGCCAGCGTCAAGGGCGGCGCCTGGTATCCGCTGACGGTGAAGAAGACCGTGCGCGCGCTCGACATCGCCATCGAGAACCGCCTGCCGGTCGTGCACCTGTGCGATTCGGCCGGCGGCTTCCTGCCGCTGCAGGCCGACCTGTTCGCCGACAAGTACATGGCGGGCCGCATCTTCCGCAACCAGTGCATGCTGTCGAAGATGGGCGTGCAGCAGGTCTCGGTGGTGCTCGGCCACTGCACTGCGGGCGGCGCGTATGTGCCGGGCTTGTCCGATTACAACGTCATCGTTCGCGGCACCGGCGCGATCTTTCTCGCCGGCCCGCCACTGGTGAAGGCGGCGACCGGTGAGGACGTGAGCGTCGACGAGCTGGGCGGCTGCGACATGCACACCAGCGTCTCCGGCACCGCCGACTATCCGGCCGGCAGCGAGGAGGAGGCGATCGCGATTGCGCGCGACATCGTCGCCCAGTTCAAGCGGCCGCAGAAGGCGCACACCGAATGGCAGGAGCCGGAAGCGCCTTACTACGACGCCGGCGAGCTGTACGGCATTCTGCCGCGCGACATCAAGGCGCAATTCGACATGAAGGAAGTCATTGCGCGGCTCGTCGACGGCTCGCGCTTCCACGAGTACCAGCCGAACTACGGCAAGACCCTGATCTGCGGCTATGCGCACCTGTGGGGGTACAAGATCGGCATCCTCGCCAACAACGGTGTGCTGTTCAACGACAGCGCGCTCAAGGGTGCGCACTTCATCGAGCTGTGCAATCAGGGGCGCACGCCGATCGTGTTCCTGCAGAACATTACCGGCTTCATGGTCGGCAAGGAGTACGAGCGCCGCGGCATCACCAAGGATGGCGCCAAGATGATCATGGCGGTGTCGAACTGCGAAGTGCCCAAGTTCACCGTGATGTGCCACGGCAGCTTCGGCGCCGGCAACTACGGCATGAGCGGGCGCGCCTTCGATTCGCGTTTCCTGTTCAGCTGGCCGCAGTCACAGACCTCGGTGATGGGCGCCGAACAGGCCGCGAACACCCTCGCCGACGTCAAGATCCGCCAGCTGGCCAAGCAGGGCAAGCAGCTCAGCCAGGCCGACATCGATGCGATCCGCGACCCGGTGCTGGGCGAATTCAAGCGCAAGCAGAGCGCGTACTACACCACCTCCGAGATCTGGGACGACGGCATGCTCGACCCGGTCGACACCCGCAATGCGCTCGGCATCTCGATCTCGGCGGCGCTGAACACGCCGATCGGCGATCCGCGGTATGGGGTGTTCCGGATGTAGTCCAAGGTTCGTGCGCCAGCGCTGGATAGGGGCCAGTGCAATGCAAGCAAGCTTTGATTGTGCAGCCGTTTTGCCGGCTTTATAAACGGACCTGACTACTAACGAACCTCAGCTGAGTGATAGCCGGGAGGACATAAGGCATTGTTCTGTAAGGCTACGTTGACCACGCTCCACTGGCGTCTGAGATTCGCGTCAATCCCGCGCCAGCGCTAACGTTGGCTGAGGTTCGTTAATAATCACGTAAACGGATAAGCCAGTTTCGTTTGATTAAACATCCCTTTCGCTGGCAGTATCCAGCCTTCGCTGGATCGCTGAAGGGGAGGCCCTGTGGCACAACGGGCAGCAGGCAGCTATGTCGAGGCCGATATCCAGGGTCTGAGAGGGTGTAGACAAAACAATCAGGTTGTCAGACGACGCAGGAGGAGCCGTGCCTCTGCAAGCCAGATCCAGGCCTCCGAGACGTTCGCCAGGCGATCGTGATGCATGATGAGTCTGCGCGCGCGCTCGTTCCAACCGTGGGTGCGTTCAACCACCCAGCGCTTGGGAAGGACGACGAAGCCGTTGGCATCGGCCCTGACAGGGAACAACTGGCCCTGAGCAGCGTGATGCCACGATCCGCCGTTGCCATTGGCGGGGTGGCGGACCACCTCGACGGTCAGCGCGTGCGTCTGGTTAAGGGTTTGTGCACAGCGGCCAGCGTAGCCGCCATCGACGAAAGGTCTTGTAGACGTTGTCCCAGTGCGGGAACTCGCTCGGCAGCATCCGCCACGCGCAGCCCGTGCGCACGACGTAGCAGCAGG
>NZ_QICN01000011.1 GCF_003201205.1 Sinimarinibacterium flocculans
CCACCATCGACAGCCGCCAAGCTCCGCACAGCGGAGACTGAATCCATCGCTTGAGAATCAAGCGACCACCTGTCCGTGAGAGCGGGTCAACTCCAACTCCAATCCGAGGTTAATGTAACGGCCTTTGCGGCCAACTGCTTTGCATAGCCGGCGGGCGTCAGCCCGCCAAGTGCTTTCTTGGGTCGTTCTTCGTTGTACTCCTTGGTCCAAGCGCGGATGACCGCCCGAGCGTGATTGAGGCTGACGAACCAGTGCTCGTTGAGGCACTCGTCGCGCAGTCGTCCGTTGAAGGATTCGATGTAGGCGTTCTGATTCGGCTTGCCCGGATCGATCAGCCGCAGTGCGATACCGTGACGATGAGCCCAGGTCAGCATCGCTCGGCCGGTGAACTCCTTGCCGTTATCGGTTCGGATGATCGATGGCTTGCCGCGGATCGCGCAGATCTCGTCCATCAGTCTGACCAGATGGTCACCACCGATGCTGTGCTCGGGGATGACGGCGACGGCTTCGTGCGTGGCGTCGTCGACAATGGCCAGGCACTTGAGTGCGCGGCCAGAGGCGATGCGATCGAAGACAAAGTCCATCGACCAGACTTCGTTGGCTGCGCCAGGTCTAATCAGCGGCTGCCGATCGCCAGGCTGGATCTTCTTGCGTCGCCGTCGACGAACTTGCAGCTTCTCCAGGGCGTACAGCCGTTCGACGCGTTTGTGATTGACCAGATGCCCCGCCTGGCGAAGCTTCAGATAGATCATCTCTGCGCCGTAGCGACGGTGCCGCTGAGCCAGTGCCACGATCTCCTGGCGCAGCTCATCATTGCCGTCGGGCCGGGCAACGTAGCGCAGCGCGGACGCGCTCATGCCCACGACGCGCAGCGCATGCCGCTCGCTCATCCCTCGATCCTTCATCACCCGCACCACCTCGCGACGAGCCGGTGCGGTCACCACTTTTTTCGAAGGACTTCCTTCGTCACTTCGTTTTCGAGCAGGGCCTCGGCCAGCAGCTTCTTCAGCTTCGCGTTCTCCGTCTCCAGCGCCTTGAGCCGCTTGGCGTCCGTCACGTCCATGCCGCCGAACTTGCTGCGCCACAGGTAGTAGCTGGCATCCGAAAAGCCGTGCCGCCTGCACAGCTCCTTTACCGGCACACCCGAATCGGCCTCCTTGAGGAACCCGATGATCTGTTCTTCGCTGAATCGCTTCTTCACGTCCAATCTCCTTCGTTAAGGGATTGGATTCCAAACCGCGACGCTACTCAACTACGGGGGGACGTCGCACGGCTCCCATCAGCCGCCGCCACATCACCAAGCTAACGGTTGACGTGTCTGTGGTGTGGAGGAGATTGAAAAGCATGAGCTTTGCAGACTTACTCATCTTGATCTGAAGCCCAACGCCTGAGCTCAGGGGCGTTTGAGGCGCGGGCCATTTTGCGGAAGCAAAATGGGCTGCGGGTCAAACGTCCCCTGCAGCGATTTGTTGGGCGGCAACACGCCAACACTCACGCCGCTTGTCTGGTCGTTAATAAACCAAGCTTCAAGTGTCCACTCCGGCCATAGCCAGTTTTCGAAGACGTTCTGGAAAGCATTCCTGCATGGCTTCAACATGCTCAACAGAATACATATTTTCGAGCGTCGCGGTCGAAACAGCAAAATAATTGATTGCTCCCAACACTTGATAGACATGAGTGAAAATTGACCCCTCATCCTCTTCTTGCCAGTTTGGATCGCGACGCAACAGGTCGGCCAATCCATCCAAGAACGGTTTGAGATACCAGGTTCCTGCTTGGGCCGCACGACGGCGGTTGTCCAGGAGTTCACGCATGAGAAGGAGCGTGTCTTCCCGATGTTGCAGTGTTCGCAGATAAATGCGGGAAACCGCATCGGCAAATGCACTTGCTGATTCAACCTCAGTCGGCTGTATAGCCTCCGTCATTAATCGCTCGGAGATCGCAACAAGCACGGCGCCGTAGAGCTTCTCTTTAGTCCCGAAGTGATGAATCAGCGCCTGCTTGGTGAGGTCCAACTCCCGTGCGATCTGATCCATGCTCGCACCATAAAACCCTCTCTCGGCAAAGAGCCTCAAGGCGGCGGCGAGCATCCTCTGACGCGTTTCCATAGCTTGTCCTGTGCTGGTCTGTAACCAGTATAGCTTGACGCTTACCACATGGTAAGCCAGAATAGCGGCCTACCAATTGGTAAGGAGCCAACCATGCGCCGCGATGAAGAAGTGATCCTGCTCGAGGAGCTCGTAGGATTAAAGAAGGAAAAGCAGCTTTTCCTGGACGATGCACCGACCAGTAATCCAGTCGACGACTACACAGATGCGACACGCTTCACCACCGAAATGAGGCAGATTTTTGATCGCATGCCTTTGATCATCGCCCATGCCAGTGAACTCGATGGCCCCAACAGCTTTCTTCGGCGCACGGTCAATCAGCGACCACTGTTACTACTTCGAGGGGATGACAATGAGGTTCGGGGATTTATCAATGTTTGTCGCCACCGGGGAACGCGCCTTGTGAATGATGAAAGTGGCTGCAAGCGGCGACATTCTTGCCCTTACCACGCCTGGACCTGGGATAGCCGCGGACAGTTTGTGAATGGCCCACATTTTGACGCAGGGTTTCCGGGCGTGAACAAGGAAGATCTCAACTTGAAACCCGTTCCAATAGCCGTGCGACATGGTTTCATCTGGCTGTTGCCAGAGCATGGTCGGCAGAACATTGAAGAGTACTTGGGTGAATTCGATTCGGCCTTGGCCTGGGCCGGAACCGAGCGACTCGTGGCGCATCAGTCAGACGTGCAATTGCGACACTGTAACTGGAAAATATTGGTAGAAGGCGGCATCGAGGCTTATCACTTTCGCGTCGCACACCGAAACACTATCGCGCCGCTGTTCAACGACAATCTTTCCAGTTATCAGTGCCTCGGGCCACATATGCGATCCGTGTTACCACGAGCATCAATCTCAGAGCTGCAAGAACAGCCTCGTGAGCAATGGAATATTCGGGAGCATGCCAATATCTTGTTGAATGTGTTCCCTAGCAGTTCACTGTTGGTACAGTCTGATCACGTGATCTGGATCGGAATTAGCGCGCTAGCCGCCGATCGCAGCGAAGTACGAATGATGACGCTTAAACCGGCTGATTCGAAGCAGACTCAAGACTATTGGGACAAAAACCATCAGCTGACTGTGACCACGCTCAACGAGGACTTCGATATCGGTGAAAGCATCCAGTCAGGGCTACTCAGCGGCGCCAACGACGCCCTGAGATTCGGTCGCTTTGAAGGCGCCCTGAATCGCTTCAATGAGACCGTTCGTTCTCACTTGCACCCGCCAGAAGCCTAGCGACAAATAGCCTTTCGGTTTGCAGGTAATCTCACTTGCCGCCCAACGCCCGGGCTAAGCCGCGGACCCGCCGGAGGCGGGGCCGTCGGCTTGAGCACGTTGTTGGGCCGCACTCCACAGCTCGGCGGCTTGACTGCAAAATGCCTCAAACTCGGCCGCCGACGAAAATGATCGCCTCGGAATGATGTGGAACATATAGCTGCTTATGCGGATGAGTAGGTGGTGCCGCTGCTTGGTGAGAGACAGAACGCCCGACCACCTATTTAGGCCTTCATTTGCGTCTGTCTTCTCACGCAGCCCCTCCGGGGAAAGCGTGTACTCGTGAACTCCGAGCACGCCGCCTTTGTCGCCAACCGTGATCAGCATCATCAGCGTGGAAACTGCGAACCCTCCAAGCAGTCCGCCAAGTGCGCCACCAATAGACGCCACCGCTGCGACAAAGACGGTCCGAACGGAAACGCACTGCTCTCGAAACAAAAGAAATGCGAATATGCCAAGCCCAAGAATCCCCATGAAGATATAGTTTGAGTGTGCTCTTGGGAGCGTGTAGAGACTGATCAGAAGTAAATCGCTCCGCTTGATGCTGACAATTGCTTTCATGATGCCCAACGCCCCGGTTCACTCGCGGCCCTGGCGCCGCGGAGCGGCGGCAGGGACGTCGGGTGGAGCCGATGGTTGGGCCGAGTCACGTCTGCCCAGCGCATTTCTGATAGCTTGATTCAGAAGCTCATCATCTACGCGGTCAGCTGGCGCGATATACAAGCCAAGATTATCTGCGGCCTGCTGCCAATTCTTGAGGATGTGCTCTATGGTTGCCGTGTTCCCGGAAAAGAGCCAGTTCCCGATGGCAACGAGACACTGTGCTGACTCGTGGACCTTCTCCCACGAAGGCAAACCGAAAACACGGCTCACGTGACGATAGAGCGGGATCATCTTTGCATCAGCGTATAGCTGGCCAGACAAAAGTCGGAACTGCTCTCGTGTCTTCTTCTTTTCGTCATCTTGAGAAACCACAGGATTGAAGAACACCGGAGCATGCAGAAGATACGCGTGTGAAACCGACGCGATGGTCTGCTTCAACTTATTGACTGGCTCCAGAATCATCTTCAGGAAGACTTGCCCTAGTACGAAGACAAGTACACCGCTGAGGACTGTTGCAAAGACACCTGTCACCAAGCTTCTCCTAGGCCCAACTAGATTTGTGCCGATGTCGGGGACGCTGCCATAGCGGTGATAAAAGTTCAATTATCCATCTGGCCAATGGTTTAGCCGTGGAAGTCCGTTTTATGCTGCATAAATATTTCCGGACAGGTGAGGGGTCAGGAAATGGAAGGCAAACCAGTGCGTTTGCTGGACCGGCTGCGGGAGGCGATCCGGGTCAGGCACTACAGCTTGAGCACTGAGCGGGCGTACTGCGACTGGGTACGTCGTTTCATTCTGTTTCACGACAAGCGGCACCCGCGGGATCTTGGTGCCGCGGAGGTGACAGCATTTCTCTCGCATCTGGCGGTTGGTCGGAATGTTTCCCCGTCGACCCAGAATCAGGCCAAGGCCGCGATTCTTTTCCTGTACCGGCATGTGCTTGAACTGGAGCTGCCGTGGCTTGACGAGATCGTTCAGGCCAAACCGCGCCAACGACTTCCGGTCGTGCTCACCGAGAATGAGGTCCGCCGCCTGCTCCTTGCCATGAGCGGCGTCTCGGGTCTGATTGCCAGCCTGCTGTATGGCGCCGGCCTGCGCCAGCAGGAGGCGCTGCGTCTGCGGGTGAAGGACGTGGAACTGCAGCGACGGGAGGTAGCGGTCCGCCAAGGCAAGGGCGGAAAGGATCGGGTGACAGTGCTGCCGGAGAATCTGGTCCTGCCGCTCCGTCAGCAGATGGCATCATCAAAGGCGCTGCACGATGCCGATCTGTCTGCAGGTTTTGGACAGGTCTGGCTGCCCGATGCACTGGCGGTGAAGTATCCGCAGGCTGCACGGGCCTGGGGCTGGCAGTTCGTATTTCCGTCGCGACAACTTTCGACCGATCCCCGATCCGGCGTGGTACGGCGACATCACATTCAGCCCGACACGGTTCAGCGGGCGATTGCGACGGCCGCGCATCGCGTGCGCATTGCCAAGCCTTGTTCTCCGCACGTGCTGCGGCACTCGTTTGCGACGCACCTGCTGCAAGCCGGCTACGACATCCGCACGGTGCAGGAGCTGCTCGGTCACTCCGATGTGAGCACGACCATGATCTACACTCACGTCCTCAATCGGGGTGGGCGAGGCGTGGTCAGCCCGCTCGATAGAGTGGGCTGATGCGAAGCACTGCTTCGGCCTTTGGTACCGGTGACCGCGGAGCAATTTGCCGATGAGCAAGTCCGGCAGGCCTGGGTTGATCAGGAGGGCATGACGGTGCTGAATATGCACAGCGACGCGCACCGCGAAACGAATATCGACGTCTTTGTGACCGAGCCTTTCGATTTCGACCGTGAGTACGCTGCCGCATACATTCAGGAGCTGGTGCTGGGATTAAAACTGCCGGTGGCGAGTCTGGATACGCTCATCGAAATGAAGCGGCTCGCGGGTCGGACGAAGGATCTGGCGGACATTGAAGAACTGGTCAGTATCCGGGAGCGAATCCGTGACCAATAGCGATATCGAACTCCCGCCCGGCGACTGGCCGGTCAGCTTCGACGCGGTGCGCGTGGCGCAGCATCTGCGGTTCCGGGCTTTGCCGCAGCGCGAGAAAATCCAGGCCATGGAGGACATGGCGGAGCTGGTGGCGCACTTTCGGCGCCAGCGGGAGGCTGCCCTCACCGCCGGCCCCTCACCCCAGCCCTCCCCCCGTGAACGGGGAGAGGAGGAAGATCGCGGTTAGAAGTACTCGCCCTTGAACAGGTTGGCGAAGACCACCTGTTCCAGCGTCGGCTTGGCGCCTTCGCGGCGGCCCTTGGCGGCGCTGGAGGATGGGAACAGATTGAAGCCCTTGTTGAGCACGTAGTCGTTGAGCTTGGGCCACAGTGCGTAGCTCACGGCAGCGGCGGTGCCCAGCGGCGTGGCGATGGACTTGGGGCGGTCGAGGATCGCCTTCATCACGGTGTCGCCGGCCTTCTCGGGACTCCAGGTGGGCACGTAGTCGTAGAGCTTGGTGGGCGCGATCATCGGCGTGCGCACCAGCGGCATGTAGATGGCCGTGACCTCGATGTTGAGGTGCTTGACCTCCGCCGACAGGCAGCGCGAGAACGCATCCAGCGCGGCCTTGCTCGCCACGTAGGCGGAGAAGCGCGCGGCGTTGGCGAGCACGCCGATGGAGCTGATGTTGACGATCTGCCCGCTCTTGCGCTTGGACATGCCGGGCAGGAAGTTGAGGATCATGCGCACGGCGCCGAAGTAGTTGAGCTGCATCGTGCGCTCGAAGTCGTGGAAGCGTTCCATCGACTCGAACACGGCGCGGCGGATCGAGCGGCCGGCGTTGTTGACGAGAATGTCCACGTGGCCGAAGTCGGCGAGGATCTGCTGCGCGCAGGCGTCGATCGCGGCCATGTCGTTGAGGTCGCACGGGTACACATGCGCCTCGCCGCCCATCTTCTCGATGACCGCACGGGTCTCGTCGAGCTTTTCCTTGGTGCGCGCGACCAGGATCACCTTGGAGCCGGCAGCGGCCAGCTTCTTGGACACCACGAAACCGATGCCGCTCGATGCGCCGGTGACCACGGCCACCTTGCCGCCAAGTTTCTGCACCGCACGCTCGGGCACCTTCACGTGCAGGTCGAGCTGCAGCTCCCAGTAGGCCCAGAGCTTGTCGGCGTAGTCACGGATGTCAGGACAACTGACGCCGGAACCCTTGAGCACCTTGCGCGTGTGCTTGTCGTCGAACACGGCCTGGTTGCTGACATAGCCGAGCACCGACACCGGCACGCCGATGGCCTTGGAGATGCGCCGGCGCACGACATCCGGAATGCGCGAGCCGACTTCGGTGGTGAGCTGCCGCACGCCGGTGGGCACCGGCGGCAGTTCGAACTTCTTGGCGAACTGCGGGCCGTGCGCGGCCTCGAACAGGGTCTGCAGCAGCTCGCCGACCGTGGGCGAGCGCGACTGGATCAGGCAGAAGCACTCACCGTCGTGCCCGTCCTTGTGCGCGATCGTGTCGATGGCCTTGGCCACGTAGTCGACCGGCGCCAGCGGCACGCGGCCGCCCTCCACGCCGAGCAGCGGCAGCCACTTGGGCACCGAGTAGCTGATCTTCTGGATGGTCTTGAAGAAGTAGTACGGGCCGTCGATCTTGTCCATCTCGCCGGTCTCGGAGTGACCGACGACGGCACCGGGGCGGTAGATGCGGAACGGCACCTGCGCCTCGTCGCGCACGATCTTTTCCGACTCGTACTTGGTGCGGAAGTACGGATGGCCGAGGCGCTGGCCCTCGTCGAACATGTCCTCGGTGAAACGGCCGACGAAGTCGCCGCCGGCCACCGCGACGCTGGAGACGTGGTGCAGCCGCACCTTGCCGCCCAGCTCGTTGCAGAAGGCGACGAGATTGCGCGTGCCTTCGTTGTTGATGCGGTCGCCGGTGGCGTCGTCCATGTTCATGTCATAGACGGCGGCGAGGTGGAAGACGTGGTCGATCTTGCCGGCCAGCTTCTTCAGGTCGGCCGGCGAGACCAGGCCCGGCTGGGTCACGTCGCCGATCACGGGCACCACGCGCTTGCCGGCGGCGCCGTAGCGGGCCTGCAGGGCCTCGACTTTGCCCCTGGACGACTCGCGCACCAGCACGTGGACCTTGGCGTCCTCGCGCTTGAGCAGTTCTTCGAGCAGGAACTTGCCGATGAAACCGGTGGCGCCGGTGACGAAGTAGTTCATGGTCTTTTCTCTCCACACATCTCGTTATGCGACCGGAAAATCATCTTACCGGACCGTCGCGGCGAAACGATGTCGCCGTGGCGCCGTCACGGCCTGTCGGCGCGCGTGTCGGTGCCGGCGCGGGGGCTGCCGTAGGGGATGGGATCGGGCGAGCGCATCCAGCCAATGTCGCCGGGGATGATCACGAACCACCATTCGCCCTCGGCGTTGTAGACGCGCTGGCGCACGACCACCTCGGTGCCGGCCGGCAGCGTGCGCGAGATCCGCGTCCCGATGCGCGGGCTGTCGCGGAAGGGGGTGTCCTGCAGCAGCTCGATCACCTGACCGGAGGCGCGGGCGGCCGGGCTGAGCCGGTCGCTGCGCGGCAGCTCGTCCTCCAGCCGGGGCTCGGCCGGCGGCGCCGTCAGGACCTGTGGCGCGGCTGTCGGCGCCGGTAGCGGCGGGCGCGCCGTCGCTTCGATGCGCGGGGCCGGCTTCGGATTTGCCGGCGGACGCGGCAGCACGACGGGGGTGGCGACCGGCGTCGGCGTCGCAGCCGGGGCCGGGGCCGGTGTCGGTACGGACGTCGGTGCAGGCGTCGGGGCGGGTGTTGGCGTCGGCGTAGGGACAGGCGTCGGCATCGGCCGCACGCTGGGAGACGGCGACGGCATCGGCCGGACGGTCGGACGCGGCGTCGGCGTAGAGACGGGTGCCGGAGCTGCCGCGATACGCGGCAGTACCGCAGCTTGCGGCGTAGCGGTCGGGGTCGGCGCCGGGACCACGCTGTCGTCGAAGAATTCGTGCACCGACGGCATGGGCGCCGCGGCCGGCAGCTGCACCGGACGGCTGGCGACCGCGGGCTTCGCGGACGGCACGAGGATCGGCTCGCCGCGCCGCGATGCGACCTGCGGCTCGGGCGCACGCAGGCCGAGCATGCGCGCGGCGGCGTGCTCGATGCAGTGCGCCGTCGCCAGATCGAGATAGCCTTTCACGAGGAAGGCGTTCTGCGCGAGCAGCGCCTCGCGCGACGGCGGGTTGTCGATGTCCCCCTGCTCGCTGCGGCATTCGGCGGTGGCCACGAGCGCGCCCTGGGCGTCGACGAGCCGCAAGCGCGCCGCGTAGTTGAGCCGGTAGCGGCTGCGCGCGGTGACGTAGTTGTCGAGTCCCCAGCTGAGGGTCTTCACGTCGAGAACGTAGTCCGCGCCGGGGTGAGCGGCGGCGAGTGCCGCGGGCTCCGAGACGGCGGACGGCTCGGCGTCCGTGGACAGCACGATCATGCCGCGCTCGGTCGCCAGCCGGATCGCCAGGCCGCGGCCGATGCCGGCGGCGGGGTCCGCGAGCCCGTATTCCGCGGCCAGGTCGTCGCCGATCCCGTCGGCCTGCAGCGGCGGCGCCGGCTGGCGCACGACGACGAGGCTGCGGTCGAACAGGGCCTCCGGCGGCAGGTCCGGGGAACGCTGCGGCGACAGGCCCGCGCAGGCGCCCAGCAGTCCGGCCGCGATGGTCGCCACGCTGATCGCCACGCTGATCGATGTTCCCGCACTCCGCCCCACAGCCGTCTCCGCTCGTCCTGGTGTCTGCATCCATGGCCCGGGTCGGCACCGGGTAGCCGGCAGACGCCAGAACCGTGCCGTCCGCGCCGCCTGCGCTCAGTAGTCGCCTTCCCGGTGTTGCGCTGCCTCGCGCAGCGCCCGCCGACGGCCCAGACGCTCGCCGGCGTCCTTGTCGGTGACCCAGATGACCTCCGGGAACAGCAGCACCCGGAGCAGGCCGACCAGCATGTACAGATAGCTTAGAGAAAACAGGATGCCGCAGAAAACCGACACCCACTCGAAGCTCGGCGCCAAGTACTTGATGCCCCACCACGACATCACGTCGGTGAGCGAGGCCGACAGGCCGATCGGGAACACCCACTGGTACGGCCACAGGTGGTTGAACTGCAGCGAGAAGGGGATGCCGATGATGAAGAAGCTGGTGGTGAAGCCGAACAGGTGCGCGTGGGTGAAGGCGATCAGCTTGCCCAGCGACATCTGCGCGAAGTAGGCCTCGGCGCTGCCGTGCAGGCGCAGCTGGTACCAGATCTCGGACGCGCCGAAGGCGAAGGCGATGCCGAACAGCACCGTGGCCATGGCGATGCCGCGCTTCACCCCGGTGGGCAGGCGGTGCAGGTTGATGTCCAGCGTGTGCGCCTGGAACGGCACCATCCACCAGAAGAAACCGATCAGGAAAAAGAAGAACGCGATCAGGGCGAGCGGCCCGCCGACGGTGATCCAGCGTGGCGTCGGCGGCGGCAGCTCGACGATGTCGGTGCTGACCACCGGCGCGTCGCTGAAGAAGTCGAACTCGTCCTCGGCAACCTGCCCGGCGGCTTCGGCCGCGATGTCCTGCTCGGCCGCGGCCTGGGCCAGCACGCGCGTGCCGCCGATCGCGGCGATCAGCACCAGTGCCAGCAGCAGCTCGATCAAGTGGGCGCGGCGCGGAGTCATCGTCAGCCGCCCTTGAGGCGCACGTAGACCAGGGTGCCGGCGTTCTTCACCGCGCGCGCGATGTCGGCCGGCAGCCCGTCGCCCTGCGCTGCCGGCAGTGCGTCGAGCGCCACGCCGGCATACGCCGCGTAGAGATCGGCGCGCGCCGCGGCCGGCACGTGCTTGGTGTTCAGCGGCGCGATGCCGGTGATGCGCAGCTGCCGGTCGGTGGTCATCAGCAGGAAGAAGGTCTTATCGCCATGCGCGACCGGGAAGATCAGCGCGGTACCGACCGGCCGCTGGTTCTCGAGCGGCACGTAGATGGTGTTCTCGTCCTCACGCGTCAGCGTCGCGCCCATCGCCGCCGCGCGCTCGATGTCCGCCGGGCTCAGCACCGCGTCGCGCGGGAGGTAGGCGCGCACACCCGGGAATGCGGCCTGCACCTCGCGCGGGATCAGGCTGGCGGTGTCGAGCCAGTCGCCCTTGATGTCTGGCGTCGACTTCGCGTCGGCGGGATTGGCCTTGGCCAGCGACTCCGCCTCGTTGGCGACGCCGTCGCCGTCGGCATCGAGCGCGGCCAGGGCGGCGAAGGCGGCGAGGGTCATGCCGGCGTCCTTGAACTGCTGGCCATAGGCATTCACCGGTGTGCCGCCGCCGTCCTTGTGGCAGGCATTGCACGAGGGGGTGTAGCCGTACTGCTGCTTGTACAGACGGGCGAATCCGGGTTCCGCACTCGCGGGCAGCGTGAACAGCAGCGTCAGGATCGCGCAGCCCACCCTCTGCCCGTTCTCGTCGAGTAGCCGCAACGCGGCCGCCCCCAACCGCGACATCGCTCCGCCAACCCCTCGATACACGGCAGCTTCGCTGCGGCACCCGGGGCGAACGGCACCGTTTGAAGTCATTGCGAGCATCTCGTCCATCGGCTCCCTCAAAAATCGAACAGGCCGGGCACCTGCTCGCGCATGCGTTCGAGCAGTGCCGGGTCGCGCTCCACGGCCGCGCGCAGGCGCGCGTACTCGGCCGAATCGGGTGGCGGCATCAGCTTGGACGCCTGCGCGGTATTTTCATAGCGCGCCCAGTCCAGCGCATCGCGGATCTCCGGCTTGCCGCGGATGTTCGCGGCCACGGCCGCTTCGTCCTCGCCGGACATGAAGTCGAGGCGCGCCGCCGGGTTGCCGCGATGGCAGCCGAAGCAGTACTCGGCATAGGGCTGCAGCGGCGAATTCGCGGACAGTTCCAGCGGCGGCGCGGTGAGCGCCACCGGTGCCGACATGGCGCTCGCGGCGAGACAGCAGTAGTCCGGAACCGGCACGCCGATCTGAGCGAACAGTGCTTGCAGCAGGCGCACGCGCGAGACCGGCGCAGCGTCGAACATCGCGTCCGGGAGCGCCGCAACGGCGGCATCCAGACGGGCCGCGTCGTATCCGCTCGCGGCGTCGAGCGCACGCAGGTCATCGGCGGTGAACAGCGCGGCGATGCCGTAGACGCCGTCGAGGGTGTCGGCGGCGAGCCGGCGCTTGGGCGGGCGCGGGGTCAGCGGATCGAGATCCGCCGGCAGTTTCGGCAGGCGGTCGAAGGTTTCGAGATCCTCGTTGTCCCTGGCGCCGGCGGTCGGATCGGGCGCCGCTTCGAACAGGACACGCAGCCGTGCGCGCCAGCCCCGTCCTGCGGCGAGCGGGTCGCGATTGCGGATGTCGGATTCGGGAATCGCGATCCCGTCTGCCGGCCAGTGCGCAGCCTGTAGTGCGCGCAAGCGCCCGACCTCGTCTGCGTCGACATTGAACGCACCCGGATCGCTTGCATAGCGCAGGCCGAGCCGGAGCATCGTCCGCCTGCACATGGCGTCGTTGTCGCAGCCGTCGATCCACAGCCGTTGCAGCGCGACGGTGAAGGCGCCGACATCGGTCAGCTCGTCGAAGCGCTCGGGCATCGCCAGCGGCACCTGCGGCGGAACGCCGAGATACGCCTCACCGCCGCGTGCCGCCGCAATGCGCGTGCCGATCTCCGGCTGCGCATTGGTTTCGTTCCAGGGCCGCTGCGGGAAGATCGGCGTGGCGCCCTGGTGACAGGTCGTGCACACCGCCCGGCGCGCGTAGACGATGCGCCGCTGCCCGTCGGCGGCGTAGTCCTGCACGAGCTGGAACTCGTAACGACCCGCAAGCTCGTTGTAGCTGATGACCTCGATCTCGCGCGCGTTCTCGACAAAGCCGAGAAACAGCCGCCCGCGCGCGGCGACACCGAGGCTGGCCGGCGTGTTCGGGCCGTGGAAGTCGGCGGCATAGAGCACGCGCGGCTGGTGAAAGTCCGCCTGCGCCTTGAGCAGCGAACGGCCGAGCGGGATCGCGAACTGCACCGGCGCACTGCCCTCCGGCGCCTGCCGCTGGATCATCGCCACCAGGTCCTCGAAGGGATACGGCAGGCCGTCGTTCTGCGCGACCAGGTGGTCGAACAGCGAGCGCGTGCCGGCCGGCGGCAGGTCGTCGTTCGGGATCGCGCGCGCGGACAAGGTGTCCGCCTGCGCGGCGACCTCGGCGGCACGCGCCGTGACCGACGCATCGGAGGTATCGCCTTGCCCGCCGACGATCCACCACGCGCCGGCAGCGGCGAGCAGCAGCGCGAGAACGATGAGGCTCAGCGTCCGCATCGCGCTACGCGGAGACCCCCTGTACCCGGGCGCAAGGCGTCGGGCGGCAGATCGGCACGATCACAGGATCTTGAGGAACTCGCGCAGCGCGAGCTTCTCGTCGTCCGACAGCGAGACGCCGAACTGGTGACCCTTGTTCTCGACCGGATCGTCGCACTTCATGAACAGCGGCTTGTGCGGGTCTGAGCTGGTGAAGGTCATGATCGGCGTGCCGGCAGCGACCGGCAGCTTGATGAAGCCCTGCTGGTCCTCGCGCGGCGCGACCTTGATGTCGCGGTCGGTGACGCTGATCTTCTGCGGCCGGTGCGGCGTATCCGCGGGGTTGTCGGACATCATCAGCTCGGCGTAGGCGTTCTCGAACTGCGCGACGCGACCGGCGACGGTGTAGTCGACGGTCGTGCCGTTATCGAGGTAGGTCAGCTCCCCGATGGCGTTGTTGTGCAGGAACGGCGCCGTGGCCCAGACCGACAGCAGCGAGAAGTTGCGCAGGTAGCCCGGGCCGCCCTCGATAGTGCGCTCGCCCGGCACCTGCTTGCCGCCGAGCAGCGGCACCATGCGGTTGATCACGTTGGGCTCGGCGCCCGGCGACGGGCGCTGCTTGTAGGTCTCCGACGAGAACTCCTCCCAGATGTGGCCCTCGTTGTGGTTGTCGTGCAGCGCGCGGCAGCGGTTGGTTCCGACGATGTGGAACGGCACCGGCTCGTCGTTGGACAGCCAGTCCTGCGCAAACACGCCCTCACTGGCGAACTGACGCGGACGCATGTTGCCGTCGGCATCGGCGACCAGATACTTGGCCCTGAACGCCTCGCTGCTGCGCTCCTGCTCGGTGAACTCGAGCTCCCAGAACTGCTCCGAACCGAAGACGTGCCCTTCGTAGAAGCGCGCGAGCGCCGCCTTGTCGGCGCGGATGTTGTCGGGCGCGACCCGCGAGCTGTGGCACTGCGCGCATTCGCGCGCGAACACCTTGCGCCCCTGCGGCACTTTCGCGGTGTCGACGAAGGCGCTGCCGGGGGTGCCGTCGA
This sequence comes from Sinimarinibacterium flocculans, assembly GCF_003201205.1. Lineage (GTDB taxonomy): Bacteria > Pseudomonadota > Gammaproteobacteria > Nevskiales > Nevskiaceae > Solimonas > Solimonas flocculans. The sequence goes on from NZ_QICN01000011.1 coordinate 14,291, forward strand.
CATCGACGGCCTTGAGCAGATAGGTCGGGCCGCCGGTCATCAGGAAGGCCGCGAGGTCCGGCATCTTGGCGTCGGCGTGGTTCCAGGCTTCGCAGTCCTTCGCGCACTGCGCGATGCGGAACGGCTGCTGCTCGGCCTTCTCGCCGAAGAACGAGCCGGGCACCGGGAAGTTGGGCGCCCAGCATTCCTCGGTGCACATGCCGATGTTCACGTAGACGCGGATCAGGGCCAGGTGTTCGCCGACCGAATCCTCACCGCCCTTGAGCACCGCGCGCGTGCGCGCCGTGCTGATCTTACCGGTCACCGGATGTTTCATCTCTTCTTCGAACAGCCTCTTGTTGAAGAAGTCCATCACGTTGTTCTGCGTGCCGGGGTTGTGTTGGAAATCGGTGGCGACGAGCGAGGTGTCGATGGTGCCGACGCGATGGCCGCGGCCGAGCACCTGGCGCACGAGGCTGTCCTCCGGCGTGCCCATGACGTACTGCATCGGCTGCATCGTGTACTGGTTGCCGATGGTGGCGTGGAGGTTCTCCCACTCCGGCTCGTTGGGATTCTCCGGTGGGTTGGTCGGATCGAAGGCGACGTGGCATTGCACGCAGGGACCGCCCAGCACGTAGCGCAGGTTCTTCTGCAGCTCGTCCTCGCGGTATGGCGACGTGGCCGGATCGAAGACGACCTTGCCGCTCTCGTCCTTCAGCGGATCGGCGTGGTACTTGCGGTAGCCGAGCACGCCGGAGCTGTGCGGGTCCGGGCATTTGTCGTACCAGTTCGTGCTGGCATCGCCCTGCTCGCAATCGGGGTCATTGATCATGCCCCACTTGCTGAAGCGGTACGGCCGCGTGCGCGTGTCCAGCCACGGGTACCAGACGTTTTCGCGGCCCACCGTGCGCGCGAGATGCAGATACTCCTCGTCCTGGTTGCCGAAGGTGCCCTTGAACCAGACATCGCGACCGCGGCGGACGATCTCGCGCGCTGCGCGCGCAGCCTCCGGATCGCGCTGTTCCAAATCATTGAACAATGAGTTGACGTAGCGACAGGACTCGGCATCGTAGCCGGTCGGCTGCGGCTGGTCGCAGGGCGGCGGCGCGGCCTGCGGGATCGGCACGATGTCCCAGACGATCGGCCCCTGGTACTCGTGCGTGTACGGGCTGTGGCCTTCGTGCCAGGCCTTGCGCGAGGCGAGCGTCGCGTAGAACTCGGCGGCATAGCGCTCGCGCTCGGCCTGCACCTTGGGCGAGCCCTCCCAGACGCCGGTGGTCAGGCTGCGCTCGACGAGGTCGAAGACCGAGACCGAGCGGTTCTCGGAGCGATACGGCGTATCGGGTACCGCGTATTCGCCCCATTTGGGGAAGAAGGCCTCCGCGTCCTGCGCCTCGTAGGCCTGCGCCGGCATCACCAGTGCCAGCCCCAGCAGCACGGCGGTTGTCTTGCCCATGGTCTCCCCCGACATCGCTTACATGTTGTCGGACGAGTCTAACGTGACAGGCACAAAAAGGGCCGCCCCGCAGTGCGGAGCGGCCCAGCCTTCCCAAAGGTTTTGGCGTTCTAGTTACCGGTGACCGGCTCGCCGTTGATCGAGGCGCTGATCAGCTCGTTGGTATCGCCCTCGGAGACCGACTTGAGGAACTGACCACTGCCGACGGCCATCCAGGTCGTCGCGGTCGACGTGGAGGTCTGACCGTCGAAGGTCGCCGTCGCGTCTTCCGTGAACTTGCAGGCGTTGAAAGTGCCGGCCGGTACGGTGACGCTCTCCTGTCCCACGTAGGTGGTCTTCACGGTGAACTGCGTCTCCGTGGGCGGAATCTGGAAGCCGCCGACCGACCCGTTCTCCTGCGTGGTCGTGTAGCTCTGCGTGTAGCTCTGGCCCGGCAACAGGTCGAAGCGCTCCTCGGCCGGCGGCTCGTTCGAGATCGTCGTGGTGATCGTGAAGCCCTGCGCCTCGGCCTCGGTGACGACGCCGAAGATCTTCAGCGTGGTGCCGTCGAGACGCGTGTAGCTGTACGTCGTCGAGTCCGAGTTCACTTCCGGGTTGCTCTGCGAACGCGCCTGCACCGTGGACTCGGTCTCGTTGGCGTTGTTGCCCTTGAACGTGGTCGAGCGCATCACGACGGAGTCCGAGGTCGTGGTCAGGTCGGCACCGCTCTGTCCGTCGGTCGAGCGGATCACCTGCTCGACGCGCGTCCCGATTTGGTCGAGCGTCGGGTTCAGGCAGGCCGTGGCCTTGCTGCCTGCGCCGGGCGTGGGGGTCGGCGTGGCCGTCGGCACCGGCGTCGGGCTGGGGGTTGCCGTCGGTGCGGGCGTGGGAGTCGGTGCGACCGTCGGAGTCGGAAGGGGAGTCGGTGTGGCCGTCGGCGCTGGCGTCGGTGTCGGTACGGCCGTCGGACCCGGTGTCGCGGTGGGCGTCGGGGTCGGTGCTGCCGTCGGCGTGGCCGTCGGCACCGGAGTGGGTGTCGGCGCGGCTGACGGGGTGGGCGTTGCCGTCGGGGCCGCCGTCGGCGTCGGTGCGGCACCGCCCTGCGCGAGCTTGACCAGCAGCTGCACCGCATTGGAATTGAGACCCTGCGCGTTGCGTCCGCTGAAGCGGATCGCGAAGGTGCCCGGCTCGATGAAGGGGGGAATCGCGATCGAGACGGTGTAGCTCACGCCGGCCTTGCCGTTGACGGCGCGCTTGGACCCGCCGGACACCGGAATCTGGTAGTACTGGCTGGCATCGCCGATCTTGGCGAAGATGCTGCTCAGGTCGACGCCCGTCGCCGTCGTGAACACGAGTTCGACATCCAGCGTCGAACCGGCACGGGCCTCGATCTCGTCGTCGTCGAGCGCGACGGTCGGCTCGCCCGGCTGGTTGCTGCCCTGGGGCAGCTCACCGACCGCCTTGGTCGCGACGCTGTCACCGACCTTGAGCTCCAGCGCCTGCGTCATCGTGTTGGCGTCGGCCGGCGAGATCGTGCCGTCGTCGTCACTGCACGCGGCGGCCAGAAGCGAGAGCGCCATCACGGCGCCGATACGCCCCCACGAGCGCGAAAAGCGAAGTTGCATACCCATGTTCGGTTATCCCTGGTGTCGGGCCCGGCCGCTTGCTCCGGGCAACGCCGCCGTCGTGCGTTGCACGACGGTCAGCTCCCCGCACGGACTTTCGGGGTCCGTGCACGGGCGACACTCTAGAAAGGGCGTGCGATCCGCCGCGCCCCCTTTCTAGGGGGTGAAGCTGCGTAGCGAGCCCCGCTCGCTACGCAGCTGAACGCCCGGCTATGGAGGGCCAGGCCGGGTGACCAAACGATGACGTCGTCGCGCCATGGATGGCCAGAGGGCCCCGAACAGCTCGTGGCATTCCAGCGGGCGTAGCGCTCGCACTCAGTCCAAGGCGTCGTCGATCTCGATCAACCGGCGCAAGGCCGCGACGCGCTCGCTCGCGACATCGGGCCCGTAAGGCCGCCGCGGATGACGCCCCCATACCGGTCCCGGCCACGCGTCGTCGCCGTGAAAGCGCACGATGTGATGCACGTGCAGCTGCGCGACCACATTGCCGAGCGCGGCGACATTGAGCTTGTGTCCGGCGAAATGCGTCATCAGGCGCTCGCCTAGCTGCACCGATTCATCGAGCAGTTGCTGCCGCTGCACCGGTGTCAGCTGATAAAGCTCGGTGATGCCGGCGACCCTTGGCACGAGGATCACCCACGGATAGCGGGCATCGTTCATCAGCAGTACGCGGCACAGCGGACCGTCACCGACGTGCAGGGTGTCGGCCGCCAGCCGCGGGTCGAGTTCGAAAACGGTGGCCATCCCTTAGACTGCTCCGGACAACTTTCGGGGGAAGCATCGCATGAGTCGATCCGCGTTGGTCGCCGGCCCGACCGGTCTGATCGGTGCGCAGCTGCTGCAGCGCCTGCTGCACGATCCCGCCTATCGCGAGGTCCGCGCGCTGACACGACGGCCGTTGGGGCTTCAGCACGAACGCCTGCGCGAGCTGCAGACGGACTACGCGCGGCTCGACGAGCTGGGCGACGCGCTCGCCGTCGATGACGTGTTCTGCTGCCTCGGCACGACGCGGGCCATCGCCGGCTCGCGCGCCGCCTTCGAGGACGTGGACTACCGCATGGTGGTCGACCTGGCGCGCTGCGCTCGCGCAGCCGGGGCCCACCAGTTCCTCGTGGTGTCCGCCGTCGGCGCATCGCGTCATGCGCTGGCGTTCTACTCGCGCGTCAAGGGCCGCATGGAAGCCGCGGTCGGCGGGATGGGATACACCGCGGTGCACATCCTGCGCCCCTCGCTGCTGCTCGGTTCGCGCGAACAGTCGCGGCCCGCCGAAGACGCAGCGCAGCGGCTGGCACCGAAGCTCGCACCGCTGCTGCGCGGGCCGCTGGCGCGCTACCGTGCGATCAGTGCTGCCGACGTGGCCGAGGCGATGCAACGCCTAGCCCTGCGCGGCACGCCCGGCGTGCACGTCCACCACCTGCCGCTGGCCGACTAGCCCTGGGCGTCCCGCTCGAGCGTCGCGCGATGCTCGTGAAGGCGCTGCAGCACATCCGCCGGTGGATCGGGATATTGCAGTGACAGGCCGTCGATCGCGCGCACGATGATGTCGGCCACTGCATGACGCATGTACGACTTGCTGTCCGCGGGAATCGCGTACCACGGCGCCCAGGGCTTCGACGTCGCGCTGAGCGCGTCGGCATACGCGGTCATGTAGTCGTCCCAGCGCGCGCGCGTGTCGAGATCGCCGGCGTCGAACTTCCAGTTCTTCTCCGGCTCGTCGAGTCGTGCCAGCAGGCGTTCGCGCTGCTCGCCGCGCGAGACGTTGAGCCAGAACTTGAGGATCAGGGTGCCGTTACGGGCCAGGTGCCGCTCGATGTCGTTGATCGATTCGAAACGCTCGCGCCACAGCGTGGCGTCATCCGCCGGACGTCGCGGCAGGCGCTGCGCATCCAGATATCCGGGGTGTACCCGAACGGCCAGCACTTCCTCGTACCAGCTGCGGTTGAAGACGCCGATCCGCCCGCGCTCGGGTAGCACCCGCAGATGGCGCCAGAGAAAGTCGTGGTCCAGTTCCAGCGCGGACGGGCTCTTGAACGACTGCACCTGACAGCCGGCCGGGTCGACGCCGGTGAGCACCGCACGGATGGTGCCGTCCTTGCCCGCCGCGTCCATCGCCTGGAAGATCAGCAGCACGGCGTGGCGGTTGTCGGCGTACAGCACCCGCTGCAGGTCGCTCAACCGCTCGACGCTCTTGGCCAGCAGCTCGCGACATGCGCTCTTGTCGGGCGCACCGGGCGGCGGTCGCGTCGACGCGCCGCCCGGGTCGAAGCGACCGTCGAAGGGCACGAGGTGCGGGCTGTCGGGTACGCGATCCTCGTCGTCGGCCATGGCGGCTCCTATTGCGGTCCGGGGACGACGTAGAACAGTACCGCGAAGAAATGCAGGATGCTGCCGGCGAGCACGAACAGGTGCCAGATGGCGTGGTGGTAGCGCAGCTTCTCCCAGACATAGAAGGCAACGCCGCCGCTGTAGACCAGCCCGCCGGCGAGCATCAGGATCAGGCCGCCGGTCTCGAGCTTCTGCAGCAAGGGTTTGACCGCCGCGATCGCACACCAGCCCATGCCGAGGTAGATCGCGAGTGATAATTTCTCGAACTTTCCTGTGGCGAGGATCTTGAACCCGACGCCCGCGATCGCCAGCCCCCAGGTCACGCCGAACAGGCTCCAGCCCCAGGGGCCATGCAGCGTCACCAGCGTGAACGGCGTGTAGGTGCCGGCGATGAGAAAGTAGATCAGCGAGTGGTCGATCACCCGCAGCACGCGCTTGGTCCGCGGCAGCGGGATGCTGTGATACAGCGTCGACGCCGTGTACATCAGCACCAGCGTCGCACCGAAGATGCTGACCGCGGTGATGTGCCAGGCATCGCCGTAGAGGCTGGCACGCGCGACCAGCACGGTGAGGCCGACGATCGACAGGACGACACCCAGTCCGTGCGTGCTGGCGTGGGCGATCTCCTCGCCGAGCGAGTAGAGCTTGTCCGGAACGTGGACGCCCAGAACCTCGTGGGGATGACCCAGCCCCTGCCGCGACTGCTCGCTAATCCAGCTTCTCCACCTTGAGCGTGGCGCCATCGGTCTCGACGACGCGCACGCGGGTACCTGCGGGCGCGTCAAGCCCGATGATGCGCCATTGCGAATCATCGACGCGCAACTTGCCGACGCCGTTGACCATCGGCTCATTGAGCGTGAAGGTGCGCCCGACGTAGGAGTGCCCGCGCCGGTTGAGCGAGGGCTGCTCGCTCTCGAACGACATCGGCTTGAGCTTGCGCCAGACCAGCACGGCGGCGACCGACAGCGCGCCCCAGAGGATGAACTCGGCTTCCCAGCCCAGGCCCGGCACGATCCACGCCAGCGCGCCGACCACCACCGCGGCCGCGCCGACCCACAGGAAAATGAACCCGGTCGGCAGGAACATCTCGAGCACGAGCAGGCCGAAGCCGAGGGCCAGCCAGTGCCAGAACTCGATCGTCACGACGACGACCCGGGCACGCCGGCCTTCTTCGCCAGCTCGGCGATGCCGCCGATCGCGCCGATGACGCTGCCGGCTTCGAGCGGCATCAATACCAGCTTCTCGTTCGGGCTGGTGGCGATGCGCGCGAGGGCCTCGACGTACTTGGTCGCGACGAAGTAGTTGATCGCCTGCACGTCACCCTTGGCGATGGCCTGGCTGACCATCATCGTCGCCTTGGCTTCGGCCTCCGCCTCGCGTTCGCGCGCCTCGGCGTCGCGGAAGGCGGCTTCCTTGCGGCCCTCGGCCTCGAGAATCTGCTCCTGCTTCTGCGCCTCGGCGCCGAGAATCTGTGCCTGGCGTTCACCCTCCGCCTTGAGAATCGCGGCGGCGCGGAAGCCCTCGGCCTCGAGCACGTTCGCGCGCTTCTCGCGCTCGGCCTTCATCTGCCGCGCCATCGCTGTCACCAGGTCGGTCGGCGGACGGATGTCCTTGACCTCGACACGCGTCACCTTGATGCCCCAGGGCGTGGTGGCGTCGTCGATCACGCCGAGCAGGCGCGTGTTGATGTGATCGCGCTGGCTCAGCAGCTCGTCGAGATCCATCGATCCCATCACCGTGCGCAAGTTGGTCTGCGCCAGCTGCATGATCGCGTATTCGAGGTTGTGCACCTCGTAGGCCGCCTTGGGCGCGTCGAGCACCTGGAAGAACACTACGCCGTCGACGCCGACCATGGCGTTGTCCTTGGTGATCACTTCCTGTGATGGCACGTCGAGCACCTGTTCCATCATGCTCATCTTGCGGCCGATGCGATCGACGTACGGCACCAGCCAGTGGAAGCCCGGCGAGAACGTCGCCCGGTACTTGCCGAAGCGCTCGATGGTGTACTCCATGCCCTGCGGCACGGTGACCACCCCCTTCCATGCGGTGACCAGCAGGAATATGCCGATCACGAATGCAACCATCGTCCCCATGACACTCCCTCCGTTGGATGCCTGTGCGAGGCCGGCTCGATTCTAGCCGGGAGGCGCGCCACGGATCATGACACAGACGTGGCGTGCTCCCGCGCGATCTGCCGGATCCGTTCGACCATCGCGTAGAAGCCGTTGCGACGATTCATCGAGATGTGGCTTTCCAGCCCCAGGCGCTCGAACACGCCGTTGACGTCGGCGTCGAGAATCTCCTGCGGTGTCCTGCCGGAGAGCAGCTGGAGCAGCAGCGCGATCAGCCCCTTGACGATATGGGCGTCGGAATCGCCGAGAAACGTCAGGCGCGGTGGCGATCCGGGCTCGACCCTGTGCGTGAGCCAGACCTGCGACATGCAGCCGCGCACCTTGTTGGCCTCCGAGTGCTCGGCTTCCGGAAGCGGCTCCAGCTTGCGCCCCAGGTCGATCAGGTAGCGGTAACGCTCTTCCCAGTCGCCCAGGAATTCGAAGGTTTCGATCAGCTCTTGCGTTTCCATGCCGGTCATTCTAAGTCGTCGCCCTATAATCCAGACCCCTCGACCAAACCCTCGCGCCGCCCATGTCGAATGTCCCGTTGAAGTCGCCCGCCCTCGCGGCCCTCGCACGCGAGGACCACCGGTGAGCGTCGCGCGTCCTTCCGGCCGCGCATCCGACCAGCTGCGTGCGGTCAGCATCGAACGCGGCTACACCCGACATGCGCCGGGCTCGGTCCTCGTGAGCTTCGGCGACACGCGCGTGCTGTGCACCGCCAGCATCGAAGAGCGTGGCCCGGCCTGGAAGAAGGACGGTGGCTGGGTCACGGCCGAGTACGGCATGTTGCCGGGCGCCACGCACACGCGTGGCCGGCGCGAAGCAGCGCAGGGCAAGCAGTCCGGCCGCACACAGGAAATCCAGCGACTGATCGGCCGTTCGCTGCGGGCCTGCGTCGATCTCAGCGCGCTGGGTACGGCGACGATCACCGTGGACTGTGACGTGCTGCAGGCCGACGGCGGCACCCGGACGGCCAGCATCACCGGCGCCTACGTCGCCCTGGTCGATGCCGTGGCCTCGCTGCGCAAGCGCGGCGTGCTCAAGCGCGACCCGCTCTTCGGCCAGGTGGCGGCCGTGTCGGTCGGCATCTATCGCGGCGAGCCGGTGCTCGACCTCGACTATGCCGAGGACTCGGACTGCGAGTGCGACATGAACGTGGTCATGAACGAGGCCGGGCAGTTCATCGAGGTGCAGGGCACGGCCGAAGGTCACGCCTTCCGTCGCGAGGAGCTCGACGCGCTGCTCGATCTCGCCAGCGGCGGCATCCGCGAGCTGATCGAGGCACAGCGGAGCGCGCTGGCGGGCTGAACCGATGCGCACGCGCACCGTCGTGCTTGCGAGCCACAACGCGAAGAAGCTCGCCGAGATGCAGGCGCTGCTGGCGCCGCTGGAGTGGCAGGTGCGCCTGGTCTCGGAGTTCAGCCGCGAGGCCCCCGAGGAAACCGGGGCGACGTTTGTCGAGAATGCGCTGATCAAGGCGCGACACGCGGCGGCGGTGTCCGGACTGCCCGCGATTGCCGACGATTCCGGGCTCGAGGTCGTCGTCCTCGGCGGCGCGCCCGGCGTCCATTCCGCGCGATACGGCGGCGCGCACGGCGATGACGACGCCAACAACCGCAAGCTGCTGCAGGCCCTCGAAGGGCGTTCCGAACACGAACGCGGCGCGCGCTTCGTCTGCGCGATGGCCTGCCTGCGCCATGCGGGCGACCCGGTGCCGGTGATCGCGCTCGGACTGTGGTCGGGTCGCATCCTCGAAGCACCGTGCGGCAACCACGGCTTCGGCTACGACCCGCTGTTCTGGGTGCCGGATCAGGGCTGCAGCTCGGCCGAACTCGACCCCTCGGTCAAGAACCGGATCTCGCACCGGGCACGCGCCACGCAATCCCTGCTGGCGCAGCTGCGCGAGACGGAGCTGTGAATCGCGACGCTCCGGACGCCACCCGCGAGGCCGCGGGCGAACCGCTGCCTCCGCGCCAGGACGCCGATCACAGCGGCCCGGGGGGGGCGGCGGTTCCGCTGAGCCTCTATGTGCACTTTCCGTGGTGCGTGCAGAAATGTCCGTACTGCGATTTCAATTCCCACCCGCTGCGCGGCGCGCTGCCGGAAGACGCCTATGTGGACGCGCTGCTGCGTGATCTCGATTTCGAGCTGGCCGAGGGGGAGCGCCGGCCGCTGATCTCGATCTTCATGGGGGGCGGCACGCCCAGCCTGTTCTCCGACCGCAGCATCGGACGTCTGCTGGAGCAGGTAAGTCGCCGGCTGTCCTTTTCGAAGGGCATCGAGATCACGCTCGAAGCCAATCCGGGCACCGCCGAGGCCGGTCACTTCCGGGGCTATCGCGCCGCGGGGGTGAACCGGCTGTCGATGGGCATCCAGAGCCTCGACGACGCTCAGCTCAAGCGGCTGGGACGCATCCACGACGCCGCCGAAGCCGTGCAGGCGTACGCCAGCGCGCGCGACGCCGGCTTCGACAACATCAACCTCGACCTGATGTACGCGCTGCCGCAGCAGGAGCTCGCCGGCGCGCTCGCCGACCTCGACGGCCTGATCGCCCTGCAGCCGGAGCACCTGTCCTGGTATCAGCTCACGCTGGAGCCGAACACCGCCTTCGGCGCGAATCCGCCGCCAGTGCCGGATGACGATACGGGCTGGGCGATGCAGGAGGCCGGGCAGCAGCGGTTGGCCGCGGCCGGCTATGCGCAGTACGAAATCTCTGCCTACGCCCGCGGTGGCCGCCAGGCGCGACACAACCGCAACTACTGGGAGTTCGGCGACTACCTGGGTATCGGCGCCGGTGCGCACGGCAAGTCCACGGCTGCCGCACCGTTCGCCATCCGTCGCCGCGCGCGTCACAAGCACCCCCGGCACTACCAGCAGCACGCCGGCGGCGCGGCGGCCCTGCAGACGCAGCAATCCGTGCCGGCAGCCGAACGGCCGTTCGAGTTCATGATGAACGCACTGCGCCTCAACGAGGGATTCGCCCCGGCGCTGTACACCACGCGGACCGGCCTGGTGTGGGATCCGCTGACCCCGGCCGTGCAAGCCGCGCAGCGGCGCGGGATGCTGGAGGCGGATGGACAGACGGTGCGCCCCACCGCGCTGGGCCGCCGCTACCTGAACGGCCTGCTGCAGCTGTTCCTGGAACCCTGAACCGGACGTTCGAGAACGCCATCGATGCTCGAAGAAGCCGTCGTCACCTGCCCGGCCTGCTGGCAGGACATCGTGCTCGAACTTTACCTGTCCGGCGGCTCGGCCCGTTACGCCGAGGACTGCCCGGTGTGCTGCCGTCCGATGACCGTGAGCCTGCATGTCGACAATGAGGGCGGCTTCGAGGTCTCGGTGGAGCCGGAGTCCGGTTGAGAAGCCGGTGCTTGCGGAGATGCGTCCGCTCTACTAGAATTCGCGCCCTTTCGCGTTTTGCGACCCGGACTTGATGGTGTTCCGATGAAAGAAGGTATCCACCCGACGTACACGGAAACGACCGTGACCTGCAGCTGCGGCAACTCGTTCACGACGCGTTCGACCAGCGGCGCCCCGACCATGCAGATCGAAGTCTGCGCGGCCTGCCACCCGTTCTATACGGGCAAGCAGAAGGTCATGGACGTCGGCGGCCGCGTCGACAAGTTCAAGAAGCGTTACGGCAAGGCGGCCTGAGCCTCCTGCCAGCGACGAAAAAGCCGCGCATGCGCGGCTTTTTTGTTGCGCCGCTCTCGCGCGGCACGATCGTTGCGGAGGGCAGTGCTGGAAGCACGCGCCCGAATATCGCTATCCTTGCGGCCGGATTACGCCGTTCCCCAGCCGCCCGAGTCTCGCCGCGCGCACTGATCGCGACGGCGCAGGCCTGTGGGAGCGGTCGGCGCACCGCCCGGAGCGTCGACAGGAACATCGAAGTTCGCGCATTTTCTTCTTCAGACAAGGGGTTTTCGAGATGAGCACGCCCAGCTTCAGCCTGGTCAACAACGCCACCGGCGAAAAAACCGATCTGCCTGCAGTCGGCGGCACCCTTGGCCCGGTCGGGCTCGACGTCGGCAAGGTCTATGGCCAGATGGACGTGTTCACCTACGACCCGGGCTTCTCGTCGACCTGCTCGACCAAGAGCGCGATCACCTACATCGACGGTGACGCCGGCGTGCTCCTGTACCGCGGCTACCCGGTGGCCCAGCTCGCCGAGCAGTGCAGCTTCATCGAGGTCGCCTACCTGATCCTGAACGGCGAACTGCCGGACAAGAACCAGCTGGAAGACTTCGACCAGACGATCCGCCGCCACACGATGATCAACGAGTCGCTGAAGGGCTTCTTCGGCGGCTTCCGTTACGACGCGCATCCGATGGCGATGCTGACCGGCGTCGTCGGCTCGCTGTCGGCCTTCTACCACGACACCACCAACAACAAGGATCCGGAGCACCGCAAGATCTTCGCGCACCGAATGATCGCGAAGATTCCGACGATCGCCGCGGCCGCCTACAAGCGCTACGTCGGCCTGCCGTTCATGTATCCGCAGAACCATCTCGACTACTGCTCGAACCTGCTGCACATGATGTTCGCGGTGCCGGCCGAGCCCTACGAGGTGAACCCGATCGCCGCGCGCGCACTCGACGTGCTGTTCATCCTGCACGCCGACCACGAGCAGAACGCCTCGACCTCGACGGTGCGCATGGCCGGTTCCACCGGCACCAATCCGTATGCGGCGATCGCGGCCGGCATCGCCGCGCTGTGGGGGCCGGCGCATGGCGGTGCCAACGAGGCCGTGCTGAAGATGCTCGACGAGATCGGCGACGTGAAAAAGGTCCCGGACTTCATGAGCAAGGTCAAGGACAAGAACTCGGGCGTGCGTCTGATGGGCTTCGGCCACCGCGTCTACAAGAACTTCGATCCGCGCGCGACGATCATCCGCGACGAGTGCCACAAGGTGCTCAAGGCCTTGAACATCAACGATCCCAAGCTCGAGCTGGCGATGAAGCTCGAGGAGATCGCGCTGTCCGACGACTATTTCAAGGAGCGCAAGCTCTACCCGAACGTCGACTTCTACTCGGGCATCATCTACAAGGCGCTTGGCATCCCGGTGAACATGTTCACGCCGATGTTCGCCATCGCGCGCACCGTCGGCTGGGCCGCGCACTGGATCGAGATGATCGCCGACCCGACGATGCGCATCGCGCGGCCGCGCCAGGTCTACACCGGCGCCGCGGAACGCAACGTGCCGGCACTCGACAAGCGCTGATCTGCCGCTGGATGCACCAGACGCCCGGCACCTGCCGGGCGTTTTTCATGGCGCTCCCGCTGCGAGCCGTTCGGCCTCGGCGTAGTCGAGACGGCGGAAAGGCCGCCCGTCGAGGGGATTGACCGGGGCCCGGCGCAATCCGTCCTCGGGAAACACCGCGATGTCGACGCCGCAGTCGTCGAGATCGAGTCGCAGCAACGCCACGCGCTGTTCCCGCCCGTCGGACAGGCGATACAGTCGTTCGGCCGGCTCGAAATCCACACCCCTGTCGAGCAGCGCGATGTCGACCGCCTCGGCCGCGTCGCTGAAGACGTGCAGCTGCACGCGATGCGCCGAGGTCACCGCACCGCTGACGACGGCCCCGACCAGCCGCGGCGAGAACGCATCCAGCAATCGCATCGCCGCCAGTGCCGCCCGACGTAGCCGGTGCAGCTGCTGCACGTAGTCGTCACCGCCGAACAGGCGTTGATAGTCGATCACGGCCGCGTGGATCGCCGCGTTGTCCGGCAGCGGCGCGTTGGGTGGCAACCCGAGCCGCTGCGCAGCCTTGCGCTTGGCCTGGCGATAGTCCGTGAGCAGGTCAACGCAAACGATGCGCGCCGCTTCCTCGATGACCCCTGAGCGCTCCCGATGATTCATCTGCGTCCGGCAGATAAACGGGGTCGCTCTGCTTGTTTCAAAAGGCGGCGCCATGGATGGCGCCGGCTTGTACAGGACGTACACATGCTCAGAACAGTTCCTGCAGCCCGTTGCGCTCGTCACGGTGCTGTTGCGGATTCTCCATCGCCGGCGGAATCGCGTTCTGCGGAACGGTTTCGAAGATCGCATCCGGATCGCCGGCCGCGGCCAGGAAACCGGTCTCACGATCGATGCGCACGTTGACGAGCCCGGGAGGGCGCGGCGCGCGTTCCTGCGGCACGCCGTCCAGCGCCACCCGCATGTAGTCCATCCAGGCCGGCAACGCGGCGCGACCGCCGACCTCGCCGCGCCCGAGCGGCGTCGGCTGGTCGAATCCGACCCAGACCACGGCGACGTGGTGGCGCTGGAAGCCGTTGAACCAGGCGTCGGTCTCGTCGTTGGTCGTGCCGGTCTTTCCGGCCAGATCGTTGCGCTGGAGCTGCGCCACCTTGGCCGCGGTGCCACGGACGGTCACATCGTGCAGCATATCGCCGACCAGCCAGGCCACCGCGGGATCGACGGCCTGCTCCGCCGGCAGCCACTCGGCCTCGGCTTCGTCGGCAACGGCGGTCGGCAGCGGCGTCGGCTGCGTTTCGTCCGCCACCGGCGGTGGCAGCAGGCATTCGGGACAGGCGCGGCGCGGCTGCGCCCGCTCGACGATCTCGCCGGCGCTGTCGCGCACTTCGACGATCACGTACGGATCGACGACGAAGCCGCCGTTGGCGATCGTCGCATAGCCCCTGGCCATCTCCAGCGGCGTGAACACCGCGCTGCCGAGCGCCATGGTCAGATCGCGCGGCAGGCGATCCGCCGGCAGGCCGAAGCGCGGGATGAAGTCGAGCGCCGTGTCGATGCCGATTCCCATCAGCAGCCGGATCGAGACGAGGTTGCGCGACTGCACCAGCGCTTCGCGCAGGCGCATCGGCCCCTTGATGTCGCCCCCGTAGTTCTCGGGGCGCCAGGTGGATTCGAGTCGCGGATCGTCGAAGACCACTGGCGCATCGAGCAGTACCGATGCCGGCGTGTAGCCATGGGCCATCGCCGTGGCGTACAGAAACGGCTTGAAGCCGGATCCGGCCTGGCGTCGGGCCTGGGTCACCCGGTTGAACTTGCCGGCGAAGAAGTCGAAGCCACCGACCAGGGCCTCGATGGCCCCATCGTCGGGGTTCAGTGCCACTAGCGCCCCCTGCGCCTCCGGAATCTGCGCCAGACGCGGTGCATCGCCGCTCGAGTCGATACGCACGACGTCACCCGGCGCCAGCCCCGCGGCATCGAGCTTCGCCCAGGCAAAGCTCTCGTCACCGAGCGTCAGCGGCCCCGAAGCGGTCAGCAACGCCAGCTCGTTTCCATCGAACGCCTGGACCACAGCTGCCTGCAGCCCGCCGACCGGCGCATAGCGGCCCAGGGCCGCGGTGAACTCGGGGGACTGCGGCTGCGCCAGCAGCTCGGCCGGGATGCGCGCCTCGGTGCCGCGCCAGCCGTGGCGCCGGTCGTACTCGAGCAGCGCCTGGCGCAAGGCGGCATTCGCGGCCGTCTGCCGGCTCGCGTCGACGGTCGTGGTGACGTTCAGCCCCCGGCTATAGGCCTCCTCGCCGAAACGCGCGACCATCTCGGCCCGGACCATCTCGGCAACGTAGTCGGCCTCGACCTCGACCTGTGGGCGGTAGGGCTGCACGACGAGCGGCTCGGCGACGGCCTCCTCGTACTCGGCCCTGGAGATATAGCCGAGTTCACGCATGCGACGCAGCACATAGTCGCGTCGCTCGGTGGCCCGCACCGGGTTGGCCACCGGGTTGTCGCGCGAGGGCGCCTTGGGCAGGCCTGCGATCACCGCGGTCTCGCCGAGCGACAGGCTGCCGACGTCCCGCCCGAAGTAGACCAGGGCGGCCGCGCCGACGCCGTAAGCACGTTCGCCAAGGAAGATCTTGTTGAGGTACAGCGCCATGATCTGCGGCTTGTCGAGCTCGCGCTCGATTCTCAAAGCCAGCAGGATCTCCTTGAATTTACGGGTGAAGGTGCGCTCGCTGCTGAGAAAGACGTTGCGCGCCAGCTGCATCGTGATGGTGCTGCCGCCCTGCGACTTCTCGCCAGTCGCCGCGTACTTGAGGGCTGCACGCAGCAGCCCCTGCCAGTCGACGCCGGGATGCTCGAAGAAGCGGTCGTCCTCGGCGGCGAGGAACGCCTGCACAACCCGTGGCGGCAGATCCTCGAAACGCAGCAGCGCCCTGCGCTCGCTGCCGAATTCGCCCATCAGCTTGCCGTCGCGGCTGTAGATGCGCAGCGGCACCGAGAGCTGCAGCTCCCGAAGGCTGGCGACCGACGGCAGGTCGCGCCCGTAA
The DNA here is from genome assembly GCF_003201205.1 of Sinimarinibacterium flocculans. GTDB lineage: Bacteria > Pseudomonadota > Gammaproteobacteria > Nevskiales > Nevskiaceae > Solimonas > Solimonas flocculans. The sequence continues at coordinate 30,007 of NZ_QICN01000011.1, forward strand.
TAGTGGGCGGCGCCGAACAGGGCGGCCACAGCTAAAGCCGCGAGCAGCAGCGCGGCCGCGAGCAGCCACAGCAGCACGCGCAGCGCGGGCTTGTCGAGGGTCATCGCAGAACGTTTGGGACGGTGAAAAGCTTCAGAAATGTTTGCAGCTTGATCAGGTATTTGCCGCAGGAACTTCTAGTTGCGCAGTAGCAATATTGCGCTATAGTACGGCGCGATGCGGGAAGAGTCTTTCTTTCCCGTGGGGGATTGTCAACGAAGCGGCACGGGGCGCCATGGCCAGCCTGCAAACGTTGTTCGGCAAGGGAAGCAAGGGACTGATCGGACTGGATATCAGCTCCAGTGCCGTGAAGCTCCTCGAGCTTTCACGCAAAGGTACGCGCTACCACGTGGAAGCGTACGCGGTCGAACCGTTGCCGCCTGGCGCGGTCGCCGACAAGCAGATCGCCGACCCCAAGCCGGTCGGCGAGACGATCGCGCGCGCGATCAGCCGTGCCGGAACGCGCACGCGCGAAGCGGCCGTCGCCGTCGCCGGTGCATCGGTGATTACCAAGATCGTCGAAATGCCGAGCATGCTCTCCGGAGACGATATGGAAGAGCAGATCAAGGCCGAAGCCGATCAGTACATCCCCTATCCCATCGACGAGGTCAGCCTCGATTTCGAGGTGCTGGGTGCGAGCGCGAAGAACACCGACGCCGTGGACGTCGTGCTGGCCGCGTGCCGCAAGGAGCAGGTCGAGCGACTGTGCGCTGCCGTCGACATCGCCGGGCTGAAGACGCGCGTCGTCGACGTCGAGGCGTACGCGCTGGAGAACGCCTGCCAGTTCCTCGCGCACCAGATGCCGGACGGCGGCCGCGGCCGCACCGTCGCCGTGGTCGACATGGGCGCAACGACGACTTCGGTGCTGATCCTGCACGACCTGAAGACGATCTACACGCGCGACCAGGCCTTCGGCGGCCGCCAGCTGACCGAAGACATCATGCGCACCTACGGGATGTCGCAGGAGGAAGCGCTCAAGGCCAAGCGCAGCGGCAATCTGCCGGAGGGATACGAAACCGAGATCCTCGCGCACTTCGTCTCCGACATGGCGCAGCAGATCGACCGCTCGCTGCAATTCTTCTTCTCCGCAGTCACGCAGTACAGCGCGATCGACCAGATCGTGCTCGCAGGCGGTTGCGCGCACATCGCGGGTGTCGACGCCAATGTTCAGGAGCGTCTGCAGATTCCGACGGTCGTCGCGCGGCCGTTCGCGCAGATGAGCGTCGCCTCCCGCGCCAAGCCTGCCAACCTCGCCCAGGAAGAGGCCTCGTTGCTGATTGCGGCCGGTCTGGCCTACCGCGCATTCGACGAGGAGAAGGCATGACAGGTTCGTCCCTCACGAATTTGCACGGCGCCGTGCCTGTCCTCGCCATCCGGGACGGCAGGTCCGGGAGCGTCCGATGACGACGCATATCAACCTGCTGGACTGGCGCAAGGCACGCCGCGAGAAACGCAAGCAGGACTTCATCGCAAGCATCGGCCTGGGTGTCGCCGTTGCGGGCGGTCTGGTCGCAGCCGGCTGGATGCTGGTCAGCGGCCAGCTGAGCTACCAGGAGTCGCGGAACGCCTACCTGCGCGCGGAAATCAAGGAGATGGACAAGCAGCTCACCGAAATCCAGGAACTGGAGCGCGTCCGTTCGAACCTCATCGCACGCATGCGCGTCATCGAGGAGCTGGAGGCTAGCCGCACGGCATCGGTGCATTTCTTCGACGAGATCGTCAATACGCTGCCCGAGGGCGTCAATCTCACCAGCCTCAGGCAACAAGGGGCGAACGTGACGCTCGACGGTATCGCCGAGTCGAACGGGCGCATCTCGACCTACATGAAGAACCTCGATGCCTCACCCTGGTTCTCGGATCCGCGCCTGGTGGTCATCAAGACCGACGAGAAGGATCAACGCAGGCAAGCGCAGTTCACCTTGCAGGTCAAGCGCCTGACACAGCCGAAATCGGCTGACAACGCCCCGGCAGATGCGGAGGGCGAAGAGGTGGTCGGATGAACGCCCAGGAAATCATCCAGCAGCTGCAGACGCTCGACGCCCAGAATCCGGGCGCTTGGCCGCGCTGGGTGCGCATCGCGGCAGTGATCCTCACCGGGGTGGTCCTGTTCGTTGCGGGCATCTGGTTCGTGATCAGACCCGTGTACGAACAGGTACAGACGGCCAAGACGCAGGAACAGACGTTGTTTCAGGAGCTCGATACCAAGCAGAAGAAAGTCGCAGCCATCGACGCCTACCGCGAGCAGCTCAAGGAGATGGAGCGCCAGTTCGGCGACATGCTCAAGCAGCTCCCGAGTCGCGCCGAGGTGGCGAACCTGCTCAACGACATCTCGCAGAAGCGCGTGGAAGCGAGCCTCGAGGAGGAGCTGTTCCAGCCCACCGGCGAAGTTCCAAAGGAGTTCTATGCCGCGATCCCCAACAAGATCGTGGTCGTCGGCGACTATCACGAAATGGGCAACTTCGTCAGCGCGGTCGCTGCGTTGCCGCGTATCGTCACGATCGAGGACGTCGAGATCAAAGGTGCTGCTGGCAACTCGCGCAATGCGCCCGTCGTCGGGCCGACGACGCTGCGCATGACCGCGACCGCCCAGACCTATCGCTATCTCGATGACGAGGAGATTGAGGCAGCGAAACCGAAGAAACCGGCCGGGAGACGGCGATGAGGCGCGCGCTCCTGACAGTGACCAGCGCGGCGCTGCTGTTGAGCGCCTGCAGCGACGACATGTCCGATCTGCGTCGTGATGTCGCTGCGATCAAGGCACGAACCTCAAGCAAGATTCCGCCAATCCCGCAGCCCAAGCAGTTCGAGCCGTTCACCTACGTTCCGGGCGATCGCCGCGACCCGTTCGTGGAGGTAATCGTTCCCAATCGTGCAGCCAATACTGCCGGACCTCGACCGGACCTGAACCGGAACCGGGAACCGCTCGAGGAGTTTCCGCTCGACGCGCTGCGCATGATGGGGACCATCAGCACCCCCAGAGGGGTGTTCGCGCTGATCAAGGCGCCGGACAACGTGATTCACCGCGTGACCTTGAAGAATTACATGGGGCAGAACTACGGCCAGATCGTCTCGATCACGCCGACCGAAGTCAGCCTGCAGGAACTGGTCGAAGACGGGTTCGGCGGCTGGACGCAGCGCACGGCCAGTGTGGCGCTGACCGAGTAAGGGAAACGCGAGAGGCTCCAGGGAGTTTTCAAATGACCACCATCACCGCCACGATCCGGCACTTTCTGCTCTGGGCCTTCCTGCTGGCCGTGCCGGCCGCTGCCGCGCAGGACTTGGCGCTGGAAGATATCGCGTTCGTGGAGATCGACAGCGGCCGCGTGCTGATGACCCTGACGCTGTCTGGCCCGGCGCCGCAACCGTCGGTGTTCACCGTCGACCAGCCGGCGCGTCTGTCGCTCGATCTTCCGGGCACGCGCACCGCGGTCGCACAGCGCTATCAGCGTATCAACATGGGCAACGTGCGTGCCGTCGCCAGCGCCGAGTCGCGCGGCCGTACGCGCGTCGTCGTCGAACTCGGCAGCAGCGCTCCCTACGATGTCGACGTCGATGGAAACCGGATTCTGGTGCGCCTTGACGGCCTTGCAGCGGCCCGTGCCGCGCAGAGCGCGCCCACCATGCGCGACCGCCGGGCCACCCTGGAAGGCGTCGACTTCCGTCGCGGACAGAAGGGCGAGGGGCGGGTGGTCGTGCGCCTGAACGACCCGAAGACCGTGGTGGACGTGAAGCCCGAAGGTGGCAAGATCATTGCGCGATTCAGGAATACCCGCCTCGCCGAAGGGATGGGCAAACGGCTGGACGTGCTCGACTTCGCGACGCCCGTTCGCTACGTCGACATCCGTACCGACGGCTCCGACAGCGTTGTGGCGCTGACGCCGGTAACCGGCCAGGAATACGAGCAGGCGGCGTACCAGTCGGGAGACCTGTTCACGCTCGAACTGCAGCCGCTGACGCCTGCAGAGCGGGAGGAGTTGCAGCGGCAGAGACCGCAGTTCACTGGCGAGCGCATCAGCCTGTCGTTCCAGAACGTGGAGGTCCGCTCGCTGCTGCAGATCATCGCCGACGTCGCCGGGACCAATATGGTGATCAGCGATTCGGTCGAAGGTGAGATGGCGATGCGGCTGGAGAACGTCCCGTGGGACCAGGCGCTCGACATCATTTTGCGCACCAAGGGTCTGGGCATGCGCCAGCAGGGCAATGTCATGCTGGTCGCGCCGGTCGAGGAGATCGCGCAGCGCGAACGCGTGGAGCTGGAGGCGGCCAAGCAGCAGACCGAGCTGGCGCCGTTGCGCTCCGAGCTGATCCAGGTCAACTACGCGAAGGCCACGGACATGCGCGCGCTGCTGTCGAGCGGCGACACCTCGCTCCTCAGCGAGCGGGGTCGCGTCACCGTCGACGAGCGCACCAACACGCTGCTCGTCCTCGAAACGCGCGAGAAGATTGACGAGATTCGCGAGCTGCTCGGTCAGCTCGACGTTCCCGTTCGACAGGTGTTGATCGAGTCGCGCATCGTGATCGCGAACGATGACTTTGCGCGCGAGCTGGGTACCCGCTTCGGCGTCAGCACCATCAGCCGCTCCGGCAGCACGACCATCGGCCAGTCTGGCGGCGCACCTGTCGCCGGAGGTACCACCGGCGGCGGCACCACTGGCGGTACTGGGGGTGGCGCGAGCGGCTCCGGTAACAGCGGCTCGCGGACGATCATTGGCGGCGGCATTCCGTCGGCGAACGACAACTACATCGTCAACCTGCCGGTCGCGAACGCGGCCGGCGCCATCGGCTGGACGATCTTGGGCAGCAACTTTCTGATTGATCTGGAGCTCAGCGCCCTGCAACAGGAGGGCCGCGGCGAGATCATTTCGACGCCTCGGGTCGTCACTGCCAATGGCAAGCAGGCGGTCATCGAGCAGGGTCGGGAAATCCCTTATCAGTCGTCAAGCGGCAACGCCGGCACACAGACGCAGTTCAAGAAGGCGGTTCTCTCTCTTTCGGTGAGTCCGCAGATCACCCCGGATAACCGCGTGATCATGGACCTGTCAGTGACCAACGACTCGCAGGGTGAGGACGTCAACACCGGCGTGGGCTCCGCACCGGCCATCGACACCCGGCGACTCGACACGCAGGTACTGATCGCCAGCGGCGAGACTGTCGTGCTCGGCGGCGTGTTCCAGGAGGAGACGCGACGTTCGTCTGCGAAGGTGCCGTTTCTTGGCGACATCCCTCTGCTGGGCACCTTGTTCCGCAACAACAGCCGCTCGGACAACAAGCGCGAATTGCTGATCTTCGTGACGCCGCGGGTACTGCAGGAAGGTCTGGTCGTGCAGTGAAGTCGTCGCGGTACTGCCACCGCGTGCCTATACTGCGCGCGGTAGCGGTCCGTACAACATCGGTTTCGCGATGGCTCAGGGTCCCAATATCTTTCTCGTCGGCCCGATGGGCGCCGGCAAGACGACTGTGGGCAGACGCCTCGCGCAGATCCGCGGCGTGCGTTTCGTCGACTCCGATCACGAGATCGAGCGCCGTACGGGCGTCGACATTCCCTACATCTTCGAGCGTGAAGGCGAGGCGGGTTTCCGCCGCCGCGAGGCGCAGGCCATTGCCGAGCTCAGCGGCGAGGGGCCGCTCGTATTGGCGACCGGCGGCGGCGCCGTCCTCGATCCCGAGAACCGGCGCGTGCTCGCGGCGCGCGGAACGGTGATCTACCTGCATGCCAGCGTCGAGCAGCAGCTCGCGCGCACGCAGCGGTCCGAGGCACGCCCGCTGCTGGCGCAGGCTGCCGACCGCCGCGAAGTGCTCGAGCGGCTGTTCCGCCAGCGCGACCCCTTGTACCGGGAGATCGCCGATCTGGTCGTCAGCACCGATGCGCGCAGTGCCAAGTGCGTGGTGCGCGACATAGCGGACTTCGTCGACGGTCGTCCGTCGGGCTGACGCTCGAAACCCCGGCCGCTGGCGCATACACTGCGCGTCCGCCGATCTCACGTCCCGCCATGCCGAGCTTGCACGTCGACCTGGGCCACCGCAGCTACCCGATCCACATCGGCGCCGGCCTGCTGTCCGACGGCAGCCTGTGGCAGGCCCTGCGCGGGCGCAGCCTGCGGCTGATCACCGACGAGCACGTTGCCGCCCTGCACCTCGACGCGGTGCGCTCGGCGCTGGCGCTCGACGACGATGCCGTTCGCGTCCTGCCACCGGGCGAGGCACAGAAGAGTTGGGAGGTCGCCGGCAGCGTACAGGACTGGCTGCTGCAGACGCGGCTCGCACGCGACGGCTGCCTGATCGCCCTCGGCGGCGGCGTCATCGGCGATCTCGCAGGCTTCTCGGCGGCGATCTACCAGCGCGGAGTCGATTTCGTGCAGGTGCCGACGACGCTGCTTTCGCAGGTGGACTCGAGCGTCGGCGGCAAGACCGGCGTCAACCATCCGCTCGGCAAGAACATGATCGGCGCCTTCCATCAACCGATCATGGTCGTGGCCGACACCGGGACGCTCAGGACCCTGCCGCGGCGCGAGCTGCTCGCCGGTCTTGCCGAGGTGATCAAGTACGGGATGCTCGGCGATGCCAGCTTCCTGGACTGGATCACGCACCATCTCGACGACCTGCTGACGCTCGATCCGGTCGCAACCGCCGAAGCGATCCGGCGCAGCTGCGAGATGAAGGCGGTCATCGTCGCTCGCGACGAGCGTGAGTCGCTGGCCGACGGCAAAGGCGGGCGGGCGCTGCTCAACCTCGGCCACACGTTTGCCCACGCCATCGAGACCCATGCCGGCTACGGCGACTGGCTGCATGGCGAAGCCGTCGCGACCGGCCTGTGCATGGCAGCCGACCTGTCGGCGCGTCTCGGCTGGATCGACGCGGACGACGCACGGCGCTGCGTGGACCTGATCGCGCGCAGCGGCCTGCCGACGAAACCGCCCGGTGACATGACCCCGCAGGACTTTCTGCACAACATGGCCCTGGACAAGAAGGTCGCTGCCGGCCGGCTGCGCCTGGTGCTGTTGCGCGCGATCGGCGATGCCGTGGTGACGGCCGACTTCGATCCGTCTCGGCTCGCCGAGACGCTGGAACACTTCTGCGGCGCGCCGGCAGCGCAATGACGCTCGCCCCGTACGCCGCCGACGATCGCCGCTCGCGCGGCCGTCACCACCCGGAGCCGGGGCCGGGACATCGCAGCGAGTATCAGCGAGACCGGGACCGGATCATCCACTCCGCGGCCTTCCGGCGGCTGGAATACAAGACCCAGGTCTTCGTCAATCACGAAGGCGACCTGTTCCGGACGCGGCTGACACACTCGATCGAAGTCGCCCAGATCGCCAGAACCATGGCGCGCACCCTCGGACTGAACGAGGATCTGTGTGAGGCCGTTTCGCTGGCCCATGACCTCGGCCATACGCCGTTCGGCCACGCCGGCCAGGATGCGCTCAACGCCCGCATGAAGCCCTACGGTGGTTTCGAGCACAACGCGCAGTCGCTGCGTGTGGTCGACGAGCTGGAGGACAAGTACGCGAGCTTCCGCGGCCTCAACCTGATGTTCGACACCCGGGAGGGCATCCTCAAGCACTGCTCGGCGGCGCGCGCACGCACGCTCGGCGACGTCGGCGAGCGCTTCCTGAACCGCACGCAGCCCAGCCTCGAAGCGCAGCTCGCAAACCGTGCCGACGAGATCGCGTACAACAATCACGACATCGACGACGGTCTGCGCGCGCGCCTGCTGACGATCGAGCAGTTGCGCGAGGTGCCCCTGTTCCGGCGCCATCACGACGAGGTGCTGGCCCGCTACGGCGACATCAGTGCCAAGCAGCAGCGCCACGAGACCACGCGCCGCATCATCAACACGCTTGTCGTCGATCTCACCGACAGCTCGCGGCGCGCATTGCAGGCCGCCGGCGTGGCATCGATCGAGGACGTGCGCGCGCGTGCCGAACCGCTGATCCGGTTCAGCGACGAGATCCAGCACGAGAACGAGGCGCTCAAGCGCTTTCTGCGCGAGCACCTGTACCACCACCATCAGGTTTACCGGATCATGGTCAAGGCACAGCGTGTCGTGCGCGAACTGTTCGCGGCGCTGCTCGCCGATCCGCGCCTGATGCCGCCGGATTTCTTCGACGCGGCCCGTCAGCTCGAGAGCCGCGACGGTGAAACCGGGCGCGCACGCGTGGTCGCCGACTACGTCGCCGGCATGACCGACCGCTTCGCGCTCGACGAGTACGAACGGCTGTTCGACCCACGGCGCCTGCGCTGACCCTCCCGGCGACCGGACCGCTCGGCGAAGCGTTGCGCAGGTACACTCGCCGGCCAGATGGACCTGCCGCCGCCACTCCCGACCGCCGCGCAACGGCCGCTTTCGCCGCCGGTCCGCTGGCTGCTGATCGCCGCCGGCTGGCTGTCGCTGGTGCTGGGACTGATCGGCATCCTGCTTCCCGTGCTGCCGACGACACCGTTCGTGCTCCTCGCCGCCGCTTGCTTTGCGCGCAGCTCCGCTCGCTTCCACACGATGCTGCTGCGCCACCGGGCCTTCGGCCCGCTGCTGACCGAATGGGAGCAGCATCGCAGCATTCCGCGACGCACCAAGCTGTGGGCGATCGTTCTCATGAGCCTGACCCTGGGCAGCTCGATCGTGTTCTTCGTCCAGCCCATCGGGCTCAAGTGGGCGCTCGCCGCGATGGGTGTCGCCGTTGCTGCCTGGCTCTGGCGCATCCCCTCGCGCAACTGAGGTCTACGGCCGGAACCAATCCTCCAGTGCCAGCCCTTCGGCGCCGGCATAGGTGCCGGGGCTGCGCGTCACGAGGCGCAGTTCGTGCACTGCCGCCGTGGCCGCGAGCTGGCCTTCGACCGCCGTCCAGGCCCGGTACTGGCGCTCGCGACGGGGGGCCGTGCGCGCCAGCCAGCGCGCCGCCTCCAGGTCGAACGGCAAGACCGGCGGCCCGCTGCGCAGCAGCTCCTGGACAAAGGCCTCGAGCTGGCTGCGTCGCGGCCCGTCCGGCAGCGACTCGATGCCGCGCAGCAGGGCGTAGACCACCGAGGCCGCGGTCGCGCAGTCGTGCTGGTGCCGCCGGAATCGGGTCAGCACGAGGCGATTGCCGCTCGGCCGGGTGAGTTCGGCCAGGACGGCCAGGTCGAGCAGATAGCGCGGCCGTGGCACGGCTCACTCCGCGAGCGACCAGCGCGCCAGCTCGTCCGGGCTGATCCCGTCGAAACCGGTACCGGCGCGTGCACGCCAGTTCGCCAGCCAGGCGCTGAAATCGGCGCCGCCAGCGGCGCTGCGCAGACGCTCGTAGTCGCCCTCGGCGATCAGCACCGCGACCCCGCGACCGCGACGGCTGATCGCGACCGGCGCGCCCTGCTCGACTTCGCGCAGCAGCTCGGTGAGCCGGTTCCGGGCCTCGGCAACAGAGACGGTCTTCATCGGCATCGATTGCAGATGGCCATGTAGATGGCCATCTTATGGCACGACAACACGTTGAATCAATTGGGCGTTTTTTCACCTTCTGCAAAGGCGAGGTAAAACATTTGCAGCCGGAACAGTCGCGGCGCACACTTCCGCGCCCCGCGCCGCCTCAAACGGGGATTCCTGCTGTGTTTTTTTGGAGCCAGCCCGATGTTGGATCGCGAGCATTTCGACCGCCCTGCCGGTCTCACGCCGCAGGCCGGTTACGGCCTGTACCGGGAAAGTTTCGAGCGCGACAGCTGCGGTTTCGGCCTGATTGCCCACATGGACGACCAGGCCAGCCACAAGCTCGTGCAGACGGCTGTGACCGCGCTGCACCGCATGACCCATCGTGGCGCCGTCGCCGCCGACGGCAAGACCGGCGACGGTTGCGGCCTGCTGATGAAGAAGCCCGACGCGTTCCTGCGCCGCGAAGCCGCGAAGCTCGGCTTCGATCTCGGTGCGGACAGCCAGAGTCTGTACTGCGCCGGCAACATCTTCTTTTCGCAGGACGCCAAGCGCCGCAATCGGGCCAAGGCCGCGCTCAAGGAAAGCCTGGAGCTGCACGGCCTGACGCTGCTCGGCTATCGCGAGGTGCCGACCGACCAGACGGCGCTCGGCGAAGAGGCGCTGCGCGCGCTGCCGAAGATCGAGCAGGCCTTCATCGTGCCGCCGGCCGGCCTGCACAAGTTCGCGTTCGAACTCAAGCTGTTCAAGGCTCGCCGCCGTGCCGAGAAGCTGCTGGCCGCGGAAGGCGACCGCGAGTTCTACATCACGCACCTGTCGTGCCGCGTCATCGTCTACAAGGGCCTGGTGATGCCGGAGCTGCTGCCGGCGTTCTATCCGGATCTGGCCGACCCGGCGCTGGAATCGTCGATGTGCGTGTTCCACCAGCGCTTCTCGACCAATACGCTGCCGCGCTGGCAGCTGTGCCATCCGTTCCGCTACCTCGCGCACAACGGCGAGATCAACACTATCTCGGGCAACCGCAAGTGGGCGCTGGCCCGCGCGAAGAAGTTCCAGTGCGCCGACCTGCCGGACATCGAGGAGATCGCGCCGCTGGTGAACATGGACGGCTCGGACTCGCAGTCGCTCGACAACATGCTCGAGGTGCTGCTGGCCGGCGGCATGGACGTGTTCCAGGCCATGCGCGCACTGATCCCGCCGGCTTGGCAGAACGTCGAGGATCTCGATCCCGACGTGCGCGCCTTCTACGAGTACAACTCGGTGAACATGGAGCCCTGGGACGGCCCTGCCGGCGTCGTGCTGACGGACGGCCGTTACGCCGCCTGCGCGCTCGACCGCAACGGCCTGCGGCCCGCGCGCTACGTGATCACCGCCGATCGCCATATCGTGCTGGCGTCGGAGATCGGCGTGCATGACTTCAAGCCGCAGGACGTGGTCGAGAAGGGCCGCCTGCGCCCGGGCGAGATCCTCGCGGTCGACACCGAGACCGGTGCCCTGCTGCGTCCGGACGACATCGACCGGATGTTGGCCGGCCGCAAGCCCTACAAGCAGTGGCTGAAGACGCAGATGAGGCGCCTGGAGGCCTCGCTGTCGGACGACCCGAACGCGCTCGACGTGATGCCGCCGGACATGGTGGCCACCTACCACAAGATGTTCCAGCTCACCTTCGAGGAGCGCGACCAGGTCCTGCGCCCGCTGTCCGAGGCCGGGCAGGAAGCCGTGGGCTCGATGGGCGACGACACGCCGTTCGCGGTGCTGTCGGGACAGGCGCGCTCGGTCTACGACTATTTCCGGCAGATGTTCGCCCAGGTGACCAATCCGCCGATCGATCCGCTGCGCGAGCAGATCGTGATGTCGCTCGAATGCCAGCTCGGCGTCGAGAAGGGCATGTTCGAGGAGACGCCGGAGCGCGCCGCGCGCCTGCTGATCGATTCGCCCGTGCTGTCCGAGGCCAAGTTCAAGCGCCTGATGGCCGTCGGCAACGACGACGCCGCGTATGCGCATCACGTCATCGACCTCAACTACGACCCGGCGCTGGGCCTCAAGGCGGCGGTCGAGCACATCTGCGACGAGGCCATCGCCGCGGTGCAGTCCGGCAAGGTCATCATCGTGCTGTCCGACCGCGCGATCGAGCGCGGCAAGCTGCCGGTGCATGCGCTGCTCGCGGTCGGCGCGGTCAACAACCGCCTGGTGCACGCGGGGCTGCGCTGCGACTGCAACATCGTCGTCGAGACCGCGACCGCGCGCGACCCCCACCACTTCGCCTGCCTGATCGGCTACGGCGCAAGCGTGATCTATCCGTATCTGGCCTACGCCACGCTCTACGAGATGGTGCGCTCCGGCCAGGTCAAGAAGAAGGCACCGGAGGCGCTCGCGCAGTCGTACCGCAAGGGCATCAACAAGGGTCTGTACAAGATCATCTCGAAGATGGGCATCAGCACCATCTCGAGCTACCGCGGGGCGCAGCTGTTCGAGGCTGTGGGCCTGCACGACGAGGTCATCGACCTGTGCTTCGAGGGCACGGTCTCGCGCATCGGCGGCGCCCGCTTCGCCGACCTGCACGAGGAGCAGGACGGCCTCGCCGATATCGCCTGGAGCGCACGCAAGCCGATCGAGCAGGGCGGCCTGTACAAGTACATCCACGGCGGCGAGTACCACGCCTACAACCCCGACGTGATCGCCACGCTGCAACGCGCGGTCAAGTCCGGCGACTACACCGAATACAAGCTTTTCGCACAGCATGTCAACGAGCGTCCGGTGGCGACGATCCGCGACATGTTCAAGCTCAAGGCGGCCGAGCCGATCCCGGTCGAGGAAGTCGAGTCGGCCGAAGCCATCCTCAAGCGCTTCGATTCCGCCGGCATGTCGCTGGGCGCCCTCTCGCCCGAAGCGCACGAGGCGCTGGCCATCGCGATGAACCGCCTCGGCGGTCGCAGCAACTCGGGCGAGGGCGGCGAGGACCCGGCGCGCTACGGCACCGAGAAGATGTCGAAGATCAAGCAGGTGGCCTCGGGCCGCTTCGGCGTCACCCCGCACTACCTGGTCAACGCCGAGGTGCTGCAGATCAAGGTCGCGCAGGGCGCCAAGCCCGGCGAAGGCGGCCAGCTGCCCGGCGACAAGGTCAACGACATGATCGCGCGGCTGCGCTACTCCAAGCCGGGCGTCGCACTGATCAGCCCGCCGCCGCACCATGACATCTACTCGATCGAGGATCTCGCGCAGCTGATCTTCGACTTGAAGCAGGTCAACCCGCAGGCACTGGTGTCGGTCAAGCTGGTGTCCGGCCCGGGCGTCGGCACCATCGCGGCCGGCGTGGCCAAGGCCTACGCCGACCTGATCACCATCTCCGGCTATGACGGCGGCACCGGCGCCTCGCCGCTGACCTCGGTCAAGTACGCCGGCACGCCGTGGGAACTGGGCCTGTCGGAGACGCACCAGACGCTGCGCATGAACAACCTGCGCGACAAGGTGCGGGTGCAGACCGACGGCGGTCTCAAGACCGGCCTCGACGTCATCAAGGCGGCGATCCTCGGTGCCGAGTCCTTCGGCTTCGGTACCGCGCCGATGGTCGCGCTCGGCTGCAAGTACCTGCGCATCTGCCATCTGAACAACTGCGCCACCGGCGTGGCGACGCAGAACCAGGTGCTGCGCCTCGAGCACTTCATCGGTCTGCCGGAAATGGTGATGAACTACTTCCGCTTCGTCGCCGAGGAGACGCGCGAGTGGCTGGCGGCGCTGGGCGTGCGCTCGGTGGCCGAGCTGATCGGCCGCACCGACCTGCTCGAGATCGACGAGGCCGAGACCGCGAAGGCGCGCAACCTCGACCTGAAGCCGATCCTCGAATCGGCCGGCATGGTGCTGCCGAGCGCGCAGTACTGCATGTTCAACAACGAGCCCTTCGACAAGGGCGAGCTGGCGGAGGCGATGCTGCAGGACTGCCTGCCGGCGATCGAGCACAAGACCGGCGGCATCTTCCACTACACCGTGCAGAACCGGCACCGCTCGATCGGCGCCCGCCTGTCCGGCGAGATCGCGCGCCGCCACGGCAACCTGGGCATGTCCGACAAGCCGATCACGATCCGCCTGAAGGGCACGGCCGGGCAGTCCTTCGGTGTGTGGAACGCCGGCGGCCTGAACCTGGAACTGGAGGGCGATGCCAACGACTACGTCGGCAAGGGCATGGCCGGCGGCCGCATCGTCGTCAAGCCGCCCAAGGGCGTGCGCTACGAGACGCGCGAGGCCGCGATCATCGGCAACACCTGCCTGTATGGCGCCACCGGCGGCACGCTGTACGCCGCGGGCGTTGCCGGCGAGCGTTTCGCCGTGCGCAACTCCGGCGCGCACGCGGTCATCGAAGGCTGCGGCGATCACGGCTGCGAGTACATGACCGGTGGCGTGGTCGTCGTGCTCGGTCGCACCGGCGTGAACTTCGGCGCCGGCATGACCGGCGGGTTCGCCTATGTGCTCGACGAGAAGCGCAACTTCGTCGACCGCTACAACCACGAATTGATCGACATCCACCGCGTCGTGTCGGAATCGATGGAGGCGCACGAGAACTACCTGCGCAACCTCGTCGGCGACTACGCCAAGGTCACCGGCTCGAAGTGGGCGCAGGCCATCCTGTCGGACTGGGCCGATTACGTCGGCAAGTTCTGGCTGGTGAAGCCGCGTGCCGCCGAAATCGGCTCGCTGATCGATTCCGTGCGCGCCGCGGCCTGAGGACAAAGACATGGGTGCAAAGAACGTCAACCAGTTCCTCGACCTGCCGCGGCAGGACCCGGCGAAGACGCCGGTGGAAGTGCGTATCCACGACTTCCGCGAGATCTACGGCCAGTTCCAGCCGGAAGCAGCCAAGGCGCAGTCCGGCCGCTGCCTCGCCTGCGGCAATCCGTACTGCGAGTGGAAGTGCCCGGTGCACAACTTCATCCCGAACTGGCTCAAGCTGGTCGAGGAAGGCAACCTGTTCGCCGCTGCCGAGATGTCGCACGCGACCAACTCGCTGCCGGAGATCTGCGGTCGCGTCTGCCCGCAGGACCGTTTGTGCGAAGGCGCCTGCACGCTCAACGACGGCTTCGGCGCCGTGACCATCGGTTCGGTCGAGAAGTACATCACCGACGAGGCGGTCAAGCAGGGCTGGCGCCCGGACATGTCCAAGGTCAAGTGGACACGCAAGAAGGTGGCGATCGTCGGCGCCGGCCCGGCAGGTCTGGGCTGCGCCGACATCCTCGCGCGCAACGGCGTCAAGCCGATCGTCTTCGACAAGTACCAGGAGATCGGCGGCCTGCTGACCTACGGCATCCCGCCGTTCAAGCTGGAGAAGGACGTCGTCAAGACGCGGCGCAAGATCCTCGAGGGCATGGGCGTCGAGTTCCGGCTCGGCGTCGAGATCGGCAAGGACCTCGCGTTCGAGAAGCTACTGAAGGACTACGACGCCGTGTTCCTCGGCATGGGCACGTACAACTACATGAAGGGCGGTTTCCCCGGCGAGGATCTGCCCGGCGTCTTCGAGGCGCTGCCGTTTCTCATTGCCAACGTCAACGGCATGCTCGGCGAGGCGCGCCCGGGCGACGCCGACTACAACGTCGAGGGCCAGCGCGTCGTGGTGCTCGGCGGCGGCGACACGGCGATGGACTGCAATCGCACCTCGATCCGTCAGGGCGCCGAAAGCGTCACCTGCGCCTACCGCCGCGACGAGGCCAACATGCCCGGCTCGCGTCGTGAAGTCGCCAACGCCAAGGAAGAGGGCGTCGAGTTCCTGTGGAACCGCCAGCCGGTCGAGATCGTCGGCAATGGCAAGGTCGAAGGCGTCAAGCTCGTCACCACGCAGCTCGGCAAGCCCGATGCGCGCGGCCGGCGCAGGCCGGAGGTGGTCGAGGGCTCCGAGGAGATCATCGAGGCCGACCGCGTCATCGTCGCCTTCGGCTTCCGGCCCAGTCCGGCGCCGTGGTTCGGCGACCACGGCCTCAAGCTGCACGAGGACGGCCGCATGAAGGTCAACGGCGAAGTGCTGGCCAAGCACAAGTTCCAGACCTCGAACCCGAAGATCTTCTCGGGCGGCGACATGGTCCGGGGTTCGGATCTCGTCGTCACTGCGGTGTTCGAAGGCCGCGAGGCGGCCGAGGGCATCCTCGACTACCTCGGCGTCTGAGCGCGCACGAAACCGGAACGACGATCCGTCGAACTGCAGCAGTCTTCGTCGCGAGCGGGCATCTTGCACGCTCGCGACGGTTGCTGCGCGCGCAAGCCCTTGTTCCTGCGTCCGGCAAGCCGCGGCACGCTTCCTGATCCACCGTCCTCGCAACCTTCACGCGAGGAACCGATCCCATGAACTGGAAAGTCCTGCTGCTCGGCGCCGTGATCGTCGTCGCCGGCCTGCTGCTGTTTGCCTATGTCGGCGACAACGACGAGTCCCTCGGCGACCGCGCGAGCGAAGCGGTCGAGGAAGTCGGCGACGAGATCGACGACAACACCTGACGGTACGCCGACGATTCGTCAAACCGGCCCGGATAGCTGAACGGATGCGGCCGGCCCCGGTCGAACAGGCACGTCCCGAAAGGAGTCGCCATGCTTCGTCCACGTCTGCTGGCCGGCATCGTCCTCACCACCGCCGCCGGCAGCGCCGCTGCCGCCGAGGCGGCGCAACGCTTCGACAGCGAGCACGGTCCCGTCGTCGTCACGGAGGTCGCGAGCGGCCTGGAGCACCCCTGGTCGCTCGCCATCCTGCCGGACGGGCGCATGCTCGTGACCGAGCGTCCGGGGCGCATGCGCCTGATCGCGGCCGACGGCACCGTGTCGGCGCCGCTGGAGCAGGTCCCTGAGGTGCATGCGCGCGGGCAGGGCGGCCTGCTCGACGTGGTGCTCGCGCCCGACTATGCCGACTCGCGACGCATCTACTTCAGCTACGCCGAGCCGCGCGGCGGCCGCAACGGCACCGCCGTCGCGCATGCCCGACTGACCGACGAGGCGCTCGAAGACGTCACCGTCATTTTCCGGCAGCGCCCGGACTGGGAGGGACAGCACCACTACGGCTCGCGTCTGGTGTTCGACGACCGGCGGCGGCTGTACGTCACGCTCGGCGAACGCAACACGGCCCGGGGCGCGGCAAAGGATCGCGAGGCGGCGCAGGCGCTGGAAAATCACTTCGGCAAGGTCGTCCGCATCCAGGCGGACGGTTCGGTTCCGCCCGACAACCCGTACGCGGACGGCGGCAAGAGCAGGCCCGAGATCTGGTCTTACGGCCACCGCAATCCGCAGGGTGCGGCGCTGCATCCCGATACCGGCATGCTGTGGCTGAACGAGCACGGCCCCATGGGCGGAGACGAGCTCAACGTCGTGCGCGCCGGCGTGAACTACGGCTGGCCGGTGATCACCTATGGTCGGGACTACTCGGGAGCCCCGGTCGGCGACGGCATCACCGAAGCACCGGGCATGGCGCAGCCGATCCACCACTGGGTGCCGTCGATCGCAACCAGCGGCATGGCGTTCTACACCGCGGAGCGCTTCGCCCCGTGGCGCGGCAACCTGTTCGTCGGCTCACTGAAGTTCGGTCAGCTCGTGCGGCTGGAGCTCGAGGGCGAGACGGTGGTGCACGAGGAGCGCCTGCTCGAAGGCCTCAACCGGCGCATCCGCGACGTACGCCTCGGTCCGGACGGCGCCCTGTACCTGCTCACCGACGAGGCCGACGGCCGCGTGCTGCGTATCGGTCTGGCGAACACCAACTGAGGCCAGTGCCGCTCACGCGCGACTATCTGTATCTTTAGCGCCCCCTGCCGCCGTCCGAACCCCCATGTCCGAGCTCCAGCTGTCACCAGCCGAAGCGCGCGTCGTCGCCGTGCTGGTCGAGAAGTCGATCACGACACCGCAGTACTACCCGATGACGGTCAACGGCATCATGCTGGCGGCCAACCAGAAGACCTCGCGCCATCCGGTGATGAGCCTGAGCGAAGGCGACGTCGGCAACGCGCTGAACAGCCTCGAGGAACGCAAGCTCGTCGTGCGGGACAGCTTCTCGGCGCGCGCGCAGAAATGGCGCCACCAGTTCCAGCACCAGATGATGCTCAAGCCCGAGACCCTGGCGGTGCTGGTCGCGCTGATGCTGCGCGGGGCGCAGACCCAGGCCGAGCTGCGTGCGCATGCCGAGGCGCTCAACGGCCCCACCGATCTCGATGGCGTGCAGGCAGCACTCGCCGATCTCGCCGACCGGGCGCAGCCGCTGGTGACCGAGCTCGCCCGCGCACCCGGGCAGTCGGCGGCGCGCTGGGCGCACCTGCTGTGCGGCGAGCCGGCCGCCGATGCGGTGGCGCCGGCCAGTCCCCGCAGCGCCGCGGCCGCCGCGCCGGCGAACGACGAAATCGTCGCCCTGCGCGAGCGCGTGGCCGCGCTCGAAGCACGCATGGCCGGACTCGAGGCGCAGCTGGGCATCGGACCCTCCCCCGGCGACGCCGGCTGATCCCGCGCCGCTGATGGATCTCGACGCGCTGCGCGGACAGCTCGCCGCAGCGAAGGACACCCTGCTGCAGCGCGATGCCGCGCGTCTGGCCGCCCAGCTCGCACGTGCGAGGCCGCCGCGCTTCGACGCCGCGCGCTTCGAACGCGACGTGCAGCAGGCGCAGCTGAAGGCCGAGAACCGGCAGCGCCTGCGCCCGTCGCGGATCGACTATCCGGCCGAGCTGCCGGTCTCGCAGGCGCGCGAGGAACTGCTCGAAGCGATCCGCACGCATCAGGTCGTCGTCGTCTGCGGCGAGACCGGCTCCGGCAAGACCACGCAGCTGCCCAAGCTGTGCCTGGAGCTCGGCCGCGGCACGCGCGGCCTGATCGGTCACACGCAGCCGCGACGGCTCGCCGCGCGCAGCGTGGCCCACCGCATCGCCTCGGAGCTGGACTCGCCGCTCGGCGGGCTGGTCGGCTACGAAACGCGTTTCGACCGCCGCGTGTCGGAACAGTCCCTGGTCAAGTTGATGACCGACGGCATCCTGCTCGCCGAGCTGGCGCGCGATCATCAGCTCAATGCCTACGACACGATCATCATCGACGAGGCGCACGAGCGCAGCCTCAACATCGATTTTTTGCTCGGCTGGCTCAAGCGCATCCTGCCGCAGCGCCCGGACCTGAAGCTCATCGTCACCTCGGCCACGCTCGACCCCGAGCGACTGTCGCGACACTTCAACGACGCGCCGATCCTGCAGGTTTCCGGCCGCACCTGGCCGGTCGAGATGCGCTACCGGCCGGCGGACGACGATGCCGATCTCGAAGGCGCGATCGCCGCGGCCGCCGAATCGCTGTGGCGCGGCTCGCCCCAGGGCGACATCCTGGTCTTCCTGCCGGGCGAGCGTGAAATCCGCGATGCCGCGCGCGTGCTCGAAGGACGATTCCCGCGTGCCGAGATCCTGCCGCTGTACTCGCGCCTCGCCGCGACCGCGCAGGACAAGGTCTTCGGTCGCAGCAGCAAGCCGCGCATCGTGCTCGCGACCAACGTTGCCGAGACCTCGCTGACGGTACCGGGCATCCGCTACGTGATCGACACCGGCATGGCGCGGCTCAACCGCTACGCGCCGCGCACCGGCGTGCAGCAACTGCAGATCGAGCCGGTGTCGCAGGCCGCCGCCAACCAGCGTGCCGGGCGCTGCGGTCGCCTCGGTCCGGGGATCTGCGTGCGGCTGTACGCCGAGGACGACTTCGCCGCGCGGCCGCCGTTCACCGATCCCGAGATCAAGCGCGCCAATCTCGCGGGCGTGATCCTGCAGATGGCGGCGCTCGGCCTCGGTCGCGTCGACGAGTTCCCGTGGGTCGATCCGCCGGAAGGCCGGCACGTCGCCGAGGCCTACCGCGTGCTGCAGACGCTGGGCGCTTTCGACGACGGCGGACGTCTGACCGCGCTGGGCCGCGAGATCGCGCGCCTGCCGCTGGACCCGCGCGTCGCGCGCATTGCGCTCGCCGGCCGCGACAATGCCGCGCGCGAGGCGATCTTCGTGCTCGCAGCGGCGATGTCGGTGCAGGACCCGCACGAGGTACCGGCTGATGCCCAGGACGCCGCACGCCAGAAGCATGCGCAGTGGCGGCACAGGCGCTCCGACTTCCTGTCGCTGCTGCTGCTGTGGCAGCGCTGGCGCGAATGGAGCGCCGCGCACTCGAACCGCCAGCTGCGCAAGCTGTGCCGCGAACACTACGTCTCGTTCCTGCGCATGGAGGAATGGGAGGCCGTGCACCGGCAGATCGTCGACCTGTTGCGCAAGCCCGGCGACGCGCCGCGACGCGCGCCGGATGATGCTGCCGGCTGGACGGCCGAGTCGCTCGAGGCGCAGTACGCGCCCATCCACCAGGCACTGCTCGCCGGACTGATCGACCACATCGGCCAGAAGCTGCCGGAGTCCGGTGACTACCAGGGCCCCAAGGGCCGGCGTTTCTTCGTGCACCCGGGCTCGGCGCTCGCGAAGAAGACCCCACCGTGGATCATGAGCGCGCAGCTCGCGCAGACCTCGCGCCTGTTCGCGCGCACCAATGCCGCGATCGAACCGGCCTGGCTGGAGAGCGTCGGCGGTCACTTGGTCCAGCGCCGGCTCCTGCATCCGACCTGGAACGTCGAGCGCGGCGAGGTGTCCGCCACCGAGCACCTGACCCTGCTCGGCCTGCCGCTGCTGACGCGACCGCGTCACTACGGCTCGACCCATCCGGCCGAGGCGCGCGAGATCTTCATCCGCGAAGCCCTGGTCGGCGGGCGCATGCAGCGCAAGCCGGCGTTTCTCGACCAGAACCTGCAGCTGGTCGATCAGATCCGCGACAAGGAAGCCCGCCTGCGCCGACCGGACCTGCTCGCGGACGACGCGCAGCTGTTCGCGTTCTACGACGCGCGCTTGGCGGCGGACATCTGCACCACCGCGGCGCTCAAGCGCCTGCTCAAGGACCCGCGTCAGCGCAGCGCGACCGCGCGCCTGGCGATGACCGAGACCGATGCCCTGCGGCCCGGGGCCTCGACGGCCATCGAGGATCAGTTTCCGGATCATCTCGATATCGGCGGTGTGCGCATCGGGCTGTCGTATCACCACGAGCCCGGTGCCGAGCATGACGGTGTCACCTTCCACATTCCGCTCGCCCAGGTCCATGCGCTGCAGGCGGCGGACTTCGACTGGCTGGTGCCGGGGCTGCTGGCGGCGCGGATCGAGGGCCTGATCCGTACGCTGCCCAACCGCCAGCGCCGCGCTTTCACCCCGGCCGCCGAGTTCGCGCAGGCCGCGGCGGCACGGCTCGAACCGCACGGCGGCGATCTGCTCGCGCGCCTGTGCGCGGCGCTGACCGCGATGACCGGCGCTGCTGTGGCGCCGGAGGATTTCGACCCCGCCCGGCTCGATGCGCATCTGCGGCCGCGTTTCCAGCTCGAGGATGCGCAGGGCACGATCCTCGGAACTGCGGACTCGCTGTACGGGCTGCAGCACCGCCACCGCGACGCCGCGCGCACCGCCCTGAACCGTGCGGCGGCCACCGATCCGGTGCTCGCCCGATGGAGCCGCCGCGAGATCACCGACTGGGATTTCGACGATCTGCCGGAACAGGTGCAACTGGCCTCGGGCGCACATGCGTGGCCGGGCCTGGCCGTCGACGGCACGCGGATCGACCTGCGTCTGTTCGAGTCGCCGGACGCCGCGCAGGCGGCGCATCGCGTCGGCGTGCGCGCCCTGCTGCTCGCCCGCATGCCCGACCGCTTGCGCGATCTCGGCAAGAGCGTGCGCAGCAAGCTCGGCATGCTCGCGCCGGCGTTCGCGCTGGACATCGACGCAATCACGCAGCAGCTCGCCGCGCGCAGCGCCGAGTCCGTGCTGCTGCGCGACGGCGCGCCGCGCAGCCGTGCGGCGTTCCAGAGCGCTCTGGAGAGTCGCGGCGCATTCTCGATCGACGCGCAACGCCGGCTCGACGAGGTACAGAATTGGCTGAACAAGGCGCGCGAGCTGCGCGCGCGCCTGCGCAGCCTCGGCGAACGCTGGCCGGCATCGCTGGCCGACCTGCGCGGTCAGCTCGACAGCCTGTTCGCGGACGGCTTCGTCGCCGCGATTCCGGATGCGCAGTGGCCGCGCGTCGCGCTGTACCTGCGCGCCATCGACGTGCGCCTGGAACGGCTACCCAACAAGCCGGCGCGCGACGACGACCTCACCCGCCAGCTCGCACCGTTGTCGGCCCGCTTGCCGGCGCCGTTCCATGCGGCCCGCTGGGTCCTGGAGGAGTGGCGCATCGCCTTGTTTGCGCAGGAGTTGCGGGCGCAGGGCGGACCGACGGCAAGCAAGGTCGACGACGCTTTGCGCCAGCCCTGAATGCGCCTTACCATGCGCATACATATGCGCATGGAGCCCGGCATGACGTCGTCGACAGCAAAGCAACGACTGAACCTGACGGTGCGAGCCGACATGGTGCAGTACGCGCGTCAGGCCAAGCTGAATCTATCGCAGGTTCTCGAAGAAACCCTGCTGCAGCGGCAACGCGAGGAGGCGGCGCGGCGCTGGCAGGAAGAGAACCGCGAGGCCATCGAGTACCACCGGCAACGCATCGCGCGCGATGGCATGTTGAACAAGGATCTGATCGCGTTCTGACGCGGATGGCTCAATACAAGGTCTATCGCAATCGCCGACCCAGTCGAGGCGAAATCCCGTTCCTGCTCGACGTGCAATCGAATCTGGTCACGACCTCCTCGCGTATTGTCGTGCCGTTGGTGCGCAGGAGCGGTTACGAGATGCTGTACTCGCGGCTGAACCTCGAATTGACGGTTGATGGTGCGGCGGTTGTGGCGTCCTTTTCCGACCTTGCTGCACTCGACGAGCGCGAGTTGAACGAAGTGGTTGCCGACTTGTCCGATCGGCGCGACGAAATCCTCGCGGCCGTCGACTTCCTGTTCACTGGACACTGAAACGCTTGAACACCATCCCTTCCGCCGACCGCCTCATCGTCGCCCTCGACGTTCCCACCGCCGACGCCGCGCGCGCGCAGGTGAACACGCTCGGCGATGCCGTGCGCTTCTACAAGATCGGCATGGAACTGCTGATGGCGCCCGGCTTCTTCGAGCTGCTCGAATGGCTGAAGGTGCAGGACAGGAAGGTCTTCGTCGATCTGAAGTTCTTCGACATCCCGGAAACCGTCGCGCGCGCGGTGCGCAACCTGGCCGAACGCGGCGCCGACTTCTGCACGATCCACGGCAACCAGTCGATCATGGAGGCCGCCGCCAAGGCGAAGTCCGGCACGCTGAAGGTGCTCGCGGTCACCGCATTGACCAGTCTCGACCGGGGCGACCTGAACGATCTGGGCTTCGCGTGCGATGTGGCCGACCTCGTGCTGTCGCGTGCGCGCCGGGCGCTTGCGGCCGGCTGCGACGGCGTCGTCTCGTCGGGCCTCGAAGTCGAACGCCTGCGCCGCGAAGCGCCGCGCGAACTGATCTGCGTGACGCCGGGCATCCGGCCGGTGGAGAACCGCGTCGAGGCCGACCAGAAGCGCATCATGACGCCGGCGGCCGCCATCGCCGCGGGCGCCGACTACCTGGTCGTCGGCCGTCCGATCCGCGACGCGGCCGATCCGCGCGCGATAGCACTGGCGATTCAGGCCGAGATTGCCGCGGCCGTTCAGGCACGCGCTGGGAACACGCTCTAAGCTAGGCCGATGATCAACGAAACGAACTGCCCTGCTTGTTTGGAAAGTCGGCGCCATGGATGGCGCCGGCTTGTATAGGACGTACACGTGGACAACGATCGTTTCCTGCGTGCGCTCCGGCGCCAGCCCGTCGACCGCACCCCCTTGTGGATGATGCGCCAGGCCGGCCGCTACCTGCCGGAGTACAAGGCCACCCGCGCGCGCGCCGGTGACTTCATGAGCCTGTGCCGCAGCCCGGAACTGTGCTGCGAGGTCACGCTGCAACCGCTCGACCGCTTCGGTCTCGATGCCGCGATCCTGTTCTCCGACATCCTCACCGTGCCCGATGCGATGGGGCTGGGGCTGCGCTTCGTCGAAGGGGAGGGGCCGGTGTTCGATCGCCCGGTGCGCGACGCGCACGCCATCGAGGCGCTCGGCGTGCCCGATCCGGAAACCGAGCTGCGCTACGTGATGGACGCGGTGCGCACGATCCGCGGCGCGCTCGGTTCGCGACTACCGCTGATCGGCTTCGCCGGCAGCCCGTGGACGCTGGCCACCTACATGATCGAAGGTGCCGGCGGCTCGGACTTCCACACGATCAAGCGCATGGCCTACGACGCGCCGGAGGCACTCGACAGCCTGCTGGCCAAGCTCGCCGCATCGGTGAGCCTCTACCTCGAAGCGCAGCAGCGCGCCGGCGCCGACGCGCTGATGATCTTCGACACCTGGGGTGGCGTGCTGTCGCCGGCCGACTACGTGCAGTTCTCGCTCGAACCGATGGCGCGCATCGTCGAACACCTCAAGCGCGTGGCCCCCGAGACGCCGGTGATCCTGTTCACCAAGAACGGCGGCCAGCACCTCGAGGCGATGGCCGAAACCGGCTGCGACGCGCTCGGCCTCGACTGGACGACCGACCTCGGCAGCGCGCGGTCACGCGTCGGTACGCGCGTCGCCCTGCAGGGCAACCTCGACCCGACCTGGCTGCTGGCGCAGCCCGCGCGCATCGAGGCCGCCGTCGCCCGCGTGCTCGACAGCTACGGCAAGGGCCCCGGCCACGTATTCAACCTCGGCCACGGCATCCTGCAGCAGACGCCGCCCGAGCATGCCGCCGCGATGATCGAGGCGGTGCGCAACCTGAGCCCGGCGTTCCACGCCTAGCGCCTGCCCGGAGTACCGCGATGCTCTCGGTGATCTTCCCGCCCAGTGCCATCGGCGTTCTCACGGTGGTCGCGATGATCGGCTGGATGACCACCTGCTTTCTCCTGCTGTCGCCGGCCATCCTGCTCAAGCTGGTTCCCTACCGGCCGCTGCAACGCGCCTGCGCGCACTACTGCATCTGGATCGCCACCAACTGGGTGCGCAACAACAAGCTGCTGTTCCGCTTGCTGCATGCCGAGCAGTGGGAGGTGGACCTGCGCGCACAGCTTGAGCCCGGCAGGAACTACCTGGTGATCAGCAACCACCAGTCCTGGGCGGACATCGTCGTGCTGTTCGACCTGCTGCACGCGCGTGCGCCGTTTCCCCGCTTCTTCCTGAAGTGGGAACTCATCTACGTGCCCGTCATCGGCCTCGCCTGCTGGGCGATGGATTTTCCTTTCATGCGCCGTCACGACCGGCGTGCGCTGCAGGCCCATCCGGAACTGCGTCACCAGGACCTCGAAACCACGCGCCGTGCCTGCGAGCTGTACAGGACCGAGCCGGTCACGGTGATCAACTTCCTCGAAGGCACGCGCTTCACCGAAACCAAGCGCGTCGCGCGCCAGTCGCCCTATCGCCATCTGCTGCGGCCCAAGGCCGGCGGCATGAGCTTCACGCTCAACGCGATGGGCGAGCAGTTTGCCGGCGTCATCGACGTGACCATCGCCTACCGGCCGACGCCCAAGCCGCTGCTGTGGAGCTTCGCCTGCGGCGAACAGGACCAGCTCGCGATTCACGCCGACGTGCTGCCGATTCCGCCGGATCTGCTGCACGGCGATTACGAGAACGATGCGGAGTTCCGCCAGCGCTTCCAAACCTGGATCAACGGCGTCTGGGCACGCAAGGACGCGCGCCTCGACCGCATGAGCAATGCGCGACCGGCGCTGCAGGCGCAGCGACCGGCGCACCCCTGACCGCCGTTACCTGAGCTTGAACTGGACGGTGTAGCGCCCGGTCGTCTCGACCGGTTCGCCATCCTCCGTCGCCGGCTGGAAGCGGGCCTGCGATGCGGCTCTGAGCGCGGCAGCGTCGAACACGCCGGGCGGCGACGAATCGACGACCCGTGCGCCGATGACCTTGCCCGTGGGCCCGACGGTGAGCTCCAGTTCGACATAGCCCTGCTGCCCGCGCCGGATCGCTGCTTGCGGATACGTGGGCGCGACGCGTTTGATGGGCTTGAGCTCGGTCAGCGTCTTCGGCGCCCGTGGAATCAGCCGATAACGCTCGTCGAGCAGGCCGGCCGCACGCGCCTGCTCCAGCATCGGCCGGTGCGCATCGACGCCCGACAGCGTTGCGAGATAGTCGTTGACGAGCGCCTGCAGACCGGCGCTCGGCCCCGGTGTCTGGGCATAACGCAGCACCCGCACCGCGCAGGACGCCGCCGGCTCGCCGGCGCAGTCGTGCGCGAGTGCCGCCCGCATCCATCCGATCCCTTCGGCGTCGTCGGCGGGCTCGGCTGCGTCGATCTGCACCAGCGCAGCGCCGGTGTCGTCCAGGTGCACATAGGCCTCGGCGAGCAGATAGCGGTAGGTATCGGGTACCGCACGGCATTGCTGCTCGACCACGGGCCGCAGTGCCTCGACCACCTCCGGCCAGCGCTGCGAATCGCGCGCGAGCTGGGCGAGAACGGCACGCATCTGATTGATGCGCGCGCCCTCCACATACTCGTTCCGCAACACCCGGTGCGCCTGCTCTGCCGTGAGCTCGGCACGGCCGTCGTCCATATAGCGCCATGCCCGTTCGAAGGCCAGTACGCCATCGAGATAGCTGCCTGTCGGCGCCGCTTCGGCCATCGTTTCGAGTTCGGCGATCGCCTCGACGGTCGGCCGCGCCCGCGTGGCGGAAATGCGCTGCTCGACCTCGGCTTCGAGCGCCTGCCCGCGCCCCGCCTGTGGCGGATTGCAGGTGTACGGCGGCAGCTCGCCGGCGTGCGCCAGGACACCGATCACGGCCGGTAACGCGAACACCCATCGCATCCGCTTCATGCACCGCTCCCTTGGCTGCTCATGCTCGGCAGCTTCTGCGGACATCTTATCCTGAGGAATGCCCCGGGCGCCGCGCCCAGTACCGTGCCAACAGGCCACCGGTGATCAGGTGCCAGATGCCCCACCAGGCGACCACCAGGGCCATGCCGCCGAGGTTCTGGAAGTAGGTGAAGATCAGCGTCAACCCGAGCGCGGTGTTGTGGATGCCGGTCTCGAAGGTGATCGCACGGCGCTCGGCGGTCCCGGTACGCAGCAGGGTCGCCACCGAGAAGCCGGTCGCCAGCGCCAGCGCGTTGTGGATCAGCACGAGCACGAAGATCCCGGTCAGCGCCTGCCAGAAGATGGCGTGGTTCGCCGCGACCGCGAGGACGACGAACGCGAAGAAGACGACGAGCCCGAAGCGCTTGAGCGGCTGCCGCATCCGGGCTGCGAGTGCCGGACGGCGCTCGGCCAGCATCATCCCGACGAACAGGGGGATCACCAGCGCGAGCACGATCGTGCCGACCAGTTCGCTGTACGGGACCGCGACATCGCGCATCGCGTCGCGTGTCACCGGATGCAGGCTGCCGAGCACGCCGAAGATCATCGGCGTGCTCGCCGGCGCGACCAGGCTCGAGATCGTCGTCATCGCCATCGACAGGCTGGTGCGTCCGCCGGCCCAGTGGGTCAACACGTTGGACATGTTGCCGCCGGGGCAGGCGGCGGTCAGCATCAGGCCGAGTGCGATGCTCGGGGCGGGCTTGGCAATACCGACCAGCAGCAGGGTCAGCAACGGCAGTGCGACGAGCTGGGACGACAGCCCGATCAGCACCAGCCGCGGCTCGCGCAGCAGTTGACGAAAGTCGGACAGGCGCAGCTCCAGCGCGACGCCGAAGACGACGACCGCCAGGATCGCCTGCAGCACCAGCGCGGCATCGGGGCTGAAACTCAGTTGTATCTGGTCGATCTCGCTGGGCATCGGCTCACTCGAATAACAGTGCTGCACCGGCGAACAGCAGCAGCAGGTCCATCGCCAGGCGGAACTGGCGCTCGTCCACGCGATCGTGCAGGCGGCTGCCGATCCACAGCCCGAGAAAGCTCACGGGCAACAGCCATGCCGCGGTCTGCGCCATCCCGGCGCTGAAGCGCCCGGTGGCCACGAACCACGCAGTCAGCCCGCTGTTGAGCGTGAGCCAGACGACGAGCATCGTCGCGCGCAGGCCGCTCTTGTTCAGCCCGCTGCCGGACATCGCCGCCGCCAGCAGCGGCCCGCCTGAAGCGTAGAGGCCCTGCACGAAACCGGAACCGGCGATCATCGCCGTGCGCAACGGACCCGGCGCATGCCACGCGCGCGCCCGGCGCAGGCGCCAGAGATCGAGCACGGACAGCGCAATGATCAGGGCGCCGTAGAGCGGACGCAGCATGGTGGCCTGCATCAGCAGCGGCGCGCACAGCGCCCCGGATGCGGCACCGACCACCATCAGCGGCAGGATTTCGCGGCGCAACAGCGGCCAGGCGATGACGCGACGCTGCTGCCAGACCAGCCAGGCCGAGAACGGGACGTTCAGCGCGACGATGATCGGCAGCAGCCACGGGATCGGCAGCCACAGTGCGGCAAGCGTCATGCAGACCACGGTGCTGCCGAAGCCGGCCAGCGCCTGCGTCGTGCAGGCGAGCAGCACCACCAGCGCCAGGGCGAGTGACGACAGCGTCATGCCAGCGCGGCGATGTGGCGGTCGAGTTGCGCGAGATAGGTGTCCCGGTGGACGTAGTAGGCCATGCGATCGAGCTTCATGTAGCGGAAGCCGCCGGACAGGTCCACATCCTGCGAGCGCGCCGCGTCGAACGCCTCGACACGACGGTCTCCCGCCGTTCGCGCGCCGATCACGGCGGCCACCAGCTCGGCCTGGCGTGCGCGGCCTTCCCAGCCGATGCCCGTGGCCTCGACCATGCCCAGCACGAACAGATCGTCGATCCCCGGCGGGAAGATGTTGAGGAACAGTTGCGGGCAGCCGTCGCGCCAGTTCAGCAGGGCGCGGTCGAGGAACGGAAAGCTCAGCGCGAAGCCGGTCGCCAGCAGCACGAGGTCGTAGCCCGCGCGCTCGCCGTCGGCGAACTCGACGTGCCCGCCATCGAAACGCTGCGGTGCGCGGCGCACGCGGATGTCGCCGTGGCCGACGTGGTGGAGCACCTGGCTGTTCACCACCGGATGCGACTCGTAAAGGCGATGATCGGGCCTCGGCAACCCCAGCCGGGTCGGGTCGCCGATCAGCAGCTTCAACAGCCAGCCGTCGACCCGTTGCTTGAGCCAGGCCGGCAGCTTGAGCCGGCCGCCGATCGTGTCTGCCGGCTTGCCGGCAATGAACTTGGGAACAAAGTGCACGCCGCGACGCACGCTCCAGTCGACGCTCGCTGCATGGTGCACGGCGTCCACGGCAATGTCGCAGGCCGAGTTGCCGGCACCGACGATCAGCACCCGCTTGCCGCGGAACCGTTCGGGGTCCTTGTACTCGCCCGAGTGCAGCAGCTCGCCGGCGAAGGCTCCGGGAATCTCGGGACGGTAGGGCGTGCTGAAGGTGCCGACGGCGCTGACCAGATGCGTGAAGTCCTCGCCGGTGCCGTCGCCGAGCCGCAGCCGCCAGCCGCCCTCTGGCCGCCGCTCCGCCGCCTGGACCTCGGTGCCGAAACGGTAGTGCCGGTACAGGTCGAAGCGTCGCGCGTAGTCCTGCAGGTACGGCAGCAACCGCGCGTGCGCCGGGTAGTCCGGCATGTCGGTCGGCATCGGGAACTCCGCGTACTCGGTGCGTCGTGCCGACGAGATCAGGTGCGCGCTCGCATACATCGTGCTCCAGGGGTTGGCGATGTCCCAGAGGCCGCCCACGTCGGCATGGCGCTCGAAGCCGGTGAACGCCAGCCCGCGCTTCGAGAATGCGCGGGCGGCGGCCAGGCCCGCCGGGCCGGCGCCGATCAGTGCGATCTTCATCTGCGATCCGCCGCGCCTGCGCGCTTCGCCGGCTGACTCATGAGCATGGGCTCCCCCGCGTTGTCGTCCCGCCGCGCCTCGGTCGGACGCGATCCGGTCGATACAATAGCAGCCCGGTTCATGCTGCCCGTCGGACCCCACCACCTCCCGATGCCCCCGCTTTCCGCCCCGCGGCCCTACCGCCTGCGCACGCTCGCGCACGCGCCGAACGAACTCGGCGAGACGGTTCTGGCCTGTGTCGTCCACGACGCGCGCATCACCGACGACGCAGACCCGCGCCTGATCCAGGTGCCGCTGCCGGTTCTGTCCGGGAACGCGGTCGAGCTATGGGAGACCGAGGGACCGGTGCAGATCGGCCGTGAGGCCGGCATCGGCTACGCCCAGGGCGAGGCCGTGCTGTTCGCGCAGCTGCGCGTGGGCGCCGACGCCATGCGCGACCCGCGGACCGCGACTGCGCGCGCCTACGCCGAGCTGCTCGCCTTCTTCGCGCGCCGGCCGGACTGGCACTGGGTACGGAGCTGGAACTACATCGGCGACATCCATCGCCGTGACGGCGACGGCGACGACGGCGAGCGCTACCGCCAGTTCGTTCTCGGCCGCCACGAGGTGCTGTCCGCGGAAGCAGGCTTCGAGGCGCGACTGCCGGCGGCCACCGCCATCGGCACCCGCGGCGAAGCGCTGCTGATCTACGTCCTCGGCGCCCGTCAGCCCGGCGTGCAGATCGAGAATCCGCGCCAGGTCAGCGCATTCCGCTATCCGCGCCAGTACGGCCCGCGCAGCCCGAGCTTCTCGCGCGCGCGCCGGCTCGACTGGGCCGACGGCGCCGATCTGATCGTCTCCGGCACGGCCAGCGTCGTCGGCCACGAGACGGCGCACCCGGGGGACGCCGCCCGCCAGCTGCGCGAAACCCTGGAGAACCTGCAGCAGCTGCGTCGCGACGCCGGCGCGCACGACTGGCCGTCTGTGTGCACGAAGCTGTTCGTGCGCAATGCCGCCACACTCGCGCAGGCCCGACCGCTGGCCGGATCGCTGCTCGGCGATGATCGGGCCTGCGTGCTCGAAGGGGAAATCTGCCGCACGGACCTCGCACTGGAAGTCGAGGTGCTGCTGCAATCAGCCTGAACGCACCCGGCTGACCGCATCCTGCCAGCCGGCATACAGCTCGTCGGCGCGGGTCTGCGGCATCGCCGGCGTGAAGCGCCGTTCGGCCTGCCACAGCTTGGCGATGTCGTCGAGCGAGTCGTAGACGCCGGCCTGCAGGCCGGCGACGAAGGCCGCGCCCAGCGCCGTCGTCTCGACGGTCTGCGGTCGCACCGTCGGAATCTGCAGGATGTCGGCGAGACACTGCGTGAGCCAGTCGTTGACCACCATGCCGCCATCGACGCGCAGCTCGGTCGGGGCGCAGGCGTCCTGCTCCATCGCGCGCATCAGGTCACGCGTCTGGTAGCCGACCGACTCGAGCGCCGCGCGGACGATGTGGGCAATGCCGGTATCGCGGGTCAGGCCGAACACGGCGCCGCGCGCTTCCGGGTCCCAGTACGGCGCACCCAGTCCGGTGAACGCGGGGACCAGATACACGCCCTGTGTATCCTCGATCGAGCGTGCCAGCCGCTCGGTCTCGCCGGCGGCCTTGATCAGGTGCATGGCGTCGCGCAACCACTGCACGGCGGCGCCCGCCACGAAGATGCTGCCTTCGAGGGCGTACGTCGGCTTTCCGCCCAGCCGGTAGGCCACGGTGCTCAGCAGCCGGTGCTTGGACAGCTTCAGCTCGTCGCCGGTGTTCAGCACCATGAAGCAGCCGGTGCCATAGGTCGACTTGATCATGCCCGGCGCGAAGCAGGCCTGGCCGATCGTCGCGGCCTGCTGGTCGCCGGCAACGCCGCCGATCGTGATCGCGCCGCCGAAGAGTTCGGGGACGGTCGAACCGAAGTCATCCGCGGTGTCGAGCACCTGCGGCAGCAACGCGCGCGGTACGCCGAAGAAATCGAGCAGCTCGCCGTCCCAGTCCTGGGTCCCGAGGTTGAACAACGCAGTACGCGAGGCGTTGGTCGCATCGGTGACATGCACCTTGCCGCCGGTGAGCTGCCACAGCAGCCAGCTGTCGATCGTGCCGAAGGCGAGTTCGCCCTTTTCGGCACGCGCGCGCGCGCCTTCGACGTGGTCGAGGATCCAGCCGACCTTGGTTGCGGAAAAGTACGGATCGAGCAGCAGGCCGCTGCGCTGCGCGAGCCAGTCGCTCCGGTCCTGATGCTGCTGGCAGAAGGCACTGGTCCGCCGGTCCTGCCAGACGATGGCACGATGAATCGGCTTGCCGGTCGCGCGGTCCCAGATCACCGTGGTTTCGCGCTGGTTGGTGATGCCGATCGCTGCGATGTCGCCGGCCTTCAGCCCGGCCTGCTGCAGCGCATCGCGCACGCAGGCGACCGTGTCCTCCCAGATGCGTTCGGCGTCGTGCTCCACCCAGCCGGGCCTGGGGAAGTGCTGCGGCAGTTCGCGCTGTGCAACCGCCTGCTTCTCCCCGCCGCGCCCGAACACGATGGCGCGGGTGCTGGTCGTGCCCTGGTCGATCGCGAGCAGTGTCGTCATCTGAGCGTTCCTCCGGTTATGCGGCCCTTGGCATCTCCGCCGCGGTGCGCGCTGCGGTTCCAGGAGCCGTCTATTGATCCAGAACGTCGCCGCGTGAAACGATCGGCACCGCAATCCCGTCACGCCACGTTGCAAGGATGCGCGCAGCCCGTCAGAACCACCGCAGGACCCTGTGTCCGTCGCTACCGGGACGAAACATGATCGCCTTGCGAAGCCGCGCACGAACCGCCGGCGCGCGTCGTAGCTGCGGTTGCCGGACCGTGCATCAATAGCACGTGGACAGCCATCAATTCCAGCACGATCTGGGCGGAGGACACTGCGCGCATGTCCATGCCTGGTTGCCGGCTTCGACGCCACGCGCGGCCGTGCAGATCGTGCATGGCATGGCCGAGCACGGCGCGCGGTATGCGCGGCTCGCCGCAGCGCTCGCCGCGCAGGGCTTCGCAATCTACGCACCGGATCTGCCGGGACACGGTCGCAGCGTGCGCGAGGCCGCGGAACGGGGACACATCGCCGATCGTGACGGCTGGCGCATGTCGCTGTCCGCCGTCAACGCCGTGCGGGGGGAGATCGAACGACGACATGCCGGGCTGCCGGTGGTCATGATCGGGCACAGCCGCGGCTCGTTCCTGTTGCAGCACTATCTGTTCGAGCACGGCAACGGCCTGGCCGGCGCGGTGTTCTCCGCGGGAACGGCGACGATGGGCCCGCTGCGCGCGGTGGGCTTGGCGCTGATGCGCATCGAGGCACGCCTGCTGGGTGCCGACCACCGCAGCGCGCTGGCCGAGGCGCTGACGTTCAAGGATTTCAACCGCCGTTTCAGACCCGCGCGGACGGACTTCGACTGGCTGTCGCGCGACACGGCCGAGGTCGATGCCTATGTCCGCGATCCGCTGTGCGGGTTCCGCTGCTCGGCAGCGATGTGGATCGAGCTGCTGGAAGCCGGCGGCCGCCTGAGCGAGGCCTCGCGACTCGCGCGCATCCCGAAGTCGCTGCCGGTGCTGCTGCTCAACGGCGCCGCGGACCCCGCCTGCCGCTTCGCGGCGGGCGCGCAGGCGCTGGCGACGCTGTACCGGCACGCCGGCCTGACGGACGTCAGCCAGCACCTGTATGCCGACGGCCGCCACGAGCTGTTCAACGACGTCTGCCGCGATCAGGTCACCGACGACCTGATCGCCTGGCTGCGAGCCCGGATACCCGGCTGAACCTCGCCGGCCCTCAGGACCCGAAGCGCAGCGTCACCGCCGCATACAGCTGCCGGCCGCTGGCCTGTTGCGCGAAGTAGGTGCCGGGAAAGAAGGTCGCATCGGTCACCTGGTTGAGTACGCGCTTGTCGGTGAGGTTGTTGGCGCCGATCGTGACCGACCAGCGCTCCATCACGTCCGACAGCGTGAAGCGCGCCGAGTAGCGCGTGTACGCGTCGACGCGACTCGCGGGGTCGAGATCGGTGTCGGTGTACTGTTCGCCCTGGTAGAGCACGTCGCCGGCGAGCCGCCCGGTCAGCCCGAACACGGGGAAGGTGAGCATGGGCGTCAGCGTCGCGGTGGCCTTGGGCGCGAAGGCGATGGTGCGCCCGCCGAGATCCTGCTGGGCATCGAGCTGCAGCTCGCCGGTCTGCGGGTTGCGCACCGGCGCCGGCGCGGCCGCATAGTCCTCGTACTTGGCATCGAGCAGGCCGACGGAACCCATGATCTGCAGCGGCGCGAACGGCGTCAGCCACAGGAAGTCGGCCTCGAGCCCGCGGGACTTCGCCGATGCGGCGTTGCTGACGTCGAAGAAGATGCCGTTGAAGGCGAGCACCTGCAGGTTGTCGAAGCGCGTCTCGTAGACCGTCGCGTTCACGCGCAGGCTGCGGTCGAGCAGGGTTGCCTTGATGCCGAGCTCGAAGGTCTCGGCGTTCTCCGGTTCGAACTCGAGGTCTTCGCCGGTGAACGACAGCGAGTTGTAGCCACCGCTCTTGTAGCCCCGCGCATAGGAGGCGTAGAGGTTCACGCCGTTGTCGCCGAAGTACTGGATCACGAATTTCGGCGAGACGTCGGACTCGTCGCGTTCGAGACCGCGCTGCTCGTAGTTCTCGGCGCCGAGCAGCAGCGACATCACGCAGATCGGCAGGCCGAGCCGATCGAGCGTGCACTGGCGTGTGCCGAGCGAGTCGACGGTCTTTTCCTCGCGATTGATGCGGATGCCCGGCGTGATGGCCCAGCGCTCGGTGAGAAACCACGTCGCCTGACCGAAGAAGGCCAGCGAGGAGACATCCTGCTCGTAGTCGAGCTGGTAGAAGTCCTCGCCGATCACCGGGCCGAGCAGGTTGCCGATGAGCGGGATGCCCGGCAGGCCGATGGGTCCGAACAGGTTGATGCCGCCGCCGCTGGCGAGCTGCAGGAAGTCGTCGGTCAGCAGGTACGCGCCGATGTCGCTGCCGGCCATGATGCGCGCGAGCAGGGTGTAGCTGGACTCGTACCAGAACGCGCCGGCGACGAAATCGATCTCGCGGCCGAGACCGAACAGGCTGTCGGCGCGGGCGGCGAAGCGAAGCTCGGCGGAAATCTGCTCGTGGTCCTCGTGGTTGTCGAGCCGGGCGATGTCGGCGGGCGAGACGTCGAGCTCGTTGAGCTGGTCGATATGAAACGTCGATCCGGCCAGCACCAGTGTCAGGCTGCTGTCGTGCAGGCCGCCGGCCACGGTCCCGAGATCCCAGCGCGTGTTCAGCGCCACCGTCTCCGATCCCTTCTCGATGAAGCCCGGCGTATCGGCCGAGGTATTGAAGTCGTAAGGATCGTCCTCGACGTCCGGGTCGTAGCTCTCCAGGAAGTTGCGCGTGTCGTCGTCGAGCTGCATCAGCTGGAACGGCCAGAACGCGGCCTCGGTATCGGAGATCTGCGCGGTCAGCTCGGAGGTCACGTTCGGCAGCGGGTACAGCAGCAGCTTCAGACGACCGGCCTTCTGCGTCAGCTTCTCTTCCTCGCGATCGAGAAAGCCGTTGTACAGCTCGCCGTCCTCGCTGCGGTACAGGCCGGCGACACGCAGGCCGCCCCAGTCGCTGAACATGCCGCCCGCACCGCCCTCGACGCGGTGCGCGTTGTCGCTGCCGTAGCTGTAGCGTCCGTCGGCCTCGAAGAAGTTGCCGGGCCGCTTGCTGGTGACATTGAACACGCCGGCGATGGTGTTCTTGCCGAACAGCGTACCCTGCGGCCCGCGCAGGACCTCGACGCGATCGACGTCGAACATCGATTCGGTGAAGTAACCGGGGCGGCCGAAGTAGATCTCGTCCTGCACGAAGCCGACCGAGCTTTCGAAGCTCGGATTGAAGGCATTGGTGCCGAAGCCGCGGATGAACAGCTGCGGCGAACCGAGATCGTCGGCATCGACGCGCACGTTCGGCACGTAGGCGGCGACCTCGGCGAGATCGACGGCATTGGTCATCTGGATGAAGGCGCCGTCGACCGCGGTCACCGAGATCGGCACGTCCTGCAGCGACTGCTCCTTCTTCTGCGCGGTGACGACGATCTCCTCGATCTGCGTCGCGCGCGGCGGCGGCGCGGCAGCCGGCTGCGCGACCGGGGTTTGCAGCGGCTCGACCGCGATCGTCGACAAGGCTTCGGGCGGCGTCGGCGCGGCGGTCTGCACGTCCGCGCGCGGCGCGACGGCTTCCCCGCGCGGTTCGGATTCAGCGGCGGGCTCGTCGGCGAACAGCGCGTCGAGAAAGTCGTCGTCCGCGCTCTGCGCGAACGCGGCGCCCGCACTCGACAGGGACGCGGCTGCGGCTACGATCATCCAGTGTTTCATCTCAGCTCTCCGGGTCCAGCTCGCGGGGCCGGTATCCGGCCTGCGCCGCCAGTGCTAGCAAAAGGCGATCCGTTTCGGCGGCAAGCTCGGCGGCCACGCGCTTTGGCCGGGGCGAGGTGGCGATCGTGATCGCCGCCTGCAGGATGGCGCCGAGCAGCAGGGTGGCGAGCGCCGACAGCGACGCCGGCGCCAGCTCGCGCCGGTCGACGGCGTTCTGCAGCCCTTCGACGACGATCTGCCGGGCGATCGCCGTGTCGGTCTCGTGCCAGGCCGCCCAGCCGAGCGCGGCCGGTGCGACGACGTAGACCATGCGCCCGTAGCGCGGCCGGGTGCACAGCTCGAAGCAGGTGCGTGCCCCGAGCTGCACCATGCCGAGCGGCGTGTCCGCGGTCAGCGCGCGTGCACGCACGATCTCGCCCATCTCGCGGTCGATGGATTCGAACACTTCCCGGAAGATCCCGAGCTTGTCGGCGAAGTGGTGATAGAACGCGCCCTTGGTGACGGCTGCCGCGGCGACGATGCGATCGACACTGACGGCGTCGAAGCCGTGCGTCACGAAGAGCTTTTCGGCCGCGCGCAGCAACCGCCGGCGCGTCATGTCGCCGCGCGTCTGGCGTCGTCGCTGTGCAGACGGGGCGGCTGGCTGATCCAATCTTCCCATTGACGCAAAACATACCCGGAGTATGTAATTTGGGACAGTAGGAAATTCAGCCGGTGTAAGCTGGCACGGACCTGAGCGGGGGACATCGAAGATGCGTATGCATTCGGCACTGTCGGCACTCGTGTGCGCGGGAACCGCGCTGCTGGCCGCCTGCGATTCCGCCCCGCCACCACCGGCTGCACCGCCAGCGGCAACGGCCGCCGCGCCCGCCGACCCCGCGGTCGTGCGGCTCTATTCGCAGACCTGCCGGGGTTGCCACGACCCGATGGCACGCACCGGAGCGCCCGCCACCGGCGACCGCGAAGCCTGGGCGCCGCGCCTCGCGCAGGGCATGGACGTGCTGGTCGAGCACACCATCGGCGGCTATCGCGGCATGCCGCCGATGGGCGCATGCATGGACTGCGGCGAAGAGGATTTCGCCGCGCTGATCCGCTACATGTCCGGTCAGTAGGCGCACGATGAATCGCCGCGACTTCCTGATCAGCTCGCTCGCCGCAGCCGGCGGCGTCGGCCTCGCCGCCTGCGACGATCATGGCGCCTCGAACATGCCGAAGGCACCGATGCCGACCACCGGCCCCGACGGCAGGCGTCTGCTGCCCTGGCAGAACTGGTCGGGATACCAGCACGCACTGCCGGCCGAACGGCTGGCGCCGCAGGACGAGGAGGAGCTCGCCGCGCTGCTGCAGCACTCGCCGGCACCGATCCGCCCGGTGGGCGCGGGGCACTCGTTCGCAGCACTGGTGCCGACACAGGGCTCGCTGCTGTCGCTGCGCAACTTCGGCGGCCTGAAGGCGCACGACGCTGCGAGCCTGACGGCAACGCTGGGGGCCGGCACGCGACTCGGCGACGTCGGCCCGATGCTCGACGGCGTCGGCCAGGCCCTCGCGAACATGCCGGACATCGACTCGCAGACGATCGCCGGTGCGATCGCCACCGCCACGCACGGCACCGGCCGCGCACTCGGCGCGCTGCACAGCTACGTCACCGGCCTGCGGCTGGTCACGCCGCGCGGCGAGGTGATCGACTGCAGCGCCGAGCGCAACCCGGAGGTGTTCGCCGCGGCACGTGTCTCGCTCGGCAGCCTCGGCGTGATCACCGAGGTGACGCTGCGCAACGTGCCGACGCACAAGCTCAAGCGCAGCGTCTGGCTCGAGCCCCTGGACCAGCTGCTCGAGCGCTTCGACGAACTGGCACGCCAGCATCACAGTTTCGAGATCTACTACCTGCCGTTCTGCAGCAGCGCGGTCGCGATCGCCATCGATCCGACCGACGAGCCGATCTCGCCGCGCGGCGAGGAGCAGGACAACGACGCCGTGATGCAGATGAAGCAGGCGCGCGACTGGCTGAGCTGGTGGCCGGGGCTGCGCCGGCGCGTGCTCGACCTGGCGACGCAGGACTTCAAGCCCGAAGAGGCAGTCGATCTGTGGTACCGCATCTTTCCGTCGAGTCGCGAGGTGCGGTTCAACGAGATGGAGTATCACTTCGACGCCGATGCGCTGCTCCCGGTCTTTAAGGAAGTGCGCAAACGCATCGAAGCGCAGCATCACGAGGAGTTCTTCCCGATCGAGCTGCGCGTCGTCCGCGGCGACGATGCTTGGCTGAGCCCGTTCCAGGGCCATGAGGTCTCAGGCTCGATCGCGGTTCACCGCTATCACGCCGAAGACCCGCTGCCTTACTTCGCCGACATCGAACCAATCTACCAACCGTACGAGGGCCGCCCGCACTGGGGCAAGATGCACACGCTCACACCGGCACAGCTCGCGGGCCGCTATCCGCGCTGGGCGGACTTTCTCGCCGTGCGCGCGGCGCTCGATCCGGAAGGGCGCATGCTCAATCCCTATCTGCGCACGCTCTTCGGCCTCGCATGAACCGCAGACGCCGCCTGCTGCTCGGGGCCGCCGTGGCCGCGCCACTGGCTGCCGTCGTCGCCGCAAAGCCGCGCGCGCGCGCCGGTGCCCACGACGCCTACTTCCGCGCACTGCAGTCGGCGCTGGCCGACGCCGGCCTGATGCGCCCGACGCTGGTCATCGACCGCGCCCGTCTGCAACACAACCTCGCACGCCTGCAGGCCAACCGTCCGCGCAACTTCGCCTACCGCATCGTCGCCAAGTCGCTGCCGAGCCTGCCGCTGATCGAGACCGTGCGCCGCGCGACCGGGACCGATCGCTTGATGGTCTTCCATCAGCCCTTCCTCAACCTCGTCGGCGAACGCATGCCCGATGCGCGGGTGCTGCTCGGCAAGCCGATGCCGGCGGGCGCCGTGACGCGCTTCTTCGCCCACCACCGCAATCCGGCCTTCGACCCCTCGGCGCGGATCGAGTGGCTGGTCGATACCCCCGTGCGCATCGCCGAGTACGCGGAGCTGGCGCGCGCGCGCGCCGCCGAGGGCCTGGGGCCGATGCGGCTGAACTTCGAGATCGACGTGGGCCTGCACCGCGGCGGCCTGCGCGACGGCCGCGCCGTCGCCGAGGCGCTGCGCGCCGTGCAGGCGGAACCCTCGCTGCGCTTCTCCGGGCTGATGGGCTACGAGGCACATGCCTCGAAGATGCCGGGCCTGCTCGGCGGCCCGCGCGGCGCGCTCGACCGGGCGATGCAGGCGTATGCCGAAGCGCTGGGTGCCGTTCGCGAAACGCTCGGCGACACCTTCGACGCCAGCGCTCTGACGCTCAATGCCGGCGGCAGCTCGACCTACGCGATGTACGACGGCAGCGAGCCGTGCAACGAGCTGGCGATGGGCTCGGGCCTGGTCATGCCGACCGACTTCGACGTGCCGTCGCTGGCCGATCACCAGCCGGCGTCCTACATCGCGACCCCGGTGCTCAAGGCGCTCGACCGCACCGAGATCGCCGGCATCGAGTCGCTGACCGGCCTGTTCCGCGCCTGGGACCCGAACACCGCCCGCGCGTTCTTTCTTTACGGCGGCTACTGGCTGGCCGACCCGGTGTCGCCGCCGGGCCTGCAGCGCAACGCGATCTGGGGCCACTCGACCAACCAGGACCTCTACAACGGATCGGTCGACGTCGAACTCGCCGTCGGCGATCACGTCTTCCTGCGCCCGCATCAGAGCGAGTTCGTGTTCCTGCAGTTCGGCGACATCGCCGTCTACGACGACGGGCGCATCGTCGAGACCTGGCCGGTGTTCACGCAGGGCGCGTGACCGGCCGGCTGGCCGCTACACGACGCCGGTCTTGCGCAGCGCGTCGATGTCCGCACCCGCGAAGCCGAAATCGGCGAGCACTTCGTCCGTATGCTCGCCGCGCGCCGCCGGCGGCCGCTGCACCTCGCCGGGCGTGCGGCTGAAGCGCGGGGCCGGGGCCGGCTGCACCACACCGTCGATCTCGACGTAGGTTCCGCGTGCCTTGTTGTGCGGATGCTCTGGCGCTTCGTCCCAGTCGAGCACCGGCGCGAAACAGCAGTCGGTGCCTTCGAGCAGCGCACACCATTCGTCGCGTGTCTTCGTGCGGAACAGTGCCGCGATGCGCGGCTTGAGCGCGGTCCACTGCTTCGGGCTCAGATGCTGGCTCATGTCGATGCCGTCCAGTCCGACCTTTTCGCAGAACAGCTTGAAGAAGTGCGGCTCCAGCGCGCCGAGCGCGACGGCCTTGCCGTCGGCACAGGTGTAGCAGTCGTAGAAATGCGTGCCGCCGTCGAGCAGGTTCGAGGCGCGGCGGTTGCTCCACAATCCGCCGGCCTTCATGCCGACGATAATCGAGCTCAGCAGCGCCGTGCCGTCCGTCATCGCGGCATCGACGACCTGGCCCTTGCCCGAGCGCTGCGCCTCGAGCAGCGCGCAGACCATGCCGAACGCCAGCAGCATGCCGCCGCCGCCGTAGTCGCCGATCATGTTCAGCGGCACCGGCGGCGGCTCGTCGGCGCGGCCGATCGCGTGCAGCACGCCGGTGATCGCGATGTAGTTCAGGTCATGCCCCGCGGCCTTGGCCAGCGGCCCGGTCTGGCCCCAGCCGGTCATGCGCCCGAAGACGAGTCGCGGATTGCGCGCGAGACAGACCTCGGGCCCCAGGCCCAGCCGCTCCATCACGCCCGGGCGAAATCCCTCGAGCAGGGCGTCGGCCTGCTCAAGCAGCTTGAGCAGCAGTTCGGTGCCGTCGGGGTGCTTCAGGTCGACCGTGATCGAGCGGCGTCCGCGCGTCGTGACGTCGAAACGCGGATGCGCGAAGCCGATCGGCGCCTGCGACGCCTTGGCCTCCACGCGGATCACCTCCGCACCCATGTCCGACAGCATCATCGCCGCGAACGGCCCGGGGCCGATGCCGGCCATTTCGATGATTTTCAGTCCCTGCAACGGTCCGGCCACGTCGGTTCACCCCCTGTTCGATGTGTCGCCGGATTATGCCGGTCGCGCGAAATCCGCGACCGCGGACTCCGAAAGCTCAGCTCGCGCGCTGGGCCGGCGAGACGGTGATCACGGGGCCGGTCGGCAGGCCCGTCGGCGAGCCGCCCGCCGGCTCGCGCGAGACGGCGAGCGTCGGCCGCGCGGGCATCGTCAGGCCGCGCGGCATCGGCATCTCGGCGTCGCCGTCGGCCGGCATCACGCCGAGCGAGCGCGGCTGACCGTCGTCGCCGAGCACCCACAGCTCAAGGCTCTCGCGCGCCCGGTCGAGCGGAAAACGGCCGGCCCCGGTGATGCGGATCAGCCGGCGCTCCGGCGACAGGGTCACCAGCCACTGCGCCTCGCTTTCGCCCGGGCGCAGCAGGGCGACATACGGAAGCGGCTGCACCACCGGCACCTCGACGCGCACGATCTGCACCGGCGGTGGCGGCCGGTCGAGTTCGCGCACCAGGCCGACCGCGAGCACGGCGCAGGCGGCCGTCGCCAGCAGCGCCCAAGTCCGCCACAGGCGCAGGCGGCGTTCGGCGGTCGTCGGCAACGATGTGGTCTTCGATGCGTTGATCTGACGGTCGATCGCCGTCCAGACCCGCTCGTGCGGCGCCTGCGGGACGAAGCCGTCCTGCAGCGGCGCCAGCCGCTGCTCCCACCATCGCACCTGCTCGCGCAGGTCGGCGCGCGCCGCCAGCAGTTGCTCGAAGCGACGCCGTGCGCGGCCTTCGAGCGTGCCGAGCACATAGGCGGCGGACAAGGCCTGCTTGAGTCGTGGTCGTTCGATCCTCATTCGCCCAGACACTCCCGCAGCCGCTGCAGGCCGCGCCGCACCCAACTCTTCACCGTCCCCAGCGGCGCGTTCAAGGCCCGCGCCAGCTCCTGATGGGTATATCCCTCGTAGTACGCCAGCAGCACGCTGCGGCGTTGCTCGTCCTGCAGGCCGCGCATGCACTCGGCGAGCCGGCCCATACCTTCCTGCTCCACAGCACCGGCCTGGGGGTCGATGCCGCTGCTGTCATCGGCGAACTGCATCGACGCGTCCTCGCCGTCTTCCGGCAGTTCGACTTCCGGCCGCTTCGCACGCAGCAGGTCGAGCGCACGATAGCGGGCGATCGTCATCAGCCACGTCAGCGGTGCGCCCTTGTCGGGCGCATAGGTGTCGGCCTTCTGCCAGATCTTCAGAAAGCAGTCCTGCAACGCCTCCTCGGCCCAGTCGCGACGCTTGAGGATACGCAGCAGCAGCCCGAACAGATGCGGGCCGCTCGCGTCGTAGAGGTGGCGGAACGCACGCTGGTCGCCGCCTGCGGTAGCGGAGAGCAGGCGCGCGAGCTGTTCGGGGTCAGCCATGCAAGGGGGACCTTTTCGGTCGCGGATCGGGGGCCAGTCTAGCCCGCCTCAGCCGCCGTCGCCGCGCTGCAGCGGCTGCGCGACCAGACGCAGCAGTCCGCCGGGGCGCGGAAACGCTTCGAGGCCGATACGCATGGAGTCGTGACCCTCCCGGGGCTGTGCGCGATAACTGCCGAACAGGTGATCCCACCACGGCAGGCTGAAACCGAAATTGCTGTCCGTCTCGTCGCGATGGATCGAGTGATGCACCCGGTGCATGTCGGGCGTGACCACGACGCGGCGCAGCCACCGGTCGGTGCGCAGCGACAGATCGAGGTTGGCGTGGTTGAACATCGACGTCGCGTTGAGCAGCACCTCGAAGCAGACCACCGCCCAGACCGGCGCGCCGAGCGCGGCGACCGCCCCCATCTTCAGCCCCATCGACAGCAGGATCTCGAGCGGGTGAAAGCGCAGCGCGGTCGTCACGTCGAAACCCGGGTCGCTGTGGTGCACGCGGTGCAGGCGCCACAGCGGCGGCAGCGCGTGCATCAGCCGGTGCTGTGCGTAGATCAGCAGGTCCAGCACCAGCAGCGCGAACCCGAGCTCGATCCAGGCCGGCCAGGCCAGCGCCTGCAGCAGGCCGATGCCATGGGCCTGGGCCCAGTACGCGACGCCGACCGCGCCGGCCCCCAGCAGCAGGCGCAACAGCAGCGTATCGACGACCACCAGGCCGATGTTCGCGGGCCAGCGCTGGCGGCGAGACGGAGGCGTCGCCCGGCGCGGCCACGCCGCCTCGGCGGCGAGCAG
The DNA here is from genome assembly GCF_003201205.1 of Sinimarinibacterium flocculans. Classification (GTDB taxonomy): domain Bacteria; phylum Pseudomonadota; class Gammaproteobacteria; order Nevskiales; family Nevskiaceae; genus Solimonas; species Solimonas flocculans. The sequence goes on from NZ_QICN01000011.1 coordinate 72,694, forward strand.
CAGAACGCCGATCCCGAGAAACGCGCCGAGCCGCACCAGGGTTTCCGCGTCAGTCATCGCAGGAGCCTGATGGTGGCACCGCTATAATCAAGGACTTCATCAGCGTCGAATCGGATTCTCACGGTGGCGATCGGTTCCTACCCCAGCACCCGGCTGCGCCGTACCCGGCAGGCCGCCTTCATCCGCGACATGGTGCGCGAAACGCGCCTGGTCCCTGCGCAACTGATCCAGCCGCTGTTCGTCGCCGAGAACGCGCTGCGCGGGCCGGTGGCGGCGATGCCGGGCGTCACGCGCCTCGACCTGGACGAGCTGGTGCGTGAATGCGAGGCACTGTACGCCCTCGGCATCCGTTCGGTTGCACTGTTTCCGGTGACGCCGGCGGAGCGCAAGACGCCGAACGGCGACGAGGCGCTGAACCCCGACAGCCTGATGTGCCGCGCGATCAAGGCGGTGAAGCAGGCGCTGCCGCAGATCGGCATCGTCGCCGATGTCGCGCTCGACCCCTATACCAGCCACGGGCAGGACGGCGTGCTCGACGAGGCCGGCCGTGTCGACAACGATGCGTCCTGCGAGATCCTGCGCCGGCAGGCGCTGCTGTACGCACGCTGCGGCGTCGACATCGTCGCGCCCAGCGACATGATGGACGGCCGCATCGGCCACATCCGCCAGGTACTGGAGCGCGACGGCTGCAAGGACACGCTGATCCTGTCCTACGCGGCCAAGTACGCCTCCAGCTTCTACGGCCCGTTCCGCGACGCGGTCGGCTCCGGCTCCAACCTCGGCAAGGGCGGCAAGGAGACTTACCAGATGGACCCGGCCAACACCGACGAGGCCCTGCGCGAAGTGGCGCTCGACCTCGACGAAGGCGCGGACATCGTCATGGTCAAGCCGGGCCTGCCGTATCTCGACATCATCCGCCGAATCAAGGACGGGTTCGGCGTCCCGGTCGCGGCGTACCAGGTCAGCGGCGAATACAGCATGTTGAAGGCCGCAGCCGCGAACGGCTGGCTCGACGAGAAGAAGGCCGTGCTCGAAGCACTCGTCTGCCTGCGCCGCGCCGGCGCCGACATGATCCTGAGCTACCACGCGAAGGACGCCGCCGGCTGGCTCGGCGCCTGAGGCCGGCCGGCACCATGGACCGCTACGCCGTCATCGGCCAGCCTATCGCGCACAGCCGTTCGCCGGCGATCCACGCGCAGTTCGCGCGGCAGACGGACCAGGTTCTGAGCTACGAGGCGATCGAGATCGCGCCCGATGCGCTGCCCGCGCGACTGCAGGCGCTGCACGCGGCGGGCTATCGCGGACTCAACGTGACGCTGCCTCACAAGGTCGCGGTCATGGCGCTGTGCGAAACCGTCTCCGGGCGCGCGCAGCGGGCCGGCGCGGTCAACACCCTGATCCGCACCGACCAGGGCTGGCACGGCGACAACACGGACGGCGAAGGCTTCATCCGCGATCTGCAGCGCCTGGGCTTCGGCGTTGCCGGGCGGCGCGTGCTCGTGCTCGGCGCCGGGGGCGCCGTGCGCGGCATTCTCGAGCCGCTGCTCGCCGCCGCACCGGCCGAACTGGTCGTCTCGAACCGCAACCCCTGGAAACCCGAGGCGCTGGCCGAGGCCTTCAAGCCGCTGGGCACGATCGTTCCGCGCACGCACCTGTCACTCAAGGGCGATCGCTACGACCTGGTCGTCAATGCCACGGCGGCAGGGCACAGCGGGCGCATGGCGGCGCTGCCGGGCCCGCTGCTCGCCCGCGGCGGCGATTGCTACGACCTGTCCTACGGCGCGGCGTTCGCTCCGTTCAGGGCCTGGTCCGAAGCGCAGGGTGCGGCGCGCATCGCCGACGGCCTCGGCATGCTCGTCGGACAGGCCGCGGCGGCCTTCGAGGCCTGGCGCGGCGTGGTGCCGGACCGGCTCGATGCCGTCATCGCGCGGCTGCGCGAGTAGGCGGCCGACGCATGAGCGCTCCTTCCGCCTCGAATCAGCCGGACCTCGCGCTGCTCGGGAGACTCGCGCGGATCGAGCGGATCTGCGCGATCACCGCCGCCGCGATCTCGGCGGCCGTCCTGCTGCTGTGGCTGGTCCGTCCGCTGCTGCCGGCGCTCGACGCCCCCGGCTGGCAGCAGATGAAGTTCAACACCGCGCTGGGCTGCGGCCTCATCGCCCTCGGCCTGCTGCTGCGCGTGCCGGGTGCGGCGCCGGCGCGGGTGCGTGCGACCCTGCTGCTGTCGGCGGTGGTGCTCGCGCTGGCACTCGGCGCGCTGTTCCAGTACGCCACCGGACTGTCGCTGTTCATCGACCAACTCGTCGTGCGCGATCCGTCGCCGTCGCTGCCCGGGCGAATGTCGCCGCAGACGGCCACGGTGCTGGCACTCGCCGCGGCGGCGATGCTGCTGCTGCGCCGGACGAGCGGTTTCGGCGCCCGCCTCGCGGACCTGCTGGTCGTCGCCCTGGTCGGCGTCGTGCTGATGCTGCTGTGCGGCTACCTGTTCAGGGCCTCCGGCCTGTACGGCATCTCCGGGGAGACGGTGACCTCGCCGCAGAGCCTGATCTGCTTTCTGCTGCTGGCCTTCACCATCGCGGCACGCCGCGCGCTCTACGGATTCACCTCGGTGCTGGTCGGCGTCGGCATCGGCAGCCACATCGCGCGCATCGTCCTGCCGGCCGCGCTCGTCCTGCCGTCGGTGCTGGCCTTGCTGCGGCTGTATGCCTCGGAGAACGGCATCGCCGACCGCGCGACCTCCACCGCGGTCACCGTGGCCAGCCAGACGCTGATCGTGATGTGCCTGGTGATCTGGATGGCCTGGCGCATCAACGCGCTCGAGTCGCGCCTGCGGCATGCCTCGCTGACGGACGAACTCACCGGCGCACACAACCGCCGCGGATTCATGCTCATCGCCGAACAGGCGCTGGCGCTCGCCAGGCGCAACGGTCAGTCGGCGCGCCTGTTCTTCTTCGATCTCGACGGTCTCAAGCGGATCAACGATTCCCTCGGCCATGACGCCGGCTCCGAGTTCATCCGCACGATGGCGGAACTGCTCAGACGCGGCTTTCGCGAAAGCGACGTGATCGGCAGGATCGGCGGCGACGAACTGGTGGCGCTGGCGATCGACGATACCGGCGACCCCGATCAGCGAGTCGCGGCCTTGCACGATGCCGCTGCCCAGCTCCAGGCGGAACGGCGGTCGGACTACCCGCTGGCGTTCAGCGCCGGCCACGCCCCCGTGGACCTGACGGCAAGCCGCCCGCTCGAAGCGGCGCTGCGCATCGCCGACGAACGCATGTACGCGAACAAGCTGGAGCGTCGGGCGCAGCGCGCCTGACGGCAGGTCTCAGTCCGCCACGGCGTGCCGCGCGACGATGTCGGCCACGACCATGCTCACGCGCTTGCCCGTGGGAATGTGCAGGAACTCGTTCGGGCCGTGCGCGTTGGAGTGCGGGCCGAGCACACCGGTGACGAGGAACTGCGCCTGCGGGAACTTCTCCCCGAGCATGCCCATGAACGGAATCGTGCCGCCTTCGCCCATGTACACCGGTGGCGGGCCGAAGTAGGCGCGCGACGCGGCGTCGACGGCCTGTTCCAGCCACGGCGCGAGCTGCGGCGCATTCCAGCCGCTGCCCGACTTCTCGCCCTCGAAACGGACCTTCGCGCCGTAGGGCGCCTCGGCTTCGACGATGCGCCTGAGCGCTTCGGCCGCCTTCCTGCCGTCGAGCGTCGGCGGAATCCGCAGCGACAGCTTCACCGTCGTGAACGGGCGCAGCACATTGCCGGCACTCGACAGGGCCGGCAGGCCGTCGACACCGGTGACGGCGAGCTTGGGCCGCCAGGTGCGGTTGAGCACCAGTTCGGTCAGGTTGTCGTCGGCCGGCCGCATGCCGTCGACGAAGGGAAACTTGCTGTACACCTCTTCGCCGAGCGCCTGCGCTGCCGCCCTGGCCTGCTCGATCCGCTGCGGCGGAATCTCGACGTGGAAATCGCGTGGACGGATCTCGCCGCTGGTCTCGTCCTCGAGCCGCGAGAGAATCTGCCGCAACACGCGGAAGCTCGACGGCACCACGCCGGACGCATCGCCGGAGTGCACGCCTTCGGTCAGCACATCGACGCGCAGGTTGCCGCCGACCAGACCGCGCAGGCTCGTCGTCAGCCACAGCTGGTCGTAGTTGCCGCAACCGGAGTCGAGGCACACGACCAGCGCGGCCTTGCCCAGCCGCGGCGCGAGATGATCGACGTAGTGCGGCAGATCGTAGCTGCCGGATTCCTCGCAGGCCTCGATCAGCACCACGCAGCGCGACTGCGGCAGTTTCTGCTCGCGCAGTGCGAGCAGCGCCGCGAGCGAACCGAAGATCGCGTAACCGTCGTCGGCGCCGCCGCGCCCGTAGAGCCGCTCGTCCCTGAGCACCGGTGTCCACGGACCCAGGCCGTCGGCCCAGCCGCTCATTTCCGGCTGCTTGTCGAGATGGCCGTAGAGGATCACGACATCGTCGGCGCGGCCGCCATGCGCCGCCGGGATGTCGATGAAGATCAGCGGCGTGCGCCCTTCTAGGCGGATCACTTCCAGCGTCGCGCCCGGCAGTGCATCGAGCTTGCTCCGTGCCCAGTTCTCCATCAGGCGCACGGCGTCGTCCATGTAGCCGTGCTCCTGCCACTGCGGATCGAACAGCGGCGACTTGTTCGGAATGCGGATGTATTCGGTGAGCTGCGGCACGATCTCGTCGTCCCACAGCGCGGCGATGCAACGCTGGATCTGCGAACGGTCCATGGCGGGCACTCAGCGGTCGCGCAGGCGCTTGAGCAGCGCGCCGAGGATGCGGGGGTAGTTGACCGGTGCCCAGCGCTGGATGCGGTCGAGCAGCTTGGCGTCGGTGCCGATCAGCACGCGCGGGCGCCGGCGCTCGATGCCGTCGATGATCACGCGCGCGGCCTCGTCGGCGGTCGTGCGCGCGATCTTGTCGAACTGCGCGACCGCCTTTCCGGCGTCGGTGTTGCCGAGCGAATCGACATAGTGCCGCGCGTTGCGGGCGATGTTGGTGCGGATGCCGCCGGGGTGGACGCACACCGCCGACACGCCGCTGCCGTCGAGCTCCTGGCGCAGCGTCTCGGTGAAGCCGCGCACGGCGAACTTGGCGCTGTGATAGGCGCCCTGCGTCGGTACCGCGATGATGCCGAAGATGCTCGACAGGTTGACGATGACGCCGTCGTCCTGCGCACGCAGTGTCGGCAGGAAGGCCTTGGTGCCGTAGACCACGCCCCAGAAATTGATGTTCATGAGCCATTCGAAGTCCTCGAAGCTCATGTTCTCGATGGTCTGGGCGAGGGCGACGCCGGCATTGTTGATGATCACGTGGGCGCCGCCGCATTCGCGCTTGACCGCATCGGCAAAGGCGAAGACCGCATCGCGGTCGGCGACATCGACCGTCTGCGTGTATGGCGGCGACGGCAGCATCGCCGCCGTCTCGGCCAGCGCGTCGGCCTTGATGTCGGACAGCGCCAGCCGGCAGCCCTTGCCGGCCAGTTGCAGCGCGAGTGCGCGGCCGATTCCCGAGCCCGCGCCGGTCACCACGGCCACCTTGTTGTCGAGTCTGTACATCGGCGATCCCTTCATGTGCGGCGCACATGATAGGCCGCGCACGCCTACGCCGGTGCGACAGGCCTCCTTCGCCGGTATCGCATCCCGGCGCAGGCGCCGGCCAGCAGCAGCGACAGCAGGGGCAGCGCACCGCCGCCACCACTGTCCTGCGCCGCTGCACCGGCCGCCGTCGCGGAACGCTGCACCGGGCCCGGCCCGTCGAACACGACCTTGTCCGGATCCCAGGGGTCCAGGCCCCAGCCGCGCTCGATCAGTTCGATCGTGCGTCCCTGCACCTCGATATAGGCGTACGAGACGTTGTCGCCGTCGTTGGTCTCGAGCACCCGGTGCTCGGCATCGACGATCGAGCGCACCACGTAGCGGCCGTTCGGCTGGCCGCCGAACTCCACGTACATGCCGGGCCGCTGCCAGCGGTAGACGTCGCCCCAGCCCACGGACAGGCCGAGCACGCCACCGACCGGCGAGAAGCAGTTGTCCAGCGGCGAGTCGCCGCCGGGCGTCTCGTAGCCCTGGCCGAAGTCCGCCCAGTCGCCGAACAGCTGGTCGGCCGGGCAGAAGCCGGACTTGGTGCCCAGACCCGCCGGCGTGAGGCCGCCGCCGTGCTCGGGATCGGTGACGGCATACAGCTCGAAGCTCAGCACGTAGTCGTCGTGGAAGTGAAAGTGCACCGGGTGGAAGGAGTAGGTGCCGGCCGGGATGAACTCGACCGAGCCGTCGCTGAAGTGCACGGCCTGCAGCTTGGGGCCGACGACGGTGCGCGCGAGCAGTTCCTCGAGATTGAGATAGGCGGTGCCGGCGAGCGCGTCCTCGAGCAGGCTGAAGCGCATGTCGTAGATGCCCGGGCCGAGGTTGATCGGTCCCGAGGTGAAGCGCAGGCAGTCGACGGCGCCGCCGCCGCCGAGCGATGGCGGTGCCATCTCGTCGGCCGTGCACGAAAGCGGGGCAATGCCGGCGACTTCCAGCGGCGGGTTGATCGTGTCCGGCGGGTACAGCCCGTTGAGCGGGTTCGCCGGCGCCACGAACGTGAACTCGTACGGCGGCACCGTGCGCAGGTTCGGCAGCAGCGCGCGGCGGGCGCCGCCGGTGAAGCGCTCCTCGGGCAGTTCCGATTCGAGCTTGGCGCGCAGGCGGAACGACGCCCGGGTCACCGCTTCCGGACGCACGCGCACGGTCCAGCGGCCGCCGACCGGTGCGTCGACCAGCACCTCGGAATTGAACTGGTTGGCGTTGCTGTCCGATCCGGCGAGGGCGCCCTGCGGGTCGAAGACCTCGACGACGAAGGTGTCGAGACGCTCCGGCGTGTCGATGCCCACGCGCAAGCGGCGGCCACCGTCGGCGACCTCGACCGCAAACACCGGACACGGCGCGGTGAGGTCACACAAGGCACCGTCCGGCACACGGCCGTCGAGCGTGCCGCCGTCCCAGAACCAGGCCTCGTCGACGGCGAGGATGCCGTCGGCGTGCGAGGTCTCGCGCACCGGAAAATCCGCCTTCGCCGACGCCGTCGCGTGATCGGCGTGCGCCCAGCCGCTGGACGTGAACGCCGCCGACAGCACCACCAAGCCCGCCCGGATCGAGATCCGCATGTTCCTGCTCCCCGTGACCCCTGTTATGGGAGGGGACGGAGCAAGGAGCGTGCCGCTGGATCAGCCGCTGTCCTGCTGGCGCTGCTGCGCCTCCACTTCACGGGCGCCGGGCACCAGGATGCGCGACGCGACGATGCCCAGTTCGTAGAGCAGGTACACCGGCACGGCGAGCATGATCTGCGAGACGATGTCCGGCGGCGTGAAGATGGCGCCGACGACGAAGGCACCGACCAGCACGTACTCACGCATCTCGCCGAGCTTCGCCGGCGTGACGAAGCCGGTCTTGACCATCAGCACCAGCGCGACCGGCGTCTCGAACGCGAAGCCGAAGGCCAGGAACAGGGCCAGCACGAAGTCCAGGTACTTGGCGATGTCGGTCATCACCGCCACGCCCTCGGGCGCAATGCCGATGATGAACTTGAAGACCGTCGGCAGCACCAGGAAGTACGCGAACGCGATGCCCGCGTAGAACAGCAGCGTGCTCGACGCCAGCAGCGGCACGACCAGCCGGCGCTCGTTCTTGTACAGCCCCGGCGCGACAAAGGCCCAGACCTGGTAGAGCACCCACGGCATCGCGAGCACGAAAGCGACCAGCGCGGCGAGCTTGATCGGCGTGAAGAACGGCGACGCCACCTCGGTGGCGATCATCGACGTGCCTTCGGGAAGCATCCGCAGCAGCGGCTGCGCCAGCCATGCGTAGATGTCCTTGGCGAAGGCCATCAGCGGCAGGAATACCAGCAGCACGCCCCAGACGATCTTCAGGAGGCGGTCGCGCAGTTCCAGCAGATGCGCGATCAGCGGCTGTTCCTGCTGCCGGGGTTCGGGTTCGGCTTCGCTCATGCGCTCAGGGCTTGGGTGGCGTGTCCTTGCCCAGCTCGGAAACGGTCTTCTCGATCGCCGAGTTCAGCGAGCGGTTCTGTTCGCGCACGACGCGGTTGGCCTCGTCGAGCTGCTGCTTGAGTTCGGACAGCTTGGCCTCGCGGTCGAGTTCGGCCGTGAGATTGCGCAGGTAGCCCCGCGCCTGCCCGGCCCAGCGGCCGACGGTCCGCGCGACCTTCGGCAGCTTCTCGGGACCGAGCACGATCAGCGCGATGACCATGCACAGCGCGATCTCGGTGAAACTGAAGTCGAACATGTCGCCGACGCCGCCTGCGGCTTTCAGACCTTGCTGTCTTCCTGCTTGGCGCCGGCAGTCTCGCGCTGCGTCGGCTGCGCGCTGGCGATCTGCGCCTTGTCCTTGTCCTCGTTGGCCTCGGCCTCGCCTTCGCGCATCGAACTCTTGAAGTTCTTGATCGCACCGCCCAGGTCGCCGCCGAGATTGCGCAGCTTCTTGGTGCCGAAGATCAGCAGCACGATGACCAGCACGATCAGCCAGTGACCAATACTCAGCGAACCCATCTCATCACCTCGTTAGCTAGGACGTCTGCGGCCGCGCCGCCTTTTCCGCATGCCCCGACGTACCGAAACGACGCGCCAGTTCGCCGGTCACGCGCTGCGGCTCGATGTCGCGGCTCGCCATCAGCACCAGCGTGTGGAACCACAGGTCCGCGAGTTCGCGCACCAGGGCCTCGTCGTCCGGATTCTTCGCCGCGATCAGGGTTTCAGCAGCTTCCTCTCCGACCTTTTTCAGGATCGCGTCCGGACCTTTGCGGTACAGACTGGCGACGTACGACGCGCCCGGGTCCGCCGTCCTGCGGTCCTGGAGCACGCGATACAGCTCGCCGATCGTGTCGCCGGGGGTGGTCAAGCCTGACATCCGTTGATTGCGTCCGGAAGACAAGTGTACTCCGGCCGGACCGTGCGCTTCAGAGCCGGATCTGCACGCCCTTGTCGGCGAGATAGTGCTTGGCCTCGCCGACGCTGTAGGTGCCGTGGTGGAAGATGCTCGCGGCCAGCACCGCATCGGCATGCCCGGCCACCAGACCGGCGTGCAGATGTTCCAGGGTGCCGACACCGCCGGACGCGATCACCGGCACGCTGACCGCGGCGGAGATGGCGTCGAGCAGTTCGACGTCGTAGCCGGCCTTGGTGCCGTCACGATCCATGCTGGTGACCAGCAGCTCGCCGGCGCCGTGCTCGACCATCTTCACCGCCCATTCGATGGCGTCGAGCCCGGTGGCCTTGCGCCCGCCGTGCGTGAAGATCTCCCAGCGCGGCGGCTCGACACGGGCGGACTTGCGCGCCAGCGGTGGCTTCTTCGGCACGACGCGCTTGGCGTCGATCGCGACGACGATGCACTGCACGCCGTAGCGGCCGCCGGCCTCGGTGACGAAGCCCGGGTTCTCGACCGCCGCGGTGTTGATGCTGACCTTGTCCGCGCCCGCCGACAGCAGGCAGCGCACGTCGGCGCAGGTGCGCACACCGCCGCCGACGGTCAGCGGGATGTAGATCTCGCGCGCAACCTTCTCGACGGTCTGGAACAGGATGGGCCGCGCCTCGTGACTGGCGGTGATGTCGAGGAACACCAGTTCGTCGGCGCCCTGCTGGTCGTACTTGCGTGCGACCTCGACCGGATCGCCGGCGTCCTGCACGTCCTCGAACTTGATGCCCTTGACCACGCGGCCGCGGTCGATGTCAAGGCAGGGGATGATGCGTTTGGCGAGCACTGTGAATACCTGAATCCGGGAACGGCGGTGTCGCCGTGAAGCGCGGCCTCAGCCGCGCGCGATCTTGATCGCTTCCTTGAAGTCGAGCGAACCCTGGTAGAGCGCGCGGCCGATGACGGCGCCGGCGACGCCGTCGGGTTCGAGTTCCTTGAGCGTGCGGATGTCGTCGAGCGAACTCACACCGCCCGAGGCGAGCACCGGGGTTTTCAGCGCCCGCGCGAGATTGCGCGTGGAATCGACGCTGAAGCCCTGCATCATCCCGTCCTTGGCGATGTCGGTGTAGATGATGGCCTCGACGCCGTCGCGCTCGCAGTGCAGCGCGGTCTCGATCACGTCATGCCCGGTGAGCTTGGCCCAGCCGTTGAGCGCGACGCGACCGTCCTTGGCATCGAGGCTGACGATGATGTGGCGCGGGAACTCGAGGCACAGGTCGTGCAGGAAGTGCGGTGCGTTCACGGCCTTGGTGCCGATGATCACGTACTGCACACCAGCATTGAGATAGCGCTGCACCGTCTCTTCGTCGCGGATGCCGCCGCCGACCTGCACCGGCACCTCGACCGCCGCGGCGATCTGCTCGACGACGCCGATGTTGATCGGCTGACCCTTGACGGCACCGTCGAGGTCGACGATGTGGATGCGCTCGGCGCCTTCGTCGGCCCAGCGGCGGGCGACGGTGACCGGGTCGTCGGAGAAGACCGTGACGTCGTCCATGCGCCCCTGGCGCAGACGCACGCACTGGCCGCCTTTCAGATCGATAGCGGGAATCAACAGCATGAGGCTGAGGGAATTGTCAGGAGGGGAACGGTTCGATGCGGGATGCGGCCCGATTCAGATGGGTTGTGGCGCTTCGATGCCTGACTTGAACAGCACTCTGCCCAATTCGACCGGCGCTGGCAACTCTGCGGGATCAGCGGCCGCTCACGGACTCCATTGGGCGAAGTTGCCGAGCAGCGTCATGCCGGTGTTCTGCGACTTCTCCGGGTGAAACTGGAACGCGGCGATGTTGTCGCGCGCGATCGCCGCCGCGAAGGCATGTCCGTAGTCGGCCGTGCCGAGGACGTGTTCGGGATTGGCCGGCGCGGCGTGATAGCTGTGCACGAAGTAGAACCAGGCGTCGTCCGGCACGCCGTCCCACAGCAGGTGTGCACGGGTCTGCACGACGCGGTTCCAGCCCATGTGCGGAACCTTGAGACGGTCGCCGTGCGCGTCCGGCGACGGATCGGGGAAACGCACGACCTTGCCGGGGAACAGGCCGAGTGCCGGCACCCCGCCGTTCTCGTCGCTCCATTCGAGCATCACCTGCATGCCCAGGCAGATGCCGAGCATCGGCTTGTCGCGCGCGGCCTCGACGACCATCTGGTTCAGCTCCAGGCGGCGCAACTCGTTCATGCACTCGCGCACGCCGCCGACGCCGGGCAGCACCAGACGATCGCAGGCCATCAGTTCTTCCGGGTCATAGCTGATGACCACGCGGCTCGCACTCGACACCCGCTCCAGGGCCTTGCCCAGCGAGTGCAGGTTGCCCATGCCGTAGTCGATGACGCCGATGGATGCTGCCATGATGAAGTCGCGTCGACACACGCCGCGGCGTCACGCCGCGATCGCCGGTCCTGACGTTAGAGAGTGCCCTTGGTGGATGGCGTGACGTCGCCCAGCCGCGGATCGTGCGTGCAGGCCATGCGCAGCGCCCGGCCGAAGGCCTTGAACACGGTCTCGACGATGTGGTGCGCATTGCGGCCGCGCAGGTTGTCGATGTGCAGCGTCACCTTGGCGTGATTGACGAAGCCCTGGAAGAACTCGCGGAACAGGTCGACATCGAACTCGCCGATGCGCGCGCGCGGAAACTCGACGAAGTATTCGAGCCCCGGCCGGCCGGACAGATCGACGACGACGCGCGACAGGGCCTCGTCGAGCGGGACGTAGCTGTGTCCGTAGCGGACGATGCCCTTCTTGTCGCCGACCGCCTTGTCGAAGGCTTGGCCCAGGGTGATGCCGATGTCCTCGACCGTGTGGTGATCGTCGATCTCGCGGTCGCCCCTGGCCTCGATGTCGAGGTCGATCAGGCCGTGGCGGGCCACCTGGTCCAGCATGTGGTCGAGAAACGGGATGCCGGTGGCGAAACGACCCTCGCCCGAACCATCGAGATTCAGGCTGACGCGGATCTGGGTTTCGCGGGTATCGCGTTGGACGCTGGCGTTGCGGGCGGCCATTTCGCCTTGGGGCTGGCGCAAAGGGCCGCCATGGTACTCCCGCCCCGCCCGGATTTGAACCATCCGTCGGGAACCCGGTGTTTCAGGCGCCGCGCGCCTGCTCGCGGCGGAAGCTGCAGCCCCGGGAGCAGCCGCGCTGGCGGTGTCCGGAGCGAAATGGCCGCGCGTGCCGGACCGGCTCGTCCGCCTCCGGCAGGTTGTCCTAGCGGGCCTCCAGCCAGAACGTCACCGGTCCGTCGTTGACCAGTTCGACCTGCATGTCGGCGCCAAAAACACCGGTCCGGGTGCCGGGCCACTCGCGCTGCGCTGTCGTCGCGAGGTGATCGAACAGTGCGCGCGCGTGCCCGGGCGCCGCCGCCGTGGAGAATCCCGGCCGGCTGCCCTGCCGGGTGTCCGCGGCCAGCGTGAACTGCGGCACCAGAAGCAGCCCGCCGCCGGTGTCGCGCAGCGACCGGTTCATGCGTCCGTCCCCGTCGGCGAACACCCGGTAGCCGAGCAGGCGTTCAACGAGGCGTTCGGCCTGCGCCGGACCGTCCTCGGGACGCACCCCGACCAGCACCAGCAGCCCCGGCCCAATCTCGCCCTTGCAGCTCCCGTCGACGGTCACCGCCGCGCGGCGGACCCGTTGCAGCAATCCGATCATCAGGCCTCTTGAGTCATTTTCCTACAAGGGGACGGGACGATCCGCGGACATCGCCACCGCGGGCCGTCCCGTCAAACTGGTCTCGCTTCGCCCGGCCTCCCCTGAATCGGCCGGACGGGGCAACATGGTTTTTTCCTCCTCCCTTCGAGCCCGGTTTCCCACCGGGCTTTTCTTTTTTTGCGCGTCCTGCGCCAGCCCGGACGGCTCGCCGGAGAAGGGAGCTCAGCGGACCGTCTGCGGGCCATTTCCCGATCCGGCCGCTGCGCCCGCCGGCGGGCAGAAATCCGGCAGCTCGTTCGAAAAGTCCGGACCGGCACGGCCCGGGCTTGCGCAGGATGCGCATAATGCCGCGCCATGCGCATCTTGTTCCAGGTTCTCGCCCGCTTGCCGCTGCCGCTGCTGCAGGGGCTGGGCAATCTGCTCGGCTGGCTGCTGTGGCTGCTGCCAAACAGCCGCCGGCGGGCCGCCTACGCCAACCTCGCGCTGTGCCAGCCCGGGCTCACGCCCGCGCAGCGCCGGCGGCTGGTCCGGCGGTCGCTGTGCCATGAGATGAAGACGATTCTCGAGCTGGCGGTGATCTGGCTGGCCCCCGAGCAGCGGGTGCTCGGCCTGATCCGCGAATGGCACGGCCGCGAGCACATCGACGCGGCGCTGGCGAAGAACAAGGGGCTGATCCTGCTGACGCTGCACCAGGGCAACTGGGAGTCGGTGGCGATTCCGTACTCGAAGATGCATCCGGCCACCGGCCTGTACAAGCGCCAGGGCGGCGTGCTCGACGAGATCGCGACCGCCGGGCGCTGCCGCTTCGGCGGCAACATGTACGCCGCCGACAGCGCCGTCGGCCGGCCGCTGCTGGAAGTGCTCAAGCGGCGCGAGACGATCTACTTCATGCCCGACCAGGACCCGCCGCCCGGCCGCGGCGTCTTCGCGCCGTTCTTCGGCCAGCCGGCGCACTCGCCGACGCTGGTCGCCAAGCTGGTCCGCAAGACCGGCGCGCCGGTGGTGTTCTTCTACGGCGAGCGCCTGAGCTGGGGCCGCGGCTTCATCGCCCATTGCTTTCCGGCGCCAGCGGGCATCGACAGCGAGGATCTGGAAACGGCGGTGTCGGCGATGAATGCCGGCCTCGAACGTTGCGCGCGTGATTGCATCGAGCAGTACTGGTGGGGGTACAAGCGTTTCCGGCGGCGGCCCGAAGGCCAGCCCCGGCTGTATTGACCCTGCACAAGCCTTGAAGCGGCGCCGGCCGCCCCTACAATCGCGCGATCTCGGAACTCACCGGCGCGACGCCTGTCCGAGACAGCGCCGTTTTTCCACAACACAGACAAAGGGATATGGATAGCGAAGTCCTGATCGAGGCGCGTGGGCTCACGCGCCGGTACGGACCGACCGTGGCCGTGGAGACGCTGGATCTCACGCTGCGGAAGGGGGAGATTCTCGGCCTGCTCGGCCCCAATGGCGCCGGCAAGTCGACGACGATGAAGATGCTCACCGGCAACCTGGCGCCCAGCGACGGCGAGACCCGGATCAAGGGCGTGTCCTTGCGCGAGGAGCCCAAGGCCGCGAAACGGCATCTGGGCTACCTGCCCGAGCAGCCGCCGGTCTATCCGGAACTGACCGTCGACGAGTACCTGCGCTACTGCGCCGGCCTGCACGGCGTCGCCAAGGCCGACCGCGACGCTGCGGTGGATTCGGCCAAGCGCGACTGCGGGCTCGGCGACGTCGGTCACCGCCTCGTCGGCAATCTGTCGAAGGGCTATCAGCAGCGCGTCGGCATCGCGCAGGCCATCATCCACCGCCCGCCGGTGGTGATCCTCGACGAACCGACGGTGGGCCTCGACCCGATCCAGATCCGCGAGATCCGCAAGCTGATCAAGGACCTGGGCGCCAATCACAGCGTCATCCTGTCGAGCCACATCCTGCCGGAGATCCAGGCCGTGTGTTCGCGGGTGATGATCATTGCCCGCGGCCGCGTGGTCTACAACGAATCGATCGATGCGACCCGCGGCAGCGGCGTCGGCGCGATCACGCTGGGCCTGCGCCGGCCGCCGGAGGTGTCCGCGCTGCAGGGCATCGTCGGCGTGCGCCGGGTCCGGGCCATCGAACCCGGACGCTTTCACATCGAACACGAGGACAAGGCCGATCCGCGCGAAGCGCTCGCCGAGGCCGCGGCGCGCGGCAACTGGGGGCTCTACGAGCTGAGCGCGCAGGCGCGCACGCTTGAGGAGATCTTCGTCGAACTCACGTCCGGCGACGAACAGCGGGTGGGCGACATCGAGAAGGAGGCCGCGTGATGACCAATGTCCTGAATATCGCGCGCTACGAGCTGCGCCGCATCTTCCTGTCGCCGCTGGCCTGGGCGGTACTCGCGATCGTGCAGTTCATCATGGGCTTCGTCTTCATCAACCTGCTGGTCGAGTACGCCGCCAACGCGGGAATGGGCAACGATCAGTTCGGCGTGTCGGACTACATCGGCGGCTCGCTGTACGGCTTCGCGACGATCCTGCTGCTGCTGGTGATGCCGCTGATGACGATGCGGCTGTTCGCCGAGGAGCGCAAATCCAACAGCCTGACGCTGCTGTTCTCGGCGCCGGTGTCGCTGACCGAGATCGTGCTCGGCAAGTTCGCCGGCCTGCTCGGCTTCATCGGCGTGGTGATCCTGCTGATGGCACTGATGCCGCTGGCGCTGAACTGGTCGACCGACCTCGACTGGGGACGCATCGTCGCCGGCCTGCTCGGCCTGTTCCTGCTGATGATGTCCTTCGGCGCCGCCGGCCTGTTCGTGTCCTCGTGCACGCGCGAACCGACGATCGCCGCAGTCGGCAGTTTCGGCCTGCTGCTGGTGGTGTGGCTGCTGAACATCCTGGCGTACAACGATTCGATCCCGTTCAAGGAACTGTTCGGCTACCTCTCGCTGATCGACCACTACGAGAGTCTGCGTCGCGGCGTCTTCGATACCGCGGACGCGATCTACTACGTGCTGTTCTCCGCGCTGTTCCTGTCGCTGACGGTGCTGCGACTGGACATGGAACGCAACTGACCGGGGGACGCAACCAATGAACCAGAGCATCAACAAGAAAGGGACCCTGTTCCAGCAGCTCGGCAACGGCGTGCTCGTCGCCGCCGTCATCGTGCTGCTCGGCTTCGTCTCGGTGCGCTTCAAGACCGAGCTCGACTGGACCGCGAACAAGCGCAACACGCTGACCGACGCCAGCGTCCAGCTGCTCGACTCGCTCGCCGACCCGGTGACCTTCTACGTGTTCGCCCCCAGCGGCGCCGACACCCGGCGTGCGGTGGAGGAGGACCTGGGCAAGTACCTGCGCGAGAAGAAGGACATCCGTGTCCAGTACATCGACCCGAGCGTCTCGCCGCAGAAGGTGCGCGAGTTCAACATCAACTTCATCGGCGAGGTCGTCGTCGAATACCAGGGCCGCCGCGAGAACCTGCGAGCGACCACCGAGCAGAGCATCACCACCGCGCTGCAGCGGCTGTCGTACTCGGGCGAGCAGTTCGTGGTCTTCCTCGAGGGTCACGGCGAGCGCGCGACGGCGGGCGAGGGGCCGGACAGCTACGCGCGCTTCGCCCAGGCGCTGCGCGACAAGGGTCTCAAGGTCCAGGGCCTGAACTTGGTGCAGACGCCCGCGATCCCCGACAACACCAGCGTGCTGGTGATCGCGTCGCCGACGGCGAAGCTGTTCGACGGCGAGATCGCGCTGATCCGCGAGTACGTGAACAACGGCGGCAACCTGCTGTGGCTGGCCGATCCGGACTTTCCGGTCGGCATCGAGCCGCTGGCGCAGGACCTCGGTATCGAGTGGCAGAACGGCTACGCGATCCTGCCGGAGTACCAGTTGCTCGGCACCGGCCACCCCGGCTTCTTCGCCGCAATCGGCTATCCGCCGAACGCGGTGACGCAGGGGCTCGATCTGGTGACGCTGTTCCCGTTCGTGCGCTCGATCGCCGGCCAGGGCGCCGAGGGCTGGACGCTGCAACCGATGTTGCAGACCTCGGACGCCGCCTGGCTCGAGACCGGCGACATCGAGGCCGGCACGGTGGCGCTCGACGACACCGACATCCCCGGACCCTTGAACATCGGCGTGACGCTGACGCGCTCGTACACACCGCCGGCCTCCGCCGACGGTGACGGTCAGACGGACGACGCGGCCGACGACGCCACACCGGCGGCCCGTCCGCAGCGCGTCGTGCTCGTCGGCGATGCCGACTTCCTCGCCGACGCCTACGTCGGCGAACTCGGCAACCAGCAGCTCGGCCTGAACATCGTGCAGTGGCTGGCGACGCGCGATGCGCAGCTCAACATCGACATCAAGGCCGCGCCGGACACGATGCTCTATCTGCCGGGCTGGGCCACGGTCACGATCTCGGCGATCTTCGTGCTGCTGCTGCCGCTGACGCTCGTCGGCTTCGGCGTCGCACGCTGGGCCGTGCGCCGCCGCCGCTAAGGGGGACCGCGATGAAGCGCTCGCATCTCAACGTCGCGCTGGCCGTGGCCGTGGCCGGGCTCGGCGCGCTGCTGTGGTTCAGTCGCGAACAGGACGAGGTGTTTCCGCCGTTGACGCCGCTGGCGCAGGACGCGGTCAGCTCGATCACCGTCGCCCATCCGGACGCGCCCGTGATCCGGCTGCAGAAGCAGGACGGGCAGTGGCGGCTGGTCGAGCCGGTACAGGCACCCGCCGACGAGTTCGAGGTCGCCAGCCTCGTCAATCTGGCGAGCACCGACGTCAAGCGCAGCCTCGCCGCTGCCGAGGTGGACCTGGCCGAACTCAAGCTCGACCCGCCGCAGTACCGCATCACGCTCAACGACACCGAACTCGCCTTCGGCGACAGCGAACCGATCGAGCACCGGCGCTACGTGCGCACCGGCGACCAGGTCGCACTGGTGCTCGACCCGCCGAGCGCCGCACTCGACGCCGACTACAGCGACCTCGTGGCCAAGCCGCTGGTGCCGCCCGGCGCCGAGATCCGCCGCATCGAGCTGCCGGGACTGACGGTCGCGCGCGAGAACGACGCCTGGACCTCGCCAGAGCACCCCGACGCCGAGTCGGCGCGGGTCGAGCCGGTCGTCACCGCCTGGCGTGAGCTGCGGGCGATGTGGAACGCCGAGCGCCCGGACGATGCCGGCGACGCCGGCGATCCGGTGCGCATCGTCCTCGCCGACGGCGAGCTGAACCTGCGCATCGTCGAGCGCGAGCCGCAGCTCAAGATCGACAATCCGGCCTATGGCGTGCGCTACACCGTGTCCAAGGCCGAGCTCGACAGGCTGACGAAGTTGGCCGAGCCCGCGCCGACCCCGCCGCCCGAAGCGTCCGCGGACGAGCCGACGCCGTCCGAATAGAGACCCTGCAGGAGCGCGTTCGGGCGCGAGCCGTCTGTTGATCCGGGCGCATGGTCGCGCCTGAAGGCGCTCCTACAGGTGCATTGTTGGCGGCGGCGAACACGGCGCGACCATAATCCCCCATGCCCGAATTGCCCGAGGTCGAGACCGTCCGCCGCGGTCTGACGCCGTACCTGCAGCATCGTCGCATCGCCGCGGCGACGGTGCGCGAACCGCGCCTGCGCTGGCCGATCCTTGCGGAGCTGCCGGCCAAGCTGGCCGGGCGGCGCGTCGAACGGATCGACCGGCGCGGCAAGTACCTCATCGTCGTGCTCGACAGCGGCGACCGCGTGATCCTGCATCTGGGCATGAGCGGGCGCATTCTCGTGCTCGAGCCGTCGGTGCCGCTACGCAAGCACGATCACGTCGACTGGACGCTCGACAGCGGGCGGATCATGCGCTTCCACGATCCGCGCCGCTTCGGCGCGATGCTGTGGTGGCCCGCCGCCGAAACCGAACACCTGCTGCTGCGCGGCATGGGGCCCGAGCCGTTCTCCGATGCCTTCGACGGCGATTACCTGTTCCGGCTGTCGCGCGGCCGCAGTGCGGCGGTCAAGAGCTTCGTCATGGACGGCCGCATCGTCGTCGGGGCCGGCAACATCTACGCGACCGAGGCGCTGTTCCGCGCCGGTATCCGCCCGACGCGCGCCGCGGGAAAACTCACGCGCGCGGACTGCGCGCGCCTTGCCGCACACATCCGCGAGGTGCTCGCGGAAGCAGTGGAGCTGGGCGGCACGACGCTGCGCGACTTTGCCGGTGCCGACGGCGCGTCCGGCTACTTCCAGCAGGCACTGTCCGTCTACGGTCGCGACGGCGAGCCCTGCCGCGTCTGCGCGTCGCCGATCCGCCGCATCGTCATCGGCCAGCGTTCGTCGTTCTACTGCACACGCTGCCAGCGGTAGCGCCCGAGCGTCGTGACCCGGATTGCCGAAGGTCCTAAGCTGGCGGCATGAATCCGGATCGCCTCGACCGCTGGCTGGGTTTCGTCGCCATCGCGCACGTCATCGCCGGACTGGCGCTGCCGTTCGTCCTGCTGCGCACGGGCTGGCTCGACGCCTGGCTGCCGCTTGCCGATCGTGATGCACGTACTGCGTTCGCCCTCTTCGGCCCGACCGTCGCCAGCTGGGGTTTGCTCATGCTGTTTCTCGTTCAGCACGGCCTGCGCCGCAACCAGGCCTGGGCAGCCAACGCGCTGATTGCCGGCATCCTCGTCTGGGCACCGCTCGACGCGGCGATCTGCTACGCCTACGGCTGGATGCACGCCGTTGCGCTCGACGCCGTCGCAAGCGCCGCGATCCTGATTCCGGCGCTGTGGCGGCGTGTGCAGATCGCCCGGAGTGCGATGTGAGCATGCGTCAGCCGAGCTGGTTCATCCCGCACGGCGGCGGACCGTGCTTCTTCATGGACTGGTCGCCGATCGGGCCGGCCGATACCTGGAAGGGCATGGAGGTCTTCCTGCGCAGCCTGCTCGACGGCGCGCCGCGGCCACGTGCGGTGCTGGTGATCTCCGCGCACTGGGAAGCGCCAGACTTCACCGTCAATGCCGCGGCGCAACCACCCTTGCTGTTCGACTACCACGGCTTTCCGCCGCATACCTACCGCCTGCAGTACCCGGCGCCGGGCGATCCGGTGCTTGCGGCGCTGGTGGTAGAGCGGATTCGCGGCGCCGGACTGCCGTGCGCCCGCATCGACGATCGCGGCCTGGATCACGGCGTCTTCGTGCCGATGCTGCTGATCGACCCGCCGGCGCAGCTCCCCGTCGTCCAGCTGTCGCTGCGCGAGGGCCTCGATCCGGCCGAGCATCTGCGCCTGGGCCGCGCGCTGGCGCCGCTGCGCGACGAGGGCGTGCTGATCCTCGGCAGCGGCATGAGCTTTCACGACGTGCGCGCGCTGATGCGCGGCGACAGCGCCCGGGATGCACAGGTGTTCGACGACTGGCTGACTACCGCCGCGGTCGATGCGCCCGATCGCCGCGACGCCGCACTGGTCGACTGGCAGCGCGCACCCGGCGCACGCGCTGCCCATCCGCGCGAGGAACACCTGTTGCCGATGATGGTTGCGGCCGGGGCGGCCGGCGATGACGTGGGTACGCGCGTCTACAGCGAGCCGATCATGGGCAACCGCGTGTCGGCCTACCGCTTCGGCTGAGCGGCGCGCCGCCGGGTGTTGCCCCCGGCGGATCGACCCCGACATACTGGCCGGTATGTAATCGACCGGGGACCGTTTCATGACCGATCTGCTCGCGCAGCCTTTCCGGCTGCCCTGTGGCGCCACGCTGCCCAACCGCCTGTGCAAGGCGGCGATGACCGAGAGCATCGCCGATCCCTGGCTGCGCGCGACCGAACGGCACAACACGCTCTACCGGCGCTGGAGCGAAGGCGGTGCCGGCCTGCTGCTCACCGGCAACGTGCAGATCGACCGCCGTGTGCTCGAACGCCCGGGCAATGTCGCCATCGACGGCAACGGCGGCATCGAACGGCTCAAGGCCTGGGCAAAGGCCGGCACCGTCGCCGGCAATCACTTGTGGATGCAGATCTCGCACGCGGGCCGCCAGTCGCCGCGCTACATCGCGCGCGAACCCATGGGACCGTCGGCGGTGCAGCTCGATCTGTTCGGCAACTACGCCCGGCCGCGTGAACTTCGCGAGGACGAGATCCTCGACTTCATCCAGCGCTTCGCCCATGCGGCGCGCACCGCGCGCGAGACCGGCTTCACCGGTGTGCAGATCCATTCCGCACACGGCTATCTGCTGAGCTCCTTCCTGTCGCCGGTCACCAATGTCCGGACCGACGCGTGGGGCGGCAGCATCGACAACCGAGCACGCTTCCTGATCGAGACCGTTCGCGCGACCCGCGCCGCGGTCGGCGACGATTTCCCGGTCGGCATCAAGCTCAACTCCGACGACTTCCGCAAGGGTGGCTTCTCCAACGAGGACTGCCTGCGCGTCGTCGAGATGCTCAATGCCGAGAAGGTCGACCTGCTGGAGATTTCCGGCGGCACCTACGAGCAGCCGCAGCTGCTCGGGTTCTCCGGACGCGACGATTCGGCGACCGATCACCGGCGCCAGAGCACGCGGCAACGCGAGGCCTACTTCCTGGACTACGCCGAACGCATCCGCGGCATCGCGAAGATGCCGCTGATGGTCACCGGCGGTTTTCGCACGCGGGCCGGCATGGAGGACGCCCTGTCCGGCGGTCACTGCGATGTGATCGGCCTCGGCCGGCCGTTGTGCACCGATACCGATTTTCCGAAGCGCCTGCTCGCGCGCGCGGTCGACGAAGCACCGCGCTACGAGAAGACCCTCAAGCTCGGTTCATCGCGCTGGCTGTCGGGCGCCAGCCCGCTGTTCTTCATTAAGCTGGTCAACGTGCTCGGCCAGCAGGGCTGGTACTACCAGCAGCTGTTCCGCCTGGCCGACGGGCTCGAACCCGACCTGAATCGTGGCGTCGGCAAGTCCTTCTTCGCCTATCTCGCGGACGAGCAGACCGTCGCGGCGCGCATGCGCAAGGCGCGGCGCGCGCTCGATGCCGGGGCAACGCCGCCGGGCGAATAGGCCTACGCCGCCGGCAGGCTCAGCGTGACGCGCAGGCCGCCGCCGTCGCGGTTGGCGAGCTGGATGCGGCCGCCGTGGGCTTCGACGATCTCGCGAGCGAGCGCGAGACCCAGTCCGGTGCCGCTGCGCTTGGTCGAGTAGAACGGCAGCAGTGCGTTCGCGAGCACGGTGTCGCTCATGCCCGACCCGCGGTCGCGGATCTCGATCCGCCACTGCGTGTTCACGCGCAGGATTTCCAGTTCGACGGCCTCGGCCGCGCTGCCGGCTTCGTGCGCGTTCTTCAGCAGGTTGATCAGCACCTGCTCGACCTGCACCGGGTCAACGCGCACCGAGTCCTCCGGTGCCTCGCCGGCGAGGCGGAACGGCACCTGCTGCGCGAGCGCACCGATCAGCTCGGTCCAGGCGACGGTTTCGAGCCGCGGTGCCGGCAGGCGCGCGAACTGGGCGTAGCCTTCGATGAACTGGTGCAGGTGCCGGGCGCGGGTGCCGATGGTGGCGAAGACCTCGGGCAGGCGTTCGGTCTGGCCGCGCCTGGCCAGCTCGCTGCCGGAGTGCGCCATCGACGAGATCGGCGCCAGCGAGTTGTTGAGTTCGTGGCTCATCACGCGGATGACCTTCTTCCACGTGGCGACTTCCTGCCGCGAGAGTTCGCGGGTCATGCGCCGGAACAGGTAGAGGCGGTGCCCGCGACCCTGCAGCCGGAACCCGCGCTGCGACAGATGGAAGGTCTCCTCGCCATCCGGAAAGCCGACGCTGAACAGTGCATCGCCGCCGCCGGCGAGCGCCTCGCGCATCGCCGGCGGACCTGCATCGACGATGTCGTCGAAACGCGTGCCGGCGAGGCTGCGGTTCTCGTTGAACAGCTGGCGCGCCGCGAGGTTGGCGTAGGCGACGTGGCCGCCGTCGTCGACCAGGACCAGCGCCACCGGCGTGTTCTGCACGACGGTGTCGAGCAGCAGCTCGCGCTGCACCAGGTGCTGGCGCTGTTCGCGCAGCGTGCGCGCCAGCTCGCCGTGCTGACGCGACAGCTCGCCGATGACGTCGTGACGCGCACTGGCGATCGACAGGCTGAAGTCGCCGTCGCGAAAGCTGGCCACCGCGCCCTGCAGCGCCCGCAGCAGGCGCTCGAGCGGCTCGACCTGGCGGCGGGCGATGACGAGCGCACCGATCAGCGACACGCCGCCGGCGGCGAGCACGGCGAGCAGCGACGAATCCATCGTTCGCAGCACGCCGATGCCGACCGCGGATGCGCACACGGCGAGCAGGGCGCTCAGCAGGGCGAAGCGGGCATCAAGCGAGAGACCGCGCATCGCGCGAGTTTAGGCAGACGCGCCTTCCGGCGCGACCGGGTGGGACGTCAGCACAGCGTCGCACCCGAAGGCGCGCCGACACGCGGCATGGGCCATCAGAGCGCGTCGGCCGCGAAGCCGTAGCGCTCCATGCGCCGGTACAGCGCTTGCCGCGACAGGCCGAGCGCCTGCGCGCTGCGGCTGATGTTGCCGCCGGTGGCCTTGAGGGTCGCAGCGATGGTGTCGCGATCCGGCTCGTCGCTGCTGCGCGGCGCCGGACTGCGCTGCGGCAGGTTGAGATCGGCGGCGCGGATGACGCCGCCGCTGCACAGCAGGCGCGCGCGTTCGAGGGCATTGCGCAGCTCACGCACATTGCCCGGCCAGTCGTGGTCGACCAGAGCCTCGCGCGCATCGTCGGCGAGCTGCACGTCCTGCCCGAGGAAGAATTCCGCCATCGGCAGGATGTCGTCGCTGCGCTCGGCCAGCGGCGGCAAGGCGATCTCGATCAGGTTGAGGCGGTAATAGAGATCCTGGCGGAAGCTACCGTCGGCGATCATCGCCGGCAGGTCGGAGTTCGTCGCCGACAGCACGCGGACCTTGACCTGGCGCGTGCGCGACGAACCCAGGCGTTCGAACTGGCCGGTCTCGAGCACGCGCAGCAGCTTGATCTGGCCGGACAGCGGCAGGTTGCCGATCTCGTCGAGGAACAGCGTGCCGCCGTCGGCCGAGTCGAAGCGTCCTTCGCGCGCGCGGTTGGCGCCGGTGTAGGCACCGGCCTCGGCACCGAACAGCTCGGCCTCGATCAGCTCGGACGGCAGCGCGCCGCAGTTCACCGCGATGAACGGCCCGTCGCGGACCGCCGAGTTCGCATGCACGATCTGCGCGATGCGTTCCTTGCCGGCGCCGTTGGGGCCGGTGATCAGCACCGGCACCTCGGAGCGCGCGACCTTGCACGCCAGTTCGACGACACGCTCCATCGCTTCCGAGCCGTAGACCAGACCGCGCAGGTCGTAGCGCCGCGCCAGGTCCTCGCGGCGGCGGCGGCGCTCGCGCTGCAGCCGCGACATCGCGCGGCTGGTCTCGGACAGCTCCAGCAGGTTCTCGACCGTCGTCAGCAGCTTGTGGTCGTCCCAGGGCTTGGCGAGGTAGTCGGCCGCGCCGGCCTTGACCAGCTCGACCGCGGTTTCCAGGTGCGTCCATGCCGTCAGCAGCATGACCGGCATGTCCGGATGGCGCTCGCGGATCGCGCGGAACAGCGCCACGCCTTCCTCGCCGGAGGTGGTGTCGGCGCTGAAGTTCATGTCGGCGATGACCAGGTCGACGCGCTCCACCGCCAGCAGGGCGAGACACTCGTCAGGCATCGACGCAGTGCGCGTTCGGATGTCGCGCAGCGACAGCAGCAGGCTCAGCGCCTCGCGCACCGCGGCGTTGTCGTCGACGATCAGGACCGTGCGCATGGCATTTCGCGTTCGCATCCGCAGTGGATGCGCGGGCGCCCGAAAAGGTTGCGTCGCAGGGTGCAGGGCATGCGGCCGATCATACCGTGCGGGTGGCGGTCGCCGGCGGCACCGAGGCGGCGCGCAGCGCCGGCGCCAGCACCGCGACCTGCCCGAGCAACCACAGCGTCAGCGCGCCCACCGGCAGGTACAGCCACGGCAGGCGCGGCAGTTCGTACTGCTGCATCAGCCAGCCGCTGATCGCATAGGCCGCGAGCATGCCCAGCACGATGCCGGCCGTGACGATGAGGAAGTTCTCGGTCTGGAAGTAGTAGAGGATCTGGCGGCGCGTCGCGCCGAGCGCCCGCCGGATGCCGATCTGGCGCCGCCGCCGCTGCACCCAGAAGCTGGCCAGACCGACGATGCCCAGCGCGGTGACGATCAGCAGGGCGACGACCACGGCGACCAGCAGCCCGGCCATCACGCGATCCTCCTCGAAATAGCTGCTGCGCAGCTCCTCGATGGTCGTGGCCGACAGCACGATGCGGTTGGGCGAGATCTCGCGCAGCTTCGTGCGCGCGGCCTCGATCACGGCGGCGCGGTCCTGCGGCGCCGCGCGCAGCAGGTAGAAGCCGTAGCCGCCGCCCATGCGGATCGGCAGGATCATCGACAGCCCGGTGAAGTCCGGGTCCTCGCTGATGTTGGGCCGGATCAGGCGCTCGACGACACCGACCACGCGCGCCGGCGTTTCCGACGGGTAGAACTCCTTGCCCAGCGCATCGGCGTCGCCGAACAGCGTCCGCGCCAGGGTCTGCGTGATGATGGCCACGCGCGGCCCTTCCTCGCCGGCGAACAGCCCCTCGAAGGTGACGATCTCGTCGTGCGTGAAGTTGCGACCGGCGACCAGGCGCAGGCCCAGCGTGTCCAGCAGGCGTTCGTCGCCGTAGTAGGCCCCGACGTCGGCGACGCTCTGCTGATCGTCGCGCGCCATGCGCACGCTGGTGTTCCAGGACGAGCGGAAGAACGGTACCTGGTTGACCAGTGCCGCCTGGCGCACGCCGGGCAGGGCCTCAAGCGCGCGCAGGTCTTCCTGCATGCGCAGGCCCGGATTCTCGGCGTTGCCGAGTCCGGCCGTGGCGACGCGGATCAGCTCGTTCTCCGCGATGCCGCTGTCGATGCGGCTCGCCTCCATGCGGTGCGCGATCAGGAACAGCGCGTTGCAGACGATCGCGCAGCACAGCGCGATCTCGATCGCGATCAGCGCGGCCGCGGTCTTCTGGCGCTTGAGCGCGGCGAGGATGGGCAGGATGTCCATGTCGGGTTCTCCCTCAGTCGCTCTTGAGTTGCAGGGCCGGCGGTACGTCGCAGGCGTGCCAGGCCGGCAGCAGTCCGGCGACGAGGCTGGACAGCAGGGCCAGCAGCACCGTGGTGCCGAGCATCGTCGGATCCAGATGCGCGAGGCTGGCGTAGTCGCCCGGCTGCTGGCGCACCGCCCACAGGCCGAGCAGCGCGAAGCCGACGCCCAGCAGCGCACCGACGATGCCGACTGCACCGGCCTCGACGAGAAACTGCGAGAACACCTGCCGGCGCGAGGCGCCGATCGCGCGACGCACGCCGATCTCACCGGCGCGGCGCAGGAACTTGGCCAGCATCAGCCCGACGGTATTGATCAGGCAGACCGCGAGAAAGCCGAAGGCGAGCCACACCTGCAGGCGCACGTCGCTGGGCACCACGCGCTTGAATTCCAGCCATTCCGGCAGCGCGTACAGGCGCACGTTGGTCGGGCGTTCGAAGCGGCCGAGCGCACGCTGCTCGTCGGAGTAGTTGACGAGAAAGGCCTCGTACTCGGCGCGCTGCGCCGGCGAGTCCAGCTCGATCCACAGCTGCATCCACGCGCAGTTCGGCGAACGCACCGGGTCGGTCGCGTCGTCCCAGCAGTTCATCGTGCCGCGACGGCCGAACTCCAGGTCGAGCCCGGTATCGATCGGCACGAAGATCTCGTCGGTCTCGCTGTAGTTGCCGACGATCAGATCGTAGAAATGCGGCGTCGGCCGCCAGTGGTCGAGCACGCCGACGACGCGAAAGTCGTTGCCGCGCAGGCGCAGGGTGCGGCCGACGGAGTCGTCGGCGCCGCCGAAGAGCTTGTCGTTGAGTGACTGCGAAATGACGATGACGCGCGCACGCGCCTCGTCGTCGTCCGCCGACCAGCCGCTGCCCTGCGCGAACGGCGTCTCGAACATCGGGAAGAAGTCGGCACTGGTGAAGCGCACGTCGGCCATGAACGGCTCGACGGTCGAATCCGGCGGCTGCACGACGACCGCGCCGCCGGTACTCACCGCCTGGTACTTCGCACGGCCGGCCCGCAGCAGGTTCATCGCATCCGGGTAGGTCATGTGCTCGGACGGCGGATCGCCGGCACGGTAGTCGTCCATGCTGCGCGGTTCGATCAGCGGCAGGAAGATGCGCGCGCTCTTCTCCGGCAGCGGATCGCCGGAGAGCACGCGCAGGACCGTCAGCGTCGTGATGCTGGCGCCGATGCCCAGGCCGATCGCCAGCACCATCAGCGCGGTGAGCGCCGGGCTGCGACGGAGACTGCGGGCGGCCAGCCAGGCGTAGTAGCGGAACATGACGGCCTCCTCAGGCGCTCAGGCGCGAGACGTTCATGTGCAGGCGCGGCGCCTCGCCGACGTCGACGATCTGGCCGTCGATGACGTGCACGTTGCGTTGTGCGCGCGCCGCGAGTTCCGGGTCGTGCGTGACCATGACGATGGTCGCGCCGTCGCGGTGGATGTCCTCGAGCAGCTGCATCACCGCCCGCGCCATCTGCGTGTCGAGGTTGCCGGTCGGTTCGTCGGCCAGCAGCAGCTTCGGCGAACCGGCGAGCGCCCGCGCGATGGCGACACGCTGCTGCTGGCCGCCGGACAGTTCGGCCGGGTAATGGCGCAGTCGCGCCGACAGGCCGACGCGCTCCAGCGCCTCGCCGATGCGCCGCTTGCGCTCCGATGCCGACATGCCGCGGTAGCGCAGCGGCACGTCGACATTGTCGAAGACGTTGAGGTCGGGAATCAGGTTGAAGGCCTGGAAGATGAAGCCGATCTTCTCGTTGCGGATACGCGAGCGGGCGTCGTCGGAAAGCCGGCCGACGTCCTGGCCGTCGAGTTCGTACTGGCCGTCGGTCGGCGTTTCGAGCAGGCCGGCGATGTTCAGGAAGGTGGTCTTGCCCGAACCCGACGGGCCGGTCACGGCCACGAACTCGCCCTGGCGCACGTGGATCGAGAAGTCGCGCAGTGCGTAGGTCTCGACGACTTCCGTGCGGAAGGCCTTGGACAGATGGGTCATCTTCAGCATTGCTCGTCTCCTCGATGAAGGGTCAGCGGCCGATCAGCACGCGCTCGGCGTCGCGGAAGGCCTCGGTACCGGAAATGACGACCTGCTCGCCGGGCTGCAGCCCGGCGACGATCTCGACCTTGTCGACGCTGGACGCGCCGGTGCGGATCTCGCGGCGCACCGCGTAGTCGCCGTCGACGACATAGGCCACGCGGCCGCGGCTGATCTCGACGAACGGCCCGCGCGCGACGGTGATGACGTCGCCACGCTCGTCGAGCACCACGCGCACCGACAGGCGCTGGCTCTGGCGCAGGCCCTGCGGCGTCTCGCCGGCAAAGCGCACGCGCGCGGTGACTTCGCCGTTGACCACCTCGGGCGCGACCGAGCCGATCTCGCCGGCCCACTGCTGGCCGTTGCCGCGGATCTGCGCCGGCATGCCCACCGCCAGGTCGCGCGCGAAGCTCTCCGGCACGCGCAGTTCGACTTCGAGCGCCGACAGGTCGACGACGGTCAGCAGCGCGGTGTCCTTGGCGACAGTGGCGCGGTCCGCGACCATGCGCTGACCGACCTGGCCGGACACCGGCGAGCGCAGCGTCAGTGCGTCGACCTGGCGCTGCAGCTCGTCGACGAGCAGCTGCTGGCGGTCGCGCGCCAGGCGCGCGGCGTCGACATCGAATCGGCGCCCGTCCTTCTGCAAGGCATGATCGGTCTGCGCGCGCATGAACGCGATCTCGGCCTTCTGCAGCGCGGCCTGCGTGCGCAGCACCTCGATCTCCGGCGTAACGCCGAGCTCGAAGGCCTTGCGCGTGCGCTCGTGTTCGGTGCGCGCGGTCGCCAGATCGATGCGCGCCTGCTCGAGCGTCTGCTCGTCGACGATCGCCCGCTGCCGCGCATCGAGTTGCGCGCGGGCGTAATCGACGTTGAGCGCCTCTAGATTCGCGCGCTCCTGCGCCAGTTCGCTGCTCAGCTCCGGACTGTCCACCGTGCCCAGCACCTGGCCTTTCTCGACGACATGTCCGGCCTGCGCGTCGAAGCGCACCGAGCCGCTCGCCGCCGCGTACAGCGTCGGACTCACGGCGGCGACGACGCGGCCCTCGGCAGCGATGTCGCGGACGAAGTCGCCGCGCGCCACCGTGGCGAAGCTCAGGCGCTCGCGGCTCACCGCGCTGCCGGCCGACAGCAGACGCAGGCCGCCCCACAGCAGCAACGCCAGCGCCGCCGCGGCAAGCACCGCGAGCAGCACGCCGCGGCGGGGGCGATGCCAGGGCGACGTGCGCTCGAGCACGCGGTCCTGGGCGCGCGTGTCGCGGAACTCGGTAGGGCTGTTCACGGGCGTCTGGGCCTCGGTCGGTCGGGCGGCGCTCACGGCTGCATCTCCGCGGGCAGGTTGATGCTGCGCCCGCTCACCAGCAAGGCGTCGATCGCGGCCAGGTCGGTCTCGGAGAGTCGCCCGGCCTGCGCCTTGAGGCGCAGCGTGTTGCGCAGATAGTCGTAGCGCGACTGGTAGGCCGCGCGCAGCGCGCGGTAGTAGTTGTTCTGGGCGTTGAGCAGGTCGAACTCGGTCCGCGTGCCAGCCTCGACGCCGTTGCGGCTCGCGTCCAGGGCGATGCGATTGGCGTCGACCGCGCTGCGCGCGGCGCGGATGGTGCGGATGCCGGCGGTCACGCCGCGGAACGCGGCCAGCGTGTCGCGCTCGAGTGCGCGCAGGCTCGCCTCGCGCTGCGCCTGCGCACCGCGCAAGCGCGCCCCGGCTTCGCGACTCTGCGCGCGCACCAGCCCGCCCTGGAACAACGGCCACTCGGCGACGACGCCGATGCGGTCGATGCGCTGCTCACCGCCGAGCACCTCCGGTGCATCGGTGCGGCCGATCGAGCCGCGCAGCGCCAGCGTCGGCCAGTGACGGGCATCGATCGCGTCGATGCCGCGTTCGGCGGCCTGCTCGGCCAGCCGCGCCGCCTGCAGCGCCGGGTTGTCCGCCCGTGCCTGCACCAGCCAGGCCTCGGCCTGCGCCGGCTGCGGCGACTCCAGCGGAATCTCGTCGCGCAGCGGCTGCACCGGCAGCGCCGCGCCGGTGAGCTGCATCAGCGCGCGGCGCGCGTCGAGCAGCGCGAGTTCGGCATCGATGACGGACTGCTCGGTGAAGGAATAGAAGGCCTGCGCCTCCTCGACGCCGATGCGCGCGCCCAGTCCGGTCTGCAGGCGCTTGTCGGCCTGGTCGACGAGCTGCGCGTAGGCGGTGCGCTCGGCGCGGTTGGCGTCGAGCGTGTCGGCGGCGGCGAGCACGGCGAAATAGGTCTCGGCCACGCGCAGCACCAGCTGCTGTTCGGCATCGCGATAGCGCGCCTGCGCCTGCTCGGCGATCACGCCGGCTTCGCGCAAGCGCTGGATCGCTTCGAGATCGAACAGCGGCTGACGCAGGTCGAGGCCGTAGCTCGTGCGCGTGGCGCTGAAGCGCGCCGCATCCGGGTCCGGCTGCGGCTCCGCGGGATCGTTGATGACCGGATCGCCGCCGTCGAGGCGATAGCGTTCGCGGTCACGTGCGGCGCTGGCGCTGAGCGCCGGCAGCAGGGCCGCCCGCGCCTGCGGTCGCGCCTGCAGCGCCGCGTCGCGGGTCGCCTGCGCCGACGCGAGTTCCGGGTCCTGCTGCCGGGCTGTCCGCCAGGCATCGAGCAAGGCGGCCGCCGGCGCCGGTGCCGGCACGGCGGCCAGCAGAACGCTCAGGGTCAGGAACAGAGGCACTCGGGTCATGCCACCATTCAGCGCACGCCACGTGCCAGCCGCGGGGGTTTTCTAACCGATTGATATGGCGATCATTTCCGAATGATCGTCGGACGCGGACGGTGTCCGCGAACACTCCACCGGACACCGCGGACAGCGGCGTACAGGGGTTTACCCCGGGGTCGTGTCGCGCGGCGGACGCGCCTCAGTTCAGCACGCCCGGCACGGCGAGGCGGAACGGGCTGATGCGGGCATCGAACTTCTCGTCGCGGCCCTGGACCACCATGTTGAACTCGCCGTGCATGGTGCCGACCGGCGTGGTCAGCGGGCAGCCGCTGGTGTACTGGAACTCCTCGCCGGGGCGCAGCACCGGCTGGTAGCCGACGACGCCGGGGCCGCGCACTTCCTCGACCTTGCCGTCGCCGGCGGTGATGACCCAGTGCCGCGACAGCAGCTGCACGGTTTCTTCGCCTTCGTTGCGGATGGTGATGTGATAGGCGAACAGATACTGCTGGGTCGCGGGGTCGGACTGCTCGGCCACGTAGCGCGGCTGCACGATGATGCGGATGCCGCGGGTGAGGGTTTCCGACATGCGCCGTCTCCGGGGGAGGCTTCAGAACATGCCGGTCGCGAGCTTGGCGGTGTCCGACATCATCGACTGGTTCCACGGCGGATCGAACACCAGCTCGACGTCGGCCTCGGCGATGGTCGGCAGCGCCAGCACCTTCGACTTCACGTCCTCGACCAGCACCTCGCCCATGCCGCAGCCGGGTGCGGTCAGGGTCATGCGGATCTTCGCGCGCCGCTGGCCGTCGCCCAGCGGCTCGACCTTGCACTCGTAGATCAGGCCCAGCTCGACGATGTCGACCGGAATCTCCGGGTCGTAGCAGCTGTGCAGCTGCGTCCAGATGGCTTCCTCGAGATCGGCGTCGCTGGCGTCGGCCGGCACGTCCGGCCCTTTCTGGACTTCCTTGCCGATGGCATCCGCGTCCTTGCCGTCGATGCGGAACAGATGGCCTTCAACCTGCACGGTGAAGCTGCCGCCCAGCGCCTGGGTGATGGCGCCGTTGGCGCCTTCGGGCAGTTCGACCTTGGTGCCCTGCGGGATCAGGATGCCGATGACATCCCGGCTCAGGGTGACAGGTTCGTAGGTGGCACTCATTGCAGCTCGGGTCGTCCGGCGTGTTGCCGGTTTGGGTCAAAGGGAACAAAGTTTAAACGCGGAGGGTCTAGCCCGCATCAAAGCCATGTGCCCGAGCGGGCGTGACTTTGCGCGTCGGCGTCGCACGCCCCGGGGGAGCACATGCGCATCACCGAGATTTCCCAGTCCAATCCGCCCGCGGTGGCCGCCGCGGCGCTGATCCTGCTGCTGTTCGGCCTGCTGGCACTGTTCAAGCTGCCGATCCAGCTGCTGCCGGACACCCGCCAGCCGCAGCTCTGGATCGAGGTCGGCTGGCGCGAGGCGGGTCCGGCGGAGATCGAGGAGGCGCTGATCGAGCCGATCGAGGACATCATCCGCGGCCTGCCGGGGCTGGTGCAGATGCGCTCCGACGCCCGCCGCGGCGGTGGCGGCGTCGGCCTCAAGTTCGAAGTCGGGACCGACATGACGCGGGTCATGCTCGACGTCGTCTCGCGACTCAATACCCTGCCGCCGCTGCCGCCGGACGCCGACGAGCCGCGCGTGTTCGCCGGGGACAACTGGCAGGGCAGCAACGCCGCGTCGCTGCTGGTGCGTCCGCTGCCGGGCAACCAGACGCAGGACATCGCCGCGACCTACCAGAAGCTGATGGAGGAGGTGGTCGAGCCGCGGCTGGCGCGGGTACCCGGCGTGTCGCGCGTGAACCTCGAGGGCGGGCGTCCGCAGGAGGTGCAGATCCGCTTCGACGCGTTCCGCCTGGCGGCACTGGGCCTGACGCCGCAGCAGCTCGCGCAGACGGTGATCAGCGCGCGCGATGCCTCGGCCGGCTTCGTCGACGTCGGCCGCCGCCAGTTCACGGTGCGACTCGCCGGACGCGAACCGGTGGCCCGACTCGGCGAATTGATCGTCGGCTGGAGCGACGACCGCCCGCTGTACCTGCGCGAGGTCGCCGACATCCGCGTCGCCTTCCAGGAAGCGCAGGCGTTCTCGTACCGCAACGGCGTGCCCGGCTACTACATCACGATGCAGCGCAGCAGCGAATCCAACACGGTGACGCTGATCGAGGGCGTGAAGGCGGCGATCGAGGAACTCAACAACGGCCCGCTCGCCCGCGAGCTGCTGTTCGCCGACCTGTCCTGGGATGCGAGCGTCTACGTGAAGCGCGCGATCTCGTTCGTGCAGGAAAGCCTGATCATCGGCATCTTCCTCGCGGTGATCGGCCTGTGGTACTTCCTGCGCGGCCCGCGTGCGCTGATCGTGCTCGGCATCTCGATCCCGCTCTCCCTGTGTTTCGCCGTCATCACGCTGCAGATTCTCGGACGCACGCTCAACGTCATCTCGCTGGCGGGTCTCGCGTTCTCCACGGGCATCGTCATCGACGCCGCGCTGATCGTGCAGGGCAACATCATTCGTTACGTGCAGGAAGGGCGCGGGGCGGTGGAGGCGACGCTCGAAGGGACGAAGGAGGTCATGCCGGCGCTGGTCGCGTCGATGCTCACCAGCGTGGCTATCTTCCTGCCGGTCCTGTTCATGCAGGGCATCGAGGGCCAGCTGTTCAAGGACCTGGCGATCACGATGTCGGTGTCGTACGCCGCCTCGCTGCTGGTGGCGATGACCCTGATTCCCGCGGCCAACCGCTGGGCGCTCGCGCGCGGCATGCCGGCGGACCAGCACCAGCACTGGTGGACGGCGATGGCCAGGGCCGGCATGCGCGCCACCGATCATCCGACGCTGCGCTGGGGCCTGATCGGCACGCTCGTCGCCGGCGCCTGCGCATTCACCGCCGCGCTGCTGCCCAAGGTCGACTACCTGCCGGTGGCGCAGACCGACCTGATCTGGAACAACTTCCGCCTGCCGCCGGGCGGCAACCTGGCCACCGTGCGCGACGAGTTCGCGCCGCAGGTGATCGAGCGGCTGCGCCCGCACCTGGAGGGCACGAAGCACCCGGCGGTGAAGTACTACAACCTGTCGTCCTGGGCCGGGCAGTGGGGCGTCGCGGTGATCTATCCGAAGGACCCGCGCGACATGGACGAGATGGTGAGGGTGCTGCGCGAGGAGATCATGGTCGGCTATCCCGACACCGCGATCTTCGTGCAGCGCGGCTCGCTGCTCAACGTCGAGGGCGAGAACCAGCGCGAGGTGCAGCTGTATTTCCAGGGGCCGGAGCTGGACGCGCTGATGCGCGCCGCCGAGGTGGCGATGAACGCGATCCCCGAGGCGATTCCGGGGACCTATCCGCAACCGTTCCCGGCGCTCGAGCTCAACCAGCCCGAGATCCAGCTGATTCCGGACGAATGGCGCATCTCGCGCGCCGGCCTGGATCGCGGCACGGTGGCCTCTGCCTTGCGCGCCTACACCGGCGGGCTCTGGGCCGGCGAGTACTTCGACGGCAACCAGCGCCTCGACATCATCCTCAAGGGCAACGACTGGGATACGCCCGAGGCGCTCGCCGAAATGCCGGTGATGACGCCCGGCGCCGGCGTGCAGACGGTCGGCGACCTGGCGCGCATCGAGCTTACGGTGGGGCCGTCGCAGCTCGCGCGCATCAACGGCCGGCGCACGGTACAGGTGAATTTCGAGCCGCCGGCCGACATGTCGCTCGACGAGGCGATCGAGCGAATCGAGACGCAGGTGGAGCCCAAGGTGCGCGCCGCGCTGCCGGCCAACGCGCAGATGACCTATGCCGGCTCGGCCAACCAGTTGCACGCGGCGCTCAGCTCGATGGCGCAGAACTTCGCGCTCGCACTGGTGATCCTGTTCGCGCTGATGGCGGCGCTGTTCCGCTCGGTCTGGGACAGCTTCCTGGTCATGCTGGTCCTGCCGGTGTCGGTCGCCGGCGGCGTCGCCGCGCTGCGCATCGTCGGCCTGTTCGGTTTCCAGGCGCTGGACCTGCTGACGATGATCGGTTTCATCATCCTGCTCGGCCTGGTGGTCAACGCCGCGATCCTGCTCGTCGACCAGACCCGTGCGCGCGAGCGCGGCGGTGTGCCGCGACGCGAAGCCGTGCGCCAGGCACTGGAGACGCGTGCGCGCCCCATCGTGCTGTCGACGCTGACCGCCGTGCTCGGCATGCTGCCGCTGATCGCGATGCCGGGACTCGGCGCCGAGATCTATCGCGGCCTCGCCTCGGTCGTCGCCGGCGGCATGCTGCTGGGCACGCTCTTCACCTGGTTCCTGATGCCGGCGCTGTTGCGCGCCGGCGAGACCGAGCAGTCCCGCAGCCTTGCGGGCGGATTCGCGGAGGCGAAACAGCGCTCATGAGCATCACCCGATTCTTCATCGACAGCGGTACGGCCGCGACCGTCCGTCGCCTGCTCGTGCCGGCAATCCTTCTGGCACCTGCCGGCGCGCTGGCCCAGCGGCCGCCGGCGGCGGTCGAGGTCATCGCCGCCGAAATGCGCGAGCTGGCCCCGACCGTGACCGCAACCGGACTGGTGCAGTCGCGCGCCGGCGCCGACCTGGCAACCGCCGTCGCCGGCCAGCTGTCGTGGATCGCCGAGCCCGGTACCTGGGTCGAGACCGGCGACACGGTGGCCCGCATGGACGTCGACGAGTTGCGCCTGCAGCGGCTCGAACAGGCTGCACGCGTCACGCGCAGCGAGGTCGCGCTGCGCCAGGCCGAGCGCGAACTCGAGCGTCTGCGTGCCTCCGGCAATGCGGTGAGCCGCTACCAGCTCGACCAGGCGCAGAACACGCGTGACCTCGCCGCCGCCGATCTGGAGATCGCGCGCGCCGCGCTGCGACAGACGGACGACCGTCTCGCCAAGGCGGAGATCCGCGCGCCGTTTGCCGGCGTCGTCTCCGAACGCGTGCGCAATGCCGGCGAGGAGCTGGCCCGCGGCGACGTGCTGGCGCGTCTGTACAACACCGAGGAACTGGAGATCCGCCTGTTCCTGCCGCTGCGCCACGTGCGCGCGATCCGTCCGGGCAGCGTGGTCAGGGTGCGCAACGCCGGCGCCGAGTCGATCGCGCAGGTGCGTGCGATCGTGCCGGTCGGCGATGCGCGTTCGCAGTCCTTCGAAGCCCTGATCGACGCGCCGCAGATGCCGGCGCCGCTGGCGGTCGGTCACAGCGTGCACGTCGAGCTGCCCTTGCAGGCGCCGCGCCAGGCACTGGCGGTGCCGCGCGACGCGCTGGTGATCCGCAGCGACGGAACGGCCGTCTACCGCCTCAAGGACGGCAAGACCGTGGAGCGGGTGCCGGTGAAGACCGGTGTCGCCGAAGGAGACTGGGTCGCGGTCGAAGGCGCGCTGTCGGAGGCCGACCCCGTGGTCGTGCGCGGTGCCGAGACCCTGCACGACGGCGACACGGTGCATGTCGTCGAGCGCCGCAGCGCCTGAGAAACCGGCGGCACCGGTCCGTTCACCGTCGCGTTATGCATTCTGAATGGAGAGACCAATGCAGCTAGTTCCTGCGAGTTCCGTTCGCAGGTGGGGAACGGTAGGAAGCGGCAAGACTCCCATCTCGATTAGCACCGTCTGCCCTCATTGTGGAGAGAAGGGAGTTTTTGCATTGGGGAGCGCAGTTGACGACACGGCACGAATGGCCGTGGCGTCAACTGCGCGGTGTCCTGGATGCAATCGCCCGGTGCATTTCTGGGCAGTGCGGCATGAGCAGAAACCGAAAGAGGACAAGAACAATCCTGCTGCGGTTTATATGTATCCGGTCGCCAAGAATCACTATCCAAACCCAGAATTCGCTCCAGATATCCCAGAACCGCTACAACGAGCGTTTGTCTCAACAATCGAGGCTTTCAACTCGAAGAACTACGCGGCAACTGCGGTGTGCGCCCGGCGTACGCTGGAAGGGATATTCAAATACCTAGTGGAGGAAGATAAAAGAGACGCTCCGCTCGCACGGCTTATTGAGCAGGTAAAAACCTCCAAAGATCTCGCGGCACCACTTACGTCTCTTTCCCACGCCATTCGAGACGGCGGAAATCTCGGCGCACACTTCGATATGGAGAAAGAACCGAACGAAGCGCTCGCACGACACATGGTTGAGCTTCTTGATTACTTGATCTCCTACCTGTACGTGCTCCCTGAAGAAATCAAAAAGCTGGAGCAAAGTCTTGGCAAGAGCGCATAAGCGGGGCGTTAACCCCGTTTCGCCTGCTGGCGCGTTATCGAATCGTATCGGCAGGCATCGGCATTGATCCGCTGTCCGCTGCGCCCGTCATTCCCCCACCACCGGAATCCTGAACATGAAGAATCTCGTCCAGCTGCTCGCACTCGCCGGCCTGTGCCTGGCCACGACCGTCGGCGCGCAGATGCCGCCGCCGCAACCGCCGACGATCGCCGTCAGCGGTCATGGCGAAGTCACCGCGCTGCCCGACCTGGCACGGCTGTCGCTCGCCGCGGATGCGCTCGATGGCGAGGTCAAGCGCGCCGAAGCCGAGGTCAACCGCGTCGTCCGCCGCTATCTGGAGGTCCTGGGCAAGAGCGGCATCGAGGCCCGGGACATCTCGACCACGAGCATTTCGCTGCAGCCCGAATACACCTGGGACGAGACCGCGCGACAGCAGAAGCTGGTCGGCTATCGCGCACGCCGAGACATCCTGGTGACGGTGCGCGATCTCGACCGGCTCGGCGACGCGATTCTCGGCGCGACCGAGGCCGGCGTGAATCACGTCAGCCCGCCGGCGCTCGAGTCGAGCCAGGCCGAGACGCTGGGCCGCGAGGCGCTGGCACGCGCGGCGCGCGATGCGCAGGCGCGGGCGCAGGCGCTGGCGACGGCGCTGGGGGTGAAGCTCGGCAGCGCGCGCGTGGTGCGCGAAGCCGGACAGGCGATGCCGCCGCCGCAGCCCTACAAGGTGATGGCGATGCGGGCCGAGGCGGCGATGGACAGCGGCAACCAGCAAATGGGACTCAACACGGGCGAGATCCATATCGCAGCCGACGTCAGCGTCGAATTCGACCTGATCGCCCGCTAGTGAGTAAATGATGGATAAAGTTATTTTGTAGTTGTTTTTGTCTCGCACGGCGGCGGCCCGGCGACGAAGTCCGGTGCCGCCATCATGCGCGTGCCGGGTTCCGGTGAGATAATCCCGCGCTTTCCCCGCAGACACGGGTAAGCGACGTGCCGAACAAAACTCCGCCAATGGTGGGCCCGCCGGTGGTCGGCGTCATCATGGGCTCCCGCTCCGACTGGGAGACGATGGCGCATGCCGTGCGCACGCTCGAGGAACTCGGCGTGGCGCACGAGGCGCGCGTGGTGTCGGCCCACCGGACGCCGGACCGCCTCTTCGAGTACGCCGAGACCGCGCAGCGCCGCGGGCTCAAGGTCATCATCGCCGGCGCCGGTGGCGCGGCCCATCTACCCGGCATGTGCGCCGCCAAGACGCAGGTGCCGGTCCTCGGCGTGCCGGTGCAGTCCAAGGCGCTCAACGGCCTGGATTCGCTGCTGTCGATCGTGCAGATGCCGGCCGGCGTGCCGGTCGGCACACTCGCGATCGGCCGGGCCGGCGCGATCAACGCCGCGTTGCTGGCCACGGCCATCGTCGCCAACGGCGACAAGGCGCTGGCACGGCGCCTCGCGAACTGGCGGCGTCGGCAGACGCAGTCGGTACTCGACGACGACGCACCGCTGGACCCGCGATGAAGATCGGCATCCTCGGGGCCGGGCAGCTCGGTCGCATGCTGGCACTGGCGGGCTACCCGCTGGATCTGGACTTCGTGTTCCTCGATCCGGCGCCGGAGGCCTGCGCGGCGCCGCTCGGCGATCACATCTACGCCGGCTACGACGACGAGAACGCGCTCGCCGAGTTCTGCCGCCAGATCGACCTCGCGACCTACGAGTTCGAGAATGTGCCGGCGGGTACCGCCGAGTTCGTCGCCGGCCGCGTGCCGCTGCTGCCGGCGCCGGTGGCGCTCTCGGTCGGGCAGGACCGCCTGTCCGAGAAACAGCTGTTCGACCAGCTCGGCATTCCGGTGCCGCGCTACATGCCGGTGGCGACGCGCGAGGCGCTGGCGATGGCCGTGCGCAACGTCGGGCTGCCGGCGGTGCTGAAGACCCGGCGCCTGGGCTATGACGGCAAGGGGCAGGCGGTGCTGCGCACCGAAGCCGACGTCGACGGTGCCTGGCAGCGGCTCGGCTCGTCCGACGGTCCGGCCAAGCTGATCCTCGAGGCCTTCGTGCCCTTCGACCGGGAGCTGTCCTGCCTGGTCGTGCGTGGCCGCAGCGGCGAGCTGGCGTTCTATCCGGTGGTCGAGAACCAGCATCGCGACGGCATCCTGCGCGTCGCCACGCCGCGGGCCAACGATCCGCTGCAGGCCCAGGCGGAGGACTATGCCCGTCGCGTCGTCGAGCATGTCGACTACACCGGCGTGCTCGCCTTCGAGTTCTTCGTCGCCAACGGCGGCCTGCTCGCCAACGAGATCGCGCCGCGCGTGCACAACTCCGGGCACTGGACCATCGAAGGCGCCGAGTGCTCGCAGTTCGAGAACCATCTGCGCGCCATCGTCGGCCTGCCGCTGGGGTCGACGGCGCTGCGCGGACCGAGCGTGATGGTCAACTTCATCGGCCAGCCGCCGGCCGATGCCGACCTGGCGGCGATTCCCGGCGTGCACATCCATCACTACGGCAAGACACCCAAGCCGCAGCGCAAGGTCGGTCACGCGACGGTCACCGCGGCCAGCGACGCCGATCTCGCCGACCGGCTGCGCCGCCTGCAGGAACTGGTCCGCGCAGCCGAGGGCTGACGGCGCGCTGC
Source organism: Sinimarinibacterium flocculans (assembly GCF_003201205.1). Lineage (GTDB taxonomy): Bacteria > Pseudomonadota > Gammaproteobacteria > Nevskiales > Nevskiaceae > Solimonas > Solimonas flocculans. Next base: position 111,884 of record NZ_QICN01000011.1, read on the forward strand.
GCTACAGCCTGAGCGCCGCCGAAACCTCCAGCCACAACTCGGCGTAGGCGAGCAGGGCAGGGTCCTCGCTCGGCGCGTAGGCGGCCATCGGCGCGCGACGTTCGCCCATGCGCTCGACCATCGAGGCATAGGGAATCACCGCTTTGAGGGCACGCGCCATCGCCAGCGGCGGTTGCTCGATCAGTTCGCGATGCAGGCCGCGACGGCGGTCGGCCATCGAGTAGAACGGGCGCAGCTTGCGCACGTCGAGCCCTTCCTGCTTGAAGTAGGCCTGCACCTGTTCGAGCGCCCGCAGCGACAGGAAGGTCGGCACCACCGGCACCGCGATCATGTCGGCCGCCTCGAAGATGTTGTCGGCCAGATGGGACAGGCTCGGCGGACAGTCGAGCACCGCGAGCGCGAACTGCTCGGAGAACGGCTTGAGCAGCCGCTTGAGGGCCTCGCGCGGCGGCTCGACCTTCTTGAGCAGGATGTCGAGATAGCGGTACGACAGGTCGGCGGGAATGAGCTTGAGGTTCTCGTACGGCGACGGCACCACGAGCCGGCCCACCGGCGTCGAACCCTGGAACACGCTCTTGAGCTTCTGCTCCTGCGGCTCGCCGTGGAAGTACCAGCTCGCGGCCCCCTGGGGATCGAGGTCCCACAGCAGGGTCGGCACGTCGTTGGCCGCCGCCAGGTACGCCAGGTTGACCGCTGCCGCGGTCTTGCCGACGCCGCCCTTGAGGTTGTGCAGTGCCAGCGTTTTCATGCCCTTGAACCTCCCAACCCGATGTGAACGACGGTCTACTCGCCGAAGCTGCGCAACTCCCCGCCATAGGCGACGGCCACGCAGCGTGCGCCCGTGTTGACGGCCGCGGTGGCCGACATGATGCTCGTGAGGATCTCGATGCCCTGCTCGTGCGCCACGGCCGCGAGCCGCTCGTATCCGGGCAGGCCGGGCACCAGTCCCGGATCGCCGCCGTAGCTGATGCACAGGTGCCGCGTGTCGATGCCCGCCTCGAGCTGACGCGCCACGTGTTCGAACATGCGCTCGACCGCGCGCTCGTAGCTGCGGATCTTGGCGATCGGCTGGGTTTCGCCGCGATAGCAGAGGATCACCGGCTTGATGTCCAGCGCCGAACCGATCGCATAGCTGATCAGGCCGACGCTCTTCTCGCCCTTCTTGATCCCGCGGTTGCGGATGTAATACAGGTCGCCCGGCACCATGTAACCGCAGATGTGGTCGCGCAGCTCGTCGAGACGCTTGCGGATCTCGTTGGGCTGCGCACCCTTGCGCACGAGCTGCGCCGCTTCCGCGGCAAGCACGCCGGTGCCGCAGAACATGTTGCGCGAATCGACCACGCGCAGGGCGAACGGCCCGCTGACGCCGGCGGCGCTGCGCGGCGTCTTGTAGTCGGTGAGGATCGCGAACGAGGCCTTGGTGGCGTTCTCGAAGATCGGGCTGCGCGTCGCCGTGATGGTGATGCAGAAGACGTAGTCGTAGTCGAGCACCAGGCGCTCGAGGAAGCGTCCGCGGATCTGCTCGGCGGTCAGCGGCACCGTTTCGGCGTCGAAGCCCTTGTCGGCGAGCTGTTCGGCATAGAAGCGCAGGGTTGCCGCCGGATCGCGCTCGTCGACGAGCTGCTCGTCGCCGAGCCGGATCGTGACCGGCAGGATGCCGATGCCGTGTTCGCGGTAGAAGTCCGCGGGCAGATCGCAACTCGCATCCGCGACGACGCCGATACGCATCCGTCTCCTCGTCCGCTCGTGGTTTGGCCGCAGTGTAGCGGCAATCCGCGTGCCGATTCGATCCCGGCGGGCTTCAGTGGCGCAGACGGTCGAGACCGAAGCGACGCGACAGCAGGCGGTCGCGCAGCCGCTGCGGCACCACGGCTGCCAGCAGGGGCAGCAGTCGCGCACCGCCACCGGCGCGCAGTCGCGCGGGTGGCTGCGGTCGCAGCGCCGCGTCGGCAATGCGCCGGGCGAGCGCAGCGGCCGGCATGGCATGCTCCTGCGACGCGTTCGCCCGTGCGGCGATGCCGTCGGCGACCGCGGCGTAGACCGACTCGGCCGCGGCATCGCGTTCGAGGCTGCGGCTGGCGCTGTTGCCGAAGTCCGAGCGGATCGCGCCGGGCTGCACCGTCATCACGTGCACGCCGAAGGGTGCGAGTTCCATGCGCAGCGCATCGGCCAGGGCGTGCACCGCCGCCTTGCTGGCGCAGTAGGCGCCGGCGAAGGGCGTGGTCAGCACGCCGGAAACGCTGCCCAGTTGCACGACGAGGCCGCGGCGGCGTCCGATCATGCTGGGCACGAAGGCGCGTGTGACCGCGTGCAGGGCCACGACGTTGGTGTCGAACTGCGCGCGCAGCGCTTCGGCATCGACATCGAGCAGCGGGCCCATCTGCCCGTATCCGGCGTTGTTGACGAGGATGTCGACGCCCCCGTCCTCAGTCTCGATGCGTGTGCGCAGGGTGTCGATGGCGGCCGCATCGCGCACGTCGAGCGCGGCCGTGCGCAGGCCGTCGGCCACGAGGTCGGCCAGCGTCTGCGCCTGCCGGGCCGTGGCCCAGACGCGACAGCCGCGGGCGTGAAAGGCCTGCGCCAGCGCGCGGCCGATGCCGGTCGAACACCCCGTGATCAGGACGACCGGCGCCGCCGTCATCTGCGCTTCAGAGATCGAGGTTGCCGACGAGCAGGGCGTTCTTCTCGATGAATTCGCGGCGCGGCTCGACCTGCTCGCCCATCAGCGTCGTGAAGATCTGGTCGGCGGCGACGGCGTCCTCGACGTCGACCTTCACCAAGCGCCGGTTCTTCGGATCGAGCGTGGTTTCGCGCAGCTGTTCCGGGTTCATCTCGCCCAGACCCTTGTAGCGCTGCACATGCAGGCCGCGACGCGCCTCGTCGAGCAGCCAGGCGTAGACCGCATCGAAGTCGGCCGCCTCGAACCTGCGCTCGCCCCGGCGCGCCGTTGCCGGACCCGGCATCGCGCGGGCGATCTCGGTCCTCAGGGCGGCGATGCGGCCGTACTCCGGGCCGGCGAAGAAGTCGCTGTTGAAGTGGAAGCTCTGGCTGTTGCCATGGATGCGGCGATCGATCCGCAGCAGCGGACCCTCCGCACCGAGACGCGCCTCGACGACGAAACGCCCGCGGTGTCCTTCGCCGTTCAGGCCCTGCTCGTAGCGCCGCGCCCAGTCCTCGAGGGCCGCGCCATCGTCCGTCGGCAGCGGCGCGAAACGGGCCAGCGTGCCGAGCACGTGGCCGTCGTAGCGCCGCGACAGGCGTTCGATCAGGTCGCTCACCGCTGCGTATTCGCGAATCAGCCGCTCGAACTGCGTCGGTTCGATCTCGCCGGCGCCGGCGCCATCGAGCGCGGTGCCGAGCAGCCACTGCTCCAGCTCTTCGTCGTCCTTGACATAGGTCTCATGCTTGCCGGACTTGAGCTTGTACAGCGGCGGCTGCGCGATATAGATGTGACCGCGCTCGATCAGCGTGTACATGTGCCGGTAGAAGAACGTCAGCAGCAGCGTGCGGATGTGCGCGCCGTCGACGTCGGCGTCGGTCATGATAATGATGCGGTGATAGCGCAGTTTCTCGGGCTTGAACTCGTCCTTGCCGATGCCACAGCCCAGGGCCGTGATGAGCGTTGCAACTTCCTGACTTGAAAGCATTTTTTCAAGCCGCGCGCGCTCGACGTTGAGGATCTTGCCCTTCAGCGGCAGGATCGCCTGGAACTGGCGGTCGCGACCCTGCTTGGCGCTGCCGCCGGCCGAATCGCCCTCGACGAGGAACAGCTCCGACTTCGCCGGGTCCTTCTCCTGGCAGTCGGCCAGCTTGCCCGGCAGGCCGATGCCGTCCATCACGCCCTTGCGCCGCGTCATCTCGCGCGCCTTGCGTGCCGCCTCGCGCGCCGCCGCAGCCTCGACGATCTTGCCGCAGATCGTCTTCGCCTCGTTGGGCTTTTCGAGCAGGAATTCGGCGAGCTTCTCGGCGACGACTTCCTCGACCGCCGGTCGCGCTTCGCTCGACACCAGCTTCATCTTGGTCTGCGACGAGAACTTCGGGTCTGGCATCTTCACCGACAGCACGCAGGCCAGCCCCTCGCGCATGTCGTCACCGCTGATGTCGACCTTCGCCCGCTTGGCGAACTCGTTCTCGTCGATGAACTTGTTGATCACGCGCGTCATCGCCGCACGCAGACCGGTCAGGTGGGTGCCGCCGTCAGACTGCGGGATGTTGTTGGTGAAGCACAGCACCTGTTCGGCATAGCTGTCGTTCCACTGCATCGCGACCTCGACGGTCACCGGCACCGGCTCGCTGCCGCTCATCGGGACGTTGGCGACACCGCTGGCGTGGAACACGGTCGGGTGCAGCACCGACTTGGCGCGGTTGATGTACTCGACGAAGCCCTTCACACCGCCGGCGAAGGCGAAGTCCTCTTCCTTGCCGGCACGCTCGTCGATCAGGCGGATGCGCACACCGTTGTTGAGGAAGGACAGCTCGCGCAGACGCTTGGCCAGCACCTCGTAGTGGTACTCGACGTTGCCGAAGATCGTCGGGTCGGCGAGGAAGTGCACCTCGGTGCCGCGCTGCTCGGTTTCGCCAACGACCTTCAGCGGCGACACCTCGACGCCGTTCTGCACCTCGAGGACGCGATCCACCGGGGTGCCGCGACGGAACTCCATAAAGTGCTTCTTGCCGTCGCGACGGACCGTGAGCTTCAGCCACTCGGACAGCGCGTTGACGCAGGACACGCCGACGCCGTGCAGGCCGCCGGAAACCTTGTAGCTGTTCTGATTGAACTTGCCGCCGGCGTGCAGCACGCACATCACGATCTCGGCGGCAGTGCGCCGGGGTTCGTGCTTGTCGTCGAACTTGATGCCGACGGGGATGCCGCGGCCGTTGTCGGTCACCGAGATCGAGTTGTCGATGTGAATGGTGACAACGATGTCGTCGCAGTGGCCGGCCAGGGCCTCGTCGACCGCGTTGTCGACGACCTCGAACACCATGTGATGCAGGCCGGTGCCGTCGGAGGTATCGCCGATGTACATCCCCGGCCGCTTGCGCACCGCCTCCAGGCCTTCGAGTTGCTGGATGCTGGATTCGTCGTAGGCGGCAGCGTTCTGGTTCGGCGTCATGTTCATAAACCGCGAGTGAAGACGGCATTTTAGCACTTGCGACACTGCCGCCCCGGCGAAACAGTGGCGTCAGTCCAAGCTGCGCAGCCGACCGCGTTCCACGTGGAACATCGAAGCGTCGTCGATCCGTTCGAGCACCCCGCTGCGCTCGAACGCGGTGGCCACAACCTGGCCGCGATAGCGCTGCAACTCGCCCAGCAGTGCGCGCTGAAAGTGCTCGGCTAGCTCCGCGCCGAAGTCGTCGATCAGCAGGATCGGATGTCGGCCACTGGCCTCTGCAACGGTTTCGCTCTGGGTCAGCAGCATCGCCGCGATCAGCAACTTCTGCTGACCGCGGCTGATGCGATGCTTGATGCCCTGATCGCCGGCCCGGATGCGCAGCTCGGCCCGGTGCGGACCGACCTGCGTCGTGCCGAGTCGCCGGTCCGTGGCGCGGGTTCGCCTGAGGGTGTCGGCCAGGCTCTGGCCGCGCGTCCATCCGGACTGCAGCTCGAACTGCCATGCCCCCTCGTCCAGCAGCCGCTCGATGCGCTGCCCCACGGCAGGACCGATCCGGCCCAGATGATCCTGGCGCAGCGCGGTAAGCCGTTCCCCGGCATCCGCGAGTTCCGGCTCCCACGCGGCGATCTCGCGATCGCTGCGCCCCTGGCGCAGCAGCTGGTTGCGCTGTCGCAGCGCGCGGCGGTAGCGACGCCAGATCCCCATGAACGATGGTTCCACGTGGAACACACCCCAGTCGATGAAGCTGCGCCGGTAGGTCGGCCCGTCCTGCAGCACGCGGTGCATGCCCGGTTCGAGAATCTGCACGACCATCGCGTCGAGCAGGTCCAGGCTGCTGGCGTCGCGACCGTCGAGGCGCAGTTGCGTGCTGCCGTCGCGCCACTCCACACCCAGCCGATGCGCGCTCCCGTCCTCGGTCGTGCTCACCCGGCCGGTCACCAGCCAGCGCCGCTCACCGGACGAACCGGCAAGCTCCGACTGCGCATTGCCACGGAAAGACTTGCCACGCGCCAAGGTGTAGATCGCTTCGAGCAGGCTGGTCTTGCCTGCCGCGTTGGCGCCGAAAACGAAACTGAGCCTGCACCGGGGTTGCAGGCTCAGTTCGTGAAACAGACGGTAGTTCTCGGCTCTGAGTTCTAGCAGCCGCATGCGCTCAGCTGTCCCTGGTCCGCCGCTCCCCTGCGACCCTCGGCACCCGGCCCGGCCATGCGCCCATCACAGGCGCATCGGCATCACGACGTACTTGCTCGATCCGTCGCCGGCACCGTGGATCAGACCGCTGGAGTCGGCGTTCTTCAGTTCCATCACGAAGCGCTCGTCATCCAGCGCACCCAGGGCGTCGAGCAGGTAGTTCACGTTGAAACCGATCTCGATCGCCGAACCCTCGAAGCCGACTTCCAGCTCTTCCTCGGCTTCCTCGTGCTCCGGGTTGTGCGTCTGCAGCGTGAGCTTGTCGCCATCCAGGCTCAGGCGCACACCGCGGAACTTCTCGTTCGACAGGATCGCGGTGCGCACCAGGGCGCGGCGCACCGTTTCGCGGTCCGCCTCGAGGCGCTTGTCGCCCCCTTCCGGAACCACGCGCTCGTAGTCCGGAAAGCGTCCGTCGATGAGCTTGGACGTCATGCGCACCGCATCCAGGTCGGCCTCGATCTGACCGGCGCCGATCTTGACCTGGACGCTGTCCTCGCTCGCATCGAGCAGGCGCTGCAGTTCGAGCACCGCCTTGCGCGGCACGATCACCTGGCTGGGCGCGTCGAACCCGGTCTCCAGGTCGATCTCGCTCAGTGCCAGACGGTGGCCGTCGGTGGCGACGCTGCGGACGCGCTGCGGCGAGACCTCCAGCAACATCCCGTTGAGGTAGTAGCGCACGTCCTGCTGCGCCATCGCGAACTGGGTCTTCTCGATCAGCGTCTTGAGCTGCCGGCGCTGCAGCGTCAGCGTGCGACCGTCGTCCACGCGACCCATCGCCGGGAATTCCTCGGCACGCAGGCACGCCAGGGAATACCGGCTGCGACCCGACTTGAGCTGGGCCTTCTCGCTGCCGGCGTCGATGCTGATCTCGGCGCCCTCCGGCAGACCCCGGCAGATGTCGAACAGCTTGCGTGCCGGCAGGGTTGCACGACCCGGCGCGAGGTTCTGGACGCGGGCCCGTGCCTGCAGCTCGATCTCCAGATCCGTTCCGGTCACGACGAGTTCGTCGTCCTTGAGTTCGAGCAGAAAGTTCGACAGCACCGGCAGGGTCTGCCTGCGCTCGACGACACCGATGACGGCCGACAGTGCCGACAGAAGCTCGTTTCTCCCCACTTGCAGTTTCATGGGCTCACCACGTCTTTGAATGTTGAAAGGACTTATAGAAAGCTAACAGCAATATGCTGTGGCCCCCATCGTGAACAAGTCAAATAAAGCCTTTTAAATCATAAACAAACAACGACATCCGACCCTGCTTCACCCTTGGTTCCGCCGCCGCAACGCCTGTGGACAAGTTGGGCGCCGAAACTGTCCACAGCTTGTACCGGCGACTGTCCGCAGGCAGGCCGCACTGCGGCCCACAAGCTGTCCAGTGCGCCTCAGGCCCCGAGCTGACGCTGCAGGTTTTCATAGTCTTCCCGGATTTTCAGGTCGTCCTGACGCAGCGCGGAAATCTTGCGGCAGGCATGCAGCACGGTCGTGTGATCCTTGCCGAAGGCCTCGCCGATTTCCGGCAGGCTGTGCTGTGTCAGCTCCTTGGCCAGCGCCATCGCCACCTGCCGGGGGCGCGCCAGCGAGCGCGTGCGGCGCGGCGAATTCAGGTCGCCGACGCGGATGTTGTAGTAGCTCGCCACCGTGCGCTTGATGTTGTCGATCGTCACCATGCGCTCGTAGGCCGCGAGCAGATCCTTGAGCGTGTTGCGTGCGAACTCGACGCTCAGTGCCTCGCCGCGCAGCCGCGAACTCGCGGTGAGGCGCAGCAGGGCGCCTTCGAGCTCGCGGACGTTGGAGCGCACGCGCTGGGCGACGAACAGGGCCACTTCCTTGGGCAACTGCACGTGGTTTCCCTCGGCCTTGGCGATCAGGATCGCCATGCGCGTCTCCAGATCCGGCGGCTCGACGGCCACCGAGAGCCCCCAGGTGAATCGCGATTTGAGCCGTTCGTCGACACCGTCGATTTCCTTGGGGTAGCGGTCCGAGGTCAGGACGATCTGCTTGCGCGTGTCGATCAGCGCATTGAAGGTGTGGAAGAACTCTTCCTGCGTGCGTTCCTTGTGCGCGAAGAAGTGGATGTCGTCGATCAGCAGCGCGTCCACCGAGCGGTACAGGTTCTTGAACTCCTCGGTGCGTCCGTGGCGGATGGCCGCGGTGAAGTGGTTCATCCACTGCTCGGCGCCGAGATAAGCGATGCGCGCGCGCGGGTTGGCCTGGACGATCGCGTTGCCCACGGCGTGCATCAGGTGGGTCTTGCCCAGACCGGAGGCGCCATAGATGAGCAGCGGGTTGTACGCGCCGCCCGGCGTCTCGACGACGTGCTGGGCGGCTGCCCGTGCATGCGAGTTCGACTTGCCCTCGATGAAATTGGCGAAGGTGTAGTCGGGGTTGAGCTTGCCCGACACCGGCGGGACCTGGATCTCCTCGCCGACGACCGCGGCCGGCGCCATCGCCCCGTTGCGCACCTCCGCGGCACCGACCCGCAGCTCGACCAGCGGCGCCGCGGCACCGCCGACCACTTGCACCGCCCGCTCGATATGAGCCAGGAACTGGTCGCGCACGCGCTGCAGCACGAGCCGGTTGGGCGCCAGCAGCAGCAGGCGTCCGTCCTCGATGACGGCCTGCAGCGGACGCAGCCAGGTATTGACGTCGCGGTCCGGCAGTTCGCCTTCCAGCCAGCGCACGGACTGCGCCCAGAGATCCTCTTCGAGCATTTGGGATGTAATCGGAAACCACCGGGTGAACGGTGCGCGGCGCCGCGCGCATCAGGCGTGCAGTCTAAGACTTCGTTCCCGGCTTATCCACAGACCGCTGCGCACCGTGCTTGAACGCCGCTTCGGCAGTCGCTAAACTCCGCGCCCTTTTTGCAAGCTCAAGACCGGCGGGTGATGTCATGTCCAAGCGCACTTATCAGCCCAAGAAGCTGCGCCGCAAGCGCACGCACGGATTCCGCGCGCGGATGGCGACCAAGGGTGGCCGTCTCGTGCTGGCCCGTCGCCGCGCCAAGGGCCGCAAGCGTCTGGCCCCGTAAACGGGACTACCGGTGACCCATGGCGCGCTTTCCCCGGCGCGCCCGCCTGCTCAAGCCCGGCGAGTTCCAGGCCGCGCTCAAGCGCGGAAAGCGCCACAACGATCGCTGGTTGACGGCGGCCTGTGTCGTCAACGACCTCGGCCATCCGCGCCTCGGACTGGCCATCGCCAAGAAGTCCGTTCCGCTCGCCACGCAGCGCAACCGCATCAAGCGCAAGATCCGCGAGACGTTCCGTCTGCAACAGCTGCAGCTGCCGGCCGTGGATCTGGTGATCCTCGCGCGGCCGGGCTGCGCCGGCATTCCGGCAGCCGAACTCGACCGTAGCCTGGAGCGACTGTGGAAACGCATCGCGGCGTCTTCGCCAGGCTCCTCCTCGGACTGATCCGCGGCTACCAGCTGCTGCTGAGCCCGCTGCTCGGTCCGCGCTGCCGCTTCTATCCCAGCTGTTCGCACTACGCGGCCGAGGCCATCCGCCGGCACGGCTCGCTGCGTGGCGGCTGGCTGGCGCTGCGCCGTCTCGCCCGCTGTCATCCGCTCCACCCCGGCGGTTACGATCCGGTGCCCGATCATCCCGACGCCCGCCGGCCGCATTCCGACTGCCGACACGCCTGAACCGTCCCATCATGGAAAACCGTCGCTTCATCCTGATCGCGCTGCTCGGCGTGGTGCTGTTCTTCATGTACCAGGCCTGGCAGAAGGACTATGTCATCGCCGCCACGCCGGCACCGGCGCCGGATGTCGCGGCCGCGGTGCCGGTCGACGACGTCCCGGCGGCGGGCGACGTGCCGACGGCCACGCTGCACGATCCCGCGCCGGCAAGCGGCGAGGCAGCCGCTCCGGGCGGTGCCCGGATCAGCGTCGAGACCGACGTGATGCGCGCCGAGATCGCGCTCGACGGTGGTGAGCTGCGTCGCCTGGAGCTGCCCGGGTTTCCCGTCTCCAAGGATCAGCCGGACACGCCGCTGGCCCTGCTCGACGATCGCGCCGGACGTCTGTTCGTGCTGCAGAGCGGGCTTGCCGGCACGCGCGAGGCGCTGGTCACGCACCACTCGCGGTTCACGTCCGCACAGCGAAGTTACCGGCTGGCCGACGGTGCCGAGCAGCTCGACGTCGTGCTGGAGCACGCCGCACCCGGCTACCTCGCGCGCAAGATCTACCGCTTCCATCGCGGCGACTATCGCGTCGAGCTGATTCACGAACTCGACAACCACGCCGACGAGGCCGTCGTCGCCAGTCCCTACACCCGGCTGGTGCGGACCGTGTTCAAGGCCGGCGACGAACCGCCGTTCGTCGCGACGTTCACCGGCGTGGGCTTCTACGAGCAGAAGGACGGCGGCAGCAACTACCGCTTCGCCAAGACCAAGCTCGACGATCTCGCCGACGATGCCTTCGAGAAGCGCCAGCCGGGCGGCTGGATCGCCATGCTGCAGCACTACTTCGTCGCCGCCGTGCTGCCGCCGGCCGACCAGCCCGCGACCTACTCCGCCAGGCCGGCATCCGGCCAGGGCTACATGGCCCAGGCCGTCGGCGCCGCGCAGACCATCGAGCCTGGTGCCAGTGCGCGCTTCGAGACCGGTCTGTATCTCGGACCCAAGCTGCAGGACCGTGTCACCGAGGTCGCGCCCGGCTTCGACCTGACGCTCGACTACGGCATTCTCACGCCGATCTCGGAGCCGCTGTTCTGGCTGCTCGACAAGCTGCACGCGCTGACCGGCAACTGGGGCGTGGCGATCATCCTGCTGACGCTGCTGGTCAAGGCGGCGATGTACAAGCTGTCCGAAGCGCAGTACCGATCGATGGCGAAGATGAAGAAGTTCGCGCCGAAGATCCAGGACATCAAGGAGCGCTACGGCGACGACCGCGAACGCCTGCAGAAGGCGATGATGGACCTCTACAAGAAGGAGGGCTTCAATCCGCTGGCCGGCTGCTGGCCGCTGCTGGTGCAGTTCCCGGTGTTCATCGCGCTGTACTGGGTGCTGCTCGAATCGGTGGAGCTGCGTCAGGCGCCGTTCGCGCTGTGGCTGCAGGATCTGACGTCGCCAGACCCGTACTTCGTGCTGCCGGTGCTGTTCGGCGTCTCGATGTTCGTGCAGCAGAAGATCTCGGGTCAGCAGGTGATGGACCCGATGCAGCAGAAGATCATGAACATCATGCCGATCATGCTCACGGCATTCTTCGCGTTCTTCCAGTCGGGCCTGGTGCTCTACTGGTTCACGTCGAACCTGATCGGCATCGCCCAGCAGTGGTACATCACGCGCAAGCTGGACCGGGAAGAAGCGGCGAAAGTCGCCAAGCGCTAGCGTCGGCCCGCCCCAAGCGGAACGCGGTAACGGAAGTGGCACACTGCCCGGCCATGGATGGCGGGCCAAACACCTCCGCATGAGCGTCACCGACACCATCGTCGCGATCGCCACCGCTGCAGGCCGCGGCGCCATCGGCATCGTGCGCCTGTCAGGGCCGCAGGCGTTCGCGATCGCCGAGCGGATCGCCGGCCCGCTGCCGGCGCCACGCGAAGCGGCGCTGCGAGCCTTCCGCGATGCGGACGGCGAAGGCATCGACCAGGGCCTGGTGCTGTGTTTTGCCGCGCCGGCGACGTTCACCGGCGAGGACGTCGTCGAACTGCAGGGTCATGGCGGCAGCGTCGTGCTGCAATCGCTCGTCGAGGCGGCCTGCCGGCACGGCGCACGTGTCGCGCGGCCCGGCGAGTTCTCCGAGCGCGCCTTTCTCAACGATCGCATCGACCTCGTGCAGGCCGAGGCGATCGCCGACCTGATCGACGCCGGCACGCGCGACGCGGCGCGTGCCGCGCGGCGCTCGCTCGACGGCGCGCTGTCGCAGCGTGTCCGGACCTTGGCCGCCGCGCTGCTCGAACTGCGCGTCCATGTCGAGGGTGCGCTCGACTTCTCCGACGAGGACATCGACTGGCTCGCCGACCGCAAGCTGCATGCGCGCGTCGAAACGCTGCGCACGGGACTGCAGCAGCTGCTCGCCGAGGCCGGTCGCGGCCGGCGCCTGCGCGACGGACTGGTCGTCGCCCTCGCCGGTCGGCCCAACGTCGGCAAGTCGACGCTGCTCAACCGGCTCGCCGGTGCCGACGTTGCGATCGTCACCGACATCGCCGGCACCACGCGCGACGTGCTGCGCGAACATCTCGATCTCGACGGGCTGCCGCTGACGCTGATCGACACCGCCGGCCTGCGCGACACCGACGACACCGTCGAACGCGAGGGCGTGCGCCGCGCACGGGCGGCCCTCGATCGCGCGGAGCTGGCGCTGTTCGTCAGCGATGCCGGCGCGAATCTCGGCACCGGGGACCAGGCGCTGCTGCAGAGTCTGCGCGCCGATCTGCCGCGGCTGATCGTGCACAACAAGTGCGACCTGCACGGCCTCGCCGCCGCTCGCGAGGAGCGCGACGGCCACGTCCATCTGCATCTTTCCGCGGCGACCGGTGACGGCATCGACCGGCTGGTGCGCGAACTGCACCGCGTCGCCGGACTCGGCGAGCGCACACAGACCACATTCTCCGCACGCACGCGCCACGTCGACGCGTTGCGACGGACGCTGGGTTTCGTGGTGGATGCCGAACAGCGGCTGCATGAGGGTGCGAACGCCGAACTCGCCGCCGAGGAGTTGCGCCTCGCACATGACGCCCTCGGCGAAATCACCGGTCGCGTGACCAGCGAGGATCTGCTCGGCGCCGTGTTCTCGCGCTTCTGCATCGGCAAGTGACACCGGCGCCGGGACGCATCGTTCGCGGATAAGCTAGCGCGTCATGCGCGCCGCAGAACTGACCGATTTCCTCCGCCGCAGCATCCCGCTGACCAAGGCGCTCGACATCCGCGTCGCGGCAGCCGGTGACGGTCGCGTGCGTCTCGTCGCCCCGCTCGAACCGAACCTCAATCATCACGGCACCGCGTTCGGCGGCAGTCTGGCGACCATCGGCATCCTCGCCGGCTGGACCGTGCTGCATATGAGTCTCGAGGACGCCGGTCTGACGCCGAGCCTCGTCGTGCGTCACGTCGAACTCGACTATCTCGAACCGGTTCGCGGCGAACTCGTCGCCGAAAGCGCACTGCCGACCGATGTCTGGCCGCGCTTCGTCGACACCTTGCGTCGCGGACGGCGCGCGCGCATCGAGGTCGAGAGCCGTCTGCAGGGGGCCGGCGAAGCGGTGCGGGTCCGGGCCAGCTATGTGGCGCTGCCGCCGACTTGAGGCGGGCCTGCTCGCGCTGCTGTGCCTGGCAGCCGCGCCAACGGACGCGCGGCAGTCGGAAACAGTGGTCTTCACGCTCGACAGCGGCCGCCGCATCAGCGCCGAAATCCGCCGTCCGGTGCAGGCCGACGGGCCGCTGCCGGCAGTCATGCTGTTCGGCGGTTTCCGCGGCGCGGCGACGGTGCTCGATGCCGTGCCCGCCGCTGCGCCGGTCGTTGCCGCGAGCTTCGACTATCCCTTCGATCCGCCACGTCGGTTCGTGTTCCCGGACAGCTTCGCGCACGTTCCGGCGATGGCGCGCGGCATCGACGAGACCCTCGAGGGCATCGCGCGGCTGAGCGCACATCTGCGCGATCGTGCGGATGTCGACGGCGCACGCATCACCATCGTCGGCGCGAGCCTGGGCGCGCCGTTCGCGACGATCTCCGCCGCGGAACTGGCGCTGCCCGGACTGGTGATCGTTCACGGCTTCGGCCGCATCCGCGAGGTGATCGGCCACCAGCTTGCCGAAGCCGCCGAGCGCCGCGGCGCCGGCTGGCTGCGCTGGCCGGCGCAGGGTCTGGCCAACCTGCTGACCTGGGGTTTGTGCCTGCCGGCACCGGAGCGTTCGGCCTCGCGACTCGGCGGACAGCAGCGCGCGCTGATGATCGTCGCGGGCGACGACGAGCTGATTCCGCGGGCGGCGACCGCGAGCCTGTGGTCGGCGCTGCAGGCTTCGGACGCGCGCATCGAACGCATCGACGAAGCGGGCGGCCATCTGCGCGGCGTCCACGATCCGCGCATCGGCGAACTCGTCGGCACGGCGATGGACTGGATGCAGCGCAACGACCTGCGCTGAGGGCCGCAACGCGGCTACCATGCCGGCGACACCGAGCCCGCCGCATGACCACGATCTACCGTTACTGCCCGCGTTGCGCCCAAGCCCTGCAGCCCCGTGCGGAGGGCGGTTTTCCGCGCCAGGCCTGTCCCGACACGCAATGCGGTTTCGTCTGGTGGGACAACCCGACGCCGGTCGTCGCCGCGGTGGTCGAACACGACGGCGAGGTCATCCTGGCGCGCAACAAGCTGTGGACCTACCGCTTCTTCGGTCTGGTGACCGGATTTCTCGAACGCAACGAGATCCCGCACGAAGCGGTGCTGCGCGAGGTCGAGGAGGAGCTGGGCCTGAAGGGCGACACGGCGACGCTGATCGGCCACTACACCTTCGAGCGCATGAACCAGCTGATCATTGCCTATCACGTTCCGGCCAGCGGCGAGGTCCGTCTCGGCGAGGAACTCGCCGAGTACATCCGCGTGGCGCCGCAACAGGCGCGTTACTGGCCGGCAGCCACCGGACTGGCGCTGCGCGACTGGCTGCGCGCGCGCGGTTTCGATCCGCAACCGATCGAGATGCCGGCGCGGCCGAGAAGCTGAGTCAGGCCTCGGCCGCCAGCGCGTCGATCAGCAGCGCCCGCGCGACCCGATCCTGCATCGTCGCCGGCCGGTCGAGGCCGACGCGCCGCAGATAGGGGGTCGCCGAGTCCGGCGTGCCGCGCAGTTCGCGCCCGAGCAGGGTCGCGATCAGCTTCCACGTCGGCGTGGTCTTCGCGCGGCGCGCAACGGCCTTCAGCGCCTTGCCGAGCACGAGTTCCTCGTCGGTGAAGTCGCAGCCGAACGGAAAAGGCGGATATCGCTGCCCCTCGGGCGCCTGCGCGCGAAGGATCGCGAGCTGGCGTTCGAGACGCTCGGGCGTGTTGTCGCGGCAGGCGTCGGGAACGGTCCAGCCGCGTTCGAGCTTACCGGCGCGTTGCGCCTGCTCCAGCAGTGCATCCTGGAAGCGGGAATCGGCGATGCAGATCAGCGCCTTGGCGACGGCGTCGTCGGTCTGCGAGCGCAGGTCGGCGATGCCGTATTCGGTGATGACGATGTCGCGCAGGTGACGCGGAATCGTCAGGTGGCCGTAGTTGAAGACGATGTTGCTGGTGACTTCGCCGCCGCTGTCCTCGCGCGTCGCACGCACCATCAGGATCGAGCGTCCGCCGGGAATCTGGTGGGCCTGTGCGACGAAGTTGTACTGGCCGCCGACGCCGGAGACGACCTGACCGTTGTCGAGGCCGTCCGAGCAGACGGCGCCCGACAGCGTCGCCATCATGCCGGTGTTGATGAAGCGCGCATCGCGGCGCTGGGCCCGGTACAGCCGCGGATTGAGGTCGAGCTGGTTGGTCTTCTCGACGCCGGTCATGCAGATCGTGTCGCGCTCGGCCTGGCTCATCTGTCGCAGGCCCTCGTAGAAGTCCGCCGGTCCGAGAAAGAAGCCGCCGTGCAGCACGATGCCGTTGCGCAGGCGTCGTCCGAGGCAGCGCGCCATCACCGCGCGCGACGCCGGGT
This sequence comes from Sinimarinibacterium flocculans, assembly GCF_003201205.1. Classification (GTDB taxonomy): domain Bacteria; phylum Pseudomonadota; class Gammaproteobacteria; order Nevskiales; family Nevskiaceae; genus Solimonas; species Solimonas flocculans. The sequence continues at coordinate 127,791 of NZ_QICN01000011.1, forward strand.
TGGCGACATTGGCAGTGACGCGTTCGCCGTCCGGCGCGATGAGGTGGCCGTCGTCGTAGCGCGTCGCGTCGCTGAAGAAGCCGTGATGCTGCAGGACCTCGAAGTCCTTGCCGCGGATCACACGCACGCCCAGTTGCTCGAAGCCGTCGAGCACCGCCGGCGTCAGCGCCTCCGGATCGCACCGGTTCTCGTTGATGAGGATCTGCAGGGCCCAGAAGTCGTAGACGCGGCGCCTGAGCAGACCGGCGCGCATCAGCTGCCAGAAACCGTCGACGAACATTTCGGTGGCGCCGTAGAGGCCTTGTTCGAAACGGCCCGTGCCGCCGATCCCTTCGATCAGCGAGCCGTGCCGATCGAGCGCCCCGATGGTCGCGAGCGCGTCGCGGTATCCGGCGCCGTTCGCGTGCCGCTCGATCAGCGCATGGACGATCGCGTCGGCGAGACTGCCGATGCCGAGTTGCAGCGTGCCGCCGTCACGCACCAGGCTGCTCGCGTACAGGCCGATGTGATAGTCCGCTGCGGTCACCGCCATCTTCGGCGTCGGGAACAGTGCCGTCGTGTAACGCGGATCGTCCACGACGATGTCGAACTCGTCCGGCGACACCTCGGCATCGTGCGCCATGTACGGCAGGTTCTGGTTGAGCACCGCCACGGCGACGTGCCGACGGCCGCTGGCGCGCAGCATCTGCAGCAGCTCCGGACCGGTGTCCGGATTGCACGACAGGCTCAGTCGCTGCTCCGCGCCCTCGCCGCGCGCGCAGACGGACTGCGCGACGACGTTGCAGCCCTGTTCGAAGACGTCGCGCGCGGCATGGGTGTAGTTGCTGCTGATGTAGCGCGGCTGCGCATGCGCGTTGCCGAGCATCGAGCCCGGCCGGAAATAGAACTCGCAGACCTCGACGTTGGCCGGCAGTGCGTTCTCGCGCAGATCGCGCGCATAGTCCAGGTCCGGCACGCCGGCGAAGACGCGCGCGACGAAGGGATCGAGGAAGGCCTGCTCGATGCGGCTCGAACCCACCGGCTTGTCGAGCGACAGCGCGGTGAGGATCCGCAGATGGAGCGACGGGTCCTGCCGTGCACGCCGGTACAGCGCGTTGACCAGTTCCACCGGCTTGCCCAGGCCCAGCGGCAGGCCGAGAACGATCTTCGCGCCCACGGCCTCGATGATCCGGTCTACGGCGGCATCGACGTCGGCGAGGCGCTGCGGCTTGGGCTCCATCTGTCGGCGGCTCCGGTGGAAACGTCGGTGCGATTATGCGCGTGCCAGCTTGCGCGTCAGCGTCAGCAGGCGTGCGAGTTGCGGCGTATGGCGGTCGGCATCGCGGAAGATCAATGACAGCCGCGCCTTGGGCGCCGGCCGCCGGATCGCGCGATAGGTCACGCCGTCGCTGTGCACCTGCTGCATCGACGCCGGCACGATCGACACGCCCAGGCCGGCGGCCACCAAGTTGACGATCGAGGTCACCTGCGAGGTCTCCTGCACGATCCGCGGCGAGAAACCGGCGATGCGGCAGGCGCTGACGATCTCGTCGTGCAGACCCGCACCGACCGCGCGCGGGAACAGCACGAACGGTTCGATCGACAGCGCCAGCAACGGCACCGGCCCTTTCTTCGCCAGCGGATGGCCGCTGGGCAGGGCCACGACCATGTCCTCGTCGGCGACGACCTCGCTGGCAAGCCCCGGTTCGGCGCCGAGCAGCGGACGCACGAAGGCCACGTCGAGCACCTCGTCACGCACGGCCGCCGCGAGCATCGGCGTCGGCCCCTCGTCGAGCGACAGCGCGAGCTGTGGATGCGCGCGGCGGAACTCGCGGATCACGCGCGGAATCAGCGGGTGGAACGGCGCCGAGTTGATCATGCCCACGCGCAGCCGGCCGGCTTCGCCGCGGGCCACGCGGCGTACGCGTTCGGCCGCCCGCTCGGCATCACGCAGGATGCGCCGCGCGTCTTCGAGCAGTGCTTCGCCGGCCGCCGTCAGCGCCACGGCGCGCGGCCGGCGTTCGAACAGCGCGGTCCCGAGTTCGCGCTCCAGTGCCTGGATCTGCTGCGACAGCGGCGGCTGGCCGATGCCCAGTGCACGGGCGGCCCGCGTGAAATGCCGCGCTTCGGCCACGGCGACGAAGTAGCGCAGATGACGCAGTTCCATTTCGATACTCAGAATAGATCATGAATCAGGGTTTCATATATTGGACGTATGAATCGGCTGAGGTCTACATTGTCGGTCCGGCGCCCAGCATGCGTCGCGGAGGAGTTCGCCGTGAATCAAGCCCTACCGCCGTCGGTGTCCACCGACACCGATCCGCTCGAAACCCGCGAATGGCTGGAAGCGCTGCAGGCGGTGTTGCAGAGCGCCGGTCCCGAGCGTGCGCATTTCCTGCTCGAAACGCTGACCGAGAAGGCGCGCCGCAGCGGCGCGCATATCCCGCACTCGGCGAACACCGCGTACATCAACACGATTCCGCCGCACCTCGAGGAGCGTTCGCCGGGCGATCACGCACTCGAGTGGAAGATCCGTTCGATCATCCGCTGGAACGCAATGGCGATGGTCGTCAACGCCAACCGCGAACACGCCGGCATCGGCGGTCATATCGCGAGCTTCGCGTCGGCCGCGACGCTCTACGACGTGGGCTTCAACCACTTCTGGAAAGGCCCCGACCATTCGCAAGGCAGCGACCTGGTCTACATCCAGGGCCATTGCACGCCGGGCATCTATGCGCGTGCGTTCCTCGAAGGCCGCATCACGCAGGAGCAGCTGCAGCGCTTCCGCATGGAAGCGCTGCAGCCGGGCCTGTCGAGCTACCCGCATCCCTGGCTGATGCCGGACTTCTGGCAGTTCGCCACCGTCTCGATGGGTCTCGGGCCGATCATGGCGATCTACCAGGCGCGGCTGATGAAGTATCTGGAGCACCGCGGCCTCAAGGAGATGGCCGGCCGCAAGGTCTGGTGCTTCTGCGGCGACGGCGAGATGGACGAACCGGAATCGCTGGGTGCGATCGACATCGCCGCACGCGAGAAGCTCGACAACCTCGTCTTCGTCGTCAACTGCAACCTGCAGCGTCTCGACGGCCCGGTGCGCGGCAACGGCAAGATCATCCAGGAACTCGAAGGCGTGTTCCGCGGTGCCGGCTGGAACGTCATCAAGGTGATCTGGGGCGCGCTGTGGGATGCGCTGATCGCCCAGGACGGTTCCGGCAAGCTGCTGCAGGCGATGAACGAGACCGTCGACGGCGAGTACCAGAGCTACAAGGCCAAGGGCGGCAGGTACACGCGCGAACACTTCTTCGGCAAGTATCCGGAACTCGAGCGTCTGGTCAGCACGATGTCGGACGAGGACATCGCGCGCCTCAACCGCGGCGGCCACGATCCGCACAAGATCTACGCGGCGTATGCCGCGGCGTCCAGGCACACCGGCGGCCCGACGGTGATTCTCGCCAAGACCGTGAAAGGCTACGGCATGGGCGAGGCCGGAGAAGGCCAGAACGTCACTCACCAGCAGAAGAAGATGGGCGAGGAGGCGCTCAAGGCTTTCCGTGACCGCTTCCAGATCCCGATCTCGGACGACCAGATCGCCGACACGCCGTTCTACCGGCCGCCCGAGGATTCGCCGGAGATCCGCTACCTCAAGGAACGTCGCGAGAAGCTCGGCGGCTATCTGCCGCAACGCCGGCCGAACAACGAGACGCTGGAGATCCCGCCGCTGAAGGTGTTCGAGAAGATTCTCGCCGGCTCCGGCGAGCGCGAGATCTCGACGACGATGGCCTTCGTGCAGCTGCTGCAGACCCTGTGCCGCGACAAGGCCATCGGCAAGCGCGTCGTGCCGATCGTGCCGGACGAGGCGCGCACCTTCGGTATGGAGGGCATGTTCCGCTCGCTCGGCATCTATTCGATCGTCGGCCAGAAGTACAACCCGGAGGATGCGGACCAGCTCGCCTTCTACAAGGAGGACATCAAGGGCCAGGTGCTCGAGGAAGGCATCACCGAAGCCGGTGCGATGTCCTCGTGGATCGCCGCGGCAACGAGCTATGCGAACCACGGCGTCTCGCTGCTGCCGTTCTACATCTTCTACTCGATGTTCGGCTTCCAGCGCGTCGCCGACCTGTGCTGGGCCGCCGGCGACATGCGCGCGCGCGGCTTCCTGCTGGGGGCGACCGCCGGCCGCACCACGCTCAACGGCGAAGGCCTGCAGCACGAGGACGGGCATTCCCTGGTGATGGCGGCGATGGTGCCGAACTGCCGCAGCTACGACCCGGCCTTCGCCTACGAGCTCGCGGTCATCCTGCAGCACGGCCTGCACGAGATGTATGTCGAGCACCGTGATAATTACTACTACATTACGCTATATAACGAGAATTACGCACACCCGGCGATGCCCGTCGGGGTCGAGAGCGGCATCATCCGCGGCATGTACCTGCTGCGGTCCGAGGACAAGGCCGCGAAAGCCCATGTGCAGCTGCTCGGCTCGGGGTCCATCCTGCGCGAGGTGATCGCCGCCGCGGATCTGCTCAAGGAGGAATGGGGCGTCACCAGCGACGTCTGGAGCGTGCCGAGCTTCAACGAACTGGCGCGCGACGGGCGCGAGACCGAGCGCTGGAACCTGCTGCACCCGCAGGACAAGCCGCGCAAGACCTACGTACAGGAATGCCTCGGCGGCATGACCGGTCCGGCGATCGCCTCCACCGACTCGATCCGTGCCTACGCCGAGCAGATCCGGCCGTACGTCCCCATGTCCTACCATGTGCTCGGCACGGACGGCTTCGGTCGTTCCGACAATCGTCCGGCGCTGCGCGATTTCTTCGAGATCGACCGCCGCTGGATCGTCGTCAAGGCGCTCAAGGCCCTGGCCGAGCAGAAGCTCGTGCCGGCGGAGCGTGTGACCCAGGCGATCAAGATCTACGGCATCAAGCCCAACCGCGGCGCTCCCTGGGCGAGCTGAGCGGGGACTGCCCTGAATGGCGATCTGCGCCCGGCGGACACGCGGTCCGGATGGCCGGTGCGGGGAGGATCGATGAAGCATGAGATCGCGGCACGGACGGCTTTGCGGAGAGATCAGCAATGAGCAAGACCGAAGTGAAGGTTCCGGACATCGGCGACTACACCGATGTTCCGGTCATCGACATTCTCGTGGCCGACGGCGATACCGTCGAAAAGGATCAGCCCCTGCTGGTGCTCGAGTCCGACAAGGCGACGATGGAGGTGCCTGCGCCGGCGGCAGGCATGGTCCGTGACCTGAAGATCAAGGTCGGCGACAAGCTCTCCCAGGGCATGGTCATCTGCGCCCTTGAAAGCGATGAAGCGAACGCGCCGGCCGCGGCGCCGCAAGCTGATCCGCAGAAGCCGCCCGAGAAACCGGAGCCGCAGCCGCCGGCGCCCGAACCCGCGCCGGCGTCGAAGCCCGCGGCAGCAAAGACCGGCGGCGGCAACGTCGACGTGAAGATCCCCGACATCGGCGACTACGCCGGCGTGCCGGTGATCGAGGTGCTCGTCGCCGACGGCGACACGGTCGACAAGGACCAGCCCCTGCTGGTGCTCGAATCGGACAAGGCGACGATGGAAGTGCCGTCGCCTGCGGCCGGCACCGTGCGCGGCATGAAGGTGAAGGTCGGCGACAAGGTGTCGCAGGGCGATGCGGTGTGTGTGCTGGACGCTGCTGGCCCGGGCGATGACGCGCCGGCCCAGGAGACAACGGCCGCGCCGGCGGCCCGGCTCGCACCCGCCGAGGCGCCGCCTCCCCCGCCGAGCGAAGCACCCAGGGCGGCGAAGCCCGCCGACAGCACCGCGTCGCCGGCTCCGGCATCGACCGAGGTGCCGTATGCCGGCCCGGCGACGCGCAAGTTCGCACGCGAACTCGGCGTCGATCTTGCGCAGGTCAAGGGCAGCGGTCCGCGCGGACGCATCGTCATCGAGGACGTGCAGGGCTTCGTCAGGACGCGGCTGGCCGCGCCGTCGAAGGCGGCAGCCACGAGCGCCGGCGGTGCCGGCATTCCGCCGATTCCGGCGGTCGACTTCTCGCAGTTCGGCGCGATCGAGACCAAGCCGCTGGCGCGCATCCGCAAGCTGTCGGCGGCGCACCTGTCGCGCTGCTGGCTCAACGTGCCGCATGTGACGCAGACGGACGAGGCCGACATCACCGAAGTGGAGGCCTTCCGCAAGCAGCAGAGCGAGGAACTCGCCGCCGCCGGCGGACCCAAGCTGACCTTGCTGCCGATCCTGATGAAGGCGGTCGCGGTGGCGATGAAGTCCTATCCCGAGTTCAACGCCTCGCTGTCGCCGGACGGCGAGAGCCTGATCATGAAGCAGTACTGCCACATCGGCTTCGCCGCCGATACGCCCAACGGCCTGGTCGTGCCGGTCGTGCGCGACGTCTGGAGCAAGGGGATTGCCGAGCTGTCCGCCGAATGCGCTGCGCTGGCCAAGAAGGCACGCGACGGCAAGCTCAAGCCCGACGAGATGAAGGGCGGCTGCTTCTCGATCTCTTCGCTCGGCGGCATCGGCGGCAGCCACTTCACGCCGATCGTCAACGCGCCGGAGGTGGGCATCCTCGGCGTTTCGCGCGCGCTCATGAAGCCGGTCTGGGATGGCATGGCCTTCCAGCCGCGGCTGATGTGCCCGTTGTCGCTGTCCTACGACCACCGGGTCATCGACGGCGCCTACGCGGCGCGCTTCATCGTCCATCTGTCGCGCCTGCTCGCCGACGTGCGCCGCCTGCTGCTGTAGCACGCGGCGGCGGCGTAGAATGCGCCGCCGTCACCGGATGCACGTATGAACGCCAGGAAGAAGGACACGCCGAAAGCGGCGACACCGGCCGCCTCGCCGGCGAAGAAGGGGCCCTTCAAGCAGCCTCTGCAGAAACCGCAGCCCTGGTCGTTCGGCGGTCGCGGGCCGCGCGACGGGCACGGCGGCGGCGTCAAGGCGCAGCCGGATGCCGAGCGGCTCGCCGGCAAGTCGCGCAAGGTGCACTGAGCCGATGGGCGACTTCCGCTACTTCCTGCGTGTGCGCTACGGCGAGTGCGACGCGCAGAAGGTGGTCTTCAATGCGCGTTACGGCGACTACACCGATCTGGCCGTGACCGAGTATCTGCGTGCGCTCGGCTTCGGTGAAGGCCTCGTCGACGGCAGCTTCGACTACCAGCTCGTGCGGCAGACCACCGAGTGGAAATCGCCGGCGCGCTTCGACGACGTGATCGAGGTGCGCGTGCACGGCCTGCAGGTCGGCACCAGCTCGTTCACGATCGCCTGCGAATTCCGTCGTGCCGGCGAGGACGCGCTGCTCGCGCGTTCCGAGACCGTCTACGTCATGATCGACGCCAACGGCAAGAAGCCCGTTCCGGGGCCGGTCCGCGAGGCGGTTCTTGCCGGTATCGCCGCCCGCGTCGACCACGCGGGCTGGCTCGCCTCGTCGTCACGCTGAGGCTGCACGGCCGATTCATTGTGCGCTGCGGGTGTTGTCGGCGCGGCTGCGTTGCTAGACTCCGCCCGCCATGAAGTCCTCTCTCCCCCCTACACTGCTGCTTCTGTCTGTTCTGCTGGCCCCTGTCCACGCACAGGAACGCACCCAATACGTCAGCGATGTCATCTCGCTGACGCTACGCGACGGCCCTGCCAACGACGCCACCTACCTCGGCACGATCAAGAGCGGAGACCGCGTCACGCTGCTCGAATCGCTCGGCGAACAGAGTTTTGCCCGCATTCGCACCGAAGACGGTCGCGAAGCCTGGGTCACGGCGCGCTACCTGAGCGACGAGCCGGCCGCGCGCGACCTGCTCGATGGCGTGCGCCGGGAACTCGCCGACGCGCGCAGCCGCATCCGCGAACTCGAAGCCCAGCTCGCCGATGCGCAGTCCTCGCTGGCGCAGGCTCGGCCGGCGCTCGAGCTCGCCGGCGAGAACGACCAGCTGCGCGAGCAGATCGACGCCCTGCAGCGCAGCGCACAGGAAGCCGAGCAGCGCTTCAACGAGCACAAGGCACGACGGCGGACGATGCTCACCGGCGCGGCCCTCGTCGGCGCGGGTACGCTGTTCGGCCTGATCCTGCCGTGGATGCTGCGCAGCAGCCGACGTCGCCGCTGGGGCGACTTCTAGTTGCCGATGCGCCGACGCCGGGCGATCGCCGGGTCGGTTGCGGTGCTGGTGCTGCTCGCCGTAGCGGCGGGTGCGTGGCTGCTGTGGTGGCGACCGGCACAGGATGCGCAGCGGCTCGCGGTGCTCGTGCGCACCGAACCACCGGCGGCCGACGCACTCACGCTGACCTGGTTCGGCGTGACCGCGGTGCTGATGCGCCACGGCGACGACGCGCTGATGATCGACCCCTTCTTCAGCCGTCCCCCGGGATACGGGCCGCTGCTGCGCAACGCGCCCATCGCGCCGGACCCGCAACGCATCGCCGAGGGCCTGCGGCATGCGGGGATCGAGCGACTGCACGGCGTGCTGGTGTCGCACTCGCACTACGATCATGCGATGGACGCCGGCGCCGTCGCGCGCCGTACCGGCGCGATGCTCGTCGGATCATCCAGCACCCTGCAGATCGGGCGCGGTGCGGGACTGCCCGAAGCACGACTGCATGACATCGCCGACGGGGCCTCGCTCGATCTCGGCCCGTTCACCGTGCGCTTCATCGAGAGTCGCCACGCCGGTGCCACCGGCGGCGCACCGACGGGCGACATCATCACGCCGCTGGTGCCGCCCGCGCGCTACCTGGACTACCGGCAGGGCGGCACGTACTCGATCCTGGTCACCCATCCGCGCGGAACGGTACTGCATCACGGCAGCGCCGGTTTCGTCACCGGCGCGCTGGCCGGCGTGCACGCCGACACCATCGTGCTCGGCGCCGCGCTGGTCGGCGACGCCGAGGCTTACGTGCGCGAGGTCGTCGACCCCGTGGGTGCGCGCGAGGTCGTGCTGAGCCACTGGGACGATTTCACGCGCCCGCTGTCGGCGCCGCTGCGCCCGATGCCGGTGGTGGTGAATCTGGCGCCGCTGCTCGAGGCGCTGTCGCGGCGCAGCGGACTGCGCGTGCGCACGCCGGCGCTGGCGCAGCCGATCGCCGTTACGCCGCCACCGCCGTCCACAGCGACGGCAGTCCCGTCCGGCTCTCGACGAAACCGATGAGCCGGCGTCGCAGCGCCGGCAGGCGCTGCGCGGCAAAGCATTCGGCGCGGGTGACTGCGGCAATCTCCGCGGCCAGATCCGGGGCCAGCGTCTCGGCGGCGACGACGCCGCAGGCGCGCAGCTCGCTGGCGAGCAGGCGTTCGAGAATCAGCGCGCGACGCGCGAGATCCTGCTCGCTGTCGAGGTTTCGGGCCGACTGCAGGATGCGCTCCGCCGCGTCGCGACGTCGATAGCACGCCTCCCAGAAGGCCTCGACGCCGACCAGCAGGCGCCGCGGACCGGGCGCCAGGCCGCTCGTCGCGCGCGCCATGGCGTCGAGCAGGCCGCGCAGCTCGGTCTGGAAGTCCTCGCGCAGTCGCGCGGTGTCGCTCATCCCTGACAACCTCGAACGGATACGCCGCCAGCATGGACCGGCGGCGCCCCGCTGCGCACCCCCTATTGCGGGGGCCGCTGTGACCCGTCTCTCAATGTTGCAGGCGATTTGCCCGGATCAGGCGTCCTTCGAGCCCAGCACTCCGGCAATCGCGTCCTGCGCGATCGGGTGATAGCCGGCATGCGCCTCCTCGTAGATGCGGCGCGCCAGCGCGCGCCCGTCCTCGGTCTTCGCCAGCTCGCGATAGACCGGCACGATCAGCAGCATGCGGCCGATCGACTTCAGGTGCTGCTCCATCTGCGGGTAGGCCGGTGCGTAGGTGTTGCGCGCGACGATGCAGAACCAGCGCGTGGCGATCGCGGCGTTGCGTCCGGAGGACAGGTCGAAGGCGGCATCGAGCGCCTGCAGTTGCGCGGCGTCGAGCTGCTCGGGCATGCCGTCGAGGAAGTACTGCCACTGGCGCGTGCTCCAGCCGTCGACCGCAAGCTGCGCCGTATCGCTGCCGCCCAGAAAGCGGCTGCGCTCGGCGTCGACCTGCGCGAAGGCCGCCGATTGCGGCCACACCGTGTCCGCCGGCATCGTCGGCGAGCGCAGCCAGGCATCGATCTGTGCGGCACTGACGATCCCCGGATTCGGCTGCAGCAGCTCGCGGTCGAGGAAGGCCAGAAACTGCGGCGTGGTCACGCTCTGGAACGCGTGCGCGTCGAACCACTTGCGCAGGAAGGCATCGAAGGTGTCGCGACCGAAGCGGTCCTCGAGATAGGCGAGAAACAGTGCGCCGCGCTCGTAGGGCACGTCGGTGACGTTGTCGTCGGGATCGCGACCGGCGAGGTCGGGGAGCAGGGTCTTGTCGTCGTCGCGGGTGAGCCGCGCGAGCGTTTCCTTCAGATCGTTGGCGCCGAGCGCGCGTTCCTGTGCGCCGCGATCCGCACCGAAGATCTCTTCCATGATCCGGTACGTCAGGTGGTTGGTGAACCCCTCGTTGAGCCAGAAGTCGCCCCAGCTGGCATTGGTCACGAGGTTGCCCGACCACGAATGCGCAAGCTCGTGCGCGACCAGCGACACCAGCGACTTGTCGCCGGCGATGACGGTCGGCGTCGCGAAGGTCAGCCGCGGGTTCTCCATGCCGCCGTACGGGAATGCCGACGGCAGGATCAGCAGGTCGTAGCGGCCCCAGCGATACGGGCCGTAGATCGCCTCCGAGCGCTGCATCATCGCCTCGGTGTCCTCGAACTCGGCGGCGGCGCGCGCGACCACCGACGGCTCGGCATAGATCGCCGTGCGCTCGCTCATCGCCTGGAAGCGCAGGTCGCCGACGGCGAGCGCGATCAGGTACGAGGGGATCGGCTGCGGCATCTCGAAACGATAGTCGCCGTCGCGCGCAGGATCGGCCTGCATCTCTGCCGCCATGACGGCCAGCAGCGGCTTGGGCGTGCGGATGCGCGCCTCGAAGCTGCTGCGGATCTGCGGCGTATCCTGCAGCGGAATCCAGCTGCGCGCATGGATCGCCTGCGACTGCGTGAACAGGAACGGGTGCTGCTTGTCGGTCGTCTGCTCCGGGGTCAGCCACTGCAGGCCCGAGGCCTGCGGCTGCGTCGCATAGTCGATGCGCACCGTGTCGGCAGGCGGCGGCAGCGAAATGCGCAGTGCCGAGCCGAGCACCGGGTCGCGTGCATCCAGCGAGAACGCGGTGGGTGTCAGCGCCCCGTCGGCAGTGCCCACGGAAACGGCGCGGATGTCGAGATCGCGCGTGTCGAGCACGAGCGTTGCGGCCTGCGCGTCGCGGCGGTCGAGTTGCAGGACGACGTGTCCGGACAGCACGCGCCGGTCGAAGTCCACGTCGAGGTCGAGCTCGAAATGCCGGGTCCCGAACGCCGTCGTGTTGGCATACGAGTGCGGGTCCGTCGCCACCGACGTGGCCGGGGCAGCGGGCGATGCGGGAGTGCGTACCGGTTCGGAGGTGGCGCAGGCGGTCATCATCAGGGCAATCACGGTGAGGCAGAGCGTACGGGTCATGGTCGGGACAGCCGTCGGGAACAGCCGCGGATCATAGCCAAGCCGGACGGCCGTCTCCTGAGGGCAGTTCCCGGACCTGGATCACGTGTCCGTCCGGCGCGAGCATGATCTAATCGGCGCTGTCGACCGCCTTGCCCCCGGAGAGCCCATGCGCATTCCCGTCGTTCGTACCACGCTGCTGGCCGCCACGCTCGCGCTTGTGGCCTGCCAGGGAGGTTTTCCGATGAACGCTTCGGCGCCGCAGCCCGTGGCCGGCAAGGTCACCGACGTCTCCGCCTTCGAGGCCTTCATCGCCACGCGGCCGACGCCGGAGGCGTTCCGCCAGACCTACCCCGACGTGACGCTCGTGCTGCCGGGCCAGATCGCGACCAAGGAGCTGCGCTTCGACAACAGCCGCTATTTCGCCCATCTTGACGAGCAGGGCCGCATCGTCGGCGGCAAGTTCCAGTAGACCCGCGGCAGCTCGCAGACCGGCGGCGGGCGCGGAAGCGATGGACATCCGGCCGGGCTCGGTTCTCGACCCCGCGGTGGATGCGCTGCTCGGCGCGCATCGCCGCCGCATGCAGGCGTACTCGCCCCCGGAAAGCATCCATGCGCTGATGCCGGAGCAGCTCGCCGATCCGTCGGTGTCGCTGTGGTGCGCGTGGCAGAAGGACGAACTGCTCGGCTGCGGCGCACTCAAGGCGCTCGACGCCGCGCACGGCGAGATCAAGTCGATGCGGACCGCCGACGCCTACCTGCGGCGCGGCGTCGCCGCCGCCCTGCTGACGCGCCTGATCGAAGAGGCGCAGGCCCGCGGCTACGCGCGGCTGAGCCTCGAAACCGGATCGGACCCGGCCTTCGAGCCGGCGCGACGGCTCTACACCCGTTTCGGTTTCAGCCTCTGTGGGCCCTTTGCGCCGTATGTCGAGGACCCGTACAGCCTGTTCATGACGCGCGCGCTGTAGCGCCAACAGGCCCAGGTCGGCGCGAGGAAGGCGGGCGAACCGGACGTGCCTGCCCGGTCCGCCCGGGCGTTTACTGGCGGGTCGCCTCCACCTGGATCTTCAGTTTCACGTCCTCGCCGACGGCCGGCGAATACGTGCTGATGCCCCACTCGCTGCGCTGGATCGTGGCCTCGGCATCGGCCCCGCAATGCGGTTTCTTCGTCATCGGGTGATCCTTGCAGACGAAGTGCGTGACCGCGAGCGTCACCGGCTTGGTCACGCCATGCATCGTCAGGTCGCCGGTCACCGACGTGAGGGTCTCGCCCTCGAACACGAGCTGGTCCGATTTGAACGTGATCGTCGGGTACTTGGCGACGTCGAAGAAATCCTCGTTCTTCAGGTGGGCGTCGAGCTTGGGCACCGGCGTCGACAGCGAGGTCGCGTCGATCGTGATGTCGACCGAGCCGGATTTCTTCGCCATGTCGAGGACGATGGTGCCCTCGGTCTTGTCGAAGCCGCCGCGCGTCGTCGAGAAGCCCAGGTGGCTGATCTCGAACATCGGATACGTGTGTGTCGGCTCGATCACGTAGGTGTCGGCGGCAGCGGCGCCGAAGCTGAGGGCGCACAGCGCGGTGACGAGAAACGGGTTCTTCATGGATCTCTCCTTGGGGAAGACGGGTCGTGGGGAGGAGGGGGTCAGGGCGCCGCGAGCCGCAGCGAGAAACGCACCGGCACTTCGTTGTCGACGAGGTCGCCCTCGTTCCATTCGCCGCCGCCAATGCCGAAGTCGGCGCGGCGCACGCTGAAGCTGCCGCGGACCACGGTGCTGCCGTCCGCCTGCGCGGCGGTCTCGAACGGCACGGTGATCTCGCGCGGCTCGCCGCGGATCGCCAGCGTGCCGGTTGCCTCGAAACGGTCCTGTGCGACGCGACGCACGGCATGACTGGTGAACGTCGCCTGCGGGAACGCCGACCGGTTCAGCCAGGGCGTATCCAGCGCCACGGCATCGGCGTCGGCATCGCCGGTGGTCAGGCTGCCGATGTCCACGGTCACCGACGCCGTCGATGCCGTCGGATCGTCGGTGTCCAGGTCGATCTGCGCGTCGAAGCGTTCGAACTGTCCGGTCACTTCGACGCCCATCTGCTTGACGGCGAACGCGATGCGGCTGTCGGCAGCGACCAGTGCGCGCGGGGCGCTCCATGCCGCGAGGCTGGTCGTGGCCAGCAGCATTGCGGCGGACCAGCGGATCGTGGGGCTCATCGGTCTCTCCTGTCGGGCAGTCGCGGCAGCATGCGCAACAGCACGCCGTCGCGGTCGACGAAATGGTGCTTGAGGGCTGCGGCGACATGCAGTGTGACCACCGCAAGCAGCGATGTGTTCAGGACTTCGTGCAGCACTTCCAGCCGTTCGCCCAGGTCGGCATTCTTCGCCAGCAGATCGGGAATCGGCAGCACGCCGAAGTACACGGTCTGGAAACCCTTGGCGGAACTCATCAGCCACCCCGACAGCGGCACGACGACGATCAGCAACAGCAGCAGGCGGTGCGAGACTACCGAAGCATGCCGCTGCCAGAGCGGCATCGACGCCGGTAACGGCGGCGGCGGCCGGTACAGGCGCCAGGCCACGCGCAGCACGGCGAGCGCGAAGATCGTCACGCCGATCCACTTGTGATAGGAGAACAGCCGGAGCTTGGTCGGCGAGATCTTCAGATCCACCATGTAGAAGCCCACCGCGAAGCCGGCGGCGACGAGCACCGCGATCAGCCAGTGCAGCCACAGGGCGGTCGCGCCATAGCGCGCGGTCTCTTCGGTGCGGGTCATCATCGGTCCGGTCGGGATCGCAGACGGGGCTCATAAGGGTAGCGTCATTGAACGACGGCGGCCGGCGACAGAAAAGCAGAATATTTCGGCGACATCCATCAACTGAGTCGAACGATGAATCCAGCACGATGCCGGCAGCCGATGCCGGCGGTACGGACGGGCATCACCGGGGCCACGACCCATAGTCCGCGTGGAATCGCACGGCGGACGTGGTCGCTCGTGCTCGCCCTCGTACTGTCGGGCTGCATGCCGTTCGCACGCGAAACGACACCGGAGCCGGCCATGAACGCGATCGCCGAGCAGTATGTGCGCCTGGTGCTGGCCGTCGGCGAGCACGACACGCACTACGTCGATGCCTACTACGGGCCGGAGGAGTGGCGCGAGCAGGTACGCGCAGAGGGCTGGCCGCTGGACGAGATCGTCCGGCGCGCGGGCGCGTTGCAGGCCCGGGTCGACGCCTTGCCGGTCGACGCAGACCGGCTGTCGGCGCTGCGTCAGCGCTACCTGTCGCGCCAGTTGCAGGCGCTGGGGGGATTCGGGCGCAAGCTGCAGGGAGAGACGTTCGCCTTCGACGAAGAGGCGCGAATGCTCTACGACGTTGTGCCACCCGCGGTCGACGAGCAGGCCCTCGCGGCGCTGCTCGCGCCGATCGACCGGGCCTTGCCGGGCGACGCGCCGATCGCCGAGCGCTACAACGCCTACTCCGAGCGCTTCGCCATCGCGCCGCAGCGCATCGAGGCGGTGATGCGGGCGGCGATCGCCGAGGCACGGCGACGCACGGCGACGCGCATCGCGCTGCCGGAGGACGAACGTTTCGAACTGGCGCTGCTCACCGACAAGCCGTGGAGCGCGTACAACTGGTACCAAGGCCGCTATCACTCGCGGATCGAGATCAACACCGAACTGCCGCTGACGGTGACGCGCGCGATCGAACTGGCCGTGCACGAGGGCTATCCCGGCCATCACGTCTACAACGCCCTGCTCGAGCGGGCGCTCGTCCGGGAGCGTGGCTGGATCGAATACAGCATCTATCCGCTGTACTCGCCGCAGTCGCTGATCGCCGAGGGCAGCGCCGACTACGCGATCGCGCTGGCATTTCCGCTGGATCAGCGCGTCCGCTTCGTCGAGGAGGTGCTGTTCCCGCTCGCCGGCTTCGATCCGACGGAGGCACGCCGGTATGTCGAGATCAGCGAGGCCGCGCGCGTCACCGGGCTGGCGACCATCGAGGCCGCGCGCCGGTATCTCGACGGTCGTGCCGATGCCGCGCAGACCCGTGCCTTCCTGCAGCGCTATGCGCTGGCGACGCCCGCGCGCGCCGAGCAGCGGGTGCGCTTCTTCGACGCCTACGGCGCCTATATCGTCAACTATGCACTCGGCGAGGCGTTGGTCGCGGACCACGTCGCACGCCTTGCGGGCAGCGAGGCCACCGCACGCTGGCGGGTGTTCGCCGAACTGCTGGCCTCGCCGCAACTGCCGTCGGGGCTGCGCGCGGTCGAGGGCTAGGAGCCTGGGCGGCAGAAACGCGCGCGGCTGCGACTTCGCCATTGCGGCCATCTTCCGCGCTGCCTCTCGGCCAATAGCCCCTGCTATCGGCGTCGAATCAACGCGAAACCTGTCTCGAAATGGCTTTGCCTCGCCTAAGCGGTTCCTGCCGTCCGGCTCCTAGCGCGGCGGGTCTTCGGCGGCGCGGCGCGTCAGCAGCAGTTTGTCGACGCGCCGGCCGTCGAGATCGATGACCTCGAACAGCCAGTCATCGAGTTCCACGGTTTCGCCGATCCTCGGCAGATGGCCGAGCAGGGCGAGCACCAGGCCGGCGGCCGTCTCGTAATCGTGTTCGTCCGGCAGCGGCACGTGCAGGGTGTCGGCAAGCTCGCGCACGTCGAGTTCGCCGTCGACCAGCCACGAACCGTCGTCGCGCGCGAGGATGCCCGGGCCGGGAGCGCCGTCTTCGAGGAATTCGCCGGCGATCGCCGCGAGCACGTCGGTGACGGTGACCAACCCCTGCAGGCTGCCGAACTCGTCGACGACGATTGCAGCACGCAGCGACGAACGCTTGAGCTTGGGAATCATGTCGAGCGCGTCGATCGTCTCGGGCACCACCAGTGCATCCTCGACGTGGACCGCCGGCACGATGCGGTCGGCGCCGTCGATCAGCGCGTCGACGATGCGCTTGGACGAGATGACGCCGACGAAATGATCGATGTCGCCGCGCGCGACCACCAGCTTGGTGTGCCGGCTCTGCCGCAAGGTCGCCAGCTGGACCTCGAGGGGATCGTCGAGGTCGACCCACTCCAGCGCCTTGCGCGGGGTCATCAGCGCACGCACGCTGCGGTCGGCCAGGCGCATGACCGCGGCGATCATCGTGCGCTCCTCGGGTTCGACGACACCCGAGGACGCGGCCTCGGCGACCAGGGCATGGATCTCCTCGTCAGTAACGCGCGCATCGCCGTCGCGCTTGGGCATGAGCCGGAGCACCACGCCGCTCGACACCTCGAGCAGCCAGACCAGCGGCCGCGCCAGCCGTGCCAGCCACAGCATCGGCCGCGCGACGAGTGCAGCGACGCGTTCGGGACTGCGCAGCGCGATCTGCTTGGGCACCAGTTCGCCGACGATCAAGGACAGGTAGGTGACGCCGGCGACGACCACGGCAAGCGCCAGATCGTCGGCGAAGCGCTCGCGCCAGCCGAGTTCGACGAAGACCCGGGAGAGCGGCTCCGCCAGCGTGGCGCCGCTGAACGCGCCGGCGAACACACCGACCAGGGTGATGCCGACCTGCACGGTGCTCAGGAAGCGGCCGGGGTGCGCGCGCAGCTCCAGCGCCGTGCGGGCGCCGCGCACGCCGCGCCGCTGCATCGCCTGCAGGCGCGCCGTCCGGGCCGAGACCACTGCCAGCTCGGACATCGCCAGCACGCCGTTGAGGACGATCAACAGCGCCACGACGGAAAGATTGAAGATCATGGACGCTAGTATGCGGGAGCCGGAAACCCCACCGGATGCGCAACCGTCATGCCCGAGCTACCGGATCTGAGCGTCTATCTCGACTGCGTCGAACGCAAGGCGCTCGGCGCGTCGATGCGCGGTCTGCGTATCGGCAATCCCTTTGTCCTGCGCTCGGTCTCGCCGCCGCCGGCGGAGCTGGCCGGACGCCGCCTGCTCGGCACGGCGCGCATCGGCAAGCGCCTGGTGCTGCGCTTCGACGGCGGCGTCTGTGCGGTGATTCACCTGATGATTCTCGGTCGCCTGCACTGGAAGAAGGCCGGTGCGCCCCTGCCCAAGGGCAGCGGCTTGGCCGCCTTCGACTTCGACGACGGCACCCTGCTGCTGACCGAATCCGGCAGCAAGCGCCACGCCGCCCTGCATCTGGTTGCCGGCGATGACGCCCTAGCCGCGTTCGAGCGCGGCGGCCTGGAGCCGCTGGACGCCAGTGCGCAGGCGTTCATGGCGCGTCTGCGGGCGAGCCGGCACACGCTCAAGCGGGCACTGACCGATCCGGCCGAGTTCGCGGGCATCGGCAACGCGTATTCCGACGAGATCCTGCATCGTGCACGGCTGTCGCCGTTCAAGCGCGCCGGCGAACTCGACCCCGGCGAGGCCCGGCGCCTCTACGAGGCGACGCAAACGGTGCTGCGAGAATGGATCGAACGGCTGCGCGCCGAAGCCGGCGACGACTGGCCAGCGAAGGTCACCGCGTTCCGGCCGGAGATGGCCGTGCATGGACGCTACAGGCTGCCCTGCCCGGTCTGCGCCGCGCCGGTGCAGCGCATCGTCTACGCCGCCAACGAGGCCAACTACTGCGCGCGTTGCCAGACCGGTGGCCGACTGCTGGCCGACCGCGCGCTGTCGCGGCTGCTGCACGACAACTGGCCGAAGACGCTGGAAGAGCTGGAGAAGTGAAACGGGCGGCGCCCCGGCGCTCGCCGCGACGGCGGGGCCGACCGGGACTCAGCCGAGCGCGCCGACCACGGCCATGGCCAGCAGCGCGAGCAGCGCGATCGCGAAGGCCAGGCTGCGCAGCAGCCGCTGGTCGGCGTAGTAGCACAGCATGTGCGCGACACGCCCGCCCACGTACGTCCAGGCGAGAATGCCGAGCCACTGCGCGTCGGCGCCGTTGAAGATGCCGAACAGCGCCAGCAGCACGAACGCGGCGACACTCTCGTTGGTGTTGGCATGCGCGCGCACGGCGCGGAATAGGAACAGGCCGTGGTCCGTCGGCACCGGCGCGCCCGGCACGTGACGCGCGCGGACACCGGCGATGTCGGCGACCAGCATCTGCACCAGGATCAGGACGCCGGTGGCACCGAACGCGGCCACGACCGCGCCGTAGGGCAGCAGGAACTCGGGCACGGGATGCTCCGTCAGGGATAGCTGTAGGCGGCCTGCAGGCCGAGCGGCAGGCCGGTCGCCCAGTACAGCAGCAGGAACACCGACCACACCGCGAGAAAGCTCAACGAGAACGGCAGCATCATCGCCGTGACCGTACCGATGCCGGTGGTCTTCACGTAGCGCTGGCAGAACACGACCACCAGCGGGAAGTACGGCATCAGCGGCGTGATGATGTTGGTGCTCGAATCGCCGACGCGGTAGGCCGCCTGGGTGAGGTCCGGCGAGATGCCGAGCTGCATCAGCATGGGGACGAAGATCGGCGCGAGCAGCGCCCACTTCGCCGACGCCGAACCGACGAACAGGTTGATGAACGCCGTCAGCAGCACGATGCCGACGACGGTGATGGCCGACGGCAGCGCCAGCGCCTGCAGCAGGCCGGCGCCCTCCAGGGCCAGCAGCACGCCGAGGTTCGATGCGCCGAAGGCGGCGATGAACTGGGCGATGAAGAACATGATGACCAGGTAGTAGCCCATGCCGCTCATCGCCTTGGCCATGCCCTGGATGATGTCGCGCGAGCTCTTCACGGTGCCGGCCACGGCGCCGTAGACGACCCCGGGAATCAGGAAGATCAGGAAGATCAGCGGCACGATCGACTGCATCAGCGGTGCGGCGCCGTCGGTCAGCGCCCCGGACGGTGCGCGCCAGGCCGAGCCGGACGGCATCGCGGTGAGCGCCAGTGCAAGGATGCCCAGGCCCATCGCGATCAGCGCGGCATTGAGGGCGCGACGCTCGCGCGACTCGAGCGGCTGCATCTTCGGCAGGTCCGCCAGATCGCCGTCGAGTTCGGTGCCGCGCAGGCGCGGCTCGACGATGCGGTCGGTGATCAGCCAGCCGAGCCCGACGATCACCAGCGACGAGGCGGTCGTGAAAAAGTAGTTGTTCAGCGGATTGAGCGCGACCGCCGGGTCGAGGATCTGGGCACCGGCCTGCGAGATGCCCTGCAGCATCGGATCGATCGACGACGGCACGAAGCTCGCCGAAAAGCCGCCGGACACGCCGGCGAAGGCCGCGGCGATGCCGGCCAGCGGATGACGGCCGGCGGCGTAGAAGATCACGCCGCCGAGCGGAATCACCAGCACGTAGCCGGCATCCACGGCCGTGTGGCTGACGATGCCGACGACGATCACCATCGGCGTCAGTAGCCAGCGCGCCGTGACCGTCAGCATTGCGCGCAGGCCGGCATTGATGAAGCCGGTGTGCTCGGCCACGCCGATGCCGAGCATCGCCACCAGCACGACGCCGACCGGGTGGAAAGTCACGAAGGTCTTGACCATCGCCGCGAGGAACGCCGTCAGCTCGGTGCCGGACAGCAGGTTCTTGACCTGCAGCGGAGCGTTCGTGCGCGGATCGATGACGTCGAAGCTGAGGCCCGACAGCAGCCACGACAGCACCCAGACGATGATCAGCAGCGCGATGAACAGCACCGCCGGATCCGGCAACCGGTTGCCGATGCGCTCCACGGCGGCGAGCGCGCGCTCAATGCGCGACGGCGGGGTCAGGGCGTCTTCGGTCACGGGGCGGTCCGGTCGGGTTTTCCGGAGTCTAGCCGGCATTTGCCGCCAAGGCGCCCGAAAAACCCCTCAATGTCGCCGATCGGGTTGCCCTGGCGCTTTGCGGCGGCGGACGCGTCGCGGGACAATCGCGACCCCGCCCCGCGCCACTGGCCGCCCATGCAATTCGCCTACAGCATCCTCGACGTCTTCACCGAGCAGCCCTATGCCGGCAACCCGCTGGCCGTGGTGCTCAATGCCGACGAACTCGGCGACGCGCAGATGCAGACCATCGCGCGCGAGTTCAACCTTTCGGAAACCGTGTTCCTGCGTTCGCCGCGCGCCGACAACGGACTGGTGCATGCGCGCATCTTCACGCCGGCCAAGGAGCTGCCGTTCGCGGGACATCCCACCGTCGGCGCTGCCTGCCTGTTGTCGATGATCGGCAGCGCGCCGCCGGGCGAGGACGTGACCTTCGTCATCGAGGAAGGCGTCGGGCCGGTGCCGGTGCGCGTCCGCAGCGCGCCCGACCGCGCGGTCTATGCCGAGCTCACCGCCGCGCAGCTGCCGGAGTTCGGCGAACCGCCACCGGACGACGAGATCGCGGCGATCCTGGGTCTCGATCCGGCCGATCTGGTCAGCGAGAACGAACGGGTGCGTGCGGTGTCCTGCGGGGTGCCGTTCGTGCTCGTGCCGGTGCGCACGCCGGAGCTGCTGGCCGGCGTCGACCTCGACCTCGTCGCCTGGCGACGCTCGCTGGCCGGCCGCTGGGCGGAGGAACTGTACGTCTATACACGCGGCTACGAGGGCGAGTTGCGCGCACGCATGTTCGCGCCGGCGATGGGCATCGCCGAGGACCCGGCCACGGGCGCCGCCGCCGCTGCACTGGCCGGCGCGCTGGCCAGCGATTCGCCGGTGGTCGAGGGCCGCCTGCACTGGGTCATCCACCAGGGCATCGAGATGGGGCGTCCGAGCCAGCTGCACATCTCCGCCGAGCGCGCCGGTTCGGCGGTCACGGCCGTGCGCGTCGGCGGTTTCGCGGTGCGTGTCGCCGAGGGCACGCTGACGGTCTGATCGCGAACGGTCAGTCGTCGTCGGCGCGCGGACGCCACGCAAGGCCCAGCGCCTCGGCGACCGGTCGCGACAGCCGCGCGGGATGACGCGGCCAGCCGTGCTCGGCGTAGAAGCCGAGCAGCGCACGCAGGTCGGCGTCGTAGTCGCCCGGCTGCACCGGCGCGCCGAAGATCAGGCGGCGGCGCCGGTAGTTGGCGGCGACCGGGACCACCGGCACGCCGGCACTGCGGGCGACGTGGTGGAAGCCGCGCTTCCATTCCGGCGCCGCCGAGCGCGTCCCCTCCGGCGCGATCAGCAGCACGAACTGCCGCTCGCGCTCGAAGACCTCGACCGTCTGCTCGACGACACCCTTGGGGCTGCGCCGGTTCACCGGCAAGGCGCCGAACCAGCGCAGCGCGATTCCGAGCGGACCGCGAAACGCCGAGTCCTTGATCATCGTGCCCGCGCGGATGCCCAGGGCGGTCAAGCCGATCATGGCGAGCACACCGTCGACGTTCGAGGTGTGCGGCACGCCGATGATCACCATCTTCGGGACGTCCGGCAGCGTTCCCTCGAAGCCCCAGCCGATCAGGCGCAGCAGGCTGCGCCCCAGCCAGCGCGAGAAGGCATTGCCGCGTCGCGGTACCTGCGGCCCCAGAACAGGCGTCATATCGTTCCCTTGTCGTCCCCGGTTCCGCAGGCCGGCCGTCCGGCTGCGGGGCGCCATTGTCCACCATCGTCCGCCCCGGGCGCTCGGCCTACAGCCGATGCGTCGATTTCCTACATCAGGCGTCGACAACGACCGTCTCAGAACCCCCGTTGCGCGGCCGACATCCTGATCATGAACGTCACGACCTGTCTTCCGGCCATGGGATCCCACGCGCAGCTCGCGCAAGGGGTCGAGACCCACGAAACCCTGCTCGCCAGCGTCCTGCTGAGCCGGCCGCACGGCGGTGCCCGCCTGCGCGGCCTGCTGCTCAGCGAGACCGAATCCGGGGAGTTCCTGCTGCGTCTGTGCGAAGGCGCGGACGATGCCTGGATGATCTGGATCGACCAGCGCCGCGCCCGCTCGCAGTTCGGCCGCGCCTACGCCGAGGCGCTGACGTCGAGCTGGCTCGATCGCATGGAGGCCGACGGCTGGCGCGTGACCTGGCAGGCGCGGCGCGAGGGCCTGCCTTCGCGTCTGCCGGTCGCGGCCTGAGCCGGCTTGCGGCATGCTGAGGGCATGCCGAAGAAGCCGCTCCCCGCAGGGCCGAGGACCGCGACCGAGATCGCCTTCGAGCGCATCTGGACCACCATCGAGCGCATCCCGCACGGGCGTGTCGCCACCTACGGTCAGATCGCCGAGGTTGCCGGCTACGTGCGGCGGCCGCGCCTGACGGCACAGGCGCTGCGGCACGTGCCGGACGGGCGCGAGATCCCGTGGTTCCGCGTCATCAACGCCCAGGGGCGCATTGCCATCCCGGCCAACTCCCGTGGCCACCGCGAACAGCAGCGCCGGCTCGAGGCGGAGGGCGTGAGTTTCGAGAAGGGCCGCGTCGACCTCAGCCGGTTCCGCTGGCGGCCACGCAGCGAGGCACCGGTCGTCGACTGAGCGTGGCTGTCGGACGGCGCCTGATGGCAGCACTACCGCGTAGCGCTATGCTGGGCCGCGCGTTCTTGTGGAGGGAAGCGCCATGGGTGCTCAACGTTGCGTCTGCCTGCTGTTGTCGGGTCTGCTGCTGGTCTCGTGCGGCGGAGGTAACGGCGATCCCGCGCCCGCTCCGGACCCGCAGTCGCGGCGCACGCCGGTCGAGCGGCTTGCGCTCAAGACTTTCCGGTCCGACTGCAGCGATTTCCTCGACTACGCGGCCGACGCGCTGACCGAGCAGTTCCTGACTCCGGTCTACTGCGCGACGCTGGTCGGCGCCCCCTGCCCGGTCTCCGCCGCCGAGGGCCCGCCACCGCTTGCGCAGCCCACGCCGATGCCGACCCCGGCGGCGACCGCGGCACCGGGCGCACCTTCGTTTGACGGCGAAGGCGCGGGTGACCCGGATCGCGGGTCCGGCACCAATACCCAGGAACAGGGCGTCGACGAAGCCGACATCGTCAAATCCGACGCGGCCGGCAATCTGTACATCCTCGCCGACAACAGGCTCAGCATCGTCGATGCCTACCCGCCGCAGGATCTTGCCGACGCGGCGATCGCAACGCTCGACTTTGCGGCGATCGACGACGGCGCGTTCTATGCAAGCGAGCTGTTCCTGGACGACACCGCTGATCGTGCGGTCGTCCTCGGCAGCAGCTATCGCTTCGACGGCGTCCGCAGCTACGGGGAGTCGCTCGCACTGATCATCGACACGGCCGATCCGCAGAACCCGGCCGTGCTCGAACGACTCGGTGTCGATGGGTTTCCCCTGGTTGCACGGCGCATCGGCGAGCGCGTCCATCGCGTCAGCCGCTACGACGTCATGGCGCCATCGTGGTTCTATGACGACAGCGAACTCGCGCGCTTGCGTGATGACTACTACGACGCGCAGTCGCGCAGCGACGAGACGGCGGTGGCGCGGATCAGGTCGGAAGTGCGGGCCAACGTTGGCAACCGGGTGCGCGCGGCGGGTGCCGAGACCTTCCTGCCGCGTTTGCACAGCGGCAGCGGACCGGGCGAAGTCCTTGCCTGCGACGCGATCGCGCATCCGGATGTCACGACGGCGCTCGGCCTGATGATCGTCGACAGCTTCGATATCGACGGCAGCGACGGTGCCGCGTCGGCCGTCATCAACAACGCCTTCACCGTCTACGCATCGGCAAATAATCTGTACATGGTGCAGTCGAGCTGGGGCTGGTTCTTCGCGCCCAACCAGACCGAAGAGACCGCGATCTACCGGCTGGCCCTGCCGCAAAACGGCGCCGCGGCCTACGAGGCGATCGGCAAGCTCGACGGCAGCGTGAACAACAGCTACCAGCTCTCCGAGTTCGACGGCTATCTGCGCGTGGCGAGCACGGAATTCCGCTTCGACGAGCCGAGCCAGCGCGGCGTCCCGTACAACCACGTCACGGTGCTTGACGCCGAGGCCGCGGGCACGATGACGAAGACCGGCGAGATCCGCGACCTTGCGCCGGGCGAGACGATCCAGGGGACTCGCTTCATTGGTCCGCGCGGTTTCGTCGTCACCTTCGAACAGGTCGATCCCCTGTTCGCGCTTGATCTGTCGGAGCCTGCCGCGCCGCGCGTCGCCGACGAACTGAAGATCCCCGGCTTCTCCAGCTATCTGATGCCCCTGGGCGACGACTATCTGCTGACGATCGGCCGCGACGGCACCGACGAACAGCTCACCGGCAAGGTCGCGGTGCAGCTGTTCGACGTCGCCGATCTAAGCGACATCCGACAGGTCGCCGTGCTGACGCCGGACAGTTTCGATACCAGCGGCAGCTACAGCGTCGCCGAATACGATCCGCACGCCTTCACCTACTTCCCGGACGTGGCGGATGCGCCGGTGCCGGGCACCCTGTCGATTCCGCTACAGACCTACGGCGAGCGCTGGGAAGACAGCTTCAACGGCTTTCTGGTCGTGCGCGTCGATCCTGCAACCGGCACGCCGCTGAGCGAGCTCGGTCGCGTCGACCACAGCGCGCTGGTCGCCGCGCCGAGCGATTGCCAGCCGCCACCGTCCGACGACGGTACGCCGGCACCGGACGGTGGCAGTGCCTGCGAGTACTGGTACGGGGGCCAGGCCGACCCGCTGCGCAGCGTGTTCCTCGAAGACGCACTCGGCCGCACGCTGTATACGATCTCGCGTGCCGGCGTGATCGCGAGCGACGCCGGGCAGCCGAGCGCGGTCTACGCCAGTCGGGTACTGCCCTAATCGGCGGTGTTTGCGCGCATCACGCCGGCGCCAGCTTCAGGCCGACGATGCCGGTCACGATCAGGCCGATGCAGACGATGCGCGCAAGGCTGACGCCGTCGCCGAACCAGATCATGCCGACGATCGCGATGCCCACCGCGCCGATGCCGGTCCAGATCGCGTAGGCGGTACCCAGCGGCAGTGCGCGTAGCGCCAGGCCAAGCAGGCCCATGCTGGTGACCAGTGAGGCGACGGTGAAGGCCGTCGCCCACGGCCGGGTAAAGCCATCGCTGAGCTTGAGGCCGATCGCCCAGCCGATTTCGAACAGACCCGCGAGAAACAGATAGACCCAGCTCATCACCGGACTCCTTGTGACGGTGATGGGGTCGTCCCCACCGGTTCGGTCTGCTGCGAAGGGTCGTCCCGTCGCCGGCTACGAGGTGCCACAAAAAAGCCCCGCCGGAACACCGGCGGGGCTGGGTCACATGGACCGCGATCCTACTCGACGACCTTGAGCTCGACGCGACGGTTGTTTTCGCGACCGGCATCGGTCTCGTTGGTGTCGATCGGACGGCTCTCGCCGTAGCCGACCGGCGTCATCCGCCGCGCGGTGACGCCGCGTCCGGTCAGGTAGGTCTTGACCGAGTTGGCGCGGCGCTCCGACAGACCGAGGTTGTAGGCGTCGGTGCCGACAGCGTCGGTATGACCCTCGAGCTCGACGTCGAGGTTCGGGTAGGCCTGCAGCGTCTCGGCAACCTCGTTGAGGATCATCTTGGCCTCCGGCGTCAGGCGATCCGAGTCGAACTCGAACTTGACCCCGCGCAGGATGAAGTTGCGATCGAGCGCGCAGCCGTTTGCATCGACCTGCTCACCCGGACGCGGCTTGCGGCAGTCGCCTTCGAGCGCGCAACCGTTCGGCAGCACCTTGGCGCCCGGCGGCGTGTTCGGGCACTCGTCGAGGTGGTCGGGAATACCGTCACCATCGGCGTCCAACGGGCAACCATCCGGGCCGACCGGGATGCCCGGCGGTGAATCCGGGCAGTTGTCGAGGTGATCGAGCACACCGTCGCCGTCCTTGTCGCTGAGCGGGCAGCCGTCGTTGCCGACCTGGACGCCCGGCGGGGTGTTCGGGCACTTGTCGAGACGATCGGGCACGCCGTCGCCATCGCTGTCGATCTCGCAGCCGTCCGGCCCGACGATCGCACCCGGCGGCGTGCCGGGGCAGCGGTCGAGATAGTCGGGCACGCCATCGCCGTCAGAGTCGAGCGGGCAACCGTAGGCGTCGACCTGCACGCCGGGCGGCGTGTTCGGGCAGCGATCCTTGGCGTCCGGCACGCCGTCACGATCGGCGTCGAGCGACGGATCGTAAGGACGCTCGCCAAGGGCGATGCGCAGGCCGGCGAGGATCTGCCAGGTGTAGTAGTCGGTGTCCGGCAGGACTCCCTCGTCGGAGATGCTGTCGATCTGGTAGCGGCCTTCCAGCGACAGCATCGTCAGATTGCCGAGCCGCTGCAGGAAGCCGAGGGTCGCGTAGGGGCCGAAGGCACCAACGCTCTCACCCAGAAAGTCGATGCTGGAAAAGTGCGCGCCGCCACCGATGAACGGCTGGAAGTCCGAGGCGCGCGCGTAAAACGGCGTGCCGGGGAACAGCAGCAGGCCGGCGCGGAACGAGGCGCGCTCGTAGTCGCCGGCGTTGGTGGTTTCGAGCACCGAAAAGTCGCCGCCCAGTTCGAGCGTGATGTGGTTGCCCAGCGGACGCGTCGCCTTCAGACCGCCAGCGATGCCGGAGTCCAGATCGCTCTTGTCGGACAGGATCGCGCCGATCTGCGGCCACAGCGACCAGCGGTTGTCCATCACCGGCTGGACGTACTCGTACTGCTGCGCCGGCGCTGCCGCCGGTGCGGTGCTGCTGACCGCTTCACCCTGGGCACCGGCCACCACCGGTGCGAGCCCCATCGAAACCACGCACAGCAAGCGCATGAAGTTCATTGCATCTTCCCTTGTTCGGTGCCGCGGCTCGGGGCGAGCCGCGGCGCACGGAGTCATTTCCCTTGCACGTTTCCCTTGAACAACGCCGGCATCAGGTCCGCCAGCGCCTAGTCGGCGCTGCAGTCCTGCGGCACCGCCTCGTTGCCGGTGAGCAGAGCCAGCAGGGACTCGACGCCGTTGAGGAGGTAGCACACGAGCGGCTCGAGCACCGGGTCGATCAGGATGCCGTCGAGCAACCCGATTAGCGGCGCGGTGATCGGCTCGAGGATGCCAAGCAGCGTCGTGACCAGCACGTCGATGACCCCGGTGATCGGGTCCAGGGCCTCGAGCAAGGGCGCCAGGCTAGAGGTGACGGCCGAGAGCACATTGGTCACCTCGATCAGGCCAAGCAGCGGCTCGCTGCCGAACAGCGGCGCCAGCGCTTCGCACAGCGCGGTGCCGTCGTTCGAGGTGCCGAGCAGGATGTCGTTGGTCACCGGCAGCACCAGCACGGTCATGCCGTTGGTGACGCTGTTTTCCGGATTTTCCGGATTCTCGTAGGTCGCGGTCACGCAGTTGAAGCCGATGCGCACGAGCGCATCGGAGTAGACCACGCCGTTGGCCTGCAGTGCGCCGAGGTCGACCTCGCCGGTTTCCGGATCGGGCTCCGGCTCGACCGGCATGCCGAGATTATCGAGCGCAATGACGCGCTCGCCTTCGACGAACAGGTCGCCGACGTTGCCGGAAGGCTCGGAGGACTCCTGGATGCATTCGAGCTGCCCGCTCGCGGGGTTGAGCGCCCAGTAGCCGGCGACGCTCTCCCAGCGGATGCCGTCGTCGAGCGGGTCGGCGCCCGGTTCCGTGGACTTCGGCGGCAGATTGCTCACGTTCTGCGTCAGCGCCTGCGCGGCGAAGGCTTCCGCCGAAGCCGGCGGCGGCGCCTCGCCTTCCGGGGGTTCCGGCACGGCGGTGCAGTCGCCGTTCTCGTCGAGTGCGGTCGAATCGCAGCGCGCGGCGTACGCGTAGGCTCTCAGGAAGCCGCGCGGCGAGCGCGAGGTGTCGCCGAGGCCGCTCTGCACCAGGTCGTTGGCGCCGACGCAGGCGAACTTGAGGTTCTGCGCTTCGGCGAGCGTGATCGCGTCGCTGTCCTGGAAACCGGACTTCGCGAACACCTGCAGGCTGTTCTGGCCCAGCACCTGGTTGACGACGACCTCGACCGGACGCGAGACGGTGACGTCATCCAGGGTCGCGCTGACCGCGGTGCTGCCGGCGCCGATCCCGCTGAGTTCGCCCAGCTCATCGACCGAGGCGACGCCCTCGCCGCCGGCTTCGATGCTCAGCGTCGCATCGGAGGTGATGTTGCATTCCTCGCCGTTGTCGAAGCGGCCGCGGATCTGCAGCTGGCGGGTTTCGCCGGCGGCCAGCTCGATCGGCTGGTCCGGCGTCAGGCAGGCGCCGGTGTCGGCGCGGCAACCGGTGAACACGGCGGCCGGCGGCACCGTCTCGATGCAGATGCCGTCGGCGCCGCCCGAGATCTGCGCCGGGTTGACCGTGATGCTCGCGGTTGCGACCAGCGGGTCGGGCCCGCCGCAGATGTTGCCGCTGTAGGTGGCGGTGGCCGTGGCCGTGGCCTGTGTGGCAAGTCCGGGCACGGCGGTCGCCTGATTGGCGGCGAAGGTCACCACCGCCTCGTTGCTGCTCGTCCAGGTGGTGTTGGCGTTGGTCGAGACGTCGAACGTCGTGTCGTCGCTGAAGGTCACGATCGCGCTGTAGAGCTGCGAGGTGCCGGTGGTCTGTCCCGAGATCAGCGTCGCCGTCAGCGGCGAGATCTCGATCTCCTCCGCGCAGGCATTGTTGACCGTGAGGGTGATCGGGCTCGACTCGACCCCCCCGCCGCCGGCGGTGATGTTGGTCGTGCCGGGCGAGGTGCCGGTGACGACGCCGGTGTCGGGGTCGATCGGTGCGACATCAGGATTGCTGCTTTCGAAGCTCAGATCGTCGGGGCACAAGCCGTCGATGGCCGAGGTGCTGCCGTCTTCGTTGACGCGCTCGAAGGTGCAGTCACCGACGACGGCGCAGTTGGCAGTCTGGCCCACGGCGATGCTGGTGCCGCCGCCGGGGTAGGTGCAGGCGAGCTGGCCGATGCCGATCAGGCGCAGCGGCGGCAGATCGGGACTGCGCAGCGAGCCGTCGCCGCCGCAGGCCGCAAGAAACAGGGCTGCCACCAGGACTGAACCGGGCAGCAGGGAACGCAAGCTGACAATACGCATCTGTGGCTCTCTTTCGGGGGCGCGCCCCAGGACGTGAAATGCCGGCACGGCGAAGCACATTTGCGCGAATCAGGAATGCACCGGAGTCATGGATCGACCGCGACACCGCTCCGCAACGACGACACCGCCACTCCCTGGACCGCCGACGGCTTCACCGATGAGCCGACGGTTGAATTCTTACACTTAAGTCATTGCAAAGCAAAGTGCTTTGCGTGAACGGCAAAAAGCCATGAGGCCGCGGCCGCCATCCGTCCGTGGCCGCACCAGCATGGTGCTCGGCGACTCAGGCAAGGCCCGACGACCATGCGCTGGTTTCTGACACAAAACTTCAGAAATTGCGGTAAAAGCCGCACTCGGCGCCGTGATCGTTCCCCGCGACACAGTTTTCGTACTGGCGGTGGCAAACGAAGAACGGGCGGGACCGCTCCCGCCCGTCCGGTTTGGCGATGGCCGCGAAGTTAGAAGCGCACGATCCCCGACAGGCGGAAGGCGTCGTCGTCACCATCGTTCTGCGTGAAGTACTCGACTTGGCCGGCAATCGTCGGCGTGAAGAAGTAGCGCGTGCGCAATTCGAAGTTGTCGTTCTCATCAGCGAACGACAGCCCGGCGCCGACGCTGAACGCCGGGTTGAGATAGTAGTCGGCAGCGAACTCGAACACCTCGTCGTCGGCGGGATCGTCGAGAAACGTCACGCTGCCCTCGAGGTTGAGCGCGGTGCCGCCGCCGAGGTTGGTGACATACTTGGCCTCGACGACGAGGTTGTCGCTTTCCTCCGCGCCCGGTGAATCTTCATCGACGCGATCAAGACCGCCGGCGATGCGTAGGTTCGGCGACAGCATCCAGCCGATGCGCGCGCTGATCGTGTCGGTATCGGTGCCGGAGTTATCTGCGGTCGCATAGCCGCCACGCAGATAGAGCTGTTCAAACCAGAACTCGCCTTCCACGCCGATTCTGTCGCTATCCGCGTCGTCGACAGTGAGATAGTCGACGGATACATTGCTCGCGTGATGTAGAAAGGCGGCTTCGGCAAGCGGGCGACCGCTGGTCGCCACACGATCCAAGTAATACGTGAAGCTCACATCGAGCGCGGAGTCGCCGGAGCCTTGGTCGGGATTAATGTCCGAATACCCGGCCTCGAGCTCCATCTGGTAGTCCTGCGCCTGGGCCGTCCCGAAGCCGGCGGCAGCAGCCAGTGCCAGCGCGAACGCTGTCTTTCTCATCTGGGAAATCTCCTTGGTGAGCAGCTTTATTGTGGTGTCGTGGCGCTCCCCCATTTGGTGCGCGCCACGACGGTGCAGTCTACCGAAGACCGCACCGTCGTGGTGGTTTTCACCCAGATGTCATGTACCAACAGCGGGCATCACCAGATTTTCACGCGCTGTTCCGGTGCAAGGTACAGCTGGTCACTCTCCTTTACCTCGAAGGCGGTGTACCACTCCGGAATGTTGCGGACGATGCCGTTGACGCGGAATTCCGACGGCGAATGCGGATCGGACTTGAGGCGCTGCAGCAGATTTTCATCCTTGTAGTTGCGCCGCCAGATCTGTGCCCAGCCGAGCAGCACACGCTGCTCGCCGGTATAGCCGTCGAGCACCGGCGGCTCGGGGTGCGCCATCTTGTAGGCCTTGAGCGCGATCGACAGGCCGCCCAGATCGCCGATGTTCTCGCCGATCGTGAAGGCGCCGTTCACGTGGTGGCCCGGCAGCGGCTCGTAGGCGTCGTACTGGGCGATCAGCGCCTTGGTGCGCTCCTCGAAGCGCGCGCGGTCCTCGTCGGTCCACCACGACTTGAGGTTACCGTCGCCGTCGTACTTCGACCCCTGATCGTCGAAGCCGTGGCCGATCTCGTGGCCGATCACCGCGCCGATGCCGCCGTAGTTCACGGCGTCCTCGGCACTCATGTCGAAGAACGGCGGCTGCAGGATGGCGGCCGGGAACACGATCTCGTTCATCCCCGGGTTGTAGTAGGCGTTCACCGTCTGCGGCGTCATGTGCCACTCGTCGCGGTCGATCGGCCCGCCGAGCTTGGCGACCTCGCGGTCCATCTCGACGGCGTTCGAGCGCATGACGTTGCCGACCAGATCGTCGGCCTTGACGACCAGGGCCGAGTAGTCCTTCCACTTGTCGGGATAGCCGATCTTCGGCGTGAACTTGGACAGCTTGACCAGGGCCTTCTCCTTGGTCTCGTCGCTCATCCAGTCGAGTTCGCGGATGCTCGCTTCGTAGGCCTTCACCAGGTTGCCGACCAGATCTTCCATGCGCGCCTTCGCCGCAGGCGGGAAGTGGCGGGCCACGTAGATGCGCCCGAGCATCTCGCCCAGCGCGTCCTGGGTCGCCTTGACGCCGCGCTTCCAGCGCGGCTCGAGCTCGCCGATGCCGTTGAGCGTGGTGCCGTAGAACGCAAAGTTTTCGTCGACGAACTCGCCGGACAGCAGCGGCGCGAAGGTCGACAGCAGGCGCCACTTCATCCAGGCGCGGATCGTCGCCAGGTCGGACTTGTGCAGGATCGTGTCGAAGGTCTCGAAGAAGCTCGGCTGCATCACGATCACGCCCGGCGACTGGCCGATGCCGGTCGCCTCGATGAAGACCGGCCAGTCGAAGTTCGGCATCAGCTCGCCGAGCGCCTCGAAGCTGTGCTTGTTGTAGGTCTTGTCGGCATCGCGCGACTCGACCTTGGTCCACTGCGCCTTGGCGAAGCGTGTCTCGAGTTCGAGAATCGCCGCCGCCAGGGCGTCGGCGCCGTCGACCTTGGCGAGTCGCAGCATGTTGCCGATGTGCGCGCGGTACTTCGCGCGGATCTCCGCGAACTTCTCGTTATCGTCGAGGTAGTAGTCGCGATCCGGCAGGCCGGTGCCGCCCTGGAACAGGTACAGCGCGTACTGCGAGGAGTCCTTGGCATCGGTATCGATGAACATCGGCATCAGGTAGACGCCGAGCCGCGTCAGATGCGCCAGCTGCCGGGCGAGCGCAGCGCGATCCTCGAGACCGTCGATGCGCTTGAGTTCGCCGGCAAGCGGTTCGAGGCCGAGCTTCTCGACCCGGGCCTCGTCCATGAAGGCGGCGTAGTAGTCGCCGACCTTCTGCTCGTCCGAGCCCGGGGCGCGATCCTTCTTCGACGCCGATTCCTCGATGATCGTGCGCAGCTGCGCCTCGGCCTCGTCGGCAAGCCGCGTGAAGCTGCCGTAGTTGCTCTTGTCGGACGGAACGGGGTTGTTCTTCAGCCAGATGCCGTTGACGTGCCGGTAGAAATCGTCCTGCGGACGCACGGACGGATCGAACTGTTCGCGATCGATCCCGGCGCTCAGGGGCGCGGCGGTCGGGGTGGCGGAGACGGACGCTGGGGGTTGCGGCGGTTCGGACTTGCTGCAGGCGACGAGTACGCCCGCGCAAATCACGCCGATGGCGGATGCGCGCATGGATGGCCTCTGAATGCGGTGGGTAAACGCATGGGAGCTTAAGCGCCGCGGCACACCCCCGCACCCGGAAATTCCCTCAAGTCGGACCACCAGATGTGATCAATGAGACGTATTAACTGTTATAGACAGCATTTCATCACAATTGCCTGCGTATACTGCGCGCCCCGCCCGGGAGACCCATGAGCATTTCACTCGAGCCCGCGGCCGCGACGGATGCGGCCGGCCTCTATGCCGAACTGGCGCTGCAGGCGCAGGCCCTGCTTGCCGGCGAACACGACGCGGTGGCCAACGCGGCCAACCTCGCGGCGCTCATCTGGCAGCGCGTCCCGGACCTGAACTGGGCCGGCTTCTATTTCGCACGCGACGGCGAGCTGGTGCTCGGCCCGTTCCAGGGCAAGCCGGCTTGCGTGCGCATCGCCTTCGGGCGCGGGGTCTGCGGCACCGCCGCGGCGACGCGCACGACCCAGCTCGTCGCCGACGTCCATGCCTTCGACGGCCACATCGCCTGCGACGCCGACTCCAACGCCGAGATCGTCGTGCCGCTGCTGCGCGGCGCCGAAGTGCTGGGCGTGCTCGATCTCGACAGCCCGACTCCCGGGCGCTTCACCGCTGTCGATCGCGACGGTCTCGAGCGGCTCGCCGATATCTGGGTGGCATCGCTGCGTGCGGACTGAGGGCGGGTGCTGGAACTTTGCGGCGCGTCGGTGTATCACCTAGCGGATGACGAACAAGGATTCTTCGCGCTGGCCGATCGTTCCGGCGCTGGTTCTGGCGCTGGCGAGCCTACCGGTTCATGCGGCCTGGGATGCGCTGCAGACGCTGCAGGCGCAGCGCGGTGCACGGGTCACCGCGGTGGCCGTCGACCTGGACACCGGCAAGACGCTGCAGTCGCTGAACGCCCAGACGCGGCTGTCGCCGGCTTCGCTGAGCAAGGTGGTGCTCGCCGCCGCCGCGCTGCAGACCTGGCCCGGCGACAAGACCTTCGCGACCAAGGTGCTGTCGATGGCGACGCCGGTCGACGGCCGCCTGTCCGGCGACCTGATCGTCTTCAGCGAGGGCGATGCCACGCTGGACCATCAGGCCTTGTGGCTGCTGGCCGCGCAGATCAAGCGCGCCGGCGTCGGCCACGTGGACGGCGACCTCGTCGTGCAGGCGGCGCCGTTCGGCCTGCTCGGCTGCGAGACCAAGGACCGCTGCGATGCCCTCGCACGCAGCCACACCGCCTACGATGCGCCGCTGTCGGCCTTCGGCGTGGACTACGGCACCTGGTGCGTCGATGTCATGCCCGACGCGCCCGGCACGCCGGCGCAGATCCAGAGCTGCGCCGCGGTCGACGTGCCGATTCCGCTGGAAGGAACGATTCAGACGCGCGGCACGCGCAGCAGCACCTGGCTGTGGCTGGACCGCATCACCCGGCCCGAGACCGAGGCGCTGGTGATGGGTGGCAGCGTCCACGCGGCCACTGACAGCGTGCGCCTGTACCGCTCGATGGCCGATCCGGCGCTCGGCGCCGGCCTGCTGCTGCGCGAGATGCTGGGAGAACTCGGCGTCGAGGTCGCCGGGCCGGTACGGGTGAGCACCGCCGCCATCCCGCGCGCCGCACGGCCGCTCGCGGTCGCGCACGGTCTGCCGCTGCGCGAGCAGGTCGGTCGGCTGCTGCGCTACTCCAACAACTACATCTCGGACGTGCTGACGCTGGCAATGGCGTCCGAGCGGACGCCTGAACCGGTCACCACGCTGGCCAGTGCGTCGCGGCCGCTCGCCGATCTGGTCGTGCGCGCCCGCGGCAGCGCCGGCTATCCGGGCCCGGCGGGCGAGGACGACCGGCCGCTGATGTTCAGCGGCAGCGGCCTGACGCCGGAGAACCGCCTGTCCGCACTCGACCTCGTGGCCGTGCTGCGTCAGCAGTACCGCGATACCGAGACCTTCCCGTGGTTTTACGGCGGACTGGTGGTGCCGCGTCAGGCGCCGAGCCGGTTCCTGCGGACCGGGTCGCCGGCATGGAAGGATCGCGTCGCCCTCAAGACCGGCACGCTGAGCGAGCCGCACAGCGTCTTCGGCACCGCCGGTTACCTGCGCAAGCGCGACGGCGGCTGGATCGCCTTCGTCGCCCTGGTCAACGGACAGCCGCGGCGCGGGATTCCGGTCAGCGTCTCCCTCGCCGCGATCCGCAAGGACGTCGAGAAGCTGCTCGACCGCTACTGAGCGTCGAGGGTGGAGGCGGCGATCAGGCCGATCGACAGCCAGTACGTCGACAGGATCAGGCCCTGCGCGCCGACATAGCGGCCGACGAACTTGCGGGTCCCCAGCGCACTGTCCGAGATCAGGAACAGACCGGCGCCGATCAGCGCCAGCAGCGCACCCGTCGACTGCAGGGCGCTGTAGCGCACCGAGGCGGTCACGGCCATGCCGGCGAGTACCAGGCCGTAGAGCAGTACCGGCAGCTTGAGCTTGCCGGCGCGCGGCAGCAGCAGCGCCGCGAACACCGCACCGTAGGCTACGAACCCGAGCACCCACCACGGCACCGGCCAGGCCGGCAGCCCGATCAGGAAGGCGGCCATGAACACCAGGTGCGCGAGCAGAAAGCTCGACAGGCCGCCGATGAAGGCCGCGTCGCCCTCGAACATGAGGCAGACGTCGCCGGCCAGCGACAGCGCCAGCCCGCCGAGAATCAGCAGGCGATAGTCCGACTCCGGCGCCAGCGCGGCGATGCCGGCAATCAGGATCGTGGTCAGCGGCTTGAGCGCCAGGAACAGCGGCGGCTTGGTTTCGCGCCAGTCGGCGACGATCGCCGCGAGCGCACTGGCAGCGGCCAGCGCCGCAATCAGCTTGAACATGAAGGTCCCTCGGACAATGCGGTGTAGGGTAATGGAACGTTGCGTGCGGCGGGGTGGTCTTGAATCAGGTCCCGTCGCCTCGATCAGAGAAGCCCGACCACCGGAGTGCGCCATGGAAAAGATCGTCAAGACCGAAGCCGAGTGGCGCGCCCAGCTCGGCGACGAGCAGTACCGCGTCACCCGGGAGGGGGGCACCGAGTGCGCGTTCACCGGCGCGCTCTGGGACGACCATCGCGACGGCGTCTTCCATTGCGTCTGCTGCGACCTGCCGTTGTTCGACTCGCGCACCAAGTTCGAGTCCGGGACCGGCTGGCCGAGCTTCTTCGATCCGGCGCAGAACGGGCATGTGGTCAGTCGCGAAGACCTGAGCTACGGCATGCGCCGCGTCGAGGTGCTGTGCGCGCGCTGCGACGCGCATCTGGGGCATGTCTTTCCGGATGGGCCGAAGCCCACCGGCCTGCGCTACTGCATCAATTCCGCGGCGCTGGACTTCCACCCGCGCGCGAACTGAGCGCAGACTGTCCGGTCAAAATCGGCCTGTCCAACGTGGCCCGGAGGTGGGACGTATGCTGAATCGATCCGCAGTCGTCGTCCGTTATCGCCAGCCGTTCGTGGACTGGATCAACCGCAACGATCCGACCGGCGACGGCGGCATGACCCTGCTCGAGGCCAACGAGGACCCGACGGTCTATCTCGTCGAAGCCGAGAGCCGGCAGGAGTTCGAGCGCTGGCTGCGCCTGAACCACGACCTGATCTTCGAGGAGTTGCTCGATGACTGGTACAGCGACGAGACGCTGTGGCCCAGCGACCGCACGGTGGAGACGCTGAAGATCTGGTGCAGCTTCGACTTCCACTCGACCGTCCTCGATACCGGCGAGACGCCGGTCGAGGACGATGACGACGAAGACTGAAAAAGCCGGCACGGAACGAAAAAGGGGGGCGCCATGCACACCGCACTCAAGGCCTTTGCCGCCGGATTCATCTCGACGCTGCTGTTCCACCAGGGCCTGCTCGGCGTGCTGTATCTCGGCGGTCTCGCACCGTTCGCGCCGTGGAACCTGACCGCCGTGCCGCCTCTGGGCGTGCCGGCGGTGATCTCGCTGGCGTTCTGGGGCGGGCTCTGGGGCATCGTGCTGTGGTGGCTGATCCGCACGGCGCCGGCGCGGCGGTACTGGCTGCGCGCCATCGTGATCGGCGCCCTCGGTCCGAGTCTCGTCGCCTGGTTCGTCGTGATGCCGCTCAAGGGCCTCGCACCGGCCGGCGGCTTCGATCCGAGGATCATCGTCGGCGCACTGCTGCTCAACGGCGCCTGGGGCTTCGGCGTCGCCGTGCTGATGCGCAACTGGCCACGGCTCGGCTGGCGCTGAAGGGCGGCGCTCAGCCGTCGAGGCTGAGCCAGCGCAGCACGTCCGTGGCCGTGTCCTCGTGCAGGCCGGGCACGCGCAGCAGGGCGTTCGCGCGCGCCAGATTGCCGAGCATGTGCGAGGCCTGACCCGACAGCGTCCGGGCGTGCAACTGTCCTTGCGGATCGGCGTCGACGACCGCCCGCAGCCAGAAGGTCTTCTCCTTCTCGCGACGCAGAGGCGCCGGAGCGCGCGCATGGCGCCAGCGCAGCGCGGGATCGCGCCCGAGCATGCGGTCGAGGGCGTCGCGCACGTAGACCTGCAGGTTCACCAGCACCGAGGCGGGGTTGCCGGGCAGCCCGAACAGCAGGCTCGCGCCGCGGCGCGCCACGTACAGGGGCATTCCCGGCTTCTGCGCGACCTTCCACAGCACGCGCTGCGCACCGAGCTGCTCGCTGACCGCCGGAATGAAATCGAAATCACCGACCGAGACGCCGCCGCTGGTCAGCACGAGGTCGGCGCGGTCGAAGGCGCGGGCCAGCGCCTCGCGAACGGCCTCCTCGCGATCGGCGACGTAGTCGATCGACAGCGGCGGAAAACCCCAGCGCGTGAGCTGCGCGTCAATCAGTGGTCCGTTGGCGTCCGGCACCTGTCCGAGCTTCAGCGCGGCGCCGTGCGGCACGACCTCATCGCCGGTGATGAGCACGGCGATGCGCGGGACGCGCCGCACCGCGATCCGGTGCGCGCCCGCGAGGGCCAGGGCAGCGAGCAGGCCCGGCGTCACCTGCGCGCCGGCCGCCGCCACGACGCTGCCCTGCGCCAGTTCCTCGCCCTCGCGACGCAGGTCGGTGCCGGGCGCAACCGCCTCGAGGACTGTCACGCGATCACCGTCGCGGCGGGTGAGTTCCTGTCGCACCACCGTGTCGGCGTTGTCGGGCAGCAGGCCGCCGGTGAAGATGCGCGCCGCCGTGCCCGGCGCAAGCCGGGTGCGGGCCGGCTGGGCGCTTGCCGCGACCATGCCGGCGAGCGGCAGCGTCGCCGGAATCGTGTGCAGGTCCGCGTGCCGCAGCGCATAGCCGTCGACCGCGCTCTGGTCGAACAGCGGCAGCGGGTGCGCGGTGCACGCCGGCGCCGCCAGCACGCGGCCGAGCGCCGCGCGCGTGGCGACGGTTTCGGCCGGCAGCGTCGGCAGCGCCGCGGCGACGCGGGCCAGCGCCTCGTCGACGCCGATCATCGCTCGCCGCTCACGTGTAGCCGCCCTCGTGCGGTCGCGAGAAGCGGCAGACCTCGATCAGGTGCACGAGGCCCGGCAGGATCGCCGCCAGCGTTTCCTCGGCCCCCTTCCGCGAACCCGGAAAGGTGCAGACCACGGTGCCGCCGGCGAGGCCTGCGATGCCGCGCGACAGCATCGCGTACGGCGTGCGTGCCTGGCCGAAGCCGCGGGCCGCTTCCATCAGACCCGGCAGTTCGGTCGACAGCAGCGGCTGGACCGTCTCGACGGTCCGGTCGCGCGCACCTACGCCGGTGCCGCCGACGGTGACGATCAGGTCCGGACGCTGCTCGAGCCACGCGCGCAGCCGCCGGTCGAGTTGTTCCGGCTCGTCCGGCAGCACCTCGTAACCGGCGATGTCGAAGCCGGCGTCCGCCAGCCCGTCCGCGACCGAGCGGCCCGCGGTGTCCGGCTTCTTGCCGGCCGCGACGGTATCCGACAGCACGATCACCGCGGCGCGCCCGGCCTTGGCCTTGCGCCCGAACTGGGTCTTGCCGCCCTTCTTCTCGGCCAGATGGATGCCGTCGATGCGCAGCGTCCCGGTATCGACGTGCGGCTTCATCATGTCGTAGACGCACAGCGCCGCCGCGCTGACGGCGGTCAGCGCCTCCATCTCGATGCCGGTCGCGGCGATCGTGCGCACCGTGGCGCGGATCGCCAGCGCGTCGTCTTCGGGCTCGAAGTCGAGATGCGCGTCGAGCACCGGAATCGGGTGGCAGTGCGGCAACCAGTTGGGGGTCTGCTTGACGGCCATGATGCCGGCGATGCGCGCGCACTCGACGACGTCGCCCTTGTCGACACGGCGTTCGCGCACCATCGCGATGCCCTCGGCACCGAGGCGGATGCGACCGCTTGCCGTCGCGCTGCGCAGCGTGGTCGGTTTGAGCGTGATGTCACGCATGCTGGTGTCCGTGATCGTGATGGCGGTGGTCGTGCCCGGCGTCGTCCTCATGCGGCTGCGCCGCATCCTCGGCGATGCAGCAGCCGGTGACGAAGGCGCTGCTGCCGTCGGTGTAGAACTCCTCCTTCCAGATCGGCACGCGGTGCTTCACCGCGTCGACCACCGCGCGCAGCGCAGCGAAGGCTTCGGCACGGTGCGGGGCGCGCACCACGGCCAGGATCGCCGACTCGCCGATGGCCAGTGCGCCGATGCGATGCACGACGCGGCACACCGGCACACCATGCTTCGCGGCAATCTCCTGCTCGATACCGCGGATCATCTTGTCGGCGAGCGCCGCGTGCGCCGTGTAGACCAGATGCGCGACCGGCTTGCCTTCGTGGTGATTGCGCACGGTGCCGGCGAAGACCGCGAGCGCGCCGCAGTCGTCGCGTTCGGAGCCGGTGAGCAGGGCGTCTAGGGACAGGGGCGTGTCCTGGATGCGGGGCTGGTTGATGTCGTGCATTTGGATCATTCAACAGTCATCACACGGCCGCGAGGCCTCGATACACCGCCCGCATTGCGGGCGGCACTCGGCCCGAACGGATCGGACCCTGTCCCGTTCGCGTCGAGTAGCCGCGCAGCGGCGTATCGAGACGTCACGAGCATGCTCACCCGCCCGCCACCGGCGGCAACAACGCAATCTCATCGCCGGCCTTGAGTGGATACGTGCGTCGCACGATCTCGTCGCCAAGTGCGACTGCGCACTGCTTCAGCAGCGCGGCGAAGTCGTCACCGCGTTGCGCCAGTGCCGCCAGGGCATCGGCAACCGTGGCCGGTTCGCCGAGCTGCACACTCAGCCATTCGTCGCCGGCGAGCCGGCGCGCCGGGCCGAAACACTGCACTCGCACCTCGATGCGCGATCCGGCCACCTCAGCCTCCCATCACGTGCATGGTGATCGGCCGTTCGACATAGCCTGGCCGCTCGGCGTAACCCGCTTCCTTGTGCCAGACGTGCGCGCGCATGCGCGCCTCGATCGCATCGTCGTCGGCACCCTCGCGCAGCATCGTGCGCAGGTCCGGACCGTCCGCGGAGAACAGGCAGGAATAGAGCCGTCCGGTGGCCGATACGCGCACGCGGTCGCAGCGGCGGCAGAACGGTTTGGACACCGTGGAGATCATGCCCAGCGCGTAGCGGCCGTCGATGCGGAAGTAATGCGCCGGATCGTCGCTCGGCGCCTCGGCCTCGATCGTGTAGTGCGGCGCCAGCTGCGCCAGGATCTCGTCCTCGCGCACCACGCGCTCCGCATTCCAGTAGCCGCGACCGTCGAGCGGCATGAACTCGATGAAGCGCAGCGGCAGATGCTCCGCCAGCGCCCAGCGCACCAGCGGCAGCACTTCGTCCTCGTTGTGTCCGCGCAGGATCACGCTGTTGATCTTGACCGGCAGGCCCGCGGCGCGCGCCGCGTCGATGCCGCGCAGCACCGGGGCCAGGTCCCCGCCGGTCAGGCGCGCGAAACCCTGCGGCGTGACCGCGTCGAGGCTGACGTTGAGGTCGTCGAGCCCGGCGGCGCGCAGCGGCGCCGCGAGG
This sequence comes from Sinimarinibacterium flocculans, assembly GCF_003201205.1. Taxonomy (GTDB): domain Bacteria; phylum Pseudomonadota; class Gammaproteobacteria; order Nevskiales; family Nevskiaceae; genus Solimonas; species Solimonas flocculans. The sequence continues at coordinate 168,351 of NZ_QICN01000011.1, forward strand.
CGGTCGAGGCGGACGCCGTTGCTGGTCAGCGCGAGGCGTTCGAGACCTTCTGCGCGCAGCGCGTCGAGCGCCGTGGTGATCTGCGTGATCTCGGCGCGCAGCAAGGGTTCGCCGCCGGTGAGGCGGATCTCGCTGATGCCCAGGCGGGCGACGAACAGGCGCGCCAGCCGCTGCAGCTCGGCGCCGTCCAGCAGCGTGTCGCGCGGCAGCCACTGCGGATGCTCGGGCATGCAGTAGACGCAGCGCAGGTTGCAGCGATCGGTCAGCGACAGCCGCAGCTTGCGTTTGCGACGTCCGCGGGCATCGGCCAGCGGTGTGTGCAGTGCCGGCGGCGTCATCAGCATGCCAGCGCCTCCGGGGTGTTGAGGTTGGCGCAGCGCCAGCCGGCAAAGGTCACGGCGACGGCGCCGCGTGCGTGCAGGAAATCGCGCACCGCGCGCCGCGGCGAGGCCGCCGCTTGCGCCAGCGCGCCGGCCAGCGTCGTGCGCAGCGCGCAGACGACGTACTGCGGTCCGTCGACGTCCTTCGCGTATGCCGCGTCGCGATCGGCATCCTGCGCCGCATCGAGCAGGCGTGCGACCAGGTCCGCCGGCAGCGCCAGCGTGTCGCAGGGCACGCAGGCGATCCATGCGCTGCGCGCCTGCCGTGCCGCTGCGGCGATGCCGGCGAGCGGCCCGGCGAATCCGGGCTGTGCGTCGCGCACGACCTCGGCACTGAAGCTCGCGTAGTGATCGAGGTTGCGGTTGGCGCTGATCATCAGCGCGTCGACCTGCGGGCGCAGCGCGTCGAGCTGGCGTTCGGCCAGCGTGCGTCCTTCGCGCAGCAGCAGGCCCTTGTCGCGACCGTCCATGCGCTGCCCGCGGCCGCCGGCGAGGACGACCCCGGTGACACGGCGCTGCGGTTCGGCTGCACGGATCATGGGACTGCAGAAGATACCAGCGTTGTGCATCGAGATATATAACGCTTGCCGGCCGCGCCGTGCTGTGGAAGGCTGCGGCATCCCCGTTCCGGTTCTCTGCCGATGCCGCGCCGCCGCCTGAGCATACGTTCCCAGTTCTGGCTGATGGCCGGCGACGAGGCCCTCGCCGGTCCCGGCCGCATCGAACTGCTGCGCCTGATCCACGCGACCGGCTCGATCCGCCAGGCCGCCCTGCAGATGGGCATGAGCTACCGCGCCGCCTGGGACGCGATCGACGCGATGAACCGGCGCGCGGGCGCCGCTCTGGTCACGCGGCTCACCGGCGGTCGCCGCGGTGGCGGTGCGCAGCTGACCGAGCTCGGCGAACGGCTCATCCGCACCTACGCCCGGCTCGAGACCGCTCATGCGCGCCACGTCGAGCGCATGAGCGCGAAGCTGCAGACGCTGCTGTAGCGCGATCCGGCCGGCCTCAGGCCGGCACCAGCGAGGTCGCGATCAGGGCCTTGAGTTCGGGGATGCACGAACCGCAGTTGGTGCCGCACTGCAGCTTGCGGCCCAGTGCCTCGGCGCTGTGACAGCCGCCGCGGACGGCTTCGACGATGCAGTTGCGCCCGATGCCGAAGCAGGAGCACACGGTCGGACCGGCATCGGCGCCGCGGTCGGTGGGTTCGCCCACCAGCAGGCCGATGCGGTCGAGATCCTCGAGCCGCTCCTTGGCGAACAGGCCCGACAACCAGGCGCGCGACGGCAGGTCGGGCCGCGGCGACACGAACAGGCAGGCCTCGATGCGGTCGTCGACGACCCAGGCGGCGCGGTACTGGCCGGCGGTGCGGTCCTCGTACTCGATCCAGTCGGCATCGGTGGCGTGCACGCCCAGCGCGGTGCGCGCGAACGCGGACCACTCGCCGACGCGTTCGCGTCCCGCGAACTCGTAGCGCAGGAAGCGGTGGCCGGTGACGCGCGTCCACCAGATGACCTGGTCCATCGGCAGCGGCGTGCGGCTCAGCACGAAGCCATGCCAGAGCACGGCGAAATCCTCGACCCGCGCCGGCGTGTGCTTGAACTCGGGTTCGCCCGACACCGGATCGACGACGGGATTCACCAGGCTGCCGACGCGTGCGTCCGATGCGTATTGCGCGTTCCAGTGGATCGGCACGAAGGCGGTGCGACGCGGCAGCTCGCCGCTGGTGCGCACGCGCGCGACCAGACTGCCCCAGCGGGTCGACACGCGCGCCAGCCCGCCTTCGCGCACGCCGCTGAGCAGGGCGTCCTGGGGATGCAGGTCGACATAGGGTTCGTCGATGTGTGCCGCCAGTCGCGGTGACAGGCCGGTCCGCGTCATCGTGTGCCAGTGGTCGCGCACGCGGCCGGTATTGAGTGCGAGCGGGAAGTCCTCGTCGCGGGCATGCATCGGCAGACGCGGCGGCGTCGCCACGAAGCGGGCCTTGCGATCGGCGGTATAGAAGCGGCCGTCGGAAAAGACGCGCGGCATGAACGCGTCCGCCGACACCGCATCGGGCCGCTGATCGCTGCCGTCCTGGCCGGAGACGGGCCAGCGTACCGGCGCCAGCGCATCGTAGTCGCCGGCGCTCATGCCGACGAGACCAGAGAGATTCAGATAGCGCGGCACCTCGTCGTCGGCGTTGCCGAACGTCGTGAGCCGGGCGTGTTCGTCGAAGATCTGCCCGGGTCCGTCGTAGGCGAAGGCGTCGGTGAAGCCCCAGCGTCGGCCGATCTCGGCGAGGGCCCACCAGTCGGGCCGGGCTTCGCCGGGCGCCGGCAGGAAGGCCCGCTGGCGGGAAATGCGGCGTTCCGAGTTGGTGACGGTGCCGTCCTTCTCGCCCCAGGCCAGCGCCGGCAGCAGCACGTGTGCATAGGCCGTGGTGTCGGTCTTGTGCATGACGTCGGAGACGACGACGAACTCGCACTTGGCCAGCGCCCGCTTCACCTGGTCCGCGTCCGGCAGGCTGACGACCGGGTTGGTCGCCATGATCCACACCGCCTTGACCCGCCCGGCCTCGATGGCCTCGAACAGCTCCACGGCCTTGAGGCCGGGTCGTTCGGCGATGCACGGGCTGTCCCAGAACGTCTGCACCAGCTGGCGGTGCCGCGCGTTCTCGAGGTCCATGTGTGCGGCGAGCATGTTGGCGAGGCCGCCCACCTCGCGCCCGCCCATGGCGTTCGGCTGTCCGGTGATCGAGAACGGACCGGCGCCCGGCTTGCCGATGCGCCCGGTCAGCAGGTGGCAGTTGATGATGCTGTTGACCTTGTCGGTGCCCGCTGAGGACTGGTTCACGCCCATCGAGAACGCGGTGATGGTCTTCGCGGTGCGCGCGAACAGGCGGTAGAACTCGGCGATCAGCGACTCGTCGACGCCGCACTGGCGCGCCACCGCACGCACGCTGCCGGCGGTGTTGTCGGCCACGGCAAGGGCGCGGTCGAAGCCGCGGGTATGCGCGTCGACGAAGTGCGTATCGACGACGCCGTGCTGATACAGGAACGACAGCAGGCCGTTGAACAGCCAGACGTCGGTGCCCGCGCGAACCGGCAGGTGCAGGTCGGCGGCGTCGGTCGTGGCGGTGCGCCGCGGATCGACGACCACCACCTTCATCTGCGGCCGGGCGGCCTTGGCCTTGACGATGCGCTGGTAGAGGATCGGATGGCACCACGCGGTGTTCGAGCCCACCAGCACGACGAGGTCGGCGTCTTCGAGGTCCTCGTAGGACACCGGCACGATGTCCTCGCCGAAGGCCCGCTTGTGGCCGGCGACGGCCGAGGACATGCACAGCCGCGAGTTGGTGTCGATGTTGGCCGAGCCGACGAAACCCTTCACCAGCTTGTTGGCGACGTAATAGTCCTCGGTCAGCAGCTGTCCGGACACGTACCAGGCCACCGCCTGCGGGCCGTCCTCGCGGATGATGCGACGGAACTCGCGGGCGACGACGTCGAGCGCGGTGTCCCAGCTCACCCGTTGCAGCTCGCGACCGCCGGCCGGCTCGCGCAGCATCGGATGCAGCGCGCGCCCTTCCGGCACCAGCGTTTCGCCCAGCGCCGCGCCCTTCACGCACAGCTTGCCGGCGTTGGTCGGGTGCGTCGCATCGCCGCTGACCTCGGTGGCATCGCCGCGGACGAGGACGTCGACGCCGCAGCCGGTGCCGCAGTACGGGCAGGTGGTCTTGACCGGACGCCCCGCCTCGCTCATGTCGCGGCCTCGCAGAACGCGCGGCCGAAGACGAGGCGGTTGCGGATGGCGGAGATGTCGGTGCCCTGCTGCATCAGCTCGAAGTACCAGCTGCCGTCGCCGACGTCGCCGTAGAGCACGGCGCCGACGATGCGGTTGCCGCGCAGCACCAGGCGCTTGTAGGTGCCGCGTCGCGGATCGCGGAACACCAGGTCCTCGGTATCCGGTCCGCCGACGAAATCGCCGGCGGAGAACAGGTCGATGCCGGTGACCTTGAGCCGGGTCGAGGTTGCGGCCTGCACGTAGCGTCGATGACCGTGCCCAGCGAGATGCGTGGCGCAGACGCGCGCCTGCTCCCAGATCGGCGCGACCAGGCCGAATGTGGCCTTGCGGTGCTGCACGCATTCGCCGACCGCGTAGATGCGCGGGTCCGACAGGCTCTGCAGCGTGTCGTCGACGACGATGGCGCGTTCGCAGTGCAGTCCGGCGGTCTTCGCCAGCTCGACGTTGGGCCGCACGCCGACGGCCATGACGACCAGATCGGCCGCAATCCGCTCGCCGTTCGCGAACTGCAGGCCGGTGACGTGATCCTCTCCGAGGATCGCCTCGGTCTGCGCTTCGAGCAGGATGCGGATGCCGCGCCGCTCCAGCGCCTGCCGCAGCAGCGCCGCCGCCGGCTTGTCGAGCTGGCGCTCCATCAGGCTGTCCATGACGTGGACCACGGTCACGTCCATGCCCTGGCGCTTGAGGCCGTTCGCCGCCTCCAGGCCGAGCAGGCCACCGCCGATGACCACGGCCCGGCCATGATCACGCGCGCGTGCCGCGGCGAGCATGGTCTGCACGTCGTGCAGGTCGCGGAACGCGATCACGCCGGGTAGCTGCGCGCCCGGGACCGGGATCACGAAGGGCCTGGAACCGGTGGCGAGCAGCAGGCGGTCGTAGGCGACCTCGCGCCCCGACGCCGACCGCACCCGGCAACGGTGACGATCGATGGCCACCACCGGATCGCCGCTGTGCAGGGTGATGCCGTGGGTGGCGTACCACTCGCGGCTGTTGATGATGATGTCGTCGACGGTCTTCTCGCCGGCCAGCACCGGCGACAGCAGGATGCGGTTGTAGTTGCCGTGCGGCTCGGCGCCGAACACCGTGATGTCGTACAGGCTGCCGTCGAGGCGGAGCAGTTCCTCGACGGTGCGCATCCCCGCCATGCCGTTGCCGATCACGACCAGCCGTGGCCGTGGCCGGGCGGTCTGCGGCAGCACGTGCTCGGGCAGGGGCATGGTCATGCGGCGATCAGTACGCGGCCATCGGCCACCCGCACGCGCCACGTGCGCAAGCTGACGCCCGGGTCCTCGACGCATTCGCCGGTGGCGAGGTCGAAATGCTGCTTGTAGATCGGCGAGGCGACGACGAGCCGCTCGCCGAGATTGCCGACCAGCCCGCGCGACAGGACGTTGGCGTCCGAGAACGGATCGCCGTTGTCGATCGCGAAGAGCTGTTCCTGACCGTCGTCGACGAGACGGAAGACCGCGACCTGGCAGCCCTCGACCAGCGCGCAGACGCCGGTGTTGGGCCAGATGTCGTCGACGGCACAGACGTCGGTCCAGCCGGTATCCGTCGACGGGCCGTCCATGTTCGAGCCGTCCACTGCGCCTCCCTCCCTCACGCGGATTCCGCGATCACCGGCACACCCTTGAAGCGTGCCTTCTCCTCCGGCGTTGCCGGCCGGATCTGATTGCGCTCGTCGACGAACACGACGTTGCTGTCGGGCGCGTCGCTGTTGACGAAGCTGCGGAACCGCCGCAGCACTTCGGGGCTCTCGATGGCCTTCTTCCATTCGCAGGCGTAGCTGCCGACCACCTGCGCCATCTCCGCCTCGAGTTCGGCGCCGATGCCGAGCTTGTCGTGGACGACGACATCCTTGAGGTAGTCCAGACCGCCTTCGAGATTGTCGCGCCACACGCTGGTGCGCTGCAGGCGATCCGCGGTGCGGATGTAGAACATCAGGAAGCGGTCGATGTAGCGGATCAGCGTCTCGTCGTCGAGATCGCCGGCCAGCAGTTCGGCGTGCCGCGGCTTCATGCCGCCGTTGCCGCAGACGTAGAGGTTCCAGCCTTTCTCGGTGGCGATGACGCCGAAGTCCTTCGACTGCGCCTCGGCGCACTCGCGCGTGCAGCCGGAGACGGCCGACTTGATCTTGTGCGGTGCGCGCAGTCCCTTGTAGCGGTTCTCGATCGCCAGGGCCATGCTCACCGAATCGAGCATGCCGTAGCGGCACCAGGTCGAGCCGACACAGGACTTCACCGTGCGCAGCGCCTTGCCGTAGGCGTGGCCGGATTCGAAGCCGGCGTCGACCAGCTCCTTCCAGATCAGCGGCAGCTGGTGCACCTGCGCGCCGAACAGGTCGATGCGCTGGCCGCCGGTGATCTTCGTGTAGAGCCGGTGCTTCTTCGCGACCTCGCCGAGCACGATCAGTTTTTCCGGCGTGATCTCGCCGCCGGCGATGCGCGGCACGATCGAATAGGTGCCGTCCTTCTGGATGTTGGCGAGGAAGTAGTCGTTGGAATCCTGCAGCGCGGCCTTGTCCTTCTTGAGCACGAACTCGTTCCAGCACGAGGCGAAGATGCTCGCCGCCGCCGGCTTGCAGATGTCGCAGCCGCGGCCGCGGCCATGACGGGTGATCAGTTCGTCGAAGGTCTCGATGCGCCCGACGCGGATCAGGTGGTAGAGCTCCTGGCGCGAGTACGGGAAGTGCTCGCACAGGTGATTGTTGACCGACAGCCCGCAGCGCTTCATCTCGGCCTTCATCAGCTGCGTCGTCAGCGGCACGCAGCCGCCGCAGGAGGTGCCGGCCTTGGTCGCCGTCTTCAGCTTGCCGATGCTGTGCGCGCCGTCGCGCACCGCCGCGCAGATGGTCGCCTTCGAGACGTTGTTGCACGAGCAGATCTGCGCAGCGTCCGGCAGCGCGTCCACGCCCAGCGCCGGACGGGCCGCGCCGTCGCCGCTCGGCAGGATCAGGAACTCGGGTTCGGGCGGCAGCTCCATGCGGTTGAGCATCATCTGCAGCAGCGTGCCGTATGCCTCGGCGTCGCCGATGAGCACGCCGCCGAGCACGTACTTGCCGTCCTCGGAGACCACGAGTTTCTTGTAGACCTGCTTGCGCTCGTCGGTGTACACGCAGACGCGCGCGCCGGGCGTCGCCGCGTGCGCGTCGCCCAGGCTGGCGACGTCGACGCCCATCAGCTTGAGCTTGGTGCTCATGTCGGCGCCGGTGAACTGCGGCGGCTCGTCGGCATCTTCCTGCGGCACCGCGGCGGCGATATGCGCGGCACAGACGCGCGCCATCTCGTAGCCCGGCGCCACCAGGCCGTAGATCTTGCCGTCCCACAGCGCGCACTCGCCGATCGCGTAGATGTCGTCGTCGAGGGTGCGGCAGTGGTTGTCGATGACGATGCCGCCACGCGGTCCGACGCCGAGTTCGCTGGCGCGTGCCAGCTCGTCGCGCGGCCGGATGCCGGCGGAGAACACGATCATGTCGGTCTCCAGCACCGAGTCGTCCGCGAACCTCATCGCGTGGCGCCGGGCCTCGCCGTCGACGATCTCGACGGTGTTTTTCTGCGTGTGGACGGTGACGCCGAGGGCCTCGATCTTCTGGCGCAGCACGCGGCCGCCGCCGTCGTCGACCTGCACCGCCATCAGCCGCGGCGCGAACTCGACGACATGCGTTTCCAGTCCCATGTCCTTCAGCGCCTTCGCCGCCTCGAGACCGAGCAGGCCGCCGCCGACGACGACACCGACCTTCGAGCGACCCCCGGCCTCGGTCATCGCCTCCAGGTCCTCGATCGTGCGGTAGACGAAACAGTCCGGACGCTCGCGTCCCGGCACCGGCGGCACGAACGGATACGAGCCCGTGGCCAGCACCAGTTTGTCGTAGGGCAGCGTCTCGCCGGTCGAGGTCGTGACCTGCTTGAGGCTGCGGTCGATGGCGACGGCCTTCGCGTTCAGGCGCAGCACCAGCCCGTCGCGCTCGAAGAAGCCGGGCGGGACCAGCGACAGGTCCTCGGCGGTCTTGCCCGAGAAGAAAGAAGACAGCTGGACGCGGTCATAGGCCGGACGCGGCTCCTCGCAGAGCACCGTGATGTCCAGTCCCGACGGACGCCGCTCGGCCAGCTCCTCGAGCAGCTTCTGCCCGACCATGCCGTTGCCGACGACGACGATGCGAAGCGGATCGCTCATGCCTGATCTCCTGCGGTGCGGCCGTCAGGCCGAGGCGGGCACCGAGTCGGGTGCGGCGGCGGCAGCCGGCTTGCGCGCGGCCAGGGCCGCCTGCAGCGCGGCGTTCTCGCTCTCGAGCACCTGCGCCGGGAAGCGCACCAGCAGCGCGCACAACGAGGCCAGCATGACGGCGAAGCCGAGATAGAGCAGACCCTGCTGATAGGTGAGCGCCTCGGTCTTGAACAGGAATCCGGCAGCCACGGCACCGGCGTTGCCGCCGGCACCGACGATGCCGGCGACCGCGCCGAGCGCCTTGCGGTTCATGAAGGGCACGAGTCCGAAGGTCGCCCCTTCGGACATCTGCACGAACAGGCTGAACACGATCATCGACGCGATGGCCATCCACAGCACCGCCATCTGCGAGAACAGCACCAGCGCAAGGCCCTCGGCCATCAGCACCACGAACAGCAGGTAGACGCGGCCCTTGAGGCCGGCGCGACGGGCGAACAGGTCGGAGAACATGCCGCCGAGCGTGCGCGCGAACAGGTTCATCAGGCCGAACAGACCTGCGATCAGGCCCGCGGTCTTCAGGTCGAGCTTGAAGTTGTCGAAGTAGTAGATCGCGGCGATGTTGTTGATCGTCAGCTCGACGCCGAAGCACGCGGCGTAGACCACGAACAGCGCCCAGACGCGGTAGTCGCGGGCGGCGGACAGGAACGAGCGGCCGGCGCCGTTCTCGTTGCGCGCCTCCGGCATCAGCCCGGCGGCGCGCAGCTCGTCGTAGTTGCCGCCCGGCGCATCCTGCGTCAGGAAGTAGTAGGCGATGCCGGTCAGCAGCAGCACGACGCCGGGCACCACCATCGCCAGGCGCCAGCCCATCGCCTCGTTGGCGCCGAGCATCATCATGCCGGCGAAGATCAGCGGCATGACGATCTGGGTCACGCCGCCGCCGAGGTTGCCCCAGCCGGCCGTCGTCGCGTTGGCGGTGCCGACGACGTTGGGCGCGAACATCACCGAGGTGTGGTACTGCGTGATCACGAAGGACGCGCCGATCGCGCCGATGCCCAGGCGGAACAGCAGGAAGCTCTCGTAGCTGTCGGCGAAGCCGATGCTCATCACCGGCAGCGAGCCGAGAACCAGCAGGGCGCTGTAGGTTTTACGCGGGCCGAACTTGTCGCACAGCGGTCCGATCAGCAGCCGCACCAGCACGGTGATCGCCACGGAGGCGATGATCGTGTTGCCGATCTGCGCCTTGGTCAGCATCAGGTCCTCGCGCACGACGGCCATCAGTGGCGCGATGCCGAACCAGCCGAAGAAGCACAGGAAGAACGCGAACCAGGTCATGTGGAACACGCGCATGTGCGGCTTGGCCAGACTGAAGAGCTTGATCGAAGTCGCTTTGCCTGAAGTGTCCATGGTCATCTTTCCCGGTGATGCGTTGGTCGTCTGACGCGACGTCAAAAAAAAACGTCCATGAATGGCGCGTCGCCAGTCATGGACGTCGTTGTCCTGTCCACCGCAGGGCTTCGTGATGGCGGCTTGATCGGCGCCGCGTGCGGGACCGCGTTGTCCCGATGCCCTGCAGGGTTCGTGGGTTCAGTAACGCAAGCGTCGTGCCACGCGCGGCGCACGCGGTTTTGCGGCTGTGCGCCCGTTTGCGCGCCCCGTGGCGGCCGGCGCCGGGCGCGATCTGCACCTTTGCGGCGCGCCGGCGCACATGCGCGGTGCGGCTTCGTCAGCGCGAGTGCATCATCGCGACGATGGTCGCGTAGGCCTCGGTCCAGGCACGCCGGGCGTCGACCGTGAAGGCCGCGCCCAGGCTTTGCTCAAGCGTCCACAGCAGGCTCACCGCCACCGTGCCGTAGTCGTTCTCCGATGCGCCGTAGCGCACATGGCGCTGGCCCAGGTCCTTGAGGGCCGGGCCGAGGACGTGCGGATGGTCCAGCCCGCGCACCGCCGCGTCGAGCATCGCGATCAGCTTCTCGCCCTGGCGCTCGAGGTCGCTCTTGAACAGCGGACGCAGGCGCGGCTCGAGTTCGAACAGTTTGCTGTAGAACAGCTCGGCCACCGCCGCGCGCATCGGCAGGATCAGTTTCCAGGTCTCGCGCACGAGCCGGATCTGCTCGGCATTCATCACGACCTCCCTTCGACCACGTCACCGACGCGGTGCCAAAAAGAAAGGCCCAACTCCACTGTGGGGAGATGGGCCTCGTTATCCCGGGGGCGCCGACCGTCGTTGGCCGCCGCCCGCATTCGCTGTCTGGCTCATCGCACGGGCCGTGCCAAGGCGCGGCCGGCGTGCGCGGCGTCGCGCGCGGCTAGCTGACTTCCGCGGGCACGCCGTCGGTGCCGTAGACGGCGCCGTCGAAAAAGGCATCCGGGCCCATCGTCAGCAACCCGCTCGGCAGGCGCAGCGCCCAGATGCCGGCGTGCATGCCCTCGGACTTGTGATCGGTCTGCGGGCACGGCACGCCGACCATCGCCGCCGCCTCGCGGCAGACCTGCGGGCGGTAGACCTGCGCGGCGATGTCGGCGGCGTCGATGGCGGTGTCGATCTGCCCCCAGCGGCGCATCTGCTCGACGAACCACATCGCGTGCGACAGCCACGGGAAGTTGGCCGCATGCCGGTGGAACACCAGGCCGGTGCCGAAGAAGCTGTCGCCGGCGGACGGGACTTCCAGCGCGGTGCGGATGGTCGCCGGCGGTGCATCGACGGCACCGCTGTCGATCAGGATCTGCGCGCCCTCGGCACGGTTGCCGGGCATGTCGAGCCAGCGGCAGGCGTCGATCAGGGCGGCGATCAGCGCGCGATGCGTGCGCGGATGCGCCGCAGCCCAGGCGCGCGTGACGCCGAGCACCTTCTCCGGTGCGTTGTTCCAGATCTGGAAGGTGTTGACGACGCGATAGCCCACCCCCGCTGCCTCGGCCGCCGCACCCCACGGGGCGCCGACGCAGAAACCGTCGATGCGGCCGTCGCTGAGGTGCTGGACCATCAGCGGCGGCGGGATCACCTCGAGGCGGACGTCGCGATCCGGGTCGATGCCGCAGGCGGCCAGCCAGTAGCGCAGGACGTAGTGGTGTGTCGAGAACGGGAACACGTGGGCGAACGCCCGCTGGCGCCGGCCGATGATGCGGTCGCGCAGCAGCAGTCCCTTGAGTGCGCGGCCGGCGCTCAGCGGTTCGCGCTCGCGCAGCTGCAGCTCGCGGTAGAGCGATTCCGACACCGCGATCGAGTTGCCGTTGAGGTTGAGCGTCATCGCCGTGACCATCGGCACGCCGATGCCGTCGATGCCCAGCGTTGCCGCCAGCGGCATCGGCGCGAGCATCTGCGCGCCGTCGAGCAGGCCGGTGGCGACCTTGTCACGCACGCTCGCCCACGACGCCTCGACGCTGACCTCCACCTCCAGCCCCTGCTTGGCGAAGAAGCCGCGGTCGCGGGCGACGATCAGCGGCGCCGCGTCCACCAGCGGAATCACGCCGAGCCTCAGCTCGTCTTTCTCCAGAACGTTCGCGCTCATCTTGGTATTGCCCTTGATTCTTATAGAAGCTCCGCCGCCGCCAGCAGCGAGCGTGCGGCGTCCCCGATCCGCAGGTTCCGGTCCATCGCCATCTTGCGCAGCTGCTCGTAGGCCTCGGACTCGGTGATCTTCCGGCGCTGCATCAGCATGCCCTTGGCGCGATCCACGTCGCGGCGATCCGCGAGGCGCATCTTGGTTTCCTCGAGCTCGCGTCGCAGTGCCTGGTGTTCGTCGAAGCGGGCGATGGCGACGTCGATCACCGACTTGAGCCGGGACTCCGGCATGCCGTCGACGACATAGGCCGAGATACCCGCGCGCATCGCACGCCGCGCCGTTTCCGCATCGCCGTGCTTGGCGAACAGCACGATCGGTCGCGGGCGGTCACGCGCGATCTGACCCAGCGACTCGAGGGTGTCGCGGGTCGGTGCATCGACATCGATGAGGACGACGTCCGGCTGATGGTGAGCGACCGCGGTCAGCAAATCGTCCGACGTCGTCAGCTGCGCGACCACCGCGTTGCCGCCGTCGATCAATGCCTGCCGCAGCAGCACCACCCGGTGCTGGTCGTCGTCGACGAGCATGACTCGCATGGGCGTCAACGCGCGGTGGGTGATAGGACGATGCTGACCACAGCAAAAGCTGTGCCGAGCGCATGCATGGGCGTCGCGCGTGGCACGTGGCTTGCTTCGATCACCGGCGACCGAGCGCCGTCCCGCGCGATCCGGATCGATCCGGTCGCCCGGTACGCCGCCGGTTGCCGTCAAGGTGATGAACGAGCAACAACGCCGAAGGCGTCCGTGCGATCGCATCGCGACCGTCGGGAGCCTTCGCGGTGCGAGCGCGAGCGGGGTGGTTCGCAGGTCTGCGACGCGAACCGGACCGACGCTCCGCGGGGACGGTCGCGATGCGGCCCGGGAGAACATGTCGATGAACGAGTGCGGGACTCTAGCGATGGCCGGCCCGGCAGTGCGCGCGCGGGCCGCGTGCCGGCGAAGTGGCCGTCCGCTGCGTCGCGACGGCGCACGCCGTGCCGCCGACGCGCCGATATCGCGCAGCGCAGGCGCCGCGCCGGCACCGTGCCGCACGTCGTGAACCGCCGCAGGATCGCGCCGTCACGCACGCGCGTGATGCTGGTTGACGACGATCGCGGCCGGCTCGCGCGGCTGCAGGAGGCGCTCGCCGACGCCGGTCACGAGGTGGTCGCCTGCGTCGGCGGCAACGAGGACCTGCTGCTCGCCGTCGTGCGCCACGCCCCGGACGTGGTGTTGATCGACACCGAGGCGCCGGGACGCGACACGCTCGAATCGCTCAACCGCGTCAGCCGCGAACAACCGCGGCCGATCCTGCTGTTCTCCGACAACGGCGACACCGACACGATCCGCCGCGCGATCCGCGCCGGCGTCTCGGCCTATGTCGTCGACGGCCTCGTCGGCTCGCGGCTCAAGTCGCTGATCGAGGTCGCGATCGCGCAGTTCGACGAACACCAGCAGCTGCGCCGCGAAGTCGAAAGCGTCCGCGCGCGGCTGAACGACCGCGACGACATCGACCGCGCCAAGGCCGTGCTGATGCGCCGTGCGCACCTGAGCGAGGACCAGGCCTACGAGCGCCTGCGCCGCATGGCGATGAACCGCAAGCTCAGGCTCGCCGACGTCGCCCGCGCCCTGCTCGCGGTGAACGCCGAAGGCGTCTGATCGCGCGTCGTCGTGCGCTGCCTCGGTGCAGAGCGGCATGCACCAGCCTGGACTCGCTGCGCCAGCTTGGATCGGGACGGCGGCAACGGCACGGCGGCAGGCGGGAGCCGGTCGTCGCCCGATATATAAGGAGCAGCACGCGGCGATCGCCCGACCCGGGAACAACTGGCACGGCGCTTGCTGCTTCTAGATCACGACTCGGGGTCAAGCGTGCCTCGGGACACAAACGGTCGGGTAAAGATGCCCGACTCATGGGATGTCGACGTCCACACATTGGCCAAAGAGCCAGTCTGTGGGCGTTTTTTTTTGCCGAGTTTCAGGCGGCTCTACTGAAATAAAGGAGTTGGGGCAATGCAAGACATGATGAGGCGCGCAACGCGGGTCTGTACGGGAGCCGCGGTGCTGGCGGTGGCGCTGTCCAGCACGGGCGCGTGGGCGAACTACGACGACGGCAAGGTGTTCCTGACCGGCGGCGTGTTCACGGTGGACGGTGCCGGCGGCGGTGGTGCGGTGCCGTGGGCAACGATCACCGGCT
>NZ_QICN01000012.1 GCF_003201205.1 Sinimarinibacterium flocculans
CGGCCGGCCGAGCGATCACCACCTCTCGCAACATCGGATAGTCCAGTTCCGTCAGCTTCGGCGGACGCCCCCGCTTGCCCATTTCGCAGCCCCTGATCGCCAGTAGACTGCTATTTTACTTTATTTTGTCTACACCCTCTGAGGTCGCCGGCAGGGCCTCGACCGCCGCGACCAGACGCGCGCTCGCGCCGCGGTTCGCCTCGACGGCCGCACGGCCCGCCGCGGCCATCGCCGCACAACGATCCGGGTGCTGCAGCAGCTCCGCAAGCGTGGCCGCCAGCGACGCCGCACTCACTTCCCGCGCGGCGTCAGCCGCTAGCAGCAGCGTTCGTGCGGCCGCGAAATTGTGCATGTGCGGACCGAACAGCACCGGTACGCCCACGGCGGCGGGCTCGAGCACGTTGTGACCGCCGACCGGCACCAGCGAGCCGCCGACGAAACTCAGATCGGCCAGCGCGAGGTAGACGAACATCTCGCCGAGACTGTCGCCGACCAGCACCTGCACCTGCGGCGTCAGCGCCTCGTACCCGTCGCTGCGACGCACGCCGCGCAGGCCGCTGGCGGCGACCAGTCGTGCAACCTCGTCGAAGCGCTGCGGATGCCGCGGCACCAGGACGAGCAAGGCATCCGGCCATCGTTGCAGCAGCGTGCGGTGCACGTCGAGCGCGGCGACCTCCTCCCCCTCGTGGGTGCTGGCCGCGACCCATACCGGCCGGCTCCGCCCCAGGCGCAGACGCAGCGCGCGGCCCGCGGCGACCTGCGCCGCAGGAACCGGCTGATCGAATTTCATGTTGCCGCTCACCTCGACACGCGCCGCAGGCGCACCCAGGGCCACGAAGCGCGCGGCGTCGGCCGCGGACTGTGCCGCGATGAGGCTGCAATCGGCCAGCGTCGAGCGGGCCAGGCTGCGCAGCCGGCGATAGCCGCGCAGCGAGCGCGCCGACAGGCGCGCATTGGCGAGCAGCAGCGGGATGCGGCGACGGCGCAGGGCGCGGAACAGGTTCGGCCACAGCTCGGTTTCCATCACGACCACGCGTTCCGGCCTGGTCCGCGCCAGAAAACGCGTCAGCACCCAGGGCAGGTCATACGGCGCGTAGCTGTGCAGCACTGCCTCACCGAGCGATGTCCGCACGCATGCCGAGCCGGTCGGCGTCGTCGTCGTGACCAGCACCCGCCGCTCGCCGTAGCGCGCGACCAGCCCGCGGATCAGCGGCAGCGCCGCCTGGACTTCGCCCACCGAGACCGCATGGACCCAGACCGCGACCGGCTGGCCGACGCGCGCCACCCCGCCGAACCGCTCACCGATACGTTGCCTATAACCCGGAAGGCGGCGCGAGCGCCATAGCAGCCTGAGCACCACCAACGGCGCGAGCAGGTGCAGCAGCAGGGTGTATAACGCGCGCATGGGCGGAGTTTATGGACAGACCGTGAACAATCCATGGACAAACCGTTAAGGCTTCCTGCTGTCAGCGCGCCCACTTCGGTCCGCTGACCGCCGGTGCCGCCTCGCGGCCGCGCACGCGCGCAGGGGCCGCACCTCTAGAATGCGCGGATGGCCGCGCCCGCCTTCCAAGCCGCACTCCTGCACCCGCGACACTGGGCCACCTGGCTCGGCGTCGCCAGCGTCTGGCTGCTGAGCTGGCTCCCCGTGCCGCTGCAGGCGGCGCTCGGCGCCGGCCTGGGACGCGCCATCGGCCACCTGCTGCGCTCGCGCCGCGACGTCGTGCGCACCAACCTGCGCATCGCCTTTCCGCAGGCCGACGCGCCGCAGATCGAGCGCCTGACCGGTCAGCATTTCGCGGACCTGGGCCGCGGCGTCTTCGAGACGGCGCTGGCCTGGTTCGCCCCAGACTGGAGACTACGGCATCGCGGCGAGGTCACGGGCATCGAGAACCTGCGCGCGGCGATGGCTGACGGCTCGGGCGTCCTGCTGCTGACAGGCCACTTCACGACGCTGGAACTGGGTGCCCGCTTCCTGTGCCTCGCGGGAGTGCGCTTCCATGCGATGTACCGACCCTACAACAACGCGGTCATGGACTTTCTGATGCACCGCTGGCGTGAAGGCCGTTCCGGGCTGCCGGCCCTGCCGCGCGACGATCTGCGCCGGCTGGTGCGCGCGCTGCGCGACGGCCGCCCGATCTGGTACGCGCCCGACCAGGCCCTGGACCGTCGCATGAGCGTCTACGCCCCGTTCTTCGGCGTGCCGGTGCGCACGATCACGGCGACCGCGCGACTCTCGCAGATGGGCCGCGCGAAGGTCGTGCCGTACTTTCCGGAGCGCCACGGCAGCCGCTACCGTGTCCGCATCCTGCCGGCACTCGAGGACTTTCCGCTCGGCGACGAGATCGCCGATGCCACCCGCATCAACCACGTCGTCGAACAGGGGATCGCGCTCGCGCCGACGCAGTATTTCTGGGTGCACAAGCGCTACAAGGGCCTGCCCCCGGACATGGCCGCCGTCTACGGTCGGCGCGAGGCCTGAGGGCTGCCGCGCACGTCGGGGCACAGCCCGGGTGCTGCTATAGTTACCCGCCATGTTGACCTAGGGACTGTTCCGCATGCCTGCGCTTCGCCGCATCGCCGCGCTCGCGGCTCTGATTGTTGCACCCATGGCGCTGGCCGCCGGCGTCGCATCGCAGGCGCAGTCGATGATCGAACAGGGGCAGGCGGCCGCCGCGCTCCAGCTGCTCGACAAGCACCTTGCCGGCAATCCGCAGGACGCCGAGGCGCGCTTCGCCCGCGGACTCGCGCTCGTGCGTCTCGAGCGCAGCAAGGACGCGATCCGCGTGTTCTCCGATCTGACCCGCGACTATCCGCAGCTGCCGGAGCCCTACAACAACCTGGCCGTGCTCTACGCCGCGCAGGGCGACTACGAAAAGGCCCGCGACGCGCTGCAGGCCGCCCTGGCCACCCATCCGAGCTACGCCACCGCGCACGAGAATCTCGGCGACATCTACGCCGCGCTGGCCGGCGCCGCGTACAGCCGCGCACTGCAACTCGACGAATCGAACCAGATGCTGCGCCACAAGCTGGCGCTGCTCAACCAGATCGACGCCAGCGAGACGGTGGCGCGCGAAGCCGTGCCGGTCAGTGCGCCGCCGCCGGCCGTCGCAGCCGCTCCGGCCGCTGCACCGACACCGGCTCCCGTGGCGGCAGTGGCCGAGGCGCCGGCGGATACGGACGCGCTCGGTGCCGACACCCGCGCGGCGCTGCTGCGCAGCGTCGAAGCCTGGGCCGCCGCCTGGTCGAAGCAGGACCTGAGCGCCTACTTCGCGGCCTACGCCCAGGACTTCGTCCCCGAGGGCGGTCTTTCGCGCGCCGCGTGGGAGGCCCAGCGCCGCGAGCGCATCAGCGCACCCGGACGCATCCAGGTCAACGTGACCGATCCGGCGTTCAGCAGCACCGGCGACGCCGGCGCGAGCGTGAGCTTCCGCCAGGAGTACGTCTCCGACACGTTCTCCGACGTCGTCACCAAGGTGCTCGACATGAAGAAGACCGCGGGCGGCTGGAAGATCGCCCGTGAGTACAGCCGCTGATTCCCGACGCGTTCTTTCCCGATGATTGCTGGCAAGTTCCGCGCACTCGCGTGCGCCACGCTCGGATGCTGGATGAGCGTGGCGACGGCGATCGACACCGGCCCCGAACGACAGTTCAACGAAGCGGTCGAGCTGCTGCGTGCCGGACGCTCGGGTGAGGCCCTGTCGACGCTGGAATCGCTGACCCGGCGCGAGCCCAATTTCCGTCTGGCGCAGCTGATCTACGGCGAGCTGCTGGCGGCACTGTCGGGCGCCGATGCCGGCAAGCTCGTCGCCACCAGCATGAGCACCGACGCGCGACTGCGCGATCTCGCCGAGGAGGCGCGCGTGCGCCTGGCCGGCGAAAAGGCCGTGCCGATGCCGGGCATGGTGCCCAACGTCGTGCTGCAGCTTTCCGAGGGCTTCGAGCATGCGATCGTCGTCGACCTGCCGCGGGCACGCCTCTACCTGCTCGAGAACAACGGCGGCGAGCTGAGCCTGCTGCGTCATCACTACGCGGCCATCGGCCGCAACGGCTCGGGCAAGCAGGTCACCGGCGACATGCGCACGCCCGTCGGGCTCTACCACATCACCCACTGGATCGACGACGACAAGCTGCCGGAACTCTACGGCGCCGGCGCGCTGCCGCTCGACTATCCGAACGCCTGGGACCGCCATCTCCGGCGCACCGGCTCGGGCATCTGGCTGCACGGCGTGCCGCGCGACACCTACAGCCGGCCGCCACGGTCCAGCGAAGGCTGCGTGACGATGGCCAACGTCGATCTCGAGGCGCTGCGTACCCACGTGCGTTTCGGCGGCACGCCGGTGATTCTCAGCGACAAGCTCGAATGGGTTCCGGCCGATGCCGTGACCCCGGTGCGCGAGGCCTTCATGCGCCGCGTCGAGGACTGGCGCGCCAAGTGGTCGGCGCGCGACACCGAGGCCTACCTCGCCTACTACGCCGACGACTTCAGCGCCGACGGCATGGGCCGCGCCGCGTTCGCGGCACACAAGCGCCGCGTCAACGCGTCGAAGAAGTTCATCGACATCCGCCTGTCGGACATGAGCCTGTTCCGTTATCCCGGTGCCGAGCAGGACGTGCTGCTCGCCGAGTTCACGATGGAATACAGCTCCGACAACTACGCCGTGACGACGCGCAAGCAGCAGTTCTGGCGCCGCGAGGCTGACGGCGCCTGGAAGATCATCCGCGAGATCAACCGGTAGTAAAGCCGCGTCCGGGGCGCCAGCGCCCGGGCGGCGCAGCCGCTCAGTTCTGCGTTTCTGCTTCCGCGCCGTTCCAGGGATGGTCGCCCAGGCGGAAGTACAGGGGCGCCTCTTCCGGCAGGTTGCGTTCGAGCCAGGTCAGCATGTCGGCCCAGATCCGCGCCTGCTGCTGCGGGCTGGGCATGATGCCGGCATACGGCAGTTCCAGCGTGATCACCGGCAGGCCGATGTTGATGCCGGCGAAATTGCCCAGCGAGCCGGGGTAGGTGCCGAGCTGGTGCAGGTGCAGGAAGCCGAAGCGCTGCGGCGGCTCGCGCGGCCCGTCGAAATCGAGGATGCCGAAGGGCGCGTGCACCGAGACGATCGCGTCCGGCTTGAACTGCCGGATCTCGCGCACCAGCCACTGCGTCTCGGGCTCCGACAACGCCTGCGGGCCGGGATAGCGACGCGGGTCGCGCCCGGTCCGGCGCTCCCAGTACGCCGTGGCCTCGGTGTCCCAGTCGCGCGAGGGAAAGTTGCGGTTGAGGTCGACACCGGCCGCATTCATGCGCGTGGCCGGCCGGCGCAACAGTCCGTCGGGGTTCGCACAGGGCAGCACGCGCCAGTGCAGCGGCTGGAAGCGGCTGCGCTCGAGGCGCTCCATCCAGTTGAACACGATGCTCACCGACGACAGCTCGTCGCCGTGGATGCCGCCGATCATCAGCACCCGCTGCGGCGTTGTGCGCCGCGAGGTGGCCGGATAGTCGCGGTACAGCAGCGGCAGTCCCTCGCGACTCGCCCCCTCGGCGACGTGCAGCCCGGCATCCAGGCAACGCTGCGCGCCGACGCTGTGCAGCCGTCCGCCGATCAGCCGGCACGCGGTCTCCAGCGTGGCCAGCGGCAGCGCCGGTGCGGGTTCGTCGGCACCGGCGACGAGGCCGGGCGCCACAACAAAAAGCCCGGCGATCAGCCGGGCCTTGAGTGTTCGCAGGCCGGAATCAGCCGCCCGCACGTTCTTTGCGCACCTTGTCGACCAGAAAGTCGATCACTTTCGCCGTGTCCTCGAAACTGCCGACCATCGCCGCACTGGTGACGTACTTGCCGCCGATGACCATCGTCGGCACGCTGGTGACGCCGTAGTCCATCGCCAGCTGCTCGGCCTTGCGCACGCGCGAGTCGACCGCGAAGCCCTTGAGCGTCGCCGACAGCACGTCCGGCATCACGCCGGTCACGCTGTTGAAGACGGTCTGCAACTGCGCCTCGTTGTTCAGCGGCATGCGCCGCTCGTGGATCGCCTCGAACAGCGGCATGTGCACCTGCTCGCTGACGTTCAGGGCCTCGGCGGCGTAGAACGCCCGCGCGTGGACCCGGCCGATCTCGCGGCCGAAGGTGACCGGGTAACGCACGAAATCCACGTCGCCCGGCCTGGTCTTCGCCCACGCCGAGATCGTCGGGTCGAACGAGTAGCAATGCGGGCAGCTGTACATGAAGAACTCGGCGACCTCGATACGCTTCGGGTCGTCCGGCGCCTGCACCTTGCGTGCCTTCTGGTAGTGCTTGCCTTCCTCGAAGGCGCTGCCGGCGTCCTGGGCGGAGCAGGCAATGGCGAAGACGCCGAGGACGGCGGCGGCAAGGGCACGGAAAGGTGAACGCATGTCGGGTCAGATCCTCACTGCAGGCCGTTGATGTACGAGGCCAGTGCGTCGATGTCCTCGTCCGAAAGCTTGCCTGCGACTGCCGCCATGATCCCGAAGTTCCCCGACGGCATCTCTTCGCCGCTCGATGCGAAGTCCCGGTACAGCCGCAGCGTGTTGGCCGTGTACGTCGCATGCTGGCCGCCGATGCGCGGATAGCCCGAGGCGGCGACGCCGGCGCCATTGGCGACGTGGCAGGCGGCGCAGGCCGGAATGCCGCGGGCGGCATCGCCACCGCGGTAGAGCGGTTCGGCCCTGGCGACGGCCTCTTCGCTAGCCACACCCGGGGAAAACGGCTGCGCCGCGAAGTAGGCGGCGAGATCGCGCATGTCCTGCTCGGACAGCGCAGCTGCCTGCGGCGCCATCAGCGGGTTCTTGCGCACGCCGGTCTTGAAGTTCTGCAGCTGCTCGAAGGTGTAGGCCGCATTCTGTCCGGCGAGCTTGGGCCACTCGGGATTGGAGCTGTTGCCCCCCGGGCCGTGGCAGGCGACACAGGGCGCGGCCTTGGCGGCACCGGCTTCTGCGTTGCCCTGGGTGAACGGGTCGGCGCCCGTTGCCGCACCGGATCCATTGTCGGAGGCCGCCATCGCACCCACCAGCGGAGTGCACAGGAGGGCAGCCAGCAGAACACGCTTCATTGTCTTTGCAACTCCGGAAGATCGTGACCCGCGCCGGCGGCCTGCGTCGCGGCCGCGGATGCGGTTGGTCGTGGACCAGCGCGCGATTCTACATGGCCCGCGTCCCGCTTGGCACGCGCAGCCGGCCGGACGGCTATGCTTGTCGCGCGCCAGCCCCGCCCGACATGAACGACCGTACCCCCAATCCCTTCGCCGGTGCCCGATTTCTGCTGTCCTGCGCGCAATTGAGCCAGCTGCCCGACGACGACCGGCCGGAACTGGTGTTCGCGGGACGCTCGAACGCGGGCAAATCCAGTGCCCTGAACCGCCTCTGCGGACAGCAGGCCCTGGCCCGGGTCAGCAAGACGCCGGGACGCACGCAGCTGATCAACCTGTTCGAGGTGCCGCTCGGGCGTCTGGCCGACATCCCGGGCTACGGCTTCGCCAAGGTCGCCCGCGACCTGCGCGAGAGCTGGGGGGCGCTGATCGGCCGCTATCTCGAAACCCGCGCCAACGTCTGCGGCATCGTGCAGATCATGGACGTCCGCCATCCGCTGATGCCGCAGGACCGGCAGCTGCTCGAGTGGGCGGCCGCGCGCGCACTGCCCTGCCACGTGGTGCTGACCAAGGCCGATAAGCTCGGCTATGGTGCCGCCAAGAACGCGATGCTGGCCGTGCAGCGATCGCTGGCCCAGGTCCCGGGACTGAGCGTGCAGCTGTTCTCGGCGCAGGCGCCCAGCGGCGTGGAAGCGCTGCGCGAACGTGCGAGCGTTCTGCTGTCGCAGGGCGCTAAGATCGAAGATCGATAGACACAAGGACGGACGATGCCGAGCATGCTGACGCGGACGCTGGGACGCAGGCGCGCCAAGCGCGTCGTCGCGTGGCTGTCGCTGGTCCTGATCGCCGCGGTCCTGGCGGCGTTGCTGCACCGCTTCGGCCTCGAACCGGCGCTCGGCGGGGATCTGGACGAAAAGGGCCGCCGCCTGCTGCGCGCCGCGTCCGCACTCCAGGCACTGATGCTGCTCGTCGTCGGCTACCTGGTGTGGAACGCCAGCGTGCGCAAGCCGGTGGACCGCCTGTTCGCACGCCTGCGCACCCGCAAGCCGCCGAAGCAGTCCCACGACGCCGAGCAGTTGCGCGCGCTGACCGAGGAGGGCGACAAACGCACGGCGCAGCTCAACGCCATGATGCAGATGCACCGCAGCCTGCGCGACAAGCTCACGTCGTTGGGCGCCGAGCATGTCGCGGCGCTGCGCTCGCGCGACGCGGCGCTGGGCATCACGCAGG
Organism: Sinimarinibacterium flocculans; assembly: GCF_003201205.1. GTDB lineage: Bacteria > Pseudomonadota > Gammaproteobacteria > Nevskiales > Nevskiaceae > Solimonas > Solimonas flocculans. The sequence goes on from NZ_QICN01000012.1 coordinate 8,317, forward strand.
ACGCGATCATGCTGACGGACCGCACCGGTGCCGTGACCGGCGTGAGCGCCGCCACCGCGACGCTGCTGCGCTCGCCGCGCGAGAGCCTGATCGGCAAGCGCTTCGACGACGTCGCCCCCTTGTTCGAGGACGGCAACCAGCATTTCCGCGACCACCCGCTGCGCAACTTCCTGTCGACGGTGGCCGGCTCGGCGAGCGGGATTCCGCAGATCCGCGAGGCCGTGCTCGTGAACCACGAGAACGAGCCGGTACCGGTCTTCGTCACCGCCACCGCGATCATCGACAGCGGCGGCCAGTCCATCGGTTGCTCGGTGCGCTTCAGCCGCGCCGATGCGCCCGCGCCGGAAAAGACCGGCCACCAGTCGCTGTCGCTGAGCGACTCGGAGATGGACGCCTGGAGTTCGAAGCTGCTGTCGCGCGAGCCGTTCGAGCGGCGGCTCGACGAGCTGGTCGCCGATGCCGTCGACAACGGCGTCCAGCACGCCTTGATCTACCTGCGTGTCGACGACCTGGACCGCATCAACGACCAGTCCGGCTACTGGGCCGGCGAGCAGGCCCTGTGGCACGCGGCGCGGAACTTCTCGATGTCGCTCACCGACGTCGGGACCGGCTACCGCCCCTCGAACAGCCGCTTCGCCGCATTGCTGGTCGGCAAGACCCTGGAGCGCGCGCTGGAAATCGCCGAGCGCGTCCGTGAGCATGCCGAGTCCAACCAGCTAGTATGGAACGGCAAGCGCATCGCCTGCAACTTCAGCATCGCCGTGCTGCCGATCGCACGCAGCGGCGGCGAGCGCGCACAGCTGCTCGGCCAGGCCGAGACGCTGCTCGCGGAGGCCAAGAACCGGGGCGGCAACCGGGTGCTGCACGAGGTGCCCGCCGACGCGCCTGGCGCACGGCGGCGCGACGACCAGACCTAGCTCGAGTGGCTGCTGCCGCGCCTCGACGACGGCCGCGCGCACCTGATCTCGCAGGAACTGCGGCCGCTCATCGAGAGTTCGCAGAAGCCCTTGGTGGAGTTCTTCCTGCGCGTCGAGGACGACGACGGTGTCTGGCTGGAGCCAGGCTATTACCTCCCGGCAGTCGAGCGGCTGCAGCAGGCGCACCGGGTCGACCTGTGGGCGCTGCGTCACCTGCTGAAGGCGCTCGAAAGCAATCCGCGTCTCCTGGACTCCCACACGGCGGCCTGCCTGAACCTCGCCCCGCAGAGCCTGCTGAACCCCGAGTTCGCACCGTCGGCCTTCGAGATCATCGGCAACTCGCCGGTCGATGCCCGGCACCTGTGCTTCGAGATCGACGAGGGTTTCGCGGTCAGCCAGGGCTCGGTCGTGCAACGCTTCATGGAGCAGTTGCGGCCCATCGGCGTGCGCTTCTCGCTCGACCGCTGCCACACGACGATGGGCATCACGCAGCTGCGTCATCTGCCGATCGACTACATGAAGATCCATCCGAGCGTGACGCGCAACATCGACACCGATGCGCTCGACCGCGCCCATCTGAAATGGATCTGCGAGGCCGCGCATCTGCTGAACCGCCGCACCTGCGCCATCAACATCGAGTCCGACGGTGCACTGGCGCCGCTGCGCAGCGCCGGCGTCGATTTCGCCCAGGGCACCGCGGTGAACAAGATCGGCCCCCTGATGACCTGAGACGGCGCGAGTCAGGGACGATTCATCGCCCGGTGGCCAGCGTTGCGGCCCCGCACCGCCCGGTGCCCTCCGCCCCGACGATAAAATGCGACCGACGACATTCCTCCCGAACGCCCGCCCGATGATCCGCATCTGCCGCCCGCTGGGCATGGCCATCGCCCTGCTGCTCTGCGCGCCTGCCGCGCTCGCCGAAGATGGCGACGCGCCGCGCGACCGGGAGATTTTCGGCTGGCTCGAATGGGTCGCCGTGGGCGAGCGCGGCGTGCGGCTGAAGGCCAAGCTCGACACCGGCGCGACGACCTCGTCGATGACCGCCGAGAACATCGAGTACTTCGAGCGCGACGGCGACAAGTGGGTGCGCTTCGACGTCCGCGACGAGGACCTCGAAGGCGTCGAGATCTTCGAGGCGCCGCTCGCGCGACACGTGCGCATCCGCCGGCACGGCGGCAAGACCCAGCGCCGGCCGGTGGTCAAACTCGGCCTGTGCGTCGGCGACGTCTACCGCGAACGCCAGTTCAGCCTGATCGACCGCAGCGGGTTCAACTACCCGGTGCTGGTCGGGCGCAACTACATGCGCGATTACGTCCTGGTCGATTCGGCGGTGATCTACACACGCGAACCGTCGTGCGAGAATGTGCGTCAACAGGATGGGGGCGCGTCGGCCTCGGACCCTGAGCCCGATGTCGACGATCTGGAGGAAGAATGAGGCGATGGCACTTGCCGGTGCTGGTGGCGATCCTGACCGTGACGGCGGTATCGCTGATCGTCTACAAGGTGCGGGCGCTCGGCTACCCGATGACGCCGGCAGAGGAAATACAGAGCTGGATCATCGAGGCACGGCTGTCGTTCGAGGCGACCGGAGGCGCCGCCAAGGCAGAGCTGGCGATTCCGCTCGACCCGCCGGGCTATTCGATCCTCGACGAGAACTTCGTCTCGCGCGGCTACGGCCTGCAGACCGAGCGCCGCAGCAATAACCGGGTCGCGATCTGGAGCACGCGCCGACCGTCCGGCCGGCAGACGCTGTACTACCGGGCCACGGTGACGCCGCACGAGAGCAAGAGCCTCGAGCAGGCGGTTCCGGCGCTGGCCGCGCCGCCGCTGTACGACGAGCTGCACAGCGCCGCGGTCAACGCGATTCTCGACGAGGTGCGCAGCAAGTCCGCCGACATCGCGACCTTCTCGTCGCTGCTGATGCAGATGCTCGCGCGACCGACGCCGGACGAGAACGCGCAACTGCTGCTGCCGCGCCAGGCCTCGCGCGAGGACCGCGTGCGCACGGCGATCTACGTGCTCGCCGGCGCCCATATCCCGGCGCGGATGGCGCGCGGTCTGCGGCTGGTCGACGGTGCGCGCAGCGCGCAGGTCGAGGCGTGGATCGAGGTCAACAACGGCCAGCGCTGGATTCCGATCGATCCCGACACCGGCGCGCATGGCTATCCGCCCGATTTCGTCATGTGGTGGCGCGGCGACACGCCGCTGTTCTCGGTCGAACGCGGCCGCGACGCCGAGGTGCGCTTCTCGGTCACGCGCACGATGGAGGAGGCGCTGGAAACCGCCACCCGCCAGGCCCAGCTCAGCGAGTCCGCCGTGGCCTCGTATTCGCTGCTGGCGCTGCCCGTGCACACCCAGAACGTCTACCGCTCGCTGCTGCTGATCCCGGTCGGCGCGCTGCTGATCGTGTTCCTGCGCAACGTCGTCGGCGTCCAGACCTTCGGCACCTTCATGCCGGTGCTGATCGCGCTGGCGTTCCGGCAGACGGACCTGGTCGCCGGCGTGCTGCTGTTCAGCGTGCTGGTGACGCTGGGGCTCGCGGTGCGCTTCTACCTCGAACACCTCAAGCTGCTGCTGGTACCGCGACTGGCGGCGGTGGTGATCATCGTCATCCTGCTGATGGCGTTCGTCAGCATCCTGTCGCAGCGCCTGCGCTTCGAGGTGGGTCTGTCGGTGGCGCTGTTCCCGATGGTGATCCTGGCGATGACCATCGAACGCATGTCGATCGTCTGGGAGGAGCACGGCCCCGCCGATGCGATCAAGCAGGGCGTCGGCAGCCTGATCGTCGCCGCCGGCTGCTATCTGATCATGTTCGACCTGCGCGTCGAGCACTTCATCTTCGTGTTCCCCGAGTCGCTGCTGCTGGTGCTGGCGCTGGCGCTGCTGCTGGGCCGCTACACCGGCTACCGCGTCACCGAGCTGCTGCGCTTTCGTGCGCTGAGCGAAGCGATCAAGAGATGAAGTGGCTGGCCTCGCCGCGGCACCTGCGCGAACTGGGCGTGCTCGGCATGAATGCCCGCAACGCGCTGTACATCGGTCCGAACAACCGGCGGCGCTACTACCCCCGTGTCGATGACAAGCTGCTGACCAAGCAGCTCGCCATCGATGCCGGCATTGCCGTGCCGGAACTCTACGGCGTGGTCGAGACCCAGCACGGGGCGCGTCGCATCGACCGCATCCTCGACGGGCGCAGCGACTTCGTGATCAAGCCGGCGCGTGGCTCCGGCGGCGACGGCATCACCGTCATCACCGGCCGCATCGGCGGCAGCTATCGCAAGGCCAGCGGTGTGCCGCTGGACCTGGACGACCTGAGCCATCACATCAGCAACATCCTGTCGGGCATGTACAGCCTCGGCGGGCAGCCGGACCGGGCGATGATCGAGTACCGCGTGCACGCGCACGCCGTGTTCGGGTCGATCTCCTATCACGGCGTCCCGGACGTGCGCGTGATCGTCTATCGCGGCTATCCGGTGCTGGCGATGCTGCGCTTGCCCACGCGCCTGTCCGACGGCAAGGCCAACCTGCACCAGGGCGCGATCGGCGTCGGCATCGACATCGGCGGTGGCCGCACGACGCACGGGGTCTGGCGCGAAATGCCGGTCACGGTGCACCCGGACACGATGTATGCCATCGCCGACGTGCAGGTTCCCGACTGGGAGACCGTGCTGCAGCTTTCGGCGCGCGCCTACGAACTCACCGGACTGGGCTATCTGGGCGTCGACATCGTCATCGACAGCAACCTCGGCCCGCTGATTCTCGAGCTCAACGCCCGCCCCGGCCTGTCGATCCAGATCGCCAACCGCGTCGGCCTGCGCTCGCGCCTGGAGGTGGTCGACCGCGACGGCGACCGCAAGGCCCCGGCCGAGGCGCGCATCGCCTTCTCCAAGGCGCGCTTCGGCGGTTCCCGCGCCAGCGACACGCCGTCGACCGAGCCGGCCTGAGCGTCGGGCGCATCCCGCCTGCGTGGCGGCTGCGGGCGCAGGCAGCGGCACATAAAAAAGCCCGGTGACCTTGGGGGGAGGCCACCGGGCGACGCTTTCCGGCTTTGGGGGATGCCGGATCCGCCCAGGGAGTGAGGCGGAGAGCGGGACAGGGAGAATCGCCGCTCGGAAGATTAGATGGGGGCCCGGGGCCGAAGTTCAAACGGCTCTTTTCAGGCGGTTGCGAACCGCACAGCTGAACCGATTCTGAACTAATAAAATCAATGAGTTAAAAATACATACTGACAGGAATGTCAGTGAGATTTGCTTGCCTGAAAAACTAAATTTCTTTCAGGCAGCGCTAGTTGCGTGGCCCTCGGCGGTATGGGCGGCATCCCAGTTGCCGGCGACCCCCCAATCGGCGACGAGCGGTACTGCGAGAGGGGATGAACGGTCGCCGCCGGGCCGGCACATGCGGGCCGCGATCTGCGGCGCCAACTCGCGGACGGTCGCCGCCGGCCCCTCGAAAACCAGCTCGTCGTGAACCTGCATGATCATGCGCACATCTGCCGCCTTCTCGCGCAAAAAGCTTGCAACGTCGAGCATCGCGAGCTTGATCAGGTCGGCCGCGGTGCCCTGCAGCGGCGCGTTGATCGCGGTGCGCTCGGCGTACTGGCGCAGACCCTGGTTCTTCGAGCGGATGTTCGGCAGGTACAGGCGACGACCGTAGAGGGTTTCGACGTAGCCGCGCTCACGCGCCGCCTGGCGCGTGCCGTCCATGAACGCCTTGACCCCCGGATAGCGCCCGAAGAAGCGGTCGATGTACTCCTGCGCCTCGCCCCGGCCGATGCCGAGCTGTCGGGCGAGGCCGAAGCTCGACATGCCGTAGATCAGGCCGAAGTTGATCGCCTTGGCCGCACGCCGGCGCTCGGCGGGGACCTCGTCGACCGGCAGTCCGAACACCTCGGCCGCGGTCGCCTGGTGGATGTCGCGGCCCTCGCGGAACGCCTGCTGCAGACGCTCGTCGCCGGAGAAGTGCGCCATCAGCCGCAGCTCGATCTGCGAGTAGTCGATCGCCAGCAGGGCGTTGCCGGCCTCGGCGACGAAGGCCTGGCGGATGCGGCGGCCCTCGGCGTTGCGCACCGGGATGTTCTGCAGGTTCGGGTCCGACGACGACAGGCGGCCGGTCGCGGCGATCGCCTGGCCGTAGGACGTGTGGATGCGGCCGGTGCGCGGATTCACGGCCTGCGGCAGCAGCTCGGTGTAGGTCGAACGCAGCTTGGCCAGCGCGCGCCAGTCGAGGATGAGCCGCGGCAGGGGATGCTGGCTCGCCAATTCCTCCAGCACGTCCTCGGCCGTCGACGGCTCGCCCTTGGGCGTCTTGCCGAGCACCGGCAGGTTGAGCTGCGTGTAGAGGATCGCGCCCAGCTGCTTGGGCGAGCCGAGATTGAACTCGCCGCCGGCCTCGGCATGCGCCTGCGCCTGCAGCTCGTCCATGCGCCCGGCGAGTTCGACGCTGATCTGCCGCAACAGCGCGACGTCGACCTTGACGCCGGTCTGCTCCATCTGCGCGAGCACCGGCACCAGCGGCATCTCGATGGTCTCGTAGACCTTGCGCAGCTCGGCGATCTCGCAGACGCGCGGATACAGCGCGCCATGCAGGCGCAGGGTGATGTCGGCATCCTCGGCCGAGTAGGTCGCCGCCTTGTCGATCTCGACCTGGTTGAAGGTCAGCTGCTTGCGCCCCTTGCCCGCGACATCCTCGAACTTGATCGTCGTGTGTCCCAGGTGCTTGAGCGCCAGCGTGTCCATGTCGTGCCGGTTGCCGGCGGCGTCGAGCACGTAACTCTGCAGCATGGTGTCGTGCCGCAGCCCCGCCAGCCGGATGCCGTGCGCGGCGAGCACGTTCATGTCGTACTTGCCGTGCTGGGCGAGCTTGGCGCGGTTCGCGTCCTCGAGAGCCGGTCGCAGGCGCTCGAGCACCGTGCCGCGATCAAGCTGCGGCGGCGCGCCCAGATAGTCGTGCGCGAGCGGCACGTACCAGCCCTTGCCCGCCTCGACCGCGAACGCCAGCCCGACCAGGTTCGCCTGATTGGAATCGAGGCTGTCGGTCTCGGTGTCGAAGCAGATCAGCGCCGCACGCTCCAGCGCCTGCACGAGGGCATCGAGCGCTTCGTCGTCGAGCACTGTCGTGACCTCGGTGGCGACCGAGTCGTTCTTCGGCGCCGGCAGCGGCGCGGCGTCCTCGCTCGCCGCGTCACCGCGCTCGATCTCCTCGAGCAGCCGGTTGAAACCGTGGCTGCGGTACAACGCCGCCAGACGCGCGGCGTCCGGGGCACGCGGGGCCAGCTCGTCGAGCGTCAGCGGCAGCGCCACGTCGCACTTGATCTCGGTGAGCTGGCGCGCGAGCGGCAAGCGGTCCAGATGCGCCCGCAGGTTCTCGCCGACCTTGCCCTTGATCTCGTCGGCGCGGGCGACGATGTCGTGGAGCGTGCCGTATTCGTTGAGCCACTTCGCCGCGGTCTTCGGGCCGACGCCGGGCACGCCCGGAATGTTGTCGACGGTGTCGCCCATCAGTGCGAGGTAGTCGATGATGCGCTCCGGCGGCACACCGAACTTCTCGACGACGCCGGCGGGATCGAGCCGGCGGTTCTTCATCGTGTCGAGCAGCTGCACGCGCTCGTCGACGAGCTGCGCCATGTCCTTGTCGCTGGTGACGATCAGCACCGATTCGCCGCGCGCGGCGGACGCGCGCGACAGGGTGCCGATGACGTCGTCGGCCTCGACGCCGTCGACCGTGACCAGCGGCAGCCCCATCGCCTCGATCAGTTCGAGAATCGCCGGAAACTGCGCCGACAGGTCTTCCGGCGTCTCGGTGCGCGTCGCCTTGTAGTCGGCGTACAGCTCGTCGCGGAAGGTCTTGCCGCTGGGGTCGAAGACCACGCAGATGCGCTCGGGCGCGTAGTCCTTGAGCAGCTTGCGCAGCATGTTGGCCATGCCGAACACCGCGCCGGTCGGCCGGCCCTGCGCATTGGTCAGCGGCGGCAGCGCGTGGTAAGCGCGGAACAGCCAGCTCGAGCCGTCGATGAGGATCAGCGGCCTGGCGGACGCAGTGTCCGGCGCCGTCGTCACGGCAGTCGCGCCTCGCCGCGCATGAGATCGTCCAGCGTCTCGCGGGCACGCACCACGTGCACGCGATCGCCGTCGACCATCAGCTCGGCGGCCCGCGCACGGGTGTTGTAGTTCGACGCCATGACGAAACCATAGGCGCCGGCGGTGCGCACCGCCAGCAGGTCGCCGGCGTCGATCGCCAGGTCGCGCTCGCGGCCGATCCAGTCGCCGGACTCGCAGACCGGCCCGACGACATCGTAGCGGTGCACCTTCCCGTCGCGCGGCTGCACCGGCACGATGTCCATCCACGCCTGATACAGCGTCGGCCGCAGCAGATCGTTCATCGCGGCGTCGACGATCGCGAACGATTTCTCCTCGCCGTGCTTGATGCCGAGCACGCGCGTGACGAGGATGCCGGCATTGCCGGCGATCGCCCGGCCCGGCTCGGTGAGCACCCGCAGGCCGCGACCGGCGAGCTTGGCCTTGATGGCGCTGGCCCAGTCGCGCGGTTCGGGCGGCCGCTCGTCCTTGTAGCGCACGCCCAGACCGCCGCCGCAGTCGATGTGCCGCAGCACGATGCCGCGCGCCGCGAGCCGCTCGACCAGCGCAAGGACGCGATCGAGCGCGTCCAGCAGCGGCCGGATCTCCAGCAGTTGCGAGCCGATGTGACTGGCGACGCCGGCGACCTCGATGCCGTCCATGCCGGCGGCCTGCGCGTACAGGCGCTCCGCGGTCGCGATGTCGACGCCGAACTTGTTGTTCTTCAGGCCGGTGCTGATGTACGGATGTGTCCCGGCGTCGACGTCCGGGTTCACGCGCAGGGCGATCGGGGCACGGGTGCCCAGGCTGCGCGCGACGGCATCCAGCTGCTCGAGCTCGAACGCGGACTCGACGTTGAAGCAGAAGATGCCGGCCTGCAGGGCCGTGCGCATCTCGTCGGCGGTCTTGCCGACACCGGAGAACACGACCTTGCCGGCGTCGCCGCCGGCCCGCAGCACGCGTTCGAGTTCACCGCCGGAAACGATGTCGAAGCCGGCGCCCAGACGCGCGAGCACGTCGAGCACCGCGAGATTGGAGTTCGCCTTGACCGCATAGCAGACCTGATGGTCGACGCCGGACAGCGCCTCGTCGAAGGCGCGGTAGTGACGCTCCAACGTCGCCCGCGAATAGACGAAGCACGGGGTGCCATGCTGCCGCGCGATCTCGGCGACCGCCACGTTCTCGGCGTACAGCGCGCCGTCGCGCAGTTCGAAATGATCCATCGAAGTCTGTGGGGGTCAGGGCGATTCGGAGGTCCGGCCGGCATCGTCCGGCTCGTCGTCGTCCGCAGGCGTCACGGCCACCGGCGGCGCGGACGGCGGCGGCGCCAGCGTCTGCTCGGGCAGCACCAGCGGACCGGTCTGGCCGCAGGCAGCGATCACAACGACGAGAAGCGGCAGCAGGCGCAGGAATCGCATCGGCACGCTCGGGCACGAACGGGCGCGCAGTATAAACGCCGTCGCCCGCGGGGCCCGGCCGGGCCGGTCCGGCTCAGCGCTCGATCGTGTACAGCAGATCGCCGCCGGACTCGACGCCGGTCTCGGTCGCCAGCTTGAAGCCGCTGCCGATGTCGTACTGCAGGCGGAACGACTGGCCCGCCTGGAACAGGCCGACCCCGTAGCTGATGAACAGCCGTGGCGACAGATACTTGCCGAGCGTGATCTGCGCCTGCTGGCTGCTCTCGCCGGGCTTGGCCCCGACGGTGATCTCGTCGAAGCCGATGCGGCTGCCGAGACGCTGCGCCAGCCATTCGCCGCCGGCCAGCCCGAGCCCGAGCGCCGCGTCGGCAACCAGTTCGCGGTCGCTGCCGCTGCCGCCCTCGTCGAGCGAGCGTCCGAGCACCAGCCACGACAGTTGCCGCTCCTGCGGCATCGCCGGCGTCGAGAACAGGCTGAACTCCGGCTTGTCGAGCGTGCCGCGGACCAGCACGCCGACGGTGATGTCCTCGCGCGGCTCGCGCGTCGCCCGCAACTGCACCGCCGGCCGGGTCAGCGCGCCGCCGGTGAACAGCAGCTTGCCGGTCTCCAGCGTCAGCTCCTGCCCGTACGCCTCGTAGCGGCCGCCGACGAGCTGCAGTTCGCCGCGTGCGCGCGTCGGCACGCCCGGCGCCTCGATCACGCGGATCGCACCGGATAGCCGGGTCTTCAGGCCGAATCCCTCGAAGCGGACGGCCTCGCCCAGCTTCAGGCGCACGTCGGCGAAGATACCGACTGCGTCGCCACCGCCGTCCTCGCCACGGCGCACGATGACCTGGTCGGTGCTGGGCCCGACGCCGCTGCTGATGCGCTTGGGCGTGATGTCCGCGCGCGGCACGTCGACGGTGCCGTCGACGCGCAGCGCCCCTTCGGCGAGGGCGACGTCGAGCCTGGGGGTCACCCAGACGCTCGCATCGGGCGTGCGCACCGCCTGGAAGTCCTGTCCGTCGATCTTCAGGTTCAGGCCGAAAGGGCGCCGCCAGGGATCGAACTGCCCGGCCGCGCGCAGCACGCCGTCGCCGGACCAGGCCTCGGCGTCGATCTCGAGCGCGCCGCTGCTGCTGCCGCTGACGAGCGCGCGGATCCGTTCCAGGCGGATGCCCGGCGTGCGCAGGCGCATCGAGGCATCGGCGAACTCGACGCGCCCGTCGAAGCGCGGCTCGGACAGCGTGCCGCTGGCGCGGATGCGCCCGCTCAGCCGTCCGCGCGCCTCCTGCATCTCGAAGTTGAGCACGTGCAGCCAGGTCAGCTCGGGCACCTCCACCCGCAGCTCGCCTTCGAGGCCGCGCTGCAGGAAGTCGTCGCCGGGCGCCAGTCGACCTGCGAGCGTGAGCCCGCCGCGCTCGAGCGGCAGCTCGGCGCTCAGGTCCAGCGCCTGCTCGTTCTCGACCACGCGCACCGTACCCGGCAGCAGGACCAGCGGCGGCAGTCCGGCTCGGGTCAGGCGCAGGCGGCTGCTGTCGAGATCCAGGCGCAGGTCCTGCAGTCCGCCCGGCCCCAGGTCGACATAGCCGCGCCCTTCGATCGCGCCTTCGGCCTGCAGGCCACCGAGCCAGGGCTCGAGCATGGCCAGCTCGAGATCCTGCAGGCGGAAGGCGACGCGGCGGGCACCATCGACCGGGCGCAACGCCGTGCAGACGCGCGCCAGCTCGCTCTTCAGACAGGCGGGCGCCAGCTCGACGACGTCCTCCGCGACGCTGAGCGCCGCAGCCTCTTCCAGCGCGAACGCGGGGAAGCCACGCGGCTCGATCTGCGCCGCGGCGAGCTGTCCGGTCCAGCGGCGCGCGGCGATATCCAGCGCGCCCGTCAGCGTGGTCGCCAAGTGGGCCTGCGGCAGACGGGCATCGAGCGTCAGCCGGTGGTCCTGCGCGCTGCCGCGCAGCGCCAGTTCGACGCTGTCGATCGGTGTCCCGGCAGCGACGGTGTCGGCGCGCACGTCGAGCGTCAGCCGCTGCGCCGGATCGAGATCGAAACGCGCCTGCAGGCGTTCGCTACCGTAAGTGCCGTAGTAGAGGCCGGATGCCTCGAGTTCGCCGGCGAGGCGCGGACGCTGCAGCGGGCCGTCGGCGCGCACGCGTCCACGCAGACTGCCGGCCAGCTCGGGCAGTATCGCTGCCAGATCGCGTCCGTCGACCTGCGCCTCAGCAGCCAGCTCCGGCAGCACCTGCCCGCTGAGACGAAGGCGATTGCGGCCGACGCGCGCGTCGAGCCGCTCGAACACCAGCGTCTGGCCGCGGTAGCGCCCGCGGGCCTCGACGTCGGCGGTGTGCCCCTGCAGCCGGGAGTCGTCGAGCCGCACGTCGAAGCGCAGCTCCGGCTCGTCGGCGCCGAGCACCGCCTCCACGTCGAAATCGCCCTGGATCAGACCCTCGAACTGCGGCGCCCAGTGCTGCGGCTCGAGCGCCTCGACCCGACCGTCGGCCTTCAGTTCCAGCCCGGCGTAGCGCAGGGACGCGCGTGCGTCGACGCGGCCGTGCCCGCTGTCGACCCGCGCCCGGCTCAGCTCCACCGCGTCAAGCGTGCCGCTGCCGGCCGCTTCGATCTGCAGGGCCTCTCCCGCTGCTACCAGCGCCCCGTCGAGCTCGAACTGCCAGGCATCCGGCACACCCTGCCAGTGCAGCCGGCCACCGTCGCTCGCGAACTGCGGAGCGGCGTCGGCCGCGGGCGGCCAGCGCAGCGCCGTCCATTGCAGGCGCAGGTCCGACGGCGTGTCGTAGCCGTAGCGACCCTCGACACTCGCATCGACGAAGCCGCCGACGCGCAGGGCGTCGATCACCACGGCGTCCGGCTGCAGATGCGCTTCGCCGGCCACGTCCAGCGTGCCGACCCACGGCGTCGTCGCCCGCAGCGCATCGATGCGCACCCGCTCCCCGCGCCAGCCGGCCGCCAGGCTGACGTCCTCCAGCACGATGGGCTCGCCCTCGCCGGCAACGATCTCGAAGCGGTCGACGCGCAGGTCGCCGACGGCGAGATCGAGCGGCAGACGTGTGAGCATCCCGCCCGGTTCGGCCGGCGCTTCGTCCGACGGACGCGGCTTGACGACGAGCTGCAGCTCGCCGGCATGCAGCTCGGAGAACGCCAGGCGCGCACGCAGCGCCTGCAGCAGCGACCAGTCCAGCGACAGCTCGCGGATCTCAATGCGCACGGTGTCGTCCTCGTAGACGAGCTGCCCGGCGGTCAGTGGCCCCCACAGGCGACCGCCGACCTGTTCGGTGCGCACCGAGTCCAGCCGCGCCTCGACTTCGCGCAGCGCGAGTCGCGCCCCGGCTTCGGTGAACAGCAGGAACACCAGCGCGCCGGCCGTGAGGGTCAGCAGAAGTCCCAGCCCGTCGCGCACGATGCGCGAGAGCCGGTGCAGCACCGACAGCGCACTCACAGTCCGACCCTCACACCGATGTGCAGGCGCACGCCGCTGCCGCTGCCGCCATCGCGATCATCCAGCGGGTGGGCAAGATCGACCTGCACCGAACCCACCGGCGCGCGGTAACGCACGCCGGCGCCGACGCCCTGCAGCAGGCGGGGAGCCGGATCGTCGTCCGCGCCGCCAAAGTCGTAGAACACCGCCGCACCCCAGTTGCCGACGACGCGGGTCTCGAACTCGAGGCTGTAGGTGCTGACGAACTTGCCGCCGATGACCGCGCCCTCGTCGTCGAGCGGGCCGAGCGACTGGTAGGCGTAGCCGCGCACCGACTGGTCGCCGCCGGCGAAGAAGCGCTGCGACGCCGGCAGTTCGCCGAACGCGTCGACCAGGTTGGCGCCGTACTCGGCGCGCCCGAGCACGCGCGAGCGCTCGCCCGCCGGCAGCACCGCGCGGGCGACGACCTGCGAGCGCACGAAGCTGGTCGGCGACAGCACCTCGCGCACCGCGCCGTGGACGTCGACGAACAGCGACCAGCCGCGCCGGCTGTAGATCGGATCGTCGACCTCGGTGCGCGTGAGGCTGATGCCCGGCGTCAGCAGGTCTGCCGTCTGCCGCGTCGAACCGAGTTCGGACTCCTCGTGCGTGAACGCGAGGTACAGCTTGCGACGCCAGTCGCCCGGCTTGCGCAGCAGGCTCAGCTCGGCCCCCCACTTCTGGCTGTCGCCGTCGTCGAAGCGTTCGGTGGTCAGCTCGGCGGCCACGCCGATGCTGTCGCCGATGCGGGTGCCCAGCGGGATGCGGTACTCCCCTCGCGCGGTGTTCTTGACCTCGGACAAGCGCACCTCCGCCTGCCCGGTGTGCCCGAGGCGGTTGAAGCGCCGCACCTCGACGCCGGTGCCGATGCGCGCGCCGGTGTCGGTGCCGTAGCCGATGCCGAAGTTGTAGCGCGTGCGGGGCCGCGGCGAGGTGCGGATCACGATCGGCACGGCACGGTCTTCGGCGGCATCGCGCCGCGGCAGGATCTCCAGATCCGAGAAGTAGCCGAGGTCGCTGAGCGCGAACTGGGTGTCGAGCAGGGCCTGCGGATCGAAGTACGCGCCGGGCTCGATCGTCACGTAGCGTTCGACGATCGCCGGTCGCAGGATGTCCTGCTCCACCGTCACCGCCCCGAAGCGGTAGCGCGGTCCGGTATCGAAGTGCAGGAACAGCTCGGCGAGATTGTCGTCCGCCAGCACGCGCAGTTCGGCGCGGGTGAAGCGCGCGTCGAGGTAGCCGAGCCCGTACGCCGCCGTGGCCAGCGTGTTCTTGGCATCCTCGTAGCGCGCGTGCCGCAGCGGCTCGCCCGGCTGCAGGCGCTTGAGGATGGTGTCGTGCTGCGCCTGCAGATCATCTGCGCCGTCGCCTTCGATGCGCAGCTCAACCGTGTCGATCAGCGTGCGCGGCCCCGGTTCGACGCGGTAGCGCGCGGTCCACTCCGGCGCCTCGCCTTCGAGCTGGCCGTCGATCACCGGGTTGTAGTAGCCGTAGGGCTGCAGCGCGACCAAGATGTCGCGGAACGCATCGCGGTGCAGCGCCTCGACGAGGGCGACGTCCAGATCGTCGCGGCCGGCCTCGGCACGGATGCCCAGGCGCTGGTTGACGTTGTTGCGCAGCGCCCCGTCGAGCCCCTCGACGCGCACGTCGATCCCCGCGCTCGCGCCGCCGGTCGCGGCCAGCAGGCCGGCGAGGCACAGTCGCTTGATGAGAGGCCGGTGGCGCATGCGCTCTTGTACGTCGACGGGACCGTGAGGGTTGCGGCAGGGCCGGCCATTATCCCGGAACGGTCGCGCCGCCCGGGCCGGACGCGGCATCGCGTCACGCCGCCACGGGCATCGCTGCGCGCCTGCGGTGGACGGCGTAGACGCGCCGCACCCAGGCAGCGCCCGGATGGCCGCGCCATCGCCCCAGCCAGCGCCGCACGCCGCGGGGATGGGGTTGCGGCAGGCTCAAGGGATACTCTTCCGGCAGCACCGTCAGGGCGAGCACGGCGGCCACGGCCAGATCGGCGAGGCCGAAGCGGCCGCCGACGAGGTAGTCCTGCCGGCGGGTCGCCTCGGCCACCGCGTCGAGCGCGGCAGCGGTGACCGCACGAGCGGCCTCGGCGCGCTCGTCGGTGATGCCCATGTCGAGCCGCATCACCGGGCGCACCAGCAGCGGAAACCCCGCGACATAGGCCGCGCGCGCCAGCGGCGGAAACGGCTGCGACCACAGCCGCGCCATGTAGGCGGCGTGCGGCAGCAGGTCGTGAAAGCCGGCCAGACGCACCGAGGGCCCCCACTGCTCCAGCGCCCGCCTCGCCCAGGCCCACGCCGCTTCGCGCTGCGCCGCATCGGTCGGCAACAGGGACGGCGCATACGCCTCGAGGTGATCGAGCATCTCGCCGGTCTGGCGCAGCAACCGCGCGCCGTCGCGCAGCACCGGCACCGTCTTCTGGCCGAAGCGCGGCATCAGCTGCAGGACGTGCGGCCCCGGCAGCAGCACGCGCGTGCGGTACTCCAGGCCCTTGTGGTCGAGCGCCCAGCGAACGATCTCCGGATACATCGAGAAGTTGAACTGCCAGAGCTCGATCACGGCCGTACACCCGCGTCCAGCTCGAAGCCGCGTGCGCGCAGCGCATCGACCAGGCCATCGTCGCCGACGAGGTGCGCGGCCCCGACGACGACCAGCGTCGGCAGCGGCTCGCGCAGCCAGTCCTCCAGCGGATCGAGCCAGTCCCGATTGCGGGCGGAGAGCAGGCGTGCGTAGGCGCCCGGATGGTCACGACGCAGCTGCTCGATCTGCGCATGCATGAACGCGACGTCGCCCTGCTGCCAGGCCTCGAGCATCCGCTGCGGGGTCATGTCGGGATCGCCGACCCCGTCGAGCGCGGAGGCCAGGAACTCGCGGCCGAGCCCGTCCGGCATCTGCGTGAACAGCGCGAGCTGCTGCTGCGGCGTCTCCAGCCAGGCGACGGGCTTGCCATCCGCGCGTGCGCGGTCGAAGAAATGGCGGTCGATGCCCAGGTCGGGGACGAAGCCGGCACGCTGGTAACCGGAGAGCTCCAGCGTCAGCGCACACAGCCAGGCACGCAGCGCATCGCACATCCGCTGCGGCAGGCCCAGCCGTCCGAGCTGGGTGCGCAGGCGCGCGTAGAGGGGCGCCGGGATCTCGCCGGTCAGGCCCGCATCGCCGGCCGTGCCGGCCGCGAGCATCTGCCCCTGCAGCTCGGTCGAGGACAGGGCCAGCGGATCGCTCTCGACGATCAGGCGCCGGCTCGCCGAGTAGGCGCGTTCGAGACCGTCCGGCAGCGGATGCGCGGCGGGCGGCAGCATGTGGATCGAACCGACGAGATAGTGCGTCGCCGTGCCCGGCGCACGCAGCGTCCAGGCGAACGGCGCCGCGCTGTCGCTGCCGGACGCCGCCGCACACCACGCCGCGACGGCAAGCAGCCACCACCGACGCATCATCCGGCGGCGTCCGCGATCAGCCAGTCCCGCGCGCCGGGCGCATCACCGCCCAGCGACGCGAAGTCGAAGAGCCCGGGATCGGCAAGCTGCGACGGCGCGACGTTGGTCAGCGCGGCGAACGCCTGCTCGATCCGTGCCGGGTGCTCGCGCTCCCAGTCCTCCATCATGCGGCGCACCTGCTTGCGCTGCAGGTTCTCCTGCGAGCCGCAGAGGTTGCACGGAATGATCGGGAACGCCTTGTGCTCGGCGAAGGCGGCGATGTCGCGTTCGCGGCAGTAGGCCAGCGGCCGGATGACGACGTTGTCGCCGTCGTCGGATAGCAGCTTCGGGGGCATCGCGGCGAGCTTGCCGCCGTGGAACAGGTTAAGGAAGAAGGTCGCGACGATGTCGTCCTTGTGATGACCGAGCGCGATCTTCGTGTAGCCGTGTTCGCGGGCGTAGGCGTACAGCGCGCCGCGGCGCAGCCGCGAGCACAGGCCGCAGGTGGTCTTGCCCTCGGGAATCACCCGCTTGACCACGGAGTAGGTGTCCTGCTCGATGATGTGGAACGGCACGCCGCGGGCGCGCAGATAGTCCGGCAGCACGTGCTCGGGAAACCCCGGCTGCTTCTGGTCGAGGTTGACCGCGAGAATCTCGAAACGCACCGGCGCCTTGGCCTGCAGCTGCAGCAGCATCTCCAGCATCGTGTAGCTGTCCTTGCCGCCCGAGAGGCAGACCATCACGCGGTCGCCGTCGCTGATCATGTTGTAGTCCATGATCGCCTGCCCGACCTGTCGGCGCAGGCGCTTGGCGAGCTTGTTGGCTTCGATGCGCCCGCGTGCGCCGTCCTTGAGAACCGGTCCTTCCGGCGGCAAGGCCCGTTTCGGCCCCGGTGCGGGCCAGTGGATCGGAGTTTCGGCAGGCAGGGAAGACATCGGTACGGCCCGGATTCGACGGCCGCCTATTCTCGCACGGTCGCCAGCGTCGGCCTCGGGTCGAGATCGGCGAGCTGCTCCCACGCATGCGCGAGGCCGATCAGTCGCGCGTCGTCCCAGGCGGCGCCGATCAGCGACAGGCCGACCGGCAGGTCGTCCACACGCCCCATGGGCACGCTGATGTGCGGATAGCCGGCGACCGCCGGCGCTGCGGAGACGCCGGCGCCGCGGTAGTCGTCGCCGCGCGCATGATCGGTGCGCCAGGCGGGCGCCATCGTCGGCGCGATCAGCGCGTCCAGTTCGGCGTCTACGAGCAGGCGGTCCAGCGCCGTTCGCGCCGCCGCACGGCTGCGTGCGAGGGCGTCGCGATAGGCCGGATCGTCGAGCCCGCCGGTGCGCGCCGCCTGCTCGAAGATCTCCTGGCCGAAGTGCACCAGCTCGCGTTGGGCGTGGCCGCGGTTGAAGGCGATCAGTCCCTCCAGCGTCGTGATCGCGGCGCCGCGCTCGCGCAGGTAGCGCTCGACGCCTTCGCGGAACTCGTACAGCAGCACGGCGTAGCTGTCTTCGCCGAACGTCGGTGGCAGCGGCATCTCCACATCGACGAGCTGCGCGCCGGCCGCGCGCAGCCGGCGCAGAACATCGTCGAACAGCCGGTCGGTCGCATCGTCGAAACCGGTCCGGTCGCGCAGCACGCCGAGGCGGGCGCCGTCGACGGTCGCGGTGGCGAGCACGCCCGTCACGTCGGGAAAGCGTCCGGCATCGTGCGTCGCCGCATCGTCCGGATCGGGCCCGGACATCGCCTGCAGCAGGAGCGCCGCGTCGGCGACGCTGCGCGCCAGCGGTCCGGCGGTATCCTGTGACGCGGCGATGGGGACGATGCCGTCGCGGCTCACCCACCCACGCGTCGGCTTGATGCCGACGACGCCGTTCGCGCTCGCCGGGCAGGTGATCGAACCGTTGGTCTCGGTGCCGACGGCCAGCGGCACGAAGCCCGCAGCGACGGCGACCGCCGAGCCGGCGCTGGACCCGCAGGGATTGCGGGAGGGATCGTGCGGATTGCGGGTCTGGCCGCCGCGTGCGCTCCAGCCGCTCGTCGCCTGCGTCGAGCGGAAGTTCGCCCACTCGCTGAGGTTGGTCTTGCCGAGCAGCACCGCGCCGGACGCCCGCAGACGCCGCACGAGAAAGGCATCGTCCGGCGTCGGCGCGTCGAGCAGGGCCAGCGAACCGGCGGTGGTGCGCATGCGGTCGCCGGTGTCGATGTTCTCCTTGAGCAGCACCGGCACGCCATGCAGAGGTCCGCGCACGCGCCCCTGCGCGCGCTCCTCATCGAGCCGCCCGGCAATGACGAGCGCATCGGGGTTGCGCTCGACCACGGCGTGCAGGCCGTCGGCACCTTCGTCGAGCCGCGCGATGCGGCTCAGCGCCTGCTGCGCTAGCGAGCGGGCGTCGAGCGTGCCCGCGGCGAAGCGCGCCTGCAGCGTCCCGACGTCGTCCCACGGCGACGCCGGCCGCGCAACGAGCGTGGCGCAGGCTGCAACGATCGCGCCGGCGAAGCCCGCGAGAACGACGCCGGTGCGATGCTGCATGCGGGAACGGCGGGACAGCGGCGTGCGCTGTCGCCGGGGCTCAGTTGCTCTGACGCAGCGACAGTCCGCGCGTGGCGGCCTTGCGATAGTCCTCGGTCGAGGCCTGACGCGTGCGCTCCCACTCATCCCGCGTCGCGCAAACCTTCTTGTCGATGCGCGTGCCGGTCGTGCGTTCCATGCGGCAGATCAGGTCGTCGTCGGCGGCGACGGCCTCCGCCTCCGACACGGTGCGGAACTTCTGCTCCGTGCTCGGTGCCGCAGCGACCTGCGTCGACGACTGATCGGGGCTGCTCGCACAGGCCGCCAGCAACAGGGCCAGCAACGGAGCACTACGGGACAGGGACTTCATCGCGATTTTCCTTGGTAGGTGAAGAACGAAAACGGGGCCTGACGCGCCGTCGGGCGTGCGCCTGGAAACACGGGTTGCGGGGAATAATGCGCGCAGCCTGCGCCGGCGGGAAGCACCCCCGGTGATTCCCCCCAGACCGCTGTAGGACAATTCGCGCAGCGGCTCAACGCTGCGGCAGGCGCGCGAGAAGTGCCGCCTCGTCGAGACCGTCGATCGCCAGCAGCTTGTGCGGCGAGCGCGCACCTCGGCGCACGTGGATGCTCGAGGGTGGCGTGCGCAGCACGTCGGCGAGCAGGGCGATCACTGCGGCATTGGCACGCCCGTCTTCCGGTGGTGCCGTGACGCAGAGCTTCAGGCTGCTCGCGTGCCAGCCGATCACCGCATTGCGCGCAGCCTTCGGCGCGACCTTGACCGCGAGCAGCGTGCCCGGCGGGTTAGCCACCCGCGTTCTGCAGCAGGCGGATGTAGAAGCGCACCATGTCGGCATACTCGGCGACGCCGATGTGCTCGTCGGTGCCATGGATGCGCCCGCCGTCGTCCGCGGTATAGACGAACGGCGCGAAGTAGTAGCCCTGGTCGCGCACGTCCGCGTAGTGGCGATTGTCGGTGGTCGCCATGATGATGCCGCTCGACACCAGCGCCTCCGGAAAGATCTCGTTGACGGTCCGCGCGATCACCGCGAATTCCGGCGCATCCGGATCGGAGGACGCCGGCGCCGCGTCGCCGAAACCCTCCTCGACCGTTAGCTCGATGGCGTCGTCGCCGATCGTCGTGCGGATATGCGCCTCGATGTCGGCCAGCTCGGTGCCGGGCAGCAGGCGGTAGTTGATCAGCGCATAGGCCTCGGTCGGGATCACATTGTCCTTGATGCCGGCGTGCACCACCGTCAACGCCTGGGTCGTGCGCGTGAGCGCGTCGGTGACCGGGCTGCGCGAGAGTTCGCGCAACAACAGCGCCGAGAGCAGTTCGCGGTTGGCAATGGCCACACGCGCGCCGAACGGCAGGTGCGGCGCCAGGCGTTCGAGCATGGCCTCCACCGGCGGCGTCAGCCGCGCGCGCGGCGGCCGCGCATCAAGGCGCACCAGTGCCTGCGACAGCCGGGCGATCGCACTGTCGTCCGGCGGCATCGACGAATGCCCGCCGGGTGCGCGCGCCGTCAGGCGGAAGCTTGCGTATCCCTTCTCGCCCGCCATGATCGCGGCGACCGGTTGCGTGATCCCGGCGACGACGCCCTGGGTGATCGCGCTGCCCTCGTCGAGCGTGAAGGCCAGGCGGACGCCGCGCGCCTTCAGGCTCTCGGCGATGCGCCGCGCACCTTCGCGGCCGCCGACTTCCTCGTCGTGGCCATAGGCGAAGTAGAGCGTGCGCGTCGGCGCGTAGCCCTGCGCCAGCAGGTGTTCCAGTGCCTCGAGCTGGGCGATCAGCGAGGATTTGTCGTCGAGCGCACCGCGCCCCCAGACGACGCCGTCGGCCACCACGCCGGCAAAGGGCGGATGCGTCCAGCGTGCTTCGGTGCCGGGTTCGATGGGCACCACGTCCATGTGCGCCGCCAGCAGCGCCGGCCGCTGCGCCGCGTCGCTGCCGCGCCAGCGGTACAGCAGGCTCCACTCGCCGATGCGCTCGACGTCGAGCCGGGCGTGCGCCAGCGGGAAGCGCTCGGCGAGCAGGGCGTGGAACGCGGAAAAGGCCGCCGTGTACACCGGCGCGCCTTCGGCGTGGGAGATGGTCGGGAGACGCAGCGCCTGCGCCAGACCGTCCGCCAGCGCCGCCTCGTCGAGCGCAATCGCCTCGATCGGTGCGGCGAGCGGCGGCTGTGGCCGCAGCGTCAGCGTACGCAGCACCATGCCGCCGCCCAGCACTGCGACGACCGCTGCGAGAATCAGCAAGGTCCTGCCCATACTCGCTAGCCTAGCCGGAAACCGCGGCGGCGGTGCGCCGGCTCAGGTCTGCGTGGTCGACGCCTGCGGTCGCGTCGGCCACCAGTGGCGCGCACGGTGCAGCACACGCCGGCCCCACTGGCCGAGATCCTCGAGCGCGAGGTAGATCGTCGGCAGCACCAGCAGCGAGACGCCGGTCGAGAACACCAGCCCGCCGATGATCGCGCGGGCCATCGGATAGTAGGCCGGGCCCTCGCCGCCGATGGCGGTGTCGCCCAGAGCCAGCGGCACCATGCCCAGCACCGTCGTTGCCGCCGTCATCAGGATCGGCCTCAGGCGGTCGCGCGAACCCTGCACCAGCGCCTCGCTGCGGCCGAGCCCGGCGGCGCGCAGGCGGTTGACGTGATCGACGAGCACGATGCCGTTGTTCACGACGATGCCCATCAGCACCAGCATGCCGATCATCGCCATGAACGAGAAATCGGTGCCGGTGGCGAAGAAGAACCAGTAGACACCGATGAAGGAGAACAGGATGCCGGTGATGATCGCGCTGGGCGCGAGCACCGACTCGAACAGGACCGCCATGACGATGTAGATGCAGGCGACCGCGAGCAGCATGTTCTGCATCATCGTCTGCATGCTTTCCTGCTCGTCGGAGAATGCGCGACCGAAGCCCCAGCTGTAGCCCGGCGGAAGCTGCGTGTTCTCCAGCGTCTGCTTGACGCGTTCGCGCGCATCCTCGGAGGTCGTCCCTTCGGCGGTGCCGAACTCGACCGACAGCGCGGTCAGGCGGTCCTCACGCCGGATCATTCCCGGCACGTCGCCGATCGACAGCTCCGCCAGCGTCGACAGGGTCACGCGTGTGCCGTCCGGCGTGATGATCGGCAGCGAGCGCAGCGCATCGAGGTCGAGCCGGTCCTTGAGCCTGAACTGCAGGACGAGGTCGACCTCGCCGGTCGCCGTGCGGTATGGCCGCAGCGGCACGCCACGCATCGCGCCGGCGACCACCTCGGCGACCTGCTGGCTCGACAGCCCGTACAGTCGCGCCTTGTCGCGGTCGACGCGGACGCGGACCTCCCAGTCCTCCGCGGAGGCCTTGAGGCGGACGTCGGTGAGTCCGTCGACACCGCGCAGGATGCGCTCGACCTCGAGCGCGACCTCGCGCAGCCGCTCGCTCGACTCGCCGAAGACCTGCACGCTCAGACGTTCGCCGGAGCCCTGGCGGTTCTGCTCGAAGCTCGGATCGCCGATCGCGATCTTCGGCAGCTTCTCGCGGATCGCCTCCATGATCTGCTCGGGCGACTGCGTGCGCTGCTCCTTGTCGACGAGCAGGATCGTGGTTTCCGCGCGCCCGAGATCGAAGTACGAGTAGACCGACTCGATCTCGAAGCGAGCCTGGTTGTCGAGCAGGTAGCGTTCGATCGTGTCGACCGCCTCTTCCATCTTGGACAGACGGTACACGCCGTTGACGTTGTACGGCAGGAACAGGCGCTTGCTGCGGTCCTGCGGGAACATGTCCATCTTCACCAGACCGGCCGGCACCGCAACGCTGGCCAGTACCAGCACGATGAACACGCCGGTCTTGCCCGGATGGCGCAAGGTCCACGCGAGCACGCGTGCGTAGCGATCGGCGAGCGATTCGATCCAGCGCACGTGCCCATTGCCCCCCAAGGCGATGCGGGTGGTCAGTTGCGGGATCAGCGTCAGCGCGATCAGCAGCGAGGCTCCGAGCGACACGCAGATGGTCGTCGCCACGTGCGTCAGGTAGACGGTGATCTCGTTCTGCGCACCGAAGAGATTGGGGATGAAGACGATGGCGGTCGTGAGTGTACCCAGCGCGACCGCGAGGCCGACACCGCGCACGCCTTCGAGCGTGGCCGCCTGGGCGCTGCGCCCCTCGGCACGCGCCTTGAAGATCGATTCGGTCACGACCACCGCGTTGTCGACGAGCATGCCGACCGACAGCATCAGGCCCATCAGGCTGAGGATGTTCAGCGACATGCCGAGGAAGAACATCGCACCGAGCGTGATGAGCAGCGACAGCGGCACCGCCGTGGTGACGATCAACGTCATGCGCCAGTCGCGCAGGAACAGGTACAGCACCGCGACCGACAGCAGCGCGCCGATCAGGCCGGCCTCGATCAGATCGTCCAGCGAGCTGCGCACGTTGTCCGCCGTGTTCTCCATGATGTAGAGATTGATGCCGGCCATCTCCGGCAGCTCGCGGACCTCGTCGAGTTCGGCGAGCACGCGGTCGGCGACGTCGACCAGGTTGGCGCCGGTCTCCTTGTAGACGTCCAGCCCGATCGAGTAGCTGCCGTTGAGGTGACGCCCGTAGGTGCGCACCGGCTCGGCGTACTGCACGTCCGCGATGTCGCCCAGGCGCAGGCCGCGCCGGTCGATCACCAGTGCACGGATCTGCCCGATCGATTCGAAACGGCCTTCGGGCTTGACGTAGTAGCGCCGCCCGCCCTCGATGAAGTCGCCGGCGGTCTGCGAGAAGTTCGCACGCTGCAGCGTCTCCGAGAGGGCGCGCAGGTCGATGCCATGCGCCGCGACACGGTCGGCGGCGAGTTCGATGCGGACCTCTTTGGGGTCGACGCCGTACAGGTCGACGCGCGAGACGCCGCCGAGCCGCTCGATGCGTCGCTTGAGCGCGCGCTCGAGCATGTCGTAGGCGTTCGACAGGTCGCGTTGCGCGGACACCCGCAGCGTCAGCACCGGAATGCTGCCGGCTTCGAACTTCTGGATCTGGATACGCTCGATGTCGCGCGGCAGATCGTCGCGGACCGCGTCGATCTTGTCCCGCGCCTCGACACCCTTGATCGCCAGGTCCTCGCCCCAGTCGAACAGGATGAAGATGCCGGCACCGCTGTCCGACGACTCGGAGTTCATCCGCTGGATGCCGGGCAGGGTCGCCAGCGCTTCCTCGACCGGCCGCGTGATGCGGCGCTCGACCTCCTCGGGAGTCGAATTGCGGTAGGGGATCTGCACGAAGATGCCGGGAAACTCGATGTCCGGCAGGAACTCCAGCGACAGGCGCTGGCCGCCGATGAGGCCGATCACGGTCATGCAGACGAAGAACATCACGACCGTGACCGGGCGCCGCAGCGACAGCTCGGTGAGAATCACGGCAGCGGCTCCGGTGCGGGCGAATCCACCGCATCCGCATCGCGCTGCACCAGCGTGTACACCACCGGGATCACCACCAGGGTCAGCAGCGTCGAGACCAGCAGGCCGCCGATGACGGTGATCGCCATCGGCTGGCGCACTTCGGCACCCTCGGCACCCGAGAGCGCCATCGGCAGCAGGCCGAGCACCGTGGTCAGCGTGGTCATCACGATCGGTCGCAGTCGCGAACGTCCCGCCTCGATCATCGCCGGCCGCAGGGCCTGACCTTCGGCGCGGAGCCGGTTGACCAGGTCGATCAGCACGATGCCGTTCTTCACGACGATGCCGGCAAGCACGATCATGCCGATCAGCGCGACGACGTTGATCACCGAGCCGGTGAGATACAGCGCGAAGATCGCGCCGATCGCCGCCAGCGGGATGGTGAACAGGATGACGAAGGGATGCACCAGGGATTCGAACTGCGAGGCCATCACCAGGTAGACGAGGAAGATGGCCAGCGCGAGCGCCAGCGTCAGCGAGCGGAACGACACCTCCATCTCCTCGCTCTGGCCGGCGATACGCGTCGACAGGCCCGACGGCAGCGGCGTCTGCGCCAGCATGACCTCGATCTCGCCAATGCCCTCGCCCAGGTTGCCGTAGGCCAGATTGGCCGAGACGATGATCACGCGCTGCTGGTCCACGCGGCGGATCTCGCTGGGCCCGGACTGCAGCCGCACGTCGGCGATCGAGGACAGGCGGACGGGTTGCGGGCTGTCCGGGTTCACCACCAGGTTGCGGATGTCGTCCAGGTTCGCGCGCTGCCGCTCGGCGCCGCGCACGAGCACGTCGATCTCGCGATCGCCGATGCGAAAGCGCGTGGCGACGCTGCCGCGCACCACGCCCGCGACGCGCGCCGCCAGCACGGCGGTATCGAGCCCGAGCTGCGCGGCGCGCTCCTGGTCGAACAGGACCTGGATTTCCGGGTGGCCGGGCACCAGCGTCGTCTCCACCTCGGTGAAGCGCTCGGATGCGAGCAAGCGCCGGCGCAGGGATTCGGAGATGCGCTCGAGCTGGTCGAGGTCGTAGCCGGCGATCTCGATCTCCAGCGGCGTCTTGAGCGTGAACAGCGCCGGCCGCGCGTAGCGGTAGCTCGCGCCGGGCAGGACGTCGAGATGACGCGAAAGCTCGGCGATCAGCGCCCCCTCGTTCGAGAAGGCCTCCGGCTTGAGCACGATGTTCACGGTGCCGAAGTTCTCGCCGCCGGTCTCCGGATTGGCATCGAGCCGGTTGCCGGTGCCGGCGACCGTATAGCTCGCCGCCAGCCACGCGCTCACCTCGTCGTTGGCGTCGAGCTTGCGCGCGACCTCCTGCAGGGCCGCATCGGTACGCTCCAGCGGCGCCCCCGGCGGCAACTGTACCTCAGCACGGAATTCGCCCTGATTGAACGGCGGGATCAGCTCGACGCCGATGCGCGGCAACGTGAACAGCGCCAGGCCGAACAGCAGCGTCGCGGTCAGCAGCACCGGCAGGCGGTGATCGAGCGACCAGTCGAGCAGTGGCACGTAGCGCCGTTCGAGCGCGGCGAAGGCGCGTTGCCAGACGGCCGCCAGCGGGCGCAGCAACAGGCCGAGCGCCAGGCCGATCACGCGGAACAGCTGGACGAACGGCCACAGTAGCAAGGCCGGCAATGACTCGAACGCGGCGTATCGCGTCTGCGACAGGCGCCGACGCAGGCGTCCGCGGTCGCCGACGACCGCGTTCGCGGGAACGACCGGCCGCGCACGCGCGGCGCGCGACGCCATCATCGGCACCAGGGTCAGCGACACGACCAGCGAGAAGATCAGCGCGCCGGTGACGACGAGGGCCTGGTCGGCGAACAGCTGACCGGCGATGCCTTCGACGAACACCATCGGGAAGAACACCGCCACCGTGGTCAGCGTCGACGCGGTCACCGCGCCGGCGACCTGGCTCGCACCGGTGACGGCCGCCTCGGCCAGCGGCAGCCCGCGCTCGTGTGCGCGATGGATGTTCTCGAGGACGACGATGGTGTCGTCGACGAGCATGCCGATCGCCAGCGCGATGCCGCCGAGCGACATGATGTTCAGCGACAGGCCGGCCCCGTACATCACGTTGAAGGTGGCCACCACCGAGATCGGGATCGCGATGGCGACGATCGCCGTGGTCCACGCGTTGCGCAGGAACAGGTACAGGATCAGGATCGCGAGCAGGCCGCCCTCGATCGCGGCGTAGACCACCTCGTCGATCGCCTGGCGGATGAAGACCGACTGGTCGTAGAGCGGCTTCATCTCGACGTCGGGAGGCAGCTGGCGGCCGAACTGGCCGACCCGCGCCTTGATGCGATCGACGATCGAGACCGTGTTGCCGTCGCCCTCCTTGTACATCGAGATCTCGACCGCCTCGTGGCCGTCGACGCGGATGATGGCTTCGCGCTCCTTGAACCCGGCGCGTACCTCGGCCACGTCCCGCAGATAGATCGAGCGCTCGGCGCGCGCGACCAGGATCGTCTCGCGGATCTCGTCGAGCGACTTGAACTGGTTGAGCGTGCGCACGAGATAGCTCGATGCGCCCTGCTCGACGCGGCCGCCGGAGATGTTCGCGTTCTCGGCGCGCAGACGCTCCTCGACCTGCTCGGTGGTGAGCTGGAACTGCGCGAGCTTGCCCAGGTCCACCAGCACCTGCACCTCGTCCTCGAGACCGCCGGCGATCTTGACGGCGGCGACGCCGTCCACGCCCTCGAGCGGCTTCTGCACGAGGTCTTCGGCGATCCGCCGCAGGCGCTTGAGCGCCGCCTCGTCGGCAGTCCGTCGCGCCTCGCCGCCCCCGGCCTTGAGCGCGAGACCGTAGCGCATGATCGGGTCCTGGCTGGGGTCGAAGCGCAGCACGATCGGACGCTGCGACTCCTTCGGCAGCTCCAGCGCATCGAGCTTCTCGCGCACGTCGAGCACGGCGAAGTCCATTGCCGTGCCCCAGTTGAACTCGAGCGTCACGTCGCTGCGCTCGGCCAGCGACACCGAGCGCACCTGGCGCACGTTGCGGATGATGCCGACAGCCTCCTCGATCGGCTTGGACAGCAGCGTCTCGATCTCTTCCGGCGCCGCACCGGGCAGCTCGGTACGAATCGTCAGCGTCGGATACGACAGATCCGGCAGCAGCGTCAGCTCAAGGCGCGACTGCGACACCATGCCGAACAGCAGCACGGCGAAGGTCAGCATGCTGATCGCGACCGGACGCCGCGTGCAGAACTCGATCCATTTCATTGCTGGCGCCCCCGCCGTTGCCGCGCCGCTCAGCCCTGCGTGTCGGTGCCGGATGCGACGACCGGAGTCGCCGCAGGCGCATTGACCACCTCGACCTTGCTGTCGTCGCGCAGGCTCGCCTGCCCGGTCACGACGAGTTCGTCGCCGGGCTGCAACCCGTCGACCACTTCATAGCGGTCGGCGTCGCTGTAACCGACGACGATCGGCCGCCGGCGCGCCCGCCCGTCGGCGACGACGTACACCGAATGCTGCGCGTCCTCGGTCAGCACGGCGTCCTTGGGCACCAGCAGCGCGTTCTGCCGCTGGTCATAGACGATCTCGACCCGCCCGAACATGCCCGGACGCAGTTCGGGCTGCCCGGGCGCCATTGCCACGGTCACCTTGACCGTTCCGGTCGTCGCGTCGACCACCGGATTGACACGCAGGATGTGGCCGGTGAAGCGGCGGTCCGGCCAGGCATCGACGGTCAACATCGCCGGCTGCCCGGACGCGAGCTTGTGGATGTCACGCTCGGGCACGAAGATCTGCGCCTCCAGCCGGTCCATGCGGGTGACCCGGAAAGCCGGGCTGCCCGACTGGATCGTGTTGCCGACCTTGACGTGGCGCAGCGAGACCACGCCATCGAACGGCGCGCGGATCTCGGCCTCCTGCAGGGCCAGGCGCGCCAGATCGTGGGCCGCTTTCGCGCCGTCCAGTTCGAACTTGGCACGCTCGTAGGCTTCGCGCGACACCAGCTTGCGCTCATAGACCGACTCGTAACGCTTGAAGTCCTGCTCGAGCTGGTCCAGCGTCGCCTTCGCCCGGGCCACCTCGAGCCGCAACCGGTCCGTCTCCAGGCGGGCGAGCACCTGGCCTTCGCGCACGCGCTCGCCTTCCTCGACCAGCACCTGTTCGATGACACCGCTCTGCTTGGCCATCACGGTGGCCTCGTCCTCCGCCTCGAGCGTCGCCGTGCCGCGGTAGGCCGCGTCGATCGCCCCCGTTGCCGCAATGGCGGTCTCGACCGGGATGCTGGCCTCCTCTTTCTCCTTGTCCTTGTCCTCGCCCTTGGCGCGGCCGTCGCCGCAGCCGACCAGGACCAGGGCACAGACCAACGCCACTGCACGCGCATGCACGCTCATGAGCCCACTCCACGAAAACCCCGAGATGCGGACATGGGACCAAGAGCCATGCCAGTTCGACGCCTGTTTGAACTTCATGAAAATAAAAGAATTCTTCTGATACGTCGCGAGCCGGCAGCACCGTGGTTCACCCGGGATGCGCCAGAAGTTTGTCTCTGTAACCACTTGTTGGCGTCTTTCGTCAGTCTCAGATGGTGATTTTTTATATATAAAAATGTCAGATTCCGACAATCACTCAAAGTCCTGCTGACGATGCCGGGAGTTGGATGCGCCGGGGCGGCGAAACGTTGCCGGCGGGCCGCGCGGATGCATTTGTTAGCATGTCAGTTCGCCACTCAGGATCCATCATGGAAATCGCCCAGCAGCGCGTCGTCTATATCCACTACACCCTGACCAACGACGCCGGAGAAGTGCTCGACAGCTCGCGCGGCAACGAGCCGCTGGCTTATCTGCACGGCGCCGGCAACATCATCGCCGGTCTCGAAAGCGCGCTCGCCGGCAAGCAGGCCGGCGACAAGCTCAATGTCCGTGTCGAGCCCTCCCAGGGCTACGGCGAACGCGACGAGCGGCTGGTGCAGGACGTGCCGCGCCGCGCCTTCGAGGGCATTGCGGAGATCCAGCCGGGGATGTCCTTCCAGGCACAGAGCAACCAGGGCCCGATGCGCGTCGTCGTCACCCGTGTGGCCGGCGACATGGTCACGGTCGACGGCAATCACCCGCTGGCCGGCGAGGCGCTGAACTTCGACGTCGAGGTCACCGAGGTGCGCGACGCCTCGCAGGAAGAACTGAGCCACGGCCACGTGCACGGGCCGGGCGGGCACCATCATTAGTGCGCTTCCTGCGCAAGATCCCGGCCATCCATGGCCGGGACTTTTCATACAAGACTACGGCACGGCGTCAAGGGCGAAGCGGCGGTCCCATTCGTCGCGCTGGCGCACCAGGCGGCGGTCCTGCCAGATCAGGAACGGGCGCGTCCCCAGCTTGCGTCCCACCTCGCTGACGGCGAGATCGAGACTGCTGGCAATGCGCAGATGCCCGACGATCAGTTCCGAACGCCCGGATTCCTCGCGCTTGAGCTGCGGCAGTTCACGCTGCTGCGCGGCCTTGTAGCGCGCCGCATCCTCCGGCTCGAACTCGGCCTGCAGCAGGCGGTCGTTGAAGAACTGCAGCTGCAGGCGTCCGGGCACGTCCCAGTGCCGGTACTGCGTGACGGTGACGGTGTCCAGGTCGCGCGGCGGAATGCCGTCGCGCACGGTTGCGTGCCGTGATTCGACGATCGGCTCGAAGCCGGCCTGCTCGAGCCCGAACACCACCTCGTCGACGCTCTGGAAGCTGCGGTAGCGTCCCAGCATCGCCACCGGGTCGCTGGCCACGCGCGTGAAGGCTGCGATCTCGGATTCTGCCGGCGCCTGCCCCAGCGACTCCTCGTAGTAGACCTGCGCCTCCTGCTCACTGACCTCGCTGGACGTGTCGGCAGCCGGGACCGGAGACGGGGTCGGGGGCGGGGTCGAACTCGGGATCGGGCTGGCCTGCGCGGGGGCGGGCGTGGCGGATGCCGCCGGCTCGGGGCTCGCCGACGCAAGCGGCTCAGAAGGTGCGGGTGCCGGCGTGGAGGCGGGCGTGGCCTGCGGCGTCGGGCGCGCGGCGGCGGTCGCGCGGGGCTTCGCGACCTCCGGCTCGCGCTCTGGCAACAGGGGGCGCAGCGCCACCCAGACGCCGAGCAGCAGCAAGACGCCGATCAGCCAGCGCAGCGGGCGCCATTTCTTCCACCAGTCCGGCGGGTCCAGCCAGTCCTTGTCGGGCTTCGCAGGGCTCATCGGCGTTACTTCCTGTTCGGGGCGACATCCGTGCCGCAGACGGGGCGGGGACGACCGCCCCCGTCACGTCTTCCACGGCCGATCCGCCAGCGGCGGGCTCAGTCGTCCGGATCGTAGCCCAGATTCGGGGCGAGCCATTTTTCCGCCGTCGCCAGATCCCAGTTCTTGCGCCGGGCATAGTCCGCGACCTGGTCGCGGTTGATGCGTCCGACGACGAAGTATTGCGCCTGCGGATGGGCGAAGTACCAGCCGGACACCGAGGCACCGGGCCACATCGCCATGCTTTCGGTCAGGCGGATGCCGGTGTGCCGCTCGACGTCGAGCAGGGTCCACAGGGTCTGCTTCTCCGTGTGCTCGGGACACGCCGGATAGCCCGGAGCGGGACGGATGCCGCCGGAGCTGCCGATGTAGCGTTCGTCGATCAGCGCCGCGTTGTCGAGCTGCTCGTCCGGGGCATAGCCCCAGAACTCCTTGCGCACCCGCTGATGCAGGCGCTCGGCAAACGCCTCCGCGAGCCGGTCGGCGAGCGCCTCGAGCAGGATCGCGCTGTAGTCGTCGTTGGCCTTCCTGAATGCCGCGACCCGCTCCTGCGCGCCCAGACCCGCCGTCACCGCGAAGGCGCCGACGTGATCGTGCAGGCCGCTGTCCTTCGGTGCGACGAAGTCGGCGAGGCAGCGGTTGGGGACGCCGGCGCGGTGCTCGGTCTGCTGGCGCAGGCCGTGCAGCCGCGCCGCAACCTGCGTGCGCGCCTCGTCGGCGTAGACCTCGATGTCGTCGTCGTCCACCTGTGCGGCGGGGAACAGGCCGATGACCCCGCTGGCCGTCAGCCACTTCTCGGCGATGATGCGGTCGAGCATCGCGTTGGCGTCGGCGAACAGCTTGCGCGCGGCTTCGCCGCTGGCCGGGTTGTTGAGCAGGTCCGGGTAGCGGCCCTTGAGTTCCCAGGCGATGAAGAACGGCTGCCAGTCGATGTACTCGCGCAGCTCGGCGAGCGGATAGTCCCTGAACACGCGCACGTGCTGCACGGGCGCGTCGTGGTGGGCGTGATCGCAATGCGGCCCTTCGCAGACATCGCGCGTCTGCTGCAGCAGCATGCGCGGGCGAAACGGCTGGTAGTGGCCCCAGTCGATGCCGGTGCGGTTCGCCCGCGCGGCGGTCAGGCTGAGGAACTTCTCCTGCCGGTCCTTGTTCGCGTGGCGTTCGCGGATGCCGTCGTACTCCGCCTTGACCTCGGCGAGCAGCCTGGGCTTGAGCTCCGACGACAGCAGCGCGGCCGCGGTCGGCACCGAGCGCGAGGCGTCCTTGACCCACACCACGCCGTGCGGGTACGCCGGGTCGATCTTGACCGCCGTGTGTGCGCGCGACGTCGTCGCGCCGCCGATCAGCAGCGGAATGTCGAAGCCCTGGCGCTTCATCTCCTTGGCCAGGTTCACCATCTCGTCGAGCGAGGGCGTGATCAGGCCGGACAGACCGATGATGTCGGCGTTCTCGGCTTTCGCCGTGTCGAGAATCTTCTGCGCCGGCACCATGACGCCGAGATCGACCACGTCGTAGTTGTTGCACTGGAGCACGACACCGACGATGTTCTTGCCGATGTCGTGGACGTCACCCTTGACCGTGGCCATGACGATCTTGCCCTTGGACTGCTGGACATCGCCGGGCTTTTTCTCGGCCTCGATGTACGGGATGAGGTAGGCCACGGCCTTCTTCATCACGCGTGCGGACTTCACCACCTGCGGCAGGAACATCTTGCCGGCGCCGAACAGGTCGCCGACCACGTTCATGCCGTCCATCAGCGGGCCTTCGATGACCTCGATCGGACGTTTGCCCTGCGCGGCCAGGTCGGCGCGCAGTTCTTCGGTATCGGCCTCCACGTACTGGTCGATGCCCTTGACCAGCGCATGCTTGATGCGCTCGCGCGCCGGCAGGCCGCGCCAGGCCTCGTCCTCGACCGCCTGCTTCTTGCCGTCGCCGCGGAAGCGCTCGGCGATCTCGAGCAGCCGCTCCGTGCCGTCGTCGCGGCGGTTGAGGATCACGTCCTCGATGCGCTCGCGCAGCTCGGGATCGAGCTCGTCGTACACCACCAGTGCACCGGCGTTGACGATGCCCATGTCCATGCCGGCGCGGATCGCGTGGTAGAGGAACACCGAGTGGATCGCCTCGCGGACCGGGTTGTTGCCGCGGAACGAGAACGAGACGTTGGACACGCCGCCGGACACCATCGCGCCCGGCAGGTTCTGCTTGATCCAGCGCGTGGCCTCGATGAAGTCGACGCCGTAGTTGTTGTGCTCGGCGATGCCGGTGGCGACCGCGAAGATGTTGGGGTCGAAGATGATGTCCTCGGCCGGAAAGCCGACCTGCTCGACCAGGATCCGGTAGGCGCGCGCGCAGATCTCCTTGCGCCGCTCGAGGTTGTCGGCCTGGCCCTGCTCGTCGAAGGCCATGACCACCACCGCGGCGCCGTACTTGCGGCACAGCTGCGCCTCGCGGATGAACTTGTCCTCGCCCTCCTTCATCGAGATGGAGTTGACGATCGGCTTGCCCTGCACGCACTTGAGGCCCGCCTCGATGACCTCCCACTTCGAGGAGTCGATCATCACCGGCACGCGCGAGATGTCGGGCTCCGAGGCGATCAGCTTGAGGAAGCGATCCATCGCCGCGACGCCGTCGATCATGCCCTCGTCCATGTTGACGTCGATGATCTGCGCGCCGGCCTCGACCTGCTGGCGCGCAACCGCCAGAGCCGTGGCGTAGTCGCCGGCCTTGATCAGCTCGCGGAACTTCGCCGAGCCGGTGATGTTGGTGCGCTCGCCGACGTTGACGAAGTTGAGGTCCGTCGTCAGGTTCAGCGGCTCGAGTCCGGCGAGCCGGCCGATGCGCTCCGGGCTCGCCGGCCGGCGCGGCGGCTGGTCGGCCACGGCGCGGGCAATCGCGGCGATGTGATCGGGCGTCGTGCCGCAACAGCCGCCGACGATGTTCACCAGCCCGCTGGCGGCGAATTCGCGCAGGATGCCGCCGGTGTCCTCGGGACGCTCGTCGTACTCGCCGAAGGCATTCGGCAGGCCGGCATTGGGATAGCAGGACACGTAGCAGTCGGCGATGCGTGCCAGCTCGGCGATGTACGGACGCATGTCGCGGCCGCCGAGCGCACAGTTCAGGCCCACGGCCAGCGGCCGCGCGTGGCGGATCGAGTTCCAGAACGCCTCGGTGACCTGCCCCGAGAGCGTCCGGCCCGACGCGTCGGTGATGGTGCCCGACAGGATCACCGGCAGCCGGGTCTGCGACTGCTCGAACCAGGTCTCGCAGGCGAAGATCGCCGCCTTGGCATTGAGCGTGTCGAAGATCGTCTCGATCAGCAGCACGTCGGCGCCACCGTCGACCAGACCGCGGATCTGTTCGAGGTAGGCCGCGACCAGTTCGTCGTAGCTGACGTTGCGCGCACCCGGATCGTTGACGTCCGGGCTGATGCTGCAGGTGCGACTGGTAGGCCCGAGCGCGCCGGCGACGAAGCGCGGCCGGTCCGGCGTCTTTGCGCTCCACTCGTCTGCGGCCTGACGTGCGAGCTTCGCGGCCTCGCGGTTCAGTTCGTAGGCCAGCGATTCCATGCCGTAGTCGTGCAGCGAGATGACCTGGGCATTGAAGGTATTGGTCTCGATCAGGTCGGCGCCGGCCGCCAGATACTCGCCGTGGATCGCGCGGATCACGTCCGGTTGCGTCAGCACCAGCAGGTCGTTGTTGCCCTTGAGGTCCTTGTGCCAGTCGGCAAAGCGCTCGCCGCGGTAATCGGCCTCCTGCAGCTGGCGGCGCTGGATCATCGTGCCCATGGCCCCGTCGATGACGAGGATGCGTTCGCGCAGCAGCGCGTTCAGGCGTTCGAAGGCGGGATGCGAATTCATGGCACAACAGGGTCCGGGCGGCGGACTGTAGAGTATATCCGCTCATGCGGATAGGCGGATTTGACGACTGCAGGACCGCTTGTCTGCCGCAGACCGCCTCGTGTCACCGCCGGCCACTTTCCGCCGCAGGCCGGCGCTACTGTTCACTCACGGTCACGCGACGAGCAATCGGCACGGAACCGGCGATCTCTCCCCCCAACCCGGATCTCCCCAACCTCCGGGTTTCTGAGGCCAAGCCACCCCGCTTGGCCTTTTTTTATGCTCGCGCACAAGCCGGCTGGGGTAACATGCGCCGCCTTTTTTTGACCTAGACCGGTGATTTCATGGCCAACAAGAAGTGGCGCTGCCTGATCTGCGACTTCGTCTACGAAGAAGAGAAGGGCCTGCCCGACGAAGGCATCGCGCCCGGCACCCCGTGGGAAGACGTTCCCGAGTCCTGGACCTGCCCGGACTGCGGCGCCTCCAAGGGCGACTTCATGATGGTCGAGGACTGAAGCCGGCCATGGACGCGCTCGAACAGGTGGCCGTCCTGAAGAAGGCCAACGTGTACTTCGACGGCAAGTGCATCAGCCACACCGTGCGCCTGGCCGACGGCAGCCGCAAGAGCGTCGGCGTGATCCTGCCGTCCACGCTGCGCTTCACCACGGGCGCGCCGGAAGTGATGGAGCTGGTCGAAGGCCGCTGCCGGGTGACGCTGCCCGGCGAGAGCGCGCCTCGCGAGTACCGTGGCGGCGAATCGTTCTCGGTGCCGGGTGACTCGGCTTTCGACATCGAGGCGCTGGAACCGCTGCACTACGTCTGCCACTTCGGCTGACCGCCGCCCCGCGGCGAGGGCGCGCGTCCGCCGGTCGATCGCGGCCGCACAGGCTCAGGCTTTGAGCCCGCGACCCCCTATAACGCTGACAAGCTTCGTTCAGAGGTGCGTCAGCATGGTTTCTCCACTCTCGTCCCCAGCGGCCTCACCGTTCCCGAACCCGGCGGGACCGTCGGTCAGCAACCGACTTGCCACGCCGCGGTCCGGGCGAAGAATCGGTGAGCAGTCCCCTCAGACGTCGTCCGTGAACGGGCGTGGAGGTGCTGCGATGAACACACGTGCAGGCGATGCATCGGGTGCATCGATCGAGGAACTCTGTGCGGCGCTGTGCACACGATGGGGCGCCGGTCACACTCCGGCCACGACATCGACCGGCGGGCTGCAGCTGCGCACGCCGGACCAGGGACTCATCGACGTGCAGGTCCATGGCGACGAGCTGGCGCTGAGCGCCGCCCATTGGCCGACCGTGAACGAGCACGGATTCAAACGCAGCTTCAGCCGCACCCTGACGGCACGCGTCAACGCGACGCGCGACGTGGACGTCATCGCGCGCGATCTCGAACGCCGCCTGCTGCGACCGTATGCGACTGCGCTGCAGGAAGCACGCCGCCAGGCCGCCGAATACCGCCGTCTCATCGCCGACATCTGCGCCGTTCTCGATCGCGTCGGTCTCGACGCCGCCGACCGGCACGTGCTGGGCCGCCGGCTGCAGGCGCACAAGCCGCACGGCGCCCTCGACCACAACGGCACGCGCCTGCCGACGACCAGCGTGACCACGGTTGCCGTGCGCGAGGACGACAGCGCCGTCGGTGCCGTCGAGGTGCGCGGCCTGTCGCTCGCGGAGGTCGAGGCGGTGCACGGCTTCGTCAGCGAACTCACGGCGCGCCGCCGCCCGGTGCTGCGACTCGCATCCTGATCGCGGCGCCGGGACGACCGGCGCGTTGATGGTATCTTCGCGACTGCGGCGCGGCCCGAGACGGAGTGCCGCCGGCCGTGACCGCCGCGAACGATGAAGATCCGGACAACACCCGAACTCCGACAAACCCGCAGCGCCAGACCGCGGGCATGAGCCGTCGCCGTTATCCGCTGCGCAGCCGTGCGCGCCTGTTGTGGATGCGCTGGCGCCCGCGCGCCGCCTACTGGAGTGCCGCCGCCGCGATCGGCCTGGCTGCCGCCGCCTTCGCCTGGAGCAGCGAGGAGGCCCAGCACCTGTTCTTCGCCGTGGACGAGCGCCTGCCGTGGCTCGCACTGCTGCTCACGCCGCTGGGCATGGTCGCCGTCGCCTGGATCACGGCCCGCATCGCCCCCGGCGCCGCCGGCAGCGGCATTCCGCAGGTGCTCGCGGCCCTGCGCAACGAAGGGCGCGTGCTGCGCGCGCAGCTCATGTCGCTGAAGACGGCGGCGCTGAAGATGGTGCTGACCGTCGTCGGCATCGCCTGCGGCGCCTCGGTCGGCCGCGAAGGGCCGACCGTACAGATCGGGGCGGCGATCGCGCATGTCGTCGGCATGCGCAACAAGAGCCCGGCGACGCAGCGCGGCCTGATCCTGGCCGGCGGCGCAGCCGGGGTCGCGGCCGCCTTCAACACACCGGTCGCGGGCATCGTCTTCGCCTTCGAGGAACTGGCGCGCAGCCTCGAGGAGAAGGCCAGCGGCACGCTGTTGCTGCTGGTGATCATCGCTGCCGTGGTGGCGATGTCGCTGCTCGGTCACCGGGTCTATCTCGGCACCATCGACGCGCATCTGGTGCACTGGCACGAGTGGCGCGCTGTACTGATCTGCGGCCTCGTCGGCGGTCTCGCCGGCGGCCTGTTCAGCCGCCTGCTCTACGCCGGCACGCGGCGCGTGCGCGGCTTGCGCCAGCGCTGGGGCTGGCGCGTACCAGCCGCCTGCGGACTCGGCGTGGCGGTCCTCGGCCTGCTGTCACTGGGCAGCGCCTACGGCAGCGGCTACCGGGAAACGCTGATCGCACTCGAAACGCCGGAGCAACTGTCGCTGCTGTACCCGCTGATCAAGGCCGCGGCGACCGTGCTGTCGTATCTCAGCGGCATCCCGGGTGGCGTGTTCTCGCCATCGCTGGCGATCGGGGCCGGGCTCGGCGCCGACCTCGCCCGCTTCATCGATTTCGCCCCTGCCGCCGCCGTCGTGCTCCTGGGCATGGCGGCCTACTTCGCCGGCGTGACGCAGACGCCGCTGACTGCGGCGGTGATCGTGTCCGAGATGACGCTCGACCAGCGCATGATCCTGCCGCTGATGGCGGCGAGCCTGATCGCCGCGGGCATCGCCCGCCTGGTGTGGCGCGACTCGCTCTACCAGGCGCTGATGCGCGACATTCTCGCCGACGCCGCCGAGCCATCGGGCACCCGGCCCGCCGACGCCACGTCGGCGACTCCCGCCCGCTGAGCACCCATGCCGCCCGCAAACGACCGTGATCGCGAGGCGCCTGCGCGCCGCCGCGCCTTCGACCGCTTTCTCGATGGCGTCGAGTGGCTCGGCAACCTGCTGCCGCATCCGGTCACCCTGTTCGCACTGCTGGCCCTGTTCATCGTGCTGCTGTCCGGCCTGCTCGCGGGCCTGGGCCTCGCGGTACCGGACCCGCGCCCGGAAGGCGCGCCCGGACGTGCCGCCGACGGCATGATCGAGGTCGTCAGCCTGCTCAACGGCGCCGGGCTGCGGCGCATCCTCGAGAACCTGGTCACCAACTTCTCCGGTTTCGCACCGCTGGGCACGGTGCTGGTGGCGATGCTTGGGGTCGGCGTCGCCGAGCGCTCCGGTCTGCTCGGCGCGGTGATCCGCGCGATGGTGCTGCGCGCGCCGCCGCGGCTGGTCACGGCGGTGATCGTCTTCGCCGGCGTCGTCTCGAATACCGCGGCGGAGATGGGCTACGTGGTGCTGATCCCGCTGGCCGCCGCGATCTTCCTCGCGCTCGGGCGCCATCCGCTTGCCGGGCTCGCGGCGGCGTTCTGCGGCGTTTCCGGCGGCTATTCGGCGAACCTGCTGATCGGCACCGTGGACCCCCTGCTGGCCGGCATCACCGAGGCCGCGGCGCACATCATCGACCCGGACTACTTCGTGCACCCGGCGGTGAACTGGTACTTCATGATGACCAGCACGGTCATCATCACGGTGCTCGGGACCTGGGTCACGCTGAACATCGTCGAGCCGCGGCTCGGCCGCTACGACCCGGCGCAGGCGTCCGAGAACCTCGACGAGGCACGCCGCCTCGAACCGCTGACGGCAACCGAGCGTCGTGCGCTCGCCTGGGCCGGCGCCAGCGCGCTGGGCATCGCCGCGCTGGTCGCGCTGATGGTCGTGCCGTCGTGGGGCGCGCTGCGTACGCCCGGCGTGGCCGAGGGCATCGAGGCGATCCTGCCATTCCTGCGCGGCATCGTCGCGTTGGTCTTCGTGTTCTTTCTCGTGCCCGGCTTCGTCTATGGGCGCCTCGCCGGGACGATGCGCAGCGATCGCGACGTGATCGACGCGATGGCGCGCTCGATGAGCACGCTGGGCCTGTACATCGTGCTGGTGTTCTTCGCCGCGCAGTTCGTCGCCTTCTTCGGCTGGACCCAGCTCGGTCAGATCGTCGCCGTGCTCGGCGCGCAGTTCCTGCAGGACATCGGCCTCACCGGTCCGCTGGTGTTCCTGCCGTTCATCCTGATGTGCATGCTGATCAACCTGTCGCTGGGCTCGGCCTCGGCGCAGTGGGCGGTGACCGCGCCGATCTTCGTGCCGATGCTGATGCTGGTGGGCTACAGCCCGGAGGTGATCCAGGCGGCCTACCGCATCGGCGACTCGACCACCAACCTGATCACGCCGATGATGAGCTACTTCGGCCTGATCCTCGCGTTCGCGAGCAAGTACGTGCGCAACCTCGGCATCGGCACGCTGATCGCGAGCATGCTGCCGTACACGATCGCTTTCGCACTCGGCTGGATTGCCTGGTTCTACGTCTGGGTGTTCGCGCTCGGCCTACCCGTCGGACCCGCCGCGCCCACCTACTATCCGGCCGGATGAGCCTTGCCGCGACATCGCCGATCTCGCCAACTTGTGGCGAAGGACGGCTGCGCGCCCTGCTGCCCGCATCGGCAACTCCATGATTCATGGAAGAAAACCGATTGGCACCGGTCCTGCTTGAGGGCCCTGCGGTTTTCACACCTCACCGCTCACCCATGGGAGATGACATGACACGAAAGATGCTCGGAACGGCTGCCCTCGCAGCCCTGCTCGCCACCAGCGGCTGCGTGCTGCACGTCGGCGGCGACGGCGACTACGGCGGCGATCACTACAACAAGATCGAACGCCAGGAGAGCCGCAACCGTGCCGCGATCAGCCGCCTCGAACTCGGCACGCGTTTCGACGCAGTGCGCACCCAGCTCGGCGAGCCGGACTTCACCGAAGCCTTCATGGCTGGCGGAACCGAGATCCGCATCCTGCGCTACCGCACCCACCGCACGCACTCGGACGGCGACACGACCCCCGACGAGACGACGCCGCTGGTCTTCCGCGACGGCGCCCTCAGCGGGATCGGCGAAGCGGCGGCGATGTCCGTCCGCACGCCATAGCCGCACGCGGGCTCAGCCGCATTTCGAATAGCCGCAGTCGAGGCAGGTCGGACAGCCGTCCTTCATGACCATCTCGCCGCGGCAGCTGGCGTCGGGGCAGCGGTCGACGATCGGCAGCGGCGCCGGCGCCGGCTGCGCATCGGCGGTGTCGGCGCCGGGCTCCGGGCCCACGTGCGGGTTGTCCAGCGGCAGCGCGTCGCGGTACTGGCGCGTGCGGGCGTAGTGCTCGGCGAGCACGGCCAGCGGACGCTCGTTGCCGCGCTCGTCGAGAAAGCCGCGCTTGGTCAGCTCCTGCTGGATGGCCCAGGCAATGGCGGCGACCTCGGAGTCGTGGACCATGCCCTTGCCGGCGCGGCTCCTGCCATACCAGACCGGTCCGCGGTCCCAGGACACCTTGCGCAGGTCCGCGAGCGCCTTGACCAGGAAGCCGCCGCGGGCAGCCAGCGACAGCGTCCGCATCGTCGCCGACACCCACTGGTGTTCGGCGGCGGTCTGGCCCGCCGGCACGAAGAACTCCAGTGGCCGCTCGATGCACAGCGGCCGGCCCTGCTGGCGGCCACAGACGACACCGAAGCCGATCACGAAGTAGATGGTCTTGGTGCCGCTGGCCGAGGTCAGCGTGATCTTGGTCGTGACCGATTCCCAGCTGCCGTCCTCGCGGCGGTCGATGCGCAGCGACAGCGGATCGACATCGGCAACTTCGTTCGCCGGTGCCTGCCGGAACACCGACCAGCCGACGATGGGCTGATCGATACGTGTAGGCCTGGTCTTCTTCGTCATGTCTTTCAGCCGTTTCTGGAAACCGGAAACCTGCCAACTGGAAGCCGTTGTCAAAGCTTGCCGTAGAACCCTTCCTTGAGCGCATCGTAGAGATTCGCCGCGCTGTAGGTGGCGCCTTCGTATTCGACCGGCGCGTCGCCGGACAGGCGCACGGTGCGGCCGTCGGCAAGGCGGAACTCGTACTCGGTGGCGGCGAGGTCGCGGTCGGTCACCAGTACGCCCTGGTGCACGTCCGGGTTGAAGCGGAAGGTCGTGCAGCCCTTCAGGCCCTGGTCGATGGCCTGGTCGTACAGCGATTCGAAGTCGTCGAAACCGATGTCCGTCGGAACGTTGATCGTCTTCGAGATCGAGGCGTCGACCCAGCGCTGCGCCGCGGCCTGTACGGCGATGTGCTCGCGCGGGTCCGTGCCCGCGGCCGTCGCCGCGAAGACATCGGGCAGTTGCGCGGCATCGACGTTCGCATCCACGTGATGGCGGTACGCGAGCAGCTCGTACGACTCCATGCGCACCGCGCGCTTGGCCTTCTCGCCCGGCACGATCATGTTGCGCGTGTAGTGGTGGGCGAAGCTCGGCTCGATGCCGTTGCTGGCGTTGTTGCCGACCGAGGCTGCCATCGTGCCGGTCGGTGCGATCGAGGTGGCGTGCGTATAGCGCGCGCCCACCTCGGCCAGGCGCGCAACCAGCTCGGGATCGACCCCGGCGATGCGCCGCAGATGCGCGGAGTAGCGGGCGTGCAGCACGCGGGCGGGCAGCGTCGTGCCGGCCTCGATGCCATCCGCGGCCAGCGCCGGCTGGCGTGCGAGCAGCGCGGGCGTGATCTCGACATCCTCGGCGAGCCCCGGTGCCGGCCCCTTCTCCCGGGCAAGTGCCAGCGCCGCGCGCCAGTTCTCCACCGCGAGGTCGCGCGTGACCCGTTCGGTGAAGGCGACGGATTCGGGCGACCCGTAACGCATGCCGAGCATCGTCAGCGCCGAGCCGAGCCCGAAGTAGCCCATGCCATGCCGGCGCTTGCGCGCGATCTCCCCGGCCTGCGCCTCCAGCGGCAGGCCGTGCAGTTCGACGACGTTGTCGAGCATCCGCGCGAACACGCGCACGACCTCCGCATAGGTCGCGAAATCGAAGCGCGCCGCGCGGGTGAAGGGCTGTTGCACCAGCGATGCGAGATTCACCGAGCCGAGCAGGCAGGCGCCGAACGGCGGCAGCGGCTGTTCGCCGCAGGGGTTCATCGCTCGGATGTCCTCGCAGAACCACAGCGGATTCGTGCGATTGACCTCGTCGATCAGGATGAACCCGGGGTCGGAGGTGTCGTAGGTCGAGCGCAGGACCAGCCGCCACAGCTTGCGTGCCCGCACCGTGCGGTATACGCGGCAGGCGGTTTCGCCCCGCTCGTTGACCGTGTAGTCGTGATCGCGCCGCGGCCAGTGCCGCCAGACGAGCGCGCCCTGCATCTCGGATGCGAACGCGGGAAAGACCAGGGGCCAGTCGGCATCGGCGCGCACCGCGGCGATGAACGCATCGCTGACCAGGCAGGACAGGTTGAAGGCGCGCAGCCGTCCGGCTTCACGCTTGGCAGTGATGAAGGCCTCGATGTCCGGGTGCCCGATGTCGAGACAGCCCATCTGCGCGCCGCGGCGGCCACCGGCGCTGGACACGGTGCGGCAGATGGCGTCGAACACGTCCATGAACGGCAGCGGGCCACTGGTCGTGGCGCCGGCGCCGGATACCCGCGCGCCCCGCGGCCGCAAGGTCGAGAAGTCGTAGCCGATGCCGCAACCCGCCTTGAGCGTCAGCGCCGCTTCGCTGGCGGCCTGCATGATGCCGGCCATCGAGTCGTCGAGTGTGCGCGACACCGTGCAGTTGATGGTCGATACGCCGGGCTTGAGGTCCGTCGCGCCGGCATTCGCCATCACGCGACCGCCGGGGTAGGCATGGTGCAGGGTCCGGTAGAAGGCCTCCTGCCACTCGTCGGGTCGCGCCTCGTTGCCGGCGAGGGCCACGGCAAGCCGCTGGCGCAGCCCGTCCAGATCCTCGCCCGGACGGAAGTACTTGGCCTGCGCGATCGCCGCCGAGGCCGGCTGCAGGGCCAGG
This sequence comes from Sinimarinibacterium flocculans, assembly GCF_003201205.1. Taxonomy (GTDB): domain Bacteria; phylum Pseudomonadota; class Gammaproteobacteria; order Nevskiales; family Nevskiaceae; genus Solimonas; species Solimonas flocculans. The sequence continues at coordinate 50,815 of NZ_QICN01000012.1, forward strand.
GGCAGGCTGGGCTTGGGCAAGGCGCGAGACGTCATCCGCAGTCCGGTCACGATGGTCCGGACCATGTTACGCCCCGGCGGCCCGTTCGCCGACTCCGCGCCGAGCCCGGTGCAGTGTCGGCGAAAAGGTGATCCAGGCCACGCTCCTCGACCGGCAGGCCCGGGCTTCTGAGTGTTATTCCCCAGTCCATCCGCTAGACTTGCAGGCCGCTCGCGCCCCGGCCTGAAGCGGGCTGGCGGCCATCAGGGGCTTCGATACTCGTCACAGGGGAGTTGTACATGCCGGTCAAAATCGCCGTGCTCAAGGAAACGCGCGCTAACGAAAGACGCGTGGCGATGGTGCCTGCCGTCGCCGACAAGCTGGCCAAGCTGGGCTGCGAGATCCACATGCAGGCGGGCGCCGGTATCGCCAGCCGCATTCCGGACGAGGCCTTCAAGAAGATCACGACCGCGGCCAACCCGCAGGGTCTGGTGTCCGACGCCGACATCGTCGTCTCGGTGCAGCCACCCGCCGCCGATGTCGTCAACGCGATGAAGGAAGGCAGCATCCTGCTGTCGTTCGTCTACGCGCACAAGGAACCGGAGCTGACCAAGCTGCTCCGCGACAAGAAGATCACCACGCTGGCGATGGAGCTGGTGCCGCGCATCACGCGCGCACAGGCCATGGATGCGCTGTCGTCGCAGGCAGCACTGGCGGGCTACTACGGCGCGCTGCTCGGCGCGACCAGCATCGCCCGCATGATGCCGATGACCACCTTCGCAACCGGCTCGATCCGGCCGGGCACGATCCTGGTGATGGGCGTCGGCGTTGCCGGCCTGTCCGCGATCGCGACCGCGCGCCGCATCGGCGCCAAGGTCGAAGGCTACGACGTGCGTCCCGAGGTGAAGGAGCAGGTCGAGTCGCTCGGCGCCAAGTTCATCGATACCGGCGTCGACGCGCGTGGCGAAGGCGGCTATGCCCGCGAGCTGACGCAGGAAGAGAAGGACAAGATCGCCGCGGTGGTAACCAAGCACATCCAGGCTGCCGACATCATCATCACGACCGCCGCGATCCCGGGCCGCCCGTCGCCGAAGCTGATCTCGAAGGCGCAGGTCGATGGCATGAAGAACGGTGCCGTGATCATCGATCTGGCGGCAGACGGCGGCGGCAACTGCGAGTACACGCAGCCGGGCCAGTCGGTCCAGGTCGGCCAGGTGACGATCAACGCACCGCTGAACGTGCCGTCGCTGCTCGCCGAACACGCCTCGGAGCTGTATGCGAAGAACCAGTACAACCTGATCGAGCTGTTCGTGAAGGACGGCGCGATCAACATCGACTGGACCGACGAGGTGCTCGCCAAGTCCGCGCTGACGCACGGCGGTGAAATCAAGAACGAGGCCGCGAAGAAGGCCGTCGAAGGCGCCTGAACCGCATAGGGATCACAGGGGAATTTCATGGATGCAACTACAGCCATCACTGGCTTCGTCGCGCTCTACATCTTCATGCTCGCGGCCTTCACCGGCTACGAGATCATCGGCCGCGTGCCGGCGATCCTGCACACGCCGCTGATGTCGGGTTCCAACTTCATCCACGGCATCGTCGTCGTCGGCGCGATGTGGGCACTGTTCAACGCCAGCTCGACGCTGGAACAGGCGATCGGCTTCTTCGGTGTGCTGCTCGGCGCCGGCAACGCGGCGGGCGGCTACGTCGTCACCGAGCGCATGCTGGAAATGTTCAAGCCGTCCGACAAGAAGAAGGGCTAAGCCATGACCGCGCAATTCATCATCGACGCGGCCTTCATCGTCGCCACGCTGCTGTTCATCTACGGCCTCAAGCGCATGTCGTCCCCGGTGACGGCGCGCTCCGGCATCGTCGTCGCCGGCGTCGGCATGGTCGTCGCCGTGCTGGTGGCCTTCCTGTACATCGCCGATGTGAACCCGAAGGCCGAGCCCTTCCTCAAGACCAACATCATCCTCGGCGTGGTCGCGCTCGCGGTCGGCCTCGGCTGGGCCTGGTGGAGCGGCAAGAAGGTCGAGATGACGGCGATGCCGCAGATGGTCGCGCTGTACAACGGCATGGGCGGCGGCGCCGCCGCCGCGATCGCTGCGATCGAACTGTTCGGCCACAAGGCGCACGGCAACATCATCCTGGTCATGGCCGTGCTCGGCGGAATCATCGGTGCCGTGTCGCTGTCCGGCTCGCTGATCGCCTGGGGCAAGCTCGACGGCCGCATCAACGGCACCTGGCGTTTCCCGGGACTGCAGGCGGTCAACGGCCTGATCCTGCTGACGATCCTCGGCATCGGCGCCTGGACCGTCTACCAGGGCGGCGCCGTCGGCCCCGAGCTGATCGCCGCGTTCTTCGTGCTGTCGCTGGTCTACGGCGTGATGATGGCCATGCCGATCGGCGGCGCCGACATGCCGGTGGTGATTTCCCTGTTCAACGCCTTCACCGGCCTCGCGGTCGGCTTCGAGGGTTACGTGATCGGCAATCCGGCGCTGATGGTCGCGGGCATGGTGGTCGGCTCGGCCGGCACGCTGCTGACGCTGCTGATGGCCAAGGCGATGAACCGCTCGGTGTCGAACGTGCTGTTCTCGAACTTCGGCGCCTCCGGCGAGGAAGGCCAGGGCGAGATCAAGGGCAGCATGAAGCCGATCGACGCCGGCGACGCCGGCATCAACATGCGCTACGCATCCAAGGTCATCATCGCGCCGGGCTACGGCCTGGCGGTCGCACAGGCGCAGCACAAGCTCTACGAGTTCGTGAAGATCCTGCAGGCCGCCGATGTCGAGGTGAAGTTCGCGATCCACCCGGTCGCCGGACGCATGCCCGGTCACATGAACGTGCTGCTCGCCGAAGCCGGTGTGCCGTACGACATCATCTACGACATGGAAGACATCAACAACGAGTTCAAGGAGGCGGACGTGGCCATCGTCATCGGCGCGAATGACACCGTGAACCCGGCGGCGCGCACCAACAAGAGCTCGCCGATCTACGGCATGCCGATCCTCAACGTCGACCAGGCCAAGCAGGCCTACGTCGTCAAGCGCGGCCAGGGCAAGGGCTACTCGGGCGTCGAGAACGAGCTGTTCTTCGCCGACAACACCAACATGGTCTACGGCGACGCGCAGAAGGTCATGGTGGCGATGATCCAGGCGGTGAAGTCGCTGGAGGGCGGCGGCCACTGACGGCGAGGCTCCCCTTGGAGCCCGCACGCAGCATCTGTTCGAGGCCCCGGCAACGGGGCCTTGTCGTTTCCGAGCAGACCGCTCAGGATCGGCCCGGGAGGATGCCATGACCGACCGAGCCCTTGATCCCGCCGCCCTGCAGGTTTCGCCGATCGTGCAGGACCTGCCCGCTGCCGCCGTCGCCGAGCTCGCGGAGCGCGGCATGGCGCTGGCACTCAAGAGCAGCGATCCGCTGCTGTTCCAGGACGTGCGCGGCGGCCTCGGCCTGTTCATCGTGCTGACCGGCTCGATCGGCGTGTATCGCCGGGACGACAGCGGTGCGGAGCAGCCGCTGGCGACGCTCGGTCCGGGAGACTGCCTGGGCGAGTACTCGCTGCTCGACGGCCAGCCCATCTCGGCGACCGCACGGGCGCTCTCGGACACGCGCCTGTTCTTCCTGCCGAGCGGGCAGTTCCGTACCGTCACGGAGCGTGACCCACAGCTCGGATGCCTGCTGTACCGCAATCTCGCACGCTATCTGGTACGCCGATTGCGTCTGCAGTAAAGACGGGCGACCGGCATCCGGGTATTCCCCGACGACGGCCGCCCGCAAAAGCCGCACAATCTGCGGTTGCGGAACCAGGCCGCAGACCGCAGCGGCCCGCATGGTGCCCGGCCCGCCGGGTGCATCGGCTGGGGATCGTCGTGGATCGCAGGGAGTTCTTGCGCGCGTGCGCGCTGGTCTATTCGGGGGGAGCACTGTCGTCGCTGACCGGCTGCGGCAGCAGTGCGCCGGTATCGCTGCCGGGTGTCGACCCGGTCGCCGGTGATCCGCTCGATCCGACGACGGCAACCGACCCGTTGCCGCAGCCCGACCCGCTGGTCCACCTGCTCAAGCGGACTCGCTTCGGCGTCTCCGCCGAGGATCTTGAGGCCGCGCAGGCGCAGGGGGCCGAGGCCTACCTCGATGCGCAGCTCGCGCCGCAACTGCTGCCGGATACCGCGGAGCTCCTGGCCACGGTGAACTTTCCGCTGATGCAGCTGCCGACGCCGCTGGTGTCGACGCTGAGCAATTCGGAGCTGCTGGCGGCGACACAGCAACTCGCCGAAAAAACCGTGTTCCTCGCGAGCTACAGCGATCGCCAGCTGTTCGAGGTCATGGTCGACTTCTGGAACGACCACTTCAATGTCGAGAACGTCACCGGCACCCTGCCCGGCGCCAAGATCGCCTTCGATCGCGACGTCGTGCGGGTTCACGCACTGGGGCGCTTCGGCACGCTGCTGCATGCCACGGCGAAGAGTGCGGCGATGCTCGAGTATCTCGACGGGCGCAGCAATCGCGCGCAGGGGCCCAACGAAAACTACTCGCGCGAGCTGATGGAACTGCATACGCTCGGCCACGGCGGCGGCTACACCGAGACCGACGTACGCGAGGTCGCACGCTGCTTCACCGGCTGGAATTCCGACCGGATAACGTACGCGTTCCAGTTCAATGCCAACCAGCACGACAGCGACAGCAAGACCGTGCTCGGTCACAGCATTGCGGCGGGCGGCGGCGTGGAGGACGGGGAGCGCGTGCTCGACATCCTCGCCGCACACCCGTCGACCGCGCGCCATCTCGCCACCCGGCTTGCGCGACGCTTCGTCTCCGACGATCCACCGACGGCGGTCATCGACGCCGTGGCGGCGGAGTACGCCCGCACCGAGGGCGACATTCCATCGATGCTGCGTGTGCTGATGCGCCACACAGACTTCCAGGCGGCCGCAGACCGCAAGCTGCGCCGCCCGCTGGATTTCGTCTGCGGGGCGATCCGTGCCTTCGACGCCGACCCCTCGCACTATCCCGGCGCCGGACTGATCGACCTGCTCAGCCGGCTCGGCCAGGTGCCCCACCGCTGGTTTCCGCCCGACGGCTATCCGGACCGCGGTGAATACTGGCTCAGCACCTCCGGCCTGATGGAGCGCTGGAACTTCGCCGCAACACTGGTCGAGTCCCGCGGCCTGCTCGGACAGTCGCAGGCCAGCGATCACGTCGGCAGCAGCGAAACGCCGGTCTCGCTGGTCGACACGCTGAGTGCGCGCCTGCTGATGCGTCCGCTGCGTGCCCGCGATCGCGAAGCGCTGATCGCCGTTGCCGGCGATGGAGCGGCCGCGCTCAGCGGCGAAGCCCTGGTGCTGGCCAGCGAGCGGATCGCCGGCCTGCTGCTGGCATCGCCCGCGTTCAACCTGCGCTGAGGTACGCACGAGATGGCCACGAAAACCCTCATCGTGATCTTCCAGCGCGGCGGCATGGACGGACTCAACGCTCTCGTGCCCCACGCGGACGGCCACTACTACGATCTGCGTCCCGCCATCGCCGTCGGCGAGCCGGGCAGCGCCGACGGCGCGCTCGATCTCGACGGCTACTTCGGTCTGCATCCGGCGCTGGCGCCGCTCAAGCCGCTGTATGACGGCGGCTGGCTGGCTGCGGTGCACGCCACCGGCGGGCCCGACCTCGATCGCTCGCACTTCAGTGCGCAGGCCGGCATGGAGATCGCCAGCGGCGGCGCCATCGGTGGATGGGTCGGCCGCCACCTGCTCGCGACCGCAGGGGCGGGCCGCAGCGGCCGGCGCATCCGCGCGATCAGCATCGGCACTGCCCTGGACCAGGCTCTGGCCGGCAGCCCGGATTCGGCCGCTGTCGCCAGCAGCGCCGACTTCCGCATCCGCTCGCGCGAGCCGGAGTTGTGGGAGGCGGCGCTGCCGCTGCTGCATGCGGGCATCGCCGACGGCTACGTGGCACAGGGCGAGCGCGTGTTCTCGGTGCTCGATGCCTTTCGCGAGCTGCGCCCGCACGAGATCGAGCCGGCGGCCGACGCCAGCTACCCGGCAGGCGCCTTCGGCCGTGCGATGCTGCAGGCGGCGCAGTACATCAAGTCCGGCCTGGGCATCGAGGCCATCGGCATCAACCTCGGCGGCTGGGATCACCACGCCAACGAAGGCAACGCCCTGCCGCCGAAGCTGCAGGAACTGGCGCAGGGCATGGCTGCGCTGCGCACCGATCTCGCGGAGCGCTTCGACGACGTGGTCGTCGTGACGATGAGCGAGTTCGGCCGCCGTGCCGCTGAGAACGCGGCACAGGGCACCGATCACGGCAGCGGCAACGCGATGTTCATCCTCGGCGGGCGCGTCAACGGCGGGCGCGTCATCGCGGACTGGCCCGGGCTGCAATCCGCGGCACTCGACGACGGCGCGCTGCGCATCACCACCGACTACCGCAACGTGCTCGGCGAGATTCTTTCGCAGGGATTCGGCAATCCGGATGTCGGCAGCGTGTTCCCGGGCGTGCGCGCGGCATCGGCGTTGGCGTTGATCCGCGGCTGAGCGCCGCCGACGGCGCCCGAGCGGCGAGTGCGTCAGACGGCTCAGGGATGCCCCGTTGCTGCCGTCGCCGCACGCCGACGCCGAAGCCAGCGCCACACCGCGCCGTCCGGGATATCGATGCCCGTGACGACGTACTCGAGCGCCTTGCGGTTGTACAGCACCCATTCCATGTCATGCCGGGTGCCGTCGCGGCCGCAGAACAGGAGACGGTCGCCGGCCTGCAGCGACCGCTCGGGGTCCGGCATCAGGACGTTCTCCGCACCGCGTGTGTGCATCAAGGCCAGGGCCGGCAGCCGCTCGTCCCGATCGAGGCGCTCGCGCAGCAGATCGCCGACGCTCACCGGCTGGCCGCTGTCGAGTAGCGCCTGTACCGCCGGCGTCGCGTCGATGCCGATGTCGACGGACCAGGTCTGCGGTGTCATGCCGCGACAGACCGTGCGCACCCGCTCGAGAATCATCTGCGCCCGACGCTCGTCTCCGGTGCGCAACAGGCGCAGGAAGCGTGTCAGCATCGGAGTCGTGATCAACGGCAACATGCGCCAGACGATGATGCGGCTCGGCTCCATCACCAGATCGATCTTTGCCGCCTGAAAAAGTGCCGTGTTGGCACGGCGCTGCTGGCGGGCAACGGTGTAGAGCCTCGGATTCAGTGCACGTGCGGTCATGACCGACGACAGCGTGTTGGTATCGGAATCGATGCCGACGACGATGCCGACAGCATCACGGACGCCCGCCTGCAACAAGGGTCCGGCCTCGGTGGCGGGACCGATCACTGCGTCAGACGGCGCCCACTCGGGCCGCTGCTCGATGACGATTGTCTGGTTACCCTCCTGCTCGAGATACTGACGCACCGCGCGCCCGAAGCGGCCATGTCCGCAGATGATCCACTTGCCGTAGGGTGGTGTAACCGGCGGACGCAGCTTCTTGCCCGGCAGGCTGATCAGCCAGGCATGCAGGAGATGCACGCTGGGCGTGCGCATCGCCATCGCCAGATGCTCGCCGAAGGCGTCGTAGGCATTGATGATGTGGTCGGTGTTGAAGGATGCGAGATTGTCGGACGCCGACTGCGAGCCGGAGCGGCAGATCACCTTGACGCTGGGGTGCAGCAGCTTGGCGGTGATCGCGACCTTGACGTTCGCGTCGTCGCTGTCGGTAACCGCCACGACCGTCTGGCACAAGGACTTGCGCAGGCCGGCTTCCAGCAGGGTCTGTGTGTCGCCGACGTCGCCGCAGAATGCGGGCACGTCGGAACCCAGCGATTCGAGTGCCAGCGCGTTGAGATGATCCTGCTCGCGATCGATGACGACGCACTGAAAGCCCCGTCGCGCCATCGCACGCACGAGCAGGCTGCCGGTTTCGCCGTAGCCGCAGACGATATGAAACGGCGTGCGGATCGCGCGGACGGCCAGGATGAAGCGCGCCTCGCGCATCGCCTGGCGGAACGCCGGATCCTGAACCAGTGCAAAGATGCGCCCGATCGCATAAAGCCAAGCCAGCACGGTGAAGAAAATGCAGATCGCGACCCACAGGCGTTGGGCCGCGGTGAACGGATACGGAATCTCGCCGAATCCGATCGTCGAGCCCATGAAGCTGACGAAGTAGAACGCATGGAAGAAGTCCATGTACCAACGGTTGCCCTGGTCGTCGACACCGGGAATCAGCACCAGGCCGCCGACCGACACCGAATAGGCGGCGATCAGCACGATCAGCGGCGCGCGCATGCGCCGCAGGAACAGGTAGATGACGTCCTCCACGGTGCCGTGTGGCGGCTTCAGCGCCGCAGATTCGCGGTCTCGATGACCAGCAGCACCACCGACGCCAGATTCGCCAGCAATGCACCCCCGGCCAGGGACACGACGCTCGCGACGGTGCCCGGGTCGCTACCGGTGCCGGTGATGTGATTGGCCGTTCCCCAGACAGCCGCGGCTGCCAGCAGATGCAGATCCGCGACGAGGCTGGTGGCCAGCAATACCGCACCGATGTGACTGCGATCGCCGAATTTCAGGACGGTCGCGACGAGGCTCACGACCAGGGCCGCGAACAGCTCATAGACATGGTGGTGGTCCGGATCGTCGATATCTCCCATGACGAATCCGAAGTTCAGCGTCAGGGCGAGCAGTACGAAGAATCCGAACAGCACTTTCTCGATGTTCATATCGTTCCGCTTCGGCCTCCCGCTGTCGTCGCAGCAACGACTCCGGCTGCGTCACTCGAACATAACCGGCAATGCGCCTTCGCGAAAGCACGCCGCAGCTGAGGTCAGCGAGGTGCTTTGCATTCAAAGCATTTTTCTGGAATAATGTTTTGCGTCCAAAATATCTGCCATGTCGCCCGATACCCTGCATCTGCTCGGCGCCCTGCGTCGCATCGCCCAGTCGCTGGACACGTACTCGAAGACCATCGAGCACGACGCCGGCCTGACGTTGCCGCAGTTGCTGCTGCTGGAGGCCTTGCGCAGCGATGGCGACGCACCGACGGCGGGGCGGCTCGCCCAGCGTGTCAGCCTGACCCAGGGCACGGTCACGTCGATCCTCGATCGTCTGGAAGCCCGCGGTCTGGTGCGACGGTCGCGGGCCAATGACGACCGGCGCCGTGTGCTGGTCGCGCTGACCCCACGCGGCCGCAGCCTGCTGGGCAAGGCACCGCCGCTGATGCACGCGGACTTCCTGCGCGGATTTGCCGCGCTGACCGCCAGCGACCGGGCCGGCCTGCTCGATGCCGTGGACCGCATCGCTGCGCTGATGCGCAGCGTCGATACGTCAATTTCTCCGCAGGCGAGCGCCAGCACGGCAGCCTGAGGTACGTTTCTCTTCCAGGAGGTTTCTATGTGTGGTTTTGCCGGCGAGCGCCGTTACGATGGACGACTCGCTGACACCGATGCCGTCGCCGCGATGACCGCGACGATGGCGCGCCGCGGCCCGGACGGGGCCGGAACCTTCAGCACCGGTCCGCTTGCCGTCGGCCACCGGCGCCTGAAGATCATGGACCTGTCCGAGCATGCGCAGCAGCCGATGCTGGACAACGAGCTGGGACTGGGCATCGTCTACAACGGTGCCGTGTACAACCATCCCGAGCTGCGCGCCGAACTGAAGGCCAAGGGGTACCGCTTCTGGTCGGAGGGCGACACCGAGGTCCTGCTCAAGGCTTATCACTGCTGGGGCGCGGATTTCGTCCAGCGCCTGCACGGCATGTTCGCCTTCGCGATCTGGGAACGCGACAGCGGCCGCCTGTTGCTCGGCCGTGACCGGCTCGGCATCAAGCCGCTGTACTACTCGCTGAACGACAAGCGTCTGCGCTTCGCCTCGACCTTGCCGGCCTTGCTCAAGGCCAAGGACGTCGATACCGATATCGATCCGGTCGCGCTGCACCACTATCTTCATTTCCACGCCGTGGTGCCGGCGCCGCACACGATGCTCAAGGGGGTGCGCAAGCTCGCGCCGGCCACGCTGATGGTCGTCGAGCCGGACGGCCAGACGCGTCAGCGGCGCTACTGGCAACCGGACTATGCGCGCAACGCCGAGGAGTCGCGGCGCAGCTTCGAGGACTGGCGCGACATGACACTCGCGGCGCTGCGCACGGCAGTGAAGCGGCGGCTGGTGGCCGACATCCCGGTGGGCGCCCTGCTCTCCGGCGGCGTCGATTCGAGCCTGATCGTCGGCCTGATGAGCGAGGCCGACGCCAACGTCAGGACCTACTCGATCGGCTTCGAGGACGTCGGCAGCGAGGAAGGCAACGAGTTCCGCTACTCGGACATCATCGCCAAACATTACGCGACGCAGCACGAGCGCATCTTCATCGACAGCCGGACGCTGCTGCCGCGCCTGCCCGAGGCGCTCGCCGCCATGAGCGAGCCCATGGTCTCGCACGACTGCGTGGCCTTCTACCTGCTTTCCGAGGCGGTGTCGAAGCACAGCAAGGTCGTGCAGTCCGGACAGGGCGCCGACGAGGTGTTCGGCGGCTACCACTGGTATCCGCCGATGCTGGAGACGCAGGACGCGCTGGCCACGTATGACGCGGCGTTCTGCGATCGCAGCCACGAGGAGTTTCTCCAGGTCGTCGACCCGCGGATGGCGACCGGCGACCATTCGCGCGATTTCATCCGCGCACACTTCGCGCAGGCCGGCGCGCCGGAGCCTATCGATCAGGCCCTGAGGTTGGACACGACCATCATGCTCGTCGATGACCCGGTCAAGCGCGTCGACAACATGACGATGGCCTGGGGACTGGAGGCACGCGTGCCGTTTCTCGACCACGAACTGGTGGAGATCGCCGCACGCATTCCGGGACGCCACAAGATCGCACAGGGCGGCAAACACGTGCTCAAGGAAGCGGCGCGCCAGGTGATCCCGGCGGCCGTCATCGACCGGCCGAAAGGCTACTTTCCGGTCCCCGCACTGAAGTACCTGCAGGGCGACTTTCTGGACTACGCACGCTCGCTGCTCGATGCAACGGTGGCGCGCGACCGCGGACTGTTCCGGCGCGAGTACGTCGAAACCCTGTACGCCGATCCGGAGGCGCACATCACGCCGCTGCGCGGTTCCAAGCTGTGGCAGCTCGCGGCGCTCGAAGGCTGGCTGCAGGCGCATGGCATCTGAGGGAGGCTCACGGATGAGCAAACGCAAGAAAGGTGCGACCTTGCCGCTGGCTTCGGCGCATCCGGATGCGGTGGACGGGCCCGCCAGCCTCGCCCACCACCGCTACGGCTTCGACGGCGACGCCCAGCCCAACCGCGAGGACGTGATCCTCGAATGCGGCTGGGGAAAGCTGATCCTCGCGCACACCTTCGAGCGCCCAGAGGATGTCGCCACGGCCGTTCAGGACGAACGTCTGGGCTCGCGCAACATCGCCATCTACGTGCGCGATCCGCATGTGATCCTGGCGCAGTCGCCGCTGCACCTGTTCCTGGACCCTTCGCACACCTTCCGTCTGCCGCTGCCGTCGTTCGACGCGCCGGCGCTGCCGCCGGGGCTGCGCATCCGGCCGCTGGAAACGCTGGAGGACGCCGAGGCGATCAACCGCATCTACCTGTCGCGCCAGATGGTGCCGGCCGATCCCGGCTTTCTGTGGACGCATCGCCACTCACCCAACATCGTCTACCTCGTCGCCGAGGACACCGTGGGCGGGCGTATCGTCGGTACCGTGACCGGCGTCGATCACGTGAACGCCTTCGGCGACCCCGAGGCGGGGTCGAGCCTGTGGTGCCTGGCGGTCGACCCGGGGGCCCCGCAACCCGGCATCGGTCAGGCACTGGCCTGCGATCTGGCCACGCGCTTCAAGGATCGCGGACGCGCCTTCATGGACCTGTCGGTGATGCACGACAACGAGCAGGCGATCGCGCTGTACGAGAAGCTCGGCTTCGAGCGCGTGCCGGTGTTCGCGATCAAGCGCAAGAACGCGATCAATGAGCGCCTGTTCACCGGCCCCGACCTGCCGGACGATGGCCTGAACATCTATGCACGCATCATCGTCGATCAGGCGCGCCGCCGCGGCATCCGCGTCGAGATCCTCGATGCGGAAAGCGGCTACTTCCGGCTGACGTTCGGGGGGCGCTCGATCACCTGCCGCGAATCGCTCTCGCAGCTGACCACTGCGGTCGCCATGTCGCGCTGCCAGGACAAGCGCATCACGCGGCGCATCCTGCGCGGCGCCGGCCTGAACACACCGGACCAGCGGCAGGCCGACGGCAGCGATGCCGATACCGCGTTCCTGCACGAGCACGGCGCCGTTGTCGTCAAGCCGGCCGATGGCGAACAGGGCCAGGGCATCTCGGTCGACATCCGCGATGCCGAGGGCCTGCGCGCTGCCATCGATGCCGCGCGCCGCTACGACGAAACCGTGCTGATCGAGCGCTACTGCCCGGGAGAGGACCTGCGCATCGTCGTCATCGGCTACAAGGTCGTCGCGGCCGCGGTGCGCAAGCCGCCAGTCATCACCGGCGACAGTCGGCGCAGCATCCGCGAACTCATCGAGAAACTGTCCCGGCGCAGGGAGGCCGCAACCGGCGGTGAGTCGCGCATCCCGATGGATGCGGAAACCGAACGCTGCGTGCGCCTCGCCGGCCATGCGATGGACGAGGTGCTCGAGCAGGGTGTCCAGCTCGCCGTGCGCAAAACCGCCAATCTCCACACCGGCGGGACGCTGCACGACGTGACCCACGTGCTGCACCCCCAGCTTTGCGCTGCCGCGGTCGAGGCCGCAAAGGCGCTGGAGATTCCGGTGACCGGACTCGACCTGCTGGTCGCGGCGCCGACCAAACCGGACTACGTGATCATCGAGGCCAACGAGCGCCCGGGCCTCGCCAATCACGAGCCGCAACCCACCGCTGAGCGCTTTCTCGACTTTCTTTTCCCGTTCAGCGTCACGCGCGAAGCGCCGGAGACCTACTGATGCAGAAGCTCGCGATCGATACCGATTTCCTTCGCAACACGATGCTCGAGCTGCTGTCGATTCCGAGTCCGGTCGGCTTCACCGACGAGGTCGTGCACTACACCTGCAGCAAGCTGACCGAACTCGGCGTGCCGTTCGAACTGACCCGCCGCGGCGCGATCCGGGCGACGCTCAAGGGCGAGACCGACCGGCCGGCCTGCGCAGTCGTGGCGCATCTGGACACGATCGGCGCGATCGTGCGCGCGCTCAAGCCCAACGGGCGGATCACCATGCTGCCGCTCGGCACCTGGTCGAGCCGCTTCGCTGAGGGTGCGCGGGTAACGCTGTTCACCGACCGCGGCGCATACCGCGGCACCATCCTGCCGCTGCTCGCCTCGGGACACGCCTACAACGAGGCGGTCGACACGCAGCCGGTCGGATGGGAGCACGTCGAACTACGCATCGACGAGGACGCTCAGTCGGTCGAGCAGCTGCGGAATCTCGGCGTCAACATCGGCGACTTCATCGCCGTCGATGCTCAGCCGGAGCTGCACGAGAACGGCTACATCGCTTCGCGCCACCTCGACGACAAGGCCGGCGTGGCAGCGCTGCTCGCCGCCCTCAAGGCATTGATCGAGTCAAAGATCAGCCTGCCGGTGCACTTTCATCCGATGTTCACCGTCACCGAGGAAGTCGGTTTCGGCGCCTCGGCGATTCTCGACGAACGCATCAGCGAGATGGTCGGCATCGACATCGCGATTCCCGCCACCGGGCAGAACTCTCGCGAGCACGGCGTCACCGTCGCGATCTGCGACTCCTCCGGTCCGTTCGACTACCACCTCACGCGCGAGCTGATCGGCCTGTGCGAGCGTCACAACATCCAGCACCAGCGCGACGTGTTTCCGTACTACTTCTCGGATTCCGCGGCGGCGCTGCGGGCGGGTTTCGACATCCGACATGCTCTGATCGGGTTCGGCGGCGATTCCTCCCATGGCTATGAGCGCACCCACCTGTCGGCGCTGGTCGCGGTGGCCGAGCTGATCTCGCTCTACGCCCAGAACGGCCCGGTCATTGCCCGCGACCGCAAGGCCATCGGCCCGATCGAAGGCTTTCCCCACCAGTACAAGCCTGAGGACCTCGAACCGCCGGCGCCGCTGCCGCATCCGAAGGAGTTCCTGTAGGAAAACGGCGTGTCGCCGGCCGCCATGCCGCAGACGCGCGCCGGCGACCCTGTTGCGCAGGGCGAACCGAGAACTGCGACACATCGCCGACCGGCGCCTTGCGGTTACGTTCGCGGCGGACTTAGTATCGGGCGCGGCTTGCGGTCGATGTCCATTCATTCCGTACACCACTGGGAGACGTACATGAAGAAGCTGATGACTGGCGCGGTTCTGCTCGCGGTTTCGTCGGTTGCCTTTGCCGAGGCCCCGGGCGGCCCGAACTGCGGTTGGGGCAACATGTTGATGAAGGGCAAGTCGGGCATGGGTCCGCACTTCCTGGCCAGCACCACCAACGGCACCTCCGGCAATGCCACCTTCGGCATGACCTCGGGCACCAATGGCTGCTCGGTCAATGGCACCCTGACCTACGGCGGCAAGGCCATGGTCAACGCAATGCTCGACGAGTTCTCGACCGACGTCGCCGTCGGCCACGGCAATGCGCTGACCGCCGTTGCGGTCGCATACGGCGTCGCCGAAGAAGATCGCGAGGCGTTCGCGGCGCTGACGCACCAGAACTTCGCCGTGCTGTTCCCGAACGAGAGCGTGACCGCCGATGAAGTGGTTGCCCAACTCGAGACGCTGATGAAGGCTGACATGCAGCTGTCGCAGTACGTGATCTGATCCGCCGCGACTGCCGCCTCGTCGCGGCAGCCCGGTCGCATCATCGGGCCCGGTATCGTCGAGATGCCGGGCTTTTTGTTGGCGCCTGAACCCCGGATCCGATGCGCGCACCCGTTGCGGTCCTGATGTCGTTGCTGATCCTGCTGATGCCGGCCGCTGCGCGATCGGCGGATGACGCGTGGACGCAGGCACAGGCCAAGTCCCTGTGGCAGCACGACGTGTGGCTCAAGCTCGGCCACTACAAGGCCGGCGCGTGGCCCGGCACCTGGGCGAGCGATGCAGACGACGCGCGTTTCTTCCTCGACGAACGCGGTCACGAAGATCCCCGCGCCGAACTCGAAGCGACGCTGGCCGCATTCGCGGCGCCGGCCGAGCTGGGCGATGCCCATGCGCAGTGCCGTTTCGTCGCCCGCCTGCACTGGCTGCGTACCGAGCTCGAATTGCCCGAGCTGCCGCAGCCGGACTGTGCGGAGTACCGCGAGTTTCGCGCGCTGGTCCAGGCCACGCGCGTCGTCCTGGTGTTTCCGTCGTACTACCTCAACAGCCCGTCGTCGATGTTCGGCCACACGCTGCTGCGCCTCGACCGCGGCGCTGCCGACGGCGGCTCCGAGTACCTGTCGTTCGCGGTCAACTTCGGCGCGCTGGTCGACGCCGACGACAACGGCCTGTTCTATGCCTTCAAGGGCCTCGCCGGCGGTTACTCGGGCCAGTTCGAAGTCGATCACTACTACAAGAAAATCCAGGAATACAACCGCAGCGAGAACCGCGACATCTGGGAATATCCGCTCAATCTCAACGAAGAAGAGACCGAGCGCCTGATCCGGCACCTGTGGGAGCTGCGGCAGATCAATTTCGCCTACTACTTCTTCGACGAGAACTGCTCGTACCGCGTGCTCGAACTGCTGGAGGTGGCGCGTCCGGGCGTTGACCTGACCAGCGGCTTTCCGCTGACCGCAATTCCGATCGATACCGTACGCGCGGTGCAAGGGGCCGGCATGGTCGACGACAAGTCGTTCCGCCCGGCGCAAGGCACGGTCCTCAAGCAGCGTATCGACGCGCTGCCGGAGAACCTGCGCGCTGCGGTCGTCGAGCTCGGCGAGGCTCCGCAGCGTCTCGACGACGCCGACCTGCAGACCATGCCGGCCACCGATCGCGCACGCCTGATCGAGGCGGCGTACCGCTACCTGCGCTATTCGCAGGACAAGACCACGCGCGATCCGGACATTGCGCGGCGCAGCTACCAGCTGCTGCAGGCCCTGCAGCAGCAGGCCGCGGCGCTGCCGCCGGACACAGCGCTGGCCGACCCCGGCACGTCGCCGGACCTCAGCCACGGCAGCCGCCGCCTCGCGATCGGTGCCTGGAGCGAGGAGAACCAGGAGTACCTGAGCCTGGGTTTGCGCATGTCGCTGCACAGCCTCGAGGAGAATCGCAACGGCTTTCCGATGGGCGCACAGATCAACCTCGGCAACTTCGACCTGCGCATCGACGAGGACGGCGATGTCGACCTGAACCGCCTCGACATCGTCGATATCGTCTCGCTGAGCCCGCGCGACCGCTTCTTCAAGCCGCTGTCCTGGGCCGTGACCACCGGCATCGAGCGCCAGTGGACCGCGGGCAGCGAACATCGCGTCGCGCACGTCAACGGCGGCGCCGGCGTCAGCCGCACGCCGTGGTCCGGCAGCCTCGCCTATGCGCTGGCGACGGCGCGGCTCGAATACAACCACGGTTTCGCCGATCCCCTGCAGCCGGCTGCGGGACTGCGTGCCGGCTGGCTCCAGGACCTCGGGCCGGTAACGATGCACTGGGGCCTCGGCGCGGAACGCTTCGCCAACGGCCACACGCGCCTGCGTGCGGAGCTGCGCCACAATCTGCGCCTGTCGCGCCAGCAGGCGCTGCATCTGGAAGTGCTGTGGCGCGATCAGCAGCCCGAGGACACGCTGGCCATCGGGGTGCGCTACCAGCACTACTACTGAGGCGGAGACTCGACATGCGTCGATACGCGCGGCTGGGTCTGGCGCTGCTCGGCATCCTGCTGAGCGGCTGCACCTCGGTGTTCCTGTACCCGGATCGCGTGCAGCACCTGGCGGACCGCCCGCTCGGCACGCATGCCGAGGATGTCTGGATCGACGCGCGCGACGGCAGTCGCCTGCACGCCCTGCACCTGCCGACACAGGGCACGCCCAGGGCGACACTGCTGCACCTGCACGGCAACGCCGAGAACCTCAGCTCCCACGTGCATCTGGTGAGCTGGCTGCCGGCACGCGGCTACGCCGTGCTCGCGCTCGACCCACGCGGCTACGGCCGCTCGGAAGGGGACGCCGGCGTCGACGCGCTGCACGAGGACGCCGAGGCCGCGCTGGCCTGGCTCGTCGGGCGCGGCACCGCCCGGACCGGCCCGCTGGTCGTCTTCGGCCAGAGCATCGGCGGCTCGGTGGCGATCCGTACCGTCGCCACCTCGCCGCTGCGCGAGCACGTGAGTGCGGTGATCGCCGACAGTGCGTTCTCGGCCTACCGGCGCATTGCGCGCGAAAAGCTCGCCGAGCCCTGGCTGACCTGGCCACTGCAATGGCCGCTGTCGCTGCTGATCTCCGATCGCTTCGCCGCGGTCGACGTCGTTGCCGACATCAGCCCCATCCCGTTGCTGCTGATCCACGGCGGGCGCGACGTCATCGTCGACGCCCGGCACTCACAGCGCCTGTACGACGCCGCGCGCGAGCCGAAGACCTTCTGGCGCATTCCGGACGGCGATCACATCGACGCCCTGCGTCGCAGGGCGGTACAGGACCGGCTGATCGAATACCTGCACCGTACCCTGGGCGGCTGAACCGCATTGCCCGCGATGTTGCGGCATCATTGGGTCAGGGTTTGGGGCCGCTGATGCACAGCTTCCGTTACCACGATTTCCTCGTCGCCGGCATGGGTGAGCCGCGCTGCTTCGCAAGCACGGCTTGCGAGCGCGGCGAACGCCAAGGGCAGCGGATGCCCCTGGCCGGATCCACTTGGCGAGGCATGGATGCCGAGCCTGGTGGACCGCGACCCGTTATTGCTTCGATAAAGACGAATTGCTGATGCACAGCTTCCGCTACTACGACTTTCTCGTCGCCGGCATGGTCGCGGTTCTGCTGTGCTCGAATCTGATCGGGCCGGGCAAGGTCGGCGTGATCGAGCTGCCGGTGATCGGCGCGTTCGCCTTCGGCGCCGGCAACCTGTTCTTCCCGGTCGCCTACATCTTCGGCGATGTGCTCACCGAGGTGTATGGCTACGCCCGCGCTCGCCGCGCGATCTGGGCGGGCTTCGGCGCCATGATCTTCGCGACGATCATGTCGGCGATCGTGCTGGCGATTCCCGCGCATCCGGACGAACCCTGGAACGCGACGCTGCAGCCTGCGCTCGAGATCGTCTTCGGCAACACCTGGCGCATCGTCGCCGCCAGCATCCTCGCCTACTGGGTGGGCGACTTCGTCAATTCCTACGTGATGGCGAAGATGAAGCTGTGGACGCAGGGACGCTTCCTGTGGACGCGCACGATCGGCTCGACGATCTGCGGGCAGGGCGCAGACTCGCTGCTGTTCTACCCGATCGCCTTCTACGGCATCTGGACCAACGATGCGCTGATCGCGGTGATCGCGTTCAACTTCACGATGAAGGTGGCCGTCGAGGTCGTCATGACGCCGGTGACCTATGTGGTCGTCAACGGACTCAAGCGTGCGGAAGGCGTGGACGTCTACGACACCGACACCCACTTCACACCGTTCTCGTTGCGTGACGAAGGCCGCGTTCGCCGTCCACGCGACTGAATACATCCGGGGGAGCTTGCGATGAATACGGCGATCGGACTGCTGGTGCGCTTCTTCGAGCGCTGGGTCCCGGACTCCCTGGTCATCGCCGTCTGCCTGACCCTGCTCACCTTCGTGCTGGCGATCACCGTCAGCGGCATGGCGCCGCTGGCCGCCGTCGATCTGTGGGGCGACAGCTTCTGGACGCTGCTGTCCTTCACCAACCAGATCGCCCTGACGCTGCTGTTCGGGTACGCGCTCGCGAGCGCCGCGATCGTGCGCCGGCTGCTGCTGCGCATCGCCGGGCACGTGCGCTCCGCACGCATGGCCTACGCCATCGTCTCGGTCGTCACCGGCGTACTGGCACTGCTGTCGTGGTCGCTTGCGCTGGTGGCTGCAGGCATCCTGTCGCGCGCGGTGGGCGAGGCATGCAAGCGACGCGGCGTGCGCGTGCACTACCCGCTGCTGGTGGCGTCGGCATTCTCGGGCTTCGTCGTCTGGCACCAGGGCCTGTCCGGATCGATTCCCCTCACGCTGGCGACGCCCGGTCATTTTCTGGAGTCGCAGGTCGGCATCATCGCCACCTCGCAGACGCTGTTCTCGCGGTGGAGCCTGATCACCGCGCTGCTGGTCATCGTCAGCCTTCCATGGGTGATGGGGCGCCTGCACCCGGGCTCCGACGACGCGATCCGTGAAGCGCCGGACCATCCGCTGGGCGAGCCGGAATCCACCCAACAGGTCACGGATGCCGATGCGTCCGCCGACGCACCTGCATCGAAGCTCGAACGTTCGCGCCTGCTCGCCGGAACCGTGGTCGCACTCGGACTGCTCGCCCTGGTCCGGTACTTCGCCGGCGACGGCCCCGGGCTGACGCTGAATTCGGTCAACTTCACCCTGCTGATGCTCGGCATCCTGTGCGCCGGCTCGCTGCGCACGTACGCGCAGAACGTCGTCGCCGGGGGCGGCATCGCCGTGCCCTTCCTGCTGCAGTACCCGTTCTATGCCGGCATCGCCGGACTCATCGCCGGCTCCGGGCTCGCCGGCTCGATCGTCGGCCTGTTCACGACGATCGCCGACACCGGATCGCTGCCGGTGCTCGGCTTCTTCAGCGCCGGCATCCTCAACATCTTCATCCCCTCCGGCGGCGCACAGTGGGCCGTACAGGGGCCGATCATGATGGGCGCCGCGCAGCAGCTCGGTGCCGACCTGCCGCTGGTGGCGATGAGCGTGGCACTGGGCGACCAGTGGACCAACCTGGTTCACCCGCTGATCCTGCTGCCGGTGCTGACCGTCGCCGGCATCGCCGCGCGCGCCGTCATCGGCTACTCGCTGATCGCGATGCTGTGGAGCGGTCTGATCTTCGTGGCGGCCCTGCTGCTGGCCGCCTAGCCTGCCGGCCTCAGCCGGCCGCGTCGCGGCGGGCCGCCGCAAGCACGGCAATGGCGCGGTCGATGTGTTCGTCGCGCGTGCGCCAGGAGCTCACGCTCAGACGGAACGCCGGCCGGCCCTGCCAGACGGTGGGGCCGAACCAGATCTCGCCCGATGCGATGGCCGAGTCGCGCACGCGGTGGGTCATGGCGTCGTCATCGCAACGGACCAGCACCTGATTGAGCGGCACCTGGTTGAGCACTTCGAATCCGGCGTCGCGCAGCCCGTCGGCCAGGCGGCGCGCCTGGTCACAGTGCCGCCCGACCATTCCGGCGACGCCGTCACGCCCGAGCGTGCGCAGTGCGGCCCAGATGGCGACGCCGCGGGCGCGGCGCGAGAACTCCAGCGTCAGATTCTTCTGCGCATCGCGGGCTGCCGTGGAATAGACGGCGTCCGCGTTCATCGCCGCGGCGAGCGCATCGGCGTCCCGGCAGATCGACAACGCGCCGTCATAGGGTGTGTTCAGCCACTTGTGCCCGTCGGTCGTCCAGCTGTCGGCCTGCTCGATTCCGCGGGTCAGCGCGGCATGCTGCGGTGAGGCGCGCGCCCACAGTCCGAAGGCCCCATCGACGTGCACCCACGCACCGGCGGCCCGCGCCGCATCCACGAGCGGCTCGAAGGGGTCGAACTCGCCGGTATTCACCTCGCCGGCCTGCAGGCACAGGATGGTGCGCCCGTCGAGCGGCGGCAGCCGCAGCGGATCGATGCGCCCGCGCGCATCGACCGGGGCGCGCACGACGCGACCCATGCCGAAACCGAGCAGGCGCAACGCCTTGAGCACAGTGATGTGCGCCAGCTCCGACACGACGACCCGCAGCTCCGGTGCGCCGGCGAGGCCATCCTGGTCGAAGTCCCAGCCGAGGCGCCCGAGCAGCGTGCGCTGCGCCGCGGCCAGGCACGCCAGCCCGCAGGCGGTGGCGCTGGTGCCGAAGCCGACGCCGCTGCCGCGCGGCAGGTCGAGGATCTCGAGCAGCCAGCGTGCGGCCGTGCTCTCGATGGCCGCCGCCGCGGGGGAGTTCACCGCAGACGACGCGCACTGATCCCAGCTCAGCGCGAGCCGGTCTGCCGCGGCGGCCACCGGCAGGCTCGCACCGATGACGAAGCCGAAGTAGCGCGGTCCGTTCGATGCCACCGTTGCCGGCGATCCGATCTCGTCGAGCAATGCCAATGTCGTCCCGGCGTCGTGGCCGACAGCGGGTAGCGGCTCGTCGAAAGCCGCCAAGGCCCGCACGGCGTCGTCCGACGGAAAGGCCGGACGCTCCTCGACGCCGGCCAGATAGCGGCGGGCACGCTCGTCGGCCTTCGCGATCAGTTCCAGTTCGTTCAACGGTGGTCCCCTCGTTTGCGTTCGCAGGATACCGGGGCGCGCCCGCGCCCCGGTACCGCGACGTGGATCAGGCTGCGCGCGCCACCGGGACGGCGCCGATCTGCTGCAGCAGCGAGAGCTGGTCGATCTGCAGCCAGGTGCGGACGATGCGTCCGTCCTTCATGCCGTAGAGCGCCATGCCTTCGAAGACGACCCGGCGCCCGTCCGGCTGGATACCGGCGAACGGCGCCACGTGATCCACGTGGACCTCGAAGCGTGCCGCAACGTGATGCGCGTCGGCCACCAGCGAATGAATCTTGAACGTCATGTTGCCGAAGGCGCCGCGGAAGACGCGGAAAAACTGCTTGTAGCTTTCGAGGTCGACGGGATCCAGACCGCCGGGGAATCCGTAGCCGCGGATCGACGGATCGACGGTCTCGTCGATGACCGACAGGCCGGAGAGATCCGGTGCGTGGGTACCGGCAAGGAAGTGCTCGACGACGCGGCGGTTGTGTTCGGCGATGGCGGGAATGTCATTCATGTCGTTCTCCAGAAGAAAGGTTTGAGAGGGGAGTGAAACGGGGAAGGCGGCGCCGCACCGGTCACGCGGCGCGGCCGACGACGGATGCCGTTGCGGCGTCATACGCGTTCATCACGTGCCGGCACAGCGCAGCCGTGTCGGCCGCCGGCGGCAGATGTGCGGACAGCAGCCGCCGCGCTTGCAGGCGGGTCATGGCATCGAGTGCACGCTGGAGCGCATCGCGCCGCGCCAGCGCGAGCCATGGTGCGTCGAGCGCAGACCACTGCGCGAGCCCGTGACGCAAGGTCACCGGCGCGATCGCTTCGGCACTCGCCGGTACCTCCGGCAGGACGGCGCCGAAGGCGTCGGCGACGAACAGACTGCCGCTTGCGCGATCGAGAAAACCCAAGGTCTCGGGTGCGTCGTAGTACGGCGGACGCAGCGGCAACAGCTCGCGTTCGCCGATGCGCACCGGAACGCCGTCCTCGACCACCTGCACACGGTCGACCGGCAGCCCGGCCAGCATCATCTTTCCCTGGCCGAGGAACGAGGTCAGGACCTTCGCGCGAGGTGCGGCCTCGAGCAGCGCTACGAGATTGCCGGTGTGATCGGCATCCATGTGGCTGATCCAGATCCAGCACAGCGCAGCCGGATCGCAGCGCGTCGCCAGTTCGTCGACGAAGTTCTCGTGCAGCGCGGCAAGACCGGTATCGACCAGCAGCGGCTCGGTGCCGTCGAAGACAAAGGCGTTGACCGCGAGCCGGCCCAGTCCCGGGACCGGCAGCACGGCGGGCAGCACGGCAATGCCGTCTCCCAGCGTCCGCGCTTCGGTCTGCCGTGGCGGCTCGGGGATATCGTCGAGTTCGGACATCTGCATCTCCAATCGTCGGATTAATTCATGGAACATTGTTGTTCACTGAATGTGACTGTACGGCGGCGACGCCTCGTTGTCAATTTCGGTATACACTGATGTTCACATGAGCAAACGACCCTACGTCCAGAAAAAGCGCGCCGAGAGCCGAGACGAAACCCATGCGCGCATCGTCGAGGCGACGATGCGCCTGCACGAGGAACTGGGCCCGCGCGCAGCGACGATCTCCGCGATCGCGGAACGCGCCGGCGTGCAGCGCCTGACCGTCTACCGGCACTTCACCGACGAAAGCGAGCTGTTCCAGGCCTGCACCTCGCGCTGGCTCGGCGAGCATCCACCGCCGGACCCCGCGCAGTGGCAGGACGAACCCGACCCGCGGCGGCGGGTGACGAGCGGACTCGGTGCGCTATACGCGTACTACCGCGCGACGCAGCGCATGTGGACGGTCTCGCATCGCGACGAAGCCGACGTGCCGGGCCTGCAGGCGCCAATGGCCGCCTTCCACGCCTATACCGAGCGACTGGCCGACAGCCTGCTCGCCGGCTGGCGCGGCGCGGCACGCGTGCGCAGGCAGCGGGCGGCAACGCTGCGCCACGCCGTCCGCTTTGCGACCTGGACATCGCTGGCACGCGAAGGCCTGTCCGACGGCGAGGCCGCCGCGCTGGTGCTGCGCTGGCTCGACGGCATCGACTGACCTACTCCGAATCAGGGAGGGCACGAGCGCTCCGCGTGCACACACTGCGCCGGTACGGTCGCGGACGGAGCGCAGGCATGACGACACCGGGCAGCAACAAGCGACAGGTCGAAGCCTTCTTCGACGCCCTCAATCGCGGCGACGTCGCCGCCCTGCTGGACCTGTACGCCGAGGACGGGCGCTGCGTGACGATGGGACGCACGCTGATCTCCGGCACGTTCTCCAAGGCGCAGATCACGGCGGCCGCCGGCGCGATCTTCGAGGCCTTCCCCACCGGCATCCGCTTCCACATCCGCACGATGACCGCCGAGGACGACCGCGTCGCCGTCGAGGCGGAATCCGAGGGCGGACACGCCTCCGGCCAGCATTACACCAACGAGTACCACTTCCTGTTCCGCTTCCGCGACGGCAAGGTCGTGGAATTCAAGGAATACATGGACACCGAGCGCGTCACTGCCATTCTCTGCGGCGGCCAGCGCCCGCCGGCGGCCTGAGACGATGGCCTTGCGCATTCTCGTCGTCGGCGGCACCGGACTGATCGGCGGCCACGCCGCACTGCACCTGCGGACACTCGGGCACACGGTGCACATTGCGGCGCGCCATCCGCCGCCAGCGGCCACGCCGATGGCGGCGCTGCCGTTCGCGCCGCTGGACTATCTCCACGCGGAGGCGGACGCACTCGCCGGGTTCGACGCGCTGGTGTTCTGCGCCGGCAACGACATCCGCCACGTGCCGCCC
This sequence comes from Sinimarinibacterium flocculans, assembly GCF_003201205.1. GTDB lineage: Bacteria > Pseudomonadota > Gammaproteobacteria > Nevskiales > Nevskiaceae > Solimonas > Solimonas flocculans. Next base: position 74,864 of record NZ_QICN01000012.1, read on the forward strand.
GACGCAGATGCCGACGCGCACTGGCAGCGCGCAAACGCCGAGGGCGTGCCGCGCTTCTTCTCGCAGGCACGCGACGCCGGAATCCGGCGCGCGGTTCTCGTCGGCAGCTTCTATCCGCAGGCCATGCCGGCCCTCGTCGATCGCGACGCCTATGTGCGGGGGCGCAAGCTCGCGGACGACGGTGCCCGCGCGCTGGCCGGCGACGACTTTGCGGTGTGCAGCGTCAACGCACCCTTCGTCGCGGGCACCGTTCCGGGGCTCGTGGTGCCGGGGCTGGCGGCGCACGCGGCCTACGCACTGGGGCGCCTGCCGCAGATCCCGCCGTTCGCGATTCCCGGTGGCGTCAACTTCATGTCCACCCGCAGCCTGTCGGAAGCCATCGCCGGTGCACTGCAGCGCGGCGCGCCGGGCCACGCCTATCTCGTGGGCGACGAGAACCTCGGTTTTGCAGACTACTTCGGCGCCCTGTTCCGCGCCGCCGGCAGAAACGATCCGCTGCCGGTGCTGGACCGCGAGCACCCGCTGCTGCCGGACGCCATCCTCTACGCCGGTCGCGGCGGCACGATCCACTACGAGCCGGACGCCGCCGAAACCGCCCTGCTCGGCTACCGCCGCGGCGACATGCAGGCGACGCTGTCCGAGATCGTCGCCTTCTATCGCGACGCGACCTGAGGTCGCATCCCGCATACGCCCGCCGTCGGCGCGACGCTTGCCGGCGCCGGTGCGGACCGCTTTAATCCGCGGATGCGCCCGGAGCCGGCATCAACGGATGACAACAGCGCGGCGCGTATCGACGCGTTCACCGATGCCGCCTTCGCGTTCGCGGTGACGCTGCTGGTCATCGGCGGCGGTGACGCCCCGGCGAGCTTCGACGCGCTGCGCCAGGCCGTCTGGGACATTCCCGCCTTCGCGGTCGGCTTCGCCCTGATCGGCATGTTCTGGCATGCGCACCTGCGCTGGCGCCGTCTCTGCGGCAGCGGCGACACCGCATCGGTGCTGCTGACCTTCTCGCTGGTCTTCCTCGTGCTGGTCTACGTCTATCCGCTGCGCATCATGGCGGGATCGATGGTCGACTACTTCCGCGGCCAGCCGTCCGGGCTCGGCGGCGCCGATCTCGCCGGACTGTTCACCCTCTACGGCCTCGGCTTCGCGGCGATGTCGGCCGCGGTGCTGGGTCTCTTCGCCAATGGCCTGCGTCAGCTCGCCGGGGCCGGGCCCACCCGATCCGCGGTGATCGGCGAGTGCGTCATCTGGAGCCTGCTCTGCGGCAGCGGACTGGCGTCGGCGGCGCTGGCGCAGTTCCGCGCCACGGCGCCGTTCTCGCCCTGGGTCTACTCGCTGCTGCCGGTCCTGATCGGCCTGTTCGCCGCCCGGCACGACTGGACGGGCGAACGCGCCTGATTCGCCCTGCCGCAGCGGGGCCTGCGCCCGCGCGTGTCACCGCGGACCTCAGCCGCCGTTACAGCCGTTGACCGGTCCGATGGTGCCGCAGGGCAGCACGCATTGGCCGTCGATGCAGAGAATGCCGCCCTGAGCATCGTCATCGTCGTCGGTTTCACCCGGCTGCGGGCCGAGGCCCTCGGCCAGCGCCTCGCCGACCTTGTCGATCGCCACGACCCAGACGCCGGCGGCCACAGCGACACCGATGCCGATGCGCAGCGGCCAGTTCGGCCCGGAGGATTCGGTCGCGTCCAGCGCCAGTCCGCCCAGATGCCAGCGCGACGTGCCGCCGATCTGCAGGCCCAGGAGCTCCGGGCGGGGAGACCGTTCCGCGAGTTCGCGCATACCCAGGTCCGCGCATATCCGCCGCCACGCCAGATCGCCGGGATACAGGCCCAGTCGCCATTGCGGCGCGGCCGACATCGCGCGCGATCCGAACTGCCAGTTCATCTGCAGGGCCGGCTCGAGCACCTGCGGCTCGCCGGCGGACGCCGCCGCCGTACCCAGCACGACCAGAACCGCACACAGTGCCGATCTCATCTGCCTGCCTCTCTCGTTCCGGGCGTCTTCGGGCGCCCTGCGCGGCCGATGCTATCCCGGCGGGGATTTCGCCGTCATGACGCCGGCAGGGCGCAGCATCGCCAGGCGGCACAGCAGGATGCCGCCGAGCACGATGGCGCCGCCCAGCGCCTGCAGCGGACCGAAGACCTCGGCCAGCAGCAGCCAGGCGAACAGCGTCGCGGCGACCGGCTGCACGAGCAGGCTGACCGACGAGAACGCGGCCGGCAGATGGGCGAGCGCATAGGCGATCAGGCCCTGGCCGCCGACATGCGACAGCAGCGCCAGGCCGACGAGCAAGGCCCAGTCGCGCGCCGACGTCGGCCAGATCGTCTCGCCGAGGGCGAGCGCCAGCGGCAGCGTGACGAGCACGCCCGCCGCCGTGGTCCAGAACATGACCTGCGCGGTATCGAACACGCGACGCTGGCGACTCACGCCGATGATGTAGCCGGCATAGAACATCGCCGCGAGCACGCCGAGCAGATCGCCGAAAGCCGTCTGCCGGCTCACGCTGAGGCTGTCGGCCACCAGGCAGGCGGCGCCGGCGAGCGCCAGCGCGAGGCCCAGGGCGAACCCGCGGCTGATGCGCTCGCCGTAGAGCAGCCACGCCGCCAGGGTGACGAAGACCGGCGCCATGTTCGCGAGCAACGTGGCGTTGGCCACCGACGTGAACTCGATCGACTGGTGCCAGACCGCAAGATCGCCGGCAAAGAACAGGCCGGCGAGCCAGAGCCAGCGCAGCGACCGCAGGGACCCGCCGGGTCCGGCACCGTCCCGATCGCCGGACCGGGCCGCCAGCAGCAGCCCGAGCAGCGGCAGCGCGAGAGCCAGACGCCAGAAGGCAGCGGCGCTGGGACCGACCTCCACCAGCCGCACGAAGATCGGCGCCAGGCCGATCAGCACGGCGCCGAGGATCAGCGCCGGCAGCGCACGCGCGGCGGGACTCACGTCGCGCGCCCGCGCCCTCCCGCCGGCCGGGCCGGACGGGTGAGCGGTGCTCCGGATCGACGGCCGAAGGGGGGATTCATGGCGCGCAAGACTAGCAGTCCACCCGGTCTGCGGACCGGGTTTCGCACCGATATGATGCGGGTCCGCACATGTGACCGGGCGTTCCTTATGCACAACGCAGCAGGATCACGGGCGGCCGACATAATCAAGTCCGACTTCCGTCAAAATCTCGTCATGTTCTTGCAAGCCAATGATTGTGATGATGATATTCCGGGAACTCGGACGATGATGGCGCGCTTGGGCCGCGCGGCCGATAAAGGCCACTCCGGCGACGGATCGCGCATCCACACAGTTATCCACAGGCTCTGAGCATGCTGGCCGCGGCAATCTGCCTGCCGGTTCCGCTGCGTCGCAGCTTCGACTACCGGGTCGACGCGGCGCTGGCTGGCCGGCTGCGCCGCGGCTGCCGCGTACGGGTGCCGTTCGGGCGGCGCACGCTGGTGGGTGTCGTCGTCGGCGCACCGCGCGAGTTGCCCGAAGGCGCCGACGAACTGCGCGACATCGAGGCGGTGCTCGATGACGAGCCGCCGATCCCGGCGGAACTGCTCGCGCTGTGCGAGTGGGCCGCCGACTACTACCTGCACCCGCTGGGCGAGGTGCTCGCTGCCGCCCTGCCGGCGGCGCTGCGCCGCGGCGCGATGCCGGCCACCGCGCAGACCGAGGGCTACGCGCTGACCGCGGCCGGACGCGCGGCGCTCGAGACCCTGCCGCCGCGACACCGCGCGCAGCGCAGCCTGCTGCAGGCCCTGAGCACCGCGCCGCGGTCCCGCGCCGATCTGGTCGCCACGGCGGCGGTGCTGCGCCGCGCACTCGACGCCGGCTGGATCGAAGCCGCCGACGCGCCGGCGGCGACGCCCGCAAGTGGGACGCCGACACCCACGCCCGAGCAGGCGGCAGCGCTCGACCGGCTGGCCGCCGGCGATGCCGGCTTTGCCGTCCACCTGCTGGAAGGCGTGACCGGCAGCGGCAAGACCGAGCTCTACCTGCGGCGGATCGAGGCCGCGCTCGCCGAGGGCCGCCAGGCGCTGCTGCTGGCGCCGGAGATCAGCCTGACCCCGCAGCTCGATGCGCGGCTGCGCGAGCGCTTCGGCGACGGCGTCCACCGCTTCCACTCGACGCTGACCGATCGCGCGCGCGAGCAGGTGTGGCTGCGCGCCCGCGACGGGCGCGCGCGCATCGTCGTCGGCACGCGATCCGCCGTATGGCTGCCGTTCGCACGGCTCGGGCTGATCGTCGTCGACGAGGAACACGACACCTCGTACAAGCAGCAGGACGGCTTCCGCTACTCGGCGCGCGACGTCGCCATCCTGCGCGCGCAGCGGCTCGACGTGCCGGTGCTGCTCGGCACCGCGACGCCGTCGCTGGAGAGCCTGCACAACGCCCGCAGCGGACGCTATCGCCACATCCGCCTGCAGCGCCGCGTCCACGACACGCCGCCGCCGCAGGTGCGGGTGCTCGACGTCCGCGGCCTGCCGCTGGATCACGGCCTGTCCCCGCCGCTGCTGCAGGCTGTCGACCGTCATCTCGACCAGGGCGGGCAGGCGCTGCTGTTTCTCAACCGGCGCGGCTATGCGCCGGTGCTGCTGTGCCATGCCTGCGGATGGAACGCCCCGTGCACGCACTGCGACGCCCACCTGACCCTGCACCGGGGACGCAACCGCCTGATCTGTCATCACTGCGGTGCGCAGCAGGCGGTGCCGCGCCACTGCCCGTCATGCTCGGCGACCAGCCTGATCGCCGTCGGCGCGGGGACCGAACGCATCGAACAGGCGCTGGCCAACCGCTTCCCGCAGTACCGCGTCGCGCGCTTCGACTCGGACCGCATCACCAGCCACGAGGCGCTCGAACGCCAGCTCGCCGACATCCGCGACGGCCGGACGCAGATCCTCGTCGGCACGCAGATCCTCGCCAAGGGGCACGACTTTCCCGGCCTGTCGCTGGTCGGCATCGTCTCCGCCGACCAGGCGCTGTACGGCACCGATTTCCGTGCCGTGGAGCGCATGGGCCAGCTCGTGACCCAGGTGGCTGGGCGCGCCGGACGTGCCGGCCAGCCGGGCGAGGTCTGGCTGCAGACGCACGAGCCCGAACACCCGCTGCTGCAGACGCTGGCCCGGGACGGTTACGGCGCGCTGTGCGACGCATTGCTGGCCGAGCGGCGCGACACCGGCCTGCCGCCGTACGCACACCTGGCCCTGCTGCGGGCGGAGGCGCGCGAAGCAGGGCAGGCGCTGCGCTTCCTGCAGCTCGTTCGCCCCTGCTTCGAGGCGCCCGACGTCACCGTCTACGAGCCGCTGCCGTCGGGCATGGAACGGCGCGCCGGCCTGGCGCGCGCCCAGCTGCTGCTGCAGTCCGCCAGCCGCGCCGCGCTGCACCGCAGCCTCGGCGCGGCGGTGGCGAGGCTCCAGCAGATGCCGGAGGCGCGCCGCCTGCGCTGGTCGGTGGACGTGGACCCCTACGATCTGATGTGACGCCGCCTCAGGTTCCGGTCAGCTCGCGCAGCGCCTGCAGGTAGACCTCCACCGGCAGATCCTCCGGCGCGACCGAGGTGGCCGTCATCAGCGCCTGCTGCTGATGCGCATTGAACGCGGCGATGCTCGGGTGCAGGCTGAGCAGCGACGGCAGCAGCGCCGGCGGCGCGCGGTGATGCGTGGCCTGCTCGTAGTCGTAGGCGATGCCGATGCCGGTGCCCTCGTCGAAGCGGCGCACGAAAATCTCCATGCCGCGCGGTACGCCGACCGTCTCGTCGAAGCCCACCGGCACGACGATCGACCCCATCTGCGTCGTCGAGCCGAAATCGCAGGTGCGTCCGCCGGTCGGGCCCGGCGACAGCAGCAGCGCATCGAGCCGCACCGGCGCGCCGCTGTCGTCGAGCACCGGTTCGCCGTCGGCGTCGACCAGCGCGTCCATGACGCCGGTGACGTAGGCGCGCATGTCGACGATGGCCTGCAGTTCGGCCTCGGTCGGCTCCTGGTCGGGATCGGAGAGGGCCACCGTGCCCATGATGCCGGCCGAGCGGGCATCGACCAGCAGCGTCTCGACGATGCCGTCGCGCAGCAGGCAGGACTCGCGACCGTTGGCCGAGGTGGCGAAGGTGCTGCTGACGCAGTGGCGCGCGCTGTGCCCGCCTTCGAGTTCGAACTGGCGGAAGTAGTCGTTCATGTCGAAATGCCGCGAACCGGCGCCCAGGCTGGCGAAGTCCGGCAACCAGACGTCATGGATGATCGCGCCCATGTCCGCGAGCTGCTCGACCGCCGCGGCGATCAACGCACCCTGCGCATCGGTACCGGCCGGACTGGTGTTGCTGCCGAGCTGGCGCAGCACGCCGATGTGCCGGCCGGCAACGCCGTGCGTCGCGCGGTCGAGGTACCGGGCGTAGGACGCCGGACGCGCCTCGGCCGGGTAGTCGAGGGTTTTGGGGTCGCGCGGGTCCACGCCGGCCATCGCCGTGAGCATCAGTGCCGCGTCGCGCACGGTGCGCGTCATCGGCCCGCCGGTGTCGCGCTGGTGCGACAGCGGAAAGATGCCGTGCTGCGAGATCACGCCGAGGCTCGGGCGGATGCCGACCAGACCGTTGACCGAACTCGGATGCCGGATCGACTGGCAGGTATCCGAGCCGGTGCCGCCGAGCGCGAAATTGGCGGCGATGGACGCGCCGGTGCCCGACGACGATCCGGCCGGACTCTGGCTGGTGTTGTACGGGTTCGTCACCTGGATCGCGCGACCGGAAAAGCCGGTGGTGAAGAACGCGAACTCGTCCTGGTTCGCCTTGCCGAGAATCACCGCGCCGGCCTTGCGCAGACCGGCCACCGAATGCGCATCGACGCCGGCCTGATGTCCGAGCATCGCGTACGAGCCCTGCGTGGACGGATGGTCGTAGGTGTCGTAGTTGTCCTTGAGCAGCACCGGCATGCAGTGCAGCGCGCGTTCGCCGATGCCGCCGTCGCGCGCATACAGCGCGTCCAGCGCGGCGGCCTCGTCGAGCGCATGCGGATTGATCATCAGCACGCCGCGCACCGGCAGCAGGCCGCTCGGTTGCGGCGCGTCGTTGTAGGCGAAGATGCGGTCGATGTACATCTGCGTGAGACCGACGCAACTCAGCGTGCTGCCGTCGGCCAGCGTTCGCCTTCCGGCCAGTGCGTCGTGGACCTGCAACAGGTCGGCCTCGATCAGTGCGAAGGGCTCGGCCTCGCTCGTGGGAAGCGCCGGGCCGGGCCGGTCGCTGCCGCCACAGGCGGCCAGCGCCAGCACCGCCGCGAGCGGCAGTGGACTACGGATCGTCATGGTGTTTTCTCTCCCGCGCGGCCCGATCGGCCACGTCTGACAGGCGTGGACGCACGATCCGCGCCAGAGACGGGCGAATGTCGTGCCCACCGATCGTCCATGCGCGCTACAGTGGCGGCGGACCCCGTCAAGGAACGCATCGTGACGCCGCAACAGATCCAGCAGGCCGAGTGGGAAAACCCCGCCAACTGGAGCACGCGCGGGCCGCTCGGCGTCTATTTCAGCAAGGCCGACCCGCGCATCTGGGTGCCCAAGACACGGCCCGGCCTCGGCTGGACCGTCAACCTCGCGCACCCCGCCGGCGTCGCCTGGATGTTCGGCCTGCTGCTGTTGCCGACGGCGGTGCTGATCGGCGTGCTGGCCTTCGCATGTCCCTGCGCCGGCGCGGGCTGATCGCCGGCCGCGGCCTCGCGGCGGCGCTGCTGCTGGCCGGGGGTGCCGCCGCGGGCGCCGGGCCCGTGCTCGATTCGCTGCCGATGACCGTCGACCCGTCGGCAACCTACCTGCTCTACCTGCACGGACGGATCATCGAGGATCGCGGCCCGCGGGCGATGCACCCGCAGTGGGGACTCTACGACCTGGAAGCGGTGAGCCGCGCGCTGGCGGCGCGCGATGCGATCGTGGTCGCGCGACAGCGCGCACCCGGCAGCCGCGTGCGCGAGGACGCCGAAGCGGTGCAGGAGCAGGTGCGCGCCCTGCTCGCCGCCGGCGTGCCGGCGCCGCGCATCGTCGTCGTCGGCTTCTCCAAGGGGGCGGCCATTGCGATGCTCGCCGCCGCCGGTCTGCCCGAGCCGCTGCGGCTGGTCGTGCTGGCCGGCTGCGCACCCGGCATGCGCGGGCCGCTGACGCTCTCCGCCCATGTGCTGTCGATCCACGAGCGTTCGGACCCGCTCGGCGAAAGCTGCGCGGCGCTGCTGTCCGGCGGCGGCGAGGCGTCCTTCACCGAAATCGCCATCGCCACCGGCCGCAGCCACGGCGCCTTCTTCCTGCCGCAGGACGAATGGGTCGTTCCGCTGCTGGATTGGGTGCACGGCACCGACCCGGCCGGCGCGCAACCGGCAGAACCGCGCCCCGCCCCGTGACGGCCTGCCGTAAGGGGTAGAATTCGCGGCCTTTTGCTGCGAGCGGTATCGATGAAAGAACACCTGCAGGAGCTGCTGGCCACGGCGCTCAAGCGCACCCTGGCCGACGCCGGCGCCGATCTGGCGCCGACGATCCAGCTCGACGCGACGCGCGACGCGAAGTTCGGCGACTTCCAGACCAACCTGGCCCTGCAGATCGCCAAGCCGCTGGGCAAGCCGCCGCGCGCCATCGCCGAAATCCTGATGCGCCACCTGCCGGAGTCGACGCGCGTGGCCAAGGTCGAGGTTGCCGGCCCCGGCTTCATCAACTTCTTTCTCGCGCAGGCGGCATTCCAGTCGGTGGTGTCCGAGGTGCTCGCCCAGGGCGAGACCTACGGCTGCGACGATTCGGGGCGCAAGGGGCGGATCAACGTCGAGTACGTCTCGGCGAATCCCACCGGACCGATGCACGTCGGCCACGGCCGCGGCGCCGCCTACGGCGACTCCATGGCCAAGCTGCTCGCCGCCACCGGCTGGACGGTGTGGCGCGAGTACTACATCAACGACGCCGGCCGCCAGGTGGACGTGCTCGCGACCAGCGTGTGGACGCGCTACCTGCAGGCCTGCGGCGAGACCCTCGAAATTGCCCGCCGCGGCTACCCGGCGGACTACATCAGGCAGACCGCGGCGACGCTCATCGATCAGCACGGCGAGGCCTTCCGCAAGCCGGCCGCCGAAGTGCTGGCCGGCCTGCCGCCCGACCCGGCGACGCCGGACAATGCGACCGACGCGCAGAAGGACGAGGCCAAGACGCAGCAGGAGCGCTATCTCGACGCGCTGATCGAGCGCGCGAAATCGCTGCTCGGTGACGGCTACGCGCAGATCCAGGCCGCCGCACTCGCCGACCAGCTCGCGACCATCCGCAAGACGCTCGCGGACTTCAACGTGAGCTTCGACCAGTGGACCTCGGAGAAGACCCTGGTCGACAGCGGCTTCGTCGCCAAGGCGCTGGCGCAGCTCGCGGACAAGGGCCTCACCTACGAGAAGGACGGCGCGCTGTGGATGCGCACCGAGGCTTTCGGTGACGAAAAGGACCGCGTGCTGGTCAAGGCCGACGGCGCCGCGACCTATTTCTGCAACGATCTCGCGTACCACATCGACAAGCTCGCGCGCACGCAGGGCGAGAGCAGCGTGCCGCCGGTGCTGATGGACGTCTGGGGCGCCGACCACCACGGCTACATCGCGCGGGTGCGCGCCGCCATCGAGGCGCTCACCGGCCGCAAGGACGCGCTCAACGTGCAGCTCATCCAGTTCGTCACGCTGTCGAGCGGCCGCATGGGCAAGCGCAGCGGCAACTTCGTCACGCTGCAGGACCTCATCGACGAGGCCGGCGCCGATGCGACGCGCTTCTTCTTCCTGATGCGCTCGCACGACCAGCACCTGGAGTTCGACATCGACCTCGCGCGCTCGCAGTCGAACGACAACCCGGTCTACTACGTGCAGTACGCGCATGCGCGCATCTGCAGCGTGTTCCAGCAGCTCGCCGACAAGAACGGGCAGTGGGACGCGGATACCGCGCGCCTGACCCTGCACCGGCTGACCAACGAGCACGAGAAGGCGCTGCTGACGCTGCTCGCGCGCTATCCGGAGATGCTCGAGCGCGCAGCGGCGGCGTACACGCCGCATACCGTCGTGTTCTTCCTCAAGGACGTCGCCGAGGCCCTGCACAGCTACTACAACGTGCACCGCTTCCTCGTCGAGGACGATCCGGAGCTGCAGGCCGCCCGCCTCGCGCTGATCCAGGCCACCGGCCAGGTGATCCGCAACGGCCTCGCAATCCTCGGCGTGTCCGCGCCGGAGAAGATGTAACCATGGCCCGCGACTACGCACAGCGCGGCCGCAGCAGCGGCCGGCATCAGGCCCGGGGCCGCGGATCGTCCGCCCGCAGCGGGCTGCCGGGATGGATCTGGATGGTCGTCGGCCTCTCGGCCGGCCTGGTCGTCGCCGCCTTCGTCTACATCTCGCGGCCGGTCGAGCAGAAGACCATTGTGCGCACCGAGCCGGCGGTCGTGCCGGCCAAGCCGAACAAGAACGCGCCGATCCCGCTGCCGCCGAAGGAGAAGGCGCGCTTCACCTTCTACGAGATCCTCAAGAGCCAGGAAGTCGTCGTGCCCAAGGAACAGGCGCGCGACCCGGATGCCCCCGCGCCCGGCGCCGCGCCGGCCGGCAGCGACCGCTACATCATCCAGGTGGCCTCGTTCCGCGCGCAGGACGATGCCGAGCGGCAGAAGGCCAGCCTTGCGCTGATCGGCATCGAGTCACGCATCGAAAGCGTGACCATCGACGACAAGGACACCTACTACCGCGTACGCGTCGGCCCGGAGAACGACTGGCGCAAGGTGCAGTCGACGATGGCGCGCCTCGACGAGAACGGCATCGAGGCCTTGTTGATCAAGCTGCAGTAAGGCGCGGCTCAAGCCGCAGCCATGACGCTTCGCTCAAGCCATCCGTGGCGCAACCGCAGCGCCGACCGAAGCCCCTGCCCGGCCATCCTTGGCCGGGCGTTCGGGATCGCTGCGAGTGCCATCGGCACTCGCAAAGACACGATCCCTCACCCCAACAACTGCTTCGCGATCAGGCTGCGATACGCCCCGTCCGGCACGACGCGGCGCATCGCCAGCAGGCCCTTGGCGTCGTTGCCGATGACGTAGCGCAGCCGCGAGGAGCCGTCGGTCGCGGCCTTCCAGATCGCATCGGCCACGGCGTCGGCCTCCGCCCCCTTGTTCACCGCGTTGCCCATGCGCCGCATGCCCTTGTCGACGATGGCGTTGTACGCACTCAGCTCGCGGTCGTGGACGAAATCCGCGGAGCGCTCGTAGAAGTCGGTCTTGATCGCACCCGGTTCGATCAGCTTCACGCGGATGCCCAGCGGCGCGAGTTCGAAGGCCAGCGACTCGGTGAAACCGTCGACCGCCCACTTGGTCGCGTGGTAGACGCTGTAGAACGGGAACGTGAGCCGCCCACCCATGCTGGCGACATTGACCAGCGTGCCCTCGCCCTGCTCGCGGAACTGCGGGATCAGCGCGCGACACATGCGCATCAGGCCGAAGACATTGGTCTCGAACTGGCGCTGGATGCGGTCCTCATCCATCGACTCGAAGGTGCCGACGAGGCTGTAGCCGGCGTTGTTTACCAGCACGTCGATGCGGCCGAAACGCTCGTTGGCGGCCTTGATCGCGGCGGCGATCGAATCGGCATCGGTCACGTCCAGCCGCGTCACCAGCCAGCGGCCGTCCTCTCGTTCGGACTTGGGCGTGCGCATGGTCGCAACCACGTTCCAGCCGCGCGCGAAGAACAGCTCCGCGGTCGCCCTGCCGATGCCGGTGCTGGCGCCGGTGATGAGGATGGTCTTCATGGTCATGCCCCCGTCGTCGATGTCCGGGCAGTGTATCGGCCGCAGGCCGGGTGCGGGCATCGCCCACTTCATCGGCGTGTCGCAATCGGCGACTATGCTGGTGCGTTCCTTCCCGCACCCTGCCGCCCGCCATGCTGCTCCGATCCGCCTCGCCCTGGAAACGTCCGATCTCCCGCCGCCAGCTGCTCAGCGGCGGCGCACAGGCTGTCGGCTACTTCGCGCTGGCGCGCGCGCTGACCGGCTGCGGATCGAGCAGCAATGGCAGCGGCGCGGGCGGCGCCGGCCGGCTCGGCAACATCGGCCCGCTCGGCGAACCGCTGGATATCGGCATCCGCATTCCCGAAGGCTTCACCGCCCGCGTGATCGCCGAGGCCAACCGCATCGTGCCCAACACCAGCCTGCTGTGGCACACCGACCCGGACGGCGCAGCCACCTACGCCACCGACGACGGTGGCTGGATCTACGTCTCCAACCGCGAGTTCCTGCCGGGCGGCGCCAACGCGCTGCGCTTCGATGCCAGCGGCGAGATCGTCGACGGCTACAACGTGCTGTCGGGCCTGGTCTCGCGCATCAACTGCGGCGGCGGCATCTCGCCGTGGAACACCTGGTTCTCCGGCGAGGAATACGAGCTGGGCCTGATCTGGGAGTGCGATCCCTTCGGCAACGCGCTCGCGCGCCCGCTGCGCGCGCTCGGCACCTTCGCCCACGAAGCCGCCGCGGTCGACCCGCGCACGAACTACGTCTACGAAACCGAGGACGAGTCCGACGGCCGCTTCTACCGCTTCGTGCCGGACACGCCCAACGTCGGCGGCCGCGCCGACCTGACCGCCGGCACGCTGCAGGTCATGCGCGTGCTCGCCACCCAGGACGAGGTCGATGCCCCCGGCACCTTCGGCCCGCTGCCGGTCGAATGGCTAACCGTGCCCAACCCGAATCCCGTACTCGGCGGCGTGCTCACCGGCGATCCGACGCGCCTGCAGGTGCCCGAGAGCACCGCCTTCGACGGCGGCGAAGGCATCTGGTATCACGACGGCATCGTCTACTTCGGTACCAAGGGCGACCGCCGCATCTGGGCGCACGACCCGGTCGCGCAGACCGTCGAATGCATCTACGACGACGCGATGTTCGCCGAACCGATCCTCGACTCCGTCGACAACATCGTCATCACCCCGGGCGGCGACCTCATCGTCGTCGAGGACAAGTCCGAAGCCAACCAGCAGGCCGTCGCCATCACCCGCGACAACCGCATCCTGCCGATGATCGAACTCGCCGGGCAGGAAGGCAGCGAAGTCACCGGCCCCGCGTTCTCGCCGGACGGCCGCCACTTCTACTTCAGCTCCCAGCGCGGCCCCGGCGCCAACGGCGTCACCGGATTCGCCGGCATCACCTATTGCGTCAGTGGGCCCTGGTTTGCGGCATGACCTGCCTTGTGCGGGCTCGCCGCTGAACCTGCGCGACTTGCCCATCTCGAAGTGCCACTTTAGTATCACTTCATGCGCACTGAACTCGTTACTACCCTCAAACGCCAAGCGACCGAGCTTCTGTCCGAGATCGAGCAGAGCCGGGAGCCCATCCTCATTACCCAGCACGGCCTGCCCAGCGCCTATCTCGTCGACGTCGAGACGTATGAAGCCTTGCAGCAGCGAATGGGCTTGCTGGAAGGTATCGCCAGAGGAGAGAAGGCCATCGAGGAAGGTCGTACCGTTTCTCATGCCGAAGCGAAGAAGCGCATGGCCAGATGGCTCAGGTAGTCTGGACCGAGCCGGCGCTCACCGATCTCGACGCCATTGCCGACTACATTGCGCTGGAGAATCCCGAGGCGGCTCGGGCGCTGGTGCAAAAGGTGTTTCGGCATGTCGAGCAGCTCGCGCGACACCCCAAGAGCGGACCCAAGCCTCCCGAACTGAAAGGTTGGCGCTACCGGCAGATAATCGAACCTCCCTGCCGTGTCTTCTATCGAGAGGACGGCGAGCGCGTCTACATCCTGTACGTGATGAGGGCCGAGCGGCTGCTGAAACCGAAGCAGCTGACAGCCCGTGCTCGCAGCGTCGAAACGACAACTACTGGTTCGAGGGGACATCCTCGCCTTCGGCGGAAACGTCCTTGAACCTCGCATGCGTTCGACCATGTCAATGTCAGCCGCCAGTCACGCAGGTCGCGGGTACGGCAGCTTCCTGAGGCATTGAAGCTGTAAACGATTCTGTCATTGTGCGTGTCCGGTGGTCCGCAGCCCCCGGCGGTTAAAATCGCCCGATGCGTCTCTCCTCGTTCGATACCTCCCCCCTCGTCGCCTCGCTCAATCCCGCCCAGCGTGACGCCGTGATGGCGCCGCCGGAGCACCGGCTGGTGCTCGCCGGGGCCGGGTCCGGCAAGACGCGGGTGCTGACGCACCGCGTGGCCTGGCTGATTGCGGCGGAGGGCGTCTCGCCGCTGTCGATTCTCGCGGTCACCTTCACCAACAAGGCGGCGGCGGAGATGCGTTCGCGCATCGAGCAGCTGGTGGATGTGCCGATCCGGGCGATGTGGGTGGGCACGTTCCACGGCATCGCGCATCGCATGCTGCGCATGCACTATCGCGAAGCCGATCTGCCGCAGAACTTCCAGATTCTCGACGCCGACGACCAGGTAAGACTGGTCAAGCGCGTGCTCAAGGGACTGGACCTGCCGGACGACCAGTGGCCGCCGAAGACCGTGGCGGGCTGGATCAATGCGCAGAAGGAGGAGGCGCGCCGACCGCAGCACTTCGCCGACGAAGGCGACTACACGCAGCGCCAGTTCGTGCGCATCTACACCGCCTACGAGACGGCCTGCCAGCGTCAGGGCGTGGTCGACTTTGCCGAGCTGCTGCTGCGCGCCTACGAGCTGACGCGCGACGTGGAGGAGATCCAGGTGCACTACCGGCGCCGCTTCCGCCACATCCTCGTCGACGAGTTCCAGGACACCAACACGCTGCAGTACCGCTGGCTGCGCACACTGGCCGGACCGACGGGTGTGCTGTTCGCGGTGGGTGATGACGACCAGAGCGTGTACTCCTGGCGCGGTGCCCGCGTCGAGAACATGATGCGGCTGCCGACGGATTTTCCCGGCTGCGAGATCGTGCGGCTGGAGCAGAACTACCGATCCACCGGCGCGATCCTCAACGCTGCCAATGGCCTGATCGCGCGCAATACCTCGCGGCTCGGCAAGGAGCTGTGGACGGACACCGGCGCCGGCGAGCCGGTGCAGCTCTATGCGGCCTACAACGAGTACGACGAGGCGGAGTTCGTCATCAACCGCATCCGCGAGCACGTGGATGGCGGCCACCGCTACGACGATACCGCCGTGCTGTACCGCATGGGCGCGCAGTCGCGCGTGCTCGAAGAGACGCTGATCCGTGCGCGCATGCCGTACCGCATCTACGGCGGCCTGCGCTTCTTCGAACGCCAGGAGATCAAGGACGCGCTTGCCTACCTGCGGCTGCTGCACAACCGTGACGACGACAGCGGTTTCGAGCGCGTGGTGAACGTGCCGACACGCGGTATCGGCAGCACGACGGTGGAGAAGCTGCGCGACTACGCGCGCAGTCACAACCTGTCGCTGTGGGCGGCGGCGCGCGTCGGCGGCGATGCGGCGCTGGGCCGATCCGCGGCGCGCGTGCGCGAATTCGTCGCGCTGATCGAGTCGATGGCGACGGAGACGAAGGAGCTGTCGCTGTCGAAGACGACGGAGCGCGTGATCGAGCGTTCCGGCCTGCGCGGTCACTACGAGAAAGGGGCACTGTCCGAATCCCGCGCTACGCGCGGGGGCGGCGAACAGGCCGAAGCACGCCTGGAGAACCTCGACGAACTGATCTCGGCGACGCGCAGCTTCGAGCTATCCATCGAACCGCCGGCCGAAGGACAGCCGGAACTCGACCCGCTGACGAACTTCCTGACGCATGCCGCGCTCGAGGCCGGCGAGCAGCAGGCCGGCCCGGGCGAGGACTGCGTGCAGCTGATGACCCTGCACGCGGCCAAGGGCCTGGAGTTTCCGGTGGTGTTCATGGTGGGCATGGAGAACGGGCTGTTCCCGCATGCGCGCGCGACCGACGAGGGCAACCTCGAGGAAGAGCGGCGCCTGTGCTACGTCGGCATTACGCGCGCGCGCCGCCGGCTGTACATGAGCCATGCCGAGCTGCGCCGCCTGCATGGCGTGGAGCAGATCAGCGCGCCGTCGCAGTTCCTGCGCGAGATTCCGGCCGAGGCGATCGTCGAGCTGCGGCCGCGCGCGCACGTCTCGCGCCCCGCATTCGCGCCCGGTGTGCGCGAGCCATATCGCCGGAAATGGGGTGCGGCATCGGCACCGATCAGCCGCACGCGACTGCCGCAGAGCATGCGTCAGACCAGCGGCCCGCAGGGGCTGAACCTCGGCCAGCGCGTGCGCCACGCACGCTTCGGCGAGGGCACGATCCTGCAGTTCGACGGCGATGGCGAGCGCACGCGTGTGGAAGTGCGTTTCGAATCCGCCGGCAGCAAGTGGCTGATGCTGTCGGTCGCCAATCTGGTGCCGGCCTAGATTTGTGCCCGGTAATCACGCATTGGCGGGAGGGACGGCTCAGCCGTCACCGCGCTACGCGCGGCCCTCTCCCGCCCCTTCGGGGCACCCTCTCCCGCAAGCGGGCGAGGGGATCGGTGCGGCGAGCGCATTGAATTGAGCAACGTCGCTCCCGAGGCCGTCGTCGCACTGGCGATTGCGCTGGCGCTGTTGCTGCGCTGGATGTTCCGGTCGCGCCCGCCGCGCGTCGTCGCCGCGGAACCGGCTGGCTGGCGCGAACGCATCGACACGCTGGTCCCGCAGGCGGCGCTTGTGCCCGATGAGCGGAAGGACCGGTATCGGAACGCGGTCGGCCGCTTCCTGCGCGAGAAGCGCTTCGTCGGCTGCAACGGCCTGGAGGTCACCGACGACATGCGCATCGCCGTTGCCGGCCTCGCCTGCCTGCTGCTGCTGCGCGACGGCGCAAGGCTGTTCCCGATGGTGCGCGCGGTGCTGCTGTACCCGGATCGCTTCTATGTGCGCCACGAGGAACCGGACGAGTTCGGGCTCGTCAGCGACGAGCCGGTCGAGCAGCTCGGGGAGTCCTGGGAGGGCGACCGCGTGATCCTGTCGTGGGCGGACGTGCAGGCAGCGCTGGACGGGGACGAAGTCAACGTCGTGCTTCATGAGTTCGCACACCAGCTCGACGACGAGAACCCGGAAACGGAAGGCGCGCCGGCGATGCGCGACTACGCGCGCTGGTCGGAGATCATGGATCGCGAGTTCAAGCGCCTGCAGCGCCACCGCCGTCCGCCGGTGCTCGACCCCTACGGCGCCGAAAGTCCGGGCGAGTTCTTTGGCGTGGTCACCGAGGCCTTCTTCCAGCGCGGGCCGGCGCTGGCGCGTCACCACGCCGAGCTGTACGCACTGCTCCGCGACTACTATGGCGTGGAGACGGCGCACCGCGCGCTGTGGCCGGAACACGCAGGGGACGACCGATGACGGCGAACGATGATGACGTGCTCGGCCTGATCGCCCGCGACCGCAAACTCGACGCGATCAAGCTGCTGCGCGAGACCCGTGGCCTGGGCTTGGCCGAGGCCAAGGCGGAAGTCGAGCGCCTGTCCGGCACCTTGACGTCGATGCGTCCGCCGCCGTCACCCTCGACGCCGCAGTCGCGGCACGTGGATCAGGAAGTGCGCCAGCTCGCGCAGTCGGGCCAGCGCATCGCGGCGATCAAGCTGCTGCGCGAACGCAACCGGCTCGGCCTGAAGCAGGCCAAGGAACTGCTTGACGCCACGGTGCCGCCTGCGCCGGGCCGCCCGCTGTCTGCGTGGGTTTTCGTGGCCGCCGTGATCGCCGCGGCGGCCGCGGTGGCCTGGTTCGCGCGCTGAGCATTCAAACCCGCGCGGCCGGCCAGGCGTCAAAGCGCGGTTCATCGACTGCAGGGAGCCCGCCATGTCTCGTCTTCGACCGTTCGCCTTCGCGGCGCTGCTCGCACTGCCGCTGGCCGCCTGCGCCGACATCAACGTCGGGCGCATCGACTCGCCCGGCTCGAGCTTCGACACCGTCAACGGCAGCATCCGGGTGGGCGCGAACTCGGTCGTCGGCGACCTGGAGACGGTCAATGGCTCGGTGTTTCTCGGCGACGACAGCCGCGGCGAGGACCTGGAAACGGTCAACGGCGACATTCACGTCGGCGACAACGTGCGCATCGACAGTGCCGAGACGGTGAACGGCGACATCGTCGCCGGTGTCGAGTTGCGCTGCAGCGGCGACCTGGAGACGGTCAATGGCGACATCCGCCTCGGCCGCGGCGCCGACGTCGACGAGAGCGTGGTCACCGTCAATGGCCGCATCCTGCTCGACGGCGCGCGCGTGCGCGGCGCGCTGGAGATCGTTTCCGGCGAGATCGAGACCGGGCGCGGCTCGAAGATCGGCGCGATCACCGTGCATGAGGCGCGCGGATCGAAGACCTCAAAAGGCAAGCCGCGCGTGACCGTCGGGGCCGACAGCGTCGTCGGGCCGATCGTGTTCGAGCAAGCCGGCGAGCTGCGCGTGCACCGCAGCGCCCGCGTCGGAAAGATCAGCGGCGTGGAGCCGGTCTACTTCGACTGAGCCGCAGACGCAGCGCGATAGCCGCGCGGCGAGGCGTCGTAGCGCTGGCGGAACAGGCGCGCGAAGTGCCCCGGATCGTCGAAGCCCCAGTGCGCGGCGATCTCGGTGATCGAGTAGTGCGCCAGCGCCGGGTTCACCAGCGCCTGCCGGCAGCGCTCCAGGCGCTCGCCGCGCACGAAGTCGGCAACGCTGTGCGGCTGCTCCGCGAACAGCGCATGCAGGTAGCGCAGCGAGATGCGGTGTGCGGCCGCGATGCGCGCTGGCGTGAGTTCCGGATCGGCGAGGTGACCGCGGATGAAATCGCAGACCTGCTGGCGCAGCAGCTCGCGGCCCTGCGGCCGGCGCCGGCCGTCGCGATGCAGGCAGGACTGCGCGAACAGTTCCAGCGTGGGCGCGACGATGCCGCAGGCCTCGGAATCCGGCAGCGTCCACACCTCGCGGGTCAGGTTGCGCAGATGCCCGGCGAACAGTGCGCCGAGCCCGCTGCGGCCGTCCTGTGCCACGCCGACGTAATCGGCAGCGTTCGGCAGCACGGCGCGCAAGGCTGCTTCCGGCACCATCAGCGTGAGCTTGTCGAGCGGGCGTAGCACCTCGAAGTCCATGCGCCGCGCCGAGTCCCACAGCACAAACTGCCCGGCGCGCAGCGACACCTCGCGCCCGTCGAGGCGCAGGCGCTCGGCGCCGGAGGCGACGTAGAGGATGTTGTAGAAGTCGCCGGGCGTGCGCGCCAGTTCGGTGGCGGCCCGGTAGCCCGACAGCGGTTCGCAGCGGCAGCGCAGGAACCGCGCATCGCCGATGCGGCGCTGGCGCACACGTGCGCGAAAGTCCGGCTGGGCCCGCGTCTGCACCGACCACGGCAGGAAGTATTCGCCGAGCACGCCGGCCCAGGCGTCGTAGCGCTGCTGCATCGGATGCTGCGTCGACGACCATTCCGACAGGGCGGCACCCGTCTGTGGGCTTGTGGCAGCCATTGTCTCCTCCGGGACTCGCACCGGTGCCCGCAGTCTACACGCGCCCCGTCGCGGCGCCATGCACGCGTGTCGCCATGCGCGTGCACGCAAATCCAAGAACGCCGCCGCACCGGCGCCGTAGCCTTCGCCGACGGTGCGTACGAGGAGCCAGCCGATGAGCGAGAACCTGACCGACGAAATGCTGCGCGAGACCGCGGCCCTGCCCTGGCACGCAGTCGTGCCCGGCATCGACTTTCGTCTGCTGTTCACCAGCGCCGAGACCGGCCGCTGGACCGTGATGTTCCGCTGCCAGCCCGGCAGCTTCTTTCCGCGTCACCGCCACTTCGGCGCCGGCGAGTACTACGTGCTCAAGGGCCGCATGGAGTACCGCATGGGCCGCGCACTCGCCGGTACCTGGGGCTACGAGCCGCTGGGCGCGATCCACGATCACACGGCCTTTCCCGAGTACACCGAGCTGCTGTTCACCAACCACGGGCCGGTGGCCTTCCTCGGCGAGAACGACGCGGTGACGGCGATGCTCGACCACAGCTATCTTGAAGGACTCGCCGCGGCAGGGGCGGCCGGGAACACGGAGGCACGCGATGCAGCCTGACGCGCGCCAGCGCCTGTGGATGTACCGGACCATGGTCAAGAGCCGCTGCTACGAGGACGCGATCAAGCCCGCCTACCTCGAAGGCAAGCAGCCGCTGTTCAACATGGCCAAGGGCCCGATTCCCGGCGAGATGCACCTGTCGAGCGGACAGGAACCCTGCGCGGTTGGCGTCTGCGCACATTTGCGCACCGACGATGCGGTCACGGCGACGCACCGCCCGCATCACGTCGCCATCGCCAAGGGCGTGAAACTGGACGCGATGACCGCGGAGATCTTCGGCAAGCGCCACGGGCTGTCCGGCGGTCGCGGCGGCCACATGCACTTGTTCGATCCGGAGGTGAACTTCTGCTGCTCCGGCATCATCGCGCAGGGCATGGGCCCGGCGGTGGGCGCCGCGCTGGCGGCCAGGCTGCGCGGGCGCGACGGCGTGGCGGTGTCGTTCATCGGCGAGGGCGCCGCCAACCAGGGCGCGTTCCACGAATCGCTCAATCTCGCTGCACTGTGGCAGGTGCCGGCGGTCTTCGTCATCGAGGACAACGCCTGGGGCATCTCGGTGGCGAAGAACGCCTCGACCGCGGTGCAGCGCAATGCCGAACGCGCCGCCGCCTACGGCATGCCCGGCGTCTTTGTGCCGGGCAATGACGCGGACGCGATCTTCGCCGCCGCGGGCGAGGCCATTGCCCGCGCGCGCCGCGGCGGCGGACCGACGCTGATCGAGATCGAGACCGACCGTCTCGAAGGCCACTTCATGGGCGATGGCGAGCAGTACCGCCCCAGCGGTGAACTCGAACGCCTGCGCGCGCGCGACCCGATTCCGGCCTACCGCGAGCGCCTGCTGGCCGCCGGCCACGACGCCGGCGCCCTGGATCGCGCCGAGGACGAGGCGCGCGCCGAGGTCGAACGCGCGTTCGCGTTCGCGCGTAACGACGTCTACCCGGAGGCCGCGGATGCGCTGACCGCGGTGTTCGCATGAGTGCCCCGCACGCTTCGCCGCGCAGGTTGACGATCGCCAAGGCGATCAGCGAGGCGCTGTCGCAGGCGATGAGCGACGATCCCTCGGTGCTGGTCATGGGCGAGGACATCGCCCAGCTCGGCGGCGTGTTCGGTACGACGCAGGGCCTGCTCGCCGCGCACGGACCGGAGCGCGTGCGCGACACGCCGATTTCCGAGACCGGCTTCATCGGTGCCGCGGTGGGCCTCGCGGCATCGGGCATGCGGCCGGTCGTGGAGCTGATGTTCGTCGACTTCTTCGGCGTCTGCTTCGACGCGATTTACAACCTCGCCGCCAAGCAGTCGTACTTCTCCGGCGGCCGCGTGCGCTGCCCGATGGTGCTGATGACCTCGGTCGGCGGCGGCTACGGCGATGCCGGTCAGCACTCGCAATGCCTGTACGCGAGCTTCGCGCACATGCCGGGCCTCAAGGTGGTGATGCCGTCGAATGCGCACGACGCCAAGGGCCTGATGCTCGCGGCGATCGCCGACGACAACCCGGTGGTGTTCATGTTCCACAAGGCGTTGCAGGGCATGGGCTGGCTCGGCACGGTGCCGGGCTCGATCGTGCATGTGCCGCAGGAACGCTACACGCTCGACATCGGCCGTGCCGCGGTCGTGCGCGAAGGCGGCGACCTCACGCTCGTGGGCTGGGGTGCGACACTGCATCACGCACTCGACGCCGCGGGGCAGCTCGCACAGGACGGCATCGAGGCCGAGGTCATCGACCTGCGCACGCTCGCGCCGCTCGACCGCGACACGGTCTGCGCCTCGGTGGCACGCACCGGCCGGCTGCTGGTGGTCGACGACGACTACCGCAGCTGCGGCGTCGCCGCCGAACTGATCGCCAGCGTCTGCGAACGCGGCGTCGCGCTGCGCATGGCGCCGCAGCGCGTCACCCACCCGAACGTGCCGATCCCGTTCTCGCCGGCGCTGGAGCATCCGCTGCTGCCGGACGCAGCGAAGATCGTCGCGCAGGTGCGCGCATCGATGAAGGCGGAGGTCGTATGAGCGAGGTGCGGATTCCGATGGAGGCCTTCGGCGACGACGGCGATGCGGTGATCTCCACCTGGCTGGTGCACGACGGCGAGACCGTGCAGCAGGGCGTGGTCATCGCCGAGCTGATGGAGTCCAAGGCGATCGTCGAACTGATCGCGCCGGCGAGTGGCGTGCTGCGCATCGAAGTGGCGGCAGAGCAACCGGTCACGCGCGGCATGCGCGTCGCGAGGATCGAGCCGTCATGATCGACCGCGGCACACAGGGAGCGGACTGGCCGGAGACCGCTGCAGACAACTGGGCGGGGCGCGAACCGCTGACCGACCGCGAACTCGAGGTGCTGCGCTACGTCGCCGGCGGCTGGTCGAATCGCGAGATCGCCCGCGCGCTGGCGCTCACCGATCACACCATCAAGTGGCACCTGAAGAACATCTACGGCAAGCTCGGCGTCAACGGCCGCGTCTGCGCCGTGCTCGCGGTACGCGAGCAGGCGCAGCGCACGGCAACGGCTACAGGGTCTTGAGGTACTCGATGATCGCGCGCCGTTCGGCATCGGTGAGCGCATCGGAGAACGTGTGCCCGCCGTTGCCGTTGCCGAGGATGCGCGTGTCGTAGACCAGGCGCTTGTCGACGGCGCCCGGCAGCGGGTCCGGAATGTTGACGATGCCGGTCCAGCTCACCAGTCCGTTGAGGAAGTTCTGCGTCATCTGCACCAGCGACGGCCCCTCGTCGTCGACCGGATTGCAGTTGGCCACCGCACTGCCCGGAATATCGGTGCAGGCCAGCGCCGTGTGCTTCCAGCCGATGGCTTCGGTATCGAAGGCCTGGGCAAACCGCTGGTCGAAGCCCCTGATGCCCTGATCCTCCTGCAACTGGCGCTGCCAGATCGCCGGGCGTTGCGACGAATCGAGCACCTGCTCCAGTGTCGGCACCGAGCCGTTGTGGAAGTACGGCGCCGTGGCCCACACGCCGTACAGCGGCGGCGCCTGGTAGCCGATCACGCCCTTCTCCCAGCCGCAGACGCCCATCGGCCGCAGTTCGAGCGGATACATGTCGTCGAGCAGTTCGGTCAGCGGATCCTTGTCGCCGGGCGCGACATAGCCTTCGGCGCCGTCGTTGTAGCCCCAGAAGGTCGTGTCCCAGCGCTCGCGCAGCGTCGGCGTGAGCATGTCGGAACGCGCCGCATCGGTGCCAATGACGTCCAGCGGCGAGATGTGCCCGGCCACGCCTTCGAGTTCCGGCGTCTGCAGGTAGGCCGGGTCCTCGACGTAGCGCGGCGAGTAGGCGCCGTGGCAGCTCGCGCAGGAGCCGTTGCCGCCCAGCGGCGCCGGAGCGCCGGCATTGGCCTCCTCGGCCCACAGGTCTTTGGTGTGGAACAGCACCGCGCCCTGTTCGGCCAGCGCAGTGTCGATCTCGCCCGGCCACTGGGGCGAGCGCAGCGACAGGAAGAAGGCTTCGAGATCCTGGTCGTACTGCTCGATGCGATTGCGATAGAGATCGCCGCTGGCCGACACCAGCTCCTCGAACTCACCGGGACCGGCGGCCATGATAATGCGCGTGGAGTCGTTGGAGACGCCGGCGTCGAAGAACTTGCGCGGCCGCGAACCCATGTTCCACCACGGCGGCGTGTCCTGCGTGTGCGCGAGGGGATGGGCGACATCGACGACACCGGTGACGCCGACGATGGTCTTCAGCGGATTCGGATTCAGGCCGAGCGAATCGAGGTCGAGCACGGTGACGAGAAACTCGAACGCGCCGACGGCGTTGTTCTGCCCTCGCTGCTTGATGCCGATGTTGAACAGCGAATCCACCGACAGCGGCGGCAGCAGCGTCGAGAAGTAGGTGCCGGCGAACGGCGACGCATCCTGGCCGGAGATGACCACGTCGTAGTTGTTGTTGCCGAGCCCGAGATTGTCGAGGCCGATCAGGTTCTCGCCCTGCGCCGGCTCGCCGATCTGCCCGCCATGGCACTGGAAGCAGGCCGAGGTGCCGATCTCGCCGGTCCACTGGCCGTTGTCGTCCTTGAGCTGGCGCAGCCCCAGCGGCAGCTGCCCGGAACCGCCGTCCGTCGCCATCGGGTCTTCGCCGGGTAGCGGGTAGGGGTTGTCGAACGGCGCATGGTTGAGGCCGTAGCGCAGCGTGTAGAGCTGGTCGAAGTTGTCCGGGCGCCCGGGCAGGCCCCACTTCTGCCAGGTGTTGTTGTAGTCCTCGGCGCTCGTCGCGCCGACCGGCAGCTCGTCGATGAGGAACGCGAGGCCGCGATCGCGCCGCGCGCGGTATTCGCCGCAGGTCTGCGCCTGCCGCTCGGCCTCGGGCATGTGCGCGTGGCAGTCCTGCCAGTAGGCGTTGTAGAACACCGCGAGGTCGGTCGCGATGGTGCCCGGCTGCACCAGGGTGCGCGGGTCGCGCGGCAGCAGCGCGCTGTCGTCCTTGCCTTCGCAGTAGCGGGCCCAGACGTGCTGCGCGCGCTTGCTGCCGAGCAGCGGGGCATCCTCGGTGACCGGGCCGCCGCCGGCACCGTCGAGACAGCCGGCCGGGTCCTCGAAACAGTCGAGCATCACGGCCATGTCCTTGTAGGCCGCGCTGCCGGCCGGCCACGGATAGCCGCCGGAATGGGACTTCTCGTCCTGCTGCGAGGGCATCAGCAGGATGCGGGATACCGGGTTGTTGCCGCCGAGCGCTTCCCACGACGCGCGCAGCAGGGCGTAGTCGTTGCCGGGCTCGGGACCGAGCATCAGCAGTCGCCCGTCATCGACGTCGGCGACGCCGCCGGGGACGTGGCAGGTGCGGCAGAACGCGAGCCGCGGCTCGATGCGCTTGGCGTAGAAGTCCTGCGGGCCGGAGTAGCTGCCGCCTCCGGGCGCCGGGCCTTCGCCGCCGCCACCGGCCTGGCCATCGTATTCCCCGGCGCAGCCGGCCACGGCGATGGCCAGCGCGGCGACAGCCGGGCGCAGACAGCGGCTCAGTTTCATGTTCACGTTGTCGGACTCTCCTCCGCACTCGGCGCCCGCACCGAGGGGCACAGGCCTGCGGCGTATGCGCCGCTCTCATCGTGGCCCTACGTTACCTGCGCCGACCCCTCCGTTCCACTCGGATTGCCGGACGCCGGCGCGCAGCCGCAAGCGGATGAATTGCCAAGAACAATCCGCCCGCGGCCGTGCGGATCGCGCCGGCCTACTCGTGAAAGCGATGGTGACCTTTCCCGGCGACGCGGCGGGTGGATATAGTCGCCCCTGTCCGGCATGCCCGTGCCGGTAGTCCAATCGCGAGCAGGAGGAGAATCTGCCGATGACCGCCGCACAAGCGCCGCGTACGCCGCTGGCGTGCCTCTATCACTGGGAGCGCACACGCCCCGACACCGTCCACCTCACGCAGCCCGTCGGCGGCGGCAAGGCCGTCGAGTACACCTGGAAGCAGATTCTGGATCAGGTGCGGCGGATGGCCACGCACCTGCAGTCGCTGAACCTGCCGCCGAAGAGCAACGTCGCCATCCTCGGCAAGAACAGCGCGCACTGGATGATGACCGACTGGGCGATCTGGATGGCGGGCCACGTGTCGGTGCCGCTGTACCCCACGCTGGCGGCCGACACCGTGCGTTACATCCTCACGCACAGCGAGGCGAAGGTCCTGTTCGTCGGCAAGCTCGACGGCTGGGAGACGATGAAGCCGGGCGTGCCCGACGGCCTGCCGGTGATCACGCTGCCGCTGGCGCCGCAGACCGAAGGCGAGAAGTGGGACGACATCGTCGCGCGCACGGCGCCGCTGCAGGGCACGCCCGACCGCGACCTCGACGAGCTGGCCACGGTGGTCTACACCTCCGGCAGCACCGGGCAGCCCAAGGGCGTGATGCAGAGCTTCCGCTCGTTCTACGTCTGCGGTACGAAGATGGTCGACATCATGCCTTCGAGCCCGGACGACCGCATGATCTCCTACCTGCCGCTCGCCCACGTCGCCGAGCGCGTGGTCGTGCAGACGCAGTCCACCTATCACGGTTTCCACGTCTTCTTCGCCGAGTCGCTCGATACCTTCGTCGCCGACGTGCAGCGAGCACGCCCGACGATCTTCTTCTCGGTGCCGCGGCTATGGACCAAGTTCCAGCTCGGCGTCGAGGCCAAGCTGCCGAAGAAGAAGCAGAACGTCCTGTTCCGCATCCCGATCCTCGGCCGCAAGATCAAGCACAAGATCCTGCAGGGCCTGGGGCTGGACCACGTGCGCATCGCGCTGACCGGCGCCGCGCCGCTGCCGCCGCCGACGATCGCGTGGTACCGCAGCCTCGGCCTCGAACTGCTCGAGGCCTACGGCATGACCGAGAACATGGCGTACTCGCATTTCACCCGGCCGAGTTCGGCGCGCATCGGCTACGTCGGGCAGGCGAACGTCGGCGTGGAGTGCCGCATCGACCCGGAGACGCGCGAAGTGCTGGTGAAGAGCCCCGGCCAGATGATGGGCTACTACAAGGAGCCGGAGAAGACCGCCGAGTGCTACACGCCGGACGGTTTCTTCAAGACCGGCGACATGGGCGAGATCGACGAGCAGGGCCGGCTGCGCATCACCGGTCGCGTCAAGGAGCTGTTCAAGACGTCCAAGGGCAAGTACGTGGCGCCGGTGCCGATCGAGAACAAGCTCGGCGCGCATCCGAAGGTCGAGGCGGTCTGCGTCGGCGGCGCCAACCAGCAGGCCACGTTCGCACTGATGCTGCTGTCGGAAGACACGCGCAAGCTGATCGTGGCCGATGCCGAACAGAAGTCGGCACTCGAGGGCGAACTCAAATCGCTGCTCGACGAAGTCAATGCCGGCATCGACCCGCACGAGCAGCTCGCCTTCGCCGTGGTCATGAAGGAGCCGTGGACCATCGACAACGGCGCGCTCACGCCGACGATGAAGATCCGCCGCAACATCATCGAGGAACGCACCGCGCCCAAGATCGACGGCTGGTTCGCCGCACGCAAGGCGGTGATCTGGGAGTGAGCCCGTCGAGATGTGAACTGTAGTTGACGGCCTTCGGATTGTCAGTTACAGTTCACATATGGTCGAGCTCATCAGGAGCGCCACCTTCGACGCTTGGCTTACCGGACTGCGTGACGCGCAAACCCGTGCTCGCACCCTGACGCGGCTGGATCGTCTGGCGACCGGCAATCCCGGTGACGTCAAGCCAATCGGCGAAGGCCTCTCCGAGATGCGCATCGATTTCGGCTCCGGATACCGGGTGTACTTCATGCGACGCGGCTCGCTCGTGATCGTCCTGCTCTGCGGCGGCGACAAGGCCTCCCAGCCACGAGACATCAAGCTGGCCAGGCGCATTGCTGCCGACTGGAAGGACTGAGGCATGGTCAAGGAAACATTCAGCCGCTACGACAGCGCCGACTATCTGAAGACCGAGGAAGACATCGTCGCTTACCTCGACGCGGTGATGGAGGAGGGCGGCGACGACCCGGCTTACATCGCCCATGCGCTCGGCGTGATCGCGCGCGCGCGCAACATGAGCCAACTGGCGCGCGATACAGGCCTGACCCGAGAAGGCCTGTACAAGGCGCTGTCGGGCGAAGGCAATCCGAGTTTCGCGACCGTGCTCAAGGTCGCTCGCGCGCTAGGCCTGAAGCTGAAGCTGGCTCCAGCCTGAGCGACGGACATGCCGCGTCTAGGAGTCTGGGCGGTAGGAAGCTGGCAGGCGAGTCAAAGCGGTTTCGAGGCGGGTTTCGCGTTGGTTTGAGGCCAATAGCGGGTTCTATTGGCCGAGAAGCAACGCGCAAGATGCCCGAAACGGCGAAGCCGCAGCCGCCTGCGTTTCTACCGCCCAGACTACTCGATGGACAGCGGCAGCACCGTCGACACCGGAAACGTCATCGCAAAACGCGGCACCGCGACCGACAGCGGCGACGAGGCGCCGGCGAGATCCGGGAACAGTGCGGGATTCGAACGCGCCTCGAGCAGACGCGCCGGCCTGATCCAGCCGTTTGCCGACGGCGTGTAGATGAAGCTGCTGCCGTCGCGGTGCTGGCCGAGCGTTCGCCAGGCACGCGGCACCAGCGCAGTCGAAAACGGCAGCGGCAGCGGCCAGCTGCGGTAGCGCAGCCCGGCGATCAGCTCGCCGTCCTGGCGCACGGTGACTTCGTCGATGCCGTCGTCGCCGTAGCGCACGTCGAACCGGGCGAGATCCTTGGGAATGCCCCAGTTGCGCTGGCCGTTGACGACGCTGTCCATCGACGACACGAAGATGCGGCTGATCGACAGGTGACGTCGGCCGTCCTCGAAGGGGAAGCTGCCGGGAATGAACAGCAGCTCGTGGTACGGCCCGACATCCGAGTGCGCGTAGTCGACGAACATCATCCACGCCGTACGCGAACCCGAGCGCCGGCCGGCGAGGCTGGGCGGCACGAAGGCGTCCTGCGCCGTGCTGTTCCCGGGAAAGCGCAGCAGGCTGATGTAGCCGCGACCCCGCAGCCGCCAGGGCGCTGGCGCATCGGTGATCTGGGCGGGCGGGCGGGCGTGCATCGGCGTGCGCTCGTTCGTCAGGTGGATGCGCAGTGTGTCGCGATCACTGCGAGAAATGGGGTTTACCGCTCCGGGCGGATCAGGCTGCCTTGGGCACGGCCACCGGTCGCGTGACCCCGCGGTAGTCCTCGAGCACGGGCTGTCTGAGCCGCCGCGAGAATTCCGTCATCGAGCCGACCCAGTTGTTGGTGTTGCGACCGTCCGCGGTCTTGTACCAGCTCTGGCAGTCGCCGCTGTAGGTCGTGCCTTCGCTGCGTCGCTGCATCTCGGCGGCATAGGCCGCCTGTGCTTCGGCGCGCACGTCGAGCCAGTCCCAGCCGTGCGCCTCGCGCGCCTTGAGCAACCGCGTCACATAGCGCTGCTGGCGTTCGAGCATGTAGATGATCGAACCCGAGCCGACATTGGTGTTCGGCCCATAGAGCATGTAGAAGTTCGGGAAGCCCGACACCGCCATGCCGTAGTAGGCCTCGGCGCCGTGATTCCAGACCTGGTGCAGATCCTTGCCGCCGAGGCCGCGCACGCGCATCGGCGTCAGGAACTGCGTGGCCTTGAAGCCGGTGCCGTAGATGATGGCGTCGACCTCGCGCAGCCTGCCGTCAGCCGTGCGTACACCGCTCTCGGTGATCTCGCTGATCGCGTCGTCCACGACCTCGACGTTCGGGCGCGCCAGCGCCGGCAGCCAGGCATTGGTCAGCAGGATGCGCTTGCAGCCGATGGGGAAGTCCGGGCGCAGCTTGGCGCGCAGGGCCGGATCGCGCACCTGCCACCAAGCCTGCAGCTTGGAGATCGACGTCACCAGCCAGGCGAGCGGCCGGTTGCCGTTGTACGCCGCCGCGAGCAGCTCGCAGATGAGGAAGATGCGCAGCCGGTCGAGGTCGTGAACGAAGGGCACGGTGTCGAGCAGCCAGCGCTCGAAGCGCGAGAACTGCTTTTCCACCTTCGGGAAGGTCCAGCCCGGCGAGCGCTGGAACAGGTGCATCCGGCCGACCTGTCTGGCGATCTCCGGCACGAACTGCACGGCGCTGGCGCCGGTACCGATCACGGCGACGGTCTTGCCGTTCAGATCGTAGTCGTGATCCCAGTGGGACGAGTGGAAGGTCTTGCCGGCAAAGCGCTCGCGTCCGGGGATGTCCGGATACGCCGGCTGGTGCAGCTGTCCGACCGCGCTGACGACGCTTTCGGCCTCGACCGTGCTGCCGTCGGCGAAGGTCACCGTCCACAGGCCGAGCGCCTCGTCGAACGTCATCGCGGTGGCTTCCATGCCGTAGCGCACATGCCGCTCGAAGTCGTACTTCTTCGCCACGTGATGCTGGTAGGCGAGGATCTCGCCCTGCCGGGCGTAGCGCCACGCCCAGGGGTAGTGCGGCTCGAAAGAGTACGAGTAGAAGTGCGAGGGCACGTCGCAGCCGCAGCCCGGATAGGTGTTCTCGCGCCAGGTGCCGCCGAGGTCCTGCGCCTTCTCGAAGATCGCGAAGTGCTCGATGCCGGACTGCTTGAGCGAGTACGCCATGCCCAGGCCGCCGAAGCCGCTGCCGATGATCGCGACCTTCAGGACCGCCTTGTTGCTGCCGTCGGCCATGTTCTCCTCCACCTGTACCAGGGTTGCCGTGCCGCATCTTGTCAGCTCGACGCCCGCTGCGGGATGACGGCGCTGGCCAATCGATTGATAATTCCGGCCATGCCGCACAACGTCGTCCGCCGCACCGTCGTCAGCGCACAGCTGCTCGTGCAGCTCGCGGCCGAACACGGCCTGGCGCACGAGGCCGCGCTGCGGGACACCGGCATCGATGGACCGACGCTGATCGACCCGAACGCCGAGATCGCGCCGGCGCAGGAACTGCAACTCGTGCGCAATCTCGTCGCGCACCTGGGTCATGTCCCGGGCCTGGGGCTCGACGCCGGTCTGCGCTACCACCTGTCCGCCTACGGCATCTGGGGCTTCGCGCTGCTGAGCAGCCCGAATTTCCGCGCCGTGGCCGACGTCGTGTCGCGCTTTCTCGATCTGTCCTACGCCTTCGTGCGCTTTCGTCTCGGCGACGACGGCAGCGCCTTCTGGGTCGACATGGACGACGACGAGATTCCCGGCGACGTCCGTCAGTTCCTGCTGGAACGCGACTTCGCCGCCTGCTGCAACGTCATCCGCGAACTGCGGCCCGGCGGCCTGCCGATCCGCGAGCTGCGTTTTCGCTGCGCGGCGCCGGACTATGCCGCGCGCTTTGCCGAGATTGGCGGCGTCGTGCCGGTCTTCGGCGCCGAGCGCAACGGCGCCCGCTTCGATCTCGCGGACGTCGACGCGCCGCTGCCGCAGGCCAATCCGCTGATGTCGCGCATGTGCCTGGAACAGTGCGGGCAGTTGCTCTCACGCCGGCAGGCGCGTACCGGCCTCGCCGGCCAGGTGCGCGAACGCCTGCTGCAGACACCCGGCGTGCTGCCCGATGCCACCACCGTCGCCCGCGATCTGCTGATGTCGGAGCGCAGCCTGCGCCGGCGGCTCGAGGCCGAGGGCACGGCGTTCCGCGCGCTGAGCGACGAGGTACGCCAGACCTTGGCCGAGGAACTGCTGACCACCGCCGACCTCAAGCTAGAAGAAGTCGCCCAGCGCCTCGGCTACTCGGAACCCGCCAGCCTGATTCACGCCTTCAAGCGCTGGAAGGGCATGACACCGACCGCGTATCGCGCACAGCGGCGCACCTCGGGACAGGACGGGCCTCCGCGCACTACAGCGTCTTGAGGTACTCGATGAGCGCGCGGCGCTCCTGATCGGTGAGCACGGCGGTGAAGTCGTGGCCCTGGTTGCCCTGGCCATACATCGCCGTGTTGTAGATCTTGCGGTCCTCGAGCTGTTCGTTGCGCGTGGCGCCGAAGCCGACGTACCAGGTGTAGGGGTTGCTGCCGCTGAGCAGGTTCAGCAGCAGCGACAGGTTCGGGTCGTCCGGATGGTTCGACGGATTGCAATCGAGGTAGGGCGTGGTGCCTTCGTCGCCGCAGGCGAGCACGTCGTACTTCCAGCCCAGCCGCTCGCGGTCGTAGGCGCGCGCGAAACGCGTGTCGTAGCCCATCACCACCTGGCCGAACTGGTCCGGCCGCGTCGGCGTCGACACGCGCCGCCAGATCGTCGGGCGATCGGCAGGCTGGAGCACGCCCCAGACGGTGGGCACCGCGCCGTTGTGGAAGTACGGCGCACTGGCCCAGACGCCGTACAGCGGCGGCGCGAGATAGCCGACCTCGCGGCCCTGGCGGATCTCGGCACGGTTCTGGGTGCTGCAGTCGAGATCCGGATCGGCGTTGATCGTTTCCGGATAGGCGAAGAAGTTGTCCTTGCCGTGCTGCTCGGCCGCCTCGCTGTCGCTGTCGACGCGCGCCGGATCGGTGCCGATCAGGTCGCGCGGCACGATGTAGCTGGCGATGCCTTCGAGCGCCGGCGTGTCGAGAAAGGCCGGATCGTTGACGTAGCGCGGCGCATAGGCGCCGTGGCAGCTCGCACAGGAGCCGTTGCCGGCCTCGGGGCGCGGCACCGGGTTGTTCAGCTCCGCGGCCCACAGGTCCTTGGCGTGGAACAGCACCGCCCCCTGTTCGGCCAGCGCGGTATCGACCGCTTGCGGCCACGCCGGCGCCTTCAGCGAACTGATGTAGGTATCGCCGGCACGCACATGCTGCCTGACCCAGTCGAAGCCGCCGGGCCCCGGACCCGGCAGGTAGAAGCCGAAGTCCGAGCGCAGCGCGTCCATCGCCAGGAAGCCGTCCTGGAACTTCACCGGACGATGACCCATGTTCCACCATGCAGGCGCGTCGATCGAACCGCCGTTGGGCGTGAGCAGCGCGAAGCCGAGGAAGTCCGGATCGAGCGGCCGGATGTCCTGCGCGATCAGGAACACGATGATCTGCAGCGCCAGTGCGTTGTTGGTGCCGCGCGTCTTGCCGACGACCACCGGGAGCGGCAGCGGCACGCCGGGCACCGCGCTGCCGCCGAGATCGATGTCGATCTGGCCGAACTCGCTGAGGCTGTTGCTGCCACCGAAGACCACGCCCAGACCTTCGCCCTCGTCGGGATCACCGACCTTGCCGCTGTGGCACACATGGCAGTTCACGCCGATGTTGCCGGTCCAGGTGCCGTCGCTGCCGCGCAGCTGCGTGAAGCCGACCGGCAACTGGCCGCTGCCGCCGTCGCTCGCGTCCGGATTTTCGCCGGGCATCGGATACGGATTGCGCGCAGTGCCCAGCGCCATGCCGTAACGCTCGGCGGCAAGCTGATCGAAGTTGTCCGGCCGCCCCGGCAGGCCCCAGGCCTGCCACAGCAGGTTGTAGTCGGCGGCGCTGAAGTTGCCGTCGAGGCCGCTGCCGCCGAAGTACCAGCCGGCGCCGATCGCGCCGTCGCCCTTGATCAGCGCCTCGCCGCGCGCCCACTGGTCGCGCAGTTCGCCGCAGGTCGTCGGTGCGTCTTCCTCCCCGACCGGGACGTCCTCGCGATGGCAGTCCTTCCAGTACGCATTGAAGAACACCGCCTTGCCGGCGTTGACGCCGGGCACGACCAGCGAGCGCGGGTCGGGCGGCAAGGCGACGGAATCGTCCCGGCCTTCGCAGAAGTCGAACCAGGCGTGACCGCCGCGAGCGCTGCCGAGCAGCGGCGCGTCCGCCACCACCGGCCCGCCGCCGGTGCCGTCCAGACATCCCGCGGGATGCTCGAAACACGCCAGCATCACCGCCATGTCCGCATAGGCGGCGCTGTCGACCGGCCACGGCGCGCCGCCACTGTGGCTGCGCGCGTCGCGGCCCGACGGCATCAACAGGATGCGCGACTCGGCCTGATCGCCGACGCCGTTGCCGCCGAGTGCTTCCCACGAGGCGCGCAGCAGCGGCTGGTCGTTGCCGGGTTCGACGCCCAGCATGAACAGGCGCCCGTCCTCGACGTCGGCGACGCCGCCGGGCACGTGGCAGGTGCGGCAGAACGCCAGCCGCGGTTCGATGCGCTGCTTGTAGAACGCGTCGATGCTGCCCGCGTTGCCGCCGGGCGCCGGGCCGCCGCTGCCGGCGCCGGGGGCACCCTCGTAGTCGCCGGCGCAGCCTGCCGCCATCAGGGCGATCAGCAGTGCGGCCGTGCGCCGCGCGATGCTGCGCGTCATGTGTCTCTCCCAGATCCCGGCCGCGCCACCGGATGTACTGCCCGATTGACGACCAAGGCGCTAAGCTTATCCCGAATAAAAGCTCGGAAATACTCGGAAACCCGCGTCCCCTGCATGACCGCCGACAGCCACCGTCAAGCACTTGAGCTGCAGCCGAAAAAGCAGCCCCGGCAGGCCCGCGCACGGGCGACGTTCGACGCCATCGTCGAGAGCGCGGCTCGGCTTCTCGCGGCGGAGGGGTATGCCGCGGTCTCGACCAACCGCGTCGCCGAGGTCGCCGGCGTCAGCATCGGCTCGCTGTACGAGTACTTCCCGAACAAGCAGTCGATCGTGGCCACGGCGCTGGCGCGCGTGATGCGCGAGATCGCCGAGGAGGTTTCCGAGAGCATGCGCGTCGCGCTGGCCCTGGACGACCAGCCGCGCGGCGGCATCGACTACTGGATGCGGGCAATGACCGCGGCGCTGGAAAAACGCGGGCCGCTGTTGCGCGTGGCCCTGCGCGAGGTGCCATTTCTCTGGGACATCCCGGAGGTCCGCGACCTGTCGGACACGCTGCAGCACATCGCCCGCGAGGGCGGTCACAAGAGCCAGCGCGTGATCCACTTCGACGACCTCGAAGCCAGCACCTACCTGCTGATGACGATGGTCTGGTCGGCGATCCTGCAGAGCGTGCTGTACCGGCCGGCGCATCTGTCGCGCGAGCGGCTCACGCGCACGCTGGTCGACATGGTGATCAAGCTGCTGTAGCGCGGCCGGCTCAGCGGCGTCGCGCGGCAACCGGGGCATTGGCCGGCAGATCGAGCGTGTCCCAGTACGGCGGATCGCCGATGGTCTCGACGAGAAAGTCGACGAAGGCGCGCAGCTTCGGCGAGCCATAGCGGTTCGGCAGGTAGGCCGCGTAGAGCGTGGACTCGTTGAAGCCGCGCCAGTCCGGCAGCGGCGCGACCAGCCGGCCGTCGCGCAGGTACTTGCCGACGGCGAAACTCGGCAGCAAGGCGACGCCGACGCCGGCCAGGGCGTTGTAGCGCAGCGCATCGACGTTGTTGATGTCGAGGCTGCCGCCGACGTTCACCGCCACCTGCTCGCCGCCGCGCGTGAAACGCCACACGTGCTCGGCCACGCTCAGCGGAAAGCCGAGGCAGTTGTGCCGGGCGAGGTCGGACGGCGTCTCCGGCATGCCGTGCCGCGCGAAGTATTCCGGCGTGCCGACGACCAGGAAGCGCACCTCGGTGATGCGCCGTGCCACCAGGTTCGGCTGCGGCGATCCGGTGATGCGCAGCGCAAGGTCGAAACCCTCTTCGGCCAGGTCGATCATGCGGTCGCTGGTCACGATCTCCAGCGCGATCTTCGGGTAGCGCTCGAAGAACGCCGGCAGCATCGGCGCGATCACCCAGCCGGCGAAGGAGTTGATGCAGGTCACCCGCAGGCGGCCACCCGGTTCGGCCTGCAGGCTCGCAACCGCCGCGCGCGACTGCTCCAGTTCCTCGACGATGCGTGCGCAGTGCTCGTAGTACGCGCGCCCGGCCTCGGTCAGCGAGAGCTTGCGGGTCGAGCGCTGCAGCAGGCGCGCGCCCAGCGCGCGCTCGAGCTTGGCGACGTGCTTGCTCGCAACCGATGGCGCAATGCCCAGCCGTTCGGCAGCGGCAGCGAAGCTGCCGGCCTGGGCCACGCGCGCAAAGGTCAGCACGTGATTGAGATCGTCCATCGCGGCTCCACTCACGCCTCATTCGTTCTTCTATTCATTCCACTATGGAATTAATCATTTGCCTTTTGCCCAGCTTATCAACTTCTCCGACAGGAATAGTCTGGCTCCGTCCCTCTGACCCCGGAGTCCGCCATGAGCCTCATCCCCCCGTCCCGGTTCGCGGCCGCCGTCCTGACCGTCGCCATCCTCGCGCCTTCGGCAGCCGCCCAGGCCTACGGATCGGCAGCGCCGATGAGCGTCAGCACGATCGAGGCGCAGGCCCCGGTCGCCAACGTGAGCGCCACGCCGACCGCGCCCGCCGAAACACGCACATCGCGCCCGTCGGCGCCTCCGCAGTCGCCGGTGCGCAAGTGGATCGCCGAGGTGCGCCGACGCATCGATGGCGCCGTCGAAGTCGCCCTGCACTGACTCGCCCCACCGGAGAACCCCATGAACCTGCTCAATTCCCTGCGCCGCTTCAACGCCGTCACTGGCCGTCTGGCACCGGGTATCAGCGCCCGCGTCTCGCGACGCGTGCTGATGCGGCCGCGCGCCCATGCGCCGAAAGCCTGGGAGGCGGATGCGCTCGCCCGCGCCGAGCGCGTCGGCTTCCGCTTCGGGCTCTCGGCCCTGCGCTGGGGCGAGCGCGACGCACCCGTGGTGCTGATGCTGCACGGCTGGGAAGGCCGGCCGACACAGTTCGCGCATTTCATCGATCCGCTGCTGCAGGCCGGTCGCCAGGTCGTCGCGCTCGACGCGCCGGGTCACGGCGAATCGCCCGGCAACGAGTCCAACGCGATCCTGTTCACGCACGCGCTGCTCGAGGCTGCGGTCGAGATCCCGAATCTCGAAGCGGTGGTCGGCCACTCGATGGGTGCCGGCGCGATCGGCTACGCCCTCAGCCTGGGCCTGTCGCCGCAGCGCGCGGTGCTGCTCGGCGGGCCGTCGAGCCTGCGCAGCGTGCTCGAACAGTACGCCGACGGCGTCAACCTGCAGCCACGCGCACGGACGCGTTTCTTCGACGTGATCGCGCGCCACACCGGCGTGCATCCGGACGAGGTCGACATCCGCCACCTCTCCCGCGATTACCAGGTGCCGGCACTGATCGTGCACGACCGCAACGACGTGCTCGTGCCGTTCGAGCATGGCGAGCGCATGGCGGCAGCCTGGCCCGGCGCCGAGTTCCTGGCCACCGAAGGGCTCGGCCATTGGCGCATCCTCACCGACCCGCGCGTGGTCGGACGGGCAAGCGACTTCCTCGTCAACGCCGAACCGCTGCGCCGGGTGGCCTGACCAGGAGTCGGGCAGCCGAACCTTCTACATGAATATCGGTGATGTCATGACGGTTTTTCATGGTACATTCAGCGCCGATGATCAAACGCACCGCCATTCACGGCGCGCTGTCGGCAGCACTCAGGCGAAGCCGCGTCGTCGTGCTCGTGGGACCGCGCCAGTGCGGCAAGACCACACTGGCGCGCGAGCTCGTCGACGAAAGCTCGCCCAATTATTTCGATCTGGAGGACCCGGCCAGTCTCGCGCGCCTTGACGAACCGATGACGGCACTCGCCCCGCTCGAGGGTCTGGTCGTCATCGACGAAGTGCAGCGCCGTCCGGAGCTTTTTCCGGTCCTGCGGGTGCTGGCCGACCGCCGCCCCGCACCGGCACGCTTCCTGATTCTCGGCAGCGCGTCGGGCGACCTGCTGCGGCAAAGCTCCGAAACACTGGCCGGGCGCATGGAGCGCATCGTCATCGGCGGTTTCACGCTGAGCGAGCTCGGCGAGAAGGCCGAGCCCACGCTGTGGCGCCGCGGCGGCTTCCCGCTGGCCTTTCTGGCTCGCGGCGAGGCGGCCAGCACGGCGTGGCGCAAGAGCTTCATCCAGACCCTCCTGGAGCGCGATCTGCCGCAATGGGGCGTACGCGTGCCGGCCATCGCACTGCAACGGTTCTGGACGATGCTCGCGCACTATCACGGACAGACCTGGAACGCGGCGGAGCCCGCGCGCGCGCTGGGTGTCAGCGAGTCGACCGCAAGACGCTATCTGGACCTGCTGACCGACGCGTTGATGATCCGCCAGCTCCAGCCCTGGCACGCCAACATCGGCAAGCGGCAGGTCAAATCACCCAAGGTCTACGTGCGCGACAGCGGCCTGCTGCATCTGCTCCTCGGCATCGATTCCGAGAAAGCGCTGCTCAGCCACCCCAAGCTCGGTGCGTCCTGGGAGGGCTTCGTCATCGAACAGGTGCTGGCCGCGGAACCGCACGACGAGGCCTGGTTCTGGGCCACGCATCAGGGCGCCGAGATCGATCTGATTCTGCGCCGCGGAGACAGCCTGCTCGGCGTCGAATGCAAGCGCGCGGACGCGCCGCGGCTGACGCCGTCGCTGCGCATCGCGCGCCAGGATCTCGGCCTGCGTCGCATCGCCGTGATCTACCCCGGCGACAAGGGCTACGCGCTCGCCGAGGGGATCGACGCCGTACCGCTGAAGCAGCTGGCCCGCAGCGAACCGCTGTTCGGCAAGTCCGGCCGCCACTGAGCGGCCGGCTTCAGCGCTTGATCTTGTAGCCGCTGCGGAAAATCCAGGTGATGCCGCCCAGGCATAGGGCGAGGAAGATGCCGATCATCGCCAGGCTCATGCCGACACCAACATCGGAAACGCCGTAGAAGCTCCAGCGGAATCCGCTGATCAGGTAGACCACGGGATTGAACAGCGCGATCTCGCGCCAGATGCCGGGCAGCATCTCGATCGAGTAGAAACTGCCGCCGAGAAAGGCCAGCGGCGTGACGATCATCAGCGGCACGATCTGCAGCTTCTCCCAGCTCTCGGCCCAGATGCCGATGATGAAGCCGAACAGGCTGAAGCTGACCGCGGTCAGCACCAGGAAGGCCAGCATCCACAGCGGGTGCTCGATGCCGTAGGGCACGAACACGCGCGCGGTCGCGAGAATCAGGCAGCCGAGCAGCACCGACTTGGTCGCCGCGGCACCAACGTAGCCGATGACGATCTCGGCGGTCGACACCGGCGCCGACAGCACCTCGTAGATCGTGCCGGACCACTTGGGCATGAAGATGCCGAAGGCGGCGTTGGAGATGCTCTCGGTCAGCAGGGTCAGCATCACCAGACCCGGAATGATGAAGGCGCCATACGGCACACCGCCGATGTCGCCCATGCGCGAGCCGATGGCAGCGCCGAAGACGACGAAGTACAGCGAGGTCGAAATCACCGGCGAGGCGATGCTCGACAGCAGCGTGCGGAACCAGCGCGCCATCTCGAAGCGGTAGATGGCCCGGACGCCGTGAATGTTGAAGTGCATCGGAGACGCAGCCATTACGAACGGCTCCTGACCAGGTTGACGAAAATGTCCTCCAGCGAGCTCTCGCTCGACTGCAGGCTCTTGAAGTCGACACCGAGCTCGTTGAGCCGGCGCAGCAGCGCGCCGATGCCGGTCTGCTCGGTCTGCGTGTCGAAGGTGTAGACCAGGGCATGGCCGTCGTCGGCCAGCTCCAGCGTGTAGCCGTTGAGTCCTTGCGGCACCTCGTTCAGCGGCTGCTGCAGATGCAGGGTCAGCTGCTTGCGGCCGAGCTTGGCCATCAGCGCCGCCTTCTCCTCGACCAGGATCAGCTCGCCCTTGTGGATGACGCCGATGCGATCGGCCATCTCCTCGGCTTCCTCGATGTAATGCGTCGTCAGGATGATGGTCACGCCGTCGTCGCGCAGGCGCCGCACCATCGCCCACATGTCGCGGCGCAGTTCGACGTCGACGCCGGCGGTCGGCTCGTCGAGAAACAGGATCTTGGGTTCGTGCGACAGCGCCTTGGCAATCATCACGCGACGCTTCATGCCGCCGGACAGCGCCATGATCTTCTCGTGTCGCTTGTCCCACAACGACAGCTCGCGCAGCACCTTCTCGATGTGCGCATCGTCGCGCGGCTTGCCGAACAGGCCGCGCGAGAAACTGACGGTGGCCCAGACGCTCTCGAAGGCATCGGTGAGCAGTTCCTGCGGCACCAGGCCGATCTTCTCGCGCGCGGCACGGAACTCGCGGGCGATGTCGTGCCCGTCCGCGAGCACGCGGCCGGCGCTGGCGTTGACGATGCCGCAGACGATGCTGATCAGCGTGGTCTTGCCGGCTCCGTTGGGGCCGAGCAGCGCGAAGATCTCGCCGCGGCGGATGTCGAGATCGACGTTCTTCAGCGCCTCGAAGCCCGACGCATAGGTCTTGCCGAGTTGCTGGATCGATAGGATGTGGCTCACGAAGGCTCCTGCACGGGCGCAGCGGATGGTCGACAGGCGCGAGCGGATTTCGACCGTGGTCAGCGCAAAGGTTCCGCAACCGGCTGCACACGCCGGCGGCCGGCGATTGTAAGCGCCAGCGCCGTCAGCGCCATGACTCCGAGCAGTCCGCCCACCGCGCTGAAGGTCGCATCGAAGCCGATCCCGGCGATCATCGGCTGGCTGAGCAGCGGCGACAGGAAGTGGCCGAGAAAGATGGCTGTCGTCAGCATGCCGGCCACGCGACCGCGCAGCGCCGGTGGCGCCAGGTGCATGGCCGTGCCCATCAGGTTCGGCATCACCGTACCCAGACCGAAGCCGAGCGTCGCCAGTGCCCCGGTCAGCGCGGCGAAGTCCGGCGCGCGCGACAGCAGCACGAATCCCGCCGCCATCAGACCGAAGCCGAAGGTGAAGCTGCCGGTCATGCCCAGGCGCGGGCGCAGGCGCGTGTAGGCGAGCCCGGCGAGTGCCGAGACCAGGGTCATCGTGCCGATCGCAAG
This sequence comes from Sinimarinibacterium flocculans, assembly GCF_003201205.1. Classification (GTDB taxonomy): domain Bacteria; phylum Pseudomonadota; class Gammaproteobacteria; order Nevskiales; family Nevskiaceae; genus Solimonas; species Solimonas flocculans. The sequence goes on from NZ_QICN01000012.1 coordinate 114,852, forward strand.
CCCGGTGCGACTGGGGGCATCGATCCCCAGACTCGGCAGATGGAAGGGCAGTTGCGTCGGGACCAGGTAGAACGCCGCGCTATTGAGCACGGCCGCGGCCAGCAGCAGGCTCAGGGCGCTCCAGGTGCCGGGCGGCACGCGCGACGGCACCGCGCCCGGCGGTGTGCCGGGCGACGGCGTCGATGCCGGACGATCCGGCTCCGCGAGCTGCCAGAGCACGGCCGGCCACAGCAGGAATGCCAGTGCGTACACCGCGAACGGCGCGCGCCAGTGCCATTCGGCAAGCACGCCGCCGGCAGCGAGGAACAGCAGGCCGCCGAAGCCGGTGAACGCCGCCTGCAGCCCCATGAAGCGTTCGCGTGCCGCGCCGACGTAGTAGTCGCCGGCCAGTGCTGTCACCGCCGTCATGATGCCGGCGACGGCAACGCCGAGCAGCGCGCGCCCGGCGAGGATCGCGTGCAGGGAATCCAGCATCAGACCGGACATGCCGGCGACGCCGTAGAGCAGCACCGAGACGAGCAGCAGCGGCCGCCGGCCGAACCGGTCGGCGATCATGCCGGCGAGCGGTGCGCACAGCGCGATCCACAGCGCCGGGAACGTGACGACGAGTCGGGTCAGCAGGGCCGACTGCGGGGTGCCGGCGAAGTGCGACTCGATGGCCGGCAAGGCCGGCGACAGCGTCGCCGCCGCCATGATCGTCAGGGCACTGGCACTCAGCAGGGTCGGCGTGCGCCACCGCATGTTCATGCGAGCGCCTCCGCGTACGGTCGCGCGCGCCGTGCCTCGCGCAGGACCGCCGCCCACCAGTGCAGGCGCGCCAGCATCGTCGCCGCACTGCGCCGCGCACGGGCCGGATTGCGCAGGCAGCCATGCTCGTCGAACTGTTCGGCGGCGTTGGCGAAGCTGACCGCATCGCGCACGCCGACCGCGTGCAGTTCGGCGAACACCTGCCGCAACTGCTCGACGGCGCGGATACCGCCGGAGATGCCGCCATACGACACGAAGGCCACCGGCTTGGCTTGCCATTCGTCGTAGTGCGTGTCGATCAGGGCCTTCAGCGGCGCCGGATAGCCGTGGTTGTATTCGGGCACCAGCACGACGAAGGCATCGGCCGCGGCCAGCGACGCCGCGACATCGTCTTCGGCGGTGCGCGCGGGGTCGATCACGTCGACGGCGAAGCCGCCGTGGCGCGCGATCTCGCCGCGCGTCCAGTCCGCGATCGTGTCGCAGAAGCGGCCGGCGCGGGTGCTGCCGTAGATCAGTGCCAGCCGCAGCGTCTTGCGGGCGTTCATTGCCGTTCTCCTGTGGCGGTGCGCTCGATCATCGCGCGCCAGGACGGTTCGACCCTCAGCCCGAAGACCTCGGCCAGGGCCTGCTCGATCCCGTCGGCGTCGAGGCGATGGCGGGACAGCTCGCCGCCGCTACGCCGCACCGAAAGCGTCGCGTCGCGCAAGGCGTAGCGCGCTTCGGAAGTGACGCGCGCGACGATCAGCTGGTGACGGAAATGCGATTGCGGATGCGTCGAAGTGTGCCAGTTGTACAGCGCGTAGTCGGCGTCGAGCTGCGGCTCTTCGGTGAACTCGTAGACCGGCACCCAGTGTTCGTCGATGCGCGCCTGCAACAGCGTGCCGTGCGAGCCGTCGACGAAGCGATAGGCTTCGTGCGCACTGCGCTGCGCCGCGCGCGAGCGCAGGTTCAGCGGCGTCGTCGGTGTGCAGCTGCCGAAGCCGGCGTCGACCAGCCAGGCCTCGCCGTCGACGATCACCTTCAGAACCATGTGCGTGCGCGGCGTCGGCGGTGCATCGTCCGCCAGCAGCCAGCGCACGCGGGCGGCCAGACCCGTGACCTCGAAGCCCAGGGCCAGGAGCACGCGCCGCAGCAGGCCGTTCTGTTCGAAGCAGTAGCCGCCGCGACCGGCGTGCAGGAGCTTGGCATCGACCGCCGCGGGGTCGAGATCGACGCCGCGACCGAGCCGCACGTCGATCGCCTCGAAGGGAATCCGTGCGGGCTGGCGTTCGGCCAGCGCACACAGCGTCGCGAGCGTCGGCACATGGGCGCCGGTGTAGCCGATGCGCGCAACGTAGGCGTCGAGATTCACGCTCGGCGGGAGAGCAGCGACAGGCGCCTGGAGTGCAGCGGCCATGAGACCTCCGGGTCGGATTTGCGAATGGACGGCCGCGACTGTAGAACCTCAACTTAAGTTGAGGTCAACGGGTGTGGCGATGAAAAGAATCGATCCCGAGGATTGGGGAAAGGAATTGACCGTCGGCGAGGTGGCGCGCCGCAGCGGCGTGGCCGTCTCCGCGCTGCACTTCTACGAAACGCGCGGGCTGATCCGCAGCCACCGCAACCGCGGCAACCAGCGCCGCTATCCGCGCGAAGTGCTGCGCCGCGTGGCCGTGATCAAGGTCGCACAGCGTGTCGGCGTGCCGCTGGCGTCGATCAAGGCGGCGCTGGACTCGCTCCCCGACGGGCGTTCGCCCACCGCAGCCGACTGGGCGCGGCTGTCGCGGATCTGGCGCGACGAACTCGATGCGCGCATCGGCCAGCTGCAGCGCCTGCGCGACCAGCTCGACGGCTGCATCGGCTGCGGCTGCCTGTCGATCAAGGCCTGCCGTCTGCGAAATCCCTGGGACGAACTCGCCGAGCACGGGCCGGGCGCTCACCTGCTCGAACCCTGAGCGGTCGCGCCACGCCGACAGGCGGCACCGGCCTGCGCCGCAGCCGACGACCGCCACGCATCGGCGGAGCAGTGGTGCCCGCAGCGCGGTGCCGGGCAGGCAAGGTATCGCCGTCCTTTTTCGTCTCGCGCCGGGAGCGCTGATCCATGACCCCCGCCTATCTCGTCGGCCAGTTCGATCCGGCCCTGGTGCTGCTGTCCTATCTCGTTGCGGTGCTCGCCGCATACACCGCGATCGACCTCGTGCATCGCATCAGCCAGAACCGTGCCCGCGAAAAGCTGTGGCTGGCGCTCGGTGCACTGGCGATGGGGATCGGCATCTGGGGCATGCACTTCATCGGCATGCAGTCCTTCACCCTGCCGATCGCGCTGGGCTTCGATCCGGCGAAGACCGTGGTCTCGCTGCTCGCCGCCATCGCCGCCGCCGGTTTCGCGCTGTGGACGTCGAGCCGCGAGCGCATGGACAGGCGGGCGGCCGTCGTCGGCACCGTGCTGGTGGGTGCCGGCATCTGCGCGATGCACTACGTCGGCATGTTCGCGATGGAGATGCGGCCGGGGATCGACTGGCACGCGGGTCTAGTGGTCGCGTCGGTCGCCGTTGCCGTCGCGGCATCGGGCGCAACACTCTGGGTCCTGTTCAGGCTGCGAGGCATCGCTCGCCGGCATCAGCTTCTGGCACGCTTCGGCGCCGCACTGGCCATCGGCCTCGCGGTCGTCGCCATGCACTACACCGGCATGGCAGCCGCCCGGTTTCCGGTCGGCGGCAGCAGCGGCGCGCTCGGCAGCCTGACCGGCCTGTGGGTGGTCTGGCCGCTGGCCGGCTTCGCGGCGGCGCTGGCGCTGATGGTCATGGCGCTGGCGGCCTACGACATCCGTGCCCAGGCACGGGCCGCGGAGGCCCTGCGCCAGCGTGCGCTGGACGAGCGCGCGCGCATGCTCGCGCTCTACGACGAGCGCACGATGATGCGCAACCGCGCGTCGTTCCAGCAGGAGATCGTCGGCCTGATCCAGAACTGCAGCCGCAGCGACGGTCAGTTCGACCTGTTCTACGGCAGGCTGCGTTTTCCCGCCCTGCAGGACGACGAGTCCGTGCACGAGGCCATGCGCGTGATCGCCGAGCGGCTGCAGCCGTTGACGCGGTCGACCGATCTGCTCGCGCGCTACAGCAAGACCGAGTTCACGCTGCTGCGCCCGCGCCTGCATCAGGCCGACATCCCGCGTGCACTGCGCGATCAGTTGATGGCCGCCTGCAACCTGCCGCTGCAGGTGGGCGATCAGGTGGTGCAGGCGCAGGCCCATGTCGGCACCGGTAACTTTCCTGCCGACGGTCGCCATTCGCGCCTGCTGTTGCAGGCCGCCGCACGCAGCGACGTGAACGCCACGCAGCTGCTGCCGGCGGTTCTCATCACGCGCGAGGAGGTCGCGGCCTGAGCCGCTCAGGACCTGGCGATACTGCCGCCCAGCCGTAGCTGCGCGTCGACGATCAGGTAAGGCAGCCCCAGCGCCGCGAGCCATGCCGGGCCTCGTTCGGCACCGAGCAGCATTGCGCAGGTGGCGGCGGTGCCGGCGATCAGACACTGGTCCGCCAGGACGCTGACGGCGGCGAGGCCGTCCACGGGCCAGCCGCTGCGCGGATCGAGAATGTGGCTGTAGCGGCGGCCGTCGCGCACGAAACCCCGCTCGTAGTCGCCGCTCGAGGCGATCGCCCCGCGCACCAGCGGCACCGTCGCGATCGCCCCTCCGGCACGCGGATGCTGCACGCCGATCTGCCACGGCGAACCGTCGGCATGCGGTCCGACCACGTGGATGTCGCCGGACAGGTCGACCAGACCGTGGCGGACGCCGTGGGCCGCGAGCACGGCGGCGACACGGTCGGCCGCGTACTCCTTGCCGAAACCGCCGAAGTCGATCTGCATCCCGGCCTGCGGCAAACGCAGGTACGGCCGCGACCACGTCACCCGATGCCAGCCGATCAGCGGCAGCAGCGCGTCGATCTCGGCCTGCGCCGGCACGCGCTGCGCCTTGAAGTCCCAGGCCCGCCTCAGGACACCGGACGTGATGTCGAACAGGCCGCCGCTCTGTTCGTAGGCGGTCGCGGCGTAGTCGAGCAGCGCGGCGGTCTCGTCGTCGACCTCGACCGCCTCGGTGCCGGCGGCGGTATTGATGCGGGAGACGATGCTGTCGTCGCGATACCGCGAATACTTGGTTTCGATGCGCAGCACCTCGGCCTCGCCGGCGCGCACGGCTTCGTCGCCGTCGGCCTGGACGTGCAGCGCGCACGGCCCGCCGAGCGCGGTGAAACGGTGGACGCGCAGCGGCGGCACCGCTCCCTCAGAACCGCTTGCCGAGCCGCAGGTTGAGGATCAGGAACTCGACCAGCCCCGGGTTCTCGACCTCGACCGTGTCGATCGCGTAGCTGCCGTCGGCCTCGTACCACTCCGCGCCACCGCCGATCTCCCAGTCGCCCGGCAGCGCCTTGCGCAGATCGACGCGCACCGCGACCGCGCCGTACGGCGACAGCCGGTAGTCGCTCGACGCCAGGCCATCGCTGCGCAGGCTCTGGTAGTACGGCGCGTAAAACGACGCCTGCGACTGGCTGTACCAGCGCAGCGACGGGGTCAGGCGCCAGCTCTCGGCCAGCATCTGGTGCCAGGCCAGTTCCAGCGTGTGCGCCTCGATGTCCCAGTCGTCGCGGTAGAAGCGGTAGTCGGCGTGCAGGGCCGCACCGATGCCGGAGAGATAGCGGCGCAGGCGCGCGCTGACGGTGAACTGCTCGCGCTCGCCGGGCCGGCTGTCGGCGACCAGCGTCGGGCCGTCGGCGACGTACGCCCGCTTGTACGGGTCACTCAGGAAGCCGTCGTGCAGGCCGTAACTGATCGCGGTCTGCAGCACCGTCTTTGCATTGAGCACCCAGGACACGCCGGCGAACGCGCTGAGGCTGTCCTTGTCCGCCTCGGCGATCACGTCCGGACTGCTGGCGCCGCGCTCGGGCTCGATCTTGTCGTAGGAATAGCCGATGCCGCCGCTGATCGTGTGCGCCACACCCTGCGGCGTGTACTCGAACTCGATGCCGCCGCTGGTGGCCCGGTAGTCGTCTTCCGTCGAGTAGCCGAGCGTCACGCCCCAGTCGATGCCCGCCAGCGGCAGGGCCCAGGACAGCTGCACGTCGGTGCGCTGTTCGCGGATGCTGGCACCGCTCATGACCTGCACCGGCGTGTCGTCGACGCCGGGCTGACGCGGCTGCACGTACCACGGCGACGCGCCGCTGAGCGTCTCGTAGGTCACGTTGGCGACGAAGGCCTGATCGCCCAGCGGTGCCGCCAGGCGGAACAGGTAGGTGTCGATCTCGTAGCGTTCGCTGTCCTGGCCGTTCGCCTCGCGGCTGCCAGGCAGGTCGGCCTCCTCGTAGCGCGAATACAGCAGATCGGTCTCGACCTGCGCCTGTGCGAGCCCCGGCAGCGCCAGCGCCGCGGCCGTCAGCGCCGACAGCGACGGTCCGGCTGCCGCCGGCCGCGTCCTGCGTTCGTCGTTCTTCATCGTCTCCCCACTGGATCGGACCCTTGCCTCACCGCATCCCCACCGCCGCCCCGCAAGCGTCCGTGGCTCAGTTGCAGCCGCAGCCGCCGCCGCTCAGGGTGGCGCCGCCGCTGGCGGCCTCCTTGCTGAACTCGACGTGGCGCCGGTACGCGGCCTGCACCGGATCCGGCTCGAAGGCCATCTCCGCCCGTGCAAGATCGCCGCGTTGCCACGGCTGCACCGGCTCGATCGTCACGCAGGCGCTGCAGACCAGCGCGAGCGGCACCGTCATGGCACCGAGTATTGTCCGCTTCATCCTCATCCCCCTGGTTGCCGCTTCAGCTCGCGCTGCACCGCCGCCTCGATCAGCGGCAGATCCTTGGTCCGGTATCCCGTCTTGACGAAGCGCACGACACCCTCGCGGTCCAGCAGATAGCCGCTCGGCATCGCGGGCAGCGCGAAGGCCTGCGGCCAGACCCCCTGCGGGTCGAGCACGATGTCGAAATCCACGGCGACCCGTTCCAGCATCTTCACGGCCGCGGCGCGCTCGGTATCGACGTTCACGCCGATCACCGTGAAACCCTCGGCGCCGTAGCGGTCCTGCAGCGCGTCGAGCGCCGGCATCGCCTGCAGGCAGGGCGCGCACCACGACGCCCAGAAATCGACGTAGACGACCTGGCCACGACGCGTCGCCAGTGCCAGCTCGCTGCCGTCGAGCCGCGGCGCGCTCAGCGCCGGCGGCGCGTCGCCCGGCTGCAGTGCCATGGCCGGCGGCACCGCACAGAGCAGCGCAAGGGCCATCAGGCAAGACCTTCGTCTTCCCGTCATCTCGATTCGCATGCCGGCAGCTTAACCGCAAGCGCCGCGGGGTTCGTACTCGGTTTTGGCCGACCGGGGCGGCGGTCGCGCACCTCCGGGCCGGCGACTGCAACAAAAGCTTCGCCGTACCGTCATGTCACCGGCATCTGCCGTTCATAGGGTGCGGCCCATGAACGGGCGACGACTGATCCGGGGGGCCGTCAGATGCGCATCGCCTACGGTGTGATGGGCTACGGGCGCGGCCACGCGATGCGCACGATGTCGGTGCTGCCGTCGCTGATGGCGCAGCACGAGGTCACGGTGTTCGCCGGCGGCGACGCCTTTGATGTGCTGGCGCCGCGGTTCCCGACGGTACGCATCCCGACCATCGGCTACCAGTACAACACCGCCGGCCGCCACTCGCTGCGACACACGCTGGTGCGCAACTTCGGACCGATGCGCGACCTGCTGTTCGGCGGCGAGGGCACCGCCGCGATCGAACGCGAGTTCCGCGAACGCGGCATCCAGCTGGTGATCTCCGACTCCGAGGCCTGGACCCACCGGGTGTCGCAGAAGCTCGGCATCCCGCGCATCAGCTTCGATCACGTCGGCATCATCGCCTACTGCAAGCCGCACTTCCCGCCGGACCTGTGGGCGCTGGGCATGCGCGACGCCTGGGGCTATCGCACGTTGATGGGCGTGCCCGAGCGCATCCTGATCTCGAGCTTCTATCCGGCCGAGCCGGCGTACCCGCAGGTGCGCATCGTCGGCCCGATGCTGCGCGACGAGGTGCTGAACGCCAGGGCGTCGAACGGCGACTACCTGCTCGCCTACTTCAACAAGGGCGAGCACCAGTACCTGCCGCATGTCGACCGTGCGCTGCGCCTGCTCGACTGCAAGGTCGTGGTCTACGGCACCCGGTTGCGGGGCGTCGACGACAACCTCGACTTCCGCGCGCCGAGCGTCGACGGCTTCGTGCGCGATCTCGCCGGCTGCCACGCGGTGCTGTCGACCGCCGGCAACCAGCTCATCGGCGAGGCCATTCATTTCGGCAAGCCGCTGCTGGCGATGCCGGAGGATGCCTTCGAGCAGCGCCTCAACGCCTCGATGATCGAGCGCATGGGCGTGGGCATGCACGGCGACCTCAAGCGCCTGACGCCCAGCGACATCGATCGCTTTCTCGGCAGCCATGACTGGTATGTGTCGAACATGCGCGAGCACGCCGGCAACGGTCGCGCCGAGGCCACCGAGATCCTGCACCGCTACATCGGCGACTTCGTGCAGACGCGCAAGCCGGCGCGGCGTGCCTCGCCGGTGCGGCGCGCCAGCGTGCGTGCGCGCAGCGCCTGATCCCCTGCAGCGGCCGTCCGCTTCGCGGCGGCTCAGCGACCCTCGAGCCAGCGTTCGCGCGCGTAGTCGCGGCTGACGCGGTCGTAGTCCGCCAACCGGCGGAATCGCTCGATGTCGACCGGCTGCATCGGCACGTCGTAGGGACCGGGCGTGCGGTCCAGGGCCGATGCCGACGGCTCCTGCCACGGCGCGACGAACAGGCCGACGGCGGTATCGCGGTCGCCGACGATCGTCGTGCCGTCGACTTCGGGCGTCACCGCGGGCTGCTCGTCCTGCGCCGCCGCCGGCATCGCCAGCAGTCCCCAGACCAGTGCCGGGGCGCCGAACGCGCAGGCTCGATTTCGCCTCATGGCATCGCTCCGTTGCCACCGGCCGGCGGCGGGTCGTAGATGCGCGCCAGCGCGAAACGCGCATCGACCAGATAGGCGTCGGTGCTGACCGCGATGCGCTGCAGCACGGCCAGCGCCGCCGCGCCGGCGCGGGCCGTCGCCTGGGCCAGCGGCCCGGCACTGCGCTGCTGCAGCTCGGCGATCCGCTGTTGCAGCGCGCGCACGCGGGCATCGTCCTGCGGCATCGCCGCGAGTGCCTCGGCATGCTGCGCGAGCAGGCGTACCTGGAACAGCAGCGGGCGCCGCGCTTCGATGGCATCGACGAAGTCCGTGTCCGTCGTCAGCAGCGGCATGTAACCGTTTTGGGCATCGGCATCGAAGTCGGCGAGCCAGCGCCGCCAGCCATGTCCGGGGTCGGCGTCGATACGCTCGAACAACCGGCCGTCGCCGAGTTCGAGCAGCAGCTCGTCGAGCCGCGTGCGCACCCGTTCCAGGCGCGCGATGGTCGTTTCGTACTGCTGCTGGGCCTGCGCATGCGCGTCCAGGCGCTGCAGGGCATAGGCGACGACGAGCATGCCCTCCTGCACCACCGGGTCGAAGGGGTTGCGCAGGGCCAGCTCGTTCCACGCGGTCAGCGCCGCGCGCAGGCTGCGATCGCTGATGTCGACGCCCTGCGACCAGTTGTAGCGCAGCGGGTCGCGCCGCCGCAGCTCGTCGGCCTGGTCCGGCGCCATGTCGGCCAGCCGGTCGGCGCCGCGTCCGCCGCGCGCGCGCGCGCCGGACGGCAGCAGTGCCGCCCAGCCCAGTCCGAGCAGTGCCGGGTTCGCATACGGGCCCGGACTGCGCACGCGGCCGAAGGCATCCTTCGCCGCCGCACCGTTGCGCTCGCGCAGCATCTGGTAGCCGAGCGTGAGGTTGGCCAGATCGCGGACCAGTTGCTCGTCGGGCGTGTCGTCGTCGCCGGTGCCGATGCGTTCGAGCATGTCCAGCGCCTGCTCGCGACGACCGTTGCGGAACAGGATCAGCGAGGCGTTGAACAGGCCGACGTTCTGGCTCGGCGGCGCCGGATCGGGAATCGCGGAGACCGGCGGGCCCTCGGCTGCGGCGACCCAGTTCACCCGTGCGTCCTCGGCATAGCGCGCCACGCGCTGGCGCAGGGCGTCGCTGCGGCCGTCGCTGCGCAGCACGCGCAGCGTCGCCGGCCCGCGGCCACCGGACTGCACCGCGAACTCCAGCGACATCGGCACGTTGCTCTTGTTGAACGTCTCGGTCAGCGTCAGCACGAAGCGCGGCGTGTCCGGCGTGGCACCGATGCGGCGCACGAAGAAGCGGGCGCGCAGGCGGTGGGCACCCGGCTCGACATCGGCGACCAGCAGCCGGTGCAGGCCGCCGCGGCGCAGCGCTTCCGCCTCGAAACTGCCGTACTCGTACTTGCGCACCGGCAGATCGTCGATCTGCACTTCGACGCGACGCAGGATCAGGTCGTTGACGGCGGCGCCGACATAGACGCCCAGGGTCGACCGGTTCTGGCGCTGCAGCGCCTCGACCTGGTGATGGATGACCAGCGCCTCGCTGAACAGGTCGTCCTGCGCCGGTGCCAGGGTCGGCAGCAGCAGCACGGCGGGCAGCAACAGGATGCGCAGCGGCCTCGGGATCACGGACACGCGGAAGCGGATGTCGGGGAACGGTGGCGCGAGCCTACCGGCAGCGCGCCGCTTGTTCCAGTGCAGGCTTCAGCGGCTGCGGTACAGACGCTCGCGCCGGTAGTTGCGGATCGCCTCGTCGTAGTCGGCCTGCAGGCCGAAGCCGCGCGCGTCGAGTGCCTGCAGCGGCACGTCGTAGAGCCCCGGCGGACGGTCGAGATCGGAAGCCTGCTCGTCCTGCCATGGCGCCAGATACAGGCCGACCGCCGCCTCGCGTTCGCCGACGATCGTCGTGCCGACCGCCTCCGGCTCCTCGGCCGCGGCGATCGCCGGCAGGAGCAGCAGCAGGCCGGACACGAGGCCGCGCCGCATCACGGCGCGGCTCCGCTGAGCGCCGTGCGCGTGCCGTGCCGCCCTTCGATCTCGCGGATCCAGGCCTCGACGATGAGGTCCCCGCCGCCGGCCTCGCGGTAGCTGCGGTACGCCGCGACCGCATCGTGCGGACGCTGCAGGTAAAGGTCGTAGAGGATGCCGAGGTTGAGCTGCGCCGGCGCGTACTGCGGCTGGGCCGCGAGCGCGCGCCGGTAGGCCTGCTCGGCACGCGCATGGTCGCCGCTTTCGCGGTAGAGCACACCGAGCCAGTTCAGCGCGACCGCATTGTCGGGATTGGCCTCGACCGCCCGCGAGAAACTCTGCAGCGCCGCGTCGCGGTCGCGCGCCTGCGCATGCAGGATGCCGAGGTTGGTGAGGGCACCGGACAGGGCCGGGAAGTCGCGGGCGAGCGCGCTGAACGCCGCCTCCGCTTCCGCGAACTGCTGCGTCTTCATCAGTTCCAGCGCGGCCTTGAAGCGCGCATCGGCGTCGTCGGCCGCGGGTGCCACCGCCGGAGCGGCGGCCGCGGTGCGCGAGACCGGCAACGTGCGCTGCGGCGTCGTGCTGCATCCCGCGACGATGCCGACCAGCAGCAGCACCGCCAGCGGGGTTTCAACCCGGTGTGTCATAGCGAAGATCCCGACGTTCGTGTTTGCCGTAGCGCGCCGGCACCATCTCGGTCAGTGCCGCGGCGCTGCGCTGCACCCACTCGTTCCAGACGCCCTGGTCGAGTCGCGCGAGGTTGGCCTCGAAGGCTTCGATCGCGCTTTCCTCGAAGGGGTAGGCCTGCTCCTCGAGCAGCAGGGTGTACTGCTCGGCCTCGAGTGCATCCAGTCCGCGCGGCCGCGGTGCACGCAACAAGGCGGCACCGAGATCGCGGTACAGGGCGGCGATCTCGTAGGTCGCGGCAGTCGTGGTCTCGGCGAAGCCGTAGTCGGCCGCGGCACCCAGCGCGTCGAGCGCCGCGCGCGTGGCCTCGACCCGGCGTGGCAGGCTGCGCTCGACCGGCAGGCTCAGCGCGATGCGGGCAGCGTCCCCGGCGGCCATGCGGCCGAGCTGCAACTGCGCTTCGGCGGCGGCCGCGCGCTGCGGCGGGGTGCCGTTGCGGGCGACACCGATGATCTGCTGCAGCCACCGGCGCGCACCGTCCGCGTCGTTGCGGTCGACGGCGATGGCGGCCAGGCGCTGTCGCGCGAGCAGGGCCGGCTCCGGCGGTTGCGGGTGCGCCTGCAGGTAGCGCTCGTAGGCCATGCGCGTCTGATCGACGAGGCCCGCCGTCTCGTAGCGCTGCGCGGCACGCCAGGCTGCTTCCCGCCGATCGTCCTGCGGCTGGCGCGTATCGGCGGCGATGCGCGTGTACGCGGCGGCGGCGGCGGCCAGCTGCCCCTGCTCGTCGTAGGCCACGGCGAGCTTGCGGTCGACCTCCGGAATCAGCTCGTGGTCGGCGAAGCGCATGCGGAAACCTTCCAGCGTGCGTGCCGCGGTCGGCCAGTCCTCGGCGGCGATCAGCGACGCCGCGGCGTCGTAGTCGGCCGTGGCGCGGATGCTCGCCGACGGCGCCGCGGTGCCGATGCGCAGGAAGCCGCGGGCGGCGGCGACATGATCGCCGGACTCGCGCAGCGCCTCGGCCTGGTGGTAGATGGACGCGGCCAGCCGTTCGACGGCCGCACCGCGCTGATCCAGCGAGGTCGCCGCGGTGAACGCGGCCAGCAGCTGGGTGTAGGCGGATTCCGCCTCGGCGTAGCGCTGCGCGCCGTAGTGCGCATCGGCGAGCACGGACAGCGCAACGACGCGCTGCGCCGTCGCCGGTTGTGCGTCGAGCACCGACCGTGCGGCCTCGATGGCGCGGTCGGCCTCGCCCAGTTCGAGCAGGTCGGCAGCGCTGGCGGCGAGCACCGGCGTGCGCTGCGGATGTTCGGGGAAACGCTCGGCGAGCTTCAGCCCGGATTCCGCCTGCGCGCGCAGGACCTGCAGGCGCTGCTCGCCGCTCGCATCGGTGCCGAGCCGGCGCCAAGCCAGCACCGCTGCGTGCGCGGCGTCGGCGTTGCCGTCGTCATAGGCGGCGACTTCGAACTCGCGCGCCGCCACCTCGGTCTCGCCGCCGTCGAGCAGCGCCTCGGCGTAGAGCATGCGCGTGGCCGGCCGCTGCGGGTCGTCCGGGTAAAGGTCCAGCAGTCGCCGGTACCCCTGCGCGGCCGCGGCATAGGCGGCCTGTGCCGCCGCGCCGGTCTGCGCCTGGGCGAGGGCGTGGTGATGGCGTGCGAGATCGCCGAGATGACCGCGCACGGCGGCGACGACCGCGGTGTCCGGCTCGCGTCCGCTCCAGTACCCGGCGTCGGCAGCGTAACGGTCGACATAGGCCTGCTTGGCCGCGATCAGCTGGCTGTCGAAGCCGGCCTCGGCGTAGGCGTCGATGATCCGCGCCTGGAACCGGGGCGCCTGTTCATGCTGCGGCTGGCGCGCGATGAAGGCCGCCCAGGCATCGGCCGCGTCGCTGTAGCGTTGCCGTTCGAGAAGGTGGTCGGCGAGTGCCGCATGCAGCAGCACGTCGAGGCGCCGGGGCGCGTCCGGCTCGTCGAGTTGCTCGCCGACGGCGATGCCGCCGCCGAGCGCCGCGAAGCTCAGCCCGGCCAGACGCAGGCTCTCGCTGACCATGTCGGCCTTCTCGAGCGGCACCGCGGCGACGGCCGCCTGCGGATCGACGGGTTCGCCGCGCGGCAGTTCGCGATCGAGGATCGCCAGCAGCGGCTGCAGCGCCGGCCCGTACTGCTGCTGCTGGTACAAAGCCCACGCCAGCTTGTACTGCGCCGGCTCGGCGTAGCGGTGCGCCGCATCGTCCGGCGCCGGTGCCGCGGCGAGAACCGCGCGGTACTCGCGTTCGGCCGCCGCGTAGTCGCGCGCCTGGTACAGCAGCTCGGCCGCCCGGAAGCGGGCCTCGATGCTGCGCGCCGAATCCGGATGTTCGCTGCCCAGGCGGCGCAGCAGCGTGCTGGCCTCGGCCTCGTTGCCCGAGAGCTGCTGCGCACGCGCGAGCTGGTACAGCGCCCGGTCGCGGTTGGGGTGTGCCGGATGCTCGTCGAGCAGGCGCCGGTAGTGCGCGGTCGCGATGGCGACGTCGTCCGGCTCGCCCTCGCCGGCATCGGCGCGTTGCAGGCGCAGGTCGGCCGCGCGCTGCAACGCCTCGGCGCGCAGTCGCGGGTCGGTGGCGTCGGCGATGAGCGCCTCGTACTGTTCGATCGCCACGCGCGTGTCGGCGACGACGGTGTCGGAAGGCGCGACGCGCAACGTGCTCGTCGTCGGCGCGATCAGCTTGTTGAGCCCCCAGATGCCGCTGTAGTCGTGGTGCTCGGTGACTTGTCCGACCGTCGACGGCGGCGTCTCGCGCGTGATCGGGTTCTTCAGCCCGGTCGCCTGGCAGGCGGCGAGCGGCAGCGCAAGCAGCAGCAGCGGACGCCGCGTCACGGACCGGCTCCGCTGGCGACGCGCTGCACGCCACGGTCGATGGCGCGCTGCGAGGGGTCGTGCAGGCGCGCGATGGCGAAGCGCGCCTCGGACAGATAGGCGCCGGTGCCGTCGCGACGGGCGAGCAGGGCGGACTCCGCAGCCGCGATCAGGGCGGCGTCGGCGGCCGCGAGCTGCTGCGCGGTCTCGCGCTGCATCGCCTCGACCCGCTGGCGCAGGGCGTCGACGCGCGGCGTGGCGGCCTGCGCATCGAGCATCCGCTGCATCGTCGACAGCAGCCTCTGCTGGTCGCGCAGCGGGCGTCGGGCCTCGAGCGCATCGAGCACCTCGACCCGCTCCACGAGGATGCGCGTGTACGCGGTGCCGTCGTCGTATGGCAGGTCGGCGAGCCAGCGGCGCCAGCCGTCGCCGGTCTCGGCATCGACCATTGCGAGGAAGCGGCCGTCGCGAAGCTGTTCGAGCGCGGCGTCGATCTGCACCCGCGCCGACTGCAGTTGCTCGACCGCGCGCAGGTAGCGCGCCTGGGCCTGCTCGTGGGCACCGAGGTGCTGCAACGCGTACGGCACGACGAGCATGCCTTCCTGGACGATCGGATCGAGCGGGTCGCGACCGACCAGCTCGTTCCAGGCCACCAGCGCGTCGTGCAGATCGTCGGCGCGTTCGCCGGCAGCGACCGACCAGTTGTAGCGGAACGGCATGCGGCGGCGCAGGTCGGCGGAGTCCGACTCGTCCTGTGGCCACCAGCCGCCTGGCGCGTCGGCGTCGGCGTCGCTGGCCCCGGCTTTCGGCAGCAGGTAGCTCCAGCCGAGTCCGAGCAGCGCCGCGTTGCCGTAGGGCCCGGGACTGCGCACGCGGCGCAGCGCCTCGGCCGCGGCCTCGCCCCGGCGCTGGCGCAGATGCTGGTAGCCGAGCGTGAGGTTGGCGAGATCGCGCACGCGGCGCGTGCCGGGGTCGGTTGCGTCCTGCGTGCCCAGCGTCGCCAGCAAGGCCATGCCGGCGTCCTGCGCGCCACTGCGCATCATCGACACCGCTTCGTTGTAGCGCGTCACCGCCGGCGACGGTGGTGCCGGTAGCGACGGCTGCGGACCTTCGAGTGCGGCGAGCCAGCCGCGCTGTGCGTCGGCGGCAAACTGCGCGAGCTGGTTGCGCTGCACGGCAGTGGGCTGCGCGGAGGTTTTCACCTCCGGCTTCACGCCGCGCAGCCAGCCGCGGTCGACGAGACTGACATCCATCGTCAGCGGACCGTCGCCCTTGTCGAAGGGGTACTCGACCGTGGCATCGACGCGCGGCGTCTGCGGCAGGGCATCGACATGCCGGGAGATCAGCGCCACCCGCAGGCGATGTGCGCCTGCGGGCAGCGGCATCCGCAGCAGGCGATGACGTCCGCCGTTGTCGAGCGCCGCGGTCTCGGCGGCGCTGTACTCGTATTCCAGCGGCGCGTCGTCATCGATCTGCACGCGCACGCGACGCAGCAACAGATCTTCGGCGTGCTCGCCGATCAGCAGCTCGAAGGTTTCGCCGGCGGCCGGCAGCGCCTCGATCTCGCGATACAGATCGACGACCTCGGGCGCGAGCTGTGCGTGCACGGATCCGAACGCGCCGAGGACGGCGACGCTCGCACACTGCAGCAGGCTCTGGATGTTCACGCTCCGCTCTCTCCGCTCGCTCCGCCGACAAAAAAGTCCACAGGCAGGATCGCTGCCATGTGGACGTCGTCATCCGGCGGAACCGTCTTTGGCTCCTGCAGTGCGAAATCGCAACCATCGTGCCAGCGACCGACGGTCGCGAACGGACGACGTGCGCGCGTCGCAGGCCGCTGTCGCACCCGTTTGGGCGGTCGTGCGCACCAGCGTGGGTCGGAGATGCCTGCGAAGACGGCACGAAGGCGGCTCATCGGGCACGAAACCGCCCCGATCCGGCTGGCACGATGATTGCTCCTTCTGCGCTGCGGCCCATGCCGCGCGCGGACCAAAGACGGTCTGCACGGATGAAGACGTCCACCACGCCCTGCCCGGGTGATGGTGGTTTTTTTTTGCCTGCGTCACGCGCAGGCCTCGATGCGATCGCAGACGATCGAGGAGTGGCGGACAGATGAGGGTGAGGACGACGATCCGGACGGTGCGCAGCAGTCTGCTTGGCCTGGGCCTGCTCGCAGCGGCAGGCGGCAGTGCGGCAAGCGAGACGGCGGCTCCGGCCGAAGGCGTGCCGGAAGGCGCCGTCGTGCAGATCGTCGACTTCATGCGCTTCGAGCCGGTGACGCTGACGGTGGAGCCCGGCACCACCGTCACCTGGATCAACAACGACGGCTCCAATCACATCATCCAGTTGCGGCAAGGCGGCAAGAGTCCGCGCCTGCGTCACGGCGCCAACTGGAGCCGCAGCTTCGACACGCCCGGCGAGTATCCGTACATCTGCGCGATACACGGCGAGCGTATGAGCGGAACGATCATCGTGCAGGCGCCGTAACGGACGGCGACTGCAGGTACACGAGCTCTCCCCTTCCCCGTCGCGTCCCTTCGTGGCCGGCGGGGCTTGTTCGTTTCCGCGATCCGGGCGCAAGCGACCCATTCGCCTGATCCGTCTGTGTTGCGCCCAAGAGCTTGGGCGATAGGAACCGCGCAGGCGAGGCAAAGCCATTTCGAGACAGGTTTCGCGTTGATTCGAGGCCAATAGCAGGGACTATTGGCCGAGATGCCGCGCGGAAGATGGCCGAAATGGCAAAGTCGCAGCCGCGCGCGTTTCTGCCGCCCAGGCGCCTAGCTCACGGCATTGAAGCCAGCCGCTGACGTGCGTCCTCGTCGACCCTGCGGGCAAGCACGGCCAGGCGTGAGCGCGCCGGTTCCGGCAGGCGTCGCCACGTCGAGAAGCTGCCGTGCAGCAGCGCCGGCAGGATGCCCGCCGGCGACGGTGAACCGGCGTCGAGTTCGGCGAGCAGGTCGGCACGGCCCGGTCCGCGCAGGGTCTCGAACACCGCCCGGAGCGCGGCATCGAGCGCCGCACTGCGCGCCAGCGCCTGCGGCGCACGCCGCTCGAGCACGCGCACGAAACGCGGATCGGTTTCCAGGTCGTCCGGCACGAAGACCTGCGTGCCGCTGACACCGAGTGCCGCCAGCGGGAAGGTGTCGACCAGACCACCGACATCGGAAAGCTGCGCCGGCACGCGCGGTGCGCCCGGCGCCGCGGCTGCGAATGCGCGCGTGACGACCTCGCTGCAGTAGAGCTGCGCGGCGTCCTCGAGATCGAAACGCAGGTCGTAGTCGAGCGCCGCATCGCGGCGCGTCATCAGGTCGCGATAGGCCGCGATCGCCGCACGCTCGGCGATCGCCGCGTCCTCGTGCCGGTAGACGGCAAAGCGCACGACGCCGCGGTCGAGCCAGTCGTCGAGCGCCGTGGCGCGCAGACCCTCGTCGACGCCGGCCTCGACGACCTCGAGCGTCTGCCACTGCGGATCGAGACCGACGATGGCGATGTGCGAGAAGAACGCCGGCGTCGTCGCGATCTGGCTGATCGCCGCGGACACCAGCTCGTCGCTGCGCACCAGCAGCACGTCGCCGGGCTGGAACGCGAACCGCCGGTGCAGGCGCAGGTCTTCGTAGAGCGTGACGCCCGGCCGCAGCACGTCGCGCAGATGCTCGTCGTCGAGCCGCCGTTGCTCGACGATGCGCGCTCGCGGCGCATCCGCGCACGCCGCGCCGGCCTGTCCGGCGCAGGGTGCCGCCGTTGCCAGCGGCGCGAGAAACAGCAGCGCCAGCGCGAAGCGCGGGGCGCTGCTCAGATCCACCAGTTCCAGGTCTGCGGGTGCTCGCTCAGACCCAGCAGCGACAGCGCAGCGATGCCCAGCAGTCCGCCGCCGGCGACGAGGCCGACGCCGTGCCAGCGCCGCCGCTGCGCGAACCGGTCCCAGCCGCGCAGGCACAGCGAGAAGCCGCCGAGCAAGCAGACGACGGCGAGCACGGCGCGACGCAGCACCGGCGCATCGACTGATGCACCGGCGGCCGCGCAGGCCATCGTCGGCACGAGCAGCCCCGCGGCCAGCAATGCCGTCGCGACGAGCACGGGCGATGCGCCGCGACCGCTCACCGCGACACCTTGCGCCGGTTGCTGCGGATGCGCCACCACATCCAGATGCCGCTGATCGACAGCCCGATCGCGGCGAAGCCCACGAAGTTGATCACCCAGGCGCCGAAGTTGCCGAACAGGCGGCCGCTGTGCGCGTCGACGAGGACGTGCTCCAGCGAGACGCTCGGCCGCGAGTACGGCATCAGCAGCTCGCGCTCGGGATCGGGGATCGCTTCGGTGGTCGACCAAGTCACCTTGAGGGGGTCGATCGGCTGCCAGCTGTCGCCGCTGTCGCCGCTCTGGTAGGCATCGAGATCCTGGACTGCGATCGCGCCGTCCTCGGTCTGGCCGATGCGGCGCACGTTTGACACCGGCAGGATCGGCGAGCGCAGCTCGTCGTAGAGTCCACCGTCCGGCGTGAGCATGATGACGCTGCTGCTGGTGGCGACGAACAGCAGCGGCCGGTCGAGTCCGCCGCCGGCAACGAAGCCGATGGGTTCCTCGATGCGCTCGTTCAACGGTTGCGCGTCGAGCAGCGTGTAGTCGCTGGTGACGGCCAGCCAGTGGTCGCCGGCGTTGAAGCCGGTGCGCGGCGGCTCCGGGTGCAGACCGTACAGCGCCATGACCCAGCCCCAGTCGATGCGCACCGTGTCGTAACCCCAGCCGGCGCTCTGGTTGATCAGGAAGCCGCTGAAACCGAGCCAGCCCATGAAGAAGAAGGCGAACAGGCCCAGGCGCTTGTGCCATTCGCGCAGGGTCGCCAGCAGGTTGGGCTTGGGGCGCGCGGCATGGTGCACGCGCGTCTGCGTGCCGCCACGCCAGAAACGCGAGGCCACTCCCCGGCGCGGTGCGGCCTCAGGCATCGACGGCCGCTCCGTCGGGCCGGTATGAACGCGTGTCATGGCTACGATCCTCCATTGCGGCCGCCACTCACGGCGAGGCCGCGAGTTCGTCGAACATCAGTGCAGTGCGCGCCATGCGCTGCATCAGCTTCACCGAGTAGGTCGCGCCCGAGATGTTGTCGACGCTGCGGTCCAGGCCCTCGCCGCTGGCGCGGGCGCCGAGCAGCTGATGCAGGAACGACAGCTCGCCGACCTGCTCGCCGCGCGATTCCTTGTAGAACAGCACTCGCGCCATCTCGATGGCGCCGTCCTTGACGACGAAACCCGAGGTCGTGGGCTGGTAGCCCTCCTTGCCGATGTCGTCGAAGATCCAGGCGGTGCGGCCGTCCTCACCCCGCCAGTAGCGCAGTCGCGCCTGCGGGAAGCGCCGTCCGTAGATCGGGGCGAGCTTCGCCTGCTTGGCCTCGTCGAAAACCAGCGACTGCACCGGCGGCAGCGTGTTGCCGAAGGCTTCGGCGAGAAAGGCCTCGCGGGTGATGAAGGTCTTGCAGATGATGGGTGGGCATTCCTCAGCGTGCGCCTGCGACGCAAGGGCGCTCAGACCCAGGCACAGCACGAGGGCCCGTTGGGTGCTCTTTTTCAATGTGCTCTCCGATGGCGGATGATTCGGTATTAATCGACAGGCAAAAAGCGGTCCGGTACGACGCCGTACAGGACCGCCCTTCAGCCCGCGTACAGCTTTTTGCCGCTTATCGCGTGACGATGTCGTCGGTGAACGGTGCGAGCGCGTTGATCAGCTGGTTGCAGGCGTAGTAGCTGATGTTGTTGCGTTCGCAGGCGTTGTAGGCGGCTTCGACGACGGCGTTGAACTGGGCCATCGTGATGCCGAGATCGGCGTGCGCTGCAGCCATGCTGGCGCCCTGGTACTCCACGGCGCCGCCGAGCACCATCTGCTCGAGCTGCGTGTTGAGCACGATCTGGCGTTCGACGTTGCCGAATTCCTTGAAGATCCAGTTGATCCGGTTGTCGAGCATGATGTAGTAGAACAGGCTCTCGACCCAGTTGCGCACACCCTGCGCACCGCCGAACTTGGCCAGCGACGCCGCGTCGATGCCCATGATGGGATTGGTCTTCTGCTCGGTCGCGTGGGCCGGCATCAGCGCCGCGCCGGTCAGCATCGCGGCGGCGGCAAGGGACTTGATTCGTTTCATGTCACTCTCCTGTTGATCGCGCGCCTTAGAACGTCAGGTGCGTCGAGAAGTAGAAGCCGTTGTTGTCCGGCGACACCGAGATGTTGCCGAGCATCAGGTAGGCGATGACGAACGAGATCTTCTTGTTCGGCGCGTAGGCGAAGAAGATGTCCCACCAGTCGCTCTCTTCCTCCTGTTGCAGCGCGTTCGACAGTCCGTCAACGCTCAAGCCATCGAGCAGTTCCGTCAGCCCGGTCAGATTCAAGCCGCCAACGTTGATGCTGCGACCGTCGAGGTTGTCGCCATGCTGCTGGTACTCGAAGCCGATCGCGGTGTTCTTGGCAACCAGATGGGCCACCGAGGCCTCGAAACGCACTTCCTTGTCGTTCGAGCATCCTTGAAGGCCGTCGCACCTGCCAAAACCGACCAGGCCGATCTGATTGGCCGAGGTGTAGCGCGCGACGAGATTGACCAGCGTGCTGTAGCGGAAGAACACCTTGGTGAACGCGGCGTAGGCTTCCCAGTC
>NZ_QICN01000013.1 GCF_003201205.1 Sinimarinibacterium flocculans
AAAGCCGCCGTCGTCGTCGTCTTGCCATGGTCCACGTGACCAATCGTCCCCACGTTCACGTGCGGCTTCTTGCGCTCAAACTTTTCCTTCGACATGTCTCAGGCTCCGATCTTCTTGGGTCACGTGGCTAAAAAAGGAACAGCTCGATGGCCGCCGGCTTCTGCAAGTCCGCGACCGTCAAAATCTGGTGCCCACCACTGGAATCGAACCAGCGGGACTCGCTTCGCTCGTTCCCGCATGGCGGGCCATCTTCGCGCGGTCGCTGGTTCGATTCCCAACCACCGCGCGTACCGAAACTGGTGCCCACCACTGGAATCGAACCAGCGACCTCACCCTTACCAAGGGTGTGCTCTACCGACTGAGCTAGGTGGGCAAATGTTCTCTAAACGCTGCTACTTACTGGAGCGGGTGAAGGGAATCGAACCCTCGTCGTAAGCTTGGAAGGCTTCTGCTCTACCATTGAGCTACACCCGCTTCACGCCGCAACAGCGACACACTATCTATGGTGGAGGGAGGTGGATTCGAACCACCGTAGGCGTAAGCCAGCAGATTTACAGTCTGCCCTCGTTGGCCACTTGAGTATCCCTCCGCCGGGCCTGCCGAGGCGCATGCGCCCCGAAAGGGCCGCGTATTGTCTTCGTGTCAACCCACTGCGTCAAGGCAAACCGTGCACCTGCCTTCCATGGCGCGACAGCGCTCGATTTTCAGCCCCCTGCCCGCCCCTCCATGGCGGGCGCCGCCTCCTTCGCCCTGATCCACTCCCGGCGGATAGGCATGCGCCCATTGGACTTCCGGCCCGTCCGCCTCACCCCCGCGGTTTGGCGCGCCGGGTCGGCGCCGCCGCCAGCGGATCCTCGGGCCACGGGTGCTTCGGATAACGTCCGCGCAGGTCCTTGCGGACGTCGGCATAGCCGCGCGCCCAGAATCCGGCCAGATCCCCGGTCACGGCCACCGGCCGCTGCGCCGGGGACAGCAGGTGCAGCACCACCGGCACGCGACCATCGTCCACCGCCGGATGCCGCGCGCAGCCGAACAGCTCCTGCAGCCTGACCGCGAGCACCGGCGGCTCGGGCAGACGGTATTCGAGGCGGATGCGCGAACCGGTCGGCACCTCGAAATGCGTGGGTGCCAGCCGGTCGAGACGCTGCTGCCGGGGATAGTCGAGCTGCAGGCGCAGGATCGCCGCCAGGTCCAGCCGGGCCAGATGATCGCGCCGGGTAACGCCGTCCAGATGCGGGCGCAGCCACGCATCGAGACCGTCCAGCAGTGCCGCGTCGCCCAGGTCGGGCCAGTCCTCGTCGGCACGCCAGGCGCGCAGCGACATCACCCGGGCCTGCAACTGGCGCGCCGCTTCGGTCCACGGCAGGGCTTCCAGGCCCAGGGCCCGCACGCCCTCGCACATCGCATGGGCCATGGCGTGCGGATCGGCCTTCGCCAGCGGTTTGCGCGAGACGAGCAGGGCGCCGATCCGCATCTGGCGTTCGGCGACGACGGCCTGCGTCTGGCTGTCCCAGTACACCCGCGTGTCCTCGACCGGCGGGTGATCCTGCAGCAGCCGGACCTCGTCCGCCGCGCAGGCGAAGCGCACGCGGCGCGCGCCGCGGCGCGTGCCGGCATCGACGCTCCAGTGCGCGATCGCCAGCCACTCGCGGACCGACAGCGCATCGGACGCCGGCAGCGTGGCCTCGCCGCCGTCGGCGCACTGATAGGCTGCGTCGCGCCCGTCGCGAACGCCCGGACGGCGACGGGCGATGCGCTCGGGGTAGGCCCAGGCGACGACGCGCGCCACGTCCGCTGCCTCCAGACGCGCAGGCTCGGGCGTCGTGTCGGCCTCGACGTCGAGCAGACGCAGCATCTGTCGCACTGCCTCGCGCACGCGCCGCTGCGCCGCCGCGTCCCCGCGTCCCCGCAGATAGCGCTCGACCGCATCGACGAGATCGGCGCTGCCGGCATCGCGTTCGTCGAGCACCGCCGCCACCCAGCAGGCCAGTGCGCCGAGGCCGTGCTCGCGCGCGCGCAGCAGCATGTGCGCGCGTCGGGGCGTCGCCGGCAGACGCACAAGTGCGCGCCCGTGAGCGCTGATGCGGCCGTCGTCGTGCAGCGCCTCGAGTCCGCGCAGCAAGTCGCGCGCATAGGCCCACGCCGCCTCCGGCGGCGGGTCGAGCAGGGCCAGCGCGGACGGATCGGTCACGCCCCAGGCGGCCAGTTCGAGCGCGAAGCGCGTCAGGTCGGCTGCGAGAATCTCCGGCGTGTCGTGCATCGGCAGGCCGGCATGCTGCTCGCGGCTCCACAGGCGGACACAGACGCCGGGGCCGAGACGCCCGGCGCGACCGGCCCGCTGGTCGGCCGAGGCCCGCGAGACGCGCTCGGTATCGAGCCGGTTGGCCCCGGCACCGAGATCGAAGCGCGCCACGCGCACCAGCCCGCCATCGACCACGGTGCGCACCCCTTCGACCGTCAGACTGGTCTGCGCGATGTTGGTCGCCAGAATCACCTTGCGTCGACCGCCGGCATCCGCCAGCAACGCCGCATCCTGCTCGCGCGGCCCGAGCTCGCCGTACAGCGGATAGACGCCGATGGCGTCGGTCAGGCGCTCGCACAGCAGCGCCTGGGCCGCACGGATCTCGCGCGCACCCGGGAGGAAGGCGAGGATGTCTCCGTCCGCTTCGCCGCTCCCGCTCTGCTGCAGGACCTGGGTTGCGGCCTGCGCCACCGCGCTGCCGTGATCGAGATCGGCGCGAACCGCGACGTGGCGGACCTCCACGTCGTGAAGGCGTCCGCCGCTCTCGATCACCGGCGCTCCGCCGAGCAGCGTCGACACGCGGGCAATGTCCAGCGTGGCCGACATCACCAGCACCCGCAGATCCGGGCGCAGGTTGGCGCGCGCATCAAGCGCGAGCGCCAGCGCCAGATCGCCGTCGAGCGAGCGCTCGTGGAATTCGTCGAAGATCAGCAGGCCGACGCCCGGCAGCTCCGGGTCGGCCTGCAGCCGTCGCGCGAGCAGGCCCTCGGTCACGACCTCGATGCGCGTGCGCGCCGATACCTTGCGCTCGAAACGCACCTGATAGCCGACGGTCTCGCCAACGGATTCGCTGAGCAGACTGGCCATTCGTGCGGCCGCCGCGCGCGCAGCGACCCGGCGCGGTTCGAGCATGACGATGCGTTGCCCGGCGAGCCAGGGTTCGTCGAGCAAGGCCAGCGGCACCACCGTGGTCTTGCCTGAGCCCGGCGGCGCCGACAGCACCGCGCAGCCCTGCGCCAGCGCCGCACGCAGACGCGGCAGCGCGTCGAGAACCGGCAGCTCGGGAAGATCGAAAGTCATGGCGTCGTCAGCCGCGCAGTGTAGCGAGCACGCCGCGCCCCGGGACTGAGCCGAAGTTCTTTGCCCAAGGCATTCGCCGCTTCACTCCCCGGGCGCCGCTCGTCACCGGAGCGGGGCCCGCAGGCCGGGGACTCGCTCATTCCACGAGCGTCGCAACCCCCAGATTGCAGCTCAACCGCGCGCCGATCTCGGCGTTGGCCAGATTGACACCGAGAAGATCCAGCAGGCCGTTGAGGACGGGATCCAGCAACGGGCTCAGCAGGCTGCCCAGCAGTGCTCCGACCACCCCCAGCACGGCTTCCAGCAGATTGCCGAGCAGACCGGAGTTCAGGACTTTCACTTCCAGCTCGAGTCCGGCGAGGGTGTCCGTCAAGCTGCCGACGATATCCTGTGCCGAGATATTCTGGTACATCGCCGCGGTCTCCGCAGCGCCGATTTCCGGCAGCGGATCCGGATTGGCCGGGGTGGCGGAGTAGGTCAACGATCGGCTGGATCCGGCCACCGGCACATTGGCGGCGATGCCGATTTCGGCCACCGGGATCCCGAGAACCTTGAGCGAAAGAATGTTCAGCACATCAGCGTCCGGGAACGGCGTGCCGGAGCCGAAGAAGTCATTGAGGTCTGCGGCGCTGAAGGTGCCGATCGCCAGGCGGGCCAGCGCGGTCTCGGTATCGACCTCCAGCGCCTTGTCGCCGTTGAGGGCGCACTCATAGCCAGTCACGTAAGCTTCCGCGCCCCCTACATCCACGCCGACATCGAGATCGCTGTCCAGCACCTGGAGATCGAGCAATGGCAGGGCGTCGAGAACCTTGTTCAAAAAACCGATCACCCCGAGATCCACGCTCACCAGCGCCCGCACCTGTGCCGTACGCACATAGATTCGGCGCTCGCCTCCCTTGGGGTCGGCCGGATCGATCAGGGCCGGGTTGCCGATGACTGAAATCTGTGGTGGCTCAACCACCGAAGCGGCGATGCGGATGCCGAGCAACCCGGGAACATTCACACCCACGTCGGCGGCCAGCGCATGCTCCTGACTGGCCACCTGTACGAGCGCCTGCAGCAGATCGAAAGCGTTCAGTCCCAGATTCAGGCCGGAGGCTTCGCCGCCCGTCTGCAGGGTCAGCAAATCACCCAGGCGGATCGGCAGCGGCGGCAGGCCAAGGCTCAGCAACTGCGCCCCGAACGCCGACAGCACGACTCCGGCCGTGCTGCCGCTGCCCACTGCCTCGATCTGGGCCTGAATCAGGTTGAGCAGGTCCACCTCGGCATCGAGCAAGGCGTCGTAGCCGCCAACCTCGAGATCGACGTCAATGCCCTCCAGAAACGCGACGTTGTCGAGGAACTCCAGGAGACTCACGTTGACGTTGGCGACACCGTCCCAGCCGACCACGGTGAGCGCAACGTTGCTGCCCAGCAGTGCGCCGAGCAGGGCATTGACCACACCATCCTGCAAGGTCGCCACCGTCGAGCGGATGTTCAGCGCCGCCTGCGGCGTGCTGATCGTGGCGGTGGCCCGGCGGCTGATCTGCGGCGTGGCGATGAATGGCATGACGCCCGGGGGCGTACCGGAAATCACCACCTCGACAGTGTCGTGCAAACTGACGTCACCGCCAGTGTCCAGTCTCGGCGTCTCAAACGGCCGCCAGCGTCCGCAGGTGACCACGATCTGATAGTTTTTTCCGCCCAGATTATTCGCGGCTGCGAGTTCTGCCGCCGGCCGGGCCGTGCCACCGCAGGATTGCAGTCCGGCCTCGTCGTAGAGGTCCCGGGCGCCCGCGATTGCAGCCAGGTCGGCTGCCTTCTGATACTCGATATCGTAGTAGTAGAGCAGGCCGATGTCGGCCAGCGAGAGCATGATCACCAGCACGCTCAGGCTGATGGCCGCGAAGACGCTGGCCGAACCCTTCTGGCCCTTTTTGATCACCGGGAGGCGGGATCGGAAAGCCGTTCTCTGCACTGGCGCATGCCCCTACAAGTTGGCGACCGCACAGCCGGTCAGCGTATCGAACAGGCCGCCGCCCACACTGCCGACCATCGGCAGGGTGATGGGCGGCAAGATTCGGACGAGGTCATAGGGAAAGCGCACCTCGACACGCACCAACCCGGCTGCACCGTCGGTGCCGCAGCCCCCTCCATCGACACGGATGCGGGGCAGCACCTCACTCTGCAACAAGGCCAGGCGTTCCGCGTACTCGCCGCTATCCGCGGTCATCGCCAGCGACACCGCCAGCGAGTTGATGACCTGCTGTTTGATCGAATCCTTCTGTGTCTCTGTCAGCGTCTCGAGGCTGGACACTCCAGGCAACACCACGAGGGCGCGGGCGCCGTCTGTGGCCGCACGTGAAACCACCAGCTGGGCGTAAAACAGAACACCGAAGCTGATCAGGATGTACAACACCAGCACAAAGATCGGCAGCACCAGCGCAAACTCCACGACTGCCGCGCCGGATTGTCGCGGCTGCCGGACGTCCTTCAGGGGGCTGTTCACAACGTGAACCCCCGGGCGTCGATCAGCAGACGCCCCTGCCCGGTCAGCTCGTCCGGAGTCACCAGCCCCAGGCCAGGCAGACGCGGGACGAAGGGTGCGGCGGCGTAGTCGTAGCGCACGGTGACCACGATCTGACAAGCCGAAGCACCGCAGTCCGGCGGCGCTACGGCCGGACAGGCCTGCTGGTCGCAACTGGCCGAGGTGGCGTCGGTGCACTCGGCGCCGTCCGGGCAGATGCGCGCCACCACCTGCAGCGCCGTCGATCCATCGCGCAGCATCCAGCTCGCCTGCGCTGTCGCGACACCAAAGGCGGCTTTCAGCCGCTCGTTGAACTGATGTTGCTGCCGGTCCTCCGGATCGCAGGGAGCGCCCATCGCCTGCGCGCAGCTTTGCAGTGGATAACGCTGGGCGGCGCGCGCGCCGCTCTCTGCGGCATGCTGCAACCCGAGCCGCATCAGGAAGATCAGGCCGTAGGTCAGCGCGCCGTAGAACAGGACGAGCATGATCGGCAGCACGAATGCGAACTCGATCGCCGTCGCGCCGCCCTGCCTGTTGTTGCCGATCGTCCTGAATCCGTAGCTGCGCATCCTGGGTCCCCGCCGGTCCTGCGTGGACGCCGCTCCTGCACCGGGGAACCGGCACCTGGAGCCGTGCGTCCTGCACTCGGCTACACGATGCCCGGCCGGTGACCGGCATGGAGGGATGGCCCGCCCAGCGGGGGCGGCCGGCCGACGAGTTGCGCGGACGACCGTTTGTCGCCGATCAGCGGTCGTCGGCGAGCACGCGCAGGCCTTCGAGGACGAGGTCGGGCCGGTGCTCCCAGTCGCCGTGCAGATGCGGCAGCAGTACGCTCGCATCGCCGCCCGTGACGATCCGCCTGACAGCGGCGGTCGCCGACAGTGCCCGGTCGATCGCGCCAAGGCACGCCAGCATCGCGCCCTGACTGACGCAGGCCTCGGTGTCGAGGCCGAGGCCTGCGTGATAGGTGGTGCCCTGCTCGCGCGTCGCGAAGCGGGTCTGTCCCAGAACGGCGCGCTGCTGGGTCAGCAGACCGGCGGCGATGATGCCGCCAAGGTGGCGGCCGGCTTCGTCGAAGCCGTCGACGGTCAGTGCAGTGCCGGCATCGACGATGCAGGTTGCGACCCGGTGCTCGCTCCAGGCCGCAACCATGACCAGCCAGCGGTCGACGCCGAGTCGCGCCGGCTCGGCGTAGCCGTTGCGCAGGCCACGCCACTGTTCGGCGCTGCGGGCGAAATGCGGTGCACGGCCGAAGCGTTCGCGCACCGCTGCGGCCAGCGGCGCTTCGTTGGCGGGGCCGGTGACATGCGAAATCCAGACCTCGGCCGGCTGCACCGGCGCCAGGCTCGGCAGCGCCACGGCGGGCTCGCCGGCATGGACGATCACGCCGCAATCGCCGAGACCGGCGTCGGCCTGCCACGCCCACTTGAGTCGCGAGTTGCCGATGTCGAGCAACAGTCGCGGCGCATGGATCTGCGCCTTGCGGTTCCGCGGCGACCGTGCCGGGGCGTCGGTCACGACGCGATCCGCAGGCTGACTTCGCCCGAATGCAGGCGATGGCGGGTCCCGGCGGCATCGACCAGCAGCGCGCCATCGTCGTCGATGCCGCGGGCGACGCCGTCGAGCACCCGATCGCCGAGCTGGACCTTGACGGCGCGCTCGCGAGTCGCATCGAGTTCCTCCCAGGCCTGGGCGTGGGGTGCGAAGCCACGGCGCGGATAGTCGGCCAGCAGCGTCGCCAGCGCGCCGAGCAGGTCGGCGGCCACGGCATTGCGCGACGGCACCGCGTCGAGCAGCTCAGGCAGGTTGACCCAGGGCTGCGCGATGTCGCTGGCCTGCTGGGCCTGCAGCGCCAGGTTCAGGCCGATGCCGACGACGACGCGGCAACTGCCGCCGCCTTCGCCGCGATGTTCGATCAGGATGCCGGCCAGCTTGCGACCGCCGGCCACGAGGTCATTCGGCCACTTGACCTTAACGGCCGCTGCGCCGAGCGCGCGCAGGCGCTGCGCGCAGACGACGCCGACCGCAAGCGGTAGCGCGGTCAGCTGCGCCGGCATCGCCTCGAACGACCAGGCGACCGACAACGCGAGCTGGGCCGCGAACGGCGTGACCCAGTTGCGGCCGCGGCGACCACGCCCGGCGGCCTGGTATTCGGCGAGCAGGGCCTGCGGATCGTTGCCGGCGTCGGCTGCCAGCAACTGCGAGTTGGTCGAGTCGGTGACCGTGACGACCTGCACCCGCAGCGCGTGACCCAGCGCGGCCTGCAAGCGCGCCTGATCGAGCCGCTCGATCGGGCTTGCGAGTCGATAGCCGAGGCCGTGGCGGGCCTCGACGGCGAGCTGCCAGTCCTTGAGTCGTTCGACACGCTTGGCCAGCGCGGCGCGGCTGATTCCGCAGGCGGCCGCGAGCTGCTCGCCGGAATGCCAGGCGCCGTCGGCCAGGCGGTCGACCAGGGCCAGCAGTTCGGTCTCGCTCAGCGACTGTGCCATCGCCGCAGCACCATCGCCTTTTCGAAACGATGCTCGTTGCCGGCGAGCAGACGGCGCAGGTTGTCGCGATGCTTCCACACCACCAGCGCGGTCATCGCTAGCGTGAATGCACCGGCATCGGAGAACAGGCCGGCGGCGCTGAAGCAGGTCACGATCAGCACCGCGATCAGGGCCGACATCAACGTCGCCAGGCTGACATAGCCGGTCAGCATCACCACCAGGGCGAAGCCGGCGAGCATCCACGGCAGCGCCGCGCCCATCAGCGCGCCGAACACGCCGGCGAGCGTGGCCACGCCCTTGCCACCGCGAAACCCGGCGGTGATCGGGTAGCAGTGGCCGACCGCGACCGCGACGCCGCACAGATAGGCCTGCTGGCGGCGATCGAGCAGCGGCTCGCCGAGGCCCGGCAGCGCCGGCACGACCACACTGGCGACCACGCCCTTGATCACGTCGATCGCGAGCACGCCGACGGCGAAGCGCGCGCCCTGGGTACGCAGTGCGTTGGTCGCACCGAGATTGCCGCTGCCCTGGGTGCGCAGGTCGACGCCGCCGCGCAGCCAGCCGACGATCTGGCCGCCCATGATCGTGCCGATCAGGTAGGCCAGCGCGGTCTGCCAGACCGGGTCGATCATCGCGCACCCCCGAACCAGGCGTCGCGGCGCGCACGGCAATCGGCATCGACCTCGGCGAGGCTCAGCGTCCAGGTGTCGGCGGGCGGCGCCACCGGGGTCAGAGTCAGCGCCAGCAAGCGGTCGTCGCGGAACAGGTGCAGGCTCACGTCACGGCCCGGTTCGAGTCGCGCCAGCACCTCGGGCCAGCGACCGCCGGCGCGCAGGCCGTCGAGCGCGAGCAGCTGATCGTCCGGATGAACGCCGGCGCGCGCGGCCGGCGCGCCGCTGTGGACATGACGGACCCGCGCCTCGCCCGCGCGCAGCGTCAGCCCGCACCAGGACCGCGCCGGCTTGCCACTGTGGCGGCCACCCCCATCGCCGATCACCGCCGCCCGGCGTTCGACCTTCACCCCGAAATCCGCCAGCAGTTCGACCAGCGGCAGCGGCTCGGTCGAGCGCAGCGCCAGGTCGAAGAACGGTCGCAGGTCGACCGTCGACAGCTCGTTGGTCAGCGCCTCAAGTCCGCCTTCGGGCACCGGTACGCCGTCCCTGCCCCAACGTTGCCAGGCGGCGCGCATCACCGCGTCGAGACTGCTGCCGCCATCGCGGCGCAGCAGCAGGTCCAGGCACAGCGCGACCAGCGCGCCCTTGACGTAGTAGCTCACCGTCGCGTTCGGCGTGTTCTCGTCGGGCTGGTAGTACTTGGTCCAGGTCTCGAAGCTCGCATCGGCCAGATGCTGCACACGCGTACCCGGCGCACGCTCGATGCGCGTCGCGTTCTCGGCCAGCAGGTCGAGCCAGGTCGGCGCGTCGATGATGCCGGCGCGCAGCAGCAGCAGGTCGTCGTAGTACGAGGTGATGCCCTCGTAGTGCCACAGATCGCGGGTGTAGGCCTCGGCGCCGAGATCGGACTCGGCGAAGCGCTGCGCAGTGATGCGCTTGACGTTCCACAGGTGGAAGTACTCGTGGCTGCATAGCCCGAGAAAGCCACGGTAGTCCTTGCCGCATTCGTCGTCGCCCACCCGCGGCAGGTCCTTGCGCGCACAGATCAGCGCGGTCGAGCTGCGATGTTCGAGCCCGCCATAGCCGTTGCCGACGACATTGGTCAGGAACAGGTAGCGCTGCAGCGGTGGCTCGCCACCGAACAGCGCCCGCGCCGTCACACAGATCCGGGTCAGATCGTCGGCCAGCCGTTCGCCGTCGGCCTCACAGCGGCCGGCGAGCACCAGCGCATGCGGAATGCCATCGACATCGAAGCCGATCTCGCGGAAATCGCCCATCTCGACCGGGTGATCGATCAGCGCCTCGTAGCCATCGGCGCAATAGCGCCCGAATCCATCGGCACCGGTCTGGGCCGGATCGAGCGTGGTCGCCACCCGCCAGTTGCGGCAAGCCTCGTCCTCGGGCGGCAGCAGCTCGACCTCGAAGGCGCCGGTCTCGCAGCCCTCGGGGCAGTAGAACAGCGAACTGCCGTTGAAGAAGCCACGCTCGGTATCGAGATAGGCCTTGCGCACCGAGACATCGAATGCAAACACCCGATAGCGCAGTTCGAGCGTGCCCGACGCCGGGGCGCAGCGCAGGCTGCGCTTGTCGAGGCGCTCGACCGCGACCGGCTTGCCGTCGCAGGTCGCGACGACATCGACGACGTGCTTGGCAAAATCGCGCACCAGGTAGCTGCCGCGCAACCATGACGGCAGGCGGAAGACCTGACCGCGGGGGTCAGGCCGGTCGACCCGGCACAGGACTTCGAACAGATGCTCGCGCGGCTGCGCGATGCTCACGGTGTAGCGGACGGCGCTCATCGGGCGGCGGGTCGGGACAGGGCGCGTATTATGCCGGCGACCGGCCGCGCTCAGAGACGCCCGAAGACCCGGCGCATGAGTTCCGTGCCGCGTGCGCGCGGATCGCGGCGGATGCGCGCCTCTTCGGCCGCCATCAGATAGAAGACGCCGTCGACGGTCTTCTGCGTGATGTACGCGTCGAGGTCCAGCTCGCGGATGCCGGAACCGCGCAGCAGCACGCCGTAGTCGCCGATCAGATCCCTGTAGCGCTGCGTCACGCCGATGCGCGCGCCGGTGGCCTCGACATAGGGCCGCAGATACGCCACCAGCGCTTCGCCGTGGCTGGCCCGGAAGTGCTGCGTCACGGCATCGTCGCTCCCGTCGAGCAATGCGCGCACGTCGTCCAGCGTCATCTCGCGCACCGCGGCCGCGAGTGCTTCCGCCGCATACGGCACGGCCTGCTCGGCGACGGCGTTCAGCGAGTGGTGGAATTCGTCGACCTTGCCGCCGGCGCCGAGCTTGCGCAGGGTCTCGGCAGGCCGCGCCAGCGCTGCCGGCATCGGCACCCGCACCGCGGCGTTGCTCCAGTAGCCGTTGACGCGCCCGAGTTGCCCGACCGCCTGCGCGGCGCCCTGCAGCAGTGCCTCGCGCACGGCATCGGCGGGTGCCGTTTCCGGCAGCGGCGCCAGCGCAACCAGCGGGTCCTCGGCGGAAGGAGAGACCGCGCAGCCCGCAGCCGCCAGGCCGACCACCACCGTCAACGCGATTCGGATCATCGGGCCCACTCCAGAACGGACCGGCGCCGCCCGATGCCTGGCTTCAGGGGGGCGCCAGGAAGATCGGGTTGCCGAGCGTCGTCCGCGAGGCGGTGTCGCCGGTCTCGATACGCCACATGGTACCGAGAGCGCCCTCGCTGCGCAGGTGGCGCCCGATCTCGCGCACCTCGCTGAACGGATCGGCATCGATCGCCGTGCTCGCCACCAGGGTGCCGTTGCGATACCAGTACAGGCGCTGGCCCTCGCCGGCGCGGACCGTGACCTCGGCGCGCGCGGTCTGCGTCTCGCCGATGCGCAGCGTGTCGCCGAAGATGGCCGTCTGGCCATCGTCCACCGTCGCGCGAAACTCCAGGGTCGGGCTGCCGGCCACTCCGCGTGTGCGCACATAGGCGTGACCCGCGCGGATCGCCGCCTGCAGCGCCGGTCGCGACAGGGCATCGGCGAAGACTGCGGTGACCGAGGAGCCGTAGCCGCGACGCGCCCGTTCGGCATCGTCGGGTTCGGTCCCCTTGGAATCGGAACCGGACACCCCGGTGATGCGATAGCCCTGTGCCAGCCGCTCGTCCCACAGCCGGATCGCGGTGCGCATGAACGGGTTCTCGATCTGCAGGCCGGGGACCGGAATCCCCAGATCGGCGGCGGTGGCCATGACCGGCCCGTTCAGGATCTCGATCGTGTCGACCTGACTACAGTCGATGTCGTCGCCGAGCGTGAATTCGCAACCGCGGCAGAAGTTCTCGAACAGCAGCCCGGGAAAGCTGGTGGGGTGATTGACCTGGAACAGGGCGCCATCGGCCACCGCCGCGCGCTGCACCTCGCCCAGGCGCACATCTTCGAAACCGTGGCGGTACTCGATCGTCGACGGCGTTTCGCCGTGGGTGCTGGCGTGGCCGAAGTAGGTGATGATCTCGCGTCCCGGCCAGATCAGCAGGTCCGGGTTCGCCCGTTGCACCGCACCGAGCGTGCGCCAGTGCTCGCCGGTGACGTACTCGGTGACCATCAGGAAATCGAGCTGCGCCGCACGCGCCTGCGCCACGAAACCGGTCCAGTCCGGCGCATTGGCGTTGGAGTGGTAGGCGTGCATGTGAAAATCGCCGTGGTACCACGCCGGGCCCGCCCGGGCGACGTGCGTCGGGTCGACCGGATCGTCAGCAGGGGCGGCGCCCGCGGCGGCCTTGCAGTCGATCTCCAGCGTCCACGCCGCGCCCTGCGGGGAGACCGCGGCGATGCCCAGCTCGGCATGCCACACGCCGGCCTCGATCGCGCCCGGCACATAGCCCCGTTCGGCACGCGCAGCCTCGACGAAGACCGGGGCCTGGCCGAGATCGATTCGGCCTTGGCGCGAGCCGGACCAGCCGCGAAAGCCGGCCGGGCTGCGATAGCCGTCCGCGTCCCACAGACCGAGGTCCAGCATCGTCGCCGTCAGCGGTGTGCCCGGCAGCGCGCCGGACTCGCTCCAGCCGTAGGCCAGTTCGACGCGACCGGTGCCGGGCGCAACGGCGAAGGGCTGCAGCCGGTAGGTCTTCGCGTCGGCCGTCGTCACGCGCCCGTCGAAGCGAAGCGGCGCCGCCTCCGGCGCGCACAGGGGCAGGTCGGCGGGCAGCGCAGGGGGCGTCGAGCCGCCGCAGGCGGTCAGACCAAGAGCGATCAGCAGGATCGGCAGGCGCATGTAGCCAGTGTAGGTCAGCAGCCCGACCGCCTGATGACGGTCGGGCCCGCGGGTTGGGTATGCTTGGCCGATGACCGAAACCGCTCCGCGCCTGTCGCTGCGCTCGCACCTGTTCCGCCTGGCCGTGCGCAAACTCATCGCCCCGGCGCTCGACACCGCGCGGCCGATCGCCGCGCGGCGCGCGCGGCTCGAACAGTCGGCGCGCTGGTCGCGGCTGCCGCTGCCGCCATGCACGCGGGTGGAGCCGGCGACCTTCCGAGGCGTACCCGGCGACTGGGTGCGCAACACCCGCCGCCCGTCGCCGCGCACGCTGCTCTATCTGCATGGCGGCGGCTACCAGGTCGGCTCGCCGCAGATCTACCGCGAGTTCGCGGCCCAGCTCGCGCGCCGCTGGCAGGCGCAGGTGGCGTTGATCGACTATCGCCTTGCGCCCGAACACCCGTTCCCGGCGGCCACCGACGATGTCTTCGCTGCGTACCGCTCGCTGCTCGAACAGGGCGTCGATCCGCGGACATTGATCGTCGCCGGCGATTCCGCCGGCGGCGGCCTGACGCTGGCGTGCGCGCTGCAGGCGCGCGACGCGGACCTGCCGCCGCCGGCCGCGCTGGTCGTGTTCTCGCCGTGGGTCGACCTGACCGTCAGCGGCCAGTCGGCCCTCACGCGCGAGCACGACGACATGCTCGTCAGCGAGCACCTTCGCGTGGCCGCCGCCGACTATCTGGGCGGCGCGGCGCCGCAGACGCCGCTGGCCTCGCCGCTCCATGCAGACCTGCACGGCCTGCCGCCGACACTGATCCAGGCGACCGACAACGAGGTGCTGTGCGACGACGCGCGCCGCCTCGCGGACGCCTTGCAGGCCGCCGGTGTCGAGGCGCAACTGCGCCTGTGGCCGGGCCTGTTCCACGTCTGGCAGCTGTTCGCGGGCAAGCTGCCGGAAGCCGATGCCGCCGTCGTCGAGGCCGCCGCCTTTCTCGACGCACGCATGACCGTCTGACCCGCGATCGGAGCGCGCCATGCACGTCCTGCGTACCTGCCGGATCCTTGCACTCGCCGCAGGCGCCGCTGCAGCCGCCATCGCATGGCCGGCGACAGGCGCGACGGAAATCGCGGCCGATACCCGCTACGAGGGCCCGCAGACGCTCAGTGTCGCGGCACTGGGCGTGGAGATGACGATTCCCGCCGGGTGGATCGCGCAACTGCCGTCCGGCTCCGAGGTCATGGTGGTCGGATCGACGCGACACCAGGGCTTCGTGGTCATCGGTGCCGACGAGCTCGACGACGCCGGGGTTCGCGAAACCCTGCACGGACCGCTGCCGCTCGGCGGCGGCGTCACCCTGCTCCCGGTCGGCGAGCCGGAACGCCGCGACGGCACCTATGCCGCCCGGTTCACCGTTCAGGGGGGACAAGCCGGCATGCAGGCCAGCGGTCGCGCCATCGTCGGCCGTCACGGCTACAGCGCCTACCTGCTCGCGGTCTATCCCGAGGCGGAGGCCGGCGACCTCGGGTCATTGCTGGACAGCCTGACGGCCTCCGTGCGCCTGCAGGCCCCTGCGGCGGGCGCGGCGACGCGCACCGAAGGGACGGGCACGCTCAGCCCGGCGGTGGCCGGGCAGAAGATCACCCGCTTCTACTCCGGTTCGGGGTATTCCGAGTCGGAGACGATCCACCTGTGCAGCAACGGCACCTACTACCGGGGCTTCGAGGCCGGCGGCTTCACACCCGGCGTCGCCAGCGGCGCGGTCGCGAGCCGCAACGCCGGCACCTGGAGCACCCCGCCGGGACAGCTCGTGCTGCGTGCACCGAATGGCTCGACCTCGACCTACTCGATGCGCGTCGAGGGCAGCAAGCTGCTGCTCGACGGCACGCGCTGGTTCCGCGAGCCCACCGCCTGTGAGTAGTCCGGGTCCGTCGCGTATGCTTTTGCGATGGACAGACCTGCTTCGCCGCTCCCGGCGCCGTGCGGTGCCGCCCGGAGGCGCGCCGCATGAGCTATTCCCGCTGGCGCGACTCCGGCCTGCGCTTCGCATTCAACGGTCACGACATCTTCTATCAGCGTCATGGCGCCGGTAACACCGCGCTGCTGCTGATTCACGGATTTCCGACGGCGTCCTGGGATTACGAGGCCGTCTGGCCCGGCCTGTGCGCACAGTTCGAGCACGTGCTGGCACCGGACCTGCTCGGCTTCGGCTTCTCGGCGAAGCCGCCGCGGCATCGCTACACGCTGGTCGAGCAGGCCGATCTGTGCGAGCAACTGCTCGCGCGCTGCAGCGTCAGCCGCGTCCACCTGATCGCCCACGACTACGGCGTGAGCGTGGCGCAGGAGCTGCTGGCGCGGCAGCTCGATCAGCCGGAACGCGAAACCACCGTGCTGTCGGTGGTGCTGCTCAACGGCGGGCTGTTCCCGGAGACGCACCGTCCGACCGGCACGCAGAAGCTGCTGAAGAGTCCGCTGGGTCCGCTGATGGTGCCGCTGATGGGCGAGCGCCGCTTCGGCCGCGCGTTCTCGAAGGTCTTCGGCGCGCAGACACGACCCTCGCCGATCGAGCTGCACGATTTCTGGCAGCTCATCCGCTGCAACGACGGCCGCCGCGCCATGCCGCGGCTGCTGCGCTACATCGACGAGCGACGTGCGCAGCGCGCGCGCTGGGTTGGCGCACTGACCCGCACGCCGGTGCCGCTGCGCCTGATCAACGGCCCGGACGATCCGGTTTCGGGCGCCCACATGGCGCGCCGCTACGCCGAGCTGGTGCCCGATGCGGACATCGTCTCGCTCGAGGGCATCGGCCACTACCCGCAGGTCGAGGCGCCCGATCGCGTGCTGCGCGCGATCCTCGACTTTCACCGCCGGCGCGTGGGCGGCGGCTGAAACCGCTCGCGCTGGAATCCGTCTGCCTGCGCCGATAAGCTCGACGCCGGGGTAGTGGCACCTCTGGGGACGCGGCGGATGAACGAAGACACGACCAGAACCGATGCCGGCGGTCGCGCTCGTCTGCCCGACGCGCCGCCCGAACGCATCGGCAAGTACACCTTGCGTGGCGAGATCGGCCGCGGCGCCTGCGGCGTGGTCTACAAGGGCTTCGATCCCTTCGTGCGCCGCGAGGTGGCGATCAAGGTCGCACTGCAGGACGCCGCCGCCCGCGGCGACGCCGAGCACGAGCGTGCGTTCTTTGCCGAAGCGCACGCCGCCGGCATGCTGCAGCATCCGCACATCGT
Organism: Sinimarinibacterium flocculans; assembly: GCF_003201205.1. Lineage (GTDB taxonomy): Bacteria > Pseudomonadota > Gammaproteobacteria > Nevskiales > Nevskiaceae > Solimonas > Solimonas flocculans. Next base: position 16,368 of record NZ_QICN01000013.1, read on the forward strand.
TTCGCTCTACGACGCCGGCGTCGAGGACGAGCTCAGCTACATCGTCATGGAGTTCATCGACGGCCAGACCCTGTTGCCGATGTGTCGCCCGAACACCGCGCGCATGCCGCTGGAACAGGTGGTCGAGATCGGCATCAAGTGCGCCCGCGCCCTGCATTTCGCGCACGGCAAGAACGTCCTGCACCGGGACATCAAGCCGAGCAACATCATGCTGACCCGCGACGGCACGCCCAAGGTCATGGATTTCTCGATCGCGGAGATCGGCGGCGGCGACGCGTCGGGCAAGCGCAACCTCGTCGGCTCACCGCTGTACATGTCGCCGGAGCAGGTGGCGCGCGCACCGCTCGGGCCGGGGACCGACCTGTACTCGCTGGGCGCGGTGCTGTTCCAGTTGCTCACCGGCATGCCGCCGTTCTCGCATGCCGAGATTCCCGAGCTGTTCCGGGCGATCCGCGGCCAGCCGGCACCCGACGTGCGCACGCTGCGGCCCGACGTCCCGGAGGCCCTGTCGAAGATCGTCACCCGGCTGCTGCTGAAAGACCCGGAGCAGCGCCCCTCCAGCGGCGACGAACTTGCCGCCGCACTGGGACGCGTCGTCGACCGCCTGCGCAGCGACGGCCAGCGCAGCAACCGGCGCGATTCGCGCGACTCGATCCGGCGACTGCACTTCTTCAGCGCCTTCTCCGACGACGAAGTCGACGAGATCCTCAACGCCAGCACGATGGCGACCTACTCACCCGGCGACATGCTGATCCGCGAAGGCGAGATCGACAACGCCTTCTTCATCATCGCCGTCGGCGCCGCCGATGTGCTCAAGGGCGGCAAGCTGATCAACCGGCTCGAGCGGGGCGACTGCGTCGGCGAGATCGGCTTCCTGTCGGCGACGCGGCGGACCGCGACCGTCACGGCGACCACCAGCCTGCTGGCGCTGAAGATCAACGCCGGGCTGATGGAGCAGGTCTCGCGCGACTGCCAGCTGCGCTTCTACAAGGTGTTCACGGAGACGCTGATCTACCGGCTGTCGCTGACCAGCGCCAAGCTCTCGGCGCTCAGCGGCTGACGGCATGCACCGGCACCTGCGCGAAGCCCTGCTGTTCCACACCGCGTTCTTCGTCGCGGCCGCCGCGGCCATCGCGCTGACGCCGATGCGCGCCTTCGGCAGCGTGCTGCTGATGGCCGCCGTCGCCTACCAGATCGCGCTGCCCGCCTGGAGCCTGATGCGCGGCCACGGCGACTGGCTGGCGCTGTGGGCGTTCCTGCTGCCGTTGTCGCTGTGCCAGCCGCTGGCGGACTGGGTCCTGGTCGACGTCGCGCAGACACTGACGTTTCCCGACCACGGCATCTACCGCATCGGCGGCGCGGTGCCGCTGTACTTCTGCGGGCTGTGGACGATGGCGCTGTTCCCGGTGCTGCTGGCGGCCCAGCACAGCCGCCGGCCCTGGCTCGCGGTGACGGGCGCGGGCTTGCTGGTGTTCGCCGCCTGCGAGTGGATCGCCCGCCCGCTCGGCCTGTGGCATGCACGCAACGTCGCGACCGTGGCCGGCGTCGCCGTCTACGTGCTGACGGCCGAAGTGCTGCTGTGCTGGGCGGCCCTGGCCGCGTATCGCGGCACGCGCGGATCGGCGCTGCCGGTGCGCGTGGGCGCGGCAGCCGGCGTGAGTCTGCTGTACACCGGCGCCCTGCTGTGGGCGCTGCTCGTCGTCGATCCACTGTTCAGCCGGGGCTAAGCGCTCCATCCTAGGCTGACGCCCATATCCTGACCCCCGGGGGCACCCAATGAGCCTGAATCCCTTCCTGCGCGTCATCGCCGTCACCTCGCTGGCCGCCTGGCTGGCGGCCTGCGCGCCCGAGGCGCCGCAGGACGCCGTCGCCGAGGCCGAACCCACCGCGGAGCCGACGGCAGAACCCACGCCGGAGCCGACACCGGTACCGACGCCGGCACAGGCCGCGGCCGCCAAGCCGCGCCCGGCTGCGCCACCGCAACCGCGGCCGACCGTCTGCGCCGATTGCGGCACCGTGGCCGCCATCACCCCGGTACAAGTCAAGGGTGAAGGCAGCGGTGCCGGCGCCGTCGCGGGTGCCGTCGCGGGTGGCGTCGCCGGCCATCAGGTCGGCGGAGGGCGCGGCAAGGATCTGGCGACCGCGGCCGGCGTGATCCTCGGTGCGATGGCCGGACACGAAGTGGAAAAGCGCGTGCGCTCGACGACGGTCTACGACGTCAGCATCAACATGGACGCCGGCGGCCAGCGCGTGGTCCGCGTGATCGATCCCGCCAGTATTGCCATCGGCACGCCGGTGATCGTCGAGGGCAACAACATCCGCCTGCGCTGACACCGAGCGCCGCATCCGCAGACCCCGCGTCCGTCTGACGCGGGGTTTTTGTTTGCGCGACCGTTTGTAGCTACCCTAGCGCCCCTTTTTCGCGCCGGAGCGCCGCCATGTCGCAAGCCATCAAGGTCCTGGTCATCGGAGCCGGCGGCCGCGAACACGCGCTGGCGTGGAAGCTCGCGCAGTCGCCGCGGGTGTCCGAGGTGCTCGTTGCCCCCGGCAACGCCGGCACGGCGCGCGAAGCCGGCTGCCGCAACGTGGCGGTGAGCGCGGAAGACGTCGCCGGCCTCGTGGCGCTGGCGCAGCGCGAGCAGGTCGGCTTCACCGTCGTCGGTCCCGAGGCGCCGCTGGCGCTGGGCGTGGTCGATGCCTTCGAGGCCGCCGGCCTGCGCATCTTCGGACCGCGCCGCAAGGCCGCGCAGCTCGAAGCCTCGAAGGCCTTCACCAAGGACTTCCTCGAACGCCATCGCATCCCCACCGCGCAGTACCGCGTGTTCACCGAGATCGAGCCGGCCGTGGCCTACATCGCCGGGCGCGGCGCGCCGATCGTCGTCAAGGCCGATGGCCTGGCCGCCGGCAAGGGCGTGGTCGTCGCGCAGACGGTGGACGAGGCGCAGACCGCGGTGCGCGACATGCTCGGCGGCACGATGCTCGGCCAGGCCGGCGCGCGCGTGGTCGTCGAGGACTTCCTCGACGGCGAGGAGGCGAGCTTCATCGTCGTCGCCAGCGGTGCGAACACCGAGCCGCAGTACGTGGCGCTGGCCACCAGCCAGGACCACAAGCGCATCGGCGACGGCGACACCGGCCCGAATACCGGTGGCATGGGCGCCTATTCGCCGGCCCCGGTGGTCACGCCGGAGATCCACGCCCGCGCCTGCCGCGAGGTCATCGAGCCGACGCTCAAGGGCATGGCCGCGGAAGGCGCGCCGTTCACCGGCTTTCTCTACGCCGGCCTGATGATCAACGGCCGCGGCGAACCGCGCGTGCTCGAGTTCAACGTGCGCATGGGCGACCCGGAAACCCAGCCGATCCTGTACCGGCTCGACTCCGACCTGCTCGACCTGCTCGAAGCCGCCGTCGACGGCACGCTCGACCGGGTGCAGCCGCAGTGGTCGGCACAGCCGGCGCTGGGCGTGGTCATGGCCGCCGGCGGTTATCCGGGCACGCCGCGCAAGGGCGATGCGATCAGCGGCCTCGACGCCGATCTGGGCGCCGCCAAGGTGTTCCATGCCGGCACGACCGAGCGCGACGGCCAGGTCGTGACCAGCGGCGGCCGCGTGCTGTGCGTGGTCGCCCGCGGCGACACCGTGCGCGCCGCCCGGCAGACCGCCTACGCGGCGGTGAAGCAGATCGGCTGGGACGGCGTGCAGTACCGCAGCGACATCGGCTATCGCGCGATCGCGCGCGAGGACTGACGCCTACGCGCCTTCGGGCAGTCGCTTGCCGTGTTTGGCGAGCCAGTGCGCCGTGATGTTCGGCGCCTGCTCGAACGGCGTGACGATCTCGAAGATGCGCTCGTAGGTCGCGCGCTGGATCAGCCAGCGTCCGTCGCGCTTCACGTAGGTGTCGCGGTACAGCGCCGAGCCGTCGGTGACGATCTTGCGGCGCAGGTCGCAAAACCAGTCCTTCAGGTACCAGATGCCGGTGGCCTCGGTCGGCGAGGTCACGGTGATTTCCGGATGGTTCACGTGATGCAGCGCGATCGCCTCGGCATGGAACGCATACTCGAGCGCGCCGATGATCTCGTCGCGGCCCTGCGCCTCGAACAGGTAGCTGCCGCCCTGGTAGCGCACGCTGGCGTCCTCGGCGAACAGCTCGCGCAGTTCGACGATGTTGGCCATGTCGATGCAGCGGCAGTAACGGTACTTGAGCTGACGGATCAGCTCGATGTCTTCCAGCGGCAGACTCATCCCACGCTCCCCTTCAGATGCCGAAGCCGCCGGACACGTTGATCTTCTGTCCGGTCACGTAGCCATTGGTGGCGAGGAACACCGCGGCGTTGCCGATCTCCTCGGGCTTGCCCCAGCGCTTGATGCACAGCAGCTTCTGCGTCTCGTCGGTCCACTTCTGGTCGAAGACGCCGCGCTTGAGCAGTTCGAGGAACATGCCGGCCTCGATGACGCCGACCAGCACCGAGTTCGCACGGACGTTGAAGCGGCCTTCTTCCTTGGCGATGCCGGTGATCAGCGCCTCGTTGGCGGCCTTCGGGGCCACCGACAGGCCATCCTTCGCCGGCCACCAGACGTGGCCCGCTGAGCCCAGATGCACGTAGGACCCGCCGCCGGCCTCGCGCAGATGCGGCAGTGTCGCCTGCACCGCGTTGAAGAAGCCGTGCACCTCGATGTCGATGGATTTCTTCCACAGCTCGGCCGAGGTCTCGGCGATGTGCACCTGCTCGACCACCGGGCCGGCCGCCCAGACCACGGTGTGGATGCGTCCGTGGGCGGCGACCGCCGCCTTCACCGCCGCCTCGACCTGTGCGGCCTCGCGCACGTCGGCCGCGTGGATCGTCGCCTTGCGTCCGCCGCTGCCGATGTCGGCCGCGACCTTCTCGGCGACGTCCTGCTTGGAGCGGTAGACGATGGCCACGTCCGAGCCGGCCTTGCCGAAGCTCTTCGCGACCTCCTGGCCGATGCCGCCGCTGCCGCCGAACACCAGCGTCGCGCCTGCGGGAAATGCCGGCTGTGTCATGAATCGGTCTCCTCACCGGATGATCTGATCGCCGGATGATGCGTGCGCGGCGACGGCCGGGCGTCACCCTTTCGCGTGAGACGCCGCGGCGAGCCCCGCCTGCCGCCCGAAGAAGGTCGCGTCGGCCAGCGACATGCCGGAGCTGTAGCCCGCACCCCAGCGCGGCAGGCCACAGGCGGTGCGGCCAGCGGCATACAGCCCGGGGATCGGCCGGCGCGACGCATCCAGCACCTCGCCGCTCGGCCGCGTGTCGAGGCCGCCGAGCGTGAAACTGAAATAGACGGCGTGGTCGATGCGGCAGTCGAGCGCGACGAACGGCGGCTGCGTCAGCGGCTTGAGCCACTTCGGCTGCTTGCGGAACAGCGGGTCGCGCCCTTCCGCGGCGTGGCGGTTGTAGACCGCGACGGTGCCGGTCAGCGAACCGGCGGGCAGTTCCAGGTCGCGCTCGACTTCGTCCCAGGTCTCGCCGGCGGCGCCGATACCGATCTTCGCGAACTCGCTGAAGGCCGGCTCGGCGTAGATGTCCTGGTCGAGCAGCAGCCAGAAGCGCGTGCCGCTCTGCTGCAGGATGTGCTGCGCGGTGCGGCCGTGGTAGCCGTCCTCGTTGACGAAGCGCTGGCCCTGCTCGTTGACGAAGATGCCCTTGATCAGCTGCTCGGGCGGATACCAGGGCAACGTCACGAAGCCCTCGCTCATGTGGATCGCGTGCCCGCCGACGCTCTGGCCGAGCTGGATGCCGGAGCCATCGTCGACGGTGCCGATCGGCATGTTCGAGCGCGCCATCTGCGGGGCGTGCTGGCGGATCATGTCGCGGTTCATCACGAAACCGCCGGCGCACAGCACCACGCCGCGCTGCGCACGCGCGCAGCGGTCGACGCCGGCGCTGCGCAATACCATCCCGCAGACGCGGCCGTCGTCGTCATTGATCAGCGCCTGCGCGCGTGTGTCGTAGCGCACCTCGACCGGCAGCTCGGCGACGCGTGCGGCCAGCGTGTCCATCAGCAGCTTGCCGCCGCCCAGGCCCTCCCACTGCGGTGTGTGACCGCGCGGGCACGGCTTGGCCTGCTCGCAGAACGGCCAGGCCTGCTCGCTGCCGCTCCAGATCAGGCAGTCGTCGGTGAACGGTTCAACGATGCGTTCGGCGATGAACGAGTTCTTGTAGACCAGCCCCTGCGCCTGCAGCCACTCGAAGTGCGCGAGGCTGTGGTCGGCGTACAGCCGCACCTTGTCCGCATCGGCATCGGGACCGCCGGCGAGCATCAGGTAGCGATACAGGTCCTCGGTGTCGTCGGAGAAGCCCGCGGTGCGCTGCTGCAGCGTGCCGCCGGAGCCGCCGACGTAGATCTCGCCGCCGGACAGAGCCGAGGTGCCGCCATGCGCGGACGCGGCCTCGACCAGCAGCGTGCGCGCACCGGCGCGCGCCGCCTCGATCGCGGCGCAGGCACCCGCCGCGCCGAAGCCGACGACGATGACATCGGCCTCGCCGTCCCAGCGCGCGACCGCCGCCGCCCGGCACGGACGGTTGCGCGAATACGGCAGCGTCTGTTCCACCACGTCTCTCCCCGACAGGCCGTGGCGGCACTCTCGCAGAGCGAAACGGTCGCGGGCTCGTCCGGATGCAGCAGGCGCCGGCAACGGGCAATATCCTGCCGATGCATCCCCGTCCTTCCCTGTTCCGTGCGCGCCCGGGGCCTTCGGCTTTCCGCGTCGTGCTGCTGCTCGTTGCGATGATCGCCGGCGGCTGCGCCTCCGTCCCCTGGTCCACCTTGCTCCAGCTGCGGCAGCTCGACGAGCAGCGCTGGAGCCGGATCGATCCCGCCGAAATCCGCGTGCGCGTCACCCTGCCACCGGAATTCGTGGTCGACGCCGAGGGTTCGCACCTGCAGGTGCGGCTCGACACCCGCGCCGGCAGCTCGCAGTCGCGCTTGCAGCTGCAGGCGATCGGCCAGCACCGGCGCCAGTCGCCGGCCGGCCTGCTGCGCGACAGCCGCGTCGAGCAGCTCACGGAATATCGCCTGACGGACGCGGCGCAGCTCGACTTTGCGCGCCTGCAGACGCTGGCGGCCAGGGGCGCCTACGAATCGTCCGACATCGAAGTGAAGGTGCGCTTTGCCGAGACGCCGGACGACACGCGCGAAGCGGAGCTGACCGTCGAGGTGCAGCTGTTCGCCGCCGAAGGCTACTTCACGCTGATCGACGCCTACACCCTGCAGCTCGACGCCCGCTGAGGCCCGCGCGATGCGGGCGGGCGCTCAATACGACTGACCGCGATAGGTCCGCTTGGGCTTGGGCGCAGCGTCCGTCGCCGGATCTTCGTCGCCCGACGTGCTGGGCGAAGTCGGTGCATCGATGGCCACGCCGCGGTAGGTGCGCTTGGCACTGAGTTGTGCGGCGGCCTGGCGCGCCGCGGCTTCCGCATCGGCACGGGCGCGCGCCAGCGCGCGTTCGATCGCGCCCTGCAACGTCTGGATCAGCACCTGCATGCGGATCGGTCGCGCGATGTCGACGTCCACGCGCAGATGTCCGGCAAAGCGGATGACCTCCCGGGGGCGAAGCTGATGCAGTCCTTCGAGCGTCTTCGCCGTGAGCGGGTGGTCGACATCGGCGACGACGATGGCAGCGTCGTCGACCTTGGTCCACTCCAGGTCCGCCGGCAGCAAGGCCGGCCCGGATACCGCGCTGATCGCCGCCAGCAACACACGTCGTTCGTGGTCGCCGACGCCGAGCAGCGCCACCGTGACGGACGGCCGTGGCATCGCTCGCTCGAACCCCCGCTCGAACCCAGTACGGGTTCAAGCTCAGCAAGATCGGTGCCATGCCCGCGCCGACCGCGGGCCGGGGTCAGCGTGCGAGGTAGAAGCGCTCCGGATCGAAGTAGCGCGCCGGTGTCTCCTGCTCGGTGCGCACGTCGAGCACACGCAGCACCGTGTGACCGCCGTCGACGAGGTCCGTCATCGTCATCGATCCCACATACCAGTGGCCGTTCGACTGGACCATGGCATCGGGATCGGCACGCAGTCGCTTGACCACGCGCTCGCCCTCCAGGAACTCGAGCTGCCGGGTCAGGCAGGTGCGCCGATCGACCCAGCCGCGCACGCCGGTGTAGCGCGCGCCGGCATCGGCCTCGGGCGCGAAGCTCATCAGCCACGCCGGCTCGCCGTCGAGCTCGGCCTCGCCCTCGAAACGCGGCGTCGCGTCGCTGAAGGCGTTCTGCATCTGCTTGAACTCGTAGTAGCTGAAGTTCGTGCCCAGCAGCGCGCCGTCGGCGAACTCGCCGCTGACGCGGCGGACCCGCTTCACCGAGGGCAGATAGACCCACATGCCGTCGCGCTCTTCCTCTTCGGCCTGGCGGACGAGGTAGGCCGCGCCGTCGAGATAGTCCGGGGCATCGATGAGCAGCGTCGCCCGCACCAGCGGGTAGCCGGACTCGACGCCCTCGCGCTGCGCATACAGCCGCCCGCGCAGCACGCGCTCGCCCCCCTTGGGATCGGTGGCCGTCATCTCGATCTGCTGGATGCGCAGCCGGTCGGGCACGCTGGCCTGCATGCACGCCAGCACCGCACCGAGATCGGCCTGCGCCGCACCCGGCAACGCCAGCCCCAAGGCGATCAGGATCGCCGCCCCCACCCTCCGATCGTTGTTCATCCCTGTCTCCCTTAGTGTTCCGCCCGTCGTCGCCTGCGCCGTCAGAGCCACAGAACCGCCCCACGGTCCCAGCACCAGTAGGCCGCACAGCTGCCGATACCGTACGCCGCCGCGACCCGCGCCGCCATCCATCCACGCTGCCGGAATCCCGCCCGTCGCCACAGCGCGGCGATACCGAACGCGACGCCGACGGCGACGAGCTGGCCGAGCTCGATGCCGAGATTGAAGGCCAGCAGCGCCTGAGGAATCTCGTCGAGCGGCAACCCGGTTTCGGCCAGCGCACCGGCGAAGCCCAGGCCGTGCAGCAGGCCGAAGCCCGCGGCCATGGCCCAGGGCGGCGACCGCCGCGATGCCGGCGCCTCGCTACGGCGCAGGATCGCCGTCGCCAGCCACAGGATGCTGGCAGCGATCGCCAGCTCGGTCAGCACCGGGCTCACGCGCACCAGGCCCAATGCGGCCAGGCTCAGCGTGACGCTGTGGCCGAGCGTGAACGCCGTGAGCGTCCACACCAGCCGGCGCAGCCCGGAGACGAGCAGCAGCAGGCCGAGCACGAACAGCAGATGATCCGGACCGAGCAGCAGGTGTTCGATGCCCAGCGCCAGGTACTGCAGGAACACCGGCACCGCCGCGTCGGCGGGGGCGATCACGTGCACGCTGCGTCCGGCCTCTAGCAGCACCTGCTGCGCCGCGCCGTGCAGCCACTGGATACGCAGGATCACGTTGATGCCGGCGCGCTCGAGTCCATCGACGCCGATCCGGCGATGCACGATGCCGCCGGGGCAGCGCAGCGCCCAGTGCTCGACCCAGGCCGCGTCGCCGTCGACGGCCGTGCCCAGCTGGCGCTGCGCCGTGCAGCCGTCGGGCCACTGCGGCTGCAGCGGCGCCCCGGGTGTGCGCACGCGCGAACTGCGCCAGAGCACCTCGTAGTGGTCGGGCGCCGTTTCGTGCACCGACAGCAGCGCCGGCGCCAGCGGGTGTGCTCCGGCCGTCGCGGCCAGCAACAGGCCGGCGGCGGCGATCAGTCCGGACAGCGCCCCGCGCATCAGCCCGACTCCGCGCCGGCGGCGAACGGGGAAAGTTCGACGCGATAGCGCGCGCGCAGCGCCTGCAGCGCCGCCTGCCTGCGCTCATCGCGCTGCGAGACCGCCCAGGCGGTGGCGGCGCGCGCGCCGACGCGCGCGAGATCCGGCGAACGCGCCTCGACGCGCGATTCGACGAAGACGAAGTGCATGCCGAACGTGGACCGCAGCGGTCCGACCCACTGCGCCGCGGGTACGGCGGCGAGCGCGTGCGCGAAATCCGTGCCGTAGCGCCGCGCCAGTTCGGCCTCGCTGGCCGGGGGCTGGCGTGCGCCGAGCGGAAAGGCATCGCCGAGCGCGTGCGGGACGCCCCCGCGCACAAGCTCGGCCTGCACCGCCGCGATGCGCGGATCGTCCGCGTCCGCGAACCAGATCTGGCGGAAGCCGTGCCGCGCCGGTCCGGCATAGCGCGTGTCATGGTCGTGGACGTAGGCGCGCAGCGTCGCCTCGTCGGGCACCGCCGGCGCCAGCACGCGACGCTCCATGACCTGCAGCAGGCGCCGTCGCACGACCGGATCGCTGCGCGACATGCCGAGCGCGCGCGCCTCGAACAGCAGGGCGTCCTCGCTGGCGCGACGCTCCGGAAACACGAAGCGCATGTTCGCCAGCAGGCGTGCACGCGCGACCGGGTCGACGCCATCGAGTTCGAGCCGCAGGGCTTCGGCGAGCAGCAGCTCTTCGTCGACCGCCCGCGCGAGCTGCGCCTGCCACTCCGCATCGGCGGGTGCGCGGTCGAGCTGACGGCGCCACTCCGCATGCAGGTTCGCCTGCATCGCGGCGTCCACCGTGATCACCGCATTCGCGGGTGCCGGCGCATCCGCGCGCCACGCGTGCTCGGCGGCGAACAGCAGGCCGCCGATCAGCGCGAAGTGCAGCAGGGGCTGGCGCAGTACGCGTCGCATGCTCAGTCGGTTCCGGGCGCGTACCAGATCGGCGAGGTCCAGGCGCGTTCCTGCACGGTCCTGGGATAGTCCGCGTCGCAGCAACCGGCCCATTCCTCCGGTACCGCGTCCGGATCGCTGCAGTCGATGCCGGCGGCGACGCACTGGCGCGTGGCCCAGCGGCACCCGGGGTTGTCGATCACCCGCGCGTACCAGAACGCGGACTGCGCAGGGTCGAAATCCGGGTCTTCCCAGACGGCGCACAGGCTCGAGAAGCCGTTGCCGCTGGTCTCGCAGTTGGCGAGGTTCACGCTCGCGCCGTTGTCCGGGTCGCCGGCGACCTCGTAGACGCGCTCGTGGCGGCCATCGGCATCGACCCAGCCCTTGACGATCTGGATGCGCTGCAGCGGCTCGGCCGGATCGCCGGGCGCGCCCGGATCGCGCAGCGCCGACACCGCGAAGCGCGGTCGCGCCGCGACGGGCGACGACAGATCGCCGCCCATCGGCACGCCCTGCGCGTAGCCGGTCTCGACGAGATCGCCGCGCGCGCACAGATCGGGCGGCAGCGTCCAGCCGCCGAAGAAGCGGACGACCGGGCGGTGTCCGCTGGTCGCGTAGGCTTCGCGTCGACGCAGCGCCGCGAACAGCGCAACGCGCGTGTTCTCCTCGGCCCAGACCACGGCCAGCCCGCCGGGACTGTTCTCGATCAGGTCCGGCAGACCGGCCGGCAGCTCGTTGCGCGCGCCACCGCCGGCGCCGCCATGCCCGGGATAGGCCGCCTCCGAGGTCAGGCCGGGCGTGCCCAGATGCGTGTCCGAGCTGCCGACGAAGCCGTACTTGAAGGGATTGGCGCCGAGCGTGCGCTCCAGCGCCAGGCCCTCGGCGAGCGCATTGCGCAGGAAATCCTGTTCCAGCGGCGCGCCGCTCGCCGACGGGCTGATCTGGCTGCCGATGAAGTTGCGGTAGGCCAGCAGCTCGAAGCCGCAGAGCTCGTCGTTGGCACCGGCACCCACCGTCCCCAGGCATTCGGACTGACCCTTGTGCTGGTAGATCTCGGCAAGCGGCTCGTTGGCTTGGCGGATCTGCGCGAACTCGCGGGTGTAGTCGTTGTTGAAACGGTCCTGGGCCTCGAACATCAGGCCGCCCGACAGATTGGAGTTGTGCGGAATCGTCAGGTAGTCGCAGCCCTCGACCTGCGCGCACTGCTCGTCGAGCGCCTGCCACAGCAGTTCCGGCCGCGGATACTCCTGGTAGGCCGGCGGAATCTGCGGCACGACGTCGCTGCGGAAGATGACGTTGCGATGCAGGTTGTTTGACAGCGGCGCGCCGGTCCACTCGTAGCCGACAAAGGTCGTGAAGCGGCACTCGTCGCTGCCGTCATTGAAGGTCGCCGCTGCGAGCTGGATGTCCTGCCAGGGCGTCATCGCCGCGTCGAGGCAGATCTGGCCGCCCAGACCGCAGTACGGCAGTCGCGGGATGCTGCCACCCGTGCCAACGATGGGCAGGTCCGAGATCAGCGGAATATCCGGCGGTACCGGGAACTGCGGCAGCTCCGGCAGACCGACCGCGGCGAGATTGAAGATGATGAACGACTGATCCGGGAATCTGCGGTAGAGGATGCACTCTGCGCCGTAGTAGCCCAGATAGTCCGGGTTGGTGCAGATCTCGGTCTCGCCGAACAGCTCGGCGTGGTCGGTGACCGCGGCAAAATCCAGCGGCCGCGCCAGCTGGGTCGTGCGCAGCGGCTCGCCGTTGGCGTCATACGGCTGGATGCCGAGGCGCTCGCCGGCGGCGAAGCGATAGGCCTCGTGCGGGCCGACGATCGTGCCCTGCGTATTCGCATCCAGCGAATAGCGCGTATGCACGTGCAGATCGCCGAAGTACGGATTGCGCAGCGCGCTGTAGCCGACGCAGCGGCCGCTGCCGTCCGGCGGCGTGTCGACCTGCGTCGTGCTGTCGCCGCAAGCGGCGAGCAACATGCCGGCGAGCAGTGCCGCCGAGTGTTTCGTACCTCTCATCCCCTCTCTCCCACTGTGGTCTGTCATTCCCGCGCAAGCGGGAATCCAGGACGCAGACACGTGCCTCGCGATCACTGGATGCCCGCCTGCGCGGGCATGACGTCTCCGATCGCGCCTCTTACCGGCTCTCGCCCAGCGGCTGCAAAAATGCCTGCACCGCTGCCAGCGTGCGCGCCGGATCTTCCTCGTGCGGCACATGGCCAAGCTCGTCGAACATCACCAGCTCGCTGCCGGCAATGTCCTGATGAAAACGCTCGCCGTCGGCCGGCGGAATCAGGCGGTCCTGGCCGCCCCACAGAATCAGCGTCGGCACCGTCAGCTCGCGGATGCGCTCGGACCCGGGACCGGCCTGGGCCTGGGCGAAGCGCTGGCGCAAAGCCTCGCGGTTGCCGGCGCGCAGCGTCAGCTCGTAGTAGCGGTCGACCAGCTCCGGCGTGACCTTGCCCGGATCGCCATAGACGTTGCGCACGCTCGCATCGATCATGCCGCGCGGCAGCGTGACCCGCATCAGCGGCGCCAGCCACGGCGTGCGCGCGATGCGAAAGCCGATCGGCACGTCCTCGGGCTTCAGCGGGTAGCCGGCGGCATCGACCAGCACCAGCGCCGCAACCCGCCGCGGATGCGCGAGCGCGGTCTGCCAGGCGACCTGGCCGCCGAAGGAATTGCCGGCAATGATCGCGCGACGCACGCCGAGCCGATCGAGCAGCGCGACCACGGTTTCGACATAACGCTCGATCCGGTAGACGCCGTCCGGCGTCGGCCCGGTCAGACCGAAGCCGGGCAGATCGAGGCGGATCACCCGACGCTGCTCGCTGAGGCCGGCGGCCCAGCCATCCCAGGTATGCAGCGACGCCGAGGTCCCGTGCAGTAGCACGATCGGCGTGGTGCCCTTGCGCGGCCCTTCGTCGCGCAGGTGCACGCGCATGCCGCCGATGCGCACGAACTCCGACGGCGGCGGCGCCCAGCGCGCGCTCAGTTCCTCGACGCTGCGGTCGGGCGCCCAGCTCAGCACCAGGGCGGTGCCTACGGTCAGCACCAGCAGCAGGCCGACGCCGAACAGAAAGCGATAGAAGACGCGCATACCGGTTCGGCCTCAGCTCTTGTTGACGTTCGCGGCGTCGAGAAATGCCGGCCGCTCGCCGCCGCCGTGCAGCATCAGGTTCGTCCCCGAGACATAGGCTGCGGCATCCGAGGCCAGCCAGACGCAGGCGGCGCCGATGTCGGCCGGCTCCGCCAGCCGCTGCAAGGGGATGGTCTTGGCGACGGCGGCGACGCCGGCCTCGTCGCCGTAGTGCAGCGCCGACAGCTCGGTGCGCACCGGTCCGGGACTGACGCTGACGACGCGCACCTTCGGCGCCCATTCGACCGCGAGCGACTGCACCAGGCTCAGCACCGCCGCCTTCGAGGCGCCATAGGCCGCAGTGCCCGGCGACGGCCGCAGCGCACTGACGCTGCCGACGAACTCGATCACGCCGCCGCCGTCCTGCCGCTGCATCAGCGCGTTGGCCTTCTGGGCGAGATGGAACGGCGCCAGCAGGTTGAGCGCGAAGATCTTCTCGTGGAAGCGCGGCGAGGCGGTGTCGGCCATCGCGAACGGCGCCCCGCCGGCGTTGTTGACCAGCACGTCGAGCCCGCCGAGACGCTGCTCGATCTGCGCGAACAGCGCATCGACGGCCGCGGTATCGCGCACGTCGCAGGCGATGAATCCGGCGGCACGGCCGCCGTCTGCAACCGGCTCGGCCGGTGCCTCGCGGCCGCAGATGACCACCTCGGCCCCGGCGCGCAGGAACGCCCGGGTGATGCCGCGGCCGACGCCCTTGGCGCCGCCGGTGACCAGAACACGCTGTGCTGCCCCCTGCTGCGACATGAATCCTCCTGTGCGAAGCGCATCCTAGGCGATGCGGCCGGCGCACCCGTAGTCCAATCGGGTGAAGCCGCCGATTTGCGCGCTGCGGGACCATGCGCCCCTCACCGCCGCAGCGGCCTGCGCGCCTGCGCGCCGCACGACCGGACGCCACCTGCCCATGTCCAGCAAGCCCATTCCCGAGCATCAGTACGCGACGCTGCCCAACGGCTATCGCATCCACTACCTTGATGAAGGCAAGGGTCCGGTCGTCGTGTTCCTGCACGGCTCCGGCAACGGTGCCAGCGGCTACTCCAACTTCAAGCACAACTACCCGGCGCTGGTCGAGGCCGGCTACCGCGTCATCGTCCCGGACATGATCGGCTTCGGCTACTCCGACAAGCCGGACGACGTCGAGTACCCGCTGGACTTCTTCATCGAGTGCATGAAGCAGTTGCTGGACGTGGTCGGTATCGGTCGCTACACCCTGGTCGGCAACTCGCTCGGCGGCGCCGTCGCCCTCGGCTTCGCACTGGCCCATCCGGATCACGTCGAGCGCCTGGTGCTGATGGCGCCGGGCGGCCTCAACGACCTGCCGGATTATCTGGCGATGCCGGGCATGGCGATGATGTTCGGCCTGTTCAACTCCGGCGAGCCGGTGACCGAAGCGCGGATGAAGGAGTTCTTCCGCAAGGCCTTCGTCGTCGATCCCGACTGCGTGACCGACGAACTGGTGCGCGAGCGCTTCGGGATCATGAAGCTGCAGAACCCGCAGGTCATCAAGACCATGAAGGTGCCGAACATGACCGATCGCCTGGGTGAGATCGGCTGCCCGGCGCTGACGCTGTGGGGCCTCAACGAGAACATGATGCCGGACAGCGGCATCATGAAGCTGGCCAAGGGTCTGAAGAACGGCCGCATGGTGCTGGTGCCCAACTGCGGGCACTGGGTGATGATGGAGCACCGCGAACTGTTCAATCGCATGGTGCTGGATTTCCTGCGCAACGGCTGACCATGGCGATCTCCGACGACCGCATCGCCGCACTCGGCGACGAACTGTTCACGGCACTGCGCACGCGCGCGGTGCTCGCGCCGCTGACCGAGCGCGAGACTGGCATCGACATCGAGGACGCCTACCGGATCTCGCTGCGCTTTCTCGAACGCCGTACCGCCGAGGGCGAGAAGGTCGTCGGCAAGAAGATCGGCGTGACCAGCAAGCCGGTGCAGGACATGCTCGGCGTGCACCAGCCGGACTTCGGTTTTCTGACCGACCGCATGTGGGTGAAGAACGGCGCCGTCGTCGGCATCGCGGGCAGCGGCCTGATCCAGCCGCGTGCGGAAGGCGAGATCGCCTTCGTGCTGAAAAAGGACCTCAAGGGCCCCGGCGTCACCGAGGACCAGGTGCTCGACGCCACCGACTACGTCCTGCCGTGCTTCGAGATCGTCGATTCCCGCATCAGGGACTGGAAGATCCGGATCCAGGACACCGTCGCCGACAACGCCTCCTGTGGCGTCTTCGTCGTCGGCGACGATCGCGTGAAGCCGCATGCCCTCGATCTCGCCGCGGTGAAGATGGACATCACCAAGAACGGCGAGCACGTCGCCTCCGGCCTCGGCTCGGCGGTGCAGGGGCATCCGGCGACGGCCGTCGCCTGGCTCGCCAACACGCTCGGCCGCTACGGCATTCCGTTTCTGAAGGGCGAGATCATCCTGTCCGGTTCGCTGGCGCCCTTGCTGCCGGCGAGCCCGGGCGACCGTTTCCACATGACGCTGGCCGGCATCGGCGAGGCGTCCATCGGGTTTGAAGCATGAAAAAGATCAAGTGCGCCATCATCGGTCCCGGCAACATCGGCACCGATCTGCTGTACAAGTTGCAGCGCTCGAAGGTTCTGGAGCCGGTGTGGATGGTTGGTGTCGATCCGACGTCCGAGGGCCTGGCGCGCGCACGGCAGATGGGCTTGAAGGCGACCGACCAAGGCGTCGATGGGATGCTGCCGCACGTCAAGGAAGATGGCGTGCAGATCGCCTTCGACGCGACCAGCGCCTATGTCCACAAGGACAACTCCGACAAGCTCAATGCGCTCGGCGTGATGATGATCGACCTGACGCCGGCCGCGATCGGGCCGTACTGCGTGCCGCCGATCAATCTGAAAGAGCACGCGGGCAAGCGCGAGATGAACGTCAACATGGTCACCTGTGGCGGCCAGGCGACGATTCCGATGGTCTACGCGGTGTCGCGCGTGCAGAAGGTCAAGTACGCCGAGATCGTCGCGACGGTGTCGAGCAAGTCGGTCGGCCCCGGCACGCGCAAGAACATCGACGAGTTCACCCGCACGACCGCCGGCGCGGTCGCGCGCATCGGCGGCGCCGATGAAGGCAAGGCGATCATCGTCATCAATCCCGCCGATCCGCCGATCATCATGCGCGACACCATCCACTGCCTGACCGTGGATGCGCCGAAGCAGAAGGAGATCGAGCAGTCGGTGAAGGACATGGTCGCCGAAGTGCAGAAGTACGTGCCCGGCTACACCCTGGTCAACGGCCCGGTGTTCGACGGCAACCGCGTGACCAGCTTCATGCAGGTCGAGGGCCTGGGTGACTTCCTGCCCAAGTACGCCGGCAACCTCGACATCATGACCGCGAGCGCGACGCGCACCGCCGAGATGTTCGCGGAGGAAATCCTGTCCGGCCGGCTGACGCTGGAAGCGGCATAGAACCCGTCACTCCCCTCTCCCGTGAGCGGGAGAGGGGTCGGGGGAGAGGGCCGCGCGCAGCGCGGGACACACACCGACGCGCCTGCGGCGCGCCCTCTCCCGGCCCTTTCGGGCCACCCTCTCCCGCAGGCGGGAGAGGGAAGCAGAAGCGATGCAAGGAGTATCGAGATGAGCCAGAACCTCAAGGGCATCAGCATCAAGGTGCATGACATGTCGCTGCGCGACGGCATGCACCCCAAGCGCCACCAGATCACGGTGGAACAGATGAAGAGCATCGCCAAGGGTCTCGACGAAGCGGGCTGCCCGCTGATCGAGGTCACGCACGGCGACGGCCTCGGCGGCGCGTCCGTGAACTACGGCTTTCCCGCCGCGACCGACGAGGAGTACCTGCGCGCGGTGATTCCGTTGCTCAGGCAGGCCAAGGTCTCGGCACTGCTGCTGCCGGGCATCGGCACCGTCGATCACCTGCGCATGGCGGCCGATTGCGGCGTGACGACGATCCGCGTCGCCACGCATTGCACCGAGGCCGATGTCTCCGAACAGCACATCAACCTCGGCCGCAAGATGGGGCTCGACACCGTGGGCTTCCTGATGATGGCGCACATGATCGAGCCCGAGCAGCTCGTCGAGCAGGCGCTGCTGATGGAGTCCTACGGCGCCAACTGCCTGTACGTGACCGATTCCGCCGGCTACATGCTGCCGGACGACGTGACCGCGCGGATCGGCCTGCTGCGCGAGAAGGCCAAGCCGGAAACCGAGATCGGCTTTCACGGCCATCACAACCTGTCGATGGGTGTCGCCAACTCGATTGCCGCGGTCGCGGCCGGTGCGCGTCGCATCGACTGTGCCTGCGGCGGCATGGGCGCCGGTGCCGGCAACACGCCGATGGAGGTTTTCGTCGCCGTGTGCAATCGCATGGGCATCGAGACCGGCGTCGACGTGTTCAAGATCAGCGACGTCGCCGAGGATCTGGTGACGCCGATCATGGACTTCCCGGTGCGCATCGACCGCAACTCGCTGACCCTCGGTTACGCCGGCGTGTACTCCTCGTTCCTGCTGTTCGCGAAGCGGGCCGAAGCCAAGTACGGCGTGCCGGCGCGCGAGATTCTGCTCGAGCTCGGTCGCCAGAAGATGGTCGGCGGCCAGGAAGACATGATCGAGGACACCGCGATCACGATGGCCCGCGCGCGCGGGCTGCGGGACAAGGCCCCCGGGGCCAGCGCCGCCTGACGAACCTCGCGATGGGCGCGGACACGTCGGGGCCGATCCGCCAGCTCGCCTACGTCGTCGACGATCTCGACGCGAGCATCGATCGCTGGGTGCGGCTGCACGGCGTCGGCCCGTGGACGGTGTTCCGCAACGCGGCGATGCGCGGCAGCTGCCGCGGCGAGCCGACCGAGGTGCGCATGCACGTCGCGCTGTCGTACCGCGACGAGCTGCAGATCGAGCTGATCCAGTCGCTGAGCCGCACACCCTCGCCGTACCAGCATGCCGACGGCCGGCCGCGCCGCGGCATGCATCACATTGCCTGGCATTCGACGGATCTGGATCGCGATATCGCCGACGCGAAACGGCGCGGACTGGCTCCGGTCTTCGAGGCCGGCAACGGTGTCGTGCGCGTCGCAGACTTCGAAGCGCCGGATGAATCCGGCCCGCTGTACGAGCTGATCGAAGCGGTGCCGGCGGTACTCGACGGCTTCGCCGACGGCTGCCGGCAGTGCGCCGACTGGGACGGCATCACGGCAATCGCGGCGGACTTCGATCTCGGCAAGCCGGCATCGCCATGATCCGCCGCTGGATCGTGCGCCCGCGTCATGCGCGCCCTTGCCGGCTCGATGGCCGCCGCATCACCGGCGCCGCACCCGGGTCGATCGGCTACGAGACTGCACGCCAGCTCGCCGCCTGGGGTGCGGATGTGGTCGTCACCACACGTCGCGAGCCGCAGGCGCTGGCCGAACACCTGCGCAGCGCCGTTGCCGGAACCGCAGCCGGCGCCGGGGATCGAGGCCGCGTCGATGCGCAGGCACTGGATCTGGCTGACGCGGCATCGGTCGAGCGCTTCGCCGCGTGGCATGCGGACACCTGCGATCGGCTCGATGTGCTGATCAACAACGCCGGCATCCATCTCGATCTGCTGTCGAAGTGGAAGCAGCCGCAGCTCAGCGCCGACGGCCACGAGATCCACTGGCGCACGAACTACCTCGGCACGATGCACCTGACGCAGCGTCTGCTGCCGCAGCTTGAACGCAGCGGGAATCCGACGCGCCCGGCACGTGTCGTCAACGTCGTCTCGCAACTGCACGACAAGGGCGGCAATGCCGGCCTGTTCGACCAGACGCGGCCGTATAACTCCTGGGTCGCCTACGGCAACTCGAAACTCGCGCTGGTGCATGCGAGCTTCGAGCTGCAGCAGCGCTATCGCGCGCGGGGCGTGCAGGCCTATTGCCTGCATCCGGGCGCGGTGTTCACGCACATCGCCGATCGCGGCCTCGAGGGCACCGGCACAATCGAGAACATTCGCAAGTTCTTCGCCCCGGTCGAGGCCTTCTTCCTGCTGACCCCGGCCGAAGGCGCGCAGACCTCATTGCGTTGCGCGACCGACGCGCACGCCCAGGGCGGCCACTACTACCGCAATTGCGCGGTCGCCGCGCCGAGCATGGACAGCGCCGATGCCGCGGTCTCGTCACGCCTGTGGGACCAGACCTGCGCGTGGATCGACTCGCTGGCACCGACACCTGCAGCGCACTGAACCCGGAGCATCCGATGCCTCGTATCGATGTCACTGACGATCTCGGCAGCTGGATGGCCCTGCGCCCGGACATGGCGCCGGGCCTGGTCGCGTTCAGCGATGCGGTCTACGGCCGCAGCCAGCAACCGCGGCGGGTGCGCGAAATCGCGCGCATGCGCATCGCGCTCGCCAACGAATGCGAGGTCTGCCGCAACGCGCGCTATGCCGACGGCGCCGACGACGGCATCGATGAGAGCTTCTATGCCGACGCCGCCGACTGGCGTCGGTCGCCGCGCTTCGATTCTCGCGAACGCCTCGCCGCCGAATACGCCGAGCGCTTTGCCGCCGATCACGTCGCCCTGCGCGCCGATGACGACTTCTGGCTGCGCCTGCGCGCGGCCTACAGTGACGCCGAGATCGTCGACCTGGCGATGTGCTGCGCGCTGTGGCTGGGCACCGGCCGCACGATGCGCACGCTCGACGTCGGCCAGAGCTGTGCGCTGACCCTGCGCTGACGCGCGTCCGCTCGGGCGCTGCAGCCGTAGAGAACCGACATGAAAACCCGACGATTGCCCGCCGTGCTGCTGATCGGCGCGACCGCATGGCTCGCCAGCGCCTGCGGCAGCCGCCACATCGACAAGCCGGATACGCCGCCTCCGCCGCCGGTGCAGGCGACGTACACGATCGCGCGCGACATCCGCTTCACGCCGGACGATTGGCCGCAGCCGCTGCTCGCCGACCTCTACCGTCCGGACGGTCCCGGCCCGCATCCCTCGGTGCTGCTGATTCATGGCGGTGCGTGGAAGCGTGGCGATCGCGAGCAGGTCGAAGGCCTGGCTGAGCGGATTGCCGAGCGCGGCTATCTGGTCGTCAACACGACCTACCGCCTGGTGCCGGCGTACATCTATCCGGCGCAGCTGCAGGACATCCAGCAGGCCCTGCGCTGGATGCGCACCGACGGTCGCCACCACGGCATCGATCCGCAGCGCATCGGCGCGTTCGGCTACTCGGCCGGCGGTCATCTGGCCGCACTCGCCGGTCATGTCGCCAACGATCCGCGCCTCGGCGATCCGCAAACCCGGGTGCAGGCGATCGTCGCCGGCGGCACCCCGGCCGATCTGACCCTGTACGAAGGCGGCAAGCTGGTCCCGGCGTTTCTCGGCGGCAGCCGCGAGCAGATTCCCGAGCGCTTCCGCGAAGCCTCGCCGGCGTTTCATGTCGACGCCGCAGACCCGCCGGTGTTCATCTACCAGGCGACGCTCGACTACCTCGTGCCGCTGGCGCAAGCCGAGCGTTACAAGTCAGCGCTCGACGAGGCCGGCGTCGTCAACGAGCTGTTCCTGATCCGCGGCCATGGCCACATCAGTGGCTTCTTCGCCGATGGGGCCGCGGTTGAGGCAGCGTTGGCCTTCCTCGACCGCCACCTTCGGTGACGCCGGCGCGGTTCAGCTGATCCGGACCGCTCGCTGCGCCTTGCGGCGTTCGTCGCGCAGCCACGCGGCGTAATCGTCGAGATCGCCGTCGAATACGGCGCAACCGCGATCGGCCACGCGCCACAAGGTGTCGCAGACATTCTGGACCAGATGGCGGTCGTGGCTCACGAGCACGACCGCGCCCGGATAGTCGTTGATCGCCATCTCCAGCGCCTGGCGCATTTCCAGATCGAGGTGGTTGGTCGGCTCGTCGAGCAGTAACAGGTTGGGCCGCTGGTACACCACCAGGGCCAACGCCAGGCGCGCCTTCTCGCCGCCGGAAAACGGCGCGATCGCCTCCATCTGGCGATCGCCCTGGAATGCGAAGCGGCCGAGATAGTCGCGCAGGCTCTGCTCGCTGGCGCGCGGATCGATCCGGCGCAGATGCAGAAAGCCGCTCGCCTCGGGGTCGAGCTGCTCGAGCTGGTGCTGGGCGTAGTAGCCGACCTTGAGATCGGGCGAGCGCACGATGTCGCCGCCGACGAAAGGCTGGGCGCCGGCGAGACTCTTCATCAGTGTCGACTTGCCGACGCCATTGGCGCCGAGCAGGGCGACGCGCTCCCCCGGCTGCAGCGACAGCCGCAGGCCGCGCAGCAGCGCCGCGCCGGCATAGCCGACCGCGCCGTCGGTGATGTGGATCAGCGGACTCGGTACCTTGGCCGGCTTGCGGAAGCTGAAGTCGAACTCGTTCTCGGCCAGCACCGGCGCCACCTGCTCTATGCGCTCCAGCGCCTTGATCCGGCTCTGCGCCTGACGCGCCTTGCTCGCATGGGTCTTGAAGCGACTGATGAACGACTGCAGGTGCACGACCTTTTCCTGCTGCTTGGCATGGGCCTGCGCCTGCTGGCTGAGGCGTTCGGCGCGCTGACGCTCGAACTGCGAGTAATTGCCGGCGTACAGCGTTGCGCTTTCACGCTCCAGATGCAGGGTGTGCGTGCACACCGCATCGAGGAATTCGCGGTCATGGGAGATCAGCAGCAAGGTACCGCGGAACGCCGCGAGTTCCTCCTGCAGCCACAGCGCCGCATCCATGTCGAGGTGATTGGTCGGCTCGTCGAGCAGCAGCAGATCCGAGCGTCGCAACAACGCACGCGCCAGGTTCAGGCGCATGCGCCAGCCGCCGGAGAAGCTGGCGACCGGATTCTCCTGCTGCCCCGGAATGAAGCCCAGCCCGTGCAGCAGCTGTGACGCACGCGCCTTCGCCGCGTAGCCGTCAATCGTCGTCAGCCGGTCGTGCGCCCCGACCAGAGCCTCGACGTCGGCGTCGGTGGCATGCAGCTCGATGCGTTGCTCAAGTTCGCGCAGCCGGGTCTGGATCTCGCGCAGCTCGATATCACCATCGAGCGCGTACTCGATCGCCGGCTGCTCCAGCGCCGGCGTTTCCTGCGCGACGTTGGCGACAACGACATTCTTCGACAGGTCGATCGTGCCGCCGTCCGGCGTCAGCTCGCGCCGGATGGCCGCAAACAGCGTCGACTTGCCGACCCCGTTCTTGCCGATCACGCCAACCCGCTGGCCGGCATGGATCGTTACCGAGACGTTCTCGAGCAGCGTACGGGTGTGACGCCGCAGCGTCAGGTTCTGGAGGGCGAGCATGGGGCGCGGAGTGTACGCGCCCAGCGCCTGCCGATGGTGGGTTTCGCTGTGCTCTACCCACCCTACGGGCACAAGGCGACTTGTAGGGTGGGTAGAGCGCAGCGAAACCCACCGATACCTCACGCTCACTCGCCGACATCGATCTCCGAAATGCCGGTGCCGCCCCAATCGAGCGGCAGCACGCCATCGCGCACGTAACGAATAGCCGTTTATCCGTCGCACGATCCGCACACAGTGCCCGTAGGGTGGGTAGAGCGCAGCGAAACCCACCGGACTGCACCTTCACTCGCCGGCACTCAAGTCCGGGCCACCCGCGTCACCCCAATCGAGCGGCAGCAGCACATCCCGCACATAGCGATGAAACGACGAATGCGGCCAGTCCTGCACACGCTGCACGTACCCGTGCTTCACCGGGTTGTAGTGAATGTAGTCGACATGCGCCGCCAGATCGCGCTCGTCGCGAATCAGGTGCTCCCAGTAGCGCCGCTGCCAGATGCCGCGCTCGCCATGCCGGCGACGGCTGGCGGAGCGCGGTTCTGTATCGGGGATAGCTGCAGAAAACCCAGCCTTGATGCGGCGCCAGCGCTTGGGGAAGTCACAGTCGCCGGCCGGCATCGTCCAGACGCCGTGCAGATGATCGGGCAGGACGACCATGGCGTCGATGCGAAAAGGGTGGCGCCAAAGTTCAGTTCGAAACGCACTGCGCAGCAAGTCGATGCGATCCGTCAGCAGAGTGCGGCGACGATCGGCCAGCGCGACCGTGAAGAAGTAGCTGGCACCGGGAACGGCGGCGCGGAGATAGTTCGGCATGTCCCCGGTGGGTTCGCTGCGCTATACCCAGCCTACGCGGCTACGCGGGCTCCGGCGGCTGCCATTGCTTGAGCAGCTTGAACACGCGATCAGCGCGCCGGCCCATCATCGCTGCAGTGGTCATCACGCCGCCGAGCAGGGCGCCGCCGACGCCGGCGGTGACGACATCCTGGCCAGTCAGGTACAGGTTCTTGACCGGCGACACCGGGTGCAGCCATTTCTGCTCGAAGCGTCCCAGATCGTGGTCGAGGCCGTAGATCTCGCCGCGATCGTTCATCTGGAACCACTGCGTCGACAGCGGCGTCGACAGCTCGCAGTACTCGAGCTTGTCGCGCAGCTGCGGCATCTGCGCGTACAGCGCTTCGAGCAGGCGCTCGGTGAAGCGTGCCTTCAGGGCGTCGTAATCCTCGCCGCGTTGGTTCCAGGTCTTGTCGGCCCACGGCGCGAACCACTCGTAGCGACCCAGGGTGATCACCTCGACCGTGCTCTTGCCCGGATAGTGCTGGTCCCACTCGGGGTCCTTGGCCGACGGAAACGAGATGTACACCATCGGCAGCGCATTGAACGGATCGTCGATGAAACGCTTCAGGTTGCCTTCGTGATCGGCGCTCGGATAGATCCACAGGTTGGTGCGCGGCAGACCGAGTTCGGCGGCGCTGCCGCGAAAGCCGGCGTAGACGCACAGGTGCGCGGCCGATGGCCGGACCTCGTCGAGCTTGCTGGCGTAGCCGTGCTGTTCACGCACCTCGGCGGACAGCAGCTTGCCGTAGGTGATGCGGGCACCGGCGTTGCTGACGACGGTTTTCGCGCGGAGGCTGCTGCCGTCGCTCATCTGCACGCCGACCGCGCGACCGTCTTCGACCAGGATCTGCTCGACCTTGGCGTAGGTGAAGACTTCGCCGCCGGCCTGACGGATCACCGGAATGATGCCGTCGGCGATCTTCCACGAGCCGCCGACCGGGTAACAGCCGCCGTCGAAATAATGCTTGGCAACGGAAGCATGCATCAGGAACGCCGCGTCGCGCGGCGGCAGGCCGTAGTCGCCCCATTGCCCGGTCAGCACCGCAATCAGCTGCTGATTCTGTGTCAACGATTCGAGCACCGCGCGCGTCGACATGAAGCACTCGCGCGGCACCCGCAGCGGACGCAAGGCCTCGGCAGCGCGGGCGAGGATCGGCGGCATCGCCTGCCCCGAGAAGTAGGTCTTCATGCTGCGGGCGACGCGCATCACCAGGTCGAAGTAGGCATCGATCGCCGCAGCCTCGTCCGGGAAATGCGCCTTGAGTGCAGCCTTCAGGTTCTCGCGGCCGGCAACGAAGTCGTAGGCCTTGCCGCCGACGATGATGCGGTCGTAGACCGCGTCCATCTGCGCCCAGCGGATCCGTCCATCGGAGATCACGTCGAAGATGCGACGCAATGCGGCGTGGGGCTTGTGGACCTCGCCGATGTAGTGGACGCCAACGTCCCACTCGTAGCCTTCGCGCTCGTAGGAATGGGTGAAGCCGCCGGCGGTGTAATGCTGCTCGAGCACGCACACCTTGCGGCCGAGTCGCGACAGCAGTGCAGCACACGCCAGCCCGCCGATGCCCGAGCCGATCACGATCACGTCGTAGTCGTTCGCTGCGCGCCCGGGACGATACCGCCGGCCGGTTCTTTTCATGTCCACCCCAGATGACTCCCCGGCGCATCTTAGACCGCACACAGGCACGGCGCTGCGCTCACCTGCATCCGCGCTATGCTGGCCGCCGGGGAGAGATCAGCGCCATATCAATGGCGCACGGTTGGGAGCGCGGCATGCGCACAGGGTCGGCGGCAACGCCATGCACCGGACACAGCAGATGATGCGCTGGCCGTTTTCGCGCGCGCAGCCGGCGGCTGTCCCGGAACCGGTGCGCCACCGACCGTATCAGGACGAGCTGGCCGACCGGCTGTACAACCTGCTGTTCTGCGACGATCTCGAGCTGGCGCGGCGCGAGCCCGGCCCGCTGTCCGGGCCGTGGCGGCTGCTGATGGGCCCGCCGCCGCGAAGCAGTGCGCTGCAGACGATCGCCGCCGCCAGCAATGCCGACAGCCGGGCGCGGGCGCTGGCCGCGTCCCTGCTTCGCGCGCGCGGCGCCTCGATCGTGCGCCTATGCACTCTCGGCGTGGTCGTCGAGGTCGCCTTGCCGCAGGGTCTCGAATCGCTCGCCGCCTACGCTGACGGCGCGGTGCGCTACATTGACGCCACCGGCGACGCCGCAGTCTTCGACAGTGGCCCGGATGAGGCGCGCAAGCTGGCGCGCGAGATGGTTGCGCACGGCGAGACGTTCGCCCAGCGTCGCGAGGCCTGGCTGCAGCCGCGCCTGCCGCCGCCGCGTGGCGGCGAGCTGCGGGTCAGCGTGCTCGTGACCGACGGCCCCCGTTTCGTCGACGGCTCTTTTGCCTCGCTGCAGACCGATTCCGATGTCGCCGCGATCGTCGGACGCGCAACCCGGCTGCTGCGCCGGCTGCAGCAGCGCAGCCGCTGAACACCTGCCTCAGTTCTGATATTTCGCGATCAGCTGCGCCAGCGAGCCATCGGTCTTGCGCTGCATCAGCGCACGGTCGAGCCGCTTGAGCACGGCCTCGTCGACGCCAGCCTGCGAATACATCAGTGACACCTCGCCACTGTGGATCTGCAGCGGATGGCGACTGATGCGCTGGTCGAGGCCCTTGCGCCGCAACACTGCGGCGGCGACGAAGGGGTCGTCGAGCAGGGCATCGACCTCGCCGCCGGCCAGCCGTGTGTAATTCAGTTCGACGATCGGCGCCGACACGAAAGCCTTGCCAGTCTGCTCGCCGAGAATCAGCTGGGTCGCCGCCTCGCCGTAGTAGTAGCCGTCGGTCACCGCAATGCGGCGCTCGTCCGCAACCAGCTCGGCAAGCCCTTGGGCGGCGTAGGCGTCGGCATCCTCGGCGCGCGTATACAAAGCGAACGATTCGCTGCGGTAGGCTGGCGAGAAATGGGCGAAGGCACGCCGCTCTTCGGTCGGTGTCGCCGCCATCAGCACGTGAGTTTCGCCCTCACGCAGGCGCCCGAGCAACTCCCCCCAGTTGCCGCGGATGAACTCGAGTTCGCAGTCAGCGTCGCCGCCGATCAGGCGGATGATCTCGACGTCGAGCCCCTGCATCGAGCCATCGGCGCCCTCGTACTGGTAAGGCTCCCAGGGGTCCCAACCGACCCGCAGCTTGCACGGCGGTGGCGTCGCCGCAGCAACGGTCTGCGCCTCGACCGCGGACTCACGCTGACAGGCCGCCAGCGCCAGCGACAGGACCAGTGGGGTCAACCAGCTCCAGATGCGCATCTCGATGCCTCCTCGTGCATGCCGGATCGCGCTTTGTGCGGGGCATTATGCGCCTGCGCGATCGGGATTCCACTCGGATGCACGCGGCCGGCAAATGGTTGCAGGTCGCGTCAGCGCACAAGATCCGGCTGGATCAGTGCCCGGCCTTCGTGCGGGTGATGCCGGCCTGCATGATACGGTCGGTCCAGGCGATACCGATCGCCGAGACGATGAAGGCCATATGGATGATGGTCTGCCACATGACGCCTTCTGAGGTCGTGTTGGTGCACTTCACGCCTGCGGCCACCTCTGCGCACAACGGCAATGCGCCCACCGATCCGGCCTCGATGAAGGTCTTGAGCAGGTGGATCGACGAGATGCCGATGATCGCCATCGCCAGCTTGACCTTGAGCACCGAGGCATTGACGTGGCTGAGCCATTCCGGCTGATCCGGATGGCCCTGCAGGCCGAGCCGGGACACGAAGGTCTCGTAGCCGCCAACGATGACCATCACCAGCAGATTCGAGATCATCACCACATCGATCAGCGCGAGCACGATCAGCATGATCTGCTGCTCGCTGAGTTCCAGCGAGCCGTGGATCAGGTGCCACAGCTCCTTGCCGAACAGGATCACGTAGACGACCTGGGCAACGATCAGGCCGAGATACAGCGGCAGCTGCAGCCAGCGCGAGGAAAAGATTAGGGCCGGCAGCGGGCCGAGCTTGGTATTCGGGTCGGACATGGCGAGGGGACGCGGCGGCGTCGGGTGAGGGCGATGGGGGGACAGCGGGCCCGAATCATAGCAGGGCCACCGTCGTCGCCGATGACGCCGCGCTGCCTCGCTGGCGCGGGCCTCAGGCCGCGGCTGGCGGCTTGCCCGCCATCACCACCTTGATCGCGTCGGCATCGAGCTTCAGCACCATCAGCGAGGTGCTGAAGAAATGTGTCTTGACCATCTTCCACTCGCCGCCAACGCGCCGGTAGCCATCCTCGTACCAGCCGGCGAGCTGGGTCAGGGTGTTCTCCTGGGTGTTGATCAGGCCGTACTGCAGGCTCCACGTGGCGCGCGCGGTCGTCGCGTCGACGATTTCAATCTGCGGATTGACGCCGTGGTGCATCTCGACCATGTGCGGATGGCAGCCGACCTCGACGTAGATCTTCACCAGCGCATCGGCGTTGTCGAAGCGGCCGATCGCGTCATAGAAGATGTCGATGCTGCCGTCGGCAAAGCACGAGCGCATCGCCGTCGGATCCTTGCGGTCGCAGGCGACCAGGTAGCGCGCCTTGAGCCGACGGATCGCCTCGATGTCCTCCAGCGCCTGCACCCGCGCCGCGATGTCCTGTCCGCTCATCTGCACTCTCCGATAAAGGAATCGCCGCAGTTGAACCCAGCACGTCGGACGGCGAATCCCCCGTTCGGCTGAACCGGCCCGTCACCGCGGCGGACCCTACTGCAAACAGGTGACGCTGCCCCCAGGGCTGGCGTCTACCGTGCAAACTCAGGCATAACACGGCCTGCGGAGCCGCTTCGTCACGATTCGAACCGGCCCGGAGGAGAGGTGCGGGGGACATGACAGGCAAGGGGGTCGCCGATGGCAGCCAATGAAAAGCGCGGGCGCAAGCGCGGCTCGGTGCTGCGCAAGCTGCTGAATACGCTGGCGGTGGTGATCGCCATCGCTGCAATCGGGCTTCTGGTATTCCTCGCCCGGCAGGCGCAGACCGTCGACAACGAGTTGCACTTGCAACGCCTCTACAACGTGCGCGCGGTCGACGCGTTGGACGTCGGGCTCAATCGCGCCGTCACCCAGGTCGGCGTCAGTACGATGGTCAACGTGGCCGACACCCGCGCGGTGACAACCGCCCAACTCGGCGATGCGCTCGATGCACTGGAAAACGGTGCGGCGGGCCTGAGCGGACTCAGCCCGCCGATCGACGAGGCACTGGTGCGCTTCCTCGATACCGTCGAATCAAAGTTCGAGCTGGCCTTCGATTTCGAGGCGCGCAACATTCGCACCAACCAGCTGTTGATCGCGGCATGGACGCGGTGCCGGTCGCCGCGGACGCCCTGCTTGCCGAGGTCGATGCGACCACCGCAGAAACACTGGCACCGCTGCTCGCACAGATTCGCACCGAGGTGACCACCTTCGGCGTCGTCCAGACCCCGCTCAATGAGGCAAGCATCCGCCAGTTGCTCGACGATATCGCCGCTGCCGTCGATGGCCAGCCAGAACCGGTCCTGGCCGCTGCGCAACGCCTGCGCACCGCTGCGAGCAACGTCATCGCCGACAAGAAGGAGCTGGTCGAGCGTGTCTCGGAGTTCCTGTCCAAGCCAACAGCCGAACTGCTGCAGGCCACCGAGGCGTCTTACATGGCTTGGCACGGGACCCAGGTCGCCGTTGCCAACCAATACCGCCAGTGGCTGGTCGCCTACGCAGCAATCCTGCTGCTGATCCTGGCTCTGGTCGGCATCCGCCTGGTGCGCAGCTTCCGCGAGCTCGACGAGGCCAACGATCATCTCGAGGAGCAGGTCGAAGAACGCACCCACGATCTCAGCGACGCGCTCAAGGAGCTGAAGGCCTCGCAGGCGCAGCTGATCCAGTCGGAGAAGATGGCTTCGCTCGGCCAGATGGTTGCGGGCGTCGCCCACGAGATCAACACGCCGCTCGGCTACGCCCGCAGCAATGCGGAGATCGTGCGCACGTCCCTGGGCGACCTTCGGGCACTGGTCGACGCGCAAAGTCGCGCGCTCGACCTGATGACCCACGAGGAGACCGATGTCGAGCAGGTGGCCGATGCGCTGGCGACGGCCCAGGGCATCGGCGAGTCGCTCAACGCCACCGAACTGACCGGCGAACTCGACGCCCTGCTCGGCGATACCGAGCACGGCCTCAAGCAGATCGCCGAACTGGTCGGCTCGCTCAAGGACTTCTCGCGCGTGGATCGATCGCGCAGCGACCTGTTCGATGTCAACGACGGCATCGACGCCTCGTTGAAGATCTGCCAGAACCAGCTCAAGCACCGCGTCGAGGTGGTCCGGACCTACGGCAAGCTGCCGCAGATCGAGTGCTCGCCGTCGCAGCTCAACCAGGTCTTCCTGAACCTGATCAACAACGCCGCGCAGGCGATCGACGGCGAAGGCAAGATTCACATCCACACGACGCCGACGCCCAGCGGGGTTTCGATCCGGTTCCTCGACAACGGCTGCGGCATGAGCGAGGAGGTCCGCGCGCGGATCTTCGAGCCTTTCTTCACGACCAAGCCGGTCGGCAAGGGGACGGGCCTGGGCTTGTCGATCGTCTATCGCATCATCGAGGATCATGGCGGTACCATCGAGGTCCGCTCGACGCCGGGTAAGGGCAGCGAGTTCAACATCGAATTGCCACTCAAGCAGCACTCCAACAATCCGGCGCGCGAGAGCACCCGCGACGCTACCCAAGCCGTCACCGCCTGACCCGGAGCAAACCCGTGACCGAAACTTCTGACGTCGCCGCCCCCAAGGCCCGCGTCCTGTTCGTCGACGACGAGCCGCGTGTGCTGACGACGATGCGCATGCTGTTTCGCGCGAACTATCAGGTGTTCACGGCCGAGGGCGGACCGCAGGCGCTCGAACTGCTCAAGACCCAGCCGATCGACGTCATCGTCAGCGACCAGCGCATGCCCGGCATGACCGGTATCGAGATGTTGCGCGTGGCCCGGGAACTCAACCCGAACGCGATGCGCATCCTGCTGACCGGCTATTCGGATCTCAGTGCGATCATCGGCTCGATCAACGAGGGCGAGATCTTCCGCTTCGTCAGCAAGCCCTGGGCAAACGAGGAGCTGACGACGACGGTTGCCCGCGCCGTCGCGGCCGCCCGCGCCAGCGAGGCCGCCGCGGCGGCTGGCGATGCGCCGGCGCCGGTCGGGCCGCCGCCCGGCGTGCTGGTGCTCGATGACGACCCGACCGTACCGTCGAAGATCCAGGACATCCTCGGCGGCGACTTCCGGGTCGTCGGCGCAACGACGATGGACGAGGCCGTCGGCCTGATGGAACGCGAGCGCATCGGTGTCGTCATCTCGGAGACCCGGGTGCAGTCGAGTCCCGTGATCGGCCTGATCGGTACCCTGAAGCAACACCACCCGGAACTGGTGTCGGTGATCCTGACCGACCGCGCCGATGCCGGCACCGCGATCGAGCTGATCAATCAGGGCCAGATCTACCGTTTCATCACCAAGCCGATCCACGACAGCCAGTGCAAGATCACGGTCAGCTCTGCGCTGCGCCATCATCACCGGCTCGCGCAGAGCCCGGAGCTGCACCAGCGCTACGAAGTCGCCGCGCCGCCGCCGACCGCCAGCGCCCCCGCCGGCAAGCTGATGGACCGGATTCGCGGTCTGCGCACAGTGGTGAAGCGCTGGGTGTGAACGCGCATGTCTTTGCGAGTGCCAGTGGCACTCGCAATGCGCGTGAACGCCCGGCCAAGGATGGCCGGGCAACTACTCAACGGTGCGCCGCTACGCCAGGGATGGCCTGACGATAGAAGCAATCGCGAGGATTCCGGCGTCTCCTACAAACAGGTGAAGCCCCCGCGCCGGCCCGCGCTTACCGTCTGACGCTCACGACCACGATGAGGAGACGGGCGCCGTGTCAGCGAAGGATGACGTCATCTCCGGGCGCGCCTGGGAAGAATTCTGCGACACGCTCAAGCGCGCCGGCCAGCAGATCCTGCGACCGGAGGCGCCGGTCAGCGAACTCGATCGCGCCGAGGGCTGGCGCTATCTGACGCGCCTGCTGCGCATCGGCCTCGAGATGCATCTCGAATGCGCCGATCCGGATTTTCCGGCGTTCTTCATGCCCTCGCACGAGACCGGCAAGATCGGCGCCGACAATCCGGACAACCTGTACCTGATGGCGCGGATCAACGGCGCCAACCAGTACGTGCTGCGCGGCACCCGCGGCACGGTGTCCTACCTGTCGATCGGCACGCAGAAGGGTGGCTACGAGACCGACGGCAAGATGGAGCCGACCGGCTTTCTCGACGCCAAGGACCTGGCCCTCGATGACGAGGGCCGCTTCGAGGTCATCGTCAGCGCCGAGCAACCCGCCGGTGCGAAGAACTGGCTGCGCATCGAGGCCACGTCCAACGCCGTGCTCGTGCGCCAGACCTTTCTCGACCGCAAGACAGAACGCCCGGCGACGATCCACATCGAACGCCGCGGCAGCGATGCGCGTCCGCAGCCGCTGAGCGCGGCGCGCATCCAGCAGGCCCTGCAGCGCACCGCCGGCTTCGTCGACGGCACCGCAACCGTGTTCGCCAACTGGGCGCAGTCCTACCTGCCGCATCCCAACCAGCTGCCGCTCGCCGACCAGAAGGTCTGCCAGGCCGCCGGCGGCGACCCCAACATCGTCTACTACCACTCGTACTGGCAGCTCGCCGATGACGAAGCTCTGGTGATTCACCTGCCGCGCATTCCGGACTGCCGTTTCTGGAATCTGCAGATCAACAACTGGTGGATGGAATCGCTCGACTACCGCTACCACCGCGCGCACTTCAACAAGCACAGCGCAACGATGGCCGCCGACGGCAGCGTCACGCTGGTGCTGGCGCACCGCGATCCGGGCGTCGCCAACTGGCTGGAGACCGCCGGTCACGACCGCGGCACGATGTGCCTGCGCTGGGTCGGGTCGAAGGAGAACGTCGATCCCGAGCTGCGCGTGGTCAAGTTCAGCGAACTGAAGAAGAGCGCAGCATGAATCCGGCGATCCGTTTCGACCCCGACACCCTGCTCGCCGAAGCGCAGGCGAAAACCGGCCTGTCCGACTTCGGCGAGCCCTCGTTCCGCGAAGGTCTGCGCGTGTTCTGTGCGGCACTGGAGCGCGACGCGAAGCTCTCCGACTTTGGTCGCGGTCTGCTGCACCAGAAAGTCATCGAGCTGCTGACCAACCGGCTCGGCATCGAGGACTGGTACCGGCGCCATCCCGAAATCGACGACGAGGTGATTGCGGCGCCCATCGTCATCGTCGGACTGCCACGCACCGGCACGACGCTGCTGCAGCGCCTGCTGGCGCAGGACCCGCAGTTCTATTCGATGCCGTGGTGGGAGTCGCGCTACCCGGTGCCCTTCCCCGGTGAATCGCTGGCGGCGCCCACCCAGCGCATCGAACAGGCACGCGCCGAAGTGACGGTCATGGTCGAGGCCATGCCCAAGCTGCTGTCGATCCACCCGATGGATGCCGACCAGGCCGACGAGGAAGTGATGCTAATGGAGCACAGCTTCATCGCGGCGATGAACACCTACGCCTGCATCCCCTCGTACATGGACTGGCTCGCGCAGACCGACGAGCGCCCGGCCTACGAGTACCTCAAGCGGATGCTCAAGTTCCTGCAGTGGCAGAAACGCCAGCGCGGCATCAGCGCACAGCGCTGGGTGCTCAAGGCGCCTCACCACCTGCTGCGCATCCATCTCGTGCTCGAGCTGTTTCCCGGCGCGAAGATCGTGCAGACCCATCGCGATCCGGTCGACACGATTCCGTCGATCGCGAGCTTCCTCGACACGCTGTGGCGTATCTACAGCAACGACGTCGATCCGACCGCGGCCGGTCGCGAATGGAGCGCACTGATGGCACGCGCGTTCAAGCATGTCATGCAGGTGCGCGACACCAACGCGGCCCCGTTCTTCGACGTCGATTTTCTCGACACGGTCAAGAAGCCGCTCGATGTTGCGCGCGCGATCTACGCCTGGGCCGGCCTCGAGCTGAGTCCGGATGCCGAGGCTGCGATGCAGCGCTGGCTCGACGTCAATACCCGCAACACCCGGGCCGCGCACGAGTACGACACCAGCCAGTTTGGGCTGACAGCAGGGCAATTGAAGGAACAGTTCGCCGAATACCGCGCGCGCCATATTGCCAGCACGGTTTGATGTCGTTGCCGCTCGAATACCTGTCGACGTTTGTTCCGTTCGCCCCGAGTGCCGCGCAGCGGCGTATCGAGGGGCATTGCAGCCTGAAGCCTGTGCGGCGTCTCGATACGCGCCTTGCGGCGCTACTCGACGCGAACGGATCGTCGTTCGGTCACCTGCCCCATTCGCATACAACGAGGAGAACCCCATGCTGCTCAAGGACAAGGTCGTCATCGTCTCCGGCATCGGCCCGGGCCTGGGCGTCAAGCTCGCGATCGAGGCCGCGCGCGAAGGCGCGAAGGCGCTGGCGATCGGCGCCCGCTCGGCCGACAAGCTCGACGACGCCGCCCAGCGCATCGCCGAGATCAATCCGGCTTGCAAGGTGCTCAAGCAGGTGACCGACATCACCAAGCCCGCCGACTGCACGGCGATGGTGGCCGCTGCCACCCAGGCCTTTGGCCGCATCGACGCGCTGATCAACAGCGCGTTCTTCCACGGCAACATGGACTACGTCTCGAGCGCCAATCTCGACGAGTGGCAAGAGGTCATCAACACCAACCTCATCGGCACGCTGCGCCTGACCCAGGCGGTGTTGCCGCAGATGAAGAAGCAGGGCGGTGGCGCGATCGTGATGATCAACACCATGGCCGCTCGCGTGCCGCCGCCGCTCGGCGAAGCCGGCTACGCCGCATCCAAGGCCGCGCTGGCCAACTCGGTGAAGTACCTGGCCAAGGAGGTCGGCCCTGACAACATCCGCGCCAACAGCATCCACATGGGCTGGATGTGGGGCGCGCCGGTGCAGGGCTACTTCGAGTGGCAGGCACATGAGCAGAAGACCACGGTCGATGCGCTCAAGGAGAAGATCGCCCGCACGATTCCGCTCAACCGCATTCCCACCGACGACGAATGCGCCCGCGCCGCGCTGTTCCTCGCGTCCGACTACGCCAGCGCCGTGACCGGCGCGGCGCTCGACGCCAACGGCGGCGCGTTCATGCCCTGAGGATGCTGCGCCCGGTCATTCCGGACACGCCAGAAGCGTGATCCGGCATCCGGGCCCGCCGTCGCATCCGCGCGAGTCACGAAGCGGCCCGCGGCCCCGTCCGCTCAGGCGCCGGTCACATGGCCTGCAGCTTGGCGCATGTGTCGTCGGTTGCGATACACCCAGGCGCCGCCGCCGACGAACACCGCGAGGGTTCCGGTGATGATCGACGGCCAGTAGGCGATTCCCGGGATGCGGAACACCGCCTCCGCCACGGCCGCCGCGATCAGGCCGACGAACGACCACGACATCAGCTCCCAGTGCAACGGCAACCAGCCGCCGCGCGGACGCCGCAGCATCACCGGCACTGCGCCGGCCGTCAGCGTGGCCAGCGACAGCAGTGCCGCGATGTGAAACGGCCCGAAACTGCCATCGCGCGCATAGAGCATCAGCGCCGAACCGTTCAGCGCCAGCATCGCGCCGATGTAGACGTAGCCGAGCCGCCGATGCACCGGCGTGCCGCGCCGGATCGAAAAGATCACCACGCCGACCGCGATCGCGAGTACCGAGAACAGCACGTGGATCGTCGCAATCGGCCCGCTCATGGAACCCTCCTTGCCGTCGCCATCGCGCTACTGCCGAAGAATCTTGTGCATGGCCTTGCCTTTCGCCAGCTCGTCGATCAGCTTGTCGAGGAAGCGAATCTTCTGCATCAGCGGGTCTTTAACGTCCTCGACGCGCACACCGCAGACCACCCCGGTGATCAACGCACAGTTCGGATGCATTGTCGGCGCCTCGGCGAAGAAGGCTGCGAAATCGGCCTGTCGCTCGATCTGCCGCTGCAGGCCAGCGGCGTCATAACCGGTCAGCCAGCAGATGATCTGGTCGACCTCGACCCGCGTGCGGTTCTTGCGCTCGGCCTTCTGCACATACATTGGATAGCCCCTGGCGAAGGGCATCGTGAAGATGTGATGTTCGGTCATGTGCGTCGCTCCATGCCCGCTGCGCCGGAGGCCTGCACCCGCCCGCGGAGTCGGGCGGCGACCCACGGCGCGAGCAGCGTCACCGCGAGGACCAGCGGCCACAGGTTCCCACCCTGGAACGTGTAGGCGCTGAACAAATCGGCCCAGGCCTTGTGCTGCACCAGCCTGCCGAATCCGAACTCGAATGCCAGCGTCAGCCCCAGCCAGAACAGGCCGATGAGCCGCCATTCACGCGCCGGCAGAGCACCGAACCACGGCACCGCAAGCCAGGCCACCAGCAGGATGCCCACCGACAGGAGTACGCCGCTCGACACCAGTGCAGCGACATCTCCGAACATCGGCAGCAGCAGCTTCTCCCTGAGCATGCCGTTGAGCATGGCGAGCATCAGGATCGCCACCCACAAGCCCGATGCCTTGAACGCTGCATTCACCCGAGGCTACCGCTGCGCCCGCGCCTGCCAGAGGATCAAGGCGAAGGCCACGAAGGCGAGCACCGAGAGATTCAGCAGCACCGCGACGATCCACTCCATCCAAGGCGCAGCCCCACCCGGCATTGCTGTGCCTGAAACGACGAACATCTGTCGCGCACTCCACAGGCTGGCAAGCTGCGCCCCGAGCCAGTTCGCATAGAAACCAGAGAGCAACGTCCACTTGATGATCAGCGCTTTTCGGCCCGACACCCCGATCAGCCGCCAGGCTCCGGCAAGACCGAACAGCACCGCGCCTTCGAGCAAGCCGATGCTGTGTGCGCTCAGTGCCGCGCTCGGCGCCTTCGCGAACAGCGTCGTGAACCCGGAAACGAGTCCGAGCACGCTCAGGAGTGCGGCGTGCCAGACGAGTGTGCGAGCGAGGTGACGCTGCGCGTCGGCATTCGAATCAGTAATTGTTGGCGTCATGTCGGCCTTCCGTTCAGAACAGCACCCCCAGGCGTTGTCCGATTTAAAAGCCGATCAGGCCAGTGGGCAAGGGGCTCGGCGAGCTCGGCCAGCGTTGTTCCAGCGGTGTGCTTCTGTCGCTGGAGGGTCGCGGCTGAAGCTGCTCCTACAGGGAAGAGGGATTGTGCTTATTTGTTGACTATTAGTTGTTATTATTGTTTTTATTGCACTTTGCCTTGGGAGCTGCACGGACGGGCCTGCAGGGCGTCATCGATGCGGCCGAGGAATTGCCGGACCTGCTCGGCGCTGAAGGCGCCCTGGTGGTGCTTGACGATCTGGCCGCCGCAATCGTGGAGCAGGACGTGGATGTCGCCTTCGGCGAGGTCGAGCGCTTGGCGTGCCGCGCCTTGTTCGTCGACGACGAGATGGGCGGCCGGTTTGAGTTTCTTCTCGTCGCTGAGCTTGGTCTCGACCATCAGGCCGGCGCCGAAGGTGGCGTCGTCGAGATTGACGATGGTCGTGGAGACGAGGCCGCGGGCTTCGTCTTTGCGGCTGCGCATCGCGGCTTCGAACAGGCGCAGGTCCTTGCGGCTGGACGGGCGTGCGGGCAGCACCATCAGCAGACCGGCGCGCGCGGTTGGCGGCAGCGGTGCGAGTTGCCAGGGCTGGTAGCGGACGTCGCCTTGCGCGTCGAGCAGCAGTTCGCCGCGGGTGTCGATCATCAGCGCGGGAAGCGTGCGGACATCGGCATGCGCATGGGTCCATGCGAGTGCACTGGCGAGCAGTGCGACGGCGGAAATGTCCTTCGCAAGCGTTGTCCTGGCCATGCGTGGCGCGACCTTGTCCCGTTGAGAGTGCCCGGCCCGGCCATCCCTGGCGTGGCGTTCGGGATCTCGGCAAGTGCCACTGGCACTCGTAAAGACGCAATTCCTCACCTTCTCCCCCACCCCTCTCCCGCCTGCAGGAGAGGGGAAACGGCTGACCTTATTCATAGCGGTAGATCACGTCGACACCGACAGCGCGCGGCTCTCCCCACACCACCGCGCGGTCCGCCTGCGGCAGGTTGTCTACGATGCTGAGCTCATATTCCTTGTCGAGCAGGTTTTTCCCCCACAAAGCCAAATCGAGGCGTCCGTGGTTACCGACTCTCAGGTCATTGAGCATCAGTCGCGCGCTATATAAGCCGTACCCCTTGAAGGCCGTCAGGCCGCGGCGCTCTTCGACAATGACCAAACCTTTGCGCTCACCCACATAGTTCCAGCTGCCGTAGGCGCGCAGATTTCCCCAACCAAAATCGGCAACGTTCCAGTCGATGTACGCCACGCCCGAATGCGGCGGAGCCTGAATGAACGGAAACAGATTGGCGACGTTATTGCCTTCGATATCGATGACTTCCTTGACCTCCGCGTCAAGATATCCATATTGAAAGCCCACCATCAGGCTTGCAGCGGGAATGAATGCGCCTTCCAGTTCGAAGCCCGTAATGCGAGCTTTGCCCGCATTGCGGGACTTGGTGTCAGAGATGGTGCCCGCAATCAGGAAGTTGGTCTGCATGTCGGCGTAGTCGGTGTAAAACGCCGCTCCGTTAAGCCGTAAGGCTCGTTCAAACCACTCACTCTTGAGTCCAATTTCCAGTGATTCGACACGCTCTGGCTTGAAGCCGTCTACGAACCCAAAACCGTAATTCGTACCATCGGATGCCGCGCCCGACTCGCCCGAGACCTGTGGATCGCGCAGGTTAAAGCCGCCACTTTTATAGGCAGTGGAATATGACAGATAGGTACTCGCGGTATCACTGAGATCGAATTGCACGCTTGCTGATGGCGAGAAATCTTCGTACACGCTTCGAGCGGTCACGCCGACAAAATCGTCTGCGCTGCCAGCGAGTTCCGCCGGAACCGGGATCGGCAGCAACCCGAGCTCTGCAAGACGCACCTCGATGTACTGCCTTTGAATGAAGTCCTTGTAAGCATCTCGCTCGTCGCGCGATGCCCGCATTCCGACCGTCAGGTTGAACCGCTCGTCGAAGATGCCAGGGCGAAAGCTCAGCTGCCCGTACGCAGCATAGGCCTTGTTCTCGATGCCATAAAAATAGTCCCAGTAAGCCGCGATCCGCGGCAGGACGTTGTTCTGCAGCAAGGAACGCAATGCCGTCGGCAGCAGGCCAAGCACGACATCAGCCTGCTGCGGATCGACGGTGGCGCTTTGGATGTGATGGAAGGGACCGCCGTCCTCACTGCCCTTTTCAGTAAAGTAGTACAAGCCTGCAATGTAGTTGATCCGATCGCTGAACAACGATCCAGTGAATTGCAATTCGTGCGACCACTGCTCCTGTTCGGTTCTAGGAATCACCAGCGGCGTGGGGCCACCATTCGCAAACCGCGCGGAAACGCTGTCAAACGCATTGGTATCGACCCTAAACCCGCCAAAGCCCGATCCACCGCTGAGATCGGCGTACTGGTTGTCGATCAGCTCCCGATAAGCGCCGATGTATTTCATCTGCACAGAGTCGAACTGCTGGGCCAGCGTCAAGGTGTGGCCGCTAACTCTGGCGCTCGATGCTTGCATGGGCGATGCCGAAGCCAGCGCTTCGAGGCGCCGGTCGGAGTAAACGGAGTTCGCAACTGCATACGGCTTGAAGAACTCCGCCAAGCCATGATCGGTTTCCGGCAACAGAACCCCTTGATAGAGGTAGTTGACGTACTCCAGATCGGTGTACTCGTACCCGTAATCGACAGTCAGACCGTCGGTGGGCAGCCAGCGCGTGTCGAAGCGCAGGCCCAGCGCCCGCCGGTCGCCGAAGTCCCGACCCTCGCCGGTATTTTCAACAAAACCGTCGCTGCGGCGGGCAACCAGGGCAAGCTTGACTGCCAAGTCATCAGTCAGCGGCACGTTGATCGAGCTGCGCGCGGAGAGCAAGTTGCGCTCGCCGACGGTGAGCTTGTGCTGCATGTTGAACGCCAGCGGATCGGGGCGCTTGGAGATGACATTGATCGCGCCGCCGGTGGAGTTGCGCCCATAAAGAACACCCTGCGGCCCACGCAACACTTCCATTCTTTCGACATCCGCCAGGTCCAGGGCGAGTCCCACCGACCGAGCCAGATAAACGCCATCGATATAAATGCCGACCGCCGGATCCTGCGTGACCTGAGAGTCGTTGACGCCAACGCCTCGAATCGCGATACGCAGAGTTGTTGCGGACAATGGGAACGGCTCGATGATCATGCTCGGAACGTTGGTGCCCAGATCCTCAAGCCCGCCAATGCCGCGCAGCTCGAGTTTCTCGGCGCCGAAGGCCTCCATCGAAATCGGCGTGTCCTGCAGCGTCGAGGTCTTCTTCTGTGCGGTGACGATGATTTCCTCGAGCTGCCGGCTGCGCTCAGGCTGACGCCCGACCTCGGGTGTCGGAGTGGGCTGCGCGACTTCGATGAAGTCTTCGTAAACGTCATCATCGGCAGTGGCGGCTTTATCCGTCTCTGCGGGCGGTAGCGACTCGCTTGCGACGCCCTCTTGCAGCAGCAGCAAGTCAAGTTCGTCCTGCGCCGACACCGGCGTTTGTACGAGCACATACATCACTGCGAGCAGCACTTTTGAGGCCAGCCTCATCTTTTCTCTCTCCAGTTTGCGGAGAGCGCCAACGTCGAAGCGCTCGAATGATCACGGGTCACGGCCCCGAGTCCTCATGCCTGTGCAGGCGGACATCCGGTACCGGAAACTGCGCCCCACGCCCCTGATTGCCGCTTTCGCGGGAATGGCGTTGCCGGAGCTGAGACTCGCGATCGATCAGCCCTTGCGCTCGCCCTCGCCTGATTGCCACAACACATCCGCCGCGCTTTCATCGACGACGCCCAGCAGGCGGTTGAGCGTCGTCTTGAGAATCACTGCATCGCCGGTGCCGAGTCGTTCGAGCACCTGCGATTCGACCGCCTTGGCTGCGGCGATCAGCCGAATCGCCGCTTCGCGTCCGCCATCGGTCAATTCGAAGCCGTCGGCTGCGGTGCGTCGGGCGAAGCCACGTTCGACCAGGCCATCGAGGGCGCGCTGACGGTTGGCGTCGAGCACGCCGGCCAGGCCCTCGGCGATCTGGCCCTCGGTCAGCAGCGGCTTGAGGGTCAGCGTCGACAGGACGTAGAACTCCATGTCGTCCAGACCTTCGTGGTCCAGAAACGGACGGATCTGCGCGAAGAACCGGAAATGGCTGCGGCCAAGCAGATAGCCGAGAAAGTCCTCGCCGAAGCTGCCTGCCAGATGCGCGCTGCGCGGCTTGATATCGGGCGGATCGCGGCGCGTCGCGTGCGCGTACTTGCCGCCATGGAAGACTAGCGGCGCGGCCTCGTCGCGGTCAAAGCGCAGCACTTCGCCGATGAAGATCAGGTGATCGCCGCCCTGGTATTGCGTGGCGGTACGGCACTGGAAGCGCGCGGCGCAGCCACGCAGCAGCGGCACCCCGCCCTCGCCTTCATCGGTGTCCAGGCCGGAGAACTTGTCCTCGCCGCGCCGCGCGAACCGGCCCGACAGGTCTTCCTGATCGGAGCCGAGCACATGCACCGCCCAATGCAAAGCGTTGCGAAACGCATCGAAGCTCATCGCGTTGTTGGCCAGGCTCCACAGCACCAGCGGCGGGTCGAGCGATACGGAGTTGAAGCTGTTGGCGGTCAGGCCGATCGGCGTGCCATCCGCGGCGCGCGCGGTGATGATAGTCACGCCGGTGGCGAAAGTACCGAGCGCCTTGCGGAACTCCGTTGGATCAAACGACTCGCTGCTGGGCTGCAAGGACTGGGTCACAGGTTGTACTTGATCGTGAAGGTCGCGTAGTCGCGATCCGTAACCGGGTTGGATGGAATCGGGCTATCGCGCACTGTCTTGGCGGGGTTGCCCAAGAACCAGTTGTAACCTACGGCGACCTCCAGATTCTGCAAGTACTGCGCGCTGACCGACAGCCCGGCGCGCCGGTCGCCCTCACCGAAGAGCGCGCCAAAGCTGCCAGCCACCGATGCATAACCATCAACCGCATGCGCGTACGCTATCGGCGTACCGATATCCCAGCCGGGAAAGACGTTACGACCCTTCGGTAGAATCAGCGTTTGGAACGCCCACGCATTGCGGTCATAGAACAACTGACGGCCATCACCGCGCGGGACCTGCCCGTTAAATGCTGCGATCGGGTCAACGTTGTCCACATACAGGTACGAGACTTCTGACGCGATCGCGACTTCGTCAAAGAACAGCGCGCGCGGATTGGTCACGTACAGTGCGGAAATATTGCCCTGCCATGCCTCAGCCCGCGTAAATACCGGGCTAAGGACACCGGAGATGTCGGCTGCAGCGGAGGTATCAATGCCATCGCGATAGCTGATATCGCCGGCGACGCTGAGTCCGAACAACGTCGTAGACCAGCTCATCGCTATCATTTCGATATCATCAAAGTACTTGACGTTGTAACTCACTGGCGCAGCCTGATTCAGCAGCGCCGTGGTCAGCGGAACGCCGGCAATTTCACCGATCACCGGAAACCCGAAGTTCAGGTTCACCGTTGGATTGTGATTGTGATAGCGCAAGTAGTAGACGCCGGCGCTGGTCTCTGGGGTAACTTGAGCCTTGAAGCCAAGCCCCCACTGACCATCCTTGTCCGGACGAATGTCACTTTGACGTGGCACATTGATCGTCCTCGGCGCATTGAGAAGCACCCCGCCCAACCCACCGCCGAGTTGACACGCAAAGCTCAACGGACCCAGCAAGCCCGGGCAGTTGTCGACATAGGCCGGATTACCGGAACCGTAGACCATCTCGGCGCCCGGTCCGACGACATCGGCCACCGAGAAGAAGTCTCCGGCAGGAAACACTTCGGTCGGCCTGTACTCAAGCTGGTAGTACCCCATAAGCGAGAAGTCATAGCCGAACGCAATCGTCGCCGAAACTTGATGCACTGGCAGCAGAATTTCCTTGATCTCGGCACCCGGAAGAAATGCTTTGGTGGCATCGTTCGGGCTCTGTGCGCTGGCGATATTGGGGAAAAACAGGCTCTCACCCCAAGCTACGAGGTGCTTGCCAAAACGCAGGCTCAGCGCAACCGTGTCGGTCAACATGAAGTCGCCGTACACGAACGCATCCAGCGTCCGCGACCTCTCGCCGTTGTAATAGCGAGCCCCGTCGGAGAAACGGTCGAAATCGCAATTGAGGCGATCGGCCGCACAGGCCAGCGTGTTGGGCGCGTAATCGTCGAGATTGCCCGGGTCGACTGGATCGCGATCGTTACGCCCATGGACCACCCAGTCATAGAAGGCCGAGCCGCTGTACACCAAGCCAATATTTTCACGGCGCAGGCTGACCTCATAAACCGCCGTCAGCCGGTTGTTGATCGGGCTGCCGCGGTCAAAAGCACGGTTGCCGTCGTCGATGTTGATGGTCGTCGGCAGCCCCGTATTAGTGAACCCAATAATTTGCTGACCGTTAGGCAGCAGCGCTGCACGAAATGGGTCCACCGGGCCATCAACCAGCGCGCCGTGTGCGTCCTGCATCCGCGCGGCGAGACTGTAAGTGGTCGTAAGCTTATAACTACCATCAATGCCCGCAAATAGATCAAAAGACCCCGCTCCCGCGGGGCCGCAGAAGACGCTCGCGCCGGCAAGGAGCAGAAGCTTCCGTATTGGCCAAGTGTCGCGCAGATGGCGCTTGATCAACTGCCCCCTCATTGCAACTCCCTG
Source organism: Sinimarinibacterium flocculans (assembly GCF_003201205.1). Lineage (GTDB taxonomy): Bacteria > Pseudomonadota > Gammaproteobacteria > Nevskiales > Nevskiaceae > Solimonas > Solimonas flocculans. The sequence goes on from NZ_QICN01000013.1 coordinate 59,895, forward strand.
TGGATCGTTCATTAACCCCTCGTTGCGGAATGTAGGAGCAAGCAAAAGCCTCGGCATCATCCGAACTGATTATTGAGGCGCCCACACCGACCCTGGTTGTACAAGGGAGGGGCAGACCCTTGCCGGCGTCCGATCCGGCGCTGCCTTGCAGCCAGGCGTAGTGCGCTCTTGGTCATGCCGTTGACAAGATTCGCTTGCGGTGAGTCAACGCCGATCGATACGACGAGGTACAGTCCTCGGGCGTCAGCAAGCTCTACGGCGGCGACGGCAGTCGGCTGCCGATGAGCCTGCGGCTCACGCGCGTGGTCGGGGCCGCGCGGAGCACCACAGTCGTCTGGCAGCGACGCGTTCGCACCTGATCACGTCGCGCGCATGTGATGGAGCACCGCATGGCCCACCTTACCACCCGGCAACTTTGGCGAACGGCCGGCATCGCCGGCATCTCGATCCTGGGCGCGTGCGGCGGAAGTGATGCGCCCGTCGCAGAAGGTGGCGGCGCCGCGGCCGACGCGGCAGCTTTGGTCAACGTCTTTCGCGGGACCCAGCCGGGCGCGCCGGACCAGGGCACCGGTGGCGGTGCCGGCAACACCTTCCCCGGCCCGGTCGTGCCTTTCGGCATGATCAAGCTGGGTCCGGATACGCTGCCCGCCCAGGCCAATTTTGGCGGCGGCTATGCCTACGATGACGACCGCATCCGCGGCTTCTCGCTGACGCGCTTTTCCGGCGCCGGCTGCTGGGGCTATCGCGATGTGCCGATCATGCCGACGACCGCGCCGATCAACCGCTCGCCAGCCAGGCCGCTGTCCTCGAATCTGAACCCAATGCACGTCGCGAATTACTCGCACGACGAGGAGGAGGGGGCGCCGGGCTATTACCGCGTGACCCTCAATCCCGCCAGTGACGCACCAATTGATGTCGAGCTTACCGCCGCCACCCGCGCGGCACAGATGCGCGTCACCTTTCCGGAAAACGCCGAGCACGCCAGCCTGCTCTTCGATCTCGGTGGCTCGGTCATGGGTGTGCGCAATGCCGAGGTGACCATTGATCCAGAGCGCGGCGAGATCAGCGGCTCGCTGCTGTCCGGCGATTTCTGCTTTCACCCGCATCGCTACCGGCTGCACTTCGTCGCTCGCTTCGATCGTCCGATTGCCTCACACGGCACCTGGCGCCGACAACTGCTGCAGCCCGGCGGCACTTCGGCCTCGGATGTCTCGCTGGTACCGCCCGGCGACCTCCTGGCGATCCCGAACCTGCTGACACTCGGGCAGAACTTCGGCCTTGGCGGGGACCTCGTCGATACTGCCTCGGTCGGCGCCTGGGCCGCGTTCGACGCGCACGAGCAGCGCGAAGTGACGATGCGCGTGGCGATCTCCTTCGTCAGTCGCGACAACGCGCGCGCCAACCTCGACGCGGAGGCCGAGGGTGTCAGCTTCGATGCCATGCGCGCGAACGCCCGGGCCCGCTGGAACGACAACCTGGAGCGTATACAGGTCGAGGGCGGCAGCGAGGCCGACCGACGCACCTTCTACACCAGCCTGTATCACGCGCTGATCCACCCCACGACCTTCACCGATGCCAACGGTGAATACATGGGCATGGACGCGCAGGTTCATGTCGCTGATGGCTACACGCAGATCACCGACCTGTCCGGCTGGGACATCTACCGCGCGCACGTGCAGCTGCTGTCGATCATCGCGCCGGAGCGCGCCCGCGACCTCCTGCATTCTCTGATCGCCAACGCGCGCGAGTCCGGGTGGCTGCCGAAGTGGCCGGTCGGCAACGGCCATACCGGCAGCATGACCGGAGATCCGGCACCGATACTGATCGCCAGCGCCCATGCCTTGGGTGTGCGCGACTTCGACACCGCTGCAGCGCTGGCCGCCATGGTGCGCGGCGGCACCGAACTCGGGCGCAGCGAGAACGCCGGCTATGTACAGCGGCCGGTGATCAACGAATACCTGCAGCTGGGCTATGTGCCGCACGAGCGCAATGCCAACCAGCTGACACAGGTCGTGGATGCGATGCTGCGCGCCTATCCGCTCCTGGGTCTCGATGGCACCGAGCCGCTGGTCACCGTGCTCGACGCGGTTCTCGGCGGCGCCAGCGCGTTGCTCGATGCGGTGCCCGGCCTGGACGTGCTGCCGGTGCCGAGCGGCGTCGACGATCTGACGCTGGCCTGGGGCTCAGCCGGCACGACCATCGAGTATGCCAAGGCCGACTTCGCCATTGCCTCGCTGGCCGGAGCGCTCGGCGAGACGGCGGTTTGCGAGGATTTTCTCGCCCGCTCCGGCAATTGGCGCAACGTCTTCGATCCCGATCTCGGCGCGATGCGGCCGAAATGGGCCAGCGGTCTGTGGCTGGCGCCCTACGACCCCGCCTTCAACGACATCTTTTCGAGCATGGGCTTCGCCGAAGGCAATGGCGTGCAGTACACCTGGAGCGTCGGCCACGACCCGGCCGGATTGATCGCCCTGTTGGGCGGTCAGGCGGCGGCGGTGGCGCGACTGAGCGAGCATCTGACCAAACTCAACGACGGTTTTTCCTCGCCCCATGCCTTTCTCGGCAACGAGCCGTCCTTCTACACGCCGTGGCTGTTCAACTGGATGCAGCGGCCGGATCTCACCCAGGCCACCGTGCGCCGCGTGCTGTTGGAACTCTTCAACGACGGCCCGGGCGGTTATCCCGGCAATGACGATCTCGGCACGATGTCGGCGTACTACATCTTCTCCGCCCTCGGCTTTTACCCCTTCCAGCACGGCCAGGACACGCTCGCGCTGAGTGCGCCGCTGTTTCCGCGCATCACGCTGCGCCGCGCGCGCGGCGATATCGTCATCACGGCGCCGGGCGCCTCACACAGCCGCGGCTTCGTTGCCGGGCTGCGTGTCAACGGCGGGGAGCACGAGCGGCCCTGGCTGCCTTTCACCGAGCTGGTCGACGGTGGTCGACTGGACTATGTGCTGGCCGACACGCCACAGGCATGGGGCAGCGATGCCGGCGCCGCGCCGCCTTCCTTCAGTGCAGACAGCGTGGCACGGTTGTGCCTGAGACCTTGAACGAGGAGTAGACCATGCGCCGCTATTCCCTTCTCGCGCACACGACGGGCAGGTCGCTGCTGCTGGCAGCGTTGCTGACGCTGTCCGCCTGTGGCAACAGCAGCGATGACGGCGAAAGCGGCACCTTCCTTGCCGTGACCTACAACGTGGCCGGTCTGCCGCTGCCGGGCGTCATCACGGGCGAAGACCCCGCAGCCAACGCCCCACTGATCAGTCCATTGCTCAATACCTACGACCTGGTGCTGCTGCAGGAGGACTGGGGCGACCCCCTTGCCTTTCTGGAGGAAGCGGGCGTGGTGCCGGCCGGCACGCAGCCGGGCATTCTCGGCTTTCATCACCTCGTCGTCGCCGAGGCCGACCATCCCTACCGTTCCGAGCCGGCACCGTTTCCGCTGCTCGATCTGGGGCTGCGACGCGGGCTCGACGGAGTGCTGGGCCCGACCTTGCTGGGCGACGGCCTCAACCGCCTGTCGCGCAGCCCCTTCGGGCCGCTCGAGCGGATCATGTGGCGTCAGTGCAATGGCTCGATTCTGGTGACGCCGTTGGAGGAACTGCTCGACGTACTGCTCGACAACGTGCCTGGCCTTGATTCGCTACTCGCGCCGTTGAACCTCACCGGCGACGAAGGGCTGATCGATGACGGCTCCACCGACTGCGCCGCGCTGAAAGGCTTTTCCGTGGCGACGCACGAGATGGCACCGGGCGTTTTCGTCGATGTCTACAATCTCCACGGTGACGCCGGCGGCAACGACCGCGATATCGACGTTCGGGTGGACAACTTCGAACAACTGGCGGATTTCCTGCTCACCCACTCCGAGGGGCGGGCAGTGGTGCTCGGCGGAGATACCAACTTGTCCTTCGAAAGCGACCGTCGCCCGCGGCAACGCGACACCGATGGCAGCACCTGGGCACGCTTCCAGGCGCGCACCGGGCTGGTCGATGTTTGCGCCGTGCTGGCGTGCGGCGACCAGGACGAACTGCGTGCCCAGGGCTTCAAGAACATCGACCGCTTTGCGTACCGCAGCGGCGGCGGCGTCGAACTGCGTCCTCTCGACCATCGCTTCGAGCGCGAACGCTTTACACGCGAGGACGGCGAGCAGATGTCTGATCATGACCCGGTGGTCGTGACCTTCCAATGGCGCCGGTTACCCTAGCGACCTGGCGCAGCACGTTGACGTGGCCTGCGCCCAGGACACATCTCTCCGACGCTCAACGGTATAGTCGATACGCAACCGGACCGGCCGCGACCACGGGTACGCGCCTTGGACTCCGGTCTTCTCTTTGAAGCGTGGTTTTATGATTCGACGGGCAGACACTTTGAAGACAGTCACCAGCGTGCGTCTGGCCATGGCCGGCACGATCGTCGCCAGCCTGCTCGCCGGGTGCGGCAGCAGCAGCACACCGGACGCGGCCGTGGGCGGATCGAGCGCCCCGTTCGCGGATTCGCAACTGGCGCGCTGCATGCTCGACAGTCCACTGCGCGAGGTGGGCGCCGGCCTGGACGCCCGCAGTCAGCGTCTTGAGGTGGAGGTTGCGGCAGCGGTGGGTCGTGCCGAGGGTCCCTGTGCCGACAACACGGCGTTCCGCTTCGGTTCCGGCATCTACGACATCACCGGTCCGGTCGCGCTCAAGAGCGGCGCCGGCTGGGAGGACCCCGCGCAGGTGATGCGGGGGATCCATCAGCGGCAGTTTGCACGTGCCTTCAGTGTGGCATCGCCCTGCAACGGCAAGCGGGTGATGCTGGTGGTGGCCGACATCGGCATGGTCTGGGGCGATCTGCGCGTGGCGATTCTCGATGCCGTCGCCGCCGACCCGGTGCTGTCGCGCGATTACCGTGGCGAGAATGTGATGCTCTCGGCCACACACACGCACAATGGTCCGGCGGGCTTCTCGCATCACCATGCCAGCTACTTGTTGCACCTGGGCTTCGATCCGCTGGTGCGGCAAACGATTGTTGACGGCACGATCGAAGCGATGCGGCTGGCCCACGCCAATCTGGAAGCGCATCCGCAGAGCGCGCCCATCCGTCTGGCCAGCGGCGAGCTGCTGAACGCCAACATCAACCGCTCTCCCCCTGCCTTCGCAATGAATCCGGAGAATGAGCGCCGGCAATTCCTCGATACCGGCGGCGAGGAAGTCGACGTCAACAAGCGCATGGTTCAGCTCAACCTCGCCCGTGACGACGGCTCCGGCGTCGGTGCGATCAACTGGTTTGGTGTCCACGCCACCGTCCTTGGCCCCGAGACCGACCTGGTCAGCTCGGACAACAAGGGCTTCGCCTCACTCGGCTTCGAACGCATCATGCGGACGCGCTACGACGCGCCCGCGGGCGAGGACCGATTCGTCGCCGCCTTCGCCCAGGCCGACGAAGGAGACGCCTCCCCCAACATCTTCATTCTCGAACGGCCGCACCCGGACCCCACGCGCGGCGGTGGTGAGAATGTGTTCGAATCGCTGGCGATATCCGGCACCAAACAGCTCGCACGCGCTTTGGAACTGTGGGCCGAGGGTGGACCGTTGCGCGGGCCGGTGGACTTCCGACTGGTGCATGTGCCCATGAACCAGGTTCGCGTGGAAGATCCCGAGGTTCTGTCGCGCCTGCACCACCCACCGGAGCTCGATAGCCCCGACAAGCACACCTGCAATGCGGCACTGGGCGTGTCCTTTCCAGCCGGCGCCGAAGACGGCCCCGGTCCGCTCAGCCAGGAAGGGATCCGTTGCGACGCCGAGGGCATCCCCCTGCTCGGCGCGCTGGTCAACGACCTGCAGACGCTACTGTTGGACTTCGGCGTCCCGGTCGAAGCGGTCTCCGAACTGTTGCTCTGCAACCTCGATACGCTGCCCTTGCTGGGGCTTGGCTGTCACGCCGAGAAGCCGGTGCTGCTGCCGCTGAATCTCGGCGAGATCGTCGGCGGACTGCCCGAGGGCGTGACCCAGTTGCTGGGCCTCACCGTCAATTTCGAGTCGCCGATTCAGCCGCTGCAGATCTTCCGCATCGGCAATCTGGCGCTGGTCGGCCTGCCGTGGGAAGTGACCACCATGTCGGCACGCCGGCTGCGCGCGCTGCTGCTGGAGGAATTGGCTCCGGTAGGCATCGACACGGTGATCATCGGCAGCCTGACCAACGATTTTGTCCATTACCTGACCACGCGCGAGGAGTACGCCAGTCAGCAGTACGAGGGCGCATCGACCATCTACGGGCCATGGAGTCTAGCCGCGGTCATGCAGGAGACGCGCCGGTTGGCGCTGAGCATGGTGCAGGACACGCAGCCGGAGCCGGGCCCGGAATACCCGGACGTCGCGCCATTGCTGCTACGCGTCCCCTACATTCCGCTTGATCCGGTGGCGCCCGGTGGCTTCGGCAGCGTGGTGGAAGATGTGCCGGCCACAGCCGCGCCCGGAGAAACGGTGACCGCGATCTTTCGCGCCGGCCATCCACGTAATGATCTGCGGCTGCAGGACAGCTTCGTCTACGCTGAACGGCAGCAAGCCGACGGCACCTGGGTTGCGGTTGCACGCGACCGCGACCCGGAGTTGCTCTTCGTCTGGGCGCCACTGGTGGTGCCGCCGGTGGCACTCGACCTGCCGCTTACCGGTCCCTCGAACGCCGAGGTTCAATGGCACATTCCACGCGACATCGCGCCAGGCACCTATCGCCTGCGCCACGTCGGCCGCGCCGTGCCGGGCGGGGACTATGAAGGAATCTCCAGCCCCTTCACCGTGGTCGGCGAAGGCGCGCTCTGCCCCTGATTGCGCAGGAGCGCCTGAACCGGGCTCAGGTCATTTTCCTGTCACAGCGTCCGGATAGCCTTGGGCGCTGGTTGGCTTGGCGTCCACCGTCCTGATCTTGCGACGGCGTCGCGGCCTCGGGGCCCGAAGCTCCCGCGCGCAGGCTGCGCAGTGATCGCAGCGGGTCGGTTGCCGCGAGACCAGTGCCCCCTGCACGCCGCTCAGGCGCCCCTCGGACAGGGCTGTATTCATGAACCGTCGCACGTTCCTGCAAGGCTTGAGCCTGGTCTCCGGCAGCAGTCTGCTGCCGCTGTTGACGCACTGCGCCGACTCGCAAGCGCCCCTGGACGATGCCGGCGGTGCGGTTCGTTTCGCGCACGGCGTCGCCAGTGGCGATCCCTTGCAGGATCGCGTGATCCTGTGGACCCGGGTGACGCCGGAAATCGACGCGCCGGTGCGTGTGCGCTACCGCGTCGCCACCGACCCCGCCATGACCGACGTGCACATCGACGCGCAGGTGCTCACCGACGCCTCGCGTGACTACACGGTCAAGGTCGATCCGGCGGGCCTGGCGCCGGGCACGACCTACTATTACCAGTTCGTCTCCGGCGGCGCGCGCTCCGCGGTCGGACGCACCCGGACACTGCCGTCGGGGCCGGTCGAGCGGCTGCGCCTGGTGTCGCTCTCCTGCGCCAGATTCAATTCCGGTTTTTATAATGTCTACCGGGCAGTGGCCGGACGCGCCGACCTCGACGCGGTGCTCCATCTCGGCGACTACATCTACGAAAACGGCAGTGCCGGCGATCTCGGTCGCGCGCACGATCCGCCGCACGAGCTGTTCACGCTGGCCGACTATCGCCGGCGCTACGCGCAGTACCGCAGTGATCTGGACCTGCAGGAATGACCGCCAGCATCCCTTCATCTGCGCCTGGGACGATCACGAGAGCGCGAACGACGCGTGGAGAGAAGGCTCGGAGACCCACGACCCGGCCCTCCACGGAAGCTGGTCCGATCGCGTGAACGCAGCGACGCAGGCTTATCACGAGTGGCTCCCGATCCGCACGCCCGATGCCGCCGATCTGCGGCGCATCTGGCGTCACTTTGCCTTCGGCGATCTGGCCGAGCTGTTCATGCTGGAGACGCGCCTGTTCGGCCGCGACCCACCCGCGCGCACGCTGCTCAACCTGGGCCAGACCGAGGACACGGCGCGCACCATGCTGGGCTTCGAGCAGGAGCAATGGCTTGCCGCCCGGCTCGCCGGCAACCCGGCGCGCTGGCGCGTCTACGGCAACCAGACGATGTTTGCGCAGCTGCATGTGCTCAACACCCTGGGCCTGATTTCCGGCGGCATTCCGGGCAACCCGGATCAATGGGACGGCTACGCCGCCAACCGCAACCGCATCTTCGATCAGTGGGCGGCGAACGGCCTGCGCAACAACATCGTGCTGTCCGGCGACATTCACAGCTCATGGGCCGCCGAGCTGACCCGTTTCCCCGGCAATCCGGCCACCTACAGTCCGCTCAATGGCCGCGGTTCGGTGGGCGCCGAATTTGTCTGTTCGGCCGTGACCAGCGGTACCGCGCCGGAGCTGGATCCGATCGCCGACGTGGTCCGTCTGCTCAACACGCACATCAAATATGTGGAGCTGCGCAGCCACGGCTATGTGCTGCTCGACCTCACGCCGCAGCGGGCGCAGGGTGAGTTCTGGCTGGTCGACACCGTCGACACGCCGGTGTTCAGCGAACGCTTCGGTGCGGCGTTCGCGACGCCAGACGCCAACGACCAGGGTGGCAGTCACAACCCGCTGCGCGCAGTCGCCCAAGCCAGCGAACCGCGCGCGGATGCGCCGTTGCTGGCGCCCGACGTTGCCGGCGACCTCGCGCGCCTGCCCCGGCCCCAAGTCGACACACCTGAACGCTCACGCGCCCCAGTGCAGTAGCGCAATCGGCGCGCGCCGTCCGCGGTCCGCCCACCCCTTCTGGAAATCCCCCCGTGCTCATCCACCGCAAACCGTCTTCCCTGATCGTTCCCCCGTCGGTAGACCTGCGCCGTCGCCTGTTGCTGCGCGGCGGCGCCAGTCTGGCGAGTCTGGCCAGCCTGCCCTGGCTGCCGGGCTGTGGCGGCAATTCATCAGCCGATTTCGACCCCGCGCCCGGGCCAAATAATCTGCCGCAGGGCTGTGTGCCGCCGGCCACGGACACGGCCGCGGTGCCGCGCGGCCTGCACGCCAGCTTTACCGGCGACCCGGTGAGCACGCGCACACTCACCTGGTTCACCGACGGACTCGAAGACCCCGGCACCTTCGTCGAGTACGGGCCGGTGTGGCCAGGCATGAGTGGCGAGCAGATGGCCTGCGAGCCGTTTCCGGCGCGCGCCGCCGGTCAGGTGCAGCAGACGCACGGCGTGCAGGCCCTGACCCACGCGGCGACGATGGTGGCGCTGCAACCCGACCTGCCGGTGCGCTACCGGGTCGGTGCGCCCGGTGCCTGGTCCGACGTGCGCGTGCTGCCGGCCGCGCCGCAGGGGGCGTTCCGGTTCTGTCACTTCGGCGATCACGGCCGCAACGACGCCAGCCTGGCGGTACTCGACGGCGTGCGCGCCCTGCAACCGGACTTCTTCATCATCGCCGGCGACCTGTCCTACGCCAACGGCGATCATCCGACCTGGGACGACTGGTTCAACCGCCTCGATCCCTATGCCTCGCGCATTCCCATGCTCACCGCGCCGGGCAACCACGAGGCGGAAGACAACGGCGGCGGCGCCTACAAGAACCGCATCAGCCAGCCGGGGCTCGGCTATCGCTACACCTTCGACTATGGTCGGGTCTGTTTCCTGTTCAGTACCGGCGGCAGCCTGGTGGGTGGCAATCTGGCCCAGGACGCCGACCTGGTCGCCGAACTCGCGTGGGCGGAGGTGGAACTCTCCCGCGCCGCCGCGCGCCGCGCGCGTGGCGAGATCGACTTCATCGTGCTGGTCCAGCACTTCACCATCTGGACCGACCAGAGCGGGCGCGAACCGGCCAATCTGTCGCTGGTGCTGCTCGAAGAGGGCAAGCTGCTGCGCTACGGCGTCGACCTGGCCGTGGTCGGACACGACCACATCTATCAGCGCTCGGTACCGATGGGCCGCGGCCGGCCACGCGAGGACGGCTATATCCAGATCACGGGCGGTGCCGGTGGGCAGAGCCTGCGCGGCTTTGCGCCGATCAGCCATTGGTCGGCCACCGACGCGATCCGCTACTGCTTCACCGAGTACATCGTGGACGGCCCGAAGCTGACCGCGATCACCTGGGCCGTGGACCGGGCCGACAACAGCCTGGCCGGCGGCGAACTGACCGAGATCGACCGCTTCGAGATTCAGGCCCGCGACTCCGCGGCGCGCCGCCTGTTCGCGCAATCTCCGGAACCCGCCATCGGCGGCGAGGACGCCGAAAAGCTGCTCGCCAACACGCGCCGGCGCAATGCCCTGCACCACCGCAGCGAACCCCTTTGAAAGGTTCTGTCAGCGTGCCGCCCACCCCTGAGCAGGCCGGCAAGGCAAGCGCTGCCGCGACGAGCGTGTTGCTGTGCGCCGCGCTACTGGCCGGCTGCGACGGCTCCGGTGAGGGTTCGCGCGGCTCCGCTCCCACGCCCGCCGACCCGCTGAGCCTGCAACTGACGGTCGAGGGCGATGGGCAGGTCTCGTCCTCGCCCCGCACCCGCGACTGCTTCGGCGCCTGCACGCTGGACTTCGCCGCCGGCACGCGGCCCACGCTGCTGGCCGTGCCCGCACGCGGCGGGCGCTTCGCCGGCTGGGGCGGCGCCTGCGCCGACGAGACGACATCCGTCTGCACCCCGGCGGGCTCCGGCAGCCTGCGGGTGACGGCGCGCTTCGAGCCGGTACCCGCGGAAGCCGCGGACTGGTACGAGGGCGATCTGCACACCCACTCCGATCATTCGTCCGACGGCAGCCTGCCGCGCCAGACCTTCGACGACCGCGCACCGGGCAACATGCCGATCACCGACATCCTGCGCCTGGCCGGCAATCTGGGCGCGGATTTCCTGCCGATCACCGACCATCGCACCTACGACCAGCACTACGACCCGCAGTGGACCTCGGACACCGTGCTGCTGATTCCGGGCGAGGAGGCCAATGGCCGCCCGCACGCCACCGTGCACGGCGCGGTCGACATGATCGACCAGAACGCCGCGCTCGAAGGCGCGCCCGGCAGCCGCGTGGTGCAGGAATCGATCTGGCTCGCGCACAGCCAGGGCGCGGTCTGGGTCAGCGCGCACCCGGATCGCGACTCGGTGGATAGCGACGGCGATCCCCTCTCGCGTGCCGATGCGGTGGGCGTGGATCTGGTCGAAATCTGGAACCGCGCCGAAAACCCGGAAGCCGAGATCGACTACGCCGAAAACCGCTGGAATGCCGGCTGGCGCTTCGGCGTCGCCGGGGCCAGCGACAACCATTTCAAGGAACTCTGGGCGCTCGGCGGAACGCCGCTGCGGCCGGCCACGGCGACGCTGGCGCCAGTGCTGAACGAACGCGCGGTGCTCGACAGCCTGCGCAGCGGCAGCACCATCGTGTACTCGAACGGCCCCACCACGCCCCGCGTGAAACTGGAGGCGGACTTTGATGGCGACGGCGTCTTCGAAGCCGTGGCCGGCCAGGAGCGCCTGGTTCCCGGCGGCACGGCCGGTCGCCTGCGCGCCCGGGTCGAAGGCGGGCTCGGCAGCCGGCTGCTGATCTTTGCTGCGCCCGGGCGCAGCGCCGGGCCGATCGCCAGTATCGCCCTGGCCGGCGCGCCCGGCGGCGACGAGCACGAGATCGAGGTCGTGACCCCCGAAGACCCCGGCTGGTACCGCGCCGAGCTGCGCAGCATCGGGCTCGCCGAGCCGGCCAGCCTGCTCACGGGCGTGCTGCTGGGGCCATACAACCTGGAAAACCTGTTCCAGGAACTGCTCGCGCAACTGCGCGCGGCGACCTCGCCGATCTTTGTCTCGGCCGCGCCGGTGGCGCCGGTTGGCGACTTCCTGCCGCCGGCGGACGCGGGCCAGGACGACGGCGCCGAGTACGCGCTCGGCGCCCCCGGCGAGTTCGCTGGCTTCCCTGACGCCGCCGTCGATGCCGGCGTGCTGCACGTGGTTGGTGAAGTGCACGACGCGCAGGCCACGCGCGTGCAGTACCTGGCCCGCAGTGCCGACGGCCGCTGGTTACCGCCGCTGACGCTGAGTGACTCGAACAGCGCCCGTTTCCCGAAGGTCGCCGCGCGCGATGGGCGCATCGTCGTCGCCTGGCAGGACGAGCGCGCCGGACAGATCCCGCGGCGACCGGCGGTCTGGCTGCGGGTGAGCGATGACGGCGGCCTCAGCTTTGGTCCCGAAATAGCCGTGCGTGGCACCGAGGGCCGCGCGATGCACCCGGAGCTCGCGCTCGCCGCCGACGGCGCCGCGCATCTGGTCTGGCAGGAAATCACCGCCGGCGCGCCCTTCGACGTCTGGTACACGACCCTGGATGCCGACGGGGTCGTCGCCGAAGCGGTGAACCTGAGCCGCGCGGGCAAGGACATCGACCCCGGCTCGCCGCTCGATGCGCGCAGCGCGCGTTACCCGGCCTCGGTGTGGCCAGCGATCGCGCTCGACGCTGCCGGCCCGGTCGTCGCCTGGCAGGACAATCGCTTCGACCTCGACCCCCTGTGGACCGGCGGTGCCGGCTACGGCGAGGGCACCAGCCCCGACGACTGGCAGATCGCCGTGCTGCGGCCCGGTCTCGATGCAGCACCGGTGTTTCTGGGCGATAGCGATGCTGCCGACCGCCACCCCGATGTCATCATCGACGGCGCCGGCCGCACCCACGTGGTGTGGGACAGCAAGGCCCTGCTCGCCGCAGGTGCCAATCTGCGCATCCTCGCCGCCGTGCGCGCGCCGACCGCGGCAGACTTCAGCTCTGCCCAGGCCGTTGCCGAAACACCCGCCGCCTCCGCGCGCCGCCCGCGCCTCGGGCTCGATGGCCAGGGCAGCGCCCGCCTGAACTGGTTCGACAGCCGCAGCGCGGACTGGCGCTGGCGCGTGATGCACGCGGCATACGATGGCGCGCAATGGGGCGCCGGAAGCCTGCTCGACGGCCCCGGCGTCAACACCTGGCCGGTGCCGGCCGGCCCCTTCACCGTCTTTGCCAGCACCCGGCACGCACAGCGCCTGCAACGCGACCGGACCCAGCAGGTTTTCGCCATTGCCGGGGCATCGCCGGTGGCGCGTGCCGCCACGCCGCTCACCCGGCGCCTGGCGCCGATGCCGCCCGAACACGCCGACCCCGACGACTGCGCGCACCCCATCCCAGGCCCGATCCCCGCGACATCCGGAGTGCACACCCGATGATCCCGACCCGAACCGCCACCGGCGGCACGCGCCGCGCCGTGTGGCAGGCGCTGACGATCCTGCTGGGCATCTGGGCGGCGCCGGCCTATAGCGCCGAGGCCCTGCCGCACCACGGCTGGATCCTCACCCAGAACGACACCGACTATAACCGCGCGGTGATTGCGCGGATGCGCGAGTACGCCGTGACCCACGCGCAGCTCTCACACCGCATCGTCACCCGCGTGGACCAGTTCGACGACCCCGAGGTCGTGGCCCGGGTGCGCCTGCTCGCCGACGACATCCACGCCCAGGGCGCCAAGGTGCTGGTCTGGGCCCAGGAGCTGGGCGAGGATCGTCTGAGCTTCTGCTTCGATCCCGACGGCGCCGACATGCGCGCACGCATGCAGCGCTACCGGGACGCGCTGACGCAGATTCCCGCCATCGACGGCGTGGTGATCAGCTTCGGCAGCGCGCCTTCGGAACTGAGCACTGTCGTGCCCAGCTGCCAGCCGGCGCAGTACGCCCGGATCGCCGAGCGCTACAAGGCGATGATCGAAGCGGTGTCGCGCGTGGTGAGCGACGAATTCGGCAAGGACGTCTACGTCCGCACCTTTTACCACAAGGGTCTGGAGATTCCCTTCCTGCGCGCGGCGCTGGCGGAGACGCAGCGGCCGATCACGGTGATGACCAAATCCGAGCCCAACGACTTCGCGCCCTACTACCCCCTGAATCCGCTGGTCGCCGATGTCGGCGCGCATCCGCAGTTCCTGGAGCTGGACTGCGCCGGCGAGTACTGGGGCCGCAGCACCATTCCCTTCGTGGCCGCCGAGTACTTCGCCCAGCGCTACCGCGAGACCCGCGAGCAATTCGCCGCCGGCTCCGAGGGCCGGTTCATCGGCAGCGCCTGCCGCGTCGACCGCTACGAACACCCCGCCCTGGGCACGCTCAACGAGGCCAACATCGACGCACAAGCGCGGCTCGTGCAGAACCCGGACACGGACTGGCGCGAGATACTCGCCCGCTTCGTCAGCACCCGCTTCGGCCTGGCGCCGGGCAGCGCGGCCACGACCGAGCTGGTCGAGATCCTGCGGCGCACCTACTGGATCGGACGCAAGATGTACTACGCCAAGGGCGACTGGGCCTTCAAGAAGGGCAGCACGCTGCCCGACAGCGGCACCGACGCCCTGACCCTGCTGCTCGACAAAAACATCGCGCAGTGGAACGCCGACTACCGGTCGGTGACCCAGCAGTTGCTCACCCCCAACCGGCAGACCCTGCTCGAACTGCTGCAGGAAAAGCGCGAGGCCGTCGATCTGGCGGAGCGCAACCTGCAGGCGCTTGCCGGCCTGCGTGAGAACCTCGACGCAGCCGCCTACGCGCAGCTCGAAACCCTGCTGCTCAAGCAGCGGCTGGCCACCGAAATCTGGTTGCACATGACCGGCGCGATCTTCGGGCTGCGCCACAACAGCAGCCATCTCGAATCGGCCGCCCGGCCCTGGGTGCCCTGGCACCTGGGCGAACTGGAACGCCTGGCCGCAGCACTGGAGAACGGGGATTATCCGCAGATCAGCGATCCCTACCCGTTCCCGCCCGGCGACATCCGCCGGCTGATCGCCAACACCCGCGATCCGCTGCTGCAGTTCGGGCCGGGCAGCCCGCCGCAGTGGCTCGCCATAGACGGCATCGACATCGTCGAGACCGGCCCCGACAGCGTCACCGTGGGCTGGCAGGCGCGCGCCGGCCTGCGCTACCAAGTCGAGCTGACGCAGACGCTGCCGCACTATCCGCAAACCTACGCCCCCGACTCCGCCATCACCGCCGACGGCCCGGTCAGCTTGCGGATCGCCGATCTGCAGCCGGGCACGCCCTACGCCGTGCGCGTCCGCGCCGAAGCCGACGGCCAGAGCATGGTCTCCGGCGACTACCCCTTCTGGACGCGCCAGACCGCCACAGCCGGCGGCGATGCCCCGTCGACCCGCTCCGGCGGCGGCGCGATGCCCGCGGCGGCGCTGCCACTGATGCTGCTGCTGGCCCTGTGGCGCCGGTACGCAGGCCGGCGAGTGGTTGGCGGCCGGCTGCTGTTGTCGGCGGGCCTGGCCGCGGGCCTGAGCGCCTGCGGTGGTTCGGAGGGCGCTGCCGCCGATGGCGGCCCGCCGCCCGAGCCCACGGTGCTGCGACTCGAAGGCAGCGTCGGCAGTGCCGGCGATACCCTTTACCTGCCCTTCGAGCTGCCCGCCGGCGTGCAGCGGCTCGATGCGACGCTCAGCGAGGACAGCCCCGGCAACCTCGGCCTGGGCGTGTTCGACGCACGCGGCGCCGACTTCGGCAGCCCCGGCTTTCGCGGCATCAGCGGTGCCGAGCGACGCGAGGTGTTCATCGCCGACGACGCCGCCACCCCCGGCTTCATCGCCGGCCCCCTGGCGCCGGGGCCATGGACGCTCGCCATCCCCAATTTTCTTGCCACCGGCAAGGCCCGGGTCGAAGTCAAGCTCAGCTTTGGCAGCAGCGCGGCCGGCGCCGCGCTGCTGCCGGCACAGGAACTCGCGCGCAATACCCCCGGCTGGTACTTCGGCGACCTGCATGTGCACACCGTGCACTCCTCCGACGCCTTCAGCTCCGGCGCCGCGCTCGAGCCGGCGCAGATGGCTGAGCGCGCGCAGGCGCACGGGCTCGACTTCCTGTCGCTGACCGACCACAACGTCACCACGCAGAACGACCGCCTGTCCGCTGCGGCACCGCCAGGCTTTCTGCTGCTGGGCGGCGAGGAAGTCACCACCTGGATGTCTGGACCGGGCCACTTGACCGTTACCGGCCTGCAGTCCGGCGACTGGGTCGACTGGCGCTTCCGCCCGAGCCTGGGCGTCTTTGCCGATACCGCGGCCTGGAGCGCCTACGACCGCCCCGTGCAGGTCGTGCTCGAACAGGCCCGGGCGCTGGGCCTCTACAGCGCCGTGGCGCACCCGATGATCTGGCCGGGCTTCGGCTCCAACTGGGGATTTTTTGCCGATGCCGAGACCGACCCGGCAGCGCTGCCGGACGGCTTCGAAGTCTGGAACGGCAGCGCCGACTTCGCGCTCACCTGGGGACCGGCGGCGCTGCGACGCTGGGACGAGGAACTGGCGCGCGGACGTCACGTCTGCGGAAACGGCGGCTCGGACGTGCACGGTGTCGGCGGCGAGGTCGAGGTCGGTCGACCGGCGACGGTGGTCTACGCGCCCGCGCTGTCGCGCGCGGCGATCACCGCCGCCCTGCGCGGCTGCCGCGGCTACATGACCGCGGACCCGGACGGGCCGGCGCTGATGCTCAGCGGCGCCGGCCCCGACGGCCAGCAGCAACTGGTCGGCGGCACACTCTACGGCAGCCCCGGCGACAGCGTCACGCTCAGCGCCCGCGTCACCGGCGGCGAAGGCGCCGTGCTGATCTGGATCCACAACGGTCGCAGCGCCGGACGGGTCACGCTGGGGGCGGCCGATCAGACCGTCTCCCAGGATTTCGGCATCGGCGAGGGCGGCGCGGTCCGTGCCGAGCTACGCGCCAGTGCGCTGGCCGGCGAGCCGCTCGCCCTGAGCAATCCGATCTTTCTCAGACTCGGCGCCGCTTCGTCCGGCGGCGATGAATCGGCGCTGATCGGGCAGGCCGCCGCGCTGCTGCCGGGCGCCAGCCCGCAGTGAATCGTCCCATCCCCATCGGGTGACACTTTGATGAAGCTCCAGACCGTACAGGCTCGCCCCGTCCCGCCCCTCAGCCGGCGCCGGGTGCTGCAGGCGCTCGCCTCCGGCGTCGCGCTGACGTTGCTGCCCGGTTGTGGCGACGACGCCCATTCGGATGGCTCGTCCGGCACCGCAACCGAACCCTCGACCGGCGGGCGTTTCTTGCACGGCGTGGCCAGCGGCGATCCGCTGGCCGACGCGGTCATCCTGTGGACCCGGGTCACGCCGGACAACGCCACCGCCGAAAGTGCCGACTGCCACTGGAGCCTGTACACGGACGCGGCACTGCGTGATCGGGTTGCCGAGGGCGCGATGCCCGCGCTGGCGGCACACGACTGGTGCGTGAAGCTCGACGTCGGTGGCCTGGCGCCGGATCGCCACTACTGGTATCGCTTTCGCAGCGGCGCGCACGTCTCTCCCGTGGGCCGGACCCGCACCGCGCCGCAGGGCGAGATCGATGCGCTGCGTCTGGCCTTCGTCACCTGCGGCGATTACTCACGTGGCTTTTTCCACGCCTACCGTCGCGTAGCCGAGCGCGAGGATCTGGCGGTCGTCGTGCATCTGGGCGACTACCTCTACGAAAGCGGCCGCAATGACGTCCGCGCACACGATCCGCCGCACGAGCTGCTGAGTCTGGACGACTACCGTCGGCGCTATGCGCAATACCGCAGCGACGCGGACCTGCAATCCCTGCACGCAGCACACCCGATGATCTGGATCTGGGACGACCACGAGATCGTCAACGACGCCTGGAAGGACGGCGCCGACAACCACGACCCGCAGACCGAGGGCGACTACCTGCTGCGGCGCGCGACCGCCGCCCAGGTCGCGCACGAATGGCTGCCGATCCGCTCCCCTTCGGCAGACGAGCCGACCCGCATCTACCGACGTTTCGCCTTCGGCGATCTGGTCGAGCTCATCGCGATCGACGCGCGGCACGTCGGTCGCGACGCTCCGGTGCCTGCCAACTCGCTCTTCGGCGCAGAACTCCCCGTGCACCGGCACAGCGGCGCAATCACCGACCCGGCGCGGCAGATCCTCGGCGTCGAGCAGGAAGCCTGGCTGCTGGATGCACTGGCCACCACGCCGGCGCGCTGGCGCCTGATCGCCAACCAGGTCATCTTCTCGCCGCTGGTCGTACTCGGCGCCCCGCGCGCCCTGGGTACCAGCCTGTATCTGAGCGCGGACAAATGGGACGGCTTTCCCGCCGCGCGCGACCGCGTGCTGGCCGGTATCCGGGCCACGCGCAATGTCGTCATCTTCACCGGAGACGCGCACGAGTCCTACGCCTTCGACGTCACCGACGATCCGAACAACCCCGCCTCCTATGGACGCTTCAGTGGCGAAGGTGCGGCCGCGGCCGAGTTCGTCGCGCCCTCGATCACCTCACGCGGCGATGCCGAACCGCTCGCCAGCCTCAGTGGCGTGCTCGACGCGGTGGCCGCTGGCGCCGAACAGCTGCTGGGTGTGACCAATCCCCACCTCAAGTTCTTCGAAAACACCCGCAACGGCTACGTCTACGCCGAGGTGGACGCGAATCGGCTCGTTGCCGAATTCTGGCATGTGCCCCGGGTTCGCGAGCCCACAGCCGACCAGACCCTGGCCGCACGCTTCGAGGTACAGGACGGGCGTCCCGGCGTCGTGCGGCTATAAAACACCCGGACGCGGCCCCGTCATCACGTCCGGCCGGATGCATCGGGGGGTTCCCGGACCCATTCGGGGAAGTGGCGCGCCACTCGCTCGTAGAGCGGCGGCAGTGCCAGCAGGGTCAACCCGGTGGACGTCAGCGTCCCGAAGATCATCGAGGTCGCCAAGCCTGCGAACAGCGGGTCCCGGTACAGCACCAGCGTGGCGAGGATCAGGGCAGAGGACGTCAGCAGGATCGGGCGCAGGCGCACCGCACCCGCCAGTTTCACCGCTTCGCGCAGTGGATGTCCCTGCCGCTGGTAGTCGTGGATGAAGTCGATGATCAGCAGCGAGTTGCGGACGACGACGCCGGCCAGCGCAACGACACCGATCAGTGACGCCATGCTGAAATTGATGTCGACCAGCCAGTGTCCGGGAAAAACGCCGATGATGCCGAGTGGAATGGCGATCATGCCGAGCACGGGCAGCAGGAAGGAGCGGTAAGCCGCCACCAGCAACAGGTAGATCATCAGCACGACCACGCCAAAGATCAGGGACATTTCCCGGAACGAGTCGAACGTTACGCGCAGCTCGCCGTCCCACAGCAGTTGGTAGCCGTCGAGGCTGTTGGGGGCTTGCTCCACCAGCGAGAGATTGCCGGTGCGCAGGGGCTGTCCCGCCACCGGCGCCGCGGCCAGCTTCTGGTTCATGGCCAGGATCGCATAGATCGGTGCGGTGTTGGGAGTTACGTTGCCGCCGACGATACTGATCCGCTCGTTGTCCCTGCGCTGGACCGCGGCCTCGGAGGGCCGCGTCACCACGTCAGCGAGTTCGGAAACCGGAATCGCTTGTCCCCGCGCATTGCGCACCAGAATCCGGTCGAGCAGCTCCGGGGCGATTTCGGAGTGGCGCGGCACCCGGATGCGGACGGGCACTGGGTTCTTCTCGCCCTCGACATGCGTCTGCGCGATCACCAGGCCGTCCATCAGCGCGCGAAGGGTCTGCTCGATGTCGGCGGTGGAGACGCCGGACAGCATGGCCTTGTCCTTGTCCACGACGACGTCGACCTGCATCCTCTGCGTGGCCTCGATGTCGAAAACATCGACGGCGCCGTAGGTAGTCCGGAAGAGTGCCTTGACCTCAGCCGATATCCCGCGGAGCACCTCCGGGTCGGGGCCATGGATGTGGGCGAGGATGACGGCCGCCGAAGGCGGTCCCGCAGGCGCCTCGATGAAGCGAACGTCCAGATCCGGGTAGCGTGACTGAATGGGGCGGACGGCACCGCGCAGCTCGTCGATGACCGCACCCGACTGCGTCCGGCGCTCGGATTTGTCGATGAGGTTCACCCGAAGCTCGGCAACATTCGGACCCTGCCGCGAGGCACCGCCACTGATTTGACCGGCAAAGTCCACCACGCCGGGGATGCCGACGTAGCTGAGGTAGTGATCCACCATCGGCTGCGCCGAGACCAGCTCGCCGACCTCGCGTGCCACCCGATCCGTGGTTTCGATCGGCGTGCCTTCCGCCAGGTCGAGCCAGATCGTGAAAGTGTTGCGGTTCTCGCGCGGCATGATGGAAAGACCCACACCCCCGAACGAGAGGGGGCCCTCCACACCGGAAGGGCGAATGAACTGCCAGGCCATCATCATCGACGATGCCAGCAGCAGAAGGAGGATGCCGGCGAACAGGGCGTTGGCGCGGCGGGGATGCTCGACGAGCGCCGTGACGGCCATGGAATAGCGACGCTCCAGCAAGCCGGGTGGCTGATCGATGCGGTGGCCGGCGGGTGCCGGCAGCCAGTGATGGCAGGCCCAGGGCACCACGACATACGCCACCAGCAAGGAGGCGGCGATGGCGACCGCAACATTGAACGATATGGGGAAGAAGAACGCCCCGTTCATTCCGGTCAGGAGGCTGAGCGAAAGAAATACCAGCACGATGGTGATGGTGGCCAGTGTCGTCGGCGTGCCGATCTCGTGTGTCGCCAGCACGGCGGTCCAGCGGCGGTCGGTCGTGCCCTGCTCGTAGTGACGGTGGATGTTTTCCATCACCACGATCGCGTCGTCCACCAGCATGCCCAGTGCCAGGATCAGGCCGAACATGGACATGCGGTTGATCGTGACTCCGGCGAGCAGATCGACGGCGAGCGTCAGCCCGATCACCAGCGGGATCACCAGGGCCACGATCATGGCCTGACGGCCGCCCAGCGCGGGCACCAGCAACAGCGTCACCACGGTGATGGCGATTGCGAGGTCAAAGATCAGGTGGTTGACCACGCGGTTGGCGTTGCGGCCATCATCGCGTGTGGTCACGACATGCACATCGGCGGGGACGATCTGTGCGCGTATCTTCTCCACCATCGTCAGCACGTCGCGGCTGACTTCCACCGCGTTGGTTCCGGGCTTCTTTGCCACCGAGATCGTCACCGCCGCCATCTCGCCCTGGGAGTCTTCCGCGGCAAACAGCGGATTGCCGGAACCGAAGGCCAGCCGGGTGACGTGATCCCGCTCGGGCGCAGGACCGTCGACGACCTCGGCCAGGTCTTCCAGATGAATCAGCCGACCGCCACGCTCGGCCAGCGGGAGCCGGCGCAAACCCTCGGCCGAGCTGAGGCGGCCGTCCAGGTAAACAAGTCGTTCGCTCCCGTTGCGGGTCGAATGCCCGGCCAGCGCATCCACGTTGTTGCCGGTGATGGCCGCAATGCCTTCGTTCAGGGTCAGGCCGTGTGCCTGCAAGCGCGCCGGGTCCAGATTGACGCGCAGTTCGCGCAGCCGCCCGCCGTGAATCTGGGTGACCGATACTTCCTTGATGTTGTTGAGCCGCTCGGCGATGCGCTCTGCCAGACGGCGCAGTGCGTAGTCGTCATAGCGCTGCGAGGCCAGGGTGAGGGTCACGATGGGGGCGTCGTCGACCCGAATTTGCTCGATGCGCGGGTCGAGCGTGGCCCTCGGCAACCGGTCACGATGCACCGCTACGCGTTGCTTCACCCGCTCCAGCACCCGGTCCTCGTCCTGTCCGACGTGGAACTCGACCATCACCCGGCCGATTCCGTGCGCGGCTGCAGCGGAACTGTGCTTGACGCCATCGATCTCGCGCAGCGCCGCCTCCATGGGGACCACGACCAGGCGGTCCACCTCTTCCGGTGTGGCGCCCGGCAGCAACCAGGTCACCTGCACGGCCGGCACGATGATTTGCGGATTCTCCTCCCGCGGCGTCACCAGTGACGAGAAGATCGCGAGCAGGAACCCCGCCACCACGAACAATGGCGTGAGCTTGGACTCGATGAAGGACTGCGCCAGTCGACCGGCGGAGTTAAGTCGGACGGGATGCATCGGCGGGTTGGATCTGCGGGCGGCTGCTCAACCGTGGTGCGTCGCGGCCGCAAGGACATCACCATCGCGCATGTCGGCTGGTACCCGCTCGACAATCCTCTCCCCGGCATCGAGGCCGGCCTCGGCCAGCACACCGTCCGCGACGATGTGCCCGGTCCGCAGCCAGCGGAACCGCAGCTTTTGATCCGGCCCGGCAACGAACACACCCTTCAACCCCCCTCGGTCGGCCAGCGCCGAAAGGGGGACCACCAGTGCCTGCCGCTGCCCGACAGTGAACGCCGCGCGCCCGAACATGCCAGGCAGCAGGCCGGATGACGCCGGCAAGGCGATCTTCACTTCGAACCCGCGAGTGACCGGATTGCCGGAGCTGACCCGACGCACCACCTCGCCCGAGAAGCTTTGCTGCACGGCATCTACCTTTACCGCCACTGCGTCGCCCTCGGCGATGCCTGCCACGCGCTGTTCCGGCACCTCGGTCTGGAACAGCAGCGCGGTGTCCGACTCCACCGTGAGCAGGGGCGTCCCCGGGGTGATCAGATCGCCCGCGTGGCGATGACGCGCCACCACCACGCCAGCCACCGGGCTCACGATCTGCGTGTACTGGCGCTCCGATTGCGTGCGCGACAACTCGGCTTCAGCCGCGATGGCAGCTTCCGTCGCGGCAGCCAACGCGAGCTGCGTCTTGCGCTGGTGGGCTTCGGCCACGAGGCCACGAGCGAACAAGGTTGCGCTGTCCTTGGCGTCACGCTCGGCGTCGGCTTGTGTTGCGAGGGCCTGGTCGCGAGCCGCCGTTGCCGCGCGGATGCGGGCGTCGAGGTCCTGGCTGTCCAGGTGGGCAAGTAACTGACCCTGCCGCACCCGCTGACCCTCGCGCACCTCCAGCGTCCGCACATAGGCGGTCGTACGCGAGCTGATCTGCACGCGCTCGTCCGACACCACGGTACCGGTGGCCGTGTAGACCAGCGGTACCGCACGCTGCTCGACCACGACGGTCGGAACGTCGAACACCCGGCCCGCCAGACCGGCATGTGGAGGAGGATCGCCACCACAAGCGATCAGCCCACAGATCAAGACAGCCGACCAGACCGGTCGCCACCCTAGTGTGCCCGACATTGGCATGAGTCGCTTCATGTGCGAACGATACAACATTGGGAGGCGGCTTCCATTCCGAAGACGTGGTTTTACATCGAAACCGATGTCGCGGGCTTGCGAGTTGGAGCCGGCCTTGACTATCCATCTGAACGCACGGCGCGCTGCGGGCCGCTCACCCTCCGGCGGCACAGTCCGGGCAGGGTTCACGCCAACCGCCGCCCAGTGCCTTGAACAGCAGGGCGGTGGCGATGAGCCGATCGCGAACGGCTTCGGTCTGCGCCAGTTCGGCGGCGAGCAGCGAGCGCCGCGCGTCCAGCACTTCGAAGAACGGCGAGTAGCCGTTGCGGTAGCGGGTTTCCGCTAGGCGCACCGCGGCCTGCAGGGCGCCGACCTGTCGGGTGAGGGCTTCGAGCCGGCGGCTGGCGGTTTCGAGCAGGGTCCAGGCGTCGCCGGCCTCGCGCAGGGCGTCGCGAATGCTCGCGCGGTATTGCAGCTCGGCCAGATCACGCTGCGCTTCGGCGACGTCCACGCCGGCGCGGATGCGGCCAAAATCGAGCAGCGGGGCGAGCACCGATCCGCCCAGGTCCCACAGCTGCGCCGGGCCGGTGAACAGGGCGTCGGCATCGGTGGCGGCGCTGCCGATGGTGCCGGCGAGGTTGATGCGCGGCAGCCAGGCGGTGCGGGCAACCGAGATGTCGGCCTGCGCGGCCATCAGCCCGGCCTCCGCCGCGCGAATGTCGGGCCGGCGTTCGATCAGCTCGGAAGGCAGCAGCTTCGGCAGGCGGGTGTCGAGGGTAAGGTCCCTCAGCGCCACGGCGGGCAGCGCCGGTGGCTGCAGCACCTGGGACGGCGGTCGCCCGGTGAGGATCGCCAGCGTGCGCCGCACCTGTCCGGCGCGGTTCTGCAGCGCGGGCAACTGGGCCTCGGCCAGCGCGAGCTCGGCTTCCGACTGGCGCAGCGTCAGCTCGGTGGTGGCACCGTTGCGGTAGTTGACCTGCTCCAGCCGGTAGGCCTCGTTGCGGGTAGCGATCGTGTCCTGGGTGGTGCGGATCTGGCGATCCAGCGCGCGCAGGTTGAAGTAGGCGGTGACCACATCGGTGATCAGCGCCAGGCGCACGGCGTCGGCGCCGAAGGTGGTTTGCAGCCAGCGGCCACGGGCAGCCTCGGTGGCCTGGGCCAGCCGCCCCCAAAGGTCGAGTTCGTAGGCCAGCACACCGGCGATCCGGTAGCGGGTGACCGGGCCATCGGCAGCCGACGTGGTTTGCCCGGTGTCGCCACGCACGACGTCGGCCTGGGCGTTCAGCGTCGGGTATTGGTCGGCGCGGGTGAAGCCGAGTTCAGCCCGTGCCCGACGTACCCGGGCGGCCGCGGCGCGCAGGTCGAGATTGGCGGCAAGGGCGTCGTCGACGAGTTGGGTGAGTGCCGGGTCCTCGTAGCGCTGCCACCATTGGGTCCAGTCGCCCTGAAGTTGCTGGGCGGCCTGCAGGGTGTCAGGCCATTGCGCCGGCAGATCCAGCACCGGACGCTGATAGTCCGCCGTCAACGCGCATCCGGCGAGTGCGGCGGCGCTGGCGATGCCGACCATGCGCAAGGCCGCGCCGGTCCGCCCCGGAGTCCGAGGCTCAGTCATGGCTGCGGACCTCAGTGGCGGATGCGGCACCGCGCCGGCCGCCCAGGCGTTCGGTGATCTCCTCGATCAGGCGGTAGAACATCGGCACGAAAATGATCGCCAGCACCGTGGCCCCGAGCATGCCGCCGATCACGCCGGTGCCGATGGAGTGCCGGCTGGCAGCGCCGGCACCGCTGGCCAGCGCCAGCGGCACGACCCCCATGATGAAGGCCAGCGAGGTCATGATGATGGGGCGGAAGCGCAGGCGCGCGGCGTTGATCGCGGCGTCGCGGATCGACTGTCCTTCGGCGCGCGACAGCACCGCAAACTCGACGATGAGAATCGCGTTCTTGGCCGCCAGGCCGATCAACACCAGCATGCCGACCTGAAAATACAGGTCCACCTCGAGGCCGCGCATCCAGATCGCCAGCGCGGCGCCGAACACGGCGAAGGGCACCGCCGTGACCACGGCCAGCGGCAGCGTCCAGCGCTCGTACTGCGCGGCAAGAATCAGGAACACCATGACGATGCCGAACACGAATGCGAGTTGCCCGGCACCCGCAGCAGCGATTTCCTGGTACGCGAGCCCGACCCAGCCAATCTGGTAATCCGCCGGCAGGGTTTCTGCCGCCACCGCCTGCATCGCCGCGAGGGCCTGGCCTGAGCTGTAGCCAGGGGCCGGGGCGCCCAGGATCTTGGCTGCCGGGAAGACGTTGAAGCGATCGACCAGATCGGGGCCCCGGCTGCGTTCGATCCGGACCAAGGTCGAGACCGGCACCATGTGGCCGTCGTCGGAGCGGACGAACACTTCCTTGAGATCGTCGGGTGTTTCCCGGAACTCGGCTTCTGACTGAAGATTGACCTGATAATTGCGACCGAACAGCGTGAAGTCGTTCACATAGAGCGAGCCGAAGGTGCTCTGCATCGCCTCGTAGACCGCGCTCACCGGCACGCGCAGCGCGCGCGCCTGGTCACGGTCCACATCCATGCGGTAGCGCGGGACCTGTGTCGTAAAGGTGGAACGCACTCCCGAGAGCTCCGGCCGCTGGTTGGCAGCCGCCACCAGTTTTTGGGCGGTGGCGGCGATCTCGTCTGGCGGCGCTGCCGAGCGGCTCTGCAGATAACCCTCGAAACCGCCGGTGGTCGAAATGCCGGTGATCGGCGGCGGATTCATCACTTTGACCTTGACCTCGGGGATGCTCCCGCCAACGCGCATCAGCTGGTCAACAACGGAAAAGGAATCCTGATCTTTCCCGGTGCGCTCGTCCCAGTGCTTGAGTGAGATAAAGGACGCGCCGGCATAGCTTTTCAGCGCGCCAGCGAGCAGATCGAACCCGGCGAAGCTGGTCATGCCCTCGATCGCCTTGTTCTCCAGCACTTTGGTCGTGAAGTCCTCCATTGACGCCGAAGTGCGGTGCAACGCGGCGGCCGGCGGCAGCTGGCTCACGGCGATCACATAGCCCTGGTCTTCGCCAGGCACCAGAGCGCCCGGCAGCCGCATGAGCAGGACGACCGTTATCGCGGTCAGGCCCGCGAACAGGAACACCCCCAGCACGGCATGTTGAAGCAGGTAGCGCACGGCGGCGAGATAGCCTTGCGTGACGCGATCGAACACCCGATTGAACCAGCGAAACGGCGCCGCAGGCTCGTCGTGCACGGGCTTGAGAATCAAGGCGCACAGTGCCGGCGTGAGCGTCAGCGCGACGATGCCGGAAATGACCACCGACACCGCAATGGTGATCGCGAACTGCCGGTACATGACACCCGTCATGCCGCCGAGAAAGGCCACGGGGATGAACACCGCCACCAGCACCAGCACAATGGCGATGACCGGCCCCGTCACCTCTTGCATCGCCCTGACCGCGGCCTGACGCGGAGGCAGCTTTTCCTGCGTCATCAGGCGCTCGACGTTTTCGAGCACGACGATGGCGTCGTCCACCACGATGCCGATCGCGAGGATCATGCCGAACAGGGTCAGCAGGTTGATCGAGAAACCCAGCAGCTGCATACCGGCAAAGGTGCCGATCAGCGAGACCGGAATCGCCAGCAGCGGAATGAGGGTGGCGCGCACATTCTGCAGAAACACGAAGACCACCACGACCACCAGGACCAGCGCTTCGATGAAGGTCTTGATGACCTCATCGATGGAGACCTCGACAAAGCGTGTGGTCGTGAACGGAATGTTGTACTCGAGGCCTTCGGGGAAGCGCTGCGCCATCGCTTCCATCCGCCGCTCCACCGCGGCCATCGTGTCCAGCGCGTTGGCCCCCGGCTGCAGAGAGAGCCTGATCGGCACGGTGGGCTTGCCGTTGAATACGGCGGAGAATTCGTAACGCTGGGCACCCAGTTCGATTCGTGCGACGTCCTTGAGGCGCAGGGACGATCCGTCGTCATTGGAGCGGACGATGATGTTCTTGAACTGTTCGGCGTCGGACAGGCGCCCCAGGGCGGTGACGGTATAGGTAA
The DNA here is from genome assembly GCF_003201205.1 of Sinimarinibacterium flocculans. Taxonomy (GTDB): domain Bacteria; phylum Pseudomonadota; class Gammaproteobacteria; order Nevskiales; family Nevskiaceae; genus Solimonas; species Solimonas flocculans. Next base: position 86,851 of record NZ_QICN01000013.1, read on the forward strand.
AAGCGACGTCGCTGCCGGCTGGCGGTGCGCCGAGACTGCCGATCGCCGCGTCGGTATTCTGCTCTCGGAGCCGCTCCGCGATATCGTTGGGCGTCAGTTCATATTCAGCGAGCTTGTCGGGCCGCAGCCAGATGCGCATCGAGTAGTCGGCGGCACCGAACAACGACGCATCGCCGATGCCCGGTATGCGCCGAATCTCGTCGATGATGTTGATCAGCGCGTAATTGCTCATGAACAGGCGGTCGTAGCGCCCGTCCGGCGAGGACAGCGCGACCAGCCCGAGAATCGAGCTGGACTGCTTGCGGACGGTCACGCCCAGATTGCGCACGTTGGCCGGCAAGGTGGGCAGCGCAGCCTGGACACGGTTGTTGACGTTGATCGTGGCCTGGTCAGGATCGGTGCCGACGTCAAAGTACACGGACATGCGCATCGAGCCGGCATCCGAGCTGGTGGAGCGCATGTAGATCATGTTCTCGACACCATTCACCTGCTGTTCGATCGGCGCCGCGACGGTCTCGGAGATCGTCTGCGCGTTGGCGCCCGGAAAGCGCGCCTGGATCACCACCTCCGGTGGGACGATCTGCGGATACTGCTCGACCGGCAAGGACCGCATCGCCACCAGCCCCGCCAGGGTGATGGTGATCGAAAGCACCGTCGCAAACACGGGCCGGTCGATGAAGAACTTGGAAATCATGGGGCCGCTTCCACGGGCGGATCAGAGGGCGCGACCCGCGCACCCGGACGCACCCCGACCAGACCGCCGACGATCACCCGCTCGCCGCCGCTCAGGCCGGTGCCAATCACCTGGCCCTGCTCGGCCAGTGCGCCCAGGGTCACCGGTCGCGGTTGCGCCTGCTGCTGGTCGTCGACGACATACACCACCGGTCCTTCGGCGCCCTGCGCGATGGCCTGCGGCGGCACCACCAGTGCATCGTCGATGCGCAGCCCTTCGATCGACACGCGCACGAACTGGCCCGGCGTCAGCTCGCCCTGCGGATTGGGAAAGATGGCGCGTACCTGCACATTGCCGGTCTGGGCATCAACGCGGGCTGCGAGAAAATCGATCATCCCCTCGTGCATATCCTTGAGGCCGTCCGAAGATCGGGCCTTCACCCGCAAACGCCCCTGCGACGGCGCGGCGTCGTCCGCCCTCATGGTGAGGTGGCGCCGGTACAGGGCCGCGTCCGCCTCCGGCACCGAAAACAGCACATGGATCGGGTCGATCTGTTGCACCGAGGTCAGCAGGTCGCCGACGTTCACCAGATTGCCTTCCGAGACCGCACGCAGACCGGTCACGCCGCCGATCGGCGCAGTCACCCGGGTATACCCCAGGTCGATGCGCGCGGCGCGCAGCGCCGCCTGGGCCGTAGCCGAGACCGCCTCGGCCAGCTCGAGCGCCGACTGGGCTTCATCGCGCTGGCGGGCGCTCACGGCATTCTCGGCAAACAGCGCAGCGACCCGCTCCCATTCACGCTGCGCCTGCCGCAACTGCGCCTGGGCGCGCTGGGCCTCGGCTTCGGCCTGCGCCACACGGGCCTCGAACGGCGCCGGGTCGATCCGGAACAGCAGCGTGCCAGCCTCGACCCGCGCACCTTCCTGATACGCCTGCGCCACCAGCAGGCCCGGCACCCGGGCACGCACCTGCGCGTCGGCCACGGCGTGCACGCGCGCCGGATAAGCGCGCGCCAGCGACACCGACTGCGGCTGCACCGGCATCAGGCTCACGCGTGCCGGGGGCGGTTGCGGCGGGGTGGATTGGGGCGCCGACGCACCATCGGAGCAGCCTGCGGCCAGCAGCAACAGCGCGCAGCCGAGTCCGGGGGAATAGCGGCGGACCAACAGACCGCGAAGGGTGCAGCGTGCCATCAGGAAACCTCCAGCCGACAGAACCGGCATTTTGCATACAGACGTGCATGTATGCAAACATAAACCAATGTAACGCGGGAGTCGCGTCATTTGGATGACGAAGAGGGATCGATGGCCAGACGTACCAAGCTAGAGGCAGCTGAAACCCGCGACTCGCTGCTGGACGCCGCCGAGCAAGTTTTTCTTGAGCGAGGTTATGCGCGCAGCACCCTGGAAGCCATTGCACGCCGGGCAGGCGCGACGCGGGGGGCGATCTACTGGCATTTCCGCGACAAGGCGGATGTGCTTGATGCCATGGTCACGCGCGGCCGGCTGCCCCTGCAGGAGCTGATCTGCGGCATTGGGGATAGCCCGCCCGAGGGCTTTTTGAACACCCTGCATACCCTCTGCCTGGACGCCCTGCTGGAGCTGGCCCGGGATCGTCGCCGGCAGCGGGTGTATGCGATTCTGCTGCTGCGCCTGGAAGATGGCTCCAGCTCGCCGGAAACCCAGGCCTATGTGCGCCGCAGCCTCGAAGACGCCCGCGCGCACCTGGAGCAGCTTTTCGATCGCGCACGCGCTGCCGGCGAAATCGACCCGGACCTGGAACCGCGCACGGCGGCGCTGTCGCTGCACGCCTACATGCTGGGCATCTACTGCAGCTGGCTAAGGGCGCCGACCTCGTTCTCGCTCGAAGGCCAGGCGCAGGCCATGATCAAGCTGTTTTTTCAGGGGATCTCAAGCAACAACCACGCCTGAGCCAGGGTTTAGCTTGCGCCACGCGATGCAGCGCCTATCTGGGTCGGCAGGCGCAGATGGCAGACGATGGGCAGGTGGTCGAAGGCGCGGATGGCGGTGGCAGTGCCGGCGACGCAGTCACCCTCGAGGCGGTCACTGACCAGGTGATCGATGTTGAACAGCCTGGCGTAGGTCGGCTCGGCGCCGGGGCCGGCGTCCGTGAGCAGGCCAAAGGCCAGACCGTCGCCGACGTGGCGGTTCCAGGTCGCCGCGCTGGCGTCCCAGAACATGCGCGCCGGATCGACGTTGAGATCGCCGATCACCAGGTTGCGGGCGCCATTGGCGGCCGGCGCGCCGCTGCCGTCGCCCAGATCGGCGAACACCTGCTCGAACTGTTGCGAGCGGCAGGCCTGGTCGGCGCGGGTGATGCCGGAGGTGCCGTGGACGTGGACCACAGTGAGCTCGCCGCCGCCGGCCAGCATGATCACGCCGCGGCCGACGCGCGAACCGCCGCCGCAGTCGGCCACCCGCGCGCCGGCCAGATGATCGAGGCACAGCGCGCCCGTGCAGCCGCGCCAGCGGCCGAACGCCTCCTTCACCGCGAGGCACTTGTCCGGCTTTTCCAGGTTGCAGGCGATCTGGTAACCGGGACCGAGCACGCGCTGCACCACGCTCGGATCGCCCGGCTGCCAGTCCTCGCAGACGAAGCCGGGATGGAACGCCGGCGGAATCTGCGCGCAAGCCTCGCTATGGAAGATTTCCTGGAACGCGACGATGTCGGGCTGGACGCCGGCAATGTACGCCTGCACTTCTGCCACGAGCACTTTGAACGACAGGCCGGTGCCGTACCACTCTCCAGCGACCCGGGCGTCGTCGCAGTCGTACGCTGCGCCCGGGGCGCGCGAGCAGTCAGGGATGCCGGTGTTGAAGGTCATGGCGACGAAGTCACCATGCGTCTGCGCGGCGCCCGCGTCCAGCGCGCCGTCACCGTCGCAGGCAGCGACGCCCAGGGCCAGTGCGGCGCACGCGACGCGCAACATGGGAGCGCGCATGCTCAGACGCCCGCCGGCAAAGGCGCCGCAGGCGATTGACGCCCGCCCCGCGTCGGCTGTGGGTTGGGCACGGACGCCAGGTGCGGCGCGCCCACGGCCGAGACGAACTGCCGCAGCAAGGTCTGCTCCGGGGCGGCCTGCGGGCTTGGCACTTCCCACAGCTCGCAAACCAGCGTGTCCGCGGTCAGATGCGCCAGACCATACCCGTAGGTGCGCCAGTTGAAGTAGCGCAGCTGCGGATTGACCAGGCGCGCGGCGTCCTCGACCAGCACCATGATCGGCGTCGCCAGCGGCACGTACACATTGGCCTGCGTGGCGTAGTCGGCAAGCGGCGGCTGGCCGCCGTGGGCCGCCGCGTAGAGCGCCCCGGCCACCACATCCACTCCGTTGGCACGGCCCATCGCCGAGGGCACGATCTCGACGCCGACGACGCCGCGCGTGCCGCCGCCGTTGGCCGGATTGTAGGCCGGCAGCCCGGCGGTTTCGATGAGGTCATTGGCGAACCAGCCGTGACTGTCGCCGGACATCACCAGGTTGTCGACGATGCCGTGCTCGCGCAGAAAGCCGTAGAACTCGTCGCGCGCCGCCGGAAAGCCGCCCCAGCCGCTGGTGTACAGCTCGGGGCCGTTGGGGTTCAGGCCTAGAGTCTCGAACAGGCCCGGCAGCGGCGCGGTGAACAGCAGCAGCTGCGACAGGTTGATCTGGTTGACGACCACGCGCTGCACCGCGCCACGCTCATTGGTCGAGGCCAGCAGTACGCGCTGCAGCCACGCGGTCTGTGCTTGACCGAGCAGCTTGCCCATCTCGCTGGGCGCCTGTGGATCGCGGTGGCGGCGCTGGTCGATCAATATGACGTCGGCCAGATCACCGTAGGGCAGGTAGCGGTAGAACAGCTCGGCCGCCGTGCGCGGCACGAAGGCGATGTTGGTATCGGGCGTGGGCGGCGGGCCGAATTCACCGGAGCCGTCGGGCAGCGGGGGCCGCGACGGCGTCCACAGCCAGAACACCTGCGCCGCCTCGGCGCGGGTGAATTCGATGCCGGTGTCGGGATCGGTGGCATCGTCTACATCGTGCTGGTCGGGCATGATCGCGAACGGCAGCGACTGATGCGCCTTGAGCAGATCCGGGTCGCTGTAGTACAGCGCGTAGCGGCGGCCGCATTCGTCGGCGTTGCGCCAGTCGCGGAAGTCGACGTACTCCGGGTCGAAGACGTCGTTGCGCGCGCGATACCACTGTTTGTCGTCGACGAAATCGTAGACATGATCGCCGGCATGACAGAACAGGTCGAGATCGTCGCGCTCGGCGATGCGCGCATAGGGGTGAAAGTCCATCGACCAGTACGAGGAGCAGGCGGCGTGCGCGATGCGCAGCTCGGCGACCGCGTCGCCCGGCGCCGGCGCGGTGCGGGTGCGACCGGTGATCGAGCGGCGCCCCAGCGCTTCGAAGGCGTAGTAGTAGGTCGTGGCCGAGGGCAGCCCGGCGGCATCGACTTTCACCGTCCAGTCGAGGCCGCGGTCGGTGCGCACGCGCCCGCGGGCCACGATGTCGTCGAGCGCCGGGTCGGTGGCGACGAGCCAGTCGACGGCGACTTCCGTCAGCCCCTGAGGATCGGCGACGGCCCAGCCGCGCGCGTCGGGCACGGTGATGCGCGTCCACAGGATCACGCGGTCGGCCAGCGGATCGCCGGAGGCCACGCCATGGCCGAAAGGCAACAGCTCATTGATGGCCGGATAGTCCCAGCCTGGCGGCGGCACGAGGTCGACCGCAGCCCCGCCGTCGGCGGCGGCCGGCCCACTGTCCCCGCAGGCGCCCAGGCCGCCCAGCGCGGCAAAGGCGCCGAGCGCTGCACTGCCGCGCAGGAACTTTCGACGGTCGATCGGCGGACTCATCGTGGCGCTCCCAATGATCGGCCTCAGCGTCCGCTGAAGGGCCCGGTGACTTCGTAGGTGATGCCGCCGGACAGGCGCCCGCCGCGCTGCGAGCTGAAGTACAGGCGGGTGCCGTCGGGCGAGAATGCCGGGCCGGTGATCTCGGAGCCGTCCTGCCCGTCGACGCGCAGGATCGGCACGACGCTGCCGTCCAGCCCGATCGCCGCGATGCGCATGTCGCCGCCGTCCTCGGCCACCAGCAGGTCGCGCGTGGGGTTGTAGACCACGCAGTTGTCGACGCCGCGCAGCGGCGCGGCATCACCGCCGAACAGGCTCGCGGCGTAGATCAGCTCGATCGTCTCTTGGGCGGTGTCGTAGGCCCAGACGCGGTTGCCGGACTTGGCGGTGAAGTACACCAGATCGTCCACGTACCAGATGCCCTCGGAGCCGGCGAAGATCGTCGCCTCGGCGATACGGTTGTTGCTCTGCGGCTGGTCGGGACTGAGCGCGTCGATCCACTGCACCGGCATCGGCGGGGCATCCAGCGGGATGTCGCGGGAGTCGGCAAAGCCGGGCACTTCCATCACCTGCAAGACGCCGTCTTCGAGCTGCGGACGCTCGGCGCCGACGGGCCAGTCGCTGCTGCTGGGCACGAATCGATAAAACCGCGCGTCGCCGGTGTCCTCGGTCAAGAACAGCTGGCGGCGCGCCGGATCGACCGCCACGGCCTCGTGGTCGAAAATCCCCAGCGCCGGCAGCGCCCGTGCCGCCAGCAGGCCGCCGAAGGGATTGCACTCATGCACCCGGCCAATCGGAATCTCCTCGCAGGACAGCCAGGTACCCCACGGCGTCGGCCCGCCGGCGCAGTTGATGAGGGTGCCGGCGAGGATGCGGTAGGCATCCACGCGATTGCCCTGGGCGTCGAAACGAATCGCGCCGACCCCGCCGGGCACCGATTCGCTGTTGGAGACATAGACCCAGCCGCCGTCCTCCGCGGCAAAGGTGGCGCCGCCGTCGGGAAAGGTGTGCCAGTTGTAGCCGAGCAGCGGGCTGAGCAGGTTGCCGAGCAGGTCGGACACCACCGGCAGTCCCGACTCGGCGATCACGCGCGAGCTGAAGCCGGGCGGCAGCATGATGCCGTTGGCGTCCGGCGCGCCCAGCGGCCCGAGCGCGGTCAGCGATGGCGCCAGCACGGTGCCGCCCGGTCCCGATCCGGAGTCGCTGCAACTCCACAGCAGCGGCCCGGTGGCGATCAGGCCCGAGCTGGCCAGACTCTGGCGCAGAAAACTGCGGCGGCTGAGGCCCTGCGGGCTGGGGCGGCGATGGGCGTGCGGCAGGCTGCGAAACATGGGACGCGCTCCGGTTGAGGGGTAGGGCGCTGAAGCGGCTCGTTGCAGTTCAGGGCGCGAGCGGCGGCGCGTCGGTGCGCGCGGGGCTCGGCGCGTCGGCGCGGCGCAGGCGGTTTTCACCGGAGCGGCTGAACAGGGCGTGGCCGAATGACTCGCCGCCGCCGCGCTCGGCGATGGTGTCGACATACCACCAGTCGCACTGGCAGCGGTCGCGGTTGATGTCGAGCACCACATAGCCGTTGCGGTCGCCCTGGAAGTACTGGATGTGTGGGTCGACCGCCCGGAACAGCGTGCGCAACAGGGGCGTGGTGGCCGCCGGAAAGCCCGGCGAGGTTACCGAAGGGGTGACGAACTCGACCGCGCTCGCCTTGATCAGGCCCAGATCGAGGGGGTTGCCGGTAATGTTGTTGAGCAGCGTGACCAACTCGCCGGGATCGCGATACAGCTCGATGCCCCAGGAACTGTGGATGTCACCGGTGAGCACCACCACGTTTTCGACCTGCCCGGCGTCAATGGCATCGAAGACCCGCTGGCGGGCAGCGGCATACCCGTCCCATTGGTCGCCGTTGATCGCCAGCAGCTCCCGCGTCAATGGCACACCGAGCAGCTCCACCTCGGGCAAGGTCAACAATCTAAGTTGGCCGAACATGATCTGCTGACCGATGAACTTCCATTGCGCGCTCGCCTCGTTGAGACGCGACGTGAGCCACGCCTGCTGCGGCGCGCCCAGCAGCTGCCGGTCGGGGGAATTGACCCGCGGCCCGCCCACGGCGAGCAGCAGCGGCTCGTCGCGGCCATACAGGCGCGTGTCGAGCATCAGCAGATCGAGCAGATCGCCAAACTGGAACTGACGCCAGATGCGCTGCGGGTCGTTGGTATCCACCATGCGAATCGGCATCCACTCGAAGTACGCCTGGATGGACTCAGCCTTGCGCAGCAGCCAGTTACCCTCTGCGCCCTCGGTGTGGTTCTCGGCGCCTTCGACCCAGGCATTGTTGGCCGACTCGTGGTCGTCCCAGATGCAGATCATCGGGTGCTGGCGATGCAGCTCGGCGAGGTCTTCGTCGCGCCGGTATTGCGCGTAACGCATCCGGTAGTCGGACAGTGTGAGGATCTCGGTGGGCGGCTCGTAGTCGCGCGCGCTGCCGTACTCGCCGTTGCCGTATTCATAGATGTAGTCGCCCAGATGCAGCACGCAGTCGATGTCGCTGCGCTGCGCGAGCAGCCGGTAGGCATTGAACCAGCCGTGCGCCAGGCTCGAACACGACACCATGCCCAGCCGCAGATGATCGACCGCGCCTACCGGCAGGGTGCGGGTGCGCCCCACCGGCGAGCGCGTGGTGCCGACCTCGAACTGGTAGTAATAGGTCGTGCCGGGCTGCAAGCCCAGCGGATCGACCTTGACCGTGTAGTCGCGGTCGGCATCGGTGAACACGCGCTCGTCGATCAGCACCTGGGTCATGGCCGGATCGGTGGCGACGCGATAGCGCACCTGCAACGAACCCTCGCCCTCCGGGGTGACGCGCGTCCACAGAATCACCCGATCGGACAGCGGATCACCCGAGGCGACGCCGTGCAGGAAGGCCGCCTCACCAGCGCGTGGGTCTATGCCAATTGCGGTACTGCTCCCGCAACCGGCCAGTACTGGGAGCAAAGCCCCCCCCGAAGCGATACTGACTTGGCGGAGAAACTGACGACGGTCCATATTCACGATTCCGATGCGCAATCAAAGACGCGCGAGACTAGATTCGGGCAGTGTCATGATGATGACGAAACCGTGAGATGGGCCCGCAATAGGCCAACTTTACCCACCGACTCTGGGCAAAGCGATGCGGCCACCCCAAAAAACGGCACGCGCCCTTGGGCCACGTTCCATTAAAGGCCCCCTACCGCAAGCACCCCAAACAAACGCCCGAATCAACCATCACCGTCGATCGCTGAACTCCACCGCCCATTGAATCGTCGGTTTATTGACCCAGTGCTGATTGGGCACACCGACGACGCCAATCGCCTGAAACACCACCTCTTCAACAGACTGGTCGGCGCCCCAGCTATCGAGACTGCCGATGCCGCCGAGACTGTCGACGGCCCCGTTCAGGCTCGCGATCAGCGCATTGGCGCAATCTTCAAGCTGGTTCGAACCGGCGCAGCGAATCTGCCGGTAAGACACGGGCGCGCGACCCAGCGCCATATCGAGCACTCGGCCGAGATAGCTGTACCAACCATCGTTGTAAGCACTGCCCTCGCCGCCCGGCGAATCGTGCCGCCCCACTGGGATGAGCCTGCGGCCGTTCACGTTTTCGAGTGGCAGCAACTGCGGCAGCGCGGCGTCGAGTAGTGGGTTCCACCACGCGTCCATCAGCGCCACCGCCTGCGTATCGTCATACACGCCGTCGCCGCTGCGATCACGCCGCTGTGCGCGGTCGCTCAGCGGCTTTTCTGTCCAGTCGCGCATCAGGTTCACCGCAGGCCAGAGCGGATCGTCCAGCGGCAAGAATTGCTCGATGACATCAAGCGCCCGCGGGATGAGTTCCTGACCGCGCAGATCCACATAAGCCGCGTCATTCACTGCTTCCACGACTTCTTCAAGACGCACGTTACCGCGCGCAACCAGCGGCTCGGCACGCACCTCCAGCAGGTTGTTACGGTCGAAGGCGCCGGCCATGCCACTGTCTGCCGGCCACCAGTCGCGGGTCGCCTGATTGTTCCAGTTGGCAAAAAAGCCCGTTTGCGGATTGCGGTCGCGCGCCAGCCGCTCGAATGGCAACACCCCGCGCCAATCGTGCTGGCCGTTGCCCCACGACGGAAAATCGGGGTAAACCGTCGTGGCCCGCGCCGGCAGCAGCGACGGGGTAATAAAGGCGATGTCTTCGGCGTCGATATAGAACCAGTTGAAGGCGCTCGCCATCAGGCTGAAACTCTCCTGAAAGCTGTCGACGTCGTGAATGGCGTTGCTTGCAGCCAGTGCAAACGGCGGCGCGGCATCAAGCTCTTGAAAATAGGTGCTGCGCTCTTGTGTTAGCGCCACCGGCTGGCCGCCCACGGTCGCGAAACCGATGACCGGGCCATAACGCATTGACCGAATCACCCTTCTCTCGGCGATGAAGTTCTGCCCGATCTGGTCGGCATCGAAAGTCGAGCCCAGGTTCCAGCGCGCCGTCCATTGATCCTCGATGACATCAAAGTTCTGGCACACCCCATTCACCCGATAACTGCCGGGGGTGACCACCCGCGGGTCCTCGCAGAGTTCGAGCACACGGACGTCGGCGATATCCACGCCGCTGGAGGTCGCACTCCAGGCGAAGTCGATGCCCCGGCCCGGCACGACCACGTAGGGCAAGCCGGGAATCGTGCCGCCCCGCACGGCGATCTGGTCGCCGTCGTACATCGCCACCTCGGCGATCAACTGCGGGGTGAAATAGCTCACCTGCGGGCCGAACACCGCGATGGGATTTCCGGATTCGGTCCGGCTGCGGTCGATCAACAGCGCATTGCTCGCGCTCTTCGGAAATACGTCGCCGATGCTGCGCGCCGCGCCCAGCGCATTGGCGAGCACGGCTTCGGCCTGCTCGCGCAGCGCCTGACCTTCGGGTGTGTCCTCGGCCAGCTTGGCGGCAAAGCGCGCCTGGGCCTGCGCAACCGCGTCAGCAGCCCGCCGCGCATTGGCCTGCTCCCGACCCGTCAGGATGTCGGTGAGAAAATCCAGCGACAGGCCCAACACCCCACCGAGGCCCAGAATCTGATCGATGGCGTCAACCAGCTCCTCAACCAGCCCGAAGGCAGGCAATCCGGGCACCTGTCCGAGCAGACCGCCCGGACACAACGGCTGCCCTGGGCGACCGCAAGGCCCCGCCTGAAACGGGGCGTAGGGCTCGAAACTGTCGGCGTCAAAGATCACATTGCCGGGGTAACGCTGGGCAAAATCTGCGCGCAGCGGACACACCGTGGGATCGAGGCGTCCCGGCTCCTGGGTCGGGAAGCGCCGCTCGGTCGTGACATTGATTTCAGGGTCGTCACTCATGCGCAGGTCGTGATACAGCGCACACGCCGTCTCGACATCGCCGGTTTGCGCATGCAGCGCCTGAATCAGCTCGACGTTGCGCTGTTCGGCGCCCCCGCCGGCGCCGAGCTCGGCCTGAATCACGGTGGCAACCGCGACCACGTCCTCTTCAACAAATTCTTCGAGCGGAACACCCAGCAGCAGATATTCCAGCGGCACATCGAGCAGGCCCATACGCGCCTGCCGAATCCATTCGTTCACGCCGCGGATGAAGGCCTCGCCATCGATGCGCATCTGAACACCGAGCGCGCCGTATCGATCACGCAACTGTTCGAATTGCGCGGTGCGTTCGGCTTCACGATAGGGCGCAAACGCGTTGATGGCGCGATCGAAACTGAACTCTGCACGGCCGAGAAACTGCGATAACTCACCGCGCCCGGCGCGACGCAGCACGTCCATCAAAAACAGCCGGTCACCGGCCACGGCGTAGCCCGCGCCAAAGAACGCGCCGCGACGATCATCGCCGTAGACATGCGGCACCCCGAACTCGGCCTCGCGCTTGACGGTCGCGCCGAGATCGCCAGACTCGACGCGCTCCTCGCTGGCCCAGTTCGGGCCTTCAGGGGGCAACAACGACGCATCCTTGAAGAAGCGATCGACATCCGCGCGGGTCAGGCCCGGTTGCGCTTGCGTCGGCCCGAAGTACATGCCGAGCTGGTTGTCGAAATTGTCGGACTTGGACAAGGCTGGCGTCAGGCCGGTAGCGCCCACGATGTCATCGAGCAACGTCTGGAGCACCGGGCCAAGCAACGGCAGGTCGCCCACCAGTCCGGCGATGCCGCCCTGCCCGGACTGCCCCGGCGGCAGCACGGTACGCACCGTGCCCACGTCCTTGAAGGGGTCGCTGACCAGCGGTCCTGGAATGCTGGGGGGTACGAAGTCGAGCGGCACATCACCGAATTCGTCCTGACCATCGACACCGCCTTGCCCGCCGGAACCGAGCTCGACCGACGAGGACGAGCCGCATCCAGATACACCGGCCATCAGCGCGATGACAGCGCCACGCTTGAGCAGCCGCACGACGCCACTGCTTGAATTACCACACAGCTTCAATTGGCGCATCGTTCCTCTCTCACTCATCGTCTTATGAACTTTGTGTTTGAACGGTCAAGCGCATGGTGCGAGTCGAATCACTCCACGATGACGGTGGTGCGGTGGGTGGCTTGACCGCCCCGACCATCATCGACGCGCACCTCAAGCTGCACATCACCCGAGCAGTTTTCAGCGAGCTGCAATCGCGCGCCGGGTTGGTCGGCATCGATCAGATCGGCCACACAATTTGCGCCCGCCACCACCTGCCACTGCGCGGTGAGCGCGTCGAGGTCAGGGTCGGCCGCAACGCTGAGCAGCGGCACCGAAGTGCCGGCCCTCGCCCATGCCGGCCCCGGCGCGCGTACCAGCGGCAGGGCATTGCCCGACGCTCCGCTGGCGACCGCTTCCGAGACGTACTCACGTGCAAAGCAAGGGCGTGGTCCACAAACATTGGTGAAGCGCTGACCGACCAAAAAATCGTAGCGCTGGATACCGCTGCTTAATTCGCGGCGCGGATTGCCGTGCGGGTCCTGCCCGATCCGCGGCGGGATGTTCCGGGTGGGCGATGGCGGCGTGCCGGCGTTGAAAGGGTTGTCGAGCGGGCCGATGTCCCAGACCACCATCACCGAACCGTTGTCGCCGTCGACCGCCGCGGGCATGCCCCAGTACGGGTTCACGTTGGTGTGCCGCCCCGGCTCGGCGCCCGGCAGATGCACGCTGGCCGCCATGCTGCGGTTCATGACCTCGGCGGAAACGTCTGCAACCTGGTGGTCGCCAAAGGCCACATGCATCAGGATTTCCTTGTCTGGCGTGGGTGCCCCCAGCCCGGCGTAACCGTCCTGATTACGCAGGTCGTTGATGTAGCCGGTGTTCTCGCCACGTTCCCAGAGATTGCTGATCAGCGAGAACAGAAAGCTCTGGTCGAAGCTGTTGGGATAGGCGGCATACATGAAGATGCCGTAGAGGTCGAAATCGACACTGCGCCGCAGCAGCGTGGAGTAGTTCATGCCGGGCACGCCGAAGGAGGCGCGCTCGATGTCGGGCGAGGTGGCCACCACCGGCGCACTGAGAATGCCGCCCTGGCTGTTGCCGTCGTAGAACAACCGATCGGGCTCGAAAACCGGACGCCCGTCTGCGGTCTGGAAGGCCGGCGAACTCACGAGACCATCGGGGTGCTTCATCAGCCGGCCCATGAAATGCCAGTTGATGATGCCCTGTTGCAGGCGGTCGCTGAGGCTGCGGAACTGCCCAAGCTCCAACAGGATGATCAAGGTCATGGGGACATCGCGCGTGGACATGCCGATCCAATCGATCGCGCAGTGCATGAAGTTCAGCTCGCGCAGCCGGGCCGTGCTGCTGCCGCCCACCTCGCCTTTGGCGCCGAGCAGGCCGTGTCCGTAGAGTGTGGCGGCGGCGGGCCGCACCCAGGTCTGTGGGTCATCGAAGCTGCCGACGGCGGTGCGTGGAATCTCGCACTGAAAGCGATATTCCTGCTCCGGCTGCAGCGGGTTGATCTGCGGAAATTCGCCACGCGGCAGGCCATAGTTGAGGCGTGAAAGCGGCAATTGGCCGATATCCCGCAGCAGCAAGCCCAGGGCATCGCCGGCCACGCCCCCGATTTGTTCAAGCGGCGGCACGCCAGTGCCCTCGATGGCGCCCAGCAGCGCTTCGACGCCTGCACAGTAGTCCACCAAGTCGCTGAGCAGCGGCAGGTTGTCGCACAGGCCGTCGGGCAGGTTCAGGAAGTTCGGCACCGTGAAACGACCTTCGATACGGCGGATGGTCGCACCATCGTCGAAATCCTCAACACTGTCGATCTCGAAGTCCGGAGCGGCATCGCCCAGGATTTCGAGGGCGCGATCGCGCATGTGCAAGCTGCGGCCGGCAAGATTGCGCTTGCTGCGCACGGTGAAGTCCCAGGCCAGATACAGCGACTCGCGCGCGACGCCGTGCTGGCCCAGGCGCGCGAAGATGTCTTCCATGGCCGCGCGCCGGTCGTTGACCGCGTCGAGGTCGCTGGCGTGGTTGTCGCGAAACACGCGAAAGTGGGGCCTTGCCGGCAAGGGCGCGCCACCGGCATCCACCAGATTGCGCATGGCGACGATGTAACGACGCCCTTCGGTGAAATTGATGCCCGGCCGGATGATGAGCGCAGGTGGATCGATCTTGAAGGCGCTGTTGGGCAACAGGCCGGTGCGGTCGAGCAGTTGCCCCAGCACATTGAAGACCGGGCCCAGCGCCGCGCTGCAGCCGGCGCCGACGGCGCCCAACAGTGGACCGAGGGGCCCGGTGGCATCGCCGATCAAACTGCCCAAATCGCCGACGAGGCCGCAGGCGGGGGTGGCAGCGGTGCCACTTTGGTCGAACTCCACCCAGATGGGATGCCGCTGCAGGGTTTCGGCATCGACGATGAGGATCGGCGCATCCGGCTCCAGCGAGGCCTCGATATCGGTGACGGGCGCCGCCCTGCTGCGATCGAGGTCCAGGTCGGGCACGTGGCTCAAAATCATCTGGCCCGGCGAGAAGCCGTCGTCCTGATTCCACTCGGCGGGATTCACCGGCAGCAGGGCGATGTTCATCGGCATGCCGGCCAGGCGCAGATCGAGCCGCAGTCCAGTGTCGGTACCGGCATCGGGCCGCGTCAGGGCATTCGAGGGCCACGGAAACTGGCAGTAGGACGGATCGAGAAAATCACAGCCACGCAGGCTGGACGACAGGATGTCGCCGCGGATCTGGCTGTCGAGCGAGGCCGGATTCTGCGGAGGCAGGGCGGCGTTGCCGCTGGTGTCTGGCGCGGAGCTTGAGCCGCAGGCGCTGAGCAGCAGCAGCGACGGGACCAGGACGCTGAGCGCGCGCCGGCGCCCGACCAACATCGAGGCGAGCTTCATGGCAATGTCCCTGTAACCGGGGCTGCGTTCGCACCGAGCACCTGCGACGGCGACAGCCAACCGAGAATGAACGAGTTGCGCAGGTAGACCAGCACGCGAGCAATCAGGCAATCCGTCGATGACGGCTCCGTGAGGCAGGCCGACAGGGGATCGCCACCCAGCTCGGCCATCGGCGCGTCAAAGAGCGGCCGGTAGGCCTGCAGCATCAGCAGCGGCGCCGTGAGGGCACCGAGGGACACCAGCTCTTCATAGGGGTCGGAGCCCGCGAGAATCTCGCCGACCACGAACTCATCGAGCGGGATGATGTAACCGAAGGAATTCTGCGTGAGGCCGAGCAGCATGGTGTGCGATGCCGACGACAGCGCGCGGATATCCTGCCCCAGGGTATTCGTGGCCTCCCCTGGGATGGTCACCATCTCCAGCCCCAAGCCGTTCGGATCGCCAATGGTCACGCGACTGACCGGCGTGGACACACTCAGCGCAAGCTGCGGCAGCGCCGCATCGATCTCGGCGAGCAGCTCCCCGAGGGGGCCGAGCGGCTCGATGAGGGGCAGATTGATCAGGTCGCCGGCACCGATCAGCGGCAGCGCTTCGATGACGTCGAGCAGCGGGCCGACGACCGGCAGCCCGCCGAGCACATCCCCCAGCAGCTGCGTGTCCTCAAAGGGCGGCAACAACGCAAACTGGTAATAGCCATCAAAACTGCCCAGCACGCCGGCCAACAAGAACAGCGGGTTCAGCAACGGGAGCAGCACTGTTTCCGAACGAAAGGCGAGCGTCGGTGGCAACTCGACGGCCGCCTGCGGCCAGGCTTCGAGGAGACGCTCGGCAATGGCCTCACCGCGCAGACGCGAGCGCGTATAACGGTCGTCGGCGTCAGGCCCTTGATTGCTGGCGTCCGCAATGGCCCCGTTGTAGAACAGTGCGGTCCCGCCATGCGCCCGCTCGATCGCATCAATCACACCCACGACGTAATCCGGGTGCGGAATCCGTGGATTCTCGCCGGCGCCGATGTTGGTCGGATGGGCGTTGTATTGCACGATCGAGCCGATGGCCGCACCGTCGCCGGCCCGCGCAGCCTGCAGCATCATCAGGCTGTCGTCGGCCTGCTCGCTGCCCAGAATCCGGGCGCGCCGGTAGCTGTTGAACTCCGGCGCGCTCGTCTCCATCACGCGCAGGCGTGCCGGTTCGCGGTTGGCCAGCGCAGTCTGCGCCGCGCGCACGCCGGCCTGATAAAGGCCCGGCTGCAGCGGGTCGTCGTTGTCCAGCCAGCTGCGTGGAACGCCGCCCCACAGGCCCTGCAAATCCGGCCCGGCGTGGGTATGCGTCGATCCGAGCAGGATGTTGTTCGGCGGCAGGCCCGTGGCCACCGAGATGCGCTCGCGCATCTCGCGCTGAATGGTATTGCCGGTGCCCACCGCATCCAGCGTCAGGAACAGGACATCCTCCGCCGCCAGATCGGATTCGGCGCTTGAAATCACCATCGCCCGCAGCCAGATAGGCTCAGGGCCAAACGGCCCCTCGTAGACGGTGGCACCGGCAGGCGGATTGGCGAACAGATTGTTGAGAAGATCGGGAAGGGCCGGAAACGGCCCCAGCCCGAAGCCGCCAAGATGAAAATACTGGGTTGTGCTGCGCCCCAGCGGTCGTGACTCCTCGACCCCCATCACCTGGTTCACGCTCGGCGGCACGGCGATGGTGGCGGCGCCAGCCCTGAGCAGGCGCTGATCGCCGACGCCGGGGGACGGGGCGAGCCCCGCCTCGGGCACTGCGCTCGAACCACAGCCGGCCTGCAGTGCCAGACTCAAGACCACGGCCAGGCCAAGCGGGTTGCGCGCCGCCCGCGAGTCTGACGTCGCGGATGCCATGTTCGCAGCCCCCGATCTCAGTTGGCTGCGGCGGCGCGTGCCACCCGCCACTTCAGGCTGATCGGTTCCTCCAGCAGCTCACGGCCACCCATGGACGGCCAGAGCAGGCTGGACCCCGTGTCTCCGACCGACGGACGGCTGTAATCGCAGACGCCGTCGGGGAAAACCGCCATCAACTCGCCCAGCTGGGCGCTGCTCAGCGCCTCGCTGTAGTCCCGCGGGTCCACCGGCTTGAGCTGACATTTCACCACGTCATCGCTCATCGGCATGCCGGCCACGATGCGCGGTGTATCGACGACCGGCAGCAGTGTATTGCACAGCGCCAGGCCCGCCGGGCCTGGCACATCGATGCGCAGCTGCAGGCCGGGTCCGGTCGGGGTCACGCCCGGCAGCCCGATCACCGACTCGATCGTGGGCAGAATCGGCAGCTCCAGACCCAGCGGCAGGATCACCGTCAGCGCACCCAACTCGAGACGGCCGCCGAGTACGCCGACCGAACAGGCGTCGCCCGCGGTCGCAGGCTTGCTGTTGAGCACGGTTTGCACGCGGTTGCGATCGAAGCCGGCAACCGCCTCGGCGGCGTTGATGTTGTCCAGCCAGCGATCCATGACCACGAAGTTGTCAGGCGGCGTCACCACGCCGCGCTTGATGCTGTAGGTATCGCTACCGCCGGGGCGCGTCTGCAGCCGCGCGCGCAGGTTGAACGGCCGCACCGATTCGTGAATGTTGAGCACCGGAATGAGGTCGAGGTAGGCGGCGGAATCGATGAACGGCGTTTGCTCCAGTGCACCGCGGCCGACGACCGCGCCAAGACGATAGAGGCGGCGGGCGACGTCGTCATCCATCACCATGCGGCCCTCAACGCCCGGCACGACGTTGCCGTCGATGTCGTAGCCGCCGATATTGCGGTTGAGGTCGATGAACTCCTCGAAGCTGATGAGCCCCCGGTTGAAGGCCTGCAGGCCGTACTGCACGCCGCGGTTGTCCAGCGGACGGCGCGCGAAGCCGGTGTCCGGGTCAATGCCGAAGATGTTGACCAAGCCGTCCTGCAAAGTGCAGCGCGGTCCGTCGGGCCGCTCGACCGGGTCGTAACGGATGTCGCCCGGCACCCCGCAGCCGCTGCCGGCCGTGGGAATCAGCCGGTCGACGAAGGTGCTTTCCCAAGACGTGCAGATATCGTTGAGCGGCAGGCCGGTCAGCACGTTGTGCCCGTTCACCGCCCAGCGCTTGGGGCCGAGCCAGTTCAGATTGCTGCGCTCGTAGTAGGCATTGAGCAATCCGCAATCCGCGACCGTCATCGCGGTGGAAGGGATGTCGGCAAAGGTGGCGATCGTCAACCCGGCCGAGATCAGCCCCGGCGCGTTGTTGGCCGCGTTGATCTGCTGCATCGCCGCGCCCGAGCCATTGGTGCCGATGAAGCGGTTGATCAGGCCGTAGCGCTCGATGATGTGCTCCTTGGTCATCATCGTGCTCTCGATGCTCAAGAGCGGATTGCAGTGATTGCCGTAGGCCGACAGGGTGTTGTGGACCGTGATGTCGCCATTGCCGAGGCGGTCCGACACGCCCATCAGGATGATGAGGATGTTGTCGTCCGACAGCTCGGCGAGATTGGGGAAGCCGCCCAATACGAAGTCCGGCGTGCTGCTGCCCTGCTGAAAGCCCACTCCGCAGGACTCGCCGTACACGTAATACACATTGCCGTTCCACAAGCTCGCTTCGAAGCGATCGGGATCAAAGCGCGCCGCCGCGTCGCGCGCCAGCGGATCGTCCAGAACCGCCATGCGCGCGATGCCGCGGTTGATCGGCCGCGTCTCCACGCGCACCACCCACGGCACGCTTTCGCCGTGGGTGGTGCGCGTGCCCATGGTGTCCGGCGGGTAGCTGTCGAAAGGCGGTTCGAGCTCGGTGAACCCGACTAGGCTGCGCGCAAACCACTGATAGCGCGGCTCGAACGAGCAATGCTCGTCCAGGGGCTCGCCCAGCCCGGACGGCTCGGTGCGGCAGAAGAAGGGCTGTTGATGCGGCCCCGAAATTACCGGTCCAGTCGACGGGTGGTTGCGCACCTCCAGTACGGCGCTGCGGATTCCGCCCGGGCCTGAGGCTTGTGCGCCAATCTGGTTGACGCCCTCGACGAGCCCCTCGACCAGACCGACCCATTGGCCGTCCTCGCGCAGCGAGAACGCGCCGCTGACATCGACGCTGTTGCGGCTCACGGTGAGCCGGTCGTCCGGGGCGAGTCCGCGCACCGCCACCAGCACATCGCCCCCGGTGACCGCGTCCGGCAGGGCGGACAGGGTCAGCAAGTCGAACTCACCCGGCTGCAGCGGTTCGGTTTTCAGGGTGTGGTAATCGGCATCGACGGTCTTTTGAAAGCCCTCGTCGAAGCCGACCGGATCGCTGCCGTCACACGCCATCAGAAGTGCGGCGCCGACGCACGCGGCTCCAAATCCCGGCTTGATCATGGTCTCTCCCCTCTACTTCGTCGCGATCCTGCGCTGAGAATAGCCGCTACGCAAGCGCTGCAGACCGTCTGGATGGATGAATTCGCGCCGCAACCCTTGCCGGTTTTCTGCGTGAGCGCCGCTGCGTCATGGCCCGAGTATCGGCAGCTTGACCGTGCCTCCTACGGTGACCGGTGTGGGCACGCGCGCAAACGACGAGAAGAATTGCGGGTGGAAGGGCATGATCAGAAGCCCGATGGTGTCGCCCGGTTGCAGCTCCACGCTGACGCCGGCAAGCGGAAACTCCTGCAGCCCCCCCTCGCGGTTCGGCATCACCTGCTCATGCAGCAGTCCCACATCTCCCCCCATGCGCCTGACGCCGATGCCGTAGTACAAAATCGGCGCGGCCAGATCGCTGCCGCTGACGAACAGACTCACCTCCGGAATGCCCGCCACGACAGTCCGCTGTTCGGCGGTGAGCAGGGGGGCAAAGTTTTCGAACGTCAACAGCTCGTTCAACAGTTGCGGAGGCAGCAGATTCAACAGCTCGGGGATGACGGCGGCAAAGTCTTCCGTGGGGTTGCGCAGACCGCTAACCAAGGCTTCGACCAGGCTCGCCGTGTTGCCCGGCAGCTGTGCGAGGAGGCCCTGCAGCACGGCCGGCTCGAGCGTCTGCAGCAGCCCCAGAACCGCACCGGGCAACAGCCCGGTGACGACGGTCTGATCCGCGGCAACGAAAGGGCTTCCGCCCGTCGGCACAGCGTCGAGGACGACCCCGCTTGTGGTGCTTTGGGTGATGCAGACCTTGGGTATCGCCTGCGCGGGCCGCACACCGCGCAGCTTCTCGTTGAGAAAGTCGAACATCATCGTCGGCACATTGAGCCGCCGATCGCCACACTGCACATCAAACTCGACACCGAAGAGGATCTGATTGCCGGACTGCTGCAACAGCGGAATGATGTGACCGTCGCGCTGCAGCAGCAGGCGGGTATCGGCGCCGGTGGCGTCCAGACACTGTGCCATCCACACGGCCTCGTTGGCATTGAACAGCTGGTCGTGCAGACCCTGCACAAAGAAGGCATCGACCTTTGGCGCCGTCCGCCCGTCCTCGCGACGGCCCTCGCAGAAGGACGCCAGGCCGTTGTTCGCCAACCGTCGCTGCGAGTCCTCGCCCAGCTCATTGAGCAACAGCCCTTCGAACAGCGCGCGATAGATGAAGGGGTCTGCAATACCGGAGATGACGCTGGAGCCGACCAATACCGTGGCCCAAAGCGACTTGGGGACCCCGCCGGGCATCAGGCTATAGGTCAGGTCATACCAGGTGGCGGTCGGCACGATCGCATCGATGCGTGAGTCCACCGCCGCGCCAATCGTCTGAAAGCCTCCGCCGTAGGACAGGCCGAGTCCGCCTACCACAGGATCGCCCTGCCAACGGGCGAGATGCGGGCTCAGATGATCGACCGCCCAGTCGATAATCGCGGCCACGTCCCGGCCCTCGAAGTCGGGGTCCTGCACCTTGACTTGGCCTTGCGAGCGGCCCCAGCCGCGCTGATCGAAGGAGATCACAAAATACCCTTCGTTCCAGGCCTTCTCGGCGGCTGCCGCCGGCGCATCGCCGAAGACCACGTCCGTCACCGGGTTGGTGTCGAAACTGCGGATGCCGAACAGGCCCCACCCATGGCTGTGCAAGACCAGCGGCGCTGGCGTATTCGCCGGCAGCTCAGGCTGAAAGACCGTGAAAAAGATCTCCGCCCCGTCGAATGACGGCATCGACACGGTATAAGAGGTCTTCTGCAGAGGCGCGCCACCGCCCTCGAGCCGGCGAGGGAAACTCGAATCGCCTCCGTCTTCGCGGGGTGAATCGCTACCGCCGCAGGCGGATAGCGTCACCAGCGCGACAACAGCCAGCGCCGACCAGATTTTTCGGGCTCGCCCGAACAACACGCCGCCCATACTGACAATTAGCCACAGCACGCCCATCTCCAGTCCATCCTGCCGACGAACGAACGGCTGCACTAGAAGCCGCTTTGTCGAGCGGCTGCTGTGAACCCATCCAGTAATGCGAAGCAGCATAAGTCCGTCATATCTCTATGCGACTCATTAGGATACGGCGTCAGCCGCGATTCGTCACGGCCACTGCTCGAGACTGACGAACCGGCGCAAACTGCGATCGCGTACCACGTGGGGGGAGACCATGAATCGCCTGAGTCCAATCGACGCCGCGTTCCTGCGGATGGAGTCCAAGCGCACGCCGATGCACGTCGGCGCGATGATGACCTTCAAGCTGCCCGCGGACGCGCCGGCCGATTTCTGCCAGCAGCTCGTCCAGCAGATGCGCAGCAAGCCGTTCATGCCCGACCCGTTCAGCAGCCGTCTCGCCCGCGGCCGTTTCGGCCGTCGCCTGCCGGCCTGGGAGGACAGCGAGGTGGACATGGAATACCACCTGCGCCATTCCGCACTGCCGTTTCCCGGCGGCGAGAAAGAACTCGGCGTGCTCGTCGCGCGCATGCACTCGCATCCGCTGGACCTGTCGCGGCCGCTGTGGGAATGCCATGTCATCGAGGGCCTCGAAGGCAACCGCTTTGCGCTGTACTTCAAGGCCCACCACTGCGCGATCGACGGCGTCGGCGCGATGCGCATGGTCCAGAACTGGTTGTCGAAGGACCCGAACGACCGCAGCGGCGTCGGGCCGTGGACGGTCCTCGAGCGCAAGCGAATGACGCGCGCCAAGCCGACGCTGCGCGAACGGGTTTCGACACCGGCGCGCAGCGCAGCGGCACAACTGCGCGGGCTGCAGGATCTGGTCCGCAATCTCGCGGCGATGGTCCAGGGCGACGACAGCTCGGTGCGCCTTGCGCTGAAGGTGCCGCGCAGCCTGTTCAATCAGCGCATCTCGCAGCAGCGCCGGCTCGGCACCCAGATCCTGAGTCTGAAGCGCCTGCGCGCCGTCGCCGAGGCCGAGCGGGTCACCGTCAACGATGTCCTGCTTGCGGTCGTCGGCGGCGCCTTCCGTCGCTACCTCCAGGCGCAGGACGCACTACCCGAGCGCGGCCTGATTGCCTCGGTGCCGATGGGCCTGGCCCGCGCCGATGACACTGCCGGCACCGCCGCCGTCGGCTTCATCACGCCGCTGGGCACCGAGCTCGAGGATCCTGCCGAGCGCCTGCGCTGGATTCATCGCGTGACCACGCGGGGCAAGCGCGATCTGTCGTCGATGCCGGCGGCGGCGCAGAGCCAGTTCGCGCTGCTTGGCATCGCACCACTGCTGATCGGCCAGGTCACCGGGGTGCTGCCGAAGCTGCCGCCGCTGTTCAACTGCGTGGTCTCGAACGTGGTGCTGTCGAAGGACCCGATGTACCTGATGGGCGCTGAACTCGAGGCGATGTACCCGGTGTCGTTCCTGTTCGACGGCTATGCGCTCAATGTGACGCTGGTCGGGTATCGCGATGGCGTCGCTGTCGGCTTTCTCGGTTGCCGCGACGCGATTCCGAGCCTGCAGAAGCTCGCGATCCACAGCAGCGAAGCGCTGGCCGAGCTCGAAGTGGCGGTCGGCGTGGCGGCGCCCAGCCCTGCGGCGAAACCAAAGCCGCGCCCACGCAAAGCACCGCGGAAGCGCGCCTCCTAGGCGCCACGCCACTGCCCGCAACACAGCGCGGCGGCGGCGAACGGCCGCCGGCGCGCGCTGCCAGCGCTACGAATGCGGCTCGAGCAGGCGTGCCGCGCGCACCGGCCGGCACGAGCGCGAGATCGCACCGACGATGCGCACCGTGCGCAGAAAGCCGGCCGGCGCCACCGATTTGCCGTTGTTGAGAATCGCGACCGAGATGTCGCGCTCCGGATCGGCCCAGCACAGCACGGTCAGAAAGCCGATGTGGCCGAAGGCCGCACGGCAGTTCGGACCCCACAGACCCACCGGGTTCTCGCCGAGCATGAAGCCGGGTGAGAAGCGGATCGGCAGGCCGAGCATGCCGTCGAACTGGATCTTGCCGACCGGGCGCGTTGCGGTGCGCACGGTCTCGGGCTTGAGCACGCGACGGCCGTCGAATTCGCCGTCATCGAGCAGCATCTGGAACACCTTGCAGGCATCGTCGGCGGACGCGTAGATGTTGCCGGCCGGGACCACCGACGACAGGAAGGCATTGTCGTTCGAGGCCTCGACCGCGCGTTCGAAATCAACGCCAAGCACGCGCTTGGAGATTGCGGTGATCGGCCACATCGGTTTCGGTCCGGTCCGGTAGTGCAGCGGCGCCAGCGTCCGCTGCCCCGGCGGCAGGCCGTAACTCATGTAGTCGAGCTTGAGCGGCTCGGCGATCCATTGGCGCAGCGCGTCCGGCAGCTCGATCTTGCCGACGCGGCGCACCAGCTCGCCGATGATGAAGCCGCTGGTCAGCGCGTGGTAGGCCTGCTTCTCGAAGCGCGGATCGAATGGCGGTGCAAGGCACAGCAGGTGCACCATCGCGTCCCAGTGCTGCAGCAGGCTCGGGTCCGGATGCTGCACCGGCAGCGTCGGGATGCCGGCGCGATGCGCGAGCAGCTGGCGAATCGTGACCCGGTCCTTGCCGTGCGGCGCGAACTCGGGGATGTACTCGACGACGCGCTGGTCGAGCGAGAGCTTGCCACCCTCGGCGAGCTTGTGCAGCAGCAACGCAGTGATCGCCTTGGACGCCGAGAACAAGCACATCGGCGCATCGGGGTTCAGCGCCACGCGATCGTCACGTTCGCCCGGGCCGTTGCCGCGCAGGTTGCCGATCGAGCGCTTCATCAGGATCCGGCCGTGGCGGCGGATCACGATGGTGAACGCCGGCTGCAGGCCGGTGCGATAGAGATTCTCGACCGCCTCCCAGATGCGCGCGCGACCGCGATCGCTGACGCCGAGTTCGTTCGGCAGCGTCTCGGCGGCGTGATCGATCTGCGTGATCGCCGACAGGTCGCGCGGTACCGCGACCCGCCGGTAGCCCAGCATCAGAACTGCGCAGCTGGCACGTGGACGACGATGCCGTCGAGCGCATCGCTCATGCGCAGCTGGCAGGACAGGCGGCTGCGCTCGTTCGGATCAATCGCACCTTCAAGCATCGACTGCTCGACGTCGTCGGCCGGCGTGAGCTTCGCGACCCACTCGGGATCGACATAGACGTGGCAGGTCGCGCAGGAGCAGCCGCCGCCACAGTCGGCGACGATGCCCTTCACGAGATTGGCGGTTGCGGCCTCCATGATCGACTGCCCGACGGCGGCGTCGATGGTCTGCTGGCTGCCGTCGGGCAGCACGAAGTTGATCTTGGGCATCATTAATCTCCAAAAAAAATCAGGCCGCCGGCGTCGCCAGCGACTTCATCGGCACCGATTCGTCGGCGAGCTTCGCCGGGTCGATCACCGCACCCTCGGCGACGAGCTTCTTGGCGAACATGAATTCCTGCGGTCGACTGACCGTATCGGCGGCAATGAGCTTGCCGCCCTTGAGGTAGAACACGGCGAAGTTGCGCGCGGTCGCCGGATCGCCGCGCAGCACGATCTGGTCGTGCGCGCCGGAGATGCCGACCGTCTGCAGCTTGAGGTCATACTGATCCGACCAGAACCACGGCACGGTCTGGTACGGCTCGTTCTTGCCGAGGATGTTGCGCGCGACCGCGCGGCCTTGCTCCATCGCGTTCTGCACCGATTCGAGGCGGACGTTGCGCCCAAGGAAGGTGCTTGGATGATTGGTGCAGTCGCCGGCGGCGTAGATGTCCGGATCACCGGTGCGCGCGTACTGGTCGACCACGATGCCGTTGTCGATCTTCAGCCCGGCGGCGTCGGCGAGCTCGGTGTTGGGGATCAGGCCGATGCCGACGACGACGAAATCGGTCTCGATCCGGGTGCCGTCGGCGAGGGTCACGGCATTGACCGGCGTGCCCTCGAAGCCGGCGAGCTGCGCGCCGGTGCGCAAGTCGACGCCGGCCTCGCGGTGCACGCGCTCGAAAAAGGCCGACACCTCCGGCACGGTAACGCGGGCGAGCACCCGCGGCAGGCCTTCGAGCAAGGTGACCTTGAGGCCCATCTTGACCAGCACCGCCGCGCCCTCGAGGCCGATGAAGCCGCCACCGATGATGGTGACGCGCTTGCCCGGCTCGCACAGCGCCTTGATCTTCTGCACATCCTCGATCGTGCGCAGCACGAAGACGTTGCTGGCATCGGCGCCCGGCAGCGGCAGCGGTCGCGCGCGACCACCGGTGGCAATGACCAGCTTGTCGTACTTCTGGGTGCTGCCGTCGGCGAGCTCGAGCAGCTTGTCCTTGCGGTCAATGCGCACGACCTTGGTATTGCCGCGGAACTCGATCTTGACCTTGTCGAGCTGCGCCGGCTGCATCACATAGAGACTTTCCTGCGTGGCCGCGCCCGACAGATAGGCCTTCGACAGAGGCGGGCGCTTGTACGGCGGCTGCGTCTCCTCGCCCAGCATGATCACGCGCCCGGCAAAGCCCTGCCGGCGCAGTTCGGCCGCTGCCTCGCCGCCGGCCTGACCGGCACCGACGATAACCACGGTGGAATCCACGTTGAGTTCGCTCATTGCTCTTCGTTGCTGTGGTAGGAATAGGCCGCGGGGGCAGCCGCGAGTGTCACGGGGCCGTCATTCTAGAGGCATCCTGCGTTCGGCGGTGGGCGAACCTGGCCCAGACCCGCATCCGGTTCGACGGGCGTCCTGCCCGTGCCCGCAGGGGGCTTGCGAGGCCGACGGTCGTCGCCGCTACTCGCCGCGATAGCGCGCCCAGTTCTTCTCGGTCTCATGCAGGCAGACCTCATAAAGCAGCTCGCCGTAGTGAGCGCGCAGGACCTTGAAGAACAGCACCGTCAGGTTCTCGACGGTCGGGTTGATGCCGCGGCAGAGCTTCGAATCGTGATTCAGATGCCGATGATCGACGTCGTCGAGAATCAGTCGCCGGATCGTGTCGCGCAGCTCGGTGACATTGACGAGGATGCCGGTCCTGGCGTCGATCGGTCCGCGCAGCGTCACCTCGATCACGTAATTGTGGCCGTGGCCGTGGTCGTAGGCACACTTGCCGAACAGCGCCCGGTTTTCGGCCTCGGTCAGCGCATCTGACCACAGCCGGTGCGCGGCGGCGAAGGTCTCACGCCGGGTCAGGCAGATCTGCGGGGCCTCAGTCGTCATTGCAGTGGATGTCCACGATGGTGCCCGTGACCGGGGCCGACTGGCTGCGGTCGAGAAGGTACTCAATCGTCGGGGCGACCGCGTCCGGCGTCGTCTGCGGGCTCAGCCCGAGCGCGGCCATCATGCCGGTGCGCATCGTTCCCGGCGCGATCGCGTTGACGCGGATGTCGTGCGGCCGGCCCTCGAGCGCGAGCGCCTCGGTCAGTCCGCAGACCGCGTGCTTGGACGTCGCGTAGGCGCCGAAGCCGCTGAAGCGCTGCATCCCGCGCAGGCCACCGAGCGAGGACACGTTGACGATGTCGCCGCCGCTGCCGCGCTCGCGCCACAGCCGCATCGCTGTGCGACACGCATGGAAGGTCCCACCGACATTGATCGCCATGACTTCGGCGAAACGCTCGGGCGTCAGCTCATCCCACACCGCGCCGCGCCCCATGATCGCCGCGCAGCAGACCAGGGCATCGGGCGCATGCTGGCGGATTGCCGTCTCGACGGCCTGCGCGTCGCACACGTCGAGCGCGCAGGCCGTGGCATCCGGCAGTTCGGACGCCAGCGCCTCCAGCAACTCGACACGCCGACCGGCGACGATGACCCGCCAGCCGCGTGCCGAGAGGCGCCGCGTGACCGCAGCCCCGAGGCCACTACCGCCGCCAGTGATGAAGACCGCCCGTTTGCTGCTGCTCATGCTGGCGATTATCGCACGCGATCGACAACGAAAGCCTCTATACACCGGCATCGACGTCTGCGCGCACCGGGATGCGGCGCCTTCAGGGGCGGGCTTTCAACGCGGCCTCGATCTCATCAAGAATCCGCGGATCGTCGATCGTGGCCGGCGGGTTGTACGGCTGGCCATCGGCGATCGCGCGCATCGTTGCACGCAGGACCTTGCCGGAGCGGGTTTTCGGCAGGCGCGGCACGATCAGGACGGTCTTGAACGCCGCGACCGCGCCGATCTGCTCGCGCACGCGGGCGACGAGCTCCTTCTGGATCTCGGCCTGCGAGCGCTCGACGCCGGACTTGAGCACGACCAGGCCGAGCGGCAGCTGGCCCTTCATCTGATCGGCAACGCCGATGACGGCACACTCGGCAACGTCCGGATGGCCGGCAAGCACCTCTTCCATCGCGCCAGTCGACAGTCGATGGCCGGCGACATTGATGATGTCGTCGATGCGCGACATGATCCAGGCGTAACCGTCTTCGTCGATGTAGCCGGCATCGCCGGTCAGGTAGTAGCCGGGATAGCGTTCGAGATAGTTCTCGCGATAGCCCTGTTCGTTGTTCCACATCGTCAGCAGCGCGCCCGGCGGCAGCGGCAGCTTGAGCGCGAGATTGCCGATCTCGCCGCGCCCCATGGGTCTGCCCTCCGCATCGAGCGACTGCAGGTCGAAGCCCGGCACCGGCACCGTCGACGAACCCGGCTTGACCGGCATCGGCTCGATGCCCTGGCAGTTGGCGATCGCCGGCCAGCCAAGTTCGGTCTGCCACCAGTGATCGACCACCGGCACCTTGAGCATGTCCTGCGCCCAGGCGATCGTGTCCGGATCGGAGCGCTCGCCGGCGAGATACAGGGTACGCAGGCCGCTGACGTCGTACTGCTTGAGCAGCTCGCCGCGCGGGTCTTCCTTCTTGATCGCACGGAACGCGGTCGGCGCGGTGAAGAAGGTCGACACCCGGTGCTGCGCGATGACACGCCAGAACGCACCGGCGTCGGGCGTGCCGACCGGCTTGCCCTCGTACATGATCGTCGTGCAGCCAAGCAGCAGCGGCGCGTAGACGATGTACGAATGGCCGACAACCCAGCCGACATCCGATGCCGCCCAGAACACTTCGCCGGGCTTGACGTTATAGACGGCGCGCATCGAGTAGTGCAGCGCGACGGCGTGGCCGCCGTGGTCTCGGACCACGCCTTTGGGCTTGCCGGTGGTGCCAGAGGTGTAGAGCACGTAAAGCGGATCGGTCGCCGCCACCGCTACGCAGTCGGCCGGTTGCGCGCTCGCCATCGCCTCGTGCCAGTCGAGATCGCGGCCGGCGACCAGATCGGCCTTTACCTGTGGCCGCTGCAGGACGATGCAGCGCGCCGGCTTGTGCGCAGACAGCTCGATCGCCTGGTCGAGCAGCGGCTTGTAGGCGATGGTGCGCCCGGGCTCGATGCCACAGGATGCCGAGACCGCGAGCACCGGCTTGGCATCGTCGATGCGCTTGGCCAGCTCCGGCGCGGCGAAGCCGCCGAAGACGACCGAGTGGATCGCACCGAGGCGCGCGCACGCCAGCATCGCGATCGTCGCTTCCGGCACCATCGGCATGTAGACGATGACGCGATCGCCCGGCTTCACGCCCTGGGCGCGCAGCGCGCCGGCAAAACCTGCAACCGCATCGCGCAGCTCGCGGTAGCTGTAGGTTCTGACCGTTCCGGTGACCGGGCTGTCGTAGATCAGCGCCGCCTGGTCGCCGCGCCCGTCCTCGACGTGGCGGTCGAGCGCGTTGTAGCAGGTATTGAACTGCGCGCCGGCGAACCAGCGGCACATCGGCGCCGTGGTCTGGTCGAGCACACGGTCCCAGCGGCGATACCAATGCAGATGCTGCGCCTGCTCGGCCCAGAAGGCCTCCGGGTCGGTCAGCGACCGGCGGTGTTCGTGTTGATATCGGCTCATCGCATGCTCCTCAGGTTCTTCTCCCCTCGCCCGCTGGCGGCAGAGGGAATCAAGAACTCACTCGCTCCCCAAGTGTTCGCGCATGAACGCCAGCATGTCGCTGCGCGCCTGCTTGACCTCCGGGTACAGCCACCCGAACAGCGGAAACGCATGCGGCAGCACCGGCCAGACATCGCAGCGCACGTCGACGCCGTGCGCTTTTGCGCGCTGCGCGAACATCACCGTATCGTCGAGCAACACCTCGGCATCGCTGGCGATCAGATACATCGGCGGAAAGCCGCGGCAGTCGGCGAAGATCGGCGACAGTTCCGGATCGGAGGCGTCCCAGTCGCCGACATACATCTCGTCGATGCGCTGCAAGGCCGCGATCGGCAGGATCGGGTCGACCTTCATCTTGCGCGGCCGCGACGGCGGCGCATGGATACGGCCCAGCTCGGTCGCCGGCGACACCGGCAGCGCGCAGGCCGGCATCGGCCAGCCGTTCTTGCGGATGCGCTGCAACACACCGAGCGTCAGATTGCCGCCGGCCGAATCACCACCGAGCACGATGCGCTCCGGCGCAAAGCCCAGATCGAGCAGTGCGCGGTAGGCACGCTCGCAATCGTCGAGCGCCGCCGGAAAGCGGTTGCGCGGTGCCAGCCGGTAGTCCGGCAGGAAGCAGTGCGCGCCGAGCTGCGCGCTCAGGTCCGCGGCCATTTCCAGATGCGCGGTCGGCGCAGCCGGCAGGATGAATGCACCGCCGTGCAGCCACAGGATCACCGGCTTGCCGGTATCGCGAAGATCGCCGATCACATGCCCGGGCAGGGTGCCGACCACGCTGTATTCGATCGACTGTCCGTGCGTCTTTCGGCAGCGCATCCGCATCATCCGCAGCTGGATGCGCGCGATCTTCTCGTCCGATCCGCGAATCATCCGCGCCAGCATCGGCCGCAGCGTCCACTTCAGCAGCCAGGTGATAAAGCGGCTGCGGCCGCTGATCGGAATGTCGCAGTAGCGGACCAGTCCGGCGGCGGGGGCGAGCAGCAGCGGCGGCTGGTTGGGGGAAACGGAGTCGGCGTTCATGGCGTGCAGTGTAGTAGCGATGCGCGGCGCGGCGTCATCCGATCAGGCGAGACGCATGATGCACAAGCCGCCGTCAGCACGCCGCCAGTGCCGCGCGCACCCAGGCAAAGCCGATGAACTCCTGCTCCAGCCGCAGCTTGGGGCGGATGCGCTGGTCGCGCAGGTCGTCGAACAGAGCGCGTTCGTCCGGCGTCAGCCGATGGAGGTCGTGCGTCACCGGCTTTTGCTCCTCGCCCCAGAACTTCTGGAAAGCCATCAGCGTGGCCCGGTCCATCAGCAAGGAGCGCACGCCGGGCAGACGGGCACGCAGTTGATCGAGAATCGCGAAGCCGTGCGTGTCGATATCGCCCCAGTAATGCAGCTCGCAGCGCGCGAGCCAGGTGTTGCGGCCCAGTGACTCGAACCCGTAGCCGGCGCCGAACAGCACCAGGCTGTCGGCAGCGGGCGGAAAGCTCAGGAAGTTGGTTTCGTTTTCGGTGATGAACACCCGCGATACGTCACAACGCAGCGCGCGGAAACTGTCGGCATCGAGGGTGATGTCGCCGCCCGCCACACCGGGCAGCAGACTGCGCGCGGGATCGAGCAGGCGGAATCGCACGCGCGCCGGCTTGTCGAGAAAGCCGTAGCGACGATTGAAGGCCGCGGTCGTGGCAGCGGCGTCGATCGCATCCGCTGGCAAGACCTGGTCGAGCAGTTCGGCGAGCAGGCCGCGATGATGCTCGATGAACTTGCTGGGCACGCCGGGAATGTCCACCTGCCGCAGATGAATGCCGGGACGCGGATGCGTCTGCAGCCAATCGACAACGTCGAGCAGGCGCGACCAGTCGCGGGTCTGTTCGAGCGCGCGGAGCGGACGTCGGGCCAGCCAGTCGAGCAGCTTCGGCTGGCGGCTGCGGGTGATGCCCAGCAGCGCGTCGAAGTCCGCCGCCTCGCGCGCGCGACCGATCAGGGCCAGCGCATCGGCCCAGCTGTCCACCCAGACCTGCTCGGGGATCGTGCTGCTGCCGCGCACGCGATGGCGAAACTCGCGCCACTGCACGCGGCAATGCGGCATCGCGCGCAGCGCCGCGACCCAGGTGCGCACCTCTTCGTAACGATCGACCAGATCGGCCGATGTAGGGGCACGCAGCTTCAGCCGCAGCGGGAACAGCACCTCGCCGGTGACGCGGCTGGACAGCAAGCTACCGCGCCCCCACAGCCGGCGCAGCTGCGCCACCAGATCCGCCGGCTGCGTCCAGCTCACCCGGTCAGCCTCGCCTTCTCGGTCCGGTACTCCTCGATCGACAGATTACGCAGCTTCGAGGCATTGCCCTGTTCGTTGTGAACGAAGCCGACGCCGGCTACGAAGGGTTCGATCACATGGATCTTCTGCAACGGTGTGACGATCAGCAGTTGCAGATTGAGCTGCGCGAACAGCCGCAGGCCGTATTGCGCCGATTCGTCGGAGCCTCGCCCGAAGGCCTCGTCGATCACCACGAAGCGGAAGGTGCGCGAGCGGATCTCACCCCACTCCAGGCCGAACTGATAGGCCAGGCTGGCAGCGAGTATCGTGTACGCCAGCTTCTCCTTCTGGCCGCCGGACTTGCCGCCGGAATCCGAATAGTGCTCATGCTCGGCGCCGTCCTCGCGCCAGCGCTCGCTGGCGCCGAACAGATACCAGTTGCGCACATCGGTCACCTTAGCCGTCCACCGCCGATCCAGGTCGGACAGGCCTTCGCGACCACGGAAGCGGTCGATGATGGCCTTGACCTGCATGAACTTGCCTTCCGAATACTGGCTGTCCTCGGCGCCGCCGAGTACGTCGTCGGTGCAGCTGCGCAATTCGTTCTGGAAATCGCGGATGTCGGCGTCCGGGCTGAGCTGCGGCTCGATGACGATGTAGCGCCCAGGGTTGTAGTCGATCTGCGTCAGCGACTCGTTGATGCGCTCGATGCGGTCCTTGATCGTCTCGCGCTCGCGAGCGAGCTGCGACTGGAAGTTGGCGATCTCGCGGATCGTGTTCTCGTTCAGCAGCTCCTTGAAGCGCGCCTCGAAACGCGGCAGGTCGTCGGCCTGCAAGGCCAGCAGCATCTTGCGGTAGTCCTCGACCGCGTCGACGCTGGCGTCGACTTCGGCGGTGTCGAGCGGATACGCGTGCCGGTAGTCGCTCATGGCCGCAACGATCCTGTCGCGCAGGTTCTTGATGCGCTTGTCCTCGGCATCGAGTTTGTCCTGCAGCCACTGTCGAAACTCGCGCTCGCGGTTGTCGCAGGATTCCACGCTGAGCTGGTACTCGCCCAGCGCACTGTCGCGCAGTGCGCTCAGGGCGTCGAAGCGCAGTGCATGAGCGGCGTTATCGGGATCGTCGATGACCTGCCGGCATTGCTGTTGCAGGTCGGCCGCGTCGCTCTGCTTCTGTTCCAGTTTGGAGCGCTCGCTGGCGTGTCCGTCACGCCGCTGCTGGTCCTGGACGATATCGACCTGTAGCTGCTCCAGTTGCGCACTGAGCTCACGCAGGCGATCGGAGGACTGCTCCAACGCGCGCTTTTCATCTTCGAGACGCGCCAGCTCGGCGGCCACGCCCGGCCAGTCGAGTTCGCGCCAGTCGTCGTAGACCTCCAGCTTGGACAGCACCGACAGCCGCGACTTCAGCACCTCCTGTCGCTGCTGCACGGTGGCCAGCGCAGCGCCGACTTCGGCGAGCCTGCGCTCCAATGCCGCGCGCTGGCGTTCCAGCGCCTGGATCTTGTCGGCATTGCTCCAGCCGAGCACGTAGCGGCTGCGATCGTCGATCGCGTGACGGTCGTCCTTCTCGTGGCGCTCCCCCGGCGTCTTGATCTGCCCGGCGCGGGTGACGGCGTGCTTTTCGCGGCGGAACTGTTCCGGCGTGTCGGAGCAGGCGATGTCGAAACGGCGATGCAGTTCCTGCTCCAACCAGCCGTAGAACGGCGTTTCCGGGTGAATCGCGAGCTTTCGCACCAGGGAGTCCGGGCGCGGCGACGGCGACTCGGCATCGCGGCGCTCGCGGACTCTGAAATAGACCAGACGCCCGCGCAGATGCGTGCGGTCCACCCAGGCGGCCACCTGCACGTAGTGCGCGTCGGGCACGAGCAGCGACAGGCCGAAGTTGTGCAGCAGGCGCTCGGCCGCGCCTTCCCAATCCTGCTCGTCTTCGCGCACGCGGATCAACTCGCCGGCGAAAGGCAGCGCTTCCTCGTCCAGAGACAGCGCCGCGCAAAGGGCACGGCGCATCGCGATCTGTGCGGATGGCAGATTGCTGCGCCGGGCCTTCAGGCTGTCGATCTCATCGCTCAACTGCGTGTGCGCCAGACGGCCGTCACGCAGCGCCACGGACTGCTCGGTGCGTTCGTTGTCCAGCGCCGCCTCGTCGTCGCGGGTGCGCTCGATCCAGCCATGCAACTGCTGACGTTGCGCCTGAAACAGACCCGCATCGGCCGCCGGCAGCTCGCCGATCTCGCGCAACAACGCTGCGTACTGCTCGGCCCGCTGGCGACGCCGGGTCAGCGCCTCGGCGCATTGACGGATCTGCTCGGCGAGTTGATCGAGCCGGTCGCCACCGTTGTCGGCGATCGCGCGGCGCAGATCGCTCTCGGCCGTACGTCGCGCCTGCAGCTGCTCGTCCAGCCGCTTCACCTGGGCGTCGTGGCGCGCATGGTCCTGCGCCAGCAGCGCCAGACGGCGGTCCAGCAGCTCGTGCTTGACCTGCGCGAAGTACGCGCGCAAGGCCTCGCGCAGCGCACGCAGCTCGGCTGCCGCGGCCGTCAGCTCGGCATGGCGGTCGCCGTCGGCCACCAGCGGCGTCAACAGCTCCACCTGGCGCTTGGCCTTGAGCACCGCCTCGTGCGCGCGATTGAGATCGTCGAAATGGCCGATCAGCGCTTCGATACGCTGGCGCACCTCGGACGGCTCCAGCATGTGCCCACGCACGAAATCGGTGAGATTGCCGACCGACTTCATCGAGACGGTCTGGTGAAACAGCTCCAGCGCCTGCTCGTTGTCGATGCCGAAGCGGCGCTTGAACCAGGCGCCATAGGGCGGGAAACTGTCCTCGATCTCGGCCCCCAGGCCACGCAGCTTCTTGCGCAACTGGGCGATCTCGCTGCCGAAGCCGGAGAAATCGCCGGCAATCGACAGCTCGCGCTCGGCACCGACGAAGAAGCGCGCCGGCTGACCGGCACCGTCCTTGATCCAGAACACCTGCGCCAGGGTCACGGTCTGGTCGTAACCGGCGTTGTGAAAAACACCGAGAATCACCGAGTAGCTATTGTGGTCGCGCAGCGCTACCGGCCGAGCGCTGCCGGTGGTTTCGCTGCGCTCGGACTTGTAGTGTCCGAGCACGTAAGACCGCAGTGAGCGTTCGCGGCTGTCGGCGCCCGCAGCCTTGTTGTAGGCGATGCGGTGTGCCGGCACCAGCAGCGTCGTCACCGCATCCACCAGTGTCGACTTGCCGGAGCCGATGTCGCCGGTTAGCAGGGTGTTGCGCCCGTCCAGCGTCAGCGTCCACACGCGCTGGTCGAAAGTACCCCAGTTGAAGACTTCGAGCCGCCGCAGGCGAAAGCCGGCCAGCGCATCGTCGCCGGCGAAGTCCAGCGCCTGGGTCTGCAGATCATTCATCGGCGCTTCCCGGCGCGGACAACTGCGCCTGATACGCGGCCAGACGGCTGTCGAAATCCGCTAGCCACTGCGCGTCGACAAAGGCCTTGAGGATGCGCCGTACCTCGTAGCTGCTTGCGGTCGCGGCCTGACCGGAGGCCGGTTTCAGGCGTCGCAGGAAGCCCAGTTCCACGACCTTGTTGATGTGGCTGTCGATGCGGTCGACGAGCCGCGCCTCGTTGCTGGACGCGGGCAGGAACACGCGCAGCAGTTCGACGATATCCTCGCGCGAGAGCACCAGCCGGGTGTCACCGCCGCCGGCGTCGCTTTCCGCAAGCTTGCGCCGCAGCAGCGCCAGCAGCAGACTCACCGGAAACGACAGGGGGCGCCGCGCCACCAGCCGCGGCGCTACCGTGTCGGCCTGCTCGTCCTGCGCGGTGCTGCGCGAGCGCAGAAAGGCATAGCCCTCCGCTTCGTCCAGAACCAGTTCCAGCCCGAGCACGGCAACGTAATCGCGCACCCGCGCCTGCAGCGTCAGCAGTGAGTTCCACAGGCGCGGCGCGTCCTGCTGGTAGATCACGCCCTTGAGCAGTGTCACCGCCAGCATTGGCAGTCCATCGGCGACAGCGTCGGCGGCGCCTGCCGCTTCGTTCGGGACTTCACTCATCTGACGAAAATCACTCTGGGCAGACGCGCCTGGCGCAGACAAGCCTGGCCGTCGGCGCCCACCCCCTGCCAGTCCACCCGCTCGTCCACGGACTCATCGACCGCCACTTTGAAAGTATCGTCGCCCAGCTGCAGATACGCGACCAGCTCGGCGAGACCTTGCTGCAGCGGCTGCTGGCGCACCAGCTCGCACAGCGTCACCTGCGCGCGATCCTGCAAGGCCTGACGCACATGCCTGCTCAGCCGCGCCTTGTCGACGACCACCTGGGCGTACAGAGCAGCGGCGTCGACATCGTCGTCGCCAGCGGCGAGTACTTCGGCAACGATTCGCGGCCGGAGCGCCGGCGCATGCAACGGGCGCTCCATCGGCAGCTCGATGTCTGACGCGGGATCGGCGATCTGCATCACCGTATCTGGCAGGGCCGAGTCGCGCAGCGCCAGTGCGCGGGCCTCGATCGAGTGCGGGATGTCCATGATCCGCCGGTTCTCCAGCCAGGCCTGATCGTCCAGAAAGCGTCGCAGCTGCCGGCTGAGTTCGGCGACCGTTCGCTGCGTGTGCTCGCCGGCCTCCAGCCAGTCGTAGTGCACCCGCCGCAACCGGCCCTCGGGCTTGAGCGCCTCCACCGCCGGCAGCGACAGCGTGTGCTCCAGCAGCGCCGAAAACTCCTCCTGGCGTCGGCTGGACATCAGAAAACCCCAGAACGCGCGAAAGCTGCGCCCCTGATCCGAATCGGCGATGGCGTCGCGCTCGCCGATGATGTCCTCCACCAGCGCGCCCTTGCCGCCCTGCCACAGCGCGATGCGCTCGCGCACACGCCGGTCGAGCTGGCGCAGGTTGTGCTCCACCTCGCGAAAATCGCTCAGCAGCTCGCGCGCCAGTTGCAGGAACTGCTGGAAGCGATCCCGCACGGCGGTGTCATCGAGCACGGATGCTTCGCCGGACAGCACACTGGCGATCTGCGCGTCGATCTCATCGCGGCGGCTGTGCAACTCGGCCAGCCGTGTCTGCGGATCAGTCTCGGTGCCCTGACTGATCTGTCGCAGCAGCTCGAACAGCGTCAACAGACGAGACTCGGTGCCGACGAAACTGCGTTCGCCCAGGGTGCCGAGCCATGCGATCGCCTTCTCCGTGGAAGGGGTCAGATCGAACTGCGGCTCGTCCGTCCCCTGACGGTAGAACTTGCGCAGCCAGCCCTTGTCGGGCGCCGCCCAGTCGTCGAGATAGTGCAGCGCCGGTTTCGGATACGCCTCCGGCCCCAGGCGCTCACGCAGCGCGAACAGCTCGTCCTCCAACGCCTCGGCCAGATCCGCCTGCGCGACCGCACGCAGGTTCGGCACCACGAAGACGCGATGCAGAAAGCTCGCGATCAGCGCTGCATGATCCGCACGCAGCAAACGCCAGGCCGGGTGGTTCTGGCGCAGCAGTTCGAGGGTGGCGTGGTCGAACGACATCAGCTCATCCCGATGAATCCCCGATTACCTCGACTCGTGCTTCGAATCCCGAAAGGCGGCCTTTACAGCACGGACGCCGAACTGGAAGGCGAGTACCGCAGCAGGCCAGCAGCGCAAAGTCTACCCATCGCGCTCGTGCCGGCCGAAGCGCGTACACCGATGCACCCTGCAGACCGAACAGGCCGGCGCGCACGCCGGATTGGTCAGAAAGACCTTGAAGCCGCGCACGCGCTGATAGCGGCGCCCGGGCTGGTCAACGCGAAACACCCACTGCAACAGGAACGCCGCCGAGGTATCTGATGTCGTCGCAGCGCAGCAATCCCCGGATCAATGCTCCCGGCAGCCCCCACCTCTGACTCAGGCGCCCAAGATGATCCGTAACCTCTTGTACGGAAAGGCCTTTCAACGACAATTCCTGTTAGTGAAAGTGTGGTTATCTTAGCTCGATTCTCGTCAGCCCCTCCGTGAGCCGTTCACGCTCTGGTTGCAGGAACAGGCCCTCAAGGTGCGCGGGGCGGCTGCAGCGCTTTCACCAGCTCGCTGAGCGAGACCGCGAGCTTGTGCAAGGTTTCCGGAGGCGGCATGGGCAAGCGCAGATAGCTCTGGCCGGATCGTGGGTCCGTCTCCACTGCGGACTCGGCCGAGCCGTTCTGCACCTCAGCCAGCGTCGTGACGAGTTTCAGACCGGCATCGAGCAGGTCGGCCCATGGGTTGTCGACGACTTTTTCCGACGTATCTCCCGGTACGACTTGCGGTGTCGACTCCGCTGGTTGTGGCTCGGGCGCGGCGGACATCCCGCTTTCGGCCGGTGCGGCGGTTCGCATCTCGCCGGTGGTCGCCCCGGTCGCCGCCTCGACGGTCTCCATGAACTTCGACAGCCGCGTGCCATGCAGGAAGACCTCGGCGCTGCCGCCGTCGAGCACGCCGGCGAACAGGGACTTCTTGAAGGCCAGCAGCGAGAGCATGCCCTCCTCGATCGTGCCCTCAGCGATGAAGTTGACGACGCGCACGCCGCGAGTCTGGCCGAGGCGGTGAACGCGGCCGATGCGCTGCTCCAGCACCGCCGGGTTCCACGGCAAATCCATGTTGACGACGGTGGATGCGGCATGCTGCAGATTCAGGCCGATGCCGCCGGCGTCGGTGGAAAGGAAGACGCGGCAGTCTGGATCATCGTGGAAGCGCGAGACCAGTGCGCCGCGCTGCGCACCCGGCACGCCACCGTGGAACAGCACATGGCCCCAGCCGCGCTGTTCCAGCCGGCGCCGGATCAGCTCGTGGGTGCGCAGCCACTGGCTGAAGATCACGACCTTGGCGTCGGGCTGCTCGAACAACTCCTCCAGCAGCGTGAGCAATTCGTCCACCTTGCAGCCGTGATCGGTCTGGCCGTCGAGCAGGAACGTGCTGTTGCAGGCCATGCGCATGTTCTGCAGCGCACAGGTGAGCGCGCGCTGGTCGGCGTCGGCCAGAAACTTCATGCGCCGCCAGCGCTGGATGATGCGCGCGACGGTCTCGCGGTTCTCCTCGTGTACCGCCTGCTGCTGCGGTGTCATCGGCACGAAGAAATGCTTGTCGAGGCGCTGCGGCAGCTCGTCGAGCACGTCGGCCTTGCGCCGGCGAATCAGGATCGGTGCCAGCGTGCGGCCAAGTCGATCGAGTCCGACGTAGCCGGTGACGCGGCCGCCCTCATCGCGCTGCTGGTGATCGTGCAACAGCTTCCAGGTCGGGCCGAGGCGGTGGCGGTCGACGAACTGCACGATCGAGACCAGCTCCTCGAGCCGGTTCTCCAGCGGCGTGCCGGTGAGCACCAGCGCGTGGGGGCTGTCGATGCGCTTGAGTGCGCGCGCCGCCACTGTGTTCCAGTTCTTGATGCGCTGCGCCTCGTCGGCAATGACCAGGTCAGGCGCCCAGCCGCGGATGTCGTCGAGGTCGCGCGCAAGCACGTCGTAGTTGACGATCTTGCAGAACGCCGGCTCGCGGTACTGCTGCCGGCGCAGCCCCTGTCCACCCTGGATCACCTGCGCCTCGCGGCCGGCGAAACGCTGCAGCTCGCGCTGCCACTGGTGCTTGAGCGAGGTCGGACAGACCACGAGCACACGCTCGACGCCGAAATGCCGCGCGTAGATCTCCGCTACCGCGATCGCCTGCACGGTCTTGCCCAGGCCCATCTCGTCACCAATCAGCGCGCGGCCGGCACGCACCGCGAACAGCGCGCCCTCGGCCTGATACGGAAACAGCGGCACTTTGAGCAGCTTCTTGAGCGCCGAACTGGCGGCGCCCTTGGGATAAACCTCGGCGAGACGCTGTGCGCGTGTGCCGGCATCACGCAGTTGTGCAACGTAGTTCAGCGCATCCTCATAGCAACGCAGGTCGTGCCCGGCCTTGCCCGCTGCGGCGATGAAGTCCTCAAGGTGCGAAAGACCGCTGTCACGCAAACGCCAGTCCGCATCCGGATCGAACAGTCGTCGCGCCTGCTGCGCCAGCGCCGGCGGACAGTCGCTGCCCGGACGCAGGCGCAGATTGCGCTGCGCGCCGTAGTGCAGATACAGCTCGCTGTAAGTCGGCGCGTAGCCATTCTTGAATGCAGTCTTGCCGCCGCGTCGCGCCGCCAGCTTCGCCAGCAGGAACTCGACGTGCTTGCAGGTGCCCAGCTCGTTGGTAGCGAAATCGGGACAGGCGCAATAGTTGTCGCCGAGTCCGGCGCCGCGGATCGCGACGCGATAGCGCCCGCCGCTGTCGGGATTGCAGACGACGAACTCCGAGAATACCGGTTCACTGCCGAGATTCTCCCACTCGAAGCTCTGCTCGCGCCCAAACTGGCGACGCAGCGCTGCCTGCCAGTGCTCGATCGGAACCTCGTCGGGCCGGTGGGTGCGCGAATAGCGGGGTTCGAGGGATTTGCGAGCGCGCGGCGAGCGCGCACGGCGCGAGCGCGGGATTGAAGGCATGGCGGACATTGATTGGATGGAACGCACAGCGATGATGCGAGTCAGTGCGAGGCCGCGCAACAGCGGCGCCGCTGCGCCTGGGGCCGCTACCGCCGGTATTGAGCATCACGGCGCGCCCATCCCTCGCTCCGCAGCTCGGCCTGCTCGGGCACCGTCTGTCCTGCGGGGCCAGCGGATATGCCCGCCGGGGTCAGGTTCTGAGCCTCTCGTATGTGACCGTAGCGATATGCCTGCCTTTCTGCCTCCGGTTCCCGATCCGTCCAACGCGCTGTCACCGGCAGCCGTATCCGAGGTGCGCGCGCGCCTGAAGCAGATCGCCACCGATCACGATGTGAACGTCCTGCACGCCATCGAATCGGGCAGCCGCGCCTGGGGTTTTCCGTCGCCGGACTC
This sequence comes from Sinimarinibacterium flocculans, assembly GCF_003201205.1. Lineage (GTDB taxonomy): Bacteria > Pseudomonadota > Gammaproteobacteria > Nevskiales > Nevskiaceae > Solimonas > Solimonas flocculans. Next base: position 126,895 of record NZ_QICN01000013.1, read on the forward strand.
GGACTACGACGCCCGCTTCATCTATGCCCACGACGCGGACTGGTACTTCAGCGTTCACGAACGGCGCGACGTGATCGAAACGCCGATCGAAACCGTCGGCGGCATCACCTTCGACGTCAACGGCTGGGATCTGCGCAAGGCCCTGCGGCTGCTGGCCAAGAGCAATCCGGTGCTCATCGAGTGGCTGCAGTCGCCGATCGTCTATGTCAGCGCAGCGTCCGCGAAGGGTCATTTCGCCTCGGAGATGCTGGAACTCGCAGGGACGTTCTTCTCTCCGAAGTCTGCGCACTATCACTATTTCCACATGGCGCGGAAAAACTATCGAGAGCACCTGAGCGGCGACTCGATCAAGCTGAAGAAGTACTTCTACGTGCTGCGCCCCGTGCTGGCCTGCCTGTGGGTGGAACGCGGACAGGGCATTCCGCCGATGAGCCTGACCCAGCTGCTCGACGACCTGCTGCCCTCGGGGTCGATGCGTGACGACATCCTCGAATTGCGCGAGCGCAAGATGCGCACGCCCGAATTCGGGTCCGGCGAGCCGATTCCGACGATACAGCGCTTTCTGACCGCGCAGATCGAACGGCTGGCCAGCATTGCGCAGCCCGAGGCGTCCCGAGCGGACCCGACGACGCTGGACCGCTTCCTGCGCCGATGGGGGTCGAGGACTTGACCGTGAAAAGAGCCGCGCCCGCACTGCCGCAGCTGGGTGCCGGGCCGCCCTGGGCGCAGGCCTACGCGAAACTCGCTTTGCTGATCACTGCCGGGCTCGACGTCATCGGCGGCGCCTTCTTCGAGTACGCCCTGCGATGGCTGCTCGCCGTCCCGGTGCTGGCTGCCTTGTTGCTGCTGCCCGTCTGCGCTCTCGGCCTGCTGGCGGCATGTCTCCGCTGCTGCCGGTAGCGCGTTAGCGGGGCAAGGGCTCAGCGCCCTCGGTGAGGATATCGAGGTAGGCGTCGTAGGCGTACAGCCGATGCCGCTTCTTGCCGGTGAACTCGCGGACGATGCCCAGTTTTTCCAGTGCCTGAACCGCCTTGTCGACCGCAGGCCAGCTCATCTTGAGCCGAGTCGCCGCATCCGGAATCGCCAGCACCGGGCGCCGCTGCAGGAGTCGGTGCACACGCAATGCCGAGCTGGCGCCACGTCCCAGAGCGGTGATGCGCTCGCGGTCGCGGGCAAACAACTCAAGGACGCGTTCGGCGGTCCAGACGGCCGACTGCGAGGTTTCGCGCACGCCGGTGAAGAAGAAGCCCAGCCAAGCCTCCCAGTCGCCATGCGTGCGCACCCGCTGCAGCTTGGCGTAGTACTCCGAGCGGTTTTCCTTGAAGTAGAGGCTCAGGTAGAGAAGCGGCTCGGACAATGCGGACTCGGCACACAGCAACAGCGTGATCAGCAGCCGGCCCAGACGGCCGTTGCCATCGCGATAGGGGTGGATGGTTTCGAACTGCACATGGGCCAGCGCCGCCTTGAGCAGCACCGCGGTACGTTCCGGCTGGTCATGCAGAAACGCTTCGAGCTGGACCATGCAGTCCGCCACCGAAGAAGGTGGCGGCGGCACGAAGGTGATGGTGAAGGGTCGGGCCTTGCCGATGAACACCTGTCGATCGCGGAATTGCCCCGGCGCTTTGTCCTCGCCCCTGCCGTCGCGCAGCAGGATGCCGTGCATCTCGTTGAGCAGTGCTGTCGAGATCGGCCGACCGGCCTTCAGCTGCGCCAGGCCGTAGTCCAGCGCGGCGACATAGTTGGAGACTTCCCGCACGTCGTCCATCGGGACGCCGGGCACTTCGTCAAGCTCGAACAGCAGCAGATCGCGTAACGAAGACTGAGTGCCCTCGATCTGCGAGGACAGCACGGCCTCCTTGCGGACGTACTGATAAAGGAAGAGCTGCTTCTCAGGCAGGATTCGGGCGATGCCGTCCAGCCTGCCCAGGGACTGATTGGCTTGATCGCGCTGCTCGGCCAGCGCCGCCGACCATTCGACCGGGGGCTGCGGTGGTAACGGATGAGGAATGAAGGCGCGCGTCTTCAGAGGGTGTAGACAAAATAAAGTAAAATAGCAGTCTACTGGCGATCAGAGCACAGGGGCTGCGAAATGGGCAAGCGGGGGCGTCCGCCGAAGCTGACGGAACTGGACTATCCGATGTTGCGAGAGGTGGTGATCGCTCGGCCGGCCG
>NZ_QICN01000014.1 GCF_003201205.1 Sinimarinibacterium flocculans
TCGGCGCCGAGATCGAGCGCAAGCGCGCCATGGTGCAGATGCCCGATGAACCGGCACCCGCACCCGCGCCGGCAGCGCAGCAGGACGGCGAGGGCCAGTCCTCGCAGGCCCCCGGCGCACACACCGGAACGGCCTGAGCCTCACCCACTCTCCCCCGCGTCCTTCCAGGGCACTTTCTCCTCCGTGCCCAAAGGACGCCTCCTCGGCGGATTGCCGGATCTGGCACTCCGCTGTTTTCTTTCAGGTCAGTCCCACGCGCCTGGCGCCCTCGCCAAACAGGGCAGCCGCTTCGGCGTCGAAGCGAAAGGCTTCGAGAAAGTCCGCAAAGCCGTAGCCCGGCAGCAGACAGCGCGCAGTCGCGGCATGTTCGCGCGCGGCGTCCAGCGCACCGGCCAGGGCGAGGGTACAGGCGGCAATCGCGAAGATGTGCTGATGCGCGTTGGGACGCGCCGCGGCCTGGACAGCGCAGGTCGACGCTTCCTCGAAACGCCCGAGGCGCGTCAGCGCCATCGCGCGCGACCCGAGCATCGCGAACAGCAGCGGATCGAAAGGGCTCAGCCGGCGCGAGCAGTCGGCCATCGCGATCGCCGCATCGGGGTCACCGGACTGTGACTGCACGAATGCCAGCGAGTAGTGGCCGAGCGCGAAGTTGGGACTGAGCTCGACGGCGCGTTCCAGTTCCGCCACCCCCTGTTCGCTGCTGCCGCGCAGCCAGAGGGCACGACCCATGGACCAGTGCGCCGCCGGATCGCGGTCGTCGACCATCAGGGCCTGTCCCGCCGTGGCGTAGGCGCGCTCGATCTCGCGCTTGCGGTCGCCCCAGGCCTGGAAGGCATTCTGGAAATGCGTGAACGACAGGCCGGCGTAGGCGCGCGAGAACGTCGGATCGAGGCGTACCGCGGCGTCGAAGAAATGCTGTGCCCGTGCATTGTCCTCGCGCGTGAACCGGTACATGTGCCACAGCCCGCGATGATGCGACTCCCAGGCGTCGAGCGAGCTCGGCGGGCGCAGGATCGCGCGATTGCGTTCGAGCGTCTCGATCTCGCTGGCGATGGACGCGACGATCCGGTTGCCGATCTCGTCGAGCACGATGAAGGCTTCGTCGAAGGCGTGCTGGAGAATTTCCGACCAGACGACGCGCGAGGTGCGGGTCTCGACCAGCTCGATGGTCACCCGCAATCGCTGGCCGCCGACGCGGATGGCGCCGGAGAGGACGTAGTCGACGTTGAGCATGCGGCCGGCCTCCTCGGGGCCGATGCGCCGTTCGTGCAGGGCGAAGGCGCTGCCCTGGGCGACCACGAACATGCTGCGCAGCTTTGCCAGACGCGTGGTGACGTCGTAGGCCAGCGCGTCGGCGGGGCCGCCGCGCGCGTGCGGCTGCGCGGATTCATCGGCGAACGGCATCACGACGATGGACGCACGTCGGGCTGCGCCGGCGCCGTTGTCTGCGCTCGCGGTCGGGGCCTGGGCTGCGGGGGTGGTCGTCACCTGGCGGTGACCGGTCTGCGCGCGGGCGGCCCGCCAGGCCTCGCGCAGTGGCGCGGCGTCGAGGCCCTCGGCCTCGAACAAGGCCGTGGCCGTGGCGACATGCTCCTCGCCGTCGCGCAGACGCCCGCTCAGGGCCAGGGCCTGGAGCAGGCGCTCGTGCACGCGCCGGTCGAAGGGCGAGAGTTCGAGCCATCGTTCGAGCGGAACAGTCGCCTCGGCCGCGGGCAGGCGCGTGGCCAGTTGTTCCAGCAGCGTCGCGTGGCAGGCCCGCAGCCGGCGCCGCTGCGCGCCCAGCCATTGCTCGAACTGCGGGCTGTCGTCGAGAACCAGGCCTTCGAGAAACTCCCCGCGGAACAGGTCGGCCAGCGACTGTTGCCGCTCCAGGGGCAGGGATTCGAGGCCGGTGCTCGCCGCCTGCGTCACCTCGAGGGCGTCGACCCGGCAACCGTCGAGATCGAGGGCGACCGTATCGCCGTCGGTGCGCACCCGCGACGGTCCGGGCGTATCGATCGCGGCGCGGATGCGGCTCAGGCACCAGCGCAACTCGCCGCGGGGATCGGCCGGTCCGTCCCACAGCAGCGCGCAGAGCTGGCCGCGTCCGAGCGGGCGCGTGGCGAGTGCCAGGTGGGCGAACAGTGCCCGCAGCTTGCGCGACGCCGGCAACGCCACCGGCGTGTCGTCCCGCCACAGGGTCAGCGGTCCGAGCAATTGCACGCGCAGCTCCGCTCGTGGCGGCGGCGACCCTTCCGGGCTCCGCCCACCGGTCTTCCCACGGCGGCTCACACGCTCGGTTCCACGCACGGCCTTTACCGTTGCTCGCGTCGGTCGGACCAGTATGCGCCCGCGCGTTGCGGGGCGGCAGGCCGCCGACACCCGCCCGTCATGGAGTCCCGATCATGTCCACGTTTCCCCGCCTGTTGTCGCTGCTGCTGCCGCTGACCATCGCAGCCCCGGCGTCCGCCGACCCGCCCGCTTCCGAAGGCTCGCGCGCCTTCACCATTGCAGATGCGCGGCTGCAATGGGGGCCGTGTCCGCCGTTCCTCCCCCAAGGCTGCGAGATCGCCGTACTGCACGGCGACCCGGCGAAACCCGGCGTCGACGTGTTCTTCAAGGTCCCGGGCGGTGCGACCGTCCCGGTCCACCGGCATACCTCGGCCGAGCGCATGGTGCTGGTCTCCGGCGCACTCGACGTGACCTATGAAGGAGAGCCGACGCAGTCGCTCACGCCCGGCATGTATGCCTACGGGCCGGCGATGAAGGCGCACGGCGCCGTCTGTGCGCCGGGGGTGCCCTGCGTGTTGTTCATTGCCTTCGACACGCCGATGGACGCGACTCCGGTCGCGCAGAGCCACTAGCTTGCTGCCCGTCCGGATGGAGAACCGCCCATGAACAGCACAGCCGTTGCCGAATCCGCAGTCGTGCCCGATCTGCGCCAGATCAAGTCCCAGCAGCAGGCGGCGTGGTCGTCCGGCGACTACGCCGTCGTCGGTACCACCTTGTCGATCGTCGGCGAAACCCTGTGCGAGGCGCTCGACCTGCGCTCGGGGCAGCGCGTCCTCGACGTCGCCGCGGGCAATGGCAACGCCTCGCTGGCCGCCGCACGGCGCTGGTGCGAGGTCGTGTCCACGGACTACGTCCCGTCGCTGCTCGAGCGCGGGCGCGAGCGGGCCGCGGCCGAGCGCCTCGACATGCGCTTCGAGGAGGCAGACGCCGAGGCGCTGCCGTTTCCGGATGCCAGCTTCGACGCGGTCATGTCGACGTTCGGGGTGATGTTCACGGCCGACCACGTCCGCGCCGCGGACGAGATGCTGCGCGTCTGCCGGCCGGGAGGACGCATCGGACTCACCAACTGGACGCCGGCCGGATTCATCGGCCAGTTGTTCAAGACCATCGGCCGGCACCGACCGCCGCCGCCCGGCACGGCATCGCCGGCGGCGTGGGGCACGCGCGAGCGTATCGGCGAGCTGTTCGAGCGGCAGGCACGATCGATCGTCGCCGCCGAACGCCAGTTCGTCTTCCGCTACCGCTCGCCGCGGCATTGGCTCGACGTCTTCCGCACCTGGTACGGCCCGACGCTCAAGGCCTTCGCCGCCCTGCCGGCGCCCGCCCAGGCCGAGCTCGAGAATGACCTGATGGTGCTGGTCGACCGCTTCAATCGCGCCGACGACGGCACCATGGTCGTGCCCGGCGCGTATCTCGAAGTGGTGATCACGCGTGCCTGACGCGCTCGGCTATGCTGCGCAGCCGGGACCCCGCACCCCCGACCGGGGGTGCGGGGCGGCATGCCCCACAAGGATTGCGAGGTCGCCGTGAGCAGATTTCCCAGCATCCTCGGTACCGTCGGCAACACGCCCGTCGTTCGCATCAACCGCCTGGCGCCCCCCGGCGTCAATCTCTACGTCAAGGTCGAGGCCTTCAACCCGCTCGGCTCGGTGAAGGACCGCCTTGCGCTCGGCATCATCGAGGCCGCCGAGCAGTCGGGCCGCCTCAGGCCCGGGCAGACCGTCGTCGAGGCCACCAGCGGCAATACCGGCATCGGCCTCGCCATGGTCTGTGCCGCCAAGGGATATCCGCTGGTGGTGACGATGGCCGAGCAGTTCAGCGTCGAGCGCCGCCGCCTGATGCGTTTTCTCGGCGCCCGGGTCGTGCTGACGCCGCAGGCACAGCGCGGCTACGGCATGGTCGTGAAGGCCACGGAACTTGCCGAGAAGCACGGCTGGTTCCTGACCCGCCAGTTCGAGAACGAGGCCAACCCCGACGTCCACTCACGGACGACCGCGCAGGAAATCCTGCGGGACTTCGCCGGCGAGCCGCTGGATTGGTGGGTCACCGGCTACGGGACCGGCGGCACGCTGCGGGGCGTCGCCCGGGTGCTGGCCAGGGAGCGGCCCGAGACGAAGATCGCCGTCTGCGAGCCCGAGGATGCGCCGCTGCTGGGCAGCGGCGTCGAGCAGGCGCGACACCCGGACGGTTCGCCTTCGGCTCCGCATCCGGCCTTCAAGCCGCATCCGATGCAGGGCTGGACCCCGGACTTCATTCCCAAACTCGCCGGCGACGCCGTGGCCGCCGGCGGCATCGACCGCATTCTCGCGATCCCCGGTGCCGAGGCGCTGAAGTGGTCGGGCGAGCTGGCGCGCAAGGAAGGAATCTTCGTCGGCATCAGCGCCGGCGGCACCTTCGCCGGCGCCCTGCGCGTCTGCGCCGAGGCACCCAAGGGCGCCAACGTCCTGTGCATGCTGCCGGATACCGGCGAGCGCTATCTGAGCACACCGCTGTTCGCCGAAGTTCCGGCAGACATGACGCCTGAAGAACTCGAGATCTCGCGCTCCACCCCGAGCGCGCAACTGTCGCAATGAAGGCGAATCCCCGACGGGCCATAGCGCAAGCGTGAAAAAGCCCCGGGGCGCGGATCTGGCTGCCTACGCTCGGGTACGCACGCCTGAGTCGGGCATTCCCAGCGGTGGAGGTCCGGCAGCTCGCTGAGCCCCGTGCCACGAACCGCTCGCCTCAGTATTCCTCGCGAGCAGGTAAACCGTTCATGCCGTGGCGCGAGTGATGATCGGCCTCACCTTCGCTTTGAAGCGGCGTTGAGCGTGCCAGAGGTCGTACTTTGCCTGCATGCTGAGCCAGGATCCCGGCGTCGTGCCCAGCGCTTTCGCGAGGCGGAGGTCCATTTCCGGGCTCACGCCCGTGGCGCCGTTTAGCAGGCGTGACAGCGATACGCGCGCGACACCGAGGCGCTCGGCAGCCTCTGTCACGCTGATCTCGTCGAGCCACTCGCGCAGCACCTCGCCGGGGTGCGGAGGGTTATGCATCGTCGCCATGTTTCGTCTCAGTGATAGTCCTGGTAGTCGACGACCTCGGCGTCTCCGTTCACGAATGTGAACGTCAGCCGCCAGTTTTCGTCGACCCAAACCGCCCAATGCCCGGCCAGGGCACCGTGCAATGCATGCAGGCGCCAACCCGGTGCATTCATGTCTGCGGGCCCGCTGGAGTCATCCAGACGAGCCAGTTGCAGCCGCAGACGTTTGGAATGCTTCGGCTGAATGCCCACAGCCTTGCCGGTCTCGAAGAAGGTCTTTAGCCCCTTGTGCCGGAAAGAGCGGATCATGTCGGAACTGTATCATGATGCGATACAGGGACCAAAATGGACACTGCTGCTGCAGCCGTGAGAGCAACCCTGACGCACGCCTGGGCGTGCTCTGATGATGACGGAGGGGGTTCGAGTCCCGTCGCGACGTATGAAAAAGCCCCGGAGGTCCGGGGCTTGATCGTTGCTGCGTTGGTAGGCGCGATTGGACTCGAACCAACGACCCCCACCATGTCAAGGTGGTGCTCTAACCAGCTGAGCTACGCGCCTGCGGCCTGAGCCGAGGGGCGCGAATTATGGCCGCTGCCTCGGTTGTGCGCAAGGCGCGTCCCGCGCCGCCGGGGATTGCGGTCAGTGGATCAGGAAGTACTTCTGATTGATCCAGAAGTGAACCAGGATGCCCGCGGCGTAGCCCAGCGCGATCGCCCAGGTCCAGCGCAGGTGGGCGAAGAAGGTGTAGACGCCGCGCGCCTGGCCCATGACGGCGACCCCGGCGGCCGAGCCGATCGACAGCAGGGACCCGCCGATGCCGGCAGTGAGCGTGACCAGCAGCCACTGGCCGTCGCTCATCTCGGGATACATGCTCAGCACCGCGAACATCACCGGAATGTTGTCGATCACCGCCGACACGATGCCGACGAGCACGTTGGCGGTGGTCGCGCCCAGTTCGCCGTAGAGCAGCTGCGAGCCGACGCTCAGGTAGCCCAGGGTCCCCAGGCCGCCGACGCACATGATGATGCCGTAGAAGAACAGTAGCGTGTCCCACTCCGAGCGCGCGACCTGGTTGAAGGTGTTGAGGCGACGGCGCTCGTGCGGATCGCTGCTGCCGGTGTCGCTGATCCCGCCCTGTTCCATCATCGTGTTGTGCAGGGTCTTGCCGTGGCGGCCCTTGCCGGTGCGGTTGAGGACGTAGCTGACCAGCATCAGCGCGCCGAGGCCGCCCATCATGCCCAGCGCCGGCGGCAGGTGCAGCCACGCGTGCAGGGTCACGGTGAACGCGATCGTGGCGATGAACATGCACAGGATGACCAGGCCGCCGTGGCGGACTTCGGGCTGGACCTTCAGCGGCTCCGGCGTCGCGCGCGGCACGGTCATCGACATGATGAGCGCCGGAATCACCCAGCTGACGATGCTCGGCAGCAGGAGCACGAGAAACTCGTGGGCCGGGAACACGCCCTTCTGCCAGACCATCAGCGTGGTGATGTCGCCGAACGGGCTCCAGGCGCCACCGGAGTTCGCGGCAACGACGATGTTGATGCAGGACACGACGATGAAGCCGGGGTAACCGCGGCCGACCGCCATCGCCACCGAAGACATCACCAGCGCCGTGGTCATGTTGTCGGCAACGGGAGACACGAAGAAGGCGATCAGGCCGGTCAGCCAGAACAGCGTGCGCAGCGACCAGCCGCGCGACACCAGCCAGCCGCGCAGGGCGTTGAACACGCCGCGCTCGTCCAGGGTGTTGATGTAGGTCATCGCCACCAGCAGGAACAGGAACAGCTCCGCGTACTCGACGAGGTTGTGGCGCACCGTGCGGGCAACGATCTCGGTGTCGCCCAGACCGGCGTAGACGCCGCCGATCATGCCCCAGATGATCACCGCGCCGAGCAGCACGGGAATCGACTTGCGCAGGTGCAGTTGCTCTTCGGCGATGACCAGCACGTACGCGGCGACGAACACGGCGATGGCCGCGATGCCGACCCAGTGCGCGGTCAGGTCCAGCGTTGCGGCGGTCTCCGCGGCCAGGACGGAGGCAGGGGAGAACAGAACCAGCAGGGCTGGAACGAGCAGGGCGCGCATGGCTTTCTCGGGTGGGGACGACGACGGCGCGCGATCATAACGGCCGCATTCCGGAGCGGCAATCAGGTCGAACCCGCATCGCGCCCGGCTCCGAGTGCCGGCGCGCGACGGTCAGCGGCTGCTGCTACCGGTGTCCGGCGTACGCAGCTTCGGGCCGCGCGCCGCGATCGGCGTGCAGTCGTTCGGCATGCGCGGTTCGCGGCGCAGCCCTGTCTCGGCGTGCCGGGTCGGCGGTCCCAGTCTGGGCATCTGGCGTGGCATGGACATCGTCTGGCTCCTGCTGAGCGCGATGCGGTTGCGCTCCGATGTCACGATGCGCGCGTTGGCGGCGCGCGTCTGTCCCCGATCGCCGCCGCACCGCCGTCGCGCGGTCTGGCGCATTGTCGTGCGAGCCCCGACCGACCCCGACACGGCCCCGACCGGGCCGGTCAGGCGTTGGCCACCAGGGCCTGCTCGCGCAGCTTGCGGATCTCGTCGCGCTTGGCTGCGGCGGCCTCGAACTCGAGATTCAGCGCGAGCTGCTTCATCTCCTTCTCCAGCTTGGCGATCTTTTTCGCCATGACCTCCGGCGAAACGACCTCGTAGCGCGCCTTCACTTCCGCGGCCTTCGCGGCCTTGCCCGACAGGTCCTCGTAGCCGTAGCGCATCACGTCCGCCACGCGCTTCTGCACGCCCTTGGGCGTGATGCCGTGCGCGGCATTGAACGCGATCTGCTTGTCGCGGCGTCGGGTCGTCTCGTCGATCGAGCGACGCATCGAATCGGTGGTCTTGTCGGCGTAGAGAATCGCCTTGCCTTCGAGGTTGCGCGCCGCGCGGCCGATGGTCTGGATCAGCGAGCGGTCGGAGCGCAGGAAGCCTTCCTTGTCGGCATCGAGGATGGCCACGAGCGAGACTTCCGGGATGTCGAGGCCTTCGCGCAGCAGGTTGATGCCGACGAGCACGTCGAACAGCCCGAGCCGCAGGTCGCGGATGATCTCGGCGCGCTCGACGGTGTCGACGTCGGAGTGCATGTAGCGCACCTTCACGCCGTTCTCGTGCAGGTAGTCGGTGAGGTCCTCGGCCATGCGCTTGGTCAGCACGGTGACCAGCACGCGTTCCTTCTTCTCGACGCGGATGCGGATCTCGCCGAGCAGGTCGTCCACCTGCGTCGATGCCGGCCGCACCTCGACTTCGGGGTCGACCAGGCCGGTCGGACGCACGACCTGCTCGACGATGGCGCCGACCGACTTCTCCTTCTCGTAGTCGGCGGGCGTGGCCGAGACGAAGATCGTCTGCGGGATGATGCGTTCGAACTCGTCGAAGCGCAGCGGCCGGTTGTCGAGCGCCGACGGCAGGCGAAAACCGTACTCGACCAGTGTCTCCTTGCGGTTGCGGTCGCCCTTGTACATCGCGCCGATCTGCGGAACGGTGACGTGCGACTCGTCGAGCACGATCAGCGCATCCGGCGGCAGGTAGTCGAGCAGGCAGGGTGGCGGCTCGCCCGGCGCGCGGCCGGACAGGTAGCGCGAGTAGTTCTCGATGCCGTTGCAGTAGCCGATCTCCTGGATCATCTCGAGGTCGAACATCGTGCGCTGCTCGATGCGCTGCGCCTCCAGCAGCTTGCCCACCGACTGGAAGTGCTTGACCCGCGCACGCATCTCCTCGCGGATCTCGTCCATCACGCCCAGCACCTTCTCGCGCGGTGTGACGTAGTGGCTCTTCGGGAACACGGTGACGCGCGGCAGCTTCTGCCTGACCTCGCCGGTCAGCGGATCGAACAGCGACAGCGACTCGATCTCGTCGTCGAACAGCTCGACGCGCACGGCATCGGCATCCGATTCCGCCGGGTGAATGTCGATGACCTCGCCGCGCACGCGATAGGTGCCGCGCTCGATCGCGACCTCGTTGCGCGTGTACTGCATCGACGTGAGCTGGCGGATCAGCTCGCGCTGGTGGATGCGCTCGCCGCGCACCAGGTGCAGCACCATCGAGAAATAGCTTTCCGGATCGCCCAGGCCGTAGATCGCCGAGACCGAGGCGACGATGATCGCGTCGCGCCGCGTCATCAGCGCCTTGGTCGCCGACAGGCGCATCTGCTCGATGTGCTCGTTCACCGAGCTGTCCTTCTCGATGAAGGTGTCGGTGCTCGGCACGTAGGCCTCGGGCTGGTAGTAGTCGTAGTACGAGACGAAGTACTCGACCGCGTTGTCCGGGAAGAACTCGCGGAACTCGCCGTAGAGCTGCGCCGCCAGCGTCTTGTTCGGCGCCATGACCAGCGCCGGGCGCTGCAGCTCCTGGACGACGTTGGCGATGGTGAAGGTCTTGCCCGAGCCGGTCACGCCGAGCAGGGTCTGGTGGGTCAGGCCGTCGCGCAGGCCCTCGACCAGGCCCTGGATCGCGGTCGGCTGGTCGCCGGCCGGCGGCCAGTCGGCCTTGAGGCGGAAGGCATTCTCGTCGCGGCCCTTGAGCCGGACCACTTTCAGGGATTCTCGGGGGGCTTCCTGCATGGCCGTGAAAGCTTACAGGCTTGGCGACGCGGGCGGATGCACGCCGCGCCGAGCGCCTGCTGACGGCATGACGAACCGATCAGAAGCGCCCGCGCAGATGCAGCGTCACTGCCCGTGGACGCACGTAGACGACGTCGTTCGCCGGACCGGTGAACGCACTCTGGTTGATGCCGCGCTCGTCGGTCAGGTTGCTCAGCGTCAGCGTCAGCGAGGGCCAGATCGCCGCACTGTCGGTCACGCCGAGCTGGAGGTCGACCAGTTCGTAGTCGAACACCGGCACATCGTTGGCCAGCGTCGTGAAGGCTTCGGAGATCAAGGTGTGCGTCAGCGATCCATGGATGCCCCAGCCGCCCGTCAGCGGCCGCTCGTAGGCGATCACGGTCGCGGTCTGCCAGCGCGGCGCGTAGGGCCAGGGCGTGCCCGGCATGGTTTCCACGCCGGCGCCCGTCGTGAAGGCCTCGGTGGTGACGGTCCGGGTGTAGGCGGCCGATACCGAGACGCTCAAACCATCCACCGGCGTGCGCCATTGCAGGGCCAGTTCCGCACCGTCGCTCTTTGCGCCGCCGACGTTGTCGTAGTACGTGGCCACCGGGTTGGGGTTGCTGGGGTCGCGCTGGGCGAGCTGCGGCTGGTCCCAGTCGGCGTGGAACACCGTGAGGTCGGCATGGAGCTGATCGTCCAGCCACTGCGTGCGCACGCCGCCTTCGTAGTTCCAGATGGTGTCGGACTCGAAGGACCGCGGCGCCGTCGTGGACAGGCTGCTGGCGGTGGGCTGGATGCCGCCGACGCGGAAGCCGCGCGAGACCAGTACGTAGCTCTGGAAGCGGTCGCTGGGTTGCCAGCGCAGCGAGGCCTTGGGCGTGAGGCCGCGCTCGGCAACTTCACCTTCGTTGACGTTCTCGACGACGCCGTACAGCGCGCCGGAGGCGCGGGTGACGCCACCCGAGGTGGTGCGGTAGCCGCGCAGGCCCAGCGAGGCCTGCCAGTCATCGCCGAGATCGCGGGTCACGTCCGCGAACAGCGCCAGCTCGCGCACCGTGATGTCCGCACGCTGGTGCCCGAGGACGGCCTGGCCGCCGGGGGTGATGAACGCGTCGCCCGCCGGCAACCCTCCGCCGTACGCCGAGAGGTCCGGTATTGCGATCGGCGTCAGCGTCGACACTCCGGGCGTCGTGAAGATATCGAAGCCGCTGTCGATGGGCTGTTCCTGCCAGAACGCGCCGGCAACCCAGCGCCAGGGATGATCCATGCCGGCGGCCGACGACAGCCGCAGCTCCTGCGACCAGGTGTCGGAGTCGAAGAAGATCTCGCTCGAGATCGTCGACGCATCGGCCTCGCCGGTGGCCAGTCGCGAGAGTTCGGGCGCTTCCTCGAAGCGCTTGCGGACCAGCGCGGTCTCGGCGTGGAAGGTGAAGCGGTCGAACTCGTACGCCAGCGCGAGGTTGCCCATGTCGTAGTAGGAATCCCTGGGACTGGGGCCGGGGGTATTGTCGCGGGACAGTCGCCCGTCGCCGTTGTCGGCGAAGGGCGCGTCGTCGAAGCCCGTGTCCTGGCGCATGTACAGCAGCGAAACCTGCAGCGCGTCCGTCGGCCGCCACTGCGCCATGATGCGCGCACCGCGCTGCCGGATCCGGTTGATGTCCTCCAGCCCCCGGCCGGTGTCGTCGATGTAGCCCGGCGAGCGCCGGTCGAAGCCGACCAGGCGGACTGCGAGCGAGTCGCCCAGCGGAAGGTTGGCGGCGGCGCCGTAGATGGGCGCGCCGTCGCCCTCGCTCACCTGGGTGTACTGCGCGAAGTACTTCACCTCGAAAGCGTCGAGCTCGGGTGACTGCGGCACGTAGCGCACCGCACCGTTGAGCGCGCTGGCCCCGTAGAGCGTGCCCTGCGGACCCTTGAGCACCTCGACGTTGTGCATGTCGAAGGGGTTGGGGTCCAGCGCGACGAACGGAAAGTAGGCGTCGTTGAAGGACACGTTTCCGAACAGGGTGCCCGTGGTCGAGTTCGTGCCCAGTTCCGAGGAGATGCCGCGAATGGTCACCTTCACCGCGCCGGGCTCGTTGGGAATGATGTTGACGCCGGGCACCAGCTTGAGGAAGTCGTCGATGCCCTGCGCGCCCGACTGCTCCAGTGACTCGCCGTCGAGCACCGCGATGCTGGCCGGAATGTCGCGCAGCACTTCCTCGCGCTTGTTGGCGGTGACCACGATCTCCTCGATCGGTGGCTTGCGTGCGGGTTCCAGGCTCGAGTCCGGCTCCGGAGGCGATGCCGTCAGGCTCTCGACCGGTATCAGCGCCTCGATATCGGGCGTGGACTCGGCAGCGGCAGCGGCCGACCACGCCAGAGCCGCGCACAGCATCGCGGCCCGTTTGGCACGCGCCATCGATTCGTTCCCCATGCGGATCTCCCCCCGGAGTTGCACCGCCCCCATGTTCGCCGGGGGCTTCGCGGATCGACTCACCCGATTACGGGGCCTGGCTTCTCAGGCCTGCGGGCCTCAGTGCGCCGAGCGTCCTCGCCACTGCACTGCGTAGAGGTCATGGCGGCGGTCCTTGAGATTCTGCACCGTGCCGTGCGCGCGCGCGGTCGCCAGCGCTGCGAGGTCGAGATCGGCGAAGGCGATCATCTCCACGTTGGGCGTGGTGTCGGCGGCGACGCCGTCGCGGCCGAACGGGAAGTCGCAGGGCGTGATGATGGCGCTCTGCGCGTAGTGGATGTCCATGTTGTGCACCCGCGGCAGGTTGCCGGTGTTGCCGGAGGTGACGACATAGATCTGGTTCTCTACCGCGCGCGCATGCGCGCAATAGCGCACGCGCAGATGGCCGTTGCGCTCCTCGGTGGAGTAGGGCACGAACAGGATGTCCGCGCCCTGATCGACGAGGTGGCGCGTGAGTTCCGGGAACTCGCTGTCGTAGCAGACCAGCACGCCGATCGTGCCGCAGTCGGTCTGGATCGCGCCCACGTAGTCGCCGCCCTCCACCTGCCACCAGTAGCGCTCGGCCGGCGTCGGGTGGATCTTCGGCTGCTCGAACACCGAGCCGTCGCGCAGGAACACGTGCGCGAGGTTGAGCAGGCGGCCGTCCGGCTGCAGCGCCGGATGCGAGCCGGCGATGATGTTGACGTTGTAGCGCAGCGCCAGTTCGCGGAACAGCGTTTCCAGACGATCGTTGTACTCGGCGAGCTTGAGAATCGCGTCGCGCGGCGCGAGCGGCTCGTTCTCCACCGACAGCAACTGCAGCGAGAAGTACTCGGGAAAGACGACGAAGTCGCTCTTGTAGTCGGCAACGGTGTCGACGAAGTAGCGCACGATGTCGGCGAACTCGTCGAACGAGCCGATCGCCCGCTGCAGGTATTGCACCGTGGCCACGCGCACCGTCGACGGGCCACGGTCGGCTGCCGAATGCGCGCGGGCGACATCGCGGCGGGCCTGCGGGTTGCGCCACAGCATGTGCGTGGCGGCGCCGCCGGACTCGGCGTCGGACTTCAGGTATTTGGGCAGCACGCCCAGGAACTCGAAACCCTGGCGCAACTGGAAGTTCATCACCGGATCGCGGATCTGCCCGGCGAGCACCGCGGCGCAGTAGGCCTCGTGACCGCCCAGCTTCCTGGCGCGTCGTGCATAGCCGGGCATGCGTCCGCCGAAGACGATGCCGTCCAGCCCCAGGTCCACGCACAGCTTGCGTCGCGCGGCGTAGAGCCGTTCGGCGATGCGCCGGCCGCGGAAGTCCGGGTCCACGGCCACCTCGTAGCCGTAGAGGAAGTCCCCGTCGGCATCGTGGGTGGAGCCGAAGGCGTTGCCGGTGATCTCGCTCCAGGTGTGGCGGCTCAGCGCTTCCTGCTCGGTGACGATGATCGAGGCGCAGTAGCCCACGACCTGGCCATCGAGTTCTGCCACCAGGTGCCCCGGCGGAAAGTGATTGAGCTGGCCGCGCAGCTGATCGCGGGTGTAGCCGATCCCTTCGCCGTAGGCCTTCTGCACGACGCGGCGGATCGCCGGAATGTCGGCGTGGCGCGCCTCGCGGATGATCAGGGACTTGCTGCGGGGCATCGGCGGCTCCGTCGTGGGGTCTTCATCGCATGGTCGTGGAAGCCCGGCTGCACCGCAAACGCACGCCTGGCATAGCGCAAGGCTATGAACGCGCTGACGAATATGAATTGGACCGATTCTCGGGCGCGGGACTAAGGTCCTTGGCGCATCGCCGCGACGACGGCGATGCGTGCGAGAAACCCGCAAGGACCCACAAGAAAACGGAGACCGAGATGCTCACGAAAGTTCATTCGACGGTTGCGGCGTGCGCCCTGGGCGTGTCGTCGCTGGCGTCGTTCGCAGGGACCGCCATGCAGGCCGGTCCTGGCAACGACTATTGGTGGCCCAACCGGCTCGACCTGTCGCCGCTGCGGCACAGCGCCGCCGTGGCCAGTCCGCTGGACCCGGATTTCGACTATGCGGAGGCCTTCTCGAAGGTGGACCTCGATGCGGTCAAGAAGGACCTGGTGCAGCTCATGCGCAGCTCGCAGGACTGGTGGCCTGCGGATTACGGACACTACGGCCCGTTCTTCATCCGCATGTCCTGGCACAGCGCCGGGACCTACCGTGCCATCGACGGCCGCGGTGGCGCCGACGGCGGCATGCAGCGCTTCGCGCCGCTCAACAGCTGGCCCGACAACGCCAGCCTCGACAAGGCGCAACGCCTGCTGCTGCCGATCAAGCAGAAGTACGGCGCCGCGCTGTCATGGTCGGATCTCATGGTGCTCGCCGGCACCGTGGCGATGGAGGACATGGGCTTCAAGATTCTCGGCTTCGCCGGCGGTCGCGAGGACGGCTGGCAGCCGGCGGACGTCGACTGGGGTCCGGAAACCGAATGGCTGGCCGACCAGCGGCACAGCGGCAAGCGCGAGCTGGCCAAGCCGTTCGGCGCGACGCAGATGGGTCTGATCTACGTCAATCCCGAAGGCCCGAACGGCAATGCCGACCCGCTGGCGGCGGCGCACGACATCCGCCAGGCCTTCGGTCGCATGGCAATGAACGACGAGGAAACCGCGGCGCTGATCGCCGGCGGGCACACCTTCGGCAAGGCGCACGGTGCGCACAAACCGGAAGAATGCGTCGGACCCGAGCCGGAGGCGGCGAGCATCGAGCAGCAGGGCCTGGGCTGGACCAACACCTGCGGCAGCGGCAAGGGCGTCGATACCGTGACCAGCGGCCTCGAGGGCGCATGGACGGTGAGTCCGGCACAGTGGACGCACAACTACCTGCAGAACCTCTACGGCTTCGAGTGGGTGAAGTCCAAGAGCCCGGCGGGCGCGACGCAGTGGGTGCCGAAGGACGGGCAGGGCGCCGGTCTGGTCCCGGACGCGCATGACAAGAGCAAGCGTCACGCGCCGATCATGTTCACCACCGACCTCGCGCTCAAGGAAGATCCGGCCTACCGCAAGATCACCCAGAAGTGGCTCGAGAACCCGGCCGAGTTCGAGGCCGCGTTCGCACGCGCCTGGTTCAAGCTGACCCATCGCGACATGGGGCCGACCTCGCGCTATCTCGGTTCGATGGTGCCGCAGGAAACCTTCGTCTGGCAGGACCCGGTGCCCCCGGTCGATCACAAGCTGATCGATGCCAAGGACATCGCCAGGCTGAAGAAGGACCTCCTCGCCTCCGGCCTCACCGTGCCCGAGCTGGTGCGCACGGCCTGGGCCTCGGCGTCCACCTATCGCGACACCGACATGCGCGGCGGCGCCAACGGCGCGCGGCTGCGTCTGGCACCGCAGAAGGACTGGCCGGTCAACCAGCCCGAGGAACTTGCCCGGGTGCTGCCGAAGCTCGAGGCCGTGCAGCAGCGCTTCAACAAGTCGGCGAGTGGCGGCAAGCGCGTCTCGCTGGCCGACGTGATCGTGCTCGGCGGTGTTGCGGCGGTGGAGAAGGCGGCAGCGGATGCCGGCCACAAGATCGACGTGCCGTTCACGCCGGGGCGCACCGATGCCACCCAGGCGATGACCGATGTCGAGGCCTTCGCCTTCCTCGAGCCGACAGCGGACGGCTTCCGCAACTATCTGGCGAAGGGCAACGCCCAGCCGCCGGCCGAGGCCCTGGTCGAGCGTGCCTCGCTGCTCGATCTGACCGTGCCGGAAATGACCGTGCTCGTCGGCGGCCTGCGCGTGCTCGGGGCCAATGCCGGCGGCACCCGGCATGGCGTGTTCACCGACCGGCCCGGCCAGCTCAGCAACGACTTCTTCGTCAACCTGGTCGACATGTCCACGCAGTGGCAGAAGGCCGAAGGCGCCGAAGGGCTGTACGAGGGCCGCGACCGCAACAGCGGCAAGCTCAGGTGGACGGCCACGCCGGTGGACCTGATCTTCGGCGCCAACTCCGAGCTGCGCGCCGTCTCCGAGTACTACGCCTCGGATGATGCCAGGCAGAAGTTCGTCGAGGACTTCGTCGAGGCCTGGACCAAGGTGATGAACGCCGACCGTTTCGATCTGACCTGATCGCGGTAGCCTGAGGGCGGCGCCTCCGGCAACGGCGGCGCCGCCTTTTTCATGTGTCCGGCGGTCCCGACTTCCAGTATCATGCCGCCCCGTTTGTTCTCCCCCCAACAACGGGACCACCGTGGAACTCTCGCTCGCC
The DNA here is from genome assembly GCF_003201205.1 of Sinimarinibacterium flocculans. Taxonomy (GTDB): domain Bacteria; phylum Pseudomonadota; class Gammaproteobacteria; order Nevskiales; family Nevskiaceae; genus Solimonas; species Solimonas flocculans. Next base: position 16,484 of record NZ_QICN01000014.1, read on the forward strand.
CAGCGCGTCGGCCGCATCAAGCCCTCGCCGACCCTCGCCGTGACTGCCAAGGCCGCCGAACTCAAGGCCCAGGGCAAGGACGTTCTCTCCCTCGGCGCCGGTGAACCGGACTTCGATACGCCGGAGCACATCAAGGAAGCCGCCCACAAGGCGATCCGCGACGGCAAGACCAAGTACACCCCCGCGGCCGGCACGCCCAGCCTCAAGCAGGCCATCATCGCCAAGATGAAGCGCGACAACGGGCTGGACTACGGCCCGAAGCAGGTCATCGCGTCGGTCGGCGGCAAGCAGGCCTGCTACAACCTGTGCCAGGCGCTGCTCAACGACGGCGACGAGGCGATCATCCCGGCGCCGTACTGGGTCAGCTACCCGGACATGGTCCTGCTCGCCGGCGGCGAGCCGGTGTTCATCGAGACCACCGCCGAGGCGCGCTTCAAGATCACCCCGGCGCAGCTCGAAGCCGCGATCACGCCGCGCACCAAGCTGCTGTGGCTCAACTCGCCGTCCAACCCTTCCGGCATGGCCTACAGCAAGGCCGAGCTGGCGGCGCTGGGCGAGGTGCTGCTCAAGCATCCGCAGATCGTCATCGCCAGCGATGACATGTACGAGAAGATCCTGTGGAGCGGCGAGGCCTATAGCAACATCATCAACGCCTGCCCGGCGCTGTATGACCGCACCGTCATCATCCACGCGGTCTCCAAGACCTACTCGATGACCGGCTGGCGCCTGGGCTGGGCCTGCGGCCCGGCGAAGATCATCAACGCCATGGCCGACATCCAGTCGCAGTCCACGTCCAACCCGACGTCGATCGCGCAGTTCGCCGCCGAGGCCGCCCTCAACGGCGACCAGCACTGCGTCACCGAGATGGTCGCCGCGTTCAAGGCCCGGCACGACGCGCTCGTCGACGACCTCAACAGCATTCCCGGCGTGCGCTGCCTCAAGGGCGACGGCACCTTCTACGTCTTCCCCAACGTCGAAGGCCTGATGGCTACGCTCGGCTGCAAGACCGACTTGGCGCTGTCCGACCTGCTGCTCGACAAGGCCCTCGTCGCCGTCGTGCCCGGCTCCGCTTTCGGCACGCCCGGCCACCTGCGCCTGTCCTTCGCCACCTCCGACAAGGTGCTCAAGGGCAGCGTCGAACGCATCAAGGCCCTGATTTCGGCCTGAAAGCTGGCGTCCGGGCCCGCTGATCGCTGGTCAGCGGGCCCAGCGTTGCACCCCCGGGATCAGATCACTACAATTCGCGTCCCTTAAGCGCTTCCGCGATAGCTCAGTCGGTAGAGCAGCTGACTGTTAATCAGCGGGTCGTTGGTTCGAGTCCAACTCGCGGAGCCAATCCTTCGAAGCCTCGGTCATGGACCGGGGCTTTGTCGTTTCTGCGGCTCAGAGTGCCCAGACCACCACCAGCCCCACCAGCGCGAGGTGCAGCGCCCACTTGCCGGTGCGATAGGCGGGGCGGTTGCGTTCCTTGAGTCGGCGCATGGTGGCCTTGTAGCGGGCCAGCGGCCTGGACAGGCGGTTGCCGATCCCGGTCTTGGTCGGGTCGAGGTTGTCGATGTAGAACAGGCCGTTGAAGAAGCGGCCGAAGTGGAAGTACAGGCGCTGCACCCAGCGCCATCTCAGCGGCCGGTCGACGTCGGTCATCAGGATGATGCGCGGCACGTCGGTGTCGTTGTGCGTGGCGTGCAGGTAGGTTTCGTCGAAAACGATGGCTTCGCCGTCGCGCCAGACGTAGTCCTGTCCGTTGACGGTGAGCACGCAGTCCGCCGAGTTGGGCGTCGACAGGCCCAGCGAGTAGCGCATGCTGAACGCGAACGGATCGTGGTGGGCGCCGAGCTTCTTGCCCGGCATCAGCACCGCGAACAGTGCGAGGTTCATGCCGGGCACCTGTTCGATCAGCGCGCGCGTCTTCGGCGCGAGCGACCACGCAGACGGCACGTCGTGGTCGTAGACCTTCAGGTAAAAGCTCTTCCAGCGGTTGTCCTTGTAGAAGCTGCTGGCCGGCAGGTCCGCCTTGACCGCGATGTGGCCCTGGCCGTAGAGCGCCATCGCCTCGTCGCGGATGGTTTCCCAATTGTCCTGCAGCAGGCGCAGCTGCGGCAGCGTCTCGACCGGGACGCGCGCACCCAGCGGTACGCGCGAGAGCAGGTAGGCCGGCAGGTTGAACGGCACCATGAAGGTGGAGAAGTCCGTGAGCTGGCGGCCCCAGGGCAGGTGCGCACGGTTGCGCATGCGCAGGAACGCGAGGCTGGCGAGGTAGATCGCGAGGATCGAGAGCAGAACGATCACGGGGACACCGACGGCGAAAAGTGCCCGATTATCCCCGCGCAGGCCGCTTCTGCCTATCCGGGGCGGTCCTCACCTACTCGAACAGGACGACCTGGCGCACGGCCTCGCCACGTGCGAGGCGGTCGAAAGCGGCGTTGATGTCCTCGAGCTTCAGTGTCTGCGTGAGCAGGCGGTCCACCGGCATGCGCCCGGCGCGGTACAGCGCGATGAAGCGCGGCAGGTCGCGCGAGGGCACGGCCGAACCCATGTACGAGCCCTTCACCGTGCGTTCCTCGGCGACGAGGCTCACGGCGGAGATCGCGAACTGTTTCTGCGGATGCGGCAGGCCCACGGTCACCGTGGTGCCGCCACGGCGCGTGGCGGCGTAGGCCTGCGCCAGCGCGATCTCGACGCCCGCGGTCTCGATCGCGTACGCCGCGCCGCCGCGGGTCGCTTCGCGGATCTCGTTCACGGCGTCGGGGCCGGCGAGCACGGTGTGCGTGGCGCCGAGGCTGCGGGCGAGTTCGAGCTTGGCCGGCAGCACGTCCACCGCGACGATGGGGTCGGCGCCGGCGGCCACGGCGCCGAGCAGGGCGGCCAGGCCCACGCCGCCCATGCCGAAGATCGCGACGCTTTCCCCCGGCACGACGCGGGCGGTGTTGATCACGGCGCCGACGCCGGTCATCACCGCGCAGCCGAACAGCGCGGCGATCTGCGGCGGCAGGTCGCGGTCGATGCGCACGGCCGAGCGCGCGGAAACGACGGTGTACTCGGCGAATCCGGAAACGCCGAGGTGATGGTGCAGCTCGCCGCCGTCGGCGGCATGCCAGCGTCGCGCGCCGGACAGCAATGTGCCGGCGGTATTGGCCTTCGCGCCCGGTTCGCACAGCGCCGCGCGGCCGTCGGCGCAGTAGTCGCAGTGGCCGCAGCTCGGCACGAAGGCGAACACGACGGCGTCGCCGGGCATGAATCCCGGCGTGTCCGGCCCGGTTTCGACGACTTCTCCGGCGGCCTCGTGGCCGAGCACCATCGGCATCACGCGCGGGCGCGAGCCGTCGATGACCGAGAGGTCCGAGTGACACAGGCCGGCCGCGCGCACGCGCACGAGCAGTTCGCCCGGGCCGGGGCCGTCGAGCGTGACCTCGCCGATCTGCAGCGGCTGCGATTGCGCGTACGGGGCGGGCAGGCCCATTTCACGCAGGGTTGCGGCGCGGACCTTCATCAGCGGGCCTCCGGAGCGGGGACGATCAGTTTTTCCAGGGTCTGGCGCATGCGCGCCGGCAGCGGGGTGGGGCGGCGCGTGCTGCGCTCGACGAACACGTGCACGAACCAGCCCTCCGCCGCGAGCGCTTCGCTGCCTTCGCGGAACAGGCCGATTTCGTAGCGCACCGAGGAGTTGCCCAGGCGGGCGATGCGCAGGCCGGCATCGACCGCGTCCGGAAACGCCAGCGAGTCGGTGAAGCGGCAATGCGACTCGGCACAGACGCCGATCGTGTCGCCGGCGTGGATGTCCAGACCCGCCTCGCGGATCAGAAGGGTGTTGATTACCGTGTCGAAGTAGCTGTAATACTCCACGTTGTTGACGTGACCGTAGACGTCGTTGTCCTTCCAGCGCGTGGTGATGCGCTGGAAGTACGGGTAGTCCGCTCTGCTGGGCTTGCCGCTCACGCGTTCTCCGGTCGCACAGATTTCCCGCAGTGTAGGGCGCCGTGACCGGCGCTGCCTACCGGTGCGGCGCCTCGCGCTGCACACATCTGAGAATGACTTGAGGAGAACGCGATGGCGACGCCGCTGATGGGCCAGATGATGGATGTGCCGCTGCTGATTTCATCTCTGCTGGTACATGCGGAGAAGTATCACGGCGACGCCGAGATCGTTTCGCGCACCGTGGAAGGCGCGAGCGCCGATAACGGCACCACGATCAACAAGGGCATCCATCGCTACACCTATCGGGACGCTGCCGCGCGCGCGCGGCAGCTCGCCAATGCGCTGACGCGACTGGGGCTCGGGGACGGCGAGCGTGCGGCGACGCTCGCCTGGAACGGCTACCGCCACTTCGAGGCCTACTACGCGATCTCCGGCATGGGCAGCGTGGTGCACACGATCAATCCGCGCCTGCATCCGGAGCAGATCGCGTGGATCGCCAACCACGCGGAAGACCGCGTGCTGTTCTTCGATCTGACGTTTGCGCCGATCGTCGACGGCATCGCCGCGCACTGCCCGAACGTCAAGGCCTGGATCGCGATGACCGACCGCGCGCACATGCCGGCGATGAAGAACGTGCAGCCGTTGTGCTACGAGGATCTGCTCGCAGCGGAGAGCGACGCCTACGACTGGCCGAGCTTCGACGAGAAGGCCGCCGCCTGCCTGTGCTACACCTCGGGCACCACCGGCAATCCCAAGGGCGTGCTGTACTCGCACCGTTCGACGCTGCTGCATGCCTACGCGGCGGCGCTGCCGGACGGCCTGAGCCTGTCGGGATGCGAGGTGGTGCTGCCGGTCGTGCCGATGTTCCACGTCAACGCGTGGACGCTGCCCTACGTCTGCGCGATGGTGGGCGCCAAGATCGTGTTCCCGGGCGCGGCGCTGGACGGCACCAGCGTCTGCGAACTGTTCGAAACCGAGCGCGTGACGTTCTCCGCCGGCGTGCCGACGGTGTGGCTCGCGGTCCTGCAGCATCTGCAGAAAACCGGGCACAAGCCGACGACGCTCAAGCGCATGCTGGTCGGCGGTTCGGCCTGCCCGCCGGCGCTGATGCAGGCCTTCGAGCGCGACTACGGCATCACCCTGGTTCACGGCTGGGGCATGACCGAAATGTCGCCTCTGGGCACGGTGGGCAACCTCAAGCAGAAGCATCTTTCGCTGCCGGAGAGCGAGCAGTTCGCCGTGCGTCTCAAGCAGGGTCGCCCGCCGTACGGCGTGGATCTCAAGATCGTCGACCCGGAAGGGCGCGAGCTGCCGCGCGACGGCCAGACCTCGGGTGACCTGCTGGTGCGCGGACCGTGGATCATCGACCGCTACTTCAAGGCGGATGACTCGCCGCTGGTGGACGGCTGGTTTCCGACCGGCGATGTCGCCACGCTCGACGCGGACGGCTACATGCAGATCACCGACCGCAGCAAGGACGTGATCAAGTCCGGCGGCGAGTGGATCAGCTCGATCGACCTCGAGAACATCGCGATGGCGCATCCGGCCGTGGCGATGGCGGCGGTCATCGGCATCGCCCATCCGAAGTGGGACGAGCGCCCGCTGCTGGTGGTCGTCAAGAAGCCGGACGCGGAGGTTGCCCGCGAGGAGCTGCTCAAGCACTACGAGGGCAAGATCGCCAAGTGGTGGACGCCGGACGACGTCGCGTTCACCGACGCGCTCCCCCTGGGTGCAACCGGCAAGGTGCAGAAGAACAAGCTGCGCGAGCAGTTCAGGGACTACACGTTGCCGACGGCCTGAGCGCTACAGCAGCAGAAACGCCGCCAGCCCGAGGCCGAGCAGCGCCGTCGACACCGTTGTCACCGGCGCGAGCGCTCGCCAGTAGCGCGGCGGGATCTCCGGCGGGCGCAGCGTGTCGAGCACGCGCAGGTGCTGCACGGTGGCCAGGACCGCGAGCACCGTGCCGGCGAGGATGAAGGTCATGCCGAGCACGTGCGCCGCCAGCGACGGGCTCGGGTCGCCGGCCTGGGTCTGCAGGTAGCGCAGCAGCAGGCCCGAGCGCTCGATCAGGAAGCCGAAGCCCATCAGCGTCAGCGAGGTGCGCTGCCACGCCAGCAGCGTGCGCTCGGCGGCGAACAGGACGCGGGGATCCTCGAGACTCGACATCGCGCTCTCCGTGCAGGCCGGGTCAGCCGACCAGGTGACTTTGCGTCGCGCGCCGCTCGGCCTGCAAGCGGTTGAGGTTCAGGAACACGCGCGCGGCGATGCGCGGATATTGCCGGCAGATGCGCTCCTGGTCGGCATCGTCGAAGCGCAGCAGCCGCGTCTCGGTCAGCGTGTCGACGTTCGCCAGGCGCTTCTGGCCGAAGTAGCCGACCTCGCCGATCACGGCGCCGCGGCCCTGGACCATCAGCACGTTCTTGCGCCCCTGCCGCTCGATGAAGATCTCGAGTCGGCCGTCGACGACGACGTAGATGTCGCCCGCCGGATCGCCGCGCGTGCCGTCGCCGCAGGACTCGCCCTCGGTGATCAGGCGCGTGCCGGCCGGCACCGTCTGCAGGTTGGCCATCAGCGCGAAGATGCGTGCCTCGCGCGGCTTGAGGCCGGACAGCAGCGGGATGGTGCGCTGCACGTCCTCGCCCAGATCCACGCGCAGGCTGTCCCACAGCGTGACGATGCGCACGCCGCTCATGAATGCCGGCGTCACGAAAAGATCGACGAGCCAGGCGACGAACAGCGTGCCGGCGGCGAGCCAGCCGAACACGACCTGGTTGTGCAGGTCGCCGGTGATCAGGACGATGAAGCCCAGGCCGAGAATCGCCTTGGTCAGCGTGACCGGGCGCATCACCGCGCCCAGCGCCGCCACCGCGCCCTTCGATTCCGAGACGCGCTGGCGCGCGGCGCTGTTGAAGCGCGCGAGATAGTGGATGGTGTCGTCGATCGCCAGGCCCAGCACCAGGCATTCGACCAGACTCGTCGTCGCGTTCAGCGTCACCCCGCCGAGCCCCAGTGCGCCGAAATAGATCGCCGTCTGCAACAGGGTCGGCAGCGTCGCCAGCAGGCCCACGCGCCAGGACGCGAACTGCAGCGCGAGGCAGGCGTAGATCAGGGCGAGCGCCAGCGCGATGCTCTGCAGCTGGTCCGCCGTGACGATGCGCACCGATTCGGTGACCAGCACCGCGTCGCCGGTGAGTTGCGCCTGCAGCGGTTCGGGCAGCGCCGCGAGTTGCACGCGCAGGCGGTCGAGCAGGGCCGCGACCTCTTCGGTGCGGTCGACGCCGACACGGGCGTGAATCAGCGTGGCCGAGCGTTCGAGATTGAGCACCTGTCGCAGCGCCGCGCTGTCGCCGAAGAACAGGAGCTGCTCGATGCGGTCCCGCTCGTCGGGAATGCGGCCCTCGGGATCGCCGCCGAGCGTGCGCGCGAGCAGTTGCAGGTGATCCACGGCACCGCTGACGGCGCCGATCTCCGGCTGCGTGCGCAACCAGGCCTGCAGCCGTGCGAGGGCCTGCATGTGCTCCGGGTGCGTGAGCACGCCGGGGCCGAAACCGTCGATGAGGATGGTCAGCGGGGTGACGCCGCCGAGCGCGGCATTGGCCGCCTCGTAGTCGATGCGCACGCGCGCGTCCGGCTCGAACACACCGACGAACTGGTCGCCGATGCGGACCTGGCTGGCAGCGATCACCGAGCCGGTGAGCGCCAGCGCGGCGACGGCGAGAATGGCGCGGCGACGGCGGATGTCGAAGGCGCCGATACGGGCCGCCAGGCGCTCGAACCAGTCGGGCTCGCCGTCGCGCGCGCGGGCCGCGGGCGCGCCCTGCGGTACGTACGCCAGTACTGCAGGCACGAACAGCAGTGCCAGCGCGGCCGCGGCCAGCACGCCGAGCACCGAGAGCAGCGCGAACTCGCGGACCGCGGGCAGCGCACTGATGCCCAGCGCGGCGACGCCGATCGCCGTGGCGACCGCGGTCAGGGCCACAGGCGGCGCCATCTGGCCGAGCAGGCGTCGCGTGCGCTCGCTGCGCGTGTCTGCGGGATGGCTGCGCAGCAGCGCCTCGAACTCCGACAACACGTGCGCGCAGTAGGCCAGGCTCATGGTGACGACCAGCGGCGGCACCAGGCTGGTCACGAGGTTGAGCGGGCGGCCGATCGCGACGAAACCGGCCAGGGTGAACAGCAGGGCCAGGCAGATCGTCGCCAGCGGCACCAGCACGCCGCGGAGGTTGCGAAAGGCGCCGGCCAGAAACAGCATCACCACCGAGACGATGGCCGGCACCACCCACGACAGTTGCGAGAGCACGGCATCGCCGGTCGCCGCGCGCAGGACCGGGGCGCCGGTGACGTGGACCGACAGTCCGGGGCCGGCGATGGCATCGGCTTCACGGACGATCGCGGCCGGCAGGCCCTGGGCAGCGCGTTCGGCGTCGCTGCCGGGCGCCAGCTCGACGACGATGGCGGTGGCGCGGGCGTCGGCGGCGACGAGCTGGTCGCGCAACAGCGGATTGTCGAGCGCCGCGTCGCGCAGGCGGGCGAGCCGCTGCGGATCGGCGCCGGACTCGGCGCCGATGCTGGCCGCTTCGAGCTGGCCGTCGCCGACGAGCGGGATCGCCACCCGTGTGAGCGACTGCACGCGCGCCACGCCGGGCAGGGCGAACAGTCGCTGGCTCAGCGCATGAATGCGGTCGAGAACCGGAGGAGCGAAGACGTCGTCGGCGCGCACGACGACGACGACCTGCTCGCGTGCACCGAACCGGCGCTGGACTTCGGCGCGCGTCCGTTCGGCCTCGATTCCGGGCACCACCAGCGTGTCGAGCGAGGGATCGACCCGCAGGCGCAGTCCACCGTCCTGCAGATCGAACAGCGCGAGCACGGCGAGCACCGATGCCAGCGCCATCGCCGCCAACGCCAGCCACGGGCGTGTTGCGACCTGCTCGATCAGGCGCGATCGCGGCCTGGCGAGCGCCGGCGCTGCCATGCGTCGCAGTCCGGGCGGAACCGGGCGACGGTCAGTCGAAGGGCTCGAAGAAGCGTTCCGGATCGAACATGCGCTCCGGCAGGCGTTCGAGCAGCGTGAAGTCGCTCAGGCCGACATGCGTGCTGCTGTTCTGCTCAAGATTGCGCATGGTGTAGTCGAGCACCACCGAGTACTCATCGAGCGTCAGCACGCTGGCCGGGTCGGCTTCGAGCACCTTCAGCGGCGCATCGCCCTTGACGAAGAACTCGCTCTTGAGCAGGACGCAGGCCTCGCGATCGACCTGCGAGACGATGCGGCCGTAGCCGGAGGTGCCGACATCGGTGCGCGTCTCCAGCACATGCGTCGCCCGCCCGCCGACTTCTCCCTCACCGGTGACGGTGGTCTCGCCGGTATAGAGCAGGCCGAGCACCTGCTTGATCTCGCCGTAGCTGAAGTCGGTACCCCACAAGGGCTCCGCCATGTTCTTGCCGGTGACGTGCAGCGAGCGGTCTGCGGCGGGCAGGTGGAACCACACCTGCTCCTGGGCGCCCTGCTGCAGCAGCAGGTAGCTCGATCCCTTCATCGCCAGGGGTTCGAGCAGGCGCAGGTTGACGCGCGGCTCGCCTTCCGGCGACGGTTTCCAGTAGAGCTTGAGCCGCAGTGCGTGCGTCTTGCCCTCGCGGTCGGTGACGGCGACGCTGAGATCGCGCAGGGCGCCGCGGTCGACGAGGTTGCGATCCATGCAGGCCCTGATCTCGTCGAGCGTTGCCGCCTGCGCACCGACGCACAGCAGCGCCGCCACGGCGCCGGCCCCGAAAGTCCACTTCTTCATGCTTACCCCTGGCTGCGTTGCGCCGGCGCCACGTGACCGCGGCGGCGCCCGGTAAAGAAAAGTCGTTGCCGGAGCCGCGATCCGGCGCCATGCGGCTGCCGACGATGCGGCGGACGCACGGGTGTGGGGGGCATTGTTGGAGCGCCACGGGGCGGAGTCAACAAAAAACCCGCCGGCGGAAGCCCGCCGGCGGGTTCGAAGCTACGCCTGCGGCGATCAGTCCTCGATCACCTTGAGTTCGACGCGGCGGTTCTCGTCGCGGCCTTCCTCGGTGCTGTTGTCGGCGATCGGCGTCGACTCGCCGTAACCCACCGGCGTCATCCGCCCGGCCTCGATGTCGCGGCCGGTCAGGTAGGTCTTCACCGCGTTGGCGCGGCGCTCCGACAGGCCCTGGTTGTAGGCGTCGGTGCCGATGTTGTCGGTGTGACCCTCGAGTTCGACCTCGACGTCCGGGTAGGCCTGCAGCGTGCCGGCGACATCATTGAGGATGTCCTTGGCGTCCGGCGTCAGGCGGTCGGAGTCGAACTCGAACTTCACGCCCTTGAGGATGAACTTCTGCTCGACGGCGCAGCCGTTGGCGTCCACCTGTTCGCCGGCGCGCGGCTTGCGGCAGTCGCCGACCAGGGCGCAGCCGTTGGCCAGGACACTGGCACCGGCCGGCGTCATCGGGCACTCGTCGATGTCGTCGGGCACGCCGTCGTTGTCGGAGTCCATCGGGCAGCCGACGTCGTTGACCGTCGTGCCGGGCGGCGTGTCGGGGCACTGGTCGAGCGAATCGGGCACGCCGTCGCCGTCGGTGTCCACGTCGGCGACGACCGGCGCCGGTTCGATGACCTCGACCTCCTCTTCCTCGACCGGCTCGGGCGTGACGCCGAGCGGGAACAGCAGACCGATGTTGAAGACCCCGTCGGTGAACGCGCCGCTGCCGGGGCTGACCCCCGCCTGCTTGCGGTCGTGCTGGTCGGTGCGATAGCGGGCCTCGGCGCGCAGGGCGATGTGCGGATTGAAGGCGTAGAGGTAGCCGGCGCCGATGTCGAACACCGTGGTGTCGTAGTTGGCGATGGCGCCCGGATGCTGCTCGGCGGTGCCGTACATCAGCGCCAGCAGGCCGTAGAAGTTCGGCGTGCCGTTGAACGGGAAGATCATCGCACCGAGGCCGATGCCCTGGAGGTCGGTGGTGGCGTCGCCGACCTCGGCGTCCATCTGCTGGAAGAAGCCGGTCAGTTCCAGCGTCATGCCGCTGGTGACCTTCTTGCCGACCGAGATCGTGGCGCCGATACCGTCGTCCGATCCGCGATCGGCGTCGCTGTGGCTGTACGAGAACATCGGCGAGACGTACCAGGGACGGCCATCGAGCACCGGCGGTGCAGGCTCCTCGTAGTCGTCCTGGGCCAGCACCGGCTGCGCAACCGCGAGTGCGAACAGGCATCCCAACCAGCCGAAACGGCTTGCGATACGGTCTCTCATAGCTTCTCCCCAGATATGCACCGCCGGGGGCGCGCCCCGGGACCGGCGATTAGTAAAGCGTTATGGCGTGGCAAATATACCAGTGCCGTTTGCGCTCGTGCGACCCGTTCCGGCGGTGCGTCGGTATAATTCGCGGCCCTGCGTGAACGACTCCTCCATGGAACCCCAGCAGATCAGAACCGAGGTGACGGCCCTGCGAGCGCGTTTCGACGCGCTGCGGGGCTATCTTTGACTACGAAAACAAGCGTGACCGGCTGATCGAGGTCAACGCCGAGCTGGAGAGCGCGGAGGTCTGGAACAAGCCCGAGCACGCCCAGAACCTGGGCCGCGAGCGCGCGCGCCTGGAGGACGTGGTCGGCCCCATCGAGCGCGCGGACAGCGGCCTGAAGGACGCGCTCGACCTGCTCGACCTCGCCGAATCCGAGAACGACCGCTCGACGATCGCCGAGATCGCCCGCGACGTGACGGCGCTGGAGCAGCTCGCCGAGGAGCTGGAATTCAAGCGCATGTTCAGCGGCGAGCTCGACGCCAGCAACGCCTACCTGGACATCCAGTCGGGCTCCGGCGGCACCGAGGCCCAGGACTGGGCCGAGATGCTGCTGCGCATGTACATGCGCTTCACCGAGAAGCGCGGCTTCAAGGTCGAGCTGATGGAGCGCTCCGACGGTGAAGTCGCCGGCATCAAGTCGGCGACGATCTTCGTCCAGGGCGACTATGCCTACGGCTGGCTGCGTACCGAAACCGGCGTGCATCGCCTCGTGCGCAAGTCGCCGTTCGACTCCGGCAACCGCCGCCACACCTCGTTCGCCGGCGTGTTCGTGTCGCCCGAGGTCGATGACGACATCGAGATCGAGATCAACCCGGCGGACCTGGAAGTCGGCACCTTCCGCTCGTCCGGTGCCGGCGGCCAGCACGTCAACAAGACCGAGTCCGCCATCCGCATCAAGCACATGCCGAGCGGCGTCGTCGTCGCCTGCCAGACCGAACGCAGCCAGCACGCCAACCGCGACCGCGCGATGAAGATGCTCAAGGCCAAGCTCTACGAGCTGGAGCTGCAGAAGCGCAACGTGGCCAAGCAGGCGCTCGAGGACAGCAAGGACGACATCGGCTGGGGCAGCCAGATCCGCTCCTACGTGCTCGACCAGTCGCGCATCAAGGACCTGCGGACCGGGGTCGAGATCGCCGATACGCAGAAGGTGCTCGACGGCCACCTCGAACCCTACATCGAAGCGAGCCTCAAGCAGGGGCTTTAGGCGCACAACCATCCGTCATGCCCGCGAAGGCGGGCATCCAGGGCGGCGACGACCGGATTCCCGCCTGCGCGGGAATGACGACGGAGAATGCAGTGAGCGAAGAACAGCAGACACCGCCGCGTCCCGATGCGGCCGACGAGAACCACATCATCGCCACGCGCCGCGAGAAGCTCGCGGCGATGCGTGCCGCCGGGCAGGCCTACCCGAACGACTTCCACCGCGACACGCTGGCCGAGTTCCTGCACGGCAACTACGGCGAGCGCGACGCCGCGTCGCTGGAGAACGAGACCGCGACCTTCTCGCTGGCCGGCCGCCTGATGGCGCGACGGGTCATGGGCAAGGCCAGCTTCGGCCAGATCCAGGACATGTCCGGCCGCATCCAGGTGTTCGTGCAGCTCAATGCCGTCGGCGCGGAGCAGTACGAGACGTTCAAGACGGCGGACGTGGGCGACATCCTCGGCGTCACCGGCACGGTGTTCCGCACCAAGACCGGCGAGCTGTCGGTCAAGGCCTCGCAGCTGCGCGTGCTGGTCAAGAGCCTGCGTCCGCTGCCGGAGAAGTGGGCGGGGCTGACCGACACCGAGGTGCGCTACCGCCAGCGCTACCTCGACCTGATCGTCAACCCGGAGGTGCGCAGCACCTTCGAGAAGCGCGGCCTCGCGGTGCGCTTCATCCGCAACTTCCTCGACACGCTCGGCTTCATGGAAGTCGAGACGCCGATGCTGCAGCCGATCCCCGGCGGCGCGACCGCGCGTCCGTTCGTCACGCATCACAACGCACTCGATCGCGACCTGTACCTGCGCATCGCGCCGGAGCTGTATCTCAAGCGTCTGGTCGTCGGCGGCTTCGAGCGCGTCTACGAGATCAACCGCAACTTCCGCAACGAGGGGCTGTCCACGCGGCACAACCCCGAGTTCACCATGCTGGAGTACTACCAGGCCTACGCGGACTATCGCGACGCGATGGACCTGGTGGAGACGATGATCCGCGACGTGGCCCTGGCCGTGAACGGCAGCGGCAAGCTCAGCTACCAGGGACGCGACTACGATCTCGAGCAGCCGTTCAACCGCTGGACGATGCGCGAGGCCGTGCAGCGCTTCAATCCGGACTTCGATGCCGCGCGCGCGAACGATCGCAGTTATCTGGCCGAGGTCGCGAAGCGCGTCGGTGCCGACGTCAAGCCGGCCTATGGCGCCGGCAAGCTGCTGACCGAGATCTTCGAGAAGACGGTCGAGGCCAAGCTGCTCGACCCGACCTTCATCACCGGTTACCCGACCGAGGTGTCGCCGCTGGCGCGTCGCAATGACGCCGACCCTGACGTCACCGACCGCTTCGAGTTCTTCATCGGCGGTCGCGAGGTCGCCAACGGCTTCTCCGAGCTCAACGACGCCGATGACCAGGCCGCGCGCTTCAAGGCCCAGGTCGCAGCCAAGGACGCCGGCGACGACGAGGCAATGGTCTTCGACGCCGACTACATCCGCGCGCTCGAGTACGGCCTGCCGCCGACCGCGGGCGTGGGCGTGGGCATCGACCGCCTCGTGATGTTCCTGACCGACTCGCCAAGTATCAGGGATGTGCTCCTGTTTCCGTCCATGAGACCGGAGGCATGAGTACGGCAGCATCTTGACGGCCCCGTCCGCGGCAATGGACGCTGCGACCCAGCGCCGCTGGGTCTTGATGCTCGGCACGATCATCGCGATCGGTCCGATGACCATCGACATGTACCTGCCGGCGCTGCCGACGCTGCAGGCCCACTTCGGCGTCGACACGGCGGCGGTGCAGTTCACGCTGTCGATCTACTTCATCGGCCTGGCCTGCGGCCAGCTCATGTATGGCCCGATCGCCGACCGCTTCGGTCGCCGCCGGCCGCTGCTCGTCGGCCTCGCGCTGTACACCGTGGCCTCGGTGCTCTGCGCCTTCGCGCCGACGATCGAGGTCCTGACCGCGAGCCGCCTGCTGCAGGCGCTCGGCGGTTGCTCCGGCATGGTGATCACGCGTGCGATGGTGCGCGACCGTTTCGATCCCACCGACACCGCGCGCATCTACGCCTCGCTGGTCCTGGTGATGGGCGTCGCGCCGATTCTGGCGCCGCTGGTGGGCGGGCAGTTGCTGGGCCTGATCGGCTGGCGCGCGATCTTCGTCGCGCTGGCGATCTTCGGCACCGTCTGCTGGACGATCGCCTACACCGGCCTGAGCGAGACGCTGGCCATGCGCAGCGAGCCGATCCGCATCGGCCGCGTGCTGCGCGGTTATGCCGCACTGCTCGTGCACCGTCGTTTCATGGGCTATGCGCTGGCCACCGGTATCGGCAGCGGCGGCATGTTCTCCTACATCTCCGGTGCGCCGTTCGTCTTCATCGAAGTGTTCGGCGTGCCGGTGCAGCATTTCGGCTGGCTGTTTGGCGCCAATGCCGTGGGCTTCGTCGTCGTGTCGCAGCTCAACGGCTGGTTTCTGGATCGCTGGAGTCCCGACCGCATCCTGCGGGCTGCGCTGCTCGGCTACGCCGGCTTCGGCGTGATCATGACCACGGCGGCGGCCAGCGGGATCGGCGGGCTCGCCGGCGTGGCTGTGCCGTTGTTCGTCTGCGTGAGCTCGCTGGGGCTGGTGTTCCCGAACGCGACGGCCATGGCGATGGAACCGTTCGGCACCCAGGCGGGCCTCGCGGCGGCGGCGATGGGCACGCTGCAGTTCGGCGCGGCCGCGCTCGGCGGCTCCGCGGTCGGGCATCTGCACGACGGCACGCCGTTGCCGATGGCGGCCGTCGTCACGGCCTGCGCGGTCCTCGCGGCCACCCTGCTGCGCGTGCTGGCACCGCCGCTGCGCGACTGAGGCCGCCGGATGCGCCGACCGCAGGCATGCGGGCGGCTCTGCTAGTCTGCGCGGCAATCCTCCCCGCGACGCCGGCGTCCGACCCCGTGCAGCGACTCGTGCCCGATTCATGCAACTGATCCGCGACTGGCTGAGCCGCCAGCTCGGCAACCCGCAGATCGTCAGCCTGCTGCTGCTGCTGCTGGCGTTCTGGCTCACGCTGACCTTCCTCAGCCCCGTGTTCCAGCCGGTGTTCGCCGCGCTGGTGATCGCCTACCTGCTGGAAGGGCCGGTGGCAGTGCTCGAACGCCGGCGCCTGCGGCGCGGGGCGGCATCGGTCCTGGTCTGGCTGCTGTTCTACGCCGGCGTGATCGTCGTGCTGATCATGCTGCTGCCGCAGCTGGTGCGGCAGGTGACGCAGATCGTGCAGGAGATTCCGCGGATCACCGCCGAGCTGCAGGCGTGGCTGCTGTCCCTGCCGCAGCGTTATCCCGCGATGTTCTCGGAAACGCAGATGCACGGCCTGGCCGGCGAACTCAACATCAATCTCGCCGCGCTGCGCAGCGAAGTGCTGTCGCGCACGCACCTGCTCGGCGTCGGTGTGACCTACATCGTGGTCTACCTGATCCTGGTGCCGCTGATGGTGTTCTTCATGCTCAAGGATCGTCGTCAGCTCGCCGGTTTCGGCCGCCGCTTCCTGCCGCAGGACATCAGCCTGATCCGGCGGGTCTGGGCCGACGTGGACCGGCAGCTCGCGAACTACGTGCGCGGCAAGGCGCTGGAGATCGTCATCGTCTGGGCCGTGACCTGGCTGGTGTTCGAGCTGCTGGGTCTGCGCTACGCGATGCTGCTGGGCGCGGTGACCGGCATCTCGGTCCTCGCGCCGTGGGTCGGCGCGACCGTCGTGACCCTCCCGGTCGCCGCCGTGGCGTACACGCAGTTCGGCCTCGGCAGCGAGTTCGCCTATGTGCTGATCGCCTACGCGGTGATCCAGGCGCTGGACGGCAACGTGCTGGTGCCGGTGATCTTCTCGGAGGCCAACAACCTGCACCCGATCGCGATCATCGTCGCGGTGCTGCTGTTCGGCAGCCTCTACGGATTCTGGGGCGTGTTCTTCGCCATTCCGCTGGCCACGGTCGTCGCCGCGGTCGTGCGTGCCTGGCCCGGCGCGGCCGAGGTCAGCGCCGGCACGCCGGGTGACGGCTGAGCGGCCTCAGCTTTCGATCAGCAGCGCGTCGATCTCCTGCAGGTCGACCGCGGTGAGGCGGCCGGCCGCGGCCTTGAGGCGCAGCACCGACAGCAGGTAGTCGTAGCGCGACTGCAGGTAGTCGCGCTCGGCGGCGTAGAGCTGCTGCTGGGCGTTGAGTACGTCGACCGCGGTACGCGTGCCGACTTCCAGGCCGGTCTCGCTGGCGTCGAGCGCGGTGCGGCTCGACACCACGGCCTGCCGGAATGCCTTGACGCGTGCTGCCCCGGTGACCACGCCCTGATAGGCATCGCGCGTGTTGCGTTCGACCAGGCGCTCCTGGGCGTCGAGTTCCGCGTGGCGTTGCTCGCGCGTGGCGATCGCCTGGCGCACGCCGGAGCGCGTAGCGCCGCCGGCAAAGATCGGCACGGTGAGTTGCAGGCTGACCGTCTCGGTCTCGGCTTCGCCGGAGAAGCGGCTGCCGTCGCTGGTCGCGTCCTGGTATTGCGCCTGGGCACCGAGCGTCGGCAGATGGCCGGAGCGGGCGACGCCCACGCCACGCGCGGCGATCTCGGCGTTGTGGCGCGCAGCCAGCACGTCGAGATTGCTCTGCTTGGCGTTGGCGACCCAGTCGCCGACATTCGCCGGGTCCGGCGACGGCAGCGGGAATTCCTCGCGCAGCGTGGCGATGTCCTGCGTCGGCCGGCCGGTGATCTCGGTCAGCGCTTCGCGCGCCTGCGCCAGCACCTGTTCGGCCTGGATCACGTTGGCCACGGTGAGGTCGTAGCGGGCCTGCGCCTCCTGCACGTCGGTGATCGCGGACAGGCCGACTTCGAAGCGCTTCTGCGCCTGCTCGAGCTGGCGCTCCACGGCCTGCTGCTCGGCCTGCGACGACCGCAGCGTGTCGGTGGCCGACAGCACGGCGAAGTAGGCTTCGGCGGTGCGCAGCACCAGTTGCTGTTCGGCGTTGCGTAGCGTCGTGTTCGCCAGTGCCACCTGTTCGCCAGCCTGGCGCAGGCGCTGGAAGGCGGCCCAGTCGAAGACGGTCTGATTGAGGGTGACGGTCAGTCCGCGGTTGGTCGAGTCACGATCGATCGGCTGTTCCGGCGTTCCCTGAAAGGCTTCGGTGCCCTCCTCGCGCGACTCGCTGTAGCCGTAGCTGCCGTTGATCTGCGGCAGCAGCGCCGAGCGGGCCTGCGGTCTGGCTTCGATCGCCGCGTCGCGAGCGAACTGCGCGGCGCGATAGGTGGCGTCGTTGTCGACCGCGAGGTCGTAGACGCGCATCAGGTCGTTGGCGTGTGCGGGTTCGAGCAGAACCAGGCCGGGCAGGGCGAGCAGTGCCGTCAGCAGGCGGGTTGGAAGGCGCATGGGACTCCTTGGACGGTCGGACGTACACACAGGAGGCCCGTTGCATCGATCCCCCGGCGACGCTTGAGACATCAGTGACTGGTCTTCGTTCCGGCACCTGCCTCGGCATCTGGGATGCTTCGGCACGGCGCAGGGTTTGAATGCAGGCCAGTGTAGCGGGCATTTTCCGCAGGGTCCCGCGGCCCGGGGCGTGAATCGTGGAGTTTCTCTGGAGATTGCGTGGGCGATCGGCGCGGCGCAGGTCAGCGCACGTCGAAGTAGGCATGACCGATGAGCTGGCCGCTGGTCGTGACCACGCGCACCTCCCAGCGGCCGCGCGGATCGGCGGGAAACGCCGTCTTGTGCGACCAGGCGCGATACCCGGCCTCGCGGCCGCCGCGCACGTCGAGCGCGATGGTGTCGATCCGCCGGCCGCGGTGAATCCAGTGATGCTCGACGCGCTCGCGCAGGCCGCGCGGCACGCGGATGCTGCTCCAGGCGTAGAGCCCGCCGGCGAGCGCCGCGGCGTCGATCTGCTGCACGGCGGTGCCGGGTACGCGGCCGGCCACGTCGACGCTGCTGCTGATGCGCATGTCTGCGACCCAGAGCGTCGCCGGCGGGATCGCGATGCGGGCCTGCCAGCCGGCCCAGCCGAGCACTGCGCCGAGCGCGAGTGCGCCGATGCCGCGCAGCAGGTTTGGCGGCAGCAGGGCGTGCCATGCGGGCACGCTGACCACGGCCAGGCAGACCAGGCCGAGCTGCAGGCTCTGCGCGGTAGTCAGGTGCCAGATCATCGGCGCCGCGGTGAGCACGGTGACGAAGGCGGCGAAGGCGTGGAAGGCCCACAGGGCCGCCCTGCGTGCCACCACCTGGCCGTAGTAGATCGGGTCGAGCACGGAGGCCAGGGCGAGCGCGCCCATCGTTGCCGTGAACAGGGCCTGGGGCGAGCGCCACTCGGTGGTCGCGAAGAAGAACGGCAGCGTGAAGAACAGCGATTCCTGGTGGATGGTCTGCGCGGCATAGCCGAATACGACCGACGAGGCCCGCAGGCGTGGCCGACGCTCGGCCAGCCGCTGCAGCCAGGGTTCGATCATCGGCAACAGCCAGGACAGCGGCAGCAGGATCACCAGCGCCTGCGCGACCCGCTCCTGCCGCTCGATCAGGGCAAAGCTGGCGACGCCGGCGCCGAAGCTCAGGGCCGCGACCCAATGACGCCATCGCGCCCACAGCGCCTCCCAGCGCGCGGGCTCTGGTGCCGCCGTTCCGCTCATCGGTTCGCGGTTATTCGTCGGAAGGGGGGTGCACCAGCGCGGCCAGCTCGGTGCGGCTGTAGACGCCGAGCTTGCGGTAGACGCGATACAGGTGGTTGGCGACCGTGGACGGCGCGACGCCGATCTTCTTCGCCGCCTGCTTGAACGACAGGCCCTGCGCGATGCTGAACACGATCTCGCGCTCGCGGCTGGTCAGGCGGTCGAGCGGTCCGGCCGGCCAGATCGTCAGCAGCAGCAGGTCGCCCAGCGGCTCGCAGCGCAGCATCAGGTCCTCCACCGCGACCGTCTGCCCGGGCGGCGGCACCGGCAGCGGCAGGGCGTGCGGATCGCGCTGGGGGAAGCGCTCATCGAGCAGGTCGAGGAAGCGCACCGTGGCCTCGTGGTAGGCCCCGGCGGCATCGACCACGGCCGCCCCCGCGCCGGCCGGGCGCTCGGCATGCGTCCTCGCCAGGTGCAGGAAGAAGGCATGCGAGCCGGCGTTGAACAGGTGATAGGTCAGGCGCTTGTGCTGCGCCTTCTCGATCTCGGTGAAGGCCTGCTCGCGGTCGCGGCGGTACAGCGTGACCAGCGAGTACAGGCCCGACCGCGGATCGAGATGGCCGGTCGACAGGATGCGGGTGATGCCGTAGGGCTTGAACGCCCGGGCGTAGATCTCCGACGAGAAGAACGCCTCGTCCGGCAGCACGTTGGCCATGTCGACCGGGGTGTCGAGGTTCTGCAGGATGCGGGGCAGCAGCGGATTGATCGCGGAGGTCGCCTCGAGCACGTGCGGGAACTCCGGCGGCAGGCCCGTGACCGTCACCGTGTGAAACCGCATGTAGCTGGTGACGCCGCTGCCCCACAGCGCACCGTCGCAGGGGACGACCGACTGGATCTGCTGCAGCGCCCACGCGCGGAACCCGTCCGCGGACACCGACAGCGCCGAACGGTAGAGGCGGGCGATCACCCGGTCCACGGGGTCCAGCGTGTCCTTCTTCGTGGTTTTCGGCATCAAGCTTGGCGGCGCGGTGCTGCGATCTCTTTTAAGTGTTTTTTACTACCCGCTCAAGTCGGCGAAGCGCCCATACTGCCTTGATCGGTCTGGAAATCAGGGGTAGGGGAGAGCCTTTCGACGGCGGCGCGAGCCGCCGTTTTCTTTTGCGGCGCACCCGCAGCGCTCAGTTGCGCGGCGCCTCCGCGCCCTCGTCCGCCTGCGGTTCGGGGGCGATCAGTTCGAGTGCCGCGGGCGTGGTGCGGATCATCGGTTCGAAGTGCGCGTGCGGCACGTTGACCGTGCCGGAGCGCCAGAAACGCCACCACACCAGACCGGCCAGCGCGGCGTGGATCGTGGCGAAGTGCAGCAGCAGGCCGCGCGGTCCGGCGACATCCATCAGCAGTCCCGCCAGCGTCGGGCCGATCGCGGCGCCGATGCCGTGGACCAGCAGCATGCTGCTGGCGCCCTGCAGGGTCTCCTCGGGCTTCAGGAAGTCGTTGGCCAGTGCGATGCTCACCGGATAGACCGTGAACGCGAGACCGCCGAACACGAACATCGCGATCATCAGCGGCCACGGACCGATCGCGCTCAGCACGAACGCCAGAGCTGCGAAGCCGCAGGCGGCGGCCATGACCACGGCCAGCACCAGCCGCCGGTCGTGACGGTCGGAGAAGGCGCCGACCGGCCATTGGATGACGGCGCCGCCGAGAATCGTCGCCGTCATGAACGCGGCGATGCCGGCGGCATCGAAGTCCAGGCGCTGCGCCATGACCGGCCCGAGGCCCCAGAACGCGCTCATCGCCAGACCGGAGCCGAAGGCGCCGATGATGCCCGACGGCGATGCGGCATAGAGCCGCCGCAGGCTCACGCGCGGCTGACGCACCGGTGCCGGCTGGTGGATGCGCGTCGCGGCGATCGGCACCAGCGACAGCGCCAGCAGCATCGCGACGATGCCGAACAGTTCGAAACCCGTGGGCGGATACAGCCGGATGAGGTTCTGGCCGATGGCCAGCGCGATGAAGTTCACGGCCATGTAGGTCGCGAACACCTTGCCGCGGCGCTCGCCCGGGGCGAGCACGTTGAGCCAGCTCTCGATGACCATGTAGAGGCCGACCAGGCACGAGCCGACCAGCACGCGCAGCGCGCCCCAGGCGATCGGGTTGACGATCAGCGCATGCAGGATCGCGGCGGCCGACGCCACCGCGGCGAACATGGCGAAGGCGCGGATGTGACCAACGCGCATGACCGCCCGCGGCGCGACCCAGGTGCCGGTGAGAAAGCCGACGAAGTACGCCGACATGATCAGGCCGATGACGCCGTCGGAGAAGCCTTCGGCCGTGGCGCGCAGCGCGAGCAGGGTGCCGATCAGGCCGTTGCCGACCAGCAGCAGTGCGGCGCCCAGCAGCAGCGAGGAGATGGAGGAGACGACGGAGAGCATGGGATTCGGCCTTTCGACGACTATGGTGCCAGATCGTTCCGCGCGGGTTGACCAATCGCGCACGGGATGGTGTTCTTCGCCCCGCATTCACGCCGGGAGTTCGAGGTGGGTTCTCTGCACGCCCTCGACTATGCAGTGCTGGCGGCGTACTTCGTCGTCCTGATCGTCATCGTGGTTCGCGTGACGCGGGTCTCGCCCGACGCCGACGACCTGTTCCTCGCCGGGCGCTCGCTGGGCGTGGGCGTCGTCGGTTTCTCGCTGTTCGCGTCCAACATCTCGTCGACGACCCTGATCGGCCTGCCCGGCGCGGCCTGGGAAACCGGAATCTCGGTCGCCAACTACGAGTGGATGGCGGCGCTGGTGCTGGCGTTCACCGCCGTGTTCATCGCGCCGATGCTGATCAAGGCGCGGGTGACGACGATCCCCGAGTGGCTGGGCCGTCGCTTTAGCCCGGCAATGCGCAAGTACCTGTCGGCGATCACGCTGTTCCTGAGCCTGGTGCTCGATACCGCGGGCAGCCTGTATGCCGGCGCGCTGGTGCTCAAGCTGTTCTTCCCGATGCTGCCGCTGGCCCCGACCTGCGCGGCGATCGCGGTGTTCGCGGGCCTGTACACCGCGGCCGGCGGCCTGCGCGCGGTGGCGTACACCGACGTGATCCAGGCGGTGATCCTGCTCGGTGGCGCGCTGATGCTGACGATCCTGGTGTTCGGCGAGTTCGACTACTCGTGGTCGGCGCTGATCGAGCGCGTCGAGCCGGAAAAGCTGTCGCTGATCCGGCCGCTCGACGACCCGGCGCTGCCATGGCTGGGCACGCTGATCGGCCTGCCGATTCTCGGTTTCTACTACTGGACGATGAACCAGTACGTCTCGCAGCGCCTGCTCGGCGCGCGCGACGCACGCACCGCCGGTCGCGGGGCGCTGCTCGCCGCCTGGCTCAAGCTGCTGCCGCTGTTCCTGATGGTGTTGCCGGGCGTGATGGCCAGCGCGCTCTACACCGACCTGGAGCGCGCGGACACGGTGTTCCCGCGCCTGATCGCGGACTTCGCGCCGGTCGGCATCTCCGGGCTGATCCTGGCGGGCCTGCTGGCCGCGATCATGTCGAGCGTTGACTCGACGCTGAACTCGGCATCGACGCTGATCATGGTCGACTTCGTGCAGCCGGGCCGTCCGCAGATCGAGGCGCACCGGCTCGCCAGGCTCGGCCGCATCTGCGTGTTCGTGCTGGTCGCGCTCGCGGCGATCTGGGCGCCGATGATCGATCACTTCCCGGGCCTGTTCGCCTACCTGCAGCAGACCTTCTCGTACGTGGTGCCGCCGCTGGTCGCGGTGTTCCTGCTCGGGCTGTACACGCGGCTCGGTGCGCGTGCGGCGCTGTACGGGACGCTGACCGGGCACGCGCTGAGCTTGATCGGCTTCGTCGGCGCGCTGGTGGGCTGGCACGAGGTGCACTTCACGATCGTCGCGGGGCTGCTGTTCGCGGCGACGGTCGTCGCCTGCGGTGCATGGCAGATGGCGCTCGGCGTGCGCGACCGCGCCGGCGAGGCGCAGATCGCCGCCACCGTTCGCGCGGCCGGGGTCGTGGCCACGACCGACGTGCGGCTCGGCGCCAGCGTCCTGGTCGCCGTGACCGCGCTGATGGTGTGGGTGTTCCGCTGAGGCCTGTCGCCCGGCGCCGGGCTACGAAGCCTGGCGCGTTTCTTCGGCGTCCGGATTGGGCAGGGGCGCGTCGACCGCGGCGAGGAACTCGTCGGCCCACAGGCGGTTGTCGTAGTGCTGCACGATGTCGAAGAGCTGCCGCAAGCGGGCACGCGCCTCGGCGCGTCCCATGTTGAGCCCCAGATAGCAGGCCTGCACTAGGTCCTCGGGATCGTGCGGGTTGGTCAGGATTGCGCCCTTGAGTTCGGCGGCGGCGCCGGCGAACTCCGAGAGCACGAGCACGCCGCGCCCGCCGGTCAGCCCTTGTACGGTCACGAATTCCTTGGCGACCAGGTTCAGGCCGTCGCGCAGCGGCGTGATCCACATGACGTCGGTCATGGCGTAGTAGGCGAGCAGCTCCTCGAACGGCACGGCGCGGAAGAAGAACTGCAACGGCGTCCAGCCCACCTGCGAGAAGCGGCCGTTGATGCGACCGACGACCTGCTCGATCTGCGTCTGCAGCGTGCGGTAGATCGTCATCTCCCGCGCCGCCGGCACGCAGATCGTGATCAGCGTGATCTTGCCGCGCAGCTCCGGGTAGGTATCGAGCAGCTTCTCGAACGCGAGCAGCTTCTCCAGCGTTCCCTTGGTGTAGTCGAGGCGCTCGACCGACAGCAGCACGCGCGTACCCTCGAGTTCCTCGCGCAGCGATTCCATGCGCTTGCGGATGTCGTCGCGGCGCAGGATCTCGCCGACGCGGCCGACATCGAGCCCGACCGGGTGCGCCCCCAGGCGCACGACGCGGTTGCCGGCCTCGATGCAGGTGGGGTAGCGGTCGAGGCCCACGGCGCAGCCGTAGGTGAGGAAGCGCGGCGCCGCCGAGGTCTCCTCGAGCACGCGCATCGGCATCGTGCCGCGTACCACGTCGACGAAGTTCTCGACCTGGCGCGGAATGTGGAAGCCGATGTAGTCGCACTGCAGCAGGCTGGCGATGATCTGGCGTCGCCACGGCACGACGTTGAAGACGTCCGCCGACGGGAAGTAGGTGTGGTGGAAGAAGGCGATCTTCAGGTCCGGGCGCAGCTCACGCAGCACCGCCGGCGCCATCCACAGGTTGTAGTCGTGCAGCCACACCGTCGCGCCGTGCGCGGCATCGCGGGCCACGCGCTCGGCGAAGGCCCGGTTCACGCGCAGGAACACCTGCCAGTGGTCGTCGCGGAAGCGCGCGCGCTCCCAGAAGGTGTGCAGCAGCGGCCAGAACGCCTCTTTCGAGAACTGGCGGTAGAAGATGTCGACTTCCTGCTTGGTCAGCGGCACCCGCGAAACCGTCAGGTTCGGATAGCGATCGGCGTCAACCTGGGTGTAGTCCTCGAACGGGCCGCGCTTGGAGTCGCGCACCGACCATGCCACCCACGAGCCGTTGCGGCCGTCACCGAAGAAGCTGATCAGCGTCGGGATGATGCCGTTCGGCGACTGCGGCCGGCGGCGCTTGATCTCGCCGTTCTCGACCACCTCTTCGTACGGCAGGCGGTGGTAGACGATCAGCAGGTCCGAGCGTCCCGGCTCCATGATCGGCGGCGTGTGCTGCTGCATGCTGCGCGGACCGAGAAAGCCGAAATGCTCGATGGCTTCGAGCACGCCGCCGCAGCCCGGGCGCGCCGCATGCAGCACGCGGGTGTTGCCGGCCGTGGCTTCGAGCAGCCCCGGCTCGGAGTGGCCCACGCACACGCCCTTGAAGCCGTGCTGGAACATGGCCAGGTCGTTGAGCGTGTCGCCGGCTACCAGCACGTCCTCGGGATCGATACCGATCTGCTCCACCAGCCGCTTGAGGGTCGAGCCCTTGTTGACGCCGCGCGGCAGTACGTCGAGGTAGAGGTCGGACGAATAGATCAGCTCGCAACCCAGGGCCTCGACCGCTTCGCGGAAGCGATCGCTGATCGCATGCGAGGAGCAGTAGAAGGAACAGCGCCGCTCCTGCGGCACGTCCTGGCGCTCGACGTGCTCGTGCTCGCCGATCGCCTCGAGGACTGCCTGGTCTCCGGGCCACACCGCGTCGATCTGCGACTGCAGCGGCTGGATTGGCTGCTGGGTCGGTCCGTCGACCACGGTGGCGCCGACGTCGCAGATGACGTAGTCCGGCATCGGCAGCGTCGGATCGGACAACAGCGGCAGGACGGACTCGCGCCCGCGGCCGGTGACGTACGCCAGGCGGATATCCGGGTGGGAGGTGATCAACTGGTACAGGCGCAGCCGGTCCTCTGCGGACCCGGCGAGAAAAGTGCCGTCCAGATCGGTGGCGAGCAGCATGCGCGGTCTCCGGGATGCGAAAGTGGAGCGCGCCGACATCAGCCGACGGGCGAATCCTTTCGAGTATAACACGGAACGTCCAACAAATTGATTCTAATGGATTTGATATGTAGGGAAAGCCGGAAAACATCGTGTTATGAGATGGTCTTCGGACCTTTATCTGGGCATCCGGCGGCACATAAATGTCAGATGAATGGCTGCTCGTAACCAATATAATCAGTTACTTGTGAACTCAGAGTGGGTGCCGATACATAGACGAACCAGTAGATCGAAATGGCGCCCGGATGCGGAACAACAGCCTTTCCGCGGGCGGGGGTGTCGAGACTGGCGAAACCGGCGGCGCGACCGTAACCTTGCCGCTCGCCGCCCACCCTCAGCTCAGGATCCCCGCCTT
Source organism: Sinimarinibacterium flocculans (assembly GCF_003201205.1). Taxonomy (GTDB): domain Bacteria; phylum Pseudomonadota; class Gammaproteobacteria; order Nevskiales; family Nevskiaceae; genus Solimonas; species Solimonas flocculans. Next base: position 42,264 of record NZ_QICN01000014.1, read on the forward strand.
GGAACCGACCGTCAAAGCCACCAATGTCGTCTGGCACGCCCACCACGTCAGCCGCGCCGAAAGGGCGGCCCAGAAGAAGCAGCAGCCCTGCGTGATCTGGTTCACCGGCCTGTCCGGTGCCGGCAAGTCCACGGTGGCGAACGCGCTCGAAGGCGAGCTGTTCCGCAAGGGCTACCACAGCTACCTGCTCGACGGCGACAACATCCGCTTCGGCCTGAACAAGGATCTCGGCTTCTCCGACACCGATCGCGTCGAGAACATCCGTCGCATCGGCGAGGTGGCCAAGCTGTTCGCCGACGCCGGCCTGATCGTCGTCACCGCCTTCATCTCGCCATTCCGTGCCGACCGCGACATGGTGCGCAAGCTGCTCCCGGAAGGGGAGTTCTTCGAGATCCACGTCCACGCCGCGCTCGACGTCTGCGAAGGTCGTGACCCCAAGGGGCTCTACAAGAAGGCGCGGGCCGGCGAGATCAAGAACTTCACCGGCATCGACTCGCCCTACGAGCCGCCGGTCAATCCCGAACTCGTGCTCGACACCGGCGCGCTGTCGATCGAGCAGTCGGTCGACAAGCTGCTCGCCTTCCTCAAGGAAAAGGGGCGGATCTGATCCGCGCCGGCAGCACAGCAAAAAGGCCGCAGCGATGCGGCCTTTTTGCTTCCCGGTCTCGCGGAGCGCCCTACAGCAGCCGCGCGATGTCGCCGTCGATCTTCTCGGGCGTGTCCATCGAGCCGTAGCGCTTCACGACCTTGCCGTCCTTGCCGATCAGAAACTTGGTGAAGTTCCACTTGATGGCTTCACTGCCGAGCAGGCCGGGCGCCTCGTGCTTGAGGTGCCGGTAGAGCGGGTGCGCGTTGACGCCGTTGACCTCGATCTTCGCGAACATCGGAAACGAGACGTCGTAGCTCAGCGAGCAGAAGTTCTTGATCTCGTTTTCGTCGCCCGGTTCCTGGTGGCCGAACTGGTCGCAGGGAAAGCCGAGCACGACCAGACCCTGGTCCTTGTACTTGCGCCACAGGGCCTCCAGGCCCTTGTACTGCGGCGTGAACCCGCACTTGCTGGCGACGTTGACGACGAGCAGGACCTTGCCCGCGTAGCTGTCGAGCTTCTGTGTCTGTCCGTCGATGGTCTTCGCTTCGAACTCGTACACGGTGCTCATGGCGCTCTCCTGCGGGTGACGGTGGTCGCGACGAAAACGGCCCGGGCGCTCAGGCGGCGAACAGCTCGGCGTCGAGCGCCATCAGCGGCGCGGCGCTCTCGCGCACGTTGCCCAGCAGCGCCGGCACCTGCGAGAGCAGGCGCGTGGCGAAGTACTCGCCGGTGACGCGCTTGGCCTGCGCGAAGCCGGCGTCGCCGGACTGCTCGGCGGCACGCACCATGCGCAGCCAGCTCCAGCCCAGATAGGTCAGCGCGAACGCGCGCTGGTAGTCGCAGCAACCGAACGCGGCGTCGTCCGGGTTCGACTTGTAGGTTTCCTGCACCCAGCGCGTCGTGCCTTCGAGCGCGTCGAGTGCCGCCTTGAGCGGCGCGGTCAATGCCTGCGGGCCGTCGCTCGCGAGGTCCGCGCGGACCGCCGCGAAGAAACGGCCGGGCAGGCGGCCGTTGTGCAGCATCAGCTTGCGGCGCACCAGATCCATCGCCTGGATGCCGTTGGTGCCCTCGTAGAGGCACAGGATCTTGGAGTCGCGCACGATCTGCTCGACGCCGTGCTCCTTGATGAAGCCGTGGCCGCCGTAGACCTGGATCGCGAGCGAACCGAGCTCGACCGCGGAGTCGGTGCAGAAGGCCTTGACCAGCGGCGTGTTGAGGTCGACCCAGTCCTGGGCCGTTTCGCGAACCCCGGGGTCCGCATGGTGACGCGCGAGGTCCACGTACATCGCCGTTTCGTAGGCGAGCACGCGCGCGCCCTCGGTGGTCGCCTTCATCTGCAGCAGCATGCGGCGCACGTCCGGATGCTCGACGATCTCGGCCTTGCCGTTGAACGCCTTGCCCTGCTTGCGCTCGAGCGCATAGCGGATCGCGTTCTGCGTCGCCAGTTCGCACTGCCCGAGGCCCTGGAAGCCGACCATGATGCGCGCCAGGTTCATCATGACGAACATGTTCTGGATGCCCTGGTTGGGCGCGCCGACGATCCAGCCCTTCGCGTTGTCGAACTGCAGCACGCAGGTGACCGAGCCGTTGATGCCCATCTTGTGTTCGATGGACTGCGTGGTTACGCCGTTGCGGGCGCCCAGGGTGCCGTCGGCATTGACCAGGAACTTGGGGACGACGAAGGTGGACAGTCCCTTCACGCCCGGCGGCGAATCAGGCAGGCGGGCGAGCACGAAGTGCACGATGTTGTCCGCCATCCGGTGCTCGCCGGAGGTGATGAAGATCTTGCCGCCGTCGATCGCGAAGCTGCCGTCGTCCTGCGGCGTCGCCTTCGTCTTGGCGGCGCCGACGTCGGAGCCGGCCTGCGGCTCGGTGATGCACATCGTGCCCGACCACTCGCCGGTCGCGAGCTTGGGCAGGTAGGTCTGCTTGATCTCGTCGGAGGCGGAGGCTTCGAGCGCCTCGAAGCAGCCCTGGGTCAGTCCCGGGTACAGCGCAAAGGCCACGTTGGCCGAGCACAGCACTTCCTCCAGGACCTTGGCCAGCGTGTACGGCAGGTTGGCGCCGCCGTACTCCTCTTTCTGCGAGATGCCGATCCAGCCGGCATCGCGATACATCGCCCAGAACTCGGCAAAGCCGTCCGGGACGGTGACCTCGCCGTTCTCCAGCCGGCAGCCCTGCGCGTCGGAAACCGCGTTGAGCGGCGCGAGCTGTTCTTCGATGAGCTTGGCCGCTTCCTCGATCAGACCGCTGAGCGTGTCGGGCGTGGCCTCCTGGTAGGCGTCGAGCTCGGCCAGCCGGCCGACCTTGAGCACGTCCTGGAGGACGAAGTTGATCTCGCGCAGCGGCGCTTTGTAACTGGCCATCGAAAGTCCTGGACAAGCGGGGGAAAACGAGGGGGCGTAAGGCTAGCACAGGGTTTCGGCGCTCGAACCGCCCACTCGAACCGGCCCCTCGAAGCACCCCCTCGGAGCCCCCGTACAATCCGCTCCGATGAACCGTCCGCGACCCTTCCGCCTCCGGGCGCCGGCCGCCGTGCTCCTCGCCGCCGCGATGGCGGCCGGCTGTGACCGGCAGACGCCGCCGCCGGCCTACGATCCGCTGGCGGCGGCCTGGGCGAGTACCGGGCAGATCGCCAACCCCGAGGCGGTGATCCCGGCGGCGTGCTACACCGACACGAGCGACGGCGCGAATCCCTGCTGGACCTGTCATACGGCAGGGCAGGGGCGCAATCGGGCGGACACCGTCGAGCTGCAGCGCGAGGCCGCCTTCAGCGAGGCGGCGACCGACAACTACTGGACGGCCCTGTTCGAGGACCGGCGCGAGCAGGCGGCGGCTTTCGCGGCACCGGAGATGGAGGCCTGGATCGCCGCCGACAACTACACGCCGCTGCGTGCCGCCCTGGCCGGGCGCGCGCACTATCCGGGCTTCGTGCCCGATCTCGACCTGCATCGCGGCGTCGACGACCAGGGCTTTGCGCTCGACGGCAGTGGCTGGCGTGCGCTGCGCTTCAAGCCCTTTCCCGGAACCTTCTGGCCGACCAATGGCGCCGTCAACGATGTCTGGATCCGGCTGCCGCCGGCGTTCCGGCGTGACCGCAGCGGAAACCCCGACGGCGCCATCTACCGGCTCAACTTCGCGCTGGTCGAGGCCACGATCGCCGCGCCACAGGGACGGGCGCGCGAGGTCGAGCCCGTGGACGAGCGCCTGATCGGCGTCGACCTCGACGGGGACGGCGAGCTGGGCATGACCCGACGCATCGTCGCGCTTCCCGACCGGTATGCCGGAGGCGCCGCGGACACGCTTCTCGTTCCGGGCTTGCTGCCGCTGGGCACCGAGTTCCTGCACAGCCTGCGCTATCTCGACCTCGACCAGCCGGGCGCCCGCAGCCGCCGCGTGCGCGAGCTGCGGTACGCGCGCAAGTGGCGGATGCCGACCGACGACGAGATCGCCGCGGCCTACGCCGAAGAAGCGCGCGAGAAGGCGGCCGGCCTGCTGCCGCGCTTCGCCGGGACACCGCTGGCCGGGCTCGCCAATGATTTCGGCTGGCGCTACCAGGGGTTCATCGAGGACGCCGAGGGTCGCCTGCGCGTGCAGACACACGAGGAGCAGCAGTTCTGCATGGGCTGCCACAGCACCCTCGGCGTCACCGTGGACGGCAGCTTCAGCCTTGCGCGCAAGCTGCCGGGCGCCGCCGGCTGGGCGCCGCAGGACCTGACCGGGCAGGTCGATACACCGCAGCAGGGCCACGAAGCCCCCGAGGCGCTGACCTACTTTCGTCGTGCGCGCGGTGGCGACGAGTTTCTCGCCAACGGCGAGCTGCTCGATCGCTTCTGGCGCGACGGCCGGCTGGACGAAGCCGAGGTACTGCGTGCGGCCGAAGGGGGCGACCGCGATCTCGCCTGGTTGCTGCTGCCGGGTCCCGAGCGCGCCGACGCGCTGAATCGCGCCTACCGCGTCAAGGTGCAGGCGCAGGATTTCGTTCGCGGACGTGAGGCACCGCTGGCGCCGCCGCAGCGGGTGCTGCGGCGGATCAAGGAGCCCGATACGGGCCTCGCAACACTGGGGCGCGTCTACGACGACGGCTCGCCGTGGCTGGATTCAGGGTTCTGATCGGACTTGATCCGTTCGCTGTCCGCGGTTCAGCGGCCCGGGCGGTACGACGCGGCGACGCGCTGCAGCGTGCCGCGCACCTCGTCGAAGCACGCCGGGTCGGCGGCCGCCAGGACGAGATCCAGCGCGTCCTCGTATCGGTGCACGCGCAGCAGCAGGTGTTGCGCGCTGCTGCCCTGACGGTGGCGTAGTTCGGCGCGCAGTCCGCCGCGCTCGATCACCTCGACGTCGTGGCTGTTGTAGGCGAGCCGGCGGATGCGATCGTCCAGCAGCGTGTCGTCGTCGATGCCGACCGGGGCCGGCGGCAGGCGCGTGACGCTGACCTGGGTTTGCGCACAGGTGCCGTCGCGGGGGCGCGTCCACAGCGCCATGCCCATGAGGCCGGTCTGCGCCTGCCAATCCTCCGGCAGGCGCAGCGACACGCCGGTCTGCGGATCGCTGACGCGCGTATCGCCGCAGGCCGCGAGCAGCAGCGCCAGCGCGGCCGCCAGGGCTCTCACTTCGTCAGCGTCTTCTCGAAGGCGACCTGGGGCCGGCCGTCGCCGTCGAGCTGATACACCGCGCCGAGCAGGCTGCCCTGTGTGACCTCGAACCAGAAGAAGCCGAGCACCTGGTCCTGCTGGTAGAAGACCTCGTTGCGCTCGGCGTCGCCGAAGTTGCGCGGCGAGTCGGCGGCACCGGAGACGATGAAGTGCGTATCGCCGCACTGCGGCTGCGGCTTGATCCATTCGAGGTCGTGATCGTGTCCCTGCAGGTGCAGGTCGAAGCCTTCGGCGCAGATACCGGCCTCGACGAACTCCTTCCACGGCTGGGCGCTGATGGTGCCGGGTACCAGCGGACTGGTGCCGTCGGCGCTGCCGGCATTGCCGTGCAGGCCGTTCGACAGGTAGGGGTGATGGCTCATCGCGATCTTCCAGCGTGCGCTGCTGGCCTGCGAGGTTTCCTGCAGCCACTGCAGCTGCGTGGCCCCGTAGATCGGCCACAGCCAGGCGGGATCGAGGTCGGGCACGATCGCCGCGAGCGGGTTGGAGTCCAGGCCCCAGAACTCGACCAGCGGCGCGGCGCTGCCCAGCGGCGCGGTGAAGGTGTAGTAGCGCGCCGGCATGTTCCACTTCTCCGACGTGCGGTCGCTGCGGTAGTGATAGTCCACCTGGAAGTCACCGCGGCGGTTGGCCGAGCCTTCGCCGGGGCCGAGACTGTTGTCGTGGTTGCCGAGCACCAGGAAGAACGGCACGTCGAGGGCGGCGTAGGGTGCCTCGAACTTGGTCTCGAACTGCTCGTCGTAGATGCCGCTGACACCCGAGAGATAGATGTTGTCGCCGAGTTCGACGACGAAGTCGCAACCGCGCGACGCGCAGACCTGCGCCATAGCCTCGCCGACCGCGAACTGATTGTCGCTGCCGGTGCCCGGGTCGCCGATGGCGATGAACCGCACGCGCGCGTCGGAAGGGACCGGTGCGGCCCCCCCGGCCGGCGGCGTGCTGTCGCCGCAGGCGGCCAGGATCAGGGTGGCGGCGACGAGGCCGGTGGAGGCGGCGCAACGGACGGTCAGGTGCATGGCGGCGGCAGGGCAGGGGCAGATGACGGATGGTAGCGGGCCGGCGGCGTTCCCCCTCGTCCATACGCAGGGGGCGGCGGGGCGCGCACCGTGCCGCGCCGATGTGTCATGCCGATGACAGCATGCCGCCCGTAGAATCGGCCGGATGAACGTGCTGCTGACCGGCGTGGCCGGCTTCATCGGACTGCACTGCGCCCGCGCGCTGCTGGCGCGCGGCGATGCCGTGGTCGGCATCGACAATCTCAACGACTACTACGATCCGGCGCTCAAGCAGGCGCGGCTGGCGCTGCTGGCCGACGCACCCGGGTTCTCGTTCGAGCGCGTGGATGTGGCCGATGCCGACGGACTCGGCGCGCTGTTCGCGCGCGCGCAGCCGGACGCCGTGATCCACTTGGCCGCGCAGGCCGGCGTGCGCTACTCGCTGACGCATCCGCGCGCCTACGTCGACAGCAATCTGGTGGGCTTCGCCAACCTGCTCGAATGCTGCCGCCGCCACCGGCCGCGGCATCTGGTCTACGCGTCGTCCAGCTCCGTTTACGGCGCCAACACGCGCGTGCCGTTCTCGGTGGCCGAGCCCGCCGATCATCCAGTGAGCCTCTACGCCGCGACCAAGAAGGCCAACGAGGCGATGGCGCACGCCTATTCGGACCTGTACGCGATTCCCGCGACCGGGCTGCGCTTCTTCACGGTCTATGGCCCCTGGGGCCGGCCGGACATGGCCTATTACAGCTTCACCCGGGCGCTGTTCGAGGATCGCGAGATCGAGTTGTTCAACCATGGCGAGATGGCGCGCGATTTCACCTACGTCGACGACATCGTCGACGGCGTGCTGCGCGTACTCGACCGGGCACCGTCGCCGGACCCGGCCTGGTGCGCCGATCCGCCGCAGCTCGGCCGCAGCCGCGCGCCGCACCGGTTGTACAACATCGGTCATCATGCGCCGGTCAGCCTGCTCGACTTCGTCGCGGTGCTGGAGCGGCTGACCGGACGTCGCGCGCGTACCGTCATGCGGCCGATGGCACCCGGCGACGTGCACCGTACCTGCGCCGATGTCGACGCGCTCATGCGCGATACCGGGTTCGCGCCGGCGACGCCGATCGAGACCGGACTGGCGCGCTTCGTCGACTGGTACCGCAGTTATCACCGCGTCTAGCAGCACCCTGCGAACTTTCACTCCATCGAGGTAGGCAGTACATGAATGTCACGGTCTTTGGTTCGGGTTACGTCGGTCTGGTCACGGCCGCCTGTCTGGCGGATGCCGGCAACCATGTGGTCTGCATCGACGTCGATCCCGAGCGGGTCCGGGTGTTGCAGGAGGGTCACTGTCCGTTCTACGAGCCCGGCGTCGACGAACTGCTGGTGCGCAACGCCCGCGCCGGCCGGCTGCGCTTCTCGACGGACGCCGCGCTGGGCGTCGCGCACGGCGAGCTGATCTTCATCGCGGTCGGCACGCCGCCGCAGGAAGACGGTTCGGCAGACCTGCAATACGTGCTGCAGGTGGCACGTTCGGTCGGCGAGCACATGAGCGACTATCGCGTGATCTGCACCAAGTCGACCGTGCCGGTCGGCACCGGCCGCAAGGTCCGTGCGGCGCTGGCCGAGGTGCTGGCCGCCCGCGGCGCGCGGATCGACTTCGATGTCGTGTCGAACCCCGAATTCCTCAAGGAAGGCGCCGCCGTCGCCGACTGCATGCGGCCGGATCGCATCATCGTCGGTACCGACAGCCCGCGCGCGCTGGAGCTGATGCGCACGCTGTATGCGCCGTTCAACCGCAACCACGACCGCCTGATGGCGATGGACATCGAATCGGCGGAACTGACCAAGTACGCGGCCAACGCCATGCTGGCGACGCGCATCAGCTTCATGAACGAGCTGGCGCTGCTGGCGGAGAAGGTCGGTGCCGACATCGAATCCGTACGCCGCGGCATCGGTTCCGACCCGCGCATCGGCTTCCACTTCCTGTACGCCGGCTGCGGCTACGGCGGCTCCTGCTTTCCCAAGGACGTCAAGGCACTGCAGCGCAGCGGCGACGAGGTCGGGCTGCCGCTGGGCGTGCTGTCGGCGGTCGAGGCAGCGAACGAGCGGCAGAAGCAGTTGCTGTTCGCGCGCATCGATGCGCATCTGGGCGGCGTTGCCGGCAAGACCATCGCGCTCTGGGGGCTGGCGTTCAAGCCGAACACCGACGACATGCGCGAGGCGCCGAGCCGCACGCTGATGGAGGCGATCTGGGCGGCCGGCGGCACCGTGCGTGCCTACGACCCCATCGCGATGGACGCGACGCGGCGGCTCTACGGCGAGCGTGCGGACCTGGTGCTGGTCGACAGCGCCGAGGCCGCCTGCGACGGCGCCGACGCACTGGCGCTGGTCACCGAGTGGAAGCAGTTCCGCAGTCCCGACTTCGACCTGATCAAGACGCGGATGCGCCATCCGGCGATCTTCGACGGCCGCAATCTCTACGATCCCGCACAGATGGTGCGCCTCGGCTTCCACTACCAGGCGATCGGCCGCCGGGCGGCCTGAGCGCACGATCCGTCCGGCGTGTCCGGCTCGGTACGCCGGGGGCTGCGCGTCCCCGGGGTCGGGCCGGCACCCGTGGCATAATCCGCGCCTTGCTTCAATCCCAAGCCCGTTTCCGGAGCCCGTCCCGTGCTGGATTTGTTCATCAGCCCCGCCTATGCCCAGGCGGCGGCGCAGCAGCCCAATGCCCTCATGCAGTTCCTGCCGCTGATCCTGCTGGTGGTGCTGTTCTACTTCATGCTCATCCGCCCGCAGATGAAGCGCAATCGCGAGCATCGCGACATGCTCGGCAAGCTGGTCAAGGGCGACGAGATCGTGACCAGCGGCGGCATCGCCGGCAAGATCGCCGACATCGGCGAAGCCTATCTGTCGGTTGAAGTGGCCGACAACGTCCTCATCAAGATCCAGAAGGCCTCGGTCGCCAGCGTGCTGCCGAAAGGCACGCTCAAGACGCTCTGATTCTCCCGGCGGGCTCCGGCCTCGCCGGACGCCCGCCCGTGTCGGCCCGTCGAGCCGGCGCGGATCGCACCGCCGCCTATGAAACCGTTCCCGCTCTGGAAGTACCTCGTTCTCGCCGCCTCCGTCGTCGTCGGCATGCTGTTCGCCGCGCCGAACCTGTTCGGCGACGATCCCTCCGTGCAGATCTCGACCGCCGCCGGCGAACTGCCGCCGCCGACCTTCGGCGAGCAGGTGGGGAAAGTCCTCGGCTCGGCCGGCATCGAGCCGCTGAGCAACGGCCCCGAGGAGGGGCGCTGGATCGTGCGGCTCGACGACGAGACGGCACAGCTCGCCGCCGCGGACGCCTTGCGGCGTGATCTGGGGCGCGACTACGTCGTCGCGCTGAATCTCGCTCCGAAGACGCCGCAGTGGCTGCGCGATCTCGGCGCGCAGCCGATGAATCTCGGCCTGGACCTGCGCGGCGGCGTGCACTTCCTGCTCGAGGTCGACGTCGACGACGTGCGCACCCGCGCGGTCGAGCGCATCGTCGACGAAGTCCCGGCCTTGCTGCGCAAGGAAGGCATCCGCTACAGCGGCCGTCGCCAGGCCGGCGATGCCGGTGTGCTCGAGTTCGCAGACGCCGAGCGCCTGGAGGCCGCGCGTCGCGCGATCGCCGGCGAGTTCCCGGAGTACAGCCTCGAAGTGCCGCCGCAGGCGCCGCTGACGCTGCAGATCCGGCTGTCCGAAGAGGAAGCCAAGCGCATCGTCGACTTCGCGGTGCAGCAGAATCTGACGACGCTGCGCAACCGCGTGAATCAGCTCGGCGTCGCCGAGCCGCTGGTGCAGCGCCAGGGGGCGGACCGCATCGTCGTGCAGCTGCCCGGCGTGCAGGACACGACGCGCGTCAAGGACCTGCTCGGTGCCACCGCGACCCTCGAATACCGCGCCGTCGCCGAAGACGACCCGTACACCGCCGCCAGCAGCGGCATCGTTCCGGTCGGCACGCAGCTGTTCTACACCCGCGACGGCAATCGTCCGGTGCTGCTCAAGCGTGAGGTCATCGCTGGCGGCGTGAACCTCATCGACGCCGCGGCGACGGTCGACGAGAACGGCGGCCCGGCTGTCAGCGTGACGCTCGACGGCGTCGGCGCCAAGCGCATGTTCGCGTTCACCGAGAAGAACGTCGGCAAGCCGATGGCGGTGCTGTTCAAGGAGCGCGAGGTCATCACCAACTACAACGCCAAGGGCGAGCCGATCCGCGAGCAGCGGCAGATCGAGGAGGTGATCTCGGTCGCGTCCGTGCGCGGCGTTTTCGGCAAGCGCTTCCAGACGACGGGCCTGACCAGCAAGGAAGCCCATGATCTGGCGCTGCTGCTCAAGGCCGGCGCGCTCGCGGCGCCGGTGGTCATCGTCGAGGAGCGCACCATCGGTCCGAGCATGGGCGCGGACAACATCGAGCGCGGCCAGCTTGCGGCGCTGATCGGCTTTCTCGCCGTGGTCGTCTTCATGGCGGTGTACTACCGGCTGTTCGGCCTGGTGGCGAACGCGGCACTGCTGCTCAACCTGATCCTGCTGGTGGCGGCGATGTCGCTGATCCAGGCGACGCTGACGATGCCGGGCATTGCCGGCATCGTGCTGACGCTGGGCATGGCGGTCGACGCCAACGTGCTGATCTACGAGCGTATCCGCGAGGAGCTGGCGCGCGGCAGTGCGCCGCTGGCCGCGGTGGACGCCGGTTACGACCGCGCCTTCCTGACGATCGCCGACTCGCAGATCACGACGCTGATCGCCGCGGTCGTGCTGTTCGCGCTCGGCTCCGGGCCGGTCAAGGGCTTCGCGGTCACGCTGACGATCGGCATCGCGACCTCGATGTTCACCGCGATCATCGGCACGCGCGCCATCATCCACCTGATCTATCGCGGCAAGAGCCGCCTGCGCGACCTGCCGGTCTGACGGAAGCGACGATGCGTATTCTTTCCCGCGTACCCAATATCGACTTCATGCGGCTGCGTGTGCCGGCCGTCGGCCTGTCGGCGCTGCTGACCGTGCTCGCGGTGCTGCTCATCGCATTTCGCGGCCTGAGCCTGGGCATCGACTTCACCGGCGGCGTACTGGTCGAGGTGAGCTATCCGCAGTCGGCGCCGCTCGAAGAAGTGCGCGAGGCGCTGGCGCGTGCCGACTTCGAAGGCGCGTCGGTGCAGTACTTCGGCACCTCGCAGGATGTGCTGATCCGCCTGCCGCCGACCGCGGACAACGACTCCGCGGCGATCAGCACCGCGGTGCTCGACGCGCTCGGCACGATGGAGCCGGCGCCGGAGCTTCGCCGGGTCGAGTTCGTCGGCTCGGCGGTCGGCGACGAGCTGGCCGTCGACGGCGGCCTCGCGGCGCTGTTCGCGATCATCGGCATCCTGATCTACGTCGCCTTCCGTTTCGAGTGGAAGTTCGCGCTCGGCGCGATCGTCGCCACCGTGCACGATGCCCTGTTCGTGCTCGGCTGGTTCGCGCTGCTGGGTATCGAGTTCGACCTGCCGACGCTGGCCGCGGTGCTCGCGGTGATCGGTTACTCGCTCAACGACACCATCGTCATCTACGACCGCATCCGCGAGAACTTCCTCGACCTGCGCAAGGCAAGTCCGAGCGAAGTCATCAACGTGTCGGTCAACCAGACTCTGGCGCGCACTATCGTGACCGGCGGCACCACGCTGTTCGTGCTGGTCGCGCTGTTCTATCTGGCCGGCAGTGCCGTACACAACTTCGCGATCGCGCTGATCGTCGGCGTGCTCGTCGGCACCTACTCATCGATCTTCGTCGGCAGTGCGATGGTGCTGTGGCTGGGCGTCACGCGCGAGGATCTGCTGCCGCCGGCCGAGACCGAAGTCGACGACATGCCCTGAGGCGCCGTGGCCCGCGAGCGAGGGTTCGCGGGCCGTCGACGGCCGACGGGAACGGGCGCCGCAGGCTCAGGCGCCGCGGCGCTCCTCGAAGACCGGTCGGACCTGCGCAGGGCGCTGGTACCAGCGGCGCGTGCCGGCCGCGGCGAGCCGCTCGATGAAGGCCTCGGCCTTCTGGTCGTCGCGCAGCGAGAAGGCATCGAACCCGCAGCGCAGCAGCTCGGCCGCCTGGTCGACGACTACGGCGGCACCGGTGGCGCGAATCTCGCCCGCGAACCCGTAGCGCTCGCGCAGCAGCCGCGCCTGGCTGTAGGCCCGGCCATCGCCGAAGGCCGGAAAGCTCAGGCACAGCAGATCGCGATCGGCGATCGCCGGCCACGACTCGGCCAGATCGGCGGTGTTCGGCAGCAGGATGCCGACCTTCGGCGCGAGCGCCGACAGGGTTTCGCGTTCGGCCAGCCAGCGCGCCAGCGTGACCACGGCACGACCGGAGACGGGCAGGGTGTCGTCGTCGCCGAGCAGCACGACATCGTCGTCGTCGATGCGCCCGTTGCGGATCAGCGCGCCCATCAGGCGGTCTCCTCGGCGTACAGCCGTTCCTTGAACGGCGCCATGCCGACGCGCCGGTAGCACTGCAGGAAGGTCTCTTCCTCGTCGCGCCGCTGCTCGAGGTAGACGTCGACGATGCTGCGCACCGCGCCGGCGATCTCCTCGCGGCTGAACGACGGGCCGGTGCGATCGCCGAGGCTGGCGTCGTCTTCGGCGCTGCCGCCCAGGGTGACCTGGTACCACTCCTCGCCCTTCTTGTCGACGCCGAGGATGCCAATGTGGCCGACCGTGTGGTGGCCGCAACCGTTCATGCAGCCGGACATCTTCAGCTTGATCTCGCCGATGTCGTGGAGATGGTCCAGTGAATCGAACAAGTCGTTGATATCGGCGGCGACCCCGATCGAGCCGGCGTTCGCCAGCGAGCAGAAGTCCAGGCCCGGGCAGCAGATCATGTCGGTCAGCAGGCCGATGTTCGGCGTCGCCAGGCCGGCTCCGCGCAGCGCTTCCCAGACGGCGTGGACATCCTGCTGGCGCACGTCGGCGAGCACGAGGTTCTGATCGTGCGTCGCGCGCACCTCGCCGAAGCTGTAGCGCTCGGCGAGGTCGGCCACCAGGTCCATCTGCGCCGAGGTCATGTCGCCGGGCGCAACGCCCTGCGGCTTGAGCGAGACGAACACGACCTTGTAGCCGGCTGCGCGGTGTTCGCGCACGTTGCGCTTCACGAACGACGCGAAGGCACTGTCATTGGCCACGGCTCTGTCGAAGCTGACATCGGCGGCTGCGGAAGGCTCGTACGGGTGCTCGGTGAAATGCGCACGCATGCGCGCGAGATCGTCCGCCGTGAGGCGGAACGCCGCATGGTCGAGCTGCGCCCACTCGGCTTCGACGAGCTGCGCGAACCTGGCTGGCGTCTGCTCCTTGACCAGCACCTTGATGCGTGCGCGGTGGATGTTGTCGCGGCGGCCGAGGCGGTTGTAGACGCGCAGCACGGCTTCCAGATACGACAGCAGATCGGCTTCCGGCAGGAACTCGCGAATCCTGTGGCCGATCATCGGCATGCGGCCGAGACCGCCGCCGACGTAGATGCTGTAGCCGAGCTCGCCGTCGGCGTTGCGCACGATGTGCACGCCGATGTCGTGGACCCGGGTCGCCGCACGGTCGGTCGTCGACGACGAGAACGCGATCTTGAACTTGCGCGGCAGCCAGTTGAACTCCGGGTGGAAGGTCGCCCACTGGCGCGTGATCTCGCAGTACGGCCGCGGGTCGATCAGCTCGTCGCGCGCGACACCGGCGAGATGATCGGCGGTGATGTTGCGGATGCAGTTGCCCGAGGTCTGGATCGCGTGCATCTCGACGCTGGCCAGATCAGCGAGGATGTCCGGCACCCGCTCGAGCTGCGGCCAGTTGAACTGGATGTTCTGGCGCGTCGTGAAATGCCCGTAGTCCTTGTCGTAGGTGCGGGCGATGTGCGCGAGCATGCGCAGCTGCTTCGCCGACAGCAGGCCGTAGGGAATCGAGATGCGCAGCATCGGCGCGAAGCGCTGGATGTACAGCCCGTTGCGCAGGCGCAGCGCGCGGAACTCCTCGTCCGGCAGTTCGCCGGCAAGAAAGCGCTGCGTCTGGTCGCGGAACTGGGCGACGCGCTGGTCGACGAGTTCCTGATCGTATCGGTCGTATCGGTACATGCTGGCTGGCTTCGGGGCTGGGCGCTGCTGCCGCGCTCGTCGCAGGGGCGCGCAGGTTAACAGGATGCCCCTGCCGGCCGAAGCCAGTCGCGCAACTAAGGTCAGAACGATGGGTTATGACGCCGCGGCGTGCGTCGCGGCCCGGCCGCGCCCCTGGCCGCGGTTCATGAACTGCCGCAGACCGTCGACCAGCGGCGCGCGCCAGTGCGCGGCATGCCGTGCGCAGTCGGCGAGCGAGCACGGCCAGCCGGTCGGGCCGGGCAGGCGCAGCATCGTGGCGTCGACACCGGCGGCGCGCAGGCGCGTCGCGTAGGCCTCGGTCTCGTCGCGCATCGGGTCGTCATCGGCACTGACCAGCAGCGTCCGCGGCAGGTCCTGCTGGCGTCGCGCCAGCGCCGGCACGGCATACGGATGGTCGGCGTCGCAGGGGTTGCGCAGGTACTGCGCCCAGCCGTCGGCCCACTTGCAGCCGAAGGCGCCGGCCTTGCGGTGGCGCAGCGACGCGGTACCGACGCAAGGGTCGAGCATCGGTGCCAGCAGGATCGAGCCGGCCAGCGCCGGCTCGCCGCGGTCGCGCGCCATCAGCGCGGCGGCGGCGGCGATCGTGCCGCCGGCTTCCTCGCCGGCGACGAACAGCGGTGCGCGGCGACTGCGGCCGAGTCGCGCCCGTTCGCGATCGATCCAGGCCAGCGCCGCGTAGGCGGCTTCGGGTGCTGCCGGAAACGGTTGTGCCGGCGCCAGCGGATACTGCAGCGAGACGACCCGCGCGCCGGCGGCGAGCAGCGACGCGACCAGCGGCGAGGGCAGCGTCGCACAGCCGCAGGTGAAGGCCCCGCCGTGCAGGTGCAGCGCGATCGGACCGGTGCGTCCGGCGGTGCCCGATTCGTGGACACGAAGCGCCACCGCGCCGATCTGCGGCACCTCGATCTGCAGGTCGGTGGGGGCGCCGTCCGCTACGGTATTCATTACCGGCAGTCTAGAACGAGGGCGATGGCGGCGGCAGCACGCTCAGAGGTCGCGGGTGATGAACAGCGAGCCCCAGAGCAGTTCGCGGTCGCCGCGGCCGTCGCGCAGTTCGGAGGTCTGGTAGCGCATCACCCACGACACGCGCACGCGCTCGGCAACCTGCGCGGTCGCGCCGAGCCAGGCCTCGGCGACCAGCTCGCGCAGGTCGTCGCGTTCGTAGGACACCTCGCTGTCGCGGAACTGGCCCTGCAGGAAGACGTTGTAGATCGGCGCCTTGAGCTTGGCGCCGGCCCAGACGAACAGCTCGCGCCGGCCGCCGGTGCTGCCGACGACGGGCACCGGCTCGGAGATGTAGTTGACGCGCTCGGGCGGGAAGCTCCACCACGGGGTGTTCAGCCGGCCCCAGCGCACCGAAACCGCCGCGCTGGCTTCGGTGGTGTAACCGAGGCTGCCGCCGAGCGTCGTCTTCAGGTCGTAGTCGCCCCAGCCGCCGCCACGGTGCGTGGCCGCCAGATCCTGACGCGAGACGGTGTAGCGCAGGGTCGGTTCCCCGCCGTCGGAGATCTGGTAGTCCCAGCCGCGGGGCCTGGCGGCGCCGATCAGGCCGTGGAAGCCGTCCTGGAACTGCGGCAGCAGGTTCAGACCGAGCACGCCGAGCGAGATGCTGGTCTGGTAGACCGCATCGTGCGCGCCGCGCAGGTAGGTGCGGCCGTTGGCCCAGTAGACCAGGCTGGCGTAGGGGCGGTCGCCGGCGACGGGCTCGGCGATGTGCACGTCCGCCGGCGTGAACGCGATGGCACCGATTTGCGCGCTGTGCAGGCGATAGCGCTCGCTGCCGCCGGACACGCCGAACCAGTCGTCGACGAGGCCCAGCAGCGGATCGGCGCTGATGCGGCCGTCGCGGGCGCGACGTCCGGCCAGCGTCACGGCGAAGCCGCCGGTGTAGTCCTCGTCGCGCTCGGCGACCGACAGGGCGTCGTTGTCGATGTAGACGATCGAGCCGGTGGCCCAGGCCTCACCACCGTCGGCGTCGATGGCGGCCGGCGTCATCGTCGGCAGGGTCGCCAGCAGCAGGGCGATGGCGGTGACGGAGCGGGTCTGGCGGTACATGTCGGTCTCCCGGTCGCGGAGCGATTCGATGGCGACCAAGATAGAACCGGCGACAAGTCCAATAAAGATGATGAAAACTGTTTCTTAATTTCCAGAAAAGAAATAATATGCATTGAAGTCATCCGGGGATCGGTCGTGGACCAGCTGCTCGCGATGCGGGTCTTTGCGCGGGTCGTCGAGTCCGGCGGCTTCAGCAAGGCCGCCGACGCCCTGAACATGCCCCGTCCCAGCGTGACCAAGCTGGTGCAAGCGCTGGAGGCGCACCTGCAGGTCCGCCTGCTCAACCGCACGACGCGGCGGGTGGCGCTGACTTCCGACGGCGCCGCCTATTACGAGCGCAGTACGCGCCTGCTCGCGGAACTCGACGAACTCGAGGCCAGCGTCGGCAACGCCCGCGTCAACCCCCGCGGGCGCCTGCGGGTTGACGTCAGTTCGACGCTCGCGGACATGGTCCTGCTGCCGTCGCTGCCGGGCTTTCTCGCGCGCTATCCGGACCTGCAGGTCGAGCTGAGCATCGGCGACCGCATCGTCGATCTGGTCGGCGACAACGTCGACTGCGCGATCCGCGGCGGCGAACTCGAAGACTCGACGCTGGTCGCCCGGCGCATCGCCGAGCTGCCGTGGGTGACCTGCGCCTCGCCGGACTACCTGCGACGTCACGGGACGCCGGCGACGCCGGACGACCTGGCGCGCGGACACTTCGGTATCGGCTACCTTCTGGCGCACAGCGGCCGCGTCGCCACGCTCGACCTCGCGCGCGGCGACGAGCGCCTGACCCTGCGCCTGCCGCATCGCGTGCTGGTGAACGACGCGCAGGCCGCCGTCGTCGCCGCCTGCGCGGGCCTAGGCGTCGTGCAGACCCTGCGTTTCATGGCCCAGCCGCATATCGACGCCGGCAAGCTGCAGCCGATCGTCGAACACTGGTCCGGCAGCCCGCTGCCGTTTCACGTCGTCTATCCTCAGAACCGGCACCTGAGCGCGCGCCTGCGCGTCTTCGTCGACTGGGTCGCCGAACTCTTCGCCCAGCACCCGTACACCCGCCCCGCATGATCGGCTACGACTTCCGCCTGCATACCGAGCGCGCCACGCTGGAGGGATGCGAGTACGTCGAGATCCAGCGCGGGCCCTTTGCCGAGGACTACTGGCGCCCGGGGTCGGTCTACGTGCGTGCGGATGTCTTCGCGCTGTTCGACGGGCCGCTGCGCGGGCGCTGCGGCTACGAGGACATTCATTCGACGATCGACCTCGACCGCGACCAGGGCGCGGAATGCGTGGCGGTCTGGCGCGGCGCCGCGCGCGAGCTCAAGGCCGGCCACACGATGACCGCGGTACGCATGCTGGGCCTGGGCCATGTGCCCCTGCTGGACGGCGAACTGCGGCTGCAGGCGGCCGCGGTCGTCGCCCTGTTGCGGGGGCTCGCCGATTTCGTCGAACTGCAGCTCTCGGCACGCGAGCGCATCGCCATCATCGGCCTGTGAGCGGCGCCGGTCGGCCCGGTTATTGCTGACGATTTCAGCGTCGTGCTGTCTGTCCGGGCCAGCAACGTCGGCGTCCACAGGCGGGCGCCGGAGCGATGCAGGGCTGGCGGCGCGCATTCCCCATCCATTGCGCCAGGGAGCACCGACCATGTTGTTTCGCAAGACTCTGCCGTTCGCGGCGGCTGCCGCCGTCCTTTCGCTTTCCGCTTTCGCCCAGAATTATCCCGGCATGGCCGACCAGATGGCGCCGGGCGGCGAATGGGTGGGCACGCCCAACTATGGGGCGTCGAGCACCGCCGCGGCATCGAAGAAGAAGACCTGCTTCGCCGATTTCGATACCGACGGCGACGGCGGCCTGTCCACCTCCGAGCTCGATCCGAACTCGCAGCTCTACAAGCGCTTCTCGACCCGCGACGCCAACGGCGACGGCAAGCTGACCCGCGACGAGTACGCCTTCATCTGCTGAGCGGCAGACGCACGAAGGCCCGGCGGGTTCGCCGGGCCTTCGTCAGCTGACGGCCGTCAGGCAGTCGCGGGTTCGCCGATGCGCCGGAAGTCCACCTTGTCGCGCACCGCGCAGTCCGGGCAGGCCCAGTCGTCGGGAATCTGCGACCAGCGCGTGCCCGGCGCGAAGCCTTCGTGCGGGCAGCCGAGCGCTTCGTCGTAGACGTAGCCGCAATCCGTGCACTGGTAACGCGCCTCGCCGGATGCGGCGGCCGGCGTCGCCTGCGCGTGGTCGCCGGGAAAGATCTCCGGGCGGCCATCGTCCAGCGGTTCGCGCTGCCAGCGCCGGATCAGCGCGTCCCGCTTCGGCGGATACAGGTTGGCCTGCGTGAGGTCGCCGGCGTAGTGCTTCGCGACCAGCGGGTCCATCTGCCGGAACCACAGCCACGGGATGTAGGCGAGGATCAGCATCGACGCATAGCCGGACGGCAGCTGCGGGCTCTCGTCGAAGTGACGCAGGGCCTGGAAGCGGCGCGTGGGGTTGGCGTGATGATCCGAGTGGCGCTGCAGCTGGTACAGGAACAGGTTGGTGACGATGTGGTTGCTGTTCCATGAGTGCCGCGGCGCGCAGCGCTCGTAGCGGCCGCTGGGAAGCTTCTGGCGCAGCAGGCCGTAGTGCTCGATGTAGTTGATGACTTCGAGCAGCGATGCACCGTAGAACGCCTGCAGGCCGAGGAACAGCAGCGCCGGCCAGCCGAGCCAGACCGTCAGCGCACCGAACAGCAGCACGCTCATGCCCCAGGCCTGCAGGTTCTCGTTGTCGACGCTCCACACGCGCTTGCCGTTGCGAGCCAGGCGCTGCTTCTCGATGTCCCAGGCCGAGCGCAGGCTGCCGCTCATCGTGCGCGGCAGGAAGGCCCAGAAGCTCTCGCCCATCTTCGAGCTGGCCGGATCGTCCGGCGTCGCCACGTTCTTGTGGTGACCCTTGTTGTGCTCGATGAAGAAGTGGCCGTAGGCCACGGGTGCGAGCGTCAGCTTGGCCAGCCAGCGGTCGAGGCTCTCCTTCTTGTGGCCCAGCTCGTGCGCCGTGTTGATGCCGATGCCGTTGATCGCGCCGACGGTGAGCACCAGGCCCGCGTATTCCCAGACCGCGAGATCGCCGGTGACGGCCACCCACGCGCCGAGCACGGTCACGGCGTACTGCGCCGGCAGGTAGGCGTAGACGATGGCGCGGTAGTAGCGATCGTTCTCGAGGTGCGCGACGGCGGACTCCGGAGGGTTGTTGCGGTCCGCGCCCACCAGCCAGTCGAGCAGGGGGATGATGCCGTAGAGCAGGATCACGCCGGACCAGGTGAACGCGCCCCAGCCCAGGGACTGGTGCAGGCCCAGCCCGATCAGCGCCAGCACCGGCACCAGCGGGCTCAGCAGCCACAGATAGCGCTTGCCGTCGGTCCAGGCCGCGGCGTCGAGCGAGTCGAGGGTTTGCGTGCTCATGTCGGTTCTCCAGTTCCCGGATATCGCCTTGCGGGATCTCGCATCCCGGTGACGCCATTGTTCTCCCCCGGGCAGGCGGCTGGCTTGTCATTTATTGACAGAGACTTGTCATTTGTAGACAGTCACCGGCATGCCGGCCTCCGCATCCGTTCGCAGTCCTGCCGTCGGCGCCGTCGAAGTGCCGGCGCGTTACTACGCGCGCGCCGCCGAGGTGCTCGTCCGCCAAGGCGTGGACGTGGCGCGGGTGCTGCGCGCCGCACGCGTCAGTGCCGAGCGCATCGGTCACCCCGACGCGACCATGCGGCTCGATCAGGTCGAGGCCCTGGTCGCCGAAGCCTTCGCGCAGACCGGCCGTGCGGATTACTCGCTCGACGTCGGTCGTGCACTCAAGCTCAGCTCGCACAGCCTGCTCGGCTATGGCATGCTCAGCAGCCCGACGGCGGACTACGCGCTGCGGCTGGCGGCGCGCTTCTTCAAGCTGATCATGCCGACCTTCCGCATGCGCTACCGCGCCGGCGGCGGCCAGGCCGAGATCCTGTTCCAGCCCACGGTCTCGATGAGCGCGCTGTGCCTGCAGTTCCACCTCGAGGTCGTGGCCGCAGCGACCTACTGGGAGCTGCGCGAGCTGCTCGAGAAGCGCGTGCCGCCGTACGAGCTGTCGTTCTCGATCGCCGAACCCGTACACGCGGCGCGCTACGCCGAGCTGGCGGGTGCGCGCGTCCACTTCGGCCGCGAGGCCGCGCCGGGCGTGCGCATGCGCTTCGACACCGACTTCAGCACGGATACCCTCGCGCTGTCCGACCCCACGTCGCTGCGCATGGCGGAGGCGCGCTGCAACACGCTGGTGCGCAAGGCCGTCGCCGGCGGCCGGGTGTCGGACTGGGTGCAGATGATGTTGCGCGAATCCGGCGAAGGCATGCCGACGCTGGTCGAACTCGCGCACACGCTCAACCTGTCGCCGCGTACGCTGGATCGCTACCTCGCCCGCGAAGGTGCGGGCTTCCGCCAGTTGCAGCGCGAGGCCCGGCACCGGCGCGCGTTGGTTCTGCTCGAAGCGGGGGAACTGGGCATCACCGAGATCGCCTACGAACTCGGCTACAGCGACGCGGCGAACTTCACCCGCGCCTTCCGCCGCGAGGCCGGTGTGGCACCCAGCGCATGGCGCCGGTCGCCGCGTCGGCCGGCCGTGACTGCAGCGTCGGAGCCGACGCGTAGCTGAGCCCGGCGACTTGAACGGTCGCGACCACTGCGGTTAGGGTGCCGCGTCATGCGCGCCGTCCTCCCGGTCCTCCTGCTGCTGGTCCTGATCGCCAATCAGGCACTGGCGCTGCACGTGCACCAGGGTCACGAGTTGCACGCGCACGCCCATGCCGGATGGGCGCAGAACGACAGTGGCGACGCCTGGGTGCACAGCCACGTGCTCGATGCCGGTTCGGTCGACGTCGACCACCTGAGCGCGGCCGACGAGAAGAGCGCCGATACCTCCTCCTCGCGTGCGGACACGCCGCGGCTGCCGCCGGTCCTGCTGGCGCTTCTCGCTTTCATCCTGCCGGTTCCGCCGCGGCGCTCTGCCCGGCGCGTGGCCACCGCACGGCCGCGGCCGGCTGCCTCGCCCCGCCCACCGATCTGTCTGCGCCCTGCGCCGCAGGGCCCGCCCCGCTGAGCCTCCCACCGCCGTCCGTTTCGTCCTGAAACCGCCGCGCCCGAGCGGCGCGGTCCACTGCCCCGGGAGGCAGCCATGTCGTTCTTCACCACGCACCCGTTGCCGGCGTGCGTCCGGGCCATCGTCCTGTATGCGCTCGCCCTGTGCTCCGTCGGCGCTGCGGCGTCCACACAGCCCGTAGAGCCGGCCGGTTCCGGTGCCGCGCTGAGCCTCGCGTCCGCGATCCGGCAGACGTTGCAAGGCAACCCCGATCTCGCCGAGGCGGGTCATCTACTGCGTGCCGCGGATGCGCGCATCGCCCAGGCCGGCCAGCGGCCCGCG
Source organism: Sinimarinibacterium flocculans (assembly GCF_003201205.1). Taxonomy (GTDB): domain Bacteria; phylum Pseudomonadota; class Gammaproteobacteria; order Nevskiales; family Nevskiaceae; genus Solimonas; species Solimonas flocculans. The sequence continues at coordinate 64,080 of NZ_QICN01000014.1, forward strand.
ACCGAGCTGAGCGTGGACGTCGAGAACGTGCTCGGCACCGGCAGCGCGCAGGGCTTCTCCGGCGGCCAGGCCAGCCTGGCGCTGTCGCAGGTGATCGAACTGGGCGGGCGCAGGCAGCGGCGCACCGAGGTGGCCGGCGCCGCCCGCGACACCCTGGCGATCGGCGTGCAGGCGCATCGGCTCGACGTGCTCGCCGAGGTCACGCGCCGCTTCGTCGAGGTGGCCGCGGGGCAGGAGCGGCTGGCGATGAGCCGGCGTGCGGTCGACCTCGCCGAAGGCGCCGAGGCCGACGTCCGCCGCCGCGTCGAAGCGGGCAGGGCACCCGAAGTGGACCTGCATCGCGCCGGTATTGCCCGCAGCCGCGCGCTGTTGGCGCAGGAACATGCCGAGCACGAGCTGCTCAGCGCGCGCCACCGGCTGGCGGCGATGTGGGGCGCGACGCAGGCAGGCTTTGGCGAGGTGACGGCGGACTACTACCGGATGCCGGAGCCGCAGGGTTTCGACGACCTCGTCGCGCGTCTGCGCGGCAACCCGGACTTTCTCCGGTTCGCGTCGCAGGAACGCCTGCGCGATGCGGAGCTGCGGCTCGCGGAGTCGCGCCGGCGTCCCGACGTCGAGTTCGCCCTGGGTGTCCGCCGCTTGCAGGACACGCGCGACGAGGCGCTGCTCGCCTCGGTGTCGGTACCGTTGTTCTCCGCGCGCCGCGCGACGGAGTTCGTTGCCGAGGCGCAGAGCCGCCGGGCCGGCGTCGACGCGGCCCGGCAGGCGGCCTTCGTGCGGACCCAGGCGCAGCTGTTCGAGCTGTACCAGGAACTGCGGCATGCCCTCAACGAGGTGGCAGCGCTGCGTGAGGAGGTGATGCCTGCGCTGGAGACCGTGCTTGGCCAGGCCCGGGCGGCCTACCGCAGCGGTCGCTATGCCTATTCCGAGTGGACCGATGCGCAGCGCGAGCTGCTCGACGCGCAGCGGGCGCTGATCGAGAGCGCCGCCGACGCGCACCGTTACCTCGCCGAAATCGAACGACTCACGGGCGAGCCCGTCACCGCTCCCCGGAACTGAGAAGACCCATGAACCGACTGCTGATCATCGCGCTGGCTCTGCTGCTGACGGCCTGCCACTCCCACGACCCGCACGAGACCGAACATGGCCACGGCCACGATGCCGAAACCGCCGCCGACGAGCCCGAGAAGGGCCCACATCGCGGGCGCATGCTGCGCGAGGGCGACTTTGCCCTCGAGGTGGCAATCTTCGAGAGCGGTGTGCCCCCCGAATTTCACCTGTATGCGACGCAGGCCGGCCAGCCGGTGCCGCCGGAACAGGTCGAGGCGCAGATCGAGCTGATCCGGCTCGGCGATCCGAAGGACCAGTTCACCTTCACGCCGGACGGCGATCACCTCAAGGGGTCGGGCGTGGTCAAGGAGCCGCACTCCTTCGAGGTCAAGGTCCGTGCCGAACACGCCGGCAAGACCTATACGTGGGCCTACGAGTCCTTCGAAGGGCGCACCCGGATCTCGGAGAAGGTCGCGCAGGATGCCGGTATCCGGGCCGAGCCGGCCGGCCCCGGCGTGATTCGCGAGACGGTTTCGCTGTACGGGCGGATCGAGCCCGACGCCGATCGCGTGCGCCGGGTCGTGCCGCGCTTTCCGGGACCGATCCGCAGCGTCGACGTACAGGTCGGCGACGTCGTGAAGGCTGGACAGACGCTGGCCACCGTCGAGAGCAACGAGAGCCTGCGCAACTATACGGTCACCGCACCGATGGGCGGCGCGATCACCGAGCGTCATGGCGGGCCGGGCGACATCGCCGGTGACACGCCGCTGTTCGTCATCGCCGACGTGTCGCGCGTGTGGGCGGATCTGGCCGTGTTCCCGCGTGACCGCGCGCGGGTCCGCGCCGGTCAGCCGGTAAGCGTCCGCGACACCCGTGCCGGCACGACGGGACACGGCACGGTGGACTACCTCGCGCCACTGGGCCGGCCGGCCGACCAGAGCCAGCTCGTGCGCGTGGTGCTGGACAACGCCGACGGCCGCTGGGTGCCCGGCAGCTTCGTCGAGGCGGTCGTCACCGTCGGCGAACGGGCGAAGGATCTCGTCGTGCGCAATGCCGCGCTGCAGACCTTCCGCGACTTCACCGTGGTCTTCGCCAGGGTCGGCGAGCAGTACGAGGTCCGCATGCTCGAACTCGGACAGGCCGACGACGAACACGTGGAGGTGCTCGGCGGACTGAGACCGGGGACCGAGTACGTCACGCAGAACAGCTATCTGATCAAGGCAGACGTCGAGAAGTCCGGCGCCGCCCACGACCACTGAGGCGCGATCATGATCGACGCGATCCTGCACTTCGCCATCGCCCGTCGCGGCCTGGTTCTCGCACTGGTGGCCGGGCTTGCCGGCCTGGGGTTATGGAGCTTCACCCACCTGCGCATCGACGCCGTCCCGGACATCACCAACGTCCAGGTCCAGGTCAACACGGCCGTCCCCGGCTACACCCCGCTGGAAGTCGAGCAGCGCGTGAGCTTTCCGGTGGAGAACGCCATGGCCGGGCTGCCGCGGCTGAGCTACACGCGCTCGGTGTCGCGCTACGGGCTCGGCCAGGTCACGGTGGTGTTCGAGGACGGCACCGACCTCTACTTCGCCCGGCAGCAGGTTGCCGAACGTCTGCTGGCGGCGCGCGCGCAACTGCCGCCCGGCGCGGAGCCGACGCTGGGGCCGGTGGCGACGGGGCTCGGCGAGATCTTCATGTTCACCGTCGATGCCGAGCCGGGTGCGACCCACGCCGACGGCACGCCGATCACGCCCACCGACCTGCGCTCGGTGCACGACTGGATCATCCGACCGCAGCTGCTGCGCGTGCCGGGCGTCGCCGAGGTCAATCCCATCGGCGGCTACCGCAAGGAAATCCTGATCGCGCCCGACCCGGTGCGACTGCTCGCCCACGGCCTCGGCTTCGAGGACGTGATCGCCGCGATCGAGCGCAACAACGCGAACCGTGGAACCGGCTACGTCGAACGCAACGGCGCGCAGTGGCTGATGCGCGTCCCCGGACAGGCGCAGACGCTCGACGATCTGGAGAACATCGTCGTGCGCACCGTCGACGGCATTCCGCTGCGCGTGCGCGATATCGCCGACGTGGGCCTGGGGCAGGAGCTGCGGGCCGGAGCGGCAACGCAGAACGGCCGCGAGGTGGTGATGAGCACGGTGTACATGCTCGTCGGCGCCAACAGCCGCGAGGTGGCCAGCGCCGTCGCCCGCAAGCTCGAAGCGGTGAGGGCGAGCCTGCCCGACGGCGTGACCGCGACCGCCGTGTACGACCGCACGCGCCTGGTCGACAAGACACTGGCCACCGTCGAGAAGAACCTGCTCGAAGGCGCGCTGCTCGTCGTCGCGGTGTTGTTCCTGCTGCTGGGCAACGTGCGCGCCGCACTGCTGACGGCCGCCGTCATCCCGCTGGCCATGCTGATGACGATCACCGGCATGGTCCGCAGCGACACGTCCGCCAACCTGATGAGCCTGGGGGCCCTCGATTTCGGCCTGATCGTCGATGGCGCGGTCATCATCGTCGAGAACTGCCTGCGCCGGCTCGGCGCCGCCACGCATGCCGGCGCGCTGCCGCTGCGCGAGCGCCTGGAAGTCGTCTTCGACGCCACGCGCGAGGTCATCCGCCCGGCGCTGTTCGGCGTGTTCATCATCACCGCGGTCTACCTGCCGATCTTCGCCCTGAGCGGGGTCGAGGGAAAGATGTTCCACCCGATGGCGCTGACCGTGGTGATGGCCCTGGCCTCGGCGATGCTGCTGTCGCTGACGTTCGTGCCGGCGATGATTGCGTTGCTGTTTCGCGCGCCGGTGCGCGAGAAGGACGTGGCGGTCATGCGTTCGGCGCGCAGGCTCTACGAGCCGGCGCTGAGATGGGCGGTGCGTGCGCGCGTTGCGGTCGTCGGCGGTGCGGCGCTGCTGCTGGCGCTTGGCGGCACGCTGGCGACGCGTCTCGGTTCGGAGTTCATTCCCAACCTGGACGAGGGCGACATCGCCATGCACGCGCTGCGCATTCCCGGCACGTCGTTGAGCCAGGCCGTGCAGATGCAATACCAGCTCGAGAACGCCGTGCGCGCGGTGCCGGAGGTGGAGCGCATCTTCGCGAAGATCGGCACCGGCGAGGTGGCATCGGACCCGATGCCGCCGAGCGTGGCCGACAACTTCATCATGCTCAAACCGCGTGAGCAGTGGCCCGACCCGCGCAAGCCCAAGGCCGAAGTCGTCGCCGACATCGCCCGCACCGTCGCGCCGATTCCCGGCAACCGCTACGAGTTCCTGCAGCCGATCCAGATGCGCTTCAACGAACTGATCGCCGGCGTGCGCTCGGAACTGGCGGTCAAGGTGTTCGGCGACGACTTCGGCACGCTGGTCGACGTCGGCCATCGCATCGAGGCGGTGTTGAGCGGGATTCCGGGCGCGGTCGATGTCCAGGTCGAGCAGGCCACCGGCCTGCCGGTGCTCACGATCACGCCGCGGCGCGAGATGCTGGCTCGGCTCGGCGTCAACGTCGCCGATCTGCAGGACATGCTCGCGACTGCGCTCGGCGGCAGCGTGGCCGGCACCTACTACGAGGGCGACCGTCGCGCCGACATCGTCGTGCGCCTGCCCGAAACGCTGCGCGGCGACGTCCGCACCCTCGGCCGGCTGCCGGTGCCGCTGCCCCAGGGCGGCTATGTCCCGCTGGCCGAGATCGCCGAGCCGCAGATGCAGGACGGTCTCAACCAGATCAACCGCGAGAACGGCAAGCGTCGCGTGGTGATCACCGCCAACGTCCGCGACCGCGATCTCGGTTCCTTCGTCGACGAGGTCCGCGAACGTGTGCAGGCGCGGGTCGATATCCCGCCGGGATACTGGGTCGAGTACGGCGGCACCTTCGAGAACCTGGCGTCGGCGGCACGCCGACTCGCCGTCGTCGTGCCGGTCACGCTGGTGCTGATCTTCGGACTGCTGCTGATGGCGCTGGGTTCGGCGCGCGATGCCGCGGTGATCTTCAGCGGCGTGCCGCTGGCCCTGACCGGCGGCGTGTTCGCGCTGCTGCTGCGCGGCATCCCGTTCTCGATCTCGGCGGGCGTCGGCTTCATCGCCCTGTCCGGCGTGGCCGTGCTCAACGGACTGGTGATGGTGTCGTTCATCCGCGAACTGCGGGCGCGGGGGCTGGAATTGGAGCAGGCCATCGTCGAGGGCGCGCTGACACGCCTGCGGCCGGTGCTGATGACGGCGCTGGTCGCGGCGCTGGGCTTCGTGCCGATGGCCTTCAACACCGGCATCGGCTCCGAGGTGCAGCGTCCGCTGGCCACCGTGGTGATCGGCGGCATTCTCAGCTCGACCGTGCTGACGCTGCTGGTGCTCCCGGCGCTATACCGGCTCGTGCATGCGCCGCTGCCGCGCAGGCAGGCGGACGCCGCGACCGCGCCAGCCTGAGCCGTGGCTCAGGTCGTGGCGAGACGGTGCGCCAGGCCGAGCGCGGCGCTGGCGGCGAGTACGAGGATGAGGTTCAGGTGCAGACGCAGCAGCGCGATCATCGCTGCCGCGCCCAGCAGCAGGGCCGCCGGGTCGAGGGACTCCAGTTCCGGCACCGGCAGGCGCATGCCCGCAACGGTGCGCGTGTCGACGTCGGCGAACAGCACGTGCAGCGCGAACCAGACCGACAGGTTCAGGATCACGCCGACGACGGCGGCGGTGATGCCGGTCAGTGCCGCGGACAGCCAGGCGTTGCCGCGCAGCCGTTCCATGTACGGCGCGCCCAGGAAGATCCACAGGAAGCACGGCACGAAGCTGACCCAGGTCGACAGGCTGGCGCCGAGCACGCCCGAGAGCAGCGGCGGCAGCGTTCCCGGCTCACGCCAGGCCGCGAGAAAGCCGACATAGGTCAGCACCAGGATCAGCGGTCCGGGCGTCGTTTCCGCGAGCGCGAGGCCTTGCACCATCTCGCCCGGCGCGAGCCAGCCGTGGCGGTCGACCGCCTGCTGGGTCATGTAGGCGAGCACCGCGTAGGCGCCGCCGAAGGTGACCACGGCCATCTTGCTGAAGAAGACCGCCTCCTGCGTGAAGACGTGGCCGGCGCCCAGGCTCAGCAGCAGCACGAGCACCGGCAGCCCCCACAACGCGGCCCCGGCGAACAGAACCCGCAGTGTCCACGCCGTGGACGGCTGCGCGTGTTCGGGACCCGGATCGTCGGCGGCGGCGCCGTCCTGCGGCTTGCCCACACGGAAGACCCGTGGTGCGAGGCGATGACCGGCCAGACCGATCAGGCCGGCCGCGGCAACGATCAGCGGAAACGGCACGCCGAAGGCGAAGATCGCGATGAAGGCCGCCGCGGCCACGGCGTAGAGCGCAGGGTGACGCAGTGCCTTGCGGCCGACGCGCATCACCGCCTCGACGACGATCGCCAGCGTGGCCGCCTGCATGCCGAACAACAGTCCCTGCATCCAGTGGAGTTCGCCGTAGAGCACGTAGGCGACGGCGATCGCGGTGATCAGCAGGAAGCCCGGCAGGACGAACAGCACGCCGGCGACGATGCCGCCCAGCGTGCGGTGCAGCAGCCAGCCAACGTAGGTCGCGAGCTGCTGGGCTTCCGGCCCGGGCAGCAGCATGCAGTAGTTGAGCGCATGCAGAAAACGTGTTTCCGAGATCCAGCCCTTCTCCTCCACGAGCAGCCGGTGCATCAGCGCGATCTGCCCCGCCGGGCCGCCGAAACTCAGCAGGCCGATCTTCAGCCAGACGCGCAGGGCTTCGGCGAAGGGAACCGGTTTCATCGTCCGGGCTGGTGTTGGCGGCTCGAGGGTCAGCTCGTCGCGCGGCGTCGCAGCGCGCCCGGGCCGATGCCGGTGATGCGCTTGAAGGTGCGCCGGAACGCGGCTTCGCTCTGGTAGCCGAGCTGGTCAGCGACGGATGCGACCGACAGCTGCGGGTCGGCGAGCAGGCGCTGCGCTTCGGCGATGCGCCAGTCGGTCAGGTACTGCATCGGACTGATGCCCAGGCAGTCGGTGAAGGCCTGTGCGAACGAGGTGCGCGACATCGCCGCGACGCCCGCGAGCTGATCGACACGCCAGGCGCGGCCCGGCTCCGCGTGCATCGCCGCCAGCGCGCGAGCGAGTCGCGGATGGGCGAGTGCGGCGAGCAGGCCGCGGGGCTCGCGTGCCTGCGCGGCATGGATGCAGAACACCATCACGAACAGGCTTTCGGCGAGCTTGTCGAGCACGACGCGCTGACCCGGCAGGCTGTGGTGTGCCGTGTACGACAGTACGCGGGCGAGATCGCGGAAGGCTTCGCCGCCGTGTTCGGCCCGCACCACCACGGCGTCCGGCAGGGCCGCCAGTACCGGATCGCGACCGCGCCCGGCGTACTCGAACTCGCCGCAGATCAGCGTGCTGAACGAGCTCGCCTCGTCGCCCTGCGACGGGTCCGAGGCCAGCGTGTGCGGGCTGCCGCGCGGCAGCAGGATCAGGTCGCCCTGCTGCAGTGCCACCGGCTGCTCCAGCGCGGGGCTGTGCACCCAGCAGCGCCCGCGGTCGATCAGGTGGAAGCTGCCGTGCGTGGCGGATCGTGGTTCGTCCTCGAACCACGATCCGCAGAACTCGGGCACGGCGACGATCGACACGCGCAGGCTGTGTGCGGCCAGCACGGAGGCCAGTACGTCTTCGCGCAGCGGTTCCGTCATTCCCCCGACCTCCGGTGCCGCCCGTCGCGGCCGCCACTCGGACTGCGCTGTTCGCGCAAGGTTCATGCCGGTCGCGCGTCACGGCGCAGCATGACCGGGGCCCCCGCAATCTGGCGCGCCTGGAGGGAATCGAACCCCCGACCCCAAGCTTAGAAGGCAGGAGTTCTTTTCTCCATTCTCCATTGATACCATTGGAATTTCCCAGATTGTCGGCAGGCTCATCTGCACGATATCTGCACTGAGAGTGTCCAATGGCATCGATCCGCAAGCGGTCCCTCAACGGCGAGGCGCGTTGGGACGTCACTGTAACCCGACGTGGTGCGCCAAGGCAGACACGCACGTTCCGCACGAAGGCCGCGGCCGAGCGTTGGGCAAGAGAGACCGAGCGGGACATCGAGCGCGGCGCATGGCGCAGCACGGCGATGGCGGAACGGACCACACTCGCGCAACTGCTGGAGCGGTACCGCGACGAGGTCGCGCCCACCAAAAAGTCGGCGCACGACCTGAAAGGCCGGCTCAACCGTCTGCGCGACTTCGACATTGCGCGCCTCAACCTCATCGCAGTTACTCCAGAACGGCTCGTGCAGTTCCGGGAATCGCGGCTCAGGACCCGGGTTCGGCTCGGCGGCCCACGCGGCAAGACGCTGCGCCCGATCGCGACTCAAACCGTGAGGCACGAGTTGAAGCTGATCGGCACAGTCATCAAGCATGCGATGCGGGAATGGGGGCTTGAGCTGCCTGCCGGCGATCCGTTGCGCAACGTCAAGCTTCCGCCTCAAGGTCGACCTCGCGATCGGCGAACCCAGGGCGACGAGTACGAGCGCATCCTGAACGAGGCGCGTGCCTCGAAGTCCGCGAGGCTCGCCCCTGCGATCGAGCTTGCAGTCGAGACGAGCATGCGGCGAGGGGAGATCTGCAATCTGGTCTGGCGCGACATCGATCTTGATCGCCGTGTCGCAAGGTGCAGGGAGACGAAAAACGGTGAGCCGCGCGATGTAGCGCTTTCCCGGCGTGCTGTGGAGGTTCTGAAATCGCTACCGCGCCATGATGGCGACAACGGGGCGGCAGTCATCGGCATCAGGCCGGGGAGCTTCTCCCAAGCGTTCAAGAGGGTATGCGAACGCCTGGAACTGGAGAACATCAGGCTGCACGACTTGCGACACGAAGCTGCAAGCCGTCTCGCCGAGAAGCTCAACGGTGACGTCATCGCTCTCAGCACGATGACAGGACACAAGACGCTGAGCATGCTCAAGCGCTATACGCACCTGCGTGCGGAAGACGTGGCGAAGCGGCTCGATTAAACTTTTCAGGTTGCGCCTGTAGCTCAACTGGATAGAGCACGGACCTTCTAAGTCCGGGGTTGGGGGTTCGATTCCCTCCAGGCGCGCCATTGAGTGCTGACGGAGAGCAGTTTGAAGACGCTGTTTGGGACGATCACCCGCAGCGCTGCTTCACGCAATGTCTCGATCTGTATTTCCGCGCGTGCCTGCGCGAATTCAGGGCTGTTGGGCTGAGCCTTCACTGCATCGATCAAAGCTTCATTGAATTGAGCGACGGCCTGATCGAAGCGATGCGGATTCACCGTTGCGGCTTTCGAAAGGGCCTGCCGTGAGATGCCAAGCGCGGATGCGGTCCGCGCCATCGAGAGCGGTGTCGAGGCTCGGCGTGCCAAACCGACGGCTAGGTCGCGGCCGCTTATCGGGTGCTCTGGATGGGCGACTGCGTAGGCCAGGCGTCTCACCTGATACGGCTCAACCTCAACGCCCAGCTTCCATATCGCTTCCATCGATTGCTGCATGACTCGCGCTGCCTTGTCTACCGCCTTTTGCCGACTATTTGGTCGCAGCGGATCTCGTGGGCGACGGAGCTGCAACCGACCGAACAAGTCGGACGCGCGCTGCCAGCGTTGAACTTCGTCCGAGTACTTCTTGAGCACTGTGCGCCGGTCAGGCAGCGCTACATCCGCATCAGTGGTCCAGCTGGCCTCAAGGCCCCTGACACGATCCAAGAGCTGTTCTTCCAGCCGCGCTACGTCTACAGACCATGCTGGTGGGCGCCGGATTCTGCGGTGATCACTACAGCGCCGATCATCGCCCGTCGCTGCTACATAGGACGGGTTCCCCCTGTTGACTGTTGCGCGCGATGGCGCCCCGCAGAATTCACACGAGCCGGTTCGAAGGGTGACACGCAGCGATCCGGCGGCGTGTTCCGCCGCGATCGCGCGCTCGAGGGCCAGCAGGCCGGAGTAGAGGCTAAGAGCCGCTTCATGGATAGCTGTATTGCGCCAGCCCCAGAGCGCTATGTGCTGGTAGGCCGCAAGAACCTGGCGCCATTCCCTTGGAACCGGACCCGGAGTAGCCAGGCGCTCTAGTGTTGAGCTCACGTCGAAAGCCATGTCCGGCAGGCCTTCGTGGAACAGCAGCGCTTGAGGTTGGATAAGAGTCGTCAACGAAGATCGAGCCAAGGGGACCAGCGCACGATGCGTGCGCACCCTTGCCCCAGTGCCCGTTCGGATCAACTCCCAAGCGACGGAGACCGAATCGTCGTCGAGTCCTTCGGTAATCTCGCGCCAGACATGCCTGTATCTGCCGCCGCATTCAGAGAGCGCGAGCATGATGAGCAAATCGCGCAACACCGTACGCCCGATCCCGGTCGTATCAGCAGTCCTCGATATCGCTTCTTCCACGCGTAGGACGGTTGACCGAACAAGATCCCGGCTGCATCCGACGCTGGCGGCAATCTCGGCCTGGTTAGTGCCGGAAAGGTGATCGAGCCAGAGCGCGAGCTGTCGCAGCTTTAACCCCACCTCGACAACATTGCAGGCCAGATCTCGCAAGTCGGACCCGCCAAACCGAAGCGGCTCGGACTCATTTCGTTGAGCGGCAAGCTGTTCTGCAGCCAGCTCCAAACGGGACAACACGCCTGAATACGACCTTGGCACACGGTGATGCCTTGGGCAGTAGCGCCTGCTCGGCCGCAAGCGGGAGTGGCCCTTCCCGTTTCCGTCAGATGCGACGTACTCCGTGGGTGAGCCGCAGCACGCGCACAGATCGGGAATGTCAACCATAGTCCATAATAAATACGATTATGACGACATTTTTGACGGTTAAAGCATGGTAGCAGAGATGGTGTCGGGTGACGATGGCATCACACAGATGCACACGGTTACGCCCGCATGCAAACCAATCATGCTGATCCAAACGACGTCGACAGCCCGGACAGCCCAGTCCTGTCCCTGGTCGGTCTCGCTCGCTACCTAGGGTTGCCGTACACGACGCTGAAGGCGTCGCGGAGCCGCTGTCCGGACTCGCTCCCGCCACCGTTCCATACGCGACCGCTGCGCTGGCGGCGCCAGACGGTGGACCGCTGGCTCGCAGCACGGGAGCTCGAAGAGCAACAGCGGATCGCGCGGTCGATGCAGCCGGTGTCGCGCAGGGCAGCGTCAGGTCTGGTGTAGGCCCACCCGATGTCGATCCGCTCCACGAATTGTCCAGCGGACAGTGGCGATCCAGGAATCGCGGCACCGACTGAGCCGCGTTTCGCATGCGAAACGCAAGGCACCTTCGAGCAGCTGGACCTTTTCCTCGCAGACATCTCGGACGCGCCGCCGAAGGGTGACCGCGCAACACTCGAGTTCCCGTTCTTTTCTCTCTGCAAGAGGCCGGGAAGCAGCGTTCGCCGCTACGAGTTCGCCGGCGTCCGCGTTGAAATCATCCCCAGTGCGCGGGGCGCGCCCACGATCTACGACGCGGACGTTCTGTACTACTGTGCCGGTCAGCTAACTGAGGCTGCAAATCGCGGACGCACGCTCGGGAAAACGCTGCACGTCCGAACGTACGATTTGCTCAAGAGCACGCAACGGGGTCTTGGCGGCGGCCCCATGCAGCGTCTTATCCAGGCGCTCGATCGGCTGACCGGCGCTCGGATAAAGACGAACATCCGTACCGATGGGCTCCAGGCCGTCGAGAGTTTTGGGCTGGTCGACGGCTATCGACTGCTCGACCGCGCCTGCGTCCACGACCCGAGGCTCAGCATCACACTGTCGGACTGGCTGTTTCGTGCGGTCCAGGCGCGCGAAGTTCTGACGCTTGATCCGGCGTACTTTGGCCTGACAAGTGGCCTCGAGCGCCGCCTCTACCTGATCCTCAGGAAGCACCTAGGCAACCAACCGGCCTGGTCGATCCGCCTTGAAAATCTGCACCGAAAGTCCGGCAGCGAAAGCTCGCTGCGGCGGTTTCGGTTCGAGATTCACCACTTGGCAGCACGCAGCCTCGCGCCGCCTCTCGACCGATTCATTCTGCAGATTCAGAACGACTATTTCCGAGCGTATAGCCGCGACTCGCGAGGCACGTCTGCCCTGCTCACAGACATCCAGCGTTCCCGAAAAGCCACTACTTCCGGCGATTCCGGGGTGGCGCGTCGATGTGGGGAAATCCTGTGATCGGGCATGGCTTATCGCGAACGCGCGCCCCATCACGATCATGGCTGATCAGGAACGGCCGATCATGGCTGATCGGGAACAACCGCAGGCCGCAAACCTGCGCCGCCGCTGCGTTTCCGCGGCCCGTAACGCGCGCGCGCGTTTCTAACTTCAAGAAAAAGCTCTTAACGCGAAGGCGCCACAGCGGACCTGTGGATAAGGGTTTCGCATGCGAAACGCCCCTCATTCTTTTCGACACTCCGGGCGCAAGGCCCAGCAGGAGGCATCCGATGAACGCTCTCACCCTCCAACAGTTGGCCAAGCGCTTCGCCATCGTCGCCATGGCGATGATCCCGCTCGCGCTATGGATCGGCACCGCACGTGCCGACGATTGGGTCGAAGACTGGTTCGACCAGTCGATCAGCGGCGGCCCCAGCTCGTTGCAGACGCAGCAACGTGGGTACTACAACGCCGGCTCGTTCAGCGGCCGCTGGCGCATGACGAACGACTACCTGCTCACTGTACAGCCGCCGCGCATGCAAGCCGGGTGCGGCGGCATCGACCTCTTCGGGGGCGCGTTCTCGTATCTGGACACCGAGTATCTGGTCGAGAAGTTCCAGCGCATCATCCAGGCCGCGCCGGCTTTCGCGTTCGAGCTCGCAATGCAGGAGTACTGCAAACCGTGTAGCTCGGCGATGCAGACGATGGAGCAGATCACGGACTACCTGAATTCGATTCAGGTGAACGACTGCCGGATGTCGAAGCAGGTAGCGGCACTCGCGGTGTCAGGGGACACGTCCGTATTCGACGGCATGCGCGAGAAGGCCACCCAGGGCAAAGGCATCCTCGATGGGGTACTGAAGAACACCCAGGACTTCAACGATCAGACGGCCGCCGGCAATGGTGCCTCGCCGGTGAGCCAGGCCGACGCAATGTCCGAGTGTCCGACCGTCTTCAAAACGGTTTTCACAAACGGGTCGGTTGTCGGCAACGCGGCCGAGCTGTTGGACCTCGATGAGTACGCCGACCTGGCGCGCGGCCTGATTGGCGACGTGCACGTCGACTACAGCGACGCTACACGCACCTGGATTGTGATGCCGGTCGAATCGTGCGCCGGCAATGACCAGATTGACGGCTTCGATCTGATCATCGGCAAGATGGAGAAACGTGCGCCGGTCGCCGGTGCAACGGCCGGCGCGTGCAGCGTCGCCAGCTCGTCGAACATCGCCGACTCGATCGCGGACCGGCTGACCGGCATCGCCGCGAAGATGTCGGTCGGTGGCGCACAGCTGCTTTCGGCCGACGACCGCGAGTTCCTGAGCCGCGCACCGTTCCCGCTCTACAACCTGCTGCGCGACGCGACGGCACAGCAGACGGTTCCGGAGACGATCGACGCACTGGTGCTTCCGCTGTCGACGGCGTATGCGGCACGCATGTTCGACGACTTGCACAAGATGACCAAGCTCGTCTTATCGAAAGCGCGCGAAGTCCACGAGCTGCAGCGACATAGCGCCGGCACCCCGCAGAAATGCAACGTCGCCCACATCGCCGGCGCCTACGAGCGCGTGGCGGCGATGGAAGAGCGCTCCCTTCGATACCGAGAGATGGCGAAGGCGCACTACGCGGCGCAGGTTGCCGATCTGTCGACGAACATCGCGCTCGCGCACGAGATGCTGAGTCAGCGGCAGCGAGACCTGCAGATGAAAACCAGCGCGTCGAAGTGATCCCCATGCGCACGTTCCTGCGGTGCAGCCCCGTTCTGCTGCTGTTCGTGCCGTCGTGGGCCTATGCCCTCACAATGGAGTACATCACCTACAACGCCTTCGACGAAACGGTCGCGGCGTTCAAGCGCCTCGGGCTGATCGTTTCCGATCCGGGCTTTGTCATCCTGGCCGCGTGCTTTGTGGCGGTGACATGCATCGGCGGCTCGATCTTCTTCGGCACACAGGCGCTCGGCGGCCGAGGTGGCAACCCGATGTCACTGATCACGCCGTTCCTGATCGGGATCATGCTGTTCTGGGGCATGGTCCTGCCGAAAGGTGCGCTGCAAATCTACGACCC
>NZ_QICN01000015.1 GCF_003201205.1 Sinimarinibacterium flocculans
TTGGCGAAAATCCGCCGGGTACGGCGCTCGACTCTTGGGCATATCGGACTCCTTCTCTCAAAAGATCAGGTGTCCGCGAGAACGGGTCAACTCCACCAGTGCGTTTTGCAGCGCCCGGAAGATGCCGACGTAGTCGACGATCAGGCCGGACTCCTTGCCCGGTGCCACGCGGTTGGCGCGGGCGATGGTCTGCATGAGCGTGTGCGCCCGCATGGGCTTGTCGAGATAGATCGTGGAACAGGTCGGCACGTCGAAGCCGGTGATCCACATGGCACACACGAACACCAGCCGCAGCGGGTCGTTTTCGTCCTTGAACCTATCGTCCAGCTTGTCCTTGAGCATCCGCTGGCGATGAGGCGTGATGTCCAGGCCCCTCTTCTTCAGCTCCTCAACTTCGTTCTGGCCCTGGCTGACGATGACGGCCATGTCCGTGGCTTCCATCACCGTGATGCGAGCAATCAGCACCTCTCGGTCGTCGCCCTTGGTCTGCGCCAACTCTGCCTTGAGCCGTGCAATCTCATCCTTCCAGTGCGACCTCACCTTGTCGTACATCCGCACGGCGGTTGCCTTGTCGATGCAGACCATCATCGCCTTGCCGCGATAGCCACGGCCAGTGAAGTGCGCCACCACGTCCTTGGCGATGACCTCCAGCCGGTCCTCGCGGGTGATGATGTGGTACTCGCGGCCGAACTCCCGCTCCAGTTTCTTCTCTTGGTCCTCGTCCAGCTCCGCGGATTCGAGCAGGGCTTCCAGGTCGCGGTTGAGGTCTTGGTTGGTGAGCTGCACCTCGGGGATGCGGTTCTCGTAGTACAGCGGCACCGTGGCCCCGTCTTCGATGGACCGCACGAAGTCGTAGACACTCACGTACTCGCCGAAGACCTCGCGCGTGCGCTCGTCGTCGCCCTTGATCAGCGGCGTGCCGGTGAAGCCGAGGAAGCCGGCATTGGGCAGCGCGTTGCGCATGTTGAGCGCGAAGATGTCGTACTGGCTGCGGTGTGCCTCGTCGGTAATGACGATCACGTCGGACCGATCGGAAAGCGGCGGGTATGCCTTGCCCGGCTCGTTCCGGAACTTCTGAATCAGCGTGAAGATGTAGCGCTCGTTGCCGCGCAGCAGTTCCTGCAGATGCTCGCCGCTGCTGGCCCGCACGTCCTCGCGTGCCGTGGCACCGGTGGCCTTGAAGGTCTTGCTGATCTGGTCGTCCAGTTCCTCGCGGTCGGTAACGATCACGAAGCTCCAGTTGCCCTTGAGCTTGCGCAGTACCTTCTGCGTGAAGAACACCATCGACAGGCTCTTGCCCGAGCCCTGCGTATGCCAGAAGACGCCCAGGCGCTTGCGCTCCTTCTCGTTGGACTCGCGCAGTTCCGCCAGCCGTGCGATGGCACGGTTCACGCCGAGGAACTGGTGGTTCTTGGCCGTCTTCTTGATCAGGCCGCCACGGCCGGCCTCGAAGACGGTGAAGTTCTCCACGTAGTCCAGCAGCTTGGCCGGCGCAAGCAAGCCGCGCAGCGCGCGTTCCAGCGAAACCTTGCCGACCTCGGCTTCATCGTCCACCCGCTTCCAGTCGAAGAAGTGCTCCCAGGCACCGGTCAGCGTGCCGATCTTGGTGTCCGCACCGTTGGACAGCAGGATGAAGGCGTTGGGATGGAAGAGCTGCGGGATGGACTGTCCGCGGTAATCGCGCAGGTTCTTGTCGAATGCGGTCTTGAGCGGCTCCGCCGGACGCTTCAGCTCGATGAACACCAGCGGCAGGCCGTTGATGAACGCCACCAGATCGCAGCGCCGCCGGTACATATCGCCCGCCACCCACATTTGCGAGGCGACGAAGTAGTCATTGTTGCCCGGCGTGTTCCAGTCGATCACGCGCAGCGTCTCGGTGGTCTGCCCGCCCTGCTCGTCCGGCACCGTCACCTTCACGCCGTCCTTGATCAGCGCGTAGACCTCGTGGTTGGGGTAATTCCACGGAAGCTCTTCTGAGACGCCAAACGCCCCTGTAAGTATCTGTATTTATAGAGATCCGTGGGTGCATTTGCTTCAGCGTTTATGCCAGCGTCACGATGAACTTCGGCTTGTCCCCCGCCTCGCGCTTCCAACGCTTTCCCCCGTGACTACGCCGCCGGGCCTCCCAGGTGACCAAGAACGTCTCTGCCAGCATCAAGCGTTGTACGTAGAGCCGCTCATCCTTGACCAACGCATCGTGCACTCGCACGTGCGCTGCAGCGTGCTTTCTGGCCACAGGATCTATAACTGCAAGAACGCCCTTCGCGTTCGCAATCGATAACCGGCCCCCAAGCCTTCGCTGAATGAACCTGGTTACGGCTGGAAATACCCCGTCATAGTCCCAGCCTTGAACTCGGTATTCGGAAATTGAGTCCAGATCGAAGTGGCATCCGACGAGATCTTCCATTAGAAAAAGGCTACTCGCCTCTCGGATTTCCGTCGGAACACTCCGCCGCAGTTCCTTGTAGCGTAGCGAGAAGTACGCGTTGCTCTCGTTGGCCGGGTGATCCATCGGAATCCATAGCTTGGCTAAATGTGCCTTCTTGTAGGCAGTGGATCCCGGTGTGTGCTCGCCACAGAGATAGATACGTTTGCCGCGGCTCGTTCCTACCCGCCAGCAGACGTTGCACCAGCCAATTGGATGAATCGCTCCTTTTGGCTTTCGTTTCTCGCGGTGAAGAGAGTATCGATTGTATAGATGCTGAAGCGCGTCTCCCGCTATTTGCCAAGCGCGCTGAACCCTTTCGGCGTCGACGGAATCGCGGTTGGCATAGCGATCAACCTGCAGTTCGCTTTCGACAAATGCGCGATTCCTGCGAATCTCGCCGGGCTTGAACCGTGGGAAATTCTCGCGACTCTGGATGACCAGATCGGCGTACTTGTCGCCTTCGCGGCTGAGAAACTTGAGCACTTGTTCGATGTGGAACGCCGACTTCCACCTTGATGGGAACCGATCAGCGACTACACCGAACGCCGATTCGATGGTCTCGAAGCGGATGAGATTCTCATCATCTGGGTTGCGGGCCGCATACGCTGCCCACTTGCGGAGACGGTTTTCGACGATCGTCTTGTCGCAAAAGACTTTCAGTGCGCCATGCCACAGCCTGTGGGCGGGAGTGCCCCGCGGATACGCACGCATCTCGATCCAAATGAGCGCAATCAATTCCTTCGTGGCCGGCGAATAGGTCATGCAGGAGATGATAAAACACTTTATTAACAATACTATATGACTTCAAGAGGGAATTTGAAATCTTACTGATCGCTACTCCTAGTTCTTCGGCAAGCTGGCTCCGAGTAGCTCGGCGTAACCGCTTGTGATCAGGAGAAATCGGCTGTGTCGGATGAGGTCCTGAAAATCCAGGAAGTCGCGGCTCTGTACAAGACGACACCTGGTGCGATCCGTGCGGCTCTCTGGCGCTTTCGCCACCACGGCACCGATCCTGGGATGCCGCTGCCGAGACTGGTTCGCCATCGCTCGGTTTGGCTGCGCAGCGCAGTCGATGCACATCTCAAGTCCCTCGCAACGGTCCCGGCAGCGCCCGAAATGACTGTCGACGCTGCTACACCCGTCGTGCGACCCGGAGGTTCCCCATGACGCCTTCCTAGAACATCGCCGCGTCATGATTGAGGGAGCCTGAAAACGCGAAAACCCAGGGTGGCGACCCTGGGTTCTCTGACAGCGATTACCACCTACTTACGGTTCGATCGTGCGTCGTTTTCTCGGTCCGGTCAAGACCGAGGCCCCTTCAGAGAGCTTTTTTCATCGTCTTGAAGTGCGACGAGGGCCTTGCTCGGCCCGTCGCCGGGGGAAGCTATGGACGTGCAGGTATCGAGGCAGCCGAATGCGGAGCAATCCGCATGAGACGCAAGTTTACAGAGTTGGAAATGGCGGAGCACTGGACGCTGTCGCCTAAGGAAATGGAAATCCCGGCCGGAAAGTCCCGGATCACCAGGCTCGGCTACTTCGTACTGCTGAAGTATTTCCAGTACGAAAACTCATTTCCCACCACCCGGCGCGACATCCCAACCGCAGTCGTCGAGGCCATCGGCGATCAGCTGTCGATCAATCCCGCGCTCTTTAGCGAGTACAGACTTGATGATCGGACGGCTTCACGGCATCGATCCGCCATCCGAGAGCACCTTGGTGTCCGCGAGGCTACTAACCAGGATGGCCAGCCGCTGATCGATTGGCTCATCGCGGAGGTGCTCCCCCATACCTCAGACGATCCGACCGTCGAGGCGGAGGTCGACAAGTGGCTCAGGCGCAAAAAGATCGAATCGCCAAGCGATGAACGTATTAAGACCTACGTCGCAAGCGCAAAGAATAGCTTCGAAAAATCGCTGTACCAGCGCCTGTTGAACGCGCTTCCTGAGGAATGCCTCAATGCCATCGACGCAATGCTGCAACTGTCTGACCCGGAGCTGATCGACGGTCAGGGGCCGGACACAGCCGAGATGCCCGACGGTGAAACCGCCCCATTGACCTTCCACCAGATTAAGAGCGATCCAGGTAGAGCCAGCCTGGAATCGGTCTTTCGCGAGGTCGCCAAGCTCAACAGCATCAAGTGCCTGATGATTCCGGATGCCCCCTGGCTGGCGATTCCTCCGCGCGAGCTCGAAGTGCTCAAGCGCCGGACGTCCTCGTACGACTCAAGCGAGTTGCGGCAGCTAACATCGCCGGCCAGGTATGTCTTGGTCGCCGTCTACTGCTGGCTCCGTCGGCGGGAAATCCTGGATGGATTTGTCGAGCTGCTTGTCAGCCTCATTCACCGTATCGATGTTCGCGCCGAACGCAGAGTCGAGAAGGAACTGCTCAACGACTTCAAGCGTGTTCGCGGTAAGTCACAGATGCTGTTCAAGATCGCCGAACTCTCCGTCGAAAACCCGGACGGCGTGATCTCAGATGTCATCTTCCCGATCGTGCCCAAGGACTCGCTTGACGCTGTGGTTAAGGAGTTCAAGTCCGGCGGCCCGGCATTCCGTACCATCGTGCATAAGGTGATGCGCAACTCCTACAGCAATCACTATCGCCAGATGCTGCCGCGGATGTTGGACAACCTGGTCTTCCGTTCAAACAACACTCTGCATCAGCCGGTCATCGAGGCACTGGAGATCCTCAGGACATACCGCAATGACCGCTTCCAGTATTTTCCTGACCACGTTGACCTGCGGCTCGAAAGCGTCGTCCCGGCCAAATGGCGCGATGTTGTTCTCGAAGAAGGAAAGGACGGCAACGAGCGCATCAATCGCATCAACTACGAAATCTGCGTGCTTCAGTCTCTCAGAATCCAGTTGCGTTGCAGGGAGATTTGGGTTGAAGGCGCAAGGAAGTACGGTAATCCGGACGAAGACCTGCCGAGTGATTTCAACGAACGACGAGCCGACTACTACGCCGACCTGGATTTGCCGAGCGAATCAAATGACTTCATCAACAAGATTCGCCTGGAGATGGCGGAGGCATTGCAGCAGCTCAACGACGACCTGCCTCGTAATCGATACGTGAAGCTGCGTGAGGTCGGTATGAACAGGATCGCTTTGGAACCTCTTGATGAGCAGAAAGAGCCAGAGAATCTTCACGCATTGAAGATTGAAATCAACAAGAAGTGGCCGGCGACAGGCCTGCTCGACATCTTGAAGGAGACCGAGTTCAGAGTTGGAGTGACGGACTGTTTCAAGACCGCTGCGAGCCGCGAGGCCTTGGAGAAGCCCGCTCTCCAGCGACGACTTCTGTTGTCTCTCTATGGCCTGGGTACGAATACTGGGCTCAAAAGAGTGGTGACCAGCGAGATTCCGGAAAGCTACAAAGACCTCGTCTACGCGAAACGCCGCTACATCACGAGAGAGTTCCTTCGCAACGCGATCGGCAAGGTGGTCAACGCGACATTCGCAGCGCGGGATCCGGAGATCTGGGGAGAAGGCACTACTGCGTGCGCATCGGATTCGAAGAAGTTCGGCAGCTGGGATCAGAATCTCATGACCGAATGGCATATCCGCTACGGCGGCCGTGGCGTGATGATCTACTGGCACGTGGAGCGCAAGTCGGTTTGCATCTACTCCCAGCTGAAGAAGTGCTCGTCATCGGAGGTGGCAGCGATGATGGAAGGCGTCCTGCGGCATTGCTCGGACATGGAGGTCGAGAAGAACTACGTCGATAGCCATGGGCAAAGCGCGGTCGGATTTGCCTTCTCGCGGTTGCTCGGTTTTGAACTGCTGCCGCGGCTGAAGGCAATCAGCAAGCAGCGGCTTTATCTGCCTGGCCCTGGCACGGCTGCGAACTATCCGAAGCTGGCCCCGATCCTGGCGCGGTCGATTGATTGGGGACTCATCGCTCAGCAGTATGACGAGATGGTACGGTTTGCTTCGGCGATGTCCAATGGGGTCGACGCGGAGTCGGTGCTGCGCCGGTTCACTCGGGAAAATGCTCAGCACCCCACCTACCGGGCTCTCCAGCAGCTGGGCCTGGCGGCAAAGACCATTTTCCTCTGCCGCTACCTGAACAGCCTGACGTTGCGTCAGGAGATCCACGAAGGTCTTAACGTGGTCGAGAACTGGAACTCGGCCAACAGCTTCATTTTTTACGGCAAGAGCGGCGAAGTCGCGACCAATCGCCTAGAGGATCAGGAACTGTCCGTCCTGTGTCTGCATCTGCTGCAATCGTCCCTGGTGTACGTCAACACGCTGATGATCCAGCGCGTCCTTCGCGAGAAGCAGTGGCGGCGGCGCCTCAAGCCCGAAGACCTTCGTGCGCTGACCCCGCTGATCTATCTTCACGTGAACCCCTATGGCGAGTTCAAGCTCGATATGGGAGACCGCATTCAGATCGAGAGCATGTAGAAATCTGGCGCTGCCCGATTAGTTGGGCATCGCCAGCCTGAATCGCCAAAGTGGCAGTTGCTCACTTCGATAGCCCTCGGGGATCACCGCAGCAAGATTCCCGGGGGCACCGGGAGGTGCTAAAGGGCTAATCGATAACTAGGCGGAATTTGTTGCGCTCGCTGTATGGGTAGTAGCACCAACTTGAGCGGAATCATGGATGGCTACTTGGTTTATGCATCTCGCCCTGCTTTTGGCAGACGCACACGCGAAAAGCTAACGCACTCCTTGCTGCGACACGCCCCTCTTCGCGGCGCGCACGTGCCGGACTCGATTGTGGACGGCGGGTGCAGCTTCTCCCGGCGCTTGGCGTAATCGGGGATCGGCCAGCTCTTTGAGAATCGGGGTAGCCGTCAAGTAAGGCGATTTCTCAACGCAAAGCTTTCGTGGCCGAAGACCCCAATTTCCGCACCCGCCTCAGTCGTGGACTGCGGCTGCGGCTTCCACCCGTGACGGGCATGCCCGCGGATCGGACAGCTCTTTGAGAATCGCGCAGTCCTTCGTGGCCAGCGGGCTGGCGCACCGGCTGCGGATGTTTTGAGTTCTAACCGTAGCGCACGAAGCGACCGGATGTGGGTGAGAACGTGCTGTGGTGGGCAGTTTCTGCATTCATCGGACTTTGCCGAGATGAGGTACACGTTGCCCGCGACCTATACCCGGTAGACCGGTGGGTCGAACCAGATGGCCGGCGTCAGTGCGCATGCGCGTCCTCCGCCGCGGGCCAGTCACCATGGCGCGCGAACACCTGCGTGTGTCCCGTCTCGTCGAACAGCAGCACCTCGTAGGGATCGCGACGTGCGCCGACCTCCATGCCGGGCGAACCGATCGGCATGCCGGGCACGGCGATCCCCTTGGCCTTCGGCTTGTCCGCGAGCAGGCGCCGGATGTCCTCGGCCGGCACGTGGCCTTCGACCAGATAACCGTCGACGACGGCCGTGTGGCAGGAACCGAGCTCGGCGGGCACGCCCAGCCGCGCTCGGACGGGCGCCAGATCGCGCTGCGCCTCGACCCGCGTCGCAAACCCGTTCGCCTTCAGGTGTTCGACCCAGACGGAACAGCAGTTGCAGGTCGGGCTCTTGTAGACGGTGATGACCGGCGCGCCCTCGGGCGTCGACCTCGAGCAAGCGGCGGCCAGCAGAACGATCAGGCCGAATGCAGTGAAAGCGATGGTATGCATGAATCAACTCCTGCAGTCCTGACACACGTCGGCAGCCAAGCTGCCGTCCGCCGCCACGTAGACGGAGACGGGCTCCTGCCAACCCTTCAGCAGCTGTTGCTCCGGCAGCGCGACGAACCGGGCGGCGAGATCCGGATCGGTGTACCAGGCCTCGCTGACGATGCGATAGGTCGCGACGATGCCGCCCGGCGGCGCCAGCTTGAGAATGCGCGCCGCGGCGTTGACGCTCGGACCAATGAACGACAGCCCGCGGCGCTCGACGGCGCCGACGTGGCCGACCACCAGCGGCCCGGCATCGAGCGCGAAGCGCGCCTGCGGCAATTCCGGCAGTTCGCGCCGCCGTGCGTTCAGCGCGGTGCGCAGATTGAACGCTGCCGGCAGCGCCTCGCCGACGCCGGCGAAGTACAGCATCGCGCCGTCGCCCTCGAAGTCGTGCACGTCGCCGCAGTGCTGCACGGCGACATCGACGACGATTTCCATGAAGGCCTGGACCAGGCCCAGCATTTCCTCCGGGCTGTGCATGAACAGCAACTGCGTCGAATCGACCATGTCGACGAACAGCACCGCCATGTCGCGTCGCGCCGGCAGCTGCTCTCCGGCGAGGAACGCACTTTCGGCAATCAGGCTGCCGCCCGTTGCGCCGGTGGCCTGGCGCGGCGGCGGGATCCACGTGGTGATCCGACGAGCGTCATCGGGATGAATCGGCGCGCGCGGAAAATCCGCCGCTTCCCACGCCGGCAGCCCGCCCGTCAGCACGGCGACGTCGGTGTAGCCCGCAGCTTCGAGCCAGCGCGCCGCGCGCGTGCTCGACGCCTGTCCCGAGCACAGGCAATAGGCGACGACCGGCGTTTCCCTTGGCACATCCGGAATCTGCGGTTCCGGGACGTCGAGCAGCAGCGGAATCGCACCGGCGATTCCCGACGGATGGCGACGGAACGCTTCCGGACGCCGCACATCGAGCACGAGCACGGGCTCGGCAGCGTCGAGGCGCCCTTTGAGCTCGTCGGGGCTGGTGCGGCGCAGACTCATGGCTCCTGCCCCGGCTTGCGTGCGCGGTACAGCGCGATCGTACCCAGTGGGGTGGCGAAGCGACGCGTCTCCGCGGCCTCGACAATGCCGCCGTCGACCATGAACGCCGGCAGGCGGCCGGCGACGTTGTCGTCCGTGGTCTCGAAGCCGTCGAGCAACTGCACGAGGATGAACGCGGCGCGCATCAGCGGATTCGCCGCCTTGCCCCAGTGGGCCGCGTGCAGCCAGCCGCCGGGCTTGAGCACGCGGTGAACCTCGCGCAGCGTCGCCGGCTTGGCATCCCGACCAAGATGGTGGAAGAACAGGCTCGACAGCACGACGTCGAAGCTCGCGTCGGCATACGGCATGCGGTCGGACATCGCTTCGTCGAAGTGCAAGCCCGCACCCGCGCTTCGCGCCTTGGCGCGCGCACGTGCGAGGATGGCCGCGTCACCGTCGAGCCCACGGATCTCGGCACCGGGCTGCGCCTGCTGCGCCGCAATCGTCAGCGTGCCGGTGCCGCAGGCCAGGTCCAGCACCCGCCCGCCGGGCTGCAGGTTCGCCTGCTGCAGCAGTGCCGACTTGAACGTACGCTCGCGCGTGGCCCATGCGACCACGGGATCGTAGAGCGGCGTCAGCCAGCGGTACGACAAGGCCGGAATGTAGCGCTCAGTCATCGTGCTCGTTCCCGGCGCTCGCGCCGTGTCCGTCGTGGCCCATGCCGCCGCCCCGCGCCGTGAGGATCTGGTACTGCGCCGGCGTCAGCGTCGGCAGCTTCTGCAGGAAGGCGACCATCGCCCAGATGCGCGCGTCGTCGTGCGTCGGTCCCCAGGCCGGCATTCCGGAGGCCTTGATGCCGTGCTTGATGATCCAGAACTGGCGCGCGGCGCTGGCGCGCGCATCGCCGTGCGCGTGGCCGTCACCGTGGTCTTCCGCCGGCTGCGCGAGATTGGGCGGCTTCGGATACAGGCCGATGCTCAGGTCCGACTCGGTTTTGCCCGGCTTGAGATGGCAGCCGGCGCACATGTCGTTGTAGTCGGCTCCGCCCGCGAGCAGCATCTGCGGATCGTCCAGAGGCGGCACCTCGATGCCGCCGATGCGGGCGGCGATGGAGCGCTCGCGTACCGTCTCCAGCAGCCAGTACACCGGCTTCGTGTGCGGCACGTCGGCGCCGATCGGATAGACGCCCATGTAGATGAAGCCGACCGCGCCCAGGACCGCGAGCAACACGAGTAACAGTTTCAGCACTTTCATCGTCCTTTCTCCGGTGCATCAGCCGCCGTGCCTCGAGTGATCCATGCCCGGCATGTCCGGCATGGGGCTCGGCGAGCCCGCCGCCGACAGCTGCGGCGGACCGTAGGGTTGGCGGCGGACCGGGTTGCCGAATCCCGGATCGCTGCTGATCCGCCAGGCGACCTGATTCTTCGGATGCCGGTACCAGCCGGGATCGCGGTAGTCGCCGGGTGCGAGCCCCTCGCGCACTTTCACCACCGTGAACATGCCGCCCATCTCGACCGGTCCGAACGGCCCTTCGCCGGTCATCATCGGTAGCGTGTTGTCGGGACCGCGCAGGCCCATCGCAACGTGACCGGCGTGCTCGGCCATGCCGTCCTTGCCCATCGCCATGTAGCCGGGCAGCATCTTGCGGATCTCCGCTTCGACGCCGGATTGGTCGACGCCGGTCGGATTGGGAATGCCGTGCCCCATCGCGTTCATCACGTGATGCGCCATGTGGCAGTGGAACGCCCAGTCGCCGGGCTCGGTCGGCACAAACTCGTAGTCGCGCATCTGGCCGACGCCGATGATCTCGGTGGCCTCGCGCCGCCACTGCGACTGCGGCCAGCGTCCGCCGTCACTGCCCGTCACCCAGAACGGATTGCTGTGCAAGTGGATCGGGTGATTCCACATCGACAGATTCCCGATGCGGATACGCACGCGCTCGCCTAGGCCGACGACCAGAGGCTCGATCGCCGGAAAGACCTTGCTGTTGAAGGTCCACAGGTCGAAGTCCTGCATGATCGACGGATCCGGGCGGTACGTACCCGGATGCAGCGCCCAGTTGTGCAGCAGGAAGCAGTAGTCCCGGTCGATCGGCACTTCCTCGCCATCTTTCGGATGGATGATGAACAGGCCCATCATGCCGAACGCCATCTGCACCATCTCGTCGGCGTGCGGGTGATACATGTGCGTGCCGTGCTGCTTGAGCGTGAATTCGTAGACGTAGGTCTCGCCGGGTTTGATGTGCGGCTGGTTGAGGCCGCCGACACCGTCGAAACCGTTGGGCAGATCGATGCCGTGCCAGTGCACGCTGGTGTGTTCGCCCAGACGGTTAGTGACGTAGATGCGCACGCGATCGCCTTCGACCGCTTCGATCGTCGGCCCCGGCGTCGTGCCGTTGTAGCCCCAGCATTTCGCGCGGCAGCCCGGCGCGAACTCGTGCTCGACTTCCTCGGCGACGAGATGGAAGACCTTCACGCCGTCTTTCGTCTCGTAGGGCAAGGTCCAGCCGTTGAGCGTGCGCACCGGCACATAGCCCTGCGGATGGCGCTTGAGCGCCCCGGGTGGCGGCGCAGGCGGCGTGGCTGGAACGGCCGTCGGCGGACTCGTCGTGTGGCCTTCGTGCTGGGCGCGGGCGACACCGGTCAGAAGACCGGCGCCGCCCAGACTAATTGCCTGGATCAGATTGCGTCGCGTGACCATCAGTGCTTGTGCTCGTCGGCCTTGGCAGGTGCCTTGGATTCACCGTCGGTGTGATCCATGTCCTCGTGACCGATCTGGCCCATGCACTTCTCGTGCATTGCCTTCATCACCGGGTCGTTCATGTCCATCTTCGACTTGTCCATATCCTTCATCTGCGCGCAGTCGGGGCCGGCGTTCTTGGCCGCGGCCTCCTTCTCGTGCTCCTTGGGGTCGTGGGCGGCGACGGCCTGCGCGGCCAGCACAAGGGCGGCGATCAGCGTCGATTGGATCAGCTTGTTCATCGGTAAAGCTCCTGGTTGATGGCGCGGTGCGCCGGTTGGGAATTCAGTGGTGCTGATGTTCGTGCGCGGGCTTCTCCTCGGCAGGCTGCTCCTCCTGCTTCGGCTCGGGTTCCGACGCGGCTTCGTGCGTGCCGTGATCCATCCCCTGCATGCCGGGCATGTCGTCCGTCTCCATACCTTCGTGCTGCATGTGACGGCCGGAGTGATCCATGCCCTTCACTCCGCCCATAGCGTGGCCGCTGTGATCCATGCTGCCGCCCTTGGGCTTGGTCAGCTCCTGCGGATCGAGCGTCGGCTCGGCGGGCTGGTCGCTGCTGGGCAGTTGCCGGCCGACGGCGCGCGCCAGCTCGGTGCGTGCGATCCAGTAATCGCGCACCGCGTCGAGATAGCCGGCGTAGGCGTCATACTCCTGCTGCTTCGCAACCAGCAGCTCGAAAACGCCGATCAGCATGTAGTTGACCTCACGCTCCATCTGCTCGACCACGGCCTCGCGCTGCGGGATCAGCGCGCTGCGGTAGCTTTCGGCGCGCGCCTTGGCCGAGAGCAGCCGGGCGTTCGCCAGCTTCACCTCGTTGCTGCTGTCGAGCACCCGCGCATCGAGCTCGGCTTCCGCCTGCTCCAGCGCGGCGCGTGCGGCGGCGACGCGGCCGGCGCCCCAGTTGAACAACGGCAGCTCGAGTTGCAGCGTCGGGCCGAGGTTGATGGCGCCGTCGTAGTCCTTCTCGCGCTCGACGCCGATCTCGATGCCGCCGATCAGGCGCGTGCGGCGCTCCAGGCCGAAGCGGGCGGCCAGCGCTTCGGCGTTGGTGCGCGCCGCCGCGACGTCGAGCCGCGATCCGGCGGCAAGCCGCAGCAGCGCACCGAGCTCGTCTTCGCGCGGCAGCGGCTCGGCGAGTCGCGCGTCGAGCGACCACGTGTCCTGCGCCGCCGACAATCCCATCAGCCGATTGAGCGCGCCGCGCGCCTCGACCGCCGCGGCGCGCGCCGACAGCGCATCGAGATGGGCCTGGCTCGCCGCCGCCTGCTCCAGCGCCAGCTCGCGGCGGCTGATGTTGCCGGCGTCGAAGAAGCGCTGCGCCAGATCGGCCGACGCTTTGGCGGCGCGCACGACGGCCTCGCGCATCTGCGCCAGCTGCTCGGCGCCGACCGCTTCGTAGTACGCCGCCTCGACGTCGGCAGCCAGGTCCACGGCCGCGGCGGCGACCGCCAGCTTCGCGGCCTCGAACTGCGCGCCGGCGTAGCGCGTGTTCACCGGCAGGAACAGCAGGTTCACGAAGTTGAAGGCGATGCCCAGCGTCAGCTGCGCATTCGGCGCCGCAGCGTCGCCGGGCGACAGCCGTGTCGCCGAGAACACCGGGTTGGCGAGGCGTCCCGCGTCGTACAGATCGGCGGCCGCGAACCCCAGGCGTGCCGTCTCGCTGCGCACCAGCGGGTTGTTGAGCAGCGCGAGCTGCACCGCGGTGTCCGCCGTCAGCGGCCGGCTCAGCGCCTCGCGCGTGAAGGCGGCCGCATCGTCGGCCTGCGGAATCGTGCGTCCATGGGACGCGGCGAGCTGGGCGGCCTCACCGCGCCCCCAGTCGGCGGGGATACTTGCGCAGCCGCCCAGACCGGCGACCAGCAGCGCGCCGGACAGCAACAGCAATCGTTGGGAAACCAAATGAAACCTCCGGGACCATCCTGAATGCGCAGGTGCCGCGCTGACGCAGCAGCGGGCTTGCGGAAGAGCGGACCGCGGGCGAGGACGAGCCTCGCCGCGGCCGCGGCTTCACGTCAGGTGATACTGGGAGGACGGATCAGATCGCGCGCGTGGGCGCTGGCCGGGCTCGCTGCGCCTCGGGCGGGGCGCAGCGTGTCGGCGAAGAATCGGGCCATGCCCTCCGCCGGACCGGCGGCGAGACCCGAGGCAGAGCTGCCGCAAAGCTGGTCGACGCACTGACAGCCGCAGTCGCAGCCGGGCATCGGCTCCGACGCTGCCTTCTGCTGTTGGGTGCTGCTCCCCTCGGCAGCCTTGCGATGGTCAGCGTGCCCGGCACCGTGCATCGCGTGGGCATCGTTCGCCATAGCCATCGCGGTGTGTTCGAGCTGCGGCGCCTCCGCCGCAGTCCGCTCGCCCGCCTGGCGGCAGATGGCCCCCGAAGCGCCGGCGATGGCCTGGACGGAGAACGTCCACGCCAGCAGCAGAATGAGCACGGTCTTCAGGGTTTTCACGAGGCGGCCTTTGTAGCCTTTCGGTAGACGCTTGGCAAGCGACGACTGGGGCGCAACATCACGGGAGTCGATCGAGCATCTGCGTCACCGGCAGCAGCAGATAAGCGGCGGCGAACCCGACGATCCACAGTCCGACAGACATCCAGTAGACGCGCCGGTTCCATGCGTCCACCCGCCGGCACAGCCGCGCCATCACGAGGTGTCCACGAGAACGATGCCCTGCTCGAAATCGACGTCCACGTGTTCGACGCCGTCGATCTCATCATGGCACCGCCGGCGCGCTGGCTTGCGGAATGCGGCGCCGACGGGCCAAGTCGGAGTATTACTCGGCGCGGCGGTCCGGCGCCGTCTTCAACGGCCACAGCAGCTGTCCGAGATAGCTGCGCGGGACGGCGTCGTCGCGCAGGCCGACGTCGCCGCGCCCCGGGCTTCGCGCGGCGTCGTAAAAGGTTCCGAACAACCGGTCCCAGATCAGCAGCACCTCGCCGAAGTTGACCTGCGCGTCCTCGAAGTCGCGCTTGTGATGCCAGCGGTGCATCTCGGCGACGCCCAGCAGATGGCGCAGCGGGCCGAGGCGGTAGTCGAGATTCGCATGCTGAAAAGCCAGATGGATGCTCATGAAGCTCAACCAGGCGCCGACCGCGACCGGTGTCGCCCCCAGGGCCATCAGGGCCAGCAGCCCGGGCCCGGCGAGCACCAGCGCGGACAGCGGATGCCGGCGTCCGCCATTGAGCCAGTACAGTCGCTGCGGACTATGGTGTATCGCATGCAAGCGCCACAGCAGTCCGCTCGCATGGCTGGCACGGTGCATGGCGTACAGGCCCAGATCCATGATCAGCCCGGCCAGCGCCACCTGCGCCCACATGGGCCATCGTTCGGGCCAGACGCTCGCCCACTCGGGACGCCAGGCGCGCAAGCCGAACAGCAGGATCACGGCAAATTGAATCAGCATGTAGCTGACGATCAGATGCAGCAGGTCGACCCTGGTGTCACCCTCGTGATCGCGGTTCCAATCCGGCTCATACGGCGCCACGCGCTCGAGCACGGCGACGGCCGCGATCCCGGCCAGAACGATCAACGGAAACGTCGGCCAGTAAGCGATCCCGGCTCCAGCCAGATCGATCAGCAGCGCGAAGGCGCCACCGGCAATCATGGGATAGGCACCGTAGCGAATCAGCAGGATCATCGTGCGCGCTCCAAGACGAGGCTCCAGTCTGTGCGACCCGGTGCTCAGTGTCTTGAACGAACCTGCTGTCCGCTTACGGCGTCATCGCGGCCAAGGCCCGAGGCGTGATTCCGAAGTGCCGACGCATCGTGCGTGTGAAATGCGCGGCATCGGCAAACCCGGCGAGCAAGGCCGCGTCGGTCAGAGTGGCGCCCGTCAGCACCGCATGCATGGCCCGCAGCAGGCGACGCCAGCGAAGATAGGGGCGCGCCGGCATGCCGGTTTGTGCACGGAAGCGATGCTGGAAGTGACTCACCGACATGCCCGCCGCGGCCGCCAACCGTGAAGTGCCGGCGGCCTCGTCCAGCCACGCGTCCACGTCGGCGAGCAGTGCGTCGATCCGCGGATCAGTGCGTCGCTCTGCGACTCCGCCGCCGGCGGGCACCAACTGCTCGACCAGCGCCTCATCCGGCGCCTGCGGCCTCGCATCGAGTGCGTCGTGACAGGCGGCCTGTTGTTTGGGGCTCAGTATCGCCACGCCGTGCTGCAGGAGTTGCCGAATGCGCCGGCCCGCGTCTGAATCGGGCTCCAGATAGACCAGTGTGACCGCTTCGTCGCTGCGACCGAGCGCATGCATCAAGGAAGGTCCCAGCAGGATGGCGCAGCGTTTCTGCCAACCTTCGGACGCGGTCCAGACCGGCACGGGTCGATCGCACAGCACGAGCTGAATCGCGTAGTGCGCGTGCGCAGCAGGATCGCCGACGGCGCCCTGGAACCATCCCCAGCCCAGGCCCATGCGCACCCGGCCGTACCAGACGCCTGGCGCGGATTGCTTCTGTGCGTCGTCGGACATGCTCACCCCTGCCGCTCAGTGATCCGGGCTTGGCGCTGCGGCGCCTGGTGTACAGCCGAACCTGCTCCACGAGCGGATCGCGTCTCCCGGCTGTGGAAACAGCATGCCAGTCTCCGCGGCGATACGGGATATAGCGCCGACACCGTGACGCGTTGTCGAGCGACCCGCCGGAGGTGCGCGGGCGCGAGCCTGTCGCCGACACGCCCAGCGCGACGAGCGCGGGGTCCAAGTAAGACGTTCGGGCGGTGCGTTCATGGCGTCCCGCGTCACTCGTAAACCGGAATGGTGTTGCGCGGGCCGGTCCAGGTCTTGATCTTGCGGGTCTTGGCGCCGGCGCACTCACGCACCGTCACGGCCTTGCGACTTTTGGCGCTGCTGTCCCAGACCTGGCGGACACTGGTCGTGCAGTTCTGGACTGTTTCCGGAAGCGGTTCGAACCGCACGGTGCCGCGCGGACCGTAGGTTTCGGGGGCGGCCTGCGCCGTCTGGATCAGGCTCAGCCCGGCGATTACGCCGATGCCGAGCATGCGGATGACTCGGGTTGTGTTGTTCATAGCGTGCCTCTTCTTCACGAACGGGTTGGACGGCATGCAGGGCATGCCGCTCGATTCGTTGGGTGAAGCCAGGCCTCAGCGAACCGCCTGAAGCCCTCCGGCGCGCTACAGCCGCAGTCTCGCGGTTTGCAGGTAGGTTTCGTTGCCCGCGAACCAGCCGCGGTCAGGGGTCAGCCACGCGATGCCATGCCCGGACGCGGGGGGCAAAGGCGTAAAGCTGACGGAAGAGGGCGGCGGGGCCAGCGGCTTGCCGCCGTCGGGTGACGGCAATGTATCCGCCTGCGAATCCGCCAACTGGGACGGCGCGGCGAGCACCGTCTTGCAGCATTGGCCGACGCCGGTCTTGATCTGCGGGCAAACCGCCCTTTGCTCCAGGCAGCAGCAGCGTTCCTGGACCAGACCGGCCTGATGGGCGCAGGCGAGCGCCACCCGCCACGGCATGAAGCTCGCCATGACCAGCAGCACGACCCACAAGCGTCGGTTCATACCGCCCCTCCGCTGCCCACTCTGGTTGGACCGGCCTACGGTCACCGCGTTCCTGCTGCGGCGCGTCATGACAGCACCTGCCGAGCCAGCCGCCGGCCGCGCAACAGCAGATACGCCGCCGGCAGCACGATCATGGAGAGCAGCGGTGCCGTCACCATACCGCCGACCATCGGCGCGGCGATGCGCTGCATCACCTCGCTGCCGGTGCCCGCGCCGATGAACAAGGGCAGCAGGCCCGCGATGATGACGGCCACCGTCATGGCCTTGGGGCGCACGCGCAGCACTGCGCCCTCGATCAGCGCCTCGCGCAGGTCCGCAACGGTGCGCATCTGGCCGCGTTGCTCGCGCTCGCGGATGGCGTTGTCGAGGTAGATCAGCATGATGACGCCGAACTCCGCCGCGACACCGGCCAGCGCAATGAAGCCGACGCCCGAGGCCACCGACAGGTGATGCCCCAGGGCGTAGATCAGCCACAACCCACCGACCAGCGCGAACGGCAGCGTCGCCATGATCAGCGCGGCCGAGGCTGCGCTGCGGAAGGTGAGGTACAGCAGCAGGAAGATCACCGCCAGCGTGAACGGCACGACGATCTTCATGCGCTTTGCGGCACGCTCCAGATACTCGAACTGCCCTGACCAGGCCACCGAGTAGCCCGGCGGCAGTTGCACCTGCTCGGCCACGACCCGCTTCGCGTCCGCCACGTAGCCGCCGAGGTCGCGGCCGCGGATGTCCACATAGATCCAGCCGTTGGGCCGCGCGTTCTCGGACTTGATCATCGGTGGGCCATCGGCAATCTCTACCGTGGCGATGCTGCCCAGGGTCAGGGTCTCGCCGCGCATCGTCACGATGGGCAGCTCGCGCAGGTCCTGCACCGAGTCGCGCAACTCGCGCGGGTAGCGCAGATTGATGGGGAAACGCTGCAGGCCTTCGATGGTTTCGCCGATGTTCTGGCCGCCGACGGCGATGCTGACGATGCGCTGCACGTCTTCGATCGAGAGGCCGTAGCGTGCGGCGGCAATGCGATCCGGCACCACCTCGACATAGCGCCCGCCGGACACCCGCTCTGAGAAGGCCGAGGCGGTGCCCGGCACCTGCTTCACCACGGATTCGATCTCATTGCCGATCTGCTGAATCACATTCAGATCCGGCCCGGCGATCTTGATGCCCACCGGCGACTTGATGCCGGTGGCGAGCATGTCGATGCGGTTGCGGATCGGCTGTACCCAGACATTGCCCATGCCGGGAATCTTCAGCGCCGCGTCCATCTCCTCGATGAGCTTTTCCGTGGTCATGCCCGCGCGCCACTCGGATTGCGGCTTGAGCATCACCGTGGTCTCGACCATCTCCAGTGGTGCCGGATCGGTGGCGGTCTCGGCGCGTCCGATCTTGCCGAACACCCGCTGCACTTCGGGGAAGGTTTTCAGGATGCGGTCGGTCTGCTGAAGGATCTGCGCGCCCTTGCCGACGGCCAGACCCGGCAGCGCGGTCGGCATATAAAGCAGATCACCCTCATCCAGCGGCGGCATGAACTCGCTGCCCAGGCGCGTCGCTGGCCACAGCGTGGCGAGTGCCGCCGCCACGGCAATGACCAGCGTCGCCCTCGGGAAGGCCAGCACCTGATTGATGACCGGGCGGTAGAGCGCGATCAGCAACCGGTTCAGCGGGTTCGCGGTCTCGTCCACAATCTTGCCGCGGATGAAGGCCACCATCAGCACTGGAATCAGCGTCACCGACAGGCCCGCCGCCGCCGCCATCGCATAGGTCTTGGTATAGGCCAGCGGCGTGAACAGGCGGCCCTCCTGCGCTTCCAGCAGGAACACCGGCACGAAGGACACGGTGATGATGAGCAGGCTGAAGAACAGCGCAGGGCCGACTTCGGCGGCGGCTTCAGCCATCAGCTTGAGGCGCGCTTCGCCTTCCAGTTCCTGCCCGGCATGATCGTGCCGCCAGTGTTCGAGCTTCTTGTGTGCGTTCTCGATCATCACCACCGCGGCGTCCACCATCGCGCCGATGGCAATGGCGATGCCGCCCAGCGACATGATGTTGGCGTTGATGCCCTGGGCATGCATCACGATGAAGGCGGCGAGAATGCCGATGGGCAGGGTGATGATGGCGACCAGCGCCGAGCGTAGATGCCAGAGGAAGATCACGCAGATCAGTGCAACGACGAGAAACTCCTCCAGCAACTTGTGCGAGAGGTTCTCCACCGCGCGCTCGATCAATGCGGAGCGGTCGTAGGTCTCGACGATCTCGACACCGGGCGGCAGGCTGGCCTTGAGCGTCTCCAGCTTGGCCTTCACCGCTTCGATCGTGGACTGCGCGTTCTCGCCCGAGCGCAGGACGATCACGCCGCCGACGACCTCGCCTTCGCCATCCAGCTCGGCGATGCCGCGCCGCGTCTCCGGTCCCAGCTGCACCGTCGCCACGTCGCGCAGCAGAATGGGCGTGCCGGCCTCGCCGAGCCCCACCGGGATGTCGCGGAAGTCATCCAGTGTTTTCAGATAACCGCGTGCGCGCACCATGTATTCGGCTTCGGCCAGCTCCAGCACCGAGCCGCCGGCCTCGGCATTGGCTGATTGCACAGCGTCCATCACGGTCTCCAGCGGCAGCTTGAACGCGCGCAGGCGATCCGGATCAAGCACGATCTGATACTGCTTGTTGAAGCCGCCGAGGGTGGCGACCTCGGCGACGTTGGGCACCGTCTTCAACTCGTATTTCAGGAACCAGTCCTGTATCGCGCGAAGCTGCGAGATGTCGTTCTGGCCGGTTCGATCGACCAGCGCGTATTCATAGATCCAGCCCACGCCGGTGGCGTCCGGCCCCAGCTCCGCGCGCGCGGTCGGCGGCAAGCGGCCCTGTACCTGAGACAGATACTCGAGCACGCGCGAGCGGGCCCAGTACAGGTCCACCCCGTCCTCGAACAACACATAGACGAAGGACTCGCCGAACAAGGAGTAACCGCGCACCGTCTTGGCATAGGGCACGGACAGCAGCGTCGTGGTCAACGGATAGGTGACCTGATCCTCCACCACCTGGGGTGCCTGGCCCGGATACACCGTGCGCACGATGACCTGCGTGTCGGACAGGTCGGGGATCGCGTCCAGCGGCGTGTTGGCGGCGGAATACAGGCCCCAGGCGGTGAGCATGGCCGTCGCCAGCAGCACCAGGAAGCGGTTGTGCACGGACCAGTGGATGAGCCGGGCGATCATGGCGTGCTCCCTGCACCGATGCGGTTATAGGCGCCGAGCAGGCTGGCCTCCGAATCAATCAGGAACTGACCGGACGTCACCACCTGTTGGCCGGGTTCGAGACCGTCGACGACCACGATCTCCTCTTGCCGTTCCGGCCCCAACACGACCTCGACCGGGCGGTAACGGCCCTCGCGCTCGGCCACCAGCACCACGTTGCGGGTGCCGGTGCGAATCACCGCCTCACTCGGCACCAGGGTCACGCCGCGCTTCGCACCGCCGAACACCGTCACTTCGGCATACATGCCGGGCTTGAGTGTGCCGTCGGCGTTGTCGAAGGCCAGTCGTGCGCGCAGCGTGCGGGTCTGCGTATCGAGCAGCGGATAGACGTAGTCCACCGTGCCCTCGAACACCTGGCCGGGCTGGCTTTTCAGGCGCGCTTGCGCCGGCTTTCCCGCCATCACCCAGGACGCCTGCGCCTCCGGCACCTCGACCAGAATCCAGACCTTCGACAGGTCGGCCAGCTTCAGCAGCGGCATCCCTGGCGTGACCTGCGCGCCCTGGCGCACCATCAGCTCGGTGACGACGCCAGACTGCGGCGCGGCGATCAGCGTCTGGCGCTGCGGACGGCCGCTCGTGCTCGCATTGAGCAGCTTGAGCCGCGTCTGCGCCGCTCCGATCAGCGTCGGGTCATCGAGCTTGCGCGCCAGCGCCAGCTCCTCCTGCGCGGCCAGCAGCTCGGGCGAGTAGATCCCCGCGACGACCTGACCGGCACGCACGGTGTCGCCGACGGCGCGCACATCGAGTCGCTCCACCCAACCGGCGGCGCGGGCCTCCACGACCGCGATTCGGTTCTCGTCCACCGCCACGCTGCCGACCGCGTCCACGCGCTGCCAGAACGTGCCGGTCTTGACCTCGGCGGTGCGCATGCCGAGGTTCTGCGCCATGCGCGGATCGATCTCGACGACGGTGCTGCCGGACATGCCCATACCGGCCTCGTCGGCGTACTTGGGCACCAGCTCCATGTCCATGAAGGGCGACTTGCCGGGCGCATCGAAATGCTGGTCCGGCCGCATCGGGTCATACCAGTAGAGCACCTCGCGCTCGTCGCTCATGGCGGCATCGGCAGGTTTGTCCTCACGCTTCACCAGCTTCATGCCGCAGATCGGGCAGTTGCCGGGCTCGCCTTGCTTGACCTGCGGATGCATCGGGCAGGTGTAGTAAACCTTGCCTTGCTCGTCGGTCATCTTCACCAGCTGGTGCTTGTGCGGGGTCATGCTCTGTGCATACCACCAGCCGCCGCCGGCACCGGCAGCAACCACAAGGCTCAAGGCCATCAGGGTTTTCTTATTCATGGGTGTTCTCCCCGGCGTCGATTTCAAAGGCGCCGAGATAAGTGAGTTGGACGAAGCGCCGGGCGAGATCGTGTTGCAGATCGAGCCGGGCCATCTGGATTTCGAGCGCCGCGCGGCGGGCATCGAGCACCTCGCGCAGCGCGTTGCGGCCGGAGCGCCAGCCCGCCAGCGCCGCCGTGATGCGGTTCCGGCTCTGCGGTAGCAGGGTCTGCTCATAGTCCTGCAGACGGATGGTCAAGCGCTCGTAGTCGTGGTGATTGAGCCGGGCCTCGGCCACGAGCTGGCGGCTCGCGTCCTCGACCGCGAACTCGGCGGCGTCCCGCTGCGCCAACGCCGCCGCGAGGCCGCGGTCCTGCCGGTTGCGCGTGAACACCGGCAGATCCACACCGACCTGCAGCATCAGCATCTCGGAGAAGGCGGGCCGGTAGCCGTAGCCGAGTTCCACGCGCCAGTCGGGTTTGAAGGCGGCCTGCGCCAGCGCCGCGCCGGTCTGCGCGGCGGCGACCTGAGCACTGGCGCCGGCCAGCTGCGGATGCGCGCGTACCCGGTCCAGGGTCGCGGCGAGGCTGGGCAGGGTCGGCGTTTCCGGCAGTTGCGGACTGACCGGCCGCCATGCCGCCTCACCGATCCAGCGCGACAGCGCGTTGCGGGCATGGGCGACGCTCTGCTCAGCCGCGGCGACTTCGTCGCGCCGACGATCCGCTTCCTGGCGTGCGGCCAGAAACTCGGCTTGCGTGGCGGTGGTGCCGGTCTTCAAGGCGATCTCGACCGCCTGCGTCTGCGCCTCGGCTTCGCGCAGGCTGGCACGGGCGAGGCTCAGCAGCTGGTCGTAGCGCCACAGCTCCAGCCAGGCCAGGGACGCGTCCCGGCGGATCGCTCGCCGGGCGAGATCGTGCTCCGCATCGAGCCGCGCGGCCTCGCGCTCGGACAGCTCGCCGCGCAAGCGGCGCTTCTGCGCGCGCGGAAACTCCTGCATCAGGCCGACGACGATCTGTGTGTCGCCGTCACGGGTCAGCGAGTAGGCGTCGTCCGTGTTCACCGGCAGATCGGCGATGCCGGTGAACAGTTGCGGGTCGGGCAATTGCCGGGCTGCGACGGCGGTTTCGCGCGCCGCGCGGGTCTGGGCCTCAAGGCCCTGAAGCAGAGGCTGGGCGCTGACCGCCAGGTTCGCGGCCTCCGGCAGTTTCAGCGCGACGTCTGCGGCCGGCTGTGCCCCGAGCGTGAACGGCAACAGGGCGAGCGGCAGCGCGCCGCTCAGGAGCCGCGCAGCCGCGCGGCGGAATACGGGAATCATCGTTCTTCTCCACGGTCGGGCCGGACAGCGGCCCAGAGCGGCTCAGGACGAGCCGCAGACAGGCATTAACCGTGGAGGGCGATCGGAGGGCGCAGCAGAGAGCCAGTCGTGCGCGAAGCGGCGATAACGGGCGTGAGTCCGCGTCCGACTCCGGCCGGCTGTGGCAGGGCCAGAGATACCATGGCGACCGACGCCAGATGGCCCAGGGCGCAGGTGGTCATGTCGGGGCAGTTTTCGTCGCAGCAGGAGGGCTGCTGCTCGCCCATCTCGTCCGCTTGGCTCGCCATCTGCCCGTGACAGGGCATGTCGGCCATGACAGTCGCCGAGAGGGCTGGGGCCGCTGACAACGAGGCCCGCGGCGCAGCGGACACGGCAATGCCCTGCGCCAGGAGCACCAGCCCCAGGAGCATGCTCAGCAGTGTCCGGATGCGATTCATGACGGCTATGACTCTAGGCAGGTTTCAAGGGTTCCGCAATCGGCATGAACGCTCGGGCATGACCGCCAGACGGTAACCGGTCAGTGACAGGGCTTCTTGACGCTGCTGCGCAGCAGCCACCAGTTCACCGGCCAGGCGACGACGAAACCCGCGGGCAGCGCCAGTGCAAAGCCTAGCCAGAACTGCGGCGCGAACACCGAGGCCGCCTGCACGCCGCCAACGTGATAATCGGTGAAGTTCATGGCGAACTCCATCACGGCGATCGAGATCGTCTCGCCCAGCCAGATCGTCCGGAATGCCTGCGTCCAGCTCATGCCCTGCTTGACCAGGGGCCACAGGCCGAGCGCATAGCCGCTGAGGAACCCCAGCGCCGTCGCCAGTGCCATGGTGGCCCAGGGGTTGAAGCCCAGGCTCACACCGATGGCGAGGCCGATCCACTCGCCGATGGCGCAGCCCGTCAGACAATGCAGTGTTGCCGACGTGGTCAGCCGCGCGTGTGACTGCGGCGCGCCACCGTGCACATGATGCGCGTGCGGCGAGGCGATCTTCGCAGCCGGTGACGGCTGGCCGGGGTTCGCTCCGCCCTGATGCTCACGCACCTTGTGATGAGCGCCACAGGCATGTTCGTCGAGAGCCTGCTTCTGATCTATAGCGCCGCCGTCATGCCCCCTCGTCCGAGTCAGGGTGCGGGCGTGAACGTGTTCGTGCTCCATGTCAGTGCTCCCTGTAACTCGGCGTGTCCTGAGCCAGCACGCCTTCGATGATGGGACAACCCTTGAGTGATCCCTGACCGGAACACCGCCGCACCAGCGTGGCCAGCGCATCGCGGATGGCAGTCAATTCGCCCAGCTTCCGGTCAAGATCGGCCAGACGCCGCTGCGCGAGGTGCTTGACGTCCGAGCGACTGCCTTCGGCGGCATTCAGTCGCAGCAGCTCGGCGATCTCCTCAAGGCTGAAGCCCAGGGTTTTCGCGCGGCGGATGAAACGCAGGCGATCCACGTCGTCAAGCGAATAGAGCCGGTAGCCGCTCTCCGCGCGCCGCGCCTCGGGCAGCAGACCTTCGCGCTCGTAGAAACGCACGGTGTCGATGCCGACACCGGCCTGTTTCGCCACTTTGCCGATGGTCAACGTCTGCATAGCTCACTCCGCTTTTCTGAACACAGCTTAAACCCTCGACTCAGGTCCAGAGTCAAGGAGTCGCTCGGCAGAAGCAGGAACGCGCTGTCATGGGGTTTGACTCTGCACTATGGTGCAGGGTGGAGGATGTCCGCCATGAGCAATGCGAGCGATGTTCTGACCGTCGGCCAGTTGGCGAAACGTGCCGGCGTCGGTGTGCCGACGATCCGCTTCTATGAACGCCGGGGACTGCTGCCGTCGCCGGCGCGCCGCGCGTCCGGATACCGACAGTTTGCGCCCGACTGCGTACAACGCGTGCGCTTCATCCGGCATGCCCAGGAGTTGGGTTTCTCGCTGCGCGAGGTCCAGGAACTGTTGTCGCTGAGTATGGACCCGCACAAATCCTGCGCCGATGTGCGCGAACGGGCCGCAGCGAAGGTCGCCGACATCGAAGGCAGGCTCGCCAGCCTGAAGCGGATGCGGACCGTGCTGACGCGGCTGATGAAGCGCTGTCCTGGCGACGGCCCGACCGAGGCGTGCCCTATCCTGATGACGATGGAACCTGAACATGAGCGTTGAACTGATCTATGACGCCGACTGCCCGAA
Source organism: Sinimarinibacterium flocculans (assembly GCF_003201205.1). Taxonomy (GTDB): domain Bacteria; phylum Pseudomonadota; class Gammaproteobacteria; order Nevskiales; family Nevskiaceae; genus Solimonas; species Solimonas flocculans. The sequence goes on from NZ_QICN01000015.1 coordinate 25,302, forward strand.
CGTGGGTAAGGCGCGAACGCAGTTGCTGCGGGCCTTCGCCCTGGCCTCGCAGCCACCGCGCTGGCGCGAGTGGCGGCGCGACGACAACGCCGCGCCTGCGCGCGTCCGACGCTTTGGCTCGCCGACCATCCTGATCAACGGCCGGGATGTTGCACCGATGGCGGACGCCACCGCTTGCTGTCGTCTGTATGCGCAGGGCGGAAATGCGATGTCGGGCGTGCCGCCGGTGGACGTCATTACCCGAGCGCTGCGGCGGACCGGCAGCCGTTTCGACTGGAAAGGCGCTGGCCTTTGGGGTCCGGCAGTGGGCATCGCTTTTCTGCCCAAGCTGATCTGCCCGGCGTGTTGGCCGGCCTACGCGGCGCTGGTCGGCGCGCTCGGGCTGCCGTTCCTGCTGGAGACGGCCTTCCTGCTGCCGCTGACCCTGGCCGCCTTGGCGTTGGTGCTGAGTCTGCTCGCCTGGCGTGCGCCGCAGCGGCGGGGCTACGGCCCGTTGCGGCTCGCAGCACTCGCCGGCGCGGCCATCGTCACAGGCAAGTTCGGCTTCGAGAGCAATGTCGCCGCTTATGTGGGCGCCTCGGCCCTGTTCGGGGCTTGCATCTGGAATTCGTGGCCCCGATCCGACGCCGCAGCCCTTCACTGTCCAGCCTGCGAGCCGGACGCTTCTCCATCCGTGACCAAGGAGTAAATCATGAGCACCAAACGCAAGATCGAAGTCTTCAGCGCGGGATGCCCCGCCTGCGATGACACTGTCCAGCTGGTTCACGACATCGCCTGTGAGTCCTGCGAAGTCGCCGTGCTGGATATGCACGATCCGGTGGTCGCCGCGCGCGCCAAAGCCCTGGGGGTGCGGTCCGTCCCGGCGGTGGCGATCAACGGCGCGCTGGCAGGCTGCTGTGCGGGCCGAGGCCCTGATGCGAACAGCTTGCGTCAGTCCGGGATCGGACGAGCGCTTTAGGAGATCGGGTGTCGCGGACAGTCTCTGGAGGATTCCCGATTCCGGCACGGCGATCCCGTGTGATCCTTACCTCACTTACCGTCACGTCGCTTGCCGGTGCGGCTTGCGGAGCGCGGTGAATCGCGTTGTGCGCCGGCTGGCGTCCTTGGCCGTCGCTTCTGCCGTCGCGGAGCGGACTCCGAGGGACCGTCGCCTACCATGGTTGCCCCTTGCAGCGCCGAATCCAGTCTCGCCAGCGAGAGTGCAGTCGCGATCGTGCGCGTGAACCGGAGGTATCCATCTCGAACCCCGCTGTGCCAGCGAGCCCACAACTCATGGATGGCGCGGGCGTCGGACGAATCGGTTCGAATTTCGGGAACAGTCCCGCATGCGCCCTCTGGGAGTGGAAGTCGGACGAACTCAGTGCTCGGATCATCGTCCGCCAGGAGTATCCCCTCGAAACTCACGCGGTCGATCAGGCCGATGACCGTCAGCGAGAAGCCGGCCAGTTCGGCAGGACGGTAGTCGGCGAGCAGCGTAATGGCGCGGCCGCTCTTGATTGCCCGGGTGAGATAAGTAGGCAGACGCTCGGATGCAGGCATGGTTCTCTCCAATCAGGTGCAAGGTGGCGAAGTTCACTGCGGCCGCTCCCCTGATTTCGGCGGGTCGGCCTCCGATTCAGCCTCGGAAGGCGCTGGGTCCAGTTCGTGCACGGAAAACGGTTCGGGCTCGACATCAAACGCGTCGGTGATCTCGTCGAGCAGGTACGGACCGAAATCCGGAGTGCCCGCAAGTCGAAGGACGTAGTACCAGCCAGCGTGGTCCTGAAGGACACGCAGCATCTGGTCCGGATAGGCTCGCCTGCGCAAGCGGATCTCGCGAGCAAATCGCGCGCGCTGGTCGGCAGCCATCAGACGCTCCCCGCGCGAAGGGTCAAAGCCTGCGCGACCAGGGGTAAGCGTTAAGTAGGACGAGTTTTGGGACATTCTCCTACGCAAAACCTTCGCACTTGGTGCTGTGCGCCGCCTGCCACTGGAGGCCGAAGTCGTTCTCTGTCATCCCGTTCATGGGATGCCTCGCTGACTGGATCTTTTCGGTGCTCATTCTCGATCCATCGCTGATGGCCGGCTATCGCCGGAAAGGCACCAAACCTACGATGTCGGCCGCATGCCGTCATATGGCGATCCAACTGACCTTCGGATCACTTGCGGCCCCGTCGATTGCCGGCATTACTGGCGGCCCGCCTCGACTTCGGCGGAGTCCCGCCCGCGCGCGCCCTTGACCGTCGCTTTTTCGCTTGAGGAGCGGTCTCCATGGACTTATCACCAACGACGGTCGCCCCTGCCAGCGCCGAGTCTAGCCTTGCAAGCGCCCAGGCTGTCGCGATCGTTCCCGTGAACTGAAGGTAGTTGTCTCGTACGCCGTTGTTCCAGAGCGACCACAGCTCGTGTACGGCGCGAGCATCGGCCGAGTCAGTTCGAATTTCGGCGACACCTCCTGCAACGCTCCCAGGTAGCGGGATCCGGACGTACTCGGTACCGGAGTCATCGTCGGCTAGTAGAAGCCCTTCGAATCCCACGGTGTCGACCAGGCCGAAGACCGTCAGGGAGTAACTGGTGAGTTCGGCTGGACGGTAGTCGGCGAGCAGCGTTATGGCGCGCCCATCCTTGAGTGCTTGGTTGAGGTAGGTGGGCAATTGCTCGGATGTTGGCATCGATCTCTCCAAATCAGGTGCAAGGTGGCTGTGTTCACAACGGGTGATCTTCTGAATTCGGCGGATCAGCTCCGGATTCGCCGTTTGAAGGCCCTTGGCATAACTCATGGACGGACAGCGGTTCGGGCTCGACATCGAACGCGCCAGTGATTTCTTCGAGCAGGTACGGACCGAAATCCTGCGTGCCCGCCAGTCGAAGGACGTAGTACCACCCGGCATGGTCTTGCAAGACGCGCAGCATCTGCTCCGGATGCCCCCGCCGGCGCAGACGGATTTCGCGGGCGAACCGGATGGTCTGATCGGCGGCCATCAGCGCCTCCCGATGCGCTGACTCAGCGCCTGGGCCGCCAGTTCGACTCCGTGTCGGCGCCAGAGCGCCTCCGCAAGTTCCTGGCCGAGCTGGATGTCCATCACGTCGGTGCCGTAGATGCGGTCCGCCATAACAGGAAAGACGAGCCCGGACGGGGCCAATGCGAATACTGCAATCGGTCCGCAGCTCGCGGTCACGGCAACTTCGTTCGTGGGAACGACGCCGTATTGGTCCCAGCGAACCTCCGGATACTCCCGGTCAGGTCGGTTCTGGACCTGGGGGATCACCTCGCGCCGGGCAATGTGCCGCTCAAGCGCCGAACCGCTCATCGGCCCTGCATGTAGTACGTCGATCAACTTCGAGGCCCCGCGTCGCGCAGGGACTGACGCTCGAATGCGTCAGCGCACGCGACTTTTCCGGTACGTCTCGGCGTGGTTGGCCAGAAACTCGGTCATCGCGTGACGGTGCTGCAGCACCGTCGCCGGGATCTGTAGGTTCAGCTCGCGGGCTATCGCGACCGCGTACTTGACCTGCTTCTCCGAAGGGGGGATCACGTTGTTCTCCAACATCGACGAGACCACCTCGACGATGCTGGAGGACAGCTCCAGCCGCCTGCGCTCCTGCATGGGAGATTCCGGCGACGCCCTCATCAGGCGGATCAGTATTTCCTCGACATGCGCTTCGAACTGCAACGGAAGCGCGATCTCGTGATCGCCGTAGACGAGAACAAAGGACACGCTCGACCCCTTGATATTCCGGTGTTCTGGATGGGTTCGACCGCATGCCCCAGCTTGCCTGTCGCGGCTTCGGACTGTCCGCTGACACATCGACAGGCATTTCGAGCGCCAGGGAGCGCCGGCGTGCGCATTATGACCTATAGGTCGTGGACAGTCCACGGCCCGGACCCAAGCCTTTGCGCATGGTCCGGCCGCGCAAAATCAGCCTTCGTGAGAGGCTCGCTGTGAATGTGCGGAATGAACGTCACGCACGCCAGTGGACTCAGGAGGATCTGGCGCACCGCTCGGGTGTGAGCCAGAGATATATCAGCCGTGTTGAGTCCGCCAAGTCGGCGATCTCCGTTGACACGATTGAGAAGCTCGCGGAGGCGTTCGGCATCGACGGCGAGCTGCTGCTCAGACGCCCCACATAGACTGCCCCATGTTCGCCGGGCACCGCCTTGTTCAGACTAGCTGGGTAGAAGCGTAAATCTTGAACATGGGTCCGGAGTCAAGCCCGGTTGCAGCGGAGTCACTCCAGTCTGGATGATGGAGCGATGTGGACAGGCAAAGCGATCATTCAGCCCGGATGGGCCATCTTTTTCGGCACGGCAGGCGATCACGTGCCTCACCGTCATCACGCGGTGCAGCTCGTGGTTGGCCTGACCGGGACCGTTGGGCTGTGGTCTGAGAAGTCGGGCGAGTTGGAAGGGGCTGGTGCGGTGATCGCAGCGGACCACGCACACCGGCTGACCGGCGGTCGCGATCCCTTACTGCTGGCGTACGTGAATCGGGAAACGGATCTCGGCCGACAGCTGGATGCCTGGTGCGGCGCCGGAGCTCGCGCGCTCAGTGCCGGTCAGGCAGAGCACCTGCGCGGCTTACTTCGGCAGCCTGAGTGCGTCACCGCGCAGACACTGAAGAGGGTGGTCGCAATCATCCTGGATTCCGCTGCGGCAAGCGGAACGCCACCGTTCCATGATCCACGCATTGCACAATTGCTAGCGACGCTTCCGCGTCCGTTACCTGAGCGCATCAGCACGTCGGAACTCGCGGCCCGGGTGAGCCTTTCACCCGGCCGGTTCGGCCATCTGTTCCGCGCGCATACAGGGATGCCGTTGCGGCCTTACCTGCGGTGGCTGCGGCTGCAGCAAGCCCTGGCCAGCGTGGCGCAGGGCTACCGTCTGACCGAGGCCGCGCACGCCGCCGGATTCGCGGATTCCGCCCATCTGTCGCGCAGCTTTCGACGGACCTTCGGGATCCCACCGCAGGTGCTGCTCAATCCGGCCTTCTCGCTCAAGACTGGACTTGAGTGAGGGTTCAGCCAATTCGTTCAAGCGATTCTCGATCCTCACGTCGTAGCGTGTATCCATCGGTGGAACCAGCGATGGAGCAAGACGCATGAAGCCCGCAGTTCGATATCTCTCGTATCCCGCGGTCATGGGTGGTTTGGCCCTGACGCTGGTGGTACTTGCGGCAAGTGGCGTGGCCTATTGGCCAGTATTTCCCTTGCTCGTGGTCGCCGGCATGGCGGTGGTTGCCCTGTTGGAGAGACTGGCGCCCTTTGAGCCGGACTGGAACCGCGATCACGACGGCGATACCAGGGTGGACGTACTCCATCTGCTGGTCAGTCATGCTTTGATCCAGATCAGCGTCGCGGGTGCGTTCGGACTGCGGCTGTGGGTGCCGCAGTGGCCGCCTCTATGGCCAGCCGCGGCGCCCATGTGGGCTCAGGTCCTGGTCACCGGCGCAATCATGGATCTGGGGCTGTACCTGATGCACCGGGCTAGCCATGCCAGCGGCTTTCTCTGGCGGCTCCATGCGATTCATCACATGCCGGAGCGCCTCTACTGGCTCAACGGTGGTCGCCGCCATCCGCTATCCGCTCTGGTGCTCGCGGGCCCCGGTTTGACCGTGCTGCTGGCATTAGGCGCTACGCCCATTGCGGTCGGAGCCTGGCTCGGCATCATGAGCGTGCACTTGGCGTTTCAGCACGCCAACCTTGACTACCGGCTCGGACCGTTCCGCCATCTGCTGGGCGTCGCCGAGATGCACCGCTGGCATCACAAGCGTGACTTCGAGGACGCTCAAGTGAATTTCGGCGAGGTATTCCTGATCTGGGACAGGATCTTCGGCACGCATCACGACGCGCCGCACAGTCCCGCACGTGGTGAAGTGGGGCTGAATGAGGCGGACATTCCAACAACCTACATCGGCCAGCTTCTGTGGCCGCTCAGGCGATCATCAACTTGAGCCGACCTAGCGTTCCGGCGGTTCAAGCAGCAGCCGCAGATATCACGAGCCGCTCGATGCCCGCCCCAAGTGGGAGTCTGGGCTTCAGGCGGGTCATGCCTGCGCCGCGCTCTGCCGGAGAGCGAAAAGCGGTACTGGCATGCCCCGCAAGGGAGAAGGCAGGTCGCATCCCATCACCGCCACGTTTCGCACTCACGTTCGGAGGTATGGAGCAAATGATTGTTCACGCTCAAAATTGGGCGCCGTGCGTTGCGAAGACAGATGGGTCACCTTCGCTGGCGAAGAGCAGAACGTCGTATCGATCAATGCGGCTCCCGCTTTCCATCCCAGGAGATCCGACGGGCATGCCGGGGACCGCAAGCCCGTCCGCATCGGGCCTGCGGGCGAGCAGCGCTCGGATGTCTTCGGCAGGTACATGCCCCTCAATGACGTAGCCGTCCACCTGGGCGGTGTGACAGGACGCGAGCGACGACGGCACGCCGAGGTCGCGCTTGACCGCCGCCATATCTGAGCGATTCTCGACTGCAACCGAAAAGCCGGCCCTGCGCAGGTGATCAACCCATTTCGTGCAACACCGGCAGCCCGCGTCCTTGTAGACCACGATGGCGCCAGCGTCCGCCGTAGGCGGCAACCCTCGCCGCGACTCAATCACGATAGCGACGCCCAGCGCAATCGCGACCACAGCGCCGAGCCCGGCCATGGCCCGCCGTCTGGACCGGAATGAAGTCTGTTTTACTCTCGCGTTCATCCTATCGGCTCCGATCATTGCGTTGACGCGTGATCGCGTGAAGACCAGTGCAGGTGCGTGATCTGCCACCCCTCTGCGCCGAACTCGAGCACCGCCGTCTCGGTGTTCAGCAGACTGACGGGTTGATCCTGCGAGGACGCCTCGATTCGCGACTCCGTGAGAACGACGACGGCGGTGCCGACCTTCTGTACCACGCGATTGCGGATGTCGATGCGGGCCTGGCTCAGGAAGGCCATGTCGGCCTTCAGGTGGTGATCCAGGTATTCATCACGCGAGCGCTCAGCACCGCCGCCTTCATAGATCAATACCTGAGGCGACAGCAGTGTGAGCGCAGACTCGGCATCGCCGGACCGGAGGGCGTGGGTGAAGGCGTCCAACGCTTTGACAGCACTTTGGTCCGTAGGATCAAGGTTCGGTTTCGGAGCTTCGCCGTGCCCGGTATCGGAGTGCGATTGTCGGCTTGCACCTGAATCTGCGGCATCGCGTGCCGTCAGGATCTGATACTGAGCTGGTGTGAGCTCCGGCAGCTTCTGCAGAAACGCTACGAGCGCCCATATCCGCTCGTCATCATGGGTCGGACCAAACGCAGCCATCCCGCTCGCCTTGATGCCGTGCTTGATGATCCAGAACTGACGCGCTGCACTGATGGCCGGATCATGAGCATGACTGTGATCATCGCTCGCTTCTGCCAGATTCGGCGGTTGCGGGTACAGGCCTTGACTCAGATCGGATGCGGAGCGGCCCGGCTTGAGATGGCAACCGGCACACATATCGTTGTAATCCGGGCCACCTGCCAGCAGCAGTTGTGGATCACTCAGATCCGGTGCTTCGATGTCCCGGATCGCGCGTGCAATAGAGCGCTCGCGCAACGTCTCCAACGCCCAGTAGACCGGGCCGGTGTGCGGGGTATCGGCGCCCATCGGATACAAGCCCGAGTACAAGAACCCGACGGCGCCGATCGTCGTCGCAAAAGCAACCAGTAGTACAGCGCGTAGTAGCTTCACGGGATGATCTCCTTAACCGCCATGGCGGGAGTGATCCATCTGCGGCTGCTTCACCTTGGCCGGCGTGTCGGTCGGTGAGCCGTAGGGGTGGCGACGATGCGGCTGGCCGAATCCCGGATCGACGCTGATGCGTCGAGCCATCTGGTCTTTCGGCGAGCGATACCAGCCCGGATCGGTGTAGTCCCCCGGCTTCTGGTCGTCGCGCACCTTGACGATCGTGAACATGCCACCCATCTCGATCGGCCCGTGCGGCCCTTCGCCGGCCATCATCGGCAGCGTGTTCTCCGGTCCGGGCAACCCCATGGCCACGTGCCCACTGTGCTCGCTCATGCCGTACCGGCCCATGGCGCCGTAACCGGGCAGCATGCGCCGGATCTCGGCCTCGACACCGGACTGGTCCACGCCCACCGGATTGGGCACACCGTGGCCCATCGGTCCCATCGTGTGGTGGGCCATGTGGCAGTGGAAGGCCCAGTCGCCAGGCTCAGTGGCGACGAACTCGATGTCGCGCATCTGGCCGACGCCGACGATTTCGGTCGTCTCGCGTCGCCACTGACTCTGCGGCCAGCGGCCGCCATCGCTGCCGGTGACCCAGTACGGATTGCTGTGCAGGTGGATGGGGTGGTTCCACATCGACAGGTTGCCGATGCGCACGCGCAGGCGTTCTCCGGTGCGCATCACCAGCGGCTCGGTGGCCGGGAACACCTTGCTGTTGAAGGTCCACAGATCGAAATCGACCATGACCGACGGATCGGGCCTGTAGGTCCCCGGGTGCATGGACCAGTTGTGCAGCAGGAAGGCGTAGTCGCGGTCGACCGCTACAGCCTCCGGTTCGCGTGGATGGATGATGAACAGACCCATCATGCCGAAGGCCATCTGCGTCATCTCGTCGGCATGCGGGTGATACATGTGCGTGCCGTGTTGCTTGAGCGTGAACTCGTAGACGTAGGTTTCGCCGGGGCCGATCGCCGGCTGGTTGAGGCCGGCAACGCCGTCGTAGCCGACCGGCACGTCGATCCCATGCCAGTGGACGCTGGTGGGCTCGCCCAGGCGGTTGGTGACGTAGATCCGCACGCGATCGCCCTCGACGACCTCGATCGTCGGCCCCGGCGTGGTGCCGTTGTAGCCCCAGCATTTCGCACGCGAGCCGGGCGCGAACTCGTGTTCGATCTCCTCTGCGACCAGGTGGAACTCCTTGACGCCGTTCTTGATCTCGTAGGGCAAGGTCCAGCCGTTGAGGGTGCGAACCGGCAGATAGCCCTGCGCGTGACGCTTCTGCGCCCTGGGCGGCTCCAGACCGGCAGGCACGGGAACTGTGCTGGACGCAGGCGTCGCGCTCATCCGCGACATGTCATGCCCTTCATGCTGGGCCAGCGCGCGGGACGAAGCGCCCGCGACGATGCCCGCGCCCATCATCTGCAGCAATTGTCGACGGCTGGTCATTAGTGCTCCCCGTGGTGGCTGGACGATGTGGACAGCTCGTCCGGCTCGGACTTCGTCTGCGCATCGGGGGATCCATGACCCTCGTGAGCTCCCCCGTCACCGTCCTGCATGCCGCACTTGGCCATCAGCGCGCGTGCCACCGGGTCGGCGGGATCCATCGCGCTGTGGTCCAGCGCGGAACAATCGGCGGCCTTGCCCGCTGCGGCAGCTTCCTTGGCGTGCTCGGCCGGATCGTGGGCAAGCGCCATGGAAGACGCTGCGAACAGCAGCGAGGCGAAGAACATGCGAACTTGGAATGTCATGATGTGTCTCCAGTGATTTGAGCGATCGGACCCGGCGCATCAGTGATGCGCGTGTGCGTCGGTCTCGCGCGGCGGCGCGGTCGGCTCGGATGAGGACTCGGCGGGCGGATGCATGTCGTGCTGCGTGTGTACATCGCCCGACATTTGGTGGCTCGCGCCGTGATGCATGCCGGAGTGCATGCTGTGACCGCCGCCAGCGGCAGCGTCCGGAAGGCGGATGGCGCCGGTCCTTGATGGCCCGTCCTGTCCATTCGCCGGCAACGCGGCACCAACGGCGTGCTGCAGCGCCACGCGGGCAAGCCAGTAATCACGCAGCGAGTCGAGATAGCCGGCGTAGGCCTCGTACTCCTCCTGCTTGGCAACCAGCAATTCGAACTGCCCGACGATCATGTAGTTCTGCAGTTCCTGCATGCGCGCGACAACGGCTTCGCTTTGCGGAATCAGCCCCTCCCGGAATCGCTGAACGCGGGCCTGCGCCGCTTGCATCCGCGTCAGGGCAGTGGCGACGCCGTTGGCGACTTCGGCACGAATCGCCTCGGCCTCGGCGATCGCCTGTTCGCGACGCGCCTGCATCCGCAGCACCTCGCTCTGGCTCTTGCCGAACAGCGGAATCTCGATCGCCACCGTAGGGCCGAGCAAGCGCGAGCCGTCACCTTCGCGTTCGCCTTCAAGGCCGACCTCGACGAACGGAATCCAGCGCAGCGTCCGCGCCAGTCCCAACGCGCCTTCGATGGCGTCGATTTCTCTTTGCTTGGCCAGCAGGTCAAGTCGTTGCTGCAACGCGCTGGCGACCAGCGCATCGGTCGATAGCGTTTCATCTACCGGCAGGGCCAGCTGCGGGTCCAGCGTCCAAGCCAGCGGCGGTGACAGGCCCATGGCTTCATTGAGCGCCAGGGCTGCGCTGCTGGCCTCGGCCTCGGCGGATTCCTGCTCCAGCACCGCACGATGGGCTGCCGCCTTTTCGCGCGCCAGCTCCAGCGCATTGATGTTGCCCGCGTCCTTGAATCGCTGCGCCAGATCGGCCGACGCCGTAGCGGCGTGGGCAATGACACGGCGCATTTGCGCAGTCTGCGCGGCGCCAACCGCCTCGTAGTAGCGGCTCAGCACCTCGGCGGCGAGATCCTGGATGGCCGCGGCCGCGTCCGCCTCAACCTGGTCCCGACCATGTGCTGCGATGCGGCTGCGGCTGCGCAGGAACAGCAGGTCGGTGAAGTTCTGAACCAGGCCGTAGCCCAGCCGCGTGCGCTCGCCGGACGCACTGGACTCCAGCGCCGAGAACGACAGGACCGGGTTGGACAAGCGGCTGGCGTCCAGCCAGTCAGCCTGCGCCAGACCGAGCTGCGCATAGATGACGCGCAGCCGCGGACTCTTGAGCAGGGCGACGCTCAGGGCGCGGTCCGCTGTCAGCGGAGCGGCCATCAGGGTGGCCATTTGAGTGTCGATGGATTCGGGATCAGCCGACAGGGCTGTCTGGGCAGACGCCAGGGTGGGGTCGCGGGCCTTCAGCAGACCTTGCACCTCGCTCAGGCCGCGATCGGCCGGTGCGGTAGCGCAGCCCGTCAGGACGGCGGCGACGAAAACGCTGGCGAGCCGCCCACGGGGGACGGTGTAACGCACGATGGGATTCTCCGTTGAACGCTGGACAGCAGGCAGACGCGCGTGCAGCGGGCGCCCGCCTGCGCGAAGCAGGCGTCAGACGAAGATCGGTGGTCGCAGCGGGGTGGACAGCGGCGGTGAAGTCAGGTCCGTCGGCATGCCCGCCGGCTGCAGGCGCGGCGCAGGCCAGTCCGCCGGGAGGACGGGGAACGTGGCGGTCAGGGCAGACGCGCAGTGCGTCAGACAGCTGCTCGCGCAGACGCAACCACAATCGCAAAGGCCCGCGAATGTGGCATCCACGGCCGGCGTCACGGCAGCTGAGGCGTCTGCGTCGGTGGAGGCGTGCATCCGATGATGTGCGTGCGGGTCCGGCGCGACGTCAGCAGCCGCTTCGACCACCGTCGCAACCGCATTCGCCGCATGCGCGCAGGCCACGCCGCTGGCGAAAGCCCCACCCTGCAGGGCGAGGCTCAGCGCCAGCAACCAGGCGAACAGCCGGCTTGCACGCATCAACATGGTTGGATTGAACACCCGTAGCGCAAATAGTTCAACGGCCGAACCGCCTTTCCCGAGTCGACAGACCAGCCGTCACGACGCGCGTGCCGGGTACCCTGCCTTGGCCAATGCCGTGCGCAGATCCGCTTCCGCCGCGGTGGACTTGACGCCCACCCGCTTGGTCGCGAGGTCGACGTCGACCTCTGCGTTGATGTCGCAGCCGCGCACCGCCTGCGTCACGGTCTTGATGCAGTGCCCGCAGCTCATCTTCTCGATAGTGAATTCGTACATCTCCATCTCCAGTGCTTGCCGATATGGCGAGAAAAGCATCCGGCTTGCCATGGTGGGAAGGTCAAGCGATTGCTGACAACGGAGCCGGCGGCTTGACCTTCCCACCATGGGAACGCCCAGCCTGCCACCACCGCTTCCAGCCGAGACTCTCAATGAACGCCGCAACGACCACCGTCACCGACCTTCAGATCGAAGGCATGACCTGCGCTTCCTGCGTCTTTCGCGTCGAGAAGGCGCTCGCGGGCCTCCCAGGCGTGACCAATGCCCAAGTCAATCTGGCCACCGAACGCGCCAAGGTGCGCCACGCTGCAGGTGTCGACCTGGAGGCCCTGGTCGGCGCGGTGCGCGACGCGGGGTACAGCGTCGGTGGCTCCCGTGGCGGTCCAACGGTTGCGGCGACACCGCACAGGACTTCGGATGGCTGGCGCGTGGCGGCTGCCGCCATCTTGTCGTTGCCGCTGGTGCTACCGATGTTGTTGATGCCGACGGGCATCCATGTCGGGCTCCCTGGATGGCTGCAATGGCTGCTGGCAACGCCCGTGCAGTTCTGGCTCGGCGCACGGTTCTACAAGGCCGGGTGGAAGTCGGCGATCGCGGGCACCGGCAGCATGGATCTGCTGGTCGCCATCGGGACCAGCGCGGCATACGGGCTGTCTGCCTACCTGGTGCTGGCGGCTGGCGCACACACCCATGCCCTGTACTTCGAAGCATCCGCTGCAGTGATCACGCTGGTGCTGCTGGGCAAATGGCTGGAAGCGCGCGCCAAGCGCCAGACCACGGCAGCGATCCGCGCCCTGCAGGCACTCCGACCCAACGTGGCGCGCGTCAGCCGCAACGGCGTCGATACCGATATCCCACTGGATGAGGTACAGCCGGGCGACATGGTGGTCGTTCGCGCAGGTGAGCGCATCGCGGTCGACGGCGAGATCATCGATGGATACAGCCATGTCGACGAATCGATGATCACCGGTGAAAGCCTGCCCGTGGCCAAGGCGCCGGCGGACAAGGTGACTGGCGGCGCGGTCAATGGCGAAGGTGTCCTGCGAATCCGCACGACGGCGGTTGGCGCGGAATCGACCCTGGCAAGAATCATCCGGCTTGTCGAAGACGCGCAGGGCAACAAGGCACCGATCCAGAAGCTCGTCGATCGCGTGACGGCCGTCTTCATTCCGACGGTGCTCGTCATTGCCGCGCTGACATTCTTCGGCTGGGGTCTGGTCGATGGCGATTGGACACAGGCCGTACTGCATGCCGTGGCCGTGCTGGTGATCGCCTGCCCCTGTGCGCTGGGCCTGGCCACGCCCGCCGCGATCATGGCCGGCACCGGCGTTGCCGCACATCACGGCATACTGATTGCTGACGCCGAGGCACTGGAGCGCGCCCGCCAGATCGATACGGTCGCGTTCGACAAGACCGGCACGCTGACGCAGGGGCACCCGGTGCTCGAAGCGGTCGTTCCGGCCGACCAGGATGCCGACACGCTGATCCGCTTCGTCGCCGGCATTCAGGCCAACAGCGAGCATCCGCTGGCACGTGCGGTCGTCAGCTACGCTGCCGATCGCGGACTGGAGCCGACATCCGCATCAGCCGTTGAAGTGCTGCCCGGGCGCGGGATCTCGGCGATCATCGAGCGCCGTCCGATTCTGATCGGCAGCGAGCGCCTGATGCAGGAGCAGCAGCTTGATCTTGCGATGCTGCAGACAGCAGCACACGAGCTTGCCTCCGATGGGCGGACGCTCTCCTGGGTTGCGCAAGTCGGCGAGCAGCCGAAGCTGCTGGGCTTGCTGGCCTTCAGCGACGCTCCCAAGGCCACGGCGAGATCAGCCGTGCATCGCCTGCAGCAGCGCGGCCTGCAGACCGTGATGCTGACCGGCGACCAGGAGGCTGCGGCACGCAAGATCGCTGCGGTCATCGGCATCGATTCGGTACGGGCGAACGTCCTGCCCGCCGACAAGGCGCGCGAGATCGAAAGCATCCAGCATCTTGGCAAGCGCGTCGCCATGGTCGGCGACGGCATCAACGATGCGCCGGCGCTGGCGCAGGCGGACGTCGGCATTGCCATGGCGACGGGCACCGACGTGGCGATGCACGCGGCGGGCATCACCCTGATGCGCGGCGATCCGGATCTGGTGGCCGACGCACTGGAGATTTCCGATCTGACCTATCGCAAGATCCGCCAGAACCTGTTCTGGGCCTTTGCCTACAACGCCGCTGGCATTCCACTCGCTGCGCTGGGCATGCTGTCCCCGGTAGTGGCGGGTGCGGCGATGGCCTTGAGCAGCGTCAGCGTGCTGCTGAATGCGCTGACCTTGATGCGCTGGCGGCCGGCCAGCGCCCATCCGCATCGTGAAGCCGAATTGACAGGAGCAGACGTATGAGCGCAGCAGCAACCCGCCACCGGCACCGGGGCCCGCGGATCGAGGCGTCCGAGGCCCGGCAGTCGGGGTACTTCAACATCGGCGACGCTGCCCAAGCCACCGGCGTGTCCGCCAAGATGATCCGCCACTACGAATCGATCGGCCTGATTCAAGCAGCGGATCGCACCTTTGCGAACTATCGCATCTATAGCGAGAACGACCTGCACACTCTGAGGTTCGTCAAGCGCGGCCGCTCCCTGGGATTCTCGATCAAGCAGATCGAGGCCCTGCTGGAACTCTGGAGCAAGCGCGGCCGCAGCAGTGCGCAGGTCAAGAAGCTCGCGCTGCAGCATGTCGACGATCTGAATGCCCGCATTGCAGAAATGCAGGCCATGCGCGACACCCTGCAGGACCTGGCGAACCGCTGCCATGGGGACGAGCGCCCGGACTGCCCGATTCTTGAGGATTTGGCTTGCGCCAAAGGACACGATCAGAAGCATCCCTGACGTGTTCATTCGCCGCTCAGCGCAGATTAACGCCGCCCTGGGATTATCGACACCGACCCTCAACAGTTGGGAGGCAAGAATCGTGAAGATTTCGTACGCACGCTTCGCCGCGATGATCGGCACGTCCACCGTCGTGATGTACGCGGCGATGTATCTCAACACCTATGCCATCGACCACGTGCTCTGGAGTGAAACAAGGGCCTGGATGGCGCTCCTGATGGGCGCAGTCATGGCGACAGTGATGCTGGGTTTCATGGCAAGCATGTACCCCAGCCAAAGAATTAATGCAGTGATCTTTGGACTCAGCGCGGCGGCATTTGCAGGGTCGCTATGGCTGGTGAGAAGCCAAGCCACGGTCGATGACGTTGACTACATGAGTGCGATGGTGCCGCATCATTCCATCGCTATCATGACCAGCGAGCGCGCTCACATTTCCGATCCGCGCGTCCGCGAATTGGCGGATGAGATCATCAAAGCGCAGCGGCGTGAGATCGCTGAGATGAAGCTCCTTCTGAAAGACCTTCGGGGCATGGAGTAAGTGGCCGTGGCTCCGGAGTCAGCTCCAACACCGAAACTCATGCTTCGCCTGCATGAGGGTGCTTGCCATGTCAGTTTCTAAAGGGGAGTTCCGGAGCATCAATTACAGCGCTTTTGATGGACAGACGCTGTTCGCGGTCACCGCAGGCGATCCGAAGCTTTCATCCCTAGTCCTCATGCATGGAGGCGGGCCGGACCATCAGAGCTTATTGCCGCTCGGTCGTCAGCTATTGAATTGTTGCCGGGTCATCCTCCCGGACATCCGCGGCTATGGAAGGTCCATCTGCAGGGACGCGGGCCGCCACACCTGGGCCCAATACGCTGATGACGTCGCCGCACTGCTGGATCACCTCGGTCTCGATCGAGCATTTGTGGGAGGCGCGGGCCTCGGGTCAACGGTTGCGCTTCGTTTCGCCCAGGCTTATCCGGAGCGGGCGAAAGGCCTCATCCTGATCAGCGTCGAGGACATCGAAGACGACGACGCCAAACAACTCGAGGTGGCGTTCATGGAGGCCTTTGCAGAGCGGGTCCGCACAGACGGAATCGACGCCGCATGGGCGCCAATTCTCCCGGATCTCGCTCCGATCATTGGCGTCATGGTGCGCGATGCGATTCCCCGGTCTGACCCCGCCAGCATCGCCGCTGCGGCGTCCATTGGTTACGACCGCTCATTTCGAAGCGTGAATGATCTCGCAAGCATTGAAGCGCCTGCACTCATTTTCCCGGGAATGGACGCTCGGCACCCGCCGGGCCTTGCAAGGAATCTGGCGCGGATGCTCAAGGGCGGCGAGTACGCTTGCACGATAATGTCGCCAGACATTGACACAGCGCACACGTTTGCCAGTGCGTTCGCACCAGAGATCGCAGAATTCATCGCTCGTCAGTCGGCGACCTAGTCCCAGTGCGGGGGCGGCGGCGCTCTGGTAGCACCAAGAGATGATACAGGGGAAGTTGAACTCGCCGAGTTGCCTTCCCAGGAGCGGTCATTGACTCATCGCACCGCAGTCAGGGTGTATATGCACGCGGGTAGAAACTTTCCCTTGGGACAATTCTGAAACGCTGCGATCATCGGCCTCGTTTGGGTAAGCGTTAAATTAAGTAGGCCGAGTTTTAGGACATTCTCCTACGCAAACCCTTCGCACTCGGTGCTATGCGCCGCCGGGCACTGAAGGCCAAAGTCGCCTTCTGCCATCACGTTCATGGGAAGCCTCGCTGACTAGGATCTTCTCGGAGCTCATTGTCGGACGTCGCTGATGATCGGCTATCGCCGGAAAGGCACCAAACCTACGATGTCGGCCGCATGCCCTTCACGATAGGAGGTTCAGCAAGGGCGCCCGCTACCAGCGGCCTGTTCATTTTGCGCACGACACCACGCAGCGTGCTAATTCCTCTTTGCGCAAAGCGGCAGAGTCCTCATATATTCGGCAATGGAGATGATCCTCTGTGCGTTTGGATCCCAGAGAAGATATTCGAGCGATGGCAGCACGTCGGACAACCGTAGTCGTCGCACGTCGCGGAACAGTGTTGCGTTCTCGGCATGACATGCCGCGAGCCGATAGCAGGGAATGCGCGCGCACAAGTGATGAACGTGGTGATAACCAATGTTTGCCGTAAACCAATTGAGCCACGCCGGTAGTACGAGGTAGCTGGTGCCGTGAATCGCTGATCGGTCGTAGTCCCAGCCCTCGTCACCAGCTGCGTAGGAATGCTCAAAGTTGTGCTGCACGGTGAAGAGCACGATACCAACTGCACCTGCCAGCGAAGTGCTAGAAAGGTACACCGAAGCGAATAGCCACGGTCCGATCCATGCGCACATTGCGCCCCAGACTGCAAACAGCGTTAGGTTGTTGAGCGTCATGTGCCGGTATTCCGCGGACGTGCTCCAATGGCGACTGCGGAAGGCGCGCACATGGTCGCGAATTGAAGCGCCAGGGTCAGATCGCTTTCGACGTACGACATGGTTCACAAGGCTGACCGTGCCGAGCAACCATGTCAGTCGCGGGTTGACCACCACGTACAGCAGGCCTGCGAGCGGCGCCATGCGCAAGCGACGGGCACGCGCATAGGACTGTTGCTGTGCCGGCGTTAGCGCGGCGTATTCGTCTACCGACAGCGTGGCCAAGGGACCGCGGTATCTTGACCAGTTGCCATTGGTCGCGTGGTGGTACTGATGATGCCGCGACCACACGTGTTGCGGCATACCTGACAGCACGCCGAACAGGAAGCCGAACCACCGGTTAAGTGCTCGGCACTTGAACAGCGAACCATGCCCGCAGTCGTGCATCAGTGCAAAGCAGCGCAGGATGAATAATCCGATCAGCAGCGTGGAAAGCACTACAAGCGCAGGAGATTGTGACCCCGCGAACGATACTATCCACCATAGTAATGCCAGCGGGACGAGCGTAACTCCGACGTGCATCATCCCCAGCCAGTCGCTGGCTCGGGCGTGGCGTGCGATAAGCGAGCGCTTGTGTCGCTTGAGATCGGCAAGCGCGCTGCTCATGGAGACATCCCGACGGGTTCGGCATGAGCGACCATCGACCCGGGCTTGCGCCTCCACACGATGTGGTATAGGCCTGGTAGCACGAGCAAGGTCAGCAACGTGGACGACACAATTCCGCCGATCACCACCGTAGCCAACGGACGCTGCACCTCCGCGCCAGTGCCGACGTTGAGCGCCATGGGCACGAAGCCCAAGCTTGCCACCAGCGCGGTCATCAGCACGGGCCGTAGACGGATGAGCGCCCCCTGCACGATGGCGTCATCAAGTGCCATTCCTTCCGCGCGCAGGGACTTGATAAAGCTCACCATCACAAGTCCGTTCAGGACTGCGACGCCTGAAAGTGCAATGAAGCCTACGCCCGCACTAATCGAGAGCGGAATGTCGCGCAGCCAAAGAGCGAGCACCCCACCGGTTAGCGCCAGCGGCACGCCGCTAAATATCACCAGTGCATCTCGCAGATTGCCGAAGGCCAGCACCAGCAGGCCCAAAATCAGTGCCAGCGTGAGCGGCACGACAATAGACAGCCGCTGGGATGCGGATTCCAGCTGCTCGAATGTGCCGCCATAATCGATCCAGTAACCGGGAGGGATCGCAACTCCTCGGACGGCCTGCTGAGCTTCGGCCACAAAGCTCCCGAGATCGCGATTTCGCACATTGGCGGTAACGGTAACGCGGCGCTTGCCGTCCTCACGACTGATCTGGTTTGGGCCGGGCGCAACTGTCAGCTTCGCAACCTCGCCCAGCGGCACTTGATTCCCCGTCGGCAAAGGCACCGGCAGGCGTTCAAGGGCGCGAATGTCATCGCGGCGACCCTCAGGCAGGCGAACAACGATGTCGTAGCGTGCATCACCCTCGTAGACCAGTCCTGTCTCCTGGCCGCCAATGGCGGTGGCGACCACATCTTGGAGGTCCGATATCGCGATGCCGTAGCGGGCCAGTGCCTCCCGGCGCGGAACAACGGACAGGACAGGAAGGCCGGTGACCTGTTCAACCTTAACGTCTGCAGCGCCTGGAATCCCGCGCACCACCTTTGAGATCTCATTGCTCGTAGAGAGCATTAGATCGAGATCATCGCCGTAGAGCTTTATGGCGAAATCCGAGCGTACGCCGGAGATCAATTCATTGAAGCGTAGCTGGATTGGTTGACTCATCTCATAGGCGTTTCCAGGGAGTTGTTCGAGCGCTTCCTGGATCTCCGCTACCAACTCGGCTTTGGGCTTGTCAGGGTTGGGCCACTCGTCCCGAGGCTTGAGCATCACGTAACCGTCCGAGATATTGGGCGGCATTGCGTCGGTTGCGACTTCAGCGGTGCCAGTACGCGCGAAAGCAGTGAGCACCTCAGGGAACTGCAGCAAGCGCGTCTCGACCTGCTGCTGGAACGCCACCGACTGGGAGAGGCCTGTTGCCGGTATGCGTAGAGCCTGCACGGCGATGTCGCCTTCGTTCAAGCTAGGCACGAACTCGCTGCCTAGGCGCGTCGCCAGCCAGCCACAGGCCAGGACCAGAACTACCGCTGCGGCTAGTAGGGCGACACGAGCGTTGAGCGCCCAGCGCAACAGCGGTTCGTAGCCCTTTCGAGCGGCCTCCATCACGCGATTGTGCTTTTCACGCACCGGGCCGCGAAACAGTAGCGCCACTCCAGCGGGAACGAAGGTCACAGACAAGAACAACGCGGCCGCAAGCGCCATCACCACTGTTTGTGCCATCGGGTGAAACATCTTTCCCTCAACCCCCTCAAGCGCAAAGATCGGCAGGTAAACCGCCATGATGATGAATACGCCGAACAGACTGGGCCTGATTACCTCCGCAGTGGACTCGAAAACGGTCTGCATGCGTTCTTTGAGATTGAGGGCACCCCGCTCCTCGCTCTCCTGCGACAGACGGCGCAAGCAGTTCTCGACGATGATCACCGCACCGTCCACGATCAAGCCGAAATCCAGTGCCCCCAGGCTCATGAGATTGGCAGACACGTGACTCTCGACCATCCCCGTAATCGTCATCAGCATGGCCAGGGGAATCACCATCGCGGTGAGCAGCGCGGCCCTGAGGTTGCCGAGTAGCAAGAACAGGATGACGATGACCAGTAGCGCGCCTTCCAGAAGATTTTTCTGAACTGTGGCGATGGCCTTGTCCACGAGTACCGTGCGATCGTAGGCGGGCACGGCCCTGATCCCCTTCGGGAGGGACTCGTTGACCCGTGAAAGACGTTCGGCGACGGCCTTGGCAACTTCTCGGCTGTTAGCACCGATCAGCATTACGGCCGTGCCCAGTACAGTCTCATGGCCATCCCGCGTTGCTGCGCCAGTTCTCAACTCCTTCCCTAAGCCCACTTCGGCCACATCGGAGACATGAATCGGCAGCCCCCCGCGAGTCGCCACCACGATGCGACCTAAGTCGGGGATACCGTCTACCTGGCCGGGGATGCGGACCAGCAGCTGCTCGCTTTTGCGTTCCAGATATCCGGCGCCGCGATTCGCGTTGTTGCGCGCAACCGCCCTGATGACGTCGGCGAACGTTAGGTCGTATGCCAGAAGCTTTTCGGGATAGGGCTGCACATGGAACTGCTTGGCATAGCCGCCGATACTGTTGACTTCGGTTACCCCCGGAACCTGCAGCAGCTGCGGACGGATCACCCAGTCCTGCAGGCTGCGTAGCGCGGTAGCGTCATAGGGCGTGCCGTCACGCTGCCGCGCATCGGCGTCGGCCTCGACGGTATATAGGAAGATCTCGCCAAGGCCAGTGGCAATCGGGCCCATTGCTGGCTCGACATCGTCCGGCAAGCTGCTTCGCACCTGTTGCAGCCGCTCATTGATCAGCTGCCGCGCGAAGTAGATGTCGGTGCCTTCTTCGAAGATCACTGTGACTTGCGACAGACCGTAACGCGACAAGGAGCGTCGGTAGTCCAAACCCGGGAGCCCAGTGATTGCCGTCTCGATTGGGTAGGTGATCCGTTGTTCAACCTCCAGCGGTGTGTAACCAGCTGCTCGCGTGTTGATCTGCACCTGAACATTGGTGATGTCGGGCACTGCATCTATGGGCAGGCGCTGATAATTGTAGATGCCCAGCGCGGCCAGCATGAGCATCAGCACCATGACGACACCGCTACGAGCGATGGAAAAACGCAGAATCGATTCAATCATGGCGATGTCCGGTGGAGTCCGTACCAGAAGACTGCAGCGTCTGATGCGCATCCTTGAGCGTGCGCACCCCACCACTGATTGCGACGAGCGCAATGAGCAGGGCGACCACCAGGTCAGGCCAATTCCGCCCCATCAGCACGACCAATCCGCCGGCGAGCAGGATGCCGAAGTTCGAGGCGAAATCATTAATGCTCATGGTCCAGGCGGCGCGCATATTCACGTCTTCGCCATGCTGCGACCGCAACAGGAAGATGCACCAAAGATTGATCGCAGCTGCGCCGACGGCTGCCGCCATCATCCATGGCCCGAGCGGCTCGGACCCGACCACGAATCGTCGTAGGGCATCCACCGTCACGCCCACGGCCAGAACCAGCAACATCACACCGGTGACGCTTGCCGCGGCCACCTTCCAGCGGTCCGAGCGAGTGACCGCGAAAAAGCTGAGGGCGTAAGCAGCAGCGTCCGACAGATTGTCGAGCGCGTTCGCAATCAGGGCGCTGGACTCGGACGCCAAGCCGGCAACGATTAGCCCTGCAAACAGGCCCGCGTTCAGGCCCGTGACCTGGAGCAGCGTGCGGCGCTGCCGATTGTCGCGCGGATCGAGAGAAGTGCCGTGCTCAGTGCCCATGTTCAGCCTCTCCCTTGCCGAGTTCGGCCTTGAGGACAAAGCTGCCCTCGACAACAACCGACTCACCAGCTTTCAGGCCTTCGAGAATCTCCGCGTTCCGACCGTCGTTGCGACCAACCCTGACTGGTCGCACTTCAAGCTCGCCGTTGTGCTCGACGAACACCGACGTACTGTCCTCGATCTGCTGCAGTGCAGCGTCGGGCACTGCGACCGAGACGGCGAACTCACCAATCGCCACATGACCCTGAACGTTGAGTCCCGGCGTCCAAATACCATCGACGTTCTCCAGAAGCACCCTCGCGGTTTGCGATTGCGTTTCTCGAGCGGACATCGGTGAGACGAAGATCACTTTTCCGAGCGCGCTTAGCGGACCCTCCGCCGAGATCTGTGCGGATTGCCCTACCTGTACCCGCCCCCGGTCGCGCGGATACAGCGCCAGGTCGACCCAAACGCTGCTAAGGTCGGCCACGACGAACATGGCCTCGCGATCTGCCTGTTCGCCGGGGTTGGTGAAGCGATTGATGACCGTGCCATCCAATGGGCTGGTAACAGCGAACGTCCGAAGACTCTCGTTGCTCTCGACCGTGGCCAGCATCGCGCCTTGGCGCACCCGATCGCCAATACTGACATCAACGCTTCGAACCATTCCCGGGAATCGGGCCGAGACGGCGCGTGTGCGCTCGGCATTGGGGACGACGGCTCCATAGAGCAGCAGCGTCTCCACCAGAGTGCTGGGTCCGGCCGGTGCGATCGTCAGTCCAGCAGCATCGCGTGCCTCGGGAGTCAACCTGAGCGTTTCGCCGTGCGCAGTTTCCTCGTCGTGCGTATCGACGTCTGACTGCTTGTCGGTCTCGTGGCGATCCCCCTCCTCATGTTTTTCGGATTCACTGTGAGGGGCGTTTTCGCCATGACTGCGTCGGTCTTCGTGTTCGTGACCTTGCTCGTCCAGATGGGGCGATCCGTTACTGCCACCGCAGGCGCCTAGCGCGAGTGCGATTAGCGCCGGGACGACGATGAGGTAACGCTTGGTTGTGTTCATGTTCATGCGACGTGTCCTTCAGCGACTTACGGCCGTAGCAGTAAGTCGCTCGATTTCGATCAGGGTGAGGTGGTACTGCATGGCAGCTTCGATCAAGTTGTCACGCACGCTGAGCAGTTCGCGCTGCGCATCAACCAGTTCCAGGTAGCTGTAACGCCCCCGCTCGTAGGCAGACTCAGTCCCTTTCAGTGCCGCTTCGGTCCGCGGCAGAGCCCGCTCTCGTAATGCACGCACCTGCTGCCCAAGGTCTTGCAGTTCGCGGTGATTGCTAAACAACTGTGTGCGGGCCTTGAGCAGGGCAGCGCTGCGATTGGCTTGTGCACCCGCCTTGAGCGCCTCCGCCTCGGCCACGGCGCCTTGGTTGCGGTTATTGACCGTCAGTGGGATGCCCACATTGAAGACGAATGCCGTGTCGTCAATCTCCGCGAGCCGCCTGATGCCCGCGCCGATCTCGATGCCCGGACGCTGGCTGGCTAGGGCGAGGGTTACCTCGGATTCGCGTAACCGGCGTTCACTCAGGTATCGCGAAAGGTCGGGCGTACGCTCAAGCGCAGCGAGCAGATCCTCATACGCGGAAAGTTCCGGCAACGCGTACAAGTCGGCGGCGGCTTCCACGAAATCAGGTTGGATCGCGCCCCACGACGCAGCCAGCTCATAGCGCGCTGCGACTAGCGCATGTTCGGCATGAGCATCAGCGATGCGCGCACGTTCTAAGGCGACCGCAGCCCGATCCCGCTCGGATTCAGGCGATATCGCTGCAGCGACACGACGCTGCACGGCTTCCGCGGTCTTCTCGGAGAGTTCGACGGCAAGGTGCGTTAGCCGGTGTTGCTCTTGCTGGCCGACCAACTTGACGAACCGCCGCGCCGTCTCCGCGAGAAT
This sequence comes from Sinimarinibacterium flocculans, assembly GCF_003201205.1. Taxonomy (GTDB): domain Bacteria; phylum Pseudomonadota; class Gammaproteobacteria; order Nevskiales; family Nevskiaceae; genus Solimonas; species Solimonas flocculans. The sequence goes on from NZ_QICN01000015.1 coordinate 48,703, forward strand.
GTCGAGGCGTCTGATCTGACCGTCGATCTCAAGGCCTTCACGGGTGAACTGTGCACTGGTGACTCGCTTGTCCCGCAGGCCATCAAGCTCGATCAGCTGGCTCAGACCGATCGTCATTTCAGTGGCGTCAAGACCGCGCGTTTCACCAGTGCCAAAAGCGTTCTCAACGTCTGCAGTGATAACCGGATTGGGCCGCAGGCCAGCCTGTGTGATCCGGCCATCTTGTGCCCTGAGTACGTACTCGTAGGCCGCGAGGTCGGGATTGGACTCCAGGGTACGCGCCAGCGCGTCTCGCAACTTGAGCGACGCGCCGCTGGCAACGGACGGATCACTGAAAGCCACCGCAAGCAGAACCACGGGCGCAAGGCGCCCTGCGGCGATGAGTCGAAAAAACATGGAAAAACTCCCGACTGCGTGAACGGATGCCCTGATCAGGGCATGAAGGGGTTCAGGCGAGGGAGTTCATGGGCGGGCCGCGAGGGGCCGGAGTGAAGAATGCGGGGCGCGCAGGGTGCAGGACGGGAGGGCCGCGTGGAATGCGAACACTCAGCCAGCCGGCAGACGATGTTGGGTCCAGGCGATCAGGACCGATCAGCGCAGGCGCGGTATCGCCATCGGGGTCGAGGTATTGCCCAGGGAAGCCGACTGACGTGAGTTCGACTTCCAGGTGATCCGGATGATCATTGGCGTGTTCTTCGCCGAACAACAACCCGGCGTCAGCGTAGTGTGTGGACTCGTGAACGTGGCCAAGGCTCTCGATGCCCGCACAAACATGCAGATGCAAGCCGAGCAGCCTCGTTACAACGAGACCCGCGACCAGTGACCAGATGGCAAGAGAGCGAAACATCGAACGCTAGACTACCACGACCCTCGACAGGTTCCCGTTGCGTTGACGATCGCCGAGATCGACCCGCGGCCGCGAGTGCTGCTGATATCGATTGCCCAGCGCCGACCCTTCGGCACACCGCAGGTCACGCGACGTTCTCCCACTGCGGTGAGAACCGCTGAATCGAGATGCTGCCCATGATCTGCACAACGATCAGTGCCCCGTGCAGCGTCATCAGCAGGACAGGCGCCAAGACGCCTTGAGGGGGAATCATCAGTACAGCCGAAGTCGAAACCTCGACCAAGCTGATATGGCGCTTTGCCAGACGATGATGCAACAAGTGCAGCGTTTGCACCGAGATTAAGGCGATCCAGGTCAATTCAGGTGTGAGCATGTCGAACTCCGGTCGTCGCCAGCTCACGGCGAGCTTGGGCGACCACTTGCTGGGCTGCCGAGATTGCCAAAGCACCCATGATCCCGGCCACGACTAGATCAGGCCATGCGGTGCCGGTGCCGAATACGCCGATGGCTGCAAGAACGATGGCGACATTGCCGATCGCATCGTTGCGCGAGCACAGCCACACCGAGCGCATGTTGGCGTCGCCATCTCGAAAGGCGTAGAGCAGCACCGCTACGGCGAGGTTCGACGTCAGTGCCAATACACCGACAACACCCATGGTCACCGCGTCCGGGGACACCCCTTGCAGCGCGTTCCAGCCCGCCTGTCCCAAGACATACAGGCCATAGCCACCCATGACCAGGCCCTTGGTCAAGGCTGCACGTGCTCGTGCGGTCAGCCCCATCGACAGGACGAACAACGAGACGGCGTAGTTGGCCGCATCGCCAAAGAAATCGACTGCGTCAGCGAGCAGTGCCGCCGATGCGGCATTCCAACCGGCAGCGATCTCCACCGCAAACATCGCCAGATTCACGACCAGGGCCACCCAGAGCACGCGGCGGTACGCAGGAGGCGGGGGCTGGCGAGAGCTGCATGGGCCGGAGGAACAAGCGTCAGACATGGGGTGCTTGGAATGGAGCGGTGGCGGTATTGCACACCCTGTAGTAACTTCAGGGTCAAGGAGGTGGGTGTGCATGCCCGAGACCTATCGCATCGGCGAGTTGGCGCGCGAACTGTCCGTGCCGGTGGAGACCATCCGCTACTACGAGAAAGCGGGTTTGCTCGCGCGTCCGGCCCGCAGCTATGGCAACTATCGCCTCTACAATGAGAGTCAGCGCCAGCAGCTTGCGTTTGTGCTGCATTGCCGCGCGCTGGACATGACGCAGGCCGAAATCCGTCAACTGCTGGATCTGCAGAGCAGGCCAGAGCAAGGCTGCGAAGAGGTCAACCACGTGCTCGATGCGCATATTGATCACGTCCTGGTCCGCATTCGAACCCTGCATGCGCTGGAAGCCGAGCTTCGGAAAATCCGGGCCTCCTGCCATGCCGGGGGCACCACAAAGGACTGTGCGATCTTGCAGGAACTAAGCGGCACGCGGGCACGTGCATCGCGAATAGAATCGGCCGCGACCCCTCGCGACCGACAGCGTCGTAGCGTAGCAAGTACCCGAGACGGACTTGGTCGGTCGCGATGTCAACGCTGATATGTCGCTTGCCGCTCGATATCCAATGAAGACCAATTTCGAGTCGCGATACGAAGTTGACTCGCGTCAGCGCATCGACTTGCGCGGGAATGAAGACGTGGGCCCTCTAGCCGAACGTGGCTTGCATGAGCTCCCTGAACGCGACGAGATCGCTTCCCTCCGGGACACCGCCCCAGATCTGCCAGTGAATCAGGTCGTCAAAGACCGCAAGGGCATCGTCGCTTAGCTTCCAGCCGCAGGTCTTGTACGCGTGATAATGACGACCAATCGGCTGGATCTGGTCAAGCCTGAGAATCGAGGTCTGCGGCCCACCTTCGAGCGGCAGCTGATCCCACATGAACTGTGGGTACTCGCAATGCCGAATCCGATCGATGAAGCCGTCGTTGAAGCCGGCGCGCGAACCGTCCTTGTCGGCACCGTAGAACGGCGCCACGAGCATTGTTGGGGCGGTCGTCGCGTTCGGCATGCCCTTGGTGAGCCCGCGATCCACGGTTGGACATTCATCGGAGATGACGATGCACGGGCGGCGCTTGGCGCGGTACGCGGCCCATACCTCGCCAGGCTTGAGCGGAAGTGCTGCGACCGGCAACGCCGTCACGGGCTTTAACGGTTCGCCTACTTTCAGGGGGGAAACCTTGACGGTCGCGCTGCCGTGCTCGGTAGGCACCGTTCGGCCAACAGGTTCGAATTGGTAGGGCACCTGATCCGTATGTGCAACGAAGCAATACAGCAAGGCCCCTCGGCACAGCGTATGGCCCTCATCCGGGACCCACCAGCGCGAAGGGTCCTGGATGATGGCCTGGACGCAGTCGTCAGGATAAGTCCGAACCCTTGCGGGTCGATGATGTCCAGACGTCATCGGAGAACTCGGCCACCAGATTGCCTTCAGGAAGTGCTGGCCCCGCCAGACTTTCCAGCCACGCCACACCCTGTTCAAACACCTCGTCGTATCGGGGTTGATCGAGCTTCACGAGCTTCTGGCGACCCGCCGAGCGGGTGCTCGACTGCTCGCGGATCGTCTTGAGCCGTTCCCGTAGCTTCTTCTGTTTGTTCGCTGAAAGCGTCGACGCGGTATCGGCGACGTCGGCATTTTTAATTGGGCGCGCGCGCGCCTCCAGGGCGAAATCCAGCCTCTGACCCGGCGCGGCATCCAGCATGGGCGCGGTCCGGTAGACAAAGTCGAGCAATGCCGGCGTGTCTTTGCCGAAGCGATGGACGAGAGGGCGCAGTTCCCGTCGGATGCAGGACGGCAATGAGTTCTCCTTGGCTTCGAGAAGTCGGTCATCCGACTTCCACCACCGAAACCAGTCCTGACGGTCGCCATAGTCGCTGGCCATGACCTTCTCGTCGGCCTGCACCATTCGCACGGCAGGTGCGATGCGTGCGTGTACGTCCTGCGCCCACGGTCCGAACTTGTAGAAAGTCCAGTTCGCCCCGGTGAATGTCCGACCCTCCTCGTAGCGTGCGTGGATTAGGTCCGCGAGATAGCAGTACTTGAGCAGGTGGATGGGGCCCAGCTGCCGATCAAAAAAATCATCCTCCTGCCCGGCAAGCAGCAGGGCGTACTGGAGGATCAGATCCGCTTTGGCGGCATCAACGGACATACGGGGGCGCGCTGCGGGCGCTGGCGAAGACGGCGCGCATTATTGCGATGTCCGCGGAAGACGCAAGTCGTGTGCGCTCACTCTGGCTCGTCTCCGACGTCTTGGTCCGCGACCGTGTTGCTCGATGCATCGTATCGCGATGAGCCGCTGCGGCGGCGCCCGTGAACCAGCAGATTCGCCACCTTTCGTCCGACCATCGAGCCCGAGTCTGAGTATCGTACGACGCTCTTCACAGTCCGATGCCCCGTCATCGCCATGGTATCGGACAAGGGCACGGCGTTCATGCCTGCCTCTGTCGCGAAGCCGCGCCGCAGGCTGTGGCCGGCAAAATCGCCATTGAGTCCCGCCAGCGACGCGCGTGACTTGACGATCTGGCCGACCGAATGCGGCGTCAGCCCGCCACCGAGCGACGCGCCACCGCGATAAAGACGACGAAAGATCGGACCGCTCCGAATCTGGGCGCGATCGAGCCACGCACGCATCGCGACCGCCGCCTCGTCGACCACCGGCTTGGGCCCGACGTCGCCGGTCTTGGACCGGCGCATCCTGAACACGGCGCTCCGATCATTGAGCCATTCGAGATCCTCGACGAGGGCCGCCGCGATCTCCGAGCGGCGGCGGCCCCCGCTGGCCCACCCGAACAGAAGCAGTGCTCGGTCCCGCAGGCCCTCCAGTGAATCATCGCAGGTGTCCAGCATCGCATCGAGGGCTTCCTGCGTGGCCGCCGCCTTGGGCTTGGGAGCCTGGCCAAGCTCGAGCGCCAGCTTGCGACAGTCGGTGAGCAATCGCCGTACCGATGCGTCCTCGGTCGGGCTGATCAACTGCTTTTCGTGGTGCGCCCAGGACAGGATTGCAAGACGGTGGTCGATCGTCGACATCTTCAACGAACCCAAGCGCGCCTTGAATCGCCCGTCGACGAGAGCCTGGTCGACGGCGGGTGGCATCACCGTTTCGAGTGAGAGCCTGCCGGCCGTATCCCGCTGCGGCAGGCCGAAGTGGTCGAGCACGAACTGGACGACGATGGCGGACGGTGTGGGCACCGGGAGGGGCTCTCCGAACCGGGCCTGCGCCCAAGCGCAAACGTAGCGCAGCGCCCGGGCGTAGGTCTCCCAGGTGCTGCTGGGTGTCGCCGCAAGCCGAAATGCCCGCAGCGCCGCTTGGGTACCGGCTTCGAGGCTGGCACGATCGCTGACGACAACCGCTTCAGGCAACAGCGCGCTCGCGGATCGGGCCGCTGCGAGCAGTGCGTCGCCGGTGATGGAATCATCTTCTATCATACGTAATACGTTATATTCATGACGAGTCAGAAAAATAAGTTTCGATAAATATCCATTATCGAAACTTATCGGAGTTTTCGACGTTTTGAAAGTTGGGAGACCGTCATGCGTCCTGGCGTCACTTTGGAAGATGTCACCCGAGCGGCCGATTTGCTGCTCGAAAAAGGCGATCGGCCGACCATCGAGGGAGTGCGCGGCGTGCTTGGCACCGGGTCGCCAGCCACCGTCAACGCCCATCTCAAGGCTTATTACCAAGCACTGCCGGCGCGCCTGAACCTGCCGGCGCCGATCGCGACGGCGGCCGCTCAGCTCTACCAGAGCATCCGGGATGCCGCACAGGTCGAGGTCGACCAGATCGAGGGTGAGCGTCGCGCTGCCCTGGACGCCGATCGCGCAGCGCTTGAGGGCGAGCGCCGCACTTACGAATCCGAGAAAAACCAGTTGCAGGCGCAGGCCACCGCACTAGCCGCGGACTTGGCTGTAGCGCGCGATCAGGTTTCGGCCAGTCAGCGCCAGTTGGCCGCGCTTCAGGTGCAGATTGCGGACGCCTTGCGCGCCGTCAGCGCCGCCGAGGCCCGTGCGCAGGCGGCGATTGAAGAGCGCGACCGCGCGGCGCGCAAGCATCAGGAGGAGATTGAGCAGTTGCGCGCCCGCGCCGACGGCAACGAGCGACACCTGCTGGGCCAGATCGACGAGCAACGGACCCAGAACCGCCGCCTGATCTCCGAGCGTGAAAAGGAGCAGGCGGCAAGCGCCAAGCGGATTGCCGATCTGGACGCGGCGATCGCGCAGTTCTCAAAGGACCTCGCGGAGCAGCGCAAGGACGCAATCCGCCTGTCGGCCGAGCTGTCGCGAGAACAGCGCGCGCGATCGGTCGCAGAAGCTTCGTTGGGTTCCGCTGCGGACGCGCACGAGCGCGAGCTGGCGTCGCTTCAGACCCAGCGCGACCAACTCCGAGCCGACCGCGATCATGAGCGAGCACGAGCCGATCGACTGGCGCACGAGCGCGACGCCGCTGCCGGCGACGCCGCCGGGCTGCGGGGGAGGCTCGAAGGACTCGAAGCGCAACTGGACCGCCTCGTTCCGACGGCCGCCCGCAGTAAGTCAGGGCGTCCCAAGGCCGATTCCTGAAGGACGCTGCGAGCCGCCGAGAACGAGCGATAAGGTCAAGGTATGGCTGATTGATATGCTGGTCCATGACTGGCAGAAACTCAGAGCAGACGGCAGCACATCGGCAATGCGATAGGATTTGAAGTAAATCAATAAGGTATAGATGTGTTTGGCGTTTCAGGAGAGCTTCCGTGGACGACTTTTTTCGTTTTATCGAGATTTTGTGGATAAGTCGAATCTACGAGCAACGGCATGCGGCAGTCGCACACATTTCTGCTTAAAAACAGAAGCTTAGAGACCTCTTTGGCGTCTCAGAAGAGCTTCCGTGGGATTAGGCCTGGTTGGCGTTGACGGCAAGTTGCTTGGAGCGGTCCCGCGTGAGCTGATCGATGGCCTGCCCGATCGCATCGTCTCGGACATCCGCCGGCAGATCAGGATTGAGCCTCGACAGCGCGGCGCGAAGCCGGCGCGTGAGCACCACCTGATGCTCGCTCTCTCGCCCTTCCGAGCCGTGTTCGCCGAAGGTTTCGGTGTAGAGGTTCGCGTGCGTCCAGCCCAGCGACTCAAGGCATGCAATGGCCGGCTGCTCGACCAGCATCAGCTCGCCATAGCTGGCGGACATTTCCCTGATGCCGAGCGTGGGGCTCATGCGGTCATTTCTCGCAGGCGGGCCAGAACAATGTCCGTGCGCTGACCGTCGGCAATCAAGCCCGGCAAGACGTTTTCAAAGTCCGGCTGACGCAGCAGCGTCGTCAACTCAGCAGCCACGAACAGGCGCAGTTCCGCCGATACCTGTCGCAGCTCCTGTGGTAGCGCGGGGCGGCCATCCACAACGATCAGGATGTCTTCCAGGTCATGACTGTAGAGGTCGCGTTTACCGCGCGTGATGAAAGCCTCCAGCTTGGTCGCCACGAACACCGGCGCGGAAATCAGGCGGATATTCAGCCGCTCGGCGAGTCTCTCGGTAGAGGCCGTACGCACCGCCTCGGGGTACCAGCGGTTCGCAAAGCCCAGCACCTGCGGATCGGTAGGCATCAGATCGAAGGTGATGCGGCTGTCGCGATGCTTCCAACGGCAGATCACGCCGCTCTCGGCATCGCGTACGAATCCCCGCTTCGGCAGTTCCGCCTCAATGGCATAGAAACGACTCAACGTCGCGGCCTCGGCCACCGCATCCACATCGTCGGTGGGGCGTATGCCCGTGGCCTGCACATCGGTCAGGAGCAGCCCGGCCGCGCAGCCGCCGACGAACACCAGCTCGTCGCAGAGAGTGCCCAAGGCCTCGGCAATCAGAGTGAGCGTCGGCAAGTTGGGATCGTCAGGACGCATCGGTCAGGCCCAGTAGCCGCTTCAAGTGCTGGGCTGCCAGGGCTCGCTCGCGGGCGCGCCCCATGCGCAGCGCATCTTGCAGGGCCAACAGCTCGTGCATGGCAGGGTCTGCAAGGGCCACATCAGGCACGGTGCGGCATAGCGGCGACAGGCTCGGGCCACGTACCGTGCCTTCGGCATGGGGCCAGACCGGAGCCTCCCCGGGGGAGCTGCGAATCTCTCCTGCCAGCGGTGCGGCACCAAAGGCGGTTGCCACACCGCGGCGTGGCGCGCCGATCACGGCAGGAAAGGCGTAGCGCACGCCGTGCACGGCAAACTCCAGCAACGCCGTGCGCACCGTTTGCCACTGACCGCGCCCTTTTTCCACGGCCAGCCCTGCGGCGATGCAGCGCTTCACGCTGCGATGCACCTGCGAGGCGCTCATCTGCAAAGCCTCGCCCAGGGTCGCGTAAGTCCAGGCGCGGTCGGCATGAGCGACCTGCTTGAACAGCACCAACACGTCCTGTGGCTTCAGTTCCACCGTTTATTCCATATTCTGGAATATGGAATATCAACCAGATCGACAGCGATGGCAAGCCCGCAGGCTCAGCGCGGCGTCACGCCGCAAGCTCGGACTCGGGCATCGCCGACACGTCCAGTTCGCCGGAGATGAGCTTGGGGAGCAGGAGGTCGCGGGTGGTGCGGAGGTTGGCGTTTTTCTTGGCCAGCAGTCTGGCCAAGCTGAGCAGCATCCCGCACTGAGTCTCGAAGCCGACGAGCAACTCCTTTGTCGGGAGCAGTAGCGGGAGCGCGTATGCCTGATTGCGATTCAGTCCAGGCACTGCCGCGTCGTTGTTGAGAAAATTCTGCCGCTGAAGATTGAAGAAAGTGAAGTGCAAAGGTAGCGCCGTCTTGACGTAGTACACGGTGTCGATCGGATAGAACGCAACATCCGACCAATGAACGCTTCCGACGTTGCCCTTCCTGCCGACGATGATTCCAGGACCATCTACCAAGCTCGTGTCGTGACGGGTGCGATCTGCCGGTCGAGCTCCTCAATGCGATCATGGAGTTCGTCCATGTGATGGAGCTGCAGGTCGATCAGTTGCCGAAACGTGCCCGGCAGTTCCTGGTCGATCATGGCCATGCGCAGGCGCGGCACGTTCTCGATTCCCCTGGGTGCCACGATCCCGAACTCGGCGAGCAGGCCGCGAATCTGGCTCGCCATCGCCGTGCGAGCGCGCACGAAGCCCTGTCTCGCTCGATGTATCGACAAGATGGCCTGCTGCTCTGTCGTCTTCACAGGGACGAAACGCATGCCAGGACGCCGCACCGCCTCGCAGATCGCCTCCTCGTCGGCAGCGTCGGTCTTATTGCGCTTCACGAATGGCTTCACGTACTGCGGTGCGATCAGGCGAACCTCGTGGCCCAGCTCGCGCAGCTTGCGCGCCCAGTGGTGCGCGCTTCCGCACGCCTCCATCCCGATCACGCATGCGGGCAGTTGCGCGAAGAACTCAGCCACCTGCCCTCGTCGAAGCGTCTTTCGCAACACCGCACGGCCGTCCTCATCGGCACCGTGCACCTGAAAAACCGTCTTTGCCAGATCCAGCCCGACCGCTGTAACTTTCTTCATGGACGCCCCTCCTTCGTAGGGAGACAACACATACCTCCCACTCTGGCACTTCGATGCCGCTAGAAGGAGGGCGCGTCCATTCCATTGATAAGGGAACATTTTCGTAACGGTTCGGAAAAGCCTCACAGGTTTCAGATCCGCTGTCGCTGCTGCATCATGTCCGAGCACACGTACGGAATGCCCGAGTTGGGCGTGAGGACAACATCCTCTTCCAGCGCATTCTCGATTCGTGCGCACCCTATGTGCACGTCGATGCCTGATTGCTTTATCAAGGGCCGCCAATATGGTTCCGAAGGCGAATGAGTTCACCGGGATCGCTAATGACTGAGAGCCTTTTCGCTTTGCGACATGATCGCGTGCTGCTAGAGCCGATCATCAGAATGTCCGGCGACACTCTCAGCTGACGCGATGGCGGTGCTCGCTTGCGCCGCCCATCGCTGGGGTTACCTTGTTAGCGGCGGAAAAAGTGACGTTTTCTTTTTCTTTTAAAAACAGCGACATACGCCGATAAAAGACAAAATCGTCAGTAATAACAATAAGTTATGGTATGGGTCGGCAAGGGGCATTTAGATTGTCTCGGTCTGGGAAGGCCGCTTGCCGAAGAGACATAAGTGACGTTTAATATTCTCTTTTAGAACAATAGCTTGCAGATCGCGCATTCACGAAAGATTAGAAATAACAATAACTTATGGTGCCCCCCACATCTGCGGACCTCTTCGCCGTTGACGCGGCACCTCGCGGCCACTGACCTTTCCTGTCTGCCTTCGGAGCCAAGCCCGAGAACAAGCTGGACTGTCTCGCACGGCGCTCAGAATGAGCCGGACGGAGACGACGAGTTCGGTGCGTGACTTGACCGCCGTTGAGCCGTTCGAGTGGCTAATGTCACGCAACGCCTCGCAGGGAAGGTCGCGGCCGCCGGCGCGTCGGTTCCAAACTGGTCATGAGCGCCGCGAGCTTCGGCACGCTGCTGCGGCGGATCTGATCGGTTACGTTGCGCTGCGGCCAGCTCGCTAGCCGGCGGTCGTTCTGTGCAGGCAGGGCGACGATGAAGGTGGTCACGAATTCACGTGAGCACTTGCGTTGTCACTGATTTCAGAGGCGCTTGTAAAGGCCAAGAAGGCAGCTGCGAAGAAGGCGCCGGTCAAGAAGGCGGTGAAGAAGGCAGCCCCGAAGAAAGCTGCGAAGAAGTCCGTAAGGAAGACCAAGCGCAAGGCCAGCCCTGCGCTGATGAAACCGATGACGCCCAGCGCGACGTTGGCCGCGGTGGTCGGCAGCAAGCCGATTCCGCGTGGCCAGATCACGAAGAACCTGTGGGCGTATATCAAGAAGAACGGCCTCCAGGACAAGACCAACAGGCGCCAGATCAACGCCGACGACAAGCTGAAGGCTGGAGTTGACCCGCTCTCACGGACAGGTGGTCGCTTGATTCTCAAGCGATGGATTCAGTCTCCGCTGTGCGGAGCTTGGCGGCTGTCGATGGTGG
>NZ_QICN01000016.1 GCF_003201205.1 Sinimarinibacterium flocculans
CTGGCGAACGTCTCGGAGGCCTGGATCTGGCTTGCAGAGGCACGGCTCCTCCTGCGTCGTCTGACAACCTGATTGTTTTGTCTACACCCTCTCAGGCGACGACGACCGGCGGCCTTCGCCGGGCACGCCACAAGCCGTCGGCCGCGTAGATGCCCAGGGCCAGCCAGATGCAGCCGAAGCCAAGGGCCTGTGCGTGCGTGAACGGCTCGCCGAACAGCAGCACGCCGCAGGCGAGCTGCAGTGTCGGTGCGAGGTATTGCAGGATGCCGACCATCGACAGCGGAATCCGTCGTGCGCCGATCGCGAACAGGACCAGCGGCAGCGCCGTCACCAGGCCGCCGGTGACCAGCAGCACGTCGATGCGAAGCTCGCCGTGGCCGAAGCTGCCGCCGCCGCCGATCTCGCGCCAGAGCAGAAAGGCGGCAGCCGGCAGGAACAGCAGCCCGCTCTCGACCGCCAGACCCTGTACCGCCGGAACCACCGCCAGCTTTCGGATCAGGCCGTAGCTGCCGAACGACAGGGCCAGCGCTAGCGCGATCCACGGCAGGCGCTGCCCCTGCCATGTGAGCCACAGCACGCCGATTGCCGCGACGCCCACCGCGGTCCACTGGGCGGCGTTGAGGCGTTCGCGCAGGATCAGTACGCCCATGAGGACGCTGACCAGCGGATTGATGAAATAGCCGAGGCTGGTTTCGACGATGTGCCCGGCGTTCACCGCCCAGATGTACAGCCACCAGTTCAGCGAGATCAGTGCGGCGCTGGCCGCGAGCATCGCCACCAGCCGCGGCGACAGGCGGCGCAGCCAGCCGAAACCCTCGCGCAGTCCGAGCCACAGCACGACGAACAGCAGGCACCAGACGATGCGGTGGGCCATGATCTGGGCGGCCGGAACCGTCTGCAGCAGTTTCCAGTAGATCGGAAACAGGCCCCAGATCAGATAGGCAGCTGCAGCGGCGGCGAGACCCTGACGCATGAGCGCGGACGGACGCGAACGGAAAAGGCGCGCAGTCTACGACGACGCGCGTCCCCCCGCTGCGGGCTCAGCCTTGAGAGAGTGTCCGCCTCAGCAGGTACAGGCGCAGCAGCGAGGGGCGCGGCTGGTCGGCGGAAGCAGCGTCGAAGGCCGCCATCGCCTCCGGGCCGTTGCCGGACAGCTGCAGGCGGGCCGCCTCCACCTCGGCCGGCGTCGCGGGTCGCAGGCCCACCCAATACACGCACAGGGCGAGGGTCACCAGCAGCGCCGCGGCCCGGCCGCGCGACTGCCCGTGTCGCAGCGCGAGCCGACGGTACCGGCGCTGCGGGCGCATCACCGGAATGCGCGCGCAGTCGTCGTTCGCGGGTGCCGAGGTCGTCAGCCGGTCGGCGAGCGGGTGAGGGGTAGGCGATTCCATCGCGTGTGATCGTGGGGCAACGCCGGGAATGTGCGGCGCGCGACGGGGAGGTGTCTTCCATGTATCGGCATGAGCGGTCGCCAGCCGCCGCCGAACGGTCGACCGTACCGGAGCGCGGCGTAGAATCGAGCCGATGAGCACCGACGTCCGTTTTCTCGATTCGCCGCTGGGCTGGCCGCTGCAGCACTGGGATGTCGATCCGCAGTCCGGCCTGCTGCCCGGCCGGCACGAGTCGCTGCTGCGCCAGCGCCCGGAAAAGTATTCGGAGATGGTGCAGGGCGTGACCAGCTTCGGCATCTATCTGATCGACCGTTCCGGGGTGATCCGCAGTTGGAACCGCGGCGCAGAGAACATCACCGGCTACTCACGTGACGACGTCGTCGGAGAGTCGTTCCAGACACTGTTCGTCGACGAGGACGTGAGGGCCGGCGTGCCGCGGCGCACGCTCGAGTTTGCGCGCGCGAACCGCCATGCGCGCGACGAGCAGCGGCGCGGGCGGGCCGGCGGTGCGCACTTCACCGCGCAGACGACACTGGATGCGCTGCGCGCCGACAGCGGCGAGCTGCTGGGCTTCGTCGAGGTGTTCCAGGACATCACCGAAGCCAAGCAGCGGGAGGAGCGCCTCTACCAGCGTGCGACGCGCGATCCGCTGACCGGCGTTGCCAATCGCGGACATTTCAGCGAGATGGGTACGCTGGAGATCGAACGCGCGCGCCGCTTTGCGGAGCCGCTGTCGCTGCTGCTGATGGACATCGACCACTTCAAGCGCGTCAACGACACCCACGGACACGAAACCGGCGACCGCGTGATCCAGCGGCTGGCCGCGACCTGTGCCAGCCATCTGCGACGGATCGATCTCGTCGCCCGCCTCGGCGGCGAGGAGTTCGCGGTATTGCTACCGCGCGCCAACAAGGAACCGGCGACGGAGATGGCCCAGCGGCTGCGGCGGCTGATCGCCGAGCAGCGCGTGGCCATCGACGGCGGCAGGGAGATCGCGTTCACCGTCAGTATCGGTCTGGCCTCGCTGCGCCCGACGACGCGCGATCTCGCCGAGTTGCTCCGCAACGCGGATGCGGCGCTGTACAAGGCCAAGCGCGAGGGCCGCAACCGCGTCGAGGTATGGTTCGAGTGACGGGAGCGGCATTGGCTGGCGGAAAGCCGCCTTGCCTACTCGCCTGTCTCGGCCATCCGTGGCGCGACTGCGTACCTCTCCGAGCGCCCTGCCCGGCGTTTGCTTAGGTCGTCGTGACATTGAGTCACGACTCGCTGGAGCAAACGCTCCTTGGCCGGGCGTTCGAGACCGCAGACGATGCCAGTACGGCGCACATCCTGTGCGCCGCCCTTTGGGCGCCTGCGGCGTGCCCCTTCGGCTCCTGCCTACCGGGTCAAGGCATCGTCAAAGCGCGGTCTCTCACCCGCCGATCGACTGGTAGTACTGCATCAGGATCTTCGCCACCTCGGGCCGCGAGAATTCCGGCGGCGGGGCAATGCCCTGGCCGAGCATCTCGCGCACCTTGGTGCCGGAGAGATTGATGAAGTCCTCGGGCGTGTGGTCCGGCGCCTCGCGCATCATCACGACCTTGCCGAGCTTCTTGCTCCACGCCGTGTTGTCGGCGCCGAAGATCTGAATCTTCAGCGCGCCGGCCGGCACCTGCTCGAAGATGGTCTGCGCGTCGAACGGGCCGTAGTAGCTGCCGACGCCGGCGTGGTCGCGGCCGACGATCAGGTGCGTGGCGCCCATGTTCTGGCGGAACACCGCGTGCAGCACGGCCTCGCGCGGGCCGGCATAGAGCATGTCGAAGCCGTAGCCGGTGACCATCACCGTGTTCGGTTCGAAGTAGACCTCGACCATCTTGCGGATGCAGGCGTCGCGCACGTCGGCCGGGATGTCGCCCGGCTTGAGCTTGCCGAGCAGCATGTGGATGACGATGCCGTCGGCGTTGAGGCGTTCCTTGGCCATGCGGCATAGCTCTTCGTGCGCGCGGTGCATCGGGTTGCGCGTCTGGAAGGCGACGACGGTGTTCCAGCCGCGCGACTTGATCTCGTCGCGGATCTGCACGGCGGTGCGGAAGGTGTCGGGAAACTCGGCCGGGAAGTAGCTGTAGTTCAGCACCTGGATCGCGCCGGACAGCAGCGTGTTGCCCTGACCCGTGAAGGTCGTGACGCCCGGATGCTTGGGATCGAGCGTGCCGAAGATCTTCTCGGCCATGAGCTGGATCTGCGCATCGGACACGGCCTCGACTGCGGCGACGTCCATCACCGCGAGCACCGGACTGCCGTCGACGTTGGGGTCGCGCAGCGCGATGCGGCTGCCGGCCTTGATCGAGTCGTCCTTCGTCAGGTTGACGATCGGCACCGGCCAGAACAGGCCGGACGTCGTCTTCATCGACTCGGCGACCGACAGCGCGTCCGCAAGATTCATGTAGCCGGTCAGCGGGTTGAAATAGCCGGCGCCGAGCATCACCGCGTTGGCTGCGGCAGCGGAACTGACCAGCAGCGACGGCAGCTTCTCCGCCTCGGCCTGCAGCTTGGCGCGGGCGGCGTCGTCGGCGACATAGAGGGGATTCAGGGAGTCGGAGCCGTGCGGGGCGATCATGTCGGGAACCGTCAGGTGCGGGTGAATGGAGGGACTGCGAGGGGCAGGATAACGCGGGCCGGCGCCGGTGCCACGTCCGGACGCATGAGCTGGCGTCTCAGCCGCCGATCTCGTTCGCGCTGGCGATGATGCGGCCGACCAGGCCGTAGTCCTTCGCTTCCTGTGCGCTCATCCAGTAGTCGCGCTCGGTGTCCTGCTGGATGCGCTCCAGCGGCTGGCCGGTCTCGCGCGCGAAAATCTCGTTGAGGCGACCGCGCATGCGCACGATCTCCTTGGCCATGATCGCGATGTCGCTGGCCGTGCCGCCAGCGCCGCCGGACGGCTGATGCAGCATGAAGCGGGTGTTCGGCAGCGACAGGCGATTCTCGCGCTTGGCGGCGGCGTAGATCAGCGCCCCGGCGCTGGCGACCCAGCCGGTGCCGATGATGCGTACCGGCGGCGCCACGAACTTGATCATGTCGTGGATCGTGTCGCCGGACTCGACATGCCCGCCCTGGCTGTTGATGTAGACGGTGATCGGCTCGTCCGAATCGGCGGCCAGCGCCAGCAGGCGCGCGCTGAACACCTCGGCGACCTTCTGGTTGATGGCGCCGTAGATCAGGATGGTGCGTGCCTTGAACAGGCGCTCCTCGAGCGCCCGCGAGCGCGCGGCCTTGGCGTCGTCGTCTTTCTCGGCGTTGTGGAACGGGTCGATGGGCATGGTCGGTCGGGCCGCATCCGGCGGCGGGCGTCGTGGTTGGGGAGCCCGGATTCTACCCGGCCCGGCTCTTCCCGGTCTGCGGGCGCCTCAGTCGGCCGGCACCGTGCGTTCGCGCGCCCAGGCGCGCAGCGCCTCGATCGGCTCGGCCATGACCACCGACAGCGGGCGGGTGCGGCGCAGCTCGTCGAGCACCAGCGCGGTATCCAGCGCCGCACCGCTGCCGGCGGCCTCGTACATCGCGCCGACGATGGCCTGCTCGATCTCGGCGCCCGAAAAGCCGTGCGCGACGGCGGCCAGCGATGCGAGGTCGAACTGCTCCGGCGCATGGCCGCGCCGCTGCAGGTGGATGCGGAAGATCTCGCTGCGGACCTCGGGCGACGGCAGGTCGACGAAGAAGATCTCGTCGAAGCGCCCCTTGCGCAGCAGCTCCGGCGGCAGGCGCTGTACGTCGTTCGCGGTCGCGGCGAGAAAGACCGGCGCGCCGCTGCGCGGACCGCGCTCGCTCATCCACGTCAGCAGGGTGCCGAGCACGCGACGCGAAACGCCGCCGTCGGCGTGGTCGGCCGAGGTCGAGATGCCTTTCTCGATCTCGTCGAGCCACAGCACGCAGGGCGCCAGTTGCTCGGCGAGCCTGAGCGCGTCGCGCAGGTTGCGTTCGGACTCGCCGCTCCACTTGCTGTACAGCGCGCCGAAGTCCATGCGCAGCAGCGGCAGGTGCCAGCTGCCGGCAATCGCCTTGCAGGCCAAGCTCTTGCCGGCGCCCTGGACGCCGAGCAACAGCACGCCCTTGGGCGGATCGAGTTGCGGATGTTCGCCGCGGAACGCGCCACGCCGGCGGTCCAGCCAGTGCTTGAGCGCCGCCAGGCCGGCGACGTCGGAAAGGGATTCGCAGTCGAGTTCGAGCTGCAGCAGACCGTCCTGTCCCAGCGCCTCGTGCTTGCGCTTGAGCACCCGGGCGATGTCGGCGCGGGTCAGCGCGCCGTCGTCGCGGATCGCCTTGCGGATCAGGCGACGCGCGTCATCCAGCGGCAGACCGACGAGATGCTGTAGCAGCATCGTCACCGCTTCGGCCTCGCCGCGGATCTTGTTGTCGAGCCGCGGCTCGGCCTCCCAGGCACGGATCTCGTCGCGCAGCAGCGCCTTGAGCTGGTCGCCGTCCGGCAGCGGCAGGTCGAAGCGTGCGCTCATGCGCTGCAGCTCCGGCGGCAGCGTCACCCGGTGACCGACGAACACCAGCGTGCGGGCGCGCTGGGCGTGCGCGAGTGCGATCTGCTTGACGCGGCGCTGCGCAGCCGGGTCTTCCAGAAACGGATGGGCATCGCAGAGCACGTAGACTCCGATCGACAGCGAGGCCTCGATATACCGCAGCGCATCGGGGAGTGCGCGCGTGTCCTGCGCATGCGGGCCGTCGACGTTCGCCGTACCGCGGCCCTGCAGCCCGTCGGCGACGCTCCACTGGTACAGCGGCCACTGCTCCTGGCCGCAGACGCGATCGAGCAGGCCGAGCAGGCGTGCCTCCTCCTGGGTCTCGACGACGATGATCGGGAAGCGCGAATGCAGCAGCAGTTGCAGGTCGTGCAGGTCGTTCACGGTCGAGGTGCGAAGGTGGACGCAGACGCCTAGTGTAGAGCCTCCGCACCGGCATGCTACGCGTAGAGTAGAACCATGAACGTTCTGGTCGGCGGTGGCAGCGGCTTCATCGGCACGGCGTTGTGTCACGCGCTGCTCGCCCGCGGCGATGCGGTGACGGTGCTGACGCGCGACGTCGCGCATGCGCGTGCGCGATTGCCTGTGGCCGTACGTTGCATCGACGACCTCGCGCAGGCCGGGCCGACGGATGCCGTCGTCAACCTGGCGGGCGAAAACCTCGGTGTCGGGCGCTGGACCGCGGCGCGCAAGCGGCGCTTCGTCGAGAGCCGCGTGCAGGCCACGCGCCGGCTCGTCGACTGGATGCAGGCCGGCGAGCGTCCGAAGGTCCTGGTGTCGGGATCGGCGATCGGCTGGTACGGCGCGCGCGGTGACGACGAACTCGGCGAAAACGCGGCGCCAGGCGAGCCCAAGGACTTCGGCGCCCGCCTGTGTCGTGCCTGGGAGGCGGAGGCGCTGCAGGCCGAGGCGCTGGGCGTGCGCACCTGCGTTCTGCGTACCGGCATCGTGCTCGGGCGCGATGGCGGCTCCCTGCAGCAGATGCTGCTGCCGTTCCGCCTCGGACTCGGCGGTGTCATGGGCCGCGGCGAACAATGGATGTCGTGGATTCATCGCGACGATCTGGTGGGCCTGATCCTGTGGCTGATCGACACCCCGCAGGCGCAGGGCGCGTACAACGGCACGGCGCCCACGCCGGTGCGTCACCGCGAGTTCGTGCGCACGCTTGCGCGCACCCTGCGGCGTCCGGCGGTGGTGCCCCTTCCGGCGCCGGCGCTCAGGCTCCTGCTCGGCGAGATGGCGGGACTGGTGCTCGACGGGCAGCGCGTCGTGCCGCGGCGGGCGTTGCGTGGCGGCTACCCGTTCCGCTATCCCGACCTGTCGTCAGCGCTCGCTGCGATCTTGTGCAAGAAGACCGCGTAAGGCACGCGCCTGTGCGCTGATGGCGGCACGCTCGTCCGCGGTCTTGCGGTGCAGATTGCGCAACTGCATCTTCAAGCGCGGATGCGCGGCGAAGCGCTCGGCATGGCGGTCCAGAAAGTCCCAGTACAGCGTCGTTTACGGACAGGCCGCATCCCCGGTGGCCCGCGCGGGGTTGTAGCGGCAGCCGGCGCAGTGGTTGGACATGCGCTCGATGTACTTGCCGCTGGCGACGTAGGGCTTGGACGCGATCACGCCACCATCGGCGAACTGGCTCATGCCCAGCGTGTTGGGTGCCTCCACCCATTCGACCGCATCGACATAGACCGCCAGATACCACTCGTGGACGGCGCGCGGGCGTACGCCGAGCAGCAGTGCGAACAGGCCGGTGACCATCAGGCGCTGGATGTGGTGTGCGTAGCCGAGGCGCAGGGTCTGGCCGATCGCGTCGCGCAGGCAGGCCATCTCGGTCTGCCCGGTCCAGTAGAACGCGGGCAGCGGCTGCTGCGCGCCGAGCGCATTGTCGTCCAGATGGTCCGGCATGCGCGCGAAGTAGAGGCCGCGTACGTACTCGCGCCAGCCGAGGACCTGGCGGACGAAGCCCTCCACGGATTCGATCGGCGCATCGCCGGCCTCGAAGGCGTGGATCGCTGCCTCACAGACCTCGCGCGGGTTCAGCAGTTTGAGATTGAGCGCGCAGGCCAGCCGCGAATGGTAGAGCCACGGCGTGCCGGCCCACATTGCGTCCTGCCAGCGACCGAACTGCGGCAGGCGGTGGACGATGAAGTCATCGAGGGCTTCGAGCGCCTCGTCGCGCGTCAGCGGCCAGTCGAACGCCGCGGTCTGTCCGGGCTGTGCGGCGTACGCGCGTTCGACCCACGCCAGCACCTCGCGCGTGATCGCATCGGGCACGAAGCGCTGCGGAGCCGGCAACGGACCGGGGCCGTCGGAGGCGAAGCTGCCCCGGTTGTCGCTGTCGTAGTTCCAGCGCCCGCCCACTGGTTCGTCACCGGCCATCAGCCAGCCGGTGCGTTTTCGCATCCAGCGGTAGAAGTGCTCCAGCCGTGGCTGCCTGCGGCCGCGCATCCATCCGGCGAACGCATCGGAGCTGCACAGGAAGTGCGTGTCGGCGCGCCAGTCGAGCCGGCAGCCGGCATCGGATACCACCGTGCGCAGCGCCGCATGCAGGCGGTACTCGCCGGGTTCGACGATGATCACGCACTGCGGACGCAGTGCCTCGAGCTGCGCCGCGAGCGCCTCGGCAAGCGTCTCGTACGCATGCGCGCCGCTCGCGAGGTAGTCGACCGGCCAGCCCCGCGCGAGCAGTGCCTCGCGAAAATGCCGCATGGCGGAGAGAAAGACGGCGATGCGTGCCTTGTGCGACCACACGTAGCGGCTCTCCGCCGGCGCCTCGCACATCCACACGCGGTCCCGTTCGGGCTCGAAGCCGGAGAACGCGGCGCCGTCCAGATCGAGCTGGTCGCCGAGCACGACGACCAGATTGCGCAGCGTGCCCGCAGCGCGCCCGCTCATGCGGTCCTCTCCCGGGCGCGCAACTTCGTCCGATGCCTCGTGCCGCGTCGCGGGTTGCGACAGAAGCATCCTGCCGCCGATGCTTTGAGCGTTTCCTGTGCCATGCCGCCCTCTACGGACTCCGGCTCCCGACGGTTGCGTACCGCGCGCGCCGCAAGTCCATTAGAATCCGCCGCACGCGCCCGTAGCTCAGCTGGATAGAGTACTTCCCTCCGAAGGAAGGGGTCAGAGGTTCGAATCCTCTCGGGCGCGCCAAATCAACGGCTTACGGCGCGCAGCTCACCGCCTTCACGGAGCCGCCCTTCGAAGCTCCGGGCCGGGATCGCCTTCCCGCGACTCCAGCAGGTGGCGGATGTTGCGGAGGGCCTTGTACGGCCCTTGCACCGACAGCGCATTCATCAGCCAGTCCGGCACCGGGCCGCCGGGGTCGGCGTGAATCTCGGTGGTGATGTGGACGCCGGCTGCGTCACCGCGCTCGATGGTCCAGACGCCGTCGGCGTGCGTCACGCGCACGCGCCCCGCGATTTCCGGCAGCACGCCGTCCATCACGCTGGCGCGAATCTGCGCGCGCGATCGATCGGCATCGACGGACCAGATCCGCCGCAGCACCATGTCGCGGTCGCTGACCGGCCACGGCAGGTCGTTGTGGATGTAGGCCACGTCCTCGGTCTCGGATACCCGGCGAACGATGGATGCCTCGGCGCACAGCTCGTCCCAGCGTGGTCGCTGGCTGGCGTCCAGCAGCAGCGCAACCGCGTCCTCGAACGCCGCATCGACCGCGACTTCGGCCTTCACGGCCCGAACGCTGGAGCCCTCGACCGCGCGGCTGTAGACGTGAATGCCGTCCTCGCTCTTTTCCGGACGCCAGCCTCCGGTGTCACCTTCGCCGCAGGCGCACATCGAAGCCAGCAGCGCGCTCAGCGCGGCGCAGGCTCGGAACAGGCGTTGTCGAAAGCCGGTCGCCATGCGGGGTCAGAAGCGATAACCGAGTTCGATCTCGTAGGTCGCATCCAGGTAGGCGCCGCCGAAATGAGTGCCACGGAAGCCGGGCGAGTCCTGTGCGGCGGCCAGCGACTGCCGACCCGTCACGTTGTCGCCGAACAGCGTCACGTGCCAGGTGTCGTCATGTGACTTGATACCGAGCTGCACGCCGTAGGTGGTGCCGGCGACGCGGACGTCGATCGGATCGAGATCGGTCGCCAGCGCGACCTCGGAGGTGTAACTCGCGGTCACGCCGATCCGCGTGAGAAACGGCCAGTTGAACGGCGCGCCCTCCCAGCCGGCGGTAAAGGTCGCCTTGACATCGGGCACCAGCCGCAGGCGTCTGCCGGTCAGATCGCAAGGTGGTGGGCGGGTGTCCTCGGCGGTACAAGCAGCCCGGTTGAACTCGGAATACTCCGCATGCGTCAGCGCGCCGTTGAGTCCCAGCAGGATGCCATACGGCGTCATCAGCATGCCCTCGTATTCGAGGCCATAGATCTCCGCCGAGGCCGCGTTCTCGACGACATAGGCCACGCCGTTGAACGTCGACACCTAAAGGTCTTCGAAGTCGGTGTAGAACAGCGAGGCGTTCAGACGTGCCGCGCCGCCCAGCCATTCCGATTTGGCGCCGAGCTCCCAGGTGAGCGCCTCTTCGTCCTCGAACTCCAGGCCGATGTCGTTCACCGGCTGTCCGGTGAAGCCGCCCGACTTGTAGCCCTGTGCGACGGTGAAGTAGGCCATCGCGGCATCGTCGAAGTCGTACTGCAGCGAAAGTTTCGGAATCAAGTTGAACGTCTTGCGTTCGCGCTGCGCCTCGAACTGGGTTGCGCCGGTGATGATGAACGGGAAGATCAGGGACCCCAGCGGGCTCGGCCCCAAGCAGTAGTTGCCCAGCGGCGGCAGCGCCCCGAGCACCGACAGATCGATCGGCAGCAACTGTTCGCAGGCGTCGCCCGTGATGACGGCATTGCCTTCGACACCGGTGCGGTTGTTGAGCAAGCGGTGCGAGACGTCGAGCGACTTGACTTCGTAGTTCAGTCTGCCGCCGACGGTTGCCGACCAGCGATCGCTGAAATGCCAGGTAGCCTGACCGAAGAGCGCCACGCTGTCGGTCAGCTGATCGAAGCGCGTGAACTCGGTTTCGACCGGTGTCGGTCCGCCTTCCAGCGTTTGCCGCGCCTGGATCAGCTCGCCGGCCAGGCGCCCACTCACGGCGTCGTTGAGCGCGAGGTCCTGGCAGCTCTGCGGGTCCGGTGTCTGCAGGCACAGGATGCGCTCCAGCTCGCCGGTGACCTGCAGCAGTTCGGTCAGCATCAGGAACTCGCGGATGTAGTAGTCGGCCTGCAGGTCCGAGCGCATGTAGAACAGGCCGCCGACGAACTCGAACTCGCCGGGCGGTGAGGTGATGCGCAGTTCCTGGCTGTACTGTTGGAGCGCCTCGTCGTTGTCGAGAATCAGGAAGGGGATCGGCGAGAAATCGGCATCCATCCGGACCTTTTCGTCCAGCCACGTGTAGTTGGTGATGCTGGTGAGAACGTAGTCGCCGTCCAGGGTCCAGTCCGCCTTGAGCGTCGCGTCATAGGCGTCCCGGGCGACGCGGCCCTGGCTGTTCTTCGCGGTCAGTTCGTCGAAGGGATCGGCCGAGGTGCGGGGATCGAACACCTGCATCGCCGCCAGATGACGGTCGCGAGCGCGGATCAGCTGGCTGCCTTCCCCGTGCTGTCTGATGATGCCCGCGTTCAGGATCAGGTCGACACTGAGCGCGTCGGTCGCTTCCCAGAGGAAGCGCAGGCGTCCGGCCTGCGTGTCGTGGTTCTCCTCGTCGATGCCGATGGTCGTGTTGTACACGCTGCCGTCACGCGTCTCGCTCAGCACCGCGGCACGCCACGTCAGCGTCTCGGTGATCGGTCCGGTGGCCGTGAGGCGGACTCGCTGCTGATCGAGATCGCCCAGCAGCACATCGCCCTTGAAGCCGAACTCCGACTCCGGCATCGCGGTGCGAAAGTGGATGGCGCCGGCAGACGCGTTCTTGCCGAACAGCGTGCCCTGCGGGCCGCGCAGGACTTCGATGCCGGCAAGGTCGAGGGTCGCCTGATTGATGTACGACGCACGGCCGTAGTAGACATCATCGATCAGGATCGCGACCGACTGTTCGAAACCGCGGTTGTAGCTGGACCCCAGGCCACGCATGTAGATGCTGGGGAATGACGTCGTCGCGAACACGTCGAGGTTGGGGACATAGGTCGCGACCTCGTTCATGTCGCCCATGTTCTTGTCGACGATGTCGTCGCCGCTGATCGCGGTCACCGACAGCGGCACGGACTGGATGTTCTCCTCGCGCTTCTGCGCGGTGACGACGATCTCCTCGAGGGTGGCACGGCGCGGTGGTGCTGGAACTTCCGGCTGTTGCACGGCAGTGGGCACCGGAATGACATCGAGCAGGACTTCGTCCTTTGGTGCGGCGTTCGCGGTTTGGCCTGCTGAAGGTTCGGATGCGCGATCCCGAACGGCCTGTTCGTTCTTGCGGGGCGGCTCGTCCTGCGATGGGGGCTCGCCGAGCAGGCTGTCGAGATCGGAATCCCAGTCCGCCTGATCCTGCGCGTGTGCCGGCATTGCAGCGATGAGCGCACCTGCGAACAGGAGCCGGGCGGCGGCGCGCGCGAGCTGCGTGGATGCATCCGGGTCGGGTGCCGCGGCCGGCACGCGTGAAGACGGCAGCATGTGCTCTCCCCCTGCTGTGTTCTGAATGGCCTGTGGCTGCGACAGCAGAGACCCGCTCCGCTGCGGGCCTCGCACAGGGCTCTGCTCAGCGCTGAACGTGCGTGCGTTCGGCGGCGTTTCTGCTCATCCGGATTCCTGCGGCGACCGGCCGTGAACGTCGCGGACCGTCGGCGATTTTTCGACAGACCTGAAATCCGGGGCCGTGCCGAGCAGCAGGTCGCCGAGGCCCGTCGACACGCCCCACCACAGGGTCTCGTTGCGGTAGTGATGCAGGCGATGCATGCGCTGGCGTCGGCGGTAGTACTCGACCGGCGGGGCCCACGTGGTGTGGCCGATGAAATGGCAGAACTCGTAGTGCAGCGACAAGGCGAAGAACATCGCCAGGGCGCCGGTTGCCAGCTCCACGGTCGGGAGCAGTCCGTACGCCAGCACGAACAACAAGGGCACCACCACCGGAAACACTTCCTTGTTGATCGTGATGTCGCGCAGGTCCGCCGGATCGGCGTGATGGGCGCGATGCGTGCGTCCCACCTTGAGATCGAAGGTTCTGCCGAACAGCCGGAACGGCTTCATGTGCAGCAGGTACGCGTGGATCAGCCACTCCAGCACCGGCCAGAAGGCCAGGATGCTCAGCGGTGCGATCAGGTGCGCGGGACGCCAGTTGCCTTGCGCGAACCGCCATCCGATTAGGCCGACGACGAGCGTCGTCAGAATCTTCGGACTCGTGTACCGGTAGAACGCGCGGACGAACTCGCCGGCGGTCGTCGGGTTCATCGGTTCGGGCGCGCGCGGCGTCCGATCAGCCGGATCGCCATTCGCGGAAAGGCCGTGGTCACGGCGCACGGCGCGACTCCGGCGGACCATCCTTCGGGGCGGTCTGGGCGTGCTGCTCGTACAGATCGAGGAATTGGTAGATCGCGTTGCTGCTGCCGTCGATGTACTCGCGCGCGCACTCCATCGCGCCGCCGCGATCGCCTTGCCGCACCATGACCGCAAGTTTGCGGAAGGCGCCCAGCTTCTGCAGGTCGCGCCCCAGCATCTTCGTCAGCAGGTCCCAGATCGGCTCGTAGGTCTTGCGCAGCGAGTTGAATGCCAGGCGATAGGCAATGTTGCCGCTGCCGTCGACCAGCACTTCCCAGAACTCGAACGCGAGTCGCTGCAGCTCGGCAGGCGCGACGGCGACCACCATGGCGTCGACGATGGCGTCGAGCCGGTCGGCAGTGCTTGGACCGCCGTGGACCGCCGCGTCGCCGGCAATCTCCGGCGAGAGCACCTGGCGCATGCGCACGATGCTGCGGGCCACGTCGACCTGGATCCGTCCCTGCCGGTCGAACAGCAGGCTCGGCAGCAGGTCGGCGCCCGCTTCGATGCGGTAGTCGAGCACGGTCGTCGTGCCGCCGTGCTTCACCTCCACCATGCGCGCCTGCTGCAGGCGCTTGATCGCTTCGCGCACGGCATTGCGGCTCACGCCCAGCATTTCCGAGAGCAGGCGTTCGGACGGCAGTTCCTCGCCGGCCTTCAGCTCCCGGCTGACGATGCGGTTGCACAGCTGCTCGAACACTTCGTCCGACACCGACCGCTTGCTGATCGCCTGAAACATCGCGTCCTCCGAAACAGTGAACATATCCTACCAGTCAACCAGGTAAGACAACAAGCCGACTCACTCGCCGAGAGCCGTGATCCGATGACAGCTCCGTTATCCCAATCAATGTTTAACGACAAGCAATTGTTAATAATGGAATTACGTCGGTATCGCCGATGCGCCCGTTCGCCAGATCAATCATCGAAGGAGAGCGCTCTCAGGGATTGACACCACCAGCTTCCTCGATAGACTGGTAGGACCAGTCACGGCGCCCGGATCGGCGCCGGACAGCGGAAGAGCCAACGTCCATGGAAAACCTCGGCAACGACAAGCTGGTGCTCTACGCCATCCCGCTCTTCCTGTTCATGGTGGGACTGGAGGCCTGGATCTCCACGCGCAGGCAGCGCGGCTGGTACCAGCGTGAAGATGCATTTGCATCGCTGTCGATGGGGGTGGGCAACGTCGTCATCAGCGGCGCCCTGAAAGCCTTCTGGCTCGGTCTTTTCGTCTGGCTGTACCAGTACCGCGTGTTCGACCTCGACCTGCACTCGGCCTGGGTCTGGATCGGCGGTCTGTTCCTGCAGGACTTCTGCTTCTACTGGTACCACCGTTCCAGCCACCGCATCCGCCTGCTGTGGGCCGCGCACGAGAATCATCATTCCAGCAGGTTCTTCAACTTCACCACGGCACTGCGGCAGTCGTGGACCACGCCGCTGTACAGCGCGTCGTTCTTCCTGCCGATGGCGCTGCTGGGCTTTCACCCGCTGATGATCCTGACGTATCAGGCGATCAGCCTGATCTACCAGTTCTTCCTGCACACCGAGAGCGTCGACCGTCTCGGCCCGATCGAGTGGGCGATGAACACGCCTTCGCATCACCGCGTGCATCACGGCCGCAATCCCGAGTACATCGACTGCAACTACGCCGGCATCTTCATCATCTGGGACCGCCTGTTCGGCAGCTTCGTACCGGAGAAGGCGCGCGTCGACTTCGGCCTGGTCGGCGAACACCCCGGCTACAACCCGCTGCACATCGCCGTTCACCATTTCGTTCTTATTGCCCGCGATCTGCGTCAGGCGCGCAGTTCCGGCGACGTGCTGGGCATCCTGTTCCGCGGGCCCGAATGGTGGAAGGCGCGCCAGCTGGCCGGCCCGCTGCCGGCCGCCGCTGCGAATCCGCCGGTGGGCCCGGTGTGAGCGCTGGCAGTCTGGTTGCCGCCTCGGATGCCGGACTCGCCGTGGTGGCGATCTGGGTCGGCGTTCGGTTCGCGCAGACTGATCTGCCTCGGCCGCAACGCATGCTCGCCGCTGGCGGTGCGCTGCTGATTGCCGCGGCTGCTGCCGTCGGATGCCTGCGATTCGCCGGACTCGACGAGCTGCGCGAGCTGCACGTGGCGCTGTCGAACCAGGGCGCCATCATCGGCCTGCCGGCGATGCTCGTTGCCGTCTCGTGGAGCTGGCTCGACGGACAACTGCCCGGCGCTGCGTTGACCGCCGCTGTCGCGATCCTGCTGACCGGTCTGGCGTGGGCTCAGCTGCGCCCGGTCGCAGGCGCGGTGTCGTTCCTGCTGGTGCTGACGAGGCTCATGGTGTCGCGCGATCGTAGCGTCGTTCCCGTGCTGATGCTGGCAACGCTGGGCGGCCTGGCATGGCTCGCGAGCACCCGGAGCCTGGGGGCCGACGGGCGCCTGGTCCTGCTGCATGCTGCGCTCGCCGTGCTGCTGCTGCTGACGCTGCAGGCCTTGCCGCCGGCATCGCTGCGGCGCTCGCCGGTCAAGGCCTGATGAGGGGCGCGGTGACTTCCAGCCCGGGTACGCAGAGCGTGCCGTTCTCGACGAAGCCGCCGAGCAGGCGGCCGGGTTCGTCGATGAGGCGGCGATAACGCGAGCGGTGATTGCGGAAGCTGTCGCGGCTGACGACCAAGGCACCAAGGCGACGCGCCAGCCGCAGCAGCTGCCGGTCGGCAGGAATGCCCTTCGCCGTCTGCAGCGCCTGCCCCGTCTGCAGCAGCGTCGCGTAAACCCCGTGCTCCGTTTCCGGCAGCCGGTGGGGTGTGCTGGCATCGAAGATCATCTTCACGTCGTGTCCGCGCTGGCGCAGCGCTTCGGCTAGCGCGGCGGGCAGTTCGATGGACGGAGGCCGCCCCAGCCAGTAGGCCACGTTGAGCCCGTCGATCAGCACCGGTTTCGGATCCGGAGGCAGGATCATCGCGTCCCGCACCGCCCGGCGATGACGCGGGTAAGCTTCGGCACAGAGCGGCGGCGCGCGGTCGTCGCAGGATCAGGACAGACTCCGCGGCGATGAGCACCGACAGCAACGCATTGAGGTTCCCCTACGACGAGGCGCCGGTTCCCGGCGCCGTGCAGACGATTGCCGATGGCGTGCTGTGGCTGCGCATGCCGCTGCCGTTCTCGCTCGACCATATCAACGTATGGGCGCTGCGCGACGAAGAAGGCTGGACGCTCGTGGACACCGGCATGCAGAGCCGGGCGACGGCGAAGGCCTGGGACGAGGCGTTCGCCGGACCGCTCGGCGGCCTGCCGGTCACGCGCGTGATCTGCACGCACATGCATCCGGATCACATCGGCATGGCCGGCTGGCTGACGCGAAGGTTCTCCTGCCGCCTGTGGATCACGCGGCTCGAATACATCATCTGTCGGATGCTGGTTGCGGACACCGGGCGCGAGGCGCCGGCCGACGCGCTGGCGTTCTACCGGGCGGCGGGCTGGGATCAGCGCGCGATCGAACACTACAAGGCCCGCTTCGGTGACTTCGGTCGCGGCATCTACGCGCTGCCGGACAGCTATCGCCGTGTGCAGCACGGCGAGGTGCTCACGATCGGCGGCCGGCAATGGCGCGCCGTCGTCGGCATGGGGCATTCGCCGGAGCATCTGTGCCTGCATTGCCCCGAGCTCGGGCTGATGATCTCCGGCGATCAGGTATTGCCGGGGATCAGTTCGAACGTCTCGGTATTTCCGACCGAGCCTGAGGCGGACCCGCTCGGCGACTGGCTGTCGTCGCTGGCAGCGGTCAAGGCGTCGATCCCCGACGACGTGCTCGTGCTGCCGGCCCACAACCTGCCGTTTCGCGGCCTGCACGCGCGGCTCGATGCGCTGATCGGTGGCCACGAGCAGTCGCTGGAGAAACTGCGTGCCGCGCTCGACGAGCCCCGTCGCGCGATCGATGTCTTCGAGGCGCTGTACCGGCGGCCGATCGACGGCGAGCTGCTGGGCCTGGCGACCGGGGAAGCGCTCGCGCATCTCAACTACCTGTGGGCCCGCGGCCAGATTGTCCGCGAGCGCGCGGCAGACGGCGTCGACCGCTATCGCACCGTCCAGTAAAAGAGCGGCGCAGGCTCAGTCGTCAGAGCCGGTCTTCGACGTGCCGCTGGCGCCTGCTTCGAGACGTGCACGCGCTTCCTTCTTGCCGATACCGCGCAACTCGGCGATGGCCGCGAGCTGACGGGCGCGAGGCCTGGCCTTCTCGTGCTCCCAGTTGTAGACCGACTGGCCGCTGACACCGATCAGTTGACCCATCTCGTCGGCCGTCAGCCCTAGGCGTTCGCGCAGCGTGCGAAAGCCCTTGGCGACAAAACGGATGTTGGGGCCTTCCTCGCTTTCGGGTTTGGCGGCGGCCTCGGATTTCGAACGCCGCTGCACGGCGCCGATCTGCTTTTCGAGCGCAGCGACCTGGCGCTTGAGCTCGGCGATCTGGTGCCGTTGCGCAGTGGCCGCCGCACGCAGCGGCGCAAAGTGTTGCCGGGCAACCTTGTTGGACAGTCGCGTGATTTCGCTCTTGAGCAAGCCTGCAATATCGGCCATGGAGAAGTTAGGGTGGGGAAATGCGCGGCTATTATGCCTGATCCGCGATAACGCGTCCCGCAGTCAAGATTTCTTGCGTCCTGATTTGCGTGTCGGCGGCGCTTGACTTGGAATTTCAGTGCGGCAACCGCAGCCCGATTTCCGTGGGGCGATCGCCGTCGACGGCGCGCACGATCAGCTGCATCTCGCCCAGGCGCAGCCGGTCACCGATCACCGGATGCGGGAGGTGCTTGCGGACGAGGTCGGCCAGAGAACCTTCGCCGGCGTCGTCCGGAAGCGCCAGTCCGTAGGCGTCGCACAGATCCTTGAGCGCGATGTCGGCACTGACGACAAACTCGCCGAAGTAGCGTCGTGCATCGACGCCGGCGGGTTCCTGGGCCGTTTCGAACAGGCGGTCCAGGGACTGCAGCTGGGATTGCGGCGTCAGCAGGGAAATGTAGTCGCCCGCAACGAGCGTGCCCCATTCGCGGTAGCTGAGCAGCCGCCCCTTGCGCGCAATGCAGATGATGCGCGACAGCTCGGGCAGCACGAGGTCCTTCGGTCGCATGCCGACCAGCCGGCTGTTGCGGGCCAGGCGATAGCTCACCACCTCGAAACCGCGCTGTCCGGGAAGGTCGATGTCGACGCGGTGGATGCGTGCCGATGTCGCCGGAACCTGAAGGCCGAGCAGGCGCGCGGCTGCCGCGATGGTCGACCCCTGCACGATCAGCGAGACGAGGACGATGAAGAACGCCACGTTGAAAAACAGTTGCGCGCTCTCGAGGCCGGCGAGCCACGGATAGGTCGCGAGCACGATCGGCACCGAACCGCGCAGGCCGACCCAGGCCACGTAGATCTGTTCGCGGGCCGGAAACCGGAACGGCAGCAGGCACAGCCAGACGGCGAGCGGCCGGGCGAAGACGATCAGCACGGCCGAGATCAGCAGGCCGGGCACGATCAGCGAGGCCAGCTGGTGCGGAGACACCAGCAGGCCGAGAATCACGAACATGCCGATCTGGCTCATCCACGCGAT
This sequence comes from Sinimarinibacterium flocculans, assembly GCF_003201205.1. Classification (GTDB taxonomy): domain Bacteria; phylum Pseudomonadota; class Gammaproteobacteria; order Nevskiales; family Nevskiaceae; genus Solimonas; species Solimonas flocculans. Next base: position 18,902 of record NZ_QICN01000016.1, read on the forward strand.
GCCGTCGTGGAAGCGGCGGATGCCGGCCGCCGACCGGATCGCGCGGTTGCCGAGAAACAGGCCGGCGAGATACACCGCCAGAAAACCGCTGCCGCCCGCCAGTGCCGCGAGGCCGAAGATCAGCAGACCGCCGAACAGCGCGAGCAAGGGGTACAAGGAATCGCCGAGCGTCAGCCGATTGATCGACGAAACCAGCAGCCAGCCGCCGGCGAGGCCGAACGCCGCGCCCACCGCGGCCTGCTGCAGCAGCATCGCCAGTGCCTCGGTCAGGCCGAAGGTTTCGGGCGCCTGCAGGTACAGGATCAGCGCCAGTGTCAGAAACACCGCCATCGGGTCGTTGGTGCCGGACTCGATCTCCAGGGTCGAGGCCACGCGCTGGTTGAGCGATACCGCATTGGTGTGCAGCAGCGAGAACACCGCGGCAGCATCGGTGGAGCCGACGATCGCGCCGATCAGCAGGCCCTCCGCGGGCTCGAGGCCGAGCACCCAGGCCGCGAAGCCGCCGACGATCAGCGTGGTCGCCAGCACGCCGACCGAGGCCAGCGTCACGGCCGGGCGCAGGCCGACGCGAAAGCTCGACAGACTCGTGCGCATACCTCCGTCGAACAGCACGACCGCAAGGGCTGCCGTGGCGGCCAGATTGGCCAGCGAATAGTTGTCGAAGCGGATGCCGCCGGGGCCGTCCTCGCCCGCGAGCATGCCGATCACGAGGAACACGAGCAGCAACGGAACGCCCAGGCGCGGCGTGATCACCGTTGCCAGGATGCTGACCATGAACAGCAGTCCGGCTAGGAAAATCAGCTGATTGGTCAGTTCCATGCAAACGATTGTAGCGAGCGGTTCGGGGCGCTAGGCGCTATGCCGGGGCTGCCGCTATACTTGCGCCCCTTTTCTCGCCGGCACGTCCCAGTAGGAGCGCACCCGTGGATCACAAAGACCACGACAAGGTTTTCTTTGCGAACTTCGGTGTCGTCATGGCGGCCCTGTTCGGCATCTTCTTCATCTGCATCATCGCGGCGTCGATGATCAGCAGCGAGGAGGAGCCCGATCCGGCCGCGATCGCACTGGTCGAGGAGCGGATCCGCCCGGTCGCCAAGGCCGTGACCGATCCTGACGCCCTGATCAAGGTGAGCGCCGCCGCTGCCCAACGCGAACCCTTGAGCGGTGCGCAGCTCAACACCCAGCTCTGCGCGGGCTGCCACTCGGCCGGCGTGCTCGGTGCCCCCAAGACCGGTGACGGTGCGGCCTGGGCACAGCGCCGCGACGCCGCCGGCGGCATCGACGGACTGGTGTCGGCAGTGATCAACGGCAAGGGGGCGATGCCGCCCAAGGCCGGAGACCCGAGCCTGTCGGAAGACGAGATCCGCGGCGCCGTCGAGTTCATGCTCAAGGAAGCAGGGATCTGAGACGAACTGTCGTCGCAAGAAGGCCGGCCTCGCCGGCCTTTTTTGTGGGCGGCAGACGGCGATGCACCGAAGTGGTGCGCTCCCGGGGGCAGATTGTCATCGCCTCCGGCGCGCTTGGTCACGAAGCGCGGGTCACGGAGCCGGCGAATGTCCGGCGCGATCTCGCCAACAGCGCCGGTATCGCCACGGTTGCCGGGCTGCGCCGGGGCCGGCGACTGAGGGCTTCCCCCCAGAACTTGGCATGCCGCTTGCGATCAGGCAGCGGGGCCGCGGGAGAGCGCTAGACATCCGCGGAGTCATCCAAACTTCAAAGAGGCTTTCCAATGACATTCAAGCGTTCGGTTCTGAGCGCCGCGGTTCTCGGCGCGAGCGTGTTCTCCGGCAGCGCCCTTGCCGAGCTGAGCGGCAACGTGGGGGTTGTCAGCGAGTACCTGTTCCGTGGTCTGCCGCAGAGCGGCGGCGCCGCCGTCCAGGGCGGTCTGGACTACGCCAGCGAGTCGGGCTTCTACGCCGGCACCTGGGCATCGACCATCAACTTCGCCGGCGCGACCGGCAGCGCAGCGGAAGTCGACTTCTACGCCGGTTTCGGCGGCGAGGCCGGCAGCATCGGCTACGACCTGGGTGCGATCTACTACTGGTACTCGGAAGAAGAGGAAGGCGGCGCGTCGCCCGACCCGTCGAACAACACGATCGAGGTGTACGGCTCGCTGTCGTTCGGACCGGCCACCCTGGGCCTCTACTACAGCCTCGCCGACTACTTCGCGGTGACTGACGAGGGCGTGATGTATCCGTACCTCGACCTGTCGTTCCCGATGTCGGACAAGCTGAGCCTCGACCTGCACGTCGGTCAGCAGACCTTCGAAGAGGACGGCATCGAAGACGTCGTCGACTACAGCATCGGCGTGTCGGCGGACGCCGGCAACGGCTTCGCGATGGGTCTGGCCTTCGTCGCCACCGACATCGACGACGACGATCCTAAGCTCGTGATCAGCGGCAGCTACGGCTTCGACCTGTAAGCCTCGACACCGTCGTCAGCAGTACCCGAAGGGCCGCCTGGTGCGGCCCTTCTTCTTTTGGGGCGCCTGGCCCTACACCGGCGTGCGGTCCATTTCGCGGTAGCGCAAGGCCTCGGCGGCGTGCTGGGCGCCCGTCCGCTCGCTGTTGTCGAGGTCGGCCAGCGTGCGCGCGACGCGCAGGCAGCGATGGTAGGAGCGCGCCGTGAGCAGGTGCCGTGCAAGCGCGGTCTGCAGCAGCGCGGCGGCCGTGTCGTCGGGAGCGGCGTGCCGTTCCAGGGCCTTGCCGTGCAACTGCGCGTTGGGCACGCCCTGCCGGTCGAGCTGGCGGCTGCGCGCGGCGATCACGCGCTCGCGCACCGTCGTGCTGCTCTCGGCGGTCGCGGTCCGGTCGGCGAGTTGCGCGGCATCGACCCGGGGAACGAACAGCTGCAGGTCGATACGGTCCAGCAGCGGTCCGGAAATCCTTCCGCGATAGCGCTGCACCTGGTCCGGCGTGCATCGGCACTTGCCCGAGGGGTCGCCGAGCCAACCGCAGGGGCAGGGATTCATCGCCGCGACGAGCTGGAAGCGTGCCGGGAACTCGGCTTGCCGGGCCGCGCGCGACACCGTGATCCGTCCGCTTTCCAGCGGCTCGCGCAGCACTTCGAGGCTGCGGCGCTCGTACTCCGGCAGTTCGTCGAGAAACAGCACGCCGCGATGTGCGAGCGTGATCTCTCCGGGGCGCGGCTGGCCGCCGCCGCCGACCAGGGCGACGCCGGACGCGGTGTGATGGGGCGCGCGAAACGGCCGTCGCCCCCAGTCGGCCGCGTCGAAGCCACCGTGTGCGATGGACGCGACCGCGGCGACTTCGAGCGATTCTTCGGCGGTAAGGGGCGGCAGGATGCCCGGCAGTCGTCGTGCAAGCATCGACTTGCCGGCGCCGGGCGATCCGACCAGCAGCAGCGAGTGTTCGCCGGCGGCGGCGATTTCCAGTGCACGGCGGGCCTGCGGCTGCCCGCGCACATCGGCCAGGTCCGGCTCGTCCACCGCCGGCGCTTTCGGTGCGCTCGCCGCGATTGCTGCGGGACCGCCCTCGTGCAGCGCTGCGCACAGTGCGGCGAGGGTCTGCGCCGGCAGTACCCGGGCCTGCGGCGCGAGCGCTGCTTCGTCGGCGCAGGCCGCGGGCACCAGCAGCGCCCGTCCCGCCTGCGTCGCCTTGAGCGCCGCCGGCAGCACGCCGGGCACCGGTCGCAGTTCGCCGGACAGCGAGAGCTCGCCGAGCACCTCGACCGCCTGCAGCGGTGCCGCCGGCACCTGCTCGGAGGCAACCAGGATGCCGAGCGCGATGGCGAGGTCGAAGCGGCTGCCTTCCTTGGGCAGGTCGGCGGGCGCGAGGTTGCAGGTGATGCGCTGCACCGGGAAGCGGTAGCCGCAGGTGGTGATCGCCGCCTTGACCCGGTCCTTGGCCTCGCGCACGGCGGCCTCGGGCAGGCCGACGATGTTCAGCCCCGGCAGCCCCGGGGCCAGATGAACCTCGACGGTCACCAAGTCCGCGGTCAGTCCGTTCTGCGCGCGCGACAGCAGCATCGCCAACTGCGCCATGCCCGCCTTCCTCCCTTGGTCGTGCGGCTACGCCGTCCTGCGAACGTCGCGGCGGCCGCTTCGAGGATCGGCAAGCCCACAGGCAGCGTCAAGCGCTTACGGTGCGCGCTCCGTGTGCCGGCTCTCGAGTTCGGCGAGTCGCTGCTCGAGAACGCTGAGTCTGGCCTGGGTCCGCGCCAGCAATTCGGCCTGGATGTCGAAGCGCTCCCGCGAGACCAGATCCCAGTTCTCGAGGTTGGCGCGCAGCACCGCGCGGAAATTGTCCTCGAGTTCGCGGCGCAGGCCGCTGAGGCTTTGCGGCAGCAGCTGCGCGAGCTTGCCGGCGAGATCTTCGAACTGTCGGGGGTCGGCCATCAGGCGCGCAGTTTTACGGGCTCGCCGGCCGCGATTCAAGCATCGTGTCGTCCGCGGCCGTCCCGGACGGTTTGGCGCACTGCATCGGTGCGCGCGCCGCCACATTTGTGTGCGCCCGCCGCCGAGGGCGCTTGCCGTGGGCGTTTTCCCCACTGGCACGCTCCGTGCTTTCACCCACTCCGACCGCCGGAGTCAGAGGCTCCTCTGGCGGAAGCCAGCTTTCCGACTCAGGAGTGATGTCCATGAAATTGATTGCAGCCATCATCAAGCCGTTCAAGCTGGACGAGGTGCGCGAAGCGCTCTCGGATATCGGCGTGGCCGGCATCACGGTGACGGAGGTCAAGGGGTTCGGTCGTCAGAAGGGACACACCGAGCTCTATCGCGGTGCCGAGTACGTGGTGGATTTCCTGCCCAAGGTCAAGATCGAGGTCGCCGTCGGCGACGACAAGCTCGACGCCGCGATCGACGCCATCACCAAGGCCGCCCACACCGGAAAGATCGGTGACGGGAAGATTTTCGTCTTCACCCTTGACCAAGCCATCCGTATCCGTACGGGTGAGACCGGCAAGGACGCACTGTAAACAGGGGAGTGTCCGAAATGATGCGTAAAACTCTCAGCGCCCTTGCGCTGGCTCTGTGCTTCGGCCTTGCGCCCGCGTGGGCCCAGGACGAGGCGATGACGGAACCGGCGGTCGAAGCCGTCGAGACCATGGAGACCATGGCGGTCGAGGAACCGGTGGCGGTCGAAGAGGCCGTCGTCGAGGAAGCGGTCGCCGAAGAGGCTGCCGAAGAGGAAGTGAGCCTCGAACAGAAGACCGCCGAGCTGGCCTACGCGCTCGACACCTTCTACTTCCTGGTCATGGGCGCCTTCGTCATGTGGATGGCGGCGGGCTTCGCGATGCTCGAGTCGGGGCTCGTGCGTTCGAAGAACACGGCCGAGATCCTCACCAAGAACATCGGCCTGTTCGCGATCGCTTCGGTGATGTACATGGTCGTCGGCTACCAGATCATGTATCCGGGCGAGGCGATGAGTCCGTACTTCCCGGGCTTCGGTGGACTGCTCGGCAGCAGCGACAACGACGTGGCGTCGGTGATGTCCGGTGATTCGTACTACTCGGGCCTGTCGGACTTCTTCTTCCAGGTCGTGTTCGTCGCCACCGCGATGTCCATCGTCTCCGGTGCGGTCGCCGAGCGCATGAAGCTCGTGTCGTTCTTCATCTTCGCGGTCTTCATGACCGGCTTCATCTACCCGCTGCAGGGCTTCTGGAAGTGGGGCGGCGGCTTCCTCGACGCAGCCGGCTTCCTCGACTTCGCCGGTTCGGGCGTCGTGCATCTCACCGGTGCGACCGCGGCCCTGGCCGGCGTCATCCTGCTCGGTGCGCGCAAGGGCAAGTACGGGCCGGACGGCAAGATCAACCCGATTCCGGGTGCGAACCTACCGCTGTCCACGCTCGGCACCTTCATCCTGTGGCTCGGCTGGTTCGGCTTCAACGGCGGTTCGGAGCTGATGATCTCCAACGTCGGTGAGGCCAACGCGGTCTCCCTGGTGCTGGTGAACACCAACATGGGCGCTTCCGGCGGCCTGATCGCCGCGATGCTCACCTCGCTGGTGCTGTTCAAGAAGACCGACCTGACGATGGTGCTCAACGGCGCCCTCGCCGGCCTGGTCGCGATCACCGCCGAGCCGCTGACGCCGACGCCGCTTGCGGCCACGCTGATCGGTGCGGTCGGTGGCGTGATCGTGGTGTTCTCGATCCTGGGTCTGGACAAGCTGAAGATCGACGATCCGGTCGGTGCGATCTCGGTCCACGGCGTGGTCGGCATGTGGGGCCTGCTGGCGGTGCCGCTGACCAACAGCGACGCCACCTTCACGGCGCAGCTGCTGGGTCTGTTCACGATCTTGGTCTTCGTCTTCGTCGCCGCCTTCATCGTGTGGCTGATCATCAAGCTCATCATCGGCATCCGCGTCAGCCCCGAAGAAGAAGACGAGGGCACGGATATCTCGCAGTGCGGACTCGAGGCTTACCCCGAGTTCACCAAGTAAACGTCTAGTCGGAGTTCTCCTCCGGTGGGTTGGGGCGGACATCATTGTCCGCCCCTTTTTTGTGCGTGCGGCTTCGACTTTTGCCAGAACCGGCAATACACTCGCCGCCGTAACCGGAAGGACATCTGCCCATGAAAATGCTGATTGCCATCATCAAGCCCTTCAAGCTCGACGCCGTGCGCGAAGCCCTGGCCGACATCGGCGTGCAGGGCATGACCGTGACCGAGGTCCGGGGGTTTGGCCGGCAGAAGGGGCACACCGAGCTGTATCGCGGTGCCGAGTACACCGTCGATCTGTTGCCCAAGATCAAGATCGAGGTCGCGGTGGCGCCGGACATGGCGGACAAGGCGGTCGACGCGATTCTCAAGGCCGCGAAGACCGGCCAGATCGGCGACGGCAAGATCTTCATCTACGATCTCGACCAGACCGTGCGTATCCGCACCGGTGAATCCGGCGTCGAAGCCGTCTGATCGGAAGGACAGTGCGCCCCCGTTGATCGAGAGATGAGCGGGGGTTTTTTTGTGTGGGGGAGAACCATGAGAACAGCAATCGGATTGCTGGCGGCCCTGTTGCCGCTGGCCGCAGGCGCGCAGGACGGTATCGACAGCGGTAGCACCGGGTGGATCATGACCAGCTCGGCGCTGGTGCTGTTCATGTCGCTGCCAGGCCTGGCGCTTTTCTACGGTGGCCTGGTCCGCGCGAAGAACGTGCTCAGCGTGCTGATGCAGTGCTTCGCGATCGTCTGCGTCGTGTCGATCCTCTGGTTCATCTGCGGCTACAGCCTCGCCTTCGCGCCCGGTAACGGGTTCATTGGCGGCCTGTCCAAGGCCTTCTTCGCCGACGTCGCCGAAGGCTCGATGAGCGGCGCGATTCCGGAAACGGCGTTCGCGATGTTCCAGCTGACCTTTGCCTGCATCACGCCGGCTCTGATCGTCGGTGGTTTCGCCGAGCGCATGCGTTTCCCGGCGATGCTGCTGTTCTCGGTGCTGTGGCTGTTCGCCGTCTACCTGCCGGTCTGCCATTGGGTCTGGGCCGCCGACGGCTGGCTGTTCGCCCGCGGTCTGATCGACTTCGCCGGCGGCACCGTGGTCCACGTCACTGCCGGTGTCGCGGCGCTGGTCGCGGCGCTGGTGCTGCGACCGCGCACCGGCTTCGCGCAGACGCCGATGATGCCGCACAACCTGACGATGACCGTGACCGGTGCCGGCATGCTCTGGGTCGGCTGGTTCGGCTTCAATGGGGGTTCGGCGCTGGCCGCCGACGGCAATGCGGCAATGGCGATCCTGTGCACCCATCTGTCGGCCTCGGCCGGCGCGGCGATGTGGGGCGCGATCGAATGGCTCAAGTACGGCAAACCCTCGGCGCTGGGTGTGGTCACCGGCATGGTTGCCGGTCTGGGCACGATCACGCCGGCGGCCGGCGTCGTCGGCCCCGGCGGTGCGCTGATCATTGGTCTGATCGCCGGCTTCGTCTGCTTCAACGCGACCCACGCGCTCAAGCACGCGCTGAAGGTCGACGATTCGCTCGACGTGTTCCCGGTGCATGGCGTCGGCGGCATGCTCGGCACCTTTGCCGCGGGCATCTTCGCGGCCACCGGCCTCGGCGTCTTCAGCGGCCAGGGTTATGCCGAAGGCGTCGGCATGGGCGGGCAGATCGGCGTGCAGCTGCTCGGCATCGCCGCGGTCGGCGGCTGGACCGCGGCCTGGACCTGGGGGCTGCTCAAGCTCGTCGGCCTGCTGACGCCGCTGCGTGCGACGGCGGAAGAGGAGACCACCGGTCTCGACACGACGCAGCACAACGAGCGCGGCTACGACCTGCAGACCCTCTGAGTCAGCGCGGCAGGTTGTGCGAGCGGCCGTCGCAGTACGGCTTGCTGCGTGACCGGCCGCACGCGCACAGCCACAGCAGGCCGTCGCCGTGCGCGACCGAAAACGTCAGCGATGCGGCGCAGCGGTTGTCGTCGCGACCGCCGTCGCAGAGCGGCAGGCGCGAGGAGCGGCCGCATGCGCACCAGCGGTACTCCGCGGCGTTCAGTTCGAGCACACGCGGCCCGCGCCGCGTGTGCGGCGCAGGCACGGCGTCGGACAGTGGAGCGACCGGCTTCTTCATCGCGAGCGCCGAATCGTACTAGACTCGGGATTCGCTTCAGCTCACTCGCCAAGGAACGCGCGCATGCCGATCAAGACAGGAAGTTTCGCGCTGCTGCTGCTCGCCGCGGCCTTCTCGGCCGGCGCCGGGCAGGTCTACAAGTGGGTCGATGCCGAGGGGCGGATTCACTACAGCGACACGCCGCGACCGGGCTGGAAGCGCGTGGACCTCAAGGTCGCACCGGGATTCGCGCCGGCCACCGCGCAGACGCCGGCCGCGCAGAGCGGCGCCGAAGGCGAGGAATCGCCGGAACGCGCGAAGCTGCGCGCGGAGGAGTGCGACAAGCGTCGCGAGCAGCTCGAGACCTATCGCAAGGCCACGACGATCACCGAGCGGGACAGCCTCGGCAACGAGCGCACCTACTCCGAGGACGAGCGCCTGCAGCTGATCGAGCAGACGCAGAAGCAGGTCAGCGAGCTTTGCCGCTCCGACAGCTGAGGCGGATTTACGAAGCCAGGGCCTTTCTGACGTAGGTCGGCAGCGCGAACGCGGCGCGGTGCGTGTCGGCGTTGTAGAACTGCGTGCCCAGCGCCGCGATCGCTGATTCTTCCAGCCGCTCGACGCTGCTGCCGGCCCGCTTGAACGCCAGCGACCCCGACCACCAGCCGGACGGGTAGATCACCTGCGGAAAGTGCAGCAGCCGCGTCTCGGCAAAGCCGGCTTCGCGCATCGCCGCGTGCATCTCCCGGATCAGGTCGAGATGCAGCAGCGGTGATTCCGACTGCTGCACGAGCATGCCGTCGTCGGCCAGTGCCCGGATGCAGTCGAGGTAGAACTTCTTGCCGAACAGCCCCTCGGCCGGACCCACCGGGTCGGTCGAGTCGATGATGATCAGGTCGATCGAGCCGGGCTTCGCATCCTTCATCCACTGGATGCCGTCGCCGAAGAACAGCGTTGCGCGCGGGTCGTCGTTGCGGTCGCACAGCTCCGGGAAGTACTGCTCGGACAGCCGGGTGACGCGTTCGTCGATCTCGACCTGGGTGGCCGACTGCACCTCGGGGTGCTTGAGCACCTCGCGCAGCGTGCCGCAGTCGCCGCCGCCGACGATGACCACGTTCTTCGGCGCCGGGTGCGTGTTCAGCGCCGGGTGCGACATCATCTCGTGGTAGAGGAAGTTGTCGCGGGTGGACACCATGGTGCAGCCGTCGATCGTCATCAGGGTGCCGAAGGTTTCGGTCTTCCAGATCTCGATCTTCTGGTAGGGCGTCTGTTCCTCATGCAGCTTCTCGGCCTTGAGCGAGAAAGCGGTGCCGGTGGCGTCGATCGCCTCGGTGAACCAGCCGCGGTCCAGGGCCATGTCGCAGATCCTCTCGATAAGATGATGGCGCGTAAAATCGCGGCGCGAGTATACGCGCTCGCTCCATTTTCCCGGGTGAACGCAACGTGACGCATCCAAGCTGGAACGCCGCACAGGCACGCGACCTGTACAACATGCCGCAGTGGGGCGAGGGCTATTTCGACGTCTCGGCGCAGGGGCGGGTGGTGGTGCGGCCGCATCCCGGGCGGCCGGACGTGACGATCGACCTGTTCGAGCTGGCGCGGCGGCTGCCGCGCGAGGGGCTCGACCTGCCGGTGCTGGTGCGCTTCGCCGACATCCTGCACGACCGCGTCGATGCGCTGACCGGCGCCTTCGCCGAGGTCATCGGCGAGCTGGGCTACGAGGGTGGCTACACCGCCGTCTACCCGATCAAGGTCAATCAGCAGGGTGACGTCGTCGAGCAGATCGTGCGTCACGGCGGCGATCGCGTCGGGCTGGAGGCGGGGTCCAAGCCCGAGCTGGCGGCGGTGCTGGGCCTCGCCCGGCCCGGCAGCATCGTCGTCTGCAACGGCTACAAGGACCGCGGCTATATCCGCCGCGCACTGATCGGGCAGAAACTGGGGCACAAGGTCTACATCGTCGTCGAGAAGCTCTCGGAGCTCCCGCTGGTGATCGACGAGGCGCGGGCGCTGGACGTCGAGCCGCTGATCGGACTGCGCGTACGCCTGTCGGCTAACTTCACCAGCACCCAGCAGAACACCGGCGGCGAGAAGGCCAAGTTCGGGCTGACCTCGCCGCAGATTCTCGAGGCCGTCGAGATGCTGCGGGCGGCGGGGCGGCTGGATGCGGTGCAGATGGTGCACTTCCACCTCGGTTCGCAGGTCGCCAATGTGCAGGACGTCGCCAAGGGTCTGCGCGAGGCGGCGCGCTACTACGTCGAGCTGCGCCGCCTGGGTGCGCCGGTCGACGTCGTCGATGTCGGCGGCGGCCTGGGCGTCGACTACGAGGGCACGCGCTCGCGCTCGTTCTGCTCGATGAACTACTCGCTGCGCGAGTACGCGCGCAACATCCTGCGCACGCTGCAGGAGGCCTGCGCCGAATCGGGCGAGCCGCAGCCCAATGTGATCTCCGAGTCGGGTCGGGCGCTGACCGCGCATCATGCGGTGCTGATCGCCGATGTCATCGATCGCGACGAACTGCCGTCGCCGCGGCTCGACGCACCGGACGACGAGGCGCCGGCGGTGCTGCACGAACTGCATGCGCTGTTCGACCAGATCGACGCCCAGGGGCCGATCGAGACGCTGCACGACGCTGCGCAGTTCTTCGGCGATGCGCAGGTCCAGTACACGATGGGCCTGCTCAGCCTGCCGCAGCGCGCCTGGGCCGAGCGCGCCTACTACGCGCTTGCCCATGCGGTGCTGCCGAAGCTCGATCCAGGCATCCGCGCCCAGCGCGAGGCGGTCGAGGAGTTGCGCGAAAAGCTTGCCGCCAAGTACTTCTGCAACTTCTCGGTGTTCCAGTCGGTGCCGGACGCCTGGGCGATCGACCAGGTGTTCCCGATCGTGCCGATCCACCGGCTGGACGAGCGCCCCGAGGTGCGGGCGCGTCTGTGCGATCTCACCTGCGATTCCGACGGCCGTCTCGATCAGTACGTCGACCGCGAAGGCCTGATGCCGACGCTGGCGCTACACGCGCTCCGGGAAGGCGAGCCCTATCTGATCGGCTTCTTCATGGTCGGCGCCTACCAGGAAATTCTCGGCGACATGCACAACCTGTTCGGCGACACCAATGCCGTCAACGTCGTGCTCGGCGGCGCCGACGGCTGGACGCTGGAAGGAGCGGAGCATGGCGACCGCACCGACGAGCTGCTGCGTTACGTGCACCTGGAGCCGGAGAAGCTCGCGGCGACCTATCGCGAGAAGCTCGATCGCGCCGGCCTGCCGGCGGCCGAGGCGCAGGACCTGCTGCAGGAGCTCGAGTCGGGCCTGAGCGGCTACACCTATCTGAGCGCCTGAGCGCGCGCGGCGGACGGACGGCCGGGCATGATCAGCATCGACTTCTGCCGGCGCATGGCGGCCTACAACGGCTGGATGAACGACAAGCTCTATGCGGCCGCCGCGCAGCTCGACGGCGAGGCGCGCAAGCGCGATCGCGGCGCGTTCTTCGGGTCCATCCACCGCACGCTCGATCACCTGCTCTACGGGGACGAAGCCTGGATGCGTCGCTTCACCGGCCAATCGCTTGATGGATTATCTATTTCAGAAGCATTATTCGATGAATTTGCACTCATGCATCAACAGCGGACCGCACTGGATCGGCGGATCGTCGACTGGGTGGAAGGGCTGACGCCGGAGTGGCTGGCGAGCGACTTCCGCTACTACAGCCTGGCCTACAGGGGCACCTTCGTGCGGCCGGCCTGGCTGCTCGTCGCGCACATGTTCAACCACGGCACGCACCATCGCGGACAGGTGACCACGCTGCTGATGCAGGCCGGCATCGATCCGGGTGTGACCGACTTGCCGGCGATGCCGGACCTGCCGCCGCCCGTCTGAGCGCTCAGCCGAGAAAGCGCGCCAGCTCTCGCCGGAACGCGCGCGGCGCCTCGAACGGAATGGCGTGGCCGCAGTCCGGGATGTCGACGATCCGGGCGTGCGGGACCAGCTCGCGGATCGTCCGCTGGCCCTCTGCCGGATACATGATCGAGTCGTTGCCGATCAGCACCGTCATCGGCACCTGCAGCGCAGGCAGGGTCGTGCGCCAGTCGTAGTCGTCCTCGAGATACGAGCGCACGCTGTCGAGGTAGATCGTCCAGTTCGCCGTCGGGGCGACGCGACGGATCAGCAGCTCGTAGCGTGCGAGCCGCGAGACCGCCTTCCATCCGCGGTGGTGGAAGGCGAAATCGAAGAACTCTCCGAGCTTCGCCCAGAGGGCGCGGCGCAGCGGCTTCGGCAGTCGCGCGTACGGCTGGCCGCGGTACGGCTCGAGCTTGCGCATCAGCGTCTGCCAGTCGGCGAGCCGCGCCGCCTGCGTCGCGCCGAGCAGGCCGTGCGCCCAGTCCGCGGTATTGCGCACGCACGGCGACTGGTCGATGTGCAGGTAGCTGCGGATGCGGTCGAAGCCGTAGAGGCGGTGGTACTGCAGCGCCGTGCACGCTCCCATCGACAGGCCGCCGAGCCGCACGTCGCGCAGGTGCAGGCCTTGCAGCAGATCGGCGAGATCGTCCGCGTGCTGGGTCAGCAGGCAGCGCTGCGCCAGCGGCGTGCGATGGGAGCCGCCGAAACCACGCAGGTCGGGCAGGATGAAGCGGTAGCGTCGGGCGAACGGCAGCACGAACGGCAGCCACAGTGCTGCCGGCATCGCGAAGCCATGCAGCAGCACGACCGGAGCGCCGCGGCCGATGTCGTGGTAGTGCAGCCGTGCGCCGTCGCGGGTCGTGAGATAGGGCATGACCGCAATCTAGCGATAAGCGCGATTGTTGCCAGTACCGCAAACGAAAACGGGCAGGACCGTGGTCCTGCCCGTCGCGCGCCGCTCTTCGGAATCAGACGCGCTCGAAGATCGCCGCGATGCCCTGGCCGCCGCCGATGCACATCGTCACCAGCGCGTGGCGGCCGTTGACGCGATGCAGTTCGTGGATTGCTTTGGTCGCAATCATCGCGCCGGTGGCGCCGATCGGATGACCGAGAGAGATGCCGGAGCCGTTCGGGTTGACCTTGGCCGGATCGAAGTCGAGTTCACGAGCAACGGCGCAGGCCTGCGCGGCGAAGGCTTCGTTGGCTTCGATGACGTCGAGATCCTTGACCTTGAGGCCGGCCCGCTGCAGCGCCAGCCTGGTCGCCGGCACCGGGCCGATGCCCATGTACGCAGGATCGACGCCGGCATGAGCGTAGGCAACCAGGCGCGCGAGCGGCTTAAGACCCAGCACCTTGGCCTTGGTCCCCGACGCGAGCACGATCGCGGCGGCGCCGTCGTTGAGGCTCGACGCATTGCCGGCCGTCACCAGACCGCCGTCGCGCTTGAATACTGGCTTGAGCTTGGCGAGCGATTCGAGCGTCGTATCACCGCGCACGTTCTCGTCCGTATCGAAGGTCACAACGCCTTTGCGCGTCTTGATCTCGACCGGAATGATCTGGCCCTTGAAGCGGCCCTCGGCGATCGCGCGCGCTGCGCGCTGCTGGCTCTCGACCGCGAGCGCATCCTGCATCTGCCGGGTGATGCCGTAGCGCTCGGCAACGTTCTCGGCGGTGATGCCCATGTGCACGTTCTGGAACGGGTCGTGCAGCGCGCCGGTGACGAAGTCGAGCATCTGCGTGTCGCCCAGGCGCGCACCCCAGCGGCCCGCCGGCATCAGGTAGGCGCCGCGGCTCATGGATTCCGCACCGGCGCCGATGGCCACCTCGGCGTCGCCGAGCAGGATCGTCTGCGCGGCCGAGACCACCGCCTGCAGGCCGGAGCCGCACAGGCGGTTGACGTTGAAGGCCGGCGTTTCCTTGGGAATGCCGGCCTCGATCGTCGCGACGCGGCTCAGGTAGGCGTCGCGCGGCTCGGTCGGAATGACATTGCCCATGACGACGTGTCCGACGGCATCGGGCGCCACGCCGGCGCGTTCGAGCGCCGCCTTGATCGCCGTGGTCGCGATGGACGCCAGCGGCTGGTCCTTGAGCGAACCGCCGAAACTGCCGATCGCCGTGCGCGCGGCGCCGACGACGAAGACTTCTGCCTGGGACATGGGGGGACCTCGTGAACGGAATGACGGGTGTGGCCCTCTGCCGCGAGCGGCGAGGGCCTGGAAAGCTACATGTTACGCCGGTAGCGTCCGCCGACTTCGAACAGCGTCTGCGTGATCTGGCCCAGCGAGCACACGCGCACGGCGTCCATCAGCACGTCGAAGGTGTTGCCGTGTTCGATCACGGTGCGGCGCAGGCGGTCGAGCATGGCTGGCGCGTCGGCGGCATTGCGCTGCTTGAACTCGGCCAGGCGCTTGAGCTGCGACTGTTTCTCGTCGTCGGTCGAGCGTGCCAGCTCGATCTCCTGCTGTACCTCGTCGCCGTGCGGGTTGCGGAAGGTGTTGACGCCGATGATCGGCAGCGAGCCATCGTGCTTCTTGTGCTCGTAGTACAGCGATTCTTCCTGGATCTTGCCGCGCTGGAAGCCGGTCTCCATCGCGCCGAGCACGCCGCCCCGGCTGGCGATGGCCTCGAACTCCTTGAGCACCGCTTCCTCCACCAGGTCGGTCAGCTCGTCGATGATGAAGCTGCCCTGGTTCGGGTTCTCGTTCTTCGACAGGCCCCACTCGCGGTTGATGATCAGCTGGATCGCCATCGCGCGCCGCACGGACTCCTCGGTCGGCGTCGTGATCGCTTCGTCGTAGGCGTTGGTGTGTAGCGAGTTGCAGTTGTCATACAGCGCGCACAGGGCCTGCAACGTGGTGCGGATGTCGTTGAACGCCATCTCCTGCGCGTGCAGCGAGCGGCCCGAGGTCTGCACGTGATACTTGAGCTTCTGGCTGCGCTCGTTGGCACCGTACTTGTGCTTCATCGCCACCGCCCAGATGCGACGGGCGACACGGCCGATCACCGAATATTCCGGGTCCATGCCGTTGGAGAAGAAGAACGACAGATTCGGCGCGAAGTCGTCGATGTGCATCCCACGCGCGAGGTACGACTCGACATAGGTGAAGCCGTTGGCGAGGGTGAACGCAAGCTGCGAGATCGGATTGGCGCCGGCCTCGGCGATGTGATAGCCGGAGATCGACACTGAATAGAAGTTCTGCACCTTGTGGTGGACGAAGTACTCCTGGATATCGCCCATCATCTTGAGCGCGAACTCGGTGCTGAAGATGCAGGTGTTCTGGCCCTGGTCTTCCTTGAGGATGTCGGCCTGCACCGTGCCGCGCACGACCGACAGCGTCCAGTCGCGGATCTTCTGGGTTTCGTCGTCGGTCGGCGCGCGCCCGTTCTCGCTCGCAAACTTGTCGAGCTGCTGATCGACCGCCGTGTTCATGAACATCGCCAGAATCATCGGTGCCGGGCCGTTGATCGTCATCGACACCGAGGTCGTCGGCGCGCACAGATCGAAGCCCGAGTACAGCACCTTCATGTCGTCGAGGGTGCAGATCGACACGCCGGAGTTGCCGACCTTGCCGTAGATGTCCGGCCGCAGGTCCGGGTCCCAGCCATACAAGGTCACCGAGTCGAACGCGGTCGACAGGCGATGCGCCGGCATGCCCTCCGACACGCGCTTGAAGCGACGGTTGGTACGGAACGCGTCGCCTTCACCGGCGAACATGCGGGTCGGGTCCTCGCCCTCGCGCTTGAACGCGAACACGCCGGCGGTGAACGGGAACGAGCCCGGCACGTTTTCCTTCATCAGGAAGCGCAGGGTTTCGCCTTCGTCCTCGAACGCCGGCAGCGCAACCTTGCGCACCTTGGTGCCGGACAGCGATTCGCTGGTCAGCTTGGTGCGAATCTCCTTGTCGCGGATCTTCACGACGTACTCATCCTGCGCATACTGCTCGCGCAGGGTCGGCCACTGCTCCAGCAGCTTGCGCGCGCCCGGCAGCAGCTCGCCGTCCTTGGACGAGATCATCGCATCGAAGCCGGCGACCGGCTGTCCGGCGGATTCGAACAGGGCCTTCGCGGTCTTCAGCGACTGGCGCTCGCGGGCGACGCGTGCCTGCTGCGCGATCTGCGCGTGGTAGCCGCGCAGCGTTTCGGCAATCTCGGCCAGATAGCGCACGCGCTCCGCGGGCACCACGGCGCGACGCTGCGAGGACGCCTTCACCGTCACCTTGGGCAGCGCGCCGGCCTGCGTCTTCAGGCCGCGGGCTTCAAGGGCGGGCAGCATCGCCTGGTACAGCGCGGTCACGCCATCGTCGTTGAAGCGAGCGGCCTGTGTGCCGAACACCGGCATCGCGTCCGGTGGCTGCGTGAACTGCTCGCGGTTGCGCTGATACTGCTTGCGCACATCGCGCAACGCGTCCTCCGCACCCTTGCGGTCGAACTTGTTGATCGCGACGAAATCGGCGAAGTCGAGCATGTCGATCTTCTCGAGCTGCGATGCCGCACCGAACTCCGGCGTCATCACGTACAGCGACAGGTCCACATGCGGCACGATCGCCGCATCGCCCTGGCCGATGCCGGAGGTCTCGACGATCACCAGGTCGAAGCCCGACACCTTGCACGCGGCGACTACGTCGGGCAGCGCCGCGGAAATCTCGCTGCCGGTGTCGCGCGTGGCCAGCGAGCGCATGTACACGGCTCCGCGGTTCATGTCGGGCGACTCGATCGCGTTCATGCGGATGCGGTCGCCGAGCAGTGCGCCGCCGGTGCGCTTGCGCGAGGGGTCGATCGAGACGATCGCGATCTTCAGCCGGTCCTGCTGGTCCAGCCGCAGGCGCAGCACCAGCTCGTCGGTCAGCGAGGACTTGCCGGCGCCACCGGTCCCGGTGATGCCGAGCACGGGGATCGTCGTCTTCTGCGCCGCCTCGCGGATCGCGCCGCGCGTGGCGTCGTCGTAGGTGCCGGCCTCGATGGCCGTGATCGTGCGGGCGAGCTGGCGGCGGTCGCCGGACTGCAGCGCGGCGAGCGCCTCGCCAGCCTTCGGCGCCAGCGCCGTCAGGTCGTAGTCGCTGGTCTGGATGACATCGTCGATCATGCCCTGCAGGCCCAGCCGCGCGCCGTCCTCGGGCGAGTAGATGCGGGCCACGCCGTAGTCCATCAGCGCCTTGATCTCGGCCGGCACGATGACGCCGCCGCCGCCGCCGACGACCTTGATGTTCTCGCCGCCGTTGGCGCGCAGCAGGTCGACGATGTACTTGAAGAACTCCACGTGCCCGCCCTGGTAGGAGGTGATCGCGATGCCCTGCACGTCCTCCTGCAGCGCCGCGTTGACGATCTCGGCCGCCGAGCGGTTGTGTCCCAGGTGAATCACCTCGGCGCCGGTGGACTGCAGGATGCGGCGCATGATGTTGATCGACGCATCGTGGCCGTCGAACAGGGACGTGGCGGTCACGAAGCGGACCTTGTGCTTGGCCTTGTAGGGCTTGAGCTGCTTGGCGACGGAGAGATCGGTCATGGTGGATGCTTCCT
Source organism: Sinimarinibacterium flocculans (assembly GCF_003201205.1). GTDB lineage: Bacteria > Pseudomonadota > Gammaproteobacteria > Nevskiales > Nevskiaceae > Solimonas > Solimonas flocculans. The sequence continues at coordinate 36,799 of NZ_QICN01000016.1, forward strand.
CGAGCGTGGCCCGTTGACGGGCCTGCGAGCGGTGGGGGCGAAATTTTAGCCAGCGACGCCGGAACGCACGATGTCCGAAACTGGTGCTGCGGATGCGAAAATCTGCCAGTGCCAACCGGATGTGCGATGGAAAAGGACAGCGTCTCGATCAGCTTCGTCGCCGAAGCCCTGCACGCGGTGCGCGGTGCGGGCCTGCCGGTCGCGCCGTTGCTGCAGGCTGCGGGCATTCCCGAGCGCCTGCTGGCGTCGCCGCAGACGCGTGTCGCCGCCGAGCGCTTCGGTGCCCTGTGGCTGGCGGTCGCCGATGCACTGGACGACGAGTTCTTCGGCCGCGACACGCGTCGCATGAAGGTCGGCAGCTTTGCCGCGGTGACCTACGGCTGCGTCGGTGCGCGCACGCTGCACGAAGCCGTGCGCCGCATCGTGCGGCTGTTCGGCATCATTCTCGACGACACCGTCCTCGAACTCGCGGTCGACGGCGAGCAGGCCGAGCTGCGCCTGCTGCCGGGCGCGCGCGCCGCAGGCCGCCCGATCGACGCCTTCGCCCACGAGACGCTGCTGGTACTGACGCATGGGCTCATGTGCTGGCTGATCGGCCGTCGCATCGACATCCTGCGCGCGGATTTCGCCTATCCGCCGCCGTCCCGTTGGCGCGAATACCGCGTCATGTATTCGCAGCAACTCGCCTTCTCCCGGCCCTGCACCCGCATCGTCTTCGACGCGGCCCTGCTGACGGCGCCGGTGCGACAGACCCAGCGCAGCGCCACGGCCTTCCTGCACGGCGCGCCCTACAACATCGTGCTCAAGTACAAGAACGCCGACAGCTGGTCGGCGCGCGTCCGCCAGTGCCTGCGCGACACGCCGCCGGGCCTGTGGCCGGGGTTCGATGCGCTCGCGACGCAACTCGACAGCCATCCCTCGGCGCTGCGGCGTGCGCTCGAGCGCGAGGGCGCGAGCTTTCGCGCGATCAAGGACGCCCTGCGTCGCGACCTCGCCATCGAACAGCTCAGCCACGGCGATGCCGCAATTCCCGAGATCGCGCGGGTGGTCGGCTTCGCCGAACCGAGCGCGTTTCATCGCGCGTTCAAGCAGTGGACCGGTGTGAGGCCCGGCGAATACCGGCGTCAGCGCACGATGCCCCCGGTCTGAGGAACTTCGGCGGCCATTGCTTGCCCCATCGGTTCCACCTGCGTTCCGGAGTGCCGTGTTCCGTCTTTCTGTCCTGCTGCTACTGGCCGCTGCCACGCTCGGCGGCTCTGCCTGGCACGCGCTTGCGTCGCCGCCGGAAGCACCGGTGGCGCCGCCCGACGTCAACGCCGGCGCGCAGGCCGCCTTCGACGGCGCGCCGATGCGCATCCGCGTGCGCGGTCTCGACATCGCCCATCCGGTCTTCGCGATCTTCGCGCTGCCCGGGGAGGCCGTCGGAATCGACGCGCCGGCGGGGAGCGGCCCCTATCGCATCGCTGCCGCAGGCGGCCGGGTCGAGTCGCGCGTGCCCTATGTGCCCGAACGCCGCGACCAGGGCTGGACCTGGACCGCGCCGCCGCGTGCCGGTCTGTATCCGCTCGCGATCCTGCGCGAAGCCGACGGCCAGCGCATCGAGCTCAATGCCTTCGTCATGCGGCCGCGTACGGATCTCGCCGACGGTCGGCTGCAGAACTACCGGGTCGGCCACTACCCGGACCGGCCGTTGCGCGACAACCCGATCTACCTGCCGCCGCGCGGCTTCATCGAGCTGACGGCGCAGAACCACGACGTGCGCGTGTCGCCGCACTTCACGCTCGGCGAGTTCGCGTCCAAGCAGAGCGGCGGCTATCCGAAGTTCCTGGTGCTCGACGAACGCCTGCTGCTCGCGCTGGAAACCATCATCGACGCGCTGCGCAGTGCCCGCCACGAGGCCAGCGGTCTGCACGTGATGAGCGGCTACCGAACGCCGTTCTACAACGCGGCGATCGGCAACGTGCGCTACAGCCTGCACCAGTGGGGCATGGCTGCCGATGTCTTCGTCGACGAGGATCGCGACGGGGTGATGGACGATCTCGACGGCGACGGACGCATCACGCGTGCCGACGCCGAAGTGCTCTATCGCGTCGTCGACGAACTCCACGAGCGGCCGGAATACAGCGCCTACGTCGGCGGTACCGGGCTCTATGCGCCGGCGTTTCCGCGGCGTGGACCGTTCGTGCACGTGGACGTGCGTGGCTGGCGCGCACGCTGGTAGCATCGGCGGATTCAGCGGCGACTCAGAGGGTGTAGACAAAATAAAGTAAAATAGCAGTCTACTGGCGATCAGAGCACAGGGGCTGCGAAATGGGCAAGCGGGGGCGTCCGCCGAAGCTGACGGAACTGGACTATCCGATGTTGCGAGAGGTGGTGATCGCTCGGCCGGCCG
>NZ_QICN01000017.1 GCF_003201205.1 Sinimarinibacterium flocculans
ACGCGAATCGGGGTTCATCTATCACCGCGCCAGGGCCAGCCTGATTCCGCTGGCCGTACTGCCTTGGGTGACTTACCTGGCACTGCCGGTCAGCGTGAACCCGCTGCTGATCCTGCTGCCCAGCGCCGCATTGCTCGGCGTGGCGGTGTGCATTGCGGCGGCGACGTTCAAGAAGTATCTGTAGATCACTCCGGCTGCCAGGCGCAGTCTGCCCAGTGCGTTTCGTAGCGTTTTACGAAGTCTTTCATCTCCCGGATGTTGACGGCAGGTTCGCGGCAGGCCCGGGCGCAGGTAGAAACGACATCCCGGTAGAACTCCGGAGCGACAGTCCTGATGCCGTCATAATTCATAAGCAAGTCCGGAAGACGCTCCGTGATATTTGCTCCGCGAGGTGCCATCACAATGCTCGGGGGCTCTCCATACGTATTGATCAACACGTATCGCCAGCTTGGGTCTGCGGCTCCCTGGCGAGGGACAATCTCACAGGGACGTGCGTCTCCGCCTTTGGAAATGGCTTCGTAGACCTCCTTGATGGCCTGGGGTTTGTGGGCCACCAGGACATAAGGCCCGGCCCCTACATAGCCACCCATGCGTTCGTCGTATTCGATGCCGAGCAAGTCTTCCAGGTCAAAGCGTGCATGTCGGTCCAGGGGAGCCTTTCCTGAGGTGAACCATTGAAGTTCCCGCAGGGTGATCCCTGCACACTTGGCAACGTCGGCAGGCGAATTGGGCCAGCACGCCACGAGGTTCTTGGCGATTTCGGCTGCGTTGTCATAGTCACTGTCGGCCCAGAAATCATCATCCTCAACGATGTCCTCCGGTGCCTTCTCACCTGTCACCAGCCAAGTCCTGCCATCGAACCCGTCGAGATTGAAATAACGGGGCTGATCGGGCGGCAGAGAGGTCTCCCAGGACGACATCCATGGGCCGGGTTCCCAGTCGAGCCCACCTGTCACTGTTGGCACCGGTACTTGCGCCGGTAAGGCCAGCCACTGCTGGATTCTGTCCTCGACCTCGCGGCTACTTGTTGAAGTAAACGGCCAACCCCTCGCTACTCCGAAAGCGATGGAAGTCGCCCAGTTCGTTTCGCGCGGCAGAGGAGATAATCCTAAAAGCAACGTAATTTTCGGAGTTGTGAAACAGGTTCCCTTTTTGGGCATCGGCTAACTGCCAAGAGCCATCGACGTAAACTTCGGCCCAGTTGTGATAGTCAGTCGCCTGCGGAACGAAGCCGCGATCGCTGACATAACCACCGAGGACGCGGGCGGGGAAGCCGTTGGCGCGGGCCAACGCAGCGACCAGATAAGCGTACTCGGTGCAATCACCACTGCGCTGCCGCAGCGCGTGTCGCGCACCGAAGTCTGCGGCGGTGAAGCCTTCATAGCGCAGGTTACCCTTCACCCACTCGTAGATCGCCTGGACCGTTTGACGTGACGTGACGAGTCGCGATGCAGGCTGCGCGCAAGACTCACGATCTCCGGGGCGTCAGCGTCGATATAGGGGTCGGCGTCTCCTACGTCGTGCAAGGCCTCGGCACGCCGCCGATCGCGCAAACCACGCTTGACGATTCGAGCCTGAACTACGGCGCCAACGGCCGTGCAGTGGGGCTACCGGACGAGGTGCTGCTGCGCTGGGCCGGCTGGGCACACAAGCCTCCGGACTGCATCGCCCGGACTGGGGGCGCTGGCATGAGCTGCCACCCTATGGCGACGACCCGCAAGGCCGCGCCAAGATCCGCCAGGGCATCGAGTACTACGCCGAAAACGGTCGCAACCCGGGCTGAGGTCGGCCGAGGCCGCTGGCCGCGGGCGCAGTCGAACGATCTGTCGCGGAATCGCGATGCACTCGAAGTTCCCCGGTCAGGAACATTCAGAGCAGGCTGCCGGCTCGCATCACTCCGCGTCCGATTGATTCGCTGGATGCGCATCCTGGAAAGCCTTCAGAGCGTTGCAGGCCTGCTCGATGCACCGCAGGGTCGGATAGGCGTCCAGCGACATGCCGAAACGCTCCGCATTGAACAGTTGGGGCACCAGGCAACAGTCCGCCAGGGTCGGTCGATCGCCGAAGCAAAATGCTCCGCGGCGCGGCGATGTGGCCAGCCTGCTCTCCAGCGCTTGCAGCCCGAGATCGATCCAGTGGCGTATCCAGGTCTGCTTCTGCTCCTCCGACAGGCCCATCGGTCCGGTCAAGTACTTCAGGACGCGCAGATTGTTTAGCGGGTGGATGTCGCAGGCGACGGCCAGCGCGATCTGCCGGACCCAGGCGCGGTCCGCGGCGGCGGCTGGCAGCAATGACGGTTCAGGATGGCGCTCATCGAGGTACTCGATGATTGCCAACGACTGCGCGATGCGCTCGCCACTATCCTCCAGCACCGGTACCAGCGCCGCGGGGTTGGTGGCACGAAACTGCGCCCGGAACTGCTCGCCCCCATCGCGCGTCAGATGCACTGGCAGGTGTTCGGCGCGCAGGCCTTTGAGGTTCAGCGCAATGCGGACACGGTAGGAGGCGGAACTGCGGTAGTAGGTGTGGAGTTTCATAGAGGCAGGGTTCGGGGGACGTAGTCAGGATCCCGGGCACGCAGCCGCGCCAGGCCGAGGATCGCCGCGGCCGTGATCAGCGCCGGAATCGCGCAGGCCAGCACCAGCTGGTCCGGGGACCATCCCCAGCCCAGCAGCACGCCACCCAGCAGCGGACCGGTGACCGAGCCTGTGCGGCCTATGCCCAGAGCCCAGCCCACACCGGTCGCGCGGATCGCAGTTGGATAGGTCTCGGCAGCCAGGGCGTTGAGGCAGAATTGCGCGCCGACCACGCCCGCTCCGGCCATGAAGATCGCCGGCATTGTTAGCCGCGGTACCGCGGTCACGTTGGCCAGCGCCGCCACGATGCCGCCGACCAGCACGAAGGCCGTTCCCAGGGTCCGGTAGGGCCCATAGCGTCGCACCAAGGCGGCCAACAGGATGCCACCGCCGATCCCGCCCAGGTTGAGCAGCGACGAGGCAAGGATCGCGAGGCTTAGCGAGTAGCCGGCGAGCGTCAGCAGGGTCGGCAGCCAGTTGACCATGAAGTACATGACGAGCAGATTCATGAAGAACGCGGTCCATAGCAGCACGGTGACCTTCGTGCGGGAGCCGCGGAACAACTCGCGCAGCGGAAATCCCGGCTCTGGCGGTTCGCCGGCAGTGACGCTCCGCAGGTCATGAGGCCTGCGCGGGTCCAGCCGTTCCAGCACGCGCAGGAGTTCACGGCTACGCGCGCGCCGCAAAAGCAGGAACCCGGGCGACTCCGGCAGGCGCCAGGCCAGCACCAGCGCCAGCAGCAGCGGCGCAGCGCCACCCAGCAAGAAAAGCGACGGCCAGCCTAGGCTTGGAATCCACAGCGCGCTAAGCACGCCACCGAGGATCGAGCCCAGCGGGAAGCCGCAGAACATCAGCGTCACCAGCATGGTACGCAGGCGCGCCGGGGCATACTCGGAGGTCAGCGCGATCAGGTTGGGCATCGCGCTGCCCAGGCCCAGCCCGGTCAACAGGCGCAAGGCGAGCAATTGACCGGGCGTCTGCGCCCAGGCCGTCGCCAATGCGAACGCCCCAAACAGCAAGGTCGAAACCACAATCGTCCACTTGCGCCCCCAACGGTCGGCCAGCGGCCCGCCGATCAGAGCACCGGCCATCAGGCCCAAGAGCCCGGCGCCGAACACCGGTCCCAACGCCGACGGCGCCATACCCCATTGCTCAGTAATCGCGGGCGCGACGTAGGCGATGACCTGGGTATCGAAGCCGTCGAGCAGGGCCACCAGAGCGCACAGCGTCGCAACTTCGAACTGCAGGCGTCCCAGCGGGCGTGAGTCGATCAGCTCGGTGATCCGGAGCACACCGGTCATGAATTTCCTAGATTGGGTAGATGATCGCGTTGGGGATCATTTCGCTGTCGTAGATGCAGGACCGCGACGCGAACTTCAGCGCACCCTCCACCCTGACCACCTCGTCCAGGTAGCGGCCGACATTGAACACCGTGCTGAGTTCCCCAAGCTTGGTGCGGAACACCGCGTAGTTCGCCTCCAGAAACCAGCGCCCGCCGTCCACCGACAGGACGCGCGGCAGGCTTACGACATGCCGCTGGTAGTAAGGATCATGGAACAGGGTCTCGCGGATTCCGTAGACGCGATCCTGCAGCATGCCCTTGCTATGGAAATGCAGCGTCGCCAGCGGCAGCCCACGCTCATGGTTTTCGCGCGGCTGCAGCTTGTAGATGCAATCCTCGGTGAAGAACTCGGGCCAGCGGTCCCAGTCGCCCGCATCGATGGCGGCCGTGTACTCTGCGTAGAGCTGCAGCAGTTCGGTGTAGGCCTGCGCTTCGAGTGCCTGATTCATACGCCCATCACCCGGCGCCAGTATTGGTACATGCCCCGGATCAGCGTCTCCGAGGCAATGTTGGTTGCCTCCTCACTGCCGTGCCCACCCATTTCCAGCAGGCATTGCTGGTCGGGCTTTTCCTGGAATCCCATCTGCGAGAACTCGATGACCTCGCCGTCGTCCGCTGAGACATAGCCGGACGGGCCGAACAGGTTGGCCTGCAGCAGGCGGCGCTGGATCATCTCGTCGTTGTCGTCTTCGAAAGCGAAGTGCGTCCACACGAAATCGAAGACACCGGGCCCGCGCGGCTGGATGTGCCGCATCGATAGACTGTTGACCTGCTGCTGGATGATCAGGCTCGGGAACAACGTCAACATCACCGCAGTCGGGCCCTTCCACCATTCCTCTGGCACGATGTCGAGCTGGCGCGGGTCACGCAGGCTCATGTCGGCCTTGTAGCTGGTCACGCCGGAGACGACGTCTCCGGCCGGCTTACCGACGCTGCGTACGCCGATCATCGCAGCGTGGCGCTTGTGCGCATCCATCTTCAGCGAGGTCTTGCTGTCGGCGCGCCACAGGCCGAAGGTCACGAACCAGCTGTGCAGCAGCCCCGGGTGATACGGATCCTTGATGTTTTCCTGCATCAGCTTCCAGTTTCCCGGGATACGCTGTCGGTTGTAGCCGAGAACCTTCAGCTTGCGGCCGTCGAAAACGCGGTCGAAGTAGGACAGGATCGTCGGACCGAGGTAGTCCTCGAGGGATTCCACGGAGTGGTCGAAGCTGGCAAACACCACGCCGCCGCGCACCGCGACCTTGAGCGAGGTCAGGCCGCGGCCCTCCATCTGGAAGTCCGCCGGCATGCCGCCGCTGAGCTGGCCGTCCTGGCGGATGCCGCGGCGATAGGGAATGCCGCGCAACTTTCCTTCCAGATCGTAGGCCCACTGGTGGTAGGGGCAGACGAACTCCTTGCGGTTGCCCTGGCGCTCGCGGCAGAACTGCGCGCCGCGATGGGCGCAGACGTTCTCCAGCACGCGCACGCTGCCGTCCTGCGCGCGCACCATGATCACCGAACGCTCGCCCACGGCCGAGCGGCGAAAGTCACCCGGGTTCGGAATCTCGGCTTCGAGGCCGATGTAGCACCAGTGGCCGGCGTAGTAGAAGCGCTCGAGTTCGCGGCGATAGGTGTCCGGATCGGTGTAGACCCAGTAGGGCACGCGGTGCACCCCGTCGCCCGGCCAACTGAGCGACGAAGGTAGCGTGATGGCGGTGTCGTTCATGGCGGTTCTCCTGTGCGCTCAGCTCGCCACGCGTACCTGGATTTCGCCTAGACCGTCGATCCGTCCCAGCATCAGGTCGCCGGCGACAACCGCGCCGACACCTTCCGGCGTGCCGGTCATGATCAGATCGCCCGGCTGCAGGGTCTCGAACTGCGACAAGAAGGCGATGCACTCCGGCACGCTCCAGATGAGCTTGGCGATGTCCGAAGCCTGGCGCGGCTGGCCATTGACAGCGAGCGATATGGAAGCGGATTTCGGATGGCCAACGTCGGCGACCCGACGGATCGCTCCGATCGGTGCGGACTGCGAGAAGGATTTGCCGAACTCCCAGGGGCGACCCTTGTCGCGGGCTTCCAGTTGCAGGTCGCGGCGCGTCATGTCCAGGCCCACGGCGTAGCCGTAGACCAGCGATTCGGCCTCCGCCTGCGACACCGCCGTGCCCTGCCGGCCGATCGCCACCACCAGCTCGATCTCATGGTGGAAATTGCCGGTCATCGGCGGATATGGAATCTCCGCGACCTGGCCGTTGACGGCCACGATCGCGGAGGCGGGTTTCATGAAGAAGAACGGCGGCTCGCGCTCGTCCTGCCCCATTTCACGGGCGTGGGCAGCATAGTTGCGGCCGACGCAGAAAATGCGATTGACCGGAAATTGTTCGTCGCTGCCGGCCACCGGCAGCACATAGCCCGGCGCGGGCGAAAAAGCGTACTTCACCAAAACTCTCCTCGAGTGCTGTGAATCGGGTTGTGACCGTGGAAGGGCCATCAGGCCTTCTGCTCGCGCCACAGACCCAGCAGTCGCTGGACCGGGCGGTCGGAATAGCTGAACAGGATGGTTTCGCAAGCCGCCTGGAGACGCAGTTCATTCCAGGACGGGACGACGAACACGTCGTTCTCGCCGAAACGCAGTTCGGTCTCGCCGATGCGCGCCACGCCGCCGCCCTGCAGGCAGACAAAGATGCTGCTGTCGGTACTGCGGCAACCACGGGTCTCGAAGCCGGCGGGCAGCAGTTGCGCCGCCGCGCCGATCGTCGGCATCGGCGAACCTCCGGTGGCCGGGTTGACGTAGCGCAGCTTGTAGCCGTGATGCGGGTCGATGTCGCCTGCGGCGATCCCACGCAGCGCCTCACGCGTCCGGGCGTAGGGATAGACGAAGACCTTGGTCGGATCCTGGCGCTGCGGCTCGAAATCCACCGGCAGCATGTTGTACCCGTAGCGCGCGAGTGCATCGCCCTCGCGCCGTGTCAACGCTTGCTCGTCCTGCTCGTTCTTTTCGGCGAAGCCGGCGTCGAGCAGTTGCACGATCGGGATATCGAGGCCATCGAGCCAGATCACCGGCTGCGTGCCGGAGTTTCCGTGATCGTGGAAGGTCCAGGCCGGCGTGATGATGAAATCGCCGCGGCGCATCGTCGTGCGCTCGCCATCGACCGCGGTGTAGGCGCCCTCGCCCTCCAGCACCAGGCGCAGCGCCGACTGCGTGTGGCGATGCGCCGGCGCGACTTCACCCGGCAGGATCAGCTGCAGGCCGGCATAGAGGCTCTGGGTGATGCGCGACTGCCCGCGCAGGCCGGGATTCTCCAGCACGAGCACGCGGCGCTCGGCCTCGTGCGCGCTGATCAACCCGCCGGCTTCAAGCAGGTAGGCGCGGGCCTGCTCGTAGCGCCACAGTGCCGCCTGTGCCGGGCTTCGCGGCGTCGGTGGCACCAGCGTACCGAGCACTTCCCAGAGCGGCGTGAGGTGGTGGCGGTCGATGCGCTCGTAGTACCGACGGCGGGCATCGAGGCCGGCGGAATCGATCATGGCAGCGGAGGTCATGGCAGCCTGGTTAGTTCCCGGTGATGTGAAAGGGTTCGGCGTAGATGCTCGGTTCCGCCATCTGCTTCTCACGCAGCGTGCGCACCGTCGCCTCCACCGCGTGCGGCGATCCGAAGACGTAGCCACGCCAGCCCGCAAGGCTGGGGAAGTCCGCCGCGATCACGCTCGTCAGCAGGCCGCGCCTCATGCCACGGTCGATAGATCCGGCGGCGACCACGATGTGCGCACGCGCCGCCGGCAACTGCTCCAGGACCTGCGCCAGTTCGTCCTGGCCGTAGACATCCTCCCGACAGGTGAACCCCAGGTAGATCTGCAGCGGATTCTTCATGCCTGCGGCGGCAATGCCGCGCAGAATCGACAGCGTCGGCGCGAGGCCGGTGCCGGCACCGACACAGAGAATGGGATCTTCGTTGCGCGATCGCAGGAAGGTGATCCCCAGGGGCCCACGCAACTTGAGCATGTCGCCGGGCTTGAGCTCTCCGGAAAGGCGGGCGGAAGCACGGCCGCCTGGATGGAGACGCACGTGAAACTCCAGTTCGTTGCCCGGCAACCCGCACATCGAATACGGACGCGCAAGGCCGCGCTCGAATTCCAGCTCGACGTACTGTCCCGGGGAAAATGACAGCGGCGACTGTGGCCGGACCCTCAACCGCAGGGTGTCGCGGCACAGCGGCGCCACCGCCACCACCTCGGCCTTCATCGTGCGCGCCGGATGAACTACCACATCTTCCGGCGCAGGAATCTCGATCACACAGTCTTCGGTCAGCACGCTCTGGCAGGCCAGCACGCAGGACGATCCCGGAACAGACGATGGCCGCATCTGCCGCGCCGGCCCCACGACCTTGCCGTGCAGAAGCCGGCAGCGACAAACGCCGCAGCGTCCGTCCTTGCAGCTGTGCGAGATAGGAACCTGGTTGCCCAATAGCGCGTCCAGCAGGGTCTCCCCCGCCTGTACTTCCAGGACACGCCCGCTGGGTCGCACCACCAGTTCCACCCTCGCTCTCCTCTGATCCACTTTCATTGCAGAATCGGAGATGCTCCACCATAAGTAAATCGTATGGGGTGAATGATGCAGTTCACTCTCGTGAATGTTGCGCCCGGAGGATCGCGGGCTAGTCTGCGCACTCCAACATCGACAGGGATCAACGATGAGCAGCGACGCACGCACCGACCCGCCGCCTCTGACAGGACTCAAGGTTCTCGAATTGGGACAGCTGATAGGCGGTCCCTTCGCCGGCAAGGTCCTCGGCGACTTCGGCGCCGAGGTGATCAAGATCGAGCCGCCGGGACAGGGCGACCCGCTGCGCAACTGGCGCCTGCTGCGCAACGGCACCTCGGTCTGGTGGCAGATACAGTCGCGCAACAAACGTTCGGTGACGCTGGACCTGCGCCAGCCCGAGGCGCAGGACATCGCGCGACGGCTCGCGGCAGAGGCCGACGTGTTGATCGAGAATTTCCGCCCCGGGGTGCTGGAGGACTGGGGACTGGGATGGAAGGAGCTATCGGCGCTTAACCCGGGCCTGGTGATGCTGCGCATCTCCGGTTATGGCCAGACCGGCCCTTACCGCGACCGTCCGGGCTTTGGCGTCATCGGCGAAGCCATGGGCGGCCTGCGCCACCTCAGCGGCGAGCCCGGACGCCTGCCGGTTCGGGTTGGCGTCAGCATCGGCGATACCCTGGCCGCACTGCACGGCGTGATCGGCATACTGCTGGCGCTGTACCACCGCAAGGTCAACGGCGGGGCCGGCCAGATGATCGACGTGGCGCTGTACGAGGCCGTGTTCAACTGCATGGAGAGCCTGCTATCGGAGTACAGCGCCGCCGGCGTCATCCGTGAACCAGCGGGCAGCGCGCTGCCGGGTATCGCACCCAGCAACGCCTATCCCTGCAGCGACGGCCACGTCCTTATCGCCGGCAACGGCGACAGCATCTTCAGGCGGCTGATGGAGACGATCGGCCGCCATGACTTGGCGCAGGACACGGCACTAGCCAACAACGAAGGCCGTGTTGCGCGCGCCTCGCAACTCGATGAAGCGATCGGCGGCTGGACCCGGCTACGCCGCGTCGAGGAGGTACTGAGGGAACTGCAAGCAGTAAGCGTACCCTGCGGCCGGATCTACTCCGCCCGAGACATTGCCGAGGACCCACAATACCGTGCACGCGGCATGATACAGACCGTGACCACGCGGGACGGCGACATGCTGGAAGTTCCGGGCATCACCCCCCAGCTCTCGCTGAGTCCTGGCGGAATTCGCCACCCCGCGCCACGGCTAGGCGAGGACACCGAGGCCGTGCTGGCCAGCCTTGGGATCGAGGGCGAGCGCCTTTCTGCCTTGCGCGGGGCGCGCATCGTATGACCCATGCAATGAATCCGCGTCCCCGCATCCACCTCACCGAGGTCGCCCCGCGCGACGGCCTCCAGGCCGAAGCCTGCTTTGTGCCCAGCGCCGACAAGATCGCGCTGATCGACATGCTGTCGCGCAGCGGCCTGGCCAAGATCGAAGTCACGTCCTTCGTATCGCCCCAGGCCATCCCGGCGCTGGCCGATGCGGACGCCGTGCTAGGCACGATCCATCGCGCGCCGGAGATCATCTACACGGTCCTGGTGCCGAACCTGCGGGGAGCCGAACGCGCACTGCCATTGCGGCCGGACGAATTCAACCTGGTGATGTCGGTCAGTGAGAGTCACAACCGTGCCAACCTGCGACGCAGCTGCGAAGAGTCCTTCAGCGCCTTGCGCGAGGTCGTCGCCCTGGCACGCACGGCCGGCATCGCCATCAACGTCTCGCTATCCACCGCCTTCGGCTGTCCTTACGAAGGTGAGGTCGCTCAGGCACGTGTGCTCGACTGGGCATGGCAGTTCTTCGATCTCGGCGTGGACAGCATTGCGCTCTGCGATACCACCGGCATGGCCTACCCCGCCCAGGTGTCCACGATCTGCGCCGCCTGGGCGCGACGATGGCCGCTGGAGACGCTGACACTGCACTTCCACAACACCCGCGGCATGGGCCTGGCCAACGTGCTGGCCGGCGCAGTTGCAGGCGTCAGGCGCTTCGACGCTTCGCTGGGCGGATTGGGCGGCTGCCCGTATGCGCCGGGTGCCACAGGAAATGTCTGCACCGAGGACGTCGCGCACATGCTGGAACTGCAGGGCTACGATTGCGGCATCGACATCGACATCCTGCTCACCGCTTCCGAGAGGCTGCAGAAGCTGGTCGGCCACGAAGTACCCGGTCAGATCCTCAAGGCCGGACGGCGCCTGGAACGACGCCCCGCGGCCATCGTCAATCGGTAAACAGCTCGAACATCAATCGCCGCAGCCACTGGTTGGCCGGGTCGCGATGCAGCTTGGCATGCCAAAACAAGTCGATGGAGTGATCCGGCAGTTTGACCGGATGCGGCACGCATGTGAGCTTGAAGGGACCTTCGAGGCGTTTCGCGAGACGCTCCGGCAGAGTCGCGATCAGGTCGGTTTCCTGCAGGATATGGCCCATCGCCACGAAATGCGGCACGGACAACTGTATCCTGCGCTCGGCGCCCTTGCGGTCAATCAGCTTGTCAATTTCTCCGTGACCGGTGCCATGGAGCACCACCACGGCGTGTTTCGCCGAGTAGAAATCTTCCTTGCTGACGATCTTGCGCTTGGCCAGCGGATGCTGGTTGCGGAACACGCAAACGAAGCGCTGACGAAACAGGCGCTGGCGGAAGAAGCTGCCCTGCAGCTGCGGCAGCAGGCCGATCGCAAAATCCGCGCGGCCGCTCTCCATGTCGTCCTTCAGGTTTGCCGGGTTGTGGCGGATCGTCGACAGGGTGACGCCCGGCGCCATCTCCGCGAGCCGGTTCAGCAGCGGCGGAAGGAAATAGATCTCGCCGATGTCGGTCGCCGCAATGGTGAAGCTGCGCGTGCTGGTCGCCGGTTCGAACACACTCTCCTGGCTCAGCGCGCTCTTGATCGTATCGATCGCGTAGGCGATCGGTTCGGCCAGATGCAGCGCACGAGGCGTGGGTTCCATGCCGTGAGAGGTACGAAGGAACAGGTCATCGTTGAGCAGCTTGCGCAGGCGGTTAAGCGCATTGCTCACCGCTGGCTGCGAGACACCCAGGCTTTCGGCTACGCGCGACACGCGCCGCTCGATTACCAGCTGGTTGAACACAAGCAATAAGTTCAGGTCGACCTTATTCAGATCCATGGCGCCTCCATTTGAACCCGATGCGCGCCGGACCGACATTCAGTGGAGTGATGAGGTCCATTACTCTCATTCTATTGAATGATGCTCCGTCGTTCACGATCCTTTCGCAACAGCTAACGGACCAACGGTCGCGAATCGGAGCGCGCAGTTCAATGACAAGAAAGATACGGCTTTGCAGCAGGGCCGATGTCCCCGCGAGCGGCATGATGCCACTGGACATCCCCGGCCTTCCGCCGCTTGCCGCGTTCGATGTCGGCGGCGAGATCTACGTCACCAGCAACGTCTGCACCCACAACGTCGCCTTGCTGAGCGACGGCTTCTTCGAGGGCGACACCATCGAGTGCCCCCTCCACGGCGGCTGCTTCAACGTGAGAACCGGCGAGGCCACGCAGTTCCCCTGCGAAGTGCCGCTGCAGACCTTCCCGGTGATCGTCGAGGGCGACGATCTCTATACCGAAATCAAGGATCGCTGACGGACAAGCCGCCAGCCGAACGAGGAGACCACGAATGACCAAGAGCGAACCCCGGAACCGCAGCGGCGATGCCGCCCAGGCAGCGAAGCACTTCCAGAAGGAGTATGGCCACTTCATCGGCGGCAAATGGGTCCAGGGTGCCAGCGGCGAGCGGATCCCGATGATCAACCCCGCCAACGGCCAGGTCCTGTCGCACATCCAGTCCGGCAACGCCGAGGACGCGCGCCGTGCAGTCGACGCCGCCGCGCAAGCCTTTCCGGCCTGGTCGCAGACACCGCGCTCCGAGCGTCAGCGCATCCTCTACGAGATGGCGCGCCGCCTACGCGTGCGCATGGCCGACTACGCAATGATGGATTGCCTGGACAACGGCAAACCCGCGATGGAAGCGATGCATTTCGACCTGCCGATGGCGATCGAACAGTTCGAGATATTCTCCGGAGCCCCTTGGTTCCTGCATGGCCAGTCGATCGACGCACCGAACACCCTGGGCATCGTGCTGCGCGAACCGCTGGGCGTCGTCGCGCAGATCATTCCGTGGAACGTTCCGCTGATCATGATGGCTGCGAAGCTGGCGCCGGCGCTGGCTGCTGGCAACACCGTGGTGCTGAAGCCCTCCGAGATCGTCTGCCTGTCGGTGCTGGAGTTCTTCCGCGAGATGGCAGATCTTCTGCCGCCAGGCGTGGTCAACGTCGTCACCGGATATGGCCCCAGCGTCGGTGAGGCACTGGTGACGCACCCGAAGGTGCGCAAGGTCGCCTTCACCGGCTCCCGTCCGACGGCACAAAAGCTGATGCAGTACGCCAGCGTCAACATCATTCCGCAGACCATGGAGTTGGGTGGCAAGTCCGCCAATATCGTCTGCGAGGATGCCGACCTGGATGCCGCCGCCGAGGGCGCGGCGATGTCGACCGTGCTCAACAAGGGCGAGGTCTGCCTGGCTGGTAGCCGCGTGTTCGTGCACGAAAAGGTCAAGGACGTGTTCCTCGACAAGTTCACTTCCCTGCTCAAGCGTGTAAAGGCAGGAGACCCGCGCGAGCCGACAACGCAGATCGGCCCGCAGGTCTCCAAAGCGCAGTACGACAAGATCATGGGCTATCTCGAACTCGGCCAGCAGGAAGGGGCCAAGCTCGCCGCCGGCGGTCGCAAGGCCACCCCGCCCGGATTCGAGGATGGTTTGTTCATCGAGCCCACAGTGTTCTTCGACGTCGACAACAGCATGCGCATCGCCCAGGAAGAAATCTTCGGGCCGGTCAGCTGTGTCATCGGCTTTCGTGACGACGACGAAGTCGTGCGCATGGCCAACGACTCGGTCTACGGCCTCGGCGGCGGCCTGTGGACCAAAGATCTCTCCCGTGCCCATCGTATTGCGCGGGCCCTGGAAACCGGCACGGTCTGGGTCAACCGCTATTACAACTTCCTCGGCGGCATGCCAATCGGCGGCTACAAGCAGAGCGGTTTCGGCCGCGAATTTGCCGCCGAGGTGATGAATCACTACACGCTGACCAAGAGCGTGATCATCAACCTTGCAGAAGGTCCGATCGGCGTCTTCGGGCAGCAGTAAGCCTCCCTTCTCCCCCATGGGCGGCCGCGCGCGCAGTGTCGACGCCGGCCGCCTTTTCTATTCCATACACATGGCCAGGCACCTGATTACCCTCGAAGCCAGCGGTCAGAGCTTTCCTTGCGATGCCGGAGATACGGTGCTGCGTGCCGCGCTGCGCGCCGGAATCGCCTTCCCCTACGAGTGCAGTTCCGGTGGCTGCGGCTCCTGCCAGTTCGAAAGGGTTTCCGGAGACCTCGAGGAATTGTGGCCTCAGGCCCCGGGCCTCACGCCACGGGCCCGCGAGCGCGGGCGGCAGTTGGCCTGCCAAACGGTCCCCAGGGGTGACTGCACACTGCGCGTCCGGCTCAAGCCGGACTGCCAGCCGTCGCTGCGACCCACGCGGCGGCGTGCCACCCTGGTGTCGAGAACGCGGCTGACTGCCGACATGGCCGAGTTCAGCTTCCGCGCAGGGGAGCCAGCGGACTTCCTGCCCGGCCAGTACGCCTTGCTGGACCTACCAGGCGTCGCCGGCGCCCGCGCCTACTCCATGTCGAACCTGCCGAACGACGAGGGCCTCTGGCAGTTCGTGATCAAGCAGATCGGTGCCGGTCGCGGTGGCATGGCCCTGTTCGAGTTCCTGCAGCCCGGCGACACGATCGGTCTGGATGCCCCCTACGGCATGGCACACCTGCGCCTGGGCAATGACCGCGACATCGTCTGTGTCGGCGGCGGCTCGGGCATTTCGCCACTGCTGTCGATCCTGGCCGCTGCGGCGCGCGCCCCGGAGCTGGCGTCACGGCGCCTGCTGCTGTTCTACGGTGGCCGTACGCCGGCAGACCTCTGCGCGCCAGCCCTGCTGGCGCGCGACGAGGCGCTGGCCAGAAGGGTCGAGTGCGTCACCGCGATCTCCGACCCAGCGTATGCCGGGGCCTGGGAGGGCCAGCGTGGCTTCGTGCACCAGGTGCTGCAGGGCTGGCTGGAGTCGGCAGGCGATGCCAGCGGATACGACTACTACTTCTGCGGCCCGCCGCCGATGACGGACGCGCTGCAGCGACTACTGATGCTGGAGAAGCGCGTGCCGACCGCGCAGCTGCACTTTGACCGCTTCGTCTGAGCGGATACACCGCGCCGGCAAGATGCCGACGCGGTGAATGGAGACGAGCCTTCTGTCCGATCAGGCGTAGCGGTCCGCCACCTGGATGCTGAACCGGCCAATCTGCGCGATCTCCGCATCCACCCGGTCACCGGGCAGCAATGGCCCCACCCCTTCCGGCGTGCCCGTGAAAATCAGATCACCCGGATGGAGCGTGTAGAAGCTGGACGCATACTCGATCAGGCGCGGCACATCGTAAATCAGCTGCCGGGTATTGGCCGACTGCCGCAGCGCGTTGTTGACCCAGAGGCGCAGGTCCAATACCCCGGGATCCGGGATTTCGTCGCGCGTCACCAGCCAGGGCCCGCAGACCGCATAGGTGTCCGGCGACTTGCGAAAGCTCTGCAACTCGGGGCCTCGGATCGTGATGTCCAGACCGATGGCGTAGCCGGCGACGTAGTCCAGAGCCGCCTCACGGGACACCTGGTGGCAGCGTCGACCGATGACCACCGCCAGTTCCACCTCATGATCATTGCGGCGGTCGGGAAAGCGCAGGCGAATCTGTTCGGAGGGACCGATCAGCGCACTGCTGGCCTTCAGGAACAGCCCCCAGTCCGAGATGCTCCGGGTCATGTCACGCCCATGCGCGATCGCTGCGTCCCGGCTGGTCTCTTCGATGTGCGCCCTGTAGTTGATCGGCGCATTGACGATCTTGCCGGGATTGGCCACCGGGGAATCCATCGCCAGGCCATCCAGCGGCAGGCGCGGCGCGGTGGGCAGCAGCTCCGACACCCGCTCCAGCACGGCGTCGAGATTCAGAATCAGGGGATCGCCCTGTGCCAGCGGCCAGTGCTGCAGGGGAATCACGGCCAGCGCCGGCGTCACGTCCAGCACCCCGTCTCCCACCAGAACTCCCAGGCAATTGCCGTTGAATCGACAGAGTTTCATGCCATGCCCCGCCGCTCAGGCCATGTCCTTCAGCAAGCCCTCCGAGCGCAACGCGGCTTGCACCGCTGGGCGAGCGGCAATGCGCTGCTGGTACTCCCCGATCACCGGCCAGCGGCCAAGATCGAAGCCAATGAAAGCGCCCCATCCGTTGACCGTGAACAAGTAGGCGTCGGCGACCGTAAAGCGATCGCCGACGAGATAGGCACTGCCGCGCAACTCGTCGGCCAGCCAGAGGTAGCGCCGCTCCAGCGCGGCGGTTGCAGCCTGGCGTTGTTCGGCGGTGCACGCAGGGTTGAACAACGGGCTGTACTGCTTGTGCAGTTCCGTGGAGATGAAGTTCAGCCAGGCCTGCAGCTGGTAGCGTTCGCGGCTGCCAACCGGCGGCGCCAGTCGCAGTTCCGGATTCTGGTCCGCGACGTACTGCAGGATCGCCGGCCCTTCGGTCAGTACCGAGCCGTCGGCAAACTGCAGAGCCGGCACATAGCCCTTGGAATTGATCGAGAGGTAGTCGCCGCCGGAGGCGGTCCGGCGGTTGGCGAGGTCGACCTTCTCCAGTTCGAACGACAGGCCTGACTCGCGCAGGGCAATGTGCGGCGCCAGCGAGCAGGCGCCGGGACTGTAGAACAGCTTCAACATGGTTTTTTCCCTATGTGATGGGGTTACAGGTTCTCGCCGCCGCAGACATTCATGATGCCGCGTACGCCAAACCCGCCGTCGCTGTTGATAACGACGCCGGTGATGGGCGCCGCGTTGTCGCGCGAGGCCAGCAGGACGTAGGGTCCGCAGGTCTGTGCCGTCGTCGGCGCCATGCGCAACGGCGTGATACCGACGATCATCTGGTCGAAGTCGTCGATCTGATTGAGCGCTTGCTGCGCGGTGCCGGTCGCGGCCAGGCCGCTCAGGTTGGTGCGCAGGCCGCCGGGAGCGACGCCGTTGACGCGCACCTTTGGCGCCAGCTCATGCGCGAGCTGCCTGACCAGGCCTACCAGCGCATGCTTGGACGCGGTGTAGATCGGGCCGCCGCCGCCGGCGTAGAAGCCGGCATTGGAGATCGTGAAGATGATGCTGCCCCGAGTCTTCAGCAGCTCCGGCAGCGCGGCCCGGGCACCGAGCAGGCCGCCCTTGACGTTGACCGCGAACAGTTCATCGAAGGCTGCGGAGATCTTCTCCGGCTCCAGCTGCGGCAACGCCTGGAAAAAATCAAAGATACCGGCGTTGGCGATGAAAGTGTCCAGCCGGCCGAAGCGCGCGGTGGTCCGTTCCACCACGCGGGCATTGTCCGCCCAGGTGGCGACGTCACCCGTCACGACCTCGACCTGATCGCCGAACTCGCGCCGCAGTTCGTCGCCGCGCTCGGCACTGCGCTCCAGCACGCCGATCTTCGCGCCCTCCTTGATGAAGCGCTCGACCAGGGCCCTGCCCAGGCCGGAACCGCCGCCGGTGACGATCGCCACATTGCCTTCAAGCCATCCCATGCTTCGCTCCGCCATGTTGTTTCCCGCCCGTCAAAGGATCATCACCAGGTTGCGGCCTGCCACCGAGCGCTCGTCGAAGTCGATGCGCCGCTGCACCAAGCGCAGCGTGCCGAAGGGGCAGCGCCGCAGGACGTCCTCCCGGCAGTACACGAACTGGTCGATCTCGTAGGCGCGGCGCGTGCGGACCGCCAGGCAATTGCTGCGCGCCGCGATCTCGCCGGCCTTGCCGGTCTCGAACACCTCGATGTTTGTCACCAGGCGCCGGTAGCGCTCCGGCGGATCGACGCGCCATTGCATGCCGCTGTGGAACTGTTCGACACGCGCCTTGAGGAAGTCATAGTCGTCGTCGTACATGAAGACTTCCGCTGGCTGTCCATAGCGCTTTTCCTTGCGGAAGCGCAGTTCCCTGCTCACCACCATGTAGCGGATCGTCGGATCCACGATCTGCTCCAGCCAGTCGGACAGACGCTCGGTGTCGAGCAGCCGGGCCTCGCGGTACAACAGCCGCTCGGCCTCGCGCCAGATCGCGTCCGGCGCGTACTGTTCCTGCGGCACAGATCCGGCCGGGTCTGGTTTCACCGCTAGCGTTGCATCGTTTGCCATGTTGGGTCTCCGGGGTTCAGGCCGCTGCCGCGACGGAAGCCGGCTCGGACCCCGCCTCGATCAGCTGCCGCTTCCACTGCGAGTCGTTGGGATCCATGTCGTGCCAGCTCTTCGCCGACATCACTTCCTGGTAGAAGCGGAAGTAGCCGCGGTAGGAGGTCTCGCCGATGGCCGACTCGCCGACCACGCCCGGCAGTTCCGGGTCCTCGCGGTCGCCGCCGATGCCCATTTGCGCGTTCATGAAGCCTTGGCGCGTGACATAGCCACGTGACAGCTGGCTTTCCGATTCCATGTTGTCGTTGTCGTCCGCTTCCCAGTAGCCCGCCACGCCGAAGGTGCGGTGCATGGAGTTGGCGATGCGCTGCTTGAGCTCCGCGGGCATGTCCTTCTCCACGATCGCCCAGGTGAAGCACTCGGTGCGATCGGGCCCGTGCGGCTGCCAGACCTTGAACAGGTTGGATCCCCAGAGGTAGGTATTGTTGGGAAATATCGAGCCATTGATGTGCGAACCGTAGTAGCGCGCACGCAGGGCGCCCACCGCTTTCTCGATCCCGGGGCGCTTGCGGGCCTGCCAGGCGAGCAGGTCGGCGGCCAGCTTGCCGTCGTGCGCGCCCGGGGCGACGTCGTAGAGGATGCCCAGGCCATGGCCGTAGCGCGTTGCCACCTGCAGGCCGGCGCCCTCCGGCGGCAGACCCGCGTTGCCGGCCATCGGCGCCAGCATGCCGCCACCAGCCTTCAGCGCGGCGGCGTGGGTCCAGCCGACGTGATAGGCATCGCCCACGAAGTTCTCGCTCGGCGCCTTCCAGTTGCAATGCACCATCGAGCGCCCGGGCGGTCCGATCAGCTCGACGCCGCCGCTGGCCTCCATCCAGATATCCAGGTACCAGCGCGCATCCCCCAGGTAATCCTCCAGGCTCGGCGCGGCCGCATCGAAGCAGCCGTAGACGAAGCCGTGATAGCTCTTGACCTTGGCGACCTCGCGCAGGCCATGCGTGGACTTGTCCAGGCGCCCCTTGTACAGCTCTTTCTCGAACGGCACGGACTGCAGCGAACCATCCGATCCGTAGGACCAGCCGTGGTAGTTGCAGACGAAGCCGCGCGAGTTGCCCGCCTCGACCGGGCACAGGCGCGCGCCACGATGACGGCAGACGTTGAGGAAGGCCTTGATGCCCCGATCCTTCTGTCGCACGACGATGACCTCGTCCTGTCCCATGCGTGCGGTGACGAAGTCGCCCGGATTCGGGATCGCGCTCTCATGCGTCAGGAACAGCCAGCAGCGCGCGAAAATCTGTGCCATCTCCTGCTCGTAGATGTCGCGATCATGGTAGATGCGCGCGCTCTGCAGGCCGTTCCGCACATCGATCAAGGTATTGATGGAACTCATGGTGCGTTCTCCTGAATCGCAATGTTGAAATCGGGCTGCGCGAGGTACTCCTCGAGGAAGTCCAGGCGGTCGTTGCCCCACCACATCTGATCGCCGATCCGTATCGTCGGTACCCCGAAAACACCCAGTTCCTGGGCGCGCCGGTTGCCGGCTTCGTATCGCGCGTCGGCTTCTTCCGAGCGGACGAACCCGAGGAAGTCGCCGGCATCCCAGCCGAGTTCTTCCGCGACCTCCTGCAGAAGCACGGGGTCGCCCATGTCGCCGCCCTCGCCCCAGCAGCGGCGCCAGGCGACGCCTGCATAGGACTCCTCCTGGGCCCGGTCGATGGCGTAGTACAGACCCTTGTTCATCAGCCCCGAGTCCAGCGACACCGGGAATTTCAGCGGCACGCCGTAGCGCCGCGCCCAGCGATCCATGTCGGTCATCAGGTAACGCAGCTTCACCGGGATCTTCACGTTGGGCGGGCCGCTGTTGCCGGCGGCACGCTTGGCCGCCGGCAGATCGATCGGGCAGTAGGAAATGCCGCGTCCGTAGCGGCGCGCCAGCGACGGCAGCCGCTGGTGCGCGAGGTAGGCAAAGGGACTCATGAAGTCCAGGAAGAACTGCAGCTCGCCGGACATGGGCACGCTCAGGCCGCCTTCAGTTCGGCGAAGCCGATGCCGGTGATCCACTGCGGCACCGGCTCGTAGAGCATCAGCTCCGCTCTCACCTTGCCGAGCGCCGCCATCGCGCAAATCCAGTTGCGGATCTCCAGCGCGCCATTGCCGCCTTCGCGCAGGATCTCCTCGTCGGACAGCGCGATCAGGCCCTCGACGTCGCCACGGCCTGCGAGATCGAGGATGCGGCGGTCGAAGCTCTCATTGATTCGGCCCATCTCGGCGCTGCCGACCCAGTGGCTGATGCCGCCGGTGCCGAACACCACCACACGCTCGTCGCCGCTCCAGCTGTCGATGGCGCGGCGGATACTCTGGCCGATCTGCTGCGCGCGACGGCCCTGCACCACCGGCATCACACCGCAGTTGATATACACGGGAATGGTGCGCAGCCCGGCATTGGACTTGACGCAGTAGTGATGCGGCACGGCCACGCCGTGGTCCACCGTCAGGGCCTTGGCAAAGGACCAGTCGATACCATCGTCATAGCCACTGAACAGGATGTGCTTGGCCAGCGGCTCGTTGTTCTCGATCACGCCGGTCTCGAAGCCGAGCCAGTTCTCGGCCGGCCCCTCGACATCGCCGATGCCGATCAGGCAGCGCGGGATGCAGTGCGGTCCAAACAGTGCGTAGTGATCGTCGCCGATGATGATCGCAGTGTCGGCATCAAGTTCATCGACCCGGCGCGCGATTTTCTCGAAGGCACCGAGCACGCGGTCGCGCTGCGCCGGTTCCGCCGCATCGGGAATGCTCGGGATCAAGGGGTCATGCGGCATCAGGAAGCCGCCCACTATTTCTGCCATTTCTATCTCCTTCGTAGGTCGGCCTCAGGCCGGACGGTTCATGCTCTGCATGTACTCGCCCATCGATCCAGGCCCGCGCACCGCCAGGAAGGCCATCATCAGCAGCAGCGTGCTGGTCTCGCGCCGCGCCATGGCGCCGACGTCCAGCTCGGCCAGGATGGCCCGCTCCGCTTCGTCCAGCCGGAACTCCGCTGCGTAGGTCTGCGGGCTGGCGCGGTAGCGCTCCGTCTCCACCGGGTTGGTGCCGATCTGCCACAAGGCCTTTTCCAGTGCATTGGTACTCATGTCAGGCTCCCTTGGTGTCGTATTCGCGGTGCAGCTGTGCCCAACGCCGGCCGGACTCGCGGGCGCCTTCGAGATAGGCCTCCGGCACCAGCGTGTACGGCGGCCGGGCCGGGCCCGCTCGCATCCAGCCGGCGGCGTCCATGCGCGCCTTCTCCAGGCCGATGTTGTAGAGCGAGAACTCCTTGAACGAGCCTTGCGGGAACAGGGTCTGGTAGGTGCGGCCGATGGCGCCGGTCAGCGCCTGCGCCTGGGCCCAGTCGCCGGATTTCTTCGCCCGTTCCACTTCGTCGCGCAGCCGCAGCACTGGCGCCGGGCCGCAGACTGCGCCGCTGGTCCAGAACGCGGTGCAGGCCTCCGGCGCGATACGTGCGGCGGCGTAGTAGTCGGCGTCAATCGGCAGGAAGCGGATGCGCCCTTTGGTCAGGTTCAGATCCGCCATCAGTGCGCCGATGCCCAGGTACTTCGCCGTGATGACCTGCGGGATCTCCGCGACCTGCGCCCAGAACGGCCGCGGGAAATCGAACTTGAAGGCCTCCGGGTTGGCGTAAATGCAGATCGCCGTGTCCGGACACGCCTCGGCGACGTCGCGATAGAACTGCACCGCGGTCGGCACGTCGGGCGCGCACCACATCGGCGGTCCGAGCATGACGCCGTCAATGCCGATGTCACGCGCCTCGCGAGTCTGGCGGATGGTCTCGCGCGTACCTAGGCTACTGGTGCCGCCGAACAAAGGCACGCGGCCGCGCACGGTCTCGACCAGCGTACTCAGGTAGGCGCGCTTCTCCTCCCAGGTCAGCGTCGCGCACTCGCCCAGGGAGCCCAGGGTCACGATCGCATCGACTCCGGCGGCGATCAGCTTTTCGGCCGCTCTCGCGGTTTCGTCGAGGTCAACGGTGTTCTGGACGCGCCAGTCGCCGGCGTCCGGGGTCGCGGGTGTGGGCATGATCGCCCAGCACCCACGAACCTCATCGACGGTGAGCAGCTGCCTGCCCATCAGGCACCACCGCTGCGCATGAACTGCGGGGTGAACATGCGCACTGGGCTCTTGCTGGCGTCAATCTCGGTGCGGAACTGCCCGGTTGTGCAGCGCTGGTTCTGCACATCGAACATTCCGAAGCTGTCGTAAATCGCCGCAAACTTGCCCTTGTTACTCGGCAGATGATGCTCGGTGGAGGTATGGCCGATGGTCCAGGACTTCCACAGCTTGTCGGCGCGGTCGTAGATCAGCGTGCGCGGCGCGACGAAGGTCTGCGAGTCGAGGTACATCACGCGGCGACCCACCGGCGAGGATTTGTCGACCGGCGTCATCTCCAGTTCGTGCACCTGTCGCAGCTGCCAAGTGACATTGGGGAAGCACTCACCCTGGCCGGTCATTGCAACGAACTTGTAGCCGTCTGGCTGCTCGTACTCATCCGACAGCTTCTGCTCGTTGTGGCGATACAGCGGCATCAGCAGGGTCTTGGTTCCCTTGAAGTTCCAGTTCATCTCGGCCACGCGGCCGAAGTAGCCCTCGAAGTCCTGGATCATCAGGTCGGAGCCAAGGAAGGCATCCGTGGTCTGGCTGGTCTCCAGGCGACGCACGCGGCGCTGGAAGCCCAGATACAGGTAGCCGTCGCTGGCCTTCTGGTCCTGGTCGAAAGCCAGAATCATGAGCTGCGTGTCTTGCACGTCCTGCGGGCTGAAGGCCTTGCCGTAGATGCCACGGAAGTAGTCGTTGGGATTGGGCGAGACCGCCGGGATCGGCTCCTCGGCGACGCGGTGCTTGAAGTTCAGGAAGTTGAACTGGAATTCGACGGTGCGATCCACCTTTCCGGTGGCGGCATTGCGGTACTTCCAGTAGAACGGCTTGATCTGGACGTTGTCGCCCGCCGAAAACGTGTGACGGAAATTGAACGCCAGCTTGCGACCGGCGTCGGCATCGCTGCTCGACGGCAGCTCCGGAAACGGCCGGCCGGCGCTGTAGCCTTCGAGGTTGCCGCCGACGATCTTGACCTTGCCGATGTTCTGTCGCGTCGCCTCCACGTACTTCGGATGCACCTCGAAGGAATCGGTCGGACCCACTTCGATCGATGGGTGCACACCTTCCTTCAACAGTTCGTAGGTGACCGGGTCCAGCACCGCCTTGAACTGGTCGGCGTTGTTCTTGTCGATCACGACACCGACGTCAACGCCGGGCACCGTCGGCACGCCGGCCTTGTAGGGGTAGAAGGCCTGGTTGATCACTTCGTCGGCGCTCTGCGCCAGCGCCGGAGCGGTGAACAGCGTGCCGGCGAACATCGCCAGTACGGATCGGGAGATTCTCTTCATCTTGGATTCCTCTCTGGGGTTTCTGAGCAGGGCCGGATCAGAAGAACTGGTAGCTCAGGGTGATAAAGACCTCATCTTCCTTGTCCGATGAGCCCAGGGGGCCCTGGCGGAATCGGCCCAGCGGCTCGAAGCCGGTGAGACCGATGGGGCCGGCCTCCAGCAAGGGGCCGCCGGATGAGGCATAGGCGGTAAACGGCGGATAGGGGTTGCAGTCGCGGCAGTCGTTGAACTTCTGCGCACCGTCGCCGAACTTGACGTTGGCGCCGATTGAAACCTTGAAGTTCTGCGACAGCAGGTAATCCACCGAAGGCTGCATCGCGTAGGCCCCGGCCTTCCAGTCGCGCGCCATCACGAATTTCGGCTGCAGGCGGTCCTGCAGGTACCAGGTCTGTATGAAGAGCGTGGCGATCCAGTTGTCCTTCCAGTCCGGCATGCCCACCTGCCCCAGTTGACGCTGCTCCAACTCGTGGTCGAGCAGGTGCTGGCCAAAAATCTGCAGCGAGAATAGGAAGGTGCGGTCGGCGTTCAGGAAGGGAATGAAAGTCAGGCGATCCAGGCCGACGACGTAGCGCACAACGCGCGACTCGCTATACAGGTTCGGCCGCAGGGTGTTGGGGAACTGCTCCCCCCAGGTCATCGCCGCCTCGACGCGCGCCACCGTCTTGATCGGCGCGATCGTGAAATCGAGCGAACCGCCGAGCAGCTTGACGCGCGGGAAGGCGATGTCGAAGGCGATGAGGTACGGCACTTGGCGCGGCACGGTGTTGTACTGGCCCAACCCTGGCAACAGTTCCGGCAGCTGCAGGTCCACCGGCAGCAGCAGGTTGGCAAAGGGGCTGATCGCCGGCGGACCCTCGGAGCCGCCGTGCAGGCTGGGAAGCTGCGAGCGGTACAACAGGCCGTTGAGCGAGAAGCTCACGTCGCCGAGCACACCTTCGAGCTTGGTACCGATCTGGGTGTTCGACAGCGTCCAGTTCGGCAGCTTGGCCTCGCGGATGCCGACCTGGTTGGGCCCGAAGTCCGTCGTCATGGCCCTACCCGGCTGCCCGAGGATTGGCGGCACCAGGGCAAAGTTGGACACCGTACCTCCGTTATCCCAGAGATTCTTCATGCCGCGGAAGAAGCAGCCGGCATCCAGGATGACGTTGGCGGTGCCGCATTGACCCAGGGTGCTCGGACGGAACTTGTCGAAGTTCCAGACCACCTGCCAGTTGAGATCCTGCAGGGCCGCCACCGGACCCATGCGGTACTCTGCCGTGGCGATCCACATCGGGATGCGGATGTCCTGCAACTCGTCGTAAATATTGTTGCGGGAGAAGTCGACCGGGTTGATGACGTCGAGCACGCGGAACAGATCGGTGCGGCCCCAGATGACCTGCTGCTTGCCGACGCGGAGGAACAATTCCTGCTCGTTATCGCTGAACGGCGAGAAGAACATCAGCGAAGTATCGAAATAGACCTCGCGCAGCCAGTCGAGGCGATCGCCGTCCGCGAATTCCGGGAAGCGCAGATCGTTCTCGCTGCCGTCCATGTAGCCGCTCAGGCAGCCGCGGGAATCGACGTCGCAGGGCCGTACCGGTACGCCGAAGGCGACGCCACCGCCGGGCCGATGCAGGGGCTCGCCCAGCACGATCATGCCGTCGTTGGGATTGTTCGCCAGGTCGAAGCCGAACTGTCCGAGGCCGATGCCCGGCACCCCATTGAACAAGCCGTATCCGAGGTTGTTGCCGCCAAAGGCGCCCCGCCCATGCGGCACACAACCCGCCGGGATCAGGCGCGAAGTGTCCTCGAGACAGATCGAGCCGCCAGCATCCTTGCCATACTGATCGGAGTTGAGATCGTAGACCGCGTCGTAGGTACCCCGCAGCTTGAAGGTAAACGAGTTGCCGATGAATGGACCGAAGTCATCGAACTCGCGGTTCCCCTCGAGCCTGACGGTGTTGCGCAGCTTCGACAGTCCCACGTCCTTGCGGTAGCGGGTGTCGTTCTCGAGGAAGCCATTGATGCGCCACTCGCCCAGGTACCCGGCCTGCACCGTCGGGCCATGCAGGACCATGCCCCATGCACACAAACCCATCGCAAGGCATCTCGATGCCTTTCCGGCAATCCTCATCTGACTCACTCCTCTCATTTAGTCTCTGGTTATTCGGTGGCTGCCTGACGCCCGCAGACGGGCATGGCGAGAGCCGGGGACGATGCCGCCTTGGTTGCACCGGCGGGCACGGCGGACGAGGCCGTCACGAAGCCGGGGCGGAAGGCGAGAATCCAGGCGGGCACCACGACCATGGCGCCAATGGCGTTGAGTACCAGCATCACAATCAGCAGCAGTGCGGCCGAGGACTGAAAGCGCAGGTCTGAGAAGAACACCCACATGACCACACCGGCGACAAGGGTCGCGGCGGTGAACATCACCGCAAGGCCGGTGGTGCTGATGGCATGGGCGACGGCGTCGTGCAGCGCTCGCCCCTTCTCTATCTCGTCGCGAACGCGGTCCATGACGTAGATCGCATAGTCGATTCCTACGCCCATTCCCACCGCGACCACCGGAATGATGTTGACGTTGATGCCGACGTTGGCGATGCCCAGATAGCCGTAGCTGAGCACCGTGGCGAAGATCATCGGCAGGATCATCAGCCAGCCGGCGTGCGCCGAGTTGTAGTAGATCGCCACCATCAGGAACGATGCGATCAGCACGAAGGCCGTGACCATGACACTGTCATGGAAGTTAGCCTGGTTGATCGCGGCGTTGACGCCGACGACACCGGCCGCCGGTTCGATCGTGAAGCCCTCTATGCCCTTGCCGAAAAGCTCGGCGCCCTGCTTCGCGCGCTGCACCGCCGCCTCGATCGTCTTGGCCTGCAGATCCGGCAGGTAGAAGCTCAGGTTGGCCAGCGTCTCCTCGGGGTTGACGTACTCACGCAGGGCTCCGGGTACCGGGCTGGAATACTCGAAGGCGTACATCAGGCTGCCGACGCCGCGCGCATCTCCGGGAATCTGCAGCCAGCGCGGATCGCCCTCGTGCGTCAGGCGGTTGACCTGCTTCACCAGGTCAGGGAGGCCATTGGCCGCACCCACCACCGGTTCTTCGAGCATGTAGCGCTCGAATTTCTCCATGGCGGCCATTGCCTCAGGCCTGCGCAAGCCCTCGCGCTCGCTGGAGCGGGCCACCACGAACAACTCCTCGCTGCCGGGGAAGCGCTCCGAGATCAGGTGCGCCGAGCGGTTGTAGTCGTGGTCACGCTGGAGAATCGGTGATCCAGGCTCGGACTCTCCGAACTGCACCTGGGTCGCACCCCATGCGCCCAGCCCGACCAGCGCCAGGGCTCCCAGCAGCACCGCACGGCCGACGCCGGGGCTGGAGACCGGCTCCACTATCCGGTGCAACGTCGCCGAAGTCTGGTCGCGGTTGTTCTCGGTGCGCCGGGGCTGCGGCAGCACGGTCAGCGCCAG
The DNA here is from genome assembly GCF_003201205.1 of Sinimarinibacterium flocculans. GTDB lineage: Bacteria > Pseudomonadota > Gammaproteobacteria > Nevskiales > Nevskiaceae > Solimonas > Solimonas flocculans. The sequence goes on from NZ_QICN01000017.1 coordinate 26,645, forward strand.
CGGCACCATGAAGTGCACCGTGAAGATCACCGAGAAGGCCCAGAAGCCGGCAAAGGCGCCGAGATGCTTGTTGAACGGCGCCGCACCGATCGCTACCGCGGCGATACCAATGGCGTCGACGATGATCGCCAGCGAGCCCGGGCGGAACAGCGCATCGAGCGCGTTGCGCGCGGCCTGGCGACCGTTCTGGGTGCGCGCCAGTTCGTAGTAGTAGCGTTCAACCAATTGCACGCCGTGTGAGGTCGCACGGGCAGCAATCAGGAAGGGGATCGGCATCGACAATGGATCGAGATGAATGCCGACCAGATTCATGAAGCCCAGGCCCCATGCCGAGGACAGGAGAATGCCCAGCAAGGGCAGCACGATGCCGTAGAGTCGGCGGAAGTATCCCGCCAGCAACAGCACAATCAGGGCCGCGGTGTACAGCAGAATCTCGACGATCTGCGGCAGATAGGTGTAAACCCAGCCGGTCAGCACCGGGTTTCCGACCGCGTAGATGCGCAGGCCGTCGCGTGCTTCCGCCTCGCGGATTTTCTGCAGCCCGGCGAAGGCCTCGATCAGTTCGTCGGAAGTCGAACTGTTCATCTGTGCCCGGACGATCGCCACCTTGCCATCGGCCGACACCAGGCGTCCGCTGACGCGCGGGTCCGCCTGCACCTGCGATTGCAAGGCCTTGAGTTGCGCCGCCGTCAGGGTCTCGGCATTAGGGTCATAGTAGGGCTCGGAGCGGATCGTGCCCGCTTCGTTGATGTAGACCCGCCGCGTCGTGCGATGGGTGATGCTGGACACGAGGTTGTGGTTGACGCCGGGCAGCACATCGATGCCCTGCGTGATGCGCTCGATCGCAGCCAGCGTCTCGTTGCTGAAGATCGTGCCTTGCTCGACCTCCACCGCCACCGTGATGACGTTGGCCCCGCCGAAGATCCCGCGCACCTCGTTATGCAGCTGGATATAGGGGTGCTGCTGCGGCAGGAGGTCCTCGAAATCCGAAGCCATTTTCATGCCGGGGATCTGGCTGGCGAAGAACGCCGACAGACCAAGAATCAGCGCGAGCACGAAGCGCGGGCTGGCAAAAATCCACTCTTCGCCCCGCTGCAGGGCGGCGACTATCTTCTGGCGAATCAATGGATACCCTCCGATTCGATGCTCACCATCGCCGGCGTGCTGGCGCCGGAACCGCCGACCACGATCAGGGACGAGCCCCCCGGCAGGGCGATGCCGCCACGCAGGTAACCGCCGCCGGAGGTCGCGCTCGGCAAAACCCGCCATTCGCCATTGGATCCGCGCTGCTGGACCAGACCGAGTTCGCCGACAGCAAACAGGCGGCCACCGGCACCCGGCACAAAGCCGTACATCGGCACCCCGGCGGCATTGGTCTCCGACGTCCAACTCTGGCCGCCATCGCGGGTGCCGAGGATGATCCCGCCGCGGCCCGTCAGCCATCCGGTATCGGTGTCGGTGAACCAGGCGTCGAAAGCGTAGAAATCGTCCGGAATGGGGGGCAGCATCTGCCAGCTGGCGCCGCCGTCACTGCTGCGCGCAACGATGCCAAACTCTCCGGCCACAACCGCATGGTCGGCGTCGAGGAAACGGATGGTGTTGAGGATCGCGTCCTCGCCGAACTCGGTCTTCTGCCAGCTCGCCCCGCGATCGCTGCTATGCAGCACCGTGGAATAGGTTCCGACCACCCAGAATCCACCGTCCGGCGCACATGCCAAGGCCATGGGGGTGAAGTCCTCGGGCATGGAGCCCTCGGCACGGCGCCAACCGGTACCTTGCGCCTCCCCGGTCCAGACATGACGATGGAAGTCGAGTGCAACGAAGCTCTCGTCAGCGCAGGCCGCGACGTCGATCAGCGCCGCTCGCCTCTCGAGCTTTTGCGCCTCCCAGGTCTTGCCGGAATCGGTCGAACGGTACAGCACGTCATTGCCGACAGCCACCATGGCCTGGCCATTGGAGGCAATTTTCTGCAGGTCGTCAGCAACGTGCGCGGCACCATGAACGGTTGGCGAAAAGGCGGCAACCGACGCAAAAATGGCCAGGATCGCGCAGTGCAATCCAAGATGGGGCGCCAGTGGCGCGCGACGGCTCATTGCCGAGTCTCCTCCGAGTAGTTGTGAACTGCGGACAGAGAATCAGTGAAGCAGCGATATAAGTGAACCCGATTGCGGGAATGAGCGCCATCACTCAGATGAATAACCCGAAAAACCGCATGCCCTTCCGGCGTAGCCAGGGAATGCTGACGGGATGAGGGCGGCAGCGATCCGAGGAGGATCACCCAATGGGTGAGGCACGGCGGAGGCTGAAAGCGGCGCGGGGAGCGGTGGCGGAGATCGCCGGCTTGGAGGTTCCCGCGGGCAAGGTGCCGGTACTGTGGGACCGGCGCGCGGCGGCCACGCCGCTGGGCCAGTTGCCGTACTTCATCGAGTTTTTGCACATATCGGGGCTGTGGCAGCGTTGGGTAGACGAGTGCCCGCTGGAGTACACGAGCCCGAATGCACCTGGTAAGCAGGATGTTCTGGGCACGTGGCTGCTGTCGATCCTGTCGGGGCATCGGCGCCGTGCGCATGTGACGGCACTGCGCAATGACGGCGTGAATCCCGGGATGCTGGGGATGCAGCGCGTGCTGTCGGAGGACGCGCTACGACGTGGGCTGAAGCACCCGGCGGAACGCGAGGCGGCGACGGCGGCCTGGATGGAGCGGCACCTGCGTGAAAGCGCCTGGGGGCTGTTGTCGGCGGGCGACTGGATTCTGGATGTGGATGCGACGGTCAAGCCGCTGTACGGGCATCAGGACCAAAAGTAGGCGCCTCTAGGCGAACCGCCTCGCCACGGTTCAGGATGGCCTGGGAGAAAGCCACCGGGCCGCCATCGTTGGAGGCCGACCTGGCGGCAACCATCACGGTTGGGCGCCTGCAGCGACTTTGCCGACCGACGACACAACGGCGAGCGGCCAGCGCCGGTCGCGTAGGGCGCCACCGAAAATACGGTCGGCGTAGTCGTCAATCGGCCAGTGCAGCGTGCCGCGAAGATTCACGTTCCAGAGACGAGCCGGGCCAACATGCGCCAGCACGCCGGCCGGCGCGATGATCTGCCTCGCGGCCAGGCGCTCGGACGCCGCCTGAATCTGCTGCGTGGTCCAAGTCATCACCAGGTTGGTTAGCAGCGTCAAGCTGCCCGAAATCGCTTCGAGAGACTCGTTCGTGCGGCCCTTCTGATGCGGCATCCTTCCAGAGTAGATCGCGCGTTGCAGCACATGCACGGCTTCACCGCGGTTGAGCACACGATGCAGTTCCCGCCGGAAATTGGGCTTCGTGTAGTAGTCGCACAGGAACAGCGTTCTCTGCAGTTGCCCGAACTGGTTTCCCGCCGCTCGAACGTCATCGCCCACGGCATCCGACCCGAACTTCTGGCACGCCAGAATCGCGGTCAGCGTACCGTCCTTGACCGATGCGGCGACGCGCATGAGCTGATCATAGCTCTTGATGAACACCTTCAGTGAGATGAACTTCGTCACCGGCTTGAGTATCTCCGGCACCTCAGTGCCGTACGGCACCAGCAGCTTTCTCTCGTCCAGATCGCGGATGCGCGGGAACAGATCCAGCCGCAGTTATTGCCTATAGAGATGTCTGTCATGAAGACTTAGACTGCAGTCTCGTCGATCCCTTCACCCACTTTTCCATTTACCCAAAGGAATACAGCATGACCAAGCTCGCCCTGTTTGTTCGCCTCGAAGCTAAACCCGGCCAGGAGGCTGCGCTTGCCGACTTCCTGGCCAGCGCACTGCCGCTCGCCAACGCCGAGTCCGGCACCACGGCCTGGTTCGCATTGAAGTTTGGCCCTTCGACGTTTGGTGTGTTCGATGCCTTTGCCGATGAGGCAGGTCGCCAAGCACATCTGAACGGCCAGATCGCCGCGGCCTTGATGGCCAACGCCGCGACCTTGCTCAGTTCTCCGCCCAATATCGAGAAGGTCGAACTGCTTGCAGCCAAACTGCCTGCATGACAACCCGGCCTTGACCCAATCAGGTCACGCTGCAGGATGGGGGGCACACGGCCCTACGAGTGATCCCCCTCCAATTGCACTTGCCCAGGGAGCTACCTTCCACAGCGATTGGGGGGGCAATATTGCGTAAGCTTCCCCGATCCGCAGACACCCCATAAGTAGAACTTTCTGGCATGTTTTCCCCAGCCAGGAGGTTCCATGAAGAAGTCCCGTTTCACCGAGACCCAGATCGTCTCGATCCTCAAGCAGGCCGACGCCGGCGTGCCGGTCAAGGACATCTGCCGGCAGGCCGGCATCAGCGTTCCGACCTACTACAAGTGGAAGTCGAAGTACGGCGGCCTGGAGGCCTCCGAGCTGCGGCGTGTCAAGGACCTGGAAGCGGAGAACGCCAGGCTCAAGCGGATGTACGCCGAGCTGGCGCTCGACAACGCCGCGATGAAGGATCTGATCGCAAAAAAACTGTAGGGCCGGAGCAGAAGCGCGAGGCCGTGCGGTACCTGGTCGAGGTGCACACGCGGCCCCTGAGCCGGTCCTGTGATTGCGTTGGGTTGTCGCGGGCAGCGTGGTACCAGCCGCCGGTGCACTGGACGGTACGGGATGCCGAGATCATCGCGGCCCTGGCCGAGGTGGTCGAGAATCGCCCGAGCCGCGGCTTCTGGAAGTGTTGCAAGGTCCTGCGCCGTGCGCGTCCGGACTGGAACCACAAGCGAATCTACCGAGTGTACAAGGCGATGAAGCTCAATCTGGCGCTGTTCGATGACTTCTGGGCGGCGACCCAGGATGACGAGCGGTTGTGGGCTAGCGACTGAGCAAGGAAATAGTTTGATGGTCGAAGCGGGTAAGGAGGGATTGCTTGCCCTGCTACGTGACAGTAGATAGAGCGTCGGCTAGCAGATCAAGCAACACATCTGAAATACGGTTGACCACCGGTTCCGTTTGATTGCGGCGCGAGCCGCGCAAGGGACACAGCATCAAGGCCATTCGCTTCACTTGGGAATGGCTCGATGGGTCAGACCAACCGCCGCGCATCCGCATGGCCTTCGCTGGCCGTGCTGCTGGCCGTGTCGCTCTCGGCCCTGCAACCCGCCATTGCCGACGACACTCCGGAGCGTGAGCAGCTCGCCGCGCTCGCCCGCCAGCTCAACCTGATCGACCGCCTCGCCGAGCACGCCGCCAATACCGCTCCGCAGGAACGCGCCCGCTATCACTTCGACTACGCCCGACTGCGCTCAGACCTGAAGCGCGTTCGCTCCGGCCTGCAGGACTACCTCGTGCCTCAGCGCGCCCAGCCGCGCGATCCCGTCCCGCTGGCCGGCGATTACGTCCGCCGTGACCGCGCCGACGACGAGGAACCGTCGCCATGACGCCCTCTGCCGATCAGGTCGCCGCCTTCCAGGCCAACGGCGGCTTTGCGCCTTCGGCCGTCTCCGCCGTGGTGCTGGGCTTCGTGTTCGCCGTGTTGCT
>NZ_QICN01000018.1 GCF_003201205.1 Sinimarinibacterium flocculans
AAAGCCGCCGTCGTCGTCGTCTTGCCATGGTCCACGTGACCAATCGTCCCCACGTTCACGTGCGGCTTCTTGCGCTCAAACTTTTCCTTCGACATTGTCGCTTCCTCTACAGATTCTCGGGTCGATCAGACCGCAGGATGGCTGGAACAGGCTCGTGTCACTTCTTGGTCAGGGCGGCGGTCACGTTGGCCGGCGCTTCCTGGTACTTCTTGAATTGCATGGAGTAGGTCGCCCGACCCTGGCTCTGCGAGCGCAGCGAGGTCGAGTAGCCGAACATCTCCGACAGCGGCACTTCGGCGCGGATCAGCTTGGCGCCGTAGTTGTCGTCCATGCCCAGGATCACGCCACGGCGACGGTTGAGGTCGCCCATGACGTCGCCCATGTAGTCCTCCGGCGTCTCTACCTCGACGGCCATGATCGGCTCGAGGATGACTGGGTTGGCCTTCTGGCAACCGTCCTTGAACGCCATCGACGAGGCGACGCGGAACGCGATTTCGCTGGAGTCGACGTCGTGGTACGAACCGTCGAACAGCGTGATCTTGATGTCGACGACCGGGTAGCCGGCCATGACACCGTTCTTGATCGCGTCGCGCAGGCCCTTGTCGACGCCCGGGATGAACTCCTTCGGGATCGCGCCGCCGACGATGGCGTTGACGAACTCGTAGCCCTTGCCCGGCTCCTGCGGCTCGATCCGCAGCCAGACGTGGCCGTACTGACCCTTGCCGCCGGACTGCTTGGCGTACTTGCCTTCCTGCTCGACGGTCTTGCGGATCGTCTCGCGGTAGGCCACCTGCGGCGCGCCGACGTTAGCCTCGACCTTGAACTCGCGCTTCATGCGGTCCACGAGGATCTCGAGGTGCAGCTCGCCCATGCCGGAAATGATGGTCTGGCCGGTTTCCTCGTCGGTCTTGACGCGGAACGACGGATCTTCCTGCGCCAGCTTGTTGAGCGCGACGCCCATCTTTTCCTGGTCGGCCTTGGTCTTCGGCTCGACGGCCTGGCTGATGACCGGGTCCGGGAACTCCATGCGCTCGAGCACGACCGGCTTGTCCTGCGCCGCCAGCGTCGTGCCGGTGTAGACCTCCTTGAGGCCGACACAGGCGGCGATGTCGCCGGCGCGCACTTCGTCGATCTCCTGGCGGTCGTTCGCGTGCATCTGCACCAAGCGACCGATGCGCTCGGACTTGCCGCTGCGCGAGTTGTAGACGCTGTCGCCCTTCTTCAGCACGCCGGAATAGACGCGGATGAAGGTGAGCTGGCCGACGAAGGGGTCGGTCATGATCTTGAAGCCCAGCGCCGAGAACGGCTCGTCGTCGTCGGCGTGACGCTCGACCTGCACGCTCTCGTCGTTGGCGTCGACGCCCTTGATCGCCGGCACCTCGGTCGGCGCCGGCAGGTACTCGATGACCGCATCGAGCATCGCCTGAACGCCCTTGTTCTTGAACGCCGAGCCGCACAGCATCGGCACGATCTCGAGCGCGATCGTGCGCTGGCGCAGCGCCTTCTTGATCTCGTCCTCGGAGAGGTCGCCCTCTTCGAGGTACTTGTTCATCAGCTCCTCGGAGGCCTCGGCCGCTGACTCGACCATCTTCTCGCGCCACTCCTTGGCCGTGTCCACGAGATCCGCCGGGATGTCGGCGTAGTCGAACTTCATGCCCTGGCTCGACTCGTCCCAGATGATCGCCTTCATCTTGACCAGATCGACGACGCCCTGGAACTTGTCCTCGGCGCCGATGGGAATGACGATGGGCACCGGGTTGGCGCGCAGACGCTCGCGCATCTGGCGGTAGACCTTGAAGAAGTCGGCGCCGGTGCGGTCCATCTTGTTGACGAAGGCCAGGCGCGGCACGCCGTACTTCGTCGCCTGGCGCCACACCGTCTCCGACTGCGGCTGCACGCCGCCGACGGCGCAGTACAGCATGCACGCGCCGTCGAGCACGCGCATGGAGCGCTCGACCTCGATCGTGAAGTCGACGTGTCCCGGCGTGTCGATGATGTTGATGCGGTGCTGCTCGAACTGGTTGGCCATGCCACGCCAGAACGTGGTGGTCGCAGCCGAGGTGATGGTGATGCCGCGCTCCTGCTCCTGCTCCATCCAGTCCATCGTCGCGGCGCCGTCATGGACTTCGCCGAGCTTGTGGTTCACGCCGGTGTAGAACAGGACGCGCTCCGTCGTCGTCGTCTTGCCGGCGTCGATGTGCGCGGAGATTCCGATGTTGCGGTAGCGCTCGATGGGCGTCGTGCGGGCCATAGTCAAACTCGGTAGCGGCAGCCGCCCGGCTGACTGCCCGCGCGACCGCCCGAAAAGGATTTAAAGGAGGATTACCAACGGAAGTGCGAAAACGCCTTGTTGGCTTCCGCCATCTTGTGCGTGTCCTCACGCTTCTTGACGGCTGCGCCGCGGTTCTCCGCCGCGTCCATCAGCTCGCCGGCAAGGCGGTCCTGCATGCCCTGCTCGCCGCGCTTGCTGGCGGCGTCGATGATCCAGCGCATCGCCAGCGTCGTGCGACGCGAGGCGCGCACTTCGACCGGCACCTGGTAGGTCGCACCGCCGACGCGACGCGACTTCACCTCGACCGTCGGCGCCACGTTGTCGAACGCGCTCTGCAGGTAGTCCGCCGGCGCCTCGATCTTCTTCTTCTCGACGACCTGGTCGAGTGCCCCGTAGACGATCTTTTCGGCGACGGACTTCTTGCCGTCTTCCATGACCATGTTGACGAACTTGGACACCAGTTCGCTCTTGAACTTCGGATCGGGAAGAACCTTGCGGCTTTCCGGCTTGCGACGACGGGACATGATGACTTCCTTCGGTGGTCTTCAGGCGCTGCAGGCTTGCCGCGCCTTACTCGGGCACTGGGCCCGTCTTACTTCTTGGCGGCGGCGCCGTCCTTGGGACGCTTCGCGCCGTACTTGGAACGGCCCTGACGACGCTTGTCGATGCCGGCGCAGTCGAGCGCACCGCGGACAGTGTGGTAACGGACACCGGGAAGGTCCTTGACACGGCCACCACGGATCATGACGACGGAGTGCTCCTGCAGGTTGTGGCCTTCGCCCCCGATGTAGGAGATCACCTCGAAACCGTTGGTCAGGCGCACCTTGCACACCTTGCGCAGCGCCGAGTTCGGCTTCTTCGGCGTGGTGGTGTAGACGCGCGTGCACACGCCGCGCTTCTGCGGCGAGCCGGTGAGCGCCGGCACCTTGCTCTTGGCCACGAGGGTGCTGCGGCCACTGCGCACTAGCTGATTGACTGTTGGCACGTTTTGGACTTCCCGGCTTGACAAAGAAAAGACGTACCCTGCCTGCAGGGCCGTCGGGAAAGGGCGCGCATCATATAGGTCGACGCAAGGCGCGTCAACGGCATTTGCGTTGCAAAAACGTGCCTCTTACAGGGCCCGTCCTCGCCCTCGGTAGAACAGCCGTTTCGGCCCTGCCGGGCCGAGTCACCTTTCTTTGCTTGTGCAAAGAAACGTGACCCAAAGAAAGCACACCCCGGGTAGGCGCCGGCTGCGCCGGTGCCCTCGCTCCGCGCCGTGCTCGGCGTCGCGCCGACGCAACATCCTGTCGCGGCGTCGCTTTCGCGGCCGTCCATGGCCGCGAACCCCCTGCGCGCGGCGCTACTCTCGGCGCCTCCAAGGGGCCCCGACCTCAACAGCACGGCGGCTGCGCCGCCGTCAACAGCACTCCCTCTCCCCGCTTTCGGGGAGAGGAGGGTTGGGGTGAGGGGCCGCTGTTCCAGGTGCCCTTCGGCCGCACCGAGCAGCGCAGCGCGCGCAGTGGGTCAGCCGGCCAGGGACCGCCGGCTGAGCGCTGCCGCGACAGGATGTCGCGTCAGCGCGACCCCGAGCACGTGAGCAGCGCAGGGAACCCGCGCAGCGGGGGCGGCCGCAGGGTGTCCTTTCTTTCGTCCCTTTTCTTTGGACAAGCAAAGAAAAGGGACTCGGCCCGGCAGGGCCGAAACCGACGCCCTCGAATCCAACCGCTCAGACAAAAAAAGACCCCGGTTTTGACGCCGGGGTCTGAATCTGAGAACGCCGCACGATGTTACTCGTCGGCGCCCTCGTCCGATGCCTCCTCGGCGCCACCACCCTCGGTGTCGCCGTCATCGCTGCCCGTGTCCACCGCCGCCGTGCGCGCCGCCAGACGCTCGCCGGCATTGGCTTCGAAGCTGCCGCCGGTCGCGGTCAGCGCCGATGCCTGCAGTTCGGCCAGCAGGCTGCCGCCGCGCGACTTGCGCCGCTGCTCGTGGTAGGCCAGACCGGTACCGGCCGGGATCAGACGACCGACGATCACGTTCTCCTTGAGGCCGCGCAGCTCGTCGCGCGAACCGCGGACGGAAGCCTCGGTGAGCACGCGCGTGGTCTCCTGGAACGAGGCCGCCGAGATGAACGACTCGGTCGACAGGCTCGCCTTGGTGATGCCCAGCAGCTGGCGTTCGAAGCGCGCACCGCGCTCGCCCTTGGACTCGTGCTTCTTGTTCTCGGCCAGGACCTGGAAGATCTCGACCTGCTCGCCCTGCAGGAAGCGCGTGTCGCCCGGCTCGGCGATCTCGACCTTGCGCAGCATCTGGCGAACGATCACCTCGATGTGCTTGTCGTTGATCTTCACGCCCTGCAGGCGGTAGACGTCCTGGATCTCCTTGACCAGGTAGTTCGCCAGCGCGACCACGCCCTGCAGGCGCAGGATGTCGTGCGGGCTCGGTTCGCCGTCCGAGATGATTTCGCCCTTCTCGACCGACTCGCCCTCGAACACCCGGATCTCGACCCACTTGGGGACCAGGATCTCGGCCTCGTTGCCGTCCGGCTGGACGATCTTGATGCGCTGCTTGCCCTTGGTGCCGGTACCGAACTTGATGGTGCCGGTGGTCTCGGCGAGCACCGCCGGTTCCTTGGGCTTGCGCGCCTCGAACAGGTCGGCGACGCGCGGCAGACCGCCGGTGATGTCGCGCGACTTCGAGGCTTCCTGCGGGATACGGGCGATGATGCCGCCCACCTTGACCTCGTCGCCGTCCTCGACGGTGACGATGGCCTTGGCCGGCAGGGTGTACGCCGCCGGAATGTCGGTGCCGGCGAAGGTCAGCTGCTTGCCCTTGGCGTCGACGAGGATGATCGTCGGCTTGAGGTCCTTGGCCGAGGCACCGCGCGACTTGGCGTCGGTGATCACCAGCGTGGCGACACCGGTCAGCGGGTCGGTCTCGCGGTTGACGGTCACGCCCTCGACGAAGTCCTGCAGCTTCACGAAGCCGCCGAGCTCGGTGACGATCGGGTGGGTGTGCGGGTCCCACTTGGCCAGGCGCTGGCCGGCCGCGATCTCGTCGCCGTCCTTGACCAGGATGGTCGCGCCGTACGGAATCTTGTAGCGCTCGCGCTCGCGGCCCTGGGCGTCGATGACGCCGATTTCGCCGGACCGCGACACCGCGACCAGGTTGCCCTCGCTGTTGAGGACGGTCTTGATGTTGTGCACGCGCGCCGTACCGGCCGCACGGGCGTCGACGCCGTCAGCCGAGGCCGCTCGCGACGCCGCACCGCCGACGTGGAAGGTACGCATCGTCAGCTGCGTGCCGGGCTCGCCGATCGACTGCGCGGCGATGACGCCGACCGCTTCGCCGATATTGACGCGATGACCACGCGCCAGGTCGCGGCCGTAGCAGTTGGCGCAGACGCCGAACGGCAGCTCGCAGGTGATCGGCGAACGCACCCAGATCTCGTCGATCGAGTTCCGCTCGAGGATGTCGGCCCACTTCTCGTCGATGATGGTGCCCGCCGGGATCACGACCTCGTCGGTGCCCGGCTTGTGCGCATCGCGCAGGGTCACGCGGCCGAGCACGCGGTCGCGCAGCGCCTCGAGCACGTCGCCGCCCTCGACGATCGGGATCATGAGCAGCCCGTTGTCGGTGCCGCAGTCCTCGCCGGTGACGACCATGTCCTGGGCGACGTCGACCAGACGGCGGGTCAGGTAGCCCGAGTTTGCGGTCTTGAGCGCGGTGTCGGCCAGACCCTTGCGCGCGCCGTGCGTCGAGATGAAGTACTGCAGGACGTTGAGGCCCTCGCGGAAGTTCGCGGTGATCGGCGTCTCGATGATCGAGCCGTCCGGCTTGGCCATCAGGCCGCGCATGCCGGCCAGCTGACGGATCTGCGCCTGCGAACCACGGGCGCCGGAGTCGGCCATCATGAAGACCGAGTTGAACGACGGCTGCTCGACTTCCTTGCCGTCCTTGTTCTTCGCCTTCTCCTTGCCGATCTTGGCCATCATCGCCTTGGCGACGTCGTCGTTGGCACGCGACCAGATGTCGATGACGCGGTTCTTGCGCTCACCGCCGGTGGTCAGACCCTGGTTGTACTCGACGTCGACTTCCTTGACCTTGGTCTCGGCGGCTTCGAGGATCTTGGCCTTCTCCTCGGGGATGATGATGTCGTCGAGGCAGAACGAGATGCCGGCCTTGGTCGACATGCGGAAGCCCGTGTACATCATCTGATCCGCGAAGATCACCGTGTCCTTGGTGCCGCTGCGGCGGTACACGTAGTTGATGACGCGCGAGATTTCCTTCTTGGTCAGCGTCTTGTTGATGACCGAGAACGGCACGCCCTCGGGCAGCACCTCGGACAGCAGGGCACGGCCGGCGGTCGTCTCGACGAGGTGGAACAGCTCCTCGCCCTCGTCGGTGTAGTCCTTCAGGCGCACCTTGATCTTCGCCTGCAGGTCCACCTCGCGGTTCTCGTAGGCGCGATGCACTTCGGCCACGTCCGAGAACACCATGCCTTCGCCGGTAGCGCCGACGCGTTCGCGCGACACCCAGTACAGGCCGAGCACGACGTCCTGCGACGGCACGATGATCGGCTCACCGGAGGCCGGCGACAGGATGTTGTTGGTCGACATCATCAGCACGCGTGCCTCGAGCTGCGCTTCGAGCGACAGCGGCACGTGCACGGCCATCTGGTCACCGTCGAAGTCGGCGTTGAACGCCGTGCAGACGAGCGGGTGCAGCTGGATCGCCTTGCCCTCGATCAGCACCGGCTCGAAGGCCTGGATGCCGAGGCGGTGCAGCGTCGGAGCGCGGTTGAGCAGCACCGGGTGCTCCTTGATGCACTCTTCGAGCGAATCCCAGACGGCGGCTTCCTCGCGCTCGACCATCTTCTTCGCGGCCTTGATCGTCGTGGCGATGCCCAGACGCTGCAGGCGCGAGAACACGAAGGGCTTGAACAGCTCCAGCGCCATCTTCTTCGGCAGGCCGCACTGGTGCAGCTTGAGCGTCGGGCCGACGACGATGACCGAACGGCCGGAGTAGTCGACGCGCTTGCCGAGCAGGTTCTGGCGGAAGCGGCCCTGCTTGCCCTTGATCATGTCGGCCAGCGACTTGAGCGGGCGCTTGTTGGTGCCCGTGATCGCACGGCCGCGACGGCCGTTGTCGATCAGCGCGTCCACCGATTCCTGCAGCATGCGCTTCTCGTTGCGCACGATGATGTCCGGCGCAGTCAGCTCGAGCAGGCGCTTGAGGCGGTTGTTGCGGTTGATGACGCGGCGGTACAGGTCGTTGAGATCCGAGGTCGCGAAGCGGCCGCCGTCGAGCGGCACCAGCGGGCGCAGGTCCGGCGGCAGCACCGGCAGCACGGTCAGGATCATCCATTCCGGGCGGTTGCTCGAATGGATGAAGTACTCGATCAGCTTCAGGCGCTTGGCCAGCTTCTTGATCTTGGTCTCGGAGTTCGTGGCGTTGAGCTCCTCGCGCAGCTTGATCGCCTCGGCCTGCAGGTCGATGTTCTTGAGCAGGTCGTGCACGGCCTCGGCGCCCATGCGCGCATCGAACTCGTCACCGTACTGCTCGACCGAGTTGAGGTAGTCCTCTTCGGTCAGCAGCTGGCCGCGCTCGAGCGGCGTCAGCCCCGGATCGACGACGATGTGCGCTTCGAAGTACAGCACGCGCTCGATCGCGCGCAGCGGCATGTCGAGCAACAGGCCGATACGCGACGGCAGCGACTTGAGGAACCAGATGTGGGCGACCGGCGAAGCGAGGTCGATGTGCCCCATGCGCTCGCGGCGCACCTTGGCCACGGTGACCTCGACGCCGCACTTCTCGCAGACCACGCCGCGGTGCTTGAGGCGCTTGTACTTGCCGCACAGGCACTCGTAGTCCTTGATCGGCCCGAAGATCTTGGCGCAGAACAGACCGTCGCGCTCGGGCTTGAAGGTGCGGTAGTTGATCGTCTCCGGCTTCTTGACCTCGCCGTAGGACCACGAGCGGATCGTCTCCGGCGAGGACAGGCCGATGCGGATCGCGTCGAAGTCCTCGGCCTCTTCCGGATTGCGGATCAGGTTGAACAAATCTTTCATGGTGACTCCTGAGATTCCGTAGCCCGTGCCTTACTGATTCTGTTCCAGCTCGATGTTCAGACCGATCGAGCGGATTTCCTTGACCAGCACGTTGAACGACTCGGGCATGCCCGCGACCATGCGGTGGTCGCCATCGACGATCGACTTGTACATGCGCGTGCGGCCGTTGGTGTCGTCCGACTTCACCGTCAGCATTTCCTGCAGCGTGTACGCCGCGCCGTAGGCCTCGAGCGCCCAGACCTCCATCTCGCCGAAGCGCTGGCCGCCGAACTGGGCCTTGCCACCCAGCGGCTGCTGCGTGACCAGCGAGTACGGCCCGGTCGAGCGCGCGTGCATCTTGTCGTCGACCAGATGGTTGAGCTTGAGCATGTACATGTAGCCGACGGTGACCGAACGCGAGAACTGCTCGCCGGTACGGCCGTCGATGAGCTGCGCCTGACCGGTGCTCGGCAGGCCCGCGATCTCGAGCAGCTGCTTGATCTCGGCTTCGTTGGCGCCGTCGAACACCGGCGTCGACACCGGCAGACCGCCGGTGAGGTTCTTCGCCAGGTTGACGATCTCATCGTCGCTGAGATCCTTGAGCGGCGCCACGGCCTTGCCGGAGCCGACCTTGTTGTAGACCTCGTCGAGGAACTTGCGCAGCTCGGACACCGCGCGCTGCTGCTGCAGCATCTCGTCGATCCGGCGACCCACGCCCTTCGCCGCCCAGCCCAGATGGACTTCGAGCAGCTGGCCGATGTTCATGCGCGAAGGCACGCCCAGCGGGTTGAGCACGATGTCGACCGGCGTGCCGTCTTCCATGTGCGGCATGTCCTCGACCGGGACGATCTGCGAGATCACGCCCTTGTTGCCGTGGCGGCCGGCCATCTTGTCGCCTGGCTGCACGCGGCGGCGCACGGCGAGATACACCTTGACCATCTTCAGCACGCCGGGGGACAGCTCGTCGCCGGACTGGATCTTGCGCTTCTTGTCGTCGAAGCGCTTGTCGAACTCCGAACGCATGTCCTTGAGCTGCTTGTTCGCGGCCTCGAGCTGGTTCTGCGCGTCGTCGTCGGCGAGCCGGATCTCGAACCACTTGTCGCGCTCGAGCGAATCCAGGTACTCGGCGTCGATCTTGGCGCCCTTCTTGAGCTTGCTCGGACCGCCGTCGGCGGTCTTGCCGAGCAGGATCTTGCGCAGACGATCGTAGATGTCGTCCTCGAAGATGCGCTGCTGGTCGGCGAGATCCTTGCGGACCGCGGCCAGCTCGCTCTCCTCGATGGCCAGAGCGCGCTTGTCCTTCTTCACGCCCTCGCGGGTGAACACCCGCACGTCGATGACGGTGCCATCCATGCCGGCCGGCACGCGCAGCGAGGTGTCCTTCACGTCGGACGCCTTCTCGCCGAAGATCGCACGGAGGAGCTTTTCTTCCGGCGTCAGCTGGGTCTCGCCCTTGGGCGTGACCTTGCCGCAGAGCAGGTCGCCGGCCTTGACCTCGGCGCCGATGTAGACGATGCCGGACTCGTCGAGCTTGCGCAGCGCCGCTTCGTTGACGTTCGGGATGTCCGCGGAGATTTCCTCGGGTCCGAGCTTGGTCTCGCGGGCGACGCAGGTCAGCTCCTCGATGTGGATCGTCGTGAAGCGGTCTTCCTCGACGACGCGCTCCGAGATCAGGATCGAGTCCTCGAAGTTGTAGCCGTTCCACGGCATGAACGCGATCAGCATGTTCTGGCCGAGCGCGAGCTCGCCCAGGTCGGTCGACGGACCGTCGGCAATGACGTCGCCGCGTGCGATCGCGTCGCCCGGCTTCACGATCGGGCGCTGGTTGATGCAGGTGTTCTGGTTCGAGCGGACGTACTTGACCAGGTTGTAGATGTCGACGCCCGGCTCGCCGGCCTGGGTCTCGTCATCGTTGACGCGCACGACGATGCGCGCGGCGTCGACCTTCTCGACGACACCGCCGCGACGCGCCTGGATGGCGTTGCCGGAGTCGACCGCGACGCGGCGCTCGATGCCGGTGCCGACCAGTGGCTTCTCGGTGCGCAGCGTCGGTACGGCCTGGCGCTGCATGTTCGAGCCCATCAGCGCGCGGTTGGCGTCGTCGTGCTCGAGGAACGGGATCAGCGCGGCGGCCACCGAGACGATCTGGCGCGGCGACACGTCCATGTACTGGACCTTGTCGGGCGTCATCATCGTGAACTCGTTCTGGAAACGCACCGAGATCAGGTCGGAGGTGAAGTGCCCCTTGGCATCGAGCTCGGAGTTCGCCTGCGCGATCACGTAGCGGCCTTCCTCGATCGCCGACAGGTACTCGACCTCGTCGGTGACTTTGCCGTCGGTGACCTTGCGGTAGGCGGTTTCGAGGAAGCCGTAGTCGTTGGTGCGCGCATAGCACGCCAGCGAATTGATCAGGCCGATGTTCGGGCCTTCCGGCGTCTCGATCGGGCAGACGCGACCGTAGTGCGTCGGGTGCACGTCGCGGACTTCGAAGCCGGCGCGCTCGCGGGTCAGGCCGCCCGGTCCGAGTGCGGACACGCGACGCTTGTGCGTGACCTCGGACAGCGGGTTGTTCTGGTCCATGAACTGCGACAGCTGCGAGCTGCCGAAGAACTCCTTGATCGCCGCCGACACCGGCTTGGCGTTGATCAGGTCCTGCGGCGTGAGGTTCTCGGCCTCCGCCAGCGCCAGACGCTCGCGCACCGCGCGCTCGACACGCACCAGGCCGGTCCGGAACACGTTCTCGGTCATCTCGCCGACCGCACGGATGCGGCGGTTGCCCAGGTGATCGATGTCGTCGGTCTGCTGCTCGCCGTTGCGGATCGCGATGATCTCGCGGATCACGTCGACGATGTCCGAGTGCTCCTTGCCGTACTTCGCGAACAGGCTCTTCGAGAACTCGTCGTTGAACTTGGAGAACAGCTCGCCGTCGTAGACGATCGAGGTGCCCTCGACGTCGTCGCGACGCAGGCGGCGGTTGAACTTCATGCGGCCGACTGCCGACAGGTCGTACTTCTCCGGCGAGAAGAACATGCCGTGGAACAGCGTCTCGGCGGCGTCCTTGGTCGGCGGCTCGCCGGGGCGCATCATGCGGTAGATCTCGACCAGCGCCTCGAGCTTGGTCTTGGTCGGATCGATGTTCAGCGTCGTCGAGATGTACGGCCCCTTGTCGACGTCGTTGACGTAGAGCGTGGGCACGTCCTTGACGCCGGTCTCGCGCATCTTCGCGAGCAGGTTGGTCGTGATCTCGGCGTTGGCCTCGGCCACCACCTCGCCGTCCTTGCTGACGATGTCGCGGGCCAGGATCTTGCCCTCGAGGTAGCTGTCCGGCACCTGCAGGCGCTCGAGGCCGGCCTCGGCGATCAGCTTGATGTGACGCGCGGTGATCAGCTTGCCCTGCTCGACCAGCACCTTCTTGCCGTCGGTGATGTCGAACTGTGCCTTCTCGCCCTTGAGGCGCTCCGGGATCAGCTCCAGGCTGGCGCCGTCCTTCTCCAGTGCGAACACGTTCTGTTCGTGGAACAGCGCGAGCATCTGCTCGTTGCTGTAGCCGAGCGCACGCAGCACGACGGTCACCGGCAGCTTGCGGCGACGGTCGATGCGCGCGAACAGGTTGTCCTTCGGATCGAACTCGAAGTCCAGCCAGGAACCGCGGTACGGGATGATGCGGGCGCTGTACAGCAGCTTGCCCGAGCTGTGCGTCTTGCCCTTGTCGTGATCGAAGAACACGCCGGGGGAACGATGCAGCTGCGAGACGACCACACGCTCGGTGCCGTTGATGATGAAGGTGCCGTGGCCGGTCATCAGCGGCACTTCGCCGAGATAGACCTCCTGCTCACGGACGTCCTTGACGCGCTTTTCCTTGGACTCGCGGTCGAAGATCACCAGGCGCACCGTCACCTTCAGCGGCGCGGCGTAGGTCATGCCGCGCACGCGGCATTCCTTCTCGTCGAACGGCGGCTCGTCGAAGCGGTACTTGACGAACTCCAGCGCCGCGGCGCCGTTGTACGACACCATCGGGAACACCGACTTGAACGAGGCCTGCAGCCCCGTGTCACGGCGCTTGGAGGGCTGCAGATCGGCTTGCAGGAACTGGTGGTAGGAGTCGATCTGCGTCGCCAGCAGATACGGGATCTCCAGGGTTTCCTTCAGCTTGCTGAAGTCCTTGCGGATGCGCTTCTTCTCGGTGAACGAGTAGGCCATGAATTACTCCGGACCGTGTAACAGCGTGATTCGTGATTCGTGATTGGCGATTCGCGGCAGGGCCTGCGGCAAATCACCAATCACCAGTCACCAAGCACGAAGAACGACAAAATCCGGCCGGGGGCACGATGCCCCCAGCCGGTGCACGACTTCGCAGACGGTGCAGGTATCGCCAATTACTTCAGCTCGACCTTGCCGCCGCCCTCTTCCAGCTTCTTCTTCATCTCGTCGGCGGTCTTCTTGTCGACGCCTTCCTTGACGGTCTGCGGCGCGCCCTCGACCAGGTCCTTGGCTTCCTTGAGGCCCAGACCGGTCAGCTCGCGCACGACCTTGATGACGCCGACCTTCTTCGCCGCGTCGATGCCGGCGAGCACGACCGTGAACTCGGTCTGCTCCTCGGCCGGGGCAGCGGCGGCGGCCGGGCCGGCAGCGGCCACGGCAACCGGGGCGGCGGCGGTGACGCCGAACTTGTCTTCCATCATCTTGACGAGGTCCACTACGTCCATCACGGACATGTTGGAGATCGCGTCCAGAATCTCTTCCTTCGTAGCAGCCATGTTTCAATTACTCCAATAAAGTGTGCAAAAGCCTAGAATCAGTAACGCAAGTCAAACGGCGTCAAGCCGCCGCGCCTTTCTGGTCGGCAACGGCCTTGACCGTGCGGACGAACTGCGCAGTGGGCTCGGCCAGGGTGCGAACGAACTTGCCGATCGGGGCCTTCATCGTGCCCATGAGCATGGCGATCGCCTGCTCCTTCGTCGGCAACGTGGCCAGACGGTCGAGGTCCTTGGCACCGTACAGGGTGCCGCCGACCGCGACGGCCTTGACGACCATCACGTCGTTGTCCTTGGCGAAGTCCTTGATCAGGCGCCCGACCGCACCCGGATCCTCGAGCGAGAAACCGAGCACGAGCGGACCGACCAGCGCAGGCGTCAGGCACTCGAACTCCGTGCCTTCCACGGCCCGCTTGGCCAGCGTGTTCTTGACCACGTGCAGGTAGACGCCGCTGGCGCGGGCCTTTGCACGCAGTTCGTCGAACTTGCCGGCCGACAGACCGCGATACTCGGTAGCAACCGCCGAGAGCGCGCGCTGGGCGACTTCGTTGACTTCCGCAACCAGGGCTTTCTTGTCTTCCAGCCTGAGAGCCATCAGAACTCCTAGTCGCTTTCCATAAAAGGGTTTCTCGGCCGAAGCTTCGAAAACCCGCCTTACGGTGTTTCCACCGTCTGCGTATGCGGTCTTGCGACCTTTAATCTCCGGGTGCGGCCCGATTGCTCAGGAGCACCCATGCCACATACGGTCTTCGACGTGGGGCTTTCGCCACACTTCAAAGTGGGGTGCGCCGGCGGCCCGCGGGCCGCCGGCACGAATACGGATCACTCGGGCAGCGAACCGACGTCGACGCGGACACCAGGGCCCATCGTCGTCGACAGCGTGACCTTCTTGATGTAGACGCCCTTGGCCGTGGCCGGCTTGGCCTTGCGCACGTCGCGGACGACGGCGAGCAGGTTGTCCTTGAGCTTGTCGGCCTCGAACGCCGCGGCGCCCACCGAGCAATGCACGATGCCGGCCTTGTCGGTGCGGAACTTGGCCATACCGGCCTTGGCGTTCTTGACCGCGGTGGCGACATCCGGCGTCACCGTGCCGGTCTTCGGGTTCGGCATCAGGCCGCGCGGGCCGAGCACCTGGCCCAGCGAGCCGACGACGCGCATCGCGGCCGGTTCGGCGATGACGACCTGGTAGCTCAGGTCGCCTTCCTTCATCTTGGCAGCGAGGTCATCCATGCCGACGGCGTCGGCACCGGCAGCCTTGGCCTCT
This sequence comes from Sinimarinibacterium flocculans, assembly GCF_003201205.1. Lineage (GTDB taxonomy): Bacteria > Pseudomonadota > Gammaproteobacteria > Nevskiales > Nevskiaceae > Solimonas > Solimonas flocculans. The sequence continues at coordinate 14,323 of NZ_QICN01000018.1, forward strand.
TCGGCCTTGGCGCCCTGCGCGAACACGGCCACGCGCACGCTCTTGCCCGAGCCATGCGGCAGCACTGTGGAGCCGCGCACGTTCTGGTCGGACTTCTTGGCATCCACGCCCAGGTTGATCGAGATGTCGACCGATTCCGTGAACTTGGCGGTCGCACAATCCTTGACCAGCTTGATCGCCGAGTCGAGGTCGTAGGTCTTGCCCTGCTCGACCTTGCCGTTCAGGGCCTTCTGACGCTTGGTGATCTTGGCCATGGCTTACTTCTCCACCACATCGACGCCCATCGAACGGGCGGAACCGGCGATCAGGCGGCAGGCCGCCTCCATGCTGCCGGCATTCAGGTCCGGCATCTTCACCTTGGCGATCTCTTCGATCTGCTTCATGGTGATCTTGCCCACCTTGTTGGTGTGCGGCGTGGCGGAACCGGACTCCAGGCCGATGGCCTTCTTGATCAGCGTCGTCGCCGGCGGCGTCTTGGTGATGAACGTGAACGAACGGTCGGAGTAGACCGTGATCACGACCGGGGTCGGCAGACCCGGCTCGAGCTTCTGCGTCGCTGCGTTGAACTCCTTGCAGAACGCCATGATGTTGACGCCGGCCTGACCGAGCGCCGGGCCGACCGGCGGCGCCGGATTGGCCTTGCCTGCAGGAATCTGCAGCTTGATGTACGACGTGACCTTCTTTGCCATGACTGCTCCTGGTTGGGTGCGAACGCTCGGCTTTCAGGCGAGCTCCCCTGTGGTGTACCTCTGCCACCCCTGGCGCGACCCTGCGCCCTTTTGGGTGGCCCTGCCCGGCTATCCCTTGCCGGGCCTTGGGCTGTGACGACGGTCCAGCGGACCGTCGACCCGGCTCCGTCTCAGGCCTTCTCGACCTGCGAAAACTCCAGCTCGACGGGCGTCGAGCGCCCGAAGATCAGAACCGCGACACGCAGGCGGCTCTTGTCGTAGTTGACTTCCTCGACCACGCCGTTGAAGTCGGCGAACGGGCCTTCCTTGACACGCACGGCCTCGCCCGGCTCGAACAGCGTCTTCGGCCGCGGCTTCTCGACCGACTCGGTCACGCGGTTGACGATCTTCTCGGCCTCCTTGTCGGAGATCGGCGCCGGCTTGTCCGGCGTGCCGCCGATGAAACCCATCACCTTGGGCGTGGACTTGACGAGGTGCCAGGTGTCCTCGTTCATCTCCATCTGCACCAGCACGTAGCCGGGGAAGAACTTGCGCTCGGTGCGGCGCTTGACGCCGTCCTTGATCTCCATGACCTCTTCGGTCGGGACCAGGATCTCACCGAACTGTTCCTGCAGGCCGGCACGCGCGATACGCTCGCGCAGGGCCTTCATCACGCTGTTCTCGTACTGGGAGTACGCGTGCACCACATACCAGCGCATGGTCATGCGGTCAGGCTCCCCGTCCGGTGAGCGTCTCGACACCCCAGAGCAGCAGGGAGTCCAGGCCCCACAGCAGCAGGGCCATGATCAGCACGACGACGGCGATCATCAGCGTGGCCTGCACGCTCTCCTGACGCGTCGGCCAGACGACCTTGCGCAGTTCGATGCGCGAGCCGACGACGTAGCCCCACAGGCTGCGGCCGGCGGCGGTCTGGTAGGCCACGCCAAGCGCGACCAGCAAACCGCCCAGCAGCATCAGCACGCGGATCAGCGCGTTGTACTGGGTCTCGAAGTAATAAAACGCGAACATGCCCCCGAGCAGCGCGGCGACCGCAACGCTCAGAAGGGCCGTATCCCGCTGAGGGGAGGCAGCTTGTTGTTCAGTGGTCTGGGTGTCCATGAACTCGTTCCGGCGCCACGGCCAAGGCTGCATGGGTGGCAGGGCGGGAGGGTTTCGAACCCCCAACCTGCGGTTTTGGAGACCGCCGCTCTACCAGTTGAGCTACCGCCCTAGCGTGAATGGACCGCGCAAAGCGAAAAGGGGCGCGGATTTTAGGGAATCCGCGCCCCCAAGTCAAAACGCGGGAAAAATCAGGCGAGAATCTTGGTGACGACGCCGGCGCCGACGGTGCGGCCACCCTCGCGGATGGCGAAGCGTACGCCTTCTTCCATCGCGATCGGGCTGATCAGCTCCACCGTCATCTGCACGTTGTCGCCAGGCATCACCATCTC
>NZ_QICN01000019.1 GCF_003201205.1 Sinimarinibacterium flocculans
GCCTTCTCATCTGCTCTTCCTTGGGCGCCACAGGCGCCGTCTGATTAGAGCAGAACATCACTTATCCGACTGTCCGACTTCGCGGGTCCACTTCTCACCACTGCGCTGGTGGATGTATCCCACAGCGTCGTGCCGGTTTTCGTGAGCCGCCGATACGCGAACAGTTGCGTGAACAGCGCGACGAATGGAATGCCGAACCCAACGCCCTGAACAAAGACCAGAAATGATCGGTTCAGCGCCTCTGAAAAGGACAGCAAGTCGCCGCCCGGATGCGCGACCCTGATGCCAAACAGCCACTTTGCCGGGGTGGTCCCGAACAACGAGAGCAACAAAGCTTCGGCGGGCAGCCAGATCAGATACAGCACGACACTGGCGATGATCGGGTTCTCAATTGCCTTTGCGAAGCCCGCCGCCTGTTCGGGCATCGTCGCGCTGAAAGCAATTATCAAAAGAAGGAACAGCACGAAGCCCGCAGTGCAAATGTCGACCGTGCGCGCAAACAGTCGCCGCCACGGGTGATGCTGCCCTCCAAGAAATGTCTTGCTTTGATCAACGGGCGAGGTTGATTGTTGGGCGTAGCAGCTGGTGGTAGGCGACGGGGCGTTGGGGTCTTCGTAGGCCATTGGCTGTTCCTGTTCTTCTTATCGAATCACGATGCTGCTCTTCAATCGGTTGTGCGCCGCGATTGCCTGCGGATCGCCTTCGATATACGAAAGCGTGATCAGGGCTTTTTCAGCGCCCAGCGGCACATGGTATTGAGTCACCCGCATCGTCTCTGCCGAGTTGGCCGACGATGTGCGTCCGTAGCGAATGATCAGGGCGGTCTGGCCTCCAATTGGTTCGACGGCAAAGCTCGGGCGTCCAACTTCCTTCATGCCGTACTTCGCCATGCCCGCCCACATCGTTGGGGACTCCTCGCGCCACACGTCCGCCAAGTCCTTGAGCACCTGTTGCTTGTTGGCCAGAACCTCCTGCCGGACATCCGCTTGAGTAAGCGGCGGCTCCATCGGGATGAACGACACCCGGACAAAGACCCGCGAGGGTGCTGGATAGGACTGCGCCGAAAGCGATGCCACATGCTCAGTGGCAACCCCGGTGACCTTCTCCGCAAACTCCTTGACGCGCCTGCGCTGTTCCGCATCGCTGATCGTCCAGTCGCTCGGAACCTCAAGCTGGACTCGGCCTTTGACGTTGAGCTTGGTGTAACCGGCCGACTGCGCGGCAACCGGCAGGGCGACGGCAGCCAACAAGCAGAAGCACAGGGCGGAGAATATTGTTCTTGCTTTGTTCATCATCAGTTCTCGGTGAGGAGGCTGTTCAGCAGCTCCTGCTGGACAGCTTGCAACTGACCACGGCTCTGCGGCGAGCCGGTACCTTCGTAAACATTGATCGAGAGCGGGAGGGCGTTCAGGAGCGTGATCCCGCTGATCCCCGTGACCGGTCGGCTGGTTTCCCCAACGCTCATGTTCATCCGCATGGAAAAATAGACCGCGTTCCCGTCCCGCCCAATCGGCTCAAACTTCATATCAGACAGGCTGATGTCGCTGTTCTCGAACGACGCTTTCAACCGTCGATTGAGTTCGGCTGCGTTCACCCGCGGACTCGACTTGGAAAGACTGGAAAGGAATGCCTCTCGCGGCATTTCGATTCGCTGGAAATTCCCCTTTGGGCCGATGAGCTGGATCTGCAGCCAGTGATCCAGCATTTCCCTCCGGCCCTCGCGGTAGTCCTCCAGCTCGGAACAGCGGACTGCCGCATGCACGAGGCGGGAACCTTCTCCGAGGGAGCGTCGTGCCAAGTCCATCAGATCCACTTCGCGCGCCGATTTGCCTGGCGTGCAGTAGCCACTCGGATTTGAGAACACGATCTGCTGGCCGAGCACGTTCACGGATTCCGTGGCTGTGTTCCGGTGGCTGAATGCCTCCGGAGCAGGCTGCTGTCTCGGTGTGACTGGCACAGCAGTCGGCGGTGGATAGGCGGCGACAGCCGTGGTGGGTGCTTGCGCAACCGGAGCCGTCGTCGAAGGGGTGGACTCGTTCTTGGTCGCGTTGACGAAGATGATGAGCAGAAGCCCGATTCCCAACCCGATGCCGACCATCCACTTGCCGGTGGTCACATCGGAAGAAGTGTCGCCCTTTCCCGTTGGCGGCTGATGCGTGGCGGAAGCAGCCGGGCTTGCCTCGGCCCGCATGGGAGGAGGCTCTGGAGGTGGTGGGGCGCTCGGCGGCGGGGCGACTTCCGGAACAGGTTTGCTGGCTGGACGATCCTCTTCTACATCCGAGACGAGTGTCGAGAGGCCGGAGAAGCCCGTGGCGTTTCCTTTTTGTTTGTCGTCAGCAGCAGCCACGGCTCCTCATCTCCATCTCATAGCCGCAGCTTGGTGTAGACGCCTTCGACCATGCAGTCGTCGCCATCCTCAAACCGCAGCCTTCCGAAACCGGAAGGCGAAATCGTCAGGTAGGCCTCCTCGCCGAGCGCGAGGGACAGGCAACTCGATGTCTTGATGTACGAGTTCGTCCCGAAGACCTCATACCAGTCATCATCCTCGTGACTGACCGTCACCACGTATTTCCCCGGCTCCTGCTTCGACAGGCCAAAGACCGCCTTCACATCGCACTTGTCCTTGCTGTCGAAGAAGATGACCTCGCCGCCATAGCCTGACGTCTTGAGGATGGCCTCCTCAGAGTAGGCGTAGACGTAGCAGTAGCGCGTCTGGATGAAGATGTCCTTGCCATCGATCTTGTAGACGTTGCTGCCCTTGCGGGTCAGGTTCACCTCGTAGTTCTCGGCCAGAACAGGCGCGGCCTGAAGGCACATCAATGCCGCGAGTGCCGTCAGAAGCGTCTTCTTCATCGCCATCACCTATTGGGATTGGAAGCTCGACAAGCGGCTCTTCACGAGGTCGAGCTTGGCCTTGTGAGCCAGCGGCCTGTTGAAAGCACGGTTCTGGATTTGGTCGGACACTTTGCTGATGGCGATGTACGCCATGCTCAGGCCCGACTCGCGCTCGGACGCCTTCTTCTCGACGAAGTCGTAGGGGAAGTTCTCGCAGAACTTGTGGAAGCCGGAGAACTGAGCGACATCCTTCGTGAACCGGAAGCCGTCCGGGGTGAGGCGCGAACGCCGGGGATGGTATAGATCGACGAACAGAATGAACCACTCTGCCCCGTTGAATGACACGGCCTCGAACACATCCACCGTGCCGATGGCACCGAGACGATGGAAGAGGATGCGCTGGCCTGACTGGGTTTCGAGTCTGGACAGATACGCCAGTTGGCCGATTGGCCCGTTGACCGGAATCGGATTCGTCTCGATGAAGCCAAACGGGCCGGTGCCGTTCGGGTCTTTGTCGTAGGCCGGAGCGGATTCCAGCATCGCCTTCATCTCCGGATGAACGAGTTCCATTTGAAACTTCTCGTCATCGAGGATGCGGTGGATGCGCGCCAACGCCTCGCGCAGCGCCTTGTCTTCTTTGTTGCCTCCGAATAGGTTGGAAAGAAATCCCATAACGCTGCTCCGCTGAATTCTTGGACTAAATCACTGTAACAAATCGCTCAAGCGGCGCATTCCCGGCTTCTTGAAGGCCATGCGAATGGCCTGTTCCAGAATGTGGGTGTTCGCCCCGTGAATGTAGGAAATTCCGGCGTTGACCTTCTTGTCGTCCTTGGCTCCAATGCAGAACGAACCATCGGCGCTCCACACATGGACTTGACCCCATGAGCAGCGCACCTTCTCGTTGGAGCCCAGGAACTTGCGCCGCACGAGCGTGATGCCGTCGTCGTGAAGGAGCGCGTCGCCGAAGTGCAGATCACGCCCAGCTTTCAGGGCTTCGAGCATTTCGGCGAGTAGGCGCACGCAGACCGCCCGCCAGAGCTTGTCAATGAACGTGCTGTAGATGTCTTGCTTCTTCAGTTCCACGACCGCTTCGGAACTCCGGTTGCCGAACGCAATCGTGTAGGTCGTTCCGGTGGGGATGCCATTGACAGAATGGCTGACGCCACCCCAACGAACGCGCGTGATCGAGTCGAGCGGAAAGTTCTGGCCCTTCCACGAAACGCCGTCTGGGGAAATGCTCAAGGCATCCTTGAACATCACGCCAATCTCGGCGCGGTAAGTGATTTCGCGCGCCCACTCGTCTTTACGCGATGCCGCCTGCTTGCGTTGTTGGAAAATGTCCGCGAGCGCGTCCGCGTCCTCCTCGACGCGATCAGCGATTTCTGGAACCTCAGAAAAAAGTTCCTGAATCAACCCGGTCAGTCGCTTCGAATGAGCGAGCATGTCGTGCTTGTTGAACAGGTCGATGGCAAGGCCGCGAATTTCGTAGGCCAAGTCGCGGCTCGCTTCGTGGTCGATGCCGCGCGCTTTCGAACTCAGTTGAATGGGCTGGGCGATCTTGTCCCAATTACGCGCAACTGCATCGAGCTTGTCCACGTAGGGTTTGACGGCGGCTTCGCCGGAGCCAGCGTGGTCTCTGGCCGCCTTGATGAGCTTGTGGACGTTCTCCGCCTCCTTTTGCAGGATGCCGTGAGTCTCTACCTCGTAGCTGTCCACCAGGTCATCGATCAGTCCCGGCGCATGATCCTCGCCGCCGGAAGTCACGCCATCCACTGTTTCGGTCATCACTTGGATGAGCGTCATCGGCGGCAGCCTGTCGAGCGCATCCTTGATGGCACCACGGTAGTACCGCTTGCGCTCGGTCAGTTCGGCTTCGATCTGGTCGAGCGCACGCACTTCCGGAAAGCCGGACACGGCGCGATCTTCATTTATGTCGCGCAGCACCTCTTCCGGGGTCAGCTCCTCGGCGAGGTAGGCGGCCTCCATGATGAACCCGGCCAGGTCGTCCGCATCGTGCTCACCATCCACGGCTTCGAACGCGGCAGCCAGTAGATTCAGGTGGGCGAGCGTCGGCAGGCCTGATTCCTCTCGGATGGCCATCGGGTCGTTGAGCAGGTTCTCGACCAACTGGGTCGCCTTGCGCGGCGAGACGCCGGGAAGCCACGCGATCTCCGCGCTCAAACGGGTGCGCGGGTTGGTCAGGTCGGATCGCGCCTTCTGGCAAACGTCGTGATCCAGTTCCAGAGACTTCTCTTCCGCCAACTCGACGATGCGCTTGCGGTTGTCGCGGGTCGTCACGCCCAAGACCGCGAACGCCGACTGATGCAGCGCGGTTGTGGTGAGGCGAGGCTCCTGCTTGATCGGCGGTGGCGGCGGATCAACCCGCTGCGAGGCTGCCGGAGGGTCCGGTGGAGGCTGCCGCGTCGCTGCTGGGGGCAAGGGCGCTGGCGTGGGAGTTGCCGGTTGGGATTGCGCTCCAAGCATCGCCAGAAGCTGCGGATCTTTCAGCGCATCAAGCGCCTGCACGAGTGCTTCGCGCGGAACAGATAGCTTCTTGCCATTGCGCAACTCGTGGCTGTATTGCGCAAGCTGATCTTTTGACGACAGATGATCGGACAGGGCGAGCGAAACGGCATACTCGCTGTTTACACGCGGCGCAGCGTTGCAGTTCCGGCAGGCGACCAGTGCGCCGGACTTCGCGGAGCCGCATTTGAAGCAGATTGCCATTGCCATCTACTCAGTCCCCCTGCCATAGCTCGTAGTGATTAGAGCGCATCACCTGTTCCCCGCCCGTCGTTCAGCATCTGCAACTCGCGCGGCTTCATCTGGAGTCAACAGGGAGTGCTTGCACAAAGAAGGGTACTGGCCGGAAATGCACGTCTGAAAGTTGACTCTCCTTTCCGCTGCCGCCACTTGAATTGCTTCATCCGATGTAAGCAACGAGTGCTTACACAAAGATGGGTAGTTGCCGGAAACGCAGGTTTGAAAGTTGACGCGCCGCTCTGCGGCAGCGACTTGAGTAGCTTCCTCTGGTGTCAACAACGACCGTTTGCAGAGCGATGGGTAGTTTCCAGACGCACAGGTTTGGAAATTGACACGCCTTTCTGCGGCTGCCACTTGCACCTTCTCGTCTGGTGTAAGCAGCGCGTAGTTGCAAAGCGATGGGTACTGTCCTGAAACGCAGACACTGAAATTCTTGGCGTCCCTGCTCACCGAAGCTGGCTGAGTTTGTTGCGGAGGCAACGCATCTGGTGCAGATCTCGACGGAGGTGCTGCGCTCTGTTCTGGCGAGTAGTCGCGATTGGGTCTTGCTGTATTGCTGTTCCTGGCTACCGATGAGGCTGAATTTAGTAAGGCAAGCAGGTCACCATCCGGCTGCCCGTCCTGAGTGAGGCCCATGTCTCGCTGAAATGCGATGATGGCCGAACGAGTGCCCCTTCCCATCAATCCGTCAGCGGTGCCAGCTTCGTAACCGAGTTCGTTGAGCTTGCGCTGGATCGCTTGCACCGTCGCATCTGGGGCAGGACGCGCAGGCGCCGGGGCGGATAACGAGCCAGTGGAGGGGCTGCGGGCAAATCTGCTCCTGCCCTCAGCCTGAAGTTGACTCCGGTACGGCTCCACATCCCGCCGCGCACTCTCCAACGCGCCACTGCGATAGCGGAAACTCCCGCAGCGGCTGTTGTAGTCGGCCACCATCGCGTTGAACCGGTCCACATCGGAGTCGATGTAGCTGTTGACCGCAGACTTCGCGCCGTCCATGCGGATGTCTTCAGCCAGGCAATATCGAATCTGCGCCGTCGAGAAGACGAGGTCTTGCCCGACAGGGGGCTTTGATTCCTGCGGGCGCGACGGTACTTGTGGTTGCGCTGGCGGCGAATAACTCGGCGCGGTGCTTTGCGCGGGCGGGGTGTAGGCGGGAGCCGGGGACGTCGTGTTCTTGTTGGACTGGCCGATCAGCCAGAGCACACCGATGACGGCAGCGATGCCCAACACCCACTTGCCGCCGGACGAGCCAGAGGACGGCTGCGCAGGCTCTTCATACGTTTGACGCTCACTCGCCTGCGGCTGCGGTTGAGCAGGCTGCGAGGCTGGACGCTCGGCGCTCGTTGCAGCGCCTGTGGGTTCCTTCTTGGCAGCAGGGGGCGGCGTCGTGTCCACGTCGGACACGAGCGAGGAAAGACCGGCAAAGCCTTTGCCTTCTGCCTTCTTTTGTTCTTCTTCGCCCGCTGCCACAACTGCCTCCCCTAAATGAATCCGATGCGCCGCTTGGTCTCGCCACCCTCACGTTCCCGCGCCGGCGACGAGTGCAGTGCGGCCAACAGGCTGGCCTGATCCAACCGATCCTTGCCGCTGCGCGCCGCCAGTCTCGCACCCTCGCGCACCACGAAAGAGACGTCGGACAGCGGTCTGCCCGCCAGCTCCATCGCCAGTGGCTTGGAATCCACGTCCGACTCCTTCGGCAAGGAGGAGAGCAGCTTGTCCAGCAGCGACTGCACTTCAACCTCGCTGGCGAAATCCACCTTGATGACGTGATCGAAACGCCCTCGGCGCTGGATGGCCGGGTCGATCATGTCGATACGGTTGGTCATGGCGATGATCAGCACGTCGTTCTTCACCGCCTCCGGAATGCGGCGCAGGAACTCGGCCACTTCCTCGACGCGGTGATGACCCGACCCCATCTCGCGGTCGGCAAGGAATGCTTCCATCTCGTCGATCACGAGGACGGACGGCGCGTTCTCCATCGCCTTGTCGAACACCTGCGCGACCTTCTTGCTGGTCTCGTGGATGTAGGGGCTGGCGACGCTGGAGGCGTCGATCTGGAAACTCGGCCAGCCGAGGAAGTCCACCAGCCGGTCGACCGCGAAGGTTTTTCCGCAACCCGGAGGGCCGTGCAGGATCACCGCTGACGGGAACTCGATGCCGAGCGACTTGTAGCGGTCGCGGTGCAGGATGATGTCGACGATGTGCTCGTTGAAGAAGGCCGCCAGTTCGGGACGCCCGGCGAGTTCGAAGACCTTGTTGGGTTCCGGCTCGGCGTGTTTGACTTGCTCCACCTTCTCGGCGGGGGCGGCTTCCGTTTTTTCGGCAGGAGTCGCAGGCTTGCGCTCCAGCGGGATGATTTCCGCGACTTCGAAGCCCGCCGCTTGGACGACATCCTTCAAATGGCCCGCACCGAGCCAGCTCATGGACTGACGCAGCCGACGAAAGGATGTGGCCGGAATGTTCGTGCCGCCCGTCAGCCAGTAGCCGAGCACGACATCGTCGCCGGTTCTGGAACTGATGCTGTAGGTCGGCAGCAGCCGCGTGATCTTCTCGACGTAGAGAGCGTCTTGCAGCGGGGAGTCCGCATCGATGTCGCGCGTTGCCTTCAACGCCAAGGCGAAGGAAAGCGCCTCGGCCTTGTTGTCAGGAGACTTCGCGTCGCTGACCGGGCAAAGCGTTTGGCTCGGCCCACACGAGATCGACCGCAACTGGCGGTCGCCGAACTGCGATGCGTTGAGCGTCCCGTCTTCAATCAGCCCCGCTTCCAGCCAATGCTGCGCCAGCGTATCCAACACGACGAGCGCGCGCCCGCCACCCATCGTTTCGTAGATCTGCCAATCCGTGCCCTCGAACAGCGCGGCGCGAACTTTCGCGCCATCTGGCAGCTTGAATCCGATGGGGAGCCATGCGTCGAGGGCCATGAGATCAACTCCGAACGATATTGGCACCGGCCATCATGTCGTCGTCACCCACAGAGCCGACTCGAATCGAGTCGAGGTTGACGACCACCGCGCGCAACTTGTCGATGTCGTTGGCCTTCAGTGCTTCGGCTCCAACCGCCACGAGCTGCGCGTGCTCTCTAGCATCGGGGAAGAGATAGGTGTCTTGCGCCAGCCACTTGAAGCGTTCGATGACGAACCAGTCCTGACGCCACAAGATCATGAAGTTGCGGCCGCGCAGATCGTCCAAGTGCGACTCGAAGTCGCTGCTGTTGTTTTCAAGCGCGCGCCGTGCCGTCTTGACCAAGTTGTCGAACGACGACGCCTCCGTGGGGCGGGCGTGCTGGCGGACGACCTTGTCGAAGAAGTCAACCGCCTTGTCCAGTTCAAGCTGGCGGATGTCCTTCAGGTGCTCCTTGCGCGTCAGAGCCAGCAGGCGCTTGGCCTCCTGCACGTTGTCCATCGCTTGCTTGGCGGTTTCCGGATCGGCCTCACCGGACTCGATGGTGCTGGCCTGCTCCAGTTTCTCGCGGGCCTGTTCCAGACGTGGGTCATCTACTTTGGATGCCATCTCTTCGAGACGCTCCAGCGTGTGCTCCGACTGCTCCTGAATATTCTTGGCCTGATTGGAGTAGTCGATCTTGCCTTCCTGGCTGGAGTAGTAGTTGCGCCCGCTCTTGAATGAACCGCTGATCGACGGCACCGAGACTTCCAATTGGATGTTGCCGGAGTCGAGCACTTCGAACTCGCAGACCATCTCCGCGCCTGCGGCGATGACGCCGTCGTCGAAGTCCGTGCCCTTGATCTCGAACATGCCAATGAAGCGGTTGTCGTTGATGGGATCGGAGATTTCGCCTTCCCACAGCTTGAACTTGATCGACCCGGCGCTTCCGGCCTTGAGGGATTCGCCTGCCTTGAAGGACTTCTTGCCCTTCTTGGGTAACTGGTCGCCTTCACGCACGAGGTAGTCCAGCACCAAGCGCCCGCCAACCTTGTCGCGGGCCTCCACGCCGATGGAGTGGGACGCGGGAATCGCGTCGATGCTGGCGGCGGTTCGCGCGATGACGATCTTGTCCTCGCGCAAGGCGACGGGCGCGCCGTTCGAGTCGAACACGAACACCTTGAAGATGTTGTCGCCGGGCTTGGTCAGGCTGAGTTCGACACTTGCACCATCCTTCAGCGCAACGCGGCCGGACGACCAACCCGTGTCCAGGCTGTCGATCTGAAACTCGATGCCCGCGGGCGCGCGGCCGCCGAACTTGGCGACGATCTTGGCTCTCGGTTCCGGCGTGCGCGCGATGTAGTTGAATGAGAGATCGATCCCGCCCCCGGCACTGAGCGCGCCACGGGCGCTCTTGCGCCCACGGCTCTGCGAGGCCCAATCGATGGACTCGGCGAACACCGCTGCTCCTTCGGCAACCGCCGTCATCGGGTTCACGTCGGTGGAGGGCGCGATGCCAAGCTCGAAGGCAACCTTGTCGCGCAGCGGCTTGTAGTGGGTCGGGCCACCGACAAACACAACGCGCTCGACATCGTGCGGACTCAATCCGGCCTTTTCGAGCGTTTCACGGGCGGACTGGATGGACTCTTCCACCTTCGGCGCGATCAGCGCGTCGTAGCGTTTGCGATCAATGGCGATGTCGATGTAGATCTCCTCGCCAGCCTGATCGCGGACGCCCAGCTCAGTTTCAGGAAGGCTGACGACGGCGTCTTCCTTCTGCGACAACTCGATCTTGGCCTTCTCGGCAGCCCACGTAGCCATGCGCAGCAGGGATTTGAACTGCGGGTTGGCGGCCAGGTCTTCAGGAAGATCGAAGTTCTCCAGTAGCCACGGCTTGACGACATTGTCGAACAGGATGCGGTCGAAGTCGCGCCCGCCGCACATGGCAATGCCGCCGTGAGCGAGCAGGTTCACCCGACCCGCGATGCTTTCTGCGATGGCAATGTCGAGCGTGCCGCCACCGAGGTCATAGACGACAAACACACCGTCGTTCTTCCGCTGCCGCATCACACTCATCACGGCAGCGACCGGCTCCTGCATCAAGGCGACGCGCCCGAGGCCCGCTGCATCGGCGGCGGACATCGTCGAGTCCTTCTGCATCTGGTTAAACGCAGCTGGAACCGTGATGACAGTGCCAGTGTCGCCGTCGCCACGGATTTCTTCAGGCAAGTAGCCGAACAGGGTACGCAGCACCTCGGCGGAGCACTCCTCCGGCGTCATGGTGAGGTTGACTGCGGGCAGCTTCACTGGCGTGCTCGTGCCCATGAGGCGCTTGAACAGCACAGCAGCGTTGTCGGGATTGCGCGCGGCGTTGTTGTATGCGCGCGAGCCGACGTATTTGTTTCCGCGCCGGTCGATGAAGATGGCGGATGGAGTGACGTCGTGCTGCTCCGGACTCTTGAAGAGCTGAATCTTTTCTCCGTCGAAAGAGGAGATGGCACTGTTGGTCGTGCCGAGATCGATTCCGACGTATTTCATGCCCCCACCTTCCTCAGCATTACCGTGCCTTGTTTGCGCAGGCCGTTCGGCCCCATGATGATCGGTTCCACCATCTGATCGACGAGGAGCACGTCGTCAGGGCCGAAGTCGCCCACGTTCAAGGCGGAAGCCGCCATGCCTGGGTCGAAAGGTTGCCCCTCGACGTTGACCAGCTTCAGGCCGTTCGACTCGAGGCTTTCCTCGACCTTCTTCTGGAAGTAGCGGAGCTGGTTGGCATAGCGGCCCGACTCGCCCGCATCGAGCTTGCTGACGACCTTTCCGAACAGACGCGAGAAGCGCCAACTCTCGACAGCGATGTCGATCAGCGACTGCTCCATCTGCTCATTGCTTTCGGTCTGCTGAGTCATCAAGCCCTCCTGTGGTTACGTCTTGTCTGCTTTTCCGCCCTTCGACTGCTGCTGAATCCATTCAGTGATCTCCGCCTTGGAGAACCGCCATGTCCCACCAACCTTGAACGCGGGGATCTTCTTGGCCGCGGCCAGCCTGTAGATCGTCCGCTCCGTGACCTTCAGGAACTCTGCGACCTGCTTGAGGGTGAGGATCTCGCCCTCGCTGGTACTTGTAGGCATGGTGATGGCCAGTCTAGGTAAAACTATGACAGAATAGTGCAGAATTTTCAGGGCAGCAATGACATACGTCACGGCGGTCACCCCGCTGTGTGCTGCCCGAGGGCTTTGCTGTAAAGAGGAAGCGGCCCCCGAAGGGGCCGCCAAGTTCAGCAACGCTCAATGCACCAACTGCCGGGCCAGTGCCACCTCCACCGAGTCGCCGTCCTGGTTCAGGACATCGAGTCCGGATTCGGGCACGTCGCCCGATGTGCTCTGCGACACCATGATCTTCTTGGCCATCAACCCCAGGCAGGTCATCTGCGAGGAATTGGCGTAGCCGAGGTAGACCACGCGCACCGGCTGCTTCTGGCCGATGCGCCATGAGCGCCGGGCGGCCTGCTGCAGCGAATACACGTTGTAGCCGGACTGGAGGAACACGATGGTCGGGAACTCCAGCAGGTCCAGGCCGGTTTTCACCAGCTCGGGATTGGTTATGAGCACGTCGATGCCACGGTCCAACTGCTCGGCGATCCAGTCCTCGCGGCGGGAGGCATCCACGCTCGCGCGCAGCACCGCCACCTTGAAGCCTTCCTGCTCCAGCAGCACCTTCAGGCGCGACGTGGTGTCGCGCGTGCCGGTGTAGACCGTATAGACCAGGATCTTGCGACCTTCTGCTTTCTCCTGCTTGCAGATTTCGATCAGCTCGCGCTCCTTGGGCATCACCTCCAGCTCGTTGAACTGAGCCGGGACGAAGGCCAAGGTGTTGCGCGTGCGCGGATGCACCACCGTTTCCGACCGGAAGCAGCAGTCCGGCCAGGCCAGCAGCACGTTGAGGACCACACCGAGCAGCGTCGTGTCGCGCTTCGCCAGGGCCTGCTTCAGCTCCTGGGTCAGGCGACCCGCCAGATCGCGGTAGGCCGCGGCTTGCGCCGTGTCCATCGCGACTTCGCGGAACTCCTCGTCGTAGGGCGGCAGCACGTTGCCACCGATGTCCTTCAACTTGAGGAAGACCGTGAACGGCAGGACGCAACGCAGTACGCCCTTGGGACCGAAACCCGGCGCCTTGACCGTGCGCACCGATACCTTGGTGCCCTTGGCCGTCTTGTGCGCCGTGCCGGTGCTCTCGGAGTAGATGTCCTTCAAGACACCGTGATCGCGCATGAACGCCATCGCGGCCGAGGTCATGCTGCCGCTCTTCGTCGGCCGGTAGCCGTCTTCGATCATCCGCCCCGGCAGGGCTCGGAACAGCAGGTGGAACAGGTCGTCGCCGTAACCGCCCATCAGTGTGCCGGTGAGCAATAGCGTCTTGCGCGCCTTGGCCGCCAACACCCCCATGGCCTGGCCCTGTGCGGAGCCGCCGTTCTTGTACTCGTGTGCGACCACCG
>NZ_QICN01000020.1 GCF_003201205.1 Sinimarinibacterium flocculans
TGAGGGTGAGGTGGATGGACGCGGGTGCGCCCGGAGAACGAAGCAACCAGCACGGCGAACCGCGCCGCAGTCTTGAAGGTCTCGACTGCCTGGGCATGCTGCCGGCAACGCCAGCGAACATGCGGGAAGCGTGCGGCAGGCGCGGGCGCCCGTCGTCCGGGAATCGGCAACCTGTCGCCACCACGTTCCATGAGAAGGAAAAGCCCCCGCATGGGGGGCACGCCCTTGAAAGCGTGGATTCGATGATGTGGCCTTCATTCGTCCGGCTGCCCCCTTGACTCTGGAGTTCGCTCCAAGGTTTATCCTGAAATCGTGACGGGGTAGCACGCATCCGCGTAGCTGCAACTCATCACGAACATCAACAGGAGCCTTGAAATGACTACCAAACGCAAAGTCGAGGTGTTCAGCGCCGGCTGCCCGGCCTGCACCGATGTTGAAACCCTTGTAAAGAGCCTGGCCTGCCCGTCGTGCGAAGTCGATATGCTCGACATGCGTGACATCGCCGTGGCACAGCGCGCGAAGACGCTCGGCGTGCGCTCGGTGCCGGCAGTGGCGATCGACGGCCGGCTTGCCGACTGCTGCGCCGGTCGCGGCATCGATGAAGCCAGCCTGCGCGCCGCCGGCCTTGGCCAGCCGTGATGTTGACCATCGGCAAGCTCGCCAAGGCGGGTGACATCAGCCCCGACGCGCTGCGCTATTACGAGCGCGAGGGGCTGCTCGCCCCGGCAAGCAAGACCGATAGCGGCTATCGCCTCTATGGCGAGGATGCGGTGCGCCGGGTGCGCTTCATCCAGCACGCCCAGGCTTGCGGCTTCACGCTCGCAGAGATTCGCGACCTGCTGCATCTGCGCCAGGCCGACGGCGCTTGCTGCGACGACGTGAAGAGCCGCGCCATCGAAAAGAAACTCCAGCTCGCCGCCAAGATTCGCGCCATCCAGAAGATGTCCGCCGCGCTCGACGTGCTGATCGCCGAGTGCGCTGGCGGTTCGCTGCCGGTCGATGACTGCCCGATCCTGGCGGCACTGGAAGCGGTCAGCTTTGAGGCGGAGCGCACATGAAGATCGAGCTGTTCTTTACTCCAGGTTGTGCCAAGTGCGCGGGGGCGACGACGGCGCTCAAGGCGGCGGCTGAAACGATGCCCGGTATCGAGTGGCGCGAGGTCAATGTCCTCGATGACCTCGACCGCGCGGTCGATCTGGGTGTACTGACGCTGCCCGCGCTCGCCGTGGACGGCGAATTGGTGTTCACCACGCTGCCGACCGTCGAACAGCTTGTGGCAGAACTGCGTCGGCGCGATGGGGAGCGTGGCGATGGAGCTTGAGACCCTACGCCAACTGTCCTCCCAAGGCGTGTGGGCCGCCAGCGGCATCAGCCTGCTGGCTGGGCTGCTCTTCAGCCTGAGCCCGCTGGCGATTGCCGCGCTGCCGGTGCCGCTCGCCTACGTGACGCGGGCGCGCGAGCCACGGGAGGCCATCCGTTACGGACTGGCTTTCATCGCGGGTCTGATCACTGCGCATGCCTTGCTGGGAACGGTGGCAGGACTCGGCGGCCAAGGGGTGCAGGCGCTGGCCGGGCGCTGGTGGGGGCTGCTGCTTGGCCCCTGGCTGATCATTCTGGGTCTGCTGTGGACCGGGTGGATCAAGTTGCCGTTGCCGGCGCTCGGCTTCAAGGCCAAGCGTGTCGCCAGCGGCTGGGGTGCGTTCGCGCTCGGCATCCCGTTCTCGGTCGCCGTCTGCCCCTCCTGCGCCCCGGCGCTCGTCGTGCTGCTGGGCGTGGCGGCGGGTAGCGGCTCGCCGCTGTTCGGCGCGGCGATGTTGACCAGTTTCGCCATCGGACGCGCGATTCCCCTGGCTCTGGCGGCGGCCGCGCTGGAGCGGATCGAGCATATGAAACCGCTCGGACGCTACCAAAGGACTTTCGAACTGGCCGGCAGCATCCTGCTGATGCTCACCGGCCTGTATCTGCTCAATGGCTGGTTCGCCTTTTTCCCCTGGCTCACCTGGTAGGGCGCGCCATGAAGACCGACCCCTCGCGGCTTCGGCAAAACACGGTCAGTTGGCTGACGCTGTTCGCCGCAAGCGGCACGCTGATCTGCTGCGCCCTGCCGATCCTGTTCGTCACGCTGGGCCTGGGTGCCGCCGTGGCGGCCGTCACCAGCGCCGTGCCGTTCCTGGTCACGCTGGCCCTGCACAAGACCTGGGCGTTCGCGGGCTCTGGGCTGATGCTGCTGGCCTCCGGCTGGCTGCTCTACCGGCCTGGTCGCGCCTGCCCGAGCGATCCCGAGCTGGGGCGCTTGTGCGAGCGCGCCCAGCGCTGGAACCGGCGGATTCATGGTGTCTCGGCCGCCATCTGGGGCATCGGCTTCTTCGCCGCCTATCTGGCGCTGCCGATCCGTATCTGGCTCGGGGTCTGAGCCTCCCATCCTCGAAGGAGATCATCGTCATGCAAAGACCCTATCTGAAACACCTGGCAGCAGCCTTGGCGCTTTGCCTGCCACTCATGGCCTTCGGCGCGGAGCGCCAGGTGGTGGACATTGCCGTCAAGGGCATGACCTGCCCGTTATGCGCCTATGGGTTGGAGAAGAGCCTCCGCAAGGCGGACGAAGTCGATCACGCGGCTGCGAGCCTGAAAGACCAGAACGTGCGTATTGAACTCAAGCCGGGCACGCAGCCCGACATCGCCCGCTACAAGCAGCTTATCCATGACGCCGGCTTTACGCCCGGCGAGGCGAAGGTATCCAGGGAAGAAACCAAATGAAGCCCCGGCCCGGATGCATCGCGACGGCGGCGCTGCTGTGCGCTGCGGCGGGGGCCGCCAACGCAGCGCCGCTGACCTTCAACACAGCCTTGCCCATCTCCAAGGACGAGTGGATTCTGCGCGAGCAGTTCGTCTACATGAAGAGCACCGACGATCCATCACCGATGAACCGCCGCATGGAGGTTTCCGGTCTGATGTCCGTGCTGGGCTACGGCGTCACCCGCGACTTTGCCGTGTTCGCGGTGCTGCCTTATGCAGACAAGCGGCTGTCGATGAACGTGGGCGGGGCGGACGCGACGCGCAGCCAGTCGGGCTTTGGCGATGCGATGTTCATGGGCCGCTACACGGCCTTTGAAGCCAACGCGACGGGGCATACCTTCCGCATCGCGCCGTTTCTCGGCGTCAAGGCGCCGACCGGGGATGACCACGCTTCCGACCGCCTTGGACGGCTGCCGCCGATGCTCCAGCCGGGTTCTGGCTCTTGGGACTGGCAAGGCGGCGCGGTGGCGTCGTTCCAATCCCTGGATTGGGGCTGGGACGTCCAGCTCGCCCATCAGCGCAACGGCGAGGCCAACAGCTTCCGCGCCGGCGCGGTCAGCCGCCTCGATCTGTCGGTCCAGCGCCGGCTGTGGCCCGGCACGTTGGGCGAAGGCGTCCCCAGCTTTCTCTACGGCGGGCTGGAGGCCAACCTGATTCATGTCGCCAAGGATCGGGTCAATGGGGCTGACGATCCGAACTCGGGCGGCACGACGCTGTTCCTGACGCCGACCGTGCAGTATGTGACCCGCAAATGGGTGGTCGAAGCGGGCATTCAGATACCGGTCTCGCAGCACCTGAACGGCAGCG
This sequence comes from Sinimarinibacterium flocculans, assembly GCF_003201205.1. Lineage (GTDB taxonomy): Bacteria > Pseudomonadota > Gammaproteobacteria > Nevskiales > Nevskiaceae > Solimonas > Solimonas flocculans. The sequence goes on from NZ_QICN01000020.1 coordinate 3,604, forward strand.
CGCTGCGAAACGACTACATCCTGACCACCGGCTTCCGTCTCAATTTGGGTATCCGGATTATCTGGTTGCTATACGAAATTGAAAGGTGGGCGACAAGCAAAACTCACAACGGATTAACTGGTTGATAGGCCCTACATAACCACACTTGAAGCCATAGCCGCTTACTTGGCCGCCGTTGATAAAGCGAAGGAGAACCGGACTACCTGGTTCATGCTCGGGAAGCTGTGGAATTGGCCAGGACAAGAGGGGCCGGATGACTTGGGGGTGAAAGTCCCCTACGGACCCTGATAGCGGGAACCGTTAGCTGAACAGCAAGGGTGTTCGTCGTGAGGCGGAATCTGAAGGAAGCTGTAGGCAAACTCCTGGCCCGACGAACAGGAACCGCATATGAGGCAGCCACATCTGGGCGAGAGGGCCATGAAACTCGAAGCCCAATAGCTATCCAGAAGATGTGGAAGTAGATGCGGCGGGTAGATGGGAGGAAGGTCGCGCGTCTTACCCTGGGAGGCCTGTTCGCCTGCCACTGGCTACCGACACCGTGAGGTGTCGGGATGGGCGAACAGGAGTCAGCAGAGGCCATATTAGGCTCTCTAACCAAGAGCTGAAGGGCTGAACCTGTCACGAGTGGATAGTTGACCACTCTCTGATGTGTACGAGCAGAAGCCTCCCCGGAGGGCTCTCGATAACTGTATGGCGGGCCGGAAGCCCAAAGACTGTCGAAGCGCTCAGAGCACACAGGCGAGCGAATTCAGCGGAACGAAGCTCAGCCCGATAATGGGGGACAGGAACCGCCGTGGTACGGATCCGTTTGCCCGGTGGTGTGAGAGGACGGGGGAGGCGACTCCCCCTCCTACTCGATTCTGCCCCGCCCTGAATAGAGTTCATCTGAAGTTTCTGTGTACATAGCTATCTGGCAATAATCAATTCCTGAAAAAGGGGCGCACCGACGCGCACGTGGAGTCGTCTGGCAGTCTGTCGGGATTAGGTTGTTAGGTCTCTCATAGCCAGAAAACCCCGGTTGGAAACCGGGGCTATGACAGAGAGGGAATGCAAAGGCGAACTCGCCGCCGATCAGTTGGCCTTGGGTTGTTGATCAGAAATTAACGCTGATCCCCAGTGAAGCGGTGCGCGGCAGGTTCGCCATGGCGCCATCGGGCAAACGTGAGACAATTTGCCGTTCATCGAACAGGTTGTCCACTTTCAGGAAGACATCGGCACTGGCGGTCAGTGCGTAGCGGCTGATGAAATCGACCAGGAACAGGGACTCGGTCTCGTCCAGTTTCGTGGCGGTGTTGTTGCATCCCGCGCTGACACACATCTCATCGACGTAGGTGGCCACAAGGTAGTTGTCCCAGCCACTCGGGTGTTCCATGCCTGTCCGGAAGCTCATCTGGTTTTCAGGTACGTCCTTGAGCTGCTCGCCTTTTTTCAGGCCCGAAGCGGCATTGTCCTTGCTGATTTCCGCCTGGGTAAAGGTGTAGGTAAGGCTGATCGGAAGGTAGAACTCGCCTGCCCGGGTGCCGGTCTGGAGCTGGAACTCAACACCGGAAATTTCAGCCTCGCCGGTTACAAAACTGCCAGAGGTGGCGCCATTGCTGCACGGCGAGCCCACGGAACAGTTTTCGGCCTTGTTGGAGAAGTCGCTGTAGAAGCCGATCATTTCCGCGAAGAACGCATTGCCAAAGTACCGGAGGCCGGCCTCCCAGTTCTTGCTGGTTTCCGGCTCTTCGTTTGCCCTGGCACCACCCCCGAGAGGGGAGAAACCCCGGTGCACGCCACCCAGAACCTGCCAGCTTCGGGACAGGTCATAGGTAAAGGAAGCGCCAGGCAGGAGTTCGGCGCTGTCATTGGCGCGGGTGCTGTCGACGGTTGTGCGGCCGGGATCCGCGTATTGGGTGCGGCTGGTCTGTACATCCTCGTAGCGCAGGGCGAGGTTAACGCTGAGCTTGTCCGTCGCCTGCCAGGTGTCGAGGGCCCAGAAGCTCAGGGCTTCGCCGGTCTCAAAGCGATTATTGCTGCCCGTGGGGGCGACCGTGTTCTGGAACACCAGAGAGCCGTTGACCTGGTCATAAACATCGGCCGGCTGGAAGCGATCCATTTCATCTTCGTGGGCGCGGGCGCCGAAATCAAACTGGTGGCTGCCCATGTCGACATCAAAGTTTACCTGCACGCCCTGGGACAGGTAGTCCCTGGCGTTGTTTTTGTAATCCAGGCCGCTGGCGTCAACTGTGCCGTCCAGAATACCCTGGGCATTGGCGTCGCCGCGGTTGGCCTTGTCGATGATGCTTCCGCCATCGCTGAGCTTGAACCAGTTCCGCTTGAAGTCGTTGCGGTAGAGGGTAGCGGTGCTGCTTACGGTGTTACTCCAGTCGAACTGATGGGTCAGGCTGATACCGGAGTGGGTGTTGTTCATCTGGTCGATACTGGATAGCCCGTAGCGCCGGTTCGGGTCCTGGCTGAAGTCCGCATCGGTCAGGCCGAGGTAACTGGAGTTGGAGGTTTCCTCGGAGTATTGCAGCTTGGCGGTCACGCTCTGGCGCTCTCCCTGCCAGCGCAGCTTGCCGACGTAGTCCTCGATATCAAAGCCGGTATCGCGGCCGCTGCGGTCAATCTCCTTGAAGCCTTTCGCGGAGCGCTGGACGGTCTCAAGCAGGTAGCCCCAGTCGCCGGCCGTGTCACCATAGGTTGCGTGAACGTCGGTGGAGCCGCGGTCGTTGGTGACTGTCTCAACATAGCCCTGCCGCTGATCGGGAATGGGTGTGGAAATCAGGTTGATGACACCACCGGTGGTTTGCGGGCCATAGCGCAGCAGCGGGGCACCCTTGAGTACTTCCAGCGAGGACATGCGCTTCAGTGTCGGAAAATAATAGGCGGCCGGATTGGAGTAGGGCGCCGGTGCGATCAGAATGCCATCTTCCATCAGGGTAATATTACTGCTGCGCTCGGCCGTGGCGCCGCGGATGCCGATATTGGGGCGCAGGCCCAGGCCTTCTTCTTCCCGCACATAGACGCCCGGGACGGTTTTCAGCACCTGGTTGATGTCGGTCTCAACCTCGGTTTTCAACTGCGCCTCACCAACGACGTAGCCTGACCCTGGCAAGGTCTGGGCTGCGGACGCATCGCCAATGATTTCCAGGGCTTCAAGGGTCTGGGGCTGGTCATCGCCAGCGGCAGAGCCCAAGGCTGGGGCGAGGCTGATCGCCACAGCCAGTGATAGTTGGGAAGGTCTAAACATACGGTTGTTCTCCGTTATCATTTAAGTTTCTGGGTACAAGTGATAATCATTAGCATTACGTTGCGAAACTTTATGGCTTTGTAACTATTAAGTCAATTGCTAATCACGACGTCTCAGACCGCGAGCGTCTCATCATGGAAACCTGGACAGGGGCCTTCCCCCAGCTCCTGGCAGCCTATGAGCACAAGGAGCGGCTCTACCACATCTGGGGCTGTGCCACCCTGCGGGATGCTGAGAAGGCGTTGGCTGCCTGGGTTGACGGCATCCCGCAGGGGCAGAAGGAGGTCTGGAAGGATCTCGTTAGCGCCGTCAGTGGCTGGCGTGAGGAGGTGCTGACCTACTTCGAGACCGACATCCCAATCACCAACGCCTTCACGGAGTCGATCAACCGGCTGGCCAAGGACAAGAACCGCGATGGCCGGGGCTATTCATTCGAGGTGATGCGGGCCCGGATGCTCTACACCACCAAGCACAAGAAGAAGACGCCACAGACCAAGGAATCTCCGTTCCTGGGCAAGGCCACCATGACCTACAGCATGGGTCTCCCCGAGGCCGAGAAGAACTACGGCGTCGATCTATCAACCTTCTGGGAGGATTAAGGTTTTGGTGGATCAGAGGGGATCATCAACCACTTAATCCGGATACCCCTCAATTTCTAGCCGGCGCAGCAGGACAGCGCCTTCACGTCCTTCTTGAAGGTTTGCGCCGCCAGCTTCAGCCCCTCGACCATCGTGAGGTAGGGGAACAACTGGTCGGCCAGTTCTTCCACCGTCATCCGGGCACGGATCGCCAGCGCGGCCGCCTGGATCAGTTCGCCCGCCTCCGGCGCGACCGCCTGCACGCCGATCAGCCGGCGCGTGCCTTCCTCCATCACCAGCTTGATGAAACCGCGCGTGTCGAAGTTGGCGAGCGCGCGCGGTACGTTGTCGAGCGTGAGGGTGCGGTTGTCGGTCTCGATTCCCTTGAGGTGGGCCTCGGCTTCGGACAGCCCGACCGTGGCGACCTGCGGGTCGGTGAAGACCACGGCCGGCATCGCGGTCAGGTCGAGCGCCGCTTTGCCGCCGGTCATGTTGATCGCCGAACGGGTGCCGGCCGCCGCCGCCACATAGACGAACTGCGGCTGGTCGGTGCAGTCGCCGGCAGCGTAGATGTCCGGCGCGCTGGTGCGCATCGCCGCGTCGATGACGATGGCCCCCTGCTTGTTTACCGCCACGCCCGCCGCTGCCAGATTCATTGCCTGCGTATTCGGGCTGCGGCCGGTGGCGATCAGCAGCTTGTCGGCGGAGAGCTCGCCTTGCCCGGTCATGAGCACGAATCCGCCGTCCCGATAAGCCACCTGACTCGCCTGCGTATGTTCCAGCACCTTGATCCCTTCGGCGCGGAAGGCATCGGTGACGGCCGCACCGATGGCCGGGTCCTCACGGAAGAACAGCGTACTGCGCGCCAGGATCGTGACCCGGCTGCCCAGCCGGGCGAAAGCTTGCGCCAGTTCGACGGCCACCACCGACGAGCCGATCACTGCCAGCCGCTCAGGGAGCGTGTCGCTCGCCAGCGCCTCGGTCGAGGTCCAGTACGGCGTGTCCTTCAAGCCGGGGATCGGCGGGATCGCCGGACTCGCGCCGGTCGCGATCAGGCAGCGGTCGAAACTCACTTCGCGTGTGCCGCCGTCTGCAGTCGCCACGGTCAGCGTGCGCGCGTCCTTGAACCGGGCCTCGCCCGCCAGCCGCGTGATGGATGGATTGCCGTCCAGGATGCTTTCGTACTTGGCGCGGCGCAGTTCCTCGACGCGCGCTTGCTGCTGGGCAAGCAACCGCTCGCGCAGGATGGCCGGCGTTGCTGCCGCGATGCCGTCGTCGAACGGGCTCGCCGCGCGCAGATGAGCGATGTGCGCGGCGCGGATCATGATCTTGGACGGCACGCAGCCGACATTGACGCAGGTGCCGCCGAGGGTGCCGCGTTCGATGAGCGTCACCCGCGCGCCCTGCTCGACGGCCTTGAGCGCCGCGGCCATCGCCGCGCCGCCGCTGCCGATAACGGCGATATGCAGCTTGCCGTCGTCGTGGCCGGTCTTGTCCCCGCCGCCAACCCATTCGCGCACCTTGTCGAACAGCCCGCCACGCGGCGGCGCAGTCGGTGAATCAGCCAGCGCGGCCCGGTATCCGAGTCCGGCGACGGCAGCGAGCAGAGCTTTGGTCGAAGTCTCTGCGGTCATGGCCAGGGTTGCATTACCCTTGGCGTAGGACACCTCCACCGAACGCACGCCGGGCACCCGCTTCAGCGCTTCCTTGACGTGGGCCGCGCACGATTCGCAGGTCATGCCGGTGATTTGCAGTTGCGTCATGGTCTCATTCCTCTCGTGGCGACCGCTTCATCCGTGTTTCGCGGGGAGTTCGCAGCCGTCCGGCCCGCAGCGGCGGTTGGCCGGTGACACCAGATCCCAGATCGACACACCGACCATCAAGGCGATTCCCGTGTAGACCAGGGGCCGCATCCACGCGGTGCCAAGCAGCCAGACCGTGCCGACGATGACGATGGCTGGGCCGACCATGCCGAGCAGACTGCGGTGCCATTGCCGGTGGCGCAGCCAACCCAGCGCGTTCGCCACCAGCGCCAAGGCGGCGAACAGCGGTAGCAGTCTGGAGATGAACAGGCCTTCGTACTGCTGGAGGAAGCCCAGCCCGACAGCGGCCCCCAGGCTGGCGAGCGCCGGAAAGCAGGCCGCGCAGCCCATCGCGGAAACGAGGGTACCCAATGCCCCGGCCTTGTCGGCGATGCGCGCAATCGGTGTCATGGCGTCACTCCATGTTCAACGCTTGACGCTGGACGGATAGCCGGCGTTGGTGGTGGCCTCGGTCAGCTTCTGGATGGAAGTCTTGGCGTCGTCGAAGGTGACGACGGCCTCGCGTTTGTCGAAACTCACGTCAACCTGGCTGACGCCCCCGACCTTGGTGAGCGCCTTCTTCACCGTGATCGGGCAGGCGGCGCAGGTCATGCCGGGCACGGACAGCGTGACGGTCTGGACGGCGGCCCAGGCGGGCGTGGCAAGGGTGGCGGCCAGGGCCACGAGTGCGGCAAGTTTCTTCATGATGATCTCCTGTCAGTAGAACAGCGGAAGGACATAGGGAAAGGCGAGCGCGACCACCACCAGGACGGCCACGATCCAGAAAATAAGCTTGTAGGTCGTGCGAACCTGCGGAATCGCGCAGACCTCGCCCGGCTTGCAGGCATGGGCCGGCCGGAAGATGCGGCGCCAGGCGAAGAACAGCGCGACGAGCGCTGCACCGATGAAGATCGGCCGGTACGGTTCCAGCACGGTGAGGTTGCCGATCCAGGCGCCGGAAAAGCCGAGCGCGACCAGCACCAGCGGGCCGAGGCAGCAGGTCGAGGCGAGGATGGCGGCGAGGCCACCGGCGGCCAAGGCACCACGCCCGGATTGCGGTTCCGACATGAGGTTTCTCCTTTCGAGGTTTCGCTTGATGCTGTAACGTTACTTCCGTAGTTAACTACGGAGTCAAGCGCGATGAACACCGAACCGGATAGCCTGACCATCGGCGCCTTCGCCAAGGCGGCCGGGGTCAATGTCGAGACAATCCGCTTCTATCAGCTCAAGGGGCTACTGCCGACACCGGACCGGCCTTACGGCAGCATTCGCCGCTACAGCGGCGCTGATGTGGCGCGGGTGAAGTTCGTGAAAGCGGCGCAGCGGCTGGGCTTCAACCTGGACGAGATCGGGCAGCTTCTGAAACTGGAGGATGGCACCCATTGCAGCGAGGCGGCGGAACTGGCTGCCTTACGGCTGGACGACGTGCGCGCCAAGCTGTCCGACCTGAGCCGGATCGAGGCAGCCTTATCCAAGCTGGTCGGTGAGTGCCATGCGCACCAAGGCAATGTGTCCTGTCCGCTGATCGCCGCCCTGCATTGCCGATAGGTCATGGATTGGCCTGGGCGTCAGGGAAGCGCCATGGACTTCGGACATCTCGGGCAATCGTCTTCTGAAAGCGGCGGCCGCCACCGACTTCGATGAAAAGGAAGAGCCCCGACATGGGGGCTCGAATGGGTTGCGGGTTACTCGTCGTAGTAGAGCGTCAGCCCGTCCAGCACGGGCGCGTCGGCATCGAAGATCAGCAGGCGCACGTCGGCGAGGGCGGCCAGGTGGAGCACCTCGACGAGGGACTCCGGCATGCCTTTCCGGCGATGCTCTCGGCGCAACCGCTCGGCGGTGATGCCTTCGATCTGTTGCAGGCTTTCGTCCGTCCAGGGCGTGGCGATCAGCTTCACGCCGACCGCCGGGCTGTAGGGAATGCGGAAGGCAACGAACAGGAAACGGGTTGGCGTGTCGATGTCGGCCAGGTTGGCCAGATAGCGGCCGGCCTCCTCGGTGATGTGCGCCGAACTGATTTCCCAGGCACGGCTGTAGAAGCCGGTCTCGAAGCGCAGGCGCCGCACCACCTCGCGCGCGGCTTCCTCGGTATAGGTGTCGCCGACGTGCAGCGGCTGGCCCGCTTCTTCCGCCATCACGGCGTAGACCACGGTGCGGGCGGTGCCGTGGCTGGGGCACTGCGCATCCAGCTCGGGCGGCACGTTCTGGCCCTCGGTGATCAGCGCGAAGTCGTCGCAGAAGATGCAGGCATGGCGCTCGATCTGGCTGTCCGGCAGGTGCGACTGCGAGACGTGCAACGGCAGATAGCTCAGCGGGCAGTCGTCGTCGTAGGAAATCGCCAGCAGCCGTTGCACGGACAGGCCATCGTAGCCGCGGACGAAGGGGTTGTT
>NZ_QICN01000021.1 GCF_003201205.1 Sinimarinibacterium flocculans
CCACCATCGACAGCCGCCAAGCTCCGCACAGCGGAGACTGAATCCATCGCTTGAGAATCAAGCGACCACCTGTCCGTGAGAGCGGGTCAACTCCAGACCGAGGAAGAGCTGGCGCTCTTCGATATCCTCACAAAGCCCGAGCCGAAGCTGACCAAGGCTGAGGAGGCCGAGGCCAAGAAGGTTTGCCGTGAATTGCTCGACACACTCAAGCGCGAGAAGCTCATTCTGGACTGGCGCGAGAAGCAGCAGGCCCGGGCGGGCGTGATTCAAACCATCAAGCTCAGTCTTCGCATGCTACCGCCGCCGTTCACACGCGACGTGCGCGAAGAGAAGCAGGCGAGGGCATATGCCCACGTCTACGACCACTACTTCGGAGCAGGGCAGAGCGTATACCAGCCATCGGCGGTAGGTTAGGGGCGCTCCGGTCCTCGGCGATGAGGGCGGGGGTGTCGAAATCCAGAAATTTTTGCGGGCGAAGTTGCGGGGCGATCATGGATGAAGCAACCCCCACCCCACCCCCCCCCCCACATCCCCCGGTGGGGAGGGTGAGGCGGATGACCGGCTGGTCGCTCTGGCAGGTGAAACTCCTCTTTGCCATGCCACGTCGCAGTGGGTCGATCCGAGAGCACCGGGCGTCCGCGGAATCGGAGATCACCGCCACTTAGGCTACTCTCCATCCGGCTGGTGGCAGACGCCGTTGCGCCATGTATGCCACCCGTATACTATGGCCTCTAAGGTGAAGCTAAGGTTCTGTTAGATATCGTGATAGTAGGGACTTAAAATTCCTCGATCTGACGATCATGCCGGTTCGAGTCCGGCCGCGGGCACCACAGGCCGCAGCAGCACGTCATGGACAAGAAAACGCCCCGCTTGAAGCGGGGCGTTTTTCGTCGTGCCGGCGCAAGGGCCGTCAGCGATCCCGGTACTGCGCCTCGACGCGCTCGTCCTGGCCTTTCACATCCACGCAGACGGTGGCGGTGGGGCGGGCAAGCAGGCGAGGGATGCCGATCGGATCGCCGGTCTTTTCGCAATAGCCGTATTCCTTGGCCTCGATGCGGCGCAGGGCGTCGTCGATCTTGCGCAGCAGCAGCGACTCGCGCTCGCGCAGACGCAGGTCGAGCCAGTGCTCTTCCTCCGCGGTTGCGCGGTCGGCAGGGTCGGCGAAGACCTCGCGTTCGTGCAGACGTTCCTTCACGTCCATCTCGCGCTGCAGCACCTCCTGGCGCATCTGCAGCAGACGCCGCCGGAAGAACTCCAGCTGCGCGTCATTCATATAGTCATCGTCGTGCATCCGCTTGAGGTCGTCTTCCGTGAGGTTGAAATCGAACGATGCGGTGCGCGCTTTCTTCGTTGAGCTTTTTGTCACGTGTGATCGGGCAACGGGGGTCGTGGCGACTGCGGATGGCTTGCTGACGCTTTTCGACGTTGTGGGCTTCGACGCAACGGCGCCGGACGGTTTGCCGCCAGCCGGACGAGCAGGCGTCTTGGGCGCGGACTTCTGAACGGCCTTGGCTTTCGCAGTCGGGGACTTCTTGACCGCAGGACCTGCCGAGGGTTTCGTCTTGGCAGCAGGTTTCTTGCCCGCAGGCTTCTTCGTCGATTTGGTGGCAGCGGCGGTCGCCGACGACTTCGCCGCAGGCTTTTTTTGCAGCGCACCCTTGAGCCGGCCGAGCAGGCCGCCAGCTTTGGGCTTGGCCGACGTTGCCTTGCCGGATAAAGCTGTCTTGGATTTCGCTGCCTTCTTCGTTGTCATCGGGCCACCACTTACGCGACGAAGCGGTATGCGCCTCAGCGCAAAGGCCGGCGTTATACACCCCCATGCAGGACCGGTCAATGAATCTCTAGTGCGTCAGTCACTTAACATAATATACATTATGCGCAATGACCCACATGAGACGGATCAAGCGGCAAACTATGCAGAAGCTGACCGAATGGATCCTGAAATCATGCAATCTCCTGAACTCCGCCCTTACAAGCCACGTCAGCCGACGAACGGCTCACGCGGCGGCCCATGGTGGAACGATCCCGCGCTAGTCATCACCGTCGCAGCAGCATCGATCGTCATCGCCGCCACGATCATCTATGTCGGAATCGAGGCCCGCGAACAGCACCAGGCGAACCAGCTTGCGCGCGAACTCGATCAGGCAGCGAAGGCACTGCAGGCAGACATCGAGCAAGACATCCAGCGCCTTCGACAGACCGTCAACGTCGAGAAACCCAAACCGAGCCACAAACTGGAAAATGTCCGCATCCCCGCCAAGACCGTAGAACAGTGCAAGGCGGAGACCGGAGGCGAAATCAACGAACACTTCGCCCGTTGCAGGCGAGGCTACACCGTCACGCAGAGAGTCCCGAACTAAGACCCCGGTAAAAGGGGCATGGCGGACGACGCGGCGGGTCCGGCGCCATAGGCGCCCTGGACCCTTGCATCGCCGCCTTGGCGATCGGTCGAACCCACCGCGGACGACCCACCACCGGACTTACGCGATTCCAGCGCTGAGATCTGGCGCGCATCATCGGCGGCGCGCTGACCCGACCAGTCGAAAGACCCATCTTCGTAGATCTTCATGCAGGTGCGCTGATCCATGCGGATTCGATTGCCCTGCTGATCGTTGCAGCTGCACCAGGGAATCCGGCCGTCGCGATGAATCACCGAGCAGCCCGAGACGTACGGCATCACGCGCGGCTCAACCATCCCCTCATAGAACGGCGCTGACCACGGCAGGCCCGGCACCCGCTCTTCAAACACTCGACGGAGATCCTCGACCGCTTGCGACACCTGAGACGCCGCCTGAGTCGCCTGCGCAGCAGCAACGGCAGCCACATGCGCAGATTGCTCAGACTGAGAGGCAGCGTCCGTGAAGCCACCAATAAGCCGAATGCCGAACAGCACGACAGCAACCAGCGCAACGGCCGCACCAGCCATAAGCGCAATCTTCGTCCAAGGCGGCCGCACGACCTGGGTATGCATGTCCGCCGAGTGATACACCGAGAAGAACTGTTTCGGAAAGGCGCGCGTGCGAAACAGAGCCTGCTTTCGAGCGCCGGGATCATTAATGTCGGTCACCTGCTGCCACTCGAACAGGTTCGAGCGACCGAGCCCGAACGGCCGCACGACATGCACATGCCGACCGACGAGGCGACGCAACCACACGTCGACCAACATCGGATCTTGCGTGATGAAGTAGATATCAACGCCCAAATGGCGATGCGTCGAGAGCTTCGTAACGAACTCCGGTGCATCACCCTTTTGGCGAACCGGGAAGAAGGTCTGAGCCTCATCCACTACCAGCTTCGCGCCGGCCGGCAGCTGATCCCACTTCGTCGGGTCTTCAAACGGCTGCCAGCCTTCGAGCGTGAGGCTCTTAATGTTGGCGTAGTAGATCGGCCGCGCCTGCCCTTTTTCCTTTATCTCGCGCTTGCGCTCCTGCTCCAACTCGTACAGCAGGTTCAGCGTCTTGCCGTGCCCAGGCTTACCCGTCCAAAGAGAGAGCATCACTCACCCCCGTTCGTGACGCCCGGCGTCCCCGCAGCGAAGCGAGGACCGAAGCGAGTCGCGAGACCGTAGGTCACCTTGAACGTCAACGCAGCGAAGAGGATCGACACCGCGTAATCGAAATGCAAGATTTGCAGCATCGTGACCACCACCGAAGGCAGCGATCCATACACCGCCATCAACTCCGCTTCGGCGTAGTCAATGACCGTCGTCGCACCCTGATAGCTGATGAAGGCGAAACCCAAGAAGGTCAGCACCTTTAAGACAGCGGAGATCAGCAGGTACTTTGTTAGAAACGCAAACAGCGAAGCGAGCAGCGGCATAGGTCACCCCTGATTTGTGAACGCAATACGGAAGGCCAGCAGCGTCGACGAGATCACCACGAAGACGCCCAGGTACCGGAAGAACTCGCAGTACACGTCAAACTCGATATCGATCGTTTCACCCATCACCATGATCGACATCGGCGCCGGACAGGCAACGGCCGACATGCCAGGAATCTCGACACCGAACGCGGCCTCGACGTCGACCGACTGGCGCATGCCGTCGAGCATGTCTTGATCGGACTCGCTGATGCCGGCAAGGCCACGCAGTGCATCGCCATCAGCTTTTGAGACATCGAGCGAGCGGCAGGTATCAGACCATTGCTGTCTGAGGATTGCGCAGAACACGGAACCCACGTCGGAGCAGCTAGGCGGATTCTTGCAGTGACCGGAAGCCGTCGCCGTACCTTCGGTCGTGCAGTCTTCATTGAGAGGATCACACTCCCCTTCGCCCTCACCCGGACCCAGACCGTCGCCATGGTTTGATGACGACTCTACGGTGCTCGAACTGTAGTAATTGACTTGCTCGAACTGGAAGCCGAAGCCATCGAGGCCAAAGATTCCGTCCGGGTCACCAGGCTGCCCCGGCGTTCCGTTGTCAGGCTGATCCAGCGCGTCGGCGCCACAGAACAACCCACCGGATTCGGTGCTGATGCAGTCGTGAATCAGCTGCTCCTCAAGGCACTGATATTCGTCATTCACGTAGCCGCAATTGCTTTGCACTTCCGAGACGCACATCCCCGTCGACAGGTGACATGCGCCAGACGTGCCGTCCGGCAAGACTTCCGGATCAGGCTCGACATGCGGAGGGTCGCCAGCAGAGCACTCGATATTGGTTTGAGTCACCGTCCCGGTGACGCTCGACGGAGAGCACGGACCCGGCACGCAGGGGATTTGAATGTAGGGCGCGCCGAACGTGGAAATGCAGCCGTTGAAGCAGAAGCCAGCGCCGCCAACTTCCTCAAAAGAGTCAAACGTCGCTCGAACGGTCTGCGGATCATCACAGTCGCCCGGAGGCGGACCCTCGGTGCATTCAGTAACCGCAGTCGCAAAAACCAAATCCAACGGACTACCACACGACCCCGTCGTGTCGATGCACACCCGAGACCTAACATTAATGTTTTGCCCCGGAGCGCTACCAGCGGGAGACAGATAGGGCGGCTGTTTACCCGTATACGGGCCAGGAATAGTCTCACCCACGTCGACGCCGCACTTATCGAGTATCTCCACCTCAGACAGAACCTCACCCACGATGCAAACGCCAGCAAGGTTGTTATTCACAGTCGACACCCGGTATTCCAGCGCTTCCCCAGGCGGGCACGCTTGCGCGAATACCTCGACAGAGACTGCCAACAACGCGACAACCCACCGCAGCCGGATCATCGCCGACCCCCAAACAGAATTCCGCAGGCGATGAAGAACGTCACCGTCGCATAGATGATCAGAAAGCTTTGCGTATCCATAGCCGACCCCAATGAAAAAGGGCCGCGCAGCATCGCTACGCGGCCCGTTGACGAACCGCGCCTTAGTTGCCGCCAGCGGCGCCGCGAATCCACCGGTAGGCAGCGAACAGCACCGCCACCAGCAGGAACGCCGTTCCGATCGTGCCGAGACCCGGAATCAGCTGACCGTCGATGAAGCCGGTCACGCTCGAAACGTCGATCGTCGGGCCGGTCTGGGCAAGCGCCATCGGCGACGCGAGCACGAGACCGGTAACGACCGGCACCTTTGCGCCATAGCGGCGCGCTGCATTGATGAACTTCATTTCACAACCCTCGAATGCCCCTACGGATACGAACCGCCGAACGCTTAGGGGAGTAGCGATCAGCGGGAACAGCTATCGAGACCGCATGTAGTCCTCAAGCACCCGGAAACCCCAAGCGACAACCCAGACCAGCAGCGACGAGCCGAACAGCACGCCCAGGTCGTTTAGCGTCAGGTCGATCGACGGGGACTCCGGCACATCGAGAAGAACCCACGAACCGGCAGAGTCAGGCGCACAGCCGCCGAACTCATACGCGCCGAGTCCGCCGGTCCGTTCAGAGCGCGTGCCCTCGCACGCGTACACCCACACTTGCGCGGCCCACGTCGGCGACGCGAGGACGATCAGCATCCCAAGGAGAAGCCAACGCAGGCCGCGCACGATCAGGCCACCTTGCGGACGCCTTGCGCCAGCGGCACAAGGTCGCGGAGGGAAAACTCGATCCGACCCCACGAGAAGTTCGCAAAGAGCTTGGACACGTCGAGGGTATAGTCGCCCGCCGGCAAGGGGCTTTCGCCCTTGGCCACCAGCCGAAGCATTTCCTTCGGATACTTGTGGTCAGGCAGATGCACGTAGCAGAGCTGCACGCGGTGCGCCTTGCGGACGATTTCACCGGTTTCCGGATTGACCTTTTCCGCTTTGTTGATTGCATCGCCCGAGGGGATTTCGATCACGATCCCGCCGAGCGCATCCTTCACTTTGTCATTCATCGCTCAACACTCCTGATTGCAGTTTTTCGCTTTGAATCGCGGCCCCCAACTGCTGATAAAGAGCGCGCGCCGCCAAGACGGAGACTTCCGCTTGACACCCGTAAAACGGTGTTTCCACCTCGATCAGCACGAAGCCAGTTCCAGTGCTTGAGGCCCTAACAACGTCTGCCGAATCCTGTTCACGTTGCATTCCGTCACCTTGAGAAATCTCGCTTTGAAGCCATCCCAGTACACGCAGCGCCAAGGCGAGGGATAGAACGCCCCGGTCAGTCGAGAAATGAAGCCGCCGCCTTGTGCGCGATCGCAGATTTCGCCGTGCTGCAGCTGCTCACGCAGCCAGAGCGGCTGACGGCAGAAGCGCAGATGAGCGCGGACTGGCGGCTCAAACCCGCCCGATCCATGAAGGCGAAGTCCCTTTGGGAATTGGTAGTCGCCGCCTTTGCTGACGTACTTGGCGATATACGCAGCAGGATCACGACGCACCCAATCGCGATTTGTTTTACCCCACTTCCACCAGCGTTTGGCGTCGAGCTTTGGGAGAACGCCGGACCCTTTAAGGCCGCGCTTTTCGAGCGCATTGGCGCGACGCTTGAGCGACGGCGGCAGCCAGACCAGCAGGTGGTAATGCACAGCGTCTTTGTCGCCGTTGTTCCAGCGCTGAGGCTGCATTTCAGCAACCCACACAACAGGCAGGCGCCGCACTTTGAGCTTGCGACGCGCCCACATCTGCAGGCTGTTTACGCACTTAGAGACATCGCCCGGACGGACTTTCACGCCGGGCCGAGTCGTCAGGGTGAAGAAGGCAGCGGACCAGCCGGAATGCTTGGCAGCATCACGATGCGCGTTCGCGGCCAGCAAGACGGACTTTCGCAGGCGGTTTAGCCGCGCCTGCTGATGGGTGACCTCGATTGCGTCCGGATCTTCGGCCAGAGCAGCCACTCGCCGCAGCGCGTCGCGCACCGGGTCGGGCTTTGTGTGACTTGTTTCAGAAGAGACAAGTCCAGGCGCCTCCGGCGCCGGGGCCGCATCCTCATAGCTGTAGCAGGCCGCCAATTTGGCCGCCTTCTGGCGCGCTCTACGGGCCGACAGCGGTTCAGAGGGGTCAGGGTAACTTCGAGGCTCAGAAAGGCCGTGAGGACGCGCCCAATGGGCCGGCAGGGGCTTGCCGTTGATGATGGAGCCGTCAGACATCGAGCAGTCCACCGAATGAGGCGAACCACAGCCCGAACGCCAAGGGAGCCAACCCGCCCAGCGGCGTGAGAACCAACAGACCAGTATCGACAATCAGGCAGATCATCGATCGATGACCCGAGCAGAAACAGCAAAAGCGGTTGTGCGGGGAGAAGAAGGAGCAACCACATCAGCCAGGGGAACACCCCGAGGCAGATCGATATGCAAAGGCGAACTGAGCAGGTTTTCCGCGGGGCTTCGCCCCACACCCCGGACAAGCGAATTCACCGACTCGACAGCAGCCAGATCGTCGGAACACAACTCACCGACGTAGATCCGAGTCAGGCGACCTTCCGACCGCTCGCTACGAATGCAGATGACACCCTGAGACGACCGAGAGAACGCGAGCGAGACCTTCACGCCGAAGCCCTCGAACGGACCAGCCGAAGGACGGGCCGGCGCTGGCCGGGCCACTCAGAGAGACGAGCCGAGGGGAGATGCATCTCGCACAGAGCGCGAGCGCAGGCTTGAGCGTGCTTGCGGCACCGGCAGAACGCCGCGTATTGACGACGCTCACCACCTGGACCGTTGTACTGGACCCAGATAGCGAACAGCCCACCTTCGTAGTCAATGCCCGACTGAGCGAACCGGAATCCGTTGTCGAGACGGAGCACATACCCGTCCCTACCCTCGCTTTGAACGATTGCCATAGCCCCTAGCCCCTATAGCGGTTTCGCTATAGCGGCGGACCCTATAGCGAATCCGCTATATGCGCAATCCGATGTAAGGAGCAGACTGCTCGCGCACCAGGGGGCTTAAACCATGGACATATACAACCTTTTAGACGCAGCTAAGAAAAAAACGGGCAGCGACAACAAAACAGCAGGCTTTTTAGAAATTCCGCAATCTTCGATATCCCGTTTGCGAACGGGAAAAGGCCGCATCACGGCAACCCAAATTGCAAAGCTTGCAGACTTAATTGGAGCCGATCCGATTAAGACAATCGGACAAATAGAGGCCCATTGGGCCGCAAAGAAAGAACCGACCTACTGGAAAGGAAAAATCACCACCGTTGCAGCGGCGATATTGATGACCGGGCTATTGGCACCGCAGCCTAGTCATGCCAAGCCGGAAAATACCTTAACACAATCAAAGGACTATACATTATGCACCTTCACGCAGTCGACGAACGGTAAGAGCAACAGCGGACACCCTGCGCGCATTTGCGCGACGATGCCACACGGCCTACCAGCGTTTTCTAAGGGAGACATCATGCGGACTTTGCTTCTGGCAGCCTACGCCGCCACGGCCATGCTGCTAACCACCGCCGCAGCCGCAAAGGACGACGACGCCAAGCAACTCACCGACGCGGCAATCGAAGCCTTAAAAGCCGGACCGGGAAAACTACTCCGAGCAATGGCCGACCTCTCGGATTCAGCCACCGGCGTCGAAGGCCCGACGCCGACGACCATCGCCCCACGAGACACAGGCCCGCGCGAATGGATCGACGGCAAGTCACACCAGGAATGCCTGGCTGAGAACCACGGCCAAGAGAACGTCGTCTATCACCGCTGCCGGCACGGCTACTCAAGGCCAGTTCAGAAATAAAACCGCGCGCCGGCACGCCGCCCAGACTACGGTTGCCACTTTCGATCAGGCCAGCGCGATAACGGGCATCGACGCGGGACCGTCGACCACAGGTTCAGGACCACTGAACTGCGTCGCGATCCCGTCGTCAACGCGGCAACCCCAACCGTAAGATCCATGGCGGCATCCCGCAATGTCCATCCCCACGACGCGCCGGCCGGAAGCCACGTAGACGCGCGACAGCTCAGGCTCAACGTGCGTGATCACCGCGACGAGACGCCACTGCTTTGAAGGCTGCTCGGCCGCTACAGCGATGACACGGCCATCGCGCAACCCCGGAGTAGCAACAGGAACAGGAGAACTCGCAGGAGCCGCCTCCCGATCCAGATCGCCAGAGGCTTCGCCAGCTTGACGGCCTTCGCCGCCAAGGAGCCGAGGCCGGCCCATGCTGATGACGACGCCGAGACACACAGCCACCACGCCCAGCATGAATAGAAGTTTAGGGTTCTTCCAAATCGCAGAACCGGCGCCGGTATCGCGAAACGCTCCGGTCGCAGTGCTGCTGTAGCACTGCCAGACCCACTTCGGGATCCGCTTTCTATGCTGGCTGTAGATGTCGCTCGGGTTTCCATTGTCTTCTGCCAAGTGCATGGACTGCACGAAGCTACCGCGCAGTCCGATGATCGCGAGGTTTTTGTGCTTATAGGCACACTCGCTGGCCGCCCGGATCTCCGGTCGGACTTTCTTGATGTTCGGCGTCGTGAATACGCAGTCCCAATTACCGTGGCGATGCATATCGAAGATCAGACCGACGAACGCCGGGACGTTCTCACCGCTCGGGCTTTCCTCGCTTGGCGGGAATGTCCGGTTTTCAGACAGGTCCAGCCGTCGAGCAATGCCGCGTGTGCCTCGTCGAAGCGCTTGTCGGCGTAACGCAGGAAGATCAGGCCCAGCACGGGCTCGGAGAAGTCCGTCGGCCGCAGGCCGGTGTTGGCCCATAGCTGGTTCGCGGCGGCCCACAGTCGGGTTTCCGCTGCGGCAAGGTCTGCTGCCATGACTCCCCATCGTTTCCTGTTGACGGCCCCACGGCGGGTGGGGTCTAGATCGGGCGGTGAGTATTGGTGATCTGGGGGCTGGCGTCACCAGGAGCGGTGCGAGGCACTAGACACGCGGGCTCAGCGTGCCGTTGCCCCGGCCGGCCTGGCTATCTCCGCATCCCCGCGCCTCTCGTCGGCACCAGATATCGCCATAGAGGCCCCAACGAGACCCCCAGTGCCGCTTTAGAGGCATCGGATAGGGCGAGGTAGCCCCCTTGGACCAAAACGCCGCCAGCGGCCTTATACAGCGCTTTCTGGGATTCGCATCACACCCGGCAGCCCCAACCGCACGGTGAACGACCGCGGCCGTCATCAGGCGCTCGGTTCCCGCCGGCAGCCCAAGGACCGGGAACCGCGACTCAACCCATCTGCCTATAGGCCAAGGTGGCGAGTATCGCACCGAGGAGCGCAGGCCCCACGAGCCGGAGCGGCAGGTGAGATACGAGCCGCCGACCGAGGAGAACAACCGATCAAGGTTGTTTTCCGAGGGGGCCGGCATAGGTATATCCGAGTAACCGACTAGACACGATTAGGTGTCTAGGAGGTTACGAGGTTTCTTTAAGTATCTGGCTATCTTACGACGTTACCCCGTCATTGAGTAGCACGGTGATTTAGAGTCCGACCCAAGACTAGGAGGTCGGACGTGAAGAAGCGGTACAGCGAAGAGCAGATC
>NZ_QICN01000022.1 GCF_003201205.1 Sinimarinibacterium flocculans
GCTTCTTGCGCATATCCAACTGGAGTTGCTTCACGACGTCGGGCGGGATGATCCACAGCCCGCGGTCCAGATCGAATTGATCCGGCGTCGCCTGTCGCAGCTCGCCGGTTCGCACGCCGGTCAGCAGCAATAGCCGCAGCCCGAGCTGGGTCTGCCGCCTGCCGCGATAGCTGCGCAGCCTCTGCAACAGCTTCGGCAGCTCGGCCATGCGCAGGAACGGGTTGTGGTTGACGGGTGGCAGCGGCAGCGCCACCACATCGAGATCGGAGGCAGGGTTCTGCTCCAGGCCCGGCACGATCACCAGCGCGTAGCGGAACAGTTGGTTGAACCACGTCCTGACTTTCTCGGCGACGGAGAGCGCCCTGCGCTTCTCGATCTTGGCGATCACCTCCAAGAGGTCGGGACGCTTGATCTCATAGATCGACCGTTTGCCCAAGGTGGGCAGCACATCCTTGTCGAAGATGCGCGGAAGTATCGAGAGGGTCGTCTGCCGGCCTTCCTTGAGGGTGAGCCCGCGATGCTTGAGCCACTTGCGATACACCGCCTCGAAGGTGTTTTCGTCGGCGAGCCGGACAGCAGTGCGCTTCTGCTTGCGGTGTACGCGAGGATTGGTGCCTTTGGCCAGCAGGGCGCGCGCTTCGTCGCGCAGGCTGCGGGCCTCGCGAAGCGTCACCTCCGGGTAGGTGCCGAGCGACATCCGCTTCTGCTTGCCCGCCCAGTAGTAGCGGAAGTGCCAAGTCCTGCCCCCTGCAGCGGTGACGGCCAGGGAGAGGCCATCCAAGTCAGGGAGGGTGTATGCCTTGCCGGTTGCCTTGGCCTGTCGAACGGCCAGGTCTGAGAGTGCCATGCTCTTGCTCCAGTGGACCGCGGCAGAACGTCAAAGAGAGGAAAAGTCCTTGTGTGGCAACGACTTGCAGACTCTCTTGGACTTCTGCGGAAGTCCGCAGAATGATGCAGTGGAGCGGGCGATGGGAATCGAACCCACGCTAGAAGCTTGGGAAGCTCCTGTTCTACCATTAAACTACGCCCGCTCAGCGGACCGGCATTGTAGTCCAAGCCCTGCGTCCCGATCACGCTCCCCATGCAGATCACCGTCAACGGAGAAGTCCGCCCCCTGCCGTCGGCGCAGACGCTCGCCGATCTCGTCGAGAGCCTGGACCTCGGCGGACGACGCATCGCCGTCGAGCGCAACGGCGAGATCGTGCCGCGCTCGCAGTACCCGGCCACGGTGCTCGACGACGGCGACGAGCTGCTGATCGTCCACGCGATCGGGGGCGGGTGAGTCGCGGGGCCCGACCATGAAGGGCCGGGCCGGGGCCTGATCGGCGAGTTCGGCCGCGCCAGGGACACCGTCCGCGCAGCCTCCGCCCGGTCACGATTCACCCAGCGGCCAGAATCCAGCCGCTACACTGTCCGGCCGCAATCCACTACCGGCGATCGGGATCATGGCCAAGCCTCTCAAGATCGTATTGTTCGTCCTCGGCGGACTGCTCCTGCTGCTCGTCGTCGCGGCGGTGGCGCTGCCGTTGCTGTTCGACCCCAACAGCTTCCGCGGGCAGATCTCCGAGGCTGTCCAGAAACAGACCGGGCGCAGCTTCGAGGTCGGCAACATCGAGTTGCGCGTCTTCCCGTGGCTGCGCGTCGCGGTCGACGACGCCACGCTCGGCAACGCCGAGGGATTCGGCGACGAGCCGTTCGCCCACATCGGGCAACTGGGTGTCGGCGTGAAGCTGATGCCGCTGCTGGCCGATCGCCAGATCGAGGTCAGCAGCGTAACGCTCGACGGCCTGCGCCTGAATCTGGCCATCGATGCCGACGGCCGGTCCAACTGGCAGGACCTGCTGGAACGCCAGCAGGACGCGGCCGACGAAGATGCGCCGCCGGCCGAGGCACCCACCGATGGCGGCGTGAAGTTCGAACTGATCAACGTGGAGGGCGTGACGATCAGCGACGCCGTCGTCCGCTACAGCGACGCGCAGACGCAGCAGAGCTATCGGCTCGAACCCTTCAACCTCAAGACCGGCACCCTGGTGCCGGACGAACCGGTCGACCTCGAAGCCGATCTCGTCGCCTACGCGGAGAAGCCGAAGGCGGCGGTGGAGATCCGGATCAGCACGACGATGACGCGCGATGCCGACGCACAGACCATCCTGCTCGACGCGATCGACGCCGCGATCAAGGCGCGCGCAGAGAAGGCGATGGGCGGAGAGGACGTCGATGTTGACGTCACGCTGCGCGGCGGCGTTCTGGCGGATACCGGCTCGATGCGCTTCGAAACACGCGAGCTGAAGCTCGAGGCGAAGGCCAGCGGCGCCGCGGTTCCCGGCGGCTCGCAGACGCTTCGGCTGTCCGGGCAGGCGCTTTTCGACCAGGGCCAGGGCACGCTGGCCTTCGACGATGGTCGCATCGAGGCGGCAGGCGTCGTCGTCACCACGCAGATTCGCGGCGAAGGCCTCGGCAGCGAGCGCCCGCGCCTCTCCGGGCCGGTCTCGGTCGCAGCGTTCTCGCCACGCGCGCTGCTCGACACGCTCGGCATCGAGCTGCAGACGGCCGACGACCAGGTGCTGCGCAGCGCGAGTCTCAACACGCGCTACAGCGGCAGCTTCAGCAGCGCGACGCTCGACGAGCTGACCCTCAAGCTCGACGACACCACGGTGCAGGGCCGCGTCGCGATCACCGATTTCGCCACCCAGGCCCTGCAGCTGGCGCTGCGCGTCGACGCCATCGATGCCGACCGCTACCTGCCCCCCAAGACAGCGGACCAAGGCACCGGCGGCGAAGACAAGGACGCGGGCGACATCAACGGCATCGAACTGCCCACCGAGGCGCTCGAAGCGCTCAACGCCAACGGCACTGTGGACATCGGCAAGCTGACCATCAACGGCTTGCAGCTCACCGATGTGCGGCTCACGCTCAGCGGCAGCGGCAAGGCCCCCAAGACGCAGGAACTGTCGGCGAAGCTCTACGGCGGCAACCTGAACCTGAGCAATCGCTACAGCGATCCCGGTACGCCGGCGTTCGCCGTCAAGACCCAGCTCAATGCGCTCGATGCCGCCCCGTTTCTCCGCGACCTGCTGGGAAAGGACTACGTGAGCGGACTGGGAAACGTCAACGTGGACCTGACCGGTCGCGGCACGACCGTCGGTGAACTGCGCCGCACGCTCAGCGGCAGCGTCGCGGTGAAAGCCGAGAACGGCGCGATCAAGGGTTTCAACCTGGGGCAGATCCTGCGCAAGGGCGAGGCGATGCTCTCCGGCCAGGCGGCGCCCGCGGAGACCGGACCGCTGGAGACGGACTTCGCGACCATCAGCGCAACGGCGACCATCGTCAACGGCGTGCTCAGGACCGAAGACCTGTCCGCGGCGAGCCCGGCGTTCCGCCTCGCCGGCAGCGGCGAGATCGATCTGGCCCAGGAGACGATCCGCTTTCTGGCCAAGCCGACGGTCGTCGAGACGAGCAAGGGCCAGGGCGGCAAAGGACTGGAGCAGCTCAAGGGCCTGACGATCCCGATCGAAATCCGCGGCAACCTGTTCTCGCCGAGCTACAAGCTGGCACTCGAGGACGCGCTCAAGCAGCGCGCACGAGGCGCCCTGCAGGACAAGCTCGCCGAGGAGCTCGACCTCGAACCGGGGCAGACGTCGGAAGAGCAGATCAAGCAGCGGCTCAACGAGAAACTCGGCGACAAGCTCGGCGAGTTGCTGGGCGGTCGCCGCAAGCGCGACGAACAACCGGCGGCCACGCCGACACCGGCGCCCGAGACCGGTGCAAAGTCGGCGGCGCCCGCCGCCCAGCCTGCTCCCAGCGCGACGCCCGCACCGGCGGCGCAGTGAGGGCGGGGCCCGCCGCACTGCTGGCGGTTTGCGCCATCCTGCCGGCCGCCGCCGCGGAGATCGAGAAACTCGAAGTCACGCGCACTGAGGCCCGCTTCGGCATGACCCTGAGTGCGCGCCTCGACGTCCCGCTGGAGGACAGCTACCGCGTGCTGGGCAACTTCGACGAGTTGCCGCGCATCAACGACGCCGTCGAGGAAGTGCGCCTGCTCGACGGCGCGCCTGCCGGCGCCCAGCGCCTGTACACCCGGGTGCGGGTCTGCGTGTGGCTGTTCTGCCGGCATCTCGACCAGGTACAGGACATGTGGCCGATCGCCGGGGACGACGCGCGCGGGTACAACGCCGCGGTGCTGCCCGAGCGGAGCAACCTGCGCTTCGGCAACGCGCGCTGGCGCCTGCGCGATTGCGACGGCGTCACCTGCCTGCGGTTCGACGCGCAGCTCGAACCGGACTTCTGGGTGCCGCCGGTGATCGGCCCGTGGGCGATCGAGCGTGCGATGCGGCGCGAGGCGATCGCGACCGCCGAAGGCATCGAGCGACGCGCGCTCGCCACCTCGGTCGCGGCGGACACGGCACCGTGAGTGCGGTCGCGGCGGACCGGCCGCCGGAATTCGCCACGCGCCTGCTGGCATGGTTCGAGCTGAACGGCCGCCACGACCTGCCCTGGCAGCATCCGCGCGAGCCTTACCGCGTGTGGCTGTCCGAGATCATGCTGCAGCAGACGCAGGTCGCCACCGTCATCCCCTACTTCCGGCGCTTCCTCGAACGATTCCCCGATGTCGCAACGCTGGCGGCCGCGCCGGTCGACGACGTGCTCGCGCTATGGTCGGGCCTCGGGTACTACGCCCGTGCGCGCAACCTGCACCGCTGCGCGCGGCAGCTTGTCGACGAGCACGGCGGCCAGTTCCCGCGCTCGCTCGACGCGCTCGCGGCGCTGCCCGGCATCGGCCGCTCGACGGCCGGCGCGATCGCGGCCCAGTCCTGGGGCGCGCGCGCCGCCATCCTCGACGGCAACGTGCGCCGGGTGCTCGCCCGACATCGCGCGATAGACGGCTGGCCCGGCGCGCCGGCGGTGCAGCGGCGGCTGTGGGTCGTGGCCGAGGCATTGCTGCCCGACGATCGCCTGGCGGATTACACGCAGGCGCTGATGGACCTCGGCGCCACGATCTGCACCGCCCGGCGTCCGGACTGCGCGGCCTGCCCGGTATCTGCCGAATGCATCGCCCGCATCACCGATACCGTGGCCCGCTATCCGGCGGCCAGACCGCGAAAGCCGCGCGCCCGGCGACGCGCGCGGATGCTGCTGGCCTTCAATGCGCGTGGCGAACTGCTGCTCGAGCGCCGCGCCCCGGTCGGCATCTGGGGCGGCCTGTGGTGCCCGCCGATGCTCGACGACGATGCGCTGTCCGGAGACGGCGGCCACGCCCTGCTCGACGCTGCCGACCGCATCGAGACCCTGCCGCAGCTGCATCACGCCTTCACGCACTTCGACCTGGAGCTGCAGCCCCTGCGCTTCACGCTGTCGCGGTCCGGCGGCGTCGCCGAGTCCGGACGCCAGCGCTGGGTTAGTCTTGACGAACTGGCGGCGCTGGGATTGCCGGCGCCGGTTCGCAAGCTGCTTGCCTCACTCGACCTGACCGTTTCGACATGAGCCGCACCGTTCACTGCATCAAGCTCGGCACCGACGCCGAGGGTCTCGACCGTCCTCCGCTGCCCGGGCCGATGGGCCAGCGCATCTTCGAGAACGTTTCAAAACAGGCGTGGCAGGGCTGGATCGAACACCAGACGCGCCTGATCAACGAGTACCGGCTGGTGCTGGCGGACGCGCAGTCGCGACGATTCCTCAGCCAGGAGATGGAGCGCTACTTCTTCGGCGACGGCAAGACCGCGGAAACCGGGTACGTGCCGCCCTCAGAGTGAGGGCGCGAACAGTGCCAGCGCGAACCAGCCGCGGTCGTCGGTCCACTGCCTGAGCGGTCTCCAGCCGGCCGCAGTGCCGAGTGCGGCGATCGAGTCGGGCGTGTACTTGTACGAGCTCTCCGTATGCAGCCGCTCGCCCGCGCGAAAGCAGAAGCGGCGGCCGGCCACGCTGACGACCTGGTCGCTGCGGCTTTCCAGGTGCATCTCGATACGGCCACGCTCGCGGTCGTAGAAGGCCACGTGGCGGAACGCCGCGGGATCGAAGTTGCCGCCGAGTTCGCGGTTGATGCGCACCAGCAGGTTCAGGTTGAACTGCGCCGTCACGCCCTGCGCATCGTCGTACGCACGTTCGAGCACGTCGATGTCCTTCTGCAGGTCGACCCCGAGCAGCAGCCGGCCATCGCGCCCCGCCAGCGGACGGAAGCCCGCCAGCAGCCGGCGCGCAGCGTCCGGCTCGAAATTGCCGAGCGTGGAACCGGGAAAGAACACCGCCCGTCGCAGCGGCTGGCGCTGCGGTCTGGGCACGGCGAAGCCGGCAGTGAAGTCGGCAGCCACCGGCAACACCTCGATGTGCGGCAGCTCGGCACGCAGGGCCTGCGCGCTGTGCTCGAGGTGTTCCGCGGAAATGTCCACGGGCACGTAAGCCGCGGGCTCCTCGAGCGCGCGCAGCAGCACGCGCGTTTTCTCGCTGCTGCCGGCGCCGGGTTCGATCAGCAGGGCGCGTGCGCCAAGCGCCGCCGCCATTTCTCCGGCATGCGCCTCAAGAATCGCGCGCTCGGTGCGCGTGGGGTAGTACTCGGGCAACGTGCAGATGCGGTCGAACAGCGCCGAGCCGTTCGCATCGTAGAAATACTTGGCCGCAATCGCCTTGGGCGTCGCCGACAGGCCGGCGAGCACGTCGGCGAGAAACGCCGACGCACCCGCTTCGACGCGGCGCGGTGTGGACATCGTCGCCATCGCTCAGAGCTCCCGGACCAGCCGCAGGCCGCTGAACTGCCAGCGCGCCGACGGTGGAAAGAAGTTGCGGTACGTCAGGCGGCCATGCCCCGGCGGCGTCGCCGCCGAACCGCCGCGCAGAACGTACTGCCCGCACATGAACTTTCCGTTGTACTCGCCGATCGCACCGGCCGCGGGCCGGAACCCCGGGTACGCGGCATAGGCGCTCGACGTCCATTCCCAGACCTGACCCGCGGCAGCCAGGTCCGCGTCATGCACGGCCATCGCCACCTCCCACTGCGCCTCGGTCGGCAGGCCGGCACCAGCCCAGCGTGCGTAGGCGTCGGCCTCGTAGTAGCTCAGGTGGCACACCGGCGCATGCGGCTGCAAGGGCTGCAGGCCGTAAAGGCCAAAGGCGTGACGGTTGTCTTCGGACCAGTACATCGGCCGCTGCCATCCTTCGTCCTGCACCTGCGCCCAGCCGGCGGACAGCCACAGCAGGGGATCGCGATAACCACCGTCCTCGATAAACGCGCGGTACTCGGCGTTCGTCACCGGCCGAGAGGCCATCTCGAAGGCATCGAGCCACACCCGGTGGCGTGGCAGTTCATTGTCGAAGGCGAAGCCGTCGCCGGCGTGCCCGATCATCCGCAGCCCCGCCTCCACGCGCCGCCAGTGCAGCGGCACATCCGCAACCGTCGCCGGAGGCATGCTGCGATAGGCCGGCTGCATCGGATTGCACGAGAAGGCATGCAGAAGATCAGTGAGCATCAGCTCCTGGTGCTGCTGCTCGTGCTGCAGGCCCAGCTCGAGCAGCTCTGCCCAGCGCGCCGGATCGGACGACGCGCACAGCCGCTCCACCGCCGCATCGACATGGGCGCGATAGCTCATCACCGTCTCGAGGTCGGGCCGCGTCAGCAGCCCCCGCAGCGGACGGGCGTGCATCGTGCCCACGCCGTTGTAGTAGGAATTGAACAGGTGCGCGAAACGCGCATCGAAGCGCGCGAAATCGGGATCCAGCGCGGGCAGCACGAAGGTCTCGAAGAACCAGGTCGTGTGCCCCAGGTGCCACTTCAACGGACTGGCATCCGCCATGCTCTGGACCTGGCAGTCCTCCGGGCTCAACCCTTCCACCAGCTGCAGGGAACACCGCCGCACTTCGGCGAAGCGCGCCAGCAAGCCGGATGAAGCCGTTGCCCCCGCCCCGCTACGGACGTGCTGCATGGAAAGTCCTGCGCCTGGGTGGGACGCCAGCCTAGCCAGCCGTGTCGCCTCGGTCAAAAACCGCAGCTGAACGAGCGCATCTTCCTTGACTTGGCCCGGCCCCGCCGCTTTAATACCGCGCTCTTCGCCCGGCCCTCCCACGCCGGGCACGCGTTACACACGCATTGGCCGGGTAGCTCAGTTGGTAGAGCAGGGGATTGAAAATCCCCGTGTCGGCGGTTCGATTCCGTCCCCGGCCACCATAAGTCCTTGATTTTGATGATTTTTTATCTGGCGCGATTTCTCCTCGCGCTCGAGCTTGGGACGTTATTGGGACGAAATCGTCCGCACTCGTCCCCGAGATCGTGTGCTGCTGGCCATCAGGTACCTGCCATGTGTCTTGGAGGAACGCATGGGCAGACGCTCAACTGGAACCGTCGAGCGACGGGGCAAACATCAGTACCGCGCCCGCATCATTATTGGCGGTGAAGCGGTCACGCAGACATTCGCGTCGGAACGCGACGCGCGACGCTGGATCGACGGAATTGTCGACCTGTCGGATTCCGGTCGCTTCGACACGTGGAAAAAAGGCCGATCGCTGACCCTGGGGGCGGCTCTGTCGCGATACAGCGCCGAGGTCACCGCGTTCAAGCAGAACCGGATCCATGAGCAGGGGCAGATCGACCGGCTGCTCAGCGAGGAGACCGCACTCTGCGAGATGCCGCTCTGGTCAATCACGGTGTCGACGCTACAAGAATTCGTGATGCGGCGGATCGACGGGACCAGCACAAGGCCTAGCGTGTCAGGTTCGACCGTGAACCGCGATCTCGCGCTGATCAGCCATCTTTATACCGTTGCGATCACCCGGTGGGGCCTTGACGAACTGCGGACGCCCGTCGTGCGCGGCTTACGCTGCAAAGAAAACCAACCTCGTGATCGGCGCCTGGACAATCCCGCACGAAACAGGTCGTCAGTAGCACCGAGTGAGGAGCAACGTCTGCTGGAGGCGGCGCTGGAATATAGCAAGGGGCAGAACGCAAAGGTCGACCTCTATAACGCCATCCGCTTCACCCTTCGCACGGCGGTACGGCTGGGGGAGCTTGGTCGAATCGAATGGCGCCACGTCGACCTTGATCGTCGAGTTGTGCTGATCCCTATTACGAAGAACGGCGCGCCGCGATCGATCCCCCTGTGTCCAATTGCGATCGAAGTCCTTACAGGCATGACCCAGACGCGGGAAGGTCTCGTATTTGGCAATGCTGAATCAATCCGAACCGCTTGGAATCGCACTGTCCGGCGCGCAGAGCTTCAGGGGCTTCGATTTCACGACCTTCGCCATGAAGCCATTAGCCGTCTGTACGAAGAAACAGACCTGAGCGACATGGAAATCGCCGCGGTCAGCGGGCACAAAACGTTGAGCATGCTTCAGAGGTACAGCCACCTACGAGCTGATCGCATTGCGATGAAGCTCGCCAGAACCGGCGAGCGGACCCAACGTCAAAACCAACACCGAGCAGGGCCCACAACCAGCAACGGGCTGAACGAATCGGAAAGCTCTTCCTAATTCGCGCGGTTGCTGACCCCGCATCGTTGACTTTGTCGACGTTCCCCTCACTTACCCCCTGGAGGCACCCGTGAACATCCGACGTTACCCCGCGTTGAGTAGCGTTTCGATTAGAGCCCGTGAGTTGATGATATCGCTGTGGCAGCGAGCTGCCGTGCATAGTCGGCGGGCGTC
>NZ_QICN01000023.1 GCF_003201205.1 Sinimarinibacterium flocculans
GAACACCGAGCCCTCGGCCGCTGATCGTGCGATCACCGAGCGGCTGAAGAGCGCCCTGGCCACCGTCGATGTCCGGGTGCTGGACCACTTCATCGTCGGCAAGGGCAGCCCGTACTCGTTCGCCGAAGCCGGCTTGTTGTAGTCCGCACCGCAGGCGTCCCTTCCGGGGCGCCTGTGGAATTTCTAGCCGGCATGGACGCGGGGCCGTGGCGTCCCAATGACGGACCACTGGGGTCACCCAGCTACTCAGGCGGTATTGCCTGCACGACGCACCTTTTGCGACGCACCTCGCTTGACAATCTACATATAGTGTGTTGATCGTCAGTAGATTCGTATATATAGTGTTAGCACTCTCGGTGGTAGAGTGCTAAATAGCAAAGCTGCCACTTATCCTGAACAAGGAGTACTCCGTGGCAGACGTGCATAAGGTTGTCTTTTACCCGGTCGGAAACGGGGACACCACCCAGATTGTCCTGTCTGGCGGCCGCCGCGTTCTCTTCGACTTTTGCCACCGCGAGAGAGCCGAAGATACCGACACCCCGGAAATCGACCTGAAGTCCCGTTTCAAGGACGAACTGAAGGCAGTCGATCGCGACTACTTCGACGTGGTGGCTTTCACTCATGCGGACCTGGATCACATCCAAGGCAGCACCGACTTCTTCGAGCTTCAGCATGCCAAGAAGTACCAAGGCGAAGGCCGGATCAAGATTCGGGAGCTTTGGGTTCCAGCCGCCATGCTGCTGGAGGAGGCCGACAAGGACCATCAGCAGGAAGAGTTTGTACTGCTCCGGCAAGAGGCGCGACACCGCCTACTGGAAGGCAAGGACATCCTTGTGTTCTCGAAGCCGAAGGCGCTCGCCGATTGGCTCGAACCTCGACTGAACGAACGGGGAGAAGCGGCTTCGGCGCGCGATCATCTCTTCATAGACGCCGGCACAATTGTCCCCGGATTCTCGCTGGCCAGCGATGGGGTTGAGTTCTTCTGCCACTCGCCTTTCATCAAGCATTGTGACGAAGGAGACATCATCCGCAACCGCGCCTCGCTGGTGTTCAACGTACGTTTCCTGGCAGATGGCGCGTATTACGACTACCTAGAAGTGGGCGATGCCACCTGGGAGGAAATGGAAGACATCGTCCGCACGACGAGGTACCACAAGAACGATGATCGCCTCGCCTGGGATCTGTACAACATCCCGCACCATTGCAGCTATCTGGTACTCAACGAGGAAGGCCAGAAAGGTGACAAAGAGACTGAGCCGAAGCCGCTGGTCAAGGAACTGTTGCTCCAAGGGAAGCGCGACGCCTACATCGTCAGTTGCAGCAAGCCCATTCCAGACATCAAGGAGTCCTACGAGCAAGTGCAACCACCGCACATCCAAGCCCGCAACACCTACGAGCGCTACTTGAAGGAAGTCGGCGGACGCAAGTTTCTGGTGACGATGGAGGAGCCGAACGCCAACAAGCCAGAACCGATCGTTTTCGAGATTGCCAGCGGCGGCGTTACCTGGAAGCGTTCAGCGTCCATCGGCGCGCCGGCCATCATCACCTCAACTCCGCCGCGCGCAGGCTGACGAGCTGGATGATGCCGGATGCGTACCACGAGCTCGCGAACGTCGTAGAGGTCAAGGACGCCAGCGAACTAACGATCCCCCGTGCGAAAGCGCTGTTTGGCGCGGTCCAGCGTCAGCGCGACTATTCGCTTGTCCAGATTCTCCGCCATCCCGTTGACGGCGATCCGACGCTCGAATGTCTCGTCGTGGAGGTCGAGTGTGACGACGTACCGCCGAAGAATCCGGTCGGCATCCGGTACCGTGAGCGCTTGGCGCTGTGTGTCCCCAATGACCCCAAGAGGCTGATCGAGGTGTTGGCGCTGCGTCAGGACTTCCCGATCCTGATGCATCAGAACCAAGGCGTACCCGGCACCCCTGCGAGCCTATGCCTGTATTTCGAGCCAGCCGGAGCGGTAATGCGCACCTGGACGCCCGAAGCATTCCTTCGTCGCATCCAGTGGTGGCTGGAGAAGAGCGCCCGAGGCGAGCTACACGCGGCGGACCAGCCGGTTGAGCATCTCTTCTTTGCCAGCAAGTACGAACTCGTTCTGCCGTGGAATCTGACCGAACTCCGCAAAGATCCCGCTCTGCGTTTCGCCATCGTTCTCCGGCATGAACGCCCTGACGGCGGTTTCACTTGCTTTCTGGAACCCATTGCGAAGACCGCCCCGCGTGTCAAGACGACCAAGCACATTGAACTGGCGCTGCCCCCCATCGTGCACGGCCTCGTCGAGCGTGATCCTGTGACGCTGGGGCAACTGGCGGATGTACTGGCACGACGCGAGGTAGACCTGATTGGTCCTCTACGGGAAGCGCTACAGGCTGACATCAATGAAGCAGGCACGACCGCCTCGGCTGACGACAAGGGCACGATCATCCTCTTGCATATCCCCATTCGCCGAAGCGTCGAAGCCGAGCCCGATGGCGTCGCGCATCGGGCATTCCTTGTACCGATTGGCGGCCTCGAACTCGGCATCGCCTGCGGTGCATTGTTTGTCCATGAAAAACGGTACTACAAGGACCTGCTGAACCAGCAACCAGCAACGGCATGGCGCGAGCAGCCCATCCTGCCCATGGCTGTCCTGACTCAAAACGACCGAACGGCGGCGATGCGTCAATCCGGCGTCACGGAAGAAGGGCCAGCGGGCGTATTGGTCGGCGCAGGCTCGCTCGGCAGCGCTCTGCTGAATCTATGGGGCCGCAGCGGCTGGGGACGTTGGACGGTTATCGACAAGGATCACATCAAGCCGCACAACCTCTCTCGGCACGGTGCCTACGCGCAACACATTGGCGAGACCAAGGCCACGGTAGTCGCAGGATTACATTCCGCCGCAATGGAAGGAGCGACCGAGATCGTCCCACTAGCGGCTGATGCCTGCGACTTTGCACAGGTGGATTTCGCACAGGCGCTCGCCGGCGCCGCACTGGCCATCGACGCCTCGACCACACTTGAATACCCACGAGCGGCCAGCGCGGTCGATACCCTTCCGCGACATTTCTCCGTCTTCGTCACGCCGAACGGCAACGCTGCAGTGCTGCTTGCCGAGGATGCGAAGCGGATGCAACGGCTTCGCACACTGGAGGCGCAGTACTATCGCGCACTGATCCAGCAGGACTGGGGGAGAGTCCACCTCGACGGCCACGCGAGCACCTTCTGGAGCGGGGCGAGTTGCCGCGACATCTCACTCGTGATGCCTTACTCGCGCATCTTGGGCCAGGCAAGCACGCTGGCGGAGCAGATCCAGGCCGCTGTGGCGCGCGAGGATGCCCTGATTCGGATCTGGCAACGCGATCCTGCGCGTGGCGGCGTCGAGGTGCATGATGTGCCAGCAGTGCCCGAGCGGCGTATCGCGCTGGGTGAGCTTGACCTCTACATCGACGACGGTGTCGAACAACAGTTGCGGGTTTTGCGCCAGCAAAGCTTTCCCAACGAAACCGGTGGCGTGCTGCTCGGGTACTACGATTTCAACATCAAGGCTGTTGTCATCGTCGCCGGTTTGCCAGCGCCCTCCGACAGCAAGGCCAGCCCCGACTCCTTCGAGCGTGGCGTCGCCGGACTTGCTGAAGCGGTCAAGGACGCCGCCAAGCGCACCGCGGGCATGGTCGGCTACGTCGGCGAATGGCATAGCCATCCGCCTGGCCACTCCGCATCTCCGAGCCGGCACGATCTCGTGCAACTCGTCCATCTGGCACTCGGCATGGCCGATGACGGCCTGCCGGCTGTTCAGCTCATCGTCGGAGAGCAAGACCTGCAAATCCTGCAAGGTGCGGTGCAGTGATATGCCAGGCGAGATGATCTTGAAGATATGGGACGTTGAACATGGCGCCTGCGCCATGCTCACACATCGCTCTGCCTACGGCGTGGAAGGGCGCTTGGCGATGATCGACTCGGGTGACAACAGCACCACAGGCTGGAAGCCGAGCACCTACATCAAGCACTACCTGAAGCGCAACGTTCTGGACTACCTGTTCGTGACGAATGCGGACCTCGACCACATCAGCGATCTGAACAACCTGTGGAAAGAAGGAATCACGGTATCCACGTTCTTCCGCAATCGCAGCGTGTCACCCGAAGTCATGAGGATCATCAAGGAGGCCAGCGGCGAACTGACCGAGGACATCGAACGATACTTGGACATTCATGCCGGCTACGTCAACCCCGTGGACGTCCCCTTCGATGAGAGTATGGGAGGCATCTCGGTGCGGACGTTTTGGAACTCGACGCCACCCTTTTACGACACGAACAACCTGAGCATGGTGGCATTCTTCAAGTACGGGCCATTCAAGATTCTGTTTCCCGGTGACCTCGAAGAAGACGGATGGCTGGCGCTGCTCGAACAGCCGGCATTTCGAGCGGAGCTCATCGACACGACCGTGCTCGTGGCATCCCACCACGGCCGAGAGAACGGCTACTGCCGGGCGCTATTCGGCTACTGTCACCCGCGAGCGATCGTGATGTCCGACAAAGCAATCGTCCATGATACGCAGGGGATGACTCAGACCTATCGCCAGCGCGTCATAGATCACTGGCCGAACGGAGTTCTTGTCGCCACGACTGGAAAACAGCGTCGTGTGCTCACGACGCGACGCGATGGCTGGATTCAATTCAACGTCAATGATCGTGGCGATTTCACCATCTATACGGAGTGCTATGGATGAGGGACACCAAAAACTACGGCAGCAAGACACTCAAGGGCCGCAACCTCGCATGGCTGGTGGCGACGCTCATCCTGGACTTCCTCGTCCTTCTGGTCCTTGCCTTCCACACCGCGATCGAGGATCTGACGCCGACTCGACTAGCGGCCGTTCGCGCCAGCCTGACCGCACTGTTGCCGATCCCGGTGTTGATCTTCTCGTCGCTGATCTCGGCCGACCACAAGGCCATCCTCGTATTCTGGCGCTGCAAGCATCCGTTGCCGGGTTCGCGTGCCTTTTCCGTGCACGCGCCGGCGGATCACCGCATCGACCTGACGAAGCTGAAAAAGAACGTCGGCGAGTTCCCTGTGGGTGAACGCGACCAGAACGCGAAGTGGTATGGCCTCTACAAGCAGGTCGATTCAGACCCCTCGGTCGTGGACAGCCACAAGAACTATCTGCTGTTCCGCGACATTGCCGCTATGTCGCTGCTGCTCGTGCCCATAGTACCCGCGGTGATGTATTTCAGCGGGTTGGATACGCCTCGCATTCTGATCTCGACCGCTTGGTTCCTGGGTCAGTATCTGGTCGCGGCATTCGCTGCGCGCACGACAGGCATCCGCTTCGTGCAGAACGTGCTGGCCGTGCATGCCAGCCGGAAAGTGACGAACTCGCGGAAGAAGGAGGCTGATGGATAGGTTCTGGCGCAGACTCGTACACAAGGTCCTCCAGATGGCAGCGTATTGATCTTGACGGGAGCTTCCAGCTTCCCCGTTTTTTTGCATCCTGAGCAGCCCATAACGCTCGCTGCTGTTGTCGCATCAAACCGGAGAGTGCCGATTCCGGTTTGACAGTCGCTTCCATCCCCCCCCTGGAGTCGACTACCCACCCTGATCGTTTTCACGGTGGCTCGACATGCCAGCTCCCATATCCAACCCATCTGTAGCGCAGTGGCGCCTGCTTGCGGCCGGACTCTTGGCTGTGCTGCTCGGCCCCTCCGCCTGGGCCGCCGATGTGCTCGTCGTCACCGACAGCCGTCATCCGGTGCAGGCCCCGGCCGGCGTGCGGATCATCGAGCTGGACCAGGCCACGCGCATCAAGGTCGAACTCGCCGCGCACCTGCCGGCCGACCCGCAACAGGCCGCAGCCCTGGTGCGGCAGCGGTTGCATGACGGCGGCGAGGCGCTGCAGCGCCGCATCGGCCACGCCTATCAAGGTGTCGCGGATGCCTGGGGACTGGGCATCGCCAAGATTCCCGCCGTGGTGGTCGATCGACGCTATGTGGTTTACGGCGCGCCCG
>NZ_QICN01000024.1 GCF_003201205.1 Sinimarinibacterium flocculans
TACAACCGCCAGCTCGAGCGCCAGCTGCGACTGCAGGGCGAAGAGATCGCGATTCTCGACGACAGCATCGCGCAGGCGACGACGGTGGATCGTCAGATCCTGCCGCTGATGCTGCGCATGGTCGACGCGCTCGAGCAGTTCGTCGCGCTGGACATCCCGTTTCTGCCGCGCGAGCGTGCCGAGCGGCTGCAATTCGTGCTCGAGGCGATCGACCGGGTCGACGTCACCGTCGCCGAGAAATTCCGCCAGGTGCTCGAGGCCTACCTGATCGAGCTCGAATTCGGGCGGACCATCGAGGCCTACACCGGTACGGTGGACGTCGGCGGGCAGAAACTCGAAGTCGACTTCCTGCGCGTGGGCCGCATCGGCCTGTACTACCAGACGCTGGACGGCACGCAGAGCGCACGCTGGGACGTGGCGTCGAAGAGCTGGGTCAATCTGCCGGCCTCCGACCGCAACCCCGTGCGCGAAGCCATCCGCGTGGCGCGCAAGCTCACGGCGCCCAATCTGCTGACCCTGCCGCTGCCCACCGCTGGAGACGCGTCATGAACCGCAGTTTCCAGTTTCCCGTTTCCAGCTTCCAGAACGCCATGAGCCACGCACTGCGCAGCCTTCTGATGGTCGGTCTTCTGGCTGGCACCCCGGCCTTCGCCCAGGACGACAGCGCGGCGACACTCGACGAGCTGCTCGAGCAGGTGCGCACCAAGACCCTGGCCGACCAGGGCCAGCTGCAGCAGCGCGAAGCCGAATTCGCGGCGGCGCGCGATCGCCAGGCCGAGCTGCTGGCACAGGCGCGCGCGCGCCGCGACGCCCTGGAAAAGCGGGGCAGCGAGCTCGAGGGGCGTTTTGACACCAACAAGCGCGAGATCGACACCCGTCAGGGGCAGCTCGACGACAAGCTGGGCGCCCTGAAGGAACTGTTTGGCATCTTCCAGCAGACCTCGGGTGACCTGCAGGGCATCTTCTTCGACAGCCCGATCTCCGCGCAGTACCCGGACCGCACCGAATTTCTCGAAGCGTTTGCCAAGAAGATGAGCCGCGCCTCCGAGATCTCGACGATCGACGAGATCGAGCGGCTGTGGTTTGAGCTGCAGCGCGAAATGACCGAGACCGGCAAGATCGTGCGCTTCAGCGCACCGGTGCTGCTGGCCGACGGCAGCCAGGGCACTCGCGACGTCATCCGCCTGGGCGCCTTCGACGTCGTGTCGACCGACCCGGCCAGATACCTGTCCTGGCGCGGCGAGACCCAGAGCCTGGCCGAGCTCAAGCGCCAGCCCGGCAGCGACACCCTGGGGCGGCTCGACGACTACGCCGACAGCCGCGATCCGGTCGCGCGCATCGACCTCGACCCGACCGGCGGCTCGCTGCTCGAGCGCCTGGTCGAAGCCCCGGGCCTGGGCGATCGCATCGAGCAGGGCGGCCTGGTCGGCTACGTCATCCTCGCGCTGGGTGCGGTGGCGCTGCTGGTCGCGCTCGAGCGGCTGATCACCCTGTCCATCGTCGGCGCCAAGGTCTCGGCGCAGCGGCGGCAGATCGACCGTCCGCAGGCCGGCAATCCGCTGGGGCGGGTGCTGATGGCCTACCACGACAACACCGGCGTGAATGCCGAGACCCTGGAAATGAAGCTGGGCGAGGCCGTGCTCAAGGAACTGCCGGGCCTCAACCGATTCCTGACCTTCCTCAAGATCATTGCCGTGGCGGCGCCGCTGCTGGGACTGCTGGGCACGGTGACCGGCATGATCAACACCTTCCAGGCCATCACCCTGTTTGGCACGGGCGATCCCAAGACCATGGCCGGCGGCATCTCCCAGGCGCTGGTCACCACCGTGCTCGGCCTGTGCGTGGCGATCCCGACCGTGTTTCTGCACAGCATTTGTTCCACGAGAGCCAAGGCCGTCGTGCACATGCTCCAGGAACAGAGCGCGGGGCTGATCGCGCAGTACATGGAAAAAGGCCAGCGCGCATAAGGGCCGGGGACGCACATGGACATCCTGCTCCTCGGCTTCTTCGACATCGTCGAGCGCATCCAGGACTTCCTGGAAGCGGGCGGGCCGGTACTGCTGGCGATCGCCGGCGTCATCTTCATGATGTGGGCGATGTCGGTGGAGCGCTTCGTCTACTTCAAGTGGGTGCTGCCGCGCCAGGAGCAGGCCGTGATCGCGCTGTGGAACCAGCGCCCGGAACGGGCGAGCTGGCAGGCCCACCAGATCCGCAGGGCGCTGATCGCCGGCATTGCCCTCAATGCCCGGCTCTACCTGCCGACGATCAAGACCCTGGTCACCGTGTGTCCGCTCTTCGGGCTGATGGGCACCGTCACCGGCATGATCGCCGTGTTTGACGTCATGGCCTTTGCCGGCATGGGCAATCCCCGGCTGATGGCCTCGGGCGTATCGCAGGCCACCATCCCGACGCTGGCCGGCATGGTCGGCGCACTGTCCGGCATCTTCGTCGTCGTCTGGCTCGAATCCACCGTCAAGCGCCGGGTCGAGCTGCTGGGCGATCACCTGACGATCGACACCGCGGGCGGGACCGGCCGATGAAGATCCTGACCCAGCTGCCGCAGGAAGAAGACGACAGCGCGATCGACCTGACGCCGATGCTCGACGTCGTCTTCATCATGCTCATCTTCTTCATCGTCACCGCGAGCTTTCTCAAGGAATCCGGTTTCGAGGTCAACAAGCCGGCGGTGCAGCAGCAGCCGCCGACCGAAGAGAGCCAGAGCATCGTCGTCAAGATCATGGCCGACGGCCAGATCTTCATCGGCCCGCGGCGGGTCGACGTGCGCTCCGTGCGTCCCAACATCGAGCGGCTGCGGGCCGAGAAGCCCGACGCCCCGGTGGTCGTGCAGGCGCACGCCGAGGCGCGCAACGAGCTGCTGGTCAAGGCCATGGACGCCGCGCGGCTGGCCGGTGCGGCCGACGTGTCCATCGCGGAGTTGAAGTGACATGGATCCCCTGAGCGCCGCCCAGCAGGCCGAAGACGACAGCAGCATCGACTTGACGCCGATGCTCGACGTCGTCTTCATCATGCTCATCTTCTTCATCGTCACCGCCAGCTTCATCAAGGAAGCCGGCATCGACGTGAGCCGGCCCCAGGCCGAGACCGCGGTCAAGCAGGACAAGGCCAACATCTTCATCGCCCTGTCGCCCAGCGGCGAGATCTGGATCGACCGCAAGAACGTGCCGACCAGCCAGCT
This sequence comes from Sinimarinibacterium flocculans, assembly GCF_003201205.1. Lineage (GTDB taxonomy): Bacteria > Pseudomonadota > Gammaproteobacteria > Nevskiales > Nevskiaceae > Solimonas > Solimonas flocculans. The sequence continues at coordinate 3,197 of NZ_QICN01000024.1, forward strand.
CAAGGCCACGATCGAGAAGCTCAAGGCCGAGAATCCGCAGGGTGCGGTCATCATCCAGGCCGACCGGGATTCGAAGAGCAAGCAGCTGATGCAGGTGATGGACGCGGCGCGAGACGCCGGCATCACCCAGATTGCCGTGGCCACCGAGGCGCAGGAGTAGGCCGATGTCCCAGAGTGCTCCGACCGATCTGGCCCTGGCCAGCTCCGCCGGCGATCCGGTCCGCAACTTCCTGCGGCTGCTGCTGGGCGGGCTGATCGCCGTGGTCGTGACCTTTGCGCTGTACTGGCTGATGGCCGAGCTGGTCGCGGCGGGTCGCCAGGCGCTGAGCGACGGTCCCAGCGGCAAGATCATCGACTTCGTGCGCATCAAGCGCGACCAGAACCTCGAGATCGAGCGGCCCAAGCCGGAGAAGCCGGACAAGCCGCAGGAGGCGCCGGACGCGCCGCCACCGCAGGTGCAGGCGCAGGCGCCGACCGCCGGCACCGTCAACATCGGCCAGATGCGGGTCGATAGCAGCCTCACCAGCGCGGGTTTCCGGCTGTCGGCCAGCGACGGCGAATACCTGCCGATCGTCAAGGTCGCGCCGGTCTACCCCTCCAGGGCCCAATCCAGAGGCATCGAAGGCTGGGTACTGCTGCAATTCACCGTCACCCAGACCGGCGCGGTCCGGGACCCGGTCGTGCTCGAAGCCGAGCCGCCGGGGATCTTCGACGAGGCGGCCAAGCGGGCGGTGGTCAAATTCAAGTACAAGCCGCGGGTCGAGAACGGCCGGCCGATCGAAGTGCCGGGCGTGCAGCACCTGATCACCTTTGAAATCGAGGACGGGCGCCGACGATGAGCCGCACACCGTCTGTGCACCGGGTACTGGCCGCGATCCTGCTGGCCGGCGTGACGAGCCTGTCGCCGGCGGCGCAGGACAAGCCGACCAAGCCGCAGACCAAGCAGACCCAATTCATCAGCCAGGCCGTCTTCAAGGATCTGGAGAAGGCCCAGCAGGCGATCGACGCCAAGGACTATCCGGGCGCGATCGCCGCGCTGGACGTCGTCAAGGCCAAGGGCGACAAGCTCAACGACTACGAGCGTGCGACCCTGTACAACCTCTACGCCGCGGTCTACTACAACCAGGACGACACGCCCAAGGCGATCGCGTCCTACATCGAAGTGCTCAAGACCCCGAACCTGCCCGAGGGTCTGCGGGACAGCACCCTGTTTGCGCTGGCGCAGATGTACTTCGTGACCGAGGACTACCCCAAGGCCATCCAGGTCCTCAACCGCTGGTTTGAGACCGTACCCGAGCCCTCGGCGGATGCCTATGTGCTGCTGGCGCAGGCGCACTACCAGCTCAGCGACTTCCAGAAAGCCGAGAAGGCCCTGATCGACGCGCTCAAGCTGGCCAAGGCCAAGCAGCAGGCGCCCAAGGAGAACTGGCTGGCGCTGCTCAGGGCGGTCTACTACGAGCTGGGCGACTACGCCAAGGCCGCCAAGGTGCTGGAGATCCTGGTCGCCAGCTACCCGAGCGAAAGCTACGTGCTGCAGCTGTCGGGCATGTACGGGCTGATGGGCGAGCAGAAGAAGCAGCTGGCGACGCTGCATGCCGGCTATCTGGGCGGCATGGTCACCAAGAAGGGCGATCTGCTCAACCTCGCCCGCCTCTACCTGGTCGAGGACGTGCCGTACCCGGCCGTGCAGCTCCTCACGAAGGCCTTCCGCGACCAGGTCATCGAGCCGGAGGCCGAGACCCTGCAGCTGTACGCCCAGGCGCTGGCACTGGCGCAGGAGCGCGAGGCGCAGATCCCGGTGCTCAAGCGGCTGGCCGAGATGACCGGCGAAGCCAGGCACTATGCGTTTCTGGGACAGGCGCAGGCCGAGGCCGGCAACTGGCAGGCGGCGATCGACGCTTTCCAGAGCGCGCTCAAGGGCAAGGACCTGGACGATCCCGACGGCATCCGCATGCAGCTGGGCACGGCGCAATTCAATGCCGGCAGACTCAGCGACGCCAGAAGGACCTTCATCGCCGCCAGCGAATCCGACAAGCACGGCGAGACCGCTGCCAACTGGATCAAATTCGTCGGCGCCGAGATCGAGCGCAAGCGCGCCATGGTGCAGATGCCCGATGAACCGGCACCCGCACCCGCGCCGGCAGCGCAGCAGGACGGCGAGGGC
>NZ_QICN01000025.1 GCF_003201205.1 Sinimarinibacterium flocculans
GATCGCAGCCTGGCGCAATACTTCAAGGACTGCGGCATGACCGCGATCGGGTCCGGCTACAACGGTGCGTCGATGGAACGCGTGATGCGTGGCGCACCGGGCTGGGATCTGTACAGCGAGTACGCGAACTGGAATCACCCGTCGTGGCCGACGGTGTGGTTCCCGGACGGCAACGAAGGCGGCGTGCCGGGCACCTGCGGCGAGGCGTGGAACTACCTCGAAAGCAAGCTCAACGGCTCGATCACGTCGACCATGCAGCCGATGAAGCAATCGGCCTGCGAACAGGCGGGCTTCACCTGGTCGGACGCGACGGAGCGCGCTGCCTGCGATGACGCCATGATCCGAGGGGCGCAGATGTTCGATCCGGGGATCGCGACATCGGAGACTTGGCTGCGCTCGATCGCGATGGGCAAGTCGATTTCGCTGGCGCTCAACGATCCGGACTTCAGTACGGGCATCAACACACTGGTCGATCGCCAGATGATGTCTGAAGCCTTCGGTGCCAGCGAGGCGATGAACCAATGGATACCGCGCCTGCGCGGCATCATGATCGCGATCGCCGTCGGCGTCGCGCCGATCTGTCTGCTGTTCGTGGCGACGCCGATGGTGATGCGAGCGCTGTCCGTCGTCGCCGGGCTGTTCATCTGGCTGGCCCTATGGGGCATCTGTGATGTGATCGCGGTCCAGATGCAGCAGGACGCGGCCTTCGACGCCTTCACCGAGGTCAAGCGCCATGCGCTCGGCTATCAGGCGATCATGAATGCGCCCGAAGGCGCAGTCGCTGCGCTGGGCGTATTCGGCAAGGCGCGCACGATGGCGATGGTACTGGCCACGGTTCTGACCGGCGGCCTGTTCAAGCTGGCCAGCAGCTACGCCTTCACGTCGATGGGCCAGCAGTGGCAGGGCGACTTCAACCAGGGCGGCGAAGCCGCCGGCAAACAGCGCCTGCAGATCGAACAGCAGGCCGCCTTGCAGGAACAACTCAACAGCGCGCCTGGCGCGATGGGGCGCCTGCAGCAGTTCGGCTATGACGCCAACGTCGGGGCTTCGAGCTTCGGCGCGCAGCAGAACCTTGCGCAGTTCGACTACCTGGCCAGCGTGTCCGGTGGCGACACCGGCAGGCTCGCCTATCAAGCCGGCGAGATTTCCGCCGGTCAGACGCTGGGCAACGTCGTCGGGCATCAGGAGATCGCCGGCGGTCTGCAAGCGCCGCTGGGTGCGGCCAGCGCGGCCGTGACGGCCGCCAACACGTCGCGCTCAGGCGGCAGCGCCATCGGTTCGCGCGAGCGCGCGGGCGATGAGCTGTTCGGCATCGGTAAAACTGAAGGCGCCGGCGGCGTCGTTCGCACCGAGTACGAGCGCGAGCTGTCCGGTGGCTTCGCCGGCGCAACCGAAGCCGATCGACTCAAGGAGCTGCACAAGCAACGCGAGTCGTCGACGGCCGCAATGGCGGACGTGTCCGGGCATCGGCCGGCAGAGGCGAAGCGCTACTACGAGGAATCGGGCTTCCGTCCGGGCTTCTCGGAACTGGCCGCTTGGAGCGAAATCGGCGTGTCGCCAGAGCAGATCGGTCGCGGCCGCGGCCTCGAGGGCGGCACGGACGCGGCGGCCACGGAGCGCACGATGCGCGACTTCGGCGCCGATGCGATGACGGCGGGCAAGGAGCTGTCCAAGGACACGGCTGCGGTCGCGGGCCGCACGGCCGGCGAGCTGGGTGGCCCCGCCGCAGTCGCCGGCGTTACCGGGCGAAACCAAGTCGCGGCCGACTTCGGCCGATCGATGGCACAGCAGCAGATGGCCGGATTTCTGTTCGGCGACAGCACCGCCGATCTGTCGCGCTTCCATGAAGCGGGCGGAAGTGTGTTTCACGGCACGCTCGATGGCGATGCCGCGCGCAAGGTCGCCGACTGGACGGAGAGTCAGGGGCTTATCTCGTCGGCCGAAGCAGCTGCATTACGCGACAAGGCTGACAAGGGCTACAGCGCGGCAGTGGCATTCGGCGAGAGCGGCCAGATCGCGTCGTTCAATCTGGACGGTCGCTACGGTGGCCAGGTCGGAGACACCTTCACTGATGTGTCTGGCATGACGTATCAGCGTGGGGATTCGTTCCAGGTGGGCGACTCAACGAGCGTTGCACAGGCGCTGTCCTTGCGCGGTGATAGCGGAATCGAAACGCTCGAAGAGTTTGTCCGCAAGAACGAAGCCCAGCACAACATCAGCGGTGCGGATCAGTACGCGCTTGCGAACGCCTATGCGCAACGCCTGGCTGCCGAGGGGCAGAAGGGAGAGGCGTCGCACGCAGACATGCGCTCTACCCAGATGACCGCCGGTGTTGGTCCCAGCGGCCGTGGCGCGGATGGAAAGCCGATTGGTGGAGGCTTGATCGGAAAGGCGATGAGCGTCGTCGGCTTGAATGTAGGCGCCAGTGGTGACAACAGAAGCACCGACGGGTGGTCATCGTCCGAAGATTTTGTCCTGACCGGTTTTGCTGGCTCGCTCAACAGCAACTACCACGAAGCCCGTGAGGCGGTCCTTGAGCGCTATGCCGCTCCCGAGGGTTGGGATGCGCAGACCAGGACGCAAGCCGAACGCGAGATTGCGGAGCGCTGGTACGCGATCAACGAGATCCAGTACTCGCAGCTCAAGGGCAAGATGATCGACGACACCGCGGCCAACGCAGCGAGGGGACAGGGAGAAAGCGAAATCCGTGATCGACTCGCTGAGCTTGGCGACAAGGCGCGCGAGGTCTACGACGCTGCCAAGGACAAGTTCAAGCCGTGGTAACGATCAAGCACCGCTCACTAAAGAGCGCCAGTCGGCCAGGGCAGGCGTCTTACTCGTTACCGCTTGACGAACTGGTCGTGATACCAGGCCGAAGTGCCGGGGATGTTCGGGTCAGCATCGCGGACATACCAAGCGCGAGTCCCAGGACGAGCAAACAGCCCGTTGGCAATTTCGTCGTCGTCACTGCGAAGCGTGACGTTCTTGAACTCGTGAGGCGCCAGCAGCGCAACACCTGCCGCCATTGCGATAACCGCCAGGACCGCCCACACGGGCTGGATGAAAAGAGCCAGCAGAAAACCGCTCGCGCCGCCGATGGCCAGCGGCAGGCCAAACGTCCAGCGAAGAAATTTGCGGTTCATGGGGCACCTCCCGTTTCGCATGCGAAACGCTGTGAGGGCCATTTTACTTCACTCCGAGGGTCACGCCTATGAATTCGATCACTTCTCATCGCTGGCAGGACGGTCGCTGCTCGCTCACTTTGCAACTTGCTCCCGATGATCTTGTTGCGCTGTTTCGCGGGCTTGAGCTTGTGGGGGATCGGATGGGTCGCCGTCTTCCCCGGCAGCCGCGTCTTGGGCCGGACGAGTACCCCGAGTTCAACGATTACATCGAGGCGAACGGTGTAGCGGCCGAGCCGCTGGTTCGTCTTCGGAATTTGATGGTGGAACTTCGCGCGGTGGCGCGTGACCAGGCGCTCGATCTGATCTCGCCGTGCATTCGGTCGGCATGACAGGGATGCCGCTGCGGCTTGCGCGTCTCGCCGGTCGAGCGATCGGTCTGGGCCACGCGCGGTGCGCGCCGGGCTTTCGTGCGGCGCATCGAGCCGCTTGGCGTCTCGACCCTGCGGGCTTCAATCCCTTGTCCGGAAGCATCGTCAGACCAAGCCTGCGGCTTCGTCTGTCGCTCGGACGGAGACACCGCGGCGCGGTCGCCGCCGTGTCCTGGTTCGGCCGCTCCGCGGGTGGCTTGGGTGCCACGCGCTGTGCGCGCGTCAATGACCGCTCACCGCCTCGCCGACAACCGCGAGCCGATGAGCCGCTGCGCGGCCCCTGCGGGGCGGTCATTGACCCGTGCTCGACACGCGGCCGATCGGTCCCCGATCGCAAGCGCGGCGGACCTCTGCCGCGCTTGCGGCCAGGACCCAGGAGACAGCCATGAGCAACGTGCGTGACTTGCAGGTGCATCGGATCGAGATTCGGACGCAGCGGCACAAGACGGGATGGACTTACTTCGTCGACGTGGACAACGCCGGCATGTTCGAGACGGACCGGACGTACATCACGCGCTCGGCGGCGCTGGATGCGGCGGCGCTGCGGCTAATCCGGGAGCTGCCGGTGCTGTTCGAGCAGGACCTGATCGAGCGTGTGCCGTGCCAGCTTCGGAGTGCGTGATGGCGACCGGGAAGGATCGAGACGGCGACCACGACGCGCCCGAGACAAGGCATCGGGTTGCGGCTGCATCGAAGGCACTGCGAGGCATGACCGAAGCCATTGCAGGGTCGCGGACGTCTGGCGGGAGCGATGGCCGATCTGGACAAGCGCC
>NZ_QICN01000026.1 GCF_003201205.1 Sinimarinibacterium flocculans
GATCGCAGCCTGGCGCAATACTTCAAGGACTGCGGCATGACCGCGATCGGGTCCGGCTACAACGGTGCGTCGATGGAACGCGTGATGCGTGGCGCGCCAGGCTGGGACCTGTACAGCGAGTATGCGAACTGGAATCACCCGTCGTGGCCGACGGTGTGGTTTCCGGACGGCAACGAGGGCGGCGTACCGGGCACTTGTGGCGAGGCCTGGAACTACCTGGAAGGTAAGCTCAACGGCTCGATCACGTCGACCATGCAACCGATGAAGCAGTCGGCCTGCGAGCAGGCGGGCTTCACCTGGTCGGACGCGACGGAGCGCGCCGCCTGCGATGCCGCCATGATCCGAGGCGCGCAGATGTTCGATCCGGGGATCGCGACATCGGAGACCTGGCTGCGTTCGATCGCGATGGGCAAGTCGATCTCGCTGGCGCTCAATGATCCGGACTTCAGTACCGGCATCAACACTCTGGTCGACCGGCAGATGATGTCCGAAGCCTTCGGCGCCAGCGAGGCCATGAACCAATGGATACCGCGCCTGCGCGGCATCATGATCGCGATCGCCGTCGGCGTCGCGCCGATCTGTCTGCTGTTCGTGGCGACGCCGATGGTGATGCGAGCGCTGTCCGTCGTCGCCGGGCTGTTCATCTGGCTGGCCCTATGGGGCATTTGCGATGTGATCGCAGTCCAGATGCAGCAGGACGCAGCCTTCGACGCCTTCACCGAGGTCAAGCGCCACGCTTTGGGCTACCAGGCGATCATGAATGCGCCGGAGGGCGCCGTGGCGGCCCTAGGCGTGTTCGGTAAGGCGCGCACGATGGCGATGGTACTAGCCACCGTGCTGACCGGCGGTCTGTTCAAGCTGGCCAGCAGCTACGCCTTCACGTCGATGGGCCAGCAGTGGCAGGGCGACTTCAACCAGGGCGGCGAAGCGGCCGGCAAGCAGCGCCTGCAGATCGAGCAGCAGGCCGCCCTGCAGGAACAACTCTACAGCGCCCCTGGCACGATGGGGCGCCTGCAGCAGTTCGGCTATGACGCCAACGTCGGGGCGTCGAGCTTCGGCGCGCAGCAGAACCTTGCGCAGTTCGACTACCTGGCCGGCGTGTCCGGTGGCGACACCGGCAGGCTCGCCTATCAAGCCGGCGAGATCTCCGCCGGTCAGACGCTGGGCAACGTGGTCGGGCATCAGGAGATCGCTGGCGGCCTGCAAGCGCCGCTGGGTGCGGCCAGCGCGGCCGTGACGGCCGCCAACACGTCGCGATCAGGTGGCAGCGCCATCGGTTCGCGCGAGCGCGCCGGCGACGAGCTGTACGGCATCGGCAAGACTGAGGGTACGGCCGGTGTGGCGCGCACCGAGGTCGAGCGCGATCTGTCGGCCGGCTTTGCCGGCGCCACGGAGGGCGATCGCCTCAAGGCGTTGACGCGGCAGCGAGAGTCGTCGACGGCGGCGATGAGCGCCGAATCGGGGTTCGAGCCTTCGCGCGCGCAGGACTTCTATGCGTTCGACTTCGCTCGCGGGTTCGCCTATCGCGAGACGGCGGGCGATCTCGGTGTGTCGCCGGAGCTGCTGGGCCGTGCCGAGGGCACCAGCGGTGCTGCTCACGCCGTGGCGACCGAGCGCGTCGCCGACAGCCGTGGCTTTGATGCGATGGCCGCCGGCGACCAGTTCCGCATGACACAGACCGCCGTCGCCGGCACGACGGCGCAGCGCTTGGGTGGCGTGGACGAGATCGGAGGGCGCATCGCCCAAGTCGACACGACAGGCCAGGCGGCACGCGCCGAGATGCGCCAGAAGATCGCGGACTACTTCGCGCCTGGCGCGGGCATCGAGGGCCTGCGCGAAGCGGAGATGAAGCACGCGGGCTTGTGGAACGGCTCGGTGAGCGGCGCGGCTGCGGACCGGATGATTGCGGGTGCGCTCGAGCGTGGCGCCATCGACGATGCGCAGGCCGACGTGCTGCGCCGGCAGCTCGACGAGCGCGGCAGTGTCGGTCTGGCGGCGACCTTCGATCAGCACGGCGACCCGGTGAACTGGAGCATGAGCGGGATCGCGTCCGGAGACTTCGGCTCGACCGTGGACACGCGCTACCGGCGAATGGACAGCGTGGAGGCGGGACATTCGTACGCGGCGCTCGAATCAGCGCATGGCGGCGCGGCGCTGCTTGACCCCGGTCACGTGGAAGCACTCATGCAGCGCGCTTTTCGCCTCGATGGCAGCACGGACCAAGCCGCGCTCGCGGCCTTTGGCCAGGGCTACAGCGGTGCGCTTGAAGCGCGTGGCTTCACGATCAGCGGGCAGTCGGCTGAGGACTTCCGATACGGAATTGCGGGCAATGCGTTCGGGCAGCTCGAGGGAAGAGCGGGCCTTGGAACCCCGTCGTTCCTCCCTGCCTCCATCGCCTTCAACGCCAGTGGAGGTCTTCGGGCAAACGCAGATGTCGCCAAGGGCTGGTCGGATACGAACACGATCGGTACGAACGAAGGCTTGCTGTTGACGCAGGCCCTGGGCGCCAACGCGATCGAGCAGGCCAAGCAGGAGTACATCCGGGAGAACGGTTCGCTCCCGGCGACCGATGCGCCCGAGCACCGCGAGGCCGCGCAGGAGGTCTACACCCGGGCCGGCGAACTGTTCCGTGGCGACTTCGAGACGCTGGCGACTTCCGGCAAGGAGAACACAGAGTGGGCGCGCAAGGGCAACGAAATGCTCGAAGACGCTGAGAAGCTGCTGGAGCGCTCCGAGAAATTCAGCAAACCGGATGCAGAAAGCCCGAAGCCGGGAAGCCCTGACTTCGGGCGGGATTGGAGGCTGCCGTGAGTTCAGCGATCCCGCGACGTTCGCATATGCCAAGGGCTGCCCGGCCCCCAGCTGTGCCAGTCGTCGCCGCTGAGCGGACCGGAGTGGTTGTATTCGGGCTTACGCCATGCAAGAGGCAGCCCCTTAGCTCGCGCATAAGCGTGCAGACCCGCAAAGAGCGCGATGACGAACGCCGGCGGCACCAGGAACAGCAGGCCGATCATCTGCAGCGGGAAATTGAGCGCGAGCACGGCCGCAGTCGGTGCAATGAGACCGGTAACGACAGCGATCGCCGCGAGGTGCTTCCACGGCTTCGGTGCGGTGAGCTGTTCGGTCTGTTCCATGACGGGCCTCCCGTTTCGCATGCGAAACGCTGTGAGGGCCATTTTACTTCACTCCGAGGGTCACGCCTATGAATTCGATCACTTCTCATCGCTGGCAGGACGGTCGCTGCTCGCTCACTTTGCAACTTGCTCCCGATGATCTTGTTGCGCTGTTTCGCGGGCTTGAGCTTGTGGGGGATCGGATGGGTCGCCGTCTTCCCCGGCAGCCGCGTCTTGGGCCGGACGAGTACCCCGAGTTCAACGATTACATCGAGGCGAACGGTGTAGCGGCCGAGCCGCTGGTTCGTCTTCGGAATTTGATGGTGGAACTTCGCGCGGTGGCGCGTGACCAGGCGCTCGATCTGATATCGCCGTGCATTCGGTCGGCATGACAGTGATGCCACTGCGGCTTGCGCGTGTCGCAGGTCGAGCGATCGGTCTGGGCCACGCGCGGTGCGCGCCGGGCTTTCGTGCTGCGCATCGAGCCGCTTGGCGTCTCGACCCTGCGGGCTTCAATCCCTTGTCCAGAAGCATCGTCAGACCAAGCCTGCGGCTTCGTCTGTCGCCCCAGCCGGGACACCGCGGCGCGGTCGCCGCCGTGTCCTGGTTCGGTCGCTCCGCGGGTGGGTTGGGTGCCACGCGCTGTGCGCGCGTCAATGACCGCTCAACGCCTCGCCGACGACCGCGAGCCGATGAGCCGCTGCGCGGCCCCAGCGGGGCGGTCATTGACCCGTGCTCGACACGCGGCCGATCGGTCCCCGATCGCAAGCGCGGCGGACCTCTGCCGCACTTGCGGCCAGGACCCAGGAGACAGCCATGAGCAACGTGCGTGACTTGCAGGTGCATCGAATCGAGATTCGGACGCAGCGGCACAAGACGGGGTGGACGTACTTTGTCGACGTGGACAACGCCGGGATGTTCGAGACGGACCGGACGTACATCACGCGCTCGGCGGCGCTCGATGCGGCAGCGCTGCGACTAATCCGGGAACTGCCGGTGCTGTTCGAGCAGGACCTGATCGAGCGTGTGCCGTGCCAGCTTCGGAGTGCGTGATGGCGACCGAGAAGGATCGAGACGGCGACCACGACGCGCCCGAGACAAGGCATCGCGTTGCGGCTGCATCGAAGGCACTGCGAGGCATGACCGAAGCCATTGCAGGGTCGCGGACGTCTGGCGGGAGCGATGGCCGATCTGGACAAGCGCC
>NZ_QICN01000027.1 GCF_003201205.1 Sinimarinibacterium flocculans
CGAGGTGCAGACCGAGACCGGCGAGCGCCGCACGCTCGATCCCCGGACGCACGCCGGTCAGCACTGGGAGCATGCCTACGCAAGCACGGTCTACAAGTCGCAGGGCGCGACACGCAGCCACGTCCTGGTCAATGCGGAAAGCACCGAGCGCACGCTGTTTTCGCAGAAGGCGTTCCTGGTTGCCATCAGCCGGCAGAAGGACACCATCAAGCTATTCACCGACAGCACCGAGGATTTCACACGCAACGTGGCGCACTACTTGGGCGACAAAACCAGCGCGATCGAGGGTCGCGAGGAGTCGCGCCTGCACAAGGTCGGCGGCTACCTCGATCAACTGCTCAGGAGCTTCCAATCCGAGTCCGCGAAGGATGTTGGCCGGTCGGTCGACGGCCAGGCGCAGCACGCGCCGCCGCTCGGTGCGGGACGCCTATAGACGCCCGGCCTCGGGCCACAGCGATATAGTTGGACAAGGGGATACGCCATGACCCAGCCGAAACACTCGCCCGAATCGAAGATCGCGATTGACCTCAGTGAGCCCTGCTTCATCGAAGCAGGCGACGACGATCCGCTGCACGCGCCACTCCCGCCCAGCCCAACGCTCTATCGCGCACACGAGCTGTTTGAAGTTCGCGAAGGCGAATCGTTGATGGAGGCCATGGATCGAGCCTCCCGCGAATCCGAAGAGGCTGCTGCGGCCAAGGCCGCAGCACAAGGAGCGGGCGACGACTGAGCAACAGGCTTCCACGGGTTGCCGAGCAAGCCCTTAGAAATCAAGCGTGTCACGCGCGTGCTACACGGCGCATCGATCGTGTATGACGGCAAGGCCTAGACAAGTCAAAGACTTGTCTAGGCTTGTATGCCCGTACCCTGGGCGTGGGGTGTGTGTGGAGCGTCATCCCGGCATCGCCGGGGGACTTCTTTGCTCGACTCACATGCAGATGGTCGAAGGGCTTGGCGCTTTTGGGTCGTTGCTGCTGTTCTGATTCGGACGATGCTGGTGTCCGATCGCGGTCAAGCGCTTCTTCCGTATCGACGCCGCGAGCTTTGTATCGACGAACAGTACCGCGACGCCTGGCGCCGAGTCGTCAGTGGTCCCAGTTGCCGATATCTGCGGCCGCGCCGTCGCCGCCGGACTGACCGTCGGAGCCGAATGAAAACAGATCAAACTCGCTGCGCATGCCCGGGCTGACGTACTGGTAGGGATTGCCCCAAGGATCGTTCCGCACGGACTTCATGTACCCACCTGGCTTGTAGTGCGTCGGTCTGGGCTCGCTGTCCGGCGGGCTGACCAGCGCCGCCAATCCTTGCTGAGTGCTGGGATAGTTGCCGTTGTCCAGCTTGTACAGTTGCAGCGTGGCATCGAAGGTCCGGATGTCCTGCCTGGCGCGAGTGACGTTCGCTCGGTTGGCGATGTCCTCTTCGCGCCGCAGGGCGGCTTGGCGCTGCTGCTCAGTCTGGCCGCTGACGCTGGCGACATTCCAGCCGCGCTCGGTGCGGACAAAGCTGATCGTGCCGGTCACCTCTTCGCTTCCGTGCTCGGGCCGCTCGACGACCGCGACGTACTCCATCTCGTAAGCCTTCACGCCATTTTTCTCGTACGCGAGGCCGTCCGTTTTCTCGAACGATCGCACCTTTGCCGCGTCGCCCCAATCGGTGCGAACCTGCTGCTGAAAAGCCGCATCGCCGTCGGCCACGGCTGGACGGCCCTCGCATCCGCAAAGGGCGGTGGCCAGGACAGCGACAAGCAGCCCTCGCCACCGTTTCGATCGTTCGCTCGAAGTCATCGTGATCCTCCCTGTTATGCGCTCTACCAACGTCCGCGAGCGTACTACGCCGCACGTGACGGTAGCGACCAGTCCTATCAGTTGGGAGGCAATCAGGGCCGGCGTCGTTCTGGCTACTTGAAGCGCTCCTGCGGAGCGTGCTGAACAGCGGGGCATTCCGCCGTGGTCGACCGAATCAGCAACCGTCAAATCGTGCCGTCTCGGACCATCTGATCGAACGCGCTGCGCGCGTTCTGCTGCGCCTTCTGGACAATCTCCGGCTTCAGCAAGGCTGCGATCTGGCGCGTCAGCATCACGTCTTCCAGCAGCGTGATGAGCATCGCGCGGAAGTAGTCACCGTTCGCTGGAATGCGACCATCAAGGGCCGCGATGCGGGCATGAACCTGCTGCGCCAGCGCAACCGCGTCGATTGCCTCGCCGGACGACGCATCGAGCCCGCGCGCCAGCAGCTCCCGCACGGCCTCCGAAACCGTCTTGCCGCTCCGCCGGGCGTACTCAAGAACCCGACCATGCACCAGGTCGTCCGGGTCGCGGGCGTGGATGTCAGGCATCGAACGGCACCGACGGTGGCCAGCCTGCGTTTCGCATGCGAAACGCGCTCAAGCGGAACAACCCTCGTCAGGATGTCCGTCCTCGCC
>NZ_QICN01000028.1 GCF_003201205.1 Sinimarinibacterium flocculans
CGAGGTGCAGACCGAGACCGGCGAGCGCCGCACGCTCGATCCCCGGACGCACGCCGGTCAGCACTGGGAGCATGCCTACGCAAGCACGGTCTACAGGTCGCAGGGCGCGACACGCAGCCACGTCCTGGTCAACGCGGAAAGCACCGAGCGCACGCTGTTTTCGCAGAAGGCGTTCCTGGTTGCCATCAGCCGGCAGAAGGACACCATCAAGCTCTTCACCGACTGCACAGAGGATTTCACACGCAACGTGGCGCACTACCTGGGCGACAAAACCAGCGCGATCGAGGGTCGCGAGGAGTCGCGCCTGCACAAGGTCGGCGGCTACCTCGATCAACTGCTCAGGAGCTTCCGATCCGAGTCCGTGAAGGACGCTGGTAGGTCTGCCGATGGCCAGGCGCAACACGCGCCGCCGTTGGGTGCGGGGCGCCTATAGATGTCCGGAGCCTCGGCCCACAGCGTTATAGTTGGACAAGGAGGACAATCGGTGACCCAGCCCAAGCACCCGCCCGAATCGAAGATCGCGCACGACCTCAATGAGCCCTACTTCATCGAAGAGGGCGACGACGATCCGCTGCACGGCCAGCTTCCGCCGCATCCCACGCTCTACCGCGCCCGTGAACTGTATGACGTTCGGCCGGGTGAAACCTTGAGAGAGGCGATGGATCGCGCGTCACGCGAAGCCGAGGACGCCGCTGCGGCCAATGCCGCAGCACAACGAGCTGGCGACGACTGAGCGACAGGCTTCCACGGGCTTGCGGAGCACGCCCTTAGAAATCAAGCGTGTCACGCGCGTGCTACACGGCGCATCGGCCGTGTATGACGGCAAAGCCTAGACAAGTCAAAGACTTGTCTAGGCTTGTATGCCCGTACCCTGGGCGTGGGGTGTGTGGAGGGTCATCCCGGCATCGCCGGGGGACTTCTTTGCTCGACTCACATGCAGACGGTCGAAGGGTTTGGCGCTTTTGGATCGATACCGCTGTCCCGATTCGGACGAGGCCGTTGACTGAAGAGCGTCGACGATGCGGCGCGAGCGGGCCAGCAATGCAAGTGCATTGCCAAGACAAGGCGATTGCATTACCATGCCTGCATCCATCCTGCTTTGATGCGGAGTGCGCCATGTCTGCCACCCTCGAAGTCGAATCGACCTTGACCGACCGCTACCAGACCACGGTGCCGGAAACCGTTCGGCGCGCCTTGCGCCTGAGCAAGCGCGACAAGATTCACTACATCATCCGCCCGAACGGAGAAGTGGTGCTGACGCGGGCCGAAGACAGCGAAGCCGCCGATCCGGTGCTCGGTCAGTTTTTGAACTTCCTCGCGCGCGACATCGCCAACCATCCGGAGCGTCTGCAGGCTGTCGACGCCGGACTGGTTCAGCGGCTCAACGCGCTCGTCGGTGACATCGAGGTCGATCTCGATGCGCCACTGTCGGCGGACGATGAATGACCGGCGGCCAGCCGGCACCGCTGGTCATTCACGGCTGGACTGTCTTCGCCCATCCGCTGTTTCTCGCGCAACTCGAAGCGCTCGCGGACAAGGTCGAGGCACTGAAGCAAAAGGACCCGGTCGGGTACGTCAAAAAGAACGCTAGTAAGCGCCTGGGGGCCATCACCAAGCTGGCGTTTGAGGTCATCCCGCAAGACCCGACGCGGCCGGAGTACCGGCAAGGCGGAACGCTCGGTGACGAGCACAAGCACTGGTTCCGGGCGAAGTTCTTTCAGCAGTATCGGCTGTTCTTTCGGTATCACGCCCCGAGCAAGATGATCGTGCTCGCGTGGGTCAACGACGAGGACACCAAGCGTGCCTACGAGAGCAGCGACGACGCCTACCGGGTGTTTCGCAAGATGCTCGAAGCCGGCCATCCGCCGGATGACTGGAATCAGCTGCTGAGTGAAGCACGGGCTGAGCTCAAGCGTCTGCAGCAGTTCACGTCCAAGGGCGCAGGGTAGCCGTCGCCTTAGGACAGTCAGAGTGTCCCCTCGCGGACCATCTGATCGAACGCGGCGCGCGCATTCTGCTGCGCCTTCTGGACGATCTCCGGCTTCATCAAGGCGGCGATCTGGCGCGTCAGCATCACGTCCTCCAGCAGCGTGAGGAGCATCGCGCGGAAGTAGTCAGCATTCGCCGGAATACGGCCATCGAGTGCCGCGATGCGGGCATGAACCTGCTGCGCCAGCGCAACCGCATCAATTACCTCGCCGGACGACGCATCGAGCCCGCGCGCCAGAAGCTCCCGCACGGCCTGCGAAACCGTCTTGCCGCTCCGCCGGGCGTACTCAAGAACCCGACCATGCACCAGGTCGTCCGGGTCGCGGGCGTGGATATCAGGCATCGAACGGCACCGACGGTGGCCAGCCTGCGTTTCGCATGCGAAACGCGCTCAAGCGGAACAACCCTCGTCAGGATGTCCGTCCTCGCC
>NZ_QICN01000029.1 GCF_003201205.1 Sinimarinibacterium flocculans
TCTGCAGACGGGTCTTGGTGTCGGCGAGCTTGTCCTCGATCCGCAGCATCCACCAGTCCGAGTAGGGGTCGTCCTGCTCGGCGCCGCGCTTCATTTTGTTCATGGCGCCGATGAAGCCGTTGAGACCGATGATGCCTGGGCGCCCCTCGGTCGGCGCGCGGCCGTGCCAGATGCGCGATGCATGGTGCGTGTGCAGCGTCAGCGACATCGCGCTGCGCAGCGATCCGAGATTCAGTTGCAGGGGTTCTGTGCGTTCGTTGGCCATGGGAGCGACTCGCGGTGAAGGGGCGAGTCGCCAGCATCGGCATCGGCCGGAAGGCCGTCAGTCAACAAACCGCAGCCCATGCGCGCCCGGTTTGTTCCGCACGGAAGGCTGTGTGTGCCGGCTATCCCCTGGGGATAGCTCGGCGGCGGGCCGAAGGGTGGAGTGCGAATCCGCGCTGTGGAGTCAGCGCGTCCAACTGGATTGGTCGCGGGGCAGTCGCCCGTCGGGATCATTGACCTCGACCGAATTGCCATCCCTGAGCCGATCCACGAACACCACGATATTGGTGCCGCCATCGTTCGCCTGGCTGGGGAACAGGATTCCGGTATGGCCCTGGGCCAGCACCATGTCGCCCAGCACCCAAGTGGGCGGCTCGATGTGAAGGTCGAATTTCAGATGGCGCCAGTCCTCGCGCCAGTCGTGCCACAGCTCGTCCCAAGGTTCGCCGCGGTGGAGCTGCCGCAGATCGACCAGCTCGCGCAATGCCACGGTGTACGAGCACATCGTGCAGGGCGGCAGGAAGGGCGAGGTCTGCTGGTATTCGCGTAGCGCGGTCGCTTCCTCCAGCGACAGATACAGCGCCTCGACGCCCTCCCGGTTGAAGCGCCCGCCCTTGGCCGCCGCACCAGCGCCGCTGGTTGGCCGGCTGGCCCACTGCGGGGTGTGCGCGCGAAACAGCGTGGTGCCGGGCGGCAGGTCGAGGAGGATCATCCGGTGAACCCTGCACTGATCGACTCCAGGTAGTCGATCGCATCGTCGGTGCGTCCTTCCTGCACCAACTGCAGCAGGGTCTTGTGGTGGAACGTCGGGATGGGCTCGTTCTTGACCATGAAGAATGCACGCGCGGTATCCGGCTGCACCGCCGAGGCGGCCGATAGCACCCGCATCAGGTCACGAAGCGCGGCCTGGAGTCGCGGTGACTCGGGGTGGGTGCGCAGGGTGTTGCGGTGCACGCCAGCCAGCGTGGCCAAGTCCTGGTACTGCAGGCCCAGGGCATCGGCGACGTTCGTGGCGGAAAAGCGGGACGTGCCGGCTTCACGCACCGATTCGAGCACATCCGCGAAAGCGGTAGAGGCCATGACGTTGCTCCCAAAGGCAAGGAATCACGAGCACATTATACGCACAGTTTGAGCACAGTTCCAAGCGGTCTGCTCCCCCAGCTGGAAGGCGACCTGTTCCGTCTATCCCCTGGGGATAGCTCAGGGATCGCGCAAGGCTGAACGCAGCCGTGCGAGGTAGGCGCGCGCCACCTCGGGGTCGGCTGGGCGGGAAGCCGAAGGCGACGACGATGGCGCCGGCCCCGCAGCTCGCGGCGCGGGCGGCGCTGCTGCGTCGTTGCCCGCCCACGCCTTGAACTCCCCGCGGATCGCCTTCTGGATGATGCCGAACAAGTAGCCGGCGGGATTGCGCACCGTACTGCCGCCACAGCGTGCCGCCCACTCGTCGAGCACGGCCTGCCGCTGCGCCTCGTCCACCTGCTGCAGCGCCACCAGCGCGCCGGCCTGCTGCTCGTCCTTCAAGCGCAGGAAACGCTCGGGCAGCCGCAGGTTCTGCAAGGCCCTCGCGCGCGGTACTGTACGTACTTCATTTATACGATCATTACGTACTGTACGGTCCTCCTTCGGAATCCGAAGAGAGCCGTCCGGCGCGGGTTTCGGCCCTGCTTCGGA
>NZ_QICN01000030.1 GCF_003201205.1 Sinimarinibacterium flocculans
AGCCGGTGATCGTTGCCCACGGCACCGCACCACCGCCGCCGGCACCGTCCACCGTGAACACGCCGCCGGTCAGGAACACCTTGCCGTCGTCGTAGAGGCCGGTGGGAATCGGTGTGGCCGTATACGTCGGGGCCGGCGGCGGCGGCGGTGGCGCCTGCACCACCGGCGCCGGCGCCGGCGTGGGCACCGGCTTGGCCTCGGTCACGCGCAGTTCGACGCGACGATTGAGTGCGCGCCCTTCGTCGGTGCTGTTGTCCGCGACCGGCATCGATTCGCCGTAACCGGCGGCGCTCATGCGTGACGTATCGATGCCCCGGCCGGCAAGATAGGCCATCACCGATTCGACGCGCGCCTCGGACAGGCGCTGGTTGTAGGCGTCGGAGCCGCGGCTGTCCGTGTGACCCGCGACTTCGACCTTGATGTCCGGGCGCCCCTGCAGTGCTTCGGCGACCTGATCGAGCAGGCGCTTGGAGTCGACGGTGAGTTCCGACTTGTCGAACTCGAAATGCACGCCGTACAGCACCACGGTGTCGCCGATCGCGCAGCCGGAGAAATCCACCGGCTTGCCCTCCGACGGCAGGGAACAGGTCAACTTTCCCTGCGCCTGGACAGGCGTACCGTGCGCGAACGCCAGACACCCCGCGATCACGACTGCCGCCGCGGTACCCCAACTCTTACGATTGCTGTTCATGGCTTCCATGGCTCCCAATCAGTTCCGTGATGTGCCGCTGATGGATGTGCTGCGTTCGACGCAGGCAGGGCTGCCGGCCGCATCCGGACCGCAGCGCGATGGCTGCGGCCCGATCGTGGCGGGTGACGACTGGCTGCGTGGCTATCGCGTGACGATGTCGTCGGTGAAGGGTGCGAGCGCGTTGATGAGCTGGTTGCAGGCGTGGTAGCTGATGTTGTTGCGCTCGCAGGCGTTGTAGGCGGCTTCGACCACGGCGTTGAACTGCGCCATCGTGATGCCGAGATCGGCGTGTGCCGCCGCCATGCTCGCGCCCTGGTACTCGACGTGACCGCCGAGCACCATCTGCTCGAGCTGCGTGTTCAACACGATCTGGCGTTCGACGTTGCCGAACTCCTTGAAGATCCAGTTGATGCGGTTGTCGAGCATGATGTAGTAGAAAAGACTCTCGACCCAGTTGCGCACGCCCTGCGCGCCGCCGAACTTGGCCAGCGATGCGGAGTCGATGCCCAGGATCGGGTTGGTCTTCTGCTCGGTCGCATGGGCCGGCAGCAGTGCCGCACCGGTCAAGGCCACGGCAGCCGCGAGAGATTTGATTCGGTTCATGACACTCTCCTGTTGATCGCGCACATCAGAACGTCAGGTGCGTCGAGAAGTAGAAGCCGTTGTTGTCCGGCGACACCGAGATGTTGCCGAGCATCAGGTAGGCGATGACGAACGAGATCTTCTTGTTCGGCGCGTAGGCGAAGAAGATGTCCCACCAGTCGCTTTCCTTCTCCTGCTGCAGTGCACCCGCCAGGCCATCGAGGCTGACGCCGCCGAGCAGGTTGGTCAGGCCCGTGAGGTCCAGACCCGCGATATTGATGCTGCGGCCGTCGAGATTGTCGCCGTGCTGCTGGTACTCGAAGCCGATCGCCGTGTTCTTCGCGACCAGGTGTGCCACCGAGGCTTCGAAGCGCACTTCCTTGTCGTTGTGGCAATTCCGCTCGTTGCCTTCAATGCCGCCTCCGCAGCTGCCGAACCCGACCAGACCGATCTGATTGGCCGAGGTGTAGCGCGCGACGAGATTGACCAGCGTGCTGTAGCGGAAGAACACCTTGGTGAACGCGGCGTAGGCTTCCCAGTC
>NZ_QICN01000031.1 GCF_003201205.1 Sinimarinibacterium flocculans
ACTTCAACGCACTGCCAGCACAGCTGGCGGCATAACCCGGCAGAGCATCACTTATAAATCCGGGAAAGCTGTCTCACGAAGCGGGTCCACTTCTGTGCTCCACAAGAAGTGGGGAGTGTTTCGCGCGCTGGTGTGTACCGCCGCCGTCTTCGCCGTTCTGATCCTGATGAGCGCATTGAACGCGGCAGGAAAGTGATAACTAACAAAGGAGGAACGAATGGCATACGAAGACCCGAACGCGCCGTCGCATCCGCCGACGCCTGCTCCCGCAACAGCACCAGCGACCACGCCCGAAAAGAAGTCCGGCTCATGGGACTGGCTGTGGCCGTCCATTGTCGCGGTCATCATCGTCAAGTTGTTCGGACTCGTCGGCGGGCTGGTCACCTTCGGCTGCTACTACTGGCTCAAGCCGAAGCTGGGAACATGGGGAGCTGTCGCTGTTTCAAGCGTCATTGGCGTCGTTGTCGCCATTGGCCTCTTGGCGATGATTCGATGACACCTGTCTTCCCGTCTATGTGAGAAAGAGCGTTGCCCTGCCTCCCGCCGAGCTAGCAGCCCCGGCAGCACTTTCCAGCCGCCATAGGCCCGTTGTTGCAGTTCCTGCCCAGCAGCGAGCCAGTCACGCTGGCTGATTGATATGTGCCCCTCCTTTGGGAAAGGGGGCGCCGCGCGTTTCGGATTTTCGGCAGCCCGCGCAGCACGGTTCTGCAATGGTGCAGGCATCCCGTCACCGTGGGGTGCCACATGCTGCCGTCTTTGCCTCGTTTCCTCTGCATCTTCGTCGTGCTCAGCGGCCTGCTGTCCGGCTGCACGACGACACCGGCCACCCCTGACCACATAGAAGCGCCGCCACCCGACGAGCCAGCTTTGGAGCAGCGACTGGTGCCCGTGGCCCGCTACGGCCGCTACACCCTGGTCGAGCTGGTGCCGGAGCCCGCGCAGCGTGATCTCTTGCAGCAGGCGGTGGAGGTCTCGATTCCGCCCATGCTCGATGCCAGCGTGGGCGATGCCATGCGCCACGTTTTGCTGCGCTCCGGCTACCGGCTCTGCGATGCGGCCGAGGCCGCATCGCTCTACGCGCTGCCGCTGCCCGCCGCACACCTGCGCCTGGGCCCGCTGATGCTGCGCGATGCATTGCTGACCCTTGCCGGCCCCGCCTGGGAGCTGTCGGTCGATGACGTGACCCGCCAGGTCTGCTTCAGCCGGCACGGTGCTCCCACCTTCCTTTCCGCCAACCCGCCCGGCACCACCACGCCCGTGCCGGACGCCGACCGGCCCGAGGAGATGCAGCCATGACCTTTCCCCAAGCGCCATACGAGCGCAATTCCCGCACGCGCTGGCTCAAGATCGCCGCGGCCTTCTGGCTGCTGCTCATCAGTGCTGTAGCACTCATCAACAGCGTCGGCCTGTCGCGGCTCGCCGAACAGACCCAGAGCAGCGCGCAGGATGCGCAGGTCAAGGCGCTGGGCCTGCGCGTGGCCGATCTCGAACGACAGGCCGATGCGGACAAGCGCCGGCCGGCGCCGATCA
>NZ_QICN01000032.1 GCF_003201205.1 Sinimarinibacterium flocculans
TGGAGTTGACCCGTTCTCGCGGACACCTGATCTTTTGAGAGAAGGAGTCCGATATGCCCAAGAGTCGAGCGCCGTACCCGGCGGATTTTCGCCAACAGATGATCGAGCTGGTACAGGCAGGCCGCACGCCGGCTGAGCTGGCCCGAGAGTTCGAATGCACTGCACAGACCATTGCCAACTGGGTGGCCCAGGCCGCGCGTGACGCCGGCAGGCCGCTGCCCGGCAAGGATGGCCTGACCACAGCCGAGCGCGATGAGCTGACGCGCCTGCGCCGCGAGAATCGCCAGCTCAAGATGGAGCGCGACATCCTGTCAAAGGCTACAGCCTGGTTCGCCGGAAGAGCCGAGAAGACGTCCACCCCGTCTTCGAACTCGTGATGGCGAACCAGGCCAAGTATCCGGTCCGTTCCCTCTGCCGCGTGCTCAAGGTCTCGCCGAGCGGCTTCTACGCTTGGCGTGATCGTCCGCCGAGCCAGCGGTCTCTGGCCGATGCGGTCATGGCCGAGCGCATCCGCACGATCCACGCCGAGTCCGACGACAGCTACGGAATGTCGCGCGTGCGAGCCGAGCTGATCGACCAAGGCGTCACGATCAGCCGCAAGCGGGTCGCACGCTTGATGCGCAAGGCGCGCATCCGAGGCATCAGCCGGCGGCGCGGCTTTGTCGTGACCACTGAGCGCGATCCGCGTCAGCGGCCGGCGCCGGATCTGGTGCAGCGCCGCTTCATCGCCAATGGGCCGAACCAGCTCTGGGTGGCGGATATGACCTACATCCCGACGTGGGCGGGCTTCCTGTATCTGGCGATGGTTCTGGATGTCTGGAGCCGCCGCGTCGTCGGATGGGCGATCGGCGAGCGCATGACGGCCGATCTGGTGCTCAGCGCACTGGACATGGCCATCGAGCAGCGCAAACCCGACGAGGTCATCCATCACAGCGATCAAGGCAGCCAGTACACCAGCATCGCCTTCGGCGACCGCTGCCGGAAGATGGGCGTGCGTCCGTCGATGGGCACCGTCGGCGATGCCTACGACAACGCCATGGCCGAGAGCTTCTTCGCCAGCCTGGAATGCGAACTGCTCGACCGACGCAGCTTCAAGAGCAAGACCGAAGCGCGTCTGGCCGTCTTCACCTGGATCGAGGGCTGGTACAACCCGCGTCGGCGGCACTCGGCGCTGGGCTACCAGTCGCCTCTCAACTACGAACGGAGCAACCCGAACCTGCATTGCCAACCACCATCGACAGCCGCCAAGCTCCGCACAGCGGAGACTGAATCCATCGCTTGAGAATCAAGCGACCACCTGTCCGTGAGAGCGGGTCAACTCCA
>NZ_QICN01000033.1 GCF_003201205.1 Sinimarinibacterium flocculans
TTGGCGAAAATCCGCCGGGTACGGCGCTCGACTCTTGGGCATATCGGACTCCTTCTCTCAAAAGATCAGGTGTCCGCGAGAACGGGTCAACTCCAGGATGTGCTCTCTGACCGCGTGCTCGCCACCAGCCCTGGTGTGTTTGATCCACTGTTTGATGAAGAGCGCGCGAGCATCCTCGCCCAAGCGTTGGAGTACGCCGTGAACATTGTTGCGACTATCCGGGATGAGAGGGAAATCGACGGCGAAGGCTTTAAGCAACCCTCGCGCGAGGAGATCGAGGCTGCGCTTAGGAAGGAGCTGTTGCAACTAGAAAGTGAGACTGCCCTGAGGATGGCGAACGACTTGGCCGACTGGGCATCCGGCGGCGAAGAGATCCCGAAACACTACTACTAAGGCACCGCCCCGTCCCTGGCTGTACGCGTGAGCCACGCGGCGGAGTCAGTCCGCCGCGTGTTTCGCTCCCTTATCTGGCCGAGGGTGGCCGAGCGCCATCTTTAACGCCGCAAGAATCGCCTCGGGACACTAGCCCGTGAGTGAGGTCGAGGCGCATCTTTTGGCCGTTTTAAAGCAGGTGGCGATGCGGATAGCCGAGCGTCATTTCGATGAGTCTCAAGCCAGGCGACGACGTCGCTCTCCAGCCACAAGAGCCCGCGAAGGTGAGGCACGCGAATATGCGGTGGCATTGCAAACCCGCGGGCGATTCGCATGTGAACGGCTTTCGCGGATCCGAGCCGCAACACGCCTGCGAGCTCTTTGGCGTCTAGTGTGTGTGACGGCTTCGTACGAACCTCCGACTCGGTGCTGTGCGGCCTGGAGCGACCTGCATCGAAAAGGGGTTTCATCGGATTGGAAGCAGAGAGTCTGTGCGCTCGAAGCGCCTGAGGAGTTTTGTCAGGCGTTCAGTCGTCGCACGGACGTCCGGTTTCACGCCCAACGAGCGCGTGCCGAGTGATGCCGGGCTTCCACAGTTCCGCAAGCCCGTTTCTATCTCGCGCTTGAGCGCCTTAAGTTGCTGCACCGTGCCGGAAAACGCGATGAGACGTCCGATCTCGTGCGCGATCGCAAGCAGGAGGCGCTCAGGATTGGGGGAGTTATGCGCATGCCGAATCGTATGAATGAACGCCTCATATGCGGCTTTCGTTAGCCTCCACGTCTCGAACTTCTGGATGTCGTGGCGCGTTAGAAAGGAGCGGAGATAGAACGGGGATTCATTGGCGTCCATCCGACGTTACCCCGTCATTGAGTAGCACGGTGATTTAGAGTCCGACCCAAGACTAGGAGGTCGGACGTGAAGAAGCGGTACAGCGAAGAGCAGATC
>NZ_QICN01000034.1 GCF_003201205.1 Sinimarinibacterium flocculans
AGAAGTGGACCCGCGAAGTCGGACAGTCGGATAAGTGATGTTCTGCTCTAATCAGACGGCGCCTGTGGCGCCCAAGGAAGAGCAGATGAGAAGGCCCCGAAGGAATCACACCCCGGCGTTCAAGGCCAAGGTGGCACTGGCGGCGATCAAGGGCGAGAAGACCCTGGCGCAGCTGGCCGAGCAGTTCGACATTCATCCCAACCAGATCACGCAGTGGAAGACGCAGCTGCTGCAGAAGGCAGTGGAGTCTTTCATGACGCCGGCCGAGCGCACGGCGACGCATGGGCCGAGCGTGACCGACCTGCAGGCCAAGATCGGCCAGCTGACGATGGAGAACGATTTTTTAGAACGCGCGCTCGATCGAGTCCACGGTCCGAGCGCAAAGCGATGATCGACCGGACGGCGGCGCTGCCGGTGACACAGCAGTGTCGGATTCTGCAGTTGTCACGTTCCTCGGTGTATCGCCCGCAGCGCGAGCTGCCCGACGCCGATCTGGCGCTGATGCGCCGGATCGACGAGCTGCACTTGGAATACCCGTTTCTGGGCAGCCGGCAGCTGCGCGACTGCCTGCGCCTGGAGGGGCAGCGGATCGGGCGCAAGCGCGTCCGCCGCCTGATGCGGCTAATGGGCATCGAGGCGATCTACCGCAGGAAGAACACCAGCAAACGCCACCCGCAGCATCCAGTATTCCCGTACCTGCTGCGCGGGATGACGATCGATCGGCCCAACCAGGTTTGGGCGATGGACATCACCTACCTGCCAATGCGGCGCGGCTTCGTCTACCTCGCCGTCGTGCTCGACTGGGCTACGCGCAGAGTCCTGTCATTCCGACTGTCGAACAGCCTGACGACGGATTTCTGCGTCGAGGCGGTCGAGGAAGCCATCGCCCGTCATGGGCGGCCGGAGATCTTCAACACGGACCAGGGCAGCCAGTTCACCAGCTTCGAGTTCGTCAGCTTGCTCCAGGGCCACGGCATCCGGATCAGCATGGACGGCAAAGGCTGCTGGCGTGACAACGTCTTCGTCGAACGGCTGTGGAAGACAATCAAGTACGAGCACGTCTACCTGCATGCCTACGACTCGGTTTCCGAAGCCAGACAGCTGCTGAGCCGCTACATCGCGTTCTACAACACCCGGCGCCCGCACTCGTCGCTTGACGGCCAGGCGCCAGACACCGTGTACTTCAACGCACTGCCAGCACAGCTGGCGGCATAACCCGGCAGAGCATCACTTATAAATCCGGGAAAGCTGTCTCACGAAGCGGGTCCACTTCTG
>NZ_QICN01000035.1 GCF_003201205.1 Sinimarinibacterium flocculans
CGACGTTACCCCGCGTTGAGTAGCGTTTCGATTAGAGCCCGTGAGTTGATGATATCGCTGTGGCAGCGAGCTGCCGTGCATAGTCGGCGGGCGTCAGCCCGCCGAGTGCTTTCTTCGGTCGTTCCTCGTTGTATTCCTTCGCCCATGCGCGGATCACAACCCGTGCATGGTTGAGGCTGACGAACCAGTGCTCGTTGAGGCATTCGTCGCGTAGCCGGCCGTTGAAGGATTCGATGTAGGCGTTCTGGTTCGGCTTGCCCGGCTCGATCAGCCGTAGCGCGATGCCATGGCGATGTGCCCAGGTCAGCATGGCTCGCCCGGTGAACTCTTTGCCGTTGTCGGTCCGGATGATCGAAGGTCGGCCACGGACAGCACAGACCTCGTCGAGCAACCGCACCAGATGGTCGCCACCGATGCTGTGCTCGGGGATCACGGCGATGGCCTCGTGCGTTGCATCGTCGACGATTGCCAAGCACTTGATCCCTCGGCCCGTGGCGACACGGTCGAAGACGAAATCCATCGACCAGACCTCGTTGGCTGTGCCAGGTCGGATCAGCGGCTGACGACCCGCCGGCGGGATCTTCTTGCGCCGGCGCCGACGGACCTGCAGCTTCTCCAGAGCGTACAGCCGCTCGACACGCTTGTGATTAATCCTCTGCCCAGATTGGCGCAGCTTCAGATAGATCATCGGCGCACCGTAACGGCGATGCCGCTGCGCCAAATCGACGATCTGCTGGCGCAATTCGGCATTGCCATCGGGCCTGGGTACATAGCGCAGCGCCGACGCGCTCATGCCCACGACGCGCAGCGCATGCCGCTCGCTCATTCCTCGACCCTTCATGACCCGCACCACCTCGCGACGAGCCGGTGCGGTTACCACTTTTTTCTCAGAACCTCGCGGACGACCTCCGCCTCCAGAAGGCTCTCCGCCAGCAGCTTCTTCAGCTTCGCGTTCTCCGCTTCCAGCGCCTTGAGCCGCTTGGCGTCCGACACATCCATGCCGCCGAACTTGCTGCGCCAGAGGTAGTAGCTCGCTTCCGAGAAGCCGTGCCGCCGACACAGGTCCTTCAGCGGCACCCCGGCATCCGCTTCCTTCAGAAATCCGATGATCTGCTCTTCGCTGTACCGCTTCTTCACGTCCGACCTCCTAGTCTTGGGTCGGACTCTAAATCACCGTGCTACTCAATGACGGGGTAACGTCG
>NZ_QICN01000036.1 GCF_003201205.1 Sinimarinibacterium flocculans
CCCTCGCGGATGGCGAAGCGTACGCCTTCTTCCATCGCGATCGGGCTGATCAGCTCCACCGTCATCTGCACGTTGTCGCCAGGCATCACCATCTCCTGACCAAACTCGATGCTGCCCGTCACGTCCGTCGTACGGAAGTAGAACTGCGGACGGTAGCCCTTGAAGAACGGCGTGTGACGACCGCCCTCCTCCTTGGTCAGCACGTACACCTCGCCCTCGAACTTGGCGTGCGGGTTGATCGAACCCGGCTTGCACAGCACCTGGCCGCGCTCCACGTCTTCCTTCTTCGTGCCGCGCAGCAGCACGCCGACGTTGTCGCCCGCCTGGCCCTGGTCCAGCAGCTTGCGGAACATCTCGACGCCCGTCACCGTGGTCTTCGCCGTCGGACGGATGCCGACGATCTCGACTTCCTCGCCCACCTTGATCACGCCGCGCTCGATGCGGCCGGTGACCACGGTGCCGCGGCCCGAGATCGAGAACACGTCTTCGATCGGCAGCAGGAAGGCCTTGTCGGTCTCGCGCTCCGGCTCCGGAATCCAGGTGTCGATGGCGTTGTACAGCTCTTCGAGCTTGCCCACCCACTCGGCTTCACCGGCAATGGCCTTGGTCGCCGAGCCGCGGATCACCGGGGTGTTGTCGCCGTCGAAACCGTACTTGCTCAGCAGGTCGCGCACTTCCATCTCGACCAGGTCCAGCAGCTCGGCGTCCTCGACCAGGTCGCACTTGTTCAGCCACACCACGATCTTCGGCACGTTGACCTGCTTGGCCAGCAGCACGTGCTCGCGCGTCTGCGGCATCGGGCCGTCCACCGCCGACACGACCAGGATCGCGCCGTCCATCTGCGCGGCGCCCGTGATCATGTTCTTCACGAAGTCGGCATGCCCCGGGCAGTCGACGTGCGCGTAGTGGCGACCTTCGGTCTCGTACTCCACGTGCGAGGTCGCGATCGTCAGGATCTTCGTCGCATCGCGACGGCCCTGCGATTCCGACGCCTTCGCCACCTGGTCGTACGGCACGTACGTGCCGCCGAACTTGTCCGCAGACACCTTCGTCAAAGCCGCCGTCGTCGTCGTCTTGCCATGGTCCACGTGACCAATCGTCCCCACGTTCACGTGCGGCTTCTTGCGCTCAAACTTTTCCTTCGACAT
>NZ_QICN01000037.1 GCF_003201205.1 Sinimarinibacterium flocculans
GCGCTGTTGCAGGAACTTCAGCGCACCGTAGACCCCGAACTCATCGTTCGGAAGGCATAGACGCCATGGGCCAGGCGCACGAGCCACCCGCCGTCGGCATAGTGGGCGGCGAGCTGGGGCGATACCCCGAACTGGCTCAGGGTGGCAAGGTCGAACGGCGCCCCGCGGGGGAGTCCCGCCTGCAGCCGCTTGATTACCTGGTGCCTAGAATTTCCATCCATGCTATAAAAATAGCACGGAATCCAATCAATCCCTAGAACTATCGCAAGAACGTGCAGGGAAAGTAGCATAACGTTTGATTTCCATCGCAGAATCTAATCGACCTGCGACCCAGGCCGACCGGCTCTGCCAGCCGCAACCCGCCCTCCTGATCGCGGTCTATGCTGGAGGGCAGGCCCCGACCGGCCGCTCCATGAGGTGAGGTACCACTGAAGCCGAGGCACATGAGCATGACCACCAACACGCACAACGGGAGCTGGAGCCACCGGCTGGGCCGGGGGGCTGGCCGTGCCTGGCGTGGATACCTCCGCCGCGAGCAGCGTGTCGCCGGCTGGCTGGTGACGCGCGGGGTGCCCGCGGGCGCGGCGACGGCGGTGCTCTGGATCGTCAAGCTCGCCGTGCTCGGTGCGCTGCTCTACTCCGCGTTCTGGCTGGCCCTGCTGCTTGCCTTTGCGGTGACTGCTGCATGGCTCGTGCAGCACGACGACTCTGATCAAGAGGAACCGCAACCCGAGTGGAGGGAAGGCCCCAACGGCTTCGGGCTTTATGACAAGAGCGACTGGCGCATCGACCCGCATGTGACCGACGACGACTGAACGGCGGTCACTTCTTCGATACGGCGCTCATTGCCATACCAGCGCCACGCCCCCCAGCGCCCTTGGCGTCCGAGGTGGCGGTGGACAACCCCTGCACGATATTTCCCGTGCGAACGCCTGCCCAAGCCAATGCCATGACCCAAAACGTCGGCAGCACGATGAACATCATCGCCATGACGAAGTTGAGCAGCATGTCGCCAAAGGCGTTGTTCAAGCCGATCAGCGGATCGAAGTTCGTGTGCGGCCTGTCGGCGCCAAACCCCCAGCCGTAGAGCGCGTCCAGGATCGTGCTGTCGATCCAGCGCGCGAGCTGGAAC
>NZ_QICN01000038.1 GCF_003201205.1 Sinimarinibacterium flocculans
CTCCGCACTCGCCCGATCGCGCGCCGACTGGCTGATCGGGATGAACTTGAGCCGCTTGTTCACACTGCTGGGGCGCCAGGCCGGCTATAGCGGCGTGCTGTCGGTGGGGCGCGTGCAGACGCCGACGCTGAAGTTGGTCGTGGACCGCGATCGCGAGATCGCGCGATTCGTCTGCGTACCGTTCTGGGCCATCGCGGTTGCGCTTTCGCATGCAGGCCAGTCCTTCGTCGCAAGCTGGACGCCGCCGCAAGGCAGCACCGACGATGCGGGCCGTTGCCTGCAACAGCCTGTGGCGCAGCAGGCAGCGGAATTCCTGCGCGCGGCCGGCACCGCCCAGGTGCTGTCGGTGGAGACCGAGCGCGTGCGCGAAGGGCCGCCACTGCCGTTCGACTTGGGCACGCTGCAGGAGGTGTGCTCCAAGCAGTTGGGCCTCGACGTGCAGGAGACGCTGGACATCGCCCAGGCGCTGTACGAGACGCACAAGGCAACGACCTATCCGCGCTCGGATTCGGGCTATCTGCCCGAGAGCATGCTGGCCGAGGTGCCGGCCGTGCTCGACAGCCTGGTCAAGACCGATCCCAGCCTGCGGCCGCTGATCGACCGCCTGGACCGCCAGCAGCGTTCGCGGGTCTGGAACGACGGCAAGGTCACAGCTCACCACGGCATCATTCCGACGCTGGAACCGGCCAACCTCTCGGCGATGAGCGACAAGGAGCTGGCCGTCTATCGGCTGATCCGCGCCCATTACCTCGCGCAGTTCCTCCCACACCATGAGTTCGACCGGACGGTGGCGCAGTTCTCGTGCGGCAGTCAGTCGCTGGCGGCCGTGGGCAAGCAGATCGCCGTCATCGGCTGGCGTGAGGTGCTGGCGACGCCGGGGCCGGACGATGCCGATGGCGAGGATGCGCAGCGCAGCCAGGTGCTGCCCGCCCTGCATGCGGGCCTGTCCTGCCCGGTCGGAAAGGTGGATCTCAAGGCGCTGAAGACGCTGCCGCCCAAACCCTACACGCAGGGCGAGCTGATCAAGGCCATGAAGACCGTCGCCAAGCTCGTGACCGACCCGCG
>NZ_QICN01000039.1:0-736 GCF_003201205.1 Sinimarinibacterium flocculans
GAACGTAGGCAACCGCGGCCAGCGCGTGCCGGACTGGCACCTCGACCCACTCAAGCACGAGCTGATCCAGTCCGTCCTGAAGCTGACCAGGGGTGCGGACCCTTGGCAGATCTACCATGCACTACTGCAACCGCGCTCGATGCTGCGGGGGTGTTCGGCACTGGAGGGCGTGACGGCCGGCAATCTCGACAAGCTCGTCATGGCAGTGAGCACAGCCGTGAAGGAAAGCGAATGGACCCCGCTGCGAGTCGGAGTCGCCTAGCAGCAGGAATGCGGGATCGTGGCGAAACCGCGATCCCCGCGCGTCTGTCAGGACACCAAGCGCGCGCGGCGGGCGAATCTTGCCTGGGTGTCCGACAAGGAAGCATCGCGGCGGAGCAGGTAAGCCATCACGATCGTTGGTGCGCCGGCCAGCGGCCGCACGGCGATGCCTCGGCGTAGGTAGCTCGCCAGTCTCGCGGCAGGCGCAATGGCGATCCCGTACCCGGCGGCAACCAGCGTCATCGCCACATCGAATGTCTCCACCGTTTGCTCTCGCTCTTGCAGCGCGTTCTCGAACACACGCTGCACGGTCATGCGCCATGGTTCATCGGCCGTGGACTGCGAGCAGATCAAGGGCTGCTTGAGCACTTCCCCGCACGGCACTTCACGGTGGGCCAGCAGGTGGGAGCGCTTGGCCACGGCGACCGCCAGCGTGTCATGCCACAGCGGTTCGCATACCCAGCCAGGCCACTGT
>NZ_QICN01000039.1:745-1014 GCF_003201205.1 Sinimarinibacterium flocculans
CATGGGTCTCCGGCTCTTCGGCACGCTGCAGGGCGAGCACGTCGGCGAGCTGGGGAGGCACCCATTCGCCGAGGACGGCCATGCGAATTTCGGCGGTGATGTCACTCGATTCCACGTCCAGCTCCCCCAGGCGGTGAACTCGTGGCAACTGATCTCGAAGCCGTTGGATGAGTTAAGTTTAACGTGGTTTAAATCGTGACCGTGTTCGACGCTCTTGGCAATGCCAAAGCGTTCGATCCAAAGGGGCCGCCCCACCGGCACCACTACCT